>NZ_JAGINU010000004.1 GCF_017876315.1 Pseudonocardia parietis | reverse complement strand
GGCGCGGAGTCGACGAATTGCCGTGCGCAAACGTCCCGAATACAGATACCGAAAGGCTTCATCGTGGAAGACTTGGGTTTCCTGAGCGTGCTCGCTCTGGCCCCGGTCGTCGTCGTTGCGATCTTTCTCGTCGGTCTGCGATGGCCGGCGAAGTACGCAATGCCGATCGGGTTCGTCGTCTCCGCACTGATCGGTGGACTGGTCTGGGGGATGAACCTCGACGTCCTCGCCGCAGCATCCGTGGAAGGCCTCGTCATCGCGGTGGGGGCGCTGTTCATCGTCTTCGGCGCCCTGCTGCTGCTCCAGACCCTGGCGCAGAGCGGTGCGCTGGCGACGATCCGTGCCGGATTCACCAGCATCAGCCCGGACCGCCGAGTACAGGCGATCATCATCGGATGGTTGTTCGGGTCGTTCATCGAGGGCGCGTCCGGATTCGGCACGCCCGCGGCGATCGTCGCCCCACTTCTGCTCGCCCTCGGGTTCCCGGCGCTGGGTGCGGTCCTCGTCGGAATGACGATTCAGTCCACTCCGGTCAGCTTCGGTGCCGTGGGCCTGCCGATCCTCACCGGTGTCGGGCAGGGCCTCGCCGGGGACCCGGCGGTGGAGGCACGGGCCGCCGAACTGGGTGTTGACCAGGCCAGCTACCTGTCGTCGATCGGAATCCAGGTCGCCTTGATGCACGCCGCAGCGGGGATCCTCATCCCGCTGTTCATGGTCTGCCTGCTGACCCGCTTCTTCGGAGAGCGGCGCAGCTTCGCCGATGGACTCGCGGTGGCCCCCTTCGCGATCTACGCGGCGGTCGCCATGCTCGTCCCGTACCTGCTGCTCGCCACCTTCCTCGGGCCGGAGTTCCCGTCGCTGCTGGGCGGCCTGATCGGCCTGGCGCTGGTGATGTTCACCTCCAGCCGCGGCTTCTTGATGCCCAAGGAGACCTGGGACTTCCCACCGCGGGAACGGTGGCTCGACCGCTGGGTCGGCGACGTCGAACCGGATACCTCCGACACCGGCGTGCGGATGAGCACCTGGCGCGCGTGGTCCCCCTACGTCGTCGTTGCGGTGCTCCTCGTGCTGAGCCGGACGGTGGAACCGTTCAAGGAGGCGCTGCAGACGGTCGCCATCGGACCGTCCGACATCCTGGGGACAGGCATCTCCGAACAGGTCGAGGTGCTCTACTCGCCCGGAGCGGTTTTCCTCGCGGCCTGTCTGATCACCTACGCGAGCCACCGCATGAGCGGGAAGCAGATCGCGCGCGCCTGGTCGGTGTCGGCCAGCCAACTGGCCGGCACCGCCACCGCGCTGTTGTTCGCCGTACCGATGGTGCGGATCATGATCAACAGCGGCCCGGAGTTCAACGTGAGCGGTCTGGCCAGTATGCCGATGACGCTGGCGGAAGGGGCCGCCGCGGTCGTCGGGCCGGCGTGGCCGGTGCTGGCACCGTGGATCGGCGCGCTCGGCGCCTTCGTGGCCGGCTCGAACACCATCTCCAACATGACGTTCGCCCTGTTCCAGTTCGCGACGGCGTCCAACATCGGAGTCAGCCCGGAAACCATCGTCGCTGCTCAGGCCGTCGGCGGTGCCGCCGGGAACATGATCACGGTGCACAACGTGGTTGCCGCGTCGGCGACGGTCGGTCTGCTCGGCAGGGAAGGCGACGTCATCCGGATGACGATCATCCCGTTGACCTACTACTGCCTGCTCGCGGGAGCGCTCGCCTTCATCTGGGTCTACGGCGTCGGGGTCAACCTCGGGTCGATCCTGCTCCTGTTGGTGGTGGGAGGACTGATCGCTGCCATGATCCGGAGCCGTAGGACTGCGCGCGACAAGGTACTCCACTAGGACCGCCCCACCCGGCCCCTGCGGTGTGCGGCCGGGCCGGTCCGCACAGCCGTCACAGTGAGGAGTCAGATGTTCGGCAAGGTGCTGGTGGCCAACCGGGGTGAGATCGCGATCCGGGCGTTCCGGGCGGCGTTCGAGCTGGGAGTCTCCACGGTCGCCGTGTTCCCGTACGAGGACCGCAACTCGTTGCACCGGGCGAAGGCGGACGAGTCCTATCAGATCGGCGAGCCCGGCCATCCTGTGCGCGCGTACCTGTCGGTGGACGAGGTCATCAGGGCGGCGCGCAAGGCCGGCGCGGATGCGGTGTACCCGGGTTACGGGTTCATGTCGGAGAACCCGGACCTGGCGCGGGCGTGCCGAGAGGAGGGCATCACCTTCGTGGGGCCGCCGACCGAGGTGCTGCACCTGACGGCCACCCGGCGCATCTCGAGCGCACTACCACCGGCGCCCGCCCCAGCGCCCCATCGAGTCGGCGAGGCCCAGCAGGCCGAGGGCGGCGACCTGTTGATGGAGCTAACATGACGAGCGAGCTCCTGACGCCCTCTGCAGTTCCTCCGGCAATGATTATTCCGCTTCTGCTCGACACGTCTCTGAATCAGAACACACAGGCGCTTTCGGCGGTAATCTTCCTGCTGGATGCGTGTGCATTCGCTGTCTCTGTCGTTGCCGCCTTCCAGTTGGCGGTACGCCGGTATTCAGATCAGCTTGTCCTCTATGTGGGCGGGGTCGTTCTGGCTGCTGTTTCGACGTTCCTAGTCCGCGCGATGTTGCCCATCGGTGGCAGTGTGATTGAAGTGGCGGCGCCCGCAGCCACGCTATTGTTGATCGTCGGAGGGCTTCTGGTGGGGAAAGTCCGGGGAGATAGGTCGGAAGAGTGTACGCGCTCAAGCTCGGCAGGATCGAGCACAAATGTCTGCGACAATTAATAAGCGAGTGAATGCGCACGATCTCCGTGTGCCTAGTGGCCGTCGCGCCGCCGGTCGAGGACGGACATTTCCTGCCGTAGGGAGACATCCGGTGCCTGCGCCGCGACCTTCCTCTAGCTGGCGATTGGACTCGTGATATGATGGTCGCCCCTGCTCTCGGTGTAGTTTCGCGCGTCGATGCGCTCACTCGTGCATTGACCAGGCAGGTTCTGCGCGCCGAGATCGCGCCTGGATTGGCTGTTAGTGAGAGATTCGTTTGTGACGAGTTCTCCGTGGCTCGTTCGACTGCAAGGGTAGCGCTCGAGCGACTCGTCGCCAGCGGGCTGCTGAGTCGTGCGGCCAATAAGTCCGCTCGGATCCCGGTGTTCGACCTGGCCGACGCCAGAGATTTGTACTTCGCCCGCGAACTCCTGGAATGCGAAGCATTGTCAAGCATTGCCGAGTATGGCCACGTGAAGGACGCCGTCCGTCTCTCTTTCGCGCATTTCGACCGTCGCGCAGCAGTCGAGGGTATTCACGGAGCGCTCGATGCGGACATGGACTTCCACTCAGCTCTGATTGGATCAACTGGTAGTTCGCGGCTCGCTCGTATGCACGCTCGGCTTATCAATGAGTGTCGACTCTTTCTGTCGCAGCACAAAATGCCTGTCGGTCTCTCGCTGGAGAAGATTCGTGCCGAGCGCGCCGAGCTTCTGGCGGCGCTAGAGGAGCGAAACGTGCACAAGGTTCGCACGCTCGTTAGTGCACACTTCTCTTTTCTGTGGAGCTGACCTCAGGGGGGATCTCCGGCACGACGAGGGCGGCGGGTACTGTAAGAACATCGACTCTGGCGCAGAAGCGGCGGGTCGGGGCGCGTCATACTCGATGGCCGCACCCGAACGTTCTGTGATCATTTCGTCGGTGCGGTCATGATCTCGCTTCTGGGTTCCGGGTCTGTCATCGCTGGTTAATGCGCGCCGCCGCGTCGTGGGCGGTGTGCCCGCGGTGCAGGATCGAGTCGAGGCGGGTGCGACCCTGGCATGTACGGCACCTGACCGCCTGCCGGCTGGGTGGGGCCCGCGGCGAGCGAGGTTCTTTTCCAGAGTGAGGTACGAGGTCGAATTAGCCCTTTACCGGGACCGCCGCTACGACGCCTGGTACTGTCACATCTCTTCCGCGATGCTCGTCCCGCCTAAGCCTAGGAAGCGGGTCGATCGATGGAACGCGGGTTGCCATCGTCGTCAGGTTTCACTCACCATCGCCTTTTCTGGCCTCAGAGTGCTTGAACTTGAGTTGGACAATTGGTGCAGGCGCTTCCCCCGTCGGTCGCGAGACTCGCTCGAGCAGTTCGAGGACGTGGACGTAGTCGCGGCCGGTGGCCCGGCTCATGCCGATCTCGCAGGTCCGGTTGCAGGAGGCGTGGGCGTCGGCGTCGATCCCGGCGATCTCCCAGGCCTGTTCGGCGGTGGCCGAGGCGGTGAGCTCGGGGTGCAGCAGGCCGCGGTCGCCGGCGAATCCGCAGCATCCCCAGGAGTCGGGCACGACGACCTCGGCCGCGACCGCGGCGGCGAGGCGGCGCAGTGGTTCGGTCAGGCCGAGCTGGGTCGCCGAGCAGGTGGGGTGGAGCACGATCCGATCCAGTGGCTCGTACACCGTGACCTTGGGCAGCAGGTGCTCGGCGGTGTAGGACACGGAGTCGAGCACCTCGATGCCGTGGTACTGGGCCGGTCCGGAGGCGATCATGACCCGCAGCCCCTCGGTGCACGACGACGCGTCGGTCACCACCGGGATCGCGCCGCGCCGGGTGGCGGTCCAGAGCGCGGGGAGCACCCGTTGGGCCATCGCGGTGGCGCCGTCGGACAGGCCCTTGGACTTCCACGGGGTGCCGCAGCACAGCGACGGCAGGTTCTCGGGCGCGGTGGCCCGGACGTCGGCGCGGTGGCAGAGCCGGACGAACGCGTCCGCGGCGCCCCGGTCCGCGCCGGCCCCGCTGGTAGCGCCGGAGGCGGTGCCGAACATGGCGCCGGTGCAGGAGGAGAACAGCACCAGGTCGGCGACCGCGGCGCGCTGCGAGACCAGCCCGCTCGGGACGCGGTGGGCGCCGCCGGCGGGCAGGTCGGGGGCCCATTGCGGTACCTGCTCGGGGCCGATGACCTTCCGCAGCGCCGTCGACGCGGGGCCGGCGCCGGGGACCTTCTTCGCGACGGTCAGGGCGGTTCCGGCGAGCCGGGTCGTGGCGTTCCAGTGCTTGGCGGCGAACTCCCAGCCCTTTGCGGCGGTCTTCTGCGGGCGTTCGGCGCGCAGGCGCCGGATCAGGTCGCCGGTGTTGATCGTGACCGGGCAGGCGGTGGCGCACATGCCGTCGACGGCGCAGGTGTCGACGCCGTCGTAGGCGTAGTCGTCCTCCAGCTCGGCGACCAGTGCGTGGTCACCGGCGGCGCGGGCCTTCTCGAGCTCGCGGCGCAGCACGATCCGCTGGCGCGGTGTGGTGGTCAGGTCGCGGCTGGGGCAGACGGGTTCGCAGAACCCGCACTCCACGCAGCGGTCCACCTCGGACTCGACCGGTGGGGCGGACTTGAGGTCGGACAGGTGCGCGGCGGGGTCGTCGTCGAGGACGACGCCGGGTGAGAGCAGCCCGTGCGGGTCGCAGAGCTGTTTGATCTCCTGCATGACCTGGTAGAGGTCGTCGCCGTACTGGCGGCGGACGAACGGGGTCATCATCCGCCCGGTGCCGTGCTCGGCCTTGAGGGTGCCGCCGTGGGCGAGTACGAGGTCGACCATGTCGTCGGTGAAGCGGCCGAACCGGTCGCGGCCGCTGGTGTCCCCGCCGGAGTCGCCGAGCCGCTCGGTGAGCATGAAGTGGACGTTGCCGTCCTTGGCGTGGCCGAAGATCACCGCGTCGTCGTAGCCGTGGCGGCCGAACAGCTCGATCAGGCCCTCGCAGGTCGCGAGCAGGTCCGGGACCGGGACGGCGATGTCCTCCAGCAGTGCGGCGGTGCCGGGGGGCCGCGCGCCGGCGACCTTGGCGTAGAGGCCCTTGCGCAGTTTCCACAGCCCGGCCTTGGCCGCCGGGTCGGCGGACAGCTCGCGTGGGCCGTGCAGCGGGAGCCGTCCCAGCAGCCCGGACGCGGCCCCGGCGAGTTCGTCGACCTCGGCGGCGGTGTGCCCGCGGTACTCGACCAGCAGGGCGGCGTGTGCGTCGACGGACAGGGCGCGCAGGCGGGGGTCGGCGTCGGTGTCGGCCTGCCCGACGCGTAGCGAGGTGGCGTCGAGCAGCTCGATCGTGGCGGGCCGGGAGTCGACGAGATCGGGCAGCGCGCGGTTGGCCTCGGCGAGGTCGGAGAACACCAGCAGTCCGGTGCGGGTGTGGGCCAGCACGGGCACGGTGCGCATGGTGATCGAGGTGATGAACGCGAGCGTGCCCTCGGACCCGACGATCAGGTGGGTGAGGATGTCGACCGGGCGGTCGTGGTCGAGGAACGAGTTCAGCCCGTAGCCCATCGTGTTCTTGAGCGAGAACTGTGTCTCGATGCTCGTGCGGGCGGCCTCGTTGCCGCGCAGGCGGTCCCGCAGCCGGGCCAGCCCGGCCCACAGGTCGGGTTCGCGGGCGCGCAGCTCGTCGTCGGCGCCGGGGTGGCCGGTGTCCAGTGTGGTCCCGGACGGCAGGACGATCTCGAGGGAGTCGAGCAGCGCGTAGCTGTTCGCGGCGGTGCCGCAGGCCATCCCGGAGGAGTTGTTCGCGACGACGCCGCCCAGGGTGCAGGCGACCTCGCTGGCCGGGTCCGGGCCGAGCATCCGGCCGTGGCGGGCGAGCCGGGTGTTGATCGCCCGTACGGTCGCGCCGGGCCCGACCCGGACCCGGGCGCCGTCGTCGAGGATCTCGATGCCGCGGAAGTGCCGCCGGGCGTCGACCAGGATCCCGTCGGTCACGGCCTGGCCGGACAGGCTGGTGCCGCCGGCGCGGAACGTCAGCGGCACACCGGTCGCGGCGGACGCGGTGAACAGCCGGGCGACGTCGTCGGCGCCCTGCACGGTGACCACGGCGCGCGGGGTGCGGGCGAAGTGCGAGGCGTCGTGCGCCATCCCCAGCACATCGATCGCCCGGGTCCGGACCGCCTCCGGGCGGACCGCCGTCGCCAGCGTCTCGTGCAGACCGGGGGCCCAGCCTGCGGACGTGCCGGGCTGTGAACCGGACGTCGGCGCTTCCACGTAAGTGTTCTCCTTGGTCTCGAACAGCGCATCGTCATCCATCGGCGCGGCCCGACCGGCGCACCCGGCCTCGCCCGGCGAGGTGCTCGACTTCGCGGAGCAGCAGCGAGGTGAGCAGTGGCTCGCGGTCGGGTTCCATGCGCGAGGCCGGGGCGACGATGCCGATCGACAGGACACCTGGGCCACCGTTCGCGGCAGGGACCGCCACACTCATGCCCGCGGAGTCGTCCCCGACCAAGCCACGGTTGAGACCGATCCCGCTGCGCGCGCGGGACTCGTCGATCATCCCGAGGACCCTGTCCGGAGGAAGGTGCGGGAAGGTCCGGCTGACCTCGTCGGCGTTGGCCGCAACGATCTCTTCCGCGTCGTCCGGGCTCATCGCGGCGAGGAAGGCCAGTCCCGGTGACCCCACGCCCAACGGAAGCCTGTCCCCGAGCTGCAGGACGTGGCTGCGCACCGGCCATCTGCCTTCCTCGCGGTGGATGCAGACGTAGTGCAGGCGTCGGCGCACGGTGACAACCGCGACGTCCTCCGATGCCCCGGCGAGCCGCGCAGCTGCTGCGAGCGTTTGCTGCTGGATCCCGTATCGGGCTTCGGCCGCGGCGCCGACGGCGTAGGCCTCCGGGCCCAGCTGGTATCGGCGGTCGGGTGCCTGCTCGAGGAAGCCAGCATGCAGGAGCTCACCCAGGAGCCGGTGGGCGGTGGGCTTGGTCAGACCGGACTCGTCGGCGACCTCGGCCACGGACAGGCCGCCTCTGCGGTCCCAGGCGGCAATCAGTGACAGAAGATCGAGTGCCCGGCGAACGCTTTGCGAACCTTGCCGACTCTGATCTCCGGCCCGTTCACGATCACGCGCCATCCTGGTGCGTTCCATATTATGGAGCGATTTATTTGCCGTAACCACGGATCAAGACGCTAGAACCGGCGAAGGGACCTGTCAATTTCCACTATGTGGAACGCTGAGCTGCGAGAACTGAATCTGTCGTTGACCGGCTCACCGGACTCACATCACGGTCCTGTCGTCCTCCTACTGCTTCACCGTCGAACCAGGAGCTATCCGTGGCGTACGTCCACCACACTCCGCAGCGGCCTTCCCAGCCGGGCCTCGCCGGCTTCGGTCGCACCACGCCCACGGGCATCCCCTTCCCCCTCGCGTCAGGCCGTGTCCGTGGCCATGAAAAAGTCCCCGCTGGTGGCCAGGTTCAGGTCCCCGCGGGTGGCCTTGTGAGGTCCCCGCTGGTGGCCAGATAGAAGTCCCCGGTCCCTCGTCGTGTCGTACGCCGGGTTGAGGCCCTGGGCGGTGACGGTGGTGGTTGTCGAAGCCAGCCGCCGCACCACCCAGGGGTCTCCCATTGAAGTCTGCGAGGGAACGGATGGACATCATTTCGGCCTATCGGGATGTCGGCAGTTATCGCGGCGCGGCCGCGATCTGCGCCACGACACCGAAGACCGTGCGTCGGGTCATCGAGCGTCATGACGCGGGGGGTGTTGTCCCGCAACGCAAACCACGCTCCCGGAACTATGAGTCGGTCGCCGAGCTGGTCGCCGGGCGAGTGGAGAAGACCAAGGGCAGGATCTCGGCGAAGCGGCTGCTGCCCGATGCTCGCGCCGCGGGCTACGAGGGCTCGGCGCGCAACTTCCGCCGCCTCGTCGCGCAAGCGAAGGCCGACTGGCGCCGCGATCATCACCGCGGGCGGCGTCCGGCGGTGTGGTCCCCGGGCGAGCACCTGGTCATCGACTGGGGCGTGATCGCCGGGCTGCACGTGTTCTGCGCCGTGCTGGCCTGGTCGAGGGTGCGGTTCGTCCGCTTCGCCGTCGACGAACGCGCCGAGACCACCCTGAACATGCTGGCCGAGTGCTTCGAGACCATCGGCGGGGTCCCGAAGGTCGTGCTCGCCGACCGGATGGGGTGTCTGAAGGCCGCCGTGGTCGCCGACCTCGTGGTCCCGACACCGGACTACGTGCGCTTCGCCAGCCACTACCGGTTCCGCCCGGACTTCTGCCACGGCAACGATCCGGAGTCCAAGGGCATCGTGGAGAACCTCGTCGGCTACGCCAAAGCCGACCTGATCATCGGCTGCGACCTGGTCGACCTCGACACCGGGGACACCGGGGGGCCGGGACGCCCCGACCTGGCCGCGGCCAACGCCGCAGCGCAGCAGTGGTGCGCGGAGGTCAACGCGGTGACGCACTCGGAGATCGCGGCGATCCCCGCTGAGCGGCTGGCCGAACACGAGCTCGACGTCTTGGGCGGGCTCCCGTCGCTGCGCCCTCGGATCACCGGCCCGGCGGTGATCCGCAAAGTCGACCGGTTGTCCTGCGTGAGGTTCGGGTCGGCCCGCTACTCGGTCCCCACCACCGCGATCGGCACCCGGGTCGAGGTCCGCACCCACGCCGACCGCCTCACCATCCTGTCCACCGCCACACCCGGCGGCAGGGTCGGCGCAGTTGCCGGGGCCGGGGTGGTGTTGGCCGAGCACCGCCTGGTCGGGCCGGGCGAGGCGTCGGTGATCGACGCCCACTACGGCGGGCCGCGCCCCACGACTCCGGTTCGGGCGGCCCGCCCGAAGACCGCTGACGAGAAGACGTTCTGCGCACTCGGGCCCGCCGCGCAGGCGTTCCTGACCGGTGCTGTCGCAGCCGGATCGGCCCGCCTGGGCACCGAGCTCGGCGAGCTCCTCGCACTCGGCCAGGCTCACGGCGAACAGGCTCTGCTCGACGCGCTGGCCCGAGCGACGGCGTTCCGTCGTTGGCGGGCCGAGGACGTCCGGTCCATCCTCGCCGCCGGCGCTGCCGCACCGAGACCCCAACCGGCCGGGCAGGCGTTGGTGGTCGAGCTGCCCGCGGTCCCGACCCGCTCGCTGACCGACTACGCCGTCTTCACCGACACCGCCACACCCGCCGGCGGTGTCGTCGAGGGTGATGCGTCATGACTGCGAGCAAGCCCCCGGCGCTCGACGCGGACCTCGAGGCCGGGCTCAAACGACTCAAGCTCGCCGCGATGCGCCGCCTCGCGCCGGAGCTGCTGCTCACCGCCCGCACCCAGCGCTGGCGTCCTGAGGAGCTGCTGCGGGTCCTGGTCGAGGCCGAGGTCGCCGCCCGGGACGCCTCCAACATCGCCAACCGGCGCAAGGCGGCCGGGTTCCCGGTCGCCAAGACCCTCGACGAGTTCGACCTGTCCGCCTCCTCGATCCCCCAGGCCACGTTCGACTACCTCGCCTCGCTGGAATGGATCCGCGCCCCGGAGAACCTCGCCCTGGTCGGCCCGGCCGGCACCGGGAAGTCGCATCTGCTCGTCGCGCTTGGCACGGCGGCGGTCGAGGCCGGGCACCGGGTCCGCTACTTCACCGCCGCCGACCTGGTCGAAGCGCTCTACCGCGGCCTGGCCGACAACTCCGTCGGCCGACTCATCGACCACACACTGCGCCATGACCTGATCATCATCGACGAGATCGGGTTCGCCCCACTCGACGACACCGCCGCCCAACTGCTGTTCCGGCTCGTCGCCGCCGCCTACGAACGCCGCAGCCTCGCCATCAGCTCCCACTGGCCCTTCGACCGATGGGGGCGGTTCATGCCCGAACACACCACCGCGGTCAGCCTGCTCGACCGGCTCCTGCACCACGCCCAGGTCGTCGTCACCAGCGGCGACTCCTACCGCATGCGCGAAGCCCGAAACGCGAAGAAGGGAGCCGCCATCAACACCAGCTGAACAACCCCGGACCGGGGACTTTCACCCGGCCACCAGCGGGGACCACAAACTGGCCATTGACAGGCCGGACGCGCTCGGCCCAGGGGTCCGGTGAGAGCGCATGAGCACGATCGCGGCACCTGTGGCCCGAGCGACCGGAGTGGTTTCCGCACAGGTCCCGCCCGGCCGATGTGCGGCCCTCGTCGACTGCGATGTCCACCCGGTGATGGGGTCGGGGCACTCGCTGCTGCCGTACCTGGACGGCTACTGGCGGGCGCAGCTCGAGGCCCAGATGGTCCCGACGTACGAGCCCAGCTACCACCCGCCGCGTTCGCCGATCGCGCAGCGGCCCGAAGCTCGCACCGACTCCGACGGCCGAGCTGCGACCCGTGTCGAGGATCTCGTGGCCGACGTGTTCACCGGGGACACCGACTTCGCGGTGCTGAATTGCCTCTATGGCGTGCAGCAGGTGCACCAGCCCCGCCGGGAGGCCGCTCATGCGCAGGCGCTGAACGACTGGATCGCCGCCGAGTGGCTCGACCAGGACGACCGGCTGCGGGCCTCGATCGTCGTGCCGATGAGTTCGCCGGATGTCGCTGTTGCCGAGATCGAACGGCGGGCCGGTGAGGACCGGTTCTGCCAGGTGCTGCTGCTCGGCCAGTCCGAACTGCTCTACGGGCGGCGGATGCACTGGCCGATCTGGGAGGCCGCCGAGCGGGCGGGCCTGCCCGTTGCCCTCCACATCGGCGGTGTGTTCCGGCAGGCCCCGACCTCGGTCGGCTGGCCGTCGACCTACCTCGAGTGGTACGTAGGTCAGCAGGCCAACCTGGAGGCGCAGCTCTGCTCGATCGTGTCCGAGGGAGTGTTCCAGAAGTTCCCCGGCACCAAGATCGTAGTGTCCGAGGTCGGCTTCAACTGGCTGCCACCGTTCCTGTGGAAGTTCGACAAGCTGTGGAAGAGCTACCGGCAGGACGTGCCGTGGCTCGACGAGCGCCCCTCGGACGTCATTCGCCGCCACGTGCGGTTCACGACCGCGCCGTCCGACGGCGCCGAACAGCCGGGTGAACTCGATCGCATCGTGGACCGGATGGGCTCCGACGAGCTCCTCGTCTACTCCAGCGACTACCCCCACCGGCACCGGTCCGGCCCGGGCTCGATCACCGCCGGCACATCGAACCCCGGCCTGCGCGAGCGGGTGCTGCGCACCAACGCCTTCAACCTCTACGGCCTGACCGTCGACGACGACTCGTCCGCGCAGGAAAGGAGCCAGTCATGACCACGCTCGAGAACCGTCCCGTGGTCGGTGCATTGCACCGCCCGTCGGTCACAACAGGGCTCGTCGACGTCGACATCCACCCGACGCCTCCGCCTGGCGCGGTGTTCGAGCACCTGGACCCGCGGTGGCGCCGCCATGTCGACGAGTACGGCGTGCGCACGACGAACGGGCTGTTCAATCTGGGTGAGTATCCGCAGCTCTACGGCGGCGCGATGCGTGCCGACGCCTGGCCTGAGCAGGGCCTGCCGGGCTCGGACCTCGGCCTGTTGCGCAGCCAGCTCCTCGATCTCTACGACATCGAACTGGGCGTGCTGCAGTGTTTGTCCCCCGGCGGACAGACCCTCAATCCGGCGAGTCAGGCGTTGCATCAGGAGCTCGCTGCCGCGCTGACCCGAGCCGTCAACGACTGGCAGCTCGAGGGCCTGGTCTACCTCGAACCGCGGCTGCGTGCGGCGATGGCCGTGCCGTTCGAGGTTCCCGACCTGGCGGTCGAGGAGATCGAGCGGGTCGGCGCCGATCCGGGTGTGGTCGCGGTCCTCGGGCTGAGCAAGACGCTCGAGCCGCTGGGCAGCCGCAAGTACTGGCCCATCTACCGAGCACTGGTCGAGCAGGGGCTGCCGCTGCAGGTCCACCTGTCCCAGGGCGGCGGGCACGCCAACACCGGTACCGGCTGGACCTCGTATCACACCGAGTACCACGTCGGTCAGGTGCAGAGTTTCCAGTCGCAGATCCTCAGCCTTGTGCTGTCGGGGACGTTCGACCGATTCCCGGATCTGCGGATCATGTTCGTCGAGGGGAACGTCGCCCATTTCGTGCCGCTCGTGCGCCGGCTCGACTACCACTGGGAGACCCTGCGTAGTGAGGTTCCGACCCTGCAGCGGCGGCCGTCGGAGTACGTCTCGGACCACATCTGGGTCTCCACCCAGCCGATCGACGAGCCCGACAACCCCGCGCACCTGGTCGAGTACATCGAGGAGTTCGGCGCCGATCGCGTGCTGTTCGCCTCGGACTACCCGCACTTCGACTTCGACTCGCCGGAGGCAATCTTCCCGCCGTCCTTCCCTGCCGACCTGAAGGACAAGGTCCTGCGGCGCAACGGGGCTGCGTTCTTCGGAATCGAGCTGCCGGGATGACGCGCTACATGGTCGCCAACGCCTCGGAGCTTCCGCCCGGTGGGCGCCTGGTCGTCGAACTCGAGGGTCGGTCGGTCGGCGTGTTCAACGTCGACGGCGAGTACTACGCGCTGCTCAACCAGTGCCCGCACGCCGGCGCGCCGCTGTGCGAGTACGGGACGGTCTTCGGGATCTCCTCGGCCGAGCAGCCGGATTCCGAAATCACCTATGAGTCGCAGCGGTCGCTGCGATGCCCGTGGCACGCCTGGGAATTCGACATCCGTACCGGGGCATCGTTCTACGACCCGCGCAACGCCCGGGTGCGGCGCTACGACGTCGAGGTGGTTCCCGGCTCGCCCGAGGACGAGACCGATCCCGCCGGTGGGCGCCAGGAAGGGCCGCTCGTGCTGGAGGGATACGCGGTATCGGTCGAGGACGACGTCGTGGTGGTCGACACCTCGCGGCGGCGGCCCGGGCGACGGCCGCGAGCCGGTTCCGCCGCCAGCGCCTGACATCTCTCGACACACGGAGCGCCTGCGTGAACAACATGCCTAGGACCGATAGCCGGGGCCCGTCGGACGACCTCGACATGGTCGTGCTCGACAAGCGCACCGCGGCCGACGGCGTCGTCGTGGTTGAGCTGGAACACGAGGGCGGTGACGAGCTGCCGGCCTGGTCCCCAGGGGCACACGTCGACCTCGTCCTGGACGACGACCTGGTCCGCCAGTACTCGCTGTGCGGCGACCCCGGCAATCGTCGCTCGTGGCGCATCGGGGTCCTGCGCAAGGCCGGAGGCCGCGGTGGATCGCTGCGGGTCCACGACGACCTCCAGACCGGCGACAAGGTGCGGTGCCGCGGACCCCGCAACAACTTCGAACTGGTCGAGGCCGCGGAGTACGTCTTCGTCGCCGGCGGGATCGGCATCACACCGATCCTGCCCATGATTGCCGAATGCGCCGCGGCCGAGCGGCCCTGGCGGCTGGCCTACGGCGGTCGGGCACGTGAGTCGATGGCGTTCGTCGACGAGCTCGAACAGCACGGTAATCGGGTCACGCTGTGGCCGCAGGACCGTGCCGGTCTGATCGACCTCGCGACGGAACTGGGCGCCTCCCGGCCGGACGTGGCGGTGTACTGCTGCGGGCCGGAACCGCTGATCGACGCCGTCGACGAGCACTGCGGCACGTGGCCGCCAGGAAGTTTGCACGTCGAGCGATTCCGGCCGGCCGCGGTCGTGTCGACCGAAGGTGACACGGCGTTCGAGGTCGTCTGCGACTACTCCGACGTCATCGTCGGCGTCCTGCCCGGCATGTCGGTCGTGCAGGCTCTACGCGATGCCGGGGTCGACGTCCCGACCTCGTGTGGGGAGGGCACCTGCGGTACCTGCGAGACCGTGGTGCTCGACGGAGTGCCCGATCACCGCGACTCCTACCTGACCGCCGAGGAGCATGCCTCGAACGAGGTGATGACCCCGTGCTGCTCCCGGTCGTGCACGCCACGCCTGGTTCTCGACCTGTGACCGGTGCCCCCGGCACAGACCGTTCCTCTTTCTCTCCCGATCGGAGCACAGGATGACTCAGTCCAATAACGTCGACGCTTTCGGTGGCAACGCGGTCGTCGTGGGCGGTGCCCGCGGTATCGGTCTGGCCGCGGTGGGTCTCGCGGCCGGGCGGCTAGATGCGATGACCGTCCTCGATCTTCCCGAGGAGGCGCCGGACGTCGCGACGGCGTTCCCCGACGCGACCTACCGGCAGGCCGACGTCGTCGACCGGGCATCGTTGGAGAAGGGGTTCGGCGTCGCCGCCGAGCGCGGCCCGGTCACCAGCGTCTTCGTCCCGGCCGGTGTCACCCTGCCGGTCCCGCTGCTCGAGGTCGACAGTGAGCAGGCCGAGCGCTGTCTCACGATCAACGTGGTGGGCGCGGTCAACACCATCCAGGCCGCCGCGCCGCACCTGGCGCCGGGTGCCTCGATCGTCCTATGCGCCTCGGTCGCCGCCTACACCGGTGGCGGTTACATCGGCGGCCCCGTCTACGGGGCCTCCAAGGCTGCTGTGATCAGCCTGGCGAAGGGCGCCGCCCGGGAACTGGCCCCCCGCCAGGTCCGAGTGAACACCGTGGCTCCCGGTTGCACGACGACCGGGATGCTCGGCGAGGACCCCGAGGTGCACACGATGCTCGCCGATCGAGCGCTCGTCGGGCGGCTAGCCCGCCCCGAGGAGATCGCCGAAGCGGTCGTCTACCTCTGGTCGCCCGCTTCCTCGTTTATGACCGGAGCGGTGCTGGACGTGAACGGTGGAATCCGGCTCTGACCGGCGAACACAGCACCTCGTAAGGAGATCTCATGAATGCCGATCCCACTCTGATCGGGTGGTCGCACGGCCGGTTCGGCAAGTCCGACCTCCCCGACGTCGAGGCGCTGATGGCCGAGGTCGCCTCGGCCGCGGTCGCCGACGCCGGCCTCGACCCCGCCGACATTGACGCGATCTCGGTCGGTGTCTACGGCACCGACGCCACCAGCCAGCGCTTCCACGGTGCGCTCGTCGGAACCGGCGCCCCCGAGCTGGCGCGGATCCCGGCCGTCCGCTCGGAGAACGCCTGTGCCAGCGGCAGTGCCGCGCTCTACGCCGCGCTGGACATGGTCGAGTCCGGGCGTCGACGGGCCGTGCTGGTCGTCGGCGCGGAGAAGATGACCCGCACCCCTGGCGCCGACATCGCCGAGCTCCTGCTCGGCGCCTCCTACCTGCCGACCGAGCAGGACCACGGCAGCTTCCCCGCCATTTTCGGTTGGCTAGCCAGCCAGTACGCCCGGCGCTACGGCGACCCGCGCGAGGCGCTCGCCCGGATCGCGGCGAAGAACCACCGCAACGGGGTCGACAACCCCTACGCCCACATGCGCCGCGACCTCGGCTACGACTTCTGCGCCACCGCGTCCGACCGCAATCCGGTGGTCGCGGAGCCGCTGTTGCGCACCGACTGCTCGATGGTCTCCGACGGTGCCGCGGCGGTGGTCGTGGCCGCGCCCGATCTCGCCGTCGGCGCCCGCCGCGCCGTGACGGTCCGCAGCCGTGTCCAGGCAGATGACGTGATGCCGGTTGCGGACCGGCCTGATCCGCTGCACTTCGACGCTGCCGGCCGGGCCTTCCGCACTGCGTTGCGCGACGCCGGGATCGCCCTCGACGATTTGGACCTGCTGGAGACCCACGACTGCTTCACCGTGGCCGAGCTGCTGCAGTACGAGGCCTTCGGCCTAGCCGAACCGGGCAAGGCCGCCGAAGTACTCGCCGAGGGACGCACCGAGCGCAACGGGGCCCTGCCGGTCAACGTCTCCGGCGGGCTCAAGGCCAAGGGCCATCCGGTGGGAGCCACCGGCGTGTCCCAGCACGTGATGGCCGCGATGCAGCTCGTCGGCGAGGCCGGCGCGATGCAACTGCCGACCGCCGAGCATGCCGCGGTGTTCAACATGGGCGGCGCGGCCGTCGCCAACTACGCGACCATACTGGGGGTGTATTGATGAACTCGGCAGATGCCGCGACACCTGCGGTGCGGGCGGTCAACGTCGCCGAGATGCTCAGCCAGTCCGCGCGCCGGCTACCCGGGTCGACGGCGGTGGTGCACGGGAGCACCCGCTGGAGCTGGCGCGAACTGGACGAGCGCGCGAGCCGGGTCAGCGCGGCCCTGCGCCGCGCCGACGTGCGACGCGGAGACTGCGTGCTGCTGCACGGTCGCAACCATCCCGACTACATCGCCGCCCTCTACGGCATTTGGCGCGCCGGGGCCGCCGTCGCGCCGACGAACTTCCGCCTGACCCCGGACGACGTCGCGGTGATCGCCGGCGTGTGCAGGCCGATCGCCGCGATCGCGACGGCAGGTTCCGACGAACATGTCGAGGCAGTGCGGGCAGTGACCGGACTCAAGGCCGGCGTGTGGTGGACGGAGTCCGACGACGAACACGGCTCCGTGTCCGAGTTGCCCTCTGCCGGTCCGGGGGAGGATATGAACGAACGGGTCGAAGTCGGAGACCACGCGTGGTACTTCTTCACCTCCGGAACGAGTGGCACCCCGAAGGCCGCGATACTGACCCACGACCAACTCGGCTTCGTCACCACCAACCACGCCGCGGATCTGATGCCGGGGCTCGGCCAGCAGGATGTGTCGCTCGCGGTAGCTCCGCTGTCCCACGGCGCGGGCGTGCATCTGCTGCCGCAGATCGCCCGTGGCGCGCCGACGGTCCTCCCGGTCTCGCCAGGTCTGCGCGGCGAGGAAGTCTGGGAACTGGTGGAGCGCGAGTGTGTCACCAACATGTTCACCGTCCCGACCATCCTCAAGACACTGGCCGAGCACCCCGCGGTCTATGAGCACGACCATTCCACTCTGAAGCATGTGATTTACGCCGGTGCACCGATGCTCAACACCGACCGGGACCACGCGCTCGAGACACTCGGCCCGGTCCTGGTCCAGTACTACGGTCTGGGAGAAGTCACCGGGAACATCACCGTCCTCCCGCCTACTGAGCACGGGCGCGCCCAGCCGGACGACGTCGAGGTCGGGACCTGCGGACGCCCGCGCACCGGAATGCAGATCGCGATACTCGACCCCGACGGGCGCGAGATCGGTTCGGGCGAGGTCGGCGAGATCTGCGTCGCCGGACCCGCTGTATGCGCCGGCTACCTGAACAACGCCGAGGCGACGGCGGCGGCGTTCGACGGCGGCTGGTTCCACACCGGCGACCTCGGCACCGTCGACGACAACGGCTACCTTTACATCACCGGACGCGCTTCGGACATGTACATCTCCGGTGGATCGAACGTGCATCCGCGCGACATCGAGGAGAAGCTGATTTCCCACCCCGCGGTCGCCGAGGTCGCCGTGTTAGGCATGCCGCACCCGAAGTGGGGCGAGATCGGCGTCGCCGTCTGGGTGCCCGCCGCGGGGGCGCGCGCAACTGATGCCGAGCTACTCGAGTGGTTGACGCCCCGACTGGCCCGTTACAAAATGCCAAAGCAGTTCATCGCTTGGGCCGGACTCACGAAGTCGGGCTACGGCAAGGTCGTCAAGCGAACAATCCGTGACGAGCTCCTCGCGTCCGGCTGGTCTGCTCCCGAAGACTGATTGAACACATCGCATCGATCCGATCGTTGCGTGCGTACCGAGCACAAGTCCGTATCGGGTCTCCAGTCGGGCAAACCATGTCGTGCCTCTCGGGCCCCTGCCTCACCCACCGGCGGGCTCGAGCCCTTTCCATCACCGAGAAGAGGTCTGTCATGAACGTCTCGTCAACGACGACGGCCGTTCCGAACGCCCGTTGGCGGCGAGTCGGTCTGCTGTTGTTCCTCGTCTACCTCGTGGCATTCGCCGAGCGTGCGAATGTCAGCGTTGCCGTCCCTTCCATCGGTACCGAGCTCGCACTTGGGTCCACCGCGATCGGGCTGGTCCTGTCCGCCTTCTTCTGGGGCTATGTGCTGACCCAGGTCCCGGGCGGATGGCTCGCGAACAAGGTCGGCCCCGTTCGCCTCATCGCCGGGGCCCTGTTCGCCTGGGGAATCATCTCCATCGGCCAGGCTTTCGCCACATCGGCCGGCGAACTCATAGTCTGGCGATTCCTGATGGGACTGTCCGAGGGCGTGGTCTGGCCGGCATTCGCGGTGCTGTTCATCGCCTGGTTCCCCCTGGGCGAGCGCGCACGGGCGACCGGCCTGTCCTTGCTGGCTCTACCCGCCTCGTCGGCACTCATGGCCCCCTCGGCGGGCTGGCTGATCGAGACCTGGAACTGGCAGACGATGTTCGTCGTCCAGGGGCTGCCTGCATTCCTGCTCGGTGTCCTCGTCCTCGTCCTACTGCGTGACGACCCGAGCTGCGACCCCCGGCTCAGCGCCGTTGAACGCGAACACATCCAGGCCACCCGGGCCCACAAAGCGACTGGAGCCGCCGCAGCTTCTTTCACCTCTGTTCTCCTCTCCCCGGTCGTGTGGGCGTGCTGCGGGGTGTACTTCCTCTGGCTGACCGGCTTCTACAGCTTCGGCCTGTGGCTCCCGACAGTGCTCAGCCAGCTCTCGAACAGCGGGATCGGCGTCGTCGGGTGGCTGTCGGTAATCCCGTTCGCGGCGGCCGGCGCGGCAATGCTGTTGAACGCACGTGCGGCCGACCGATCGGACCGCCCCAAATCGTGGTTCGTCATCCCACCGCTGCTGGTCGGCGCCGCCGCACTCCTCCTGCAACACCTCATGCCCTCCACTCTCATTGTGCAAATGGTGTTTCTGATCCTCACCGGTCTCGGCGTGTACGCGGCGTTCGGCCCGTGGTGGGCATGGGCCCTGCAGTACATCGCACCCGAGCAGGCCGGACCCGCCAGCGGCATGATCAACCTCTTCGGAAGTCTCGGCGGCATCGTCGGCCCGCTCGTGGTCGGCATGGCCGCAGGTTCCGGGGCGACCAGCGACGGCTTCTACTTGCTCGGCTTCTTCCTCCTCGCCGCGGCACTGCTCGCACTCACCATCGCGCGCATCGCGAAGCGCGACACCGCGGCGGTCACCCCGACAGCCACCGTCGTGAGCCGCGACGAAGAGAATGCCACCTCCACCGGCTGATCCTTCGAGATCAGCACGCTGTTCGCCATATGCATGACCGGCCGCAGTGTCACCCGGTCGATCATCGGGAACACCGGGTCGGTCACCTCTAACACGGGCACACCCCGCCCGCCATTCCGAGGAGAAACCGCATGACCACGAATGCGACTTCACCGACCGCTCGGCTTACTCAACCGGCAGTCTCACGGCCCGACACCGGGGAGAACCGGAGCAGGACAGTCACGATTCCTACGATGGCGCATCCTGGACCGGCGGCGACGGAACGCGTCGTCAGCGCCATGACGCGATCGCGCCCCCACAGCGTCACTCTGCCGGCCGGGACCGACTTGTTGGAGTCTCTCGTCAAGGTCATGACCGGGCTCGGCGTCGAGTCTGCCCAGGTGGAACTGCTCGGCGGGACAGTCGAGCACATGTCCTGGTCGGTTCCGCTGACATGCCCCGACGACAGTGAGCCTTTGCCAACCTGATGGACGAGCAGGTCAGCTGGCGTGCGGCGTGGCGTGACCTCGAATGGGTGAAGCTCCTGGTAGACGGGCGATTGCCTAGATCAATCCGCCTGACCAGGAGCTTCAGAGTGTTGTCTTACCCGTCCGGGATGACCGTGTCCAGCCGCGCGCTCGGGATGCTTGCCGACGTGCTGCGCGCGCACCGCAACCAGCGGGCGACCCGCTGGCGCAAGCTCTCCGCTGGCCGCCAGGCCCTGCTGGTAGTGGCCTACCTGCGCAAGGGCGAGACCTATGCCGACCTGGCCTGCGGGTTCGAGATCGGCACGTCGACGGTCTGCCGGTACGTACGGGAGGCACTCGCCCTGCTCGCGGCGATGGCCCCGACGCTGGAGCAGGCGATCGAGGTCGCCTCACGCAAGGCGTTCGTGATCCTCGACGGCAGCCTGCTGCGGATCGACCGGGTCGGCATGGCGTCCGGCCGAGGCCGCCCCTACTACAGCGGCAAGCACAAGGCCCACGGGCTCAACGTGCAGGTCATCGCCGACCCGATCGGCAGGCTGGTGTGGATCTCCCCGCCGCTGCCTGGCGCTCGGCACGACATGGGAGCCGCCCGCGACCACGGGATCATCGAGGCGCTGACCGCGCATGAGATCCCCGCGGTCGCCGACACCGCCTACCAAGGCGCCGGTCCGATGGTGGCCGTGCCGCAGCGGCGTCGGCGCATCGACCCCGACACCGGCCGCTACCGACGCCTGTCGCACAACCAGAAGGAGGTCAACGTGGCACATGCCCGCCGACGCGGGCCGGGTGAGCGGGTCAACGCCGAGCTGAAGAACTGGAAGGTTCTGCGCAAGATCCGGTCCTGCCCGAGCCGGGCCGCCGAGCTCATCGCCGCAGTTCAGACCCTCATGATCGCCAACGGATGATCAGGTTGGCAAAGGCTCAATGGCCGCGCGCTCGTCTATAGCGACCGGTACATGGCCCGAGGCCCGGTCAACGTCATCGGAGGGTCACTCACTCTCGGCAGCCAGCGCGACGAGCCATGGTTCCATTGCCACGCGGCGTGGATGGACGCGGCGGGAGCTTTGCAGGCGGGACATGTGTGGCCCGGTACGACACTCGGAGCACTCGGTCTGCAGGCCGTGTTCCACCCACTCCCGGGAATCTGCAGTCGCAACGCGGAGGACCCCGAGACGGGAATGCCGGTCTTCACGCCGCACCGTAGTGCCGTGGCCGGCTGTCCTGCCGGGAAACGTGTGATCCTCGCCCGAGTCCTGCCGGGGCAAGATCTGCAGGCCACGGCGCGGCAGCTATGTGTCGAGCACGGCTGGAAGCAGGCCTCGATGCGGGCCAGCATAGGCAGCCTGGTCGGGCCGACCTTCCTGCGGGCCGGGTACGAGGCCACCTTGCCCGCGCCCTGCGCGGAGCTCGTCACGCTGATCGGCCAGGTGTCGGCCGATGCCGCCTTGGACACCTCCGTCCAAGTGCTGGTGGGCGACTCCGGGGGAGCTGTCCACGGAGGGACCATCGATCCCGCGCGCAGCCCGGTCGCTGTCACCGTCGAGTTGTTCCTCATCGAGGACGGCCCCTGAAACCCGATTCCACACCACCCCGGGTTGTCGACACCAGGCACCACTAGGCTGAAGGGACTGCACGTATGGCGATGAGCTCTGCCATCGATGGCTTCCGACTCGCTTACGATCGGTACGAGACAACGGCCTCGCCTGGCCGCCCGGCTGTGGTCTTGCTCCACGGCTGGCCGGGAGATCGTCGCGACTACGAGGGGGTCGTGGCTCGACTCTCCGGCCAGTTCGACGTGGTGGTCCCAGATCTACGCGGGTTCGGGGATTCCGACAAACACCGTCGGGATCCGGTCCAGTTCTACGGTCGCGACGGGCAGGCGCGTAGCGTCGCCGCCCTCGCCGAGGAACTCGGGATCTCACAGCTCCTCGTAGCCGGCTACGACGTCGGTAGCCGTGTCGCGCAGCACCTCGCGCGGTGTCGCCCGGACCTGGTACGTGCGGTGGTCGTCACCCCGCCTGCACCCGGGGTCGGCCCTCGCATTGTCGAGCCCAAGCCGCTGGAAGAGTTCTGGTACCAGTGGTTTCATCAACTCGACTTGGCGGAGGAGCTCATCGACGGTGACGCCAAGGCCGCGCGTATCTACGTGCGGCACTTCTGGTCACGTTGGTCTGGTCCGGGATTCTATTTGGACCCTTCCCGCCTGGACCACCTCGCGTCCACCTACGGTCGGCCAGGTGCCTTTACCGCCTCGGTCGCGTGGTACCGGGCAGGAGGCGGGAGCGTCATCAGCGCACTGACCGAGGCGGTGCCGCCTGCAGCGGAGCGATCGACCGTCCCGACGACCTTCCTGTGGCCCCAGCATGACCCGTTGTTCCCGATGGCATGGGCGGATCGTCTCGATGAATTCTTCACCGACGTGTCGGTGGAACCCGTCAATGATGCCGGACACTTTGTGCCCGTCGAGATGCCGGACATCTTCGCCCGCGCCATCCGTCGGGCTGCGGACGGCATCAGCGAACTCTTTCCACTTGGCGTCAGCCAGCGAGGATGAGGGTCTGGATCGCGTTGACCAGCGCGGTGGTCCGCTGCGGGCAGCACCGAATCTTCCGCAGAATCTTCCAGCTCTTGAACATCGCGTTCGCGCGTTCACCGGGGCCGCGTTGCGCCGCGTGGGCGGCGTTGACCTCCCGCTGACTCGGTGAGAGCCGTCGGCGCTCGCCGGTGTCGCGATCGGCGGGTCGGCGTCGCTGTGGGAGGTGGAACGTCGGCCCGGCGCCGCGGTATCCGCTGTCTGCGACCACCGGCACCCCGGCGGCGTTGAGGGCGTCGATGATCCCGTGCTCGCGGGCGGCACCAATGTCATGCCGCGCACCGGGCAACGCCGGCGACGCCCAGACCAGCCGCCCGGCCGGGTCGCTGATGACCTGGACGTTCATGCCGTGGCACTTCCACTTCCCCGAGTAGTACGGGCGGTCGCGCCCCGAGGCCATGGCGACCCGGTCGATCCGCAGCAGGGTCCCGTCGAGGATCACGAACGCCTTCCGCAACGCAACCGCGATCGCCTCAGCCAGGTTCGGTGCCGCGGCGGCGAGGACGTCGATCGCTTCGCGGACGTAGCGGAACGCCGTGGTGGTGCCGACTCCGAACCCGGCGGCGAGGTCGGGGCAGGTCTCGCCCTTGCGCAGATGCGCCAGGGCGAGCAGGGCGTGGCGGCCGACCGGGAGGCGCCGCCAGCGGGTACCGCGCTGGTTGCGGCTGTGCTGCAGGGCGTTGGTCAGGGTGATCAGCGCGCGAGTGGACACCGACAGCGCGGACGGGTAGGAAAGCACCGGAGCTCCTGGTGGACAACGAGTTGATCTAGGCAATCACTCGTCTACCAGGGGCTCTTCTGCTTTCCAGGCTGCCACGCCAGACACGACCAACCCGCCTGACCGCCAGGTTGGAAAAGGTTCAGTGCGTGATCTTCGACCGGAACGCAGCCGACGCACGCCTCATCGGGATCGAGTACATCATCAGCGAGGAACGTTTCCGGGACCTCCCGAAGGATGAGAAGCGTCTGTGGCACAGCCATCATTACGAGGTCAAGTCAGGAATTCTGGTCGCCCCGGGCATCCCTGACCTCGCGGAGAAGTCGTACTTCACCGATCTCGTGACGACTTATGGGAAAATGTTCCACGCGTGGCAATATGATCGAGACGACTTCCCCTACGGTATCCCGCAGTTGATGATGGGCCTAACCGAGGACGGACAGGCGAACGAAGACCTGATCCAAGAGCGGGACCGAAGGCTCGGAGTCTCGACCCCGCACAAACGAGATGGCCGTGCCGACATCCCGGTGCCGGAAGTGGCACCCGAAGCGAACCCGTGGGAGAGCGGTCGGACCGTGCAGACCAGCCTGCAAGAGATGGATTTCAAGTGGTAGCGGTACTCGGTCGCCTCGCCCGGCCGCGGTGATCGCGACGCGGGCGCACGAGCAGCAGCTGGGCCGGGCCGCGGACCGCAGCCAGACCGTGGCGCGGGTCTGATCACGATCGGGCGGCCACCCGCTGGGGCGGTGGGCATACCGGCAGCGGGACGGCCCCGACTCGCCCCGAACGGCCGCCGATCCCGCGCGCCAGCGAGTCGGCTCGGTCGCGGACGGTGCGACTGCCACGGTCAGTCGCCGAGTTCCTCCCGCAGTCGGGCGATGATCTGGCTCAGCAGCCGGGACACGTGCATCTGGGACACCCCGATCTCCGCGGCGATATCGGACTGGGTCCAGTCGCCGAAGAATCGCAGCAGCAGAATGCGCCGGTCCCGCAGGGGCAAGGCATCGATCCGGGACCGCAGCTCGTCGCGCATCGTGGCGCTCTCGAGGCCCGGGTCGTCGTCACCGAGCCGCTCGCCGAGCGTGAGCTCCCCGTCCGGGCCGGGCACGTCCAGCGAGACCGCGCGGTAGGACTCCAGGGCGCCGAGCGCCTCCACGACCTCGGAGGTGTCGGCGTCGAGCTCCTCGGCGAGCTCGCTGGGCCGCGGTGCCCGCCCCAGCCGCTGGGACAGCACCACCGTGGCCCGGTTAATGCTGACCCCCAGCTCCTTGAGATCACGGGGCACCCGCAATGCCCAGCTGTGGTCACGCAGATAGCGCAGGACCGCGCCGCGGACGCTCGGGACCAGGTAACCGAGTGGGCCACCGGTCGCGGCGTCCGGGTCGTACCGGTCGAGCGCCTTGATCAACCCCAGGATCGCGGCCTGCTCGAGGTCCTCGGCCGAGTGGGCCGCAGTACGGTACCGCCGACTGATGTTGCGCACCAGCGGCAGGAACTCGCAGATCAGCCGGTCACGCAACGACCCACGGTCCGGGTCGTCGGATGCCATCCGGGCGAGCTGGCGCAGGTCGGGTTCGAGATCGTTGTAGCCGCCCGGACCGTCGCGACGGGCCGTCTGGGTCCGCTCGGCCGGGCTTCGTGGTGGCACTGTACGCACGGACAACTCCGGAGGGTCGGTGACCGGCATCCACTGCGGCGTTCAACGGGGCCGGAGGCGGTCGTAACCGCCCTCGTCCAGTGACGTCACGGTAGGAACGGGTTACGAGTGCCGCAACCGCTGGAGGCCCCTGGGTCTGTGGCGGGCTGGCGGCTCGCCCACACCCGCCGGGGCAGAGGGGAGTTTCCCGAGCTCGCCTCAGCCCTTCCAGCGCAGCGCTTCCACCGCCATGGAAGCTCGGACCTGCCTCGGGACAGCCGTCGTCTCGCGACCCTTGTCCCACAGGGCCCTGCTCGCCGGGCCAAAAGGCCGCCGCCCGGTCGCGGCCAGCTGTACCGCCGCGCGGACCGGCTTGTCGCCGGCGCGAGAGGCCTGCGAGCAGGCAGCTCTCCCCACGCCCTGTCAACGGCACTCGAAAACCTGACTGGCGGCCCGAGAACCCCGCGGTCCGCATCGACGCCACGCCCCGGCGGCATGCCGCGTTCTGTCTGCTGGTGGCTGCGCTCCTGGCGGGGCGCGGGCCCGCGGCGGCCCGCGGCGCCTACCTGGGACGTACCCGGCCTGTTGACCGCTCGTTCCCGGAGGCGTGTTCGTCGTCGCCGGGATCGCCGGCGCCGCGTCTGCCTTGGGATACGGGCGCCAGCCCTGCGAACCGAACGCGGCGCCCGCCCACGGCGGTCGATCCCGAAGAGCTAACCCCGGTCAGGTCCAGGACCGACGCCGCAGGCGTCGCAGGGTGGTCGCCAGCACAACGCCGTAGACGACGTGCGCGCCGATCAACGTGCTCTGGCGGCCGGGACAGTCGTGCTGGGGCAGCGGGATCGCCCTCATGGCGGGAACCCATGCGGCGTAGCTGATCAACCAGAGCAGGAGACCGTATCCGACGCCGACTGCAGGGCTCGGCCTCAACCCGCGTCGGCTGAGCAGGGCGAACAGTGCTCCACACGAGGTGCCGTAGCCCAGGTGCGCCATGATGGCGAGTACATCCTCGCCCGCGAGCTTATGCGCCGGGCCGCCCGCCAGCGCTGTTCGGACGATCAGCGTCGGCGGTTGTCTCCACGACGACGTCATTCGCTGTCCGACCTCGAGGACGGCACTCATGAGGGTCGTCGCGGCGGTCCCCGCAGCGGCTCCTCGAGCGATGACCGTGAGTCTAGGTTCGGTGTGGGTCACTCCTACCGGGTACCGCGCCAAGGCCGCGTCAATCTGGATCGAGACGCGCTCCTCGGTCCACACCGGCTCCGATCTAGTGCTCGCGGCAGGGACAACTGGTTGATCTCGGCCGAGGCGAGGCCCCCGGCACCGCTGGGCCGTACGCTCGAGGTAGCCAAGCTCCCACTGACCGTGCGACCGTGCGACCGTGCCGGGTCCGGGTGCACCGCTGCTGCGCCTCGGGTGGGCCGGCTACGGTCGCACACCGACCCCGGTGGCGACCTCGTGGCTGCGCAGCGGGCCGCTGGTGCTCGGCGCCAGTGGCGGGGTATCCATCCCCGCGCCGTCGCGCAGCCCGTCGAGGAACTCCCGCATGGCGTCGAGGGAGCTGTGCCGTGGCTGCCAGCCGAGCTCGTCTCGGGCACGGGTGGTGTCGAGGATCGGCAACCGGAGCACGGCGTCGAACAAATGTGGTGAGGCCGGCAGCAGATGTAGCTGCCAGGCTGTGACCAGGGCGGCGCGCACGGCCGGGGCCGGAAGCCGCACGGTGCGTGCGCCCAGCAGCTGGGCCAGCTCGGCGGCGTCGAGCACCGGGTCGGCGGCCAGATTGAACGCGCCGCGGACCGGGCGCACCACTGCGGCCCGGAACGCCTCGCCGACGTCGAGGGAGTGCAGCGCCTGGAACCGTAGCCCGGGCAGGTCCGGCACGAGCGGGATCAGGCCCGGGCGAGCCAGCGGGTTGGGCAGCAGTGGGCCGGCGAACAGCCGCCGTTGCTCGGTGGCGGCCTCCCGCTTGAAGATGAACCCTGGGCGCATCCGCACGATCCGCAGCTGCGGGTGCTCGGCCTGCATGCCGTCCAGCACTCGCTCCAAGTAGGCCTTCTCCCGGGTGTAGCCGGCGGTCGGCCAGCCATCGGTGGGCCAGCTCTCATCGACCGGGTGGTCCTTCGGGCCCGGTGAGTACGCCCCCACCGAGGAGGCGTGGATCAGCGCGGGTACCCCCGCCTCGACGGCCGCGCGGAACACCCGAATCCCGCCCAACGCGTTGACCCGCCAGGTCAACACCGGGTCGTGAGTGGGCTGGAACAGCCACGCCAGGTGCACGACCACGTCGGCTCCGCGCAGGTGCGGGCCCAGGTCGTCGGAGGCGATATCCGCGGCGGCCCATTCCACCCCATCCGGGCGCCAGCGCGGCAACCGCCGCGCCAGGCCGAGCACCGAGCTGACCTGCGGCTCCGCGGTGAGCGCCTGCACGACGCTGGTACCGACATTGCCCGTTGCGCCTACCACCACGACCCGCATGGTCGGGGATGACCGCTGGGCCACGATACAAACCACCGCGTTGCTCCAGCAGCGGCCGCATGTACCGCCATCGCCAGCAGGTCGTCGAACCGGTCGTTGGCCCGTCGTTAGTCCGGTCATTCGTGTTTGCTGGTTGATCACGGTGTTGCTGGGACCGGCGGGTTGCGAGGTGTGTGGACGTACGGGATCGTCCGGCCCGCCGTTCTGCCGGGTTCTCCGTGCTCCTCGTCGGGGCGGTGGCCTCCGGCCGGCCGGCCGGGGTGGGCAGGACGGCGAGCCCGGCGAACACGGTGGCCAGGTCAGCGGCACAGGGCCAGCTGCGCTGGCTCCGGGCGCGGAGGCGGCGCCCCCGCGGATGATGCGGTGCGGTGATCCCCGCCGAGCGCACGGCCCCGCCGGGCGCGTGGGGCGCCTCGCAGATCAGAACGTCCCGTCCGGCGTCGGGCGAGTACGTTCGCGGCGACTACTGTTGTGCCCGGCCCTGACCACCACGGCGTCGACGTGCTCGATCAGCGGCGGGCCTCCGGATTCCCCTCGGCGCGTGCCCTGTCGACGGCGTGCGGGTAGTGCAGTTCGAATGCCGGCCGCTCGGAACGGACCGGTGGCAGCTCGGTGAAGTTGTGCCGCGGCGGCGGGCAGGTGGTCGCCCACTCCAGGGAGTTCCCGAACCCCCACGGGTCGTCGACGCCTGCCACCGGGCCGTAGCGGTAGCTGCGGAACACGTTGTACAGGAACGGCAGCGTGGACGCGCCGAGCAGGAACGCGCCGATCGAGGAGAGCGTGTTGAGCAACGTGAACCCGTCGGAGGGCAGGAAGTCCGCGTACCGGCGCGGCATGCCCTCGTTGCCCAGCCAGTGCTGCACCAGGAACGTCAGGTGGAAGCCGACGAACATCGTCCAGAAGTGCAGCTTCCCGAGCCGTTCGTCGAGCATCCGGCCGGTCATCTTCGGGAACCAGAAGTAGGCACCGGCGAACACCGAGAACACGATCGTGCCGAACAGCACGTAGTGGAAGTGGGCGACGACGAAGTAGGTGTCGGACATGTGGAAGCCCAGCGGCGGGGACGCCAGCATCACGCCGGTCATGCCGCCGAGCAGGAAGGTGACCAGGAAGCCGAGCGAGAACAGCATCGGCGTCTCGAAGGTGACCTTCCCGTTCCACATCGTGCCGATCCAGTTCACGAACTTGATGCCGGTCGGCACGGCGATCATGAAGGTGGTCAGCGAGAAGAACGCCAGCAGCACCGCCCCGGTGGCGTACATGTGGTGTGCCCAGACCACCACCGACAGCACGGTGATCGCGACGCTGGCGTAGACCATTCCCTTGTAGCCGAACAGCGGCTTGCGGGAGAACACCGGGATGATCTCGGTGACGATGCCGAAGAACGGCAGCGCCACGATGTAGACCTCGGGATGGCCGAAGAACCAGAACAGGTGCTGCCAGAGCACCACACCGCCGTGCTCCGGGGCGAAGACGTTCGCGCCGAGGTGCCGGTCGGCGAGCAGACCGAACAGCGCCGCGGTCAGGATCGGGAACGCGATCAGGATCAGCACCGAGGTGAACAGGATGTTCCAGGTGAAGATCGGCATCCGGAACATCGTCATGCCCGGCGCCCGCAGGCAGACGATCGAGGTGATCATGTTGACCGCGCCGAGGATCGTGCCCAGCCCGGACACGATCAGGCCGCTGGCCCACAGGTCACCGCCGACGCCGGGGGAGTGGGTGGCGTCCGACAGCGGGGTGTAGGCGAACCAGCCGAAGTCCGCGGCACCGCCCGGTGTCACGAACCCGGACAGCACGATCAGCCCGCCGAACAGGAACAGCCAGTAGGAGAAGGCGTTGAGCCGCGGGAACGCGACGTCCGGCGCCCCGATCTGCAGCGGCACGATGTAGTTCGCGAAGCCGAACAGGATCGGGGTCGCGTAGAGCAGCAGCATGATCGTGCCGTGCATGGTGAACAGCTGGTTGTACTGCTCGGTCGAGAGGAACTGCAGCTCCGGGCGGGCCAGCTCGGCCCGGATCAGCAGGGCCATCGCCCCGCCGACCAGGAAGAAGCCGAAGGCGGTCACCAGGTAGAGCAGCCCGATGTCCTTCGGGTCGGTCGTGCGCAGCATCGAGAGCAGGCGCCCGCCCTTGGACGGTCGCCGGGGCGCCGACGCGGAGGGGACGGCCCGGGGGCGGATACCGGCGGGTGGACGGGTGCGGGTCACTGCGGGCTCCTACCCACTGCCGTACCCCGCACACCCGCGGCGGGCAGGCATCGATCCCGTGTGGGCGGGTAGGCGCGGCCCGACGCCTGCTGGCAGGGGAGCACTGCGTGGCGTCCGAGCGAGACCGGAGGTCGAGATGCCCGTCCAGTCCGAACACCACTCGCACGGTCACGCGGTGTTCCCGTGGCCGCAGCTGCTGATGCTCCTGACCGGGTGCGCGATGCTGCTCTACGGCATGGTCGGGTTCCGCTACAGCGGCCTGCCCGGCGTGCCCGAGGCCAGCCGCGAGCTGCTCGGGATCGCGGTGGACCCGATACGCGACGTGATCCACCTCGTGCTCGGGGTGGCCGGCCTGTTGTGTGCGACCCGGCTGTCGGCCGCCCGTGCCTACGGCTGGGTCCTGCTGGTGGTGGGTGCGGTCGAGGTGCTGGTGTGCCTGCTGATCGGGGTGTTCGGCGTCCTGCCGTCCGGGCCGTTCGTGACCAATGTCGGGTCGGTCGTGGCCGCCGTGGTCTTCGGGGTGCTGGGGTTGGTCGTCGCGCTCGGCCGAGTCCGGCAGGAAATGCCCTACGGCGGGCTGCAGCGCGGCATGGAGCAGACCGGTCGCCGGCTGGTCGGCCTCCGCGGGCGCAGTAGACGGTCGCAGTCGGATGAGTCCCAGTGACGTGAGCGGTCCCATCCCGGGCCGCGGTGGGGATCAGCCGCCGAGGGCGACACCGGCGCGCGCCTGGCCATCGCTTGCTTTAAGCCACGGCACTCGCAGTTTCGGGGTGGATGATCTCAAGGGGATCGGGGTGCCCGAGGAGAAGTCCGGGTCAAGTCCCGCGGCGTCACATCCCCAGTCGCGGCTGCCTCCGGATCCGGCGTGCCCGTGTGCGAACGGCTGCGTCGGCGTCCCAGGACGTCGTAGGTCCACGGCGGTATGACTGCCACGACGGTGGGAACCCGCGTGAGATGACCACAACGATGCTCGACCGGGCAATCGCCGGAGCCGCCGCCGGAGCGGCCGGAACTACGGCACTCAACGCCACGACCTACCTCGACATGGCCGCCCTCGCCCGGCCGGCCAGCACCACCCCGGAGCAGACCGTCGGTCGGATCGAGGACGTCGTTCCCTCGGCGCTGTCGCAGGACGGGCCGAACAGCCCCACTGCCGACAACCGACGCGCCGGGCTGGGTGCTCTGTTGGGGATTGCTGCCGGGATGGGAACCGGCATGGCCTACGGACTGATCGCGCCTCGCCTTACCAGGCTGCCGCTGTGGGCGCGCGGAGTCGTGGCCGGTCTCGCCGCGAACGTGGCGTCGACCGCGCCGATGGCCGCCCTCGGGGTGACCGACCCGCGCCGCTGGCCCGGCAGCTCCTGGGTCCGCGACCTCGTACCCCACGTGACCTACGGCGTGGCCACCGCTGCGGTGTATCGGCGGCTCACCGGCTGCTGACCACGAAACGACCGTGATCGGCGCTCTACCCTCCGGTTCGACGGAATCGTTTCCGGCGCGGTGGTGCGGCGCGGCCCGCGAAGCGGAATCGAGCTGAGCGGCGTGAGGTAGCAGGCGGCTCGCGTGAGAGGGGCGCCGACGTCGGCGAGTTCGCAGTCGGCCCCATACGGATTCGGGGCACCGCACGGTGGCGCGGTAGTGATCAATTGGCGCAACCAGAGATCGAAGTCGACGAATACCTGGCGCACGACCTTCCGTTCCGGGCGTGGAACTCCCAGTAACCGGGTAGACGGCGCCGGTTACAGCCGATGATGTCGAGGACTTGCTATGACCGATATCCCTCAGCGGCCGGACCTGCCGCCGACCCGGCTCGCCGAGCGGCTCGCGGTGTTCGTCGCCTGGCTGGCAACCCGGGTCGAGCGCGAGGAGACTCGCCGCGCGTGCCGTGAGGTGGCGGAGTCGTACCTGCTCTTCGCCGAGCGAGACCACGGCGCGCCCGAGTCCCGTCGGTCGCGGTTCCTACAGGCCTACCAGGGCGACACGCCCGGCACCGTGCATGCCGGGCTCAACCTGCTTGCCGAGCACGAAGCCCTCGTGCAGAAGACGTTGCCGATCGACGGTTGAGCCCGGTGAGCAGGCTGCGGGCGCGGCCCCGCCGATGCGGTGCCCGCGGTCGCGGTCACTGGTGGGCTGGGTGCGCTGGTCGGGCGTTCGCGCTTCCCCCACGTGGCGACGTACTGCCCGGCTCTGATGCACGAGTCCTTGTCCATGGGCACCCTGCCTTTGCTGGGCGCACAGGGCGACGGCCCCGTCCCGGAAAGGGTCCGGGGCGGGGCCGTCGCTGTGGTGGTGGAGGTGCCGGGAATCGAACCCGGGTCCTCCGTCGGATCACGAGGGCTTCTCCGTGCGCAGTTCGCTCTGTCTCTGCTCGGATCCACCGGTCACGCGAACGAGCCGGTGTGACGATCCCAGCCGCTGTGTGTTGTCCCCTGCGCTTCCGCGGCCGAACCGCAGGGTGAGTCCCCTAGATGATGCCGGGAACCGGAGCGGGGACGCCTCCGGCCCGACAGCCCCTACCTGTTGATCAGGCAGCGAGCGCGTAAGCGCTCTGCGGGGCGGTGCGACTGTTGTCGGCACTTATTTTTTTGCGACGCATGGTTAACGAGATCATCGTCGCCTTCCTCGGCACGCTTCCCCTCGGTCAGCGATCGGAGTCGAGACCGTTCACCCCCTTGGTCTCCGTACGGGCGTTCCCGTCCGGACGTCCTGCACAACGCCCTGCGGCGCCCGGATCATCCCGGTTCCGGGTGTGTCAGCTCGGCTACGTCGTAGGTGTGCCTGACCGCCCGCAGCCCGGCGACGTGGACCGTGCCCATCGCCGTCGCCGATGGCATCGTCAGCGCTGTGGCCGTCTGGGCGAGGAGAACCTGCCCGGCCCAGCAAGCCGGTCTGCAGCAACGCGAGCAGATCCGCGAGCTTGCACGCGTGCTCCTACATGCCCGGCACGAGCGGAGCCGGACACCGTGGCCAGCCGCCGGTGCTCGATCACGGGCGGTCGGTGCCGGCCGAATCGAGCAGCCGTGCCCGCACGAGACGTTCCAACAGTTCCGGGACCGCCTCGTCGGGGACGCCGGACAGCTCCAGCCGGCAGTGTTCGGCCAGGGTGAAGATCTCGCTCGGGTCGGTGCCGGGGAACTCGACCCTCAGCCGACGGCACGTCTGGCCGACGGATGAGGACTCGATAGGTTCTTCGCCCTGGGGGCGGGCAGCGTCCTCTGCTCGTGCGATCGGGTCCTTAACGGTGACCTCCCTGAGACCGCGGTGACCGGCTGTGGGTTGTTCTTCTACGCCCACTGGCGGCAGGACATGGTCGGCGGCCTCGCCGATCAGGTGCGGGCCCGCGGTGTCGGCCTTGGCCTGGGTACATGTCGGGATGAACGGGCTCGGCACGTGATCATGGCGATCGCGGGGGTGAGCACATCGATCGAGGCAGGCTGCTGCTCGAGAGGCATCAGCACGCCCGGCTCGGTGGAGGGCGGTGCACAGTGGGTCTCGTCGTCGTTCTGCGGCTGCGCTTGTTTGCAGCAGCGTCCGCGCCGGGCCGGCAGCGTCGGGGGTTGTGCTGCCAAGCGGAAGTCAATGTCATACGGCAGCCGGCGTCGTGGCGCGCACAGGGGCCGAGGAGTCGGCGCCGGGCTCGGGGCCAGGATCATGGACCCAGCCAAGAACGGCGAGAGCGCGCCCGACGGCGCTGTCCGGGGCGGCTGTGGTGACCAAGGTCGTGCCGGACGTCGCGGCGTGGTCGCGGGCCATGGTCAGTGCTTCCACCCCGCACGCCGCCAGGAACGACACCGAGTTGAGATCGACGACTGCGTGACCACCTGCGGGGGTGACGACCATGGCGCGCAGCGCGGTAGTCAGCACAGGCGCGGTGGTCAGGTCGACGTCGCCGCACACGGTGACCATGGTGGTGCACCTATCGGGTCGAGTTGCCACGACGGTGAGCCGGGCCGATACCTCGGTCATGAGCTCCATCCACGCTGGTGAGTGGGGCTACTACCCGCCTTGTGCCGCGGGTATACGGGCGGTGTCCCTGGGGCCACCTGTCGGGCCCACTCGGCACGAGGAACCGGGCAGACGAGACGTTGGACCGCTGGTCGCGCCGATGGCACACGGCTCAGTGGCTGGCGGTGCTCAGGTGGCAAGGAGCCTCAGCGCGGTTCGCCGCGCCGGGTCCCAGCATCGGTGTCATATGTGGCACTCTCGGCAGTGCGGGTGCGATGTTGTCCACCCCGGTTGTCCTGCGACGGGGCACTCCCGGCGTCTGGCGCGTCGACCACCCTGGGCCCCGCGGTCTCGGGAGCCCGGCTCGGGCGGTTGAAGACCTCACGCAGCTTGTCCATCAATCCCATAAGAGAGCACTGCCTTCGACGATGCTGTTGTTCTTCGGACCCACCTCATACCCGCGCGGGACCGCTCCGACACCTCATACGACCTGTGTTCGCATGTTCCACCTCCGTCGAACCGGCCTTCACCACTACTGGGGTGGTTCATCAGGGCCGAGGTCGAAGTCGTCCGGGGTGGCCGAGCTGAGGAGCTCGCGGAACCGGTCGAGATCGACCTGCTGCTCGGGCTCGAGCTCCGACACCGGATCGGTCAGGGGTTCGGCTGTGGTGGCTTCGAGGACCGCTGTGGCCGGAAGGGCGGCGAGGTCGAGAACCGATTCGCTGGCGGCGATGTCGGCGCCGGCTCGCAGTGCGAGGGTCAGCGCATCGCTGGGGCGCGCGGACACGCGGGTGTCGTCGTCGAGCACCAGCTCGGCGTAGTAGATGTGTGCCTGCAGGGCCGTGATGACCACCCGGGTCAAGTGACGCCCGGAGGCGGCGAGCACAGCCGCGATCAGCTCGTGAGTTCCTGGCCGGGCAGCGGACATGCCCAGGTGGGCCAGCTCCAGAGCGGCGGCATCCGCCTCGGCGATCCAGATCGGCAACACCCGCCCCGGCGGGTCGTGTTCTTCGAGCAGGACCAACGGTTGGCCCTGGCCGACATCCCAACCCATTCCGCGCAGCTGCAACGCGATCATGTCACCGCCTCCGGACGGTTGAATCACTGTCTGCTCAGGCGAGTTAGTCGCTGCGGGGCCCGGCCAGTGGGGTCGGGAACGGCCCCAGCGGTAGACCGAGACCGCCCCCACCGCCGTCGGCGTCCCCGCCGTCGGGGTTGTCCGCTTCGGGGCGGGGTTGCCGTATCGCGGCCAGCACCGTCACCGTGGCCGCCCCCAGCCACAACACGGGACCAGCCACCGGGACCGCGAGCGCGACCAACGCGCTGACGATGACCGCCAGTTGCACCGCCGGTTGCTCGGTGAGCAGACTCAGGCGCGCTCCCGTCCCGATCGCAGCAGTGCTTCTCATCAGGAAAGACCTCGACTGGACTGGCCACCGGCTCCAGCACACGAGCCGGTGTTGGACAATATTGGCGGCTGCGCCACCTGGAGGCGAGCTGCTCCTGGAGCCGACGGACGTGGCGTTGTTGCGCCGGTCGGCGCCCTGGCGGCTTGGAATGCTCGCTGGAGCAACTCGACGAGTTCGACGTCGCCAGCACGTTCGGTGTCGTGGGGGTCAGTCTGCCGCAGGACGTTGCTCAAGCACGCCTCGACCAACCAGACCACGGTGCGGTCCATGTCCGTGTCCCCGGGCGCCTCACCGGTCTCGGCGCTACAGGTCATCGCCAAACCCTCTTCCGGTGATCGCCGCGCCCGAACCGGACCAGACGCGGACTGCACTCGTACTGAACCCACACCAGCGCTACCCGGCTCGCCGCCGCCTATTCGACCCGAACGGTGGCCATCAGACCCCGAAGCATCGCGCACCACGGGCGCATAGCCTTTCCCGCGCGGACGCTCCGGCTGAGCAGCGTCTCGCCGCCCGGGTTCGAGCCGCATGAGTTTGAGATGCGGCGGGTAGCCGCAGAAGGCCTCACAACCGCCTTCCGAGGGAGCCAGCATGAAAGCCGTGGTGTTCAAGGGCCCGTTCGACGTCGCCGTGGAGAACGTGCCCGACCCGACCCTCGAGCAGCCGAACGACGCGATCATCCGCATCACCACCTCGAACATCTGCGGCTCCGACCTGCACCCCTACGAGGGCCGCGCGCCCCTGGACCACGGCATGGTGCTCGGCCACGAGAACATGGGCGTGGTCGAGGATGTCGGACCCGGCGTCGACCGGATCGACGTCGGCGACCGAGTCTCGGTGCCGTTCAACATCTCCTGTGGCACCTGCCGCAACTGCACGGCCGGCTGGACGAACGCCTGCCTGCGCGCGAACCCGACCGGCCGTCCGACCGCGGGCTACGGCTACCCGATGATGGGCCCCTACTGGGGCGGTCAGGCCGAGTACTTGCGCGTGCCGTGGGCGGATTTCAACCTGCTCAAGCTTCCCGCCGGCCGTGAGCACGAGAACGCGTTCACGATGCTGTCCGACATCTTCCCCACCGGCTACCACGGCGCCGAGCTGGCCCGGGTCGCGCCCGGTGACACCGTCGCGGTGTACGGCGCAGGACCGGTGGGGTTGATGGCCGCGCACAGCGCGATGATCCGCGGCGCCTCACAGGTGTTCATCGTCGACAAGGAACCCGACCGGCTCGAGTTGGCCGAGCGTTACGGCGTCACCGCGGTGAACTTCGCCGACACCGACCCCACCGAGGTGATCACCGACGCCACCGACGGCACCGGCGTGGACTGCGGCATCGAGGCCGTCGGCTACCAGGCACACGACGCCACCGGGCAGGAACACCCCGAGCTGGTGATGGACAAGCTCGTGGAGGTCGTGCAGTCCACCGGCCGGATCGGCGTGGTCGGCGTGTACCTCCCGCAAGACCCGGGCGCCGCTACCGAGGGCGCGCAGCAGGGCCGGATCGGATTCGACTACGGGTCGGTGTTCGACAAGAACATCCAGCTCGGGCACGGGCAGTGCCCGGTCAAGCGCTACAACCGACAGCTGCGCGACCTGATCATCCGCGGCCGCGCACAGCCCGAGTTGATCGTCTCGCACGAGCTCTCACTGGACGAGGCCCCGCAGGCCTACGACCAGTTCGACAAACGCGTCGACGGCTGGACGAAGGTCCTGCTGCACCCGGCCGCGTGAGCACACGTGCTAGGCGACGCGCCGTGGACACATCGCTGACCTTCGTCGGAACGGCCACCACCCTGCTGCGGCTCGGTCGGTTCCGGCTGATGACCGATCCGAACTTTCTGCACCGTGGCCAGCGTGCGCGGCTGGGTTGGGGGTTATCGTCGCGGCGGCGCACTGAGCCCGCGGTCGGTATCGACGAGTTGCCGCAGCTCGACGCGGTGCTGCTGTCGCACCTGCACGGCGACCACTTCGACCGGATCGCGCGCGACGGGCTCGACCACGCACTGCCCGTGGTCACCACGCCGCACGCCCGCGACCGGCTGCGTCGGTGGGGTTTCGAGGCCGCGACCGGCCTGCCGACCTGGCAGAGCTGGGAGGTCGGCGACCACGCCGAGCGGGTCAGGGTCACCGCCGTGCCCGCCCGGCACGGGCCGCGGGCGCTGCATCGGCTCCTGCCACCGGTCCAGGGCAGCATCGTCGACCTGGAACGGGAGGGCCGGCGAGTGCTGCGGCTCTACATCACCGGTGACACGGTGCTGGTGCGCGAGCTGGCCGAGATCCGGGACCGGTTCGGGGAGATCGATGTGATGGTGGCCCACCTCGGTGGCACCCGGATCGGCGGTGTACTCGTCACCCTGGACGCTCGGCAGGGCACCGACCTGGTCGAGCTGATCGGCCCGGGCCGGGTCATGCCGGTCCACTACGACGACTACGACGTGTTCCGCTCGCCGTTGACGCACTTCCTCGACGAGATGCGCGCCCGCGGTCTGGGCGACCGGATCCGAGTGGTGGCCCGCGGGGACACCGTGGCGCTGCCCCCGTCGACCGGGCGCCGGCCCGGCGCCGCGACCGCCGACCACGCCTCCGGAAACGCCCCGGGCACCCCGTGGGAGGGGCTCCCGCCGTGAGCAGGCCTGCCGGTCCCCCCGGACGGACGCGGGCGATACCGCGATCCCGGCCCGGCCCCGGACCGTGTGCGCGGCGGTCAGTGCGGCCGTCCGTCGATTGCGTCCTCGCCCGGCCGGCATGCGTGCGAGGCGGACGGGTAACTGGCAGGTGCAGTTCACGACCGGAGGAGGATACGTGCAGGCAGTGGTATGGCAGGCGCCCGGCCAGATCGAGGTGGCGCAGGTAGCGGACCCGGTTCCGCGGGACCCGGGTGACGTCGTCGTGCGGCTCACAACGAGCGCGATCTGCGGAACCGACCTGCATATGATCCGGGGAACGATGCCTGGCCTGCGGCCCGGCATCGTGCTCGGACATGAGGGTGTCGGCGTGGTCGAGGAAGTCGGGAGCGCGGTGCGCGCGTTCCGGGCCGGGGACCGGGTCGTGGTGCCGTCCACGCTGTGCTGCGGGCGGTGCAGCTACTGCCGGGCCGGGTACACCTCGCAGTGCGACGCAGCCAACCCGAACGGCCCGCTGGCCGGCACCGCCCTGTTCGGCGGGCCGGAGCAGACCGGCGGATTCGACGGGCTGCAGGCACAGTACGCACGAGTGCCGTGGGCGGACGCGAACCTGGTGCCGCTGCCCGATGCGGTGGATGACGACCAGGCGATCATGCTGTCGGATGTGTTCCCGACCGGCTACTTCGGCGCCAAGCTGGCCGAGGTCTCCCGCGGCGACTCGGTCGCGGTGTTCGGCTGCGGGCCGGTCGGGCAGCTGGCGATCGCGAGCGCACGACACCTCGGCGCGGCCCGGGTGTTCGCCGTCGACCGCGATGCCGCCCGGCTGGAGAAGGCCCGCCGCCAGCACGTCGAGCCCGTCGACGTGACCGTCGAAGACCCGGTCGAGGCGCTGCGGGAGCTGACCGGAGGGATCGGACCCGACCGGGTCATCGACGCCGTCGGGGTCGACGCCTACGGCCCACGCAGCGGTGACGCCGACGATCAGGAACGGCGCGCCGCCGAACTGGAGGAGGCCGCCGGCGGGGGCCCGACCGCCTGGAACGCCGGCGACGACCCGTCCCTGGCCGCGAGCTGGGCGGCAGAGGCGGTGGCCAAAGCCGGCACGATCGGCGTGATCGGGGTCTATCCACCCACGGCGCGTTCGTTCCCGATCGGCACCGTGCTGAACCGCAACCTGACTGTGAAGGCAGGCAACTGCCCACACCGGGCACTGATCCCGGAACTGATCGACATCGTCGCGTCCGGGACCCTGGATCCTGGACGAGGAGTCACGGTCCGCGACGGGCTGGCCGACGCGGTCGAGGCGTACCGCACGTTCGACACCCACGAACCCGGCTGGGTCAAGGTCGCTATCGAGCCGGCCACGTAAGCAACCGAGACCGCTGCCCGGCCGGCCACGGGCGAAGCACATCCTTTCGCGAGGTCGCGCCTCGACAGCACGACTGGCTTCCGGACACGTGCAGCAGCTCGCAATCGGTGTTGGCACTGCACGGACTCGCCCCACACGCGGCGCAGCCTCCTCCGCTTGGTTGCGCCGCTATGCCCCTGAGTTCGCACGCCCAGCGGATCGGCGAGGATTCCTCGCGTACCCCGCAGCGGTGGACATGCTGTGGGTCGAGTCGCGCCGAACCAGCACGGCTCGCCTGTAGCCACCCCGACGCCGGCCAGCGTGGGACCGAGCGGTGGTGGGAACACCGTGACTGGCCTGGCACCAAGCTCGAGGAGGTAGCGGTGGCCAGCGACCCTGACCATCTCGGATCACCGGGAAGTGGTGAACGTTCAGGTCACCAAGACGGGACTACGCCCCCCGGCCCACAACGCCGGGACCAACGGCGCGACCGCAACGGCCGAGCAGGAACTGAACGACGCGAAATCTCCCGGAACAACCACATCGTGGACACGTACTGGTACCTGAAAATCTACCTCAACGATCAGCTGGCGCTCGGCGTGTTGTGGCGACAGCTCGCCCGTCGCACCCAGCGCAGCAATCGCGACACCCCGCTCGGCGACGCGCTCGCCCGGGTCGCCACCGGTATCGCCGAGGACGTGGAAACCTTCCGGTCCATCATGCGGCAGGCCGGGATCCGGCCGAGTCGGATGAAACCCGGGGCAGCGGTCGCCGCTGAGCGGCTGGGTCGGCTGAAGCTCAACGGCCACCTTGCCGGTTACTCCCCGCTGAGCCGGTTCACCGAACTCGAGATGCTCACCATGGGCATCGAAGGAAAGAAGCAGCTGTGGACCACCCTGCGTGACCTCGCCGGGCTCGCCACCCAGCTACCAGATGTCGACTTCGACCAACTGATCGAGCGGGCCGCAGCGCAGAAAGCCGAACTTGAGCCGCACTGCGTACGCGCGGGCCGCGAAATTTTCACCTCCAGTCGTACCACCTGAGCAGCAAGCGGAGACCGGACCACGTTCGCTATCGCTTGAACAGGTTGCCGCTCAGGTAGGTGTCCCAGTCGGCCTCGTCGAGGCCGTGGCCGCCGGAGCGCAGGTGGTAGCTCATCGCCGGGCCGCGGAACCCCGTGGCGGTGGTGGGCGGCCAGCTCTGCGAGGCGAGTCCGGTGTCCCCGAGCTCGTAGAGCTCGTAGACCGGTGCGGCGCCGTGAACGCGTCGAACACGCCGTCGTTGTCGTTGCCGGTCATGCCGGGTCCTCGACGAGCAGCAGCCAGTCCTCGTCACTGGTCGGCGGGCTGTAGGTCGTGGCGAGCTTCGTCGCGTCGAACTCGCCGGTGCGCGGGTTGAACCAGTACGCCTCGGGGCTGCCCGTGACGACGCTGGTGTCGACCGAGAAGTCCTGCCCCGTGGGGGTGTAGACCAGCAGGTACGAGCCGTCCGTGGCGACGTTGGCGGCGATCCGCTCGGCGCCCGAGTCCGGCTCGGTGCCCAGCACCGACTGGTCCGGTTCGCCCCGGGTGAACGGCAGCGACTCCATGAGCTCCCGCAGGTGTCGCATCTGTTCGCCCGCGGGGAACTCCAGCGCCTCGCTCCAGCTCCCGCGTGCGCCGAGCTCCCCGTCGCCGCCGTCGTTGAACTGCCACACCGCGTGGTGACCGTAGGTGTGCCCGGCCGCCCCACCGAGCACCGACCAGTAGGCGTCGCGGCGTACGTCCAGCGCGGTGGAGAAGCCCTGCTCGGGCTCCCAGCAGTACGGGTGCTCCTCATAGATCGGCTCGCCGTCGAGGAACGGCTTGACCGGGTCGGCGTCGTAGGTCGAGTCCACGAGATCGGCGCGGACGTCGTAGCGCAGGCAGTGCCCGCCCTGGAGCATGTGAAAGTCCAGCCAGTCCGAAATCTTGATCCACTCGCAACCTGTCCACGACGTCCAACTCGCGGGCAGTGGGGAAGCAGTTCGTGCTACACGGACACCCACGGCAGCAGTGTCCATGTCGTGGGAAGCGGGTGGTGGGGTTGCGGGTGCAGCGGCTGTCGTCGGGGGAGAGCGCGCGCTCGTACACGGTCGTCGATCTCGACGGGCTCCCGGTGGTCCCGGTCGAGGACTTCCTCGCCCACGCGACGCTGGTGAGGCGATTGTCGCCGAACACGATCGCCGGCTATGCCCATGACCTGCGGGACTATTTCCAGTGGCTCGACCAACGCGGCTTGGAGTTCGCGCAGGTGAGCCTGGAGCAGCTCGCGCAGTTCTTCGACTGGCTGCGCCGCCCCCGTCAGGCGCGGAGAGAGGATGTGTTCGTGCTGCCGGGCGTCCCGGCGGCGTTGGCCCCGGCGACACTGCTGCGCAAGCGCGCAGCCGTCGCGGCGTTCTACCGGTTCCATTCCCGCCGGGATGCGGCTGTTGCGCCGCTGTTGGGGGAGCAGATCGGTGGGCGCGGGCTTGGGCCGCAGGTCCCGATGCTGGCCCACCTTCGTCGAGGGCGGCGCGGTGAGCAGGCGTTCAGCCCGCTGCGGGTGCACGCGCCGCGGAAGCCCCCGAAGACGTTGACCGAGCTGCAGGTCAAGGCGTTGGTGGAGGCGTGTGACCGGACGCGGGACCGGTTCCTGATCCGGCTGCTGGTGGAATCGGGGCTTCGCCTGGGCGAAGCGCTCGGGCTACGGCACGCCGATCTTCACCTGCGGGCCGGGGACGTAGAGGTCGTGCCGCGGGAGGACAACGTCAACCAGGCTCGGGTCAAGGGCCTCAAGTGGCGCCGTGTGCCGGTGCCCACCTCGCTGTTCGACCTCTACGCCGACTACATGGAGCTGGAGTACGGGCCGCGAGACTGCGACTACGTATTCGTCAACCTGTTCGCGCCCGTGGTGGGAGCACCGATGACGGCGGCGAACGTCTACCGGCTGGTCCGGCAGTTGCGCGTCCGAACCGGATTGGACTTCTTCACCCCACACGTGGCCAGGCACACCTACGCAACCGCCCTGAGGTTCCCCCGGTTTCGCGGAGTCCGGGTTATCTGTGATCGTCGCGCTGGCCGCGATCGTAGGCGTCCTCGTACTCGTCAGGTGAGAGCCCGCCGAGCCCGGCCTGGATCCGGCGGGGGTTGTACCAGCCGTCTATGTAGCGCAGCAGGGCGTGCTCGGCCTCGGCGCGGGTGGCGAACGTCGTACCCGGCCAGTACACGAGTTCGATCTTGAGCGTGGACCACAGGTTCTCCGCGAGGGCGTTGTCGTAGCTGTCGCCTGTGGACCCGGTCGAGGGTGCGACACCGGAGTCGACCAGGCGCTGGGTGAACCGCAGCGCCGTGTACTGGGCGCCCTTGTCGCTATGGAAGATCAACTCGCCGGAGCGCGCCGATCGGGAGCGCAGCGCATGATCCAGGGCGGTGAGCACCAGCGCGGTGGTCGCCCGCTCACCGGTGGCCCAGCCGACGACCCGGTTGGCGAACGCGTCGCGCACCGAGGCCAGCCACAGCACGCCCTCGCCGGTGACCAGCCGCGTCAGGTCAGCGACCCAGAGCCGGTTCGGCGCGTCGGCCCGGAAGTCGCGCTCGACCCGGTCCGGGGCGGCGGTGTGGTTCGGGTCCTGCCGGGTCGAGCCGTGGCGCCAGCCCCGGCGCAGGTGCGCGCCCTGCAACCCGTGCTCACGCATGATCCGCTCGATGCGCTTGCGCCCGACCCGCACGCCCTGGCGACGCAGCTCCAGCCACACCCGCGGCGAGCCGTAGGTGGCGGCGAACTCGCTGACGCTGCGCACCTTGACGATCTGCTCGAGCAGCGCCGCGTCGTCGAGCTCGCGCCGGCTCGGGGCGGCCTGGCGGGCCCGCCAGTCGTAGAAGGTGGACTCCGGGATGCCCAGGACCCGCAGTACGAGACCGGCCGGGAAGCCATGAGTGTCGATGAAGCTCATGACCACCTCCGGGTCGGGCCGATCTCGCTGGCGAAATACGCACTCGCCGCGCGCAGGACCTCGTTGACCCGCCGCAGCTCAGCGTTCTCGGCCGCCAACCTGCGGTTCTCCTCAACCATGTCAGTGCTTGGGCGGTCATGCCGTTCGCCGGCGTCGGCCTCGGCCTGGCGGACCCAGTTCCGCAAGGCCTCGGGGTGCACGTTGAGCTGCTCGGCCAGCCGTTTGAACGACGGCCGCGGCTCGGACTGTCGATACAGCCGAACCGCCCGTTCCCGCAGCTCATCGGGGTACTTCCTCGGTGCTGCCAACAGAGCCTTCCTTCCCAGTCCCTCACGATGGGACCAGTCTTCGAAGACTCCGGCGAAGCGGGGGAAGCTCACCCTGCTGCGCCGCGGTGTCCAGGTACATGTCGTCGCTGATTTGCTCGGGCATGCTGACGCCCAGACCACCACCGCGGCCTACTCCCATCTCAGTGTCGAGGACCATCGGGCGCTCCTGGTCGCGGCAGGCGCGCTGGACAACAGTGCCCCCGAGGCCACCAACACAGGGGGAGCCCCCGAGGGATGGGCGGGACCGGGAGGCTACGAGTGAGCAAGACCATGCCCGGCGGCAACGCAGCCGGGGGCATCGGAGCCAGTGAGGTCGACGCTGGTCGTCCTGGGACCGGGATCCTGCTGGAGCGGCTGCTGAGCGCGGTGCGCCCAGAGTTCCGCAACGACACCTTCATCCCCGACCCGGACAGCGCGGTGTTCTTCACCGGCAGATGCGCGCTGCCGTCCTGCCCGGCCGCGGTCCGCCGGACACGGATCGGCCTGTGTCAACGGCACCACGCATGGTGGCGAGAGGCGGGACGCCCGGATCTGGCGACGTGGCTTGAGCCTGCCGAGCAACGCCTGCGCGCCGAGGTGCCCGCGGTGCCGGCCTGCGCGGTGGGCGGCTGCAATCGCGCGCACCGCCGTAACCGCCTCTGTGTTCGACATGCCACCGCATGGGACAGTGCGGGCCGCCCGGACTGGGACAGCTGGTGCGCCAACCAGCCGGCACCGTCCCTGGTGAACGAAACCGGCTGCCGGTTTCCCGCCTGTCCCCGCTGGTCCGATTCGACCACTACATTCTGCGCGGCACACCGGCGCCGCTGGATCCACGCCGGACGTCCGGAACCGCACGCATGGTTCTCCGAGCTGGCCCACAGTCAGGACCCGCGGGTCGACCTCCGCGGGCTGGAACCAAGGCTGCGGCTGGAGGTCCAGTACGGGCTGCAGTGCCGTCATGACACCGCCAGTCGGGTCACCCGGGCGATTCATGTGACCACGGCGGTAAGACTGATCCGCCGGGCCGGGGTCGGTAGCCTGCTGGACTGGGACGACGAGCGCTGGCACGCCTACACGCTGCGGCCCAACTCGGTCGGCAGCGGCTACCAGTCGTTTCTCCTCGACACCTGCGCTGCGCTGCGGACTCTGGCCGGAGTCGATCCGTGGCAGCAGCAGTACCCGCGCACTGTCTGGGACCTGCGCGTGCTCGGCCTCGCCGGCAACCAGCGGCGCATCGACTTCTCCCGAATCGAACCGGGGTGGCTGCGTGAGATCACCAAACGATGGGCTCGCTGGCGGCTGTCGCGCGGCAACACCGCCCAAGGCGTGGCGAATACCCTGCGGGCCTGCACGATGCTGGGTGAACATCTGCGCCGCACCGCTGGGGCGGGCGCCGGTCCGGAGCACCTGACTCGCCCCGTGCTGGAATCCTGGTTCGCGGCGTTGGCGCTGGTCCACTCGAATCCGACCAGTCGCGCCAAGCGGATCAACCAGATCGGGGTGTTCCTGCGCGACGTCGCCCGCCACGACTGGTGTTCACAGATCCCGCGCAACGCCGCCGTTTACGACGGTGACATGCCTCGGCTCCCGCCCCCGCGGCCGCGGGCTCTGCCCGAGCACGTGATGCGCCAGCTTGAGGACCCGGCGCACTTGGCACGGTTCCCCACCGACGACGGTCGGCTCGTGCTGATGATCCTGATCCAGTGCGGGCTGCGGCTGAGCGATGCCTGCAAGCTTCCGCTGGACTGCGTGGTCCGCGACCACAACGATGCCCCCTATCTGGCCTGGGTCAATCACAAGATCCACGGAAGGGTTGAATTCTTTCCGATCAGCACCGAGCTCGCCGACCACATCGCCGTCCAGCAACGCGCCCAGCAGCGGCGGTGGCCGCAGGGTTGCCGGTACCTGTTCACTCGTTACCAGGTCAACCTGGACGGCAACAAGCCGCTGCACGCCTCCACTTGGCGCCGCCATCTCGATACCTGGCTGCGCGAGATCGAGCTGGTCGACGAGCACGGCGCACCGGCACGCGTCACCGCGCACCAGTTCCGGCATACCCTGGCCACCCGGTTGATCAATCGGGACGTCCCGCAGTCGGTGGTTCAAGACCTGCTTGACCACATGTCCCCGGCGATGACGGCCCGCTACGCGCGGCTGACCAACGTGACCCGCCGACGGCGCTGGGAAGCTGCGACGAAGGTCAACGCCGAAGGTGACCCAGTTACGGTCGCCCCCGAGCACCCGCTCGCAGACGCCGATTGGATGCGGCTGAGCCTGGTCAGAGCCAAGGTCTCCCTCCCGAACGGCTACTGCGGTGCCCCGGTACAGACCGATTGCGAGTACGCCAACCCCTGCCTGGACTGCCGGTTCTTCATCACCACCCCGGAGTTCCTCGCCCAGCACCGCCGCCAGCGCGACGACTCCCGACAGCAGATTGCTGACGCCGAGCAGGCCGGCCTGGCAAGGATCGCCGAGAAGAATCGCCGCACGACCGCGAAGCTCGACAAGCTCATCACCGTTCTCGAGCAGGCTTCGGACAGCGAGATCGTGGTCGGGGGACGACGGGAGAAGGATGCCGCCGGCTGACAACACCCGATACCTCCTCGAGGCCTCCCGTCGCCGCGCCGCTGAGGCTCGCGACCGAGCCGAGATGGCCATCGCGGCGGCTGCGCGTGCTGGCACCCGCCCGACCATGGTTGAGATCGCGCGCGCCGCCGGAGTCTCCCGCTCCTGGCTCTACACCCAGACCGACCTGGTCACGGCCATTGGTCAGATGCAGCAACGACGACCGGCGCCGACCCGGACCGGCCCGCAGCCCGCCACCATCGACTCGCTCCAAACACGTCTGGAGGCGCTCACCCGCCGCAACACCCAGCTTCGAGCCGAGGTCCACGACCTGACCAGTCGGCTCGAAGCCGCACATGGTGAAATCCGCCGCCTCCGCATCGCCAATCCGGCGAGAGCCGAGTGAGCGCGCCCCCGCCGCAACGAGCCCGTTTCTCAACGGCGCGACCTCACCGAGCACGATTCGACTCGAGGCTACGAGCGGGTCGGCCGATGATCTGTTCTACGCACGTGCGGGCCGTTCGCCCCGCTCCGATCAGGGTTGCTGCGGCCGCGCCGGTCCAGTCGCCGTAGCCGAGCAGGTGCAGGCGGGGTTCGTCGATGCTGCGGGTGCCGTCGGTGCGGGGGTCCCCGTGCGTGTCGGTGCTGAGGCCGAGCGGGGCGAGGTGGTCGATGGCTGGGCGGAAGCCGGTGCACCAGATGATGGCGTCGAGGTCGGTGATCGTGCCGTTGTCGCGGGCGACGCCGGTGGCGGTCAGCCGGTCGAACATGGGCTCGGTCCGCAGCACACCGCGGTCGCGGGCGGCCTTGACGCTGGGGATCATGACGATGTCGCCGAGCGCGGCGACCCCGCCGGTGTCCGGGTGCCCCTGGCGCTGGGCGAGTTCGCGTTGGGTGGCGACGTCGAACAGGACGCGGCCGTCGACATCGTCGGGCAGGAATCGCGGTGGGGCCAGGGTGAACCAGTGCGTCGTCGCAACGGTGGAGACCTCGGCGAGGATCTGCGCGGCGGAGTTCGCGCCACCGACCACGCCGACGCGCTGACCTCGGAAGGGGTGGGGCCGGTGGTAGTTGACGGTGTGGATCTGGCGGCCGGTGAACTCGGCGCGGCCGGGTAGCTCTGGGACGTGCGGGCAGCGCCAGGTGCCGGTGGCGCTGATGACCGCCCGGGCGCGCCAGGTGCTCTGTGCGGTGCTGACGGCCAGGTGGTCCGGGTAGGCCTGTACGGCGGTGACGTCGATGGGGCGGCGGACGTCGAGTGCGTAACGCCGCTCGTAGTCGTCGAGGTAGGTGCGGACGTGTCCGGCGGTCGGGAAGGGCTCTGCGGGCTGGTCGGGCATCCACCACCCGGGCAGGGGGCTGTAGCGCGCGGGGGAGAACAGGCGCAGCGAGTCCCAGCCGTGTCGCCAGGCGCCGCCGGGCCCGGTCTGGGCATCGAGGATGACGAACGGGACCTGCGCGCGGCGCAGGTAGTAGCCCGCGGCGAGGCCGGCCTGGCCACCGCCGATCACGACCACGGGCAGGTCGCGATCGGCGGTGTCAGGGGTACGGGTCACGGGTTCGGGCTCGGGCCGGTCAGTTCGGCGAGCAGGTCGTCGACCCGGGCGGCGATGTCGTCACGGATCAGGCGCATGCGGTCGAGTCCCTCGATCCCGCGGGCGGAGGGCTCGTCGGTGTCCCAGTTGCGGACCTCGGTGTCGCCGGCGTCGACTCGTGCGTCCCGGCCAAGAGTGACCACGAGGTCGACGCGCCGGAGCAGCTCGGGATTGATCGACTTCGGGGACTCGCCGCTGATGTCGGCGCCGGATTCGGCCAGCGCGTGCGCGGACAGGGCGTTGATCGTCTCCCCCGGATCGGTGCCGGCAGAATGGACCTCGACCCGGTCGTCGGCGGCCTGGCGCATGAGCCCGGCGGCCATCTGGGACTTGCCGCCGTTGCGGACGCAGACGAACAGCACCGCAGGCAGGTCGGTCACGACGTCGCCGCTTCGGTCGACGTACCGGTCAGTTCGGCGAGTAGGTGGCGTACCCGGGCGTCGATGTCGTCGCGGATGGGGCGGATCTGCTCAGCGGTCTTGCCGGCGGGGTCGGTCAGTTCCCAGTCGAGGTAGCGCTTGCCGGGGAACACCGGGCAGGCGTCACCACAGCCCATGGTGATCACGACGTCGGCCGCTTCGATCGCCTCGGTGGTCAGGCGCTTGGGGAACTCCGTGTTGAGGGTCAGGCCGATCTCGGCCATGACCTCGCGCACGGCGGGGTTGATGCTGTCGGCCGGGGCGGATCCGGCCGAGGTGACCCGGACGGCGCCGTTCGCGTGGTGGGCCAGCAGGGCGGCAGCCATCTGGCTGCGCCCGGCGTTGTGGACGCAGACGAACAGGACTTCGGGGACCGCGGCTGCGGTGGTCACGGTGGCTCCTGGGGATCGGGCTGCTGCGAGCCGCTCGCGGGCGTAGCGGGCGGCGAGGACGGGCAGGTGGGTGGTGATGCGGGCGGTCAGCGCCAGCTCGGTGAACACGTCCACGACCACGGCCTCGATCGTCTCGGGGCCGAAGATGCCGTGGAATCTGCGGCGCAGCTCGTCGACGGTCTGGTGAAGCCGGGCGTGTGGGCTGGTGAGCGCGAAGTGTTCGAGGGTGCGACCGCCCGCCGGGCGCCGTCGCGCGATGGCGACGACGACCGGGATGGCGTCGGACGAGAAGGCGTCCATGACATGTCCGCTACTCGCCGCGAGAGGGGATGCTCATCGGGGCTCGCTCGCTCGAGACAGCGATGTGTCGGTGGTGGGGAACATGCGGCGGCGCAGCCACAGCGACACATACACCAGCGCGACGAGCACCGGCACCTCGATCAGTGGCCCGACGACCCCGGCCAGCGCCTGGCCGGAGGTGACGCCGAACGTGCCGATCGCGACCGCGATGGCGAGTTCGAAGTTGTTGCCCGCGGCGGTGAACGCCAGGGTGGTGGTGCGTTCGTAGCCCATGCCGACCGCCCAGCCGACGGCGTAGGAGCCGGCCCACATCAGGGCGAAGTAAGCCAGCAGCGGCAACGCGATCCGGGCGACGTCGAACGGCTGGGAGGTGATGGCCTCACCCTGCAGCGCGAACAGCAACACGATGGTGAACAGCAGCCCGTAGAGCGCGAACGGCCCGATCCGCGGAATGAACTTCTCCTCGTACCAGACCCGGCCCTTGGCCTTCTCGCCGAACCGGCGCGTGAGATACCCGGCCAGCAGCGGGATCCCGAGGAACACCAGCACCGACTTCACGATGTCCCAGGTGGAGAACGACACGTCGGTGACGGGCAGGCCGAGCCAGCCGGGCAGCACGACCAGGTAGAACCAGCCGAGCACGCCGAACATGACGACCTGGAACACCGAGTTCAGCGCGACCAGCACGGCGGCGGCCTCGCGGTCGCCGCAGGCCAGGTCGTTCCAGATGATCACCATGGCGATGCAGCGGGCGAGCCCGACGATGATCAGCCCGGTCCGGTACTCGGGCAGGTCGGGCAGCATCAGCCAGGCCAGGGCGAACATCAGTGCCGGGCCGAGGACCCAGTTGAGCACCAGCGAGGTGAGCAGGAGCCTGCGGTCGCCGGTGACGGTGTCGAGGCGGTCGTAGCGGACCTTCGCCAGCACCGGATACATCATGATCAGCAGGCCGAGCGCGATCGGCAGCGAGATGCCGTCGATCGCCAGGGCGTCCAGGGCGGGGGCGAGCCCGGGGACCAGGCGGCCGAGCAGGAGCCCGGCGACCATGGCGACGATGATCCAGACCGCCAGGAAGCGGTCGAGGGTGGACAAGCGGGCGACGACGCCGGCCTCGGTCGGGTCGGTGGCCGCCTGCTGGGCGGCGCCGGTGGTGTTCTCCGTGCTCATGATGCGACGGCCTCCGCGGTGGTCGGGATCAGCAGGTCGGCCAGTGAGGCGAGTCGCTGTGGGACGACGCGGTAGTGGATCCAGGTGCCGCGGCGTTCACCGGTGATCAGCTCGGCCTCGCGCAGCACCTTGAGGTGGTGCGAGATCGTCGGGCCGGACAGGTCGAAGACCTCGGTCAGGTCGCACACGCAGGCCTCGCCGCCGGCGTGGGAGGAGATCAGGGACAACAGGCGCAGTCGGACGGGGTCTCCGAGGGCCTTGAACACGCGGGAGACCTCGCTCGCGTGCTCCGGGGAGATCGGTTGGCCGACCAGCGGCGACCAGCACGACGACGCCACGCCCGGCGGCTCCTTGTTAGACATGCTTCTATATTGACGTCCGTCGAAGCAGAGTGCAACCTCGCAGGATCACTGGATCGAGCTTTGTCGATTCTATCGGCACGACTGGAGTGATCCCATGCACGACCCCGGCGAGGTCGGTGACAGCACCGCGATGTCACGACGGCGCGGCCACCCCCGCCGCGACCGGCCACCGACGCCGGTCAGGGACCCGGTCGCGCGCGTCCTCGGTCAGGCGATTGTCGCGGTCGCGCTCGCCCTGGCCCTGTGGGGCCTCCTGGCCGGCGACGCCGATCTCGCAGCGGGTGGGGTGGCGACGTTCGCCTGCCTGCCCGCAGCAGGGCTGGCCAAGCTCGCCCGCTCCCGGTGAGCGCACCGATCGGAGCCACCTAGATCGAATGTTGTGGATCCAGGAGTGAGAAGTCAGGCCACGTTCACTCGGCATTCATATCGGCATTGTTCGATCCAAGCGTCTTCGGCGGACGCTCACAGCTACGGGCGCCGTCTCGACCTCGACGAGAGAGGCCAAGTCCGTGAGTGTTCGACACATGCGCAGGGCATCGGCTGCCCTGGTCGCCGTCGCTGCCAGCGTGACGCTGGTGGCGTGTGGCGGCGGTGCGCAGCAGCAGGACGGGCCGGGGGGTGAGCAGGTCTCCGGGCCGGTGCTGATCGACGGGTCCTCGACGGTGGAGCCGCTGTCGTCCGCGGCTGCGGAGCTCTACCAGGGCGAGAACCCCGAGGTGAACGTCACCGTCGGTACCTCGGGGACCGGTGGTGGCTTCCAGAAGTTCTGCAACGGCGAGACCGACATCTCCAACGCCTCGCGCCCGATCTCCGACACCGAGCGGCAGCAGTGCGAGGCGAACGGGATCGCCTTCCAGGAGCTGCAGGTGGCCAACGACGCGCTGACCGTCGTGGTCAACCCGGCCAACACCTGGGCCAACTGCCTGAGCGTGGAGCAGCTGCGCGCGATGTGGGCGCCCGGCTCGCAGGTCACGACCTGGAACCAGGTCGACCCGTCGTTCCCGGCCGAGCCACTGCAGTTGTTCGGGGCCGGCGCGGACTCGGGCACCTTCGACTACTTCACCGACGAGATCGTCGGTGAGGAGGGGGCATCGCGCACCGACTACAGCCCCTCGGAGAACGACAACGTCACCGTCCAGGGCGTCACCGGCTCCCCGGGCGCGCTGGGCTACTTCGGGTTCTCCTACTTCGAGGAGAACCAGCAGCAGCTCAAGGCACTGCAGGTCGACGGCGGCAACGGCTGCGTGGCCCCGTCCGCACAGACGGTCCAGGACGGCTCCTACACCCCACTGGGCCGGCCGCTGTTCATCTACGCCTCCGACGCCGGGCTCGCCAAGCCGCAGGTCGTGTCGTTCCTGGAGTTCTACCTGCAGCGCAACGACGAGATCGTGCAGGCCGCGCAGTTCGTGCCGATGACCGACCAGCAGAAGCAGGACTCCACCGCCAAGCTGGACCAGCTGCGCCAGCAGGCCGGAGGCTGAGCCGATGGCGGTGACCACCGCCGGCCGCCCGCGCTCGAGCGCGGGCGGCTCCGGCCGTGACCTGACCCCCCGCTCACCCCGGGTCGGCGAGAAGATCATCGAGAGCCTGCTGGCCGCCGCGGCCGGCCTGTCGGTGCTGGTGACGGTGGGCATCATCGTCGCCCTCGTCGTCCCGCTGTTCACCTTCTTCGCCCACGTCAGCCCGATCGAGTTCCTCACCGGCACCACCTGGACCGCCTCGTTCGGCGACAAGTACTCCTGGGACAAGGACTGGGGCGTGCTGCCCCTGGTCTCGGCGACGTTCATGGCCACCGGCATCGCCCTGGCCGTGGCGATCCCGGTCGGGCTGGGCATCGCGATGTTCCTGTCCGAGTACGCCACCGTGCGGGCCCGCAAGGTCATCAAGCCGGTCCTGGAGCTGCTGGCGGGCATCCCGACGGTGGTCTACGGGTTCCTCGCCCTGACCGCGCTCACCCCGATCCTGCAACCACTGCTGGGGATCCCGAACATCTACAACCTGCTCGTCGCCGGGATCGTCATGGGATTCATGATCGTCCCGACGGTCGCGTCGCTGTCCGAGGACGCGATGTCGGCAGTACCCCAAGCGCTGCGCGCGGGCTCGTATGCCCTCGGCGCCAACCGGCGGATCACCACCCTGCAGGTGGTTTTCCCGGCGGCGCTGTCCGGGATCATCGCCGCGATCGTGCTGGGGCTGTCCCGGGCGGTCGGCGAGACCATGATCCTCGCCGTCGCCGGCGGCAACCTGGCCCGCCTCACCGCTGATCCCCGCGACGAGGCCCAGACGATGACCGCGTTCATCGCCCAGATCGCCAGCGGCGACGCCCCCCAAGGCAGCCCCGTCTACTACTCGCTGTTCGCCGTGGGAGCGCTGCTGTTCGTGATCACCCTGACGATCAACCTGATCAGCATCCGGCTGGTCCGCCGCTTCCGGCAGGTGTACTGATGACTGCTACCGACACCGCCCGCACCACGCCCGCCCGCGCGCTGACCCCGGACCGGCGGCGCCGCGATGTGGCCTCCACGGTGTTCGTCTGCGTGCTGTGGGCGTGCCTGCTGGTGGCCGCGCTGTTCCTGTTCTACGTGCTGATCACCATCGTGGTCTCCGGGGTGAGCAGGCTGGATGCGAACCTGATCACCCAGGCGCCCTCGACGATCCGCCCGGCGACCGCCGGCGTGCAGCCGGCCATCGTCGGCACGCTCCTCGTCGTCGGGGTCACCGCGCTGATCGCGCTGCCGCTGGGCATCGCCGCAGCGATCTACCTCGAGGAGTACGCCGACCCCCGGCGCTGGTTCAACCGGGCGATCGAGCTCAACGTGCAGAACCTGGCCGCCGTCCCGTCGATCATCTTCGGGATCCTGGTGCTGGCCTTCGTGGTGCGGGCACCGCTGAACTTCGGCGCCGTCGCACTGTCGGGCTCGATCGCCCTGGCCCTGCTCATCCTGCCGGTGGTGATCATCGCGACCCGCGAGTCGTTGCGCGCGGTCCCGCGCGAGATCCGCGACGGCTCACTGGCCGTCGGGGCCACCCGCTGGCAGACGGTGTGGCGCCAGCTGCTGCCCGCCGCGGTGCCCGGGATCGCGACCGGCTCCATCCTGGCGCTGTCGCGGGCCGTCGGAGAAGCCGCACCGCTGATCCTGGTCGGCGCGACCACGTTCATCACCTTCACCCCCGACGGGTTGTTCTCCCGCTACACCGTCATGCCCGTCCAGATCTTCAACTTCGCCCTCCAGTCCCGCGAAGCGTTCATCCCCCTGACCTACGCCGCGATCCTGCTGCTGATCGTCATCCTGCTGGCGCTCAACGGCACCGCGATCGTGCTGCGCAACCGGTTCGCACGTCGATGGTGAACCCCGGAAAGGACCAGCACATGAGCCCCACCTCCCCACCCGGGACCGCCCAGGACACCGCCGGTATCCACCTCGCGATCGGTGACCGAGCGCCCGAACAGCCACGTTCGGCCGGTGCCGCGATGGCGACGGAGAACCTGCACGTCTACTACGGCGACTTCCTCGCCGTCCGCGACGTCGATCTGCAGTTCGACGACCGCCGGATCACCGCGCTGATCGGGCCGTCGGGCTGCGGGAAGTCCACCGTGCTGCGCTGCCTGAACCGGATGAACGACCTGGTCCCCGGCGCGCGGGTCGAAGGGCGCGTGACCTACCACGGCACCGACATCTACGGGCCCGGCGTCGACGAGATCGAGGTCCGCCGCCGGATCGGCATGGTCTTCCAGAAGCCGAACCCGTTCCCCAAGTCGATCTATGACAACGTCGCCTACGGCCCCCGCGTCACCGGCGCCAAGGACCACCTCGACGACACCGTCGAGCAAGCCCTACGCGGCGCCGCGCTGTGGGACGAGGTCAAGGACAAGCTCAAGCAGAACGCCTACGGCCTCTCCGGTGGACAGCAACAGCGTCTGTGTATCGCCCGGGCCATCGCGACCCGGCCGGACGTGCTGCTGATGGACGAGCCCTGCTCGGCGCTCGACCCGATCGCGACATCCAAGATCGAAGACCTGATGGGTGAGCTCGTGCAGGACTTCACCATCGTGATCGTCACCCACAACATGCAGCAGGCGGCCCGCGTCTCGCACAGCACGGCGTTCTTCACCGCCCAACCCGACGAGCACGGCGACCGCGTCGGCACCCTGGTCGAGTTCGACCGAACCCTGAAGATCTTCGAGGACCCGGCCGACAAGCGCACGGAGGACTACATCTCGGGCAAGTTCGGCTGAGGAAGCCGCGATGATGACCGAGACCTGGGAGACCGACGGCCGTTCTCCCGTGCAGATCCGCCGCCGAGCCTGCCTGGCCGACGCCGGCGGGCGCACAGGGCCGGCGGCGGTGCTGCTCGTCGCCGACGAACACACCGCCGAGCAGGTCGCACGGGCCCTGACCGGCCAACCCGTCGACCTGCACCCGGTGCACGACACGGCCGCAGCGCTGCTGGTGGCCGGGCGCACCTGCCCGGATGCGGTCGTGCTCGCCCCCGCCGGGGGGCGGTTGAGCCCGGCGGACTTCCTCGACGTGCTGCACACGCTCGACCCCGGGGTGCGGGTCATTGTCGGGGTCGGTCGCGACGACGGCGAGCTGGCGGCGCAGGCCGCCGCCCGGGGCGCCACCGTCACCGCCCGCCCCTTCGAACCGAGCGCCTTGCTCGCCCTGCTCAGCGCCGCCCTCGGCGCGCCACGGCCCCTCGCGGCCCGCCCGCTGCCGATCCAGCTGGGCCGGCTGCGCATCGACAGCGTCGCCCCACGGATGTGGCTCGACGACACACCGATCCGGCTGCCGCTGCGCGAACACCTGGTGCTGCGCTACCTCGCCGCGCGTCCGGACGCCGTGGTCAGCCGCCGCGAACTCGTCACCGCCATCTGGGGGGACCAGACATCCGGCTCGGACAACTCCCTGAGCGTGCACATCACGCGCCTGCGCCGCCGGCTCGCCGCCGCCGGAGCCGACGTCCGCATCGAAGCGGTACGCGGACTCGGCTATCAGCTGACCATCTCGCCGAACTCCTGAGCATCACCCAGTATCCTCGACCGCGATGGGAGAACAGCTCAGCTCGCACGCCGCCGATCTCGTCGAGGATCAACCGCTCGACGGCGTCGAGACCGTGGCCGGTGCCGCCGCCGAGCTGTTCAAGGCACTCGCCGACCCGCTACGGCTCCAGCTGGTCGGCCTGGCCCGCCAGGCCCCCGACGCCGAGCTCTGCTTCTGCGACCTCATCGAAGCCTTCCCCCAGCCGCAATCGACCTTGAGCCACCACCTGAGCGTGCTGGTCAAAGCCGGGGTCATGTCGAGGGAACGACGCGGCACATGGAGCTGGTACCGGCTCGAACCCGACCTGGTCGACCAGATCAACGACGCGCTCAGCCTCGACGGGATGCTGCACCAACTCCTGCGGCTCGAGCACGCCGACAACCCGAAACTCATCAGCCGCGACGGCAATCTCCTCTCGCGCTGCGAGCCGCCGGCCACCACGGACGACACCAGGCGTGCCGCACCCGAGTGAGGTGCAGGATCCGGCAAGCCGGGGACGCGGACCTGATCCACGACGCCACCGGCGGCCTCCTCAGCCCCTCCGAAGCCCACCCAGGCGGTCACGTCCCATCACCCCGGGGTGTGGGCGCGCACAATCGCGGCCACTGCGCGGGGGTGGACCCGGTGGGTCTCGGCGATCTCGACGTCGACGAACCCGGCCAGATGCAGGGCGTGGGTGAACTGCCGGTGAGTGAGCGCGCCGGCGATGCAGCCGGTCCACTGTTGCGGGTCATCGCGCGTGGCCTGGTCGATGTCGGTGTCGGCGATGATGTCGGAGACGGCGAACCGCCCGCCCGGACGTAGGACCCGGGCGGCTTCGGCGAGCACGACGGTCTTGTCGGCGGCCAGGTTGATCACGCAGTTGGACAGGACGACGTCGACCGAGTCGTCGGGCAGCGGGATCTGCTCGAGGTAGCCGTGGACGAACTCGACGTTGTCGACGCCGGCCGCAGCGGCGTTGCGGCGGGCGAGCTCCAGCATCTCCGGGGTCATGTCCAGCCCGATCACCCGGCCGCGCGGCCCGACCCGGCGGGCGGAGATCAGGACGTCGGCGCCGGCACCGGAGCCGAGGTCGAGCACCGTCTCGCCCGAATGCAGGTCGGCGACCGCGGTCGGGACCCCGCAGCCCAGTGACGCCGAGAGCGCCGCAGCGAGAGTCTCGCCCGCCTCGTCGCCATAGAGATGACCCCCGTACACGGCGGTGGTTCCGGTGGTGCCGCAGCAGTTCGCCTCGTATCCGGGCTGGTCGAACTGCTGCTCGGCCTGCAGCGCCTGCTCGTAGTCTCCGGCTGCGGAATGGCGCGCGGCGGCAGCGTAGTGCTCGCGCACTATCTCCCGGATGGGCGGCTCCGGCGTGTCCGGTCGGCCGGCGGGTGGGGTGGTGTGTGGGGACATGGCTGTACCTCCGTGGCCGGGATCAGCGGTGATCCACCTCGTCCGAGCCGGCCGTGGTGGTCGGCTGCGGGGACGAGACGTCGGCGTGTCGGGGCACGGTGTCGTCGAAGCGGGCGGGGCGGGGAACGGTGCCGGTGGCCAGGCCCGCGGCCAGGGCGGCGATGGCGGCGAGCAGAATGAACACGGCGGGGTAGCCGCCGAGGGCGACGGCGAGGGCGGCACCGGCCCACGGGGCGAGGGCGGTGGCGATCATCGCCGGTGCGGAAAGTAGTCCGTTGAGCCGTCCGTAGTGGGCTGCGCCCCAGCGGTCGCTGATCGCGGTGGCCTGGAGCAGGGTGAACACTCCGCGGGCGGCGCCGGCGAGCATCGCTGCGGCGACGAGCAGGACCTCGGGGCCGGGGAGCAGCCCGAGCAGCAGGGTCGCCGCAGCGGAGAGGGCGAGGATCACCACGGCACGCATCCGCACCGACAACGCGGCGGCCAGGCGCCCGTAGCCGAGGCGGCCGAGGACCTGGCCGAGCCCGCCGAGTCCGAGTGCCCAGGCGGCTTCGGTGGTGGACAGGCCGCGTTCGATCAGCAGTGGGACTTGGTTGACCACGACCGCGAACGCGGAGAATGTGCCGAGTGCGATGGCCGGCACGAGCAGCCAGAACGCGCGGCTGCGCACGATCTCGCGCGGGGCGTGCGGCGAGCCGGCGGCCTGGTCGCTCTCGGCTGTCTGGTCGTGGTCGGGCCAGGGCCCGCGTAGGCCGAACAGGTGCGCGGGAACGGTGATCACGGCGAGAATGACGGCGAGGACGAGGTAGGTGTTGCGCCAGTCCAGCCCGGTGAGCAGTCCCGCGGTGAGTGGGGCGAAGATCGTGGAGGCCAGTCCGGCCAGCAAGGTCAGTGCGGTCAACGCGCGGACTCGCCGGGGTCCCCACCAGCGGGTCAGCGCGGCGAATGCGGGCGGGTAGAGGGTGCCGGCCATGGCCACCCCGGCCAGTACCCACGCGGCGAAGAACAGCGGCAGGGTCGGCGCCCATGCGATCGCGACGACGGCCGGCACGCCCAGGATCGAGCCGGCGGTCATGACCGGGCGCGGCCCGATCCGGTCCAGCCATCGCCCGGCCGGGATCCCGACCAGCGCCGAGACCACCAGCCCGGTGGAGAACCCGGCGGTGATCATCGAGATCGACCAGCCGGTGTCGGCGGCGATGGCCGGGGCCAGCACCGGGAAGGCGTAGTAGAGCACGCCCCAGCTGACGATCTCGGTCACGCACAGCACGGCCAGCACCCGACGCAGCCCGCCGCGGCTCAGCGAGCCGGGCGCGGCAGTCGTTTCGACAGAGGGCATTCGCGGTGGCCTTCCGGCAGGCCCGGCGCGGCCTGCGGCAGCGGGCCGCGCCGGGCTGGACAGCGGTCGGTCGGTCAGGCTCGCGCCGGTGCGGTCTGCTCGACCGGTTCGGCCGGGCCGCAGCAGCCGCCCTCGGCGGCTTCGGTCGCGGCGGTGGGGTCGTCGAACAGTCCTGCGCCGCCGCAGACGCCGGTGTCGGGCAGTACCAGTTCGACCCGCTCGGCGGCCTCGTGGTCGCCGGCCAGTGCGGCGGCGACGGAGCGGACCTGCTCGTAGCCGGTCATCGCCAGGAACGTGGGTGCGCGGCCGTAGGACTTCATCCCGACCACGAACACCCCGGGTTCGGGTTGGGTCAGCTCGCGGGCGCCGTGTGGGTAGACCGTGCCGCAGGAGTGCACGTTCGGGTCGATCAACGGTGCCAGGGCCCGGGCGGCCTGCAGGGTCGGGTCCAGGTCCAGGCGCACCTCCGAGAGCCACGACAGGTCCGGGCGGAACCCGGTCAGCACCACGACCTCCTCGACCGGAGCGAGCCGGCGCCCGTCGAGGGACTCGAGCACGAGCCCGTCGCCGGTCTGCTCGACCGCGGTGGTGCGGAACCCGGTCACGGTGCTGACGTGCCCGGCCTCGACCGCGGCCGCGGCGCGCCGGCCCAGCGCCCCGCGGGCAGGGAGCTGGTCGGCCTCCCCACCGCCGAAGGTGTCACCGACCTGTCCACGGCGCAGCAGCCAGTCCACGTGCGTGCCCGGCGCGGTCTCGGCCAGCTCGGCGAACGCCACCAGTGCGGTCAGTGCCGAGTGCCCACTGCCGGCCACCGCGACCCGCTTGCCGGCGTAGCGGGCCCGCACAGCCGGATCGGCCAGGTCCGGCACCTGGTAGGCGATCCGGTCGGCCGCGGCGCGCTCGCCCGCAGCGGGCAACCCGTCCGCGCCGAGCGGATTCGGCGAACCCCAGGTCCCCGAGGCGTCCACCACCGCGCGGGCCAGGATCCGCTCCTCCCCCGCCGCGGTCTGCACGTGCACGGTCAGCGGTTCGGTCTCACGTCCGGCGTCGACCACCCGGTCCCGCCCGCGCCGGGCGACACCGGACACCCGGCTGCTGAACCGCACCCGGCTACCCAGCACCTCGGCCAGGGGCTGCAGGTAGCGCTGCGCCCACTGCTGCCCGGTCGCGTAGGTCTGCGGGTCCGGGTGCGTCCATCCGGTCGGGGCCAGCAGCTTCTCCGCCACCGGGTCGACCACTTCGGCCCACCGGGAGAACAGCCGCACGTTGTGCCACTCCCGCACCTGCGCACCGGCCTGTTCACCCGCCTCCAGCACCAGCGGTTCCAGTCCGCGGTCGAGCAGGTGCGCGGCGGCGGCGAGCCCGACCGGTCCGGCTCCGACCACCACGACCGGCAGCGTGTTCTCACTCATCACGACCTCCAGGGACTGGCTCGTCTATTCATCGACGCTCGTCGATGTGCTGGTCGGGACTGTATCGACGGCCATCGATTGACGCAACCATCGATGTGTGTCGATACTGGGCGGCATGAGTACCACCGCGGCCCAGCAGGGCACCGGCACACCACTGTTGGCGCTGACCGACGTGTCGGACGCGCCGGCGCAGCTGCCGGTCGCCGACGCCGAGACCTACGCCGGCTGGTTCGCCTGCCTGGCCGAGCCGACCCGGGTGCGGCTGCTGCACGCGGTGGCGGTTGCCGGACGAGCGGTCGCGGTCGGGGAACTGGCCGAGCAGCTCGGGATCTCCCAGTCGACCTGCAGCCACCATCTGCGCAAGCTCGCCGACGTCGGGTTCGTGAGCCTGCACAAGGAGAAGACCGCCACCCTCGTCTCGGTCAATCCGGCCTGCTGCACGGGGCTCCCGCATGCCGCCGACGCCGTTATGGGCATGCTCGGGCCGCGCCCGTGCTGCCCCACCGACCTGCCCTCCGACGTCACCGTCCGCGCCATGCAGGCCGGCGACTGGGCCGCGGTGCGGCGCATCTACTCCGAGGGCATCGCCACCGGCCACGCCACCTTCGACACCGAGGTTCCCGAACGGCGTGAGCTCGACCGCCGATGGCTGCCCGAGCACCGGTGGGTCGCCGAGCTCGACGGCCACGTCGTCGGCTGGGCGGCCCTCGCACCCGTCTCGACGCGTCCGGTCTACGCCGGCGTGGCCGAGTCCTCGATCTACGTCGCCGACGGCTCACGCGGACGCGGGATCGGCAAGGCGCTGATCCACCAGCAGGTCACCGCCGCCGACGCCGCCGGGCTCTGGACCCTGCAGACCGCGATCTTCCCGGAGAACCGGGCCTCGGTCGCGCTGCACCAGTCCGCCGGCTACCGCACCCTCGGCCTGCGCGAACGCATCGGACGCCACCACGGCGCCTGGCGCGACACCGTCTTCCTCGAACGCCGCACCGCCACCGACCCCGACTAACCGCGCGGCGACCCATCCGCTCCACAACCTTCACCGCCGACCCCGTGCGGCTGCCGGTTGCCACACCCTGCCCACGTTCCTCCGGACGGAGGACCGTCCCTGTGAGGTGCCCATGTCCAGTCCCGTTCACCCCGGCGCGTCCGGCTCCACCGGCTCGTGCGACGCGATCGTCATCGGTGCGGGCCAGTCCGGGCTCGCCGCCGCCCACGCCCTGCGCCAGGCCGGTCTGGCGCCGGTGGTCCTCGAAGCCGGCCCCGAGCCGGTCGGGTCCTGGCCGCACTACTACGACAGCCTCACCCTGTTCTCCCCGGCCCGCTACAGCTCGCTACCCGGGCTGCCGTTCCCCGGCGACCCCGACCGCTATCCCCACCGCGACGAGGTCGCCGACTACCTGCGCCGCTACGCCACCTACCTCGACGTCGACATCCGCACCGGCCACCGTGTCGACGCCGTCACCACCACATCGGGCGGCTACGAGGTCCGCTCCGGCGAGCAGGTCCTCACCGCCCCGCTGGTCATCGCCGCCACCGGTGGCTTCGGCAACCCGTACCGGCCTGCCCTGCCCAGCCTCGACGCCTTCACCGGCCAGACCCTGCACGTGGCCGACTACCGCCGACCGGAGCAGTTCGCCGGCCAGCACGTCGTGATCGTCGGTGCTGGGAACTCCGCGGCCCAGATCGGCGTCGAACTCACCCGCCACGCCCGGGTCACCCTCGCCACCCGGAAGCCCGTCACGTACGCCCCGCAGGTCATCCTCGGACGCGACATGCACTGGTGGTCGACCACCCTCGGGTTCGACCACCTGCCCGTCGGGCCCTACCTACGCACCCCGCCGTCGGTGCCCGTGGTCGACGACGGCACCTACCGCGCCACCATCGACGCCGGCCGACCCGGCCGGGCCCCGCTGTTCACCGACATCGACGGCACCCGCCTCACCTGGCCCGACGGGCACACCGAGCAGGTCGACACCATCCTGCTGGCCACCGGCTACCGACCGGACCTGCCCTACCTCACCGACCTCAGCGCCCTCGACCACCACGGCCGGCCACGCCAGATCCGTGGACTGTCGACCTCGCACCCCGGGCTCGGCTACGTCGGGCTCGAATGGCAGCGCAGCCTCGCCTCGGCCACCCTGCGCGGGGTCGGGCGCGACGCGCGCTACGTCACCACCCGATTGCTGCGCCACCGCACGGCGCTGCCTGCCGTTCGGTGCTGCGAGCAGCCAGCCGTCCGAACGTGAAGGTGGCTGTCGCCGAACGGCGTAGCCCCGGTTGCACTGGTGCTGCCGGGGCTGTGGGGCGCTGCTCGTCTGTGGTGCCGCGCTGGTCGGAACGGCGCAGTTCGCTGGCACGGGACGCTCACGTCACAGACATGTCCACAGCGGAAAATAGCAGCTCCAGGGCACCTTCGATTATCAAGATCGAGATAAACTCGGCGTCGGCGAACCACGTTGCCGAGGACTGGTCGCCGCGCGGATGGTAGGTCTTGAGCTGCGTCCCGCCGGTCGCGTCGAGGCCTTCGGCCAGCTCGGTCCACAGCTGCTCCTCACCGTCGGCCGGGTGGTCCCCGCCGAGGGTCCAGGTGACGTTGTCGTAGGCGCCGAAGCGTTCGACGAGGAACTCGCCGTAGCCTCGATTGCGATCCGCGGCGCTCGACTAGCAGTCCGAGAACTCGACCTCGAGCCATTCGATCGCGGTGAACGGGATCGCTCTGTACCGGTCGTTGCCCATGTGAAGGATCCACATCACTTCTCCTGCGGCTGCGCGGTCGGCGACTGCGGAGAGCAGGTCGTGCTCCAGGCCGGCCCGGTCGGGGTCTCCGCCCACTCCGATCCATTCGCCGAGGTGGGAGCGGTGGGCGGTGTGGAAGACGAGGCGGATCCTGAACATCACGCTGGGGTCGGTTTCGTCGATGACGACGGCGGTGAGGACGACTGGTCCTGTGCCGAGTCGTGGGTCTGGGACATTCCCGTCTCCGCTCGGTGGGGCTCGGTAGGGATGCGTTCGAACTGAAGGGCACAGTGAGTGGGCGGGCTGCTCGGAGCCGGGTCCCGGGCTCAGCCGGTCGGTGGTGTTCGGGCATCGCGCGGGTGGGTCTCGTACATGCGCACCGCGACCACGAGCGCGGACACCAGCGAGATCGCTGCTGCCGTCCACACTGCGGCGGTCAAGTCGAAGGCGTCGGCGACGACGCCCCCGACGACCGCGCCTGCGGCGTAGCCCAGGTCCCGCCAGACTCGGTAGACCCCGACCGCCCGGCCGCGCCAGGACGGGTGTGCCACGTCGCCGATCACTGCCAGCAGCGTCGGATACACCAGGGCCGTGCCCAGGCCGAGCACGATCGCGCCCACCGCCCATCCGGCGAACCCGCCGGAGAGCGCGATCATCACCAGGGCGCCGGCCTGGACCGCCATCCCGACGGTGATCATGTGTTTGCGGCCCACGCGGTCCGAGAGGCCGCCGGTGACCAGCTGCCCGGCACCCCAGACCGCGGGATACAGGGCGATGAGAAGCCCGATCTGTCCGATGTCGAGGTCGGCGGTGGCGAACAAGAGCGGGAACAGCCCCCACGACAGCCCGAAGTTCAGATTGTTGACCAGCCCGGCCTGGCTGGCCGAGGCCAACGCCGGTTCCCGCCAGCTCACGTCCGCAGCGATGGTTCTGTTGCTGCGCGGGTCCTCAGGCCCGTGCCCGGCCACCTCCAGGCGGGCGTGTTCGCGGGTCTCGCGCACCAGCAGCGAGCTGAGCGCGAGGGCGATGACCGTATAGCCCAGGCCCAGCAGGAACGGCGCGGGCCGCAGCCCGTACTGCTCGGCCAGTGAGCCGGCGAGCAGCGAGCTGACCGCGACCGCCCCGTATCCGGCCGCCTCGTTGAGTCCCATGGCCAAGCCACGTTGGCGCGCGCCCACGAGGTCGATCTTCATCACGACGGTGGTGGACCAGGTCAGGCCCTGGTTGAGCCCGAGCAGGACGTTCGCCACGATCACCCAGCCCCAGCTCGGGGCCCACATCAGCAGCAGCGGTACCGGGATGGCCAGCAGCCAGCCGAGGAGCAACACCGGCTTGCGCCCGAAGCGGTCCGACCAGGTCCCCGCGACGTAGTTCGCGGCCGCCTTGGTGATCCCGAATGCGGCCACGTAGGTGAAGATGAACGTGTAGCCGGTCAGCCCGAACACCTCGGATGCCAGCAGCGGCAGCACCGCCTGTTGCTGGCCGACCATGCCGCCGACCAGGGCGTTGACCACCACGAGCAGGGCGAACTGGCCGGCGTTCTCCCGCAGGCCGAGCCGCAAGGGGCGCTGCCCGGTGCTCATCTCCTCGGCTCCTGCGCCGGATGCGGAGCGGCGCTCGCCGCCCGGGGCGTCTGCGCGTCCTCGGTCGGGGAGGGGGTGACGGCCTGCACGGTGCGGCGGGCCTTGAGCAGTACCGGGATGAGCAGCAGGGCCAGGACCCCGCCGGCCAGGGACAGTGCGCCATACCCGGCGCCGGCCACGACGACGCCGGACACTGCGCCGCCCCCCGCGCCACCCAGGGCGATCAGCACGTCCACAGTGCCCTGCACCCGGGCGCGGTTCGCCGCAACGGTCGCGTCGACCAGCAGCGCGGTACCCGAGATCAACCCGAGGTTCCAGCCCAGGCCCAGCAGCGCCAGCGCCACGATCAGCCACCCCAGTGAGTCGGCGGGCGCGAACGCCGCGACCAGCCCGGCGAGCAACAACGTCAGCCCCGACGCCGTGGCCATCCGGAGTCGGCCCCACCGGTCCACCAACGACCCGGTCACCAACGAGGGCAGATACATCGCCCCGATGTGGACACCGATGACCAGTCCGACCTCGCCGAGGCCGTGACCATGGGCGCGCATGTGCACCGGGGCCATCGTCATGATCGCGACCATCGCGATCTGGGACAGCACCATCACCGTGGCACCGACCACCACACCGGTCCCCAGCGGGGGCGCCACCGACACCTGTCCCGTCGAGGCGTCTGCGGTGCGTTGCTCGAGGTGGCGCGCCACGAGGAACGGGTCCGGGCGCAGCAGCACCAACAACACCGCACCGGCACCCAGGTAGGCCACTGCGGCGAGCAGGAACGGCCCGGCCAGCGCCGGCACCCCGACAGCGCTGGCCAGCGACCCGAGTGGCTCGACCAGGTTCGGGCCGGCCACCGCCCCGAGCGTCGTGGCCACCATCGCCACACTGATCGCGCGACCACGCCGAGCGGGCAGCGCAAGGTCGGTGCCCGCGTAGCGGGCCTGCAGGTTCGTCGCGGTCCCCGCGCCGTAGACGAACAACGCCACGAACAGCAACGCCACGCTGTCGAGCACCGCCGCCGCGACCACCCCGATCGCCCCGATCCCGCCCACGCTGAACCCGAGACCGATCCCGAGCCGGCGACCCACCCGCTGGGTCACCCGCCCCACCAGGAACGCCGCCAGGGCAGAACCGAGGGTGAACAGCGCAGCAGGCAGCCCCGACAGGTCATCGGACCCGAGCATGTCTTGGGCCAGCAACGCCCCGACCGTGATACCGGCCGCGAGCCCGGCACCACCGAGCACCTGACTCGCCATCACCACAGCCAGAACACGCCGCTGCAGGCCTCGGCGAGCCTCGTCGTCGACGGCGATCCGCTCGGCCGCCTCCACAGTCGACGTACCGCTCACCACACACCCCAACTATTCCAGCAATCCATGGATTAGGAGCTTACGGTGGCTCGTCAGCTCCGGCAACACCCCAGGGCCGGCGGCCAGGTGCTTCTCGGTCGGCCACCCCGTGGGGCGTCCACGGCCGGTCCAAGCCCGTGTGTCGCAGGGATCCGGAGACGGCCGAGGGGGCAGCCGCTGTGAATGTCAGGTCTGGGGAGACCGCAGCAGGGACGCGATCGCGTGGACGGTGGCGAGGGCGTCGTGGACGCCGTTGTCGGCGCCCTTTTCGAAGTCGTCGCCGGCGGTGGCCATGGTGTTGGTGATGTGGGCGATGCAGACCACGGCCCGGCCCGTGGCCTGGGCATAGGCGTAGAGGGCGGCTGCCTCCATCTCGACGCAGACCGCGCCGGCCGCTTCGGCGTCGGCGATGGCGGTGGCGGTCTCTCGATAGGGGGCGTCGGTGGTCCACGATGCGCCGGTGAGCACGGGCTGGGCGAGGTCGCGTGTCTGCGCTTCCAGCCCGCGAATCAAGGGTGCGCGCAGGTTATCGGGGAGCTGGCTCCAGCGGCCGGACGGCAGGTAGTGGGCGCTGGTGCCTTCGTCGCGCAGCGCGCGGTCGATCAGGACGAAGCACGGGGTGGTGGGCAGGGCGGCGATCTGCCCGGCAGAGATCACGCTGATCACGAGCTCGGCGCCGGAGGCGGCGAGTTGCTCGGCGACCAGGACGGCGAACGGGGCACCGACGGCCATGCCGACCACGCCGAGCTCGAGCCCGTCGTGGTCGAGGGTCCACATCTCGGTGTGATAGCACGCCCATCCGGGGTGCCTGCTGCCCTCGGCGCCGGCGGCCAGATACCGCGCGATGTCGCCGTCCGGGTCGAGCAGGCACACCTTGGGCACGCTCACCTCGGGCAGGCCGCGTTGCCGGCGGGCTTCTCGCAGCAGGTTGGCCGGCTGGAACAGCGACGGCTCAGTGTGCTGCTTGCCGCTGAGCAGCGGCAGTTCGGAGTCGGTCGGCGAAGTCACGAGGGGCATCCCATCACGGTCCAGGTGAGCGACGACCGGGTCGTGGTGGTGGCTGCGCGCGCCCCGGACCCGTGCATGTGCGCCTGGGTGGGTGCCGCGCGCGAACTGAGCACTGTCAGCAACGACGACACCACGACCACCGGTGGTCAGGACGGGGTGTCGAGCCGGGTGCTGCGGGCGTGGGCCCAGTCGTCGGGGCCGCCCTCGACGATCGCGAGATCGTGGTGGCCCTGGCGCTCGAGCAGGCTGGCCGCCGTTGCCGCGCGCTCACCGTGCCCACACATGGTCACGACCCTGCGGTCGGGACCGCCACCGGGCGGCACCGTCTCGGCGGGCAGTGAGCCCAGCTCGACGTGACGCACCCCGGGCAGGTGTCCGGCAGCCACCTCGGCGTCCTGGCGGACGTCGAGCACCTGGTGGCGATTCGGCTCGACCTCGGCCGCGGCCAGCATGGCGGTGGTGGCCACCTCATAGCCGGCCCCGGCCCAGCTCTCGACCCCTCCGGCAAGTTCGCCGACCAACCCGCCCAGGGTGTCGAACCCGATGTTGGCGGCCGCCCAGATGATCTCGGCGGGATCCTGGTCGTCCCCGCGGACGATGACGACCGGGCCGTCGACGAGCCACCCCAGCCAGGTCGCGAACTGTGCGCGCAGCGGGATCGAGAGCGCGCCCCGCACGTGCCCGGCCGCGTAGTCGCGCACCGGGCGGACATCGACCACCACCGCGCCGTCACCGCGCATCGTGTGCACCAGCGGCGGCGACAGCGCGGCGAGCCGGGCCGGGGCCTGCAGATCGAGGACCTGCGGGCCCCGACGGTTGATCTCGGTGAGCCGGCGGAAGTAGTCCGGGTAGCTCCCCAACGAGGCGAGCAGTGTTCGTACGAACGTGTCCTCGTCGCCGAGCTGCAGCAGCGGGTTGGTCGCCAGTTCCTGCCCGATCGTCGATGTCCGGGCCGTCCCGGGTGGCGCCGAGCAGAACGAGCCCGCACCGTGGGTGGGCCACACGGCGGTGCGGGCGGGCAGCTGCCCCAGCCGGTGCAGCGAGTGGAACTGAGCACGGGTCAGCGCGTCGGTGCGGTCCGGGCCGAGCAGGTCGGTCCGCGCGGCCGATCCGACGATCAGCGACCCGCCGGTGAACACGCCGACCGGCCGCTCACCGTCGCCGAGCAGAAAACTCAGATGCTCGTCGGTGTGTCCCGGCGTGGCCAGCGCGGTCAACCGCAGCCCCCCGAGGTCGACCTGATCCCCCTCGCCCAGCCCCCGGTGCGGGAAGGTGCGCTCGCCCGCGGCAGAGGCCAGCACGGTCGTGTCGAACTCGTGGGCGAGCTGGACGGCGCCGGAGAGGAAGTCGGCATGCAGATGGGTATCGGCGGCGAAGCGGATCCGCAGCCCGTGCTCGCCGGCGGTGGCCAGCACCGTGCGCAGATCCCGCGGGGGATCGACCACCAGCGCCGACCCGTCACCGAGATCCACCAGATAGCAGGTGTTACCCAGCCCCTCGTCGACGATCGTCATCGGTGCCACGGCAGCGGACGCGGACGTGTTCATCTCGACCTCCCAACCACACCAGCAACAGTCTTCGACTATTCCATGCTATTTTGGAGGATAGCATGGGCGGAAGTTCCCCAGCGACGACGACACAGGCATCGGCTCTCGCGGTGCAGGCTGGGTTCGGAGGTGGCGCCACCGTCCGTGATACCGTATTCCATCATATTGTGGAGGACCAGGTGATGGGCGAGAGCACGAAGGAACAGCTGTTCACGCACCTCGCGCGGGTGGGTAAGGCGTTGGGCAACGGGAAACGCCTGGAGCTCATCGACCTGCTGGCCCAGGGCCCGCGCTCGGTCGCCGAACTCGCCGAAGCTGCCCGGGCGGGTGTGACGACGACCTCGGCGCACCTGCAGGTGCTCAAGCACGCCGGCCTGGTCCGCGCCACGCGCGCCGGCACGACGATCTTCTACGACCTGGCCGGTGACGACATCGCCGCGCTGTATGCCCACCTGCGCGACGTGGCGGCGACCCGGGTCGCCGACGTCGCCCCGGCAGCACGGGACTACCTCGGCCCCGCCGACACCGAGCAGGTCAGCCGCGAGGAGCTACTCAGCCGGGTCGCACACGGCGACGCGGTCGTCATCGACGTGCGCCCCGGCACCGAGTTCGCCGCAGGCCATATCCCCGGCGCTGTGTCGATCCCCCTCGACGAGCTGGCCGAGCGGCTCGACGAACTGCCCCACGACCTGGAGATCGTCGCCTACTGCCGCGGCGCATTCTGCGTGTTCTCCCACGACGCGGTACGGCTGCTCCGGGCGCGCGGCCACCGCGCCCGGCGACTCGAAGACGGCATCCTCGAGTGGCGACTGGCCGGTGAACCCGTCGTCGCCGCAGCCGCATCCTGACCACACCCAGCCCAGCAGGCGGTGCTTGCGCACGGGAGCAGACGGGCGGGCCGAACTCGCGTCGAATTCGGATCAATCCGAGTGCCGCGCGGCGCGCCCGGCGGGCAAGCCCCGCGGAAGCCGCTGATCGGCCCGGCGGACTGTCCTCGACGTGGCGCTCAGCCGGGTAGGCGCGCAGTGCCCAGAACGTGCGGAGTGGACGGCTGGGTGAAGCGGTCGGCGGGGAACCGCAGCCGACGGACGTCGTCGACCACGAAGCCGGCCTCGCGCAGCGCCGCGACCGGGTCGGTGCAGGTGTGACAGCCCCCGGTGAGCAGCGGCCAGACGGTTGCGTCGGCGACGCGCTGCACCGTGCGCAGCCCGCGCATCTCAGCCCGGGTGTGTTCGAGGAACCGGACGATGCCGCCGGGGCGCAGCACCCGCGCGGCCTCCGTCGCGGCCGCGATCTGATCCGGAACCGAGCACAGGACCAGGCAGAAGACGACCCCGTCGGCACAGGAATCCGGGAGCGGCAGAGCCTCGGCGACCCCGGCGTGCACCGTCGTCGGAACCGAGGCGTCCCCGGCCGCCGCACCGGCGAGCCCGCGCAGGTAGGGCTCCGGCTCCACCGCGATCACCGACACCACACCCGACGGGTAGCGGGCGAAGTTGCCACCCGGCCCCGCACCGACCTCGACAACAGCGCCGGCCAGCGGTGCGAGCAACTCCTCGCGCAGCTCGGCCAGCCCCTCCTCATCCAACCGTGGACTCATCGACGCGTAGAAGCGACTGAACAGTCCCCGAGGACGGTCCTGCACACCGCTGACGTTCTCCGCTGCCATCCCTGCCCCTCTCCATGAAGCCGTGAACGTAGTTCACCATGTTTACGACTCATGGTGAAGTACAGTGCCCTCGTGGATGCGCGCGCGGTGCTGGACAAGGCGTTCGAGCTGGCCGATCACGTGTCGACGCTGATGAGCACCGCACTGGAGGAACGTGGTCTCACGCCCGGCCGGGCGGAGGCGTTGCTGATGCTGCACCGCCACGGGCCGCTGGTGCAGCGGCAGCTGGCCACCTACCTGCGCTGCAGCCCCCGACACGTCACCGCCCTGGTCGACACCATGGAGCAGCACGGCTGGGCCGAACGACAACGCCACCCCGCAGACCGGCGCGCCACGATGGTGGAACTGACACCACAGGGCCGCCAGCACACCGAATGGATGGAGACCCACCGCGACCGGGCAGCGCAGGCACTGCTGGGAGAGGTCGACCCGACCCAGCTCGCCGCATTCGTCGAGGTCGCGGACCGGCTGATCCGCACGACCGGACACGACGACTCCACCTCCGTGGACCCAACACGAACGTGATCGGCCAGAGGACTCGACGCGGTCGGCAGACCGGCGGGCTGTGCCGTCGCGGAGCCAGAAGGCCAATGCCCCGGTTGGGCTGCGTCCGGGTCGGTCCGAGGGCGCTGACATCTTGGTGGCGCGCCAGCGCTGTCGTCCTGCCGTCGCTCCACAGCTGAGTTGCTAGCGGTGAGCGGCGGCGATGGTGCCGACGTAGATGACACCGGTAGCCCAGTCGCCGGGCCCTACCGGGTGCCGAGCCTGCTGTGTGGTCTGCATCGGTGTATGCCCCTTCCGCAGGAGTCCGAGCGCACGTCCTACCGCCGTCGACGGCCGGCCGGTGAGCTCACGTGTGCGGTGTCGGCTCAGGACATGACGAACTGAACGATCATGGTCATGAACGGGGTGGTCATCGAACAGATGTGCACCCTTGAGGAGGCCGTCACCGCCGACGCGGTGATCGTCGGCAGCGGGATCGCCACCCGTGAGGTGGTCGAGGACCCCACCATCATGGGCACGCTGCGCTCGCTGGACCCCGCGCGTCAGCTGCTGGCCGCGCAGTGCTCGGGCACCCTGGTGCTCGCCAAACTGGGGCTGCTCGATGACGTGCCAGCCTGCACCGACCTCACCACCAGGCCGTGGGTTCAGGCTGCCGATATCACGGTGCTCAACCAGCCGTTCTTCGCCAAGGGCAACGTCGCCACCGGTGGCGGGTGCCTCGCCGCGCACTACCTCGGCGCCTGGGCCATCGCCCGGCTCGAGGGCCTCGAGGCCGCCGAGAGCGCCCTGCACTACGTCGCCCCGGTCGGGGAGAAGGACGAGTACATCGCCCGCGCGATGCGCAACCTCGACCCCTACCTGCGCCCCGAGCTCACCCCGGGCTAACAGGCGCCGCTGGCGGCGGATGGTCGATGGGCGTGAGCACGCCACCAAGATCGCTATGGCGGACGCTCCTCCTCGTGGCGCGGCGCCGCTGTCGTCCTACCGTCGCTTCACAGAAGCCGCTGTTCTCGATGCGCTGCGCGAACGACGCCGTCCCCGTCCTGGAGCCGTCGGTGCCGGAGTGGCACGCCCAGCTGTACGAGGAACGGGCCCTGGCCCGCCGCCATCTGCGCGAGGTGATCGATCGTTACCACGACCGGGACTGGCGCGCAGCCCACAAGGGACTCGGCGTCGATCCCGAGGACCACCTCTGGCGCGCCGCCCAGGGCCTCCGCGAAATGGACGACGCCCTGCAGAGCTGAACCCACTGCAGTCTCGGCGACGGCGTACTCGTGCTCCGCGCCAAGCAACGGATCAACGTTGCTCGACAGAGCCTGGAGCGACAACGCTCGATGAAGTGGAAACGACCGACCGCTGTGCCTGTGGTGCCCCGGGGTGTCTCAGCGAGTTCGGCGTCGGCGAGCCGGTCGGGCAGACCCTGCGCCGGCGGGCTACGCCCCCGCCCCGAGGGGGATGGGCAGGGACGCAGCCAGTGGGCTGCCGCCGAGCGAGCCCGCAGGAACGGTAACCCTACGCAGCGAGATCGTGACGGCCGGTGGTGACCTACGACGCCTGGTCGGCCAGCACCAGCCCGGCCGCGTTCACCGCCATCGGAGACGGCCGCGCCCGGGGCCGAAATACCCGTACTGCCAGAGTCGTCGGGGTGGACGTCGCGCTGAACCTGGCCCTGGTGCTGGTGTTCGTGCTCATCGGGGCTTCTTCGCCGCCGCCGAGATCGCGCTGGTCACCCTGCGGGCCGGGCAGGTGTCCGCGATGGCCGAACGCGGCCGGCGCGGCGCACGGGTGGCGCGGCTGCGCAGCGACTCCAACCGGTCCCTGTCCGCGGTCCAGATCGGGGTCACCTTTGCCGGGTTCTTCGCCTCCAGCTACGGCGGCGCCATCATCGCCGTGCGCCTCGAGCCGGTCCTGGCCGGCTGGGGACTGCCCCTGGCGATCGCCTCCACCGCCGCGCTAATCCTGGTCACCGCCCTGGTGTCCTGCCTGTCGCTGGTCGTCGGCGAACTCGTGCCCAAACGCCTGGCCCTGCAGAGACCCGAGGCCGTCGCCCAGGCCACCGCCGGGCCCCTCGACCGGCTCGCCACCGCGGCCCGGCCGCTGATCTGGCTGCTGTCGCGCGCGGTGGTCCGGCTGCTGGGCATCGACCCGCGCACCCCCGACGACCAGGTCAGCGAGGACGAGCTGCGCGACATGGTCCGGACCGCCAACACGTTGACCCTCGACGAGCGCCGGCTGCTCTCCGATGCCTTCACCGCCACCGACCGCGTGCTCAGCGAGGTCGGGCCGATAAGCGGCGACTGAGCCTCTTGTGTACGGCCTGTCTGGACACACCCAGCACCTCCGCGAACCGAACGCGCTTCACGCATCGCCCTGGGCGCGGTGGCCTCGTTGTTGACCGTGCGTACCCTCGCTCTGCGAGTAGGGAGGTGCCGGTGGCGGGTCTGGGCGAGCTGCAAAGTCGGGTGATGGCCGCATTGTGGGACGCGGACGGCCCGCGCACCGTGCGGGAGGTGCACTCGGCGCTGTCCGGGGAGCGGTCGCTGGCCTACACCACCGTCATGACCGTGTTGGACAACTTGCACGGCAAGGGGTGGGTGCACCGCGAGCGGGTCGGCCGGGCCTGGGCGTACGTCCCGGCGCGGGAGCGGGAGGAGGCCGGCGCGGAGATGCTGCGGGAGGTTCTCGATTCGCTCGGGGACCCGGAGGGTGTGCTGCTGCACTTCGCCCGCGGTATGGACGAACGGGAGAGCGAGTTCCTGCGCCGGGCGCTGTCGAGGGACGGCGAGTGACGGTCGCGGTCGCGCTGTTGTTCGCCGCGGTCGCGCTCGGGGTGATCGGGCCGACCTACCTGCGCCCGGTCGGGCGACCGGGGGTGCATCCGGCACTCGCGCTCTCGGCCTGGGTGGTGACACTGCTCGCCGCTGCCGCGGCAGCGGTCACCGCCGCCGCGGTGCTGGTGCTGCCCGACCCGTCGGTACCCGACGGCATGCTCGGGATCGCGGTGGTGTGCTGGCAGGCCGTGGCACGCGGCACCGACCTGCCGTGGCTGCTCCTGGTCCGGCTCGTCGTCGGAACCACCCTGCTGGTGCTGCTGGCCCGGGTCGCGGTGCTGTTCACCGGCTCGCTGCGAGCCGAGCGCCGGCACCGGATCGAACGAGTAGGGGCGCTGCGCGCGGTCGCCGCAGTCCGTGACGGTGTCTGGTGGATCCCGTGTGCCGACCCGATCGCGTTCTCCATCGGCGGAGGCCGGCGCGGGATCGTCGTCGCCTCCACAGGTCTGCACGGGCTCGATGTCGGCGTGGTCGAGGCGGTGCTCGCCCACGAGCGGGCGCACCTGCGCGGACGTCACCACCTGGCCGTCGCGCTCGCCCGCGCGGCGGCGGCGGCGCTGCCGCGGGTGCCGCTGTGCCGGCAGGCACCGGGTGCGGTCGGGGTGCTGTGCGAGCTCGCCGCCGACGCGGCCGCCGTGCGCCGGTGCGGCCCGGAGGCGCTGACCCGGGCCCTGCAGGAGATCGCGGCCGGGCAGGGCGCCCCGCGCGGCGCCGTCGGCTTCGACGCGTTCCCAGAGGCCCGCCAATCCTGGCTGAGCTCGCCGCGCCCGGCGCTGGTGCGCGGCGACAGTGTGCTCGCCCGAGCCGCGACCGGTGCGCTCGCGCTGGTGCCCGCGCTGCTGCCCGCGACCGGCGCAACCATGCTGGTGCTCGCGGTCTGCCTGTCGGCCTGAGCGACCCGCTCCCTCGGGCGCCGCCCCCCGGTTGACCGGCCCTTCACACCCGTCTACTACCGTCGTCGTAGATCACTACTATGACGTTAGTAGAAGGGGTTGGGGTGGGACGCACAGCGGGAACGCTCGAACGGCGGGGTCGGCGCCGGGACGTGGCGATCGTCGTCGCCTTGGCGGTCGTGGCCGTTGGTCTGGTCGGGTATCTGATCGCCGGTGCGGTCGGCTCGGGCCGGGACGGGGAAGCCGCCGGGACTCCGTCGGCGGGGGAGACCGCCGCGATCGGGCCGTTGGGCGATCTCGCTCGTCGCCAGGAAGGCGACCCGCTCGCGCTCGGCCGCACTGATGCACCGGTCATCATGACGATCTTTTCGGACTACCGGTGTCCGTTCTGTGCGAAGTTCTCCCGGGAGACCGAACAGCAGCTGATCGACGAGTACGTCGACGACGGACGGCTGCGGTTGGAGTGGCGCGACTATCCGATCTTCGGGCCGGAATCCACCGTCGCCGCGCACGCCGGGCGGGCCGCGGCGCTGCAGGGCAAGTTCTGGGAGTACAACCGCACCGTCTACGCCGACACCCCCGAGCGCACCAAGCCCGACCTGCCCGAGGACACGCTGCTCGCCTACGCCGAGCAGGCCGGCATCGCCGACACGGCGCGGTTCCGGGCCGACATGGACTCACCCGAGGTCGCCGAGGCGGTCGCGGCCGATCTGGCCGAGGGCAGCGCGCTCGGGGTGCCGAGCACCCCGGCGTTCGTGGTGAACGGCTACCCGATCATGGGTGCGCAGCCGGTCGAGGCGTTCCGCGCTCAGATCGACCAGGCGCTGGAGACCGCGCCGTGAGCGGGGCCGGCCTGCTCACGGCGTTCCTCGGTGGGTTGCTGTCGCTGCTCAGCCCGTGCGCGGCGCTGCTGCTGCCCTCGTTCTTCGCCTACGCCTTCGACCGGGTCGGCACCCTTATCGGACGCACGCTGACCTTCCTCGCCGGCCTGCTGACCGTGCTGGTGCCCCTCGGCGCCGGCGTGGCGCTGGTCGGCGCGCTGATCACCCAGTACCGCGGTGTCGTGACCACCGCGGGCGGGCTGCTACTGATCGGGTTCGGTGTCCTCAGCGTGCTGGGCATCGGGTTCGGCAGTGCCACCGCGGGCCGGCTCGCCGGTCGGGTCCGGATCTCCGGGCCCGTGTCGACCTACGCCCTGGGCACGGTCTACGGCCTGGCCGGGTTCTGCTCGGGGCCGCTGCTGGGCAGCATCCTGACCGTCGCCGCGGTCGGCTCGGACCCCGGCTACGGCGCCGTGCTGCTGGGCGCCTACGCGGTCGGGATGGCCGCCCCGCTGTTCGTGCTCGCCCTGCTGTGGGACCGCTTCGGGCTCTCACGTAAGCCGTGGCTGCGCGGGCGCGAGGTACACCTCGGGCCGCTGCGTACCCACTCCACCAGCCTGATCTCCGGGGTGTTGTTCATCGGGATCGGGCTGCTGTTCCTGCTCACCGACGGCACCGCCGGGATCATCGCGCCGACCACGGTCGACCAGCAGGCCGACGCGCAGAGCGCGATCACCGGCCTGTTCGGCGGGGTGTCTGATACGGCGGTCCTGCTGGGGGTCGTGCTGCTCGCCCTGGCCGCGATGGCGGTACGGCTGCTGCGCCGCCGGGCCACCCGAACCCGGGACGGCGAACGCGAGCAGGAGGACGCCCGGTGACCGCCCTCGACGCGCTGCGGGCCTGGACAGGTCGGCACTGGACGGTCGCGGTACTGACCACCCTGGCCACGGTCGTGTTCGTCGCGGTCCCCACCGCGGTGCTACCGACTCCGTGGTTCTGGCGCGAAATCCCCACCCCGGGCTGGGCCTATCCGGTACTCGGACTCGTCGCCATCCTGTCCGGCCTGGTCGCGGCCACCTACGTCCGCGCACCCGACGGGCCGGGCGGGCGCCGCGCCTCGGCCGGGGCACTGCTGGGCTTCCTCGCCGTCGGCTGCCCGGTCTGCAACAAACTCGTCCTGCTCGTCCTCGGCTACACCGGCGCCATCACCTGGTTCGAACCCGTGCAGCCGGTCCTGGCCGTACTGGCCGTGGTCGGGCTCGCCGCCGCACTGCGGGCCCGGCTGCGCGGCGCCACCGCTTGCCCCTTACCCGGCACCTCCAGCGACAGCGGATCCACCGATACCAGGCGCACCGCCACGCCGCGCGCCTTCGACGCAACAGGACCACACCCGGTCAGGGAGGACTCGTGACAACCATCCCAGCACGCTGGCGACGCCCCGGAGTGGTGGCCCTCGCGCTCGCCGGCGCGCTGCTCGGCGGCGCCGGCCTCGGGCTCGCCGACACCGACTCGCCGCAGACCCCACCTCCGGCGAGTACGGCCACCCCGTCCGGCGTCCCGGTCCCCGGCACACCGTGCACGACCTCGGCCGACGCCTGCGTCGACTTGACCTCGCACACCGCCTGGCTCCTGGACGACGGGCAGATCACCCGCACCGTCCCGTTTCTCGACGGCGACCCCCGCACTCCCACCCCGCCCGGCACCTTCGCCGTCGACTGGAAGGCGCAGAACTACCACAGCCGCGAGTACGACGCCCCGATGCCGTTCTCGGTGTTCTTCGCCCCCGGCGGCATCGCCTTCCACGAAGGCTCCCTGGACAACCTGTCGGCCGGCTGCGTGCACCTGCAACGCCCGGACGCGATCGCCTTCTTCGACGCGCTCGGGGTCGGCGACCAGGTCCAGGTCCGCGGCGAACACGCGCCGCAGTAGTGACCGGGCCGGGCGGGATTGCTGCACCATCGCCGCCCGGCCCACCCGGTGGGGCCGGCCTTCCCCCGGGACGGCCCCACCGGGGCCCGCAGCCCCGCGGACGTCAGCGACGAACGTCCGGCAGTTCGCCCTGGCGGGCAGGATGGATGGGACGCGGTGACCAGCCGGTCAGCGATCTCAACGAGGCGGACGAGCGTGGACGCACGCCACTGGGACGAACGGTACGAGGCGACCGAGCTGGTGTGGTCCGCCGGTCCCAACGCGACGGTCGCCGAGCAGGTGTCCGGTCTGGAACCGGGTACAGCGCTCGATCTCGGATCGGGGGAGGGGCGCAACGCCGTGTGGCTCGCCGAACAGGGATGGATGGTCACGGCCGTGGACTTCTCCCGCGTCGCCACGGACAAGGCGCTAGCCGCCGCCCGCGCGCGAGCAGTCACGATCGACGCGGTCACCGCCGACGTCACCACCTACCGGCCGCAGCGGTCCTTCGACCTGGTGCTGGTGGCCTACCTCCAGCTCCCGTGGGAACAGCTGGGCCCGGTACTGGCCACGGCCGCGGCGGCGGTAGCCCCAGGCGGGGTGTTCCTCCTGGTCGCCCACGACCTCACCAACCTCGCAGAAGGGGCGGGCGGACCGCAGGACCCCGCGGTCCTACAGACACCCACCCAGGTGGCCGGGGCACTCGGCGGTCTGCGGGTCACGACAGCGGAGCGGATCCGCCGCCCGGTCGAGCAGGAGGGCCGGACCGTCCACGCGATCGACACGCTGATCCGAGCAGCCGCCCCCTGAGTAACCGCACGTCGGACAGCTCCTGGCCAGCTGCCCATGAGCGCGACAAAGCCGAGCACGAGCCGGCGTGCGTCGAGGAAGCGGTGGACCAAACCCCGGCCACGCCGGTCGAGAGGCCGCATGGCCGACGACGGCGAAGCAGAACACGGCCGCCAGGATCGACGCGGCCTCCGCCGACGACCCACACCCTCAAGCGTGTCAACCAGCAACAACCGGGTCACCCTGGACCGGCCCGCGTAGCCCCGCTGCGCTCGATTCACTTCAGCCAGCCTGTCGGTGTCCCAGGCCACAACAGCGGCGGTGCCAAGCCGCCCGGCCAGCCCCAACGCGGCGCCGGCTGATCGGGGTTCATCCCAGCATGTCGCGGCGGTGGTGGTACTCGTCCTCGTCGATCTCGCCGCGGGCGTAGCGCTCGTCGAGGATCTGCCGTGCCGACGGGCGAGCCTGCGGCGATCCCTCCGACCGGGTTCCCTCGCCCGGTGCCGCGCCGGCACGTGCGCGGCTCTGGGCGAGCCGGAACACGACATAGCCCAGCAATATCAGCCCGATCAGCACCAGGACCGGCCATACCCAGGCCCAGCCCATCATCGATCCACCCATCATGGTCATGACCTCCTCGCCCCGGCGCCCTGCTCGGTGCAGGGGGGCGTCGGGTGTCGCTCTCGTGCAGTGCAGTGATCCGGCTCGGCTACCCGGTGGGGTGGCGCGCTATCCGGTAGTGGTGGGGTGCCCGGAGGCGATCCAGCCCTGGGTGCCGCCGGTGACCGATACCGCGTCGAGTCCGGCCGCAGTGAGCAGTTCGGCGCCTTGGGTGCTGCGTCCGCCGGACTGGCACACGAGGTGCACCGGACGGTCGGTGGGGACCTCGGTGAGGCGGTCACCGAGTTCGGGCAACGGAATCAGGCGGGCCCCGGGGATGTGGCCCTCGGCGTACTCGTCGGGGTTGCGGACGTCGATCACGGTCGCCTCGCCGGTGTCGCGGGCGGCGGCGAGGTCGTCGACGGAGATCTCACGGACGGTCATACGGTGTGCTCCTTCGTGTCGTTTCGCTGCAAGTCAGGTGGTGGCGAGGGCGACGACGGTCTGGGCGGTCACGCCGGCGGCGACGAGCAGGACCAGCGTGGCGAAGCCGCGGCTCAGCGTCCTCGCGGACAACCGGTGGGCGAGGCGGCCGGCCGGGAGCGAGGCGAGGATCGCGGCGGCGGCGAACGCGCCGATGATCCACCACTCGAGCCCGCCTGCGGTGCCGGCAGCGCTGGCAGCGGTGAGGTAGGGCAGCAGCGCGGCGATCGAGTTGATGACGATGACGACCAGCGAGGTGGCCACCGCGTTCGGGGTCCGTAGCCCGAGGGCGACGACGAGGGCGGGCACGAGCAGGAAACCGCCACCGACGCCGAGCAGCCCGGTCAGGAACCCGACCAGCAGCCCGGTCGCGACGGCGCGGGGCAGGCAGTGGCGCCAGGCGACGCCGCCGCCGGGAAGCTCGCATACCCCGCCGGTCTCGTCGGTGTCGCGCAGCATCCGCAGTCCGGCGGTGACCATGAGTGCGGCGAACACGAGCATCAGCCATCGGCCGTCGAGTTGCTGGTGGACGATCCCGCCGGCCACAGAGGTGGGGATGCCCGCGGCGCCGATGATCGCGGCGAGGCGCCAGTCGACCTCGCGGCGGGCGCGCGGGGCGACCGCGACCGCCGAGGCCAACCCGATCACCACCAGCGATGCGGGGACCGCCTCGGCCAGGGGGAGCCCGAGCCCGTAGACGAGGGCGGGCACGGCGAGGATGCCGCCACCGCCGCCCACGAGGCCGAGCAGGGCGCCGATGAGCAGCCCGAACCCTGCCGCGAGAACTATCACCGTTGCGTGTCCCGGGGGCGTTCGTGCCGGCGGGCTCGCAGTGCGGCGAGGGTCTGGCTGACCTCGGGCTCGGCGACGTCGCGGTTGAGTGGGAGCCGGGCCAGGGCGGCGCCCATGGCGCAGGTGTTGCTCAGCGCGGAGAAGGTGAGCCCGGCGCCGATCCCGCCGGCCAGCAGTCGGGCCTTCGGTGAGACGAGCCGCCCCGCGGTCAGCCCGGCGAGCACGAGGGCTCCGGCGACGAGCCGGACCTGGCGCTCCAGCGCCCAGCTCTGGCGGCCGACGACGATGTCACCGCCGGCGGCGGTGTAGGCGGCCAGGCCGCCGTCGAGGACGTGGGCGTGTTCCAGACCCGTCGCGGCGAGGTGGCGTCGGGCCTGCTCGGCGCGGATCCCGGACTGGCACACCAGCACCACCGGGCCCTCGATGTGGGCGGCGATGTCACGGGTGTGTGCGGCCAGTGTGGCCAGCGGCACGTGGTAGGAGCCGCGGATGTGGGAGGCCCGGTATTCGGCCGCGCTCCGGACGTCGACGACCACCGGTGTATCGGACCCGCCGCGCGCGGCGGCCTGGTGCCAGGCGATGACGGTGTCGGCGTCGGCGGTGTGCCCGGTCGGGGAGGTTTCGGGCGGGGAGGTCGTGGTCATGGGAGAAGGGGTCCTCTCGTTCTATGTCGAGGCGATGGCCTCCGTGGAGCTGTGCCGGCTGTTGGACGGGCTCCTGAAGAGGTGCCCGTGCGTGGCGCCGGGGGCAGGGGTCAGTTGCCGGTGGTGGACTGGTCGGTGATGGGCAGCCCGGCCGCGGCGGCCCGCGGCCAGTCATCGTTGATCAGGACCAGGTCGCGGCCGGGGCGGTCGAGCATCGAGGCGGCGATCGAGGCGCGGTAGCCCGAGCCGCAGTAGACCCACACCTGGCCGTCGGGGACCTCGTCGCGGCGGCCCGGCAGCTCGTGCAGCGGAATGTGCACTGATCCCTGCACCCCACCGGCGGCGCGTTCCTCGTCGCGGCGGGCATCGACGACGAACAGTGCATCCTGGCCGCGCTCGGCGCGGGCCGCGGCCAGGCCGGTGAAGTCCGAGACCGGGTAGGAACGCAATCCCTGCCCGGCATCGAGGGACTCGATCGGGCCGGTCGCGGCGCCGGCGAAGCGGTCGATGCCGATCCGGACCAGTTCCCGTTGGGCGTCGGCGACCTGCTGCGGGTCGTCGCCGATCAGGGTCAGCTCGGCGTCGAATTCGAATGTCCAGCCGAAGTAGGTGACGAACGGTGTCGCGAGTTCGTAGCCCAGCGAGCCCGGCAGGTGACCGGCGGCGAACGCGGTGCGCTCACGCAGGTCGACCACCCACTGGCCGGCCTCGAGGCGGCGTCGCAGCTCGGCGGGGTCGACCGGTTCCGGGGCCGACAGGTCGACCGGGGCGGGGCCGGCGGTGTTCGCCGGGCTCATACGGGCGTAGTAGGTCGGGAATGCCCCCAGTCCGGCGATCAGCGTGTCGACGTAGTCCTGCTCGTCCTGGGTCAGTGCCGGGTTGGTGGTGGCCTCCTGTCCGACGGTGGAGCCGTCGGCGCCGCTGGCCGGGGTGCTGGCGCAGAAGCTGCCGAATCCGTGGGTCGGGTAGACCGCGGCCTCGGCGGGCAGCTCGGCGACCAGCCGGCGCACCGAGTGGAACTGGGCGTGGGTCAGCGCGACGGTGTCCTCGGGCGAGACGAGGTCGGTGCGCCCAGTGGTGCCGTAGAGCATCGACCCGCCGGTGAACACCGCCAACACCTCGCCACCTGTGTCGGCGGTGGTGTCGAGCAGGGCGTAGGACAGGTGATGGTGGGTATGTCCCGGCGTGGCGATCGCCCGCAGACCCATCGTCCCGGTCGTGACCTGCTCGCCGTCGGCGATCGGGGTGCGGTCGAAACCGACCTCGTCCGCGGCGTTGACCAGATACGCCGCGCCGGTGCGCTGCGCGAGGTCGAGCCCGCCGGTGACGTAGTCGTTGTGGATGTGGGTCTCGGCAACGTGGGTCACCGCCACGCCGAGGTCGGCGGCCAGGTCCAGGACCCGGTCGATGTCACGCTGCGGGTCGATCACCACGGCCACCTCGCCGTCGGTGGCCAGGTAGCTGCGATCACCGAGGCCGGACGTCGCAATCGTTCGAATGTCGATCATCAGATTCCCTACCCGGTAGGGTATGCCCTACCGTGTGATCGGTCGTCGTTCTTCTCGATGGTCCGTCAGGAGCAGCGTTCTCGCCGCTCCTGACGTCGGTCCGGCCGGGGCGCGGGGGCCGGCGCGCTCAGGCCAGGGACAGGAAGAGTCGCTCCATCTCGGCCACGTCGACCGCGCGCTCCCCCTCGTCGTTCTCGGTCATGCAGTGCCGCAAGCCGGTCGCGATGATCTTGAAGCCGGCCTTGTCCAGTGCCCGGGCCGCGGCGGCGAGCTGGGTGACCACGTCCTTGCACTCACGCCCGTCCTCGATCATGCGGATGATCCCGCTGATCTGACCCTCCACACGGCGCAGCCGGCTCACCACATCACTGAGTTCCTTGGCCTGAACCTGCATGGCGGTCTCCGTTCCCGGGCATCCCACGGTGGGTCCGTGGGCTCGCCGTCCGCACAACGACCGTACCCCCCGGGGTATTCCGGAGTGTCGTGAGCCCGTCCACCCGGGCTCGCACCCGCACATGACAGGGAGTCAGTAGCGATGCAGATCGCCCACACCGTCGAGGTCGATCTCGACCACCAACAGGCCATCGACGCCGTCACCGCCGCCCTCGCCGAGCAGGGCTTCGGGGTGCTGACCACCATCGACATCAAGGCCACCCTCGCCGCAAAGCTCGGCGAGCAAGTCGACGACTACACCATCCTCGGCGCCTGCAATCCGAGCCTCGCCCATGCCGCGCTCTCGGCCAGCCCAGAGGTCGGCTTATTGTTGCCCTGCAATGTCACCATCCGACGAGCCGAGGGCCGCACCATCGTCCAAGCCGTCGATCCCGGCGCCCTGCTCGGCATCGCCGCCGGCGGCCAAGCCGAACTCGCCGACACCGCGGCCGACGCCGGCAAACGGCTACGCACCGCCCTCGACTCACTGAGCTGACCATCCTCGACGCTCAACAGGTCCGCAGACCACTCTGCCTCGGCCGGTAACGGCTTCCAGGCGGGCCGGGGTGATGCACCCGCGCGCCAGCCCGGGAAGCACTGCCATTTCCGTGGCGCCCAGGCACCGTCGTCCTACTGACCGCACAGTGCCCGCAGTCACGCCGGTACCGTGGCCGGCATGGGCAACAGGCGACACGGACTGCGGCTGGTGCTGCTGGTCCTGCCTGTCCTGCTCGGGCTCGTGGGGATGCACGCGCTCGTCGCCCCGGCTGCCGCCCCCGCAACGGGCACCGGGCATCAGGTTGCGGTCGCTACGTCCGTAGTCGGACACACCGACCTCCGAGCCGACGCGGCCTCCGCGCCGCCGTCTGCTCCGGTGTCGGCCGCGGCCGACCACGGCCCGATGCCGGCCGACCACGGCGAGCACGACGCCCACCTGCTGCACCTGTGCCTGGCGGTGCTGGCCGCCGCCGGGCTCGCTCTGCTCGCGGCGTGGCTGTTCCTCGGACGCCTGGCGCTCCCGGTCTCGGTCACCCCGGCCCGGCAGCTGGCCCACGGCATGCCGGCCCAGCGGCCACCGCCCGTCCCCCGAAGACTCGCCCAGCTCTGCGTGATGCGGACCTGATCGGCCCCCGGCGCGACAGAGCGCCGGATCCGGCCCGATCACACCGACACGGAGAGCCAGAACCACACATGAAGATCAACAACGTGGCCGCCGCGGCCACGACACTGACTGCTGCCCTCGTCCTGACCGCCTGCGGCGGTCCGGATCCCGCCGGCAGCGCCGCGCCCGCAAACCCGGCACCCGCCCCCACCAGCGCCGCCGCCGCTCCCAGCGCGGCGATCTCGGCCGAGCACAACCAGGCCGACATCGCCTTCGCCCAGGGCATGATCCCGCACCACCAGCAGGCCGTGGAGATGTCGAAGCTGGCCACCGACCGCGCCGGCAGCGACGACGTCCGCCGCCTCGCCACCGAGATCGAGCAGGCCCAAGGCCCGGAGATCGCCCAGATGCAGGCCTTCCTCACCGCCTGGGGCGCACCCGCACCCGGCGCCATGCCCGGGATGGACCACGAGTCGATGGGCCACGGCCCCGACCAGAACGGCATGGGGCAGGGCGGCATGGCCGGGATGATGACCCCCGAGCAGATGGGCCAGCTCAAGCAGGCCAACGGCGCCGCCTTCGACCGCATGTTCCTCGAGATGATGATCGCCCACCACGAGGGTGCGGTGCAGATGGCCCAGACCGAACTCGCCAACGGGGCCAACCCCGAGGCGACGGCACTGGCCCAGCAGATCGTCGACGCCCAGGAAACCGAGATCACCGAGATGCGCGAGCTCCTCGGCTGACACCCGGTCGGGGTGAGCCGGCGCCGAACGGTCGCTCTCACCCTGGCCGATACGGGCGGGGGGTATGTACCGTGGGCCGTAGCATACCCCCCGCCCGTATCGACGATGGAGGCTGTCCGATGGCGAAGAGCGCGAGTCGGCCCGCTGCCCGAGGTCCGCTGTCTGCCGTGATCGCGGTCGCCACGTCCGAGCCCGGTCGTGCGGTTCTGCGCTGTCTGCTCGGGTGCGCGGTGCGAGCGCTGTCTGCCCGCACGCCCGCTGCCGAGCGCCGCACGACATGTGGCGACGGTCGATGACCGCGCAGCCAGGACGGTCTCCCCATCCTGTTCACGGCTCGGCCCGCCGAGCTCACCGCGCTGCCGGAGCACGACCCGGCTGAAGAGGAACCACCGCTGCTGATGATCGACAGACAACCCGTACCCCACCCGAACCCCCACCGCCGCAGGACTCGATACCGCCCCGCCCATGCCCTGCTCACCGCCGGCATCGCCGTGCTGCTGGCCGGCTGTGGCGGACCGGCTCAGCCGGACACCTCCCCCGCCGCTGCCGACACCACGAGCCTGTTCGACCAGGTCGGTCACGTCCACGGGGTCGGGGTCGACCCCGCCGACGGCGGCATCGTCATCGCAGGCCACCACGGTCTGTTCGGCCTCACCGGCGAGGGGACACTGGCCCCGCGCCAGGACTCGCCACAGACCGGCGGGCCGGATCTGATGGGCTTCACCGTCGCCGGGCCGGCGGCGTATCTGGCCAGCGGCCACCCCGCCCCCCAGGACACCAGCACGCCGAACCCGCTCGGCCTGGTCCGCAGCACCGACGGCGGTGCGACGTGGGAGCCGGTCAGCCTGCACGGCCAGGTCGACTTCCACGCTCTCGACGTCGACGGCACGGCCGTCGTCGGCCTCGACGCCACCCGCGGGCTCCTGATGACCAGCAGCGACAGCGGACGAACCTGGCAGGAACGCACCCCGCTGGCCGCCCTTGACGTCGCCCTGGCCCCCGGGGACGGCACCCGGATCCTGGCCACCACCGAGGACGGAGTCGTGGCCAGCCGTGACAGCGGCGCCACCTTCACCACCGTCGCCGACAGCCCGCTGCTGGCCTACCTGGCATGGGCCGACGACGGCACCGTGTACGGGATCGGACCGGACGGAACGGTGCACGCCAGCACCGACCAGGGCGTGACCTGGCAGCGTCGTGGCGGCACCGCGAGCCCACCGCAGGCGATCACCGCCGAGCCCGGAGGCCGACTGACGGTCGTGACCGACGACGGCGTCGAGCAGTCCACCGACGGCGGCGCGACACTGCAGCGACTCGCCTGACCGGCATTCGCCCATCGGCGAGACGCCACGGGATGTCGTCGTCCTGTCACTCTGCGGGGGTGGGGTCGTGGACCCCACCCCCGGCAGGTGGTCACCGACGCCGGACGGCGCCAGGCAGATCAGCCAGGGGGCGTGTCTGCGTCGACGCTGCAGCCGCTCCGTGTTCGCCCGGGCGGACGCGTGGCAGCGGGTGCGTCGGCCGGTCGTCGTGCTGGTCGACCACCCGCAGCCGGATGGTCGCCGGATCGGCAGCCGACCCGGTGGGCGCCGCCCCACTGTCGTCGTCGGGGGCGGTGAGCAGGCCACGCCGATACAGCACGGCCAGGGCCAGCCCACACAGCAGCCCGATCACCAGCAGCACCAGCCACGGCGCGTAGGGGGCCCCGGCGGAGCGGGCGAGATCGATCGCCCAGCCCGTCCCCGCGTTCCCGAGCAGGATCCCCACCCCGCACACGGTGTTGTAGAAGCCGTAGTGGGTCGCGACGAGCCGGTTGCGCGCGAGCCCGACGATGGTGTCCATCTCGAACGGCAGGACCACGGCGGTCCCGATCGCGAGCAGCGCCGCCGTCGCCAGCAACGCCGCCACCCCCACCACCGTCGCGGCCACCGCGCCGACCTCGGGGAGCACGACGAGCAGGGCATCGGCGAGCAGCAGGGGCACGAACGCCGCACCGAGCACGACGAGGCCACGACTGAGCGAACCGGCCGGGCCCCAGCGCGCACGACACCACGCGGTGACCTTCATCTGCGCGGCGATGGTGACACCGCCGGAGACGACGTAGAGCGCGGTCACCAGCGCCGTGCCCAGGTCGCCCTGCCCGGCCAGTGTCCGGGCGTGCAGCGGCAGCGCCAGATACACCTGGTAGGACAAGACGTAGGTGCCGATCATCGCCACCGAGAACGGCAGGAACCCGCGGGTCGCGGCGACGTCGCGCCACTGGCCTAGGACCGGCCGCCGATCCGCTTCGGTCCCCCCGTCGGCGTCGCCTCCACGGGCCGGCAGCGCCCGGATCTGCAGCACCGTGAGCACCGCGAACACCGCCGCCGCCACCAGGCAGGTCACAGTGAAGTCGATCCCGGTCAGCAGCAGACCCACGAGCGGGCCGACCACGATGCCCGCTTGGTAGAACACGCTGAACAGCGCGAACGCCTCGACCCGGCGTTCCCCGGCATCGCGGGCGATGTAGGCGCGCACGGCCGGGTTGAACAGCGCCCCGGCGAACCCGGTCGCGGCCGAAGCCACGACCAGGGTCGTCACGTTGTCGACCAGACCGAGCAGCGCGAACCCGCCGGTCCGCAAGGCGCACCCGGCCACGATCATCGGCTTGTAGCCGAACCGGTCGGCCAGGCTGCCCCCCACCAGGAACATGCCCTGCTGGGAGAAGTTGCGCACCCCCAGGATCACCCCGACGAGCAGCACCGAAAGCCCCAGGCCCTGGGACAGGTGATCGGCCAGGTACGGGATGAGCATGTAGAAGCCGAGGTTGATGGTCAGCTGGTTGAGCAGCAGCAGCTGGACCGGCCGATCGAACGACCGGTACCTGTCGAGCACCCGCATCAGCTCTCCGGTCCGGTGGGTGCGAACACGCTGGTGCAGCGGGTCCAGCGGTGGACCTCGACCGCGTCCGATCGGTCGATCTCGTCCGGCTCGTGCACGGGCGCGCCACTGATCGTGAGCCCCTGCGCCTCACAGAACTCGTCGTTGTAGACGGTGTCGAAGTAGCGCTGCGGCCCGTCGGGGAAGATCGCGGCGATCCGGGTGTCCTGCGGTCGGGTCCGGGCCAGCCAGCCGGCCACCGTGCCGACTGCACCGACGCTCCAGCCTCCGCTGGAGTAGCTGGCACACGCCATCGCCCGGCACGCCGACACCGCCTCGTGAGCGGCGATCCAGTGCACCTCGCTGAAGATGCTGTGGTCGACGTTGCGCGGATGGATGCTCGAACCGAGCCCGCGCATCAGCCGCGGCCGCGCGGGCTGTCCGAAGATCGTCGACCCCACCGTGTCGACGCCGACGACCTCGAGGTCGGGCAGATGCCGGCGCAGCGCGCGGGAGATGCCCGCCGAGTGTCCTCCGGTGCCGACCGAGCAGACCAGCACGTCGATGTGGCCGAGTTGGCTGCGCAGCTCGTCAGCCAGTGGGGCGTAGGCGGACACGTTGTCGGGGTTGTTGTACTGGTCCGGGCACCACGCGTCGGGATGCTGGTCGAGCACCTCGGCGACGCGCTCGCGGCGGGCCTGCTGCCACCCACCGCACGCCGCCGGGCTCTGCACGGTCACCACTTCTGCGCCGTAGGCACACAGCAGGCGGTACATCAGCGGTTCCATTCCCGGGTCGGACACCAGCGTCACCGGGTGCCCGTAGGCGATCCCGGCTAGGGCCAGGCCCAGCCCCAGGGTTCCGCTGGTCGACTCGACGATCCGGCCACCCGGCTGCAGGTCACCGCGCTCGCGTGCCCGCTCGACCATGTGCAGGGCGGGGCGGTCCTTGATCCCGCCGGGGTTGGTGCCCTCGAGCTTGGCCCAGAAGCCCCGCCCGCCGGAGGCGAACGGCGCGTCGATCCACACCGTCGGGGTGGAACCGACGACGTCGGTCAAGTTCACGCAGCGCCGGGGCGCGACGCCTGGGCCATCGAGGGGGAGGGTCGTAAAGGGTAGAGACATGACGACAGACCTCATTCAGGCGCGGCGACACGCCGCGCCAGGGAGCGGTGATGGGACGGGAGGAGACGGCGACCAGGGGTGAGAGTCCGAGGTCGCCTGGCCTCTACGTCCGAGAGATCTGTGCCAGCGTCAGGTGGTGCCGCCCGCCTTCCGGGCGAGCGGGCGCGGTCTCGACCGCGCCGACCATCCACGGGGGTGCACGAGGTGCAGCCACCACACGGACGTCGATGCCCGCTCCCGCGACGACATCGGGCAGGACGGGGCGATCCCCGCGAGCGGTCAGAGTCGACTCGTCATGGCTGCCGGCGTCATGGCAGACCGGAGCATCGTGATCCGGATGCGGCGCACCGGAGCCCTCGGTCCCGGCTTCGTCGTGTTGGTGCGACGACGACTGATCGACCGCGGCACTCGCGAACAGCTGCTGATCCGCCGACTGCGCCGGTGGCCCTCCGACCATGAGCTCAGGCCCGTGCGCCGACGCGACCGGGTGCAGTCCACAAATCAGCGCGACTGCGGCCAGAGCGACAAAAAGGACGAACCGGCGAATAGCGAAACCCGGTGCTCGGGTTTTCAGCTCGCCGACGGTGTCGCTCACAGTAACCGGACCGTACCAACGGGGATCGGCACGCCGGAGCGCGGCATCGGGGGGCGTGCCCGACGATCCGCTCGCCATTGTCGGTGACGGCGCCGAGTGCGGATGGACTCGCCGACGATGACCGTCGCCGGCGGACGCGGTCGGGCACGTAGATCCGCCCCGGCCGCGCCGACATCGCCCAGCGCGTGCAACGGCCATGCGCCGAGGTCGTCGATCTGCGCCCGGATGTCGTCTTCTCCGGTGGAGACACGGACAGCGACAGGGACGGCACCGCTGCGTGACAACCTCGGACGCTTCCGGACGTCTTACGTGACAGGAGGGCGCTCGCCCCCGTCACGCCCGGTGGTGTAGCGCGACCAAAGATGAGGAGTGCGAATGCGGAGCACGGCGACGCTGCGGACCCGGTTCGGCCGGCTCGTGGTGGCGGGCCTGGTGACGGCGGCCGGGATCGGCCTCGCCGGTACCGCGCTCGCCGATACCGAGAACAGTGACGTCGCCGCCCAGGCGCACGCCGAGCCGGTGGCGCCCGGCACTCCGTGCTCGGTCTCGGCCCGCGCGTGTGTCGATCTCGAATCGCAGCGAGCATGGCTGATCCGCGACGGCCGAGTCACCCGAGGCCCGGTCCCGATCGCCTCGGGCGGAGCCGGGCAGGAAACCCCGCTCGGGCACTCGTTCCGCGTGTACCGCAAGAACAAGGACCATGTCAGTGGCGAGTTCACCGGCCCCGACGGCAACCCCGAACCGATGCCGTGGGCTGTCTTCTTCGCCGACGGTGGAGTCGCCTTCCACGGCGGAGATCGCGAACGCGCCTCGGCCGGGTGCGTGAAGCTCGACCTACCCGAGGCAGAAGCGTTCTTCAACGACCTCGCCGACGGCGACAAGGTTCAGGTCGTCAACGCCTCCGTCGAGGAGAAAGCGCGCGCCGGAGCACCGGCGAGCAGCTGACCAAGCAACTATGAACGTGCCGGCAGCGCGTTGCCACGGCAGGTCTCAGCGACGCAACACCCTCCGCAGCTGCTCCACCGACGGGGCGCCCGATAACCCGGCCTCGCAGCGATAGACGCGGCACGCGAATGCGCCTGGCCCGGTGGCTTGCTCGGCGAACGGGTCTGCTCCGTCGATCAGGATGGTGGGTGATCCCGCGAACTGCGGGGTTGCGTCGACGGTCTCGGCGATCACGGTCCGGACTTCGACAGGGGTACCGGCATTTCCGGTGTCGTCGAGGGCCTGGCGGAGACGTGTGGAGGCGATGTCCTCGTGCGGGCAGTTCGGTACCACCAGCAGCTCCACCCGCATCACACCAGTATGCACCCGTCCCGTCGCGGCGGCAGTAGCATCGGTTGCCGGAGGCGGTCGCATGGAACCGTACGACATCGGCGAGGAGATGCAGCGAGCCCAGGCCGAGTTCCACCAGCTCATCGCCACGGCCTCGCTCGACGATCTGCATCGCTCGACGCGCGGCACGCGCTGGACGAACCGGCAGCTGCTGATCCACATGGTCCTCGGATACGGGGTCGTCCGGACGCTGCTTCCTCTGGTCCGAACCCTCGGCCGCCTCGGCTACAGCCGAGGGTTCGCCACCGCCCTCAACGCGGCCCGCCGTCCCTTTCACCTAGTCAACTACCTCGGCCCCTGCGTCACCGCGCGGCTACTGCCCTCGCGCGTCATGATCGTACTGCTGGACGCCGTCATCGCCTCGCTGCGACGTCGCCTCGCCACCGAGACCGAACAAAGTCTGGCCCTGAGCATGTATGTGCCGACGGACTGGGACCCCTATTTCACCCCGACGATGAGCGTGCTCGACGTCTACCACTTCGGGACCCAGCACTTCGACCACCATCGGCGCCAGCTCACCATCGCGGCGCCGCCAGCCCAGTCGTAAGCCCCTGCATCCGGTGCATGGCCGTGCTGGGACGAGCCTCGTGTCCGCGTGCAACGAGCGTCACCAGCCGCTCGGGCCGGACATAGCTACCCGGTCGGCGAGCTCAGGGCGTTGCCTCGGATGCCGAACCAGCCGATCACCGCGGCCGCCAGGAGCAGGAGCCCACCGAGGAGGTAGACGGCCTGGATACCGAGCGCGGCGGCGAGCAGACCACCCAGGAGCAGGGACACGAGCCGGCCCAGCTGCCAGAACACGTCGAAGCCGGCGAAGATCCGTCCGCGCAGGTGTGCGGGGGTGTGGGCTTGCAGCAGGGAGTTGAAGGTGACCGCGCCGGTGGAGGTGCCCAGCCCGTAGACCGCCAGGGCGACCAGGGCGACCGGGAACGCGGTGAACGTCGCGAGCACAAGGTCGACCAGGCCGCGGAGCACGTAGGGGCCGAACACGAACGCCGGGCGTCGCGGATCGCTCAGCTGCCGGCTCACCACCAACGGGCCCAGGACTGCGCCGACGCCGATCGCACCCAGCAGTAGCCCGTAGCCCGACGGCGGCAGGGCCAGGTGCTCCCGGGCGAGCACCACCAGCAAGGCACTCGTTGCACCGGCCGACAGGGCCGCGAGGAGCTGGCCCGCGCCCAGTGCCCGCAGCAACCGGTCCGAGGCCAGTACCCGCACCCCGTCCACGGCGTCGGCAAAGAAACCGCGCCGTGCGGTCGAGCGGGGCGTGGCCGGTAACCGCAGCCCGGTGAGCAGGACTGCACTGGCCACGAAGCTGGCCGCGTTGATCCCGAACGCCGGGGCGGGGCCGAGCGCGGTGTAGAGCAGCCCGGCGAGCGGGGCCAGGGCGATCTGGCTCAGTACTGCGGCGGTCCAGATGCCGCTGTTGGCCGCGACGAGCTCGCTGTCGTCGACCAGCGCGGGCACGGCGCTGTTGGCTGCGGGGTTGAACAGGACTGCCCCGACAGAGAGCCCGAACGCGATCACATACACCGCGACGACGTGGTCGCCGAGCAGGATCAGCGACCCGGCCAGCAGGGCACGCCACACGTCCGCGGCGATCATGATCCGGATCCGGGGCAGCCGGTCGACCAGGGTGCCCGCCAGCGGCGCGAGCAACAGGACCGGAAGGATCTCAGCAAACACCACCGCGCTCACGCCCAGCGCCGAGCCGGTCAGGTCGAACACCAACAGGGCCAATGCCACCGTCGCGAAGATGTCCCCGCACTGCGACACCGTGCGCGCCGACCACAAGCGCCGGTAGCCGGGGTGGGCGAACACCGTGCGCATCCCGACCCGGCGGGGCGTAGCGCTCACTCGGCACCTGCCCGAGGGGTGCTGCCGAGGCCCGGCGGCGCCTGCAGGGGTCGACGCGAGGTGCGCAGGAACCCTCCTGCGGGCGATGGCGAGCACCCTGGCGATCAGGGCCTCTGACTGAACGAACACTGCACTTCGCTTCCGGTCGGGTCGGACGGCTCGACGCCCGACCGGACGCTAGGACCTTCCCCCAGGGGTAAGGTCAAGAGTGATCATGCGAGGAGGTCTGTCATGCGAATGACGGTCGGCGCGGCGGCCGACGCCGCCGGTGTGAGCGCCAAGGCGGTCCGCCTGTGGGAAGCCAAGGGGCTGTTGCCCGCCGCCGAGCGGACCGAGGCCGGATACCGGGTCTTCACCGAGAACGATCTCGACGTGCTGCGCTTCGTACGCCAAGCGAAGACCCTCGGCCTGCATCTCGATGAGATCAAGGAAATTCTTGATCTCCAGCGTGGCGGCGAGCAACCCTGCGGCCGCGTCCTGGCGTTGCTCGATGCGCACCTCGCCGACATCGATCAACGATTCCGCGACCTCAATCGCTTGCGCCAGTCACTCTCCCGTGCCCGCGCCACTGCCACCAGCGCGCGCCGGCACGGCCAGAACGCCGTTGTCTGCCAGATCATCGAGGCGCCGTCAGAAGGCGGCCGACACCCCTAGCGACCAAGGATCGTTAGGCCGACGCCGGCGGCCTGATCCGCTCGGACGTCTCGGTCGACTCCATGCCGACCATAGGGGGCATCTGTGACGGGCATAACAAGACGCGTTGGCGCTCGTTACCCCTTATGCCAGGGCCGCCACGGTCCGGATCGGCTGGTCATGGCAGAGAGGGCGGTCGGAAGTGGGCGACAGGGATCGGGTTCGGAAGGCCACTGATCTTGTGGTGTTACCAATCGGCCGGGTGGTGGCCACGGGCAGGCCTGACCAGGCGTGGGCGCTCCTCGACGCCGACGGTGTCGAGATCGATGCGGTGTCGCGGTGGCTGACCGAGCTGGCGGCGAGTGACTACTCGCCGGGGACGTTGCGCTCGTATGCCTATGACCTGCTTGCCTGGTACAGGTTGCTGGATGCGATGCACGTCGGCTGGGCGGGTGCCACCCGCGCCGACGTCCGCGATGTCGTGCGGTGGTACCGCATGGCCGACAATCCGCAGCGGCGGCGGTCGAGCGCCCGGCAGGCTGGGGCGCGTCCGCCGGCCGGGTCGGTGAATCCCCGGACCGCGAAGCCCTACCTGCGGAACGAGTACGCCCCGGCCACGATTGATCACCTGTTGTCGGTGGTCAGCGAGTTCTACGAGTTCGCCGTAGCAACCGGGCTGGGGCCGTTGACCAATCCGGTGCCCAGGTCACCGGCGCGGCGCGCGCGGGAGCTGCGGACCCGGCAGGGCCCGATGGAGACTCCGCAGCCGCAACGCCGGGCGCCGTATCGACAGAAGCGCGAGCAGCGCGCGCCCCGCGCGCCCGCGCGATCCCGGACGAGTTGTTCAACGAGTTCTTCGCCCAGCTCCCCACGGTGCGCGACCGGGCAATCGTGTCGACCTCGGTCTCCAGCGGGGCACGGGCGGCGGAGATGCTGTCGATGCGCCCGTGTGGGGTGCAGGTCGATACCCACACGATCGAAGTGATCGGTAAGGGCCGTCGGGAGTACCAACCGGTCCGGACCTCCCCGGACTCACTGATGTGGATCAGTCTGTACCTGGGGGACCGCCCGGGCGGGTTCGGCCCGGCAGATCCACTGTGGCTGACCCTGCGCGGGCAACCGCGCCCGATGACCTACTGGTCGCTGCGGCAGGTGCTCGAGCGCGCCAACACCGCACTGGGCACGAACATCACCTTCCACGACCTACGGCACACGTATGCCTACCGGTTAGCAGCCGACCCGACACTGTTGATCACCGATGTGCAGGAGCTGATGCGGCACGCATCATTGAGCACGACGCAGGTTTATCTGCGAACCCGGATGGAAAACCTGGTCGAGCGGCTGTTGGCGCATTACGCGCGTCCGCCCGCACCACCGCCACGTCCGGCCGCCGGCTACGACCCGGCCGATCTGGCGGTTCTGTTCGGCCAGGACACGGTCACCGGACCCGACGCATGAGCAGAACCGACGCCGACACCGGAACCGAAGCCGGAGTAGCCGCAGGCGGCCTGCGCACGCGAACGATGGCCGCCACCGCGGATCGTGCCGCTGGCGCTCCTCACCGCGTGCCGGACCGCGACCGGCCGCACCTCTGGTTTGATCGACCAGCCACCGAGCAGGAACGCGAGCGGATCGCCGTCGCCGCTGGTGAGCTCTCCCGCAACTTTCTCGGCCTGGACCACCGTTCCGACACCGTCGCGGCGGCACGCCGGCACGTGCTGCTGTTCCTGGACTGGCTGGATTCCTTTCACGGGAGCTCCTATCAGCAGCGGTGGGTGGCCAGCGGCGCGGACCAGGGTGGGCCGGACTGGGCGCCGGGGCTGTCCAACCCGCGCCAACGCCCGGGCATCCGCGTCGCGGCCAGCGCGCTGATCCTGCTCGGGGTGATTCGTCCCAGCGACGAATGGTTGCTGACCGCACATCTGACCAAGCTTTGGTGGGACTGGACCGACTGCCACGATCGGCAGGTCTGGGAGCGGTTCTTCGCCGCCGGGGCCGCAACGAACGCGTCGAAGCAGCTGCTGCGGTCCAGCGCAACAGTGCTGGTCCGAATCTGTATCCGGCACGGTATCGGCGTCGAACAGATCCGTGCCGAGCATATGCTGCACCACCGCGACTTCCTCGAGGCCACCGGCCGCAGCACCTCCCGCGGCAGAGTGCGATGGCCTGGCATCATGCCCGCGCAGCGGGCCTGCTGGCCGGGGAACCGGACACCATCGAGGTGCTGCTCCGCTCCGGGAAACAGTCTGCGACCGAACTCGTCGACCGCTACCAGGTAGCCAGCGCACCGGTGCGCGCTCTGTTGATCGACTACCTGACCGAGCTGGAGCCCACCCACGACTACGCCACCCGGGACAATCTGGCTCGGATGCTGGCCAACGTGTTCTGGAAGGACCTCGAGGACCACCATCCCGGGATCGACACGATCGCCCTGAGCACCGACCAAGCCGCCGGCTGGAAACAGCGGGTCAAGACCAAGAGCGGGGGTCGCGTGCGCCGCGACTACTTCTCCGTGCTGGGAAGCGTCCGCACCTTCTATCTCGACATCGCCGCCTGGGCACACGAGCAGCCTCGCTGGACGCCCTGGGCGGTCCCGTGCCCCATCAGCCCCCGAGACTTGCACGGAATCACACCCGCCCGGCGCGCAGCGACGGCCCGGATGCAGGCCCGCACCCGCACCCTGGCACCGCACATGCCCCGGTTGGTCGAGCATGCCCGCCGCCGCCGCGACCAAGCCGAGCGGCTGCTCGCCCAGGCCCGGGCGGCCGTCCCCGGCGACGAGTTCGACCACGACAACACCCGGTATCGCCGCGTCCGACTCACCAAGCAAGCGCAGCCCGGCGCCATCCGAGTCAGCGTCGTCGGTCAGGACAAGCGGATCGATCCGATCCTGCACGAGGAACGCGCGTTCTGGACCTGGGCCATCGTGGAGACGCTGCGCCACTCCGGGATGCGGTTCGAGGAGCTCAAAGAGCTCACCCACCTGAGCATCCGCCAGTTCACCAAACCCGACGGTGAGACCGTTCCACTACTGCAGATCGCGCCCAGCAAGACTGACTGCGAACGGATCATCCCCTGCAGTCCCCAGCTCACCGCCGTGCTCGCCCAGATCGTCACCCGCCTGCTCAGCACCGACGGCACCATCCCGCTCAGCGTGCGCTACGACCACTACGAGAGGGAGCACTCGGCACCGATGCCGTTCCTGTTCCAGATCCGGCGCGGTCCCCGCCCCCGTGCCATGAGCAGCGCCACCATCCAGGACTACGTCGCCGACCTGGCCACCGACGCCGGCCTGCTCGACACCGACGGCTCCCCACTGCGGCTGACCCCACACGACTTCCGCCGCCTGTTCATCACCGACCTGGTCACCGAGGGGTTCCCCATCCACCTAGCTGCCCAGCTCGCCGGGCACCAGCACGAAGTCTTCGCCGCCTACGACCGGTTCATCACCGCCTGCCGCGAGCTACGACCGGCCGCTGAGTACCGCGAACCTACCCAGCAGGAGTGGGGCGAATTCCACGAGCACTTCTCCCGCCGCCGTATCGCCCTCGGTTCCTGCCGCCGACCCTATGGCTCCGACTGCGCACACGAACACGCCTGCCTGCGATGCAACTTCCTCCAAGTCGACCCCGGTGAGATCACGCAGCTCGACGCCATCGAAGATAACCTGCACGCCCGCATCGCGGAGGCCGAGAGCAACTCCTGGCTCGGCGACGTCGAACAGCTCCACCTCACCGTCCGGAACCTGCGCGACAAACGCGACCAGGTCCAGCAGCTTCTCGACAGTCTCCCCGGGCCGCTGCTGACCGCCGCCCCCGATCTCTGACCGGAACACCCTCCGGCTCCCGGAAGCTCAAGATCAACTGCAGTAAAGACCCGGTCTGCTTGTCTCCTCAGACCGGGTGGATCGCCACATACATGCCGCGCGCGGCCGCGGCATCGATCGCGAACTCGACCCGGTCCCAGAATTCATCGTTCTCCGCTGCGGCTTCCACGGTGTCGCCCGGCGACTCGGCGCCGGCCTGAGGGAACATCGCCACCGTCTGGATGACGGTGAACCCCTGCGCGGCGCGGACATCGAGGTACTCGGTGACCTCGCCCTCGCCCAGCTTGCCGAGCAGCGCCCACGCGGTGTCAGCCATCCAGAAGAGCGGCTCACCGCCGGCGGTGAGGAACCACCCGGCTGCCGTCAGATACAGCGGATCCTGCGAGGTGGTGCTCGTCTGGTCTGCGGCCCGAACCACCTCCCGGTCGCCGTGGGGGTGCAGCAGGCCGAGCCCGAGCCCCACCACGGCACCGACCGCCACCGCGACCCGGACCAGACCAGACCGGCCCGGCCCGGCCCGGCCCACGGCCAGCTCGTCTCGAGCCCGACGCCACCGAGCCAGGGGGTACCGCTCGACCGCACGCGGTGGTGGTGCTGAGGTGGGTGCTCATCGGGTGACGGCCTCCACAGCGTCGGGCGGAGTGCGGTAGCCGCGCTCGTCGATCGGGATCGAGCCGTGCTCGCGGACGGTGTTCACGTCGTGGCTGATCTCGGCGTTGTCCAGGCGGCGGGACACGTCGAGGACCTCAGCGATGAAGCAGGGCAGCCCGCCATGCAGGACCAGGACCTTGCCGCGGGCAAGTTTGCGGATGTCTCCGACCCGCATCACCGGGCTGGTCTCGGTGCCGATGCTGTGCCGTTGCGGGCTGAACAGTCCGTCGACTTGGACCTGGCGGCGTGGGCGCTCGTGGGTCGCGCACAGCTCGGAGATCCACTGCAGCGTGCGGTCGTCCTTGATGCCGCCCCACACGCTCAGGCTCGTGGTGTTGTCGAGGACCTCCCGGTACCCGACGGAGCCGAAGATGCGCTCGAGCTGGGCCAACGATTGCGCCGCCCAGTGGATGACCACCCCGCGCCCGGCAGCGTCGCTGACCACTTGGGCGAGGCCGGGCACAGGAGTGCCGTTGGCGAGCTCGTCGAACACGACGCTCACCGGCGGGTCGACGCGGCGGGCCGGATAGTCCAGCGCCATCTCCTGCGCGGTGCGCATCCAGTGCTCGGCCAGCGCAGTCAGCACCGGGACGGCTTCAGCGGCCTGCTGTTGATCGGCGATCAGAAACAGCGACCCGCCCTGGGCGATGAACCGGCGCACATCCAGTCCGCGGCCCCGCGGCGGGCTGAGCATCTGCCGTAGCCGCGGGTCGGTCCAGGCACCGACGACGCGGCGCACCGACATCCACACCGCCGAGGCGGTGCGCGGGTCGAGCGCCATCTCCGCGCCGAGGTTCGCGGCCAGCTCCGTGCGCCCGGCGTTGCGGAGGATCTTCACCGGCCGCGGGTCGGCCGGGAGCCGGCGGCGTGGCTTAGCGCTGGGCACGGTGCCCTGACCCGACCTTGGTCCTGCAGCGTTGGCCACGGCCGGGTCGTCGTCGACGGCAGGGGGCTCGGTAGCCCAAGCGCGAATGTCGTCGACACCGGCCCCGGACACCGCGGCCGCGACCAGGTAGGCGGTCAGCACCACCACCGCGCGTTCCCGGAACACCCGGTCGTTTCCGGCGCCGCCGACGCCGCCGGCCTCGACCCGCACGGCGGCGGCCTCGACCAAGGTGAACGCGCGGCGGCTGGCTTCCTGCTGATCCTCACATCCCTCGATCAGCGACCAGCGCAACGGCGACGGCCACGCCAATCTGCCGGTGGTGTCGTAGACCACCACCGGCCCGGCCGTGGGGCGCCGCGAGCGCGCCAGCGCCGCGAACTCGACGAGATCGAGCTTCGTGGTCGAACACAGCAGCGCGCCGGGTGCACCGAGGACCTTGTGCACCAGATCCATGCGCGACTTCCCGGACTGGGTCGGAGCCAGGGTGCCGGTCAGATTAGAGAACGAGGCCCACAGCTCGGCTCCGCGATAGCGGTAGAACGGGATCCCGACCTCGGTGCCGAACGCGCTGCGCCGCTCGGCCGAACTCAGACCCGGGCGGGTCCGCTCTGCGCTGCGCCGCGCCGCGTCCAGGGATAACTCGCGGGACAACTGTGCCCGGGTGGCGTGACCGGACGGGGTCGGGCCCCACCGCCGCCACCACCACCGCGCGCCCAGAACCCCGACCACGAGCAGCGTCACCGCCACCGCCACCAGCCACCCCACGAACACCGCGACATGCTCGCTCAGGTGCGCCGCGACCGACCCGGCCGGGAGCGGGGCACCCAGCCAGGACCGGGTCAGCATCGCGACGTCGTCGAACCCCAGCACGGCACCCGGGCCGGCGGTGAACAACCCGGTCAGCGCGGCGGCGGCCTGGACCACCACCATCGCGAAGCCGATCAGTCCCAGCGCGGTCACCGGCAGGACCAGCTCCGCGGACATCGAGCGGGGGCCGTGCGGGCGAGTCATGCGGTGCTCCTCGTGCTGCCCGTCGTCTCAGACGTCCGCGTCGACCCCGTGGCCTGCCCGCCCGCGGCACCCGAGCGCCGGGCCGTCGACGACGATGTGCGCCCGATACCGACGCGGTTGGCCGGTAGGGGCGCGAGGCGCCACACCTTGAGCAGCAGCCGCCCACCGAGGCGGCGGTGGTCGATCCGCCCGGCCGCCCACCCCGCCGGAAACGGTGCGGCCGTGCGCGAGACATACCGGCTCGCCGCCCACGGCGGGCCCATCGCAGGAGCCGCCGACCGGGGTGGTGGCGCGGGCCGCGGCGGCGCCGGCTGTGGTGCTAGGGGCGGCGGGGGATCGGGCGCGTAGTCGGGGACGGGCGCGTAGTCGTCAAAGGCCGCCGGCTCACCGGCCGGCGCGTAGTCGCCGTAGACCCGGGCCGAGGCCGCCGCGTCGGTGTCGCCGTCCTGGATATCGGACGCGGTGCGGGACAGGTCGTAGGCGGCGCGGCGCACCGGGTCGGACAGCACCGCGAACGCGGCCGCCACGCGGCCGAACCGATCGGCGGCGCCCAGCTCGGGTTTAAGGTCGGGGTGGCGCGGGCGGGCCAGCGCCCGGTAGGCACGACGCACTTGTTCGGCGCTCGCGTCGCAGCAGACACCGAGGTCGGCATACAGGTCACGCTCAGGCTCCGGCATGGTCACCGGTGAGCACCTCCCCTGACAGATTGCGGGTGGACGCGGCAGCCGGTCACGAGGCGGACTGCGCGAGCGCGGCATCCGGTGCGGGCTGACCAGGAGGCCCGGCAATATGACGGATGTGGGTGATCTCGTCGGCCCAGGCCGAGAGGGGCTGGAGGATGACGCCGGTGGAGGAGTCGTAGGCGTTGACGACCATGCCGTGCCCGACATACATGCCGACGTGGCGCGGGTTGCCCGGCGAGCCAAGCGAGCCCGGAATGAACACCAGATCCCCCGGCGCGATGGTCGCGGTGCTGGCCGGGCTGCCGGCGCTTTTCTGGCTGACCGTTCCGGCGGGGATCGGCACGCCGGCCGCGGACCACGCGGCGAGCATCAGTCCGGAGCAGTCGAACCCGTCGGGACCTCTTCCGCCCCAGACGTAGGGTTTGCCGAGCTGGGCGAGCGCGTAGGTGACCGCGGCGCGCTGTGCCGGGTCCGTGGGCGGGGTGAATCCGGGTGGGACCTGGCCGGGGTCGATGTCCGACGGTGCCAGCGGTACGCCGGCGCCGCCCTGGTCGGGGCAGGCGAACACCGATGAGGCCAGCTGCACGTTCGGCCCGCCCGGTACGGCGGGGGCGGGGATGGGGTTGTCCGGGCCGACCCAGAACCGGTCGACCAGCGCCGCGGCCGGGCCTTCCTGGGGGGCGTAGCGGTCCGGGAACGCGGAGCGCTGCACGGCCTGGGCCGCGGTCCCCGGCGCCATGGTGGCCCAGCCGGGCAGCGCGACGAGCCGGTCGAGGAAGGTGTCGGTGGCCGCGCCGGGGTTGAGCACCTGCGCGGGTGTACCCCAGCCCTGCGAGGGCCGCTGTTGAAAGAGCCCGAGCGAGTCGCGGTCGCCGTGGCCGACGTTGACCAGCCGGGATTCGACGATCACCGTGGAGATCGCGATCACCGCGGCCCGCTTGGGTAGGCCGCGTTCGACGACCCGGCTCACGATCGTCGCGGCGTTGTCGGTCTGCTCGGCGTTCCAGTCCTGGCCGCCGATCGACTGCGAGCCGCCGCCGATACCGCCGTCGCCGCCACAACCTCCGCCGGGCAGCGCCCCGGACACGACCGCGGTCAGCATCGCCATCCCGATCGTCACCGTCGCGGCCACGAACATCACCACCGCGGCCGCCGCGGCGAGCGCGACCGTGCCTTTGGGCTGGTTCACCTCGAGCTCACCGCCGCGCGGCCGTGCCGTTCACCCGTGCCGGTTCCGGCTCGCCGGGGCCCGTTGACGCCGTGCCGGCGGTGGGTGAGGGTGTGTTCGGCACGGCGACCAACGGGGTGGCGGTTACGCCAGTTCCGGCAGCCCCAACAGCGCCAGTTGTTCACCCGATCCCACTCGCGGGCCCCGTGCGAGTACGGCTTCGTGCCTACCTGGACGAGCGAGCACGACGGTGGCCTCAGACCCGCAACCCACACCTGCTGGTCAACCGCCGCACCGCGCCTCGCACCGCGCCGGTCGACGCGCGCCACCCATGGCACAAGCTCACCGTCGACTCCCGCTCGCTGCGCGAGGACCGCATCCTGCACGAGGTCTTCGCGACCGGCGGCGACGTCCGGCGCGTCTGCGAGCTGTTCGGACTCAGCGTCAGCGCAGCCATGCGGTACATCGGCGAACATGTCGAGCCGGGCGCGACCGGGAACGGCGGGGCTCAAGGCGACGATAGCTCCGGCCGCTCCACGACCTCTGATCCTGAGGACCGGTGAGGAGCAGCATGACTGGGTGCCAGGAGTTCGGGCGGTGGCGGTCGTGCGGCTTCGGAAGCCATCCTCTCGAAGGTGTTCGTGCAGCTTGTGACAGTCGTAGTCGAGGATTACGACCCAGCCATCGAGTTCTTCCGAGACATCTTGGGCTTCGAGCTCGTCGAGGACTCTCCTGCTACTACCAACGACGGCCGCCCCAAGCGATGGGTCGTCGTCCGGCCAACGGATGGCCAGACCGGCTTGCTGCTCGCTCGTGCAGACGGGCCCGAGCAGTCCGCGGCCGTCGGGCACCAGGTCGCCGGCCGAGTCGGCTTCTTTCTCGAGGTCGACGATGTGGACCAGGAGTACCTGCGGCTGCGTGCTCAGAACGTCGAGTTCGTCGTGGAGCCCCGTACCGCACCGCATGGTCGATATGCCGTGTTCCGCGACATCGCCGGCAACCGGTGGGATCTGATCACCCCGGCCGTGGTTAGAGTCCGCGGCTCGTCGTGAACCTGGGGGTGGGACATGAGCAGCGCACATACGGAAACCGGCACCACCGACTGGAATGCCGAGACCCGAACGTCGTACGACACGGTCGCGGACAGCTACGCCGACCAAGTACGACACGCGCTTGCAGAACAGCCGTACTTGCGCAGCGCACTGGCGTTGTTCGCGGACAGCGTGCGGCGGAGCGGCGGACCAGTCGCGGACATGGGGTGCGGGCCCGGCCACATCACGGCCCACCTGAACGAGCTCGGCGTCGACGCCTTCGGCGTGGACCTGTCCCCTCGAATGATCGAGGTCGCTCGCCGTGACCATCCTGGCCTGCACTTCGAGGTGGGCTCTCTCGCCGCCCCAGAGCTGCCCGATGCGTCGATGGGAGGGCTCATCGCGTGGCAGTCGCTGATCCACATGCCCGACGAGGACGTCCCGGTAGCGCTCGAGCACTTCCGCCGGGTGCTTCGCACCGGCGGACCGGCGCAGCTCCTGTTCCACGCCGGCAATGACTCCTGGGTGAAGACGCAGGGCTACGGCGGCCACCCGATGAACGTGCCCGTCTACCGCCGCCAACCCCACCTCGTCGCCAGATGGCTGCGCGAATCCGGGTTCGAGGTCGAAGCGCACATGGTCCTGAACCCGGACAGCGAGTTCCCGCAGGCGCTCCTGTTCGCCCGTCGAGCGGCATGAGCCCACGCCGGTCCCAGCCGGCAGCTTCAGACGTCGGCAGCGGTCCGCCGTCCGCCGCTCCGCGGGGTCGTCCAGTAGCTGCTGGTCGACTCTCGGGGCGGGGTCAAGCGCGGTAACCGACGTTGTCGGAAGCTCAAGAAGCGCCGGAGCTTCGCGTCGAGCCCCTGGCCGCGGCCACCATGGGGTTCGTGAACCCAAGGGTCGAGGTAGCCGGGTCATACGGCCCGCAACCGTCGGTTCGAGCCGTCAGACCCTTCAGGATTGCTGAACTCCAGAACTTTTTCTCGCAGGCCGGCGTTGGTGTCGAAGATCGACCGTTCGGTGGCCGAGAGCACGGTCTGGATCTTCATGCCCGGCGAGTTCTCCAGCTTCCACAGCGCCCGGCCCTGACCTTCCATCGCCCACCCGGTCAGCACGGCCTGCTCGCGGTCGGACAGGCCGAGTTCGGTGGCGAGCTCGTCACCGACGCGGGTGGACTGGCCCAGCAGAATCCGCGTGCTGCACAGCGCGAGCAGGTCCTTGGCGATCGAGACCTCCTGGGAGCCGACCGCGCCGACCGACAGAAGGTCAGAAGGCTTGTGCATGACCAGCAGCTGAATCTTGCGTTCGGCCCGCGACAGCCGCAGGTCGGAGTCGACGGCCTGGACCGCGCGTAGCCCGAGCCGCATCTGGCGCCACACCTCGTCCCGCACGACCAGGCGGACGTCGCCGTCGTCCTGCAGGTCGGTGATCATCGACGACCACGAGCCGAGGCAGGTCAGCGCCACCGCGATCGCCTGATCGCTCCTGCTGCAAAGCAGCGACAGGTCCATCGACTGCACCGGTGCGTGCCAGTCGAGGTCGAAATTGGTGGGCTCATCGAACAAGCCACTCAGCGCGCCGACGACCAAGTTCGACAGGGCGTCGGTGATCTGACGGGTGTGGTCGACGAACTGGCGATACGAGGCGAAGCGGGTCTGCTGCCACAGGTCGTCGTCGGGGTCGGCGAGCTGGGCCACGACCTGCGGAATGGTGATCGGGCGCAGCTCATCGGCGCCGTGCTCGGCGCCGACCAGTCGGTTGAGCACGGTGGAGAGGACCAGCTCATCAGTCACGGTCGGGGCGTAGCCCTGGGCTTCGGCCAGCGCGGTCAGCAGTCGTGTCCAGCGGGCCAGGATCCCGGTGAGCTCCTCGCGCTGGCGCGCGGTCGACCAGATGTGCCAGTGGGCGCGGATCGGGCCGAGATCCAGAGCGTTGAGCCGGTGCGGGCTACCCCGCCCGAGCGCGATCGGGGTGATATCCAGCGCGCGCAGCAGCGGGGTGTACTCACCCTTCACATCACCACTGATGAGGGTGCGGACCCCGAACAGGGACAGCCGCAGGATCGTGGCCAGCACCGTGGACGACTTCCCGCGCCCGGGTTCACCGAAGATGGCCAGGTTCGGGTTGGTGACCATCTTGCGCAGCACCCACTCGGTGGGATGGACATAGAACGCGCCCCCGGACTGGGTGTCATAGCCCAACCGGGCCCCGATCGCCGGGACGCCGTTGGAGGCCAGCAGCGGGAACAGCCCGCCGACCTCCGCGGTCGTGGCCCGGTAGACCGGGGTCCGGCGGGATGCCTCGACCGGGGCCCAGCCGCGGCCGGGTTCGCGGTGGCCCTGGCGGGCGGCGGTGGACCGGTTGACCCGCTCGCGGCGGCCACGACGACGCCCGCCACCGTCGTCGGGGCCGTCGTTCGTGCTGTCCGGGGCTGGTGTGGACACCGGGATGCCGTCGAGGTCGGTGAACTGACTCAGCAGCTCACCGGGCCCACGCGGATCGGGACGACGCCGCTTCCCGAAGGGCCTCATGAGTCGAACGCCCTGGTCAGCCGCGGCAGCCCGATCCCGACCGGGAGAGCGGCAGCGACGAACGCCGAATCCTGGGCCAGCTCGAGGCGCAGCAGCCGGAACCGGCCCGAGGAGTCGTTCTCCAGCCGGGCGGCGTGGTCCTCGACGTTCCAGTCCGCGGGCACCGTGAGCGCGGAGGCAACGGTGAACCGGACCAGGGCATGCCCGGCGGCGACCGCGGCCTCCTGGTCGCGGGCCCCGGACTGGCGGCGGGTGTCGATCGCGGTGGTGTTGAACCCGCGCTGGGCTTTGGCGTCGATCAGCACGTTGTTGCGGAACCGGTTGGAGCGCACCTCCCGGGCCGCGGCGGCCTGGGACAGGATCTCGTAGTGGATCTGCAGACTCCGGCGTTCCCCGGCAGTGCGCACGGCCAGCAGCGGCCCCAGCGACCCGAAGATCGTCCCGGACTCGGGAGGCTGCACCGCATAGCTGACGCTGGAGAATCCGTCGTGGTGATACGCCCGCGCCGCCGGCGTCGGCGCCAGAGCCGGGCCGGCTTGGGAGATCGGCAATCCGACGGTGCCGTCGGCGTCGGGGTGGGCCAGGTGCTGGTGCTTGAGTGAGGCCGCGGTGGCCGGGTTGAACCCGGTCTTGATGGCCTCGGCGACCCCGGTCGAGGTCAGCCAGGTCACCGACTGCACGTCGAGCGCCTTGAGCCCGTCCGCGATTCCTTCGAGGAGCCGGTAGAGGGCATAGGCGCGCCCGGCGACGCCGCCGCCGGCGGCCTTGGCCGGGCGGCGCAGTGATTCCTCGGTGCCGGACACGGTCACGAACAACTCCGTGCGCACGCTGACCGAGGCGACGTCGCGGTCGATCTCGGCAGTCACCTGATGCGCCAGTGGCGGGGCGTCGGGGCGCTGGTGGCGTTCGCGCCACACCGCGTACTCGGTGCCGTCGTCGGGCACGGTGCGCACCAGCAGCGAGATCCGGTCGATGACCTCGCGGTGCCCGAGCCCGACCAGCATCGAGCCCAGGCGGGCGGCCAGGCGCTCGCACTCGTCGTCGGCCAGCATCCCGACCCCGGAATGGGTCAGTTTCGCGGTGGCGCCCCAGCGCCCTTCGGCGGTGTCGTGGAGCAGGCAGATCCGCGAGCCGTGGAACTCCGGGCCGTCGGGGAACTGCATGCGCGAGAGCACGCCGGGCAGGTCCGGTTCGGTGCGGGGCCCGGCCAACCCGGCGGCGGCGCGGGATTGCCACGGGGACCAGCGCATCAGCACTCCTGTCTGGAACACGACCAGGTCGGCCAGCCACCGAAACGCGGGCCGGCCGTGGATCGGGACGAGAATCAGAAAGGCCAGCAGCGCGGCGAACGCGCCCCACCCGAGGGTCTGAGACCACTGGTTGCGCGACATCGCCAGGATCGCCGGGGCGCAGGCGGCGATGATCAGGAACGCCTGGGCCGGGGTCATCCCGGCGATCCAGCCCATCCCCTCCTTGTCGTTGAGTCCCCAATACACGCGCGGGCCCCGCGCGGCGGATTCGACGCTCATCAAGACTCCTCTCCTGTGTGGTCAGGGCGGGTCGGTGGTCCGGGATCCGGTGGTGGCTGGGCGTTGGGGCCCGGTGCTGCCGTGGGTGGGTCGGCCCCGTCCGGCCCGGCTGCGACCGGTGGGGCCTGTTCAGGGCGGCGCGGTTCCTGCCCGTCCGCCCCGGGTGTGGTGGGGCCGCTGTCGGGAGGCCCGGCCTCCGGCGGGCCGGAGTCGACCGGGGGCGCATCGGGCCCGTCACCGGCAGGGGGCGAGTCGCTCTCACCCGAGCCGCTCTCGGTGGAGCGGCCCCAGTTCTGGACCGTCCCCGCCGCTGCTCCGGCCGAGGAGCTGATCTGCCCGGCACTGGCCCCGGCGGCCGGGGCCGGGCCGGGGTTACCGACCCCGATCTGGGCCATCTGCTCGGAGGCGAACCCCCCGGCGGCCTGCCCAGCGGCCTTCGTCGCGAGATAGCCACCGACCACCGCGGCCGCGGCCACACCACCAGCCGCGCCCAGCGCGCCCGCACCGGCACCGGCACCGGCACCGGCACCGGCGCTGGTGCCGCCGCCGGCTGCACTGCTGCTCGCCCCGGCACCCCCGGCCGTGGCCGGGCTGGCGGTGGTCCCGCCCAGCTCGCCACCACCTCCGGTGGCCGAGCTGTTCTGGCCGCCACTGCCCATCCGGTAGGCCTGCTCGCTCTGGCGGGCGATGTTCATGGCCTCGCTGGTGCCGCTGTCGCTGCCCGGCTCGCTGGATCCGCGCGATCCACCACCGGAGCGGATCGCCATCCCCGCGCCGGTGCCCGGGTCGACGAAGGCCAGTAGCCGGTAGAGCGCCATAGGGCAGAACAGCGCCACCAACAGCACGGCGGTGCCGGCCAGGAGTCCGGCGACGCCTTCGGAGCGGGCCATGATGTTGACCCCAATGACCAGGACCAGCGCGAGCGCCGGTTTCAGCACGATCGCGGCGATGATCCAGCGGGTCGCTTTCCAGAACCAGGAGGCGGTGCTGTCGGCGACCAGGCCGGCCGCGCAGATCGGGATCGTGGCGACCAGGACGAGGATCGCCGCCTGCCGGAAGATCATCTGCAGGGCGAAGCCGATCCCCGCGGGGATGATGCCGAACACCGCGGCCAGGCCGAGCAGCATCGACCGCACGCCTTCCTCGACGTCGCCGAGCTCGGGGTTCTCCCCGACCCGGGCGGCGACGTCGGGGTTGTCGAGCACGGTGGCGAAGTTCGCCGCGTCCAAGCCCTGGTTGAGGACCATGGTGGTCAGTTCGTCGGCGGCGGTGAGCAGGGTGGCCACCGTGCCGGTGGTGACCGCGATCGCGATGCCGAACTGGGCGGGGCCGGTGAAGGCCCGGAACATGCCGCGGCCGCCGCGCAGCGCGACCGCGGTGAGCTGGTAGAAGAACAGCCCCAGCGCGATCATCGCCGAGAGCCACAGCAGCGACGGCCACAACGCGCCGGCGCCTTCGCCGCCCATCACCGAGTTCGCATCGACTCCGGAGATGTCATCGGCCAGGGTGAACCCGCCGCGCAGCACCCAGACCCCGGCGTCCCAGACCTTCTGCATGGCGGCGTCGAACGCCGACGCGGCCATCGAGCCGATCGTGTCGCCGAACAGACCGCCGCCACCGCCGCCGCCGCCACCGGGTGGGGTGGGCTGTGCCGGCCACGCTGCCGCGGCCCTGGTCACCAGGCGGCCGGTCATCGGGTGATGTCCCGGTAGCCGACCGAGACCGCCTCGTCACTGCCCGGCCAGAGAGAGGGGCCGGCCCAGGCTGTCGGGCCGGACGCGACACGCCACTGGTCACCGACCCGGCGCATCGGCAGGCAGTTGCCCCATCCGGCGTTGGCGACCCGGCCCTTGTAGTCGGCGACCATCTCGCCGAGCACGCAGCCCACGACATACGAGCCGTCGTCGGTGCTGCCTTTGACCAGCGCCGAGGTCGGTGACCAGGACAAGCTCATCCCGGCCCGGGGCCCGGTCGGGGCCATGTTCGCCGAGCGGCGCATCGCGACCAGCTCGTTGTTGATCGGTGTCGCCTCCGGCGGTGCGGCGCCCGGTTCAGCCATCGCGGTGTAGGCCTGGGCCCACACCTGTGGGTCCGCCCCGGCCATCCCGGCTTTGGTCAGCTCCGCCAATTGCGCCAGCGCCCCCTCCGGGGTGTCCGGGAAGCCGGTCGGTACCGGGACCCCGGACACCTGCGTGGGCTGCGGCAGCGTGATCGGTGGGCCCGCGCTGCGCGTGGACAGCGTGTGCGGCATCGACGCCTGCGCCGGCACCGGCGGCATCGGGGCCCGAGCCAGCGCCGCTTCGGCCTCGGAGCCCGACCCCGAGGTGGGCGGCGCAGTCGCGGCCGCGCCGGGGTCGCCGACAGGCCCGGGTTCGTCGGCGGTAAACAGCCCGATCAGCGAGATGACGCCCCAGACGATCGCCGCGAGCACCAGCACGGCAACCCCGCCGAGGATCGCCAGCGCCCGGGTCCGGCCACCGGACGAGGGCGCGTCACGCGGCGCCAGCGGCGAGCCCGCAGCCCCACCCATCAGGCCGCTCCGCCCGCGAACTGGGAGACCAGGGTGTAGCCGAGCCCGAACAGCAGCGCCAGCGCCAGGCTGCCCACGATCAGCCGGGCGCCCAGGCGCCCGGAACCGTGGTGATCCCACAACCGGCCCGCGGTCGCGGCGACGATGCCGCCGAAGAACAACCCGAGCACCGAGATACCGGCGATCCACCGCAGGTAGCCGACCACCCGCTGGATCGCCTCCGACCCGGGCGGGGCCTCCGCGCCCGGGTTCGGGATGTCCTGGGCAGGCCAGGACTGCTGCAGCTCAAGCAGCAGGTGGGACAGGGACATGACGACCTCCGCGCGAAGCGAGAACCTGGAGTTGGGATGGGGTCAGCGGCGGCGGGGAGACGCGATGAGCCCCCACGCCGCCAGCAGCGGGCGCAGCGCGTCGACCACCCGCGCCGGGCTGGGCTCGTCGGTCACTCCGGCCAAACCCCAGCCGCCGTGGTGGGGCACGAACAGGGCCTCGTCGAGCAGCTCGGCGACCCGGGGCCCGGCCGCGCCGGCCACCCCGGCAGGCCATTTACGGACGCCGTTGACCACGAGCTGGAACACCGGAGTGGCCACACCGCGCTCCACCCACGGGTCCAGGCGGGCCAGCAGCTGCTCGGCCTGCCGCAGTGCTGGGCGCGTCGCGCGCACCACCAGGATCGGGCGCTGCGCGGGCAGGCCACGGCGCAGCCACCCCCCGGCCCCGTACAGCGGGGACGCTCCGGCTCGCCAGCCGCCGTGGCCGAGGTCGACCACGGTGGCGTGCAACGGATCCGGTGGCGGGTTCGGGAGCCAGTCCGGTGGGGCCGGGACCATCCCCGGGGTGATCGTCGGCAGCTGTGACTCCAGCCGGGCGACCAGCGCGTCGTCGCGCCAGCTGTAGCGCACCGAGACCCGGTCGTCGACCGGCTTGGTCCACGGCCCTTCCGCAGTGAACGCACACGCCAGCCCGGAACGGGACGGATCATCGGCATCGACCAGCAGCACACAGCGTTCGTCCTGCTGCAGCGCATCGGTGATCGCGGCGGCGATCGACGAGGCCCCGGCGCCGGACGAGCCGGCCAGTACCGGCATCAGCGCCCCGAACGGCGACCACTGCACCGGGCGGGTCTCGGGGAACAGCAGGCGGGCGCGCTGTTGGACGTTCTCGGTGGCCGCTCCGAGCTGGGCCGCCACCTCGCCCGGGTCCCGATCACCGGGGTGATCAGCGGCAGCGGCCGCGCTGGTGACATCGACGATCGCCTCGTTGTCGGCCAGGCCCAGATGAGGGGCGCGCTCGCGTGCCGCCGTGCCGAGGGCGTGGTTGAGCTCGTACGGCGTGCGCGGGGCCGCAGGCCGATCGTGCTGGGGTGCCGCGGTCATCGGCAGCCACCTCCTCGTCGTGGCGGGTGCGTCCGGTCGGTCATGGCGCGCTCGATTCCGGTGCGGTCAGTAGCGAGGCCGAGTCGGCGGCGTCATAGATCTGCCGGGCGGCGGGCCCGAACACCGGCGAGACCAGGGCGGTGTCATCGCCGCCGGAGACCACCCCGACGATTTGCCCGCGCCCGGCGGCTGCGTCCGGGCCGGTCAACCACGGGCCGCCGGAGGCGCCCTCGGTCATGTCGCAGTCCAGGGCCAGCACCTGGCCTGCGGGTTGGTCGGGGTCGCGGGCGAAGTCCTCGACCGCGGCGTCGCCGACACAACCGCGCAAGCTCTGGCCGTCGTAGCTCCCCAGCGCGGGATAGCCGAGCGCGGCCACCTCGAGCTGCTCGCCGGTCGAGAAGCGGATCCCCTGGGCGCCCAGGACCTGCTCGGGCAGCCGCCCGTCACACGGGAGCAGGGACACGAACGCGAAATCGGTGTCCGCGGCGACGTCGGTGATGGGGGAGTTGGCCTGTTGCCAGGCCGGGGGCAGATACGCGGTGTCGACCGCCCACCGCCCATACGGTTGTTCGCCCGATGCCCAGCCGGGGATGAACATCGCCCCGTCGACCCGCCACGCGCCGTCGAGCCACACACAGTGCGCCGCGGTGGCCAGCAGCCGCCGCGACCGGGACGCGACCACCGCCGCCGAGCACTGATGGCGCCCGCCATCGACGACCAACACCCCGACCGAGGAGGCCGACAACCCGCCCACGATCGGGCCGGCCTGCCCGCGCACCGGTGGCCCGTCGTCGTGCGGTGGCGTCGGGTCGGCCGCGCCCCACGTCGCGGCCGACCCGAGCCCCACCACCCCCGCCCCGGGCGGGGAGTCGGAGACCAGCAGCACGCACGCCAACGCCGCGGCCACCACCGCGGCCACCGGCACCGTGCCCACCCTGCGGATCGTCATCAGTGAATGCCCAGGCCCTATCGGATGCCGAGCTTCTCGGAACAGGCGGGCCAAGCTCCCCAGCCCTGCTCGGCTTGGACCTTCTCGGCGACGGCGATCTGCCCTTCCTTGCTCGCCTCAGCCGCCGAACCCTCCCCACCGAAGGCCTTCCAGGTCGACGGGCTGAACTGCAGACCACCCTCGTAGCCGTTGCCGGTGTCGGTGCTCCAGTTGCCACCGCTCTCGCACTGCGCGAGCTTGTCCCAAGTGGCTGTGTCGGTCCCGCCGGTCGCACCGCCCGCGGCCGCGGGGGTCGCCTGGGTGCCCTCGGGGTCGCGTGGCTGCTCACCCTCGCCGCCCTGAGCCGGCTCCGGGTTGGCCTGCTCGTCCGGGGCGGCTGGGCCGCCCGAGGAGGTGTCCTCGGGCGGGGCCCCGGAACCGCCCTGCTCACTGCCCGGCGGCTCCTCCTCGCCACCGGGGTCACCGCCCTCGCTGGGGCCGTCGTCGGTCGGTTCGCTGTCGCGGCTGATGTCGGAGTCGCTACCGGCGCTGGTGCCCTCGTCGGAGCCGCCCCCCTCATCGGGCGTGCGCGACTCCTCCGAGGCTGAGTCCGGACCGGCGGCCGAGTCACGGTCGGAGGACGTGTTGTCCTCGGTCCCGCCGGCGTCGGACCCGCTGTCATCGGGCCCGGTGCTATCGGAGCTGGAGCTGGAGCTGGTGTCGTCGGCGTCGAGGTCGATCGCGTCGAGCTTCTCGGAGAGCTGCTCGGCCACGGGGTCGACGTTGGCGGCCTCCTTGACCTGCTCGGCGAGCTTCTCGGCACCGGACTCCCAGCCCTCACCCGAGCCACCCGCCCCGGAGCCCGAGTCACGGTCAAAGGACGTGCTGGTGTCGGCCTGGCCCGACCCGGACCCCGACGCCCCGGGTTCGGGCGAGTCGTCCGCGTCGGAGGTATCGCTGGCATCGGAGTCCCGGCTGATCGAGTCCGAGCCGGATGAACCCGATCCCGAGCCGGGCGAGCTGCTGTCGGAACTGCCCGGGCTCGCTGAGCTGGGGTCGGACCGGTCCGCGTCCGCCGAGCTGGACTCGGCGGGGCTCGAGGAACTGTCCGCCGAGTCCGCGGGCCCCGTGTCGCCGGCCCCGGCGTCGCCGAGGTTGAGGTCGTCGAGTTTGTCCAGGTCGGCCGGGTCGACGCCGAGCTTTTCAAGCTGGTCACGGTCCATCACCTGCAGCACCGAGTCCCGCACGCTGCCCGCTTCGGTGTCCTGGCTGGCGCCCAGGGTCTGCATGAGCTCGCCGATCAGGTCGATCGCGGCACGGGCCTTTTCGATGTCCTGCGACGACGAGCCGGTGTCGCTCGCCGAGTCCGCCGAGTCCGCCGAGTTCGACGAGCTGGAATCGCGGCTCGGGCCGCCGCCGGAGCTGCCCGGTTCCGCGGCCGATCCGCCGCCACCGGTGGTGTCGGTGTCGCGATCACTACCTGGATCCGAGCCCCCCGAGCCGGGCCCCTCAGAGCCGGCGCCGGCCTCGTCCTCACCGGACGTGGCGTCGTCTGCGGACGCGTCGCTGTCGGGATCCCGCGACCCACCCGGCCCGCCACCGCCGCCGGGCTCGTCACCGGGGCCGGAGTCCTCGTCCTCACCGGAGGAGGCGGCGCTGCTCTCGGACTCCCGGTCCGACGACGAGGACTCGCCACCGGGCCCGGAGGAACCCTCGCCGGAGCTGGAGGTGTCCTCCCGGCCGCCCGGCTCGTTGTCGGTCGGTGGTTCGCTGCTGGTGGGCTGCGAGTCGTCCTCGTCCTCGGGCGGTTCTTGCGCGGGCGCCGCCGGGGCGGGGGCCGGTGCTGCGGGGGCTGCGGCCGGGGCCGGCGCGTGCACGGCCGGGGCGGTGGTGGCCTCGGCCTGGTCCATGCAGGTTTGCGGCAGCGGCGGCTCGGGGCGGCGGTCGGGGTTCGCCGCGGCCGGGCCGCCGCCGGAGCCGGAGCTGCTCACCGCCGCCGGGGGCGGTGTGGCTGCGTTCTGGGCGGCCTCGCCCGCGGACTCCACCGCGCCGACCGCGCTGTCCGCGGCACCACCGAGGGACTGGCCGATCCCTTCCAGAGGCCCACCATCGGTGTCGGGGGGTGGGGGTTGTTTGGGCAGCAGATCGGCCGGGGTCGGCCCGTAGCCGGCCTTGGCCAGCCGGACCGCGACCTCGCGCAGCTGCGGATCACTGGTGCCGTTGAGCTGGTCGGAGACGTCCACGGCCTTCTGCCGCCACCCCGGCTCGTGGGTGGCCGGGGTGAACCCCAAGCCTGCGATGTCGCGGGCCAGGCCCTGCGCGCGCGGGTCGGTGCTCACCGCCAGATCGGTCAACAGGGCGCGGGTCTGGGAGCGAGTCTCGCGGGCGGCGTCGAGCTGGCGCATCGCCTTGCCGGTGTTGCACGACTCGGCGGTCAAGCCCAGCTCGGCCGGGAGCGGGCTGATCGAGAAGGCGGTCAGCCCGAGCATGGCACCGGCGGTGAGCATCGCGACGGTGGAGCGGCGCAGCGCCGGTGCGTGGGAGGGGCGGGAGACATGAGTGGCCCAGGACGGGCGCCGTGTTCGTTTACGGGGCATAGCAGGACTCCGACGTGATCGGGGATGCTCACTGGAACCGGGGTCAGGCGCGGCGCGCCGGGGCATCAGCGGACTGCGGCCATACGCCCGCCCTTGCTGTTCTCTTCCTCGGTCAGCGAGGTACTGGAATCGGCATCGGTGGATCCGGCGCTGCCGTCGGAATCGGTCGACGAACCCTCGCCCTCACCGAGTGACCACTGCTTGACCCAGTCGTAGTGGACCTCGCCTCCGCCCCCGCCGCCGCCGTTGTCGGGGAACCAGTCCAACTGCAGACACAGGTGCATCGGCCCCGGCGGCAGGATCGAGGTATCGGTGGTCTTCCACCACTCCTCCCCGTCGAGGAAGGCGGTGATCCCGTCCGGGGTCCACTCGACGGCGTAGTTGTGCCACTCGGTGGCATCGACCTCGACCTCGCCGTGCACCTGGGAGTTGTCCTCGCCGTAGTGCAGGAACAACTCGACCTTCTGCCGACTCGAATCCATGATCTCGGCGAAGTCAACTTCGCCGCCGACCGGGAAGTTCTCCGCGGTCGGCCACAGCAGCGCCAGCGCGTTGTAGGCCTCATCGCCCTGCGGGGCCTTCATCCGCACCTCCCACCGGCCGTACTGCTGGGAGTCGCCCCAGGCCATCCCACCGGTGGTGCCATCCGCGGTGCCGTTGATGGTGAGGACGCCGTCCGCCACCGACGCTGCATCCGGGGAACGCACGCCGTTTCCGGCGTGACCCGGGCCGTCGTAGAGGTTCCAGCCCTCGAGCTCGGCGGACTCGAAGTCGTCGATGACATCGGGTTCGCCCCAGCCGAACGCCTCGGCCGCGGTCGCCCCCTGCTCCCCAGAACCCGAGCCCGAACCGCCATCCGAACCCGAACCGGAATCGCCGCCCGAGCCCGAACCGGAATCGCCGCCCGAGCCCGAACCGGACCCGCCGCCCGAGCCCGAACCGGACCCGCTACCGGAACCGGAGTCGTCGTCGCCGGATCCACCGGAGGTATCGGTGCAGGACTCCGGCACGAAGTCCGGTTCGTCGGCCCCGACCTCGAGCAGGGCGTCGCGCAGCTCTTGCGCGCGCTCAGAGTTGTCCCCGTCGAGCTCGGCGAGTACGTGGGTGGCGGTGATCCGCCACCCACACTCGACGTCCTGGTCGGCCGGCGCGGCCGGCGACAACGCGGATGCGGCCAGCGACGCCGACAGCGACAGCGCGGTCCCGAACCGCGCCCAGAGCGGGGAGGGCATTACCAGGCCACGCCGGGACGGCGTTCCCCTGCAGGGCGCCCGAGCGAGGTCGGGCAGCCGTAGAAGCCCTCGGCCACGGTGGCGGCGATCTCCAGTGCCGCGTCGCGCGTCGCGGGTTTGAGCGCCTCCACGTCGATCTGGCCCCCGGCATGCAGGTGCGGGTCAGCGGGCAGGGTCAGCACTGCGCGGCAGCGGGACTGGAAGTGTTCGAGGATCGGGCGTTCGTCGATGAACGAGCTGCTGCGGTCCTGCGACAGCACCACGACCGCGTTCTCCGCCAGGCGGCGCCAGCGCCGCCCGGCCAGCCAGTTCAACGTCTTGGCCGCCCGCGAGGCCGCGTCCTGGGTCAACGACCCCACGATCACCAGCGAGTCGCAGCGGGTGAGCCCGCCCTGCATCGCCGAGTGCGTGATCCCGGTGCCCGAATCGGTCACCAGCACCTGCGCGAACCGACTCAGTACGTCCAGGACGGCTTCGTAGTCGTGCTGGGAGAACGCCTCGGACTCCTCGGGTTCCTGCTCGGAGGTCACCACCTGCAGCCGGTCGACCAGGTGCACATAGCGCGACAGGTCCGAGAACGACCGGACCTGATCGAGGTTGTTGAGCAGTTTGCGCACCGTGAGCTGGGCGGCTTCCTTCTCCCCGACCAGGCGGTCGCCGAGCGTTCCGGCGTCGGGGTTGGCATCCACGGCCACCACCCGCTCGCCACGGCCCTCGGCCAGGAACGACCCCAACAACGCCGACACCGTGGTCTTGCCCACCCCGCCCTTCAACGAGCTGACGACCACCGAATGCGGGCCGTCCATCGGAGTGCGGATCTTGCGCTGCTGCTCGATCAACCGCTGCTCCGCGGGCGATAACCCGGGGTTGAACCGCCCACCGGTGAGGTTGTAGAAGGCGGCTCGCCAGCCCTGTCGTGGCGCGCTGGCCCGGGATCGGACCGCGTTGATGAACGGCTCCGGGGCCCCGACGGTGACAGCGTCGCCCAGGTCGGGGAGATCCGGGGCCTCCACCCGCGCATCGCGCGGCTTGATCGGCACCGACGGCGACGCAGTGGTCTCGGGCGCGGCGGGGCGCGGTCCAGCCCGCTCAGTTCGCTCGTCCGGCGAACCGCTACCAGACGCCGCGGCGGGGGCGGGAGCCGGCGGGGCCGCAGCCGTGTTCCTCGGCTGAGACGGCTCAGATGCTGCGGAGGAGGACGAGGTGACTGCGTCCGCTGGCTCCTCACTGCGCCCCGCACCGCTACCGGATGAGGGCGGGGCGGGGGTGGACATCCACGCGAGGCTGGCGGAGTCCGGTGTCCACGGTGTGTGGTTGTTGGTCTCCGGTCGGGTGTGGTTCGTCGATGTCATGAGCAGCTACCTCGCGTGTCAGGCGGACGGGTCGGGGACCAGGTGGGGATCGACAACCAGGCGGCCGTCGTCGGCGGAACGGGTGATCGGCACGGTCATCCGCACCCAGCTCGAACCCCCGGCGATCCAGTTCGGATCCGAGGGTGCGGGCGCGCTCGACGGGCCGAGCACCCCCGGCGGCTCGACCGGCTCCGGCCCGGTATCGGATGGGTCAGACGATGGGCAGGCGCGCGCATACGGCGTGACACGCACGATCACCTCGACGAACACCACGACATCCGAGCGCCGGTAGATCCGGTTCGGCTGTGGCGCGTCGGCGCGCTGCCTGCCCTCGCCCGACCACCCCCAGGTGCACGCCTGGGGGTCGGCGAGCAGAGGCCGCAACACCTCTGCACGACGGGAAGGCCGGTCCTGGTCGAAGGACTGGAAATCCGCGGCGAACCGTGCCGCGAACGCGGCCGCCTCCAGGTCCGAGATCGGCTCCAACGACCGGACCGTCCGGGTGAAGGTCTCCTCGACCGCCCCGTACCGGGTCACCGCCGTGCGGGGCGGCTCGGTCCGGGGTGCGTCGCCGCGCGGTCGACGACCGTCGACCTGCGGCTGCCCTGGCAGCTCCACATGCAGCGGAACCTGCGGTGCAGCCAGCTCAGGCTCCCCATCGTGCGCGTGTGACACCGGCGATGGTGAGCTCAGGTCCGCAGCCGGGTTGTCGGCTCGTTCGGCGGACGACAGCTCCGACAGTGCGGCGACCGACGGGCCGCGGGCGGGTGATCCGCCGACTGGACCGATGTCGGTGTGGGTGTACAGCGGCTGCTCGCCGCGGGCGTGGTCCGACGCGTCGCCGACCTCAAGGCCGTTCGGGTCCGGCACTGGCGCCGAGTCCCGCGCCGTCTGCGGCCGGCGGGGCGACGGTCGGCGGCGCGCCGGAGCGAGCACACGCTGCGCGGTCTCGGGCTGTTCCGGTGCAGTAGGCCCCTCCGCATACGTGGGGCCCGTGCCGAGACCAGGCGCTGTGCGCCACTGCGGACCCGACCGGGTCTTCGCCTTGGGCATCGCTACCGCCCCATCCCTCGGCCGAGCGTGTGCGCGGCCCCTTCCCATCGCTCCGGCACGGCGCACACCCCTTCCAGTAGTAGACCTAGCATCATGGGTCTACTCCTAGTAGTAATCAGCACGGGTAACTATCCTGAGATGCTTACGTGGTGTCAATGGCGCCCTGACCTGGCTCTTTGTGACGTTTCGTTGGCCCTGGCGGTCAGCTGGATGGGAGATCGGCTGCGTGAACCCCGACCTCAGCTCTCTCCACGTGATCGTTGGGGCTACCGTCGCCCCGTCCCGGCAGCGCGACGTTCCTCGAACGGTTCGCCGTGGCAACCGAAGAAGGAGGGGCACGGTGACGGGAGAGCGGTCCGGGGACGTACCCGAGGCACTCAAAGATCGGATCAACCGGCTCGTTGCGACGATCCACCCCGCTGACCGAGGCCCCTACACCGACGAGGAGATCGTCAACGGCATCCGAGAGGCCGGCGGTCCGTCGATGTCGGTGGCCTACTTCAACCACCTGCGGCGCGGACGCCGCACCAACCCGACGATGGCCACCATCGAAGGCATCGTGCGCTTCTTCCGCGTTCCGGTCGGGAATCTGTTCGCCGACGAGTACGCCGAGACCACCGAGGAGGACCGGCGCATCCTCACGCTCGTGCGGCAGGCCGAGCTGGAGACTCTCCTCGAGATGGCCAGCGAGCTCCCCGAAGAGACCCGTGCCTCGCTCGCCCGGATCATCGAAGACCTCCATCGTCTGCACGCCAAGCACCGGCGCCCACCCCGCCGCTAATCCCGATTTGCGTTCAGACGTGACTCCACAGCCAGATGGAGAGCCAGAGCCGAGCGGGTCAATCGCGCCAGCTCGGTCAGGTAAACCCCGAGAGCACTGCTGATCTCCGCCCCTGCCGGGCCAGCAAGTTCGCCGGCGGCGTTGCGGCGCAGAGCAGACATCGCCCCCACCGCGCTCCGGGCCACCGCAGCCAGATCATCGTCGAGCGCCACGAACAAGGCGTCGGGCGGGTCCGCCGCCAACGTCGATACCTGCTCGCCGGTCTGTGTCAGCTCGCTGTGGTGCCGAGCCTGCTCGTCATTGCGCATCCGCTGCCCCTCCGGGGGGTCGGCTGCGCATACGCGTCCGATCGAGGGGGCCTCTCCCGCGTTCGGAGCCGTCTGCGATCCGGCTGCTCTCGACACTGAAGCGGGAGGTGAATCGGCCCGCGCGCCGCCCGACTCGGTCATCGGCGGCCGTCCCAGGCGAACGCCGCTACTCGGCGGCGCCAGCTAGCAACTCTGCGACCACGGAGGGTAGAGCGCCAGGACGTACTGACTGCTGGGTATGACCAAGCTCCCGGCACGGCCACCGTCCCCTCTCATCTGAGTCAAGTCGACCTCTCCACGTCTGCCGAAGCAGCGCTCGCACTGTGTATCACAACCCCGCCGCTACAGCGAAGACTCTGAGATCTAGTAGATGTGAGTTCTTCGCTGTGGCAGAGTGCTGGATGCACATGCAGACGCAAGCGGCGGAGGCCAGCGACATGGATGAGGGCGAGGTGGGACGGATGGCATCGCCGCCGCCGACACTGAGCGGTCGTATTGAGCGCCTCTTCGAGGTGTCTCGACCGCCGCACGCACCTGCCCGCATGTGGCGGAACAGTGAGGTGGTCGCCGCCTGTCGCGCCGCTGGCCTCGATCTGTCCGAGTCTCATCTGAGCGAGCTGCGGCGAGGCATCAAGAGCAACCCAACACGGAAGACGCTCGATGCGCTGGCGTGGTTCTTCGAGGTCCGAGTGGGCTGGTTCCTCGATGATGAGCTCGCCATGGAGATCGAGCAGCATCTGATCGAGCGAGCGGAACGGCTGGAACGGCTGATCGCAGAGGCGAAAGAAGCTCAGGAGCAGGAGCGCGAGGCCGCACTAGAGCTGCAGCGGGCCCTGCGGTACTCCGGTGTCACCAGGGTGGCGCACCGCGGAGCAGGGGGGAACGCGCGAGAACGCGCCAACATGATGCGCGCCCTCGCGCGCGCCTTACTCGACGACGACGAGGACGATCCGGGGTCTGCTGGGCAGCAGTAGGTCGCCGTGGGCCAGCACCGCGATCACCCGAACGAGCTGAGGCAGCCGACCGCGACCATCTTCATGGCATGTCGATGGGATGATCACGCTCCCGGGCAGCGATGGCACGAGGTTGGGAACCAGGAGTTGAGAGCTCGCCGGACCATGCCAGAAATCCGTCGGATCTGCGCAGAGCTACTCGATGACGCCGGCGTGACGCCACCCTTCACTGCTTGGCAGCTGTGCGCTCAGATCGCCGTCCGGCGAGGCCGGCCAATCAGGATCACGGCCACCGACCTCGGTGGCGTCACCGCGATCGGGCATCTGGTCACACTGCCGACTCAGGACCGCATCCTTCACGACTCACGGGCCCCACGGCCGCTGCAGGAAGCCGTCATCTATCACGAGCTCGCGCATCTTGCCCTCGGCCATCTCGAGCCCGGCGCCATGCCCCTCACCTGCGGCGCTCTATTGGGTGAAGACGAAGACCCGAGCGAAGGTGCCCCGGGCAACGACGACGACATGGAATGGGAGGCCGAGGCCGCCGCGACGGAGCTAGGACGTCTCGGTGCCACTCGTCAAAAGCCAGACGAGTACCAGCTGAGCGCCACGTGGAGCGCCGAGCAGGGGATCGCTGCGACGTTTGGGCTTGTCCAGCGACGGTGGAGGCAGACATGAAGTTCTGGCTCGAGGCGGCCACGACGATCGTCATGGTGGCTCTCGCGATCTGGCAATGGTGCCAGCTCTACCGGCACCCTAAGGACCTCGCCCTCCGTCCGTTGGCTTTGGGCGTGACAGCGATCGCTCTGCTCCTCACGCTCGGGATTGACGCGCCACCATTCACCTACATCCACACCTTCTCCAACGAGATCACCAACGGTACCTGGGCATTTCTGTTCTTCTGCTACTCGGTGTTCTTCCTCCTGGCGCGGCTGTCCGACACCTCGCTCGACCCCGCCCCCGTGTGGCGCCGTATTCGCATCGAGTTCGCAATCTATCTATTCTTTGTGGCTGTCAGCTATATCGCGCTGCGCGGTGGGGTGGATTCATCGTGGTGGGCGAGTCGGTCGATCGAACGCTACGCATCGTTTCGCAACTGGGCCTACTACCTCACCAACGCCGGATTCGTGCTGATCCTCTGGGGAGTCGGTACGGTGCGAGCCATTCGGTACCTCAAACTGCTCACTCACCGTTGGGCGCGCGTGACGGTCGTCGGTGTCGTCATCGCAACGGGCCTCATGGCTTGGGGAGTCGACGGCATCTCGCTCGCTCGCCAGGCGTGGTACCTGTTCAATGCGGGCGAGCGGTGGTCGGGCTTCACTACGCTCTACAACATCGGCCGGCTGGGCGGGCAGGCGCTCCTCGCTATCGCCCTGTCCGTCGCGCCACTCCTCGCGCTCGCGACCACGATCCGCGAGAGGGCCCAGGGCCGACAGAAGCGGGACCTCGCTCGCAAGATCCGGCCCCTCTGGCGAACGCTGTCCGCCGAGTTCCCGCACGTAGCTCTGCCGGCCGCGTCGACTATCTCCGCGCCTGGACCCCAGCTCGACCGCATGATGATCGAGGTTTCAGACGGCCTCGCCTACCTCGCGCCCTGGGCCACCTCGTCGTCCACCGAGGACGACACGTCCGTTCCGGACGAGGTAGCCGCTGCACTGACCAACAAGCATTCCTCGGGTCAGGCTCGCCAGGCCGCAGCACATTCCGATCACGCGATCGAGGTTCTTCCGCAGTGGGAGCCCGAGTTTCGAAACTGGCGTGAACGAGCGGACTGGATGGCCGCCCTGACGAGAGAACTGGACAAGCGGGGCTCGCTGCCCAAGAGCACAAGCGAAGTCTGACTGATGAAGGAGCTCACCCCGCAGAGTCTGGTCATCCACGACACAGCCCCGATCGTCGACGGCGCCTCGGTCCGCGACACATTATCGCGGTCCATCGATCTGGCGCGGCTGGCCGACGAAATCGGATACGGTCGCTACTGGACCGCAGAAACGCACGGAATGCGCGCCGTTGCCAGCTGTTCACCCGAAGTCATCTGCGCGGCGGCAGCCGGAACTACCCAGCGGGTCCGAATCGGCGCAGCCGGGGTACTCCTGCCTAATCACTCGCCGTTGCTGGTCTCGGAGCGTTTCGGAACGCTGGAAGCTATCTACCCCGACCGGATCGATCTCGCCGTCGGGCGCTCCTTGGGGGGCCCGCGCACCGCGGCCGATGCCATCAGAAACGACCGAGACAACTCGGTGCCAGGTGCCGCTCGCCAGATCGACGCGCTCACCGGGTACTTCCGCAACGAGTATCATGACGGAGTTCGGTCCGTGACCGGCTACGGCTACGAACCACAACTCTGGATTCTTGGCACCAGCACGAGCAGCGCAGCGCTCGCCGCAGAGCGAGGACTGCCCTACGCGTTCGGAGGCCACCTCAACTACAACGACCTCGACGACGGGATCGCGGCCTATCACAACGCGGCCGGGCACACCCCGGGACGAAAGTATCTCGCTGTCTCGGTCAGCGTTATCGCTGCGGATACTCGCGCCGAGGCCGAGCACCTCGCCGAATCCCACCGGATGAAGGTAATGCAACGCCGAGTGCACCAACGCCGTATCTACCTGCCCTCGCCCGACGTCGCGGCTCGCGCGCGACCGACGGACCCCGCGCTACTCCGCGAGTACGAGGGGGCCACCACCGGCTTTGTCATCGGCGCCGGGAGCGAGGTTCGCCAAGCCCTTATCTCGCTGCAGGAGCGCACCGAGGCTGACGAGCTGATCGTGTCGACACCGGTGTTCGAGCACGAGGCTCGGATGCGCTCCTACCGATTGGTCGCGGGCTGTAGCTGAGACCCTCAGGTGAGCGGGGCCGGTCACCGCCCTCGGTTGCGTCCAGGGACGTGGCGTACGGCGTAGTTGCTGCTCAACGGCGTGGCGGGTACCGGTTGATCGGTCGCGAGCCGTCGGCGTACCGCGTCGTAGATCACCAAGATTCGGTTCAGCAACCCGTGCTGGCGCATCAGCTCCTCAGTGGGAGGCACCGGCGGACCGGGTTCACCGTGCGGGAGGCCGGGCTCCTGCGCACCGCAGCCGGCCAGCAGGAACGGACCCGAAGCGGCGAGGCCTGCCGCCCGGAGCACGGCGCGGCGGTCCCACATACCGTCATCGCTCATCGCGTCCTGCCCCCGTTCCGAGTGCAGGCGGCGCCGAGGCAAACGGGCGCCCCACGGCAGGACACGCCACCGGTACCCATTCGGGGGTCCGGCTACGGAACGATGGGGTCGCAGAGGGTTCATCGTCGCGCCCGCGCGATCGTGGCGAGTAGCCGCCAGAGGATCCGCTGGGCAGGGTCGGGCATCCGGAAAGAGTGAATGACCAGTGGTGGGCAGCGTTGATCTCGGCGAGTTGGAGCAGCGAGGGGCGGCCCACGGCCCCGGCTTGGGCTCGCAGCAGTGGCTGCAGAGGACCGACGGGACTTTCGACGGTCCGAATCCGGGCGGGCTCGTCGAACGGATTCGCGAAGCAGTGGGTGGTTCCGGGCGGCACGACCAGTGACTGGCCGGGGGCGAGCTCGTATCGACGACGTCCGATGCGCATCTGGAGTCGCCCGTCCTCGACGGTGAAGGTCTCGGTTTCGAATCGGTGACGGTGCGCTGGTGGTCCGACATGCCCTGGCGGTAGCACGGCTGAGAACGCGAGCGTCGTAGTCGACTCCTCGATGGTGATCACTTGTCCGTCGGCGAAATGCAGCACGGTCATGTCGTTGCCCTTTCGTGGAAGATCGCGGGCGCTCCGTGGACGCCGCCATAGCCGGCCGGGCCAGGAGCAGGCCCAGCAGGCTCAGCGCGAGCGGGTAACAGCAGGGTTGCGCCGAGGGGTGCGGAGCAGCACCCCTCGTTGGTCGTGCAGCCGGGCCGTCGTGGTGGCAATTGCCGCGACGAGCCACAGCGCCGGACCACTGAGGCCGCCGATCAGGTCGACATGGCCAGGAACCACCAGGATCGGGACAAAAGCCGCGTCGACCACGCCGAGCGTGAGCAGGTTGATCCAGTAGCCGGCCCGATCGTTGCGCCGGTTAAGAGTGACGCCGACCCCGATCGCTTGAGCGCCGAGCACGGCGGCACAGACGAAGAACATGGTGCTCTCGGCGCCGAGCTCGCCTGCGGTCGCACGGGAGCTGTCCGTGAGGGCGCTGACCACCATGCTCACGCCCACGCCCAGATGCAGGGCACCCCAGAGGACATACGCGCCCGCCCCGATCCGGGCGGCCACGCTCCCGCGCCGAGCACATACACGAGCCACAGCCGGTGTGTTCACCACTGCACGGTCATCTTCCACCTCGCGCGCTCGTCAGAATGTGTATCAGGAGCCTGTTACTGGAGAAGGGTGTTCGCCGAGGTCGGGCTCACCCCGACCCAGTTCGGGGTGCTGGCCCAGCTCGAGGACCACGAGCCGCGCACACAGGCCGACCTGGCACGCGGGGTACTGTTGCGCCCGCAGAGCATGGGTGAGCTGGTGGAGTCGCTACTCGCACGCGGACTGATAGCGCGCGACGGGCCGGGTGGGCGTGGACGACGCGTCGGGATCCGACTCACCGACGCCGGTCGGGCACTCCTCGCCGCTGCATGGCCCCAGGTACGGAAATTCAACGCCCCCGCGACGCTCGGGCTCAGCCAGCCACAGGCCGACACTCTTGATGACCTCCTGCACCGGGTACGGGACACGGTCGGAGCGCCAGACAGGACTGGGGACGAACGCGCGCGGGGCGACGGCGAAACCGAGCCGGATCGCTGCCGGTAAGGCCCACGGGAGGAGTGCCTGCGGTCGGTCATGCTGGGGGCCGCTACGTGCTGAGCCCTGGCGTCGCTGATCGAGAGGCGCTGGACGTTCTCGCGCCGGGATGAGCACGAAGGCTCGATATCGAGCGTCGGTGCCCGTCCGCCCGCGGAGCCGTTCGCGGCGCGGGTCTTGTGCTCGCCACTCTTCGTCGGGTCGTCGTGATGAACCGGCGTCGCCAATGGAGCGGGTCGAAAAGGGAAGGTGCTGCGCGGCGCGCTCAGTGGCGGCAGGGGTCTTCCGCGAGCAGGGCGTGACTGCTGGTGTCGGTGAGGCGGACCCGAGCGAGCCGCTCGATCAGCTCAGGCAGGCAGGCCGGTGGGGCGCCGGCGAGGCGCAGATCGGTCCAGCTGTCCTCGACGGCCTGGACGATGTCGTGGGTCGAGAGCCGACCATCCACGAGCTCGCGCGCATGCTCGCCGATCAGACGCCGGACGGCATCGTCCCGGACACGAGCATCGTCCGCGCCCGGTGCTCGCGGGGCGACGCTCGTGATCGGGGAGGCGCTCATTGGGTCGCGTCCTCGCTGGAGACCGCGGTCGCGGTCGGATCTGCCTCCGCCGTCTCACGCGCGGTCGGCTCGTCCTCGTTCGACGGCGGGCGGGTGAGGTTGTCGAGTTCGTTGCGTAGGCGCTCGACCTCGGCGTTCGCAGCGGTCAACCGGGACTCGCTCGCGCTCAGATCAGCACGGAGCTGATCGATCGTTGCGGCCGACTCCAACGAGTGTCCGTCGTCGAGCAACTCGCGGAGCCGCACTGCCTGCTCGAGCTGGCGACGCGAATAACGACGGTGCCCGCCGGTCGAGCGGTGCGGGTTGACCGCGCCGGCGTTGTCGAGGCTGCGCAGGAACGCCGGCTCGACGTCGAGAAGGTGAGCGGCCTGCCCCATCGCCATCGCCGGGTAGTCGGGGTCGTCGAGTCGCTCCACTCCCATCGGAGCCTCCTCTCGGTCGCGACGTACCACGTGTGTCGCACGCCGTTCACCTACAAATAATAACGCTGTGACGACAACTTTTGTGCTCGAAGCCGGTCTGAGCGAGGTGCAGCCCCACACCTCAAGATCCATCTCAGCCTTGACCGGTGCGCTGACTAGTGCGGCACCCACCTCTCTCTATGTTGACCAGCCTATGACCAATATCCTACACTGAAAACTACAAGTTTCGGGAGTCGTGGGCATGAGCCGGGTGAAGGGTGATCAGCCGCGCGCGGGGGTGTATCGGATCCGTGTCGACGGGGTGCTGGACGCGGAGGCCGGCGGACACCTGCTGCGGCTGCTCGATGCCCACCTGCACCTTCTGGCGTCCGGCTGGGCGGCCACGCGGCACGTCGTCGTGGACCTGGCGGGCGCCACGACCACGCCCCGCGGCATTCGCGCCCTGCAATACGCCCGCCACGCCGTGGAGCAGCGGCGGGGACTGGGGCTTCATCTGGTCTGCACCGACCACCTCGGCCCCCGCGTCACTCCAGGGGAGCGGGCCGTGCTGCGCCGGCTGCGGACCTATCCAGATCTGGACACGGCGCTGCGGGCTCTCGAACCGGCGGCGGATCCGAGCGGCGCCCGCGCTGAAACGGGGTGACGGAGGCCGACGGGAAAGGACTCGACGACGTAATGGAGAGGGGGATGGGCGTGCTGCTACGGGCAGTTCTCCGGACGGGTCGTGCGCTCGGGGCCGCAGTTGCGGTGCTCGGTGTGGTCCTGGGGGGAGTGGTTCTGGCCGACTGGGTCGGCCGCACCTATGACGTCGTTTGGGCGGTGGTCGCACTGATGGCGTTGCCGCTGGCCGGGGCCGGAATGGTCGTCCACGATCAGTGGGTGGCGAGCAGGCGCGCGGGACGAGTGAGCCCAGCCGAGTCGCCTGCGACCATGTCGTCGGTGTCGTCGGTCGGGTCGGTGGAGCGACGCTGAGCGGAGACCGACGCTGCAGTGATGGGGGCCTCGCCGCCGTATTGCTGCTCCCGCGGGCCGCACGGGGCGCGACACGAAGAGTACGCCCACGCTCGACACGGCCGGATCAAAGGAAAGCGCGCCGTCTACTGCATGAGGTGCCGCGCCAACACCCGGGGACCGACCGCTGTCACCGCCGGGACCCTGGCGCAGATCAGCTCACAGATCAGCTTCGGTGCACCGAACAATCGCGGCAGCCGCGATCGGATCGGTCATAGGTGGAGCTGGTGAGAGCGGACGTCGTTCTGCACGCCGTTGAGGCGGCTTCAAGCGCCTGCCAGGGCCGGGAAGTAGACGTGGCATCAGTGAGGCTGGGAGCGGCGATGGCCGCTCCCAGCCTCGATCGTGCGCCGGCTAGCTCACCCCCTTCGGCTTCTTCACCGCGTCGGGTCGCCGACGGGCGGAGGTGAGCGTTGGGTCGGTCGAAGTCGCTGCGGCGACGGTGCTTCTACTGCTGCCGAGGCAGCTGCCTCCCTGCCCGTGCCCGGTGCGACACGTCGTGCGTGACAACACCCGAGCGACGAGCTGCGGGGTGGCTGCGCAAGCTCTTCCTGCGGTTCGGCCATCCCGTTGTCGAGCATCAGCTCGACGAACACCTCGTCGAACACCGCATCGACCTCCCCGGCAAGGTCGACGTCGACGAGCACCGATATCACCCCCTGAGTCGTCCGGGCCCGGCGCGCCGGCGAACGATTCCGGCGGCGCGCCGCGCCCGGGCCGTCAGGCCTCGATCTGGGTGCGGTCGTGATCGGTCCCGGAGGCGATGGAGATCGTCCGCGGCTTGGCCGCCTCGGCGACCGGGACCCGGATACGCAACACCCCGGCGTCGTAGGAAGCCTGGACCCGGTCGGTGTCGAGGCCCTCACCGAGGAGTAGCTGACGCGAGAACACGCCATAGGGCCGTTCCGAGGCGACCCACTCCACCGGCTCCTCACCGGCGCGCGGGCGACGCTCGGCCTTCACCGTGAGCGTGTTGCGCTCCACCGACAGCTCGACCGCATCCGGGTCGATCCCGGGCAGGTCGAACTCGACCACGAACTCGTCGCCGTGCCGCCAGGCGTCCATCGGCATCGCCGCGGGCCGCGACCAGGTGCCGCCCGGCGAGTCGAATGCCTGCTGAGCCAGCCGATCCAGTGCACGGAACGGGTCAGTCCTCATCAGCATGGAAGCTCACTCCCTCCGTATCCGGCGGTCGACGGGGTCTCGTGCAGCGGCGAGCCCCCCATGACGCCATGTCCTACAACCCGACGTCCGGCCGCTCTCGGTAGCGCCCGAACGCATATCTGTAGTGTGCACTGGAGGTTTATGTTCGTCAAGAGTCTCGGTTCAATGAAGTGGCCAGGAGCGAGAGTTGGTCAACGCACGCCGATGGTTTACTCAGACCTGGTGGATCGCTGGGACGCGAGCGTCGTCGCACAGGGGGGCGAGCAGGACCGCGACCCGACCCGCGCTCGCCGGCGTGTTCGCCCGATCGCGCGGCCGCTGTAGCAACCCAACAGGAGGAGCGCAGTCGACGGCCATCACGCGGTGCACATCTGCCTCGATCGACGAGTTCGTGCGACGACCCTTGTGGGAGCCGCCTTGCCCGCGAGCCTCGAAGGCCGCACAACCGTCGCTCAGCGGGGACCACCGCGCCGGAGCGGCCGCAGCACGCCGGCCCGACGGCACCGGTCACACTGGCCAGGTGCGAGAGCTCTTCCACGGCGACCTCGAACAATTGGGTAGCGGGCTGGCCACCATGTGCGGGCTGGCCGCCGACGCCCTCGACAACGCTGCCCGCGCCCTGCTCCACACCGACCTGGCCCTGGCCGAACAGGTCATCGACAACGACGACACGATCGACACCCACCGCGCACGCTGGGCCGGACACGCCGAACAGCTCCTGGCGCTGTAGGCCCCGGTCGCCCGAGACCTGCGCCAGGTCGTCACCGGCCTCCAGATCGCCGACAAGACCGAACGGATGGGGACTGGCCCGTCACATCGCCGAGACCGTCCGCCTGCGCCATCCCGAATCCGCGATCCCCGACCCGGTGGCCGATCAGTTCACCGAGATGTGTCGCCTGGCCGTCGGATTGGCCCGCAGCGTCCAGGACGCCATTACCAACCCGGACCAAGCGCAGGCCGAGCAACGCGAACGCGACGACGACCGCGTCGACCAGCTCCACCGCGCCCTGCTCGAGGCCCTCCACGACCTAATACTGCAACGGCGGTTCGGCGTGTCGTGAGAGGCTGGTCCGGGTTCGGCGGTGATGATCGTCGTGTGGTGGATCTTGCTGGGTGGGTGGCGGCGTTGGACGAGGTGATCGCGTCGATCGGGCCGCGGTTCTTCCGTCGGGAGCCTCGCGGCCGGGCCGGCACCTACGTGCGTGGACTGCTCGCGGGGTTGGAACGCAAGAACGGCTGGACGCTGGCCGAACATGCGGGTGCAATGTCGCCGGACTCGACACAGCGGCTGTTGCGGACCGCGGACTGGGACGTCGACGGGGTCCGTGACGACGTCCGCGACTATGCCCTGGATGCGCTCGGCGACCCGGCGTCGGGGGTGTTCGTGGTCGATGAGACCGGGTTCGTCAAGAAGGGCGTGCGCTCGGCCGGGGTGCAGCGACAGTACACCGGCACCACCGGGAAGATCGACAACTGTCAGCTCGGGGTGTTCCTGGCCTACGCCAGTTCGCGGGGGCGGGCGCTGATCGACCGGGAGCTCTACCTGCCGACGTCGTGGACCGAGGACCGCGATCGCTGTGCGAAGGCCGACGTGCCCGACGAGGTGGGGTTCGCGACGAAACCGCAGCTCGGGTTGGCGATGCTCGACCGCGCCCACGCCACCGGGCTGCTCGCCCCCGGATCGTGGGTGACCGCCGACGAGGCCTATGGGCAGAACCCGACCTTCCGAACGTGGCTCGCCGACCGCGAGATGCCGTTCGTGCTGGCCACCCGCAACGACGACGTGTTGCGCAGTCCCGACGGGCACCGCCGCCAGGCCAAGATCCTGGCCAGCATCGCCGGGGCCCGTGACCCCGATACCGGCCGCAGTGGCTGGGAGCGGCGCTCGGTCGGCGCGGGCGCGCACGGCGACCGGGACTACGACTGGACCGTGGTCACTCTCGACCCCGCCGGGCTACCCGCCGGGTGGGGACACTGGCTGCTGGTCCGTCGCCAGACCGAACCTGGCGAGGGCAAGACCCTGCGGGAGTTGGCGTTCTACCGCTGCGCTGCACCGTCCGGGACGCCGCTGCGGGAGTTGGTTCGGGTCGCCGGCGCCCGGTGGGCGATCGAGGAATGCTTCCAGACCGCGAAGAACGAAGCCGGCCTCGACCAGTACCAAGTGCGCTCCTACCGAGCGTGGTATGCCCACATCACCCTGGCCATGCTCGCCGCTGCCTACCTCGCCGCCACCCGCACCCGGGAGGCCGAAAAGGGGGGCCTCCACCCGACAACGATCAGTTGATCCCCTTGAGCGGCAACGAGATCCGCCGCCTACTCGCCCGGCTGGTTCTCACTCCAGCGGCCTGCGTGGCGACCACGATCGCCTGGTCGGTTTGGCGCCGACGCCGACAACATCAGGCCCGGACCTGCCACTACCGCCGCCGCGGCCAACGCCCACCTACCTGACGAACCGCCGTTGCAGTACTAACCGGACCCCAGGGTAGGCGGGGATGCGTTTGCGTGCGCTTCCTCGGGATACAACGAGATCGGATGTCCGTAACTGGGGAGTCCGCACCGAATGCTGCGCCGCGGGCGGGCTCGGACCAGATCGGACCAGCCGGGGTCCGCGCGTGTCGCGGCCATGGCCCCTGACCTCGTGGTCGAGCAGCAACGCCACCGAGTGTGGGGCACCGGCGCGCCAATGCCGAACAGAAGCTGTTCCGCGGGCTGGTCAATCCGGGCGCATCCGGATCAATCGGGAGCAGCAGCTCGGGACGCGATCAAGAATCCGATCGTTGCTTCAGATACGAATGGACGGCTGTGGTCCGCGATCGAGCGCGTGGACACAGCCGAGGACCGCCGGAGGTTAGGCCAGCTGGGGGCAGCGGCGAGCCCGGTTGACCGAGTCCCACCGTGGGTAGCCCGCCGCTGGTGTGATGACAATGCTGGCAGGCGCCCCTGGGCGCCGAGGAGGGAGCGCCCGGTGTGCTGTAGCGACACGGCGTGCACGGTGACGGTGTCAGTGGATCCCGGCTCGATCCCGGTGGCCCGGGGCCACTTTCGCGACTGGTTGAAATTTCTGGCCTGGCCGGATACCAGTGGCGACGACCTGCTGCTAGCGGTCGGCGAGGCGGTCACGAACGCCATCGAGCATGCCGGGGCCGCTCCCCGCGGCGCCAATGACGACGAGCAGACCGTGCAGATCACCGCCGAGGTGACGGTGACGACCGAGGGACGGCGAATCCGTATCCAGGTGCGCGACCGGGGCCGGTGGCGCGAACCGGACGCCGACCCGCAGTGGGCGCGGTATCGCGGGATGGGGATCCCGTTGATGCGTGAGCTGGTCGAGCAGATGGCGATCGTGCCCGCTGATCCCGGCACCGAGGTGACGCTGGTGTCTCGGATGGTGCCGGCAGTGGACTGACCGAGCGCCGTAGAGGTTCCAGTTGCGGACGCGATCAGTCTCGGCTGTGGTCCGGGGTGACGGCGAGCAGACACCCACCTGCAAGGCGCCCACAACTGGTCACGCGCCGCGTCATCGTGCCATCCCCCGAAACGCGGAGATCACCTCGACATCGGCTCCCGCGGATCTGGCGCCGTCCGAGACTTCCTCCACGGCGCGATCGTGGCCGGCTGCCTGGGCGCCGTGCTCCAGGTGCGGGGGATAAATTCTGGCACTGCGACCGCTGCGGGGCTGCTCGAGACCGACGCGCCCGCTCTGCTGTTGGCCGATCCGCAGGACTGGCGGCGGTCCATCTGATCGCCTTGCGCCCGGTGTAGCTGGTGGCGGCTACTGTGCTGGGTTACCCGCTTACGGCGCGGTGAGAGGTGCTGTGGGTTCCCGCGGGGCGGCGGCGCTGGGCCGGTACTGGTCGGCTCGTGTCGGGCGCGCAAGGCAGGGGACGGTGGTCGGTTCGTCGCGGTGCGCGCCGAGCCCGAGCTGAGTCGGGGTCGTGTCGAGCGTGCAGCAGGGATCATGCACCCAGCCCAGCAGGGCGAGCGCGCGCCCGACCACGCTATGGGTGCCCGCTGTGGTGCTCATGGTGGTGCCGGTGGTCGCGGCGTGATCGCGGGTCACGGCCAGTGCGCGAACCCCGCATGCTGCGAGAAACGACACTGCGCGTAGATCGATCACGGTGTGGCCGCCGCCGGGGATGGCGACCAGGTCGCGTAGCGCGGTGGTCAGCGTCGGCGCCGTGGCCAGATCGATTTCGCCGCCGACGGTGACCAGCACGCTGCGTGGATTGGGCCGGGTGGCCCGGACGGTGAGCTGGGCCGATACCTGGGTCATGGGATCCACACCCCCTGGCTCGCAGTTCCCGCCCGCGCTGTGGTGGCGGCGGGAACGGAAAGGATACGGCGGCCGGTGGCTCGACCCGCCACATGCGATCCACCCAGCGTTTCGCCTACGGCGCCGGGTGCCGATCGCGGTGCGACTCGGGCATTGGATACCCGTGAGTCCACGGCCGCAACCATGACCGTCAGGCAGGCAACACCCCCTGGGATCTCCACGGTGGCCCCGAGGCCGGCGCCCCGCGATCCGGGCCCCGGGGCCCGGGGCTCGGGACGAACGGCGCCCTGCTGGCGGGGCGCGGGGAGCGTGGGTCAGAGGCGGTGTTCGCGACCGGTGTCGGCGGTGAGCGAGGCGGCGATGTCGGCGAGTTTGAGGTTGGTGTGCTGCGAGGAACGCACCAGCATCTGGAAGGCGTGGCTGTCGTCGACGCCGAAGCGTTCCATCAGGATGCCTTTCGCCCGGCCGATCATGTCGCGGGTGGCCAGGGCCTGGGCCATCTGCGCGGCGTGATCGACGCCGTAGAGCAGCACCGCGGCCTGGGCCCCGAACAGCCCGGCCAGGGTCCGCGCGGACTCGTCGAACACCCCGGCGGTGCGGGAGTAGAGGTTGAGCGCGGCCCGGATCCTGCCGTTGGCCGACAGCGAAGTCGACATCATCGAGCGGTAGCCCTGCTCCACGGCCTTCGGGGCGAAGCGCGGCCACCGGCTCGTGTCGGGCTCCTCGGCCAGGTCCGCGGCGAGGACGACCCCGTCGGCGGGTGGGTGTTCGGCGGCGGAGATGCAGGGACCCTCGTGCAGCTCGGCTTGAATCTGGTCGAGTTTGCGGACGTCGTCGGTGGTGGGGCTGCGCGAGGTGATGTGGCCGTGCTCGGTCATCGAGATCCCGCCCGCGTCGACACCGGGCACGGTGTCCACGGCCGCGGCCACGATCTGCTCCAGGGACTGCTCCAGGTCGCTGATGCTGCGATGGGCGATCAGGTCGCGGGCGGTCCTGCGCAGGACGGTGGCCAGCTGGTCGTTCTGTTCAGGGTGCATGCGCGGACTCCCACCACGAGCAAAACCATATCCGGGGCCAGCGCGGGTCGGGCCGCATGCTGGCACGGCAGAGCCGAAGCGGCATGCGCTCCCCATCTGAGGCGCGATGAGGGCGCCGCATGGCCTCCGGGTACCGGGTGCGCACAGTCATCACGACCTGCGCCCCGTTCCGGTCGGATCCGCGGCCGCCTGCTCGACCGCGCCGCACAACGCTACCGCCGCCTCGCCACCACGGCTGTGATCGGCGGGCGAGTGCGCCACGGACGGCACGAGCGTGCCCTTCATCCGCCCCGCGGGCGGTCGGGGCGGATGGTACGAAGACAGGGCTCGTAGGCTGACGCCAGCCAGAGGCCGGGCGTCGCGGCGGTGGAGTGCCCCAGGCCTCGGCTGGTGATCGATCGAGGGGTCGTTGTGGACAGGCAACGTCGGCAGCAGCTGTGGCGCGAGGTGCTCGCCGCCGGGGGCGCCACGGGCTCCGACGGCTGCGCCCACGCGGTGTGTGTGGCCTGCGTGGCGGAGTTGGCGTCGGTGGATGCGGCGGCGTTGAGTCTGCGGACCGCGTCGCGCTCGGAGGAACTGCACGGCGCCAGCGACGAGTGGGCCGCACGCCTGGAGCAGCTGCAGTACACCCTCGGCGAGGGCCCCGGAATGGAGGCGCTCACGGCCGAGGAGCCGGTCCTGATCGACACCCTGTCCGAGCAGGCGGCCCGGTGGCCGGGCTTCGTCGGGGAGGCCGGCCAGGCCGGGCTGGGCGCGGTGTTCGCGTTCGCGCTGCGTGCCGGGGCGATCCGGGTGGGCACGCTGACGTTGTATCGGCGCCGCCCGGGCGGATTGGGGGTGAGCGAGGCCCTGGACGCGGCGGTGCTGGCCGAGTTGGCGGCCGCGGTGGTCATCGACCAGTTCGCCCGGGCCCAGCGCGCCGGGCGGGACGCGCCGCGCCCGCTGGTGTCGTATCAGGATGTGCACATCGCGACCGGCATGCTCGCCGCCCGGTTGGGCCTGAGCCTCGACGACGCGTTCACCCGGCTACGGGCGCATGCCTACGGTCAGGACCGGTCGATACTGGAGTTGGCCCACGATCTCGTGCATCGCCGGATCGATCTCGACCAGCTGGCAGAGTGACCAGCGCCCACAGTGCTGAGCCCACAGCGCTAGCCAGACGATGCGGCCGCTGGTGACGCCCGGACCCGAAGAGGTGACCCCCATGCTCGACGAGGCGATCGAGCCGCACGATCAGCCGGCCACGCTGCTGGCCGAGATCACCGCCAGCCTGCTCGAAGATCCCGACCCCGCTACCACCCTCGCCCTGGTGATCGAGGCGGGCACGCGCCTGTTCGCGGGTGCCGCGGTCGGGATCGTCCTGGTCGACCCCCGCGGGGGGTTGCAGGTCGGCGCGGCCTCGGATGAGCGCTCGCAGTTCCTGGAGCTGCTGCAATCCCAGATCGATCAGGGGCCGTGTGTGGACTGCATCGCCCAGGCCCAGCCCGTGGTCGCCGCGGACCTGCACGGTGCGCGCGAGCGCTGGCCCGAGTTCACCCCGGCGGCGCTGCAGGCGGGATATCGCGCCGTGCACGCGGTGCCGATGCAGCTCGATCACACCGCGGTCGGCGGGGTGAACCTGCTCTACCCCACGCCCCGCGCACTGACCCCCGCGTCCGCGCAGCTCGCGCGGATACTGGCCGATCTGGCGGTGCTGGCCCTGCTGGCCGAACCCGACCCGCAACAGCGCTCAGCGCGCCTGGCCAGCCACACCATCACCGTGCTGCACGAGCGGGTCACCACCGGCCAGGCGGTCGGGATCGTGGCCGGCGGGACCGGCGTGGACGTCGACACCGCCTGGCAGCTGCTGTGGGCCCACGCCCGCCACCAGCAGGTCCCGGTGCGCGACGTCGTCCGGGCACTGATCGCCGGCACCCTGAACCCCGCCGACCTGGCCGCCACACACCACCAGGATCAGCCGGGTCAGTCCCAGTCAGGGTCGGCGCCGAGCTGAGCGACGGCATCAACCAGCGCCACCACGCGCGCCGCCTCGACCTCCTGGGCCCGGGCGTCGCCGCAAGCACGCAACGCTCGACACGCCTGCACGGTGCCGCACTGCCCCCAGCAGCGCAGCACCCCCACCGCCTCGCCACGCGCTGCCCGGGCGGTCACCACGGCCAGCACCAGCGCCGCGCCCTCCGGTGTGCCCTCCGGAGGATGGTGGCTGTCCATCACCGTCACCGTCCCTTCTCCTACGGCAACCGTGGTCCCCTCATCGTCTCACCCGGTCCGACACAGTGGCGCCCGTCCAGCGCACAGCCACCTGGCACACCAGGCAACGGCGAACGTAGAACCCGCGCCGACACCGACGGTCCGCCAGCCGCCTACAGCCGCCATGGGCGACAACGATGCACACCGGCTGGCTCAGAACACGAGCACGGCGCCGCCCCAGAGTGAGAATCCGTCGCCGTGCCGTGCTTCGGACGAGCGGTCGGCGACGTCGGCGGCGCTCAGGGGACTGGGCTACGCCATGTAGCCCGACCGGCCGAGGGACTCGTCGGCACCGCGCCGCGGTCGTGAGTCGACGACACCACGGTGCCCCCATCGCCCAGCCGGTACTGGTGGAGCGCCGACGGCGCTCCGCGACACCGAAGCACCCGCGGGTCAGCGCCGTTCAGGGCTCGTCGAGCGCCGGTGGCTCACCCGTGGCGCCGAACTGCCACCTCGGCCGCCGACAAGCCTGATGCCGACGGCACGGCTGGTCCGCGCCGCACACAAAACCTTACGCAGCTGGGGTAGACATCCGTCGACAGGCGTGTGTAGTGTCCGTCCTGTCAGGGAAGAGAAAGTCTGAGAAGCGCGGGAGATGACGTAACTACCCGCGAGCGACACAGCAACACCGCAACACTGCAAGATCAGCAACACTGAGGAGAAGGGACCTCGCGCACTGTCCGACCCACCGCTGCCCGTCTGGGCCGGGATGGGTTCCGCCTCGTCTGGAACGGAAGGTGATCTTCGGTTACTACGCACATGCGATTCCGCAGGAGCTGGTATCCGAGTCCTGCGGGGTCGAGGAAGCCGGCGATGAGCCGGTCGATGGTGTGAGAGACAAACCCAGGGGCCCCGGTGCGACTGCGCCGGGGCCCCTCGACCTGTGAAGGTGCAATGGCCGAAGAGCTACAAACCGCGACAGACAAGCTCGAGGACGAGCATTACCCCGCCTACACCATGGGCCGCGCAGCGGAGATGCTGGGCACCACACCCGGGTTCCTGCGCAGTCTTGACGAGGTGAAACTGCTCGTCCCGCAACGCTCGCGGGGTGGGCACCGCCGCTATTCTCGCTATCAGCTGCGGTTGGCCACCCGGGTTCGGGCGCTGGTCGACGAGGGCACCGGGCTCGAGGCAGCGTGCCGCATCGTCATCCTGGAAGATCAGCTCGAGGAGGCCCGGCGCATCAACGCCGAGCACAGCTCGCACCAGCCGGAACGCTGAACCCAGCAGCACCCGCCGCCGGTCGGCTGCGCGACCGTCGTAGCGGGTCCGCGCATACTTTGCCGACCGCGTACGCCTCCGGCAGCGGCTACGCACCGGGACTCGGGACGTCTGCGTCCGCGCGCGTCGATGACCATCGAGTGCGCCGTAGGCGCTCGTCTGAGCCGGCCGGCTCAGGTGTCCATGCGTTGCCGCTCGCGGTAGCCGTAGGTGGCGTGGCGGATGGTGGTGTCGTCTTCGAGGCCGGACCCGACCGCGCCGGCGACCATCCCCATCACGGTCGCCATCAGTGCGGTGTCGAGGTAGTCGCCGAACCCGCTCGGATGTCCGAGGTTCGTGGCGAGGTAGTCCGGGGTGATGACCAGCAGGCACGCGACCAGGACGCCGGTGAACAGGACGGTGAAGAACACCAGGGCGCCGAGCGTGACGGTGAGCACCGTGCTGACGTTGCGCAGCGAGGTGGGGACGTCGTCGCGACGGGTCGATGTGGTGTCCGCCTGCCACAGGCCGTGGCTGGTGATGAGCCAGAGGACGTAGATGGCGATCGCGCCGGCGCACACGAGGGCGATCCGCCATTCGGACAGGGAGTCGGCGAGCATCCAGATGCTGTAGTAGAGCACTCCGAACGCGGAGCCGGCCAGGGAGCCGCCCAGCGCGGCCGAGAGGCCCCATGCCAGGCGCCAGGGCCGGTTGGCGCGGGTCATGCCGAGCAGCAGCCGGGCCATTCCGAGCCGGTAGCCGAGCACGATCTTGCTGCCGATGTCGGTCTCGCTCGGGTTGACCACGTGCAGGGTGCGGGCGCGGCGCAGGCGCGGGTCGTCACGCAGTTCCGAGCGGGTGCCGTCCACGGTTAGGACGCCGGCGGCCAGGTGTTCGACCAGGAGCGCGACGAGCCGGCGTGTCCGGCGCACCACGTCGACGCCGCCGATGGCGGGCAGCGACACCACCGCGTTGCTGTCCTCGGCCCCGATCTCGGCCAGCACCACGCTGTGGTCGTCACGCAGTGGCGCATCGGTCAGGCAGATGGCCAGGTCCCAGTCGGTGGTCCGGACCCGTTCGCGGGCCCGGTCGAGTAGCCGTTCGTAGCCGGAGTGCATCTCGAACGCGTCGCGGGCGATCTCGATCCGCCACCGCACCGGCACATGCGCCAGCTGTTCGGGCAGCTTGGCCTCCAAGGTGCCCTCCAGCCGGTCGGCGACCGCGGTCGGGAGGTCGGGATCGGCCAGCACACCGACAACGATCTCGTGGCTCTCGCAGGTATCGGCACGATCCGATGACGCGGCCGCTGTACTCACGAGGTCGGACGCCGCTGGGCGAGCCGCCAGACCGTTCCCTTGCACTCCTGGGGAAGCGGCGGCATCGGGTGGCCCTTCACGTCGGTGCTCCACCGATGCCCGCACCTGGCGTCGCAGTCGTAGAACCCAGACACGGGAGCACGTTGCCCGGGCTTGAGCGTGACGGTCTCGTCGTTCTCAGCCATACCCGAGCAGCTACCCACAGTCCGTCGCTACACACGAGGCCGCGCGCGGAGAAGTGCCGAACCTGGTAGGCACCGCGGACTAGTACTACAGTCACAGTTAATACGATCTCGATCGGCGTGTCGGCTTGGTGATGACCTGCGGATGAGATCACGTCTGGCAGGTGGTCGATGATGTCAATGTGACCGAGGTAGCGACCTGGGCAGCGGGACTGGAGGAGCTGCAGGCGCGGATCGCGCCGCGGTTTGCCCGTAGCGAGCCCCGCGAGCGTGTCGGTGAGTATGTGCGGGGCCTGCTGGCGCCGTTGGAACGCAAGAACGCCTGGACGCTGGCCGAAGCCGCCGGTGAGTCCCGCCCGGCGGGGATGCAGCGGCTGCTGGTCGGCGCGGACTGGGACCCCGATCTGGTGCGCGATGACCTGCGCGACTACGTCATCGAGCACCTGGGCGATCCCGGTGGGGTACTGGTGGTCGACGACACCGGGTTCCTGAAGAAGGGCACCAAGTCCGCCGGCGTGCAGCGCCAGTACTCCGGCACCGCGGGGCGGGTGGAGAACTGCCAGATCGGGGTGTTCCTCGGCTACGCCGCCCCGGGCGGGCGCACCTTCCTCGACCGCGAGCTCTACCTGCCCGCCTCGTGGACCGACGACCGGGCGCGCTGCCGGGAAGCCGGAGTACCCGACGCGGTCGGGTTCGCCACCAAACCCGAGCTGGCCATGAACATGCTCGCCCGCGCCGTAGACGCCGGGATCCCGGCGTCGTGGGTGACCGCTGACGAAGCCTACGGGCAGGTCAGTCGCCTGCGCCTGATGCTCGAAGACCGCGGCCTGTCCTACGTGGTGGCCGTGCCCTGCAGCCAGCGGGTGCACCCGACTACCGCAGCCGGTGGCGGGATCGACGTGCGCGCCGACGAGGTGATCGCCGGGCTCGCGCCGCAGGCCTGGAGCACCGTCTCGACCGGCGCCGGAGCCAAGGGCCCCCGGGTCTACGTGACCGAGGTAGCGACCTGGGCAGCGGGACTGGAGGAGCTGCAGGCGCGGATCGCGCCGCGGTTTGCCCGTAGCGAGCCCCGCGAGCGTGTCGGTGAGTATGTGCGGGGCCTGCTGGCGCCGTTGGAACGCAAGAACGCCTGGACGCTGGCCGAAGCCGCCGGTGAGTCCCGCCCGGCGGGGATGCAGCGGCTGCTGGTCGGCGCGGACTGGGACCCCGATCTGGTGCGCGATGACCTGCGCGACTACGTCATCGAGCACCTGGGCGATCCCGGTGGGGTACTGGTGGTCGACGACACCGGGTTCCTGAAGAAGGGCACCAAGTCCGCCGGCGTGCAGCGCCAGTACTCCGGCACCGCGGGGCGGGTGGAGAACTGCCAGATCGGGGTGTTCCTCGGCTACGCCGCCCCGGGCGGGCGCACCTTCCTCGACCGCGAGCTCTACCTGCCCGCCTCGTGGACCGACGACCGGGCGCGCTGCCGGGAAGCCGGAGTACCCGACGCGGTCGGGTTCGCCACCAAACCCGAGCTGGCCATGAACATGCTCGCCCGCGCCGTAGACGCCGGGATCCCGGCGTCGTGGGTGACCGCTGACGAAGCCTACGGGCAGGTCAGTCGCCTGCGCCTGATGCTCGAAGACCGCGGCCTGTCCTACGTGGTGGCCGTGCCCTGCAGCCAGCGGGTGCACCCGACTACCGCAGCCGGTGGCGGGATCGACGTGCGCGCCGACGAGGTGATCGCCGGGCTCGCGCCGCAGGCCTGGAGCACCGTCTCGACCGGCGCCGGAGCCAAGGGCCCCCGGGTCTACCAATGGGCCCGAGCGGCGGTCCGCCCGCTGGCCGGGCCCGGCTACTGGCTGCTCGCCCGGCGGAGCCTGACCGACCCCACCGACATCGCCTACTACCTGTGCTCGGCGCCGGCCCGAACCCCACTACGCGAGCTGGCGCGCATCGCCGGGACCCGGTGGGCGATCGAGGAATCCTTCCAGACCGCCAAAGGCGAGGTCGGGCTTGATCACTACCAGGTCCGCCGCTACGACGGCTGGTACCGCCACATCACCCTGGCCATGCTCGCCCACGCCTTCCTGACCGTCACCCGCGCCGACGCCCAAAAAAACGATCACGCCAGGCCGCAGAGCTGATCCCACTCACCCTGCCCGAGATCCGCCGCCTACTCGCCGGGCTGATCTGGACTCCCACACCCTGCTTGGCCAGTGTCCTGAGCTGGTCACGATGGCGACGACGCCATCAAGCCCGAGCGCAACACTGCCACTACAACGCCCGCTCCCGAGCACCATAACTGTGACTGTAGTACTAGAAGGCTCAGCAGTAGTACCGCTCCATGGCGCGCCACTCGTCCGGGCCATAGCATTCGCCAAGGTGCCGAGGACGGTCCGCTGGCCGACGAAACTAGGCCAGCGGACCCGGCCACGCGGATCGGCGGGGCGGTACCCCGACGCGGCTGCCGCCGTAATGTCGTGCACGAGATCGCGCATGCGAGGCGCTGACCCTCGCTGCCGTGGCGCCTGGAAGCGGCTGAGGCGTGATGTTGCAGACACCACGCCACGGGCTCGCCCCGCACCCGGGTTCCGCGCGCCTTACCAGGGGTATCCCGTCATCCCTGGCCGGTAGCGCGGCCGGTTGGTGTGGAGGTGGCGCGTGCAACCGAAGGCGAAGCGCACGAACGCGACGATGAGTGTGCGGTTGCACGCGCCGCGACCGCACGAGGTGCTCGCCCGGGTGGCCGGCACGGTGGACAGCGCAGGGGTGGATGTCCTTGTACAGCAGATCAGCGCCTCGTTCGATGCGGCCGCGCACGTCGTGCTCGACCTGAGTGGGGTGACAGCGCTGACTCCGGCCGGGGTGGAGGCACTCGTGAAGCTCAAGCGCGTGGCGACCCACCGTGGAACCCAGCTCCGCATCGTGGGAGGCGCCCGGGCACACGCTGCCCGCCATGCCATGGACCGACAGCTACCGCCGCCGCTCGACGGCGATGACGTAACGCAGCTGGAGCACGGCACGAATACAGAGTCGCTGCGCGGGTCCGGCCGCCGCGGTTGCGGCGCGGCCGACCCGTTTCTACCGTAGTCCTCACCGGACAAGAGCGGTCTCGACCGCGTCCGGCCCCGTTGAACGCGCAGCGGACTCGGTGAGTACACGCCCCGGGGGTTCTCCGTGCGCACACAGACGCGACTGCCCGCCCAACGGCCCCAGCCGACACACCGCGACGGGCCCCACGGCTACGACGACCTCGAGCCGGACCTGCGCCGGCTCGCCGGGATGGAACCCGACGACCCGGCCCGCGGGCCGTTAAGAGAACGGCTGATCTGCGAGTTCCTGCCCCTGGTGCGCAACCTCAGCCGCCGCTACCTCACCGCCACCCACTCCGCCGAGGACATCCTGCAGGTCGCCACCCTCGGGCTGATCAAAGCCCTCGACCGCTACAACCCCGACGCCGCCACCGGCGGCCCGCTCGGCTACCTCATCCCGAGCATCCGCGGCGAGATCCTGCGCTACCTGCGCGACCACAGCTGGGCGCTACGGGTTCCCCGCGACCTCAAGGAACTCAGCATCGGCATCAACCGCGCCACGGTCACGCTGACCCAGCAGCTCGGGCGGGCACCCCGGCCTAGCGAACTCGCCGAAGAACTCGGCACCACCACGGCCGACGTCGTCGAGGCGCTCGGCGCGCTCGAGTCCTACCGCGCGTCCTCACTCGACGTGCCCGGCTCGGACGGCGAACTCACCCTCGGCGACCGGCTCGGCGACGAGGACCCCGACCTCGAGGCAGCGTCGATGCGCGACGAACTGCGCGACCGGATCGACGTCCTGCCCCCACGCGAACGGCGCATCCTGCTGCTGCGCTTCTTCTGTCAACGGCGGGTTAGAAGTGACCCCCTGGCGACGGTTTGGGATTGACCCCTGTGTGCCCGGTTCGTGCTAGTTGTCGCGGTCTTTGGCGAGGAGTTCGCGGCGGGCGCGTGTGCGGTAGGAGTCGCCGGAGAGGGTGAGGACCTCGGCGTGGTGGACGAGGCGGTCGATCATCGCGGCGGCGACGATCTCGTCGCCGAAGACCTCGCCCCAGCGTCCGAAGGGCAGGTTGCTGGTGACCATGACCGAGCCCTGTTCGTAGCGAGAGGCGATGAGCTGGAAGAACAGGTTCGCCGCGTCGTGGTCGAAGGGGATGTAGCCGACCTCGTCGATGATGATCAGCTTGTAGCGGCGGATCTTGCGTAGCTCGGCCTCCAGCTGCCCGGCCTGGTGCGCGGCAGCGAGGCGGGTGATCCAGTTGCCGGCGGTGTTGAAGAGCACCGAGTGCCCGGACTGGGTGGCTTTGACCCCGATCCCGATCGCGAGGTGGGTCTTCCCGATCCCGGGCGGTCCGAGCAGGATCACGTTCTCGGCCTTGGCCACGAACGTGCCGGTCGCCAGATGGGCGAGCAGGTCTCGGCGCAGAGAGGGCAGATGGTCGAGGTTGAACTCCTCCAGCGTTTTCACGGCCGGGAAGTGGGCGGTGCGGATGCGCATGGTGGTGCCGGCGGACTCACGGTCGGCGACCTGGCGCTCCAGGACCGCGGTCAGGTACTCCTCGTGCGACCAGTTCAGGTCGCGGGCCTGGGCGGCGAGGTCGTCCCAGACGCGGGCGATCGTGGGCGTCTTCAACACGCGAGTCAGGTAGGCCAGCTTCGAGCCGAGCTCGGTGCTCACGCCACCGGTCTTCGTGGCTTCCGTGGCTGCTGTCGTGCTGGTCGTCGCGGTCGTCTTCGGGGTGGTCATCTACTGCCCTTCAGCGGTGGCGGTCGGGTCGGGTGCGGGGTCGAAGTTCACGCCGTAGAGCGCGTCGTAATCCGGCAGCGCGCGCAGGGCCACGACGTGCCCATCGGTGTGGGAGCGCGTGTCATGGCGGGCGCGGTCACGGGCGGCGGTGAACGCAGTGCGCAGGGCGCGGGCGGTGGCCCGGTGCTCGGGATCGGTCACCGTGGCGCCGCTGGCCCAGACCCGCTCGTGGGTGGCCGCGATCTGCCCGGCGCAGGTGACCGCGACCAGGGCGGGAGTGGCGATCCAGTCGACGAACCGGCCGATCGCGGCCGGGTTGACCGAGTAGTCGTTGCCGTCGACGCGCACGTAGTAGTCACGCGCCAGCCGAACCCGCCCGGTCAGCCCGACCTGCGGCGCCACCGGCGGCAGGGCGACCATCGCGGCCCGGTCGATCGGCCACCGCGTGGCGGGGGTGGTCCCAATCGAGCGCAGGTGCCGGGCGCCCGCCACCTCGGTCAACCAAGTCTCGATCTGGGCGTTGAAGTCGAACGGCGAGACGAAGCTGCGTCCGGGCAGAAAGGAGGTCTCGAAGTAGCCGTTGCGCCGCTCCACCAGTCCCTTCGACTCCGGGTCCCGTGCCGGGGTGAGCTTGATCCGCACCCCGAGCGTCCCGGCGAACGCAGCTGCCTCGACGCCGGGTCGCCCGGTGCCGCCGATCGCGGCCTCGCGGTCCCAGACCAGCGTGCGGGGACAGCGGCCCCACCCTGCGATGATCTCCCACATCCCGGCCAGGATGTCGCCGGCCTTGCGGGACGGGATCATCACAGCGTCCGTCACCCGGGAGAAGCCGCAGGTCATCGCCAACACCGGCAGGACCCGCGCCCCGCTGGCACCGACCGGGATCGGGACCGGCGGGAACCACAGGTCGCACTGCGCGAGCTCACCGGGGGCGTACTCGATCCGGTCCGCCGGGTCGGGAGGGGCGAACAACGGCCGCAGCTCACGCACCCGGTCCTTGAGGATGGTCAACGAGTGTGTCCAGCCGATCCGCTCGGCGATCACCGTCGCCGGCATCCTCGGATACTCGGCCAGCAGGGCCCGGACCTGCGGCTCCACCTTGTCCACCAACGACCCGCGCGGTCCACGCTCCCGCGAGGGCGGCGCGTCGGCCCGCAACGCCGCCCGCACCGTATTTCGCGCCAGTCCCAGCCGGCGGACGATCTCCTTGATCGGCACGCCCTCGGCGCGGTGCAGACGACGGACCTCAGCCCACTCTTCCAACGTGATCACCCCTCCAGCCTCGATGGAGGGGTCAGTCCCAACCCGTCGCTAGAGGGTCAGTCTCAGCGCGTCGTCGACATCTTCGGCGACCTCACCCAGTCCGAGATCGCCGCCGAGATCGGCGTCTCCCAGATGCACGTCTCGCGGCTGCTGAGCCGGACCGTCGCGCGGCTACGGGAGGAGCTCGGCGGCTGAACCCGCCCGCTCGATCCCCCAACTCGTGACGGCGGACTTCCCCGACCGCGCGCCTCTGCGGCGACACCCGGGCGCGGCGAGCAGCGCCCACCGTCGCGGAGCGGTCGTGCATCGCCATGGAATCCAGACCGGCCCTCACCCCGCAGGGCCGGCTACCAGCCGGTGCGGAAACGACGGGCCCCGCCGTGGCGGGGCCCGTCGGACCGGCCTCAGCGCAGCCGTTCGGCGGCCTGTTGAGCCTTGCCCTTCACCGTGCCTGCAGCGTTCTGTCCGCCGGCGTAGCTGCCGTAGAGCTTCGGGTCCGGCTTGGGTGCTGTGGCCGGCCCGCCGAGCGGGCTGGGGTCGGTGAGGTACTCGATGGCGTCCTCGCCACTGCTCCACCCGCCGCTGGGGCCGGAGCCGCCGTCGGAGAGCTGCCAGATCGTGTTGTTGTGGACCTGGTCCTCGACGTCGAGCAGGTCGTCCGGCACGATCTCGCCCTCGATCCCGTCAGCTTGCAGCTCCTCGATCGCCTTGAGCCACTGCTTCTGGTGCACGGTGTCACGGGCGAGATTGAACTTGAGCATCTCCCGCACACCCGGATCGTCGGTCATGTTGTAGATCCGTGCGGTCTGCAACCGACCCTGGGACTCGGCCGCCACATTGGTGCGGAAATCAGCCAGCAGGTTGCCCGAGGCCACGATGTAACCACCGCTCCACGGCACACCATTGGAGTCGCGTGGCTGCGCACCACCCCCGCCGACGATCGCGTGCTGCACATCCATGCCGCCGATCGCCGCGGCCACGGCCGGGTCGGTGACCGCGTGCGCGACCTGGGTGGCCGGGGCGTTCTCCAGCAGCCGGGCGACCATCGTCGCCAGCATCTCGACGTGCCCGATCTCCTCGGTCGCCGTGTCCATGATCAGGTCCTTGTACTTGCCCTCGACGCGGCAGTTCCACCCCTGGAACAGGTACTGGGTGGCCACGGTCATCTCACCCCACGCCCCGCCGATGAGCTCCTGGATCTTGCGGGCCAGCACCGCATCGGGCCCGTCGGGCTTGGCCTCGCACTGCAGCAACTTGGTGTGCCGAAACATTCGCGCTCCTGGGTCGATCGGGTCACCAGCTCCCCTGGCGGCGGTGCCTCTCCTACCCGGGGCCCGAAGCCCGAACCGCGTCAGGTGAACACCCAGCTGCCACAGGTCCGTCCCGCAACCCCCGGCGCACGTGTCGACGTAGACCGGTGCGGCGAGTGTCCCGGGTGCGTGCGTCTACCGGAGACACGATGACCACCGATTATGCGCGTCCGGGCGGGGTAGGCCAGTGCACCCGAACTGACCGTGAAGGAGGTCAACCGTGGCACAGGCACAGGGCGGGACTGCGGGCGATGTGGTCGACGAGCTGACCCGGGACCACCGCGAGGCGCTGGACACCCTCGCCCAAGTCTCCCGCGAGAGCACGAACCTGCAGGAACGCCGCACGTTGGTCGACACCGTGATCGGGGAGGTGGTGCGGCACTCGGTGGCCGAGGAGATGTATGTCTACCCGGTCATGCGCGACCGGTTCGACGACGGCGCCGAGATGGTCGACCACGATGCCGACGAGCACGCGCAGCTCGAGCGGGTGATGCAGGAGCTCGAGAAGACCGATCCCGGTGAGGGCCGGTTCGACGAGCTCGTCGGGGAGATGACCGAGGCACTGCGCCATCACGCCGAGGATGAGGAGAACGAACAGTTCCCCCGGCTGCGCGCGCACGTCGATCCCGACACGCTGCAGAAGATGCGGGAACAGGTGGACCGGGCCAAGCAGATCGCGCCGACCCGCCCGCACCCGGATGCGCCGAACTCGGAGGTGTTCCACAAGCTGGCAGGCCCCGGGGTGGGCATGATCGACCGGATGCGCGACCGGCTCTCCGGCCGCCTCAACAGCTGACCGGCAACGGCACCCGGGGCGCCCGCGGTCGCGCTCACGCCGCCACATACCGCAGTCGGTCCTCGGCATGCTGCGAGAGCTCGGCACCTCGGCGCGGCGAACCTGATTGCCGCGTGTGGTCACCGCTCGGGATCCTTGAGATATGAGTGAGAAACCGGTTGCCCTCGATCTGGACGACGCAGGGCTGGCTCAGGGCCTGCCCCGGCCCACCGACCGCCGCGATCAGGTCGGTGAGGTCCCGTTCCGTCCGGTCGTGTTCTCGGACAACGACCTGCCCACGGCTCTGGAACGGGCCGCGCGCTGGCTGCGCCGCAGCCAGGACTGGCTCGGTGAGCCAGTCGATGTGCTCGCGATCCACCTCGACTACGACGACGGACCCGAGGCCGTCTACTACGAGGTGAAATTGCTCTGCAACGAGGAAGACCTCGCCGGCGCCCCCATCGCCGTGCGCGACCGCGCCCCCACCCCCGACGACTCACCATCGACGTAGCGCTGCCGCGCCGCGGCAGAAACACCGCACGGCCCGGACGTGCTGCGCCCGTGACCGGCGCCGATGCTCGAACCCAGCCCGGCGAGGCGAGTACATGTTTCTGTACTCATCGACAGGGAGCCGCTGAGTAGCCACCGAGGCCGGGGCGTCGTGCCCGACGCCCCGGCCTCCTCCACTCCGGCCCGCCCACCGATCGCGCCCGTCATCGACTCTCGTCCGCGAGACGCTGCCGCTCGGGGGTACTGAGGGAACGGCGTGGTACGGATCTGTGATCGCCTCAACGCCTCCGGTCAGTGAACCTTTTCCAACCTGGCGGTCAGGCGGGTTGGTCGTGTCTGGCGTGGCAGCCTGGAAAGCAAAAGAGCCCCTGGTAGACGAGTGATTGCCTAGATCAACTCGTTGTCCACCAGGAGCTCCGATGCTTTCCTACCCGTCCGCGCTGTCGGTGTCCACTCGCGCGCTGATCACCCTGACCAACGCCCTGCAGCACAGCCGCAACCAGCGCGGTACCCGCTGGCGGCGCCTCCCGGTCGGCCGCCACGCCCTGCTCGCCCTGGCGCATCTGCGCAAGGGCGAGACCTACCCCGACCTCGCCGCCGGGTTCGGAGTCGGCACCACCACGGCGTTCCGCTACGTCCGCGAAGCGATCGACGTCCTCGCCGCCGCGGCACCGAACCTGGCCGAGGCGATCGCGGTTGCGTTGCGGAAGGCGTTCGTGATCCTCGACGGGACCCTGCTGCGGATCGACCGGGTCGCCATGGCCTCGGGGCGCGACCGCCCGTACTACTCGGGGAAGTGGAAGTGCCACGGCATGAACGTCCAGGTCATCAGCGACCCGGCCGGGCGGCTGGTCTGGGCGTCGCCGGCGTTGCCCGGTGCGCGGCATGACATTGGTGCCGCCCGCGAGCACGGGATCATCGACGCCCTCAACGCCGCCGGGGTGCCGGTGGTCGCAGACAGCGGATACCGCGGCGCCGGGCCGACGTTCCACCTCCCACAGCGACGCCGACCCGCCGATCGCGACACCGGCGAGCGCCGACGGCTCTCACCGAGTCAGCGGGAGGTCAACGCCGCCCACGCGGCGCAACGCGGCCCCGGTGAACGCGCGAACGCGATGTTCAAGAGCTGGAAGATTCTGCGGAAGATTCGGTGCTGCCCGCAGCGGACCACCGCGCTGGTCAACGCGATCCAGACCCTCATCCTCGCTGGCTGACGCCAAGTGGAAAGAGGTCAGTGCCGGGCAGGGCGATGAGCATGCATTTCACGGGTGCAGAACGCGCCCAGGCTGTGCATGCCACGACGGTGACCCGGGCGCTGACCGGGTACGTGGCGGTCGCCGGCCCGACCCGGTCCGCCCGTTTGGACCACCACCATCAGCCGGGCGTCGGCGCGCTGGCGACCCTCCGGTACCAACCGGCGATGGTGCGCAGCGCGGCGGCTTCGTCCTCGGTGCCGCACCCGCATCCGGCCCGACCAAGTGGACCCGACGGGTGACGCGTCGCGTCGTGAGCTGCGCGCTCACACGTCGATGGCACGCGGGATGATCGAAGCAGCGCCGGCGCTGACCCGGTCGCGGCGGGCGCGTTCGCGCTGGGCCGGTTCCGCAGCCGGTGGGCCCGGGTCGGGATCGCCGGGACGCGGCGACGACTCTGGCGCGCTGGAGATCGGGGTAGCGACGTCGTCGCCCCCGTGGTGTGGCTGCGGGGGGCAGAGTTTGGCGACTAGGGGGTCGAGCTCGCGCAGCGGATCGATCGTCTCGGGCATCACGTCTGTCCTCCTCCCGCATAGATGCATCCTCTCCTGAGAGATATCTATCTTGGTTACTGTAGTTTTTTCTGTCAATCCGTGCTCGGTGCGATGTTCGGCGGGTGGCGGAAACGGGGACCCGCGACCCGTCGTGGTGGGGAAGGAGCAGACGTGAGCGATGAGCTTCGGGTGAAGGTGGACAGCCCGCGCGCCGACCTCTATCGGATCCAGCCGTGCGGGATACTGAACACCAGGGTCGGGGCGCGGGTGCTGCGCCAGGTCGACTTCCGTCTGCAGCTGGTCGATGACGGCTCGGTCCAGACTCGGCACGTGATGATCGATCTCAGTGAGGTCGCCGCAGCGACGCCGCAAGGATTACGTGCATTGCCACACGGCCACTACGCCACCAGACGCCGGGGGATCGGATTCCACCTGATCGGGGGCGGGCACCTGGCCTCGAAGCTCGGGCCGCCCGAGCGCGCGCTGTTGGCCGGTATCGGCGGATTTCCCGACCTCGACGCTGCGCTGCACGCCCTGGCCGTGCCCGCGCCGTGCCCCCACGCCACCACGGACGGAAGCGCTGGGTGCACGGAGGCGGCCCGCACTGAACCGGCTGCGGCCGAGGACCCCGCGCGCGCCGGCCCACCCTGGCAGCCGCGCACCGCGGCGAGCCCGGGCGTTCGCCGGTGATAGACGCCCGGGAACCAGGAGGCGGGCCAGGTCGGCCTCCTCATGGCCTCGGCGATCGACCTGGTGAGATCGGTCTCGGACCGATCGAGCAGAGCGAGTCTGAAGCGTGCGAACTCGCGCCATCCGCCTCTGTACTGCGGGCGGGAGCGGATCGATAATGGCGGTGAGGTGGACCACAGTCGTCTCATGGAGGTGAGCAGCATGTCCACTCCTCAGAACCCGTCCATGGCCGACCACCCCGATCTCGCCGAGGTGCAACGGGGCCATGAACTGCAAGAGGTCCGGATGCGCTACGAGCGCGCCGCCGAGACGGTCACCGGGCAGCTGCTCGAGGGCACGATCCTGCTCGCCGGGCTCTACATCGCGCTGTCCGGGTGGATCGTCGGGTTCACCGGCCCGCTGCAGACCCACAACCTGATCGTCGGGATGGCGATCGCGGTGCTCGGGTTCGGGTTCGGCGCCGCGTATGGCAGTACGCATCGACTGGCGTGGGTCTGCCCAGTCCTCGGGGCGTGGACGATCGTGGCGTTCTGGGCGGTCAGCGGTCCCACACCCGGCCTCGGTGCACTTTTGACCAACATCATCGCCGGTGCGGTGGTGCTGCTGGCCGGACTGGCGCTGCTCGGCGCCACGTCGATAGACGACGGTGGTGGGCAAATGCTGCGCGCCCGGGTCGGGCGCCGCACACGCTAATCCGACACCAGCCTGCTGCGAGCGTCGCCGGACGACGCGGCGCGGCATGGGCCGGCCGGGCCAGTGCGGTCACCGACGTCCTCGGCGCCCGGAGGTAGCGCCTGCGCCCGGGCGGGCGGGGCGGATCGTCGGCTCGAAGATCGACGCCGATCCGTAGGTTCCCCGACCGGCAGCTCGGCCGGACCGTACCGAGGGGGCGCCGTCTGACACCCGGGACCGTGGTCAGCATCCGTGCGCCGGTTGTCATGGGGGCTGGCCTCGACCCGCCGGGTCTTAACGACCCGAAGATTGAGAATCCGGCTTGTGCCGGCCCTCGGCGCTGGTCAGCCACTGGGCGACGTCGACGAGCTTGATATTGGTGTCCTGCGAGGAGCGCACCAGCATCTCGAAGGCACGGTCGCCGTCGACGTCGAAGCGTTCCATCAGAATGCCCTTGGCCTGCCCGATCACGTCGCGACTGCCCAACGCCTGTTGCATGTGGGCGGCGTGCTCGGCACCGTAGAGCAGCAGCGCAGCCTGCACGCTGAACAGTCCGGCGATGGTGCGGGAAACCTCGTTGAAGGCCTCGGGCTGGTGGGAGTAGAGGTTCAGCGCGGCGCGGGTGCCCCCGTTGGTCGAGAGCTGGGTCGACAGCATCGACCGGTAGCCCTGCCCGACCGCCTGCGGGGCGTAGTTCGGCCACCGATCGGCGTCAGGTGAGCAGGCCAGGTCGCGGGCGTAGACGATCCCGTCGGCGGGCGGTTCCTGCGCGGCGGTGATGCAGGGGCCCTCGTTGAGCTGGGCCTGCAGCTCGTCGAGTTTGCGCACGTCCTCGCTGACCGGAACCCGCGAGCCCACGTGGCCGTCCTCGGTCATCGAGATCCCGCCGGCGTCGGCTCCAGGGACGGTGTCGACCGCCGCGGCCACGATCTGGCCGAGGGTCTGTTCGAGATCGCTGATGCTGCGCCGCGCCACCAGATCGTGTGCGGCTCGGCGGAGCGAGACGACCAGCTGGTCGGTCTGTTCTGGCTGCATGTACGAGTACCGCCCTTGCGACGAGTGGGGTACGGGTGCAGCAGGACAACCTTGTGCTGTACGGCAGAGCCGAGGCGGCATGCACTGCGCTCCCGCCACCTTCGGGGGTAGCCGAGGTGCCCACGACGAATACCGAACGCGCGGCAATGAGTACCTGCGCCCGTGTCGGAGCAAGCCGTTGTTTCGACCTGCGTGCCACGCTACACCCGCGTCGCCGGGCGATACCGCCTCGTCGCGGCCGCGAACACCATGCGGCTGCGGTCTACTTCGGAACACCGAGCGGACCGGCGATGGCGCGTACGCTCGCGGCGGGGACCGTGCAGCTCCAGGCTTCGATGGTTGAGACCACAGCGGTCGGAGCCGACTGCGGCGTGATGCCGGCACCGGATGACCCGCTGGCAACATCACCCGCCCGGCAGCGGATATGTCCGCTGAACTCGGTATCCGACCGGGTCGCCCGGAGGTGAGGATTTCGACCGCACGCAGCGAGTTGCTCGAACTCGGGTGCACTCGGAGCGACGTACGGCCAATGCTGGTCTGAGCGACCCGAGAAGACACCGCTACGTGCGGGCAGAGCTAGGTGTCAGCGCGCGGCGTGGTCGAAACGGCGTCGCCATCCGGCGTCCACCTCGCGCCGTGATGTAGCCGTTCTCCGGTCCCGCTAACGGCGGCTTGCGCCCGCGCGGGCGCGACTTAGAGCGTCCGGCAAATGAGGTCGCCGCGTGTCGTTGCAGGTAGAGGCACGGACCCAGAAGTGATCATGGGATTGCTGAAGTCCTGTGATCGCCTGGAGGGTCCGTGCCTCTGTTGCCAGCATCCCTGATCGAGCCGCTGTGGGTCGAGTTCGCTGACCTGATCGGGTCCGAACGACGGCCCGAGTTCTCCCCGACCCATCCGTGGGGCTGTCATCGTCGCCGGATCCCGGACCGGGTCGTGTTCGAACACGTGCTCGCCGCGCTGGTGCACGGCAGCGGCTACGAACGCCTCGCCTCACCGGGCTGCTCGGACCGCACCATCCGCCGCCGCCTTGACGACTGGGCCCGGGCCGGCGTCGGTCGAGAAACGCTGCGCCAGGCCCTGGCCGGCTACGACCAGATGATCGGACTCGACCTCGATGACCTGTCCGTGGACGGGTCGATCACCAAGTCCCCGTGCGGCGGTGAGGTATCCGGGCGCAGCCCGGTTGACCGGGGCAAACAGGGCACCAAACGCTCGGTGGCCGGCGACGGGAACGGGATCCCGCTGCACCTGGTCGCCGCCCGCGCCAATGATCACGACTCGCCGTTGCTCGAACCCACCCTGGCCGGGGTTTGCGACATGATCGGTCCGTTGCCCGATCTGCCGGGCATGCATCTGGACCGGGGCTACGACTCGGCCAAGACTCGCGACCTGCTCGAGGTCCTCGGCTATGACGCCCACATCGCGCTCAAGGGCGAACCCGCCCCGATCCAGGCTGGGCGGCGGTGGCCGGTCGAGCGCTTGCACGCGTGGATGAACGGGTTCGGCAAGCTGCGCCGGTTCACCGACAAGCGCCGCGACATCGCCGAGTTCTACCTCAACCTCGCCGCCGCGTTGACCGTGATCCGCCGCCTGATCAACCGCGCACGCGTGCTCTACCGCTGGCCCACCCGGCCGACCACCCGCCGACTCCGCTGAACATCATTTGCCGGACGCTCTTAGCGCCACTGCATCCTCGGACAACGCCACGGCCAGCACGGCGGCGGGGAAGCGTGGTCGTTTCCTACGCCGGGGCAACGCCTACCCGGGTCGGCGGCCGGCCCGGGCGCTGGGCGGGGCGGGACGAGCTGGTAGTGACCGGATGTGTCAGCCGGTTCGGTCCGGAAGCGAAGGAGGTGCCGTAGCCGGCGCCGGCTGTGGCTGTTCGGGGCTGCGGCACCGCGGCGGGCTCCGGGTCCTCGATGCGCCGCAATGCGGCAGCTGCGGCACCGGCGGGTGCCAGCGGTGGCGTCGGCAGCGTCGCCAGCGCCATGTCGATGGTCGCAACGGGGCCGCGCTCGGCGAGCAGCTGCTGGACCGGGAACGGGAGCAGATGCACGCGCCCACTGCAGCCGGTCACCAGCAGCCGAAACCCACCGTGGCGGGCCCGGGATCGGGCATCTCGCAGCAGGCGAAGCCCGGCGGGCTCGAACTGCGAGATGCCATGCAGATCGATCACGACCGCGATCGGCGCTCGTCGGCCGGCGGTGATCAGATCGGCGTGGAGGTCGACCAGGCGCAACAACGCCGCAGCCCCGCGGCGGTCCAGCAGCCCATTCGCGCGGATCAGCAGGGCCCGTTCCGAGCGCTCCACGGTGATTTGGGCTTGTCGATGCTTCATCCCAACCGTCCCTCTGCAGCGCGACGATGCTGCCCCCATGACGTTCCCGCCGGTCCGGCACCCCACACCATCTCGCGTGCCCCTGCTCGACCGGCGGACTCCAGCGCCAGCAGGTCAGAGCCGAACCAGAGCGGTGTCGACCGCGGCCGGCCCCGTTGAACGACGCAACGGACTCGGTGAGTACACGCCCGGGAGTTCTCTCGTGTCGCAGGGTCGTCGTGCGTGCCGACCGGTCGTAGGCGGCCCGCTCCGGGTTTGCTCCGTCTGACCAGCCACCCAGAGATGCGTGCGGCTTCCCCCGGTCGATCAGTCCAGACTGCTGCACGCCGTGATCAAGTCTGTTACCGCCGGTGCCTGCCCGGTACCGTCGAGGTCCGCCCCGTCCAGCAGCCGCGTCGCGTGTCAGTAATGCCTCACCAGCGTCCGTGGTGACGCGGAGTGGCTTCAGTGGTGATCAATCCTGGTCCAGCTCGAACAGGGCCGGCTGCACCTCGCCGCGACGCAGGCCCGTGCCGTGGGCGCACTTGCGGCAGGTCGCCGGGTCGTCGGTCGCGGTGAGGTCGTCGGCGGCGGCGAACCCCGACCAGCCTTGGTGACACGCCGGCACGGGCAGCACCAGATCACCCAGCCAGCTGCGCCAGGCGACCTCGTGCACGACGCCGGACCGCCCGATCCGCAGCCGGTGGTCGGTGAACCGTCGGGTCTGTTGCCCGGCGAACTCTTCCGGGTCCACACGCGGGCGCGGGACCAGCTGTAGCGCCTTCATCGCCGCGGTGTCCTCCTCGTCTCGCCCGCCGCTATACGGCTGCCACCGGCAGCCTGGCACGGGCCCCCGACAACGAACCGCACACCAGGCCGCGGGCGAGCTGCCGGCGGCGCGGCGCGGGGATGGCCGCTCACGGCGCGGGCACCGGTGCGTTGGTGCCGCGGGCCGTCACGTTCGGTGGTACGCCCGGCCCTGTGATCATCCCGCCAGTGCGGTCGGAGGGCTACGGGAAGTGGCGGTCCCAGGGCAGTCGACGCTGGTCAGCGACGAGATCACCGATCAGCTTCCTCTCGCGGTGGCCGACGGATCTGCCACTACCACGGTGACGGCCGCGGCCCGCCGCGCCGCTCGTGGCGGCAGCACACGAGTCTGTCGTCGGAAAAGGTCCTCAGATGCCCATGTTGGTGGCGGCGTTCGCGGTCCAGGCATTCTCGACGCGCACATAGCCGCCGACCGAGGCGAGCGAGCGATGCCGGGTCTGGGCGGCGATCTCGCGGTCGGAAGCGCCGCGCAGGTGGGCCCAAGTGACGAACCCGGCCCGCAGCGAATGCGGGCTGTACCCGGCGTCGTCGTGGCCGGCCGCGGCGGCGAGTGCGGTGATCCGGCGGTTGACCGAGGCCCGATGCAACTGCCCGGGGGTGACCCGGTTGCCGGTGGAGACGCGGCGCAGGACCGGCCCCTCGGTGATGGCGGCCAGCTTGAGCCAGGTGGTGAGGGCGCGGACGGGGCAGGCATCGGGGTGCGCGGCGTAGGGCAGCACGACGAGCTCGGTGTGCTCGCCGCGCTGGTTGGTCTTGGAGCTGGGGATGGTCAGGGTCCGGCCGCGGTCGTGGGGGAGCACGTTGTCGACGGTTAGCGCGCACAGCTCCGAGCAGCGCAGCGCCGACCAGAACCCGACCAGCAGCAGGGCGCGGTCCCGCGCGCCGGCCAGGTCCGGTTCGGCCGGTCGACCGCGGAACTGTCGGGTGGTGCCGGTGGCGGCGACGAGGTCGAACAGCTGCGGCGGCATCAGCGGCCGGGCCTGGTCCGGTGGGGCGCCGTGTTCGCGCCGGATGCCCTCCCAGACCGTGGTGACCCGGGCCGGGCTGGTCGGGTCGGGCAGGTCGCGCACGGCGTGGAAGAACCGGATCGCGGCCATCCGCCGGCTCATCGTGGAGATCTTGGCTCCGGCCCGGGCGAGGGTGACCAGGTAGCCGGAGACGGCCGCGGCCGGCGCCGGTAAGCAGTCGTGGTTCTCGCGGTCGCACCAGTCGCAGAACTCAGCCCAGTCCGCGCGGTAGGCGGTGACGGTCGAGTCGGCCCGCGCGGCACGGACGTAGCTGGCCTCGTCGGGGGTGAGCGGCGCCTCCCCGGCCGGCGGCGTGAGCTCGGGCCACCGCCGGCGGCTGTCGGTGGGGTCGACGAGCAGTTCGCCCTGCTCGACCGAGGGACTGTCGGTCACGGTCGCCGACCGTAACCGCGCACGCCCCGCAGAGGTGGGAGGCCGACCGACGCCTCGTTCCGCGTCGCCCGCCCCCGACGGTGCGGATCCGTGATGGCCCTGGTCGCGGTTCAGCGTCGATCGACCCGCGGGCGACGCTGTCAGCCCACCGCGATGTCGAGGACGAGTGACGCGGCTGCGAGGAGCAGATAGAAGGCAGGGAACCCGAGGGAGACCGAGTAGTCCCCGGCGCGCAAGTGAGTGACGACTGCCCCGATGAAGAACAACAGGAGTCCGGTCGCGGCGAGGGGGCCGACGAACGGGACCCCGAGTAGTCCCAGTAGCAGCCCCACGGCTCCTGCGGCCTTGAGCAGCCCCAACGGGGTCAGCCACGACTCCGGCACCCCGACGGACGCGGAGTTGGCGAGGACGAATCTGGCGCGGGTGAAGTCCGCGGCGGCGATGAAGGCGTTCGCGACGATCGCGGCGACCGTCACACCGACATAGGCAAGAACCATGATGCGAGCAACTCCAGAAAAGGAAAGATGGGTGTCAGAACAGGTGGTGCGAGCCCAGTACGGTCACCTGGGCAGCCACCGGGGGCTGGTGGCCGAGCGCGCGGGCTGCCATGAGTTGCTGGAACTCACGAGCGGCCTGGAGGCCGGGCAGCGGGTTGGGTGTCTGATTCTCGAGCTGGACGACGTTGAGGAAGGAGACCCCGTCAGCCAGCTTGCAGGCCGCGAACCTGACCCCGGACAGGTTGGCGTCCTTGAGCGCGGCGCACATCGTCTCGGCGGCCGACTCGATCTCGCCGACATTGGCCGGTTCGACTGAGAACTGGACCATCAACACCGTCATGTCGTTTCCCATGGGTTGGCGCCCGGACCCGATCGGGGGTCGAGTCCTGCGTCCCGCAGCCGCTGCGCGAGCCGTCATCACTTATGACGGAGCACGCAGCCGAGAGGGGACACATGGATCACCGTGCGAGAAATGACGAGAACGATGACATCGCTGGACGCTTCGCCGAGCACCGTCCGCGCCTGCAGGCGCTCGCCGCGCGCCTGCTCGGCTCGGCTGTCGACGCCGAGGACGCCGTGCAGGACGCTTGGCTGCGGCTCGCTCACGCAGATGCTCGCGGGATCGACAACCTCGGCGGCTGGTTGACCACGGTCACCTCACGACTGTGTCTGGACCGTCTGCGGGCACGGCAAGCACGACCCGAATCGCCCCTCGACGCTGACGATCTCCTGCGCGCGAACTCCGACGACCCCGCCGGCGACGCGGCGCTTGCCGACTCGGTCGGCAGGGCTCTGGTCGTAGTCCTCGAGAATCTCTCGCCCGCAGAACGGGTCGCCCTGGTGCTCCACGACGTCTTCGCGATCCCGTTCCGGGAGATCGCACCCGTGCTCGAGCGCTCCACCGAAGCGACCAAGAAGCTTGCTGCCCGGGCCCGCGACAGGGCTCGACTGGGAGCCGCGGACGCCCCGCCCGATCTGGCAGGTCGCCGCGCCATCATCGTCCGATTCCTCAACGCGATCCGTGAGGGCGACACGAACGCGATGCTCGACATTCTCGCTCCCGACGCCACACGCCACGTCGACCCCGCCCTGCTCACACCAGGGCAGAAGGCGACCGTCAGCGGCGCCCACGCGATCGTCGAAGAAGCACGCAGCTTCTCCCGCCCCGCCCATGACGCCGGCCCCGCCTTCATCGACGGCGACCTTGGCGCAGCCGTGGAGCGTGACGGGCGCCCCGTCCTCGCAATCACCTTCGTGATCGCCCACAACCTCATCCACAGCTTTGACGTCATCGCCGACCCGGACCACCTGAGCCGACTCACCATCGCCCCGCAGCCGCTTCCGTAGGCTCCCGACGACGCAAGCGGGGCCAGACACGAGGACTATGAATCGGGCCAGATCACTTGACCCACACTCAGCATCCGGGCCGCGCTCGCGCCGCGCCAGAAGTCGGCCAGGGACCGCAGCACGTCCGAGCCGGACCGAGGGTTCATGCTGGGGTGCACCCGATTCCAGGGGCTCGAGCTCGCGTGTGCCGTAACCCCGGGCCGGGGGGTGGGGCCCTGGGTGGGCACCTCTGTTCTATCGGATGGGTACGACACTTACTCCGATGTCGAGGGCGGTCCAGGCGGTGTCGGCGGTGACCGCGGGCCCGCCGAGGCGGGCGGCCAGGGCCAGGCAGCACCGGTCGCCCAGCGACAGTCCGGCCGAGCGGGTGGCCGGCCACAGCTTCGCCGCGGCGATCGCGTCGGGGGTGTCGAGCGGCTCGATCCGGACCCCGAGGGTGCGGAGCTGGCGGGTGGCGCGGTCGGCGTCGACGCCGTGCTGGGCGAGCTTCTGGTGGACCTCGGCGAGGTTCACCGCGCCGAGCACCGCGGTGTCGAGGTAGCGGTCGACGACCCCGGCGCCGGGTTCGTCGCGCAGCCAGGCGAGCACGGCGGAGGCGTCGAGTACCGCCGGCCCATCCGCAGGGTCCAACGGTGTGGGACTGGCGTCGCCGGGAGTCACCGGTCCTCCTCGGCGGCAGCCTCGGCGCGGCGGTCGGCGAGCAGCTCCTCGACGACGGAGGTCTGCGGGTCGCCCTGCCAGGACTCGGCGATCTCCCGCCGTACCCGGGCGACCAACTGCTGGCGGGACTCCATCACCACCCGCCCGTCCTCCACCGACAACAGCAGCGTCGACCCGGCACTCAGTCCCAGATCCCGACGCACCTGCGCCGGGATCAGGATCCGACCGTCCCGATTGACGATGACCTCGGCTGGTCCGCCACCCTCCACGCGATCCGACACGATGACAGCCTAGCACGAAAATTTATCGTGACCTGTCAGAGCCGCGGAGTCTCTGACATTTAGAGGCAGGCTCCCACTGCTAGCACCTACGCAACATAACCCTGCTTCTGTCGCGTAGCGCGCTCACCGTGGCCATCGCCGCCGGTGGCCTCGTGCTCGGCACCGCGGCCCGCTGGATTCGGCCTCGCCGGATCGGGTTCTGGGCCGCCGTGGCTAACGCGGCCGCCATCGTGCTGCTGCTGGTGGCCAGCCGTGCCGGCGGACCGGCCACCGTCGTGGCGGCAGCGGTGCTGGTCGGAGTGACGCAGCCCCAGGTCGGGCCCCTGGTGAGAGTGCACTGGTCCAGGTGGTTCCGGGGCGCCGATCCCCGCCTGGCGCGTACGGCCATGTCCTATGAGGGCGCCGCCGACGAGGCCAGCTTCGTCCTGGGCCCGGCGTTGGTCGGGGCGCTGCTTCTTGTCCCGACCGCGGCGCTGGGAGTCGCGCAGGGCGGCCCGCTGGTCGGCGCCGCGGTTCTGCTCGTGGCCGCGGCGGCGCCGCTGGCTCGCCGCTACACCGACCTGCCCTCCCACGAGGAACCCGCGTCCGGCTCCGGGTAGCGGACCGCTGCGGCGGTGCACTGGCCGTCGTTGGGGACGCTGACGGTGGCGATGGTGAGCGTGGGCGCGATCTTCGGCGCGGTCCAGACCGGAGCGACTGCCTACGCCGCCGCGGTCGGTGCTCCGCAGCTGGCTGGCCTGTACTTCGCCGAGCTCGGCGTCGGCAGCGCGCTGGCCGGGGCGGCGTGCGCGTGGTTGCCGGACCGACTCGGGCTCGCCCTGCGGCGGTGGATCTTCCCCCTCGCGCTCACGGCCGGCATGGGTCTGTTGCTATGGGGAGCCGCCCAGCACCTTCTACCGGTCGCGATCGCGATCGCCGGGCTGACCGTCGGCCCATACATGGTCACTCTGTACGCGCTGACCGAAGACCAAACCCCGCTGCCGGCCATGGCCACCGCGATGGCTGTGCTCTGTGCGGGAGGACCCGTTGGGACCGCGGCCGGACAGTTCGCCGCCGGTCTGCTCGCCGACGCCCACGGGCCCACCGCGGCGTTCGCCATCGCACCCGTGGTCGCCGCCACCGGCCTCGCCGCCTCACTGCTCAACGCCCTGGCCCGCGCCCGCATCGACAGCAGCGGTGGCCAGAACCGATCGAACCGGCATCACCACCGGGCCGGCTGCCGATGAGGAGCGCTGACCGCTAGCGAGATGGCTGTCGTGGCGACGTGTCCCAGGGCAGGTTCACTCGTGGGTCATCGGTGGACGCGCGCGAACAGCCGCCGGCTGAGTGCCACGCCGTGTGGTCGCCGCTGCAGCTGCCGAGCATCCACGGCGATCCCGTGCTGCCGGAGGACCTCAGTCAGCTGAGCCCAGTGGCCTGCCTCCATGTCCTCGTGCGAGCGCCCGTCGCCGGGCTCGTCGGGTCCGACCACCACGCGGGCGGTGGCCACGATGTCTGCGACCGATGTCAGTGCCCAGATGTCAGGCGGCCCCGATGCGCTCCAGCCGCGGTCGTTGAGGAGTAGGACGTGGCGGCCGTTCGTCAGGACGGCCTCGTGGCGTGCCGATACCGACATTCGCCGCGCGGATGCGGCGGCATCATCGATATCGACGAAAGTCACCAGGCGTGTCACCGAAGCCACGTGCCACTCACGACCGTTTCTCTACTCGACGTGGCAATTAGGGCCGTCCCAGCCCAGTGCGGCGCTGGTGTCGGCCACGATCTTTTCAAGCTCCGATTCCGGTACGCCGAGGCGTTTCGCGACCTCGTCGTTGGTCATCATGAACGGATCATCCCACACTCTGGCGAGGGCGAGCTTCCAGTATCGGAGAGTCAGCCCTCCTTGCTGTTCCGCGTAGACGCGGACCTGTCGGTCGTTCACCGCGACGGGATGGTCCTCGGGCAGCGACGCCCAATGCTGCATCTCTGCCGGTGTCAGGTGTACGACGCCCACGTTCTCTCCTTTCCCCGGGCCACGCGCTCCGCAGCGTGCCCGCTGGCAGCGTGAGACCGCTGCACCAGCACGGCCACCGACAGACCCTGTCGCTTCCGCTCTGCCTAGTGTCGCGTGTTTGAAGTTGTTTGACGGTCGGCTGTGGTCAGGATGGTGTCCGCGTCCTTGGTCCAGGTGAACGGTTCGCAGCGGTCGTTCCAGCCGTCGATGAACCGGCGGATGGCGTCGACGAGGTCGCGGACCGAGCCGAAGCTGCCGCGGCGGATGGCTTGGCGGGTGATGATCCCGAAGAAGATCTCGATCATGTTCAACCACGACCCGGATGTGGGGGTGAAGTGCAGCGTGATCCGCGGGTTGCGCTCCAGCCAGGCCTTGACCCGGGGGTGCTTGTGGGTGGAGTAGTTGTCGCACACCACGTGCAGCGGCACCCGCGGGTAGGCCTTGGCGACCTGCTTGAGGAACTTGAGGAACTCCTGGTGGCGGTGTCGGTGGAAGCAGGCGTCGGTGACCCGCCCGGTGGCGACCTCCAGCGCGGCGAACAACGTGGTGGTGCCGTGACGGATGTAGTCGTGGGTCTGCCGCTCGGGGTCCCCAGGCCGGATCGGCAGCGTCGGCTGGGTCCGATCCAAGGCCTGGACCTGCGACTTCTCGTCGACACAGAGCACCACGGCGTTCTCGGGCGGGTGCAGGTAGAGCCCGACGATGTCGCGGACCTTGGCTTCGAGCTGCGGGTCGGTGGAGAATTTGAACGTCTCGATCCGACCGGGCGCGATGTCCCAGTCCCGCCAGATCCGGGCCACCGTGGCGAACGAGGTCCCCAGCTCGGTGGCCAGCAGTCGCGCCGACCAGTGCGTGACTCCGAGCCGCTCGGGCGGTCGCCCGTCGTTGCTCAACGTCGTGGTCACGACCGCGAGCTCGTCGACCTCGCGCGGTCGCCCCGACCGGGGCCGATCACGCAGGGCGGCCACCCCGCCTTCGAGGTAGCGGCCCCGCCAGTGCAGCACCGTCGGCCGCGACGCCCCGACCCGCCGGCCGATCTCTGCATTCGAGATCCCCTCCCCGGCCAACAGCACGATCCGGGCCCGCTGGGCCAGACCCGCCGGGATCGAGGTCGATCGCAACCAGCGCTGCAACACCTTCACGTCCTTGGTTCGCACCTCGAGTCGCGCCGCAGTCGACATGCGCCCATGATTCCACCTGCAGAACTGTAAACCAACTTCCGACACGCGACACTAGTGCTTCGCTACGCTTCTACTGAGCAGCGTTGATCCATTGTTGACGCCGACCCGCGTCGCCGAGTTCGCCACGCACACGTCCGCTGCACACATTCACCCGATTGTGGAACGACGGTAGAATGACAGCGTTGGCACGCCACCAAGGTGACAGTGTTCATCGGATATCCGGGTGATTGACCGGTTCCAGCCTTGGCCGGCGATCCGCGTGTTCTGTGTCAGCCGCCAGCCCTGGGCCGCTGGCGGCATGGGGTTCTCATTTCTGGCCAGTTGGGAGTTCGCTGTTGATGAGTCGTACGGTGCCGGACTTCGACCGCATGAGGATGGACTGGGTGGTGTAGCCGCCCGCGCGGTGGTGTACGCCGCGCAGCAGGTCGCCGTCGGTGACGCCCGTGGCGGCGAAGAACACGTTCTCACCGGTCACGAGCTCGCTGGTGGTGAGGACCCGGTCCAGGTCGTGGCCGGCGGCGACGGCTGTGGCGCGCTCCTCGTCGTCTTTGGGCCAGAGCCGGCCTTGGATCTCACCGCCCGTGCACTTCAGCGCGGCCGCGGCGATGATCCCTTCCGGGGTGCCTCCGATGCCGACCAGCATGTCGATGCCGCTGGCCGGTTGTGTGGCGGCGATCGCGCCGGCCACGTCCCCGTCGGAGAGGAACCGGATCCGGGCACCGGTGTCGCGGATGTCGCGGATCAACTGCTCGTGCCGTGGCCGGTCGAGGACGGTGACCGTGACGTCTCGGACGTCGATCTCCTTGGCCCGCGCGACCGCCCGGATGTTGTCCCCTACGGGTTTGGTGATGTCGATGGCGCCCGCGGCGTCCGGGCCCACAGCGATCTTGTCCATGTAGAAGACCGCGGAGGGGTCGAACATCGCGTCGCGCTCGGCGACGGCGAGCACGGCCATGGCGTTGGGCATGCCCTTGGCAGTCGGGGTGGTGCCCTCCACGGGGTCGACGGCCACGTCGCACCACGGACCCTCGCCGTTGCCCACCTGCTCGCCGTTGTAGAGCATGGGCGCCTGGTCCTTCTCGCCCTCGCCGATCACGACGGTGCCCCGCATCGAGACGCTGCCGAGGAGTTGGCGCATTGCGTTCACCGCCGCGCCGTCGGCGCGGAGCTTGTCGCCCCTGCCCACCCATCGGCCCGCTGCCATGGCTGCGGCCTCGGTGACCCGTACCAGCTCCATAGCCAGGTTGCGGTCGGGAGCCTCCTGGCGGGTTCCGCGCATCATCGGCCTCGTCCCTTCGTTGTCGGAGCCTGGGTAGCTGTGGGGAGGCTGTCGGCTTTGTTCGACCGCGCACGCAGCCACAGCAGAATCGCGCCGAGCAACGCCGCGAGGAGCGACCCGGCGAGCACGCCGATCTTGACGTGGTCATCGGCCAAGGTGGATCCGCCGAAGGCGAGCTCCCCGATCAGCAGCGCGACGGTGAATCCGACCCCGGACAGCGGCGCCAGCGCCGCGACATCCGACCATCGCATCGAACCGTCGAGCCGGACACCGGGTAGTCGGGTCGCCAGGAAGGCAGCGCCGAACACACCGAGGGTCTTGCCGATCACGAGGCCGCCCGCGACCGCGAGGCCGATCGGGCTGGTCAGGGCGCTGAGCAGGCCCGAGAGCCCGCCGATGGCGACCCCGGCGGCGAACAGGGCGAACACGGGGACCGCGACGAGCGAGGAGAACGGCTGCAGCAGGTGCTCCAGGCGAGGTGCGACCTCCCGGGCGGGCACCACCAGCCCGAGCAGCACACCGGCCACCGTGGCGTGCACACCGGATGCGTGCACGAGCCCCCACGTCAGCAGGGCCAGCGGCACCAGCACCCACCAGGCGGTGAAGCCGCGCCTGGTCACCACGGCGAACGCTGCCAGCGGCACGGCGGCCGCGAGCAACGGCAGTACCACCACTCCGGCGGTGTAGCCGACGGCGATGATCGTGATCGCGATCAGGTCGTCGACCACAGCCAGGGTCAGCAGGAACGTCCGCACCGCCGGCGGCAGCCCGCGACCGACGACCGCCAACACGGCGAGCGCGAACGCGATGTCGGTCGCGGTCGGGACCGCCCACCCGCTGAGCGCGTCGGGCGCGCCGCTGCTGAGCACCACCAGCACGTAGAACGCGGCAGGCACCACCACGCCGCCGACTGCGGCGGCGATCGGCACCAGTGCCCGGCGGGGATCGCGAAGGTCGCCCGTGACGAACTCGCGTTTGAGCTCCAGCCCGATGACGAAGAAGAACACGGCCAGCAGCGCATCCGAGGCCCACTGTCCGATGCTCAGATCCAGGTGCAGGGCAGCCGGTCCGAAGGCGGTGTCGCGCACCGCGAAGTACGAGTCGGCGAACGGCGAGTTCGCCCACAACAGGGCTGAGACGGTCGCGACGAGCAACAGCACGCCACCGAGGGGTTCACTGCGCATCACCGCCGCCGCGCGGCCAGTCAGGGCGCGCGCACACGCGGACACACTAGAAGAGGGCATGAGGAGCCGAGGGCCTTTCGCACGTGAGCACCAGGACGCATACGACGCCGCCCGACAACGCCAGGCTCTGGCAAAGAGAAAGCGAGGAGAACGGGGTCAGGCCAGGTGCGGCGGCGGGCAGCCGGCGATCTCGCCGTGCGCGTTCGTACCCCACGAGCTGACCCACCCGTTGGTGCCAGGATGGCGGTCGGCACCAGTCGCGAGACGAGGCAGCAACGGCGCCAGCGCAGTCCTGCGCAGCGTCACGTCGACCCCCACCATCACGCCTCGAGTCTACCGCCCCCAACGATCACCCGGGCGGCCGGCGGTTCAGTCGACTCCCGACCATTCGTTCAACGTTGACCTTCGACTCGACTCGACGGTTTACCGTCTGCTGCGTGGGCAGTTACCGCATCTCCAGTTCGCCGAGCACGTCGGACCGGTAGGGATGTGGTGGACTCGCTTACCGACGTCGTCGCGATCACCGCGGCCAGCGTCGCCGACGTCCAGCCCAGCCACCGAGCACCTCCAGCACCCGGGTGTGCAGCAGGCCGTTGCTGGTCAACCCGTGCCCGCCGGAGAACGTCGGGTGACCCGTCAGGTCGGTCAGCCGTCCACCCGCCTCCGTGACGACGACGGTCGGCGCGGCCAGGTCCCACGGGTTCGCGGCCGGCTCCACGGCCACGTCGAGCACCCCCTCGGCGACCAGGACGTGCTGCCAGAAGTCGCCGAACGCCCGCGACTCCCAGCACGCCTCGGTGAGCGCGATCCACCCGTCGCGGTGGACCGGCCCGGGCTCGGACCGGAACGTGTCGGTGTTCGTGGTGGACACGTAGGCGTCCGCGACGTCGGTCACCCCGGACACCGCGATCCGGCGCGGGGTCCCCGACGGCAGGTCCCGCGCCCACGCCCCGGCACCCGACGAGCCCCACCAGCGGCGGTGCAGCGCCGGTGCGCTCACCACCCCGACGGTGGGGACGCCGTCGGTGACCAGCGCGATCAGCGTCGCCCAGGCCGGGAGGCCACGGGAGAAGTTCTTCGTCCCGTCGATCGGGTCGATCACCCAGCTCCGGCGCGACGAGCCGGAGCCGCCGCGTTCCTCACCGAGGATCGCGTCGTGCGGGCGCTCGTGGCCGATCGCGGCGCGGATCGCGTCCTCGGCGGCGGTGTCGGCATCGGTCACCGGGGTGCGGTCCGGCTTGCTGGTCACGCGCAGGTCTGCGGCGCGGAACCGGGGCTGCGTGATCGCATCGGCGAGATCCGCCAGGCGCAGGGCGAGATCGAGATCTCGCGGGTCGGCCTGCGGGGTCTCGGGGTGCACGGTCGGATCGGGGCTCACGTCCGGCGAGCATGCCAGCGGCGCACCGGGCCTACCGAGTCGGGCGCGGAGCCACCGACGACGATCCGTTCTTCGTCCACCCCAGGGAGTCCGGACACCGATCCCCAGCCTCCTCGCTGCGGGAGGCGATCCGACGGACCTGCCGGTCCGTCTTCGTCCTGCCCTTACCCGCCAACGCGCCCCACCTCTGCGGTTCATCTGACCATCACAAGCCTGACCGAGGTCACCCGCTGATGACCCCGAGGACACTCACAGGGTCACCAGTTGTGAAACGACGGTAGAACGACAGCGCTGGCGCGCGACCAGGATGACAGCGCCGTCGGATCCGGGGTTCAGCGCGAACGCTGCTCGCCGCGAGAAGTCGGGGGCCGGCGTGCTCAGTCGTGGTGTCCCCCGTGCCCCACGCCAGGAGCGGGAGCGGCGGCCGGCATCCCCGGCAGCACGACTACGAACTGCCCCATCATTCCCTCGTCCTCGTGCAGCAGCATGTGGCAGTGGTACATGTACGGCGTCGCGGGGTCGGGGTAGTCGTCGAACCGCATCAGGAGCCGGTACGTCCGGTTCGGTTCGAGGTAGACGGTGTCCTTGCGCCCGGCGAGGTCGGGCGGCGGCGGTGACGCGTCGATCGACACGATCGCGAACTGCACGTCGTGCACGTGGAAACTGTGCGGCATCGGGAGCGCGTTGCGCACCTCCCACATCTCCGTGTGGCCGATCGTGACGACCTCGTCGATGCGGCTCATGTCCATGCGCTGCCCGTTGATCGTGCGTTCCTGTAGCTCGAACGTGCGGGTCGTGGCGACCGCGGTCTCGTCCAGCGCATCGTTCGGCGCGTGCGCCGACGGGCCCCACGACGGCGGTGGCGTGCTCGCCAGCTCCGGCGCGGCGCGCAGCTCCAGGACGTCGAACGCGTCGTTGCCGCCCATCGCGAACGGTGCCGCGACGTCGCCGAGGTCGACCGGGAACGACCGGAGCCGGGTCGTATCCCCGGGTGTCAGCGCGACGACGATCTCTGCCCGCTCGCCCGGGGCGAGGCGGACACGCTCCACGCTCAGAGGGGCGTCGAGCAGGCCGCCGTCGGTCGCGACGAGGTCGATCCGCCGGTCGGTGAACCCCAGGGAGTAAGTGCGCGCGGTCGAGCCGTTGAGCAGGCGCAGCCGCACCCGCTCGGTCGTCACGTCCCGGTAGGCGCCGACCGTCCCGTTCGCCATCACGACGTTCCCGAGCGTGCCCGGCTCACTGCCGTCGTCGGCGAGCTCGAGCTGCCCGGCGGTGTCGAACAGCTTGTCCTGCACGATGACGGGGATGTCGTCCACGCCGTAGGTGTGCGGGAGCTGTACCGGCGCGTCGTCGTCGATCAAGAACATCCCGGCCAGCCCGCGGTACACGTGCTCCTCGCTCACACCGTGCGGATGCGGGTGGTACCAGAGCGTGGCCGCAGGCTGATCGACCGTCCACTCCGGACGCCAGGTGTCACCGGGCGGGATCTCCTGGTGCGGGCCGCCGTCCATGCGGGCGGGCAGGTGCATGCCGTGCCAGTGCACGCTGGTCGGCTCCGGGAGCGCGTTCGTCACCTCGACCGCGACGCGTTCTCCGCGTTCCGCGCGCAGTGTCGGGCCGAGATGGGCGCCGTCGAACCCCCAGGTCCGTGTGTCGGTGCCGGGGAGGAATCGGCTCCGGCCCTGCTTCGCGGTGAGCGTGAAGATCCGCGTGCCGTCCACCACGCGGGACTCGGCGAGCGGCGGGACGACGAGCTCGTTCGTGAAATCCTGGACGGTCACCGGAGTGACGGAGAGACCGACCGCGCCGCACCCGGAAAGGACGAGCACGCTGCCGAGCGCGGCGAGCAGGCGGCGCCGGATCATCACCGACCACGCGCGCGCTGAACGGCCGCCGCGATGGCCCCCGCGATCAGTCCCCAGAGGATGTTCATCAGGAGCCCGGGGACGAGCGTCCAGTCCAGGGTGATCCCGCCGAGAGCAACGCCGAGCAGGTGTGAGACGAGCCCGTAGCCGAGGCCGGTGAGGACGAGCGTGAGGACGGGCCGGGGGAGCCGGCCGAATCCCACCACCCCGATCCAGACGGCAAGAGTGATCCCGATGATCACGAACGCGCGGGGCGCGCCGGTGCCGCCGATGCCGGTCAAGCCGCTCAGCGGCCAGAGCAGCGCCAGGGCCGACATCCCGAGGATGAGCGGCCATGACAACGTCCTGGCCGGGTGCTGGGTGGTCATGGGATCACGGTGGCCGGGCCACCGGGTCGGGCACATCGGCGCGGGATCGTCGACATGATCGCGTCCGGACGACGCCGGGTGTCGCTCCCGAGCGACACCCCCGATCGCGTGCGGACGGATCCTCCGCCGCCCGCACCCGCAATATGCTGGCGCCGTGCCCGCCTCGACAGCGCACCCCGACCCGCGGCTGGTCGACGGGGTACTCGCGGTCGCGATGGCGCTCGTGGTGGCGGTCGTGATCGCGGCCGACGTCGAGCGGCTCGGCCACACCGGACCGCTCGCGTACCTGTTCGCGGTCGCGTTCGGCGCGCTGATCCTGCTGCGACGCCGGACGCCGCGCCTCATGCTCGTGCTGACGGTGCTCGGGATCTTCGTCTACTACGCGATCGGGCTGGCGCCGATCGGGCAGGCGCTGCCCGCCATCGCCGCGCTGTACTCCGCCGCCGAGCAGCGCCGGACCGGCTGGGCGGTCGGCGCGGGCGTCGTGCTGGTGGGCACGTCGACCTACTTCCGGCTGACGGGGGACGAGACGGAGGCCGCGGTCACCGCATACGACCTCGTCACGAACGTCGCGCTCGCGGCGGCGGCGCTCGCGCTCGGCGTGGCCGTCCGCCTCTACCGGGAGTCGCGCACGCACGCCACACAGATCCGCGCCCTGACCGCCGCCGAGCAGGCCCTCGAGGCGGACCGCAGGCTCGCGGCCGAACGAGTCCGCATCGCCCGCGACCTGCACGATTCGGTCGGGCACACCCTGTCCGTGATCGCCCTGCACGCCGGTGTCGCCGCCGAGAAGACAGGGCGGGACGACGAGGCGGCGCGCGACGCGATCGCCAAGGTTCGCGAGGCGACGTCGGCGACGCTGCGCGAGCTGCGGATGACCGTGAAGGTCCTGCGCGGCCCGCTCCCCGGGGACATCCCACGTGGCGCACTGAGCCTCGCGGGGATCGCCGCGCTGGTCGCGCCGTTGCAGGAGGCGGGGATCGACGTCGGCACCGAGATCGCCGTCCCACCGGACGCAATGGACGGGACGATCGACGCGGCCGCCTACCGGATCGTCCAGGAGGCGCTGACGAACCTCGTGCGCCACGCGAACGCCACGCGGGCGACCGTCACCATCGGCATCGAGGAGGACCGCGTGCACCTGCGCATCCAGGACGACGGCCGCGGGCCCGCACGGGGCCGCACGGACCAGGGACAGGGCATCGCCGGGATGCGTGAGCGGGCATCGCTGCTCGGCGGCACGCTCGACGCCGGGGCGGCCCCCGGCGGCGGGTTCGTCGTGACCGCCGATCTACCGGTGAGGTTGGAATCGTGATCCGGATCGTGCTGGTCGACGACCAGGAACTCGTCCGTACCGGGCTGCGCACGCTCGCCGAGAACGACGGCGACATCAAGGTCGTCGGCGAGGCGGCGACGGGCCTGTCCGGCCTGTCCCGCGTGCGGGAGCTCCGCCCGGATGTCGTACTCATGGACATCCGCATGCCCGAGATGGACGGCCTCGAGGCGACTCGGCGCATCGTCGCCGACTCAGACCTGGGGGCCGTCCGCGTCCTCGTTCTGACCACGTTCGACGAGGACGACCACGTCTTCGAGGCCATCCGCGCCGGTGCGGCCGGCTACTTGCTCAAGGACATCGTGCCCGAGGAACTGCGCCGCTCGATCCGGACGGTCGCGGGCGGCGACGCCCTTCTGTCCCCATCAGTCACGGCGACCGTCATGCGGGCGGTCGCCGACCGGCTCCACCTGCGCACGGACGACGGCAGGCTCGCCTCGCTCACCACCCGCGAACGCGAGGTGCTGGAGCAGGTCGGGTCAGGCCACACGAACGACGAGATCGCGCAGGCGCTGCACCTCAGCCCCGCGACGGCGCGGACGTACGTCAGCCGCCTGCTCACGAAGTTCGGCGCGCGCGACCGGTCGGCGCTCGTGGTGCTCGCCTACGAGACCGGACTCGTGCGCCCCGGCGGATGACGCCCGGCGTCCGCCCGCAGCGCGGGCGCCGGCGCCATCACGGATGGACCGGTCCCTCGCGGCGGTCGGACGTCTGCCACCCGAGTCCCGGTGCCACATGGCCGATCCTCGTCAGCGACCTGCTCGTGGCCCTGGGCAAGCACCGCAACGCGCTGGTCCGGGAACGGCAACCGGCGAAGGCGTTGAGCTGCTCGGGGTGTGGTGGCTGCGGGCTGAACAGGTCTTAGCTCACAGACCAGCTCACGGCGCCACAGCAGGGCACTGGCCGCCCCGGCAGCGTCGCGCCTGACCACTACACCCTGGGTACGGCCGGGGTGGTCGGCCCTGACGGCGGGTGCCTGAGCGATGCCAGGGTCGAGGAGTTGAGGGCGGCGGGCGAGCGCCTGCAGCGGCACTTCGGTGCCCCGCAGGACATCGAGTGGGCCTACGACGCCCAGGGGGTGTTGTGGCTGCTGCAGTCGCGGCCGATCACCACGTTGTTCCCGCTCCCTGATGATGCGCATCTGCCCCGCCCGCGGGCCTATATGGAAGCAGGGCACATCCAGGGGCTCCTACGCCCGGCCACCTCCGATGGGGATGTCCCTGCTCAACGTGGTCGCGCAGGACTGGCTGGGCGCGTTCATGAAGCCCAGCACCCGGGGTGGCACCCCGGCCGCGCTCATGGTGGGAATCGGGGGCCGGCTCTACATCGACATCACCGACTTCCTGCGCAGCAGGGCGCTGCGGTCGCGACTGTCGTCGGCGGCCGACGTCTACGGCCCTCGGGTGAAGTCGGCCATAGACTACCTGCTGGCCGACCCGCGCTTCGCCCCGCGGCGGGGCATGTCACTCAACCTGTGGCCGATGATGCGCCTCACGCTGAAGTGGGCGCTGCCCGCGACAGCGGGGATCATGCACGCCCTGGCCAAGCCCGTAGCCGCGAGAGACAGGGCTTTCCGCGGTGTGCGCACGTTGGGAGAAGGAACCGCCATCCCGCCCGCGGCCGCCTCCGCCGCCCAGCGGCTGCGCTTCGTGGAGGGCCGCCTCGGCGACGAGGCCTTCTACAGGGGCCTGATGCAGGTGATGTGGCCCCTGTCGGCCGCGCTCGTGCTCACCGGACTACCCGCGGCGGTGCTCAAGGGCATCGCCACCGAGGAGGAGACCGACATCGCTCTGGGGGCATGCCGCACAACGTCACCACCGAGATGGACCTGGAGCTGTGGCGGGTGGCCGAGCGGGCCGCCGCCCACCGTGCGCTGTTTCTGGAGACCCCGCCCGAGGAACTCGCCCAGCAGTACCGGGCCGGGACGCTGCCCGACATCGGGATGGACGTGTTCCTGGAACGCTACGGACACCGGACGGCGGCCGAGGTGGACATCGGCGTGCCGCGGTGGGGCGACGACCCGTCACCACTGTTCGGAACCATCGCCAACTACCTACGGGTGGATGATCCGGAGCAGGCCCCGCCCCGACGCTTCGCCCGCGCCGCCCAACGTGCGGAAGCGATGATCACCGAGGTGGACCGGCGCGCCCGGCGCCGGCGCTCGTTGCGCGGTCGGCTCGGGGTGTTCCTCATGCGGCGCGCGCGCGAGTTGGCCGGTCTGCGAGAGCTCGCCAAGTTCGCCTGGCTCATCCCGTACTGGGAGATGCGCCGCCAGCTGATCCTGATCGGCGAGGACCTGGCCACACGCGGGCTCCTCGACGACGCCGACGACATCATGTTCCTGGAGCTACCCGAACTGCGCTGCGCGGTCACGGTCGGCACCGACCAGCGGGAGCGGGTCGCCGAGCGCCGCGCCGTCCACCGCCGCGAGCTGCGCCGTCCGCAGGTGCCCGGGCTGCTGCTCTCGGACGGTACCGACGTGGAGACTCTGATACCGGCCCCTCCGCCGGAGCAGGGTGCCATGGTCGGCATGGGTGCCGCTCCCGGGCGGGTCAGCGGCCGGGCCCGTGTGGTGCACAACCCGGTGGGCGCGTACTTGGAGCCGGGCGAGATCCTGGTGACCTCGACCACCGACCCCGGATGGACACCACTGTTCATGACCGCCGCCGGGCTGGTCACCGAGACCGGGTCGCCCATCGCGCACGGCCCCACGGTAGCGCGCGAGTACGGCATCCCAGCCGTGATCTGCCTGCGGGAGGCCACCCGCCGGATCCGGACCGGGGACCGGCTGACGGTCGACGGCACGGCCGGCACGGTGCGCCTCGAGGACGATGTCGCGGGCCGCGATCAGGGCGGCGTCGGCCGCGAGTCCGGTCCGGCGCCGCGTCAGCTACACCGCCGAGCGGACTGTCCCGTCTCCATGAAGGCGGCACCGGCGACGCCGATCAGGCCACGCTGATCGACCAGCCTGCAGACCGCGGTGACCAAAGCCCGACCAGTCCCGGTACCTCGACAGCCCGCGGACTCCCGCCCATGGTGGGCTCCCTCCCGAGCGCGGCGGTGCTGACCACGGTCCGCTGTCCGCGCTCGCCCTGCACGTAGTCCACGCGTGGCCCGGCCCCGCCGAAGCGCCCGTCAGCGACACACCGCCGAACTCGTCCAGCTCCGGCAACAGATCGGGGAGGACCCAGGTGACGTCGTCGGCGAGGTCGTGTCGATCGAGGCGGGACAGGACTGGGCAGCCGGCGCACAGGGAGCGGATGACGACCGGCTGGTCGGCTTCCTGGCTCATCGGGCCAGCGTGCGCTCGGCTGTGGGATTCCGGCGGCGCGGACCCATCTGTCACCCGGACGGGGAGGAGCGGGAATGTCGCAGAACGGCAACGGCCCGAGGGACGGGCCGGTCATGGACCGAGCGAGTGTCGGCAGGGCCGACCTCGGCGGCCTGGCCAACGCCAACACGTAGCTTTGGCCGGGCCCGCGCTGGGGCGGTGGACTGGTTCCACGTGCCAGGTCCACTGCGCTCAGGATCGGCGCGCCGACTGAACCGATCTCGCACACCGCGGCTCAACGAGGCGGCTCCGCGCCAGCTCACGTGTGCGAGGACAGTGCCCCCGCGCGGTGGCAGGGTGCCTTCTGGCAACTCTTCGCCATCATTGCGCGCCGCCCGGTGCCGCGCGCTCCACCCCATGTCCTCCCGAGGCGGAGCGCCGGCTGGAGCAGCAGGGCGCCGACGTCGACTCCGTGTACGAGGTCAGTTCCCGCATCGAAGCACGGTCGACCAGCTCACACAGAGCACGAGCGCCCGACTCGACGCCCAGGGCGCCCGGTTCGACGCCCTGGAGCGGTCGAACGAGCAGACCCCCAGGCCCCACCTGCTCTCAGCGAGTCCGGGGGCAGGTCACCACGACATCGAAGAGCGCGCTGTGTGAGCAGCGCACGAGCTTGGCCTCGCCGGTCCCGGTGTGCGCCGCGCATGACACCCTGGCGCCTGCGGGACTGGGAGGCCTGCACGAAGCCGGCAGGGTCGATGTCGGCATTGATCAGTGTGCGGGACCCGGCGGTGCGGCTGAAGAAGCCGTGCTCGTCGGTGCGGTGTGGGCACGAACAGCAGCACACCGGCAGGGTTGTGGAACGGCGCATCATGCCACATCAGGGAAGTGGTGACCCGCACGAGTTCTACCCTAACGTAGCGAGAATGTGAGCAGTCGAATCTGGAACGCACTATACTGAACTTACGTGCAGATATAGGGTCGTGGGGTCCGCGCGTCCAAGGGGGCCTGGTGCGCCCTGCGTAAGTGTTATGGGAGACGGCGCGCAGCGATGGGCGCGTCGTGCACCTATCGTCCGCGCCGCTGACTATCCTCGACCGAGGACGCCTGCGACGGGCGGTGACGGAAGGTGGGCCATCTCGATGGGCAATGAGCTGATGCAGATCGGTCAGGTATCGACGCGTATCGGCTTGTCGCTGCGCACCATCCGCCACTGGGACGAAGTGGGGCTGGTGACCCCGTCGGCACGTTCGGCGGGCGGATTCCGGCTCTACACCGAGTCGGATGTCGATCGGTTGGCGTTCATCAAGCGGCTCAAGCCACTCGACTTCAGCCTCGAGCAGATCAAGGAGCTGCTGGCGACGGTGGACGGGCTGCAGGACGAGCTCACCCCGGAGCGGCTCGAGGATTTGCTCGGTCGTCTGGCGATGTTCCGGGCGGCCACGGACAGTCGGCTCGACGCCCTGCGCCACCAGGTCGACAGCCTCGAATTCTTGTCACGTGACCTGAAGAACCTCGACATCTCGAGTCGGTCGGGGAACGCCTCGCGCTCCTCCTGAGCCGCCTCGTCTGCGTGCGCTCCGGCCCACGGCAACATCTCGGGGATCTACGGCGGGGGTGGGTCGTCTTGATGGCGGTCGGAGACCCCGAGTCCGGGCATCGAGGTCAGAACCAGCCCAAGAGGGTGGACCTCCAGGCGGGCTTCGAGTTCGACAGCAAGGTCGTTGCGTTCGGCTTGGACGTCGCGCAGTTGGGCGGTGACGCCGGCGATCACGCGGGCGAACGCGGCCGTGCCCGCAACGACCAGTGTCTGGGTGTCGAGCGCGGCCAGGATCTGGGCCGGCAGGGTGCGTGCCAGGCGCGGGGAGCGCGGGCGCATGAGCTCGGCGCTCACGCGCCGGTGCTCAGGGCGGCGGTGTGCTGTTGTGCCAGGCGGTCGGCGAGTTCCTCGATCCTGTCGGCTCCGTCGAGGCGCGAGCGCCACGTGAGGGGTAGCCCCTGCACGCCGTGCCGGGCGCCGGCGAGCGCGCCGGTCATCGAGGCGATCGTCGCGCTCGGTCCCCCGATGTGCACGGCGTAGCGGACGGCCTGGTGGGGGTTGTCCGGGTGGCTCAGAAACGCGAGCACCCCTGCTGCGGCCGGCCCGGCGGCGCCGAGGCCCTCGGTGAGTAGCACTCGCCGAGCTGTCGACGGGGGTGCTCCGTCGGCGGCAAGCTGTTGCAGCAGCGCGATGGCAGGCGCCGCGTCCGGGCCGGCTGCGTCGTGCAGCCGGCGGAGCAGGAGATCGGTGCGGATCGGGCGGCCGGAATCACCGGCGAGCGCCAGCGCCACCGCGGAGGCGAACAACGCCGCTGCGGCATGGGCGGTGGCATCGCCGGTGAGCAGCCCGGAGCATATGCGCGCTGCCTCGGGCAGGTCCGGACCACCGAGGGCGGTGAGGGCGAACGGGGCGACGACGGCGGCTGGGTCGACCCCCATGCGCGGTGTGGCGGCGCGAGGCAGGTCGCGCCCTTCGAGGACGGCCTTGAACAATCCGGTGTCGTCGAGGCCGAAGCCGGCGCGCTGCTGGCCGGCCCACCAGGTGTTGGCCAGATAGGTTTGCAGTACCCAGGCGCCGGCGTGCCGGACGATCCCGTGGTTGGCCAGGTACTCCGCGATCCCGAGGGCTAACTCGGTCGGCGCAGTGTGCCGGAACGGCCGCTCACCGGCGGCGGAGAGGTCGTCGAACTCTGCTGGGCCGAGGGCTGCTCGTCCATCGAATAGGGTGGCCAGCCCATCGGCACATGCCTGACCTAGCAACAAGCCGCGGGCTTTTCCCTGCCAGAACCGTTCGACCAGATTCTGCACGTCGTCGTGTGTCATGAAGACTCCTCTGCGGAGGGGCGACGATGGCCGGGCTCGCGCGTCGCGGCTGTGGCGCCGGGTCGGCGCCGGGGAGCGCTGCACCGGCAGTGTCGCTGATTGCTAGTGCGCCGACCAGAGATCGACGAGGAAGTAAAACCTCTCCGAACGGTCGAGTCTGTCGATGGCAGCAAGGACCTCGTGCGGTGCATCCGACTGCTCGGCGATGGCCAGGATTTCACCCGGATCGAGGCTCGTGCCGGCCTCGGGCGCCGTGGATGGGGGATGGTCCACTATCCGTCTCCCTCATTGCGCGGTGTCGTGGGCGAAGCCCAACGTGGCGATGGGTCCGGGGGCAGGTGCTGTCGCTCAGGCAACCGGCACGGACATACTCTACCCCAATGTGAGGGTGTGTGGTGTCTCGTTCGTGATGCGACGCTCGGAGGGCGCGTCGATGAACTGCTGGGATGCTGCTTTGTAAGTTCGTCACGGTACTGCGATGTGTTGCCAACACGGCAGAGTTAGGGTCCTTGTCGGGCAGGGCTGTCCGCTGCTGGAGCGCGGGCGATTGCGCGACGCCGGAGCGCGTGTGCGATCGAGCAAGCGACGCCTGGAGTGGCCGTCGCCCGTGGGGCAGCAGGATCTCGATGTGTGCGCCGCGGGAGGGTCGCCATGGTCACACCGGCATGACTCTCCTATAACGTGACAGTAGAGTTCCGCTTGATTCGCGGCCCCGCCGTCGTGGCTGCCCCTCCCCCTTCCCTGAGAAAGTGGCGATGTCGCGTCCTGCCCTGCCCAGGTTCCTGTCCGAAATCCGCATGCCTGCGCCGCGCGTCCTGCGCACCGAGGTGCTCGCCGGCCTCGTCGTCGCGCTGGCGCTGATCCCGGAGGCGATCGCCTTCTCGATCATCGCCGGGGTCGACCCGAAGGTGGGCCTCTACGCGTCGTTCACGATGGCCGTCGTCATCGCGTTCTGCGGTGGCCGGCCGGCGATGATCACCGCAGCCACCGGTGCCGTCGCCCTGGTGGTCGCCCCGCTCTCGCGTGAGTACGGCGTCGAGTACTTGCTCGCGGCCGTCGTCCTGGGCGGGCTGGTCCAGGTGCTGCTCGCGGTGACCGGCTTCGCGCGGCTGATGCGGTTCCTGCCGCGTAGCGTCATGGTCGGCTTCGTCAACGCGTTGGCGATCCTCATCTTCACCTCGCAGCTGCCTCACCTGGTCGACGTCCCGTGGCAGGTGTACGCCCTCACCGCGGTCGGACTCGCCGTGATGGTCGGGCTACCGCGGTTGACGACGGCCGTTCCGGCGCCGCTGGTCGCGATCGTCGCCCTGACCGCCTTCACCGTGTTCGCGGCCGTGGCGGTCCCGACCGTCGGCGACCAGGGCGAGCTGCCCGACACCCTGCCCGTGCTCGGTCTCCCCGTGGTGCCGTTCACCCGTGAGACGCTGGCGATCATCGCGCCGTACGCGCTCGCGATCGCGTTGGTCGGGCTCATCGAGTCGTTGATGACGGCCAAGCTGGTCGACGGGATCACCGACACCCACTCGGACAAGACTCGCGAATCGTGGGGCCAGGGTGTGGCAAACGTCGTCACCGGCTTCTTCGGCGGCATGGGTGGTTGCGCCATGATCGGCCAGACGATGATCAACCTGAAGTCCGGCGCCCGCACCCGTCTGTCGACGCTCCTTGCGGGGCTGTTCCTGCTGATCCTCGTCGTCGCCCTGGGCGAGCTCGTTACGTTGATCCCGATGGCGGCCCTGGTCGCCGTCATGATCATGGTGGCGATCTCGACGTTCGACCGGCACAGCGTCCGGGTCTCGGTCCTGCGCCGGATGCCGAAGAGCGAGACGACGGTGATGGTCTCGACCGTCGCGGTCACCGTCGGCACGCACAACCTGGCCTACGGTGTCGGGGTCGGCGTGCTGGTCGCGATGGTGCTGTTCGCCCACCGGGTCGCGCACCTGGTCGAGGTCAGTGCGGTGCTCGATCCGGACGGCAGCAGCAAGGTCTACCGGGTCAGCGGCCAGCTGTTCTTCGCCAGCAGCAACGACCTGGTCTTCTCCTTCGACTACGCGAACGACCCGCAGCACGTGGTCATCGACCTGTCCGCCGCACACATCTGGGACGCCTCGACGGTCGCGTCTCTCGATGCGATCACCACCAAGTACGCCGCACGCGGGGTCGAGGTGACCGTGACCGGCATGAACCAGGACAGCAGCACCCGCCACGAGCGACTCGCCGGCCACCTCACCACCGGTCACTGACGTAGGCCAACAGTCACTGACATCGGTGGTCACCGACGGAGGGGCCACGACGACGGCGCCCGCCGGGAGGGGGTTGGGCGGGCACCGTCGTGTGCGGTCCGGAGACCTCCGGAGGGCTGGAAGGCCCCGGACGTCGTCCGGACCGGCTCAGGGGGCCGGGGTCAACCGGCTGCCGTGGCGGCGTAGATGCGGCACGGCATCGCGCCACGACGACGCGGCCGCGTCCCGATCGCTGATCAACGACACCGGGAGCGGCCAGGGGATTGCCAGGTCGGGGTCGGCGTAGCGGACCGCGACATCGTCGCGGGGGTCGTGCTCGGCGTCGATGCGGTAGCAGATATCGGCCGTCTCGGTCAGCGCCTGGAAACCGTGCAGCACCCCGCGCGGCAGGTAGAGCGACCAGAGATGGTCGTCGTCGAGCCGGAACTGCGCCCGCTGCCCGAAGGTCGGTGAGTCCGGGCGCGCGTCCACCACGACGTCGAAGAGCGCGCCGTGAGAACAGCGCACCAGCTTGGCCTCCCCGGTCCCGGTGCGTCCGTGCATGCCGCGCACGACACCCTGGCGGCTGCGCGACTGGGAGTCCTGCACGAACCCGGCCGGATCGATACCTGCATTGATCAGCGTGCGGGCGTCGGCGGTACGGCTGAAGAAACCCCGCTCGTCGTGGTGCGGTGTTGGCGTGAACAGCAGCACCCCCGGCAGGGACGTGGATCGAAAATGCATCAGACCTCATCGGCAGAGAGCGTCAGGTGATGGCTACATTACCTTCACGTGAGAGAAGGGTGTGGGAGTGTACTGCTCCCGCGTCGCGCTATCTGGCCCCCACTTGCAGTATCCTGCGCTCGCGATCGCCAAGTGAACGGTAGCGTACCCTTACGTAAGGGTTAGTTGTGGTGGTGCGGGTCAGTGGACGCGCCGCAGCGTTCGATCGAACTGCTGACGACCTCGACGGATGACATCGTCGACCGAACCGTCGCGAGAGGTGGACAACCTGATGAGCGATGAGCTGATGCAGATCGGCCAGGTAGCGACGCGCATCGGCCTGTCGCTGCGCACCATCCGCCACTACGACGAGATGGATCTGGTGACTCCGTCGGCGCGCTCGGCGGGAGGTTTTCGCCTCTACACCGAGGCTGACGTCGATCGCCTGGCGCTGATCAAGCAGCTCAAGCCGCTCGACTTCAGCCTCGAGCAGATCAAGGAGTTGCTCGCCGCGGTCGACGTCTTGGCGCAGCACGACGATCTGGAGTCGGTCCGGGTCGACGACCTCCTGGGTCGACTGTCGATGTTCCGCGCGGCGGTGGACAGCCGGCTCGAGGCGTTGCGATACCAGGTCGACAGCCTCGAGTCGTTGTCGCGCGACCTGAAGAACCTCGAGGGCTCCACCCGCTCGAACAAGAGCGCTTCCCGCACTACCTGACGTGCGCGGGCCCGGCACGCCGAGCCACAGCACTGCCATGCGGCCGCTCGTTCGGATCGGGCGCAGTGGCGATGGCTGCCCGAGCTTGGTCCCCTCCGCCTCCTCATTCCTACGGAGCTCATCGCCGTGATCGCCGCGACCGACCTCGAGCTGCGCCGGCTCCCGGATCCTGCTCTCCGGTGCCGACCTGCGGGTCCAGTCCGGCGACCGGATCGGCCTGGTCGGCCGCAACGGCGCAGGCAAGACCACCACCATGCGGGTGCTGGCGGGGGAGGGCGAGCCCTACTCCGGCGAGGTCCGCTCGAACACCCCGGTCGGCTACCTGCCGCAGGACCCGCGCGAGGGTGACCTCTCGGTCACCGCGAAGGACCGGGTGCTCTCCGCCCGCGGGCTGGACGTGCTGCTGTCGAAGATGGAGAAGGCCCAGACGGCGATGGCCGAGCTGGTCGACGGCCCGGAGAACGAGAAGGCCGTCCGCGAGTACGGCCGGCTCGAGGAGCGCTTCTCCGCGCTCGGCGGTTACGCCGCCGAGTCCGAGGCGGCCCGGATCTGCACCCACCTCGGTCTGCCGGACCGGGTGCTCGAGCAGCCGATGCGGACGCTGTCGGGCGGCCAGCGCCGCCGCGTCGAGCTGGCCCGGATCCTGTTCGCCGCCTCCGACGGCGGCTCCCAGTCGGCGACCACGCTGCTGCTCGACGAGCCGACGAACCACCTGGACCCCGCGAGCCGCGAGCCGGTGCTCGACGCGCTGCGCCGGTTCGAGGGGCTCGGTCGTGCTCGTGACGCGCGACCCGGGCGCGGTCAAGGCGCTCGAGCCGGACCGCGCGGATGCCGGTTCGACCCCGCCAACCCCGAGCACCGGTGAGCTCGACCGGGCTGCCTGAGCGCCGAGGAACGGCCCGATGGTCGGCCGCTGAGCTGGATGTCGCGCTGTTGGCGGAGCGACGTGCCGGCTCGGCTGGCCGTCGGGCAGCAGCGGCCTCGATCGGTCGGGCCGTCGGAATGGAGCTCGGGCTGGCAGCCACCGAGCTGGCCGTGCTGACCCGCCGCGTTACCGCGCTGAGAACGGCGAGGACGCCGCGGCGTCGCGCCCGTCGAGAGCCTGTGAGCAGCGCACCATGTCGATGGTGACGTCGAGGATGAAGCGCTGGAACAGGAACAGCAGCCCGGTGATCGCCGCGACCTCGGTCTCGGTGCAGACCGCGAGCGCCTGCTCGGGGGTAAGCCCCGCCGGGCCTGGGAATCTCCGGACATGGGCGCGGGCGCGTTCCAGGAGGGCGAGGGCAGTGGTCTCGTAGCAGGCGCTGCGCACCACCGGGCCCAGGACGTCGTCCAGGGCGACCTCCAGGAAGTCCGGCCAGCCGGCAAGCACTCGGAAGTCGCTGGACGGGCCGTGGTGCAGGTGCATGTCGGTGACCCGAGTCAGCAGCTGGAGCACCCGCTTGTCCGCGCCGCGGGGGTCCACCAGGTGCAGCGCAGCCATCGACTCCGGCGGCCCCGCCGGCAGCGTCGCGGGTTCGGGCCCGTCTGGCGCCGTGCCCCCGCTGGAGCGTCCCTGGATGCCCTCGCACCACGCGGTAATCAAGAGCAGATACTTGACGTTGCCGTAGTTCAGCGCATCCAGTGCGCGGCGGACCTCACCGATCCTGGCTTCGTCGAAATCGAGCTCGGCCAATCGCGGGCGCGGGTCGGGCGGATCGGCGGCTGGCAGCACCGCCAATGCTCGCAGCTCGTCGGCGGCCCGCTCGACCCGGTCGGTGCCGAAGACGGGTGCGGCCGCCTGCCAGGCGGCCGGGACGAACCCGCCGAACACGGCGAGGCTGCGCGCGGCGAACATCACCCACGGCACCCGCAGGACCGACTGCATGTCGTCATAGCATCGCCGCAGCGCGCCGCTCGACTCGGCGTACTCGACCTGGGGGAACTTGGGTCCGGCGCTCATCGCGGCCCGCTGGAAGTCATCGTCCGATCATGCCAGCAGGGGTTTGTCGGAAGAGGGAAACGATGGTGCACTACGGTCTGCTCAGCGCGGCCGTCGACGCTGGTACTCACTCGCGCTGCATCGGGCACAAACCTGTGAACGCGACACCAGCCACACCACGACCCCGACGCCGGCCAGTGCGAGCGGCCGCTCGCCGCCCCGACCGCCGGTCTGGTGTTCAAGGTGCAGGCCGGGATGGACAAAGGCGCACCGGGACCGGATGGCGTTCCTGCGGATCTGTTCGGGCCGGTTCGAGCGTGGGATGGTGCTGACCCACGCCACGACCGGCAAACCGTCGCCACCAAGTACGCGCAGCCGGTGTTCGGCTCCGAGCGCAGGACGGTCGAGGAGACGTTCCCGGGTGCGAGCCAAGTCCTAGCCTGCATCCAGGTGGACGGTGATGGCCGCTGGAAGCCGGAACCCGAGCACGGCGAGAGTCTTCAGCGTGGGAGGCAGGAGCAGGGAGCGCGTTCCGGTTGGCCCGGCGAGGACCCATCCGACCGGAATGCCGCCACCGTCCACGAGCACCGATCTCTTGAGGCCTGACTTGCCGCGGTCGACGGGGCTGCGGCCGGCGTTCTCTCCGCCACACGGTGCTTTGACGATGCATCCGTCGACCGCGAGATTGTGCAGGTCGAGGCCGACGGCTTGGTCGTGGGCCTCCAGTGCAGGTGGTGGAGCTGCTCGAAGACGCCGGCGCGGATCCACTCGTCGCGCCGGGCGCGCATCGTGGTGGCCGAGCCGGACCCGTCGGCGTGCTGCTAATGGGTGCCGCCCAGGACGAGGCGCGCCAGGAGCTTGTCGAAGACGACCCGGTCAGGAATGCGGGGCCGGTGGCAGCCCACAGGGTGGGTGATGTTCCGTGCGGGAAGCAGCGCCTGGAAACTGCTCCCACAGAGGGTCTGTGATGAAGGTGGGCAGGACGGACGGGCACGAGTGTTTCTGTCTTCCCGGCGGAGCAAACAGGCAGGGGGCCGCCGCCACGCCGCTGCTGAACAGACAGCGGCGTGGCGGCGCGGACTGCTATGTGGCCTGCGGCTGCGCCACCGTGGTGGCCGGAGAGCCACTGATGACCACCGCACCGATGATCAGGCCGGCGATGGCTAAGGCCGCGGCGATCAGGAAGGGGTCGCCGGCGTGCAGAGCTGGGGCGAACCCGAGGCCCACATAGACGGCTACACCGCTGGCTCCTCCGAGCTGGTCGGCTGCTCGCTGGACGCCGGAGGCGATCCCGGCGTCCTCCTCAGTGGTCCCGCTGACCGCGATGTACTGCAGACCCACGATTCCAAAGCCCATGCCCGCTGCGATCAGCAGCATCGCCGGGAGCAGCCACGCTGCCCCGCCACCCAGGACAGCCACGAGTGCGACCACTGCCATCGCGCCTGCAGCAGCCGCGAGCCCGACCAGCACGCACGCGCGTGCGCCCCAGCGTCCCAGCAAGCGAGGCACGAGCACCGAGGCCGCGATCAGCGCCACGGCCAGCGGCAGCATCGTGAGACCGGCTCCCAGCGGCCCCATCTCAAGCCTGTCCTGCAGGTAGAAGGTGAACAGCAGGAACGAGGTCGACAACGCGCCGCTGAGCAGCATCGTGGTCAGGTTCGCCCGCACCCGGGCCCGGTCGGCGAAGAAGGTCAGCGGAACCAGCGGGTTCAGCGACCTCGACTCGACCCGCACGAACCCGACAACGGCCAACACTGCGCCGACCAGCGCAGCCAGGCTCACCCACAGGCTCGTCCCGGGCTCGCCCGCCTCGACGACGGCATAGGTGAACAGCAACGGGCACGCAGTCAGCAGGAGTGCGCCCGGCAGGTCCAGGCGGACCCGCTCACGAGAGGCCAGCCGGTCGGGCGGGACCAGGAAGAGCGCGGCCACGATCACGACCAGAATGAACGGCACCGAGATCAGAAAGATCCATCGCCAGCCCAGGTGGGCAGTGACGATCCCCGAGAGAGCAAACCCGAGCACCAAACCGCAGCTGGCTACCGCGGCCCACACGCTCAGGGCGCGCGACCGGCGAGGACCCTCGGGGAAGAGCAGCACGATGGTGGCCATCGCCGCGGGAAGCGCGACAGCCTCGCCCGCGCCCTGGAGCAGGCGGGCGGCGACCAGGACCGGGAACGACGGGGCCAGGCCCGCCAGCAGGGACGCTGCGCCGAACAGGATCGTGCCGACCAGCAGGGTGCGGCGGCGGCCCAGCAGGTCACCGAGCCGGCCGCCGAGCATGAGCAGCCCGCCGCCGGTGATGGTGTAGCCGACCACGAGCCAAGTCAGCGAGTGGCCGGCGACGCCGAAGTCCGTGCCGATCGAGGGCAGCGCGATGTTGACCACGGTCACGTCGACCGCGATGAAGAACTGCAGCATGGACATCGCGCACAGCACCAGCCATGCGCGCACGGGGGCGGGGCGATGCCCGCGAGAAGAAGTGCCTGAAAGCATCAATTGCTCCGTCACTCAGAAGAGTTTCCGAGCAGCACAAAGGGCCGCTCCGGATGGATCACGAAGCAGCTGGACGTTCCAGGTGGATGTTGGTCTTCGACTGGACGTCCCGCCGCTAGCGGGACGTCCTGGTCACTGCCGCGCAAGCGGCCGAGCACGAAGCGGCAGACATGCCGCAAACACTAGCAGCGAGCACCTGTGTGCCTTCGAAGGGCGTGCGTCACCCCCCTATCCGCGCGACCTCTAGCCGGCCACCGGCGTCGTCGGGCTGACCGCGGGCTTCGTCGGGATCCGCCTGGCCGGACAGGGCGCGCTGACCCTGGCCGCCACCACCCTGGTCGCCTACTACGTGACCGAGCGCCTGGGCTCGGTGATCGGCTGGGTGACCGCGCTCGGGTCCGCGGGAATCTCCCTGATCCCGCTGCTGCTGGAACGCATCGTCGCAGCCGAGGGCGTCCGGACCGCGTGGGCGGTCCAGGGCGTCGCGGTCTGGGTGGTGGTGGTTCCGCTGGCGCTGTGGGGCCTGCCCCGCCGCCCCGTCGTCGCCGTGTCCGAGCCCCAAGGGGGCACCTCGCAGCATGCCTCGCTGGGGCCGGTGCTCCGCGAGCCGATGTTCTGGGTGATCACCGCAGGGGTCGGGGTGCTCGCGCTGGTCAGCACCGCGCTGACCTTCCACCAGGTCGATGTGCTCGGCGAACGCGGGCTGAGCCCGGCCGCGGCAGCCGCCACGTTCCTCCCGCAGACGATCGCCGGCATGGCCGCCACGTTGGCCGCGGGCCGATTGCTGGACCGGTCCTCCCCTCGTCCGGTCATGCTCGGGTCGATGGCCGCGATGGCGGGTGCTCTGGCCCTGGGCGGATACCTGGTGCCGGGATGGCAGGCCGTGCTCTACGGCGGGCTGCTCGGCGTCGCGGGCAACACCTTCCGCACCGTCGAGGCCGCCGCCCTGCCCCGCTACTTCGGCACCGCACGGATCGGTGCCGTCCGCGGGCTCGTCCACGCGGTGACCGTCGGCGGCTCCGCCATCGGACCCGTCCTGCTGGCACTCGGACACGACATCGCGCACACCTACCGGCCGCTGTTACTGGCCCTGATCGTTCTCCCGGCGGCCCTGGCGGTCACGGTCCTCGTCGTCCGCGAACCCGCAACGGCCGCCCCCGCCTGTACAAACAGCAGCTGAGTCGCGTCAGCCGGCACGCGTCGCCCGGGCCGGTTCGCCGCCGCGGTCACGGCCGTCACGAGCAGGAAGGGGACCGGCTCGACGACGCTCTGGGTGAGGTGGTGGTCATCCGAAGTTCTCGACGTGGACGCGGCGATCCGGGACACCGGCAGCGACCACGGTCCGCCGAACCATCGTGGTCCACCCGACGGGACCACAGATGTAGACCTCGCGCACCGCGATGTCAGGAATGCGGGCCCGCAACGCGGTGACATCGTCGACCCGGCCGGCGCCGCGCCCGAACCAGGAACCCGTACCGCGCCGCGGACCGGGGGAGACGACGAGCCGCAACCCCCGCTCCCGGGCCAACCGGGTGAACTCCCGGGCGAACAGCGGCTCACGGCTGAAACGGTGCACCACGGCGACGTCCGCCGACTCGGCGAGGAACTGCTCAGCCAGAGCCCGAATCGGGGTCATACCGACCCCAGCACCGATCAGCGCGACCCGCGGGCTGCTGCGCGCCCGGCCGGTCAGACGCCCGTACGGCCCCTCGATCAACACCCGCGTCCCCTGCCGAAGGTTCGGCACCCCAGCGCTGCCGTCACCGAGCTCCTTGACCGTGATGCGCAGCGAGCGCCCGTCGGGAGCAGCGGACAGCGAGTAGGGGTGCCCCCGGGTCCAGCCCCGCCCGGCCCGGAACCGCCAGATCAGAAACTGCCCCGCCCGCGCGCCGAGGACGTCGAGGCGGCGACCGGTCATGTGGACCGACACACTGCCGTCACCCTCGGGCAGGACCGCGGCCACGGTGATCCGGTGCCGCAGCGTTCGGGCAACGGGCAGCCCGATCCGCCACACCACGACGGCCACGAGCACCACGGCCCACAGCCCCCACCAGAACACGGTGCGCGCGGTCGAGGAGGTGAACTCGCGCCCGGTCCACAGCTGATGCGGCAACGCCAGGCCGACACCGAGGTAGGCGTAGAGATGCAGCAGATGCCAGCGTTCGTAACGTAACCGGGCCCGGATCGGGCCGACGCTGGTGGCCACGACCAGCACGAGCAGCACGGTGCCCACCGTCGCTGCCACCATGCCCGGCTCGGTCCAGGTCAGGTGCCACAACATCTGCGGCGCCGCGACCAGCCCCCCGGGGGCTCTGGCCCAGCACGCAAGAACGACGTGCAGCACCATCAGGCTGAACGAGACCACACCGGCCCGCCGGTGCAGCACGACCAAGCGGTTCTGCCCGAAGCACCGTTCCAGCACGGGAACCCGGGCAGTGGTCAGGACTTGCACCAGCAGCAGCACCGAGGCGAGCAGGCCGGCGAGCCGGCCGACCTCGGCGACGGCCGAGAGTCCACCGGCACTGACACCGGTGAGGCCCCCACCGGTGGCCCACCAGTACGCCACCAGCAACAACGACGCCCACATGAGCGCGCCAACGGCCCAGCGGACACGGGCGTCGCGCCAGACCGTGCTACGCCCCGGAACCGGCGGTTCGGGACGGATCGGACCACCGAGGGTGGGGCGGCGGGAGCCGGCCGCCAGTGGGCCTCTTCTGGGTGGGGGCGTACGGGCAACGCTCTGCGAGGCCATCGGGGCGGGAGGCACAGGCACCACCAATACCGGGCTGGTGCACCGCGGCGGCGACCGGCCCGGGCCGACACATGCCGCGCTCGAATCGTCTCCGAGCGCCCCGACCCGGTCCGAAATCGGCCCCGGCCGCCGGTGTATCGCTGGCGGCTTCCCGCCTTCACCCGCGGACCCACGATGGCCGGCCGCCTGGTCACACCCGCCCGTGTTCGCCGACCGCTGGCGTCCAGCCCCCGCGTCCGCTCGTCACGTCCACCGTCGACGGCGCCCACGTGCGCACGTCGACGACGCCCCCGTCGCGGCGGGGATCGCCGATCCCGAATTCGCGCTCGCGCTCGCGTGGGGCGCATCACAGCAAGCTCGCCGGACGAGCGCCAGGCACCACCCGACTGCTGTTTCCGGGCGTGACCGTCTCCCGGGCAGGGCAGCCGGGCACGGCGTCGTTGTGCGCGGGGACACCGAGCTGATGGCCGGCACGGTGAAACCACCGGGGCATCGAACGAGTAACTCTCACCGAGAGGTAGAGTCTAGCGAGTGACGAGCGATGTGATCAGCTGCCGCTTCTGTGGGTCGGACCAGGGTGATGTCGTCGTCGATCTGGGCCACCAGCCGTCGTCCGAACTCTTCCCCGCCCGTACTGATCCGGGTCCGGATCCGACGTTTCCGGTACGTCTGTGGCTATGCCAGGCGTGTGGCCTCGCGCAACTCGCCGACCACGACGACGTCCCCGAGGAGGTCGTTGGCCTCGAGCCGGAGGCCCTGCGCGTGCAACGCCAGGAGTCGGCCGGCTGGCTCGCCGAATCGGGCCTGATCCCGCCCGGAGGCGCCGTCGCCGAATACGACAGCCCACACGGCGGGAGCTGGCTGCCGCAGCTGCGCGAGGCCGGACTCATCGGTCGCGTCGCCGGCCCCGGCGAAGCCGCTGATCTCGTGGTGGACGGCTGTTTCGCGATGATGCACGCCGCCGACCAGCAGGCCGCGCTGCGCGAGCGTGCCGCACGGCTGCGACCCGGTGGGCGGTTGGTGGTGCAGTTCCACTCCCTGGCCGCGATCGTGCGGCTGCGCCAGTGGAACGCGATCCGGCTCGGCCACCTCGCCTACTACTCGACGCCCGCAATGGTCGAGATGCTCGCCCGGGTCGGGCTCTCCGCGGTCGCCGCGCGCGACTTCTCCCTTTACGGCGGGACGGTCACCCTCGTCGCATCGCGCGCCGGAGTGAGCGGGAACAACAGCGTGGACACCCTGTCGCGCTACGAGCAGGTCATCGGTGTCGGCGACGCCGCACGGGTGGGTGAACTGCAAAGCCACGTGCGACCCGGCGCCGACGCGCTGGCCGACATGCTGCGCGAAGCCCGCGGCCGCGGTGAGGTCGTCCTCGGCTACGGGGCCGCCTCGCGGGCCGTGCCGCTGCTCGTACTCGCCGGGATCGGCGCCGATCTGCTTCCGGCCGTCGCCGACGCCTCGCCCGCCAAGCACGATCTGCGGATGCCCGGCACCGACATCCCCGTGATCAGCCCCGACGAGCTGACACACCGACGCCCCGACACGGTCCTGCTGTTCGTCCCGGACCTGCTCGCTGAGCTGCGCCGCTCGCTGCCCGAGATCGAGGACGGCGACGGACAGTGGATCCCGGCCCTCGGCTGAGCGTGTCATGTGGTCGGACCCACCCGGCCTCATGGGCGAGGATGACCGCCTGGACCAGAACTGTTCATGTCGAGCGTGCCCACGAGCCGCGAGACGGAGACGGGCCAACCGTCGGCCAGCGCGGCCAGACTGGCCACGACCGCCTCGACAACGATGGGCGGGCCAACGCCCCCCGCCTGTGCGCAGGAGCAGGGACGCCCTCCCGGTAGCCGCCGGCCTAGTACTGCAACGGCGGTTCGTCAGGTAGGTGGGCGTTGGCCGCGGCGGCGGTAGTGGCAGGTCCGGGCCTGATGTTGTCGGCGTCGGCGCCAAACCGACCAGGCGATCGTGGTCGCCACGCAGGCCGCTGGAGTGAGAACCAGCCGGGCGAGTAGGCGGCGGATCTCGTTGCCGCTCAAGGGGATCAACTGATCGTTGTCGGGTGGAGGCCCCCCTTTTCGGCCTCCCGGGTGCGGGTGGCGGCGAGGTAGGCAGCGGCGAGCATGGCCAGGGTGATGTGGGCATACCACGCTCGGTAGGAGCGCACTTGGTACTGGTCGAGGCCGGCTTCGTTCTTCGCGGTCTGGAAGCATTCCTCGATCGCCCACCGGGCGCCGGCGACCCGAACCAACTCCCGCAGCGGCGTCCCGGACGGTGCAGCGCAGCGGTAGAACGCCAACTCCCGCAGGGTCTTGCCCTCGCCAGGTTCGGTCTGGCGACGGACCAGCAGCCAGTGTCCCCACCCGGCGGGTAGCCCGGCGGGGTCGAGAGTGACCACGGTCCAGTCGTAGTCCCGGTCGCCGTGCGCGCCCGCGCCGACCGAGCGCCGCTCCCAGCCACTGCGGCCGGTATCGGGGTCACGGGCCCCGGCGATGCTGGCCAGGATCTTGGCCTGGCGGCGGTGCCCGTCGGGACTGCGCAACACGTCGTCGTTGCGGGTGGCCAGCACGAACGGCATCTCGCGGTCGGCGAGCCACGTTCGGAAGGTCGGGTTCTGCCCATAGGCCTCGTCGGCGGTCACCCACGATCCGGGGGCGAGCAGCCCGGTGGCGTGGGCGCGGTCGAGCATCGCCAACCCGAGCTGCGGTTTCGTCGCGAACCCCACCTCGTCGGGCACGTCGGCCTTCGCACAGCGATCGCGGTCCTCGGTCCACGACGTCGGCAGGTAGAGCTCCCGGTCGATCAGCGCCCGCCCCCGCGAACTGGCGTAGGCCAGGAACACCCCGAGCTGACAGTTGTCGATCTTCCCGGTGGTGCCGGTGTACTGTCGCTGCACCCCGGCCGAGCGCACGCCCTTCTTGACGAACCCGGTCTCATCGACCACGAACACCCCCGACGCCGGGTCGCCGAGCGCATCCAGGGCATAGTCGCGGACGTCGTCACGGACCCCGTCGACGTCCCAGTCCGCGGTCCGCAACAGCCGCTGTGTCGAGTCCGGCGACATTGCACCCGCATGTTCGGCCAGCGTCCAGCCGTTCTTGCGTTCCAACCCCGCGAGCAGTCCACGCACGTAGGTGCCGGCCCGGCCGCGAGGCTCCCGACGGAAGAACCGCGGCCCGATCGACGCGATCACCTCGTCCAACGCCGCCACCCACCCAGCAAGATCCACCACACGACGATCATCACCGCCGAACCCGGACCAGCCTCTCACGACACGCCGAACCGCCGTTGCAGTACTAGACAGGGGCTAATGCTGATGCTCGCCTGCACAGCCGAGCTCACGGTCGTGCTCGATGCGCTCATGGTCGTGCTCGTCGGTGATTGACGATGCGCTGCCGGCGATCCGGATCGGACTGGGGTTCGACCCCGCGAGGTTGCAGCAGGCATCCCAGCAATGCGCTGGTGTCCTCGGGTGGCTGCGGCTCGGCGGGCACCCGGCCGACCGCCCTTCCGGACGCCGGGAGCCATGTCCAGTCAGCGATGCGCGTGGACCTCCAGAGGCGTGCAGGCCGGCTGCTCGACCCCGATCAGGTCAGGACCGACCGGGCCGCCGCTCATCGCGGTCAGGACAAAGACCGCCAGCCAGGTCAGCCCACAGGCCAGCCCCGCGACCGAGATCCCGGCCGCCGCGATCGCGGTGCGGTCGCCGCGGGCCCGACCGCACGCCACGCTGCGCGTGCCGAGCACCAGCCCCGCGCCGGTAAGCACCACCCCGAGCGAGGACGCGACCAGTCCGGCCACGGCCAGCGGAGTGCCGATCGCGAGGACGATCGCGACCGCGACGAAAGCGGCCCCGAGAGCCCCGAGCGCAAGTGCGGCATAACCGCGGGGGCGCGCGGTGGCCGGGCGGGGCACGCCGGAGCGATGGTGCGGCACCGGCCCAGGATCGGGCTCCGGGCTCTCGTACGCCCGTCACGAGGGCAAAGATCCACAATCTTGCGTATCGTCCCGTGAGCGCTGGGCCCACTGATGGACGCGCAGGTTACGGCGGCAACCACACCAAAGCTGATGCGCGTCTCGCGTAAGCTGCGAGCGGATCCTAGGCTTGTGCAACAGCCACTGCGCGCCGCCCGATGTGACTGCTCACCTACCCAGCTCACCTCGGCGATGATTGACTTGCCATTCGGCCTGATTCAGCCTCGATCACTGCCCGCCGCGCTGTGGTGGCAGCCGATCCCGGCCCACCGGAACACTGATGGGCACGGTGTCGTCCAGCCGACAGGACACTCGCATCCTCTCCGTGGGGAGGCCGTCGGTGACATGGACCGAAGACCGATCACCAGTGGGCTCTCGAGCACTTCGGAGATCCTGCGGCGGTGCTGGGAGCACGACCGTGGAAGCACTAGGCCCGTGCCCCTCTGCCCGGCGACGCCCGATCCGCGGAGTCACGTTCTTCCACGTCATCGCCCGGCGTTCGACCAGGAACCAGGACGCCACCGCGAGCGGAAGCGTCGTAAGGAGCCCGGCACTGACGAACAACGCCGTCGGGACGGCGGAGACCACCGTCAGGTTCAGAACCTGCTGTACCGGCCAGTGGTAGATGTACATCCCGTAGGACACGTCGTGGCGCATCGACCAGGACAGCCGACGCCGGGTCCCCAGCCAGAAGAAGACATAGGCCAGCGGCGCCGCACCGAGGACACGGTAGTCCTGGAACAGGAACAAGCTGATGCCGAACACCGCGACCGCCACGAGCACGAGAGCGCCCCGCGTCGGGATGCGATCGCCGAACCGGTAGGCCACCGCCCCTAGCACGAACACGAAACCCAGACGCAGCACGCGGTCATTGACCATCGTCTCGACGCCGGCCTCCTGCAGCACCGTCAACACCACGAAGACACCCGCTACAGCCAGCACCGTCCACCGGTGGCGCCGAAGCAGACCGAGCACACCCAACCCGAGCACCAGCGCGTAACACGCTGCCTCGAAGAACAGGGTCCACAGCGCACCGTTGAAACTGCCGTCCGCCACGCTCGGATCGAGAATGCCGCCGATCTCGTACTGCAGCATCACCAGTCCCGAGTTGACCAGCACGAAACGCAGCGCCGACGGGGCCTCGGTGAACGCCGTCGCCGCCGGCATGCCCTGCAGCACGGCCGCGAGCGGAGCCGCGACGAACGCGACCACGAGCAGGCAGACCCAGAACCCCGGCATGATGCGCAGAAACCGGTGCCAGGCATACCGCAGCGGGGAACCGAGCCGCAGGTAACTGCGCGTCACCAAGAAGCCGCTGAGGATGAAGAAGCCGTCCAGCGCGAGGTTGCCCACCGAGGTGTTGCCCCAGAAGGGCTGACTTCCGGTGTGGATATCCATGCCGTGGATCACCGCCACGGTCACGGCGAAGATCAGGCGCAGGACATCGAACGCGTTACGCCGCGGATCGAAGCTGCCAGCCAATGTGCTCACGAACATCCCCTCTGAACGCGGACCGTGCAGAACTCCGCGACACGACGAACACTACCGTTACGTCATAGCAGAGTTCGCGACCGGCCAAACGGCGTAACCGCAGAGCAACACAGCAGGTCAGAGGCCCTTCGAAGTTATAGCAACCCCCGTTGCGTGAGCTGTGCCTCTCAGGGAACTCTCACACGTCTGCAGATTTGCGTAGTCGGAGCGGGGTGGCGACGGACCGAGCCGATGACGGATCGCGCCAGCGTCGCGGCGACGGCCCGGCACGTCGATGGACGACACCCACCGCACCGCGCGGTCACGACCGAGCCCAGACCCCCAAGACCCGCCGCACCGCGACCCGCATAGTCCGGGAACGGGGGATCATCGGCCGGGCCGTCCTGGAAGGATCCACCGCCGACATGAGCAATGGCGATACCCACGCGGCCCGCGCCGACTTCACGCCCCGGCCGGTCGGCGGCGGGCCCTGGCCGGGCCCGTCGCCCCGGACGCCGGGGACGACGAGTGAGCGCGTAGGCGCGGCCCGCTGTGCTTCTAGGCGGTGTCGTCGGGTTCGTCCTGTTGGTCGAGGCGGGCGCGGCGTTCCTGTTCACGGCGGCTGTAGGCGGCCTGGCGGACGGCGCTCTCGTCGGCGAATCCGGAGCCGAGTGCGCCAGCGACGGTGCCCATCGAGGTCGACAGCCAGGCGATCATGACGTAGTCGCCGATCCCGGGCGGCTGCATCAGCGTGGAGCCGAGATAGTGGGGTGGGATCACCAGGGCTGCGGCGAGCAGGGTGAACAGGAGCAGCAGTATGAACATGATCAGCACGCCGCAGGCGACGGTGAGCACGGTCGACAGGTTCGACAGCACCATCTCCTCGCGCAGTGAGCGGTGGCGGCTCGACTCCCACAGCCCGTTGTTTCCGATCAGCCAGGCGGTCATGGCGACCAGGGCGAGCAGCATGACCGTCACCTGCCTGCCGGTGCCCAGCGCCGTCGCGAGCTGCCAGATGTTGGAGTAGAAGATGCCGAACGCGGCACCAGCGCCGGCGGCGGCGAGCGCGGGCGCCAGGCTGGGCACCAGCCGCCACGGCCGGTTGGCCCGCACCATCCCGCCCAACAGCCGCAGCCGCCCACGCATCCCGGCCACCGCGAGCCGGACATCAACCTCGGGCTCGACGCCGGCGCTCCCGGACTCCTGGTCGCGCTCGTGTGTGTGCTGGTCGGGGTCGATCCGGGTGAGCGAGCCCCGCGCTCCCGACCGGTGCTTGCTCGACGACCGAGGCGCGGTCCTCGGCGGGATACAGGTGCCGGGTGACCAGCTGGACGATCGTGTCCCGGCAGCGCCGGTACTGATCCAGCGCGCCCAGAGCCGGAATCGAGACCAGACCCACCCGATCGGCGGTCCCGGCGTCGGCGACGACCGGGACGACGCCGGCCCGCCGAGGCAGATCGGTAATCAGCACCACCGCGTCGGTGCTCGCCTGTTGGCAGGCGCCGCGGCCGATCGCAAGCATCGGCAACGCGCCCTGCTGATCCAACGCGATCGGCTCCTCACAGATCCGCACCTCCCAGCGCCCCTCGCCGTGGCACCCCAGCTCGGACGGCAGCTCGCGCATGAGCCGCTGGGCCAGCTCGGTGGGCAGGCCAGGGTCGGCGATCAAGCCGAGGACAATGGCGCGGGCCGAGTCGGTCACGGCGCGCGACGCTAGGGCCAGTACGCCGCTACCGCATCTTCGGCTCCCTCGCCCGTGTGCCGGACGCGGACCCGGCAATCGGTTGGTCTCGGGAGCTGCACTGATGGCGCGCCGGCCGGGCGGCGGCGCCCGGCGGCATCGAGGTATATCCGGAGAACCGTTCGAGGTAGTCCTAGCCCTACGACGGACTTCAGGTTTCGTCACGGCCGCGCCCCGCATGGTGGCGCCGGGGGGTGTCTCTATGTGTTTGTCAAGCCGCGGCGAGCGCCGGATCGGGCTCGGTGACCGTCGGTGGGGCGTAGGGCGTGCGGTCGCGGAGCATCGCGAACAGGACGTCGGTGCGGCGGCGGGCCAGGCAGATCAGGGCGGCGTTGTGTCGTTTGCCCTGGGCTCGTTTGCGGTCGTAGTAGGCGCGGCTGACGGGGTCGGCGAGGCTGGCGAACGCTGACAGGAACAACGCGGACTTCAGCGCGTGGTTCCCGCGCTGGGAGCGGGTCTCGCCCTTGATCGACGTGCCGGATCGGCGGGTGACGGGGGCGAGTCCGGCGTAGGCGGCCAGGTGCCCGGCGGTGGGGAACGCGGATCCGTCGCCGACGATGGTGAGGATCTTGATGGCGGTCCTGACCCCGAGTCCGGGCATCGAGGTCAGGACCGATCCAAGAGGGTGGGCCTCCAGGCGGGCCTCGAGCTCGGCGGCCAGGTCGCCTCGTTCGGTGTGCACGTCACGCAGCTGCGCGGCGACCCCGCTGATGACGCGGGCGAACGCGGCCGTGCCCGCGACGACGAGGGTCTGGGCGTCGAGGGCGTCCAGGATCTTGGCGGGCAGGGTGCGGGCCAGGCGCGGCGAGCGCGGTCGCATGAGCGCGGCGATGCCTTCGGCGCCGAGCTCGCGCAACGCGGCCGGGGTGGGTGCGGCCGCGAGCAGGTCCTGGATCCCGCCGCGGTCCAGACGGGGCCCGAGCAGGCGTTCCAGGGCGGGGTGGACGTGCAGAAGCGCGTCGCGGAGCCGGTTGGTCAGCCTCGTGGATTGTCCGGCGAGGTCGTCGTCGTAGCCGGCCAGCACGGACAGCTCGGCGAGGGTTTCGTCGTCGGTGCCGACCCGGCGCAGCGTGTGCGGCATGCTGCGTGCGGCCTCGGCGATGACGTGGGCGTCGCGGGCGTCGGTCTTGCCTTGTCCGGGGTGCAGGTCGGCGATGCGGCGCATCGCCAGCCCGGGCAGGTAGGCCACGTCGATGCCCATGCTGCGGGCGACCGCGACGGCCAGCGCGCCGATCGAGGCCGGCTGATCGACCACCACCAGCACCCGGCCGTGCTCGGCCAGGGCGGTGAGCACGGTGCGCAGCGCGGTCTCGTCGTTGGGCAGCGCCTTGTCGTGCACCCGTTCGCCCGCGGCGTTGAGCGCGCAGGCGTGGTGTTCGGACTTGCCCACATCCAGCCCGCAGAACACTGCGAACGGGACCGCCTGGATCTCGCCGGGTTCGGACACCCGTCGGCTCCCCTCGTCGTCGTGGCAGGCCGACCTCGAGCACCCGCGCCGGCAGCCACGTTACGAGCAGACCACGCAAGCGGGTCAGGTCTCTATCAGCGGTCGTTGGCGCCCTCCGACCACGGTGACAACACCCCCCAGATCATCAACGACAGGGGCAACAAGTCATGCCGTGGCCGGTGGCCTGCAAGCCCTCACCGGGCTTGATCAAGAAGGTAACGGGGCGGGCGTCGGGCGGGACTGTGTTGATGCACCACAACCACACGACGTGTGCGATGTCGATGCCGGCCGCACTGGAGTCGATGCTGAGGGAACGCACCCATCTCCGCGAGTGGCTGGGGCTGCTCACTGGCCCCACGACCACCACGACGACCTAGCGCTGGCAGTCAACGAGGCGGTCACCAATGCGGTGGAGCACTCCGGGGACGGGCGCGACCAGCTCGGCGCCGTCGACCAGGTCGTGGACCTCACCGCCGACGTCGAACAGCCCCCGGGTCGGACCAGCAGCAGCCGCAGATCCGGGTGCGCGACCACGATCGCTGGCGCGAGCCCCCGGTCAATCCCGGCCATTGTGGCCGCGGGCTCAAGTTGATGCGCGAGCTCATGCAGCAGGTCCGCATCACCCACGGTCAGAGCGGTACCGAAGTAATCGGTGAGACCGGCAGTCGACGCGACGACTCGACCGGGCCACGCGTGACGCCGACGAAACATCCCGCCCACAGAGACGATGAGCCGCGCCTCGGATCTGCGATGCACGCATCGGTCAGGCTCGTGGGGCCCGCCGGCGCGGGGACCGTGGCACGTCTCAGGTCGATTTCGACCTGGGTGGTCCGGGTCGGATCGGTGGCATAGTGGATGTACTGCCGCCGTCGCTGGGGAGCGGACGGTTGGCCGCGCGGCGGGGAGCCGTCTCGGGACGGCTCCCCGCCCTCTGCCGACCATTTCGACGAGCTGGTCCAGGTGGTGCGGCCCGCGCACGCCCCGGGACCCGATACCGGGTCGGGCACCCGTTGTCGCCGGGGAGCGAACACCGCACATGCAATCACCCCGGCCGGGGTCCCGCCAGCCGGGCCGGCCCCGGTGTGTCGGGCGACCGGGAACCCGCCGACGCTGGCTGGATGCGTCGTGGTCCGCCGCGGGGCTGACATGCCTTTCGCCGTCAGCCCCCAGCGCGGGTCGAGTCGTCCACGCGCCGCCGGGTGTGCTCCTGGCACTTGCGGGGCCGGCTGCGCGGCCGGTCGTGGGCAGCGACGTCGCCCGGGAGGGAGGCGCGCCATGAGCGATCCTCGGCGTTGGAGGGGTGGACGTGCCGGCGTTGGTCGGGCTCAGCGCTGCGGCCGCGCGCGACGCGGCCCTCGGGGCGCCGGGCTGCTGGCGGCGCTCCAGCACCGCGCTCAGTCGGCGGGTCATCCCCGGGAACGACGCACTGGCTGAGGTCCGGTTCGGTTGAACCCAGCGCCGGACCGGACCGCCACGTCATGCGCGGAACTGTCGTGGTCGGGTCGCCTCCGGAGCACAGCGGCACAGCCACCCGTGTCGCCCGTGTTCAGATTGCGGGCGTGGACGGTGGTGACCGGCGCGTCGGCGCCCGCCAGGATCCGATGGCTGCTCCCAGCGTGCCGAGTACGGCGCCCGAGGACTACCCCCGTGCCGGTACGGGCTCGGTTCCAGTGAGGAGCCGCGGGCTGCGGCGCCCCGCCGTCGCCGGGTCTCACGGCCGGTGCAGGTCGATCCGATGGCTGATCTCCCGGGCGGCCGCGATGACGTCAGAGGTGATCTCGGCGATGCGCTGCGGGGGGAGCCGGTAGGACGGCCCGGACACCGACAGGGCCGCGATCACTACGCCGTCGGGGTCGCGGATCGGGACGGCGACCGCGTGCAGCCCGGGCTCGTACTCCTCCAACGCCCAGGCGTAGCCGTTGGCCTGGACATGGGCCAGCTCAGCGGCCAGCGTGCGCAGGGCCGGGCGGGACAGGCGGGTGCCGGGCGCCAGCGCGGTGGCCAGCGAGTCCGGGTCGGCGGCCACTGCCGAGGCCAGCAGCACCTTGCCGGTGGAGGTGTTGTGCAGCGGGGTGAGCCGGCCCAGCCAGTTGTGGGCGGTGACCATCGACGGGCCGCGGGCCTGGTCGACGTTGACCGCGTAGCCGCGATCCGGGATCGCGATGGTGACCGTCTCACCGAGCCGGGCAGCCAGTTCCTCACAGACCGGGTGGGCGTGGGTGGTGACCTCGAGCCGCTCGGCGACCCGGCCGGCCAACGGGATCAGCGCGAACCCCGCCCGGTAGACGCCGCGGCCGCCGACCTGCTCGACCAGCCCGTGCTCGGCCAGCACACCGAGCAGCCGCAACGCGGTCGAGTTGTGCACCCCTAACGCCGTGGCCAGCTCGCCGATCCCGGCCTCGCCGTGTTCAGCGATCAGCTCCAAGACGGTGATCGCGCGGTCTACCGACTGCACCCCGGACACTCGGGCACTCCCTTCCGGGTCTGGCTCGGGCCCCGCCCGGCCACGCTGCGGTGGCCGCCGTGGCGGACCCGTGGCTACCGGGCGGGGCCGCCTCGACGCGCCCACCGGCGCGTCAACGGGCGCCCGCCGTACAGCAGACGCTGACAGGGCCAGCGTTGCACGAACTCGGCCAGCCCGGAGCCGGAGCCCCGCGCAGGTCCCGGCTGTCAACGGCGACTGCGCGAGCGCACAAGCACCTGAGTGGACAGGCTAAGCACACGGAGCAGACCGACCGACACCGCTCCACCCCGGCCCCCGAGCTCTGACCCCCGAGGCTCTGACCACGCGGTATGGATCCGCGCAGGCCCGCCCGCGCTGGTCGAACGGGGTACAAAGCCCACGGGTTCGGGCGTACCCTCGCCGCGTATGAGAGACCGTCACCCCAGACTCGCCAGCGACGCGATCGGGGGAGTGCGGGTGGGCGGGTCCAGCCCAGCACGGTTCGGCGAGCCCGACACGCAGCACAGCGATATCGCGCCGGCACCGCGCCAGGTAGTGGAGTACGGGTGCGACGCCGGCCACTCCTGCCAGGTGACGTTTGCCGTGGACGCGCCGGTACCGCCCACCTGGGACTGTTACTGCGGCCGTCCCGCGGGCTCGGAGCCCGACGACCCGCCTGTCGCGTCGCCACCGCCGGTCTACCGCACCCCGCTGGAGTACCTGCACGAGCGGCGCAGCGACGCCGACCTCGACATCATCCTCGACGAAGCCCTGCAGGCCGTCGCTGCCCGCCGCCGAGATCCGAGCAGCCAGGACCAGGACTCCGACCAGCTCTGACCGCACTTCGCCTCAGCGGCCCCGCCGAGATCAACTGTGGCTCGGCGCCCACGTCACGAATCCCGTGATGACCTCCCGCAGCGTTCGCTGGACGACGTAGGTCGACTCCTCAGCACTCAGTCAGGCCGCTCCATCAATGGAGATGCGGGTGCTACCCGATGTCGGGTCGCGGGTCGATGGCGCGGATGTCGCGGGTCTAGTACGGCGCGCGCAGGACCCGGGCGTGAGAGGCGCGGCGCTAGTTGCGGTGGCCGTCATAGACCCCACCGCTGGCGGTGAGCAGCAGCTGGCCGGGGTGCGGAGCGGCCAGCGCGACCGGCAGTTCGAGCACAGCACCGGCCAGCGAGCCGCCGGTGAACCGCACCCGCACTAGCGCCACCGCCGCGTCACCGTGGGAGTCGCTGCCCATACTCCACCGTAGGCCGGTCTCGGCGGCACTGCCGCAGGTAGAGACGACGCCCCGACCGATTCGGGACCTGCTGGCCCCGCGGTGGGCGACCTCCGAGACAACCCCTCCCCCCGGGGGGCATACGACTTCCGAGCGCGGCCGTCCCGGCGGCGCGCGCCTATCGGCCGGGGTCGAAGTCGTCGGGTTCGACGGCATCGAGGAAATCACGGAACTCCTGGATCCGAGCGTGGGTATCGGGCTCGAGCGCAGTCGGCTCCACCGCCGCCGCGGCGGAGACCGCGTCGTCGGGCCGGGTGAAGGTGATCGTCATGCCGTATTCGGTCGCGGCGACGTCGAGGACCGTCTCGTGGGCTCGATCGGGGCGTCGGCGAGCAGCGCGAGGCCACCGCGTCGCTCGGGCGGGCCGAGATCCGCCCCTGATTGTCGAGGACGAGTTCGGCGAGGAAGGTGTGCTGCTGCAGCGCGGTGATGGCCACGCGAGCCAGTCGCCGGTAGTTGCTGGCCAACACCGCAAGGATCAGTTGGTGGGTGCCCGGGCGGGGCCGGGACACATGCTGCGTGGCCACGGTGAGTTCGAACGCGTCGGGCTCGGCGATCCGATCGGCAGGGAGCCGGTGGCGGCGCTGGGACTCGACCAGCACCAGCAAGGGCCTGTGCCGGTCGGCGTCAGCCCCGATCCCGGCTACTTGCCTGTCAATCATCGCGCCTCCGTCCGCCCGGTGTGCTCAGGTCCCCGGCCACCCACGGCTCGCCGTGTCCATCGAGCCAAGTCGGCGTCGAACGGCCGTGGCGCAGATCGACCCGACGGGGAGCGGGATCGGCGCTTCGGGCACGTCTACGAACAACCAGGACATGTGGCGGGCCAGTACGACAGACGTTGTCGACGGGGTCCGCCGAAGGTCAAGCCGCCCCGCAGGCCTGCACCAGCTCGGCGACGCCTGGACCGTCGAGTTCGCCGGGCTCGACGGGCCTGCCGGAAATCGCGAGGAGCAGCGAGAGAGCTGTACCGACGACCTCCGGGCCGTCGCCGATCGAGAGGTCGGCATCGGTCGCCGACAGACGGACGCCGGCGATCGATTGCCGAGCCCCTCCGAACGACGTCGAGGTGCGGGCCTGAAGCCTCAGGGCCCTCCTCACGGCCTCGTGCGGGTACGTGCGGCTGATCCGCAACGGACGACGGATGTCCTCGCCGTGTACGACCATCTCGACCAATCTCGTGTCCAAAGGAGCCGGTGGAGTGGCTGTCAGCGGTATGCAGGCCACGAGCCGCGTCAGCGTCTCAGCAGGAGTCGAACCACGCTCACGGGCGATGCCCGCTGCGTTCTGACGATCGAAGTCCATGCGTGCTCGGAGCATCTTGACGGCGAACCTGGTCCGACTGGTGCGGGCGCTCTCAACGAGGTGAGCCACCACATCGTGAACGGTCCACCCCGGACAGAGGGAAGGCGTGTCCCACAGTTCGTCCGCGACCTCCCGCATGTCATCAGCGAGCACGGCGCGCTCTTCGTGGACCATCTTCCAGACGTCGTTCACGAGCATTCCTCCGGCGGTCGAGGCGGTAACAACGATCTGACCGATCGGACTCGGCGAACTCATCGGCCGGCACGGCCAGCGTGTGGGCAGTTGCGGATGGCGGCGGCCGCGGAGGTGGAAGCGCGCGCACCATTCCTCCGTCCCCGAGGCGCGCACCGAGCCCTGGCCACACAGGCGCTGCACGACCCGCCGATCACAGCGTCGAACCGGTCGGCGTCGACCTGACCCAGGATCCGGCGGATCGTCGACTCCGACCGGCACAGATGAGCCACCCAATACGGCGGCCACATCGAACGGCAGGTACGCAACCCACTCGGCGACCGCGACGAACGATCCGGCCCCGCCGCAACAGCACACACCGCGGGGGTCAGCACCACGGCCGGGCCGTGTCGGACCCCGCGACACTGCGCGGATTGACCACCCCACCCACAACATCAGCCAGGTTCGGGAGCAGCACAACCGGATCGCGTAGCTCCACCCCGCCCACCTGGTCGGCCACGGACCGTGGCGTCCTCAGAACTGACGTCGACACCCGATCGCAGCCAGTGAGCCAACATCAGGCTATTCACTCGGTCGGGCGCTCCAGAAGATCTCGCCAGTGACGAGTAACTTCATCGCGTGCTCGACGTTGGCCTGAATGGATGGTTTTCACTCGTCGAAGGGATTGGCCTGACATGGGTCGACACGAAGTTGCACACAAGGCAGCCGGTAGCGGCGTGGTCCGGGTGTGGGCCGGGCGTGGCCTGCTGCTCGCGACCGGCGTGGGCGCTGTGATGGGTGGCGGGGCGGGCCTGGCCGCGGCCGAAACCGGCCCGGCCGAGGAGATGACCCCGGGCGCCGCGATGACCCAGGAGTACGACGGGCCCGCCGTGAGCACGGCCCCCTCGCTGGAGGACGTCCCCTCCCTGGGCGACGCGCCGTCGCTGGGCGACGCGCCGTCGCTGGGTGTTTCCCCCACGATGGGGCAGTTGCCCGCGCTGGACCAGGCCCCGTCGGCGGACCAGTTGCCCTCCCTCCACGACGCCCCGATCAACGGCGAGTCGCTGGTGCGCGACCTCGCCGGCAGCGAGATGCAGAGCAACGGCTCGGTCTCCGAGTCCGATATGTCGGTGTCGGGCAGCGCTGGGGACACCACGGCCGAGGGCAGCATGAACGTCGACGGTGGTCTGGGCGAGTTCGCCTGATGCGGCTAGTGAACCGGCTGCGCTCCCGGCGATGCGTCTCGCTGATCGTCGGGATCGCGGCCGCAGCCGCGCTGACGGTGGCAGTGGCCCCGGCGGGTTCTGCCGCCGAGGTGGCGGAGTTCGCCTCGGCCGGGGATGCCACGGTCAAGCCCGGGGTGATGACCCGGACCGAGGGCGCGCAGTGCACGGCGAACTTCGTATTCACCGACGGCACGGACGTGTTCCTCGGTCAAGCCGCGCACTGCGCCGGTACCGGTGGGAGCACCGAGACCGACGGCTGCACCGCGGGCTCGCTGCCGCTGGGTACCCCGGTCGAGGTCGAAGGAGCGTCGCGTCCGGGGACCCTGGCCTACAGTTCCTGGTTGTCGATGCAGGAGACCGGGGAAACCGACCCTGACACCTGCGCGTTCAACGACTTCGCGCTGGTGCGCCTCGATCCGGCGGACGTGTCCCGGACCAACCCGACGATGCCGTTCTACGGCGGCCCGTCCGCAGTCGAGCCGGACGGAACGAACAACGGCGACACCGTCTACGCCTACAGCAACTCGTCGCTGCGCCAGGGCATCGAGGCGCTGCGGCCAAAGACCGGGACCTCGCTGGGCACCAGTGGCGGCGGGCGCACGCACACTGTCCTGACGGCCCTACCCGGGATCCCCGGCGACTCGGGCAGCGGCTACCTCACCGCCAACGGAACGGCGTTCGGGATCCTGTCGACCCTGAACATCGCCCCCGAGGCAGGCACCAACGGGGTGAGCGACCTGAGGGCGGCCCTGGACTACGCCAACGACAACGGCGACCTGTCCGGAACCGTGGAGCTGGTGCCCGGAACCGAGCCGTTCCGTGCCCAGCCAGTTCCGCTGGACGTCGGGGCGGGGACGGGTATCGGCTGAGCCCGTCTGATAGCCGGGGCGGCGGGGGAGGGCTCCCGGTCGTCGCCCTGACAACCTGAGGTCGGTGCCTCCTCGGACAAGGCGCCGACCCCAGGTGCTCACCCGCACCCGCGACAAACCTGGGCCGCCTACAACGAATGCACCGCGCTGATGGTCAACCGGCGGCACAAACACGGGGACGACAGCGGGCCACCGCCAGTAATCGGACTGTCGGCTGGCTCGTCAGTGCCGGCCACTCCCGGTCAGCGATCCGCAACTGAGAAGTTGACGATCGTGCCCTGGTCAGCACACAGAACATCGCACGCACCTCGACCCGTGGTTCGTTTCCTCACCGGCACCCGGATCCCCATGCCTCCGCGTCAGAGGCCGACGATGATCACTGCGGGCTCGAGCCCGGTGCAGTCGCCAACGTTGCGCGTGAGCAGCGGCAGGTCGAACCGGACGTCGCGGCGATCATCAGGTCCAGCCGGCGCCCGCGCAGACTGCGGCCGTCTGGCGCACCAGGGCGGCCAGGGCGCCGTAGAACTCGGCCGTAGCCAGGTCGGCAGCACATCGCACCGGATTAGCGTGTCCTGGATCCGGCGGCGACGCCGTTGCTGGTCCATCGGGTCGGCGTCGGCGGTGATGCCGTACTACAACTCCGCGATGGTGAGCACAGACACCGCCACCGCCTCGGCATAGTCGGTCCCCGCGCTCGGGGCGATCACCACCGAGGTGTCCGCGAGCATGCGACGCTGCGGCCCAGTGCTCACCAGTCGGTCTCCTGCTGGCGATTCGGCGCCTGCCGGGTCCACGGATCCTCGGGCTCCTCGTCGCGGCCCTCGCGAACCTCGCGCAGCCACCGCTGCCCCTGGCCTGTGGTCAGCGGGGAGGTCTCGGTCATGGCAGCGACCTCGGCGGTAGGTACGAACCTGCGGCGGCCCGTGTCGTGCTCGTGTGACACCACGTCGGCTACCGGGCGGCCGTTGACTGTCACGGTGAAGGACTCCCCACGAGCGGGCCGTCACGACTGTGTCGGGGATCTGTGCCGGTGACAGGCCGGCGCCTGGTGTAGTCCCACGCGTCGAGATCTGCTGAGCGTCGTCGCTGCTCGGGCCGGGATTCGATCCCTGGTGTGCTCCTGGTCCTCGGAGGCCCGGACGGTGTCCTGTGTCGCAACCGGGCTCGTCGTCGCCTCGCGCGACGTTGATCGGGTGTAGGAAACGCAGCCACCACCGGATGGACCCCAAGATGTCCGAGCCCGAGCCCGACACGTTCCCCGCTGACGCGATCAGCGCCGATACCGTCGACGGATACGGTCGCCTGCCTGCGGGGCTGGCCGGCTACCAGCCGGTGCCCGGCTGGTCGACGGCGCCGGAGTCTGCTATCCGAGAGGTCCCCGCCCACGAGCGCTTGTCCGTGCACCGGTTGCTCGAGTCGATCGACGATCTGGTGCGGCGGCACCGCAAGCTCGCCGCCCGGGACGGGGCCGACGAGACCCTGCACGCGGAGCTGATCGCCGCCGAGTTGGACCAGCAGGCCGCCGTGCTGCGCCGACTCGGCCGCCAATCTCGCAGCTGACCCCTCATCGGCCACGGGATGCACGATCAGCGAGCGGTACGGGTGCTACCGGGCACCCCTGGCCCCCCGCTCGCGCACCAGTGGCTGTAGCGGCTCTCCCGCCGGGGCGACGACGCCGCGGGCACCTTCGGACGCCCTACAGGCGGTTGGCTTCCGGTCGCCTGCGCAGATCCAGGCAGGATGCGGCATCATGCCGGCGCGCGTCGCCGTGCGACATAGGTCCAGGTGGTGGTGAGGGCTCCGATACCCAGCATCGTGATGGCACCCGACACCGCCAACCCGTCCTTCGGGAGTGTCCGGCGGCGTGTGGCCCCGGCGCGCTGCTGGTCGGCATTTATCTGGACTTTTAAGGGACTGACACAGAGGAGCTGCAGGTCAAAGCGACGCGATCGGTACTAGCCGGGTCGGCGCCGAACAGAGCAGCAACCTTGTCCTCGTTCGTCGAACAGCGCGCGAACTGCCTGCCTCAGTCGGTACCGAGCACGCGACCGCATTCGGGACGTGCTCGGCCGACAGTGAACCTTTTCCAACCTGGCGGTCAGGCGGGTTGGTCGTGTCTGGCGTGGCAGCCTGGAAAGCAAAAGAGCCCCTGGTAGACGAGTGATTGCCTAGATCAACTCGTTGTCCACCAGGAGCTCCGATGCTTTCCTACCCGTCCGCGCTGTCGGTGTCCACTCGCGCGCTGATCACCCTGACCAACGCCCTGCAGCACAGCCGCAACCAGCGCGGTACCCGCTGGCGGCGCCTCCCGGTCGGCCGCCACGCCCTGCTCGCCCTGGCGCATCTGCGCAAGGGCGAGACCTACCCCGACCTCGCCGCCGGGTTCGGAGTCGGCACCACCACGGCGTTCCGCTACGTCCGCGAAGCGATCGACGTCCTCGCCGCCGCGGCACCGAACCTGGCCGAGGCGATCGCGGTTGCGTTGCGGAAGGCGTTCGTGATCCTCGACGGGACCCTGCTGCGGATCGACCGGGTCGCCATGGCCTCGGGGCGCGACCGCCCGTACTACTCGGGGAAGTGGAAGTGCCACGGCATGAACGTCCAGGTCATCAGCGACCCGGCCGGGCGGCTGGTCTGGGCGTCGCCGGCGTTGCCCGGTGCGCGGCATGACATTGGTGCCGCCCGCGAGCACGGGATCATCGACGCCCTCAACGCCGCCGGGGTGCCGGTGGTCGCAGACAGCGGATACCGCGGCGCCGGGCCGACGTTCCACCTCCCACAGCGACGCCGACCCGCCGATCGCGACACCGGCGAGCGCCGACGGCTCTCACCGAGTCAGCGGGAGGTCAACGCCGCCCACGCGGCGCAACGCGGCCCCGGTGAACGCGCGAACGCGATGTTCAAGAGCTGGAAGATTCTGCGGAAGATTCGGTGCTGCCCGCAGCGGACCACCGCGCTGGTCAACGCGATCCAGACCCTCATCCTCGCTGGCTGACGCCAAGTGGAAAGAGGTCAGTGGTGGAGCGCCGGCCGCGATCGAACCGGCGCGGCCCCGCGGGGCCGCGCCGGGAGAGGGGCGCGGCGCCCGCGTTCGGCTACCCCGACCGCCTCGCTGGAGGCAGGACCACAGGGCAGCCCAGACCGGACCGGGCCAGCCGCGCGGGCGCACATCCCAGGCCGCCACAGCGCTCGGAAACCTCGCCCTTGCCATAGCCGACACATCGTCTCGGCCGGTGACAACGGGGGAGAACAGCCGCCGTCGCCGGGCTAGGAGAGTCTAGGGCGGTCTAGGACGTCACCTATCCGCCCGCCGGGACAGGCGGATCACGGTGCCGCGTCTGCGCTGACCTTTTGCGGCGATGTCCGGGAGAGTGCTGACCGCAGCCCCACGCGCAGCGGCCACCCTGGGCGCGGGCACACGTCGACTACGCCGCCATGACCGTCGAAAGCGACCTCGGCGATCTCTCCTCGTCGACACGGGCACGACCCCGTGCCCTGGCCAGCAGAGCGACCAGTAGCGGCGCGCGAGCCGCCCTCGCCTGCTCACCCCAGCGATCCCGCGAGTGGATCAATCTTGTGCCCGCTCCTGGCCGAACGCGCACCACGGGGACGGGGCCGACACGCCGCCGCGAGACGACTCCTCGGCGGCAGGAGAGCGGAGAATCACCGAAGGTCCACACGCTCCCCACCCACGGTCTCCCCGAATTCGTTCGCGGTGAAGCCTGCGACGCAACGTGCGGCGCCCGCGCTGAGCCTGGGTCTCCGGATCGATAAGGTGACCCGATCGAGCCGCAGCGCTGGGAGCGATCTGAGTGAGCGAGTACCAGTACTACGAGTTTGCCGCGCTCGACCGTCCGCTGAACCAGCCGCAACTCCAGACGTTGCGCGCATTGTCGACACGAGCGCACATCACCCCGACCTCGTTCGTCAACACCTACCAATGGGGCAACTTCAAAGGCGACCCACAGCGTCTCGTCGAGCGCTATTTCGACGCATTCCTGTACCTGGCGAACTGGGGCACCCGGGAACTGGCTCTGCGATTCCCGGCCCGGCTGTTGGATCCAGAGACAGCGCAGTCGTACTGCTCGGGCGACGACGTCTCGTCGTGGACGGCCGACGACCACGTGGTGGTCGCGGCCATCTCGGACGATGAGGACCCCGAGTTCGACCGCGGCGGGGAAGGAGTACTGGCCTCGATCCTTCCGGTGCGCTCCGAGGTATTCACTGGTGATCTTCGTGCGCTGTATCTGTTGTGGCTGCTGCGGGTACAGAGCGCAGACGCCGCCGAGGACGAGATGGAGCCGCCGGTACCGGAGTCGCTCGGTGTCCTGACCGGCTCCCAGCGGGCACTGGTGGACTTCCTCCGCATCGACCGGGACCTGATCGAGACCGCCGCAGCGGGGGCACCTGCGCCCGCGGATCCGATTGACCTGACGCAGTGGGTCTCGGGACTGCCGCCGGGGGAGCGGGACACGCTACTGGTGGCACTACTGGCGGGCGACGACCCACTGCTGCGGGCAGAAACGCTGCGCCGAGCCAAACCTGCGCAGCCCGACGGAGGCAGCGGCGGTCGGACCGCCGGCCAGCTCCGCGACCGAGCCGCGCAGCGGCGCGACGAACGACTGCGTCGCACGCGAGAGCGTGACCGCGCTCGAGCCCACGAGACCGCACACCGAGCCGAAGCCGTCCGTCAACGACGGCTGACCGCACTGGCCGCACACGGCGACGATGCGTGGACACGGGTCGGCGACCACGTCGCAGCCCGCAAGCCCTCGGACTACGACGCCGCGGTCGAGCTGCTGGTGGATCTGGAGGAGGTGACCGACCCGGCCGTATTCACCGAACGACTGAAAACACTACGCCGAGAGCACGCCCGTAAGACCTCATTCGTCGAACGCCTCGACCGGGCCGGACTATGACCGACGGGCCGTTCGCCACGCCCGAGGCCGAGCTCGCGGCACTACGGGCCGAGAACACACGGCTGCGCCGACTGCTGGAGCTCACCCCCGAGCAAGCGCGCCCACCCGCCCCAGCACAGACCGGGCTGTTCCACGAACGCCCCGGACCGGTACACGCCCGATCACCCGCACCGGACAAGGTCCGGTTCTTCCGGACCCTGTTCGCCGCCCGCACCGACGTGTACGCGATCCGCTGGGACAACGCGCGCACGGGCCGGACGGGCTGGTCACCCGCCGTCGAGGGCGGATGGCGACAAGGAACCCAGCGGCCCTACCTGCGGCTCACCGACCAGGCGGTCGAGGCACACCTGACCGGGAAGGCCCATATCGGGCTGTACCCGCTGCTGCGCGACGACACCTGTCACTGGCTCGCCGTCGACTTCGACGGCTCTGCCGCGATGCTGGATGCGCTCGCCTACCTCAAGGCGGCGCGAGCGATCGGCGTACCAGCGGCACTGGAAGTGTCGCGCTCGGGACTCGGAGCCCACGTCTGGATCTTCTTCACCGGGCCAGTCCCGGCCACGACCGCCCGCGCACTCGGTTCCGGGCTGGTACGCGAGGCAATCGCCCTGCGCGGAACGATGAACCTGACCACCTACGACCGTCTGTTCCCCTCCCAGGACGTGCTCCCCGCCGGCAAGGGCATCGGCAACCTGATCGCCGCACCGCTACACGGCCGCTCCCGACGCCAGGGGGCCACGGTGTTCCTCGACCTGGCCACCATGGAGCCACACCCCGACCAGTGGGCCTTCCTGTCCTCACTGCATCGGCTCTCACCGCGAGAAATCGAGCAGCTCGCCAAGCGGGTGACCCGCCCGACGGTCGGCGCCGCCGTGACCCGGCTCGTCCCCGCCACCGCATCACGCATCCGACCGAGTCCGGCTCCGGTCCTGCGTGTGCGCCTCGACGCGGGAGCCGCAGTCGCGATGACATCACTGACCCCGGCGCTGCTGGCGACCCTCAAACACGCGGCATCGATGCCCAACCCCGCGTTCTACGACCGCCAGCGCCGCCGGTTCTCCACCTGGGGGATCCCGCGGCACCTGCACTCGTTCGACGAGACCATCGACGGCGACCTGGTCCTGCCTCGCGGGCTGGCCGACCTGCTCATCGCCACCGCCCGCGAGGCCGGAAGCGACATCGAGATCGACGACCAGCGGGCCACCGGCACCCCGCAACAGTTCACCCTCACCTGCGTGCTGCGCGAGGACCAAACATCCGCCGTTGCCGCTCTTGGATCGGCAGACCAGGGAGTCTTGGTCGCGCCGCCCGGCGCCGGCAAGACCGCGATCGCCTGTGCGTTGATCGCCCAGCATGCCACCTCGACGCTGGTGCTCGTCGATCGAAAGACGCTGGCCGATCAGTGGCGCGCCCGTCTGAACGAACACCTCGGCGTCACCGCCGGGCAGCTGGGCGGCGGGCGCACCAAGCTACGTGGCACCGTCGACGTCGCCACCTTGCAGACCCTGTCGCGACGCCAGGACCTGCCCGAGCTGACCGCCGGCTACGGATTCATCGTGGTCGACGAATGCCATCACATACCTGCAGCGGCGTTCGACAACGCCGTCCGCCAGATCCCGGCCCGCCGCTGGCTCGGCCTGACCGCCACCCCCTACCGTCGCGACGGACTCGACGATCTCATCGCGCTGCAACTCGGCCCGGTACGCCACACCATGAACCCGCCCGAACCGGGAACGCTGGACTCGGCGGCCGCCGGCGGCACCCCGGACCGCTCACTGATCGTGCACCCGACCGAGTACGTCTACCGCGGCGACGCGGACCCCGCAGCCCCCGGCGGGATCGCCGCGATCTACCGCGACCTCCTCGCCGACGAGGAACGCAACCACCAGATCGTCGCCGACGTGCACGCCGCGCTCGCCCGCGGGCGGCACTGCCTGCTACTGACCCAGTGGACCACCCACGTCACCGTCCTCGCCGACCAGCTCCGTCGCAGCGGACATGAGCCCGTCGTCCTGCGCGGCGGGATGAAAGCCAGCCATCGCCGTGACGCGATGAACGCCCTCGACCGCAGCAGCGAGGGACCGCTGCTCGTGGTCGCAACCGGACCGTACGTGGGGGAGGGCTTCGACTGTCCCGCACTCGACACCCTGTTCCTGGCAGCGCCCATCGCGTTCAAAGGACGCCTGGTCCAGTACGTGGGCCGAGTACTGCGCGCAGCACCCGACAAACACACCGTCGAGGTGCACGACTACCACGACACCCATACCCCGGTCCTCGCCTCGTCGCTGCGCAAACGCCGTCCCGGCTACCGAAGCCTCGGCTTCACCGTCCCGCCAACGAACTGACCGCCCTCCATGACAGCGTCGGCCAACGTAGCGTCACCGACCCCGGCACACGCATCGCTCCAGCGGGTCGCATACCCGGGCTATGGTCGGTCCCGTGCCCCAGCAGGACCATCGCGCACCGGACCCCCGGCCTGGCAGCGAGGACGCCGACACCCGGGCCGAGAAGATCGTTGCCCGCATGGTGCAACGACACGGTGCGCCCGGTCTGGAGCACTACCGCGCCGGCTACGCCAACCTCCGCGTGGCGTGGCCCGGCGACGAGGAGGTCCGCCGGATCCACCCCGTCACCGACGCCGCGTGATCGGCGGGAAGGCCATCGACGCCTCCGCGCCGGCAGCACCAGTACGCGGCCATAGTGCAGCAATCGCCTGGGTCGCCAGCGCCCCGCACGGTCGGGACCGCACCCGGTAGGCGCCGTCGCTGGCACCCGGCGAGGTTCGCGCAGTGCTGCCCGTAGCTGGACCACAGCTGACCGAGTTGCTCGGCCACCCATCGGTGGTCCTCGGTGAACTCAGCGGCCGACGACGCCGTCGCCGACGCCGTCGCCGAGCTCCTCGCGCAGGCACAGGGCGTGGGACGGTCTCGCCGGACGTGGCCGTGCACATCGCCACCACGCGGCTCTCGCCCGTGCTCGCCGCCGACCCAGACAGACTGGCCCCCACATCGAGATCAACGCACTGTGACCGACACGCGTACCGACCCATTGCCGCGTGCTCTGGGCCAGCTCGCCACCGACACACTCCGCGTGCCTGTCAGCTCAAGCGTGTAGCGCCGGTCTGCCTGTTCTACAACGCACCCGGAAAGATCAGCGCACGAGCTCGCGGGTCGACGCTATGAATCCTCCGACTCGGCAGAACGCCCACGGAGCAGTTCGAGGACCTGCCGCTGAATGTCCTCGATGCGTTCGAGGCGGCCGTTCTGCAGGTCAAGGGCCTGCTGGATTTCCTCAAGACGGGTGCTGTGGCGGCGCTGGATGCCCGCAACCGACGTGACTGTGCGGTTGGTCGAGTCCAGCAGGTCGTAGACGTCGTCGACATCGTGGCGCAGCTGGCGAACGACGCGGGGATCGGGGGCTCCCATGACGGCGAAGCCTACGGCACATGCCCACCCGTTCTTGTCGAGCGCGATAACGCCGGGGGAGGACTGCTGTGGGCCGGTCACTGACCGACCGAGTCCGGTCGGTGGACGTCGGAGCACACCAACTCAGCTTGATCTTTCAGTGCGCCACAAGCGCAGGAAGTGAAGGTTGAGGATAGATAGGGCCCACGTCATGCGCCTCGGTCACATCGGCGCTCGGCCCGACAGCTCGACCTCGGTCCTCTGCGCGGAAGGCGTCGCGCCAGCCGCCGGCACGGTACGCGTGGGGCCGCGGAGCTGTCGAGATCCTGCCTTGCACCTCGGCCGACTCATCGGCATGGACCCGGCCATACTGGAGGACCAGGGCGCGCATCCCGTGACGCACTCGCCGGCGACACCCACCGCTTGCCCGCGATGCTCGACGCCCTCGTGCGGCCGCTCCCGCAACCACCACTGCAACGTCCCGCCTCCGACAACAGCTGATCAGATCTGCCCAGCCGAACCGCCCGGGTGCAGACCACACCACCGTGCTCACCGTGCTCAGCGCAGTCGTGGACACCGTCGGGGCCGAACCCGGTGAACACCTGGCCATGCGGCCCCGGGCCGTCAGTCCGTCGATGTGCAGGCCAACTGTTCAGTGACGTGCCCGAACGCTACGGACCCTGGCAGTCGATCTACGAGCTGTTCCGCCGCTGGCAGCGTGAGAAGGCGTGGGCGCTGGTCTGGTCGACACTGCTGGCCTGGGACCCCTCGTCGCGCCCCCGAACTACCTGTTTGCACTCGAACGCAGGCACCCGGCCTCTACGCGATCGCCCGCGCGGTCAGGGTGGGCTGGGCTGAGGGCGGTGAGGTGTGCTTGCGGTGGCTGCTGGGGCGGCAGGACCACCACCGTCGAACCCCGCACCGGCCAAGCGGTCACCGGGGCCGCTGCGACTCGCCGCGGCCCCGGTGGGCCCCGCTGCGAGGCTCACGACAAGCGGATCCTCGAGGCCGCAGTGACGCTCATCGAACGGGGAGAGGAGGTCACCGTGAACCGCGTCGTCGCGCTCAGCGGCGTCGGCCGCGCGGCGATCTACCCGCCCGCGCCGGCCGAGGACGCCGAGCCGCGGGTGCATCTGTCCGGGCAGGTGCCAAGAGCCTGCGCCGGCGCGCGCAGCTGCAGGCCGTTCGCGAGGACCGCTCCTGCAGGACCTGCTCACCGACGCCGTGGCGGCCTACCTGGACGCGCACGAGGGCACGTGAACACAACCGCACACGTACACGTGTGCGGTCAGTGCGCCGGGGTACCGGCGTCGCGGTCGCCCTGCTGCTGGGTCGGGACGGACTCGGCGACCCGGCGCAGGGCGTCGGCGAGGGCCGCGTTGGGCTGCGCCACGGCCGACCCGACGGCCAGCACGGCCTCGGCGAGCACGTCCAGGCGCTGATCGACCCGGGCGGCGTCGGCCTGCTCGAGCGCGCGGCGCTGCTCGATCCAGCGCCGGATCAGCGCGGTGTGTCCGATCCCCTCGGTGGCGGCCTGGGCTCGGACCCAGTCCAGGACATCCTTGGGTAGCCGCAGCGACGTCGACACCATCGGGTTGGGGTAGACATCGGTTTCCCAGGTGCCGTCCTCCATCTCGTCGGCGGTGCAGTGGGTGTCGTAGTAGTCGCGCAGGGCGTCGAGCTTGTTCTCAGCCATGGTGTGCTGCCCTCCGGGTCGGGCGGTGGTCGCCGGGTGGATGGTCATCGGGCCTTGCGGTCGAACAGACGCCGCTCGGTGGCGTCCATGTCGCGGGCGGTCACGACGTAGTTGCGGCCGTCCGGGGCGTCGGCGAGCACGATCAGCAGGTGGCGGCCTGCGGTCGTAGTGCCGTAGACGAGCGTCGTGCCCTCGCGCCCGGCCGTGGTGTAGCGCGGCCGGGTGTTGATCAGCTGTTCGATGTCGTCGGGCGTGACGGCGTGCCGCGCGATGTGCGCCTCGCTCTGCTCGGTCCATTGGATCTCCCGCCACACTCCCACATCGTACCCCAACGTGATACTCCGTGGTGCGAGCCGGCGGCCCCGGACGCACACGTGCACGCGTGCGCGACCGCAGGTGCACACGCGCACACCGATGACACTGGACGGCCGCGCCGCCGCGACCGCAAGATCTCCCCCGGGACACCCGTGTCCCCAGTGTTCGTTCGGCGAACGCGCGCACACCGAGCCCCCCGCCCGAGCGCCCCAGCCTCTGCCATCCGGCCTCGGGCGGGGTTCTCCCTCCCGCCCCCTTCCGGCGCGACAACCGCGACCGAACACGCCCCGAACCGTGGCGATCACCGAGGGCGAGCCGATCAACAGTCCCAACTGGCCCGCCCTGCTCGCCATGTTCCGACAGATCATCGCCAACAACCGCGCCGGCGGCTGGCGCAAGATCGAAAACGCGTTATCTGTTCACGGTCAGGCCGACCCGGACCGACCGACAGGTACTCGCCGATACCACCCTGGGGTGACCCACCACCCGGCGGAGCGGCACGCGGTGGCCGCGACCCGTGCGGCGCTGGCCCTGCTCGGCGGCAACCCGACCCCGGCGGGGGAGATCCCGGTCCGGGAGGTGCTGTCGGCCCGGTGGGGTCGTGGACCTGCCAGCAGCCGGGGTCGGCGGTGCGGGTGAGCTCGTCTCGTGCAGTGGATCGCGGCGAAGTCGGCCGCGCGGACCCGGCGCCGCTGGGCAATGACGCTCACCGACGGCGCGGTCAGCGCGGGTCGCCGACAGAGCGACGGCTCCCGGTCCACAGAACCTCGCCCGTTGCGACGTTGTCCGTCGGAGCCAGCGGCTTCCGCGACGGCGGCCTGCTCTGATTAGGATCGGCTGCGAATCCGGGGGCCGGCCGTGCCGGCCGCGTGCGGCCCGCTCACAGGTTCGCCGGGCGCCGCCGGCGTGTCGCCCGTAGCTGGGTGCGGGTTGTTGGTGACCTGTCCGGTGCGGGCGGGTGCCAGCACACAGCGTGCGATGGCCCCGCGGTGGTGATCGCCGACGACTCGGGTCAGATCCTGGCGCAGTCTCGATAGCGGGCGGCCAGCTCATCGCGGCAGGGGGAGCGCACCGTCCTCGGCGAGCAGGCGGCGAACGTTGCCTCGGGTCTTCGTCGGTGGTAGCTACTCCAGGCTCTCGTGGGTGATCGTCGGTGCGATGGCCAGCTCGGACAGCAACGTCGTCACGTGGGCTGCTTGAGCCAGGTCAGCCCGCTGTTGGCGCGCTTCATCGACTTCAACGTGGCCGCCACCAACGCCAGCTGGGGCTCATGGAGTCGGTATCGGGGGGACGTGCGGATTGGGCCGAAGGCCTGCAGATCGGGCATGGCGACCTCCCGCCGCCGCAGCCCGAAGGCGCAGCAGACCTTGAAGGCAATCGAGCCCGCAGCAACGGCAGCCAACGCTTGCTTCCGGCGGCGTGCTCGTGGCCTATGAGATCATCTAGATGACCGAATAGGCGCTGCAGCTCGACCTAAAGGCACGCCGCCCCGCCGGGGCGGCGTCACCGGTCGTCTGGCGTGGGGTGTTCCGCTCAAAGCAGATCTGCGCGGAAATCCCGCCGAACGTACGTTCGCAGAGTCGGACCAGCCGCAGAGTGGCCGGCCATGTCCACGGGTAGTCGCCAAACTGTTGGGATATATTATGACAAGTCGGGTCCGGGTTTCGATGGTCGCGGTGACCAGGCCACGCGCCAGCATCTGCATCCGCCAACCGTCGACCATGACCTCGAAGACTCGATCCTCGGTGCGGAACAGCCCGACGTCCTTGTCGCACAGCCGCCGCACGAACCCAGGCACAGCATCCACCCAGCGACCTCACCATCGAGGTCTCCCGCATCTAACGCAGAAGACCTTCAGCGATCAGCGCCAGAGCTCGACCCCGGGGCCGTTGCCTTACCGCCCACCCGCCCCGGGCATCGTGGTGCTGGCTCGCAGAGCTGCTGCATCGTCGCCAGACGGGAGCTCTTGCATCTGATGCAACTCCCGTTGTATTAGAGCCGATAATCACGATTATGACAGTATTGGGCTGCGTATCGCATCAGATGCATCAGCTGCCCGTCTCTCGCCCTGTCGCTCCAGGTAGGTCGTGACGGGTGTCTGACCTGCGACGGAGCTGCTGGTCGCAGGTCGCGTCGGCGTCGGTCCGCGAGACTGACTGTGCCGCACGCACCGGCAGGCCTCCGTGCGGGTTCGCGACTGACCTGCAGCGACACCCTTGACGTCTCATCAGATGCATCATTGAATCATCGGATGTACCGGACTGTCGGGAGGTGCGATGCACCTTGATGGGCCGGCCGCATCCGGCTGGTGCGGTCGATACCGGTCCTGCGGCCGGCGGAGCAGGTGCTGCAGCTGATGCTCGAGGGCTGGCGCAACCAGCAGCTGTCTCGCAATCTCCACCATCGAGCAGCGGCTACGCTGTGTGCAGCGTCCGGCCAGACGCGCCGATGAGCTTGACCCCTGACGCCGGACACGTCGCCTGAGGTGGACCCGGTCCACCAGGGAGGATGTTGTTCGTGCCTGCACCTCACCCGCCGGAGTTCCGGCGCCGCGCCGTGGACCTTGCTCGTGCCGGCGACAAGCCGGTGTCTGCGATCGCGAAAGAGCTGTCGATTTCGGAGTCGTGTTTGCGGAACTGGATGGCCCAGGCCGACGCCGACGACACCGGTGGCTCCGAATCGCGACTGACCAGCGCCGAGAAGCGCGAGCTGGTCGAGCTCCGCAAGGAGAAGCGGCGGCTTGAGGTGGAGAACGAGATTCTCAAGCGCGCGGCCGCGTATTTTGCACGGGAGAACGTTCTCCCAAAGTAGTTTTCCCGCTGGTCCGTGAACTCGCCGACGACGGATTTGACGTCGCGGTGACCTGCCGGGTCCTTGGCGTGCGCCGCCAGGGCTACTACGAATGGCGATCCGGGCATAAATCCGTTCGAGCCGCGGAGAACGAGTTGCTGCTCAAACACATCACCACGATCCACGAAGAATCCCGGGGAACGTACGGGTGGCCGCGTGTCCACGCCGAGCTCACGCTCGGACTGGGGCAGGTGGTCAACCACAAGCGCGTCGCCAGGCTGATGCGCGAGGCCGGAATCCAGGGCCTCTACCGGCGGCGACGCCGCGGCTGCACAGTCCGCGACCCGCACGCCGAGCCCTACGCCGACCTGGTCGACCGGGACTTCACGGTCGACGGCCCGAACGAATTGTGGTGTACCGACATCACCGAACATCCCACCGAGGAAGGGAAAGTATATTGTGCCGCGGTCCTCGACGCCTATTCTCGGCGCGTCGTGGGCTGGTCGATCGATGACAACATGCGCACCGAACTCGTCACCGACGCGCTCGGCATGGCGATCACTCGCCGCAGCCCCGAACCGTACTCAGCGATCCTGCACTCCGACCACGGCTCGCAATTCACGTCCTGGGCGTTCGGACGCCGGCTGATAGATGCCGGACTCGTCGGCTCCATGGGCTCGATCGGCGATTGTTACGACAACTCGATGGTCGAGTCCTTCTGGGGGACGCTGCAGCTAGAACTGCTCGACTCAAGAACCTGGAAAACCCGCGCCGATCTTGCCAACGCGATATTCGAGTGGATAGAGTGCTGGTACAATCCGATCAGGCGTCACTCCAGCATCGGAATGCTCAGCCCGGTCGACTACGAAGCAGCCCAGATCCCGCCAGACCAAGATCACTGACCCCACTCCGTCAGTGTCCGGCGCAGGGGGCCAAGCTCACCGATCCGTTCGAACACCGCTCCCTACGTTCAGGCCCACGACGACCGCCCGACCAAAGAGGCCGTACACGCGGGAGCCTGATCGACTTCGGAGTAGGACTGGTTCTCGGCCAGGTTCGGCACCGTCCGTACCGCGGGGATGTCCAGCTCCCGTGCGATCAGCCGAGCCGGCCAGTTCGTCGCGTCGTAGACGATGGCATCGGGGCGCTGCTCACCGCAGTGCTGGAGCAGTACCGGGTATGTGGCCGCCAGCGCGGCGAAGAAATGCCGGAACCAGAGCACGATCCCGTCGGGACGGACGTTCGCAGGCGGGATGAACGGCGCGATGCCACGCCCAGAGGCCCGACACGGCGCCTCCGAAAATAGCGATAGGTGTCGCTCCGACCTCGGACAACAGCTCGGGGCGGGCCCTCGGGAGCGTCGAGGTCGCTGCTCGCGGGCATCGCCAGCCGATCACCGGCACGTCCAAGGACCGCTATGGCGCTCACCCGGTCACGTTCCGAGATGACGATCCAGAATGGCGCGAAGCAAGCTCACATCTCCGGCGCAGGCCTCGCGGCCGGCCCGCGCGTTGTCGTCGCGCCCCAGCCCGGTCCACGACAGTGGCCACCCGCCAGCCGTGGCGAGCAGCTGCAGGTAGGCGCGCGTCGCGCGCCCGTTGCCCTCGCGAAACGGGTGCAAGAACACCATGTCAGCCATCAGGGCGGTGAGCAGATCGACGACCTCGGCCCGCTCGAGCTCCCGCAGCCGTGCAGGATCGGTGCGATGGTCGAACACAACTGCCGCGTACGCAACGACCTGCTCCGGCAGACAGAACAGAGTGCCGGCCTTCCCGAGTCGCACCCGGCGGATCTGGCCGGCGAACGGGTACAAGTCGGCGAAGATCTTGTAGTGGATCGCCTGCAGGTGCGGAAGGTCGAACCGTCCGCGCGGTGGATCGGCCGCGAGCTCGGCGATCCGGATTGCGGTTACCTGTGCTTCGACCCGGGACAGCTCGCAACGGTCGGTGATGCCCTGCAGGTTCGTGAGAACGCCGTGCTCGAGGTCGAGGTCGGGATCCCAGCTCACGCCGTGCGGTAGGGAGCGAGGATCGCCGCGACGGCGTCCTCGGCACTGCACTCTCCTGCGCCGATCGCCCGCAGCGCAGCGACCGTGTCGGGGCCAGGATCCAGGCCCTCCGCCCGCACCGACGCAATCGCGTCACGAGCTGCATGATCCCAGGTCGGCGGCGGCAACGGGGCCCGACCAATGGAGACACCGGCTCGATTCTGCTGGTCCAGCATCGCCGTACCTCCCTCGTCCCAGACGTCGCTTCGCCCGCTCTCCGCAGACAATCTACCCCACGCACGGCTTGAGCGGCCGAGGTAGGCGATGCTTCGCCTGTTCCGAGCCGCGCGTCGGGGCGCTGACGCGGCGAGACTCGGGTTCGCCACCGCTCATGCCCTGGCTGCAGCCGGTGACACCGTTGTCCCCGACCGATTTGTCGCGTACCGGGGCGCGAGATCGAGGTCGTGCCAGGATCGCTGGCGCGGGCGGCGGCCTCTCCGAGGGCGATCGGGTCGTCGATCGCGGTGACGACTCACAGGTCGGTGAGGGTGTCCGCCTCGGAGATCGAACAGGTCGCGGGCTCGAGCAGAGTGATCACCGTTCTACGATCCTCGGTGGGACGGTGGGTCAGATCCCGGGTCTGCCGAGGCGGCCCGCAGTGGGTCGTCGAGGGACATCGTCGCCCGCTCGCTGGAGCGGGCCTGGTCGCGCATGGCTCCTTGCTGGATCAGAGCCTCTCCCCCACCCAGGACGATTCACCATCGGCCGGCTGCCCACCGGCCGCGGCTCGTCCGCGCCCCTGTACCTGGACCCGGTAGGACGCACCGAGCCCTTGGCGGTAAATGGCCCGGCGAGGTCCGCCGTTCTCAGCCGTCCAGTGCGGCCACGGCCCGCCGGGCGGCGATCGGGTCGGCCGCTGCGCAGGCGGCCCGGGCGCGCTCCCGGCACTGGTCGACGGTCAGCCCGCCCAGCCGGGCCCCCACGGCGGCGAGCGCGCCGGACCCCATCGACAAGCTCGCGACACCGAGCCCGACCAGGACCGGGGCCAGTTCCGGGTCTGCCGCAGCCTCGCCACAGACCCCGACCGGCGTCCCGGTCCGGGCCGAGGATTCGCCGAGCATCCCGACCAGGCGTAGCAGCGCCGGCTGCCAGGGGTCGTTGAGCGCCGCCATCGGCCCGGACTGCCGGTCCGCCGCGAACAGGTACTGCGCCAGGTCGTTCGTGCCCACCGAGACGAAGTCGACCTCGCGCATGATCTCGTCCCCGGTGAGAACCGCCGCCGGAACCTCGATCATGACGCCGGCCTCGGTGATGCCGTGCGCCCGGCAGCGCTGCACGAACCAGCCGGCCTCCTCGGCGGTGGCGACCATCGGCGCCATCACCTTGAGCGCGACACCGGTCTCCTTCGCCGCCGCAGCCAGCGACGAGAGCTGGCGGTCCAGCACGCCCGAACCATTGCCGGCGACCCGGGCGGTGCGCAGGCCGCGCACGCCCAGCGCCGGGTTGGGCTCGCCGTCGAGGGACAGGAAGGGCAGCGGCTTGTCAGCGCCGGCATCCAGCGTGCGTGCGGTGACCGGCTTCCCGGCGAACGCGGACAGCACGGCCGTGTAGATCTCCCGCTGCCGAACCTCGGACGGCTCCTCGGTGGCGGCGAGGAACGCCAGCTCGGTGCGGAACAGTCCCACACCCTCGGCGCCGTCGGCCGCGCCCTTCGCCGCCCCCGGGCCGTCGCCGACGTTGGCCAGCAGCGCGACCACGTGGCCGTCCGCGGTACGACCCACGCCGTCCCACTCGGCGGTCACCGATGCCGCCGCCGCGAAGGCGGCCGCCTCGTCGAGCGTCCCGACCTCGCGGACCTCACCGGTACCGCCGTCGACGGTCACGGCCGCACCCTCGCCCAGGCTCCACGCCCGCGCACAACCCACGACCGCCGGGATCCCCAGGGAGCGGGCGAGGATCGCGGTGTGGCTGGTCGGGCCGCCCTGCTCGGTGACCAGCGCGAGCGCGACGCCCGGCCGCAGCCCGGCGGTGTCGGCCGGCGCGAGATCGGATGCGACCAGAACGGCCGGAGCCTCCAGGTCGGCCACACCCGGCGCGGGAAGCCCGAGCAGCTCGGCGACGATGCGGTCCCGAACGTCGTGAACGTCACGGGCGCGCTCGGCCATGTAACCGCCCATCGCGCTCAGCATCTGCGCGAACTGGTTGGCCGCCTCCCACACCGCGCGGGCGGCCGGCCGGCCCTGCCCGGTGACCAGCTGCTGCGCGTTCTCCAGCAGCGCGGGGTCACCGACCATCGTCACGGTGGCCTCGAGTACCTCCCGCGCGTCCCCGGAGACGGTCGCGGCACGGGCGGTGAGCCGCTGCGACACCAACTCGACGGCGGGCGCGATCCGCGCTGCCTCGGCGACCGGGTCCACCGGCTCGGGCGCGGCGGCCGGCTCACCCGGCGGCTCGGCGACCCGGACGACGCGGCCGCCCGCGCGGCCGGGGCTCGCGGGGATTCCGTTCAACGTGCTCGGCATGGAGGGCTCCCTGGGCGACTTCGGCGTGACCCGTTGACAAACACAGTAGAACCCACATACTCAGACACAAGCAAGCACCAAGTCGGGGGCAAACAAAGATGTATGCAGCGGAGCGTCAGCAGTGGCTGCTCGACCGAACCCGCGACCGGGGCCGGATCGACGTAGCCGCTGTCGCCGAGGAACTCGACGTCACGCCCGAGACGATCCGCCGGGACCTGGGTGGACTCGAACGGCAGGGCCTGGTCCGCCGGGTCCACGGCGGGGCCATCCCGTCGGACTTGCTCGACTTCGAGCCGGGCGTGGGGCAGCGCGACACCCAGTACGGCGCGGAGAAGGAGCGGATCGCCAAGGCCGCGCTCGCCGAGCTCGGCAACGCCGCCACGATCCTGATCGACGCCGGCACCACCACGGCCCGCCTCGCCAACGTGCTCCCGCGAGAGCGGGACATCACCGTCGTCACCAACTCGCTGCCGATCGCGTCGTCGCTGGCCGGGCGCCCGAACGTGCACCTGCGCCTGCTCGGCGGGCGGGTACGCGCGACGACCCTGGCCACTGTCGACGACTGGGCCGTCAGCCTGCTCGCCGGCCTCACCGTCGACGTGGCATTTCTCGGCACCAACGGCTTCTCGGCCGCCCGCGGGTTCACCACCCCGGACCCGGACGAGGGCGCCACCAAACAGGCGATGCTCCGCGCCTCCCGGCGCTCGGTGGTCGTCGCCGACGCGAGCAAGTTCGGCTCCGACCAGTTCGTCCGCTTCGCGACGCTGGACTCGATCGACACCCTGATCACCGATACCGGCCTCGATCCCGCGGAGGTCGACGCGCTGGAGGCCACCGGACCCAAGGTGATACGCGCATGACCCCGTCCGCCCACGAGCGTTCCGCGACACCGCCGTTGTTCGTCACGGTCACACCGAACCCGAGCCTGGACCGCACCATCGAGCTACCGCACCTGGTCCGGGGTGCGGTTCACCGGGCGAGCTCGGTCCGCGTCGACCCGGGCGGCAAGGGCGTCAACGTCGCACGCGCCCTGGCCGCGGCCGGGCGCCGCGTCGTCGCGCTGCTGCCGGCCGGGATGACCCCCGGCGAACGGCTGGCCGGACTGCTGGAACCGACCGACGTCACCACCGTGACCGTCCCGATCACCGAGGCGACCCGCGTCAACCTCACGCTGGTCGAACCAAACGGCGTCACCACCAAGATTAACGAGCAGGGGCCGCGGCTGTCGGCCGCGGAGGCCGCGGCGCTGACCGACCGGGCGTGTGCCCTGGGTACAGGCGCGAGCTGGCTGGTCAGCTGCGGTTCGCTGCCGGCCGGGGTCGACGACGACTACCACGCCGAGCTCGTGCGGCGCTGTCGCAGGCCCGGCCTGCGGATCGCGATCGACACCTCGGGCACGCCGCTGCACCACGCGGTGGCCGCCGCACCCGACCTCGTGAAACCCAACCACGCCGAGCTGACCGAACTCGTCGGACGCCCACTGGGCAGCCTCGGCGACGTCCTGCTGGCCGCGCGCGAGCTGCGCGCCCGCGGCATCGGCGCGGTGCTTGTCAGCCTGGGCGCCGGCGGCGCCCTGCTGATCGACCGGTCCGGCGAGTACCACGCCCGAACCCCTGCAATCACCGTGCGCAGCACGGTCGGCGCCGGCGACTCCACCCTGGCCGGGTTCCTGGCCGCGGGCGGAGAAGGCCCAGACGCCCTTCGACACGCCGTCGCCTACGGCGCCGCCGCCTGCCGCCTGCCCGGCTCCGCCACGCCGGGCCCGGCCGACATCCGACTCGACGACGTCGAACTGGCACCCACGCCCGACGTCACCCTCGCCCTCTCGGGAGATGCCGCATGACTGCACTGATCACCGCTGATCTGGTCGACCTCGACGTGCCGTCGGCCGACCGCAAGGCCACCGTCGCCGCGCTGGCCGGACGCCTGGTCGACGCCGGCCGGGTCACCGACCTGGACCGGTTCCTGGCCGACATCGAGGCCCGCGAGGCCCAGATGCCGACCGGCCTCGAGGGCGGGATCGGCATCCCGCACTGCCGGTCGACCGCCGTCACCGAGCCGAGCCTCGCGTTCGGCCGCAGCAGCACCGGCGTCGACTTCGGCGCCGAGGACGGCCACGCCAACCTGATCTTCATGATCGCCGCCCCGGAGGGCGGGAGCACCGACCACATGACCGTGCTGGCCGCGCTGGCCCGCCGCCTGGTCCGTGCCTCCTTCAAACACGAGCTCCTGGGTGCCACCGATCCCGCCGCCGTCGCGTCGTTCATCCAGCAGGAGGTGGGAGCGTGAAGCTCCTCGCCGTGACCGCGTGCCCGACCGGCATCGCGCACACCTACATGGCCGCCGAGGCCCTCGAGGCCGCCGCGGAGGAAGCCGGCCACGAGATCGTGGTCGAGACCCAGGGCTCGGCCGGCTCCACACCCTTCACCCAGCAGCAGCTCGACGCCGCGGACGCGATCATCCTGGCCGCCGACGTCGAAGTGCGGGACAAGGAACGCTTCGCACACCTCCCGACCGTCGCCGCGCCGGTCAAGAAGGCCATCGGCGGCGCGCCCGGCCTGATCGAGCAGGCCGTCACCAAGGCCACCGAGCAGCCCAAGCACACCCCCGCCCCCGCGACCGCCCCGGACGGCGCAGACATGGGCGTCACAACCGGCTTCGGCGCGAAGCTACGCGGCTGGCTGATGACCGGCGTCTCCTACATCATCCCGTTCGTCGCCGCCGGCGGCCTGCTGATCGCCCTGAGCTTCGCGCTCGGCGGCTACCAGATCTCCGACGCACCGGACATCGTCTCGATCGGTGAGGACAACGTCTCCTCGATCAACTTCGACCCGGGCTCGCTGACCTCGTGGGCCGCGCTGTCATTCCAGATCGGCACCCTGGCCTTCGGCTTCCTCGTCCCGGTACTGGCCGGCTTCATCGCCTACGCCATCGCCGATCGACCCGCCCTGGTACCCGGCTTCGTCGGCGGCATGATCGCCGTCGACACCCAGGCGGGCTTCCTCGGCGGCCTGGTCGCCGGCCTGCTGGCCGGTGCCCTCATCTACGGCCTCAAGCTGTGGCAGCCACCGCGTGCGCTGGCCGGCATCATGCCGGTGCTGGTACTCCCGCTGATCGGCACCGCGATCGTGGGCACGGTCATGTTCCTGCTCCTCGGACAACCCCTCGCCGCAGCCACGACCGGCCTCACCAACTGGCTGAACAGCCTGTCCGGCACCAACGCGATCCTGCTCGGTGCGCTACTCGGCCTGATGGTGGCCTTCGACATGGGCGGCCCGGTGAACAAGGCCGCATACGCCTTCGCCGTCGCAGGCCTGTCCACCGGCTCCGAAACCTCGCTGATGATCATGGCTGCGGTGATGGCCGCCGGCATGACCCCGCCACTGGCGCTGGCACTGGCCACCGCCCTCCGCAGGAGCCAGTTCAGCCAGATCGAGCAGGAGAACGGCCGCGCCGCCTGGCTGCTGGGCGCCTCGTTCATCACCGAAGGCGCGATCCCGTTCGCCGCAGCCGACCCGCTGCGGGTGATCCCGTCGATCATGGCCGGCTCCGCGGTCACCGGCTCGCTGTCGATGGCGTTCGGCTCGACCCTGCGAGCCCCGCACGGCGGGATCTTCGTGGTCCCACTGATCGGTAACCCGTTCCCCTACCTGCTCGCGATCCTCGCCGGCACCGCCGTCTCGGCCGCGCTGGTGATCGGCCTGAAGTCGGCCCGCCGCACACCCGCCGCCAAGGACGCCGAACCAGCCGCATCCACCCCGTCCGCCACCCCGGTCGCGGGCTGACCCGCACCCAGCAACGAAGAGGAGCACGACATGGCAGAGCGCCGTGTGAAGATCGGTTCGTCCGTGGGGCTGCACGCCCGCCCCGCCAAGCTGTTCTGCACTGCCGCCCAGCAGCGGTCCGTCAAGATTCAGATCGCGACCGCCGACGGCACCCGCGGACCGGTGGACGCCGCCTCCATCCTGTCCGTCATGGGACTGGGCGTGCAGTCCGGCGAGGAGGTCGTCCTGACCTCGACTGACGACGCCGACGGCGAATCCGCACTGGACGCGCTGGCCGAACTGCTGGCGCAGGATCTCGACGCCACCCCCGTCTGACCAACCACCGAGGAACCAACGCCGACGCCTGTCCCGCCACCGTGCGGGCGGGCCCCGCCGGCCCCGAGGTGTGGCGCGGGGCAGGAACTGCAGATGGACCACGACCAGAACACCGGGTCCACGAGCTACGAGCCCCTGCCACGCGCCCGGGGCGAACAGCTGCCGAAGGACCAGAGCCTCGCGCGCCGAATCGCCGTCTGGGAAACCAGGACAAGACCGTCAGCGAGTTCTACGGCGAGCTGCTCGGCGAGTGTGCAGCTGCTCGTTCATGGCGGCGACCGTAGGGCTGCCGGATGAACGCGGCATGACTTTCGCCGATGTCTCCGCGCCCAGAACCCCGGGAGCGCCCCGATCTCGTACGAAGAGCGTGCGGGCCTCGACATCTCAGAGATCTCTGCGGAGGACACCTATGCCATCGTCACCTGCCAGAACTGACAGCCATCTGCCCCGCAGACAGCACCCTCTGCCGATCGATCAAACGCATTTGCCGCGCGTCCCGCCGGCCACCAGACCCCGTCACTGCCAGGCTGATGACCACACAATCGATGCGGCCGGACCAGCCGCACCGAATCGGAGGAGACAACGTGGGCCGGTGGCACGTCGGTGCCCAGGATTTCCCGATCACGCCCTCCGCTGAACTCACACCGCGATCTACTCGTCGAGGCCGTCGACGGGGACTCGTCGCGCCCGGCCGCGTGGATTGGTGAAGGGTTTCGCAGCCACCTGCCCCGCTCATCCCCGCGGCACGGAGTTACCGACCGGTCCCTCGGTTTGTGAAAGTCGTTTCGCGTAGCAGTTCTGCACGGGGTAGTCCTCGGCGTCGCACCACGCGTTCGCCTCCGCCGCGGTGGAGAACGGACGCGCGGCCAGGGTGACCCAGTACCCCGAGCCGGTGAAGCTCGCGAAGTCGTCTGACCCTACGAGGAGAAAACGCGTGTCGGGCCGACTTTCCACGGAGTCACGGTAGTCCTGGACGATCGCGGCCGCGTCGTAGCCGTCGGACCCGATCCTCTTCGAAGAGACCTGAGGTAGCCAGTAGCCCAAGTAGGCTTCGGCGGTCGGGTAGTCATAGCCGGCCTGGTCCCGGAGCCACTGCTCGTCCGAGACGTACGTGGGGGGTGCGGTCGACGTCCAAGGCACGCTCGTCCAGGGGGTCGCCGTACGCGGCTTGGTCATCGTGATCGGAGGCGAGGCCATCGGCGCGGTGGTCGCGATCGGCGGCGAGCTGGTCGGGGTTGTGGGACTTGGCCCGGGCCGGGCAAGGAGATAAATCCCGACACCGCCCGCGACCAGCACCACCGCGGCCGCGGCGGCCAGCGCAGGTACGACGCCCCGGCGCAACCCGGTGACGCTCGGCCCGGACGGTCGATCAGCGTGCCCGCCACCGTGGCCGTCGAAGTCGCGGGTCTCCTCGACGCGTATGCCGCACTCCGGGCAGAACTGCGCCTCCGCGCGTAGCCCGCGCCCGCACGATTCGCAGTGGCTCATCGTCAAGCGGCGAACTGGTTCGCGACAATTTCGGTGATCTTCATGAGCTCACCGCTGTGGTCGAGGACCTTCCCGAGGACGGCGCGGACGGCGTCCCACCGGCTCCGGACGACGGCGGGCCGCGGCTCGTCACGCTCGAGCTCCCGCAGGATCGCCTGTACGTCGGCGCGGAGCTCGATCCGCTCGGACTCGTCCCGGCCGCCGGCCACGATCCGCTCGCGGACCTCCTCCAGCGCGGTCCGGAGGTCGGCCCGCTCAGGCGGGGGGCCGACGTTGGTCACCTGGCTCGTCGTGCCGATGCCGATCGCGGTGCCGCCCGTGAACGTGCCACCGCCGATGCGGATGACAGAGTCACCTGAGGACCCGGTGCTCGCGGTCATGGCTTCTTCCTCCCCCTCGGACTGTTCTCGCCCTGGTTGTTCTGCTGGGTGACGGTGCCGATGCCGACGGACAGCCCGCCGGCGAACGTGCCACCGCTGACCGCCACCGTGTTGTTCGTGATCGAGGCCTTCGCGACTTCCATGAAGTCGACGACGGAGTAGCCGCGGTCTTCCAGGAACCGGCCCACCGCGCGGTAGACGGCCCGCTCGATGATCCCGACGTATCGGACAGCGTCGGCGTCCTGGAAGAAGTCCTGCGCCCCCGGATCCGAGCCGAGCTCGCGCAGGCTTCTGCCCGCCCCGTACTTGGCCGGGACCAAGTCGCCCGGACGCTGGGGCATCCGCCGGAAGTAGTGGACGACCCGCCGCGCTCGTTCACCCAGCGTCACCGGCAGAACGAACGCGACACCGAGCCCGCGCAGCACGGCCCCGAACTGCGGCGTGCGGTCAATCTCCCGGTATCGCTCCTTGATCGGGTACAGCACGCAGTGCGTCCACTCGAGGTAGAGCATCCGGGCGTCGGTCCCGGCGGTGAAGTAGGTCGACGTCGCGAGGTCGTGGTCCCAGGCCTCGACGCGGAAGCAGCGGTGGTAGCGGATCCACTCCTCGGGCCGGTCCGCGAGGTGACGGACGTCGGCGAGTCGCAGGTGCGTCACCGGGGGGCCGGCGACGTCGGGTAGCACGGCAGCTTGCGGCTGGCGGTGCAGGTTCGTCACCAGACGCTCCGCGGAGATCAGGACCTGCTCCCGGATCGTCATCGCGGACAGCCGTCGGCTCGGGGCCAGGGCCACCGAGTCGCGCAGCTCGCCGACGACGGCCGCCACGTGCGCGTGCAGGTCGGACGCGGCGAACGGCCGGGGCACGAGCCTCGTCCCGTCTGGTGCGGTCCCCGGGGTCAGCGGCAGTGCAACGATCTTGTCGTCGACGACCGGGCCGGACCCAACGAACGGGATCCGCTCCCGGTAGACGATCACGTCCGCCTCGTCGTGGGCCCGCCGGTACCGCTCGTCGGCCTCGGCCACCCGGCCGAGGGCACCCTCCCAGCGCCGGGTCCCGAACATGCGCACCGTCCGTTCCCATCCGGACGGGAGCACGACGGCGGGCGCGAACGTCGACGGCCGGAACCGGTCACGGACCAGACTCTCCACCAGCGCCTCGTCGACCAGGCAGACCGCCGCTACCCCGGCCGCCAGGAACAGCAGGACGACTACCTGCCGAGTGTTCCCGAACTGCTGGTCGACACCGTCGACCGGCACCAGGCCGGTCCCAATCAGGACCAGCGGGACCAACACGACCACGGCCAGCACGCCGGCCACGATCACGGGCCATCTCCGCGTCCGGCCGGTCATCCCGAACACCGTGACGCCGACGCTCGCGAGGACCAGCCAGACCATCGCGGCCTGCGCAGAAGTCACGAACACCGCAACCACCAGCGCCACGAGGATCGCGTCCCGGAGCCGTCGGCGCGCCCGTGCGGCGACAGCTTCGCGGAGGACGGTCGCCGAACTGATCCCCGGGGAGGGGGCGATCGCCCGCGTCCGCTCAACCAGAGACTCCGCGATGGCTGCCTCGGCGAACTTCGGGTCCAACTGGGCGGCGGCCGACAGGTACCGAGTGCTGAAGTCGACCTGCCGGCGGGATGGCTCCGCGCGGGGCGGGACGCTCGCCCCCGTCGAACGGCCGCACCGTCCGCAGAAGCGGTCGCCGATGTCGTTGACGTAGGAACACGTCGCGCACACCGCACGGGACGACTCGCGCTCGTCGGTCGTCATCTTCGGACCCCCGGACCACCGTCACTTTCTCGGCAACCCTCCCCTCGGTTGTGCAGAACGCAGCGTTAGCACCACGGAGCGTCGTCGTAGGCGGAACGCCGCTACATCATCACTATGGACGAGACGATCGGACGCGTCCGGTTGCGTCCAGGGACGTGGTGTACGGCGTAGTTGCTGTTCAACGGCGTGGCGTCGGGATGTGAGACGGCCACCGCGTGATCCTTCGAGTGCTCTGGTTCTCGAGGGAGGAGACGCGATGGCCGCGTCAGACAGTGTGAACGATGTGGTGGGCTGGCTCGATGACCGGCTCGCCGAGGCGAGTCCGGACCTGCTCCGGTCGATGGTGAAGGGGTTCGCCGAGGCGTTGATGTCCGCGGAGGCCGACGCGGTGTGCGGCGCCGGGTATCGCGAGCGCAGCGACGGGCGGATGAACTCGCGCAACGGTTATCGGGCCCGGGACTGGGACACCCGCGCGGGAACGGTGGAGCTGGCGATCCCGAAGCTGCGAACCGGGACGTACTTCCCGGAGTGGCTGCTCGAACGCCGTCGACGGGCTGAACAGGCGCTGGTGTCGGTCGTGGCCACCAGCTACTTGCTGGGCGTGTCCACGAGGCGGGTGGAGAAGCTGGTCGGGCAGCTGGGGATCACGCAGTTGTCGAAGTCGCAGGTCAGTGAGATGTCCAAGTCTCTCGACGCCCAAGTCGAAGCGTTCCGATCACGTCCACTCGACGCCAGCCCTTACACGTTCCTCTGGCTCGATGCCTTGACTCAGAAGGTGCGGGAGAACGGGCGGACGGTGATCGTGCACGCCTTGGTCGCGGTCGGAGTCACCGCTGACGGGCAACGGGAGGTCCTCGGCCTCGATGTCGTGTCCGGGGAGGACGGTGCGGGCTGGCTGGCGTTCCTGCGCTCGCTGGTGGCTCGGGGCCTGTCGGGGGTCGGGTTGGTGACCTCTGATGCCCACCAGGGCCTGGTCGGTGCGATCGAGGCCACGCTGCCCGGGGCGGCGTGGCAGCGGTGTGGCACCCACTACGCCCGCAACCTGGCTGCGAAGGTCCCGAAGTCGGCCCAGCCCTGGGTGCTCACCCTGCTGCGCACGGTCTTCGACCAGCCCGACGCTGCGTCGGTGCACGCCCAGTTCGAGCGGGTCGTCGACGGGCTGGAGGCGAAGTTCCCTGCCGCGGCCGAGCACCTCGCCGAGGCCCGAGCCGACCTGCTGGCGTTCACGACGTTTCCACGGGAGCTGTGGCGCCAGATCTGGTCGAACAACCCTCAGGAGCGATTGAACAAGGAGATTCGCCGGCGCACCGACGTGGTCGGGATCTTCCCCGATCGCACCGCCGTGATCCGCCTGGTCGGCGCCGTGCTGGCCGAGCAGACCGACGAATGGGCCGAGGCCCGCCGCTACATCGGGCTCGAGGTTCTGGCCAAGGCCCGGGCCGCGATCGACCGACCGACCGCGTCCGAGGAGGTGTCCCCTGGCGCGATCAGCGCCTAGATTGACCCCCGGGAAGGATCACGCGGTGGCTATCTCCATCCACCACCTCCGCGGACGCGACCTCCCAGGGTGGCGAGCTCGTCGAGCCCGGCCGGTAGTCCTGTGCGCAGCCGGTCGATCACGGCGGTGAGCAGGGTCTTGCCGCGTTGACGGTTCTGGTCGGCGTAGGCGGCGATGATCTGCTGGTAGGCCCACCACGTGACTTCGACCGCGACGTGCTCGTCGGCGGCGAACACCGCCTCGAGCCGGGCGCGTTGGCGGTCGGTGAGCAGCGCGAGGCGGGTGCGCAGGGTGCGACGTGCCCGGTAGAGCGGGTCACCGGTGCGGCCTCGGTGGCCGAGGGTGTCCTGCTGGACGCGTTGGCGACACAGGTCGAGCTTCGCGCCGGCGAGGGCGACGACGTGGAATGGGTCCATCACGGTGACCGCGTCCGGGACGGCGTCGGTGGCGGCGTTCTTGTAGCCGCCGAACCCGTCCATCGCCACGACCCGGACCCCGTCGCGGAAGGCCTGGTCGCGGTCGTCGAGCCAGGTCTTCAAGGCTGCCGCCGAGCGGTCCGCGACCACGTCGAGCAGCCGTGCCGGTCCTCGGCCCGCGACGACCTCGGTGAGGTCGGTGATCACGGTGACGAACCCGTCGCCCGCGGCGCCGAACACGTGGGCCCACTTGTGCTCGTCGACCCCGATCACCTGCACCCCGTCGAGCCGGGCGGGGCCGGCGCGCAGCAGCAGCTGCTCGGTCGCGGCGACCGCGACGCTGTTCACGGTGTCCCAGCTCCGGCCGAGCTCCCGGGCGACCGCGGCGACGGTGGCCTTGTCGATCGCCAAGCGGCGCAACACATAGTCCGCGCAACGCCGGGTGGTCGAGGCCCCGGGGCGGGCCAGGCGAGCCGAGTCATGAGCGAAGATCTCGCGGGCGCAACCGTCATGCACACACCGGTAGCGCGGAACCCGGACCCGCAGCACGAGAGGATGCCCGACCACCGGGACGTCACAGACGCGGCGCTCGGTGCTGTCCCGGTAGACCCCGACCAACCCGCACCCCGGACACACGTCGGGCCCGTCGGTGATCAGCTCGCACCACACCACCGTCGTCTCACCGTCCAGCGCGGCGTCGGTGATCCGCACACCGAGCTCGACGGTACGGACGATCGTGTCGGCCACGATCTGGGCAGGCGGGCACGTAGGCTGCGACATCGGGTCCCCGGGGTGTTCGACGATGTTCGGCGTAGGAACCTTCATCATCAACTTCTCGGGGCCCGCCTCAGTGCAGCGACACGACCCGACTCCCGCGGTCGCTCACGCCCTCACCTGCACTCCATTTCCGGAAGAGCCCTTTTGGTTCCAGATGCGGCTTCAGTTCACCTCGAGGTTCCGCAAGGTGACCAGGGCCGTGGCGCACAGGGTCTCCGATCCACCGTCCAGAGTGACGACGTCCGCCGCGGCGACCGAGATGGCCCGGCCGACCTTCAGCACCCGGCCTCGGGCGAACACCGTGTCGCCCGTCGCCGGCGCGAGGAACTTGACCGTGTAGTCCGACGTCATAGACACCCAGCCGACCGGCAGGAGCGTGCCCGCCGCCGAGCCACCCGCGAAGTCGGCGAGGGCGCCAATCACGCTGCCGGCGACGTAGCCGTTGTGCTGGGTGTGCTCGGGGCGTACCGACAGCACCAGTTCGGCCGCCCCCGGGGCCAGCGCGCCGAAGGTGAATCCGAGGTGGGCCGCGGCAGGCATGGTGACGATCGCCGTGCGCACAGCCTCGGCGAAGTCGGGGTTGGGGCTGTTCATCAGACTCCTTCGGCGTCGGGCTGCACGAGCGCACCCTGCTGCACTCCGGTAGCCGACGGGCGGGCAACAGGTGACCAACGGTCGAATCCCTCAGCGGCGTGGATCGCCGCGGCGGCGGCGCGGCGGACCTTGCCGCTGCTGGTTTTCGGAACCCGTCCCGGCAGGGTGACGACGAGCTCGGCCAGGGAGAGCTCGTGCTCCTGCGCGAGCGCAGCGCGCACCGCTGCGAGGACCTCGCGGGGATCGCCGCATCGTCGGTGCTCGCGTCGGACCTCCTGCACGACGACGAGTCGTTCACCCTCCGCGCCGGGGACGGCAAAGGCGGCACCGGCACCAGGCTGCAGCGCGGGATGGGCCGAGGCGACCGTGTGCTCCACATCGTGGGGGTAGTAGTTACGCCCACGAATGATCGCGAGGTCCTTGACCCGCCCCACCACGTAGAGCTCGCCGTCCTCGATGACGCCGAGATCCCCGGTGCGTAGGTAGTCGTCCGGTTCGCCGTCGATCCGGGCGCGGAAGGTGTCCGCGCTCGCCTCGGGACGACGCCAGTAGCCCTGTGCCACAGCAGGGCCGGCCACCCAGATCTCGCCGACCGCTGTGGGCGGGCACGGCCGCAACGACTGCGGGTCCACGATCCGGACGGTCTCCCCGGCAAGTACCTGCCCGGAACCGGCGAGCTCGCGGACCCGACCCCCCGCGGGCGCTGCCCGAGTCGTGGCATCGATCTCGAGTGCGGCGGCATCGGCGGGCAGAACCCGCGGACCGCGGAGCTTACCGGTGCTCGTCACAATCAGCGTTGCCTCGGCCAGGCCGTAGCAGGGGTGCATCGCGGCGGCAGTGAACCCATGCGGGGCGAACGTCGCAGTGAACGCCCGCACGGTCTCCGGCCGGACCGGCTCGGCGCCGTTGAAGGCGACCTTCCAGCAGCTCAGGTCGATGGCCGGGACCGGTCCTCGGGAAGCGGCACTCACACAGGCGTCGAAGGCGAAGTTCGGACCGCCGCTGGTGTGCGCCCGATACCGGGAGATCGTTTCGAGCCAGAGCAGGGGCCGGCGCACGAACGCCATGGGCGACATCATGATCGCCCGAGCGCCCACCCACAGGGGCTGCAGCAGGTTGCCAATCAGGCCCTGGTCGTGGAAGAAGGGCGCCCAACCGACGACGGTCGAGTCCTCGTCGTGCCCGAACGCGGCGGCGATCATCTCCTGGTTCGCGGCCAGATTGCCGTGCGAGACCATGACACCCTTGGGAGTGGACGTCGAGCCCGAGGTGTACTGCAGGAACGCGAGGTCCCCGGGCCGCCGAGCCACGGGAGCACCTCGGGCGGGTTCGACCTCGTCGACCGCGAGCCACGCAAATGGACCGGCCAGTATCTGCTGCAACGGCGGGATGGACGACCGCAGCGTGAGCACCACCGATGGCGCCGAGTCCCCCACCACGGCCGCCGTCGCCTCCTGCGCCCGGTTGCGCCGCGGCGGGTTCACCGGCACCGCCACCACTCCGGCGTAGAGGCAGCCGAGGAACGCGATCACGAACTCGGGGCACTGCGGAAATGCGAGCAACGCCCGCTCCCCCGGACGGCACGGCAGCGCTGCGGCGACCCCCAGCGCACGATCGTGCAGCTCGGCGTAGCTCAGCACCCGGGTCTCCTCGCCGCCCTCGTCGACGAACACGTAGGCGGTCCGGCGGGGCGACTGCGCGGCGCGACTCGCCAACACCTCCGGCACGATCACGTGAGCGCTCCCGTCATGAGCGCCGCGAGCTCGCGGCGTCGCGGCTGGTGGAACAGGTGCTCGCCCTCGAGCAGGTGCAGCGTGAACGTGCCGGTGGTCGCGGCCGACCAGGCCTGCACCTCGTCGACGGCCACGATCGGGTCGTCCCGGCCGTGGAAGGCCGTGATCGGGCACGGCACTCGCGGGTCCGCTGCTCCCGAGTAGTCCTCGGACAGGGTGAGGTCGGCGCGGGTGAGCGCCAGGGCGTAGCGAAGAAAGTGGGGTGGACCGATGACGGCGCTGCCCAACGCCTCGGCGAACTCTGCATCGGGCAGGCGGTGAATGCCGCGGTGCCGGGCCCGACAGTGCGGGGCGCGACGCCCGGAGACGAACAGGTGTGCGGGCGCCCGGCCGGCTGCGGCCAGCGCCCTGGCCAGCTCGAAGGCGATCACCGCCCCCATGCTGTGCCCGTAGAGCGCGACCCGCGGTAGCGCCGCCACCTCGGGAAAAAGCAGCTCGACGGCGTCGGCGACGCGGCGCAGCGGCTCCTCGCTTGCGCAGTCCTCGCGGCCGGGAAGCTGGGCCCGCACCACCCCGATCGGTGCATCGAACAACCCCAGCCACCGCGCGAACGACGCCGCTCCCGCCCCGGCATGGGGCAAGCACACCAGCGCGGTCCCCTCCACCGGTGGCGTGTCGCGGAGCCTGCGGCGGACAGGCACCGCGGTCATCGCGCACCGACCGGGACCGCGACCACCGGGAGCGTTCGAGGGGCACGCACGATGAGGCTGTCGGTCTGCCACGACACCGTGCCCGTGAGCCGCAGGTCAGGCCCCTTAGCCAGGGCGTCGAGCACCGCGCAGGCCTGCATCTCGGCCAGGGTGCTGCCCAGGCAGCCGTGCATCCCGAACCCGAAGCCGAGATGCGGGCAGGGTTCGCGGGTCGGGTCGAAGGTGTCCGGGTCCGCGAACACCGCCGGGTCGCGATTGGCCGCAGCCAGACACAGCAGAACCTGATCACCCGCAGCGATCCGCGTCCCGCCGATCTCGACGTCACGGGTAGCGATCCGCTTGGTCATCTGCAGCGGGCTGTCGTAGCGCAGGGTTTCGCGGACAACTGTCGGGGCCGAGCCTGCGGCGATCCCGCCGGGTCGACGCAGGACGGCGAGCGCGACGTTGCCGATCAGCGCGGAGGTGGTCTCGGTGCCCGCCACGCAGCACATGATCCCCAACAGGGCGGTCTCCTCCTCGGTGAGCCGATCGCCCCCAGCGGTCCCGGCGGTGGCAAGGTCGGTGAGCAAACCGGGCGGTGCATCGCGGAGGACCGCGACCAGCACGGACACGAAGCTCTCGACGACGTCCGCGACGCGCGCGAGATCGTCGCTGTTCAGCAGCCCCGGCTCAAGGAGGGACCGAATGTCGTGGGTCCAACCCGCAACCCGGCCGTGCAGCGCGGCGGGCAGACCCAGCCACCGGCACAGCACCTCGACCGGCAGCGGCGCGGCCACCTCGCTCATCAAATCGGCCCGCAGCCCCTCCGTCCGGCGCCGGGCGATCTCGGTGATCATCGGCTGCAGATCGGCGACCGCCGCGGGTGTGAACACCCGATTCACCAGGCCGCGCAGCCGTGCATGAGCCGGGTCGTCGGTGAACACGAGCGACGCTCGGCCGAGCCGCAGGATCTGCTCGAGCTCCCCACCGCGGCGGGCCACCAGGGCAGGGATCAGCTCGGCGCTGAAGCTCCGGTCCCGCAGGACGGCCAGGACGTCGGCGTGGCGGGCCAGCACCCACATGCCGAGGGAGCGAGTGGGGCCGGCCTCGCGCAGCGCGGCATAGTGCGGGTACGGGTCCTGCCGAAAGCCCGCGGCGAACGGGTTGAACCTCATGCGCCCCACCGGGAGCCATAGGGCCGCAGGGTGATCCGGTACAAGGCCAGCTTGCTCATCCGGAAGCCGAACGACGACATCGTCAGGTAGCGCTCATAGCGGGCCACCGTCTCGGCACCGACCAACTCGCGTGCTTCGCCCCGGTGGGCCTTGAGCCGGCGCGCCCATTGCGCGCAGGTCCAGGCATAGTCGAGACGACCGTTGGACATCGACGTGATCTCCAAGACCCCCTCGGCAGCCGCAGCGATCTCAGCGAGGGTGGGCAGTTCAGCGTCGCGGAAGATCTCCTGCTGCATGAACGCGCTCGCCTCGGCCGGGTCCATGTCCGCGTAGGCGATGGTCTGCAGGGACAACGCACCACCGGATAGCCATTCCCGACACCGGGTGAAGAACTCCCGGTAGATGGCGACCTTGTCGGCACCGGGTGCGGCGAAGTGCTCGAACGCGCCGATGGACACGATCCCGTCGTAGGGCTCGACGGGCACGTGATCGCGCCAATCCTCCACCCGCACCTCGACGTTCGGCAACCCTAGTGCCGCGACGTGTGCGCCCTGGGCGGCCGACAGGGTGAGCCCCACCGCGGGCACCCCGGCACGCGCCAGGACCCCACCCCAGCCACATCCCACATCGAGCAGCCGACGCCGGGCACCGGCGACTGCGAGGTGGCGGCGGAGCTTGTGCTCCTGTGCCTGTTCGAGCGAGTCGGCCCCGGACCGCCACGCACAGGAGTAGCTCAGCGTCGGGTCGAGCCAGAGCCGGTAGAAGTCGTTGCCGACGTCGTAATGGCGGCGGATGGCCTCTGCAGAGCTCATCTCGACCTCTGGTGAAGGTACGCGGCCACCGCACTGATCGTCGGGTCCTCGAAGAGCTCCTCCGGGGCGATGTCCACCCCGTAACGCTCCTCGACCTCGATCAGCAAGGACACCGCGAGCGCGGAGTCCACGCCGAGACGATCGAAGTCGGCATCCGGGTCGATCTCGGCAAGGGGTGTGTCGAGCAGGTCGGCGAGGTACCCGCGGCACCACTCGACGATCGACGCGATGTCCGTAGCCACCGTTTCGCCCATGTCAGGCTCCTACAGATCGGATGCGCCGAGACTCGCGGCGCTCCTCGGACGGGGTCTTGAGGTCCCAGACCAGACCGGCGACCTGAAGGACCTTGATCAGCCAGAACCCGGGATCGAGCCGATACCAGTCCAGGCCGAACGACGGGGACTCCGGGAAGGCGTGGTGATTGTTGTGCCACGACTCGCCCAGGGTGATCAGCGCGAACACGCCGCCGTTGCGGCTGTTCTCTCGTGACTCGAAGGGCTTGGTCCCAACCATGTGCAGGAAGGAGTTGATCGCCCAGACGATGTGCTCCAGCACGAAGATCCGCACGAACCCACCCCACAGCAGCCCGGACACCGCCCCGTGCCACGAGAGGTCGACGAGCCCACCGATCACCGTCGGGATCACCAGGCCCAACCCGACCCACCAGTAGTAGAGCCGTGCGACCTTCACCAGCGCCCGGTTCTTGATCAGATCCGGGGCGTAGTGGACGACGTTGGGGTATTCGTGGCGGCGCATCCACAGGAAATGCGAGTGTGCGAGGCCCCGCATCGCGCCGACGAGACCGCCGCCGGACAGGTTCGGCGAGTGCGGGTCACCCTCGCGGTCGGAGTACTCGTGATGACGGCGGTGCAGCGCCACCCACGAGATGACCGCGCCTTGGCCCGCCATGGAACCGAGGACGGCGAGCACCGCCTGCACTGCGGGCGTCGCCGTGAAAGTGCGGTGGGTGAACAACCGGTGATAACCCACGGTCACCCCGAGCCCGGTGACCAGCCATCCGGCGAACAGCAGGGCAGCCTCGGTCCAGCCGAAAGGGTGCACCCACAAAAACGCCACCGCCGCAACGGCCCCGATGATCGGTGCGATGTCGAAGAGCAGGAAGTGCTTGCGCTGTAAACGGTGGATGTAGGGGCTCGAGATCGTCTTCCTCCGCGGCTCGGGCCGTTCGATCACGGTCATACCGCCACTCCTCCCAAAGGTCGGTCCTTCATGCGGTCCAGCAGGCCGGTGTCGTGCCGTCCGGCCCGGAAGTCGGGTTCGGCGAGCACCTCGCGGAGAAAGCCCGCGGTGGTCGCGATGCGCTCGCCCCGCAGCCGGGTCTCGGCCAGCGCGCGGTCCATCCGGCGCAACGCGGCGTCGCGATCCGGCGCCCAGGTGATCACCTTGGCCAGCAGCGAGTCGTACTCCGACGGGATCCGACTGCCCGCCGCGACGTGGGTGTCCACCCGCACGAACGGGCCACCGGGCAGTTCCACCGACTCCAACAGCCCCGGGGTGGGAGCGAAGTCCTTGACGGGGTCCTCGGCGTTGATCCGGCACTCGACGGCCACCCCGTGAAACCGGATCCCGTCCTGGGTGAACCGCAGCGGCTCCCCCATCGCGACGCGAAGCTGTTCGGCGACCAGGTCGATGCCGGTCACCATCTCGGTCACCGGATGCTCGACCTGCAGCCGGCAGTTGACCTCCATGAAGTAGTGCGCACACGCGGTGTCGACGAGCATCTCGACGGTGCCGGCGCCGACGTATCCGACCGAGAGCACCGCGCGCACCGCCGACTCACCGATCTCCCGCTGCGCATCGTCGGACAGCCCGGGCGCCGGGGTCTCCTCGACGAGCTTCTGGTGGCGGCGCTGCACCGAGCAGTCCCGCGCGCCCAGGTGGACCCCGTTGCCGTGGGTGTCGCACAGCACCTGAATCTCGACGTGGCGGGCGGAGTCGAGGTAGCGCTCCACGTAGACCCGCCCGTCGCCGAACACCGCCGCCGCACCCGCCCGGGTGCGGCGATAGGTCTCGGTGAACTCCCGCGGATCCCGCACAACGGCCATCCCGCGGCCGCCACCTCCGGCGACAGCCTTGATGATGATCGGGTAACCGATCTCGTCGGCGAACGACTTCGCGGCGTCCGGGTCGTCGATCGCGTCGGTGCTGCCCGGAAGCAGCGGGAACCCGGCAGCGACCATCGCCGCACGGGCGGAAGCCTTGTCACCCAGGCGTTCCATGACCTCCGGCGGGGGCCCGACGAACGTGATGCCCTCGGCCGCGCAGACCTCGGCGAAGTCGGGATTCTCCGACAGGAAGCCGTAGCCGGGATGGATGGCGTCGGCGCCGGTCATCCGGGCGGCCTCAATCACCGCAGGGATGTGGTTGTAGCTGCGCCGGGCGGGTCCGGGCCCGATCCGCACGGTCTCATCGGCCTCGCCGACCACGGCCGAACCGTCGTCGACCTGGGAGTACACCGCGACCGTGCGCAGACCCATCTCCCGGCAGGTCCGCAGCACCCGCAGGGCGATCTCGCCACGGTTCGCGATCAAGACGGTGTGCACTAGTCCACCGCCACAGCGAACAACGGTGCTCCGAACTCGACCGCGGTGGCGTCGGCGCACCGAACCTCGACGACCCGGCCGCCGCGATCGGCGTGCACGGGAATCATCAGCTTCATCGCCTCGACGATGCCGACCTGCTGACCGGACGTGATGAGGTCTCCGGTGTCCACAAAGGCGACCGCGCCGGGTTCGGGAGCCCGGTAGAACACCCCGACCGTCGGCGCGGTGATGAGGGTGTGCTCGACGGTGACGGCGGCGGTGTCGCCCACCGCACTCGCTGCCCCCACGGGGCCCACCGGCCCAATCCCACCTGCCACCGGGGCACCGGAGGTGGCGCTGCCCGCGCCGGTGAGCGCGGGGCCACCCGCAGGGCTCGATGTCAGAAGCGCACCGGCCGACGCGTCCGCAGCGACGGCGAAGGTCCGGCCGGCCCCCGTGCCCGCGGCCTCCACGGCACCGGCCGGGACCAGCTCCCACTCCAAATCGACCCCGTGGGCACCGAGACGAATCCGCGCCGGCGGCCGCGGGTCCGCGACCATGGCCGCGGCGGCGCGATGCAAAGTGGTGAGGATCTGTTCGAGCTCGCTCACACCGTCGCCCCGATCCGCTCAGTGGCCTCGGTGGTGTCGGAACTTTGCGGGGCGCCGAAGCGGCGGAACCGCTCGTGGCGCCGGGCGGTTCGTGTGGCGGCATCCATACGCGACAGCGGCAGCAGGCTGGTGACGAGCGCGGAGCCGAGGTTCTCCGCAGCGGTGAGGTGATCGCCGTGCTCGGCCTCGGGCACCACACCGTCGACGACGCCGAGCCCGAGCAACGAGCGGGCGTCGACCCGCAAGGCCTCCGCGGCTCGCGGGGCGGCCCCGGCGTCTTTCCAGAGGATGGAGGCGCAGCCCTCGGGCGTGATCACCGAGTACACCGCGTTCGCACACATCAGTACCTCGTCCGCGACGGCCAGAGCGAGGGCGCCCCCGCTGCCGCCCTCCCCGGTCACCACCGCGACCACCGGCACCGGTAGGCCGGAGAGCAGTCGCAGGTTCTCCGCGATGGCCACAGCCTGGCCCTGTTCCTCGGCCGCGACGCCGGGGTAGGCGCCCGAGGTGTCGACCAGGCTGACGACCGGCAGGCCCAGCTTCGCGGCCAGGCGCATCGCCCGGGCCGCCTTGCGGTAGCCGGCCGGGGTGGACATGGCGTAGTTGCGCTGGGGCAGCTCGGCGGGGGTGCGGCCCTTCTGCGTGCCGACGAGCACGATCGGCATCCCGGCCAGTGTGCCGAGCCCACAGACCATGGCCGCGCAGTCGGCGGCCATCCGGTCACCGTGCAGCTCGGTGAAGTCCTCCAGCAGAAGATGTGCGTAGTCCAAAGTGGTGGGGCGTCCGAAGCGGCGCGCGGCGCGCACGGCCTCCCAGGGGTGGCGCTCGGGCAGCTCGGCGACGTCGCGGACCAACACCTGCGCGGGCTCACCGGCGACCGCCGCGTTCCCGGCCCCGACGGCCAGCAGCTTCGCCAGAACCCCGCGCAACTCGGCCCGCGGGCTGATCAGGTCGATGATCCCATGCTCGAGCAGGTACTCGGCGGTCTGGAAGCCCTCGGGCAAGGTCTCACCGATGGTCTGGGCAATCACCCGGGGACCCGCGAACCCGAGCCGGGCTCCCGGCTCGGCCACGATGACATCGCACAGGGTGGCAAAGCTCGCGGCGACGCCACCGTAGGTCGGGTCGGTGATCAGCGAGATCGTGAGGATGCCGGCCTCGTCGAGCCGGCGCAGTGCCTGGCTCGTCTTGGCCATCTGCATCAGGGCCACGATGCCCTCCTGCATCCGCGCCCCACCCGACGCGCTGACCAGCAGCACCGGGATCCGCTCGGCCTCCGCGACCTCGCAGACGCGGGTGATCGCCTCACCGACCGCGGCGCCGAGCGAGCCACCGAGGAACCGGAAGTCCATGGCCGCCACGACGACCGGATGACCGTCGATCCGGCCGCGCGCACACACCACGGCCTCATCCAGCCCGGTGCGGCGGCGGGCGTCGCGCAGGCGATCAGGGTAGGGCCGGGAATCGACAAACCCGAGGTGGTCGGTCTCGTGGCGGCCCGTCGGCAGAGCCCGAACGGAGCCCTCGTCGAGCAGCCAGCTCAGGCGCTGCGGCGCGGTGAGCGGGTGGTGGTAGGCGCATTCGGGGCAGACGCCGAGGGTGCGGCGCAGACGCTTGGCGTAGACCATCTCGCTACAGCCCGAGCACAGCACCCAGTCGGCAGGGCGCGATACATCGGGGTGGGGCAGCGGCGGGGCAGGCAGGGTCTCGGTCACGCAACGACCTCCGGTCGGTGGGCGGCGCACCGAGCGGGCAGACTGACGCCCGCCTGGCGCAGGGTGGTGACCCGGCTGTGGAAGGCCGCGCCACGCATGAGGTTCTCGGCGATGCCCGCGACCGTGCGAGCGCCGACGGGTTCGAGCGGAGTACCGGCCAGCCAGCTGTTGGCAGCACCCATCGCGGCGCCGCACCAGATCTGGTAGTCGGCCTTGCGGTCCTCGACGCCACCGGCGGCCCAGTTCGACGACAGCCCCAGGTACCACCGGAACACCAAAGCCATGCGGCGCTTGGGGTTCTCGGCGGCGCGGGCGATCTGGTCGGGGTCGCGGCGGGTGAAGTAGTCCACCGTCTCGGCCCACACGTCCTCGAGCGGGCGACGGAACACGGTGCGCTCCAGCGACTCCCGCTCCTCGGCCGGCAGGTCGTCGAGGCCGTCGTGGCGGCGGTAGAGGTCATAGAGGCGACGGGCGCGGGAGCCGAACATCGTGCCACGGCGCAGCACCTGCACGTCCACACCGAGCTCAAACATGTCGCTCGCGGGCGCCATCTCGCAGTCGGTCACCTCAGCCTGACCGAGCAGTTCCTTGGCCGCCGTGGACTGACCCGACTCCACGCAGGCTTGGTTGACCGAGCCGGTGACGACGTAGTCGGCGCCCTGGGCGAACGCCGCCGCCACCGCCTGCGGGGTCCCGATCCCGCCCGCGGCGCCGATCCGGACCCGCGTGTCGAGCCGGTCGCGCAGCCGCAGCAGCTCGCCCAACAGCACCGGCAGCGGCCGGCGGTCGGTGTGCCCGCCGGAATCCGCCTCGGCGGTGATGTCATCGGCCAGCGGCACGGCCGCGGCGAGCGCGGCCTGCTCACCGGTGATCCGACCCTCCTCCACCAGCCGCCGCAGGATCGGCTCGGGTGCCGGCGCCAGAAACAGCTCGGCGATCTCGGTGCGCGACACCTTGGCGATCACATGGTGCCCGATCCGGAGGGAGCCGTCGGCGGCACGGGACAACCCGAGCGCACGGTAACGGACGATCTCCGGGGTCAGCGCCAGGAACGCCGAAGCCTCGACCGTGCTGACCCCGTGCCGCAGGCAGAGATCCACCGTCGAGCGCTCCATGGCGAGCTCGCTCGGGCTATGGATGAGGTTGCACGCGAACGGGCGCCCGGGTGCGTCCCGGGTGATCGCGGTGAGGCCGGCATCGACCTTTTCCGCGACCAGCCCCGCCGCGCCGAAGCTGGCCAGGACCCCGGCGCGGGCCAGGGCGGTCACCATCTCAGCCGACGCGATGCCGTGCGCCATGGCGCCGGCGTGGTAGGCCAGCCGCACACCGTGGGTGCGGTGGAACGCGGCGGCACCCAGCCGGGCGGGCGGCAGCGGGCCGGTCGCCGCGAGCACCTGCACCCCGGGGCGGTGGGCTCCGTCGGGGTAGTTGGTCGCGGCGACGCCACGCTCGTCGCGGACGACGAACACGGGTCGGTCCAGATCGGCGAGGACCTGGTAGAGCTCGTCCGGGGTCCGGGCCGGCCCCTCGCCGCGCGACAGCGCGTCGAGATGGGGCCCGGGCAGGGTGTGGGTCACCACGCGGGTGCTCCCTTCTCGCGCGCCTCGGCGGCGACGTCGGTCAGCTCGTAGATCCGCAGGCCCGGCTTCCAGACCGAGGCGTCGGCGACGACGCGGACCCGCCCGGGACGCCGCTGGACCTGCTTGACATGTACTTCGAGGGTCATCTCGCCGTCCGCGGCGAGAATCTGGCCGCGATAGCGCCAGGACAACTCCACTCCGGCGGGAACCACGAACTCCGGCTCGGCCAGCTCGTCGATCGCGCCGGTGTCCACCAGCCATTCCTGCATCGCCTGGATCACCGCCTCGACACCCAGCGAGCCGGGCATGACGGGGTCGAGGTGGAAGTGTCGGGCGAAGAACCAGTCGGAGTCGTGCACGATCCGCGACGCCCGCAGATATCCCTGGCCGTGGCGGCCGCCGCCGTCGACGACCTCCAGATCCCGCACCAGGTCCAGCTCATCGCGCGCACCGGTCCGTCCACCCGCGACGGTCCGGGCCAGGGTCGGGTGCTGCTCGAGCCAGGTGGGGACATAGGTGCCGTTGTCCAGGCCGGTCTGGTTGGCCAGCGCGGTGGCGTTGAAAAACCCGAACAGCGAGCGCCCGGAGTAGAACGGAGCCATCCGGTCGCGGTCCTCGCCGTCGAGCCAGAGCTCGTAGGCCAGACTCTGCAGTACCGCGCCGGACAGGACGGTCGTGGACAGCAGCTGCGAGCGCTGGACGATCGTGCGGCCGCGCAGATCGACTTCGCGGTGCAGGGTGGCGCTGCCGTCCAGGTTGCGCAGGCTGTAGTCCTCCTCGGGGTCGGTGAGCGTGGCGCCGAGGTGATAGCCCAGCAGCAGGGCCGACTGCAGCGAGGTCTCCATCAGGATGACGTTCGGCACGGTCGGGCTGGGCGCGGCGCCGTAGTACCAGGCGTCGGCGGCGGAGTCGTACTCCGTCTCGCCGGTGCCCTGGAGGAGATCGCCGCGGGTGCCGTGGACCTCCATGACCCGTCCGACCAGCCGCAGCCCACCCGCGGGCGGGCGGGTCGCCCGGACCTCGGCGTAGCGGGCGAACTCCGGGCCGAGGGCCATCTGCAGGTCCCCGGCCGAGGCGGTGGCCAACGCGAGCTCGTCGACGGCGGCAAGACGCCCGGTGACGCCGCGGCGCACCGGAAGCGCGGGCGGATTGCCGCCGCGGCGGGTGCCCAGCGGGGTGCCAGGCTTCTCGCGGACCGCGACGTCGAGGCCGGTGACCAGGCCCGCGGGGCACTCGACGTCGACCCGCACCCAGGGGCGTGGAAGAAGATCGGCGGCGCTCACCTCGGCGCGCACCTCGACCTCGCCCGAGGGCGCGGTCTCGGCGGTGACGGTGCCGCCCTCGGCGACGAACCGGGCGCCCGGCACCACCGTCGCGAGTCCGAGCCAACCGGCAATTACCTGCCCGACCTGGGTGGCCAGGGCCCGCAGCTCAGTGGCGTCCGCCGGGGCGGTGGCGACGCCGCGGAGCACGGCGACGCCGACCGGGCCACCGGCCCGCACCTCGGTGACGGCCTGCAGCGGCCCACCGCTCAGGGTCGGTCCCGGCTCGCCACGCTCGTGGCGCGGGCCGAACACAGCGGCCAGGTCGCCGCGCCGTAGCACGTCCAGCGCAGCGGTGTCCAGCGTGGATACCAGCGCCGGGGCGAGGGGCTCCAGCCCACCTTCGGGCCGATACCCAGCGGGAAGCAGGGACAGGCGCGGCGAGGCGAGGGTCAGGGCCGCGGCCCGGTGCCCCGTGGGCTCGATCGGCGCGCTGCCGGCCCGGGCCGGCAGCACCCGGGCGGCCGGTACCGGCCGCCCGGCCTGTAGCGCGGTCAGCGCCGTCGTCTGCCAGGCCGCCTGCACCTCGATCGCGGAGCGGTGCGCCGTGACCAGTTCGGCGCGCAGTGCGCCGACCACCCGGGCTGCGAGGTCCTCCCCGGAGGACGCCGGGTCGGCCGCCCCGGGCGCCGCGTCAGCGGCGGCACCGGACGTGGCGCGGGGTGCGGCGGTGACCGTCACGCTGTCCGGCTGCGGATCATGGCCTGCGGCGAGGGCGTCGAAAGGGTCGCCGTCGAAGGTGATCTGATCGAAGCTCATCGCGTCTCCTCGTTCCAGACCTGGACCGCCTCGGCGAACTTGGCGGCCATGTCCGGGGTGCTGACCGCGCCGACGTCCGTCCAACGCTGCAGGACCCGGCCGCTGGGGTCGGTCACAGTGGCGTTCACGGTGACACCGCCGGTAGTCGGGCGCAGGTCGTCGACGATCACCCGGAACGGCGCGCCGTCGGGGATCGGGGCGTAGAGATCGACGGCGCCGACCGAGAGCGGCAGACAACCCGCCTGCTGGTGCCAGACCCCCAGCACGGACGCGACCTGCAGGACGACGTCGCCGAGGACCGGGCTGTGCAACTCCGCGGCCCAGCCACCGCCGGCCAACGGGTAGTCGGCCAGCTCGCACTCGGCGACCAGGCGGGTCGGTTCCCGCACGATCACCCGGCGCAAGCCCTGCAGCAGCGGGCCATGGAACAGGTCGGCGTCGCGGTAGACCTGCAGGCCGTCGGCGCCGTCGATGGGCGCCCAGGTCTGCGCCGTCGGCGCACTGAGCGGGGCGGCGGCGAGCAGCAGGGTCGCGCTGAAGTGCGGCCTGCTCGACCCGATCCACGCGCGCACGCTCACGGTGGCGCCCTCCACGGTGCCGCGGTCGAGAGTCAGCTCAAGCTCTCCGGGCTCGGTGCCGTCGAGCACGATCCCGTGGTGCACGCCGACATCGCGGAGCCCGACAACCATCACATCGCGGTGGGCCCGTTCGGCCGAGCGGGCCATCCAGCCGATGGCCGCCGAGAGCGGCAACACCGGGTGAGCGCCGATGCGGTGATCGGCGACGACGGCGTCGCGGGTCAGCAGATGGGTGTCACGACGGAGGGTGACCTCACCGACCGGCTCCGGGAAAACCGGGGCGAGCGCGCCGCCGGGGGCGACGAGCACCGACCGTTCCCCATTGCCGATCTCCTCGACGAACGCGGCCGTGCCGGTCGCAGGGTCGAGCAGGGCGACCCCGCGCGCGGCGAAGAGCTCCTTGAGCTGCGGGGTGACCATGCCGCCGTCCCACGCGCCCCAGTGGATCGCGGTGCCGTCCAGCGTCGCGGCGGCGCGGTCGAGCGCCTCGTTGGCCGCGGCGTAGTCGGCCTGCCCCGGGTTGCCCAGCACCCCGGCGACCGAGCCGAACACCACGACCCGCGGGGAGGTCTGTACCGCCTCGAGAGCCCCGCGCAGGCCAGCGATCTTCGGCCCAAGCACCCGTCCGACGGCTTCCGCCGTCTTGTCCGCGAGTGCGGCGTCGGCCAGCGCGCCGGCGCCATGTACCAGCGTGGTGACCCGAGCGGCGTCCGCACCGAGCACGGCACGAACCGCGTCGGCGTCAGCGACATCGGCGGCCAGGTAACGCACCCGGGCGCCCGCGGCGCGGACCGCGCCCAGAGTGGAGCTGATCTCCCGGCGCGCCCTCAGCGTGGCGACCTCGCGTTCGACCTCCTTGGGTCCGACACCGCCGGAGCCGTTGCGCAACTCGGCGATCAAGGCCGCCTTGAGCCCGTCGTCCGGTACTCCGCCGGCCCAGGCCGGCTCGGGCTCGTCGACTCCGGTAGTGCGGCCCAGCAGGAGGAACTCCGCAGAGACGCGCTCGGCGAGGGCGATCACGCAGGCGGCGGTGACACCGCGGGCACCACCGGTGACCAGAACGACGTCATCGGCGGTCAGACCCGGCATCCTCGGCTCGACACCGGCCAGACCACGGTCGGTGCGGACCGGCGTCCACCGGGCCAGGTCGGCGTCGACCCCGACCTCGGCAACCAGATCCGAGTCGTGCAGCTCGGCGAGCACGACACCGGCGAGCGCGGCGTCGTCGAGCCCGGGTGCAACGTCGAGGGCCCGGGCGAACACCGTCGGCGCCTCGCGGGCGAGAGTCTTGGTCAGACCGCTAAGTCCGCCCTGCAAGGCCAGCCCCAGGTCGGCGGTGCCGCGGTGGCCCAGGCCGCCGTCGATGCGCGTGACGGTGAGGAAGGCCGCGCGGGAACTCTGCGCGGTGCGACGCAGCGCCTCGACGGCGGCTGCGGCCGTGCCGACGGCATCGGTCAGCAACTGCTCGGCGTCGGTATGCGGGCCTGCCAGGAGCAGCACCGCGTCCAACTGCTCGGGGCGCTCGCTGGTGACGCTCCAGCCGCGGTTCTGCAGCCCGTTCACCAGCGCAGCCGGTGCGCTCGTGCCGCGTTCGACGAGCCAGGCCACCGGGGCCGCCGCGAACGGACTCGTGCGCCGATCGACCGGCGGGAGCGCAGCGAGATCAATGGTAAAGCGATGCGGGCGGGTATCGACCACACGCTCGGGCTCGACGACCGCGGCCGGGCCGACATCCTGGCCGACGGCCGGGCCACCGGCGAGGACGCCGACGATGTCGTCGACCGAGCGCAGCTCCGCGAGCTGCTCGGGCCCGACCGGGGCAACGCCGGGAACCCGCTCGGCCACCGCACCCAGGATCTGCACCCGCTTGATCGAGTCGATCCCCAGGTCGGCCTCCAGGTCCATGCCCGGCTCGACCATCTCCACCGGGTAACCCGTCTTCTCCGACACCACCGCCAGCAGGGCCGAGCGGACCGAGTCGGGGTCCACTCCCGACGGTGTGACGCTCTCGCCCCCGGCCGAGGCGGGAACGGGGACGGGGACGGGGACGGGGACGGTGAGGATGCCGACGATGTCGTTCACCGACCGCAGCTCCGCGAGCTGTTCCGGGCCCACCGCCGGCAGGCTCGGGATCCGCTCGGCGACCGCGCCCAGGATCTGCACCCGCTTGATCGAGTCGATCCCCAGGTCGGCCTCCAGGTCCATGCCCGGCTCGACCATCTCCACCGGGTAGCCGGTCTTCTCCGACACCACCGCCAGCAGGGCCGAGCGGACTGAGTCGGCGTCGGGACCGGCAGGCCCGGCGAGGGTGCTCGCCGATGCAGCGGCCGGCGTGGCGGCGAGGATGCCGACGATGTCGTTCACCGACCGCGCCTCCGCGAGTTGCTCCGGGCCTACCGCCGGCAGGCTCGGGATCTGCTCGGCGACCGCGCCCAGGATCTGCACCCGCTTGATCGAGTCGATCCCCAGGTCGGCCTCCAGGTCCATGCCGGGCTCGATCATGTCGACCGGGTAGCCGGTCTTCTCCGACACGACCGCGAGCAGGGCCGAGCGGACCGCGTCGGGGCCCGGACCAGCGGAGGCGCAATCGCGCCCACCATCGGTGGCGGTGCCGTCGGTGGCGATGCCGTCGGTGGGAGCGGGGGAAGTAAAGGAGACCGTGGCCGAAGCAGCGGCCGAGACGGGTGTGGCCGGTGCTGCCATCGGCGGGTCAGCTGGGGCGAGGGGCACGGGGAAGGCCGGGGCCCCGGCGGCGAAGATCTGGCCGCCGACCGCACTACCGTGCCGGTCCACCTCGGGGTCCCCGGCCGCCAGGCCACGGGCGGCTCCGGTGAGTCCGCTCATGCGGGACAACACCTCATTGGCGTGGGTGTGGCCGCGGCTGATCGCCACCGCGGAGTCGGCGATCGCCCGGACGCCGGCGTGCACCTGGGGGTCTGCCTGGTCGCCCTGAGTGCGCAGAACCTCGACCAGGCCTTCGGCGATGCGGAGCTGGCTGTCGAGGTAGCGGGCGTGCAGGTCGATGTGGTCGGCCAAGGGATCGCCAGACGGGGTGGTGGGCACGGCGGGCCCTTCGGCCGGCGGCCGGGGCGAGGGCGCGCCGGACAGGGCGACCGCCGCGTCGGTGATCGCCGCAGCGCTCGGTGCGGGGGCGCCGAAGGGGCTCCCCGCACCAGGTGCGCAATTCCCGCCTGCAGCGACCGCACCCGACGCCTCGGACTCGGGAACCGGGGGGCCGAGAGCGCCGGGAGCGGCAGCAGCCGCGAGCTCGACCCGATAGCCGTTGCTCAGGGCATCCTGGTAGGCGGCGGTCCGGGAGCCGGGCCGGTGAGTCGTACCGGTCAGCGTGACCGTCATACCGGTGGGTTCGACGTCGGCGAACGGCTCCGCGGCGAAGCGGTCGAGGCCGGTCAGCGGGGCGCCGAGCACGACCAGCTGGACGGCTGCACCGAGCAGCGCGGCCGCCGAGTCGCCTGTTGGGCCGGCGTCGGTGGCGATCGCGATCGCTCGCTCACCCAGTGTGCGCTCGACCAGTCCTGTCAGGACCGACTTCGGTCCGAACTCCACGAAGACCGTTGCACCCTCGGCGGCCAGGCGCTCGAGTCCACGGACGAACTCGACCGGCCTGCGCAGCTGCTCAGCCAGCACCGACCGGTTGGCCTCCACATCGGCGCCGTAGGAGGCATCCGGGCTGTTCGCCACCACCAGGGCGCCCGGCGCGCCGACCTCGACCGCCGAGACCGCCGCGCGAAACGCCTCGACCGCGTGGTCGACATGCGAGGTGTGGAAGGCGGCGGCGACCGGCAGCTCCTTCGCCACGAGCCCACGAAGCGAGAACTCGGCGACCGCGGCGGACACGGCCGCGCCGCAGCCGCCGATGACCACCTGTGCGGGGGCGTTGTGGTTGCACACGACCACGCCGTCGATGCCCGCCAGGACATCCTCGACGACCTCACGGGAGGCCGAGACGGCCGCCATCGTTCCCGGGTCATAGCCCTCGACGTCGGCGGGCGGCGCCATCGCGCGTCCGCGGGCGCGCGACAGGGCGTGGAAGTCGGCCTCAGACAGCGACCCGGCGGCCCACAACGCGGCGAGCTCGCCGTAGCTGTGTCCCAGGAAGCCCGCGGGCGCCAGGCCGAAGTCGCGTAGCACCGCGTACTGGCCGGCCGTCAGAGCACCGATCGCGGGCTGGGCGTAGTCGGTGCGCCGCAGCGACTCCTCGGGCGTCGCAGGGCCCTCCGCGACCGTCGGCGGCGGGAACACAGCAGCGGCGAGGGTGTCCGAGCCTGCATCGGCGAACCCGGCGTTGGCCGCGTCGAAGGCGGCGCCCACGGGCGGGAGGTCGATTGCGGCCTGGCGACCCATCTCGACGTACTGGCTGCCCTGGCCGGCGAACAACGCGGCGACCTTGAGCTCGGGCAGCGCCGTGGAGCGGAACCAGATGCCCTTCGGGTGCGACCAGTGCTCCTCATCCATAGAGCTCAGCAGTGCTACGGCCAGCTCTCGCAACTCGTCGGCCTCGGCGTCGGTACGGGAGACGAACCCGATCCGGGCATCACCGGCGGGAATCGCGCCGTCGGCGGGCGCAGAGTCCAGCGCGGCCACCAGCGCGTGCCGGTTGGGTGCGTGCCAGACGTGCGCGCGGGGCCCGCGGTGCGCGGTACGCGGACGCTCGGGATCAGCCTCCTCCAGCACCACGTGGAAGTTGGTCCCGCCGAAGCCCATCGCCGACGCGGCGGCGCGGCGGACCGGTCGACGCGGGTCGCGGATCCAGGGGCGCGTCGTGGTGTTCGGGTAGAGCGCGTGCCCGTCGAGAGCGGTGTTCGGCGTCTCGATGTTGATCGTGGGCGGCAACACCTTGTGCCGCAACGCAAGCGCGAGCTTCATCAGGCTCGCGGTGCCCGCGGCGCCCTTCGTGTGTCCGATCTGTGACTTCACACTGCCGATCGCGGCGTAGCCGATCTCGTCGGTGGCCTCGCCGAGCACGGTGCCGAGCGCGGTGAGCTCGGTGCGGTCACCCACCGCAGTGCCGGTCGCGTGCCCCTCGAACAGCTCGACCGAGGCCGGGGAGACCCCGGCGTCGGTGTAGGCGCGGCGCAGCGCAAGCTCCTGGCCGGAGGCCCGCGGCGCGTAGATGCTGCCGAACCGCCCGTCGGAGGAGGAGCCGATACCCTGCACGACCGCGTAGACCCGGTCGCCATCGCGCTCGGCGTCGGCGAGTCGCTTCAGGGCGAGCATCCCGATGCCCTCACCGACCAGCGTGCCGTCGGCACTGTCGTCGAAGGGCTTGATGCGCCCGCTCTTCGACAAGGCCTGGGTACGGGAGAAGCACATGTAGCCGAAGACGGTGTTCTCGGTGTCGCAGCCGCCGGTGATCATCAGGTCGGCGCGGCCCTCGGCGAGCTCGGCGGCAGCCATGCGCAGCGCAGACAGCGAGCTCGCGCAGGCGGCGTCGACCGCGCAGTTCATGCCGCCCAGGTCGAACCGGTTGGCGATGCGGCCCGCGGTGACGTTGCCGAGCAGGCCCGGGAAGGTGTTCTCCTCCCACGGCGGGAACGCCAACAGGTACTTCTGCGCGATGGCCTCGGCGTCGGCGTCCGACAGGCCGCAACTGCGCACGACCTCCTTGAGTACCGGGGTCTCCAGCCGCGCGGCCATCGGGTGGGTCAGTGGCATCGGGCCGGTCACGCCGAGCGTGACACCGGTACGAGCCGGGTCGTACCAGCCCGCGTTGCCGGAGCCGGTCACCGCGCCGGCGTCGCGGAGCAGGTCGCGGGCCACGACCAGGCTCAGCAGCTGGACGGTGGTGGTCACCTCGAGCTGGTTCGGCGGCATACCGAACTCACCGGGAGAGAACCGGGTCTCGGGCACAAACCCGCCGCGGGTGCAGTAGGTCGTGTCCGGGTGCGACGGGTCGGTCGACGGCGTCGGGTCGAAGTAGTCCTCGGGGCGCCAGTGGGTCTCGGGGACCTCGCAGGTGCAGTCGAGGCCGTCGAGAATGTTCTGCCAGTAGTCGCGGTAGTTGCGGGCCATCGGGAACAGCCCCGCCATACCGATGATCGCAATGGGTTCGTCCGCCGTGCGGCGGCCGATCCGGGCCGGGGAGTCGGACACGAGTCCTCTTTTCAGCGTGAATTCTCGGCAGCCGTCGTCGCCGATTCACTCGAGGTGAACCGGGAATGTAGGCAAATAGGCTCAGGCGAGCAGTGCGGCGATCTCGTCGGCGATGGTGCGGTGTCCCAGCGCGGACGGGTGGATACCGTCCGGGTACCACATGTCCGGGTCCGCGCAGAGCGCCGCGGTGGACAGCTCGTACCGCAGGACGCCGCGCTCGGCGCAGAGCCCGGCCAGGAACGCATTGGCCTCGGCGAAACGGACCTGCAGGGCGCTGCGCTGCTCCTCGGCAAGACCGGGCAGCTTACCGGGGATGTCGGGATAGTCATGGGTGAAGACCCGCCGCCCCGCAGCGGCAACGGCGTCGAAGACGGTCCTCAGGTTGCGCCGGAACCCGTCGGGGTCGTAGGCGCGGACCAGGTCGTTACCGCCGACCGCGATCCCCAACAGCGGGGTATCCACATCGGCGATCTTATCCAGCTGTTGATCCACGACGTCCTGCGTGGTGGCGCCGTACGCACCGAGGTTGAGAACGTCCGCAGCGGGGATCGCGAGCCGGTGCGCGACCCGGGGCACCCAGCCGACGAACCCGCCCGCGGGATCGGGGTCGCCGCGACCCTCGGCGAAGCTGTCACCGATCACGACCATCCGGTAGCCGCTCATCAGGCGGCCGCCATGATCGTGCCGATGTTGGCGGGGGCAAAGAAGTCCTCGCCGCTGATCCCGCCGCCGACCATGGACAGGAACTGGCGGGTGGCCGGATCGTTACCGCTGACCGCGCGGAACAGGCCCTGCAACTCCGGCGTGAGAGCGAGGTCGGAGATCATCGTGGTGAACCGGTAGGCGCCCTGGGTCTCGGCGTCGCGGGTCATCGTGTACTCGGTCAACGCATCGCCCATGGGGCGCCCGGCCAACCCCTGCGCGATCTTCTCGGCGAGCAGCTCGGCGTGGGTGAAGGCGTCGGACATGCCCTTGCCCGTGAACGGGTCCTTGTGGTAGCCGGCGTCCCCGACCAGCGCCCAGCCCGGTCCGGCGGAGACGCGATAGTAGTTGTCCGGGTAGCGGATGCCGATGAAGCGCTCGACCTGCTCGCCGGCGCGGACCTGCTCGGCGAGATCCGGGACGACCTGCTCGCACACCTCGTGGAAGTTGCGCTCCACGTCCCGGCGGAACTCCGGATACCGGTCACGGGTGCGCATCACAGCGACCATGGTGCGGTCGTCGTTGGTGGGCCAGAGCCCGACCTGCTGCTGGTTCAGCCCGATCCGGCTGTGGAAGCCGGTGTCCGGGACACCGGTCCAGTAGCTGTAGTAGATGAAGCAGGATGGCTCGACGACGTCGTAGGTCCCCGCACCGACGGCCTCGGCGACCCGGGACCTGGCCCCGTCGGCGCCGATGACCACCCGGGCGCGCTCCTCGACCAGCTCGCCGTCCGCGCTTTGCAGCCGGACGCCGCGCACGACGCCGTCCTCGACGATCAGATCCCGCAACGCGACGCCGAGGCGGACCTCGGCGCCCGCGGCCTCGGCCGCGCGCAGCAGCACCGGATCAAGCGCGGTACGCCGCGGCGCGAGCGTCGCAGTGATCCCGTCGATCGGGTCGGCGAACCCGCAGATCACCGCATCGTCGTAGGAGATCGTCATGGACGTGATCGGAGGGGCGCCGGTGGCGCGCACCTCATCGAGCAAACCCCATGCCTGCAGCCGGGCCAGGCCGTACTGCTGCAGGTAGTGGGTCGAGACGGTGTCAGCGGGCAACGCGGTCCGGTCGACGACCAGCACCCGGTGTCCGCGCCGGGCCAGCAACATGGCAACCGGTGAGCCGGCGCAGCGTGCGCCGACCACGATCGCGTCGTAGGGCTCGTTCATAGCTCTTCGTCAGCTCCCCGAAGGTGACGGCCGATCCCGGTGCAGGTAGGTCACCGTCGCCGTCGACGGGGCAGGAACGGCACAGGCTCTCAGGCGGTACGAGAAATGTGTCTACGGGCGCGCAGAATAGAAGTCAACGCGTCCTCGCGAACGATGCGGGCACACTATCGCGTCATGCACGACCCCGATCAACCAGGCAATTCGCCGTTCGGATCCCGTGTATTCGTCGCCATTCAGGACTGCGTTGTTCACCCGACGGTCACTCGCATCGGTGGTAATGGTCGGCATGGCATTCACGACCAATCCACTGGCCGCAGTCGTCGCCGCCGAGTCAGCGCGGCTCACCGAGACCGGCGCCGCCACCATCGACCTCGAGCAGCTGCGCAAGGTCGTCGACACCATGGTCCCGTTCAACAACCACGTCGGTGTGCGGGTGACCGGGCTGAGCGCCGAGCACGGACAGGCCGAGCTGCCGGTCCGTGGCGAGTTGGAGAACCACTTCGGCACCGTGCACGCGGGCGCGCTGTTCCTCGCCGCAGAGGTCGCGGGCGCCGCCGCGTTCTCCGGGGCCATGGCCCCGCGGATCCTGCAGCTGCAAGGGTTCGTGCTGCGCTCGTCGAAGATCGCGTTCCTCAAGCCGGGTAAGGGTCACCTCCGCGCCCGCGCCACGATCGACAAGACCGCCACCGATGCCGTCCTGGCCCGCAGCAACGCGGAGCGTTTCGAACTCAGCGGCGTCGCGGTCCTGCACGACGACGCCGACGTCCTGATCGCCCGCGTCGACCTCGACTACGTGGCATGGATGGGCGACGCAGCGGCCTAGCAGCTCGTCGCAGCCTCCTGCTCAGGACGGGGCGAGCGCGCGGGCGCGCGGCCCCACATGCTGAACAGCAGCCGCAGGAGCTCATCCGCGTCCACCGCGCCGTTCCGCGCGGTGGACGCGGCCGGTCACGTATAGAGAGACTCGATCTCGGCCGCGTAGCGCTCGGCGATCACGGCGCGGCGCAGCTTGAGACTCGGGGTCAAGGTGCCATCGGCCGCGGACAACGTGCCGTCCACGACCGTGAAACGGCGGATGGACTCCGCACGCGAGACCAGGGTGTTGGCATCGTCGACCGCGCCCCGGACGTCAGCGTCGGCGTCGGGGTCGGCGTCGGGGTCGAGGAAGATCAGGGCCGTCACGTACGGTCGGCCCTCCCCCACGACGACGGCATGTGCGATCCCGGAGTGCAACCGGATGCGGTCCTCGAGTGGTTCCGGTGCGACGTTCTTGCCGCCGCTGGTCACGATGGTCTCCTTGCGGCGGCCGGTGATCGTGAGGAACCCCTCTCGGTCGAGGCCGCCGAGGTCGCCGGTGCGCAGCCAGGGCCCGGGCCCGCCGGACTGTGCCGAGCCGGCAAGCGGCCAGTAACCGGGCGAGACCTGCTCCCCGCGGACCAGGATCTCGCCGTCCTCGGCGATCATGATCTCGCCGCCGGGCAGCGCACGACCGACCCGGCCGGGCCTGACCGCGCCCGGCGCGCTCATGCTGACCACCGTCGTGGTCTCGGTCAGCCCGTAGGCGCCGAGCACCTGCACCCCGAGCGCGGCAGTGAACGCGGCGGTGGTCGGGTCGAGCGAGGCGCCACCGCAGATCACGTGGTCGAGTCGGCCGCCGAGGGTGGCCCGCAGCGCGTCCGCGACCGGCCCGGACCACCGGGCACCGGCCGCGACGGCCTCGGCTTCGAGCTGCGGGGTCAGGCCGCCCACCCGCGCCCCCTTGCGCAGCTTCTCCAACGCATAGGGCACCAGGACCAGGAAGGACGGCCGGAACCGCGCCAGCTCGCTGGTCAGCTCGGCGGCCGAGGCGAGCAGCCCCGTCCGCACTCCTGCCCAGAGACAGCCCAACGCGCTGACCCGCCCGAACACATGCGAGAGCGGGAGGAACAGCAGCGTGGACGCGTCGTCGGTGGCGAACAGCTCAGGCAGGTAGGCGACCACGTTCCCGGCCGCGGCGAACAGATTGCGGTGGGTCAGCACGCAGCCCTTGGGCGCCCCGGTGGTGCCGCTGGTGTAGACGATGGTGGCGATGTCCTCGGCGGCGATCGCGCCCGGATCGGGCGTGGGTCCGTTCGCCCCCGCCGCGGCGAGCCGAGTCAGTGCCTGGTCGAACGGCTCGCCGCCGGACAGTGTCACCTGCGCCGGAGTCTGGGCGAACACCCGCGTCGCGCCGGAGTCGGCGAGTACGTGCTCGACCTGGACCCGCGAAGCGGTCGGGTAGATCGGCACGGTGACCGCACCGGCAAGCAGCACAGCGAGGTCGAGCACGACCCACTCCGGCGTGTTGGCGCCGAACAGTGCGACCCGCTCGCCGGTCACGAGCCCATCGACCTGCAGACCCGCGGCCACCGCGCGGACGAGCGCGGCGACCTCGCGGGCCGACAGATCGTGCCAGATTCGGTCGCGCATCGAACAGAGAACGGGCCGCTCGCCTGTGGCGTCGAGCCCGTGCAGGACCTCGGCGGCGATGCCGCCGGCCCGGGGCAGCTGGACAAGCGGCGGGTTGAAAACGGTGGTCACGGGTGGCCTCCCAACTACAGAGGCCTGGGCGTCAGCCGCGGGTGACCGGCGCCGGTGCCGGACAGGTGTCGACGCGCAGGCCCGGCTCGGCGATGCGGATCGGGCCCGGGAAGGCGGTGGCCGCGTCGTCGCGGCGGGCCGCCAGCCAGGCAGGGTCGGAGGAGATGAAATGAGTGAGCACGAGCTCGCCGACTCCGGCCTCGGCCGCGGCCCGCCCGGCGTCGGCACCGGACAGGTGGCCGTGGGGCCCGGTGTCGGTCTCGGCCAGAGTGGCCTCGGCGAGCAGCAGATCGACCCCGTCGGCGAGCGGGAGCAGCCCGGGCGTGACCCCGGTGTCGCCGGTGTAGGCCAGCGACGAGCGCGCGGTGTCGACGCGGATCCCGCAGTTGGCGGCGACGTGGCGCAGCGGGTGCAGCGAGACCCGGGCATCGCCGATCTCGATCTCGTCGTCCGCCGCGTACTCGACCACGTCGAAGGCCAGGTCGAAGACCCGGTCCAGCAGCGGCATCGTGGTGACCGGGAACAGTGAGGCGAGTCGGTCGAGCACCGCGCGCCCGCCGTGCGGCACATACAGTGGCAGGCGCGGTCCGCTCAGGTCGAGATGTCGGGCGGCGGAGACGGGGTCACCCGCGCGGTCGCCGATGGCCTCGCGCAGGCGCCGGTAGAGCAGTGCCTTCCCCAGCGGCAGCAGGTCGTAGCAGTGGTCGGAGTGCAGGTGGCTGATCACGACCGCGTCCAAGACCGGATCGTCGGTGGACAGGGCGGTGGCGACACCGGGACCGCAGTCCACCAGCATCCGAGTCCGCTCGTCGGACTCCACCAGGTAGCCGGAGCTGGCCTGTCCCTCGGCCGGCATCCCCGACCGGCATCCGAGCACCGTGAGTCGCACGGGCACCTCCCCCACTGCGCAGATCTCGTAGCGGCGACCGATCATCGGCCGTCGCCGCCACCGTGACCGACCGGGGTGACCCCGGCAAGCAGCGACTGCCGAACGGCCGATGCGCCGCGCCTATCGCCGCTGCTGGGGCTCGATCACCGCTGCGAAGGTGTGCGCGGCCAGGTGAACGTGAACGGGCCCGCGGTCTTCAGAGCGCCGAGCATCGCCTCCACCAGAGGCGTGCGGTCGGCCGACCGCCACACCACATGCACGCCCAGGGTCGGGGCCGGCGCGGTCAGCTGCACCGCGACCAGACCCTGGGCAGGCGCACGGGCCGCCCGTGAGGCCGAGGAGAATCCGATCACCTGCCGTGCGGCGACCAGCACACCGGTCGCGACCGGGTCGTCGACCTCGGCGGTGACGGTCAGCTTGATATCCGCCCGGTCGGCGGCGCCCATGATCGCGTCGTACATGGCGGGGCTCTGTTCACGGCGAAACAGCAAGCACGGCTGGCGGTCGAGCATGCGCATCGGCATCGACTCGCGACCGGCCCAGGGATGCCGCTCCCCCACCACCGCCACGATCGGCACAGTCATCAGCTCGGTCGACGACAGGTGCGGGCTGACCGGGCGGCCGTAGACGAACGCGACATCCAGCTCCCCGGAGAGCACGCCGTCGAGCTGCGGGCCGGTCCGGCGTTCCCACAGCTGGGTCTGCACCCGCGGATGCTCGGAGTTCAACGCCGCCAACGCCGCGGGCAACACATCCTGGCCCGCGGGGAAGTTGAAGCCGATATTGAGCGTGCCCGCCCGCCCGGATGCCACTGCCCGGGCCGCGGCGATCGCCCGATCCAGCTGCTCGAGGAGCTTGCGGGCTTCGTCGCGGAACGCCGCGCCCGCCGGGGTCAGCCGCACCTCGTGCGAACTGCGCTGCACCAGCTCCACCCCGACATCACGTTCGAGGCGCTGCAGCTGCTGGGACACCGACGGCTGCGCGACGTGCAGGCGCTGGGCCGCGCGCCCGAAATGCAGCTCCTCGGCGATCGCCAGGAAGGAACGTAGATACCGGATCTCCATGAGTCTCCTCCCGACGGTGCGAAGCGCACGCTAGGCCGCCCCGGTCGGCGCCGGACGACGAGCAGACGAACGTTGCGTGACCGCCGGTGTGCCCCTCGGGTGCTTGCCCAGCTCAGCGCCCCATAAGCCGGTCATGCCGAACCGATCACACGATCGGCGTTCCCATTCGCCAGGTTCACCGGCCTCGGGCGGGCCTAGCGTCGCGCCCCGTGCTGTGTGAGATCTCCTCCCGCCGGACGGTCGCCGACGACGTCGTGGAGCTCGAGCTGTCCAGCCCCGACCTACCCACTTGGACCCCCGGCGCACACGTCGAGCTGCACCTGGCCCCCGGGCTCGTGCGGCAGTACTCGCTGTGCGGCCGGAGTCGCGACGACTCCGTCTACCGGATCGCCGTGCTGCGCGAGCCCGCAGGCCGCGGCGGCTCGGCGTTCGTCCACGACCACCTCGGCGTGGGCGACCGAATAGAGATCAGCGAACCCCGCAACCACTTCCCGCTGGCGCCCGCTGCGCGCTACCTGTTCGTCGCAGGCGGGATCGGCATCACCCCCATCCTGCCGATGATTGCCGCCGCCGACGCGGCCGGAGCCCCGTGGCGGCTGCTCTACGGCGGTCGATCCCGGGCGTCAATGGCCTACCTCGAACGCGTGGAGCCCGACCCGCGGGTGACGGTCCAGGCGGGCGGCCTACTCGACCTGCGCGCCGCCGTCGCCGACGCCCCGGGGGCCGCGATCTACGGGTGTGGGCCCGCCCCGATGCTCGATGCCCTGCTCGCCGCCTGCCCGACCGCTCATGTCGAGCGCTTCACTCCGGTCGAACTCGACCTCCCGCAGCGGCCGTTCGAGGCGGTGCTGGCCCGCAGCGGGGTCACCGTGCAGGTGCCCGCAGGGGCCAGCCTGCTCGCCGCCGCCGAGGCGGCGGGGATCGACGTGCTGCAGTCCTGTCTCGCAGGTACCTGCGGTACCTGCGAGACAGCAGTACTGGACGGCGAGCCCGAGCATCGCGACTCCCTGCTCGACGCCGTCGACCGCGAGGCGGGCGAGGTGATGATGATCTGCGTCTCCCGTGCTCGCGGGGCCCGGCTCGTGGTCGACCTGTAGTTCCGATCGATCCGCCACGATCCCCGATCGTCGCTGCTCAGGGCCGCTGCCGACGGTCACGGGCCGGCCGCGGAAGCGCCCGCACCGCCCAGCCGACGCCCACCGTTCACCCCCGGGCCATCCCGTACTGCTGACATCCGCGCAACCGCCGCGGCGATCCGGCCACTGCGACCCGAGCACACCCGACCCGAGCACGCCGACCCGACCCCAGAAGGAGACTCCGGTGAGCCGTATCCAGATCGAGGGCCTGACCCGCCGCTTCGGCGACGTGGCTGCGGTCGACGGGATCTCGCTCGACGTGGCCGACGGCGAATTCCTGGTTCTGCTCGGCCCGTCCGGCTGCGGGAAGTCCACTCTCCTGCGCATGATCGCCGGGCTGACCGCCCCGAGCGGCGGCCGCATCCTGCTCGACGACCGTGACATCACCGCCGCTGCCCCCCGCGAGCGGAACCTGGCGATGGTCTTTCAGAGCTACGCGCTCTACCCGCACCTGACCGTCGCGAAGAACATCGGCTTCCCGCTGCGCACCCGCCGCCGCAAGGACGCCGACGCGAAGATCGCCGAGGTCGCCGCCGTGCTCGGGCTCGAGCAGTTGCTCGACCGCCGCCCGCGGGCGCTGTCGGGCGGCCAACGCCAGCGCGTCGCGCTCGGTCGGGCGCTGGTGCGCGACCCGGGCGCGTTCCTGCTCGACGAACCACTGTCCAACCTCGACGCCACACTGCGTACCGCGACCCGCGGCGAGTTGAGCGACCTGCACCGGCGGCTGGGTTCCACGTTCGTCTACGTCACCCACGACCAGATCGAAGCAATGACCATGGCGACCCGGATCGCGGTGCTCAACGGTGGGCGCCTCGAACAGGTCGGCACACCCGAGCAGGTCTACGACGCCCCGGCCTCGACCTTCGTCGCCGGGTTCATCGGCTCCCCCGCGATCGGATTGCTCGCAGCGCAGCTGCGCAGCGCCGATGGCGAGCTGCGCGCCCAGGGCGACGGCATCGACATCCCGCTCGGGGTCCTAGGCGACTCCGGCGGCCGCGATGTCCTCGTCGGGGTCCGGCCCGAGCACCTGCGGGTCGGCGCCGGTGACACGCAGCTGCGCGGCACGGTCCGCCACGTCGAGAACCTCGGCGGCGAGGAGGTCGCCCACGTCGAGATCGGCGCGGGCCGGGTCGCGGTTCGCGGGCCCCGCCCACTCTGCCTGGCCGTCGGCGACCACATCACGCTCACCTGCGAGCCCGACCGCGTCCACCTGTTCTCCGCCACCAGTGGCCGTCGCCTGGTGCGCACCCCCGATCCCGACCGCGCCACCGTCGCGGTCTGACACCCCGCTACAGGAGGAACCCGTGCGTACCCCCCGTCTGATCGCGACCGCGGTCGCCGCGGCCACACTGCTCGCAGGCTGTGGTGTCGGCGGCTCGGTCGGCACCGCCGCCGACACCGTCGAACGTGCCCCCGAGCTGGCCCCCGACCAGCAGGTGTCGATCACCTTCGAGTCCTACAACTTCGGCCAGGCCGGGCCCTGGACCGACACCTTCAACGGCCTGCTCGCACGGTTCCACGCCGAGCACCCGAACATCACCGTGACCGCGCAGAAACCGCAGGGCACCAGCTCGAACCCGGCCGCGGACGCCGTGTCGAGCGTGCAGACCCAGGCCGCGACCGGCAATGCCCCCGACGTGGCCCAGATCGGGTTCTCCGACATGGGCTTCGTCGTCGACCAGGTCGGCGCCAAACCCCTCGACGACCTCGTCGGCGCCGAGGCACTCAGCCAGGCACTCGGCGGACCGAATCCCTACGCCCCCGCCGCCGCGTCCCTGGGGGAGCACAACGCCAAGACCTACGGGATGCCGTTCGTGCTGTCCACACCGGTGCTCTACTACAACGCCTCGCTGTTCACCGCCGCCGGACTCGACCCGGCACGACCGCCCGCCACCTGGACCGAGGTCGCCGAGGCCGCAACACAGATCAAGGCCACCACCGGCAAGGAGGGCGCCTACGCCGACTGCGTGACCACACAAGCCAAGGACTGGTGCCTGCAGAGCATCATCCGCTCCAACGGCGGCCGGGTGCTCTCCGAAGACCGCACCACCCTGCAGTACGCCGAACCGGCCTCCGTGCAGGCCGTGTCCATGCTCGCCGACATGGTCGAGAGCGGGGCCAGCCCGAAGTTCAGCCAGCAGCAGGCCGTCGAGACCTTCGCCCGCGGCGAGCTCGCCATGATCCTCGAGTCGTCCTCCCTGCAGGGCACCTTCGGCAAGGGCGCCAAGGGCGCAGGCTGGGAACTGCACGGTGCACCCACACCGTCCTTCGGTGACACCCCGGCGGTCCCGACGAACTCCGGCGCCGCACTGTATGTGCTCTCGGACGACCCCGCCGAGCAGCGTGCGGCGTGGGAACTGATCACCTTTCTGACCAGCGACGAGGCCTTCACCCAGATCGCGCAGAACATCGGCTACCTGCCGCTGCGCACCGGCCTGATGGACTCCACGCTCAAGGACTGGGCCGCCGCCAACCCGACGACCGGCACGAACATCGAGCAGCTCCACCGCATGGAGCCGTGGATCTCCTTCCCCGGCACCGACTACCTGCAGATCCGCGACGGGATGATGGACGCCGTCGAGCAGGTCGTCCTCCAGGGCGCCGACCCGCAGGCCACCCTGACCGAGGCGCAGCAGCGCGGACAGGCGCTCATCCCCACCGGGACACCGTGACACCGCGCACAGCGGTATCCGGTGCGCGGGCCTACCTGGCCATCGTCTCGGACACCCACCTGGGCGCCGATCCGGCATCGGCCGACACACTGCGCCGCGCACTGACCCGCATCGGTGCCGGAACACGCCCCGACGCCCTGCTGCTGCCCGGTGACCTGGCCGGCGCCGGCGAACCGGACGCCTACGCCACCCTGAGTGCGCTGCTGGACGGCGACATTGCGGGCCTCGCCGGTGTCCCGATCGTTCCGCTGATGGGCAACCACGACGCCCTCGGCCCCTTCACCGACGCGTTCGGCACACCCGATCGCGTCGTGTGGGTGGGCGGCGCCCGGATCATCGCCCTGGACAGCACCATCCCCGGCCACCACCACGGCCGCATCGAGCCCGCGCAACTGGAGTGGCTCGGCGCCGAGCTCACCACCCCGGCACCGGAGGGAACCGTGCTCGTGCTGCACCATCCGCCGCTGCGCTCCCCGGTGAGCTCGGTGGACCTGCTGCGGTTGCGCGAGCCCGAGAAGCTCGCCGGAGTGCTGGCCGGATCCGACGTCCGGATGATCGTCTGCGGGCACGCCCACCACGCCGGCGCCGGAGCCCTCGCCGGGATCCCGGTGTGGGTGGCGCCCGCGCTGATCTACCAGGTCGACGCCGTCGCGCCGGCCGGGCGGCTACGCGGTGTCTCCGGGGCGGCGATCAGCCGGGTCGACCTGTTCGCCGACACCGCGGTCGCCACCGCGGTGCCACTCGGCGGCGCGTCGGTCTACGACGTCGATGCCGCCGAGCGAATCGCGTGGATGACCGAACGGATCCCGTCGTGACAACGGTGCTCGAGACCGCCCCCGGCGGGCCCGGCGGGAACGGGCCCGCCCGGTTCGTCGAGGTCGCGGCCCCACCACGGCTCGACGCGCCGGCCGCGGTCCGGGTCCCGCCGGCGAAACGGATCGCCCGAGCGGTGCCGCCGTACCTGTTCCTGCTCCCCGGCCTCGCGCTGCTCGTCATCTGGATCTACCGGCCGCTGGTCACCACCGTGCAGCTGTCGTTCTTCTCCTGGAACCTGCTGCCCACCAGCCCGGCCGAGTTCGTCGGCTTCGCCAACTACGAGCGGCTCTTCGACCTGCCGGACTTCCCGGACGCGCTCGGTCGCACCGCCGTACTCATCCTGGGGCTGCTGCCGTTCACCCTCGTCGTCCCCACCATCGTCGGCCTGCTCGCCCGGCAGGTACACGGCAGGGCCGCGACGGTCTACCAGGCGCTGGTCTTCGCACCAATGCTCGTCGCGCCGGTCGCGGGGGCCGCAGTGTGGCAGTGGATGCTCGACCCGCGCGGCGGGCTGGTCAACCAACTCCTCGGCACCACCACCAACTGGCTACAGGAACCCGGACCCGCCCAGATCGCCATCATCGTGATCACCGGCTGGCACGTCCTCGGCTTCGCCACCCTCGTCGTCGCCGCCGGACTGGCCGGCATCGACTCCGAGTACTCCGCCGCCGCGTCACTCGACGGCGCCACCCGCTGGCAGACCACCCGCTGGATCACCCTGCCGCTGCTGTCCCCGACCCTGTCCTTCCTGCTGCTCATGACCTTGCTGCTCGCCGCCCAGTGGAGTTTCCCCCTGGTCAACACCCTCACCCACGGTGGACCCTCCGGCGCCACCACCAACGTCTACTACCTGCTCTGGGACTACGCCTTCGGGTCCTTCGACGCCGGACTCGGCGCCGCCGCAGGCATGATCTTCTTCCTCGGGTTCGGACTGATCGCCCTGCTCCTGGTCCGCCTCACCGAACGGCTGACCTTCCATGACTCCTGAACTGCTCACCGAGGTCCCCACCCCCGCGCACGCCCCCTCGCACGCGCCGACCGTCCTGCGGGAATCCCGGCTCCGCGCCGTCCTCGGCCACACGGTGCTCGCCCTGCTCGGCCTGGCCTGCATCGTGCCGATCTACTGGCTCTACGCCACCTCACTTCGCGCACCCGAGGACGTCTACTCCCTCAACCCCTTCCCCTGGCCGCTGTCCGGGGCGAACTACGCCCAGGCCTGGGGCGCAGTCGACATGCCGCGCCTGCTGGTCAACACCTTCGTGATGGCCGCAATGATCGCCCTGGGCCAACTTCTCACCGGGCTACTGGCCGGCTACGCCTTCGCGGCCTGGCGCTTCCGCTTCCAGAACGCCCTCTACCTGGTCTTCGTCGCCACCTGGTTGGTGCCGTTCCAGGTCACGATGCTGCCCAACTACGTCCTGCTCAACCAGCTGAGCGCGCTCAACACCATCGCCGGGGTGATCATCCCGAACCTGTGCTCCGCCCTCGCGGTGATCATGCTCCGCTCCCACGTCCGATCGGTCCCCCACGAGCTACTCGAGGCCGCCCGGATGGACGGCCGCAACGCCTGGTCGACGCTCTGGACCGTCGTCGTGCCCAACCTCGGCCCCGCGCTGGCCGCCCTCGGCGTGCTGCTGTTCGTCAACGCCTGGAACGAGTACTTCTGGCCCGCCCTCGTCCTGCAACGCAGCAACGCCGTCCTCCAGCTCGGACTGCGCAGCTTCATGGGCACCGAGGGCAACGACTGGGGCCCGCTGATGGCGACCGCCGGACTGGCCTGCCTACCTGTTCTGATGCTCTATCTCCTCCTGCAGCGCAGAATCGTGGACGGATTCGTCAGATCCGGATTGAAATGACACGGGGGAGGGCGGTCGCGGCCGCCCTCCCCGGCGCGTTCACGCCATCCGCATCGGCAATTCCTTGAGGCCACGGATGAGCAGGTTCGGTCGATAGACCGGGTCGCCGGCAAGCTCGAGAGTCTGCACCCGGCGGGCGAGCATGGCGAACAGGATCTCGCCCTCCAACCGGGCCAGGGCCGCGCCCATGCAGTAGTGAATGCCCAACGCGAAACCGAGATGTCGCGCGGTGGCGGCCGAACCCGCGTAGCGGGTGACATCGAAGGCATCAGGGTTGTCGAACGCGCGCGGGTCACGATTCGCCGAGCCGACGAGCACACAGACGTTGTGCCCCTCGGCGAAAGTCCGTCCGCCCACCACCAGGTCCCGCTTGGCGGTCCGCGTCGTCATGTGCACCGGAGAGTCGAACCGCAGGATTTCGTCGACCGCGGGGCCGGCCAGCGACGGGTCCTCCCGGAGCAGGGCGAGCTGGTCGGGATTGCGGACGAAGGCGAGCAGGCCGTTACCGACCATGTTCACCGTGGTCTCGTGACCCGCGATGAGCATCGTCACACACGTCGCGAGCATCTCGTCCTCGGTGAGCACATCCCCGGAGTCATAGACCTGGATCAGTCCACTGACCAGGTCGTTCTTCGGCCGCTCCCGACGCTCGGCGATCAGCTCACGAAAGTGCTGCAGGATCTCGCGCGACGCCTGGTCGCGCGCGATGCACTCCTGGGGGGAGAGCACGAAGTCCGGATCGAAGCCGCGGGCAAGATGCGGGCCGACCCGGTGCACCAGCTCGGTGTCCTCCACCCCGAGCAGCTCGCAGATGACAATGAGCGGCAGCGGGTAGGCGATCGCCTCGATGGCCTCGATCGTGCCGCCCTGCAGTGCCGCGTCGAGCAGCTCGGTCACCAGCGCAGTGATCCGCGGGCGCAGATCTGTCACGCTCGTGGGAGTGAACGCCTTGCTCACCAGCCGGCGCAATCGAGTGTGGTCCGGCGGGTCCATCCACAAGAACGAGGTCGGCAGGTCGACCTTGGCCGCCTCGGGATGGAAGAGCTCGGCCTCGTCCTGGTGGCTCCACAACGTCTCGGACAGGATCTGGGTGCACTCGGAGTGGCGGGTCACAAACTCCACCCCGAAACCGCTGTCGAGAAACGGCGTCGCCTCCCGCACGAGCGCGTAGCGAGAGTAGGGGTCAGGTCGGTGTTCGGGGGCGAAGGCGTCGAACACGGGCGGGAACAGTTCGGTCGTCATCCTTCAAGCCCACCCGGGAACATCGTCTCGGAACTGTCGGCGAAGTAGCCGGGAGACGACAAGATGCCGCCGTTCATCCAACCTCGATCAGCATTACTGATGGCACGATTCTGGCACCGTCGACGCGTTGACCACGCCTCGAGGAATTGGTGCGCTGAGGCTCATGAGCGCCCCCACCACGCACCTCACTGAGCTGACCGTGCGCGGCTACGAGATCGACGCCCTCGGCCACGTCCGGCACACCGTCTACCTCGACTACGCCGAGCACGCCCGGTGGGAGAGCCTGCGAGCCGCTGGGCTGTCCGCGCAGACCCTGCTCACCGACGGAGTCATGCCGATCATGCTGGAGACGACGATCTCCTACCGCCGCGAGCTGCGCTATGACGACCAGGTCACCGTCGGCTGCGAGTTCGAGTGGGGCCACGGCAAGACCGCACGAATCACCCAGCCGCTGACCCGGCTCGAGGACGGCACGGTGGCCGCCGAGGTCCGCAGCGTCTCCGGGCTGCTCAACCTCGCCACGCGCAAGCTGGTCGCCGACCCGCTCGACCGGCTACGAACGCTGGCGACCGTCCCCGAGATCCTGGGGCTCTAGATGCGCTCGATCGTGATCGGCGGCGGTGTAGCCGGGCTGCTGGCTGCGCGCGTGCTCGCCGAGCGCGGGCCGGTGACCGTCGTCGAGCGCGACACCGGCTCCGGCGCCCGCCGCGGCGTCCCGCAGGGCCGGCACCTGCACGGGCTGCTCGACCGAGGCCGCCGGATCGTGGAAGAGTTGCATCCCGGCTTCACCGACGACCTCGTCGCCGCCGGCGCGCTCACCGCCGAACCCCTCGTAGACACCCGCTGGTACATGCACGGCAGGCGACTGCATCCGACCGACACCGGTCTGCGATCGGTGCTCGCCTCCCGGCCGCTGATCGAGGACGTGCTGCGCCACCGGACCCTCGCCGAGATTGTGTGCGCGACGGCGGTGAGCCTGGAACTCGACGCCGGCCACGTCCGGGCCGTCGGGCTCGCCGACGGCACGGTCCTGCCCGCCGACCTCGTCGTGGACGCCTCCGGTCGGGCCTCCCGGCTGCCGGATTGGCTGACCGAAGTGGGACTGGGCCGCCCGCGCGAGCACCGAGTCGATGTCGACCTCGGCTACGCGACCCGGCTCTACCGCAGACACCCCGGCGATCTCGGCGGCGACCGCAACGCGCTGGTCTCGACCGTGCCGCGCTCGCGCGGTGGCGGGGCGATGGCCGTCGAAGGCGACCGCTGGCTGGTCACCCTGGCCGGGCTGCTTAGTGATCACCCGCCGGTCGACGACGCCGGGTTCCGAGCGTTCGCCGCCTCCCTACCCACCGGGCCAATAGGTGACCTCGTGGCGCACGCCGAGCCCCTCGACGACCCGGTCCCCTACCGGTTCCGTGGCTCCCGGCACCGCCGCTACGACCTGCAACGCTGCCTGCCGGAAGGACTCGCGGTGATCGGGGACGCCGTGTGCAGCCTCAACCCGCTCTACGCCCAGGGCATGACGCTCGCCGCGCAGCAGGCCACCGCCCTGCGCAGCTGGGACGGGCACCGGGCCCGCGACCTGCACCGCGCGATCGGCCGGCTGTGCCGCGCGGCCTGGCAGATCGCGACGCGCGCCGACCTCGCCCTGCCCGAGGTGCCGGGTACCCGCCCGCTGCCCGCCCGGATACTCGACTCCTACGTGACCCGGGTCCAGCGGGTCGGGCACTGCGATCCCGTGGTCGCGCGGGCCCTGATCCGCGTCGCGAACCTGGCCGACCCCGCGTCCGCGTTGCTCGCCCCGTCACTGCTGGCTCGGGTGCTGCGCCCCGGCGCCGACCGGGCAATCCACCACGAGCAGCGAACATGGATGGCGACATGAGCGCAGAGCCCGCCCTCGGTCGCGTCGCACCCCGCAGCGAACCGACCCTGCACGAGCGGCTCGACGCCGTCGCCGCCGACAGCCCGGACCAGGTCATCCGCTTCCACTCCGACAGATCAGTGCTGACCTACGCCGAGCTCGTCGCCTCCTCGAAACGGATGGCCGCGCGCCTGCACGCCGCCCCCGGGGACGCGATCGGGATCCTCGCGCCCAACGGCCCCGAGTTCCTGCAGACCGTCTTCGCCGCCTCCCGCCTCGGCGCGGCCGTCTGCCCGCTACCCCTGCCCGCAGGCCTGCGTGATCTCGCCGAGTACGGCGCCCGGACCGCCCGGATCGTCGCCGCGGCAGCCATGTCGCACCTCGTCGTGTCGAACAGCGTCACCCGGATGCTCGGCGCCCGCGCAGCGCAGTTCGGTGCGGGCACGCTCCACGACTCCACCACGCTCACCACGCCCGGACCCGAGCTGCCCCCACGCACCGTCGACCCGGCCACCCCCGCCGTGCTCCAGTTCACCTCCGGCAGCACCGCAGCACCAAAGGGCGTGGTGCTCACCCACACCAACATCCTGGCCTGCGCAGAGTCGATCACCGAGGCCATCGCCATCGGCCCGGGGGACGCGCACGCGTCCTGGCTGCCGCTGTTCCACGACATGGGCCTGTTCGGCACCCTGACCGGGATCTTCACCGGCATCCCGATCAACCTGTGGAACCCCACCGCGTTCGTGAAGGACCCCGGCCGGTGGCTGGCCGAGTTCGCCGCCACCCGCTCGACCATCTCGACCATGCCGAACTTCGCGTTCGACGCGCTCCTCGACACCCCGCAACAGGACCTCGACCTCGCCGCCTGGCGGGTCTGCTTCAACGGCGCGGAAATCATCCGCCCGGAGTCGATCGCGGCGTTCGCCACGCGGTTCGAACACGCGGGCTTCCGCGCCGAGGCCATGACCCCCGGCTACGGCATGGCCGAAGCCACGCTCGTCGCGACCCTGCCGCCGCTCGGGCGCGCGCCCATCATCGACTGCATCGACCGAGAAGCCCTCGCCGGCGCGACGGTGGTCGCGCCCCGAGCCTCCGGCACAGCGAAGGAGATCGTGGGATTGGGCCGGCCCGTACCCGGCATGGCGATTCGGATCGCCGGTGGCGCGCCGGAGGGGACCGTCGGCGAGATCGAGCTCCGCGGCGCGGCCGTGACCAGCGGCTACCTCGACGGCTCCCGCCCATTCACCGAGGACGGCTGGCTACGCACCGGCGACCTGGGCTACCTGCGGGCCGGCGAGCTGTTCTTCGTCGGCCGCACCAAGGAGATGATCACAGTCCGCGGGGTCAACATCTACCCCGCAGACGTCGAGGCCGAGGCCGCCGCGATCGACGGCGTCCGCCGCGGGCGGTGCGTTGCCCTCGCCGTCCTCGAACCCTGCGAGCACATCGCGATCGTCGTCGAAACGGCCGCGCCCGAGGCGGAGCACGAGGCCCTGCGCCACGCAATCTCCGCGCGCATACGCCGCGCGCTGGACCTGTCGGCGCTGACGGTCCACCTCACCGCACCCGACTCCCTGCCCCGCACCACCAGCGGCAAGCTGCGCCGACTGGCCACAGCCGCGCTCCTCGAGAGGTGATCGACATGACCAACACGATCCCCGGCATGGACGCCATGCACAGCCTGGACATCTTCCGCCACTACGACCGTGGTCACTGGAAGCTGGCCCAGCTCGACCTGACCGCCATCGACCGATCCCTGGTCAAGCCCGAGCACGTCACGCTGGTCAAGAGCGCGGTCATGGGCGAATCCAACGTCATCGCCGCCGTACACGGCTTTCTCAACGAGTTCGCCGACGACTACGACTTCTCCGCCTTCGCCGTGATCTGGGGCTACCAGGAAGTCCAACACCACTACGCCTTCACCTCCTGGCTACAGGCCGTGGGCCAGGACGTGGACTCCCGTGCCGTCGCCGCGATGCGCGCGCCCTACGAACCTGGCTCCACACCGTCGGCGACCCTGGCTACCAACATCATCTCCGAACTGACGGTCAACCACGTCTACCGCGCCGTCGCGAACTGGGTGGCCGAGCCGGTACTCGCCGACCTGCTGCTGCGCGCCAGCCGAGACGAGGCCGCACACGCCCGCGAGTTCCGGCATTTTGCCGCGCAGCGCCTCGAGCAGCACCCCGACGAGCTCGCGAGCGTGTTGGAGACGCTGTACTTCTACACCTGCAACGACACGATCACCCACCCCGTCAGCGTGTTCAAGTCCGGCCTCGACGCCCTCGAGGGCCACGAGACCATCGACACGGGCTTCCAGCTGTTCCTCGACCAGCTGGCGGGCACCGGCGAGCTCGACGAACTGCAGGACAAGATCCGCAAGACCATCGGCTCGCTCACCGACCGCGACCTGTCGAGCAACGGGAAGGTCCGCCGCGCACTGGCCGAGGCGTTGGCATGACCACCGTCGCGCAGATCGCCCTGCCCTGGAGCACGCGCGCAGACCACCACTGCTTCGGGTGCGCGCCGGGTAACCCGCACGGACTCGGGTTGACCTTCACCGCCGAGGGCCCCGGCCTGCGGACCGACTTCGCCCTCGGCCACCACTACGAGTCCTACCCCGACGTGGTGCACGGCGGCATCGTCGCACTGATCTGCGACGAGACCATGGGCAACCTGATCGTGCTGCGCGCCGACCGCCCGGCGGTCACCACGAGCCTGCGCATGCGCTACGTCGACACCGTCCATACCGGACTCCCCTACCGGGTCACCGCCGCCCTGATCTCCCGCACCCCTGACCTGATCGGCGCCGTGGCCGACGTGACCGACGCCCACGACGACCTCGTCGCGAGCGCCACCGCCACCTACCACCCTCTGCCCAGGAGCGCGTCATGACCACCTCCCTGCCGACCATCGACCAGATCACCCAGGCCGTTCGCCGGATCGTCGCCGAGGTCCTCGCCGTCCCGGCGCCGCAGCTGGGCACCGACACCGACCTTCGTGAGGTCGAGGGTGCGGACTCCATCAAAGTGCTGCGGCTGATTGCGCGCATCGAGCGCGAGTACGACGTGCAGCTCGAAGACGAGGACGTCTTCGGCGTCAGCACGATCGCCGAGATCGCCGGTGTGCTGCAGAAGGCGCTGAAGCTGTGACCGTCCTCGAGCATCCGACCAACCAGCACTACGACCTCGACCCGCGGGTGTTCGGGCTGTTCTTGGGCGAGACCCGCAAGTACAGCTCCGGCTGGTACGCCACCGGCGAGGAGACCCTCGACCTCGCCCAGCGTCAGAAGATGAACCTCGTCGCCGACATGATCCACGCCGACGACCGCTCACGGGTGCTGGACATCGGATCGGGATGGGGTGCGCTGGTCCTACACCTCGCCGACGTTCGAGGCTGCACCGTCACCGGGATCAGCCCGGCCCCACGCCAGCAGGAGTTCGTCGAGCAGCGGGCGCGCCGACGCGGCCTGGCCAACCGCGTCCGGATGATCACCAGCCCCTTCGAGACCGCGCAGGACCTGCCACACGACCTCGACGCCGTCACCGCGCTGGGCTCGGTGATACACATGCCCGACCTGCCCGCGGCGCTCGCCAAAGCCCGAAGCCTGCTGCGCCGCGGCGGCCGGATGTACGTCTCGGAATCCTGTTTTCGTAACGCGGCGATCCGCGCCCGGTTCAACCAGGTAGACGGAACCGACTTCGTGCGGGAGACCATCTTCGGCAACGGCGAGCTGCGCCCCCTCTCCGAGCTGGTCGCCGCCGCCGAAGACGCCGGCTTCTCCGTGGAGACCAGCCTCGATCTGACCAGGCACTACCACCGCACCATCGAACAGTGGGCGCAGAACGTAGGCGCCGCAGCTGCACGGCTCGACGCGATCGAACCGGGGATCACGTCCCGGCTGACGCACTACCTGGACGTGTCCAACGCCGGGTGGGGCTACACCACCAAGCACTACGCACTCGTGCTGCGGAACGCGCGGTGAACCGACTCCTGACCGCCGCCCAGCTCGCACCCGCCGTGGACACCTACCTCGCAGCGACGACCCCGGGGCGACGTTGGGACGCGGAGACCACCTTCGCCTGGGACGCCGCCGACGCCGACCGGCTCACCGAAGGACAGCGCTCGGCCGTCGAGTTCGTGACCGTCATCGAGGACCACCTACCCGGCTACTTCGACATCTATCACCGGCATTTCCCAGTCGATGACACCGTGGAACCGGAGGTGTTCGCCCACAACCGCGAGCTGTACCACTTCACCGTGCGCTGGGCCTCGGAGGAGGACACCCACGCCCGCGCACTGGCCCGCTACCAGGCGGCATCCGGCATTACCGACCGCGACACGCTACGGGGATCCCTCGCCGAGGTCGGGGCGCAACGGTTCGAGCTGCCCTACGAGCACCCGGTGCAGTTCTTCGCCTATGCACTGGTGCAGGAGAAGGCCACCCAGATCTACTACCAGCAGCTCCGGGCTGCCATCGACGAGCCGGTGCTCACCGATGTCCTGACCCGGCTCTCGCGGGACGAGGCACGCCACTTCACATTCATGGCCGACGTCGTCAGCCGGTACCTGCGCCACCACGGGGACGCCGTCGTCGAACCGATCCGGGACGTGATCGCGACCTTCCGGATGCCACTCGCGGACACGATGCGCGGCTACTGGCGGTGGGCACTGAAGATCGCCGACACCGCCCGCTACGACCACACCGACGCCTACGACAGCCTGATCCACGTCCTCGACCGGGCGACGGCAGCGCGAACCGACAAGCTCGACGAGCTGATGGCCTTCGTGGCGGCAGCACGCACGGTGGCGTGAGCTCGTTCTCGACGCGTCGAAGCTCAGGGTGCGGCGACCACTGCCAGGAACCACCGTCCGACGAGGAGCGGGTCCCCGACAACGCGGACACACCCCTTGCTGTGCCCGCGTCGGAGGCCAGGGCGCGCCGGTGGCCTTCGCCCCGGGTCAGGCGATGGCGGGACGCATCGCACCCCGCAGGGAGTGCATGAGGTGGACGGCCAGGCGTTCCAGCAGGGCCGCCGCCACCGCGACCAGTACCGCACCGAAGAACTCGTTCATCATGCCCACCTTCCGATCGACGACACACAGCGTCACCGACGCCGGTGAGCGATACGGGCCGGGCGGCTGCACATCCGGTTGCCAGAAAGTGACGAGCGTTGGTCAGTGGTCATCCGGTGGCGCCGAGCCGGCGCTGGGCGACGAGCTGGGCACCTCCGGCGGCGGCTGCCGCGGTGAGCGCGATGCCCCACTGATGCGGAAGCAGCGGCGTGGAACCGACGATCCCGCTGACTCCGGGGACCTGGACGGCGACGACGAGCAGGACGATCGAACCGCCGACGGCGGCGGCGACCAGCGGGGTGCGCCCCCGCACGACGAGGGTCTGGGCGAGCTGGCTGCCGACGAGCGCGACCAGGCCGCTGGTGTTGGCCTGGGCGGAGGTGCTCAGCGGGCGCGACGCCATCCAGGCCGCTGCCGCGGCGGTGGCGGTGATGGCGGCGCGGACCTGGATGTCGCGGTCCAGGGAGGCGCCCAGCGAAGCCTCCGGGCCGTGGGCGAGCAGCTCGGCCGGGGTGGAGTCCGGTGGCGGGCGGACGGCGACGGCCATCGCCGGTAGCACATCGGTGAGCAGATTGATCAAGAGCAGTTGCCGCGCGTTGAGGGTCGCGTCGCGGCCGAACAGCCCGGTGCCCAGGGTGTAGGCGATCTCGCCGAGGTTACCGCCGAGCAGGATGGACAGGGCATCGCGGACCGACGCCCACATCCCGCGCCCCTCCACGATGGCATCGGTGATGGTCTCGATGCGGTCGTCGGTGACCACGAGATCCGCCGCCTCGCGAGCGGCCGGGGTGGCACGGGCTCCCAGCGCGATGCCCACGTCGGCCAGCCGAATCGCCGGGGCGTCGTTGGTGCCGTCACCGGTAACGGCCACGGGATGGCCGCTCTGCTGGTGCAAGCCGACGATGCGGGCCTTCTGCGCGGGGGTGACGCGGGCGAAGACCGCGGTACGGGGGAGCGCGTCGGTGAGCTGGGCGTCGGTCAGCTCGTCCATCTCGGCGCCGGTCATGACGGTGCGTCCGTCGAGGACGTCGAGCTCGGCGGCGATCGACTCGGCGGTGCTGGGGTGGTCGCCGGTGATCATCACGATGGCGACCCCGGCGGCGCGCAGGGTGGCGACCGCCTGCGCGGCGGTCGGGCGGACCGGGTCGACCAGCCCGACCAGCCCACGGAACTCCAGCTCGGCGACGTCGGCCTCGCCGAGCCTGCTGCCGGTCGTGGGCCGTTGCGCGACGGCGAGCACGCGGTGGCCGTGGCGGGCCAGTCGGTGGACCTCGGCGTCGATCGCGGCCCGGTCACCGTCGAGGGGTGAACTCGTATCCGCGGTGCGGCGGGTCGTGCACAGCGGCAGGATGACTTCAGGGGCGCCCTTGACGCTGATCCGGTTGCCGCTGCGGCCCCGCCACAAGGTGGCGTGGTAGCCGCGGTGAGATTCGAACGGCAGCTCGTCGAGCGCCTCGACGAACGCGTGGCCGTTCTCCGCGCTGATGTCGAGCTCGCGGGCGCCCCGCAGGACGGCACGGTCGGTCTGATGAGTGATGTGCCGCCGGTCCGCGCGGAACGGGCTGGCCCGCACCGCGGTGGAGACGATGCCCTGCAGATCGGTGGTGAGTGGCTCGTCGACCGTGGCGCTGCGGGTCCCGTCGGATACCTGGCGCAGGCTGATCCGGCCCTCGGTGAGGGTGCCGGTCTTGTCGAAACACAGCACGCTCACCCGGCCGAGGGCTTCGATCGTCGACGGGTTACGGACCAGTGCTCCGCGGGCCGAGAGCCGGCGGGCGGCCGCGAGCTCAGCCACCGTCGCAACGAACGGCAGACCTTCCGGGACAGCGGCCACGGCCAGGCTCACCGCCCGCGTCAGCGCGACCCCGGCCGGGCGCCCTCGCAGCAGGTCGATCGCGACGAGGGCGACGCCGGCCCCGACCGAGACGGGCAGGATCCGGGCGGTCAGCTCGCGCAGCCTGCTCTCGACACCGGTCGGCGGGGCCTGACCGGCGCTCTCGCGCAGGGTCCGGCCCGCTTCGGTGTGCTCCCCGGTCGCGACAACCACCGCCTCGGCGCGCCCGGTGGCCACGGTGGTGCCCTCGTAGAGCATCGAGCGGCGGTCGCCGAGGGTGCGTGCGCTCGTGGCGTGCGCCGACTTCGAGGCCGGCACCGACTCGCCGGTCAGCGACGACTCGTCGATCTCCAGGCCGTGACCGGCCAGCACCCGGCTGTCCGCCGGTACGGCGTCGCCGGCCTGCAGCCGGATCACATCGCCGCCGACGAGCTCGTCGGCGGTGTGTTCCACCTCGTGCTCGCCGCGCCGCACACGCACCCGGGTGGCGCTGCTCCGATGCAGAGTGCGCAACGCGGACTGGGCGCTGACCCGCTGCACGCCGCCGATCAGGGCGTTCACCGCGAGCACGAACACGATCGACAAGGGATCAAGTACCGAGCCGGTCGCCGCCGACACCCCGGCGCCGGCGGTGAGCGCGGTGGTGATCGGGTTGGCGAGTTCCTCGGCCGAGGCCCGGACAAGTCCGATCTCGTCGTGGTCGTCGTGCCGGGGTGGCGTTCGCCGGCGCCGGGCCTCCGGTTCGGCCAGACCGCTGCGGGCGCTGTCGAGCTGGGTGAGCACCGCCCGCGACGACATGGCGTGCCAGGGCATCCGGTCGGTCGCGACCGGTGCGGGCCGGCGGGCGACCGTGATCGCCGACCAGGTGCCGATGCCGTAGGCGCACAGCGCGGCGGTGTGCACCGCGACCGAGGCGCGCGCAGGGGCGCCGACCGCAGGCCCGAGCAGGGCGAGCAGCACACCGAGCCCCGACCCAGCGGCAGCGAGCTGTGCGGCACGGCGACCGACCCGGCGCGCTGGCTCGATCGCCTCCAGCAGCAGACAGGCCTCGCTCAGGGTGCGGATCAACGTGTCCGCCGTCCAGGCCGGGGTGCCCCCGGGCGGGACGAGGCCGATGCCGAGGTCGGCGGCGGCGAGCGCGACGTCGTGGTGCTCGCTCAGCACCGCGACCACGTGGCCGGTCGCCTGGAGCTCGCGCACCGACTCGGCGAGGTCGTCCCCGCCGGGGACCGCGCCGTCGGCGTCGGTGCGCGGCACCAGGTCCTCGGACCCGCCCACCAGCACCACCCCGACCTGTCCGGCTGCGGCCACAACGGCTTCGGTGAACGGATCGAGGATCTCGGACACACCGACGAGCGCGACCGGGTCGTCCCCACGCCGCAGCAACAGCACGGTGGACGCCCGATGCGCCAGTTCCGCGGCCAACTCGGCGATCCACCCGGTTGCCGCACGGCCCACCGGCTCGACCGACCATCCCTGCCGCCGCCGCGCCCGGTCGGGCCGGCGCCTGTCGACCAGATCATGTGCCCGTTCGACCAGCGCGGACGCAGCCGGGCCGGAGTCGCCCTCCAACGGCACGACCTCCTCCACCCCGTGTCGCCCGGTACGGAGCACATCGGCATCGAGCACCACCGTGTCCAGCCGGTCGAGGCGGCGCAGCGCCGACCGATCGAGCACCAGACTTCCTCGCGCGGCGACGCCGCGGCCGAGCCCGGCGGCGTAGGCGTCCTGTCCGGTCCGTGCCGCCTTCGGTAAGCCAGCGGCCAGCACCGCGTTGGCCAGCGGATGCACCCCGAGCGCGGTGAGGAGTGCGGCGCCGGCGAGGGCGGTCCCCGTGGCCGTGTGCGCGACCTTCTGCACCGGCCCGGGTGGGAGCGGAACCGGCCGCGGACATGCCGGCGCGGGCGCGGCGCGGTACGCCCCGGGCCGGTGGGCGAGCTCGCCCTCCCACGCCGTCCACGTGACGCGGTGAGCCCGGGCTTCCTGGTACAGCGCATACCGGTGGCAGGCGTCGACGAGCAGCCCGACCGGCCGGCGCCCCGTGGTGTTGGCGACCACCGCCGCACCAGCCAGCAGCGGGGCCGCCACAGGCTCGCCCACGACCTGGGTGAACAGCGAGCGCAACGCCGGGGCCGCATCGACGTGAGCGAGCACCGACAGCCCCAACGCGGCCGGTCCCAACGGCAGCGCCCGCCCCACCGCGGTGTAGGCCAGGCCCACCACGTTAAGCCCGAGCAGGACCGCCTCCTGCATCACCCCACCCGGCGCGCCGGGATGCTCCGGGCGTGCCAGCGGTGCGGCCGCCGCGAGCCCGCATGCCTGCTCGGCCGCCCGGACGAGCTCGGTCACCTCGCCCATCGTGATCAGCTCGGGAACGAACTCGATCAGGACATCGCCCAGGGCGGCGTTGACCTCGGCCCGCACCACCGCCTCGTGGGCGACGAGCAGCTCTTCGGCCCGCGACGCCGCGTCCGCGTCGTGGTGCACGCCGTCGATCGGGACGTGAACCCGACCCGGCGCCGTCGTCACCGAACCCGCGGTCGCACTGGAGACGAACTCGACGACTCCGGCCACGGCACCGACCGCGGTGCCGACCGTGTCACCGGCCAGCCCGATCAGACGTTGCCACACGTGAGCCTCGTCGTCGCCAGACCGACGCCTACAGATACGCGCAAGGCGTCGGCCGGGTCAGGCGGGACCGGAGGCGGCAGTGCCGGTGCCGGTGTCGGAAGTCCCTGCCGCTGTGGTGGCCTCCTGGGATGAGCCCGAGCTTCCGGTGGACCGGCCGGCCAGGGCCGACCCGACACCGATCGCCACCGCCACCGGCCACTCGATCACCCCGGCCACGGCGGTCGCGGCCAACCCACCGAGGAACAACATCGACTTGCCCGACGGCAGCATCGACCAGGCCCCATGCGCAGCCGCGTCGAGATCCCCCCGGCTCGGCATCTGCGGTGCCCGGAACTCCGCGGTCACGAACGGCAGGTCCACGGTCGCCCAGCGGTGACCCTCAAGCCGCCTCGCCGCGGACGGGCCCGCCTGTCCCTCTCCGGTCGACGTGGCGGTGCCGGTCTCCGAAACGTCCCAGGCCTCGGTCGGTGCCGCAGCCTCGTCCGCACCACCGGTGGCGCCGGCGGGTTCAGCACGCGTCTCCCGGTCATCGGCGTGAACCTCTGCCGCCCGCTGCTTGCCCGCCACGACGTACACCCCACTCTGCGTGTCGACCCGAAGCTTGTTCAGCGTTCATCCAGTGCTCCCGCAGTGCTCATTGCTACTGCGGCGTTCATCCGGACCCGGCCAGCATGTCCCTCGGCAGCCGTGGCGACAACCGCCTGAAGGCGGAGCCCCGTTGCACCACGCAGCGCTGCGGCCGGCCCGGAAGACAGGTGGAGCGTCCCGGACGGACCGTCGCCGAACCAGACCCACTACCCCGGGCCGGCGCACCGAATTGTCGGGGTGATCATCAGATGCGGAATCTCAGTGATCGTCAATCGTGCGCGGTACCGCTCTGCGTGATCGTGTTGGCCTGCGGCTGCGGCACCGTCAGCGGCGGCCACGAGCGCAGGGAACCGAACCTCGGGGTGTGCCCCCAGCAGTGCCGGCGGCGAACACGCCGATGACGCCAGCGGCTGGCTCGGCGACGAGGTGGATGTGGTGCGCGCCCACCGATGAGCGGCCATCGGGCCCGGCACTCGCTGAAAGCCGCAGTGGACCTCTCCCCGGAGGGACGCGACGCATACCTGCCCTCCGGGGCGAGGCGCGCCCGAGCGTACGTGCGATCGGTCGCGGCATCGACGAGCAGCGCGTGTCGACGGGGAGAACGAGGGTCGAACCCTCCCCCGTTGTCACGGTGAGTCACGTGAGCTCGGCCGATCGTCATGGTCGCCGCGATCGTTCTGACCGACCGTCCTCGCTCTCGGTCGAGTTCGATCCGGCGACCGGGTACAAGCTCCGGCGCGGAGGGCGGGATCGAGCTCACCGTCGAGCGCCTGAGGTTGCGACAGAGCGCCCGGTTGCGACACCAGGGCTTGGTGCGACGGCGCCGCGCCCACTGCTGTGATCACAGGTGGCGCGGCGCCGTCAGGGCTCGGGTGTCGAGCCGCTAGGTCACTTCTTCTTCTTGCCCTTCTTGTCCTTCTTCTTGTCCTTCTTCTTCGCCATGGATGATCACCCCCGGTTCGGCTGGTCGTAATCTGAGCTACACCTTGGTCAACGTAACCTTGACCAGGATCGCGGTCAAGGAGGCGTTGACAACATGGGTGGGGCGACGAGCTGTGCGCAGATCAGAGCTGCTCTGGAGGCGGTTGAGTCCGCGGACACGGTGACCGCTCGGGTGTCGGCAGGTCGCCGGCTGCGGCAGGTGGCCGAGCAGCTGGAAGCCGAACTCGTGGCACAGGCCCGGGCGGAAGGTGTTCGGTGGGTCGATATCGGGCAGCTGTACGGGACCAGCAAGCAGGGCGTTCAGCAGCGGTTTCGCCGTCGCACCGCATAGCCGGGAGGGGCCACCCGGTGCTGGCCAGTGACCACCGGAGAGCAGCGGGGCCGGCCCGGTCAACTCGCCCGGTAGCAGGTAGGCCGTCGGTATGCCCTCGAGGCCGTCGCCTACCCGGACCATGTCGCCCCGCTCGCCCTCAGCTGCTGGCTGACCCAGCGGATGTCGGAGCAGCGGTACAGGTCACTCTCGTCGGCGTGGAGTACCCCCCTCGAGAATGGCCACCGTTCGTGCGCTGGTTGATCGTCGGGCCGTGCGGCGTGTCCATTACCGGTGGCGCGTTCAGCAAGCGACGGTCGACGCGCGATCCCTGCGCCTACGGCTGGAGGACGTCCTCGAAGCGCACGTGCGTGACACCGACGGTCGTGGCGAACGGCAGGAAGTGGAGGTGGAACCACTCCGTGCGTGCAGCTACCAGCCCGCGGCCGTCGGGTTGATGGGCAGCTCCGAGCCATCCGCATTCGCACGCCGGTACGTAGGCGGTGAAGGTTCCTTCAACGCCGTGGCGGACATCGGTCCAGATGTCGCTGTAGGTGCCGTTGCGGTAGCGGCCCGCAACGTAACCTTCATGATCGTCCGAACCCGCGATTTCCCGGGCTCCCACATAGAGCACCGAACAAGTGTGGCGCGCGGCGTGCGAGGGTCGCCGGCGGCCCCCTGCTCGTGAGGAGCTGCAGCGGCGCCGTGTCCTCGCCGTGCCCCTGCCCGCACGGACGCGCCCGGACCACGGTGAGCTCCGACCCCTGGCCGAGGCGCCGAGCCGCCACTCTCACTTCGCGTGGTGCGCCGCCGGGGGCCGCTACAGACCTCGGATGTCGGCGTAGGCCGTCAGGCGCACGGCGCGGTCGACGAGCGCAGCCGGCGCGGGTGCGGGGACGGGCATGCGGTCGGCCGCAACCAGCGGGCCGAGGTCGAGGGCAGTCAGCTCGCCGATCCGGGCGACCGGGACCTGGAACGTCCGAAACTCCCCCAGCGGCGGCGGCTCGCCCTCCTGTTGCAGGGCACCGAGCTGCGGGGTCTGATCGAGCAGATAGCCAGTGGTGCCCAATGCGCCACCGACGGTGAAGCCGCCGATCTTCCAGAACTGCCGGGGAACCGCCAAGCCGCGGTAGGGCGGGTCATCGTCGGCGAGGACCGGGCCCGTGAACACGACGAGCTTGCGGTCGTGGTCCCCGGCGTTGTCGAGCAGGTAGTCCTCGAGCCCGAGCCAGAGCTCGCGGTCCTGGTTGAACGACGACGCCTGCGGTGCGGCGTTGGTGTAGAAGAACGTGTCGCTATTCGCCCGCTCGGCTTCGGCCTGCTCGCCCCACACCGGATCCCGGCGCCGAACCAAATGGCCGCGGTCCAGGTCGTTGTCGGCGTAGATGTCCTCGCCGGCCTGCTGCTCGGCCGGGAGCCGGTCGTCGAGCCGCCAGTCATCAGAACGCTCCACCTCACGCAGGCTCGCACCGTCGATCGCGACCGCGGTGGCCGCGGCGAGGCGACGGTCCGGGCGGTGCAGCGTGGAGAAGTGGGTGTAGGCCAGCGCCACAGTCGTCACACCGGGCGCGGTGGGCATCGGCGCAGGCACCCCGAGGAAGTCCGCGTTGTAGCCAGCCGGTTCGGGAGCGTTCATGGCCGCAACCGTAGGGGTGCCCACAGCCTGGAGGGGCCACGGCTGTCGTGCGTGGCCAGCCCTTCGCCGAAACGATCAACTGCGTTTACCCGACACCCCGCGCGTCCCGCCAGCCACCAGGCCCCGTCACTGCCAGGGTTGGTCGTCACGCAACCGACGCGGCCGGATCGGCCGCACCGACTCGAAGGAGACAACGTGGGCGACATCGCGAGCAAGGTCGACAAGGCCTACGGGGACAAGAGCATCGCTGAGCTGGCCGACGCCCCCGTCGACGCCCTCCACAGCGTCTCCGAGGGCGACGCCCAGCACCTCAAGGACGCCTTCAACATCAAGACCGTCCGCGACCTGGGCACCAACAAGTACTTCCTGTGGGCCCAGGCCATCACCAAGCTCGCCGACTGAGGGCCGGCTGTGCGGGACGGCCACACACTCGCCGTCCCGCACAGCTCATCTCCCTCTGCACGAGGTGCCCGAGCTGTTGAGCGCCGCCTTGGCTGCCGCCCGCTAACTCCGCAACGATGTCGCGCCGACGACCAGGCCAAGCACGTGATCACGAACGCGGCCCCGGCGTCGGCTCGAGTGGTGATGCGCCGCGCCGCGCCGGTGGGGACTCGGCCCGCATGACCGCGCACACCGTCGGCCACGGCCGCCCCGCCTCGGCGAGCACGAGGTCGGCGCGCAGCCCCGGCGCGAGCATGCCGCGGTCGTCCAGACCCGCGGCCTGCGCGCCACCCGCGGTCACCAGCCGTACCGCGGCCGGCAGGTCCACCAATGCCTCGGAAGCGAGCAGGAACGCGGCCGCGAGCAGTCCGGAGGGCAGGTAGTCCGAGGCGAGGGCAGTCACCAGCCCGCGACCGACAAGCTCCCGGGCGGAGGCGTTACCGGCGTGCGATGTCCCGCGCAGCGCGTTGGGCGCACCCATCACGACCGGCATCGCGGATGCGCGGGCCGCGCGCGCCGCCGCCACGGTCGTCGGGAACTCCGCCACCACCCCGCCGCGCTCGGCCAGGGCCGCGATCTCGGCGGGTGAGGCCGGATCATGACCGAACAGCCGCACCGCCCCGGTCCGGGCACGACCGGAGAGGAAGTCGAACGCTTCGGCACGCACGTCCAGCATCGTGTCCCGCCGGGCGATCATGTCGTCGACGTGCAGCCGGGCCTCGGCGTCGGTCAGGCCGCGGGTGCCGGACACGTAGCGCTCGTAGTAGGTCCGGTCGGCGTACTGCCCCTGGCCCGGGGTGTGGTCCTCGTGCGACACCAGTGCCGGGCCGGTGAACCCGGCGAGCCGTTCCCGCAGCGCCGCCAGACCGTCGCGACACCGCACATCGAGCCGGTGCAGGATCCGGTGGTCGACCGGAGCGCTCCCCCGGCCCTCCACCTGCCGGCACAGCTCCCGGGTGCTCGCGATCGCGCGCGGTGAGACCGGCGAGGCGCCCTGCTCGAACGACGCCCCGTGGAAGACGGTGGTGACCCCGGCAGCCCACAGCTTGCCCTCGAACGACCGCATCGCGAACGGCCAGGGCAGCTCGGCGCCGGGCCGGGGCAGCCGCTCGCGCTCCAGACCGTCGGAATGCACATCCACCAGGCCGGGCAGGCAATAGAGCCCACCGCCGTCGACGTCGGCCACGCACCCGCCCGGCTGCGACCCGACCTCGGCGATGCGTCCGTCGCGCACGGCGACCCACGCATCGTCGATGACGCGGTCGGGCAGTACCGCCCGCACGTGGCCCAGCACGTAATCGGTGCGCGGCCGGTCGAGGGGCCAGGCCGTCCGGGCCGGTGCCGCGGCACTCACGCCGCCCCCGCCAGGACCTCGGCGGGTGCACCCTGGCGCACCACGCGGCCGCCACCGAACTCGACCACCCGGGTGGCGAGCCGGCGCATCGCGTCGGCGTCGTGGAACACCGCGAGGACCGCGACGCCGCGCCCGGACAGCGACGCGACCAGGTCCAGCGCGAGCTCCCGGTTGACCGGATCCAGCGCCGACACCGGTTCGTCGAGCAGCAGCAGCCTCGGGGGTGCGACCGTGGCCGCGGCGAGGTTCACCCGCTGGCGCTCACCACCGGACAACACACCACAGTCGACGTCCCACAACGCCTCGTCGAGGGCCAGGCGGCGCAACGCCGACGCCGCGGCGTCGGCCGCATCGGCCGCGTCCAGGCCGCGGCGCCGGGCCGCGGCCGCGACGAGCGCCCAGGGCCCCGTGCGCGGTGGCGCGGCGAGGAACTGGGAGACATAGCCGAGCTCACGCGCCCGCAGCCGGACCAGGCCGCGGTCATCAAGGGTGGTCAGCTCGACCGGACCGTCACCGGTGTGCAGGACCACGGTGCCCGAGTCGGGCAGGTAGCTGCGGTGCACGCAGCGCAGCAGGCTGGATTTGCCCGCGCCGCTGGACCCGGCCAGCGCGACGTGTTCGCCCGCGGCCACGTCGAGGTCGACGCCCCGCAGGGAGGTGACCGTCCGGCCGACGGCGTGCAGGGTGAACGTCTTGGTCAGGTCGCGGATCTCGAGTACGGGTCGCACGGTCACCTCCGGGCCGCGGCGACGAGCCGCTGGGTGTAAGGGTGGTGGGGGTCGCGGAACAGCTGGTCGGTCAGGCCCCGCTCGACGACCCGACCCAGGTGCATGACCAGAGTCCGGTCGGTCAGGGTCTCGACGACGCCGAAGTCGTGGCTGACCACGACCGCGGCGGTGTCGCGTTCGGCCAGCAAGCCGCGCAGCAGGTCGAGCACGCCCGCGGCGACCGAGGCGTCCAGCCCGGTGGTGGGCTCGTCCAGCAAAAGCACGGCAGGGTCGGTGGCCAGCGCCGCGGCGATCTGCACCCGCTGCCGCATCCCGCCGGAGAAGGTGCGGACCGGGTCGTCCATCCGCGACAGCGGCACCTCGACGCGGTCGAGCAGCTGCGCCGCCCGCGCCCGGATCGCGCCGTAGCTGCGCCACCCCGCCGCGGTGAGTCGTTCGGCGATGTTGCCCCCGGCCGACACGCCCATGGCGAGTCCGGTGGCCGGGTCCTGGTGGACGATGCCCAGCGTCGAGATCCGCAGCCGGCGGCGGGTCGGGGCGTCGAGGGTCAGCACGTCGGTGCGGCCACCGTCGACACCGGCCAGGAACAGTCGTCCGGAGGTCGCGTCCTCGTCGCCGACGATGCACCGCAGCACGGTCGACTTCCCGGAGCCGGACTCGCCGATCAGGCCGACCGCCTCTCCCGGCGCGACGTCGAAGCCGACGTCCCACGCCGCGACGACCGCACCGGTGGCCGGGCTCAGCGCGGTGCCGTGCTCCGGCCCGGTGCCCGCCACCGCCGCGTCGCCACCGGGGCCGTGCACCTTGCCGATGGCCTCGGCGAGCAGGGTCCAGTCGGCGCCGTCCGGCAGCACCCGGGGCTCGGGGGCGGGCATCGTCGCTGTCGCTGTCGCTGTCGCTGTCGCCGTCGCCGTGCCGGGTCGCCGTGCGGGCTGTGCCAGCAGGTGCAGCGGTGCCGCGGACCGGTGCGCGCCGGTATCGGCATCGCCGTCGCTCACCCGCGAGCACCACTCGATGTCACTGCACGCGAAGCGGTCCCGACCGGCCTCGACCAGGAACGTGTCGTCCGAGCCGCACCGCACACAGCGAGCCCCGACAGCACCCTCCACCTCGAACGCGATGTCGTCGAAGGTCAGCGGTGCGACATCGGTGTCCGGCGGGATCGCATAGATGCGCTTCTCCCGCCCCGCTCCGAACAGGATCGGGTGCGCGCTGCGGTGCAGCCGCGGGACGTCCCAGCGCGGGATCGGGGTGGTCGCGAGGACGTAGCGGCCGTCGACCAAAACCGGGTAGCCCGTCGATTTCGTGATCACGCCGTTGCGGACGACGTCCTCATAGAGGCTCACCCACATCGCCGCGTAGTCGGCCTCGGCGTGCATCCGCGCGCACTCGACGACCGAGCGCTGCACGCCGCGCAACGGCTCGGGAACCGGGACCTGCAGCACGAGCAGCTGCTCGGAGCCCATCGGCTGCTCGGGCACCCGGTGCCGGCTCTGGACCACGGTCGCCTCCCGCGTGTCGGCGGTGCCGTCACACCCGGTGCCCTCGCCGATCAGCCGTCGCAGGTTGGTCGCGTTGACCCCGTCGTCATCGCCCTGGTCGATCACCTTGACCGTGTCGTGCACGCCGATCACCGCGAGCGTCACCTGCAGCCCGCCCGAGCCCCAGCCGCGGGCCACCGGCATCTCCCGGGAGCCGAACGGGACCTGGTAGCCGGGCACGCAGATCGCGGTCAGCGCCGCGCGGCGGATCTCGCGCTTGGCGCCCTCGTCGATGATCCCGGCCGGTGAGGCGAGGGCGTCGATCCCGCCGAGGAGCTCGGCGGTACTGCTGTCGGACCTGGTCGTCGTCGTGGCGGTCACTGGCAGTCCCTCCCTGCGGGTTCGGTGTCACGCACGGTCGCGCCCGAGGCGCGGACCGCCCGCTTGCGCTCGACCATCGAGCGGAACGTGACGTAGTGCGGCAGCTTGAGGTGTTCGAGGAAGCCCGCCGAGTCGAGCCCGTCGGTGGTCAGCAGCAGCAGCTGTTCCAGCGGGCCGGAGCGGCCGAACCGGCGGCAGGCGATGTCGAGGTTCGCCATCGCGATCGCCTTGCGTTCGTTGTGGCCGAAGACCAGCCCGTAGCCGATGTCGAAGCGGGTGCGGTCCTCGTCCGCCCCGTCGAGGTCCTCGATCGCCTCGGCCTCGCTCGCCCGGAAGGAGCCGATCCGCACCGGACGCCCGGTGTGGGGGTGCGACACCCGCAGCGGAAGCCTGCCGTGCCGCACCTCGCCGAGGGTGACCTCGTGGATGTCGCCGTCCGGGCCGAGGATCGACCGGTACCAGATGCCGACCAGCGCACCGGTCTCGGCGCGCGCCATCGAGGCGAGCACCGCCGAGCGCGGGGCGGGCGGACGCGCCGGGCGCCGGGTCACATCGAACGGCTCGGCGTCGTCGCGCTCGTGCTCGACGAGCAGGTCCAGCGAACGCAGGAAGGCCGAGAAGCGTGCCGGGTGGCGTTGCTCGGCGGTCCGGTCCGCGACCGGGGCGGGCGCCGGCTGCGGTGGATCCGGGTCGTCGGAGTCCTCGCGTCGCAGCATGCGGCCGGTGTAGTCGGTCGTGCGTCCCAGCAGCTGGGGGCCGTCGGGGGTCCGGTGCGCGGGAACGATGCGGCGCAGGACCACCATCTCGTCCGGGTCGACCGCCACGCTGCGCGCCAGGCGCGGCAACGTCGAGCGGTGTGCCCGAACCAGGTGCGCAGCCTCGAGAGTGTCGCCCTCGGCCTGCCGGAAGGCGTCGGCCGCGGTCGCCTCGTCATACAGACCGGCCTCGCCCTGGATCCGGTCGACGGCGAGCCGGAACCGCGCGATGATCTGCGCGCTCGACACTCGGTCCTGCGGTGCGTGATCACGCTCCTCGCGGACCAGTCGTTCGGCGGCGAGGATGGCCTCCAGCCCGCCGCGGGCTCCCGAGTACCCCATCAGTCCTCCTCGATCCGGGTGCTGCGCGGAATGCCGAGGACCCGCCCGTCCGGGTCCACCAGCAGCAGGTCGAACCCCGCCGGGAACGCCGCGCCCGCGCGGGCCGCCCACACCTGCGGGCCGACACCGCGCGGCGCGACCGCGCGGCACTGCGGGATGCCGGGACCGCGCAGCGTGCGCTGCGGGCCGCCGGTCAGCTCCGGTACAGCCAGGCTCACCAGCGCCCCGGCCTCCGGGCTCGCGGCGCTCCCGACCGGGAACCCGGCCACCTCGTCGGCCGCCGGTGACCGCAGCGCCGCCACGAACCGGGCCTGCGCGGGCCCGGTGATCGGGGCGCCGGTCGCGGTGCCGACCGGATCGCTCCAGTCCTCGTCGGACAGGATCGCGACCGGGGTGTCCAGATCAGCCAACCCCAGCACCGGCAGCAGGGCAGGGGGAACCGCGCCGCCGGCGGGCAGCCGCGTGAGGATGCCGGGGCGGGCCAGGGCATCGAGCACGGCCCGGAACACCGGCTGCGCGGTCTCCGGGGGTTGTGGGGCGAGCATGCGGGGTGCGGTCACGTCAACTCCTCGAACTCGACGATCGTGGGCGCGAGCCGGGCCCACTCGGCGGCCTCGGCCGCGGCCTCGCGGGCCGCGACCCGCTCGCACAGCGCGGCGACGTCGGCGTCGTGGCCTGCTTGCGCGGCGGCGTCGCAGATCGCGGCCGCGAGCACAGCGGCCCGGTCGTCGCCGAGGCGCACAGCCCACCCCCGTGCCCCGGCGAACTCGACCTCCGCCCGGCAGGCCAGCACGTCGCCGAGCAGGAAGCGGTCACCGGCCACCGGCTCGACCACCTCGGTGGCGATGCAGCCGATCTCCGGGCCGCGGACCAGGTGTGGGGGTGGCGCGTCGGCCAGGCAGGCATCGGCCAACCCGACCAGCTCCTCGCAGGTGGCCAGGGCAAGCAGCCCGGCCCTGTCCTCACGACTGCGATACATCGGTCTCCTCCGGGGAACTAGCGGTGGCCGAGCCCATCTCGACCACCACGCGGACCGCGTCGGCGCGCATCCACGACGTGCTGCACATCAACGGCCGACCGGTCAGTCGGTCGTGGCTCAAGCTCTCGATCAACCACACCGGGCGGCTCGCCTCGACCAGCAGCCCCGCACAGACCTCCGCGGGCGGGATCTCCAGGCTCACCCGGCACCACACCCGCTCCGGGTCAGCCGGAGCGACCTGGCGCAACACCAGATCCAGCGACTCACCGGCCCGGATGGCGGGCTCCAGATCCGCCACGACGTCCACCGGCACCCACTCGTGCACCCGCGCGGCGAGCAGCTCATCGGCGTAGGAGTGCCGCACCAGGTGGTGGCACGGGCTGCCCACCGCCCGCCCGAGCAGCGCCGCCGGCCCCGCGGGCAGCGCAACAACGTCGATGTCGCGGATCACCGTGCGCGGCACCCCGCCAGCGGCCAGGACGGTCTCGTGCCAGGACGGCCGTCGATCACGCGAGACCGTGTAGTCCAACCGCCGATTCACGAACGTGCCCACACCCTGGATGCGGCGCACGATCAACCGGCGTTCGAGCTCCTGCAGCGCGGCGCGGGCCGCCGCACGGCCCACCGAGAACCGGCGACCGATGGCGTACTCCCCCACCACCCGCATCCCAGGAGCGACCCCGTCGAGCTCGGCCGCCAGCACGTCCGCGATCTTGAGGTACTTGCCCGCTGTCACGGCTACGACCCTGCCGACCGGCCATGTCCGGACAACCGCACCAGAGGTAACCGGCAGGGAAACGACGATGAACGACCGAGCCGGTTGTGCGGTCCCTGCGCACACGCCTCAAGCGACCCGCCGGCGCAGCCACACCGCGAGCAGCTCGACCAGCATCACCACGGCAAAGATCATCATCATCACGGTGGTCACCACCCCGTACTCCAGTACCCGGGAGGCGTTGAGCAGATAGAAGCCGATCCCGCCGGCGCCGACGACACCGAGCAGCGTCGCCGAACGGATGTTGACGTCGAGCTGGTAGAGCAGATGCGCCACGAACGCCGGGGCCGCCTGCGGCAGCGTGACCGCGGTGAACACCTGCAGCCTGCTCGCGCCGGCCGCGCGCACCGCCTGCTGTACCCGCACGTCGGTCTCCTCCAGCGAGTCGGCCACGAGCTTGCCGAGCAGCCCGACCGCCCCGATCGAGAGCGCGAGGGCACCCGCGACCGGCCCGAGCCCGGTGATCACAACGAACACGATCGCGAGGACCAGCTCCGGCAACCCACGGACCAGGACGACCACGGACCGGAACGCGGTCGACACCCAGCGGGCCGGCGCGACGTTGCGGGCGGCGAGGCACCCGACCGGCAGTGCCAGGACAGCGCCGATCAGCGTCGCCGCGAGCGCGATCTGCACGGTGACCACCAGCTCGGCGAGCAGCTCGGGGAGGATGCCGCCGACGCTCGGTGGCCAGAACAGGCCGAGCGTGTCCACCGCCCCGGCCAATCCGGCAAAGGCCTGCCACGGCGCGAGGTCCGCGCCCCACAGCGACGCCAGCACGACCACCCCGGTCAGCAGTGCGTACCCGGCGCCGCGCAGCCGGCGCGGGGACCAGGGCGGGATCGTCGTATCCGGCGCGAGGATCCGCGGCCGGGTCCCGGTCCCGGCGCCGGGCTCGCGGCGCAGCTCGGCCCGGACCCGGCCCAGCCGGCGGCCGAGCGGACCCGGGGCCCGGGCGCCGTCGTCACCGGCTCCGAGCAAGGCCCTGCGGACCGCCCCGGACAGCAACTCCGCGCCGATACAGAGGACCAGCACGATCAACGCCAGGGCCATACCGCGCTGGTAGTCCAGCCGGCGCAGCGCCGTGGCGATCTCGAAGCCGAGGCCGCCGACGCCGACGAAGCCCAGCAGCACCGAGATCCGCAGGTTGATGTCGAAGCGGTGCAGCGCTGTCGCGACCAGGGCCGGTAGAACCTGGGGCAGCACCCCGGACACCAGCTCCTGCCAGCGTCGCGCCCCCGTGGACCGGACCGCCGTGCGCGGCCCCTCGTCGATCTGCTCGATCGCGTCGGCGTAGAGCTTGCCGACCATGCCCACCGAGTGCAGGCCCATCGCCAGCACACCGGCCAGCCCGCCGAGCCCGAACAGCCGGAAGAACACGATGGCCAGCACCACATCCGGAACGGCCCGGGCCACCACGACCACGGCGCGCGCGCCGTAGCGCACAGACCGTCCCGGTGTCGTGTTGGCCGCGGCCAGCACCGCCACCGGCAGGCTCACCAGCACCGCGAGCAGGGTCGCGCAGACGACGATGGCCAGGGTCTGTGCACTGAGCGCCAGCACCTCGCCGAGCGGCGGGAAGTCGAGCGGGACAGTGCGGGACAGGAAATCGGCGGCGTTGCCGACGCTGTCCACGAGCGTGGCCACGTTGAGCCGCAGCTCCGCGGTCGCCCACACCGCCGCAGCGAGCAGGCCCAGCAGGACCAGGACCACCGCGGCCCCGGGCCCGCTCGGGCGCGGCACCGTCGGCCCCGGGCCGGGGTCCGGGCGCAGCTCGGTGACCGTCACCGCGCCGCCGCCACCGGAACCGCTGCCGCCTCAGCCATCCCGCCGTAGACCGCCATCGCCGCGCAGCGATCCGTCGCGGCGGCGGGCTGGTCCAGCACGATCTGGCCCGAGCGCAGGCCGACGATGCGCTCGCCGAACGACAGCGCGACCTCGACCTGATGCAGGCTGCACACCACGGTCAGCCCGTCCTCCCGACTCACGTCCGCGATGAGCGCCATGACCTGCGCCGACGACTCGGGATCGAGCGAGGCGACCGGCTCGTCGGCGAGCAGGATCCGGGGGCGTTGCAGCAGGGCCCGGGCCACCGCGACCCGCTGCTGCTGACCGCCGGAGAGCGTGTCCGCACGCTGGAAGCGCTGATCGGCCAGACCGACCCGGTCGAGCTGCTCCAGCGCCGCCCGCCGTACCCGCCGCGGATAGCTGATCAGCCCGAGCCGCGGCCCGCGCAGCCCTCCGAGCGCCCCGGTGCACACGTTCTCCAGCACCGAGACACTGCCGACCAGGTGGAACTGCTGGAACACGAACCCGACGCGGGACCGCAACCTGCGCAGCTCGTCCGAACTCGCCGTGCCGACATCGGTACCCAGCACCCGGACCGTGCCAGATGTGGGCCGGTGCAGGCCGTTCACGTGCCGCAGCAGCGTGGACTTGCCCGATCCCGACAGCCCGAGCACAGCGACGTTCTCCCCCGGCCGGACGGTCAACGAGACGTCGTCGAGGGCATGGACGTCGGGGGCGAAGCGCTTGGTGAGGCCGCTGATCTCCAGCACGGGATCGTCCTTCTCGTACATCGGTGCGGTGAAGCTCCGTTGGTTGAACACGGGGCCGCTCAGCCCAGGCTCGTGCAGGACTCGGCACGGGTCACGTCGCAGACCCGCCGGACACCGTCGTAGAGCGTGTCGTCCACCGGTGCATAGCCCCAGCTGCCCGCCTCGCCGACCTCGCAGTCCTCGGCCGACGCGCAGAACCCGTCGGCGGTGAGCCGGTCGACGTTGCCCCGCTCGACCAGCGCCCGACCGATCCGGTCGCGCAGCTCGGGCGCCATGCCGGAGGCCAGCGCGATCGGCGAGCCGGCGATCGTCTCGGAGCGCCACACGGTCTGCAACTGCCCGGGCTGCAGCTGCCCGGACCCGATGAGCTGGGAATCGACGATCGCGTCGAAGGCGAACCCCGCGTCGCACTGGCCGCCGGCGACCGCGAGCGCGGACGCGTCGTGCCCACCCGCGAAGACCGGGTTCAAGCCGTTCCGCACGTCGACACCGGCCTCCATCAGCCCAGCCGTGGGGTACAGGTAGCCCGAGGTCGAGTTCGGATCAACGAAGCACACGGTGCGGCCTGCGAACCCGGCCAGGTCGGTGATGCCGGTGTCCGGGCGGGTGATCCCATAGGACACGTAGCCGGGCTCGCCGCCCTGCTCGTCGATCACGGCGGCGACCGCGGAGATGTCCGGATCCTGCTCCTTGGCAAGCACGTAGGAGAAGGGCCCATACATCGCCATGTCGATCTGCCCGGCACGCATGCCCTCCACCACGGCCGCGTAGTCCGTGGCGTTCTGGAACTCGATCGTCGTCCCGGTCTCCTGCTCCAGCATGGAGATGATCGGCTCGAAGCTCTGCTGCAGGCTCGTCGACTCCTCCGACGGCACGGCAGCGAACACGAGCGTGTCACCGGCGCCCGCGCCGTCGGCGGCACTCTGCCCGCAGGCCGTCAGCCCCAGCAGCGCGACGCCGATCAGAGCGACGACGCCACGATGATGAATCGACCTCATGAAATACCTCCGGTCCGCCGCGCGCGGTGTGCGCGCTCAGCACGGACGAGACGAAGGCTCTCCGGCCGTCATGCCCCCACCCGGGCAACGCGGTTACCGACCGGCAAACAGAGAAGGACAGTTCACGCGAACGGGACGGACAACATCACCGATGGTCGCCGCCTCCCCACCACATGGAGGCACGCCGAGCCCGTACGGCGGCCGTACGGACCCGGCGACTCGACACGGTCACGGCCGGCGGCGTAGCACGTGGGGTGCAGACGAGATCACCGGGCGACAACGGCCCTGAACCGGCGTGACCCCGTAGGTCTCCCGACCGCGGTCCCTCGAGTGGGGTTCGCGGCAGCAGATCCTGGGCGGCCGGCTACCCGCGCCGACCATCAAACTGCTCCCGATCCAGCAGGAAGGGCGCACCTGATCCGATCCGCGGGCCGATCCCGATCTGGCGACGCTGGAGGCGGGGCAGCCGCAGGGCTGGTCAGCTGCATCCCGTTCACCGCACGCGCCGCGGGCGAGATAACCCCACTTTCCCCGACGATCGCGCCGCCCGATCGTCGGTCCTGAACGTGGCGACCGGCCGGGACGATCGCCCTCATCAGAGGCCGGCAGCCGGGGCGGGGCGCGTCCCCCGACCCTCCCCGCCCCGGCCAGCTCAGTAAGGTGGAGCAGCTCCTTCGCTCATCCACCGGGCCACCACAAGGACGACCGGTTGAGCCTGGCCAGTCCTCCCGTTTCTGGTCGCGAGCCCGCGGTCGCGTCCGTGAAAGGGGTGGATGGGGATAGCCACCGCGTGAGCCTTCGCGGGTCAATCTAGGCGCCGATTGCGCCGGCGGTCGCCTCCTCGGACGCGGTCGGTCGGTCGGTCGATGGCGGCGCCTACCGTCTGCCGCTCACTAACTGGCAGAGTCGGCCTGTCCTCCCGGTGACTGGCCCCTGCTCGAGACGTCGTGGTTGTCGCCTCAGCCAACGCCGGTGACGGCGACCGAGGGATTGCGCGGGCAGGGGGACGGTCTCGTGACAGGCGGGTCGAGTGTGGTGCCGTTCTGCAACACAGGTTGCGGTCCGAGCGTCGGCGTCATCACAGGGTCGTTCCCGTCACGCTCCGCGACAGCATGAACCGCACAGATCGGGTCGATCAGGGGTTGCTCCGCCGCCCCGGCTCGGTAGTCGGCATTGGCCAGGATCGAGCATTTACAGCCCTGCGCCACGGCGTCCGGTCCACCCGGCGGCGACACACGGGCGGAAAATTCGTCTCCGCTTGGCCCCGATGCCGCCGACAATGACGTATCGGTGAGTTGAGCCATACTTTCCGTCCTCTCGCGGAGTTCTCACGGCACTACCACCGCCCCGCCGGACCTAGTGCGTGCCAACCGACGGAACTGACGACCACATCAGTCCGCGATCCCTGTCGGCGTGCAGATGGAGCCTCTGCCGGCGTGCGTACAGAAATAATTGTTCTCTGAACGGGCGGGCCGCGTCAGCAGACCACACATCACCGCCCATAGAGGCGTGTCGAGACAATGCTCCGGCGACTGAGACCCCGGACGATCCGTGCAGGCTGAAACGTTGACCGAATCCGACCGGATCAGTTTTGATCCGCCACCCGAGAACCATCGATCCTGACACCTCCGCACGGAGGGGGCTTCTCGAAAGTTGCTGTCATCAGAGGCGCCACATCGATCGTGACCTGATCAGCCTCGCCGATGACTCTCAAGTTCTCCACAAGAGAGCGAGCCGCGTGATCAGCAGACATTCGGTCGTGCGGCCCGTAGGCGTCGCGCTCACCAGAGAGCAAGTCGGATACAACCACGACATACTGGTCCTTCGACTCAGGCTCACCACACGCTGTCTCAGGCACCGCAAGCTCCCAGCTGCTCGACTGCTTCAAGCATCGGAACCTCGTTTCTCTGACTACATCCGTCGAACTCTCTCGTGTTGACGGCTGTTGCGTCGACTCCAGGGAAGATTCGAATGGATGTCAAGGGTGCTCCCGCGCGTGCAGCCGGGCCACCACGGTCCGCGATCAGACCTGACCCCGGACGCAACCGCGCCAGGCCAGCACGCCGTTTGCAGTAGCGCTTGTAGTCCGTGAGGAGTACCGCACAGCGTCGATCGTTGCACAGCGAAGAGCCAAATTGGCAACCCTGAGTGAGCGAGTTAGGCCGTCAGGGAGCCGTTGATCGAAGGTTGTGCCTGGTCATAGCATTTGTGTGATATAGCTCACACTATGCTCGTTCTCCTTGCGGCCCCGAAGACGATCACGGTAACCGGCTGCTTACATTCCGAGCGTTTCCCGGGATTACCGACCCTCCCGCTGGGGATCACTATTGAGAGACTGCTCAGATTGTAGGCCTGTCAAATGTCGGCCTGTGCGCGCTGGGAGCCCTTCAGCGCACTTGATCATCGATGCGGCAGGCGTGAGGTCGACGGGAGGCCTGCAATCTCCCCGACTCGGTTCTGGCCCAGTTACCTGCAGACGTGCATAACACGCGGAGATCGTCAGGCCAGTGCCAGGTACCTCGCCTGGGCTCGTTCGGGCGCCAGCACACGAGCACCTGGCCAAATTCCGGCCCGACGCCATGCGCGGTGTACACCTCGTGCGCGTAGACCAGATCCTCAGCGTCCGGCCGAACCACCACCCCCACCAGTCCCGGCTTGGGTCGGGCCTGGTCGATCAGGGTCACGCGCGCTCCCAAAGCCGGCACAGTTGCACAGCGTAGTCGATTCATTCCCCGAACGGATCATCGTCGCCGAGATCGTGCCGAAACGGCGCTCACCAGACGCTCGACCTTCCACATCATTTTCGCTACCGGAGGGGGCGCCTCGAGTGTCTGCGGGCGGATAGCCTGCCAATGAGCGCTCCTGGTTTCCTCTGAAGTAGGCACTCCTGGCGGACGCCGCCGAAGAGCACGTGGCCGCCTTTCGGGGCGAGTTGGCTGAACGTTCACGGAGTTCCAGGTCTCATCCGGTCGAGTTGCGCAGTGCAAGCATCTACGATCCGCCGAATGGGGTCCACCATGCTCAAGTTCGTCACTGACCGTGCACAGGCAGCGGGTGTTGCGGGTGCTGTAGGTGTGCTGATGTACGCCCTGCGTGCCCACCGGCGATCGGTCGACCGTGGGCGAGCGCAGGCAGCACGCATCGGCCTCCAGGCCGCACCACCCAACGAGGACGGTACGGCGCTGCTGCATTTGAGGAACCACAGCACCGAGCCCGTCCGCGCGAGCGTGCTTGCCGGCGACGTCGACATCCAGGCCGGGCGTTCCTGGCGAAGTATCTGGCTACGCTCACGTCTGTCACTCCACGTGACGACCCCGGTCCGGATCAGACGAACCCTGTGGCCTGGCGACACCGAGATCGTCACCGCTGCGCCGCTCGAGAGTTCGCCCGCCCTCTACATCGCTGACTCCGGTGGACGTCAGTGGGTGCGTGCCTCATCCGGCGACCTCTGCCAGGTCGGTCACGTGCGCGTGCACAGCCACAGGCACGATGAACCGCGGATGGATCAGCATGGACTCACTCACCCCTGCGCCGGGAGATGACGCCGGTGTCGGGACGCGGTTCGAACCATGTCGTGACGGCGGCCGGGCCGCTGATACGGGTGAAGACGCGGCTTGGGATAGGCGCTATGCCTACTACGTGTCAGCCGCCACTGAGGATGACGACGTAGCTCGGTGTCGGCGCTGTTGAGCGTGCAGATCTGGATGGTGGCGGGCGAGTCGTGTTGACCGGGTTCGTCGGCGCCGCCACCGTGACGATCTTCGGGTCGGGGATAGGCCACGGCCCTCCCGCGGGTGTCCTTGGCCGGAAGCGTGCGGGAGGGCCGTGTGGTTGCGCTCGGAGGCGCGATGCTCACGGTAGAGATCGACGCGGACGGGGTCGAGGAACGCCTGCGTTCGGGCGGGTTGGCGTGTCCGGGATGCGCGGGCGTGCTGACCGGGTGGGGCCGAGCGCGGGCCCGGGCGGTCCGCGGCCCGGATGGTGCGGTGGCTCTGGTCCCGCGGCGGTCACGATGCACCGGTTGCTCGGCCACGCACGTGCTGCTGCCGGTGCTGGTGCTGGCCCGTCGTGCGGACACCGCCGCGGTGATCGGGGCGGGGTTGGCCGCGAAGGCGGCCGGTGCCGGGCACCGGCTGATCGCCGCGCTGCTCGGTCGCCCGGCGGGCACGGTGCGCGGCTGGTTGCGGCGTTTCGCCGGGCGGGTGGAGGCGGTGCGGACGGTGTTCACCCGGTGGTGTCGGGCGTTGGCCCCGGATCCGGTGCTGCCCGGGCCGGCCGGGTCGGCGTGGGCGGACGCGGTCGCCGCAGTGGACGCTGCCGCCGCGGCGGCGGGTGTCCGGTTCGGGCTCGGCGTGGTGCCGGTCTGGCAGGTCGCGGCCGCGGTCTCGACGGGGCGGTTGCTGTCGCCGGGCTGGCCCGCCCCGGCCGACCAGTGTTGATCTACACGAGTTGCCCCTGCCCGGGGTGATCGTCCTCGGTGATCATCGCCGCTTGTCCTGACACGGGCGAGCGCGACGATCGAAGACGAGGAGGTGGCTCACCGATGACGGTGAGACACGACGAAGCAGCGGCACGAACCGAGCGGGCCCGGGCGATCGGGCTGTTTCGCTACCAGCTGATCCGCGAGGCGGCCGATCCGGAGTTGTCGAGTCGGGCGCGGGGCCGGCTGGTGCGCGAGATCGCCGGGTGTGAGCACACCGACCCGACCGGGCGCCGGGTCCGGGTCTCGCGCGACACCCTGGATCGGTGGATCCGGGCCTGGCGCCGGGGCGGGTTCGACGCGCTGGTGCCCTCACCGCGCCAGTCGGGCCCGCGGCTGCTGCCGGCCGAGGTGCTCGAGATGGCGGTCGCGCTCAAGCGGGAGAACCCGGCCCGCACCGCCACCCAGGTCCGGCGGATCCTGCGCGCCCAGATGGGATGGGCACCGGGCGAGCGAACCCTGCAACGCCACTTCGCCACCGATCCGCTGATCGCCGCGGCGCTCGGCGCGCTGGCCGCCGGCGGGCCGGGCTCCGAGGCGGTGTTCGGCCGGTTCGAGGCCGACCGCCCGAACGAGCTCTGGACCGGGGATGCCCTGCACGGGCCGCGGATCGGGGGCCGCAAGACGTATCTGTTCGCGTTCCTCGACGATCACTCCCGCGCCGTGGTCGGGCACCGGTTCGGGTTCGCCGAGGACACCGTGCGTCTGGCCGCCGCGCTGCGCCCCGCGCTCGGCTCCCGCGGAGTCCCCGACGGAGTCTATGTCGACAACGGCTCGGCGTTCGTCGATGCCTGGCTGCTGCGCGCCTGCGCCAAGCTGGGCATCCGGCTGATCCACTCCACTCCGGGCCGTCCGCAGGGCCGAGGCAAGATCGAACGGTTCTTCCGCACCGTGCGCGAGCAGTTCCTCGTCGAGATCACCGGTGAATCCAGCAGCGAGGCCACCGAGCCCGGCCGGCATCTGGTCGGTGACCTGCATGAGCTGAACCGGCTGTTCACCGCCTGGGTCGAGACCGTCTATCACCGCCGCGTGCACTCCGAGACCGACCAGGCCCCGTTGGCTCGCTGGCATGCCGGCGGCCCGTTCGAGCTCCCGACACCGGATGCGCTGGCCGAGGCGTTCCTCTGGGAAGCCCAGCGCACGGTCACCAAGACCGCCTTGGTGTCGTTGCAGGGCAACACCTACCAGGTCGACCCGGGGCTGGTCGGACACCGTGTCGAGCTGGTGTTCGACCCGTTCGACCTGACCACCATCGAGGTCCGGGTCCGCGGCATCCCGGCCGGGATCGCGATCCCATACCGGATCGGGCGCCACGCCCACCTCAAGGCCCGACCCGAGACCCCACCCGAACCGCCCGCCGCGACCGGGATCGACTACGCCCGCCTGCTCGACGGCGCCCACCAAGCCAAACTCGCCCACGAGACCGGTCTCGACTACGCCGCCCTCACCGGCACCGATGCCGAGCTACCCGGCCAGTTCGATCTGCTCACCGGGAACGAGGCCGGCTCATGATCGATCGACTGCAAGGGTTCTTCGGGTTCACCCGCACCCCCTTCGGACGTGACCTCGCCCCCGGGATGCTGCACCGTCACACCAGCCACGACGAGGCCGTGGCTCGGATCGGCTGGTGCGTGGCCGAACGCCGGATCGGAGTGATCACCGGCGAGGTCGGCGCCGGGAAGACCGTCGCCGTCCGCGCCGCGCTCGCCGCACTCGACCCGACCCGCCACACCATCATCTACCTGCCCAACCCCACCGTCGGGGTCCGCGGCATCCACCACCAGATCGTCGCCGCGCTCGGCGCCCGGCCGCTGACCCACCACGCCACCCTGGTCCCACAGACCGTCGACACGCTCGCCCTCGAGCAGGTCGAACGCGGCCGCACCCCCGTCCTGGTCATCGACGAAGCACACCTGCTCGATCATGCCCAGCTCGAGTCGATCCGGATGCTGACCAACCACGACATGGACTCCACCAGCCCCTTCGCCTGCCTGCTGGTCGGGCAACCGACCCTGCGCCGACAGATGAAACTCGGCGTGCTGGCTGCGCTGGACCAGCGGATCGGGCTGCGCTACGCCATGCCGTCCATGACCAGCGAGGAAACCAGCAGCTACCTACGCCACCACATCGGACTCGCCGGCCGGTCCGACACCCTGTTCTCCGACGACGCCGCCGCGCTGATCCACCAGACCAGCCGCGGTTATCCCCGCGCGGTGAACAACCTCGCGCTCCAGGCCCTCGTCGCCGCGTTCGCCGCGGACAAGGCCATCGTCGACGAGTCCTCCACCCGAGCCGCGGTCGCCGAGGTCACCGCAGAATGATCACCACACCCACGGCGCCCTGACGACCACCGCGCCACCTCGACGACCAGGCCCCGTCCGGCACCCCGCCGACGGGGCCTGATCACGTCCCCGACGTCTGCACCCTCAATGACGCCGTCGTCTGCACGCTCAGCGGCGGCCAACAAGTCGCCTGCGCCTGATGCTCGAAGACCGCGGCCTGTCCTACGTGGTGGCCGTGCCCTGCAGCCAGCGGGTGCACCCGACTACCGCAGCCGGTGGCGGGATCGACGTGCGCGCCGACGAGGTGATCGCCGGGCTCGCGCCGCAGGCCTGGAGCACCGTCTCGACCGGCGCCGGAGCCAAGGGCCCCCGGGTCTACCAATGGGCCCGAGCGGCGGTCCGCCCGCTGGCCGGGCCCGGCTACTGGCTGCTCGCCCGGCGGAGCCTGACCGACCCCACCGACATCGCCTACTACCTGTGCTCGGCGCCGGCCCGAACCCCACTACGCGAGCTGGCGCGCATCGCCGGGACCCGGTGGGCGATCGAGGAATCCTTCCAGACCGCCAAAGGCGAGGTCGGGCTTGATCACTACCAGGTCCGCCGCTACGACGGCTGGTACCGCCACATCACCCTGGCCATGCTCGCCCACGCCTTCCTGACCGTCACCCGCGCCGACGCCCAAAAAAACGATCACGCCAGGCCGCAGAGCTGATCCCACTCACCCTGCCCGAGATCCGCCGCCTACTCGCCGGGCTGATCTGGACTCCCACACCCTGCTTGGCCAGTGTCCTGAGCTGGTCACGATGGCGACGACGCCATCAAGCCCGAGCGCAACACTGCCACTACAACGCCCGCTCCCGAGCACCATAACTGTGACTGTAGTAGTAGGCGAGCTGCTTCTGGCGTCACGCGCTTGTCCGCGCCGGAACGAGCACACGCCCCGACGACGGCGCTGATACCTCCACGGCCACCACGCTGCGGGCAGTCTGGACCAGCACGCCACGCGGCTCGCGGATAGCGACCACCACGCTTCGGGCGTCGCCGGCTGTGTCAGGTGGCGAGCCCCACACTCGCCGAGACGGTATAGATGGGCATTGTGACTGCGACCACATCTCGGGATACGGCAGTACCGGCCCATCGTGGACCCGTGCGAGCCGATGCTCAGCGCACCGTCCCTGATCGTGCGGAGTGCCTACCGGTGAAGGTGCAAGTGCGGGCGTCGGCGGCGGTGGCTGGCGGAGACCCGGTGCTGGTGGTCGAGTGTGACCAGTACGGCGTCTGGCACCTCTCCGCGGCCGTCGACGGCCGCCGACCGCCGTCGGGTAGCCCGGAGCCTGAGCGGCGGCGTCGCTACCCTGCCGCGACCGCGCGAGCCGGCGCGGCCGCACTCAGCGCCGACCCGACGCTGCATCAGTTGGATGGACTCCTCGTCGGTTGGCTGGCCTACCGCGCGCACCCGGGCGCTGGGTGGACTCGTAGCCCCGCGTGACTCGGGCGGTGAGCCAGAGGCTCACTGGCCCGGATGTCGCCGGCCGGGGGCCGGTGAGGGGCTCTCGGCTGCGGGCCACGACCGGCGCGGAGGAGCGGAGATGGTCCGCACCGTGGGCGGTCGTGTGCGGCGGTAGCCGGCCACGGGCGCGGTGAACCTGCGGAGAACTGGCCGAGCTTGCATGCGATAGTCGGTCATGATCCGCGATTCGGTCCTGGCCACGCACGCGCTGGGCTGCGGCTGCGGCGATCGCTCCGGGTAGGTGCGCCGTGGAGTTCACTGCCTGGGGCCGAACCGGTACTGGTCGCCGTGGGAGACGTAGTGGAACGTCGTCTCCACCGAGGATGCTTCGGCCGCCCGCTTGATGTCGTCCAGGTTCGATTGGAACACCGAGAAGTCGTTGTAGTGGATCGGGACGGCCGTGCGCGGTCCGATGATCTCCACACACCGCACCGCCTGCTCCCCGGTCATGGTCACGACCGTGCCGAGCAGTGTCGTGCCACCGGCATGGATCAGCGCGAGGTCGATATCGGGATACCAGCGGGGGATGTCGTGGAGCCGGTCGTGCAGCAGCGTGTCCCCGCTGATGTAGAGGCGGAAGCGGTGGTCGTTGCCGTCGTAGAAGTCGAGCATGCTGCCCATCACGGGCGGGAGTAGGTCGGCGACGTGGTCGGGGGCGTGCTTGCCGGGCATCGATGTCACCCGGAGTCGGGCGTTGCCCTTGGTCACCTCCTGTGTCTCCCACGTGTCGAGGGCGTAGCCGTGGGTGAAGCCCTGTTTGTGCAGCAGTCCGACCGCGTGGTCGTTGGTGACGATGGGCAGGTTCTTGTCGAGTTCGCGTGCCGCGACGTCGTCGAAGTGGTCGCCGTGGTGGTGCGAGAGCACGACGAGGTCCAGCGGCGGCAGCTCGGAGATCTGACACGCGGGCTCGACCTCGCGGCGCGCGTAGGCACCGTGGCCCAGGTGCACGTGCTCGCCGGCGTGGAGGAAGGCCGGGTCGGTGAGGATCGAGAACCCGCCGTAGCGGATCACGGTCGTGGCGTTCCCGACGAAGTACAGGCTTCCCTCGCCGAAGTCGGGTTGGTCCGTAGCCGGCACGTCGATGACCATCCAGGGCTCCCCTCGCGTCGTGGTCATTGCGGGCAACGACTGCTCGCGTACCCGGTCCGCCGGAAGCGATACCGGCGCGGACGCGGATTCGCCGGTGCCCTGCGCGCAGATGCCGGGCGAGAACAATCCCCAGTCGGAAGGCGACGCCTTCGCTGAGCGGCATGTCCATCTCAGGCGTCGAGCTACTCCTACAAATACCGTCGTAACGGTGGCATCGACGCCACCTCGGCCGATATGAGGGGACACCATGCAGAGGCGCTCACCGGGTGCGCCACGCCGGCCGGGCGTGTCTTACCTCACTCACGCGGATGGTGGTCGCTGTCTGCGAGGGTGGCCGCTACTCGGCCGAGAGGGCATGAGGGTGGCGTGCTGATGCGAGCGGCGGTTCTGGACAAGGAGCCATGGCGCTGCGGTTCGCCGAACTGACCGTGGATGATCCGCGGGAGGACGAGGTGTTGGTCCGCATCGCCGCGACCGGGTGTGCCCGCGACGCGCACACCCGCGCGGGTCGCATTCGCTCTCCGTTACCGGCCGTGCTCGGGCACGAGGGCGCCGGGGTGGTGGCCGCGGTCGTTTCTGCAGTCTCGCACCTGTCCGCCTTCCGCCGCGGCGTCGTCCAGGTCGACGACACGTTCGACATGTGAGGATCCCGGACGTATGGATACTGTGGACGGACGATTCAGCCAGGGTTGGGGCGGCCCTCCACCCAACGGTATCCACGTCAACGTCGTCCTGGCGCGACGCGGATCACCGACCGCAGCCTCGATCACCAACGCGTTCGTGGCGCCGTCGGCCGGCTTCACACCCGTGCTCATGAGTCTCGGCCCCCGACCAGCCCTCCTACGAGACCCTCCAACCGCCGACGATCATGCTGAACAAGATGTCCGCCGACACCCCCGCGGTCGAGGCCATGGTCTTCGGGCCCTGCCAGGTCGGCATCGCCCGCGGTGTCCTCGACGCCGTCGCCGACAGGCTGCTCGAGGCCGACCAGGACACGCTCGTGCTCGTCTCCCTGTGGCTCGAGGCCGGCGCCCGTGCGGAGGACGCCGTGTGCGGTGCTGCCAGGACCGCCACGCTCAGCGCCGTCCGCGAGGCCGTCCACGGACGCTCGACGTCCGACGTCGGGCGCCTGGTGCGTGATCGCGACCGCATCGGGCACCCGTTCTACGGCGCTGGCTAGTAGGGCTTTGTTAGGTCGGCACTGGGTAGGGGCGTTTGCAGGTGTGGCAGGCGCCGGTCCAGATGCCGAGGAGGGTCTGGAGTTCGCGGAGGACGGCGTAGAGGGTCAGGCCGGCGCAGGGGCTTTTGGGTCGTAGCGCAGGCTGGTGCAGAAGGCCTGGGCCAGGGCGGCGAGGGTGACGTGGCGGTGCCAGCCGAGGTAGCTGCGGCCCTCGAAATGGTCCAGGCCCAGTCCGTCTTTGAGTTCGCGGTAGTCGTGTTCGATGCGCCAGCGGATCTTCGCCAGCTGCACGAGTTCGCGTGGTCCGGTGTCGGCGGGCAGGGTCGAGAGCCAGTAGTCGGTGGGCTCGGGCTTGCCGGGTGGCCATTCGGCGATCAGCCAGCACTCGGGCAGGGAGCCGTCCGGTCCTCGGGGGATCTCGCGGTTGGCCGGGCGCACGCGCAGAGCCAGGAACCGTGAGGTCATCGCCGCGGTCGGGTTCCCGGCAGTCTTGCGGCTGCCGTGGCGCCAGGTGACCCGCCGGAGTGCTCGGCGCCCTGCAGCTAGGGCGAGCGCAGCGAGGGTGGACGCCGGGGCGGGGTAGCGCGGCACCGGCGGCCGGCCGCGACCGCCGTACGGCGGGGTCACCGGCTCGGCGTCCGCGGCGTAGGCGCTGGTCGACGCTTTCACCGCCAGCACGTAGGGCATGCCGCGCCGCTGGAGTTCGAGCCGGAACTCGGTGCAGTCGCCATAGCCTGCGTCGGCCACCACCGGCCGAGGGGCCAGACCCCAGCCGCCAGCACCGTCGTCGGACTCGTCACCGGTGATCTCGTCGAGCATGTCGAGGGCCTGGCGCCATTTCTCCCGGTGCCGCACCTGAGCCGGGATCCTGCTGCGCGCCCGCCTGCGACGGATCTCCTCGCTCACCGTGGGGTCTTCGGCGGGGTCGACGGTGGTGTCGTCCCAGGAGCGCGGCAGGAACAGTCGCCAGTCGATCGCTGCCGAGGCCCAGTCGGTGACCGCGTGCACGCTGACCCCGACCTGGCAGTTCCCGACCTTGCCCAATGCCCCCGAGTACATCCGCGCCACCCCGGGCGAATCGGACCCGTCCTTGGGGAAACCCGTGTCATCGATGACGTACGCGCGGGGGCTGATGAACGTCTCGGCCCACTGCGCCACTCGCCTGCGGACCTCGATGTAATCCCACGTCGAAGACGTGACGAACTGCTGGAGCTGCTGGTGGTCGACCCCGAGCCGGACCGCCATCGGCTGCATCGACTTACGCTTGCCGTCCAGCATCAGACCGCGCAGATAGAGCTCGCCCTTGGCTCACTGATCCGACCGAGCCAGCCCGCCGAGCATCTCGCCCGCGAACGCCTCCAGCCGCGGCCTGACCTGCTCCATCTCCTCCGGGGTCACACCCCGAAGGAGATCACGAACGTCAGCTCACCAGCCGGAACGACACACCTAACAAAGCACTACTAGTACCGCGCGACCTGATACATGAGAAGGAGCAAGGCATGATCGCACCCGAGCGGATGGTCGACCGCCGCCGCGCCGCAGCAGCCCGGTGGGCCGGGTGAGGGCCGGTGATACCGACGACCGGCTCCTGCGCGAGGTGCTGAAGCGGGTGGCGACGACGCTGAAGGGCGCGCAGGTGCCGTTCGCGCTGACCGGCGGATACGCGTCCTGGGCCCGAGGTGGACCGGAGCCGGTGCATGACGTCGACTTCGTCCTCGTCGCCGACGACGTGCCGCAGGCGGCCGACGCCCTGGACGCGGCCGGGTTGCGGCTGGTTGACCCGCCGGAGGACTGGTTGACGAAGGTCTACGACGGCGACGCGTTGGTCGATCTCATCTTCAGCTCGGCCGACCGGCCGGTCACCCGCGAACGTCTCGCGCGGGCCGACGAGCTACGGGTCGACTCGGTGATGATGCCGGTCGAGTGCGCCACTGACATCATCGCGTCCAAGGCTCTGGCGCTCGGGGAGCACCGATGCGATCTCGGGCCACTGCTGCTGCACGCCCGGGCGCTACGGGAACAGATCGACTGGCCGCTGCTGCGCTGCGAGTGCCGCACCTGGCCGTTCGCCCGGGCGTTCCTCGGACTGTGTGACGACCTGGGCATCACCGCGGCATAGCCGATCGCACGGAGGTAAGCGCATGATCCGAGTGGCCGCAGTGGCCGACATTCACCTCGGTGAGGGCATGCAGGGCGCGTGGGCCGACGACGTGACCGGACTCGACAGCGACCTGTTGCTGCTCGCCGGGGATCTGACCCGCCACGGCACCAGGGCCGAGGCCCGGGTGGTGGCCGGCGAGTTCGCCCACGCCCCGGTCCCCGTGGTGGCCGTGCTCGGCAACCACGATCTGCACGGTGACGACGTCGAGGGCGTCACCGCCGAGCTGATCTCGGCCGGAATCACCGTGCTGGAGGGCACCGGGGCCGTGTTCGACGTGTCCGGGGCCCGGCTGGGCGTGGCCGGGACCATCGGCTTCGGTGGCGGTTTCCCGCCCGCGACGGCCTCCGGCTTCGGCGAACCCGAGATGAAGGCCTTCGACGCCCGCAACCGGTCCTTGGCCCACGGGTTGTGCACCGCGCTGAGCAGCCTGGACTGCGACGTCGCCGTGGCACTGACCCACTACGCCCCGATCCCCGGGACGCTGGCCGGGGAGCCGCCGCAGATCCACGCCTTCCTCGGCAGCCACCTGTTGGGCCGGGCGATCGACGACTGCGACCGCGAGGACGTGCCGGTGGCCCTCGCCGTGCACGGCCACGCGCACGCCGGTGCCCCGGATGGCCGCACCCCCGGTGGGGTGCCTGTGCACAACGTCGCTCAGCCGTTGCTCGACGGCGCTTTCCGCACGTTCGTCCTCGGCCGGTGAGGCCCGCTCCACCATGCGCGAGACCACAGCACCACGTGTCACCGCGGCCGTGACCTCGTCGAGCTGACCGGCACTGCCGCGCAGCGGCGCCCGCCGGCCGACCCCCGCACGTCGGCCCGGCCGGGCACCGTGGTGCCTGGCCCGGCCGTCCCGTCGCCGACACCACCCCTGCCAGCTCAGACGGTCACATCGTTGGCTGCCACGAGACTCCCGTGCACGCTGATGGCCACGGTCGTCGCGCCGTCTGCCCCGGCCATGCCGGTTCGGTCACGGGCATGGCACGAGGCTCGGAGGTTTGCTCTTCCGCTGTCGCGGAACAAAGCGCCCATGTCCGGTGGGTCGAGGCGCTCCCATGCGAACCAGGTGACCGTGGTTCCGTCTGTGATCGGTCGCCTTTCCAATGATGCGCACGACATGGTGCTGGACGCCGGATTGCTGCCGTTCTGCCTACCGGAGAGACCGACGTGCGGCTGTCCGGTGACACGTGTGGTCGGGCAGCGGCCTGAACCGCAGAAGCCGGTGCTGCGCGGGAACCGGGTGTGCTTCTGGCTCGGTCCCGATGTCCGCGACCCGTGGGACGGTGAGCCCTGCGGTCGCGTGCTGTGAAGGATCGCCCCGACCGCGCCACACCGCCGATCACCGTCCGCTCCGCCCCATCCTCTGCCCGCGCGCGATGCCGGACCGTGAGCGCCGGACGCCGCCTGCCTGGGAAACCGCAGCACGTGTCCGGCCGGCCATAGTGCGAAGGTGGCCCGCGTCGACCGCAGGCGGTCAGTCAGTCAACGCCCAGATCACCGGGTCCGGGCATTGCCGAGGGCAGCGCCGAGACCGATCATGGCGATGGCCAGGCCGAGGTGCAGCCAGTTGTCGGCGTCGTTGACCGGGACGAAGTTGGCCGCGCTGCTGTGGTCGATGACCAATCCATAGATCCACAACAGCGCATAGATGACGCCGCCGATGATCAAGAAATTGCGGGCGGCCGGTGCGCTGCGGGCGAGGGCGATCCCGGCGATGCCGAACAGCAAATGAACCAGGTTGTGCAGCACGGACACGGCGAACAGCCCGAACAGCAGCGCACCGGAGTGGTGCCCCGCCCAGGTGAGGTCGCCATAGTTGGTGGTGACACCGGGGATGAACCCGAGGATGCCGACCAGCAGGAACACCACCCCGACAACGGCGGCGGCCAGCTGGACGGGACTGCGGCGCACCGCGGCGCCGCTGGATGATCGGGTGGACATGACAGGCTCCCTCCACGGTCGAACAGGCCGGATAGCCTCGAAGTCGGGACGTATACCAAATAGTCCGCCGAGCAAACACAGCGACGTTGACGAGCTCTTCGCCCGCCGCGCCGGTCGAGGTCGTCTCCCGCCGGGCCACGGCTCCGGTATGGATCGGTCCGTTCATGGTCTCGGGCAGCACGGTCGTCGGGTGAGGCCCGCGACCGGTCTCCGGTGTTCCCCTCGGCCGGGGCCCTCCCCTGGTGAGGCCGGAATCAAGCCGGGAACCGGTCCCAGACACGATGGAGTCCCAGCAGGTCCTGGACCTGCTGCAGCGTCGCGGTCGGGGAGTCGCCGACCACGACACCGGTACCGGTGGCACCGGCCGCGGCGAGCACCGACTCGCCGTCGCCCACGCGCCGATCGCTTTGGAGTGCCGGAAGGCCTCGGCGACGAGCATGGTGCCGCGCGGATCGACGGTGGTGGCGGCCGAGGGATCGGTGAGCGCGGAAGCCCCTGCGGTCTTGGCGTTCGCGGAGGACGCATCAGAGTTCAGCGAGTTGGGGTCGAGAGCATGCTCAACACGAGCGACCCGAGCAGGCTGCCGGCGCCGAGCACACTGATCGCAAGACGCCGCCAGCACGCGCGCCAACCGCGGGGACAAGGTCGGGCCCGGAGCGCGAGACAGCGATCCGCGGCCCCCTCTCAGCACGGGGGCCTCCCTGTCGCTGCGGTGCCACACCGCATTGGTGGCACCCGTCCGGGCTGGCCCGAACCGGGACGGGCCCTACCCGGTCGGGGGGCTGGCGGGCGGTAGGTCAGCGTGGCTGCTCGTCGTCGGTGTCGACCACGTCCGGGCTGTCGTCGCGGCCCTCGCGGTCGGTCGCGGACGGGGTTGCGTCGGGGCGGTCCTCTGGGGGCGCGGTCATCGTGGGCTCGGCGTCCTGGTCGTGCCCGTCATCGTCGCGGTGCGGATCAGTCATGCGGTTGAGCTACCCGCCGCGCCGCCTGCCCACACCGTGCACGGTCCCTGGCCGCCACCACGGCGGGGTACCGCGGATGGGCCTTCGCCCACGCACGGGCGGCCAGCACATGTCCGCACCGTTTGATGGAGAGATTTGAGCAGCACCGTCCGGGGCCGGGCTCGGCTCAGCATGCTCATCGGCCTACGACCGTCAGGACTTGAGCCGTAAACCGCTGACGAATCGTGCACCGCGGTCGCCCGCTCCGACCGACGTAGTCGGTCGCCCGGCTACGGGGCCCGCCGGCGTAGTGCGCCGCACCCCTCGGCAGGTCGCGTGCCGGTCCGGTCCCGATCCGCCGCCGCGCCTGCCCACCGAGGCGCAGAATCCGGGCGAGCACATAGGCGGTCCGCGCCAGCTGTGTTTGTCAACCGGCCCGGACCTCGGCCGGCGGTCACTCCTAGGCGAGACCCTCCGGCCTGCTCGAACGATTAACCGTCGGCCGGCCACCCAAACCCCGACCACCCAAACCCGCTGCGGCCGGCGACCACGCCGCAGCTGCGGCCGGCCAGGGACCGTCATTGCTGCGGCGATCCCGGGTGGGCGGCGCGCGTTTCGACTTCGTGGCACAGGAACTCCGCGACATCGTGCAGCTTCATGTTGACGTCCTGCGAGGAGCGCACCAGCAGCCCGAACGCATCGTCGTCGCCCAGCGAGAATCGCTCCATCAGGATGCCCTTGGCCCGTCCGATCACATCGCGGGTGGCCAGGGCCCGGGTCAGATGCGCAGCCTGCTGCGCGCCATACACCGCGATCGCCGCCTGCGTCACGAACGCAGCCATGATCGTGCGCTCCCACGGGTCGGCGAACGCCCCGGGTTCATCCGACCATGCCGAGAGCGACTTGGCCGGATGGTCATCGGGTGCCATCGCGAAACACACCACGCTGCGCAAGCCCATGTCGGTGGCTGCGGGAGCGAAGACCGGCCATCTGTCCTGCTCCTCGCCCAGGTCGGCGACCACGATCTCTTCAGTCGTGCCGGATGCGAGCGCGTCCACGCACGGGCCGTGACCGCACCGGTCCATCACCTCGACCAGAGCCGGGACCCGGTCATCGGTCGCGCCGTGGCACTCCAGATCCGACCCAGTGTTGATCGTCAACGCCGCCCACTTCGCCCCGGGTAGCGCAGCCACCACGCCGTGGCAGATCCGCCCGAACCGCTGCTCGAGCTCGTCCTCGGCGATACGGCTCGACAACAGGTAGTCCGCGTTCGACCGCAACGCCGACGCCAGCTGCTCTGCATCGTTCCAGTCCATGTGCCACTCCAGAGGTTCACCACGAGCCCACTCGGCCAGCCGCTGATCACGCAGAGCACCAGACCAACAACCGTTCGCAGCCTGCCAGGTCAGCACGCACCGCACCCGGTCCGCTACTCGTGGAAGGCCACGATGCTCGCCACGCCGTCAGTGAGCGTGCCCCGATCGTTGCGGTCCGACCGCACCAGAGGTGGTTCACACCTCGCCGACCTCGACGGGATGTGATGGCGCCGGCCTCGTCTCTGTGCTTCCACCAGCACAATCAGTCACAACCCGTATGATCCGGTTTGCCTGGTGAGCTGAACGCCCAGCTCGCGTCATCGACGTGGCGTGGAGGGCTCTGTGACTTCTGCTCGACGTGTGCCGTTCGGGGAACCCCGTGTCACCTCGTTCCCGCAGCCGGTGATCGCCTCGCCGGCGACGGGCGTCCAGGCGACCGGTGTTGCCGACGTACTGGTCGGCGACGGCCGGCCCGCTCCGGACACCGGCGCGGTCGGGCATCACTGGGGGTGTTCTCGACCCGGCAGTGGAGGTGACTGTTACTGCAGCGCGTCGCTCGCAGGCGCACGACAGCCGTGGTCCGACCTGGCTCGTGCCCTCGCACGAGGCGGGCCGGAGGTGACGCGGGTCGAGCTCAAGGCGCTGGTGTGCGCGACGAGCTACCGGCGGCTGCTCGGTGACGACTCCGCGGCCCCCCACAGAGACGTGCGGACTCGCCAGGTGTACTTTCTCGACACCCCCGAGCTGGCCTTGCGCCGCTACGGGGTCGTCCTCCGGGTGCGGCGGACACACCGAGGCGGTGACGTGGCGGTCAAACTGCGCCGTCGACGCCCGGTGAATCTCGGCAGCGCGCGGTGGTTACCGAACCTGCAGATCGAACTCGACGCACTGCCGGGCTACACGGTCTGGTCCGCCGCACTGAGCCGCCCCCTGGAACCGGACATGCTTCCGCCGACGCTGACCGGACGATGGCCGCCGGCGACGCTGCTCTCGGTCGAACAACGGGAGTTCCTCCACTCCCACACGGGTCTGCGGATCGAGGACGGCGGACTGCAGCTTCACGGTCCGATCGAGGTGTCGCGCACCCGCACCCGCACCCGCTCGAGGGTGCGCTTGTCCCTGGAACACTGGGCGCTTCCCGGAAGCGCTGACCTCGTCGAGGTGTCGACCAAGTGTCGGGCGACGCGCGCGCTGGACCGCGTCGACGCCGTTGCCGCCCTGCTCACCGACCACGGCATCGAGCCAGCTGCTCATCAGCAGACCAAGACCGATGCCGCGTTGAGCGTGCTCAGTCGCGCCGGGTAGGCCGCCCTCGGCTTCCCAATGGCCGCTTGTCGACGGATCCTGAAATCTGACCCCTGGCGGTCCGCGGGCCCCCAGAAGGGTCGATTGACACCGCTACTCTCCGAGACGCGCTCGAGCTCCAACAGCGGCCCACATCGGACGACTACGGCCGGCACACCGGACGGGGGTTCACCGCGGAGATCCGTTCTCGACGACGAAAAGTGCCTACAGACTCAGCGCCACCGACCGCGACATCTGGTGCGCGCTGGCGCGCGTACACACACGTCGGCGGTCTGGTGCTCGGAGCGGTCGTGCAGCACAATCTAGCCGCGGCGCCCCACCCAGGATCACCGACCTGCTGGCATGCGTGTCATACGAAGCGCTCCGCAGTGGTGCCGTCCGGCGCGTGCCGTCGCCGCGCGGTGAGCGCGCCGGCACGAAGCCTGCCCGCCGTGGTGGGGCGCGTTGGACGCGTGCCGGTAGGGTCGTCGTGTGCACGACCCGGACGATGAGGTGTGGGCGCGGATCCTGACCACGGTGATCGACGAGTCGCACCTGGTCGCGGCGGAGCAGCTCACCGAGACGGTGGATCGGGCCCTCCGCCCGGCGGGGCTGGGTGTCGAGGTGCTGATGGTCGACCTGGCCCAGCGCGCCCTGCATGTCGTGCTGGTCGATGCGTCTGGTGCACCGATTCCGGTGGAAGGCACCACAGGCGGTCGTGCCTACCAGCTGACCGAGATCGTCGTCGGCGGCGATCATGACGGTGAGCGCGTCCTGTGGCTGCCGTTGCTGGACGGGACCGAACGCGTCGGCGTCCTTCGGGTCGCGTTGGATGACGAGGTTGTCGACGGGGCGATTCTGCGTCGGCGGCTGTGGGCGCTGGCCGGGCTGGTCGGGCACCTGCTGATGACCAAGCTCGGGCAGAGCACGTGGCTGCAGCAGCTTCGCGCCCGCCGGTTGTCGCCCGCCTCGGAGCTGCTGTGGCAGCAGCTTGCCCCACGCACTCTGGCGACCGACCGGGTCGTGATCTCCGCGCTGCTCGAGCCGGCCGACGAGGTGGCCGGGGACGCTTATGACTACGCCGTGGGCGACGCGATCGATCTCGCGATCTTCGACGGGGTCGGTCACGACCTGATGGCCGGGATCAGTACCGCCGTGGCCGTGACCGCCATCCGCAACGCGCGCCGCGACGGAATCCGCGACCTGACAGTCCAGGCCGAACGGGCCGACGCGCTACTCGAGCAGTATGACCGCCCAGGTCGCTTCGTCACCGCGGCGCTGGGCCGACTCGACGTCGCGACCGGGGAGCTGACCTACCTGCTGGCCGGTCACCCACCGCCCCTCGTACTACGCGGCGGCCACATGGTCAAGCAGCTGACCCGGCCTCCCCGCCTGCCGCTGGGGATCACCGCACCGGCCGCCGCCCCCGCGGACGTCGTCGGGCACGAACAGCTCGAACCCGGCGATCGAGTCCTGTTCTACACCGACGGGATCACCGAAGCCCGCGACGAGCACGGCCGGTTCTTCGGCGAGCAACGCCTGATCGACATGGCCGAACGCGCCGAGCAGGACCAGCTCTCGGCACCCGAGACCCTGCGCCGCCTGGTCGCCGCCGTCATGGCACACCAGAACGAGCGCCTGCAGGACGACGCCACGCTCCTCGTGCTCGACTGGGCCTCCGATCGCCACCCGCGCCTGTTCCCCAGCATCTCCGACCACGGCTGAACCTCCTCGCCGGTGCCGGCCGTCACCTGCAATCCAGAACGAGCTCAGCGAGGACCGGCCGCGGATCGCGTTCTCCGCCCTGACCGGCATCGGGTGCTGGCCCTGGGCGTGATCTGGGGCGTGGTGCCGGGACTTCCCCTTCGGCGGATGAGCGACCGGGCGGCGGCCGACAGCCGGGTCGCACACAGCAGCCCGGCCACGCCGAGCACGAGGTGGGCCACGTCGCGGATCGGGTCCACCGCCACCCCGAGCAGCCCGGCTGGCCTCGGGACGGGCAGGCCGCTGTAGCGGAACCCGAGCATGCCGTAGAGCAGCAGAGCGAACTCGGTCAGAAGCACCAGCAGCTGCGGCCACGGGAAGACGGCGTGGCCGTGCGAGTGGTGTTCGGACTGGACGGGCATCTCGGCCTCCGGCCTCGCTCGACGGCGGCGAGGGACTGGTGCGCCGATAGGTGACAGCTGGGTTTAGGCCGCCAGGCTGACGGTCGGGTTCATGATGGTCTCGTACTCGATGGGGGTCAATCGGCCCAGGCTGTCCTGCCGGCGGCGGCGGTGATAGGTCCGCTCGATCCAGGTGATGATCGCGATCCGGAGTTCCTCTCGAGTGCGCCACCGCTTGCGGTCCAGGACGTTCTTCTGCAGCAGGGCGAAGAAGGACTCCATCGCGGCGTTGTCTCCGGCACCGACTTTCCCCATCGATCCGATCAGGTGGTGGCGGTGCAGAGCACGCACGAACTTCCTGGAGCGGAACTGCGATCCGCGGTCCGAATGCACGATGCAACCCGCGATGTCGCCGCGGCGGATAACGGCATTGTCCAGGGCGTTCACTGCAAGTCGGGACTTCATTCTGGAGTCCATGGAGTAGCCCACGATCCGACCCGAGAAGACGTCCTTGACCGCGCAGAGGTAGAGCTTGCCCTCGCCAGTCGGGTGCTCCGTGATATCGGTCAGCCAGAGTTCGTTGACATCGTCAGCGGTGAAGTCTCGCTGGACGAGATCATCGTGCACTGGCGGGCCGGGCCGCTTGCCGTTCTTGCCTCGCTTCTTCCCGAAAGCGGAGAACCACTGGTTGTCCCGGCAGATCCGCCATGCGGTCCGCCGACACATCACCTCGCCAGCATCGGCGGCTTCGTCGGCCAGCAGTCGGTAGCCGAAGGTGTCATCGTCGCGGTGCGCGTCGAACAGGGCGTTGGCCCGGTAGGCCTCGACCAGTTCGGCCTCGGTGACCTGCTGTTTCCGCCAGCGGTAGTAGGGCTGGCGGGAGAGCTTCAAGACCCGCAGGGACACCGCGACGGGGATCCCGTCAGCGGCGAGCTCGGTCACGAGCGGGTAGAACCTTTTCCCGGCAGGTTCGCCTGGGAGAGGTAGGCCGCGGCACGGCGGAGGACCTCGTTCTCCTGCTCGAGCAGCCGGATCCGCTTGCGCGCATCGCGCAGCTCGACCGAGTCCTCCCGGGTCTTGCCGGGCCTGTTGCCGTCCTCGACGTCGGCTTGACGCATCCAGTTCGTCAGGCACGACTCGGATATTCCGAAGTCACGCGCGATCTGGGAGAGCTTCTGGCCAGGTTCGCGGTTCCTCGCGACGCGGACGACGTCGTCACGGAACTCCTGGGGGTAGGGAGCAGGCATGATGCACATCCTTCCCTGCAACGCTCCTCAGCGCCGCAGATCATGTGACGCCTACCCACGCATCAGTCCCAACACGGTAGGGTGGGACACCTGAAAGGTGCTCCTTCCGGCCAGGGATTACGAGACTCGACACCCCGTATCATCCCAGGCCAGGAGCACCTTTCTCTATGACGCCCACCCGTCGAGACCACACCCCAGTGAAATCTCGAGGTCAGCGGGTGCTCGTGGCAGGGCCTGAACTGTGGTCCGTACACTCCTACTCATGGATGTGCTTGATATTGGACGGATCGTGACCGGACTGGTGCTGCTGGTCTTGGGTGGGGAATTTTTGGTGCGTGGGGCGTCAGCACTGGCCGGACGTTTCGGGATTTCGTCATTGGTGATCGGTCTCACCGTAGTGTCAGCGGCGACGTCGGCACCCGAGTTCGCAGTGAGCGTCGGTGCTGTACTGCGTGATGAACCGGGGCTTGCCGTGGGCAATGTGGTTGGCAGCAACATCGTTAATGTCCTGCTCATCCTGGGACTGTCCGCGCTGGTCGTTCCCCTCGCTGTAAAGCGGAGGCTGGTCCGCTTTGACCTGCCCCTGATGGTCGTCTTGTCAGTTCTACTGCTCCTTGTGTCCCTGGATGGGAGGATCAGTGCGGTGGACGGGCTGATACTATTTTTCGGTGTGGTGGTCCACACCATAATGTCCGTGGTGATTAGTCGGCGGGACGCCAAGACCGCGGTGAATGCCCGGGAAGGGACAGGAGATTCGGCAACCGTCGATCCAGCCGACGAGGAAGGGGCTGCGCTAGGCGCCTCGGTCAGCAGGTCGCTCTTCTTTGTGCTGCTGGGGGTCGCGTTGCTGGTCGCCGGTGCCACGCTGCTCGTGGAAGGAGCAGTGAACATAGCCACCACGTTGGGCGTAAGCAGCCTCGTGGTCGGACTGACCGTTGTGGCTGTCGGGACATCGCTGCCCGAGCTGGCGACGTCCATCATTGCCGTGCGTCGCGGTGAACGGGACCTAGCGGTGGGCAACGTGGTCGGCAGCAATATCATGAACATAGGGGTAGTGCTAGGACTAACCGCGCTCATCTCTCTTGAAGGCATTCCCGTATCCGGCGCCGCAGTGGCCTTCGATATCCCAGTAATGCTGGCGGCCGCAGTGGCACTACTGCCGATCGCGTTCACGGGCTTCGCGGTGGCGCGTTGGGAGGGCGGCTTGTTCGTGGTTTTGTACGCCGCCTACACCGGATACCTTGTGCTGGCTGCCACAGCGCACGATGCACTGGAGGGATTCACCGTAGCCATGGCGTGGTTCGTGCTGCCGTTAATCGCACTGACGCTCATTTCCTTTACAGCCTACGAAATCGGGCTCCGCAAGGGACGCCGAGACCTGGACCAGACCACGACTTCGACGTAGACCGTCGAGTGCATTCGGCTGCTGGCTTCATTCAGGTCGTCGGCTGAATGTAAATCGGCAAGAGATGACTGTCGGTTGGTGGTGTCATAGCGTCGTAGCAACACTCCCGGTCGGTGGGGGCTCGAGGCGAGGAGGCCTGGGATGGTGCGGCGGCGACTCACGTTCACGGAGCGGATGGAGATCTCGACGGGATCGAAGGCCGGGTGGGGAGTCCGGAAGATCGCGTCTCACCTGGGTGGATGCCCTTCGGTGGTCTCCAGAGAGCTTCGACCGAACTCGACGAAGACGCGCGGCTATCAAGCCGTGACCGCGGACGTGAAAGCGCAACGCCAGCGGGCGTTGGCCCGGTAGGCCTCGACCAGTTCGGCCTCGGTGACCTGCTGTTTCCGCCAGCGGTAGTAGGGCTGGCGGGAGAGCTTCAAGACCCGCAGGGACACCGCGACGGGGATCCCGTCAGCGGCGAGCTCGGTCACGAGCGGGTAGAACCTTTTCCCTGAATATTCGCTTCTTTGGGGTCCATCGGTCGTGTGTTCGGGGGCCACTGCGCTGATCGGCCGATAGTGCGCGTGGGGACCACTCATGGCGTGCTTCGGGGCCACCGTGCTTAGGCTCCTTCCGTCGCGTGTATAGGGCACGCGGCGGAAGGAGACCATTCATGGTACGGAAGATCAGAGCCAAGCTGGTGCTGCAGTTACGCGCCGAGGGCCTCTCCGCACGAGCGATCGCGGCTTCACAGGGGATGTCGCGGAAGTCCGTCACCGCGGTGCTCGAGGCCGCCGACACGGCCGGGCTCGGCTGGGACGACATCAAAGACAAGACGGATGCCGAGGTCTACGGGCTGGTGTTCCCGGGTCGAGGCGAGCATCAGAGCGTGTTCGCCCAGCCGGACTGGGAACAGGTCCACAAGGAGCTGGCTCGGGTCGGTGTGACGCTGAAGCTGCTGCACAGCGAGTACACCGATGACTGCACCACGGCGAGGACGCCGGCGATGGGCTACGACCGATTCTGCCGGACGTACCAACGTCACGTCCTCGTCACCGGCGCCGCGTCCAGGGTGGGGCACAAAGCGGCACAGACGGTCGAGGTCGACTGGTCCGGACCGACGATGGGCCTGCACGACCCCGCCACCGGCAAGGAGACCACGGTCTACTTGTTCGTGGGGTGTCTGCCGTTCAGTCGGTACGCGTTCGTGGCCCCGACCCTGGATATGAAGCAGGACAGCTGGTTGCGGGCCCATGTGGCGATGTTCGAAGCCTTCGGCGGATCGAGTCCACGGATCGTGCCGGACAACCTCAAGACCGGGGTACTCAAGCATCCCCGCGAAGGCGAGATCGTTCTCAACGACGCCTACAGGCAGATGGCCGCGCACTACTCCGCGGCCGTGCTGCCAGGCAGGATCAGAGCGCCGAAAGACAAGGCCAGCGTGGAGAACACCGTGTCGCACATAGCGACCTGGATCATCGCCGGCCTACGAGACCGACAGTTCGCGACTCTGCCGGAACTTCAAGCAGCGATCACCGAACGGGTGGCGGCCTACAACGCTGAGCCGTTCCAGAAGCGACCAGGCTCCCGGACCAGCGTGTTCGCCGCTGAGGAGCAGCCGTTGCTGACACCCCTGCCGCAGGTGGCCTACGAGATCAGCCACTGGGTCTATGGCCGGCGGGCGGCGCGCAACGGACACGTCAGCTGGCAACGCAATCACTACTCGGTCCCGGTGGCGCATATCGGTACGAAAGTCGATCTGAGGATCACCGACCGCGTGCTGGAGGCCTACCGCGGCACCGAACGGCTGAGCAGCCACCTGCTGCTTCCCGAAGGGTCGGCCAACGAATATCGGACGAACGATGCTGACCTGCCCACCGGTGCGAGATATCAGCCGTGGGATGCCCCGCGAGTGCGGGAATGGGCCGAGCGGATCGGACCCTCCGCCCTGGCGGTGGTCAACAGGATCTTCGAGTCCGTGCCGGTGGATGAGCAGGGACTCGATGCCGCATTGTCGGTGCTGCGGCTGTCACGACGCTTTTCCGCGGAGCGTGTGGAAGCCGCGTGCCGGATCGCTTTGGCCGGACCGGTCCGTTCCCCGCGCTATGCCCACGTTCAGCCGATCCTGGCGACCAGTCAGGACAAGGCCGCCGGCCTGAGGCCGCCACGAGAAGAACTCGTCGAACACGGCGGCTATGTCCGTGGGGCCTCCTACTACGCACAAGGGGGCGCGAAATGAGCGGGACCGACGGTGAGACGAAGCGCAAGCTGCGGGAGATGGGCGCTGCCGCCCTCCTGGAGGCGCTTGAGAGTGAAGACGAGAACCTCGTGTTGGGGATGGGCTTCGATGACCGACTGCGACTGGTCGTCGATGAGGCGCACCAGACGTTCAACCACGCCAAGGTCGAAGGGCTGATCCGGCGGGCCGGTCTGCGCTACCCCGGGGCAGATCTACGTCGCGTGGATCGGATCGAGGAACGAGGATTGGATCGTCACGTTCTTGCTCAGCTGGGCACGTGCTCGTTCATCGAGCGTCAGCAGAACGTGGTCTTCCAAGGCTTCACCGGTTCCGGAAAGTCCTATCTGGGCTGCGCGCTGGCGAAGCAGGCCTGTCAGCATCGGATTCGAGCTCATTACATTCGTATGCCGGATCTTGAAGAGGCGTGGGCGCAGGCGTTGGACAAGCCGCAGGGCACGACGAAGTTCCTTCGCAAGTACGCGGCCTTCACTCTTCTGGTCATCGATGAGTGGTTGCTCGATCATCCGGATGAGTCGATGCGCAGCATGCTGCCGGAGTTGCTCGAGCGTCGCTACGACAGCACGTCGACGGTGTTCTGTACCCAGTACGCGAAGAAGGATTGGCATCAACGACTCGGGTCCGGGGTCCATGCTGATGCGATCATGGACCGCATCGTGCACAACACCATCTGGGTCGATACCGGCACCCACAATATGCGCGAACAAGCGCTACTGAACCAGTAGGAAGGCTGTCGGCGGGGGCCGGTGGCCCCCACCGACACCACCCCTGGTCCCCGAGGGCAATATCGCTGGTCCCGGGAGGCGATATCGAGTGGCCTTCAAGCCTTCAAATACTCATCCCGGCAGGTTCGCCTGGGAGAGGTAGGCCGCGGCACGGCGGAGGACCTCGTTCTCCTGCTCGAGCAGCCGGATCCGCTTGCGCGCATCGCGCAGCTCGACCGAGTCCTCCCGGGTCTTGCCGGGCCTGTTGCCGTCCTCGACGTCGGCTTGACGCATCCAGTTCGTCAGGCACGACTCGGATATTCCGAAGTCACGCGCGATCTGGGAGAGCTTCTGGCCAGGTTCGCGGTTCCTCGCGACGCGGACGACGTCGTCACGGAACTCCTGGGGGTAGGGAGCAGGCATGATGCACATCCTTCCCTGCAACGCTCCTCAGCGCCGCAGATCATGTGACACCTACCCGCGCATCAGTCCCGTCGATGTCTACATCCGCTACCTGCGGCAGAAGATCGACCGCCCCTTCGGTGTCCGCTCGGTCGAGACCGTGCGCGGCGCCGGATACCGACTCCGCAAAGACGGGGGCCGCCATGCGCCGTCTGGCTAGCCTGCCCATCCGCTGGCGACTGACGATCGTGTTCGCCGTGGTCATGGGCCTCGTGCTGCTCGGTGCGGGCACCGCCACCGTGCTCGAGTTCCGCGACGCGGTGAACGAAGGCGACCTCACCGGGATACTGCGCCAGCACGCCGATGCCATCGTCGCCGACCTCATCAGCGAGCTGCTCATCGTGCTTCCCGTCGTGCTGCTCGTGACCGTGATCGCCGCCTACACCCTCAGCGGCGCCGCCCTACGACCCGTCGAGGCCATGCGCCGCCAAGCCGAAGGCATCGACGCCGACCACGACACCCACCGCCTGCCCGTGCCGAACACCGGCGACGAAATCGCCCGCCTGGGCCACACCCTCAACGCCATGCTCACCCGGCTACACACCGCCCTGGTCCGGGAACGCCAGTTCATCGCCGACGCCAGCCACGAACTCCGCACCCCGCTAAGCCTGCTCACCACCGAACTGGAACTAGCCCTGCGCCGGCCCCGCAGCCACGACGAACTCACCACCGCCCTGCGCTCCGCGCTCACCGAAACCCAACGCCTGACCCGGCTGGCCGAAGACCTCCTGGCCCTCAGCCGCGCCGACCGCCAGCACGCCACGCCACCGTCCACAGCGGTCGAGCTGGCCCCCGTGCTGCAGGCCATCGCCGAACGCTTCGGGCCCGCACTGCACGCCGACCACCGGCGCATCACCGTCGACGCCCCCACCGAGCTCGCCGCCCTGGTCCATGCCGCCGACCTCGATCGCGCGCTCGCCAACCTCGTCGACAACGCACTGCGCCACGCCGCCGGCGACATCCACCTCACCGCCACACCCACCGACGGCCGAGCCGACATTCACGTCCTCGACCACGGACCCGGCTTCCCCCACGAATTCCTACCGCACGCCTTCGACCGCTTCACCCGCCCCGACACCGCCCGCACCCACCCCGGCACCGGCCTCGGACTCGCCATCACCGCAGCCCTGATCACCGCCAACGACGGCCACACCCACGCCACCAACCACGCCACCGGAGCCGACATCCGAATCAGCCTGCCCATGAGATAAACCAGCGGCCATCGCTTCGCGACGCACAGGCCAGAGCCCAGCTCTTGGCCGAGACGCCATGCCATATGCCGAACCCCTACCGGGACACCTACGGCCTGACCAGCAGTCGAGCATCGAAGCAGGATGTGACCTTCAGCGATAGACGGCGTGGCATTGCGCGCGTTCATGGGTCTATCGCACGAACGGTGTTTCCGGCGTTGGTTGTCAGTAGGTTTCAGCGGCCGGCCAGCGGTCACTGAAAGTGATGGCGAAGGCGTTCAGCGCGGGCTTCCAGCGCATCGTCCATCGGGTGCGGCCTGTTCCGGTGGGGTCGAGGCTGCGGGTGACAAGGTACAGGCACTTCAGGGCGGCCTGCTCGCTTGGGAAGTGCCCGCGCGCCCGCACCGCTCGCCGGTAGCGTGCGTTCAACGATTCGATGGCGTTTGTCGAGCAGATCACCGTCCTGATTTCGACGTCGTAGTCGAGGAATGGAATGAATTCGTCCCAGGCGTTGCGCCACAGCCGAATCATCGCGCCGTAGCGTGCGCCCCACTTGTCCTCCAGTTCGTCGAGCGCGTTCTTGGCCGCGTCAGCGTTCGGTGCGGTGTAGATGGGCTTCAAATCCTTCTTGAGCGCATCGGAGTGCTTTCGCGACACCAACCGGAATGAATTCCTCAGGAGGTGGATGACACAGGTTTGCACGATCGCCTGCGGCCACACGTTCGCGACGACCTCGGGAATCCCTTTCAGTCCGTCACAGACGAGGAAGAACGTGTCCCGCACGCCCCGGTTCTTCAGGTCCAGCAGGACGCTCATCCAGTACTTGGCGCCCTCCCCGCCGGTGCCCATCCACAGGCCCAGCACGTCGCGTCGCCCGTCCAGTGTGACGCCGATGGCGGCATACACCGGCCGGTTGGCGACCTGCCCGTCACGGACCTTCACGTGCACCGCGTCGATGAACACCGCCGCGTACACCGCATCCAACGGCCGGTTCTGCCATTCCTCCATCTCCTCGATCACTTTGTCCGTGATTCGTGAGATAGTTTCCTTTGACATCGACGCGCCGTAAATGTCGGCGAAATGTGCCGATATCTCGCCGGTCGTCAGCCCCTTGGCGTACAGCGACAGCACCACCTCGTCGACATTACCGAGGCGACGCTGACGCTTTTTCACGATCACCGGGTCGAATGTGGCATCCCGGTCCCGCGGAACCTCGATCGGGACTTCACCGACCGCGTCGGACAGGATCGTCTTCTGCCGGGTGCCGTTGCGGATATTCGCCGACTCACGCTCAGCATCCGCCTGGTTCTTCTCATGCCCAAGGTGCTCGGTCATCTCCTCGTTGAGTGACGTTTCCAGCACATTCTTGGTGAAGACCTTCAGCAGCCCATCCGGGCCCGTGAGGTCCAGGCCCCGCTCACGCGCCTGGGCGACCATCGTGGCCGCCGCCTCCTGCTCCGGCGACGACCGCCGCCCCGACGTGTTGCTCCCTGTGGTTGAGGCGCTCATGCCATCCGATGTCATCACTCACCGTGCCCATCCCGCCGGATTTCACCCCGGCGTGTCGGGCCGGAAACACCGTTTGATCAACAGTCCCGCGTTCATTGGCCCAAGAGCATCCATGCCGCCGCTGTAGAACGACGGTCGAACATCAGTGCCTCGCTACGTGCGTGCGGTGCCAGTGGTCGCCGTCCCATCAGGGATGAGATCGACTGAACGTCGAGGGCCGGGCGCTGGTCAGGTCAGTGAGTCGAGGGCGGCGCGTAGACGGTTTCCTGCGTCGGCGGCGGTGTCGGCGAGTTCGGCTTGATCACCGGCGGCTATGCCGAGCAGGGTGCCGGGGTCGACGGCTTGGACGATGGTGCGGCCGTCGGCGCGGCGGACGGTGACGTTGCAGGGCAGTAGCAGGCCGACCTCCGGGCTGGCGGACAGTGCGGCGTGGGCGAGGCGGGGGTTGCAGGCGCCGAGGATGGTGTAGTCGTCGACCTGTTCGCCGAGCTTCGCGGCGAGGGTGGCCTTGATGTCGATGGTCGTGAGCACGCCGAATCCCTGCTCGGCGAGGGCGGCGGTGACGGCGTCGATGGCCTGTGGGTGGTCGAGGGCGACCTCGACGGTGTGGGCGATCTGCACGCTGCTGGCTCCTTTCGTGTGGAACTCCGGGGTCAGGTGGTCGGGTCGGTGGCTGGGGTCACGACGCTACCGGAATACCCCCGGGGGTACGGTGGTTATGCGGAGGGCAAGTCCACGGGCCCACCGTGGGATGCCCGGGAACGGAGACGGCGATGCAGGTTCAGGTCAGTGAGTTGAGCGAAGTGGTGAGTCGCCTGCGCCGCGTGGAGGGCCAGATCAGCGGGATCATCCGCATGATCGAGGACGGGCGTGAGTGCAAGGACGTGGTCACCCAGCTCGCCGCTGCCGCCCGGGCACTGGACAAGGCCGGCTTCAAAATCATCGCGACCGGTCTGCGGCACTGCATGACCGAGAACGACGAGGGAGTGCGGGCGGTCGACGTGGCCGAGATGGAACGACTGTTCCTGTCCCTGGCCTGACGGGGCCGATCCGCGGCGGTTCGAGGGACCGGCGTCGGAAGTAGGGCACGCCATCGCCGACTACTGACCAAGCACGACGATCGAGCAAACGGTAGGAGATACCCTACCGGGTAGGGAACTATGATGATCGACATTCAGACGATCGCGACGTCCGGGCTGGGTGATCGCAGCTACCTGGTAACCGACGGCGAGGTGGCGGTGGTGATCGACCCGCAGCGCGATATCGACCGGGTTCTGGATCTGGCCGCTGATCTGGGTGTGCGGGTCGCCCTGGTCGCCGAGACCCATATCCACAACGACTATGTGACCGGGGGGCTCGACCTCGCGCAGCGCACCGGTGCGGCGTACCTGGTCAACGCCGCGGACGAGGTCGGATTCGACCGCACACCGATCGCCGACGGCGACGAGGTCACGGCCGGGTCGATGCGTCTGCGGGCGATCGCGACACCCGGGCACACCCACCATCACCTGTCCTACGCCCTGCTCGACACCTCCACCGGCGAGGCCCCCGGTGGAGCTGTGGTGGCGGTGTTCACCGGTGGGTCGATGCTCTACGGCACCACCGGGCGAACCGACCTCGTGTCGCCGGCGGACACCGTCGAGCTGAGCCACGCCCAGTTCCACTCGGTGCGTCGGCTGGTCGACCAGCTGCCCGCCGAGGCCGCGGTCTACCCGACCCACGGGTTCGGCAGCTTCTGCGCCAGCACCCCGGCCAGCGGCGCCGATGGCTCCACCGTCGGCCAGGAGGCCAGCACCAACCCCGCGCTGACCCAGGACGAGCAGGACTACGTCGACGCGTTGATCGCCGGGCTGGGGGCGTTTCCGACCTACTACGCCCGCATGGGGCCGGCGAACGCCGCCGGCCCCGCCCCGGTCGACCTGTCGGCCCCGGAGCCGGTCGATCCTGCTGAGCTGCGGCGCCGCCTCGAGGCCGGGCAGTGGGTGGTCGACCTGCGCGGACGCACCGCGTTCGCCGCTGGGCACCTGCCCGGCTCGCTGGGATACGAGCTCTCGACACCGTTTGTCACCTACTTCGGGTGGACGTTCGACTTCGACGCCGAGGTGACCCTGATCGGCGACGATGCGCGGCAGGTCGCCGACGCCCAGCGTGAACTGGTCCGCATCGGCATCGACCGCTTCGCCGGCGCCGCCACCGGCCCGATCGAGTCCCTCACGGCCGGACAGGGCCTGCGCTCCTACCCGGTCTCTGACTTCACCGGCCTGGCTGCGGCCCGAGCGCAGCGCGGCCAGGACGGGCCCTTCGTCGTCGATGCCCGCCGCGACGAGGAGCGCGCCGCCGGTGGGGTGGCGGGTTCGGTGCACATCGCGCTGCACGAGCTGCCCGCCCGCCGCGACGAGGTCCCCGACGGCGAGGTCTGGGTCTACTGCGGCTCGGGCTACCGCGCCTCGATCGCCGCCTCGATGCTCGACCGCCCCGGCCGTGACGTCGTCCTGATCAACGACGACTGGCCCCGGGCCGCCGACGCCGGGCTGGCCATGACCGACGAGCCTGCCACCACCGGCAGCTGACCCGCGCTCGCCAGCGACCCCCATCGCGGTGCTGCCCACCCGCGATGCGGCGGTGCAGCACCGCGCACACCCAGGCGAATCCGCTCGGGCAACGAGCGAGACGTCGATCGAGAGAGGACCTTCCCCGCATGACCGCGACCCCCGCCCCCGAGCTCGCGACCTCTGAACTCGAGATCCCGGAGGTCGGGCGCGCCGTCGATGCCCGCGTTGTCGTCGCCTGGCAGAGGGCGCACGACGGCGACGAAAGCGGCGCGCCGATGGTCGTCGACGTCCGCAGCGCCGCCGAGTACGAGGCCACGCACGTCCGCGGCTCCTACCACGTGCCGCTGGCCACGCTGGCCGAGCACACCAGCGACCTCGCCACCCACCTCGAAGGCCCCGTGGTCCTGGTGTGCCAGTCCGGTGTGCGCGCCGAGCAGGCCCGCCACCACCTCGCCGCGGTCGGGCTGGACCGCGCCCACGTCCTCGACGGGGGCCTGCCCGCCTACACCGCCGCCGGTGGTGACGTCGTCGTCGGCGCCAGGGTCTGGGCGCTGGAGCGCCAGGTCCGCCTGGTCGCCGGTGTCCTCGTGCTCGCCGGGCTCACCGCGGGTCGGTACCTCACTCCGAAGGGTCGGCTGGTGGCCGGCGGGATCGGCGCCGGTCTGACGTTCTCCGCGCTGTCGGACACGTGCGCGATGGGCGCCGCTCTAGCGCGGCTGCCGATCAACCGCGGCGTCACCGAACCGGGCGCCGCCGACACCCTCGCCACCCTGCGCGCCGGACCGCGGGGGCGAGCGCGGTGAGCGTCCTCGCGGCAGGGTTCGGGCTGGTCATCGGCGCCCTGCTCGGCCTCGTGGGCGGCGGGGGCGGCATCCTCGCCGTCCCCGCCCTGGTCTACGGGCTCGGGCTGCCGCTGGCCGAAGCAGTCCCGGCATCGCTGGTGGTGATCGGGCTGGCCTCCGCCGTCGCGGTCGCCCCCAGGGCACTCCGCGAGGTCAACTGGCGCCTCGCCGCGGTTATCGGTGTCGCCGGTGTCCCCACCGCGATCGCCGGAGCCGTGGTCAATCACCTGTTCGATCAGCGCTGGCTGATGCTGGCCTTCGCCGCGATCATGGTCGCCGCTGGGCTGCGGATGCTGCGCGGCACCGACGAGGCCGGCGGGGTGTGCGAGCTACCCGGCGGCGGCGTCGCCTGGCGACGCTGCCTGCCGCGCGCGGTCGCGGTCGGCCTGCTGGTCGGGTTCCTCACCGGCCTGCTCGGCGTCGGTGGCGGGTTCCTGCTCGTTCCCGCCCTGATCGTCGCCCTGGGCCTGCGGACCCCGACCGCGGTCGCGACCTCGCTGGTCGTCATCGTCGCCAACTCCGCGGCCGGGTTGCTGCCCTACCTCGGAGCGAGCGCGGCGGGCATGAACTGGTCGGTCATCATTCCGTTCGCCGGCGCGGCGATCGTGGCCTCGCTCCCGGCGGGCCGGCTCGCCCGACGACTCACCGCAGCCACCCTGCGGCGCGGGTTCGCCGTGCTGGTGCTCCTGGTCGCCGCCGGTGTCACCGCCCAGACCGTGACGGCGCTACTCACCACCTGACCGCTCGACCGACCCGACCGCTCGACCGACCCGACCGATGATCGAAGGAGAACGAACCATGGCTATCCGCGAGACCTCCGTCGACGAGTTCGCCGCCGCCCGCGACGCGGGCGAGGTGACCCTGATCGACGTCCGCAACCCCGACGAGTACGCCGAGGGCCACATCCCCGGCGCCCACCTCGTCCCGCTGCCCGAGCTCGCCCACCGGATCGGCGAGATCCCCACCGGCGCCACGGTGCACGTGGTCTGCCAGTCCGGAGGTCGCAGCGCCCAAGCCGCCGAACTGCTCACCCAGACCGGCATCGATGCCGTCTCCGTCGCCGGCGGCACCCAGGGCTGGATCACCTCGGGCCGCACCACCGAGACGGCCCCAAATAGGTAAAGAAGACACCGCGGGCGCCGGTGACGAACGGGTACGCGGCGAGAGCCACACGTCCACAGGCATACACCTGCAGGAGGGCAGAACCATGATGGGAAACTCGATGATGGGCTGGGCCTGGATCTGGCCGGTCCTGGTACTGATCGGGATCGTGCTGCTGGGCTATGTCGCGGTGCGGCTCACCCAGAACCGCCGCAGCCTCGACCAGGCGGCGGGTCCGCGCCGCGAGTCCCCGCCTGCGCAGGCAGCCTCGTCGGCCGATGCCTCGTCCTCGGCCAGGAGCATTCTCGACGAGCGATTCGCCCGCGGTGAGATCGACGACGAGGAGTACCGGCGGCGCCGCGCGGAGCTGGCATGACCCCGGCTCCGATCAGCCGCCGCCGCGCGATCATCCTCGGTGGGCTCGGTGCGGCCAGCCTCGCCGCCGGCGGCACCGGCTGGATCGCTGCTGGCCCCGGTGTCGGGACGAGTCGGCTTGAGCCCGCCGACACTGGAGCCGAACTGCATCAGCCGCCTGTCCTGGACAGCCGCGACGGTCGGCTGCAGGTCGAACTCACCGCCGCTGCAGGCGCGCGGCTGGGCGGCGTCGACACCCAGGCGCTGGGTTTCAACGGCACCTCGCCCGGACCGACGCTACGGGTCCGGGCCGGGGACGAACTCGAGGTGCGCCTGACCAACCGGCTCGATAAGCCCACCAATCTGCACACCCACGGGCTGCGGGTGTCCCCGCAGGCCAACAGCGACAACCCGTTCCTGCGCATCGATCCGGGCACCTCGTTCGACTACCGCTACCGGATACCGCCCGATCATCCCGCGGGGACGTTCTGGTATCACCCGCATCACCACGGCATGGTGGCCGATCAAGTCTTCGGCGGGCTCGCCGGCGCGCTGCTGGTCGACCCGCCACTTGGGAACGGCCCGGACCTGCCCGTAGTCGAGGACCGGGTGCTGCTGGTCACCGACACCACTCTCGACGCCGACGGCCACCTCCTCGAGGCCAGCGCGATGGACCGGGCGATGGGCCGCCAGGGCGAGCTGGTGCTGGTCAACGGCCAGCACCAACCCACCATCCCCGCCGCTCCCGGGGCGACGCAGCGCTGGCGGATCATCAACGGCTGTGTCTCCCGTGTGCTACCGATCCGCCTCGACGGGCACGACCTGATCCAGGTCGCCCACGACGGCACCTTCTTGCCCGCGCCGGCAACGAAGGACCGCGTGCTGCTCGCCCCGGGTAACCGGGCCGACGTGATCGTGCGCCCCACCGGAACCGGCCGTTACCCGCTGATCGCCGACGCCGTCGACCGCGGCGGCATGGAGGGGATGATGGGCGGTAACATCGCCGCCAGCGGGCCGGTCACCCTGGCCACCCTGGTCACCGACGGGCCGTCGGTCACCGCCCCTCCGCTGCCGGCCACCCTGCCCGCTGAGAAGACCGGCGGAGGACCCACGACCGCGCGACGACAGATCACCTTCCAGATGGGCATGAGCGGCAGCGGGATGGGCGGGATGGCCTTCACCATCGACGGCCGCACCTTCGACCCCGCCCGCGACGACCAGACCGTGCAACTCGGTACCACCGAGGAGTGGACGATCAACAACCCCAGCCCACTCGCACACCCATTCCACCTGCACGTCTGGCCGTTCACCGTGCTCGCCACCAGCGACGGCGCCCGGCCGGTCGGGGTGCCCCAAGACGTCGTGCTCGTCCCGGCCCGCGGCTGGGCCCGGCTGCGGATCCCGTTCACCGAACATGACGGGCGCAGCGTGTACCACTGCCACATCCTCGACCACGAAGACGCCGGGATGATGGCCACCATCAACGTCCGGGGCTAGCTCGAACAGCACCACCGGCGCGCGCCCGCTGAAGCTCACGTCTCTAAGAACTCTAGTTTCGCGAACGGACCCGGCAACCCGGGATCATGTCGTAATCGGTCTTGATCTGACACGCCCCGGTCGCTGTGCTCGTGAGCAGCGTTTCCGCAGGTCTCTGGTTCTCAGTACCCGTCCAACTCGCAGCGGGTCGCGGCCGGGTCGCCGCCCGCGGTGTCGCGACGCTACTCGTCCATGCCGAGGGTGATCGCCCTATTGGTGGCCGAGCTGGCGCAGGACCTCGGCCAGTTGGCCGCTGAGCTCGTCGAGCCGGCGGTCGAGCTTCATGTCCAGGGCGCTGACTTTCTCGTCGAGGCTGTCGACCTTCCGGTCGACGCCCTCGACCAGTTCGTAGAGCGAGTCGATGTCGCCACGCTGTTGGCGTACCTGGCGCTCCACCTCGGGCTGGGACACCCGTAGGACGGTAGCTGATCGCTGAGCTTCGGGGGTGCGGGCGTGCCGTCCGGCGACCCTACGGGTCCAGGTGTCGCTGTCGGGTAAGGATCGTTCGCGAGACACTCCACGAGCTGCCGCGTTCTCGCAGGACACTGCTGTAACGGAACCCGTGTCCGCGGCTACGTCACGTCCTCAGGGGTTCGCGATACGGTTCGAGGCATGCGGATCGGCTACGGACGAGTGTCCACCCGTGACCAACACCTCGAGGCCCAGCACGATGCGCTCACCGCGGCCGGCTGCGAGGAGATCTTCGTCGACAAGGCCTCCGGCACGCTGGCCCGCCGACCCGAGCTGGACAAGGCGCTGCTGACCGCCGGCCGCGCAGGCGACCAGCTGGTCATCACCAAGCTGGACCGGCTCGGCCGCTCCCTCGAGCACCTGATCGGGTTGTCCAAGCAGCTGCAGGCCAAGCAGGTCGACCTGGTGGTGCTCGACCAGGGCATCGACACCTCCACCCCGGTCGGGCGGATGTTCTTCCAGATCCTCGGCGCGATCGCCGAGTTCGAGCACGCCCTGATGTCCGAACGCACCATCGACGGCCTGGCCGCGGCTCGGGCGCGCGGGCGCACCGGCGGGCAGAAGCCGAAACTCGGACCCCGCCAGGTCGCCCTGGCCCGCCAGATGTACGAGGAGACCGGCGCCGACAGCAAACGCCGCTACACCGTCGCCCAGATCGCCGCCGAGTTCGGGGTCACCCGCCCCACCATCTACCGGCACCTGAGTAAGCCGGCGGCCGCGTCGTGACCGGCGACGAGACGACGACGGTGGAGGCCACCCCGACCGGATCGGCGCTGACCGCCTCGACGATGACGGAGGCGCAGCGCGAGCTGGCCATGGCTCGGTTCGCGGTGCTGCGCCCGCACCTGGACGACGGCGTCGCGCTCACCGCGGCGGCCCGGCACGCCGGGGTTCCGGTGCGCACCGCGCAGCGGTGGCTGGCCCGCTACCGCGAGGCCGGGCTGGCCGGGCTGGCGCGGCGGTCGCGCGTGGACCGGGGCCGCCGCAGGGTGCCCGAGCAGCTGGTCACCCTGATCGAGGGGATGGCGCTGCGCATTCCGCGCCCGAGCGCGGCCACCATCCACCGCACCATCCGGGCGATGGCCGGCGAACACGGCTGGCCGGTGCCGTCCTATGCCACGGTGTACGCGATCGTCGCCGACCTCGATCCGGCGCTGACCACGCTGGCCCACGAGGGCGCCAAGCGCTACGAGGAGGTGTTCGACCTGGTCGGGCGCCGCGAGGCCGGCGCGCCGAACGAGATCTGGCAGGCCGACCACACCGAGCTCGACATCTGGGTGATCGCCCCGTCCGGCACGCCGGCCCGGCCCTGGCTGACGGTGATCGAGGACGACCACTCCCGCGCCGCGGCCGGCTACGCGGTCAGCCTGGAAGCGCCGAGCTCGCTGAACACCGCGCTGGCGCTGCGCCAGGCGATCTGGCGCAAGCCCGATCCCGGCTGGCCGGTCTGCGGCATCCCCGCCGTGTTCTACACCGACCACGGCAGCGACTTCACCTCCCGGCACCTCGAAGCCGTCGCCGCGGACTTGCACGTCCAGCTGGTGTTCTCCCTGCCCGGCAAACCCCGCGGCCGCGGCAAGATCGAGAGACTGTTCAACACGATCAACCAGATGTGCCTGCAGCCGCTACCCGGCTACGCCCCACGCGGGGTACCCGACCGAGCCGGACGCGCCCAACTCACCCTGGCCGAGCTCGACGCCGCGATCGGTGCCTTCCTCACCGGCGACTACCACCACCGCGTGCACAGCGAGACCCGCCAGAGCCCGAACGAGCGGTGGACCGCCGGCGGGTTCCTGCCCCGGATGCCCGACTCGCTCGAACAGCTCGACCTCCTGCTGCTCACCGTCGCCAAGCCGCGCAAGATCCACCCCGACGGAGTGCGCTTCCACGGCCTGCGCTACCTCGACCCGACCCTGGCCGCCTACGTCGGCGAGCAGGTCGTCATCCGCTACGACCCGCGCGACCTCGCCGAGATCCGCATCTTCCACGACGAACAGTTCCTGTGCCGGGCGATCTGCCCGGAACTGGCAGGGCGCTGCGTTGCCTTGAAAGACCTCACCGCCGCGCGCAACGCCCGCCGCCGCGAGGTCCGGCAAGGCCTGCGCAACCGCGCCAGCGTCGTCGACCAGCTCGTGGCCGTGCACCGACCCGGCCACGACCACCCCGCAGCGGGCACCGCGGCCGCACCCGACGACGAGCCCGTCCCGGCCCGACGGCTCAAGCTCTACCGAGAGGACTGACCGTGACCAGCACCGAGGCATCTCAGTCGGGCGCCCACGCCGAGGCCGACGATGACCGGCCGGCGTCACCGGTCGCATCCGCGACGCCGGCCGAGACCGCGTCGGAGTTCGTCGTCACCAAGCAGCACCGCCGGTTCACCGAGTTCTGCGACGCGGTCCGCCGCGACCGCTACATCGGCCTCTGTCACGGGGCGCCCGGCGTCGGCAAGACCCTCTCCGCCCGCCACTACAGCTGCTGGGACACCGTCGGCGCCGCCATCCGGAGCTACCGCCTCTACGAAGGCGTCGCGCCCGCGGCCGCGATCGAGGCCCGCACGATCTTCTACACCCCGACCGTGCACAACACACCGCGCACCATCGACAAGGACCTCAGCTGGCTGCACACCCGATTCAGCTGGGCGGTCGAAACTGCGCTGCACTCCGACCGCCGCCCACCCGACCTGATCCAACGCAACGGTCCCTACGCCGAGCTCCTGATCGTCGACGAGGCCGACCGGCTCAAGACCCCAGGACTGGAGGCCCTGCGCGACCACCACGACCGCACCGGGATCGGGCTGGTCCTGATCGGCATGCCCGGCATCGAACGCCGCCTCGCCCGCTACCCCCAGCTCTACAGCCGCGTCGGCTTCCTCCACCACTACCAGCCACTCTCAGCCGACGAGCACACCTTCGTGCTCACCCGCCGCTGGCCCGACCTCGCCCTCGACGACGCCGAGGACTACACCACCAGCGAGGCGCGCGCGGCGATCATCCGCACCACCGGCGGGAACTTCCGGCTCACCACCCGCCTGATGGCCCAGGTCCACCGCATCATGGAGATCAACCAACTCAGCACCGTCACCGCCGAGGTCGTCGACACCGCCCGCGAGTCCCTGGTCATCGGCGTCCTCTAACGCCACCCACCACTGAAGAAGCAACGCCAACAAGCGCTCACGATCACACCTATGTGAGACGTTGTTTTCGGTCACAAGTTTTGCGACAGCTCTCACCGGGACTGACGCTCCGTCGAGGGAGTGTCTCGTTAACGGTCGTTTTCCGGATTCAGAGGAACCCATCCGTTAGAGCGTCCGGCAAATGAGGTCGCCGCGTGTCGTTGCAGGTAGAGGCACGGACCCAGAAGTGATCATGGGATTGCTGAAGTCCTGTGATCGCCTGGAGGGTCCGTGCCTCTGTTGCCAGCATCCCTGATCGAGCCGCTGTGGGTCGAGTTCGCTGACCTGATCGGGTCCGAACGACGGCCCGAGTTCTCCCCGACCCATCCGTGGGGCTGTCATCGTCGCCGGATCCCGGACCGGGTCGTGTTCGAACACGTGCTCGCCGCGCTGGTGCACGGCAGCGGCTACGAACGCCTCGCCTCACCGGGCTGCTCGGACCGCACCATCCGCCGCCGCCTTGACGACTGGGCCCGGGCCGGCGTCGGTCGAGAAACGCTGCGCCAGGCCCTGGCCGGCTACGACCAGATGATCGGACTCGACCTCGATGACCTGTCCGTGGACGGGTCGATCACCAAGTCCCCGTGCGGCGGTGAGGTATCCGGGCGCAGCCCGGTTGACCGGGGCAAACAGGGCACCAAACGCTCGGTGGCCGGCGACGGGAACGGGATCCCGCTGCACCTGGTCGCCGCCCGCGCCAATGATCACGACTCGCCGTTGCTCGAACCCACCCTGGCCGGGGTTTGCGACATGATCGGTCCGTTGCCCGATCTGCCGGGCATGCATCTGGACCGGGGCTACGACTCGGCCAAGACTCGCGACCTGCTCGAGGTCCTCGGCTATGACGCCCACATCGCGCTCAAGGGCGAACCCGCCCCGATCCAGGCTGGGCGGCGGTGGCCGGTCGAGCGCTTGCACGCGTGGATGAACGGGTTCGGCAAGCTGCGCCGGTTCACCGACAAGCGCCGCGACATCGCCGAGTTCTACCTCAACCTCGCCGCCGCGTTGACCGTGATCCGCCGCCTGATCAACCGCGCACGCGTGCTCTACCGCTGGCCCACCCGGCCGACCACCCGCCGACTCCGCTGAACATCATTTGCCGGACGCTCTTAGTCCCCCCGGTGACGGCGACGGGTGGAAGTTGTTCCAGCTACCGAGGTGAGCGGTTCGGCTCAGACTCCCCACTCGTCGAGGGGGACGGGAACGCTCGGCGTAGCGCGGCGCCCGCCCGCTCGCCGAACGAGTTGCATCACACCCGACGCTGCCCGCTCGTCGGGGCGCTCGACTGGTTCGCAAAATCGACCCAGGAGACGATGTCGTCCGGGGGTCCGCACGACGATCTGGTCGTGGATGACCGGAGTCCTGGTTGTTATGTTCTTGGGCAGTCATCCTGATCGTCCGGGGTGACCGGTTGTGTAACGCCGACAGGGCGACTTCGGGAGTCCTGTCATGGTCCTGTGGTGGTCGCCGCGTGTTGCCCTCACGGGCGTCTTCTTTCTCAACGGAGCCGTGCTGTCCAGCTGGGCGCCGCGTATTCCGACGGTCAAGAACGACCTCGGGTTTAGCGAGCCGCGGTTGGGTATCGCCCTGCTCGGTGTCGCTGCCGAGTCCCTTCCGGCGCTCTTGGCTATCGGCGGCCTTCTCCGGTGGTGTTCGTCCCGCTCGGTGTGTCGGGTGGCTGCGTTGGTGTTCGCCGGCGCGCTGCCGCTGCTCGGCCTGGCCGGGGGCCTGGTGTCGTTGACGCTGACCCTGGCCCTGCTCGGTGCGGCCAGCGGCGCGCTCGATGTCGCGATGAACACCGCCGCAGTCGAGCTGGAGGCTGTCGACGGGCGCGCCTTGATGCCCGGCTTGCACGGTGCCTACAGCGCCGGAGTGCTGGGTGGTGCGATCGGCGGCGGAACGGCCGCGGCGGCCGCGATGCCGATTCTGCAGCACTTCCTGGTCGTCGGCGCCATGCTACTCGTGCTGCTGGGGGCGGTCTGGCCCGCGCTCCCGACCGCGGTACCGCGCGCCTGCGGGTCTCCGGACCGGGCCGGTCCGAGCAACGCCCACATCCCGGCGCTGCTGTTCCTTGTCCTACTGGCGGTCAGCGCGCTGCTGCTCGAGGGCGTACTCACCGACTGGACGGCGGTGCTCGCGAGCGGCCCCCCGTTTTCCGACGCGACGGTCGCGGCACTCATCGTTGCTGCGTTCAGCTCGGCGATGACGCTGTCCCGGGCGTTTTCCGCCCGTGTGCTGCGCGCGGTGGGCCCGCGGACGGTGGTGGTCACGTCGTCATCGACGCTGCTGGTCACGGTCGCGGTGTCGGCGTTGCAGTCAAGTCCGGCGGGCCTGCTCGCCGGCACCGTGCTGGCGGGACTGGCGATCGGTCCGCTGTTCCCGATGGTGATGAGCGCCGCCGGCGCACGCGACCCCGACAACGCCGGTTCCGTGACCGCGAAGGTCACCGCGTGCGGCTACCTCGCCTACCTCGGCGGGCCACCGGCCGTCGGGTTTCTATCCGGACGCCTCGGGCTCCCGGTGGCGCTCGCCCTCGTCGGCGTGAGCGCCTCCCTGGTGCTACTCGCGCTCGGCCGGATCGGCCTCACCACCCCCGACCGGCGTCCCCGCCACCGAGACGCTCCTGCGCTGAGGGTGGAGTACCTACCGACGCGTTTCGCGCCTCCACTCGCTGGCGAGGCTCGTTATCCGCTGCGTGCGCTCTGTAGTTTTTTCTCTTGAATTTCCACCGTCGGTAAGACCAGGCCGAAATCGCACGAAAACTGTAGCTCGATCGTGGTCACATCTGCGCGCGATCTTGTGCTGATTCACTTCGTCGTGCCACTTTTAGTCAACGGATGATGAACAGGAGGGACGTCATGGAAGCCGTTAAGAACGAGGCACGACTGCTTCTGATTTCCGGCTCTTCCGGAAATGGAGTGCAGGTGAGGGCGTGACCGACCGCGGGAGTGGGGTCGTGTCGCTGCGCTGAGGTGGGCCCCGAGAAGTTGATGATGACGGTTCCTACGCCAACATCAGCAACGATCCCGGGGACCCGATGTCGCAGCCTACGTGCCCGCCCGCTCAGATCGTGGCCGACACGATCGTCCGTACCGTCGAGCTCGGGGTGCGGATCACCGACGCCGCACTGGACGGTGAGACCACGGTGCTGTGGTGCGACCTGCTCACCGACGGTCCCGGCGGCTGCCCGGGGTGCGGGGTGGTCGGGGTCTACCGCGACAGCGCCGAGCGCCGGGTCGCCGATGTCCCGGTGGTCGGGCATCCGCTGCAGCTGCGAGTGCGGGTGCCGCGCTACCGCTGTGTCCATGACGGCTGCGCCCGCGAGATCTTCGTCCACGACTCGTCCCGGTTGGCCCGGCCCAGGGCCTCGACCACTCGGCGCTGCGCGGGCTATGTGTTGCGTCGCTTGGCGATCGACAAGACCACCGTCGCAGCGGTCGCCCGCGAACTCGGCTGCTCGTGGGACACCGTGAACGCCGTCGCGGTCGCCGCGACCGAAGCGCTGCTGCTCTCCGCCGGCCCCGCCCGCCTGGACGGGGTGCGGGTGATCGGGGTCGACGAACACAAGTGGGCGCACGTGTTCGGCGCCGACGGCGACGGGTTCGTCACAGTGATCACCGACCTCACCGCAGTCGTGGCTGGTCAGGGTCGTGCGCGGCTGCTCGACCTGATCCCGGGACGCTCGGCGCAGGCCCTGAAGACGTGGCTCGACGCCCGCGACCCGGCGTTCCGCGACGGAGTCCGGGTCGTGGCGATGGACGGGTTCGGCGGCTACAAGAATGCCGCCGCCGACGCGGTCCCGGACGCGGTCACGGTGATGGACCCGTTCCACGTCGTCGCCCTGGCCGGGCACAAGCTCGACCTGTGTCGCCAACGCGTCCAACAGGACACCCTCGGCCACCGCGGTCGCGCCGGTGACCCGCTCTACCGAGCACGGCGCACCCTGCGGACCCGTCTCGCGCTGCTCACCGACAAGCAGAGATCCCGGCTCGAGACGGTGTTCGCCGCCGACGAGCACGTCGCGGTCGAGGTCACCTGGTGGGCCTATCAGCAGATCATCGCTGCCTACGCGACCACCGACCGCCGACACGGCAAGACTCAGCTCGCCGCGGTGATCGACCGGGTCCGCAGCGGGCTACCGGCCGGGCTCGACGAGCTCGCCACCCTCGGACGGACCCTGCACCGGCGCCGCGACGACGTCCTGGCCTACTTCGACCACCGAGCCTCCAACGGCCCGACCGAGGCCATCAACGGCCGTCTCGAAGCACTCCGCCGCAACGCACTGGGCTTCCGCAACCTGATCAACTACCGCGTCAGATCGCTACTGCACTGCGGAGCCCTCGCACTCTGAATCCGGAAGAGCCCATTAACGCCCCGGTTTTGATGCCACCTGGCTTAACGACACGTCCTCGATGGTTCACTTTCGTTCGCCTTCTTGACTCACACCTGCCGCCTCTTACGACGGCTTTTCCACGACGCTCACTACCATGACTCATTCACCACAGCAGCTCGTGGTGGTTTGACACCAGCACCTGTATGCCGATGCCGAAGGACCTACCTTCATCTCCACAACAGCATGGTTACATCGATCATCTGTCTTCTACATCAGACTCCCTCTGCTCCCTTCAAGACACACCAACGCCCTCGCGGAGAACCTGTGGTCCACGCTCAAGGTCGAGCTCGTGTACTGGCCGGGCACGACGTTCACCACCCGCGCCGAGGCCGAGCACGCCCTGCTGCGCTACATCGACGGCTGGTACAACTCCCGCCGGATCCAGGCCGGGCTCGGCGGACTCTCACCCGACGAGTACGAGGACGCCTACCATCGCGCCCAGCGCGACGATCACAGATGACCCAGACTCCGGGAAACCGGGGGAACCTCAGCCATGGATCATGTCCATGTCGGTGTGGTCTCAGGTGCCGTCGCCGCGGGCCGGGTGAGCGGGTCAACGCCGCTGAAGAACTGGAAGATCCTGCGCAAGATCCGGTCCAGCCCCGGCCGAGCCGGTGAGCTCATCGCAACACTATCTGGAGCGCATGGGTGCTGCGCCGATACCGCCCGGCCAGATGCGGGAACGCCTCGGCGAACGTCTCGCGATGACACGCCTGTCGCCGGATCCAATTTTCAAGATCCGTTGACAGAGATCGCGGTCGCCGAGATCGTGGGCCGCGCTTTGCGTCGGCCCACCTGGTCCAGCCGATAAGTCGAGCGGGAAGTTCGAACGTGTGCCCACCGCACACGCGATTTGAGCTTGGCCCCCTGCGCCGGACACTGACGGAGTGGGGTCAGTGATCTTGGTCTGGCGGGATCTGGGCTGCTTCGTAGTCGACCGGGCTGAGCATTCCGATGCTGGAGTGACGCCTGATCGGATTGTACCAGCACTCTATCCACTCGAATATCGCGTTGGCAAGATCGGCGCGGGTTTTCCAGGTTCTTGAGTCGAGCAGTTCTAGCTGCAGCGTCCCCCAGAAGGACTCGACCATCGAGTTGTCGTAACAATCGCCGATCGAGCCCATGGAGCCGACGAGTCCGGCATCTATCAGCCGGCGTCCGAACGCCCAGGACGTGAATTGCGAGCCGTGGTCGGAGTGCAGGATCGCTGAGTACGGTTCGGGGCTGCGGCGAGTGATCGCCATGCCGAGCGCGTCGGTGACGAGTTCGGTGCGCATGTTGTCATCGATCGACCAGCCCACGACGCGCCGAGAATAGGCGTCGAGGACCGCGGCACAATATACTTTCCCTTCCTCGGTGGGATGTTCGGTGATGTCGGTACACCACAATTCGTTCGGGCCGTCGACCGTGAAGTCCCGGTCGACCAGGTCGGCGTAGGGCTCGGCGTGCGGGTCGCGGACTGTGCAGCCGCGGCGTCGCCGCCGGTAGAGGCCCTGGATTCCGGCCTCGCGCATCAGCCTGGCGACGCGCTTGTGGTTGACCACCTGCCCCAGTCCGAGCGTGAGCTCGGCGTGGACACGCGGCCACCCGTACGTTCCCCGGGATTCTTCGTGGATCGTGGTGATGTGTTTGAGCAGCAACTCGTTCTCCGCGGCTCGAACGGATTTATGCCCGGATCGCCATTCGTAGTAGCCCTGGCGGCGCACGCCAAGGACCCGGCAGGTCACCGCGACGTCAAATCCGTCGTCGGCGAGTTCACGGACCAGCGGGAAAACTACTTTGGGAGAACGTTCTCCCGTGCAAAATACGCGGCCGCGCGCTTGAGAATCTCGTTCTCCACCTCAAGCCGCCGCTTCTCCTTGCGGAGCTCGACCAGCTCGCGCTTCTCGGCGCTGTTCAGTCGCGATTCGGAGCCACCGGTGTCGTCGGCGTCGGCCTGGGCCATCCAGTTCCGCAAACACGACTCCGAAATCGACAGCTCTTTCGCGATCGCAGACACCGGCTTGTCGCCGGCACGAGCAAGGTCCACGGCGCGGCGCCGGAACTCCGGCGGGTGAGGTGCAGGCACGAACAACATCCTCCCTGGTGGACCGAGTCCACCTCAGGCGACGTGTCCGGCGTCAGGGGTCAAGCTCAATTCTCGCAGGGACGCTACTGGGTGCATGTGCGCAGCGTGGTGCTGAGGAGGTGGAAAGTATCGCGGAGTTCGCGTCGTGCCAGATCGGTGTTGTCTGGACGACCCCGCCACAACCGGGCGAGCCGTCCGAGTAGGGACCGGCCGAGGCCGTAGCCGATGGGGCGGTTCGGGTCAGCGCGACGTAGAGCGGCGAGGTGGGCACTTACGGCGTGACTTCCGCCGTGGCGACGCACCGGAAGGACCAGGATGCCAGCCCTATCCGGTATGCCGGAGTCGGTCACGGCCCGTAGCGTCGCGCGGGCGATGTCATCAGGTGCACCAGGATCATGGCTGTGGGGGCCGGGGACAACGGGCCGCAGTGCGTACAGGAGCGCCGTAGGTTCGACGTCGGCGTAGTCCAGGGCTGTTTGGGCCCGCATCAGGGCTCGGGTCGCCGCCGTTCTTGCCTTGTGCAGGAAGCGTTCTTCAGTGTCGGTGTCGATCTCCACTACCGGGAGGAGTCCGTGGCGCTGGCTTCGCCGCACGTGTTGTGCGTATTCGCGCAGCTCGGCGGGTGGGGTGGAAGGGGCAACTCGTACCGGGCACCGCAGGAAGGTGATTCCGGTCCCGGCCAGGCGGTTGAGGTCCAGCATCGGAGACTCACCGTGCGTGGTCAGGTAGCGGGTCCCGACGGGGCAGGCTAGTCCAGCCAGCTTCGCGGATTGGGGCGCGTACAGCCGCCGCGAGTTGATGGTGCGTCCGGTCATGTCCCGGGCGAGGCCCATCGCCCCATCGATGAGCTGGTGGAAGGCCTCTTGGTCCTGGGGGCGCGCGCTGCCGCCCGCTTTAAGTAAGAGCGCGCCAATCTCATGCTCGTCGTAGTCGAGGAACAGTACGCCTCCCCGCAGGAGCGTGGCGGCTACCCCGTCAGTCAACGTCATCTCGGGAGTCTCCTGCCGGGAAGGTGTGGAGCGCCTCCCCCTGCTTGGGGAGGGGAGAGGGGAGCACCAGGCCGGTGCCGTCTCGGCCTCCTGGCGATTCGACCTGTTGGCCCTGGCCGGGCCGGGTGGCCAACCATCGCTCGGGGGCGTGTCATGGCAGGGGCTCTGGCCCAAATTCGGTGGTGACGGAAAGCTTCCCTCACCCGAGCAGGATGCGGTGGCGTAGGAGGGCGTCGCCCGCGCGTCCGTACATTTGCCGTTTGAGCATTTTAAAAGTTACGTGGAATCTGACCGGGTGATCATGTCTCCCGGGTACGACCACGGACTTGGGAGATGGCTTGAGCGGCACGACGGCGCTGACGGAGAAGTGGACGGTGTTCGGCCGGCATGAGCGGGCGGCGGGGTGGCTGCAGATCTGGACGGATCTTGGTCGGGCCCCGCGTACGATCGACGCCTACGCACGGGGGCTGGCCGAGTACCTGCTGATGTGCGAGCGGGAGGATGTCGACCCGGTCACCGCGAACCGCGCGCACATCGCGTTCTACGTACGCGAGTTGATGTCACGGCCGCATCGTCGGGGCGCGAACGTGCTGGCGATCGACTCGGGATCGGGGCTGGCCAACGCCACGATCCAGCAGCGTCTAGTCGCACTGCTCGCGGTCAACGCCCCGGTTGCGACCGGCTTGGGGGCGGTCGCGGTGCCTCCCGGCACGGTGACCGCGATCATCGGCAACCGCGCGCTAGGCTGCCCACCGCGCTCGACGCAAGCCCGGCACAGGTGGCGATCGTGTGGCAGGTGCGCGCCCGCGAGTGCTGCTGGGGATCGTGGTCGGCGCGGCGTTGGCGCTGTGCGGGGCGATCCTGCAGACCCCCGGCGGAGATTGATACCCCGCGCAGCACCAGGACGTCGTCGTAGCCGAAGGAGATGCGGCGCCGTGCTCGTCGACGTGCGCTCCGCTGGCGTTGCACCGCTCGGCCCACCGCAGCGTCATAGCCCTCGAAGACGACGTCGAAGCCTGGATCGCGGCAGGGATGACCGTGGTCAGGGCGCCCCGAGCTCCACCGGGCCTGGGACAGCGAACCCAGCAGCCAGAACAACACCGGGCTCATCGCGCTCACGAGCTCCGCCCAGGTTGGCGTCGAGCGGCATCCGAGGGCATCGGTGTCACCGGGTGATCCAGGGCCGCACGACCTCGCCGGCCCACGCGGCGAGCAGCGGCTCGTCGTGGGAGACGGCCAGGACCCCCAGACCGCGGCCGGACACCTCGGCGGACACCACGGACACCAGTGCCGCCGTGGTGGAGGCGTCGAGCATCGCGGTCATCTCGTCACACAGCAGGTAATCGGGCCGTGGGGCCAGCGCGCGGGCCAGGCAGGCGCGCTGCAGCTGGCCGTCGGACACCTCGTGCGGGCGCCGGGACCGTAGCTCGGGGGTGAGCCCGACGAGCGCGGCGACCTCGTCCACCCGCTCGCCGACTCCGGAGGACGGTGTGCCGGCCGCCAGGAGTGGTTCGGCGACGATCCGTTCCAGGGAGAGGCGGGGGTCGGCGGCGGCGCGGGGCGACTGGAACACCACCCCGATCCGGCGGCGCAGTGCCGCGGGGGCACCGAACCGGAACCGGCGGACCGGCTCGCCGTCGACCGTCACGGTTCCGGACCACGGGGTGTGCAGCAGCGCCAGCACCCGGGTCAGGGTGGACTTCCCGCAGCCCGACGGGCCGGCCAGCCCGGTCACCGTGCCGGGTTCGACGGTCAGGTCGACGCCGTCGACGACGGCGTGCCCCGGCCGCCAGCCGGCGGTCACCTGCTCCGCACGCAGGCTCATCGCCACCGCCGGGGGACGTGGCAGGACACTGTGCGCTCGCCGTGGCGCACCGGCGCGGGATCGCCGGAGCACGACTCCGGAACCGCACAGCGCGGGGCGAACGGGCAGCCGTCGGGCAGCGCGGAGAGCTCTGGCGGGTGCCCCGGTACCGGGGTGAACCCGGCATCCGGCAGCGCCCCGAAAAGGCCCGCGGTGTAGGGGTGCCAGGGACCGGCGAAGACGCAGGCGGCGGGTCCGGTCTCCACCAGCCGGGACGCATACATGACGGCGACGTCGTCCGCGACCTCCCGCACGGCCCGCAGGTCGTGGGTGATCAGCAGGACGGCGTGGCCCTGGCCGGCCAGATCGGCCAGCAGCGCCGTGACGTGCTCGACCAGTGGCCGGTCCAGCCCCGCGGTCGGTTCGTCGGCCAGCAGCACCGGCGGATCCCCGGCCAGCGCGCACGCCAGCCCGGCCCGCTGGGCCTGACCGCCGGAGAGCTCGTGCGGGTACAGACCCCGCACGTGCGCGGTCAGCGCGGCCCGGTCCAGGAGCTCGGCCGCGGTGGTGACCGTGCCGAGCCGGGCGATCGTCTCCCGCAGCTGGGCACCGACCGTGCGGGTCGGGGTGAGGTGGGTGGCGGCCGACTGCGGGACAAGGCCGATCAGACGCCCGCGGACGCGGTCGCGCAGCACGGGCTCCGGGGCGCCCGTCAGCTCGATCGGCTCCGGATCGCGTTCCGCGGAACGCACCGGCGGCGCCAGCACGGCCGACCCGCGCACCGCCGCGGTGCCCGGGAGCAGCCCGGTCAGGGCCTCGGTGAGCACCGACTTGCCGCAGCCGGACTCACCGACCAGGGCGGTCAGCCGCCCGGGCCGCAGGTCCAGGTCGGCGCCGGTGACCGCACGCACGGTCCGGGCCCGGGGTCCGCGGCCGACCCGGAACGCGACGTCGAGACCGCGGATCGACAGCACCGGGGCGGGGCCGCCGCCGACCGGCGGGTGCGCACCGGTGCCGATTCCGGCGCCGCCGTCCCGCCCGGTCACAGGGCCTGCTCCGAACGACGGCGGGGCAGCGTCCGGTCGCGCCACCACGCTGCGACCCCGGCGACGCAGAGCGTCGTCGCCGCGAGCAACAGCGACGGGAACACCACGATCCACCACGACCCGAGCAGCACCGCCTGTCTCCCCTCGCCGAGGATCGTGCCCAGGCTCGCCAGGTGCGGGGGCAGGCCGAGTCCGAGGAAGCTCAGCGCCGTCTCGTGCCACACCGCGTGCGGCAGGATCAGCACCGCCGACAGCACGGCCTGCGGCACGACCGCCGGCAGCAGGTGCCGGCGCAGCACCCGCATCCGGGACGCACCCCCGGAGATCGCGGCGTCGACGAACGGCCGCCCGCGCAGCGAGAGGATCTCGGCGCGCACGACCCGGGCCACCGTCGTCCAGTGGGTGAGGCCGATCGAGGCGATCACCGCGAGGACGCTGCCCCGGTAGAGGGCCACGATCACGATGCCGAGCAGCAGGTGCGGGACGGCGTTGACGGCGTCCACCACCCGCATGAGCAGCCGGTCGTACCAGCCGCCGAGCAGCCCGGACAGCGCACCGAACAGGGTGCCGATCACCGTGGAGAGAACCGCGCAGGCCGCGGCGACCTGCAGGGACACCCACAGCCCGGCGAACGAGCGCAGCAGCACGTCACGTCCCACCGAGTCGGTGCCGAACGGATGCGCGGCCGAGGGCGGGAGGCGGATCGCGGTGTAGTCGACGGCCCCCTCGTCCAGACCACCGAGCCGGGGCACCAGCACCGCCGCCAGGACCAGCACGAGCAGGCCGGACGCACCGGCGAGCAGCCGGGCCCGCCCGGAGGTGCGCCGCCCGCGCGGCGAGCCGGAGCGGGGACGCCCGGCCGGGCGCCACGGGCCTGGGTCGCGGCGGTGGTGCGTCCCGGTGAGCAGAGCAGAGTCAGACATCGGCATCCACCCGGGGATCGAGCAGCAGCACGGTCATGTCGGCGACCAGCGACCCGGCCAGCACCGCGATCGCCGAGAGCAGGGTCAGGGCCGCGAGCAGCGGGAAGTCCACCGCGAGCGCAGCGGACACCACGGCCGCGGCGATGCCCGGCCAGGAGAAGACCGTCTCCACCAGCACCGCCCCGGTCACCAACTCGGGCAGCCGGTTGCCGAGCACGGTGACGAACGGCAGCAGCGCCGTCGGCAGCGCGTGCCGGAGCACCACGACCGGCTCGGGCAGCCCGCGGGCCCGGGCCCCGGCGACGTGGTCGTCGTCCAGCGCGGAGATCAACGAGGCGCGCACGTGCAGTACCAGCCACGGCGTCTGGGAGACCCCCAGCACCACGGCGGGCAGCGCGACGTGCCTGCCCACCTGTGTGAACGTCGGTGCCACGCCGGCGTCGGTGAGCCCGGCGACCGGGAGTACCGGCCAGGCGACGGCGAACACCGCGATCGCCCCGAGCGCCAGCACGAACGGCGGCAGCCCCTCCAGCGTGTGCCCGACAGCGGTGACGGCCCGGTCGAACCAGCCGCCCTGCCGCCAGGCCGCGACGGTCCCGGCGGTCAGTGCCAGCACCAGCGAGACCAGCAGGGCCAGGCCGGCGAGCAGCAGCGTCCACGGGAGTCGCTCGACGATCACCTGGGTCACCGGCTGACGCATCGACAGGCTCTGCCCGAGGTCGCCGGTGAGCAGCCCGGCGAGCCACCGGCCGAGCTGGTCGAACACCCCTCCGTCGAGGCCGAGCGCCCGTTCGGCAGCGGCGATGTCCTCGTCGCTCGCCGAGAAGATCCCGACACCGAAGTACTGGTACACCGGGCGGAACGGCGACGCCGCGGCCAGCAGGAACACCGCCACGGCGACCAGGAGCACCGTCGGGACGCCGACCAGGACCCGCAGCCCGACGAGCCGGGCGAGCGCGCGGCCGCGCCGGCGGTCGGGGAGCGCGGGTGCGGTCACGGCTTCGGCGTCCAGTCCTCGAGGTTCCACCACGGCCCCCAGGTGACGCCGTGGGTGTGCGGCTCCACGACGGGCACGTAGCCGTCCCAGCGGTCCTGTGCGACGTAGCTGTGACCGACGAAGACCAGGAAGACCATCCCGGGGTCGGCGACGTAGGCGCGCTGGAAGGCCCGGATCTGCTCGGTGCGGCTCGCCTCGTCCGGAGCCCGCAACGCGGCGTCGAGGGCCGCGTCGACCTGCGGGTTCGCGTAGGAGCCGGGATTGTTGAACCCGTCGGCGGCGTTCGAGGAGTGCAGCAACTGCCAGGACTTGAAGCCCGGGTCGAACGGGTCGCCGCCACCGAGCACCAGCGCGTCGCGGCCCATCCGCGGCTCGATGGCCTCCCAGCCGAGTCCCTCCAGCCGCACGTCGATCCCGGCCGCGCGGGCGTCGGAGGCGAAGGCTTGCGCGAGGTCGCGGCGGATGGTGTCGGTGGCCGGGTACATCAGCGTGAAGCTCGCGGTCCGCCCGTCGCGGGCTCGGACGCCGTCCGGGCCCGGGACCCACCCGGCCTCGTCCAGGATGCGTGCGGCCTCGGCCGGGTCGTAGGTGAACTCGGCGGCCGGCTCGACCTGGTCGGGCAGTACGCCGGGGATCGGGTGGAAGGCGGGCTGTCCCTGCCCGGCGAGCAGCGCGTCGACCATGCCCTGCCGGTTCACGGCTCGGTTGAGCGCTGCGCGGATCGCCGGGTCGGCCGCAACCGGATCAGCGAACGGCAGGGAGATCGTGCGGTAGTCCGCACTGGCGTGCTCACGCAGCTCCATCCCGCTCTGCTCGGCGACCGCCTTCGCGAGGGCGGGCGGCAGCACGGTGCCGTCGAACTCACCGGCCGCGACGCGCTGGGCACGGGTGTTGTCGTCGGTGGCGAACACGACGGTCACCCGTTTCACCGCGGGCGCGCCACCCCAGTACCGCTCGTTCGCCTTCATGATCATCGTGTCGCCGCGGCGCCACTCCCCGAGCGAGTAGGGACCGGTCCCGACGGCGCGGGTGTTCACCGGCAGCTCCGACACCGGTCCGCCGCCCTCGAGCACCTCCGACGGCAGGATCCCCGAGGTCAGCCGGGCCGGGAACGAGCCGTACGGGTAGGCCAGTTCGAACCGGACGGCGTCGGTGCCGACCGGCTCGACCGCGGTGAGCATCGGGACGGTCGAGCGGATCGTGGCCGCCCGGTCCGGGGCGAGCACCGCCCGATAGGTGGCGACGACGTCCTCCGGGCCGAGCGTGGAGCCGTCATGGAACGTGACGCCGCGGCGCAGCGGGACCGTCCAGGTCCGCTGGTCCGGTGACGGGGTCGCCTCCGCGGCGGCCAGTGCGGGCTGCAGGTTCCGCTCGCCGTCACGGGCGTAGAGGCCGTCGTAGAACTTGCTCGCCCCCTCCGCGCCGTAGCCCAGCAACGGGTTGAGGTCGTCGGGCTCGTAGCCGTCGGCGAGGGTCAGCTCGGTTCCGTCCCCGGCCGGGGCGGGCTCTCCGGGGGCCGGGGTCGGCGCCGCGCAGCCGACCGTCACGACGGCGACGACGGCGAGCAACGGGACGACGGTGTTCCGCAGCGCGATCACAGCTGGCAGCGTAGATGCAGCTGCCACCAAGTTGCAAATAATAATTAGTCCATTTAAGGAGCGATTGACATGTTGATCAGGGGCAGCGAGTGGGTCGAGTGGCCCCAGCGGTGGGCGGTCTTGACTCGGATCCGACGCGCACGGTGATGTTCGGCTGCTCAACACCGGCCACGCCCGCAAGACGTGTCCGGCGGTCGGGTGGCCCGGGGGAATCGCACCCCCGGGCTCCCACAGAACGGAGCGTGACAGTGAATCTTTCCCAGTAGAGAGTTGATCAGGTCGTCCGGTCGTGTTCGTGGTGGAGCAGGACGAGCGCAGCGGCGGTGATCGCGCCGATCCGCCAGGGACACAGGCTGACCCGGCGCAGGGCGCGGAACGTGGTCTTGAGCAGCGAGTTCCCGCGCTCGGCCAGCGCTCGCGTGGCGGAGTGCAGCATGTTGTAGGCGCGCTGGTCCACGGGCAGCCCACCTCCGGCCGGGGCCTTGAACGGGCAGGTCAGCCGGGTGTTCTCGCCCTCGTAGCCGAGGGTCGGCGAGCACGACGTGGGTCTGGTCGGTCCAGCCGTCGATGGCGTCGAGGAGCCCGTCGTGAGCGCGGGCGCAGGTGGTGTCGTGCTCCCGGCCGGGACGGACCGGCGAGATCCACAGCGGCCACCCGTCAGGTGCGGTGAGGACCTGGACGTTCCCGCCGTGGTGGCGGTGCTTACCCGACCACCACAGATCGACCCCGGCGTTCGGCCCGAGGGCTCTGGATCGGTCGGTGCGGATCAGCATGCCGTCGAGGTGGACGTGAGTGTGCCCGGCCGCTCGAGCAGCCAGCAGCGCACCGTGCAGCCCAGCGAGATGATCGTCGAAGGCACGATGGACGGGCTGGCGGCCGCCCGGGCCCGCGGCCGGGTCGGCGGCCACCCAGCCGCGCTCTCGCAGCGCCAGCTCGACACCGCCCAGCAGATGTACGACTCCGGGCGGCACACCGTCGACCAAATCGCCGAGATCTTCCGCGTCGGGCGCAGCACCCTCTACCGGGCGCTGCACACGTACGGCGACGGCCGGGACTGCGCGCTGATCATCTACCGCAACAGCCGCCCGAAGATCGACCACACCAACCGGCGCTACGGCGAGACCGGCGCCGGCGAGAAGGCCCAACTCGAAGCCGACCGCAAGTGGTTCCCGATCGCCGCTACCCGCCGGGCGCGGCTCAAGGCGATGGTCTACGTCGTCGACGGCGCCGTGGCCCGCATCCGCGCCGTCACCGGCGACCTGTCAGCGTGGGACGAGGACGACCGCGGCTACGCCGACGTCCCGGTCGGGCCGCCACTGACCGACCTCCAGATCACCCGCCAGCTCCCGAACATGGGTATCGCCCTCGGCGATCAGCGCCCGCATGTCCGCGGCAAGGTCCGCGAGTACGTGACGCTGTAGCAAGCATCAGCCTGCTGCCAGGAGTGATGCTGGTCAAAGCTGCACCAAGCTACTTTGCCCCTGGTGACACGCTCCTTAACAGCCCAACCTCCGTGAGTTCGCACTGGCTGAAGGATGTTCAGCGGGAACCCACCGCGTTTCCGGTGCCCGGATCGCAGACTGTCTCGGGTTCGAGTCCGTCGCCGTCGAGGAGCACCAGCAGCCAGGCGCGGACGTCGGCGGCGAAGGCTGCAGGCAGCTCGCCGGTGCGCCACGTGATCCAGGCCCGGATCGCGGGCTGGGTGTGTCGTGGAGTAGTCCGAGGTCGGTGAGGATCTCGGTCACCCGGGGCCGGGAGGTGTGTCGCGGCATGCTGGTGCGCAGCGTGCTCAGCGCGACCGGCTCGTCGGCCGGGTGGTCGGTGAGCAGGACGGTCAGCCCGTCGAGGGCGCAGGTCAGGGTGGACCGCGACCATCCGTGGGCCGCGGCCAGGTCACGGGCGTGCCCAGCAGCGGCGCGCAGCCGCGAATCGGGCGCCTCCAGCGCCGGGTGCGACCAGCGCGCCGGCGGTGTCTCGCCGGCTGCGCGTCGCCCGTTGGAAGCTATGCTGCGGCAGAGGTGGCTGCAGTAGCGCCGGTCGCGCCGACTACCCTCCGGCAGCGGGACGCCGCACCGAGCGCAGCTCACCGTGCTCACCGCGGCGGCAGCGACCGACCCCGGCCCGGCCGCGGCGCCGGGCCGGAGCGCTCGGTGACCGCGGCCGGCTCGTCGTCCGAGGCGGGGGCAGGGACCTGGTCGGGTTCGGGCACCAGCAGCTCCTCGACCCGACAGCCGAGGACCGCGCATATGACGTCGAGCTCGTCGAGTTTGATTGTGTTCGGTCGCCCGGACCACAGCCCGGACATCTTCCCGGTGCTGATCACCAGCCCGCGCTCGGCGAGCATGCGCTGCAGCTCGCTGGCCTTCCAGATCCCGCGGTTGGCCGCGGCCAGGCGCAGGTTCCACTTCATCAGCCCAGTCCCTTCCAGCGCTCACCGGCGCGCTGCTGGCCGGTGACCCAGGCGTCCTCGACGTGGCTGGCGTCGACGTGCACATACCGGGCAGTGGTGCCGGTCCAGGCATGCCCGAGCAGCTCCTGGATCGCGAACAGCGTCATCCCGGAGCGGTAGAGCTGGGAGGCGCAGTAGTGGCGCAGCACGTGCGGGGTCAGCTTGCCCGCCCAACCTGGCAGGTGCGCCACGGCCGCATCGGCCAGCGACCGCCGGAACACCTCCGCGGTCGTGCGCAGGCCGGAGCCGTCGCGACCCTTGCGCTCGGAGGGGAACAGCGGCGCACCGGGACGGGTGTGGTCGGCGTCGAGCTGGCCCCACACGTCGGTGATGAACCAGCCCAAGCTGCGGTCTGCACCGTTGATCAGCGGCACCAGCCGCGGCTTCGCACCCCGCCGACGAGAGCCCTTGCCGTGGCGCACGTTGAGCTTGCCGAACCGGCCCAGCTCCCAGTGCACGTCGGCCAGGTCGAGCATCCGGGCCTCGTTGATCCGCAAGCCCACGTCGCTGGCCAACCGGGCCACCGCGTAGTTCCGCGCGGCCGGCCCGAACTTTGCGGCAGGTGGCCAGCTCGGCTCGCCACCCGGTGAACAGCTGCTCGATCTCGACCTCGGTCGGCGGGACCCGCAACCGCGGCGCCACCGAAGACTGCGGCCGGTTGATCTCATCCAGAGGGCACTCGACCACGCGCCCGGTCAGCCGGTGCAGCTCCACCTTATGCCGCAGCTCGAGGTACTCGAACAACACCGACAACGCGGCCGCCCGCCCAGTCCGCGTGGACGGCGCGGCGTCGCGCAGTGCCGAGCCGAAGTAGGCGTCAGCGTCAGCGGGTTCCATCTCCCACAGCGGACGGCCGAACCAGGCGCGGATCAGCTCCAGGTGGTTCGTGTCGTTGCGGATCGTACTGTCCACCAGGCCCGCCGAGGCGCGGGCCAGCACGAACCCGGCCAGCACGTCAGTCTCGTACGCGGCGAGCTCCTCCTCGCCGGCCGAGGCTCGTGAGTCACGCAGATCGCGCACAGCCGCCAGCGCCAACCCGCCACCCCCGACTTCATCCACACTGAAGGTTCTTCACTCAGGTGCGGATCATGTCATGGCAGATGATCAGCTTTCAAATTGGGTCTCGGGCGCCCAGTAGCAGCTCGCGCCCTGCTCCAGCGCGTATCGGCTCGCCCGACCACCACGGGGGAACTCAGGAACCCGACCACTGTTGTGTTAATCAGGCCGCGACCGATTGCCGGCGCCTGGTCGCGTAGTGGCCCGGCAACGGCGAACGCGAGCGGGCCGACCACCTCGCCGAGTGGATCGAGGCAAAACGTACGCGCCCGGACGCCACCTGATGCCCCCTCCCCGGTTGGCCTATTCAGGGCTGTCGCGGCCGTTCAAGACTGCCACGCGACGCGGGCGGGCCCGGCGCGGCGCCGTGCACGCTGGCTTACGGGTCGCACCTCGACCGGACAGCGACGGTGTCGCGTTCGAGGGCGCCCCGGCGACCGACCACGAGCAGCGCGATGAGCAGGTCGACGACGCCGCGTGGTGTCCCGGCGTCGGCCGTATGTCAGCCCCGTTCCGTCGACGACGCCAGCACCAGACCCGGACCTGAGCTTGACCCCTGACGCCGGACACGTCGCCTGAGGTGGACTCGGTCCACCAGGGAGGATGTTGTTCGTGCCTGCACCTCACCCGCCGGAGTTCCGGCGCCGCGCCGTGGACCTTGCTCGTGCCGGCGACAAGCCGGTGTCTGCGATCGCGAAAGAGCTGTCGATTTCGGAGTCGTGTTTGCGGAACTGGATGGCCCAGGCCGACGCCGACGACACCGGTGGCTCCGAATCGCGACTGAACAGCGCCGAGAAGCGCGAGCTGGTCGAGCTCCGCAAGGAGAAGCGGCGGCTTGAGGTGGAGAACGAGATTCTCAAGCGCGCGGCCGCGTATTTTGCACGGGAGAACGTTCTCCCAAAGTAGTTTTCCCGCTGGTCCGTGAACTCGCCGACGACGGATTTGACGTCGCGGTGACCTGCCGGGTCCTTGGCGTGCGCCGCCAGGGCTACTACGAATGGCGATCCGGGCATAAATCCGTTCGAGCCGCGGAGAACGAGTTGCTGCTCAAACACATCACCACGATCCACGAAGAATCCCGGGGAACGTACGGGTGGCCGCGTGTCCACGCCGAGCTCACGCTCGGACTGGGGCAGGTGGTCAACCACAAGCGCGTCGCCAGGCTGATGCGCGAGGCCGGAATCCAGGGCCTCTACCGGCGGCGACGCCGCGGCTGCACAGTCCGCGACCCGCACGCCGAGCCCTACGCCGACCTGGTCGACCGGGACTTCACGGTCGACGGCCCGAACGAATTGTGGTGTACCGACATCACCGAACATCCCACCGAGGAAGGGAAAGTATATTGTGCCGCGGTCCTCGACGCCTATTCTCGGCGCGTCGTGGGCTGGTCGATCGATGACAACATGCGCACCGAACTCGTCACCGACGCGCTCGGCATGGCGATCACTCGCCGCAGCCCCGAACCGTACTCAGCGATCCTGCACTCCGACCACGGCTCGCAATTCACGTCCTGGGCGTTCGGACGCCGGCTGATAGATGCCGGACTCGTCGGCTCCATGGGCTCGATCGGCGATTGTTACGACTGTGAGACTGGTGTTCGTCGCCCGGTCGGTCTGACCCGTGCCTACGACTGGCCCTTCCGGTGCCCTGGCGTTGATCTGTCGGCCGCCCGGGCGACACCGCCCTCGGTGGCGCACCGAGCGGGCAGTGACCTCATAGGAGCCTGATCTCAGCAGGTCCCATCACAGTCCTGTCCGCCCGCCCGGCGCGCTATCGGCCACGCCCCGGGAAGGACCGCAGCCACCCATGAGCATCCCGCAACAGAGCCGTCCGCGCATCATCGTCGGAGTCGACACCCACAAGCACACCCACGTTGCGGTCGCGCTCGACCAGCTCGGCGGTGTGCGGGGCTCGACCACGATCAGCGTCAACCGCGCCGGCTACGCGCAGCTGAGCGACTGGGTCACCGGCCTCGCCGTCGAGAACGATGGCGCTGCGGTGGTGTTCGGGATCGAAGGCACGGGCTCCTACGGCGCCGGGCTGGCCTCGTTCCTGCGCCGTGCCGGCGACCAGGTCGTCGAGGTCAACCGCGGCGACCGCACCGTGCGCCACCTGCGCGGCAAAGACGACACCATCGACGCCGAGACCGCCACCCCCAGGACCGGTGACGGCACCGTCGAGATGATCCGCCAGATCAAGATCGCGAAGGACACCGCGACCAAAGCCCGCACCCAGGCCATCGTCACACTCAAGACCGTCCTGGTGAACGCACCCGCCGAGCTGCGGGAGGCTCTCGAGCCCCTGGGCGACCGTGAGCTCCTCGATGCCTGCCGCGCGCTGCGCTACGAGTCCATGGACGGCCCCGACGATGCCGCCCGCTACACCCTGCGCGCGCTTGCGGACCGGCATCGCAGCCTCGACTTCGAAGCCCGCCGCCACGAGCGTGTCCTCGACACCCTCGTCGACCGGGCTGCACCGCAACTGACCGGCCAGTTCGGTATCGCTGCGGACTCCGCAGCGGAAATGCTGATCGTGGTAGGCGACAACCCCGAACGCATCCACAGCGAGGCCGCCCTGGCGAAGCTCTGCGGCGCCTGCCCCATCCCCGCCAGCTCCGGCAAGACCACCCGCCATCGGCTCAACCGAGGCGGGCATCGCCAGGCCAACGCCGCTCTGCACCGGATCCTCGTCGGCCGCATGCGCTTCCACCAGCCGACGATCGCCTACGTCGAGCGCCGCAGCCGCGAGGGCCGCACGACGAAGGAGATCCTGCGCTGCCTCAAACGCCACCTGATCCGCGAGATCTATCGCATTCTGGTGGCTCCACACAAAGAACCGAAACTAGTTCTCGCCGCCGCTCGACAACTATAGGAGCATCAACTCGATGGTCGAGTCCTTCTGGGGGACGCTGCAGCTAGAACTGCTCGACTCAAGAGCCTGGAAAACCCGCGCCGATCTTGCCAACGCGATATTCGAGTGGATAGAGTGCTGGTACAATCCGATCAGGCGTCACTCCAGCATCGGAATGCTCAGCCCGGTCGACTACGAAGCAGCCCAGATCCCGCCAGACCAAGATCACTGACCCCACTCCGTCAGTGTCCGGCGCAGGGGGCCAAGCTCAGACCTGCCACTGGCGACCGCGGTCACCTGTGGGTTCAGATTCGCCCCTCGAGGAGGGCTGTGATCCGGGCGTTGAGTGCGTCCGCGTCGTCGGCGACCCCGTCGAGGACGGTCAGCACCTCGTCCAAGCTCCGAGACATCCCAGGCCGTCCCGTCGTCAAGATCGGTTGGTTGATTGCTCGTAGGTGCTGGTCGGCGGCCCGGCCCGTCGGGCGGGCTGGCTGCGCCTGCCCGTCAGGGCCTGCCCGTAGGGCTCGTGGAGGCTCACAGGTCCAGGACAGCCCGAAGGGCTGTCGCGTCAGCGACGCCGAAGGCGCCCTTTGAGGTGTGAGGGACGAGCCCGCACAATCCGGGCTGCCGAGCAGCGCCGGACCGGCGGCCGCGACCTCAAGCCGCCTGATGTGGACTTGGCGGTTGTGGTTCACGCCGCGTCAGCGGCGGCGGGTGGTGCCGGTTCGAGTCGGTGGCCCCAGGCGGTGGTCTCGTCGTAGAGCGACCCGCTCTTGAGGCAGCCGTGCAGGATCCCGACCAGCCGATTCGCTAGCTGGCGTAGCGCGGCCCGGTGTCCGAGCCCGCGAGCTCGCTGCAGGTCGTAGTAGGCCCGCGCCCCGGGCGAGCCGACCAACGCACCCTGGGCTTGCCGTCCGAGAGCGTCGACGAGTCGCTCGTTGTGCACGTAGCGGGCGTGCACCGACGTCTTCTTTCCGGACTGGCGGGTGATCGGGCTGGTCGCCGCGTAGTTCTTGCGCGAACTTGCGCTCGCGTAGCGGCCGGGATCGTCGCCGAACTCGGCCAGCACCCGCGCGGCCACGACTGGTCCGAGACCGGGCTGGCTACGGTAGATCGCCGCATCCGGGTGCCGCTCGAACTCAGCGCTCAGCTGCTGCTCCAGCGTGGTGATCTCACTGCTCAGGGCCGCAATGACGGCAGTCAGCGAGCGGGTCGCGGCGGCGAACCCGGCGGTGACCGGCTCGGAGCGGGTCAAGCACGGCCGACGCAGCGCGGCCGCTACCGCGGCAGCCTTGTCTTCGATCCCGCGCCGCCGGGCCCGGCGCATCGCCGCCCCGATCTGGGCGCGGGTCAACCGGGCCGCCGCGGCTGGGTCGGGTGCCTTGGCCAGCAGCTCGACCGTGTCGGCCCGGGTGAGATCGTCGAAGGCGTCCAGCGCGGCCGGGAAGTACTCCAGCAGCGTCTGGCGCAGCCGCAGCACCTGACGGGTGCGATCGCGGATCAGCCGCTGGTGCGCCCGGGACAAGACCTTGATCCCGGCTGCCCGCTCAGAGTCCCCGGCGATTGGACGCAACTGGTGGCCGTCGGTGCGGACCATGTCCGCCAGCGAGTGCGCGTCCGCGGCGTCGCTCTTGGCACCGGCGTTGGAGTGCCGCTCCCGATAGCGGGCGACCTGGCGCGGATTGATCGGGAACACCCGATACCCCGCCGCGACCAGCGCCTGCACCCACGGACCACGCTCGGTCTCGATCCCCACCCACACCCGAGCAGCCGCGTCGTCCTCGTCCTCGGGCTCGGTGCCGAGCTCGGGGTCGGTGTCCGGCAGGTGCGCGGCGATCAGCTCGTGCAGCCGGGCGACGCCGGCCAGGCCCTCCGGCAGCCGGGCCGCGGCCAGCCGCTTGCCGGACCCGTCCTGGACCTCCACGTCGTGGTGGTCCTCGGCCCAGTCGTCCCCCACGAACAGCACGTTGATGTCCCTCACCCTCACCGATCGACAACGGGAGTAGCCGCGAGAGGAACGCCGGCGGCCTAATGGATCAGTGCTCACGCCACGCCGTGGCGGGCACGCCATCCCATCAGCGGTCTCTGTCCTCCCGCCCACCGGCCGGGGCACGGTCTCAGAGAAGAGATCCCTCACGGGCCTCAGGCTCAACAAGTGCTCACCGGACCGGCGGCTACGGACGCCGACCCTCCCAACCAAGATCAGGTGGCGACGGCGGGCCCCCATTAGGCTCGTGGGCCGTTGTCGTCGTGGTGGCTGGTGGTTGTGGCGAGTCACTGTCACTGCTGGAGACGGCGTCAGATGCGGTGCTCGCACTGGTGGCCTGGCGTGCTTGGTCTCTCGCGCGGGCGAGTCGGGTGCGGATGGTGCGGATGGTGCGGGTGGTCATGGGGCGGTAGTCGTCGTGCCAGCCGTGCTGGTCGATGGCGGGGAGCAGGGTTGCGGCGTGGCGCCAGCGGTGCGGGGCAGAAGGGTGGTGTTGGTGGTTGCTGTCGTGGGTGGGGGTGTGGGCGGCGGTGAGGTCCATGCGGGCCGAGCCGCGACCCAGCCCGTCGAGGATGCCCAGTGTGTCGAGCCAGCGCACCACCGCGCAGGCCGGGCACGCTCGCGGGTCCGGATCGGTGGGCACGTCCTGGCCGGCGACCGAGATCTGGTCTTCGGCGTTCTCGCTGCAGGAGTCGGCGACGGTGACCGCGTCCGGTTGCAGGGCTCGGGCAGCGCGATGGGGCAAGTCGAGGCCGACGATCGCCACGATGAGGAAGGCGTCGCGGCGGCCGTGCAGGCCGTGGGGCCAGCCCCGGGTAGGGCAGGCGGCGATCAGCGAGCTCGCCTCGGCCCAGCGTTGCTGTGGCGTCGGTGGGGGCGCGAGTGCGGCGGGCCCGTCGTCCGGGCGGGACAGTAGGTGGCCGGCGCGCCGGTGGGCGGCGGCGATGGCCCGTACCCGTCGGGCCAGCGTCGCCGGGCGGGCCGGGAGCGCGGTGAAGAACCCGGTCAGGGCGTCCACGGTGGTCGGCAGCGTGGGTTGGCCGGTGGCGGTGGTGTAGTCGCAGAACAGCGCCCACTCCCCCGCATAGCCCGGCGCGACCGTGTCTCGCAGCGCCGCTGGCTGTGGAGTTGTCGCCCCGGAGCCGGGCGTGGCGTGGGGATTCATAGCCCGAGCCGGGTGACGGCGTTCCCGAGGAGGGGTGCGTGGTCGCGGTCGTAGGTCTCGACCGTGGCGTCGCTGGTGTGGCGGGTTTGGCGGCGTACGGCGCGGTGATCGGCGCCGGCGCGGCGGGCGGTGGTGACGAACCCGGCCCGCAGCGAGTGGAACCCGACCGGGCCGGGCAGCCCGGCGGACTGGGCGCGGCGGCGGATCATCGCGTGCAGGGCGTCGCCGGTGATCGGGGTGTCGGTCAGGGTGGCGCCGCGGCGGATCGCGCGCAGCAGTGGCGCGGCGTCCGGCAGCGTCGGCACCGGCGCGTGAGCGCCCGAGGCGTTTCTCGCCGGTCGATCCATGCCGGTCTCCGGGGCGTCGTCGGCGTCAGGGTGTGGGTAGAGGTGGTCCTGATCGGTCCATGCCGGGGTGGTCAGGACGGCGCGCATCAGGGTGGCCCGGCCCCGGGGTGCAGCCTCGAGCAGCCGCAGCCAGCGCAGCACCGCACACGGCGGACACGTCCCGGCGTATCGGCCATAGGGAAGGACGATGGTGGCGCCGCGGGCGTCCTGGTCGGTCTTGGACGACCGGATCCGCACGTGCAGCCCGTCGGCGGGGTGGAAGGTCAGGTCCCCCACGGTGAGGGCGGCGAGCTCGCCGCGGCGCAGTGCGCCGGCGAACCCGGCCAGGAGCACGACCGCGTCGCGGGCCGCGGTGAGCCCGCCCGGCCACGTGCCGTACTCCATCCCCGACAGCAGGGTGCGGACGTCATCCAGGAGGAGCGGGCGCATCTGGTGGGTGGTGTGGGCGCGGGTCCGCTTGATCCCGGTCAGGACCGCGCCCACGGCCGGGTCCCGGGTCGGGGACGGGTGCCCGGCGTCGCGGTGGGCCGCGGCGATCGCGGCCAGGCGCCGCGCCATGGTCGCGGGCGAGAACATCGCCGAGCCGTCCGGGTCGCGGATGGCCTCCAGGTCGGCCAGGTAGAGCCGCACCGTGTCCACCCCGGCCGGGAGCGCGTCCCGCCCGGCGGTGGCGCACCATCCGGTGAAGTGTGCCCAGTCGGTGGCGTAGGCGCGCCGGGTGCGCGGCGCCCGCGCCGCGGTCGCGTGCGTGTCCGCCCGCGCGGCCAGCGCGGCGAGCGCGGCCGCTCGCTGCGCGGCGACCCCGCACTCGGCCGCCGCCTCGCCGCGGCCGACGCGGGCGGCCGGCCCCACGACTGCGTCCTCGTCGTCGTCTGCGGCGGCGTCCGCGCCCATCAGCAGCCCCTTTCCTCGACCGGGAGGCCGGGCGGGCACCCGGCGACTGGTCAGATAAGTCCAGATTATCGTAAGTCTCAATCCACGGTGCGGAAGTGAAGCCTGCCGGCGTCCGCGTGTCGAGACGCGAGGTCTGCACTGACCCATGGTCCGGCCTGACGGTCTCCACCTGTTCGCCATCCCGGGGCCTGACCTGCGGGAATCTCAGTCCCATCGGTGCACGCGATACCCCACGTCCGTGCCCACGATCTGCGGTGGATCGCCCCCGGCGCGCCCAGCTCCGCCCACCCGTCCGACCCGTCCGCCGCTTCCGGTGTGTAGGCCCGGCGACACCGCCTACCTTTCGCGGTCAGCACCCGTCCGCGCCAGCGGGCACGACGACCAGCATCGTCAGGGACGGCGCCAGATGAAGTCGTGGTACACCTCCGGCGGCCCGCCATAGGACGCAGCAGACGTGCTGTAGTGCTGCATGAGCCAACCGTCCGCGTGCCGCTCAGCGATGTGCGCATCCAGCGCCTTCTTCGACTTGTCCTCCATGCGCGCTCGCATCACCGCGCGCGCCGTGACCACCTGAGTGTGTTCGATCTCCACGGGACGAATCAGAGCACGCGGCCCCTCGGCCCGCACGCTCCACGGGTCCGTCACCGCCGGATGCCCCGCCTCGACCAGTCGGCGGCGTCGTTCACTGTCGTCCATGCGTGCCAGTACACCGCGCCGCACGCCCGGTCCGGCCCGATCGGACCGACCGGATCACGATCGCGAATCGACACGCCACCACGCACGCGCATGAACGCCCGACGGGTGATCGCCCGCCCGCCTCGGATCGCCGTATCCAGCTCGGCGACACCCCGCCCATGCCCACGCGGTCGGCCACGACCGGTCGGTTGACGTTCCGGGCCTCGGGGCCTGGGCCGGGTGGCGTGGCGGGACTTCATCGGGCTGGTCGTTCCTATCCCGGTCGGTCCCCGCGGCCCGCACGGTGACCCATCGGCCACCGCCTGCAGGTGCGGGCGAGCGGAAACCCGCGGATCTTCACGGGCCCGGTGTTAGGCAAGCTCGCCCGATGGCTCTGCTGCTGGCGGCCACTGCGGATGCGCAGTGGTGTCGTCTTCGCCGTCTGCCGAGCGCGCGGTCAGGAGCTCGGCCTTGGTGGAGCCCGGTGGTGCGGTCGGCGACGTGGGGAATACGACGAATGGCGCGCCCCACGGGGTACAGATAACGCAGCTACCCTGCGACTTGTCGACGTGTCCTAGTTAGAAGGAGAAGCTGCCGGTGGCCGACGAGAACATGAGTGCGACGCCCCAATCAATTCAGGGCGAGCAGCAGACCGACTCCGGCTGGAACCGGGCCTCCGACGAGGATGTCGATCTGTACGTCGACCGGGTCTCGGACGAGGTACTGGCTTGTCGCGAGCGCGGGCGGCACCTGTTCCCGACCATCCGGCAGGCCGGCATCCACTTCACCGGTGTGGACGACGACGGGTTGCTGCTACGGAGGCTGACCTGCACCTGCTGCGAGCTCGCCGTCAAGGTCGAGAAGTGGGAGGGCTTCCGCGGTGCCGGTCGCCGTACCCGGTTCCGGCGGGTCGCCTCCCATCTGGAGTACCGCACCGGGGCCGACGGCCAGACCTACCTGGCGCCGTCCGGCCGCGGGCACATGACCCCACGCCAGATCGGTGACTCGGTCGCGTCCAAGGCGCTGTCGGGTCAGACCCTCACCGCCCTGCGCAAGGCGGCCACCCGCGCGAGCAAGGACGAGAAGGGCTGAGCGATGGGCATCCGTCAGATCCGATTCTGTGACATCACCGGAACCGAGAACGACGTCGAATCGCACGAGATCCACATCGATCAGATGCGGATCGCGATCGACCTCGCCGGCAGCGAGTACCGGCGCCTGATCGAGGCCGGGCGGATGGAGGCCTCGGTCCCCGACGCCGGATCGCTACCGTACCCCGAATCGGCTCCGCGCAAGCCCCGCAAGCGAGCCTCAACGAGCACCGGCCTGACGGCTGCGGAGCGGGATCAGCTCCGCCAGTGGGCCGAGGCCCGGGATGTCCCCGTGCCGGTCAACCACCGCTTCAAGCAGTCCCTGATCGACCAATGGCGCGCAGATGCCACGTCCGGGCGCCGGGAGCAGGTCACCGACGAGCCCGTCGCTCCCGGTCCCCCCTCCACGGCCTGACGACGATGCTCGTACTTCCCAGGACAATGCTCTTGATGGCATGGACGATCACGTGACGGATCGAACGTTTGTTTGATTGCCACGCTGATGTCCGGAAACGCCCCCTTGCCGGCTGCTACGCTCACCGAGATCATTGATAATGGCGGCGTCCTTATGACAGGGTCCCCATGGTCGGGGGTGGGTCCGGGATGGAGCCGCCGACGCCGTCTGATTCGTCTCGCGACGACATCGATACGCATCTTGACGACGCATCCGCGGAGGGCGAGCTACCGCCCGAGATGTCGACAGGCGTGGGGCCGCTGACGGGGGTGGAGCAGCCACCCGATCGTCTAGCCGCGGTGCTAGACGATCAGATCGGGGACTATGCGCGGGCCGCGCGGGCGGAGCACGTGGCGCGCCTATGGCACGGACATGGCCGCCTTCGAACGCTGGTGCGCCGCCGCCGCCTCCAAGACCGGCCAGGAGGCCACCGGCTACACCCGCCGGGCTCGCCTACGGCACCGTCCCGCGCTCTCTCGCCGCGGGACGGCGGCCGGGCGTAAACGGCGTTTACCCCGGCCGCGGTGGAGGGGCGTTCGTGCGGGTGGACCGGTGGGGCAACCTCGGAAGGTCGCTGTCCGCGCGGTCCATCGCCCGGATCGTCGCCGACCGCGCGGCCGCGGCCGGCCTCGGTGGGCACTGGGCGGGGCACTTGTTGCGGCGCGGGTTCGCCACCACCGCCTACGCCGCCGGCACGCCGGAGGTGGCTTTGATGCGCCACAGCCGCTGGCGGTCGGCCACCGCGATGCGCGGGTACATCGACGAAGGCACCGTCTGGAACGACAACCCGACCCGCCGGCTCGGGCTCTGACACCACGCCCGGGATCCGGAGGAACGTGGGTAAACGCCGTTTACGCGCCGACCGAGCCCCGCCAGGCCGGATCGGGCGCCGACCCGCGCATGTCACCGCCCCTCCCCGGCCCAGGCATCAGTGTGACCATCACGCTCGGTGCTGCCGGCACGGTCCCGAGCACCGACAGAGCCGCGCCGTCCGGCACAGACCACCGCACGGTCCGCCTGCCCGGGGAGGCCGCTGGTCCCGGACGGGCGTTGCTCAGCCGGTATCCAGCTCAAGTCCTCGCTCGCCTCCGCCGGAACCGCCGGCTCGCGAGCCGACCGCGGGGCCGCGGAGTGTCCCGCACACATCGGGTGTGCCGCGGGCGTACCTGTCGACGAGGCTTTCGTGGCGCACACCAGGTGCGCCGCACGCAGGAGAGGGGCCTGGAGTCGAGGGCTATGCGGGCGCCGAGGAGGCACGGTCCGGGACCTGTTCTCGACACGACGCCGCAGCCGAGTCGCGAAGACGATCGCAGCCACCAGCGGGGGGTAAACGGCGTTTACAGCTGCGGTGGGAGACGATCCTGTCCCGCACCCGGCACGTCGACGGGCATCCGCTGGCAGCAGAGGCGGGCCCCGCGCGGACCGCCACAGTCCACCACGCAGGCCATGGCGTCCCGCCCCGGCCGGATACTCTCCGCCGCGCGCCAGTACTCCGGCGCGCTCCAGGCCAGGCCAACGCGGTCGCGGCCCCGACTGTGCCGCGGCCACGCGACACCACGGGCCGTCGCAAACGGTAGGGGCGCGTGCTACCCAGGGCGGGGCCGAAGGCAAGGCCCGTCGCATGGGGGGTAAACGCCGTTTACAGCCTCTACACCGGCTCCGCCCGAAGCAGCCGGCGCCGGTCCGGACCGACGCTGTCCACCGCGCCGGGCATTCGGGTATCGCTTTCCCCGCTCGCCCGGCCGTCGGCCCTACGGCTCCAGCGGCGGTTCACCGGAGTTCATGCTGATCATCCCTGGAGTCGGGGTCGGAGTTCAGCACGGAGTCGCTCCGCGGGCCGGGGAGTAAACGGCGTTTACCCCGCAGCGGCGACGGTGCGCCGTCTCCCGGCTGCGGGACGCCGGCGCCGCCGCGGCTCGGGAGCGGCTGCGGCCCGGGTTGCGGCTCGTGCCTGGGTGTCGGCTGCGTCGACACCCTGACGAGCTCGCGATCCGGTTCACTACACCTCTGCGGCTTGGGCACAGGCAGACCGTGGCCGCCCGCGGGGATAAACGGCGTTTACAGCTGCGGTAGGACCCGCGCGATCAGGACTCGGCAAGCCGACGGCCTCAGTCCGCCGTGGCGGGTCTCGCGCCCGGCGGGGGCATCGCTCGTCGAGGCGGCCGAGGCGAGTTGTCGTTGACACGACTCGGGGTGGTGCAGTGCCAACGGGCTCCGGCCGGTCGCTGTGTGCGGTGCCGTCCGGGCCGGGGCTGACGCGGCCGCGATCTCGACCCGTGGTCGCGGCCGCGCGACACCAAGGGCAATCGAAACAACATGGCGTCGTTGCAGTCCGCCCCGGGACGACGGCACGACCGCGTGCGGATGTAAACGCCGTTTACGGCCCCTGCCCCGACTCAGCCCAGCGCAGCAGCGTCACGCCACACTCAAGTCCTCCGGGGCTCCGAGCGCACGGACATCAGATTCCCGCCCAGCTGTCAACGGCAGCTGAAAACTGACCCCTTCCCGGAAGTTGAAAACTGACCCCCTTGGTCGGTCATGGTTCGTCGGTGGTGGCCGCGGGGACGCGGCCGAGGTTGCGGTCCTTGAGTCGGTAGCTGTCGCCCTTGAGGGAGATGACCTCGGCGTGGTGGACCAGGCGGTCGATCATCGCGGCGGCGACGACGTCGTCGCCGAACACCTCGCCCCAGCGGCCGAAGGGCTTGTTGCTGGTGACGATCAGCGAGGCGCGTTCGTAGCGTCCGGAGACGAGTTGGAAGAACAGGTTCGCTGCTTCGGCCTCGAAGGGGATGTAGCCGACCTCGTCGATGACCAGCAGCGGGAACCGGCCGAGCCGGACGAGCTCGGTCTGCAGGCGGCCGGCGTGGTGGGCGTCGGCGAGGCGGGCGACCCACTGGGAGGCGGTGGCGAACGCGACGCGGTGCCCGGCCTGACACGCCCGGATCGCGAGCCCGACGGCGAGGTGGGTCTTGCCGGTGCCGGGCGGGCCGAGGAACACCACGTTGTCCCGCGCGGTCACGAAGTCCAGCGTCCCGAGGTGGGCGATGGTGTCCCGCTTCAGAGCTCGGGCGTGGTCGAAGTCGAACTCCTCCAACGACTTGCGGGCCGGGAACCGGGCGGCCCGGATCCGGCCCTCACCGCCGTGAGATTCCCGGGCGGCGACCTCGCGTTGCAGGCAGGCGGCCAGGAACTCTTCGTGCGACCAGTTCTCGCTGCGGGCCCGCTCGGCCAGCCGCGACACCGACTCACGCAGTGTCGGGGCTTTCAGGGCGCGGGTCAGGAACGCGATCTCGCTGGTCAGATCCCGCCCGGCCGCCGAGGTGGTCGTGGCCTTGGCCGTCATCACGCCACCCGCCCGTCGGTATCGCTGTTGAGGTCGGTGTCGAGGCCCAGGGCAGTGTCGTAGTCGGACAGGCGGCGCATCTGAACCTCCGGCTCGACCGGGCGCGGGCGGGCGACGTGTTCGGCGCGTAGGGCGCGGGCGGCGTCGACGTGTGCCGGGTCGTGGATGCTCTGATGCCGCGCCCAGCACCGGTCGTGGTCGGCGACCAGGCGCCCGTCGCAGAACACCTGGAGCCGGTCCAGGCCTGCGATCAGCTCGACCCGGCGGCCGATGACCGCGGGGTGCACCGAGTAGTCGTTGGAGTCGAACCGGACGTAGTGATCGCGAGGCAGCCGCAGCGAGGACCGCCACCCCGTCGTCGGAGCGACCGGCGGTAGCGCCAGCATCGCCGCCCGGTCCGCGTCGACCCGTGCGGCCGGAGCGCACCCCAGGACCCGTTTCACTCGGTTGTTGGCCAGCGCGAGCCAGCCATCGAGCTGGGTGTTGAAGTCCGCCGGGGAGGCGAACGAGCGGCCGGGCAAGAAGCTGGTCTCGAGATAGCCGTTCGCGCGCTCCACCAAGCCCTTGGCTTCGGGGTCGGCCGGCGCGCAGATGTGCACCTTCGCCCCGAGCGTTCCGCGGAACGCGTGCGCGTCCCCGGTGAGCACGGTGGCCTTGCCGCGGCGGCGCCCGACCGCGGCCTCTCCGTCCCAGACCAGCATCCGTGGCACCGCGTCGAGCCTGCCCAGCAGCTGCCACCAACCGGCGAACAGATCCTCCGCCGACCTCGACGGGACCAGCACCGCGGACAGCCAACGGGAGTAACCGCAGACCATGACCAGCACCGGCAACCTGGTCGCGGTGCGGGTCTGGCCAAACCCGACCGGCACCTCGATGTCGGGGAACCAGAAATCGCACTGCCCGACCTCACCCGCCCCATAGCTCGTCCGCGACGCAGGATCCGGTGGCCGATAGACCGGGCGCAGCTCGGCGACCCGGTCACGCAGCACCCGTACCGACCGGCTCCAACCGATCCGTTCCGCGATCACCGTGGCCGGCATGTCCGGCCACGACGCCAGCAACTCCCGGATCCGTGGCTCGACCGCATCGACCACCGACCCGCGCGGCGAACGCCGGTACTGCGGCGGCTCGTCGCTGGCCAGGGCGCTCTTCACGGTGTTCTTCGAACACCCCATCACCCGAGCAATCGCCTTGATCGGCATCCCCTCGGCCCGCCGCAACCGGCGGATCTCCGCCCAGTTCTCCACGCTCAGCACCCTCCTGATCATCGGGAGGGGGTCAACCTTCACCTGCCGACAGGGGGTCAGTTTTCAGATGCCGCCGACACCAGCCGCCCGAAGGGTCGCAGGCATCGTCGACAACGCGGCCCGCGCCCAGCCGGACCGGCCGGCTGCGGCCACGAATTCAGCGTCGATTCCGCAAACCGGGCCTCGGCGACCCCACCTGCTTCAGGACGCGAGTAGGTCTCGACGCCCTGCGCGTGGTGCGTAAACGCCGTTTATCCGGAACCTGCGACGGCTGCGACGGTGCCCCGATCTAGTGGGCTACGGGCCGCCGCGGCAGCACGGCAGGATCGAGGCCAGATTCGGCCTTGTTGTGTCGTGGTACGAGCTGCCTTCCTGCCCGCACCACGCCCAGGCCGAAGGATGCAATGGGTGAGCCTGACCGGCGAGGGGTAGCGGCTACCCGCAGGTGGCGGCGTCGGCGACCGGCCCCGAGTAAACGCCGTTTACCCAGCTTGCCCACGACGGCGCGGGAACAACGGCCCAGGGCCCGCCCGCGCCTGCAGGGCCCGTCCCGCAGACTTAGCCGCAGCGCCGAGACGGCGTGAATGACGGACGGCACGGCTGCGTATCGCGATCCAAGGAGCCCTCGCGGCAGCAGCGTGAACGCCGTTCACGACTCGGGCGCAGCCGGCTGACTGAGTGCCGTCTGCTGGGTTCGGTGCGGGGCCGCTCGGTCGCGGCTGTGCAGGAGGTGGTCGACTGCCGTCCGCCTCGCGTGCATTGCGGTCGCGGCAGTGAACTCCTACCTGAGATGGCTGGGCGGCCGCGCGCGGATGAGGCCGAGCGTGTGCACCCCGCGCCGCGGCGGCGGGGAAGGTTCCGACGCCCGGCACGCAGCCGTGTCCGCGCCCGTGCGTAAACGCCGTTTATCCCTCCTGGCCGCCGGCGTAGTCGGGCACCCCGCTAGTGCTGTGTGATGTCCCGAGTCAGCCGGGCGTCTGGGAACCCTTTAAGCACGGTGCCCTCACCTAGCCGAGACCACCGCTGCTGGCGGCGTGTACCTGCTGACGGCCACGGGCCGTGTGGAAAGCTCGCCCCAGGCCGCCGGCCACCCAGACTGCGCCCATGGGCTCCTACTTAGATGACTCGGGGCCGGAAAGGGCGATTCCACAGGTTGCGGGCATCGTCGACCCACCGGCCGAGGACGGACGCTCGGTAGCGGTCGTAAACGCCGTTTACACCGAGACCGACTCCCGCGGAGTCGAGGTCGCTCGCAGTCCCGGTGGGTGCAGGTGACGACTCCGGTGGTGCGGGCACGAGGACCCCCGACGGACACCATCTCGCACCGGGCCAGCGCCTCCGATGCACACAGCGAGGGATGCCGATCGGTATCGCCGGGACAGGCCGTGGGGCGGGAAGCCAGATCGCACCAGCAGACAACCAGTGCCCGAGTCCGAAGCCCCAGGCGCCGCCACGCCCAGTCGGGCTCGAGCAGCTTCCGCGGGTCCCGGCGACAGCCTCGCCGACGGGGTGTGGAGCGCCGAAGCGTAAACGGCGTTTATGCACGCAGTGGCAGGCGAGCGTGGTGGGCTGCGAGGGATCCGAGAGGATCTGCAACAGCGCAGCGATCCGAGCGACGGCTCTTGGCGTCGCCGCTGAGTCGGCTGGGCGAGTCGATCCTGTGCCCTGCCGTAGGGTCCGGTCGCATCCCTGTGCGCGGCAGCTGTCGGTACTCGGCGCCGTCCAGCCGGGGAAAGCGGCCGCCAAGGCCCCGACCGTGACGCGACCGCCACGACGTCCGGGCGGACGGCCGGATCCGCTTGGGAGGTGTACCCGCGGTCGGGAATGAAGCGCTTGCCGGTGGGGATGTAAACGCCGTTTACATCCCCGGCCCGACTCCGGCCCGACTCCGGTCCGAGCACCGGCGCCACGCCGCACTCACGCCTCCCCACTCTCGGAGGACGCTCGGGCACGGGTCCCCAGCAGCTGCCTCCCGAAGGGTTCGGGCATCGTTGGTAGCGCGGTCCGCATTCGCTGCACCACCGTCTGTTACTGCGCGGCCGCGGCGAGGCTGCAGACCTTGGTTCTCGCGATCCCGCTCCAGGACGCCAGTACGGGCCAAGGTCGCTCTGCGGCTCGTGCGTAAACGCCGTTTACCCAGGCCGGGTGGCTGCGATGGCCTTCTCGACTCGGCCGCGGAGTCGTGCCGACCACCGGAGCACCCCAGCTCGCCTCCTCGCCGCCGGCCTGGCCCGGACGGTCCTCACCTCTCACCACCTCTCACCGACGCGAGTGGAGAGCCCGAGGGGTCGGTCGGTGTGGACGTCCGTGGCCCACGCGGCACTGCCCTCGGCTCGGTCGCCAGCAGTCACGCCGTAGCCGAGCGAGTAGCTGGGCCTGCAGTCCGTCACCCGCGGGCCGCCCGGGACGGACGGGCATCCAGTTCTCGGCGTGTGGACTGACCGGTGGCCTGCGCAGCGCGTCACGGCAATGTCGATCGTCCTGACCGTGCGGGCAGCGCCGATGGCGACGGCGGGGGCTCCACGCATTTGCGGATGGCTTGACCCTGGCCGAGATCGCCCGAAGCCACGGGCTGCCCAGGCCAAGGGGCGCCGGGGGTTGGTACCCGTGGCGTAAACGGCGTTTATGCGCCCACCGGCCACCATCTCGCACCACCACGAAAGGACCTTTGATGCTTGCAGCGCGCAGCGCCAATCGGTATTGCCGGCAGTGCCGCGCTGCCGGAGGCCGCCGCACTGCGTGCGGGTTTCGGCGACCGGCTGCACGATTGCTCTGCTTACGCCCTCGCAGGGGTGTGACTACGCGCCACGGCAGACGGCAGACGGCAGACGGTGGCGACTCTCGCTCTGCCAGCAGTCCCGCACCGCCGGGCCTGCACCTGCGACGTAAACGGCGTTTACGCGCTCCCGGTGCAACATCCGATCAGGCACCGCAACGGGGACTCCTCAAGTGCCGAGAACTCGTGGGCCTGGAACCGCCGGACCAGCTGGATGCAGGTCGCGGCCTGCTGCCTCCATGATCGTGCAGCCAGTCCGGATCCGAGACGTCAACTATCCGATCACAGACGGCGGTTCCAGCTTGCTCTGCCGAGCTGGTGTGGATGCTGCGCCTGTCGGACCGGTGAGCGCAAGAGGTGTGTAAACGGCGTTTACCCGCCCATGTGGCGCCGACGGATTGCTGCAGGTTCCGTCGTGTCCGCGCGGCCAGGGCGCTGGGCTCAGAAGGGGGATGCACCGTCCGTGGCCCCCCGGGTCGAAATCGCGCCCCTTGCAGGGCGGGCGTGCCGTGCCTGCCACTGCAGCGCACGGTGGTCTCGGGCTTGGCGCCGTCCTGGCGTGGCGTCGCTCGCTCGGTCGTCGTTCGTCCAGACCGTCGATGCCAGCGTGGTTCCGGGAGTGCTCGGTAAACGCCGTTTACGGGCATCGATGGCGTGCCTGTCCGTCCTCCGGGACTGGACTGGGCACCCGGTCGCCTCAGCCGCACTTGGATGCGGCCCCGGGGCGTAAACGGCGTTTACGCCCCGGGGCCGTTAGCCCCGCCCTGCAAGCGGCGGTGCGTCAGCTGGCCTGCGCCGTCGGGCTAGCAGGATCAGGCTCGGTAGCTGACTCCGGTTCGGTCCGAGCAACGGCCTCGGTCGAGGCGCTGGCTTGGCTTGGGTCTCCGGGTTCGGAGAGCAGCCGGATCAGTTCGGCGCGTTCGGTTTCGGTGAATACTTCCCGGATGGAGACCGCGGCCCGGGCCGGGCTGGACACCGCGATGCTGCGGCGGGTGCGCCGCGGTATCTGCCCACCTGGCAGCGGGCTGCCGAGCGTGGGCTTGCGGTAGGGCGGACCGGCCGCGGCGATCAGTTCTTGCTGGTCCTCGGGGAGCCCACCGAACTGGCGTGCCTGTTCCACCTTCAGCGTGCCGATCTCCAGCGCTTCGCGTAGCGCCGGAATGAGTCCGAGCAGCGCCATCCGTTGGCTCACATACATGGCGGTACGTCCGATGCGGGTGGCCAGGGCGCGCTGGGTGATGTCGGCCTCGGTCAGGAGCCGTTGCATCGCTATCGCCTCGTGCAGCGGACCGAGGGATTTGCGGTGGCTGTTCTCCACCAGCATGACCTCGTACATCGAGGCGATCCGGTCGTCGTTGACCAGCGCGGGGATGCGCTCGAGACCGGCGATCGTGGCGGCCCGCAGCCGCCGATTCCCGATCAGGGCGACCCACGTCGCTCCGTCGACGGCGGACTGTTGGTCGGTGTAGCGGGCAGCGAAGGCGCTCGCGGAGCACACCACGATCGGTTGGAGCACGCCGTGACCACGGATGGTGGCCACGAGCTCGTAGAACTCGGCGTCCTCATCATCGTGGCCGGAGCGCTGGTTCAACGGGTTGGACACGATGTCGGCTACTGGCAGCATCGCGGTGTCCGGGCCCGGTTCCGGCTCCGATACCGGAGCGGGTGGCTCCACCGTGGTGGGGGTCTCGGTGGGGGTGGGCTCTGCGCCCGACGTTGGGGTAGCCGGCAGTGAATAGTCGGCTGGGACTTCCTCGCGGGCGAGCTCGGCGAGATTGACGCGCTTACCCACTGGCTACTCCTCGCCCTCGGCGTAAACGCCGTTTACGCCGTCGGCGTGCCGTGGGCCCTCGCCCCCGCTGCCCAGTACCTCGAGTGCCAGACGGAAAAAGTCCTGGCGCGCCTCCAACGCGACACGGTTCTTGGCGTACTGCACCACCGTCACGCCCTCCGCGGAGGCCCGAGTGTGCAGCTTGTAGTGCCGGACGACCGTGTGGAAGCACGGCCAACCACGGGCGGCCACATACTCGCGGGTCTGGTCCAGGTCCCCGGAGCCGTCGCGTGGATCCCAGTTGTTCAGCAGCACACGCCACGGCACCCCGGCCGGCTGGATCACCCGCTGGATCGACCTCGTGGCCGGTGAAAACGACATCGGCTCCGGCTCCAGCGGAACAATGACGTCGTCGGCCTGGGTAAGCACGGCCTGCAGGATCGACTCATCCTCCAGGTTTCCCGGGGTGTCGACGAAGATGTGCGAGTACTGCTTGATCTCACGGAGCTTGCCGAGCAGCTGAGGGTTGTCATGACACTGCTCGAAGTCGAACGGCAACTCGTCGCCCACCCGCTGGGCCCACTCGAGCATCGATGCCTGCGGGTCGGTCGAGACGCCCAGCACCGGTGACGAGTCCGCGGTCCCCCCGAGCGTGTCCGCGACCACGGCCGCCAGGTTCACGGTGACGGTGGTCTTGCCGACTCCGCCCTTCTGATTCGCGATGACATGCACGCGCGCCATGGAGTAATCCCTCCGTCTGCTTCCCACCCGGCGGGTGGTACTTCGGATCGCCGAAGATGGTCGCAGATCATGGGTGCGATCCCAGGAAACAGGGTCACCTCGGCGCGCCGCAGCCGAGCCGTCAGGGCGTAAACGGCGTTTACGTTCGGCAACCGACGCCGGCGTAGCACCGTCAACGTCAGCACCCCCCGGTGGAGCCGACAACTTCTGACGGGCGTGTTACGCCGTCGAGACCGCCCGTCACGCCTGCCGGTATGGACTGAAACCGCCAAGGTGCTCCTCTGCGCAGGTAGGACATGTCACCGAGTTCGCCCGGACAGTCCGCGCCGAGTGTGCTGGCCCGACTCTCCAGAGAGATCAACACGAGGCGTCCCTCGGCCAAGGGCGTCCCGTTCACTGATGGTCGGCCGTTGGTAGCCACTCCCATTGCTGACCACTCACTCGAACTGTAGTTTGATATCGGAACGCGAGGGACGCCACGGTGCCGTCACGGGGCCGCCACGTTAGGTGAATCCGAGCAGTACGGACGGGTCATCGAGTCCCCTGCGCTGCCAGGATCGGGCCGTCCCGCCTGAATCCCTTCAGCAGCAGCGGCGGAGCAGGTCCGAGCGTTCGCAGCCCTGCGGGTGCGGCATGGTCGAGGAGGCCCGGGCGGTCTGGAACGACACCGGGTGCGGTCCTTCGCCGTCATCGCACTGCGGAGTGTCGTAGGGTCCCGGTCATGTCGTCCTCTGAGGTGGAGCGCCGCCTGCGGCAGCAGGGCGCCGACGTTGACTCCCTGTACGAGATCAGCTCCCGCATTGAGGACAAAGTCGACACGCTCGACAGCCGGGTGGGAGCCCTGGACACGAAGGTCGACGCCCTCGACAGCCGGGTGGGAGCCCTGGACACGAAGGTCGACCAGCTAACCGAGACCACCAACGCCCGGTTCGACGGCCTGGAGCGGACCCTCGCCCAGATCCTGGAGCGGCTCGACCGCGACTGACCCGTCACCAGCCGGCCCTGGGACAAGCTCCGGTAGTCCTGGGGGGCGAACCCGAACGCAGCCGAGCGCCTCCATGGCCCTGGCGGCAACTGTCTTGAGTCTGCGGGGCCGGCGCCTTCGTACCCTGGCACCCGTGTCCCCGGCGCGGGCTTCGACCCCGCGGTGGCCACGGGACGGGCGAAGCGATCTGCTCGGACGCGGACGCACCGACCCCGTTTGTGGACGGTCCGGCCCACTACACTCACGGTGTCGCAACAGCGCCGGTGACCAGCACAGGAGGTGGGTGTCGTGACCGGGATGGCACGTGTCGGCCGCTACGGGTCCACCCGGGTCGAGCCCGCGCCGCTGTTCGATGTCACCGACCCCGCTGCTGCGCCGCCGCGGGATGCGCACGAGGTGTTGTTCCGGGCGCCGGTGTCGCTGTCGGTGATGCTCGACGGGATGGCCGAGGCCGGCCTGGCGAACGAGGTGGATGCCTGGGGCCGCGCCTACAGCGGGCTGCTGAACCGGCTGCTGCGCGAGGTCCAGGAGTCGTGCGGTTGGGCCGGGGACCCGGAGCGGACGTCGATCCTCTCGCCCGCCCGGCTGGAGCTCGCCGGGGTGGTCGAGGCTGTCACGCCGGGTTTCGAGCAGGCCCGGTGGCACTGTCACGTCTACGTCGGTGCCATGGCGACCATCCTGGCGACGGGGGAGCGGGCCCCGGTCTCGGCCGAGTTCTTGCGCGAAGGCGTGTACTCCTCCGCGCAGGGGTTCCACATGAATCGGCTGCGGGCTCTGGCGGAGCAGGAGTTGGAGGCGTCCTGGGGTTTCCCGCGCGACACCTCCTCGATCTACGAGATCGTCGACCCGCCGTGGCACGAGTACATCGGGGACAACGATCGCGGTGTGTGCCCGGGGCCGTGGCACGTCACCGGCACCCGGGTACTGGCCGACGAACGGGCATTGCGGCTGGATGCCGAGCAGGAGGCGCGGCGTCGTGCTCAGCGGGAGGCCGGGCTTGGTCCCGACCAGGAGAAGCTGCGAGCGGCTGGCGCGGCCTACTGGGCCCGCATGGTGACGGGTTAACGGCCTCACCCACTACCTGTGCCGTCGTGCGCGCGTAGGCGAGCCCTGTCCCGTGCCGGGTGCCCTGTCTGGTCGGGCTAGTAGTCGTCGTCGATGTCGTAGCCGTAGTCGTCGCGGCCGTACTCGACGTCGTAGCCGTGGTCGATGCCGCGGACGTGCTGCGCGTGCTGCTGGCCGGGAATGTTGCGCTCGGCTTCGAGGTCGAGCTGGTCCCGCTGTGCCCGGACGGTGTAGGCGTCGTGGACCGCGCGCTGCTGCTGGTCGCGGGCCCGTAGCGGCTCGGTGCGGGCCCGCTGCAGCTCGCTGTCGCGGGTGGTCCGCCGCAACGTCTCGACGGCCTCCCGTGCCCGGTTCGGCGACTCGCCGATGCTGGCGGCGACCTCGGTGTCACCCGCCTCCGGGGCCGCCGCCTCCTCCTGGCCGACGTGGCGCCGGCCGGTGTCGTGCTGTTCGGTCGTGGGCTCGACCGTAGGCTCCGCGACCGGCGTGGGGGCGGATCCGGTGGTGTCGGGCAGTTCGAGCTGCTCACCACGCTGCTCGGCGGGCAGGGTGGTCTCGCGCCAGGCGGGCAGGTTGCGGCGGTCGAGTTCGACGGCCGCGGCCTGGTCGGCTTCGCGCAGCGGCGCGGTCTGTTCCCACCACTGCTGGCGGGCTTCGTACTCGCGCGCGAGGGCGTCGGCCTGTTCGGTGTAGGTCGCGGCGAGGTCCTGGTGGCGCTGCGCGGTGGCGAGCAGTTCGTCGCGGTCACCGGCGGGGTCGGGGGCGTCGGCTTCGGCGCGGGTCAGCAGGCCGTCGTCGCGGATCTCCGCGGCGAGACGCCGGGTTGCGGCCAGGTCCTCGCCCACGGCGCGGGGCCCGTACTCGTCGGCGCGATACAGCTCCAGCGCCCAGGCTTCCCGGGCCCGGTAGAGCTCGGTGGTGCCCTTCTGCTGCCAGGCCAGCGCGGTCGGGTCCGGGTCGAGGGCCTCGGTGGCTTGGCGCCACAGGCTGTAGGCGAATGGTTGCTCGGTTGGCGGCGCCTGGCCGAGGGAGGCCTGGTGGTCGGGAATGCCGCGGTACTCGCGGTAGGCAGCCACCAGCCCGGCTCGCCGTTCCCAGTCAGCGCGCTCCTGCGGCGCTTCGACCGGGTCGGGGACCTCGGGCAGCCGGTCGAGGGCCCACTGCGGGGGCTGGGCCGCGATCTCCTGCCCGAGGTTGTGCTGGCGCTCCTGCGCGACCTCCCCGAGCGCGTGGAGGTAGTCCCGGACCTCCCCGGGGGCAAGCGTGTCGGCCACGGTGGTCCAGTCCGCCCCGGCCTCCGCAGTACCTTCGCCCCGTTCGGGTTCGCGGTCCTCGAGCAGCTGCCCGAGGCGCCAGTGCAGCACCTTCGACAGCGCCTCGGCGTCGGTGAAGCTGCGCATCCCGACCGCCTCGCCCAACAGGGCGCGGGGGTCGTGCCCGTCGAGCTCGGCGGCGTAGACCTTGTTCAGCATGCGCCCGTAGGCGGGCTCGTTGCGCAGCCGCTCGTGCTGATCCGAGGTGAGCAGCCCGGCGAGGATCTCGTCATTGCGGGTGCCGGCGGCACGCATGCTGACCTGGTTCATCAGCGCACCGATCGTGGCGAACGACCGCAGGTCGTGCTCGGCGCTCTCCCGCACGCTCAGGGCGGCCTCGGCCACCTCGCTGTGGGTCAGCAGGTCGGCCAGGCGCTGCGCGGGGGTGTCCTCGATGCGGCGCTGGTCGTGCTCGTCCGGAGTCTGCTGGGTCACGAGGTAGATCAGGTTCATCGACCGGCCGCGGGTGATGGCCGGGTAGAGCGACTCGCGGGTGGTGTCCCGGCCGGTGACCGCGCGACCGACGTCGACGGTCACACCCTGCGCGGCGTAGTTCGTCAGCGCGTAGGCCAACGTCACATGCTCATCGACGTAGTCGTCCGTCAGGTGCGCGACCGCGCCGTACTCGTCCTGAGCGAGCAGCTGGCCGTGCCGGTCACGCCCGATGACGGTGTAGCGCTGCTTGTTCGTCACCGGCCGATGCACACCGTCCGGGCCGGGGTCGACCCGCTGTCGGCCGTCGTTGTTGTTGGCCTGGATCAGGTCCCCGACCCCGATCTCGGTCTCGTCGGGCAGTCGAGTGAGAACGTCGGGGGCCACGTGACCGAGGCGGACCAGCTCCTTATGAATCTTTGTGGACAGCTCGGCGGCCATCTGGTTGGTGTCGACGATGAGCAGGGCCTGCTTGCCGTCGAGCATGTCGGCCAGATGCCCACGTACCGCGTGCTCGGCCATCTCCTCCAGCGACCCGGTCCGGACCCGGCCGCGGTCGGTGTAGGCGGCGACCGCGGACACGTCCCCGGCACGCAGCTGCAGCGATGCGTCGGCTTCCCAGTCGTTGGCGAACCGGTGCACGGTGTCGAGCTCGAAGGTGCCGGGTTGCTCGGCCAGGTGCGCGAACATGCCCCCGGCCCCGACCGGCTGCAGCTGGTGATGGTCCCCGGTCAGAAGTACCTTCGCCCCGACCGCGGCGGCCAGGTCGGCGATCTCGATCAGCTCCGCGGTGGTGCTAATGCCGCCCTCGTCGACCACGACGAGGTCCCCGGCTTGCAGCCGCTGGCGCACCTGCCCGCTCCGAGCGTCCTGTTCGAGGAACTGCTTCCGAAACGCTGCGGTGGTCATCCCTTCCAGGCCGAGCCCGTCCAGGTTCTGCGCCGCGATCTTCGCCGTGGCCAGCCCAAGGACCCGGCCCCCGGTCTCGGTCTGCCACACCCCGGCCAACGCTCCCACGGTGTGCGACTTCCCCGTCCCAGCCGGCCCGACCAGCACATCCACGGTCCGCCCGGACCCCAGCACGCCGGCCACCACCGCTGACTGGTCCGGCGACAAGCCCCGCGACCCCAGCCCGCCGATAGCCGCCTCGATCCGCTCGGATTCGACCGTGACCGCGCCGGGGGTCTGGGTCAGCGCGCGCAGGCGTTCCTCGCCGGCGATCGCCGCGGTGGTCGCGTAACGCTCGTCGATGTGGGCCCGGAACATCGACCGGCCATCCAAACCCGGCCCGACGCGCCGCAGCGCGTCCGGCACCGGCACCGGGTCCCCGGCCGAGACCTGCACGACCCCATACCGGGCGGGCGCATCCAGCACCGCACCGGCCAGCGCGGCCACGAACGCCGGCCGCTGCTCGACCGCCACCCCGATCCCGGCGCGATCACCGAGGTGCTCGTCGATGGCCGCGGTCAGGTTCCCGACCGTCCAGGTCGCGTACTTGGCCTGCACGTCCGCGACCCCGGCCACGAGCGCCTGATCGACGGTGAATCCCAGCGTCGACAGGCCACGGTCCGCGGCCACCGCGGCCGCCCGCCCGCCGGTGGTGTGGCCGTCGACGGCCTGCGCGGTGGCCGTGTGGAAGGCCTCGATCTCGGCCAGCACCAGCCGGGCGACCTCCCGCCCGAGGGGTTGGCCGGTCATCCCTTCCGGGACGGTCAGCGCGGCCGTGGCCGGGTGGCCTCCAGTGGCCGCGGCGGCCATCACCCGCTCGTCCACGGCGTCCAGCGCGGCCGCCAGCTTGGCCGCCCGGCCACGCTCCCCGGCCGCCCACGCCGCCACCGCGGCCGGACCGGCCAACCCCGACTTGGGCCTGCGGGTGTCCTTGACCGCCTGCTCCACCAACGCCCGCTTCGCCCGCGACCCCGGCGCCCGCCCGTGCCGGGCGGTATAGGCCTCCACCAGCTCCGCCACCCGCGGCCGCACCTTCTCGTGCGTCCGCGTGCTGGCCGCCGCCATCAGCTCCCGGTCGATCCCGGCGATCTCGCGGGCGACACCGTCGGCGCGCAGCTCGAACACCACGCCGAGCTGCTCGGAAAGCAGCTGCTGATAGGCACGCGTGTAGGCGGTGGCCATCGCGTCCTTGACCGGCTTGAACGCCTGGCCATCCAACGCCAACACCCGGCCATCGATGGTGGCCGCCCGGTTCAGCACCCCGGCGTGCGAGTGCAGCTGCGGCTCCCCGTCCCGGTTGGTGTGGTGTCCATAGACAACCGCGGCCAGCCCGGTGGCCGCCTCCCATTCGCCGACCGTCCGCCCCGACGGGCCGCGGCCCTCGTGGCGGCCAGAGCGGACATAGGCCACGTCCGCCTCGGCCGATCCAAGCGCGACCCGCACCGCCTGCTCGTGCGCCGCACGGACTGTTTCCGCGCCCTCGCTGTCCCCGGCCGCGAGCAGCGCCGTGTAGTACAGCGACACCGACTTCACCGGCGAGAACGTCACGTCGTAATACGCGGTCGGGGTGCGGGTGTTCTTCTTCGCCGACGTCTCGATCTCGAACCGGCGCTCGGCAGTGGCCTCCGGCTCAGCCTTGAGCGCATCGGCCACGATCTGCGCCGCCGTGCGAAACCGCCGCGGCTTCGACCCCAGGTAGATCGGGGCCTTCTCCGTCGACCCAGCCACCACGTGATCGGGGTAGCGCAGCTGCCCGAAGACGGCCCGCACATCCCCCGCCGTGGCCGTGTCACCGGCCCGCGCCGGTAGCCCCAATGCCTCCAGGCCGGACCCGAACCACACCCCGTCCGGCTCCCCGTGTTCGGTCGCCGACTGCAGGTACTCGACCCCTCCGTGGTGCACCTGAGAGCGCTCGAAATCCGGTCCGCCGGGCTCCACGGTGGGAAAGTCGACACCCTGTTCCGGAGCCTGCTCCGGGCGCGAATCGCAGCCGTGGAGCAGGTACTCGACAGACCCGGGCGCCATCGCGGTCACTCGCACGACGCCCATGGCAAGAAGGCTACGGGACGGCACCCACCCCGGCAAGATCATTTGATGCATAGGTGTGAGGCATTGATCGTGCATGAGGATGGGGATAGGATCATGGGCAGCAGGAACACGAGCGAAGATCTTGAACTCACGTTGGGCAGAGATGGGGCAGGATCGGGGAGAGGTCGGTCGAAGGAACTCGAGTAGGTAGCACGTGAGAAAGGCTCGGGGCGGAATCGGTGGCGAGTACGGGCAGTATGTGCTGCCCTTCGGAGATGGCTCGGAGGTACCGGCTGGTGGCGCTCTGAGGTCGTTGAGGGCCACCGTTGGGTGTCCCTCGGGCAGCCTGGCGGGTGCTGGGAGGAATGCGGAGGTGGGGCCGCGTGGCGGGTAGGGGTAAGACGAAGGCTGACCGGCAGATCCGGGACCGGGTCGCCGAGCTAGCAGCGGCTCGGGATCGACTCGACGCTGAGGAGGCTGAGCGCCGGCGGCGTGAGGACGAGGCGTTCGAGCGTTACGCCCGCGCGGACGCCGATGCTGTGCAGGTGGCGGCGGAGCGCGACGCCGCGCTGGCCGACCTTGAGGCGCAGAGTCGGCGCGTGAGCGACGACTCTGCTAGCCGTCTCGGCGAGATCGAACAGCGGCAGCGGGAGATTCTCGCCGAGCTCCATCGCTCCGGCCGCAAGGTCGATGACCTGGCCGCAATGTTCGAGCTCCCGGTCAAGCGCGTCCGTACCTTTCTGCGGCAGGTGCGGCCTCCGGTCGGGCCGCAGTCGCGCGCCGTTGACGATTCGACCCTGCTGCCCTCACCGTGCGAGGACGTCCTCCCGGCGGCCGCGCCGCTGTCCGACGGGGCAACGGATTCAGCAGAACGGTCGAGCGTCTGACCCGGAGTCGCCGTATGCGGGCGGCTGGCATCGTGGCCGCGCCGGTAGAACTGTGCCGCCGGAGGCGGGTCCGCCGAACGCCCGGCCCGGCGCGGTCCCTGAGCGCCTGCCGCCAGTCCCGCGGCATCGGCTGGCGGCCGCGGACCTCGACCCGCTGGCGAGCTCCCGCCGCGGCTGTGAGCCTGTGGTGTGTACGCGGCTGGTTCCGGTCCTGGGCCCCGCTGGACACCCACAGGGGGGCACCGCCGGGGCGGGCCCCTCCTCGTGGTGGGCGGTCAGGCGGGCTGGCGAGCGTGCCAGTCGGACACGGTGAACCGGTCGGCGGTGCGCAGGCTGCGCCAGTCGCGGTTGAGTCGCGCGTTCCGCTCGGCGACGCTGGCGGAGGTGGCGGCGATGTAGTCGCAGCGGGCGATCAGCGTCTCGGCGCGGGTCGCGGTGGCGGTCGGGATCGGTACCCCGGCTGTGCCGCTGTCGCGGCAGTCCTCGCACAACCCGTCATCGTGGGTGCGCTGCTGGTCTCGGGTTGACCGCTCTACCCCGCACGCCACGCACGGCAGGCCCCGCATCGGAGGCACGGCGGCGCGGTCGTAGTCCAGCTGGTCGTAATCCGACTGCGCGGCGGTGTCCTCGGTCGGGTCGAGGCGCTCGGCGAAGTATCGGCGGGTAGCGGTGTCGTTGTCGGTGGCGCGCTGGCTCCGGCTCGGGCGCGGCGCGGTCTGGCGGGTGACTAGGTTCCGGGGCGCCCGGCGGGCGTACTCGCGCCGCTCGGCCCGGGCCGCGCGGGTCGCGCGGTTGGCGTGCGTCGCTGCCTGGGCACGTCGCTCCTGCCGCGGGGCGCATGCCTCCACCAGCTCCCGGCCGTCGGCGTCGCTGCGCTTCCACAGGTCCCGCAAGTGGTCGAGCATGTCCGACGGCGGCATCTCCAGGGCGGCGAGGATCTCGGCCAGCAACGCGCGGGTGCTCACGTCCGCTGCGTCGGCGAGCCGGACGGTACGGCGCCGCGCCTCGCGGTTCGCGCCCTGCCCGATCAGGTCGGCAACCTGGCGCAGCTGCTCGGCCGTGTCCACCGTCGTCGTGTCGGTCTGGGTGTCCATCGCGACTGCACTCCCTCGCTGGCCGGTGATCCGAAGTGGGTGGGCCTGTCGGCCCGTGATGGGCTGCGGGCGTCGTCCCCGCTGCCGCTTCACGGCGGTCGCACGGCCTCCGAGGCTCGACGTCAAGGGCAGCCCGGAGGGCTGTCGCCGGAGGCGACGCGGAGCGTCAGCGGAGCGCCCTTGATGTTGAGTGAGGCCGTGCTTGGCTCTAGGGCCGACAGGCCCATCCGCCCCGCCGCCAGGCGGGTCCATCGGGGTTCTCGGCCCGCCGCGGCCTTGAGCGGCCCTACGCCACCGACCGGCCGCCGACGGCCGGCCGAGACAGCTCGGGCCCGGCGGGCGGCCCGGCAGGGCCGATGGCCGCGCTCGGCGCGGCGCCGTCCACGGCAGACGCAGAAGGGCCCCACGAATGGCGGGGCTCTCTAACGGCGGGCCATCCCCAGCGGGGTGACCGCTTCGTGTCGCTATCGACGGTTGCTCTCCGGCACCGAGCCGGTGACCCGGTCGGGCACGGGTGTAACCGCCTGCGTGCTGGCCTCGGGTGCTGGCGTCTACGGCTCCAAGAGCCCGCTGTCCTGGTTTTCGACCGGCGGGGGCGCGACGACTTCGTCGCGGCGGTCGTTCCACGCGGTGCAGTGCACCCGTCGCCGACCCACCTGCGAACCGGTCAGGTCCCGCTCGACGAGCGCGAAGTCCGAGAACGAGATCTCGGTCCGGGCCGACTCGCCGATCAGTACCGCCTCGACCCGGTACTCAAGGTTCAGGTAGCCGTTGCGGTAGATCCCCCCGGAGCGGCGCGGCCCGATGGCCGCCCGCGCCGCCGGATCGAGCTCCGCGGACAGCTCGACGCTCACACTCATGCTCGCTCCTGACGTGTCGTTGCTGGCTCACGCGGGACCGCTCTGTGCGGGTGCCTCCACACAGCGGGGCCCCGCCGGCGGCGGGGCCCCTGCAGGGCGGGCCGCCCTCAGAAGGGCGGCTCCTCGTCGCCGAGGTCGATTCCCCAGTCGCCGGCCGGAACCGGGCCGACCTGGTCCCAGTCCTCGGTGAGCTGGGCGAAGATGAAGGAGTCGCGCTCGGTGTAGCCGTCGGCGATCTCGAGAGTGAAGGGCATCTGGGGCCTCCGGTGGTCGGTGCGGCTGGAACGCGGCGCAGCCTCAGCACACCCGTGGTGGGGCCCGCAGGGCCGGCGGGGATCCGGTGCTGGCCCGTACGGGTGAGACCGCCTACCAACCACCCGGCTCGTGGCCCGCAGCAACGGGATCCAGCAGCTGCCCGGCCGGGGACGGGCACCGGTGAGTAGCCACCCAACCGCCACGTCCGGCACTCCCACCGGCCCCGGGGGACCGGCACCGCGACCCAGCAGGACGCCACGGGCGGTATCACCCGTACGGGTCGGTGGCGGATCATCGACGCTTGCCCACCACGGGTGTGCTGACCTCCGGGCGATCCAGCCGTGCCGACCACCGGAGGCCCTACCCGCACCGCTGCCGATGCCCCCGCACCGCACCCCGCACGCCGGCACCGAGCTGGTGACCTGACCCGCGCACCCGTACCGAGTCGGTGACCCGTGATGCCCACCGGCACCGATCTGGTGACCGCTACATGCCCACCGGCACCGATCTGGCGACCTGTCCTGATCGCCCCCGCATCGGCCGACGCCTGGTGTCAGCGGCTCGCCGGGTGCGGGGAGTGTGGCGGGACGACGAGGCCGGCACGGGCGACGGCCGGCAGGCCGATTGCGGTCGGCCCGCGACCACACCGCGGGCAGACGGGGCGGCCACCACGTCGAGCAGCGGGCTCGCCGGCGCCGATGCAGCGGTTCAATGTCATGATCACGAGCTTGGGCATGGACGCCCCCTCACCTGGGCCGGCTGACCATTGCGGCTCGCCACGCCGTCCACCGCTCCGGCTCAGCGCCTCGACCCGCACACCAACCTGTGGACCGTCGCAGACGTCTGGTAAGCCCCGCGGCACTCCGCAGGCGGAGCCGGTACGGACGCGCGGGGTGTGCGATCCGGTGGCGCCTCAGTTCTGGATCCACAGCAGCTCGGGGCGCAGCGAGCCGAAGCCGTACAGGTTCAGGCCGCCGACCTGCCGGCCGCTGATGACGGAGCTGTTGTTGCGGCTCGTCCAGAAGTTCGGGCGGAGCTCGTTGAGCCGCTGCTGGACGACCTCGTAGGCGACCTTGCGATCCTCCACCGAGCTCGACGTGCGCCCTGCGAGCAGCGCGGCGTTCAGCTCGGGGTCGTCGATCCCCGTCTGGTTCGCGCGGGAACTGCCTTCGAAGGCGGTGAACAACTTGGGGTCCGGGTCCAGGAACGCCGCCGACCAGACGGTCGCGTCGAAGTCCTTCGAGGCTGCCAGCGCCGAGATCGCGGCGAACTGGACGAACTCGATCTCGACTTCGACGTAGTCGAACGCGCTCAACTGCGCCTGGATCGACTCACTGGTCCGGCTGCTCTCCGTCGACGCGCTCGATGTCACGGTGAACGACACCGGAGTGCCCTCCGCCGCCAACTCGTCGAACAGTCGCTGCGCCTCGACCTTGTCCGGCGCGGGCACCGCCACACCGGTGTTCAGCGGCGACTCCGGAGAGAACACCGAGTCCACCAGTTCGGCGGCCCCGTCGAAAGCGGATGCGTTGATCGACAGCGGATCCAGCGCCAGAGCGACGGCCCTGCGTGCCCGCACGTCGTCGAACGGAGCGCGGCGGGTGTTCATCGCCAGGTAGTTTCCGCCGCTCAACGACTGGGTTCGTACCACCAGGCCGGCCTGCTCCGCCTTCTTCAGGTTCAGCCAGTTGGACTCCAGAGCGACATCGGCACCGCCGGTGACGACGGTGTTGAGCCGCTGGCCCGCGTCGGTGCTCGGCCGGAAGGTGATCTCGTCCAGGTAGGGCCGCGGGGCATCCCAGTAGTCCGGGTTCTTCACCAGTACCAGTGCGTCCTGGCGACGCCATTCCTTCAGTGTGTACGGACCGGCCCCGATCGGGTTCTCGTCGAACGCCGGACCACCCGCGGCGATCGATTCCTTCTCCGGTACCCAGTTCAACACCGTCGACACGATCGTATTGCCGAAGTTCGGCACCGGCGCCACCATCGTCGCCCGCAAGGTGGTCGGTGAGACCACCTCGGTGCTCGCTACCAGCGCCGCCTCACCCTGGTAGCTCGTCCCCGTCGCCGGGTCCTTCACCCGATCCCAGTGCGCCTTGACGTCCGACGCCTCCAACGGGCTCCCATCGCTGAACGTCAACCCGTCTCGCAACGTCAGTACGAACGTCTTTCCGTCGTCCGTGGTGGTGAACGACGTCGCCATCGACGGCACGACCTCGTGGGTCTCCGGATCTGTCACCAGCAACGTGCCGAAGATTCCGTTCATCACCGGCGCGTTGCCGATGTTGTTGTTGCTGCCGAATGCGGGATCCAGCGTGCGCGCCTCACTGACGAGCAAGACCGTCGCCGAACCACCGGCCACCGGTTCACCGGAAGCACCACCACCGGCCGAGCCACCCGCGACACCGCCGCCACCGGCGCAGCCGCTCAGGAGCATCGCCGAGGCGACAACCGTTGCCGCACCACCTACCCACCATTTACGGAACATCGTCAACCTCTCGTGGACAGTGCACTGTGGGCACTGTGGAAGTGGATTGCCCCACTCATGCGCAGGGGTGGCCGACTGTCAGGGCCCGCAGACCGGGCGCGGTTGCGGGAGTACGCAGTTCAGGTGCCGGGCTCGACGCCACGATCTCCGGTGGGCCGCGTCGACGTGCTGCACGACCATGTCGTGCAGCCGTGTGGCGCGTTCAGATACGGGAGCGGCCCGGCACGGCGGCGGGTCGATCGAGTCCGTCGGCGATCAGGGTGAGGGCTCGCTCGAAATCGTGGAGGAGCGCTGTGGGGGTCGGAGACTCCGGCCCGGCCTCCGCGGCCAGCCAGCGGGTCAGGATGACACGCAGAGCCGAGTAGGCGGCGGCAGCGCAGATCTCCGGGTAGAGGGGGTCGCTCTCGTCGACCCCGCTGTCGGTGAGGCGTTCGCTGATCGCCTCTGCCATGTCGTGCTCGTGCCGGACGATGAAGGCGAGTCGGAACGGCATCAGCGACGGGGCGTCCCGGATGGCGCGCAAGGCCTTCGCGCGCACCGGATCGGTCGCCTTGACGCCGTCGAAGACGGTGACCACGGCGCCGTACAGGGCCTGGAGCACGGACTCGCCCGGCGGCCGCGCCCGGAAGGCGGCGAGGAGAGCCTCCGCGTTGTCGGCCATCGTGGCCACCAGGGCCTCTTCCTTGGTGGGGAAGTGATGGAAGAAGGTTCGCTGAGCGATGTCGGCCTGTGCGGCGATCTGGTCGATCGTGACCTTCTCGACGCCCTGCTCGGCGACCACCTGCAGAACCGCATCGAGTACGGCGGCGCGGGTCGCTCGCTTCTTCCGGTCCCGGCGTCCGACCGTCGCGACGGACTCGGCAGCCGCGCGGGGCGGCTCGGTCGCCGGCATCCTCGTCTCCTCCCGTGAGTGACCCGATGGTAGCGCCCGGTCCGCTAGCGACCCGGGCCCGCATCGGTGGGTCGGGACCAGGTCACGGGGAGGGAGTGGGCTCCGAACACGATCATGTTGTTGCGGAGGGCGACTTCGTCGACGGGGACCGCGAGGCGGAGGTCGGGCAACCTGGTCAGCAACTCGGTGAAAGCGACGCGCATCTCGATTCGAGCGAGTTGCTGGCCGAGGCACTGGTGGATGCCGTGACCGAAGCCGAGATGCGAGATGCGACCGCGGGAGAAGTCGAGATCGTCCGGGTCAGGGAACACCGATGGATCACGGTTGGTCACCATCAAGCTGACCATGACCGTGCTGCCCTCGGGGATGACGGTGTCGTCGACGGTCACGTCCTCGGTCGCGACCCGGGTCAGGAAACCGCTGATGCTCAGATACCGCATCAGTTCCTCCACCCCGGTTTCGATCAGCGACGGATCCGCGCGCAACGCGGCGAGCTGCTCGGGATTCTGGAGCAGGCCCAGCGTGCCGAGCGCGATCATGTTGGCGGTGGTCTCGTGCCCTGCGCCGAGCAGGACCAGACCGATGTCGGCGAGCTGCCGGTCGTTGAGGGGAGGGTCTGCCTCGAGCAGGCCGGACAACAGGTCGTCGGCGGGGCGTTCGCGTTTCTGCGCGACCAGTCGGGTCATGAATTCGTACTGGGCCCGGGTGGCGGCGGCCTTCTCCTCATCGGTCGTGTCGAGGTTGAGCGGGGTCGCCGTGTTGGCCTGGAACTCGTCGTGATCGGCGTAGTCGACGCCGAGTAGCTCGCAGATCATCAGCGAGGGGATCGGGAGTGCGTAGGCGGTCACCAGGTCGGCGCTCGTACCGGCCGCCTTCATGGCCTCGATGTGCTCGATCGCGATCTCGCGGACCCGCTCCTCGAGCGCCTTCATCCGGCGGACGGTGAACTGCCCGGTCAGGAGTTTGCGCAGGCGGGTGTGTTCGGGCGGGTCCATGAAGATGAACATGCCGTCCTCGCGAGCGGTGACGGGACGGGACTCCTGCGGTGCGCTGCCGGGACGGGGTGCCAGCGCGGCATCGGGATGGCGGACCCGGTCGGAGCTGAACCGCGTGTCCGACAGCACGGCGCGGGCCTGCGCGACCTCGGTGACGAGGAAGACCTCGACGCCGGTCTGCAGGGTGAACTTCTGAACGGCGCCCTCGCCCCGGCGGCGTTCGAGGCCCGGGGCCGGAGTGAAGGGGTGTCCGGGGGTTCGTTCGACCATGTCGGAGGGGACTATCCGGCGCAGTTCGATCAAGTTGCCGCGTGCGTCGTCCTTCGCCTTCGGCGCGGGTGCGTTGGTCGGCATGGATGACTCCTCGGGTGATTCGCAGCCTCGGTGTGGACACGGCAAGGCTAGTCGGTTGAGGCAGAAACTGCACCATTGCAGTTTCTGCATCGTTCTGTTTGGGTGATGGTGCTCATACGGGACGGAGGGGCAGATGAGGATCGAGGTCCACTGGGATCGGTGCATCGGTGCGGGGCAGTGCGTGATGGCCGCCGCCGAGGTGTTCGACCAGGACGACGACGAGGGATACGTCCTGCTCCTCGACGCGACCCCGCAGGAGTCACTGACCGAGGCGTCCCGGCACGCCGCGAGGTTGTGCCCCGCCTCGGCGATCCAGCTCCACGACGAATGACGGCACGTCCACCCGGCCGGTTCCCCGGCGCATTCATGACCGACACAGAAGTGAGGAACTCATGACCGGACGACTCGAGGGAAAGGTCGCCTTCGTCACCGGGGCGGCCCGCGGTCAGGGCCGTAGCCACGCGGTGCGGCTGGCGGAGGAAGGGGCCGACATCATCGCCGTGGACATCTGCGAGCAGCTGCCTCAGGTGACCAACGACGGTTCCACCCCCGAAGACCTCAAGGAGACGATCCGGTTCGTCGAGCAACTCGACCGGCGGATCATCGCCACCGAGACCGACGTGCGTGACCTCGACACGCTCACCGCCGCGGTCGCCGACGGTGTCACCCAGCTCGGCCGGCTGGACATCGTGGTGGCGAACGCGGGCATCGGCAGCAGCGGTGCCGTACTGCACGAGATGACGCCGTCGCGGTGGCAGGACACGATCGACATCAACCTCACCGGCGTCTGGCACACGGTCAAAGCGTCCGTGCCGCACCTCATCGAGGGGGGCCGTGGCGGCTCGATCGCGCTGACCAGCTCGGCGGGCGGGCTGAAGGGCAGCAGGAACATCGGGCACTACATCGCCGCGAAGCACGGGGTGATCGGGATGATGCGCACGCTCGCCCTCGAGCTCGGCGAGTACAACATCCGGGTCAACGCCGTCTGCCCCACTCAGGTCGCCTCGCCGATGCTGCTCAACGAGTGGACGTACCGGGTCTTCTGCCCGGATCTGGAGCACCCGACGAAGGAGGACTTTGCCGCGCGGTCCCAGGGCACCCACGTCCTGCCGACCCCGTGGGTGGAGTGCGTCGACGTCAGCAACGCGATCCTGTTCCTCGCCTCCGACGAGGGGCGGTTCATCACCGGTGTCCCGCTGCCCGTCGATGCGGGCAACCTGATCAAGTGACCGGCGCCGCCCGCTACGTCGGCGCACGGGTCCCCCGGGTCGAGGACCACCGGCTACTCACGGGCCGGGGTACCTACGTCGCGGACGTCTCCCGGCCCGGGATGCTGCACTGCGCCTTCGTCCGCAGCCCGATCGCCCGGGCCACGATCGGCGCGATCGACACCACCGAGGCCCTCGCCCTGCCCGGTGTGGTCGCCGTGCACTTCGCCGCGGACCTCGCCGCGCACGCCCACCCGATCCGCTACGCGGGGGAGGACCCGGCGTCCGCCGCGATCCCCCCGTTGCTCGCCGCGGACGAGGTCCGGTTTGTCGGGGACCCGGTCGCCCTGGTCGTGGCCGAGGACCGCTACGTCGCGGAGGACGCGGCCGGGCTGGTCGGGGTCGAGTACGAGCCGCTCGCCCCGGTCGTCGGGCTCACCGAGGCGCTCACGGCGGAGAACATCGTCCATCCGGACCGTGCGGGCAACTCGGACAACTCGGGTAATTCGAACAACATCGCCCTGCGGGTGACCCCCCGCCCACTGGAGGACGTCGACGAGGCCTTCGCCGGCGCCGCGCACGTCGTCCGGGCGACGATCCACGAGCACGCGCACGCGCCGGTCCCGCTCGAGACGCGTGGGCTGGTAGCCCAGTGGTCGGCCGGCGAGCTCACCGTGTGGGCCTCGTCGCAGGCCGCGCACGAGGCGCGCTCGGTCGCGGCCCAGCTGCTCGGGCTCCCCGAGCACCAGGTCCGGGTGATCGTCCGGGACACGGGCGGCGGCTTCGGCCTGAAGGTCGCGCCCGTCCGGGAGGAGCTCTGCGTGCTGGTCGCGGCGCGACGCTCGCCCGCAGCCCTGTCGTGGATCGAGGACCGGACGGAGAACCTCACGGCCGGGGGACAGGCGCGGCACGAACGGGGCGAGGTCGCGCTCGCCTTCACCGCAGACCACACCCTGGCCTGCGCGACCCTGCGCCACGTCCAGGACAACGGCGCCTACCCGACGTCCGGCTCGGTCCGGACGGGGCCTGCGGCGGGGATGATGTTCCCCGGCCCGTACCGGCTGCCGCTGAGCCGGTTCGAGCACACCTCGGTGTTCACCAACACCGCGGGCCGCGTCGCCTACCGGGGGCCGTGGGCTTTCGAGACCCTGGCCCGGGAGACGTCGCTGGACATCGCCTCGCGGCGGATGGGCGTCGACCCGATCGAGCTGCGCAGGCGCAACCTGCTGCGGCTCGACGAGCTGCCGGTCATCAACCCGCACGGCATGCCCTACAGCCACATGACACCGGCCGAGACCTACGAGAAGGCGCTCGAGATCCTGGACCTCGAGGAGTTCCGGCGGCTGCAGGCGGCGGCCCGTCTGCAGGGACGCCACCTGGGGATGGGCACGAGCACCTACTGCGAGCCGACCTCGCCCGGGGTCGGGCACCACGGCAGCGAGGGCGCGGTCCTGCGGATCGACCCGTCGGGGACCGTCACCGTCCTGGTGGCGGGCGGTTCCGCGGGCAACAGCCTGGAGACGGCCGCGGTGCAGCTCACCGCGGACGCGCTCGGCATGCGGATCGAGGACGTCCGGACGATCCAGGGCGACACGGCGCTGACCCCGTTCGGTGCCGGTACCGGCGGAAGCCGCAGCGGCTCGATGCTCGCCGGCGCGATCGGCACGACGGCGGCCGCCCTGCGGGCGCGGTTGCTCGCCGTCGCCGCGCACGTGCTGGAGGCGTCCGTGGACGACCTCGACCTCGCCGACAGCCGGGTGTCGGTCCGCGGCACGCCCGGGGTGACCCTGTCGGTCGCCGACATCGCCGAGATCGCCCACCACCATCCCGAGCGCCTGCCCGCCGGGCTCTCGCCCGGGCTCGAGGAGTCGGGTCGCTACCGCGCCGAGTCCCCGGTGATCTGGTCCAACGCCGCCCACGTCTGCACCTGTGAGGTGGACGTCCGGACCGGACAGGTGACCCTGCTGCGCTACATCGTTGCCGAGGACTGCGGGAAGGTCGTCAACCCGGCGGTGGTCGAGGGCCAGATCGCGGGCGGCGTCGTGCAGGGCATCGGCGGCGTCCTGCTCGAACACCTGGCCTACGACGCCGACGGCACTCCACGGGCGACGACGTTCATGGACTACCTGCTGCCCACCACGACGGACGTCTCGATGATCGAGTACGGGCACGTCGAGTCCCCGGCCCCCGGACCGGGCGGCATCAAGGGCGTCGGTGAGGGCGGCGCGATCGGCGCCCCACCCGCCGTCGTCAATGCCGTCGCGGATGCCCTGGCCCCCTTCGGGGCCGAGATCACCCAGCTCCCGCTGACCCCCGAGGCCGTCCTCGACCTCGTCGAGGCCGGCGAGCGGGTGGCGACGCCGTGAAGCCGCCGCCGTTCACCTATCACCGGCCGGAGACCACGGAGGAGGCCGTCGCGTTGCTCGCCGAGCTCGGAGAGGAGGCGAAGCCGCTCGCGGGTGGGCAGAGCCTGATCCCACTGTTGGCGTTGCGGCTCACCGCGTTCGACCACCTGATCGACGTGGGGCGGATCCCCGAGCTCGCGGGTGTCGCGCTCGATGTGGGCGGGGAGACGGTCCGCGTCGGCGCCGCGACCCGGCAGGCGACCGTCCAGCGGTCGCACGTGGTCCGGACCGCCCTGCCGCTCCTCGCACGGGCGACCGTGCACATCGGACACCGGCAGATCCGCAACCGGGGCACGTTCGGCGGGGCGGTCGCCCACGCCGACCCGGCCGGAGAGTCCCCGACGGCCGCGCTCACGCTGGACGCCGTCATCGAGGCGCGGTCGCCCCGCGGCACCCGGACCATCCCGACCGCGGACTTCTTCACCGGCACGTGGAGCACCGTCCTCGAGCCGGACGAACTGCTGACCGCGGTCGAGCTACCGGTATGGAGCGGGCGTAGCGGTTTCGCGGTGCGTGAGTTCGCCCGCAGGAGCGGCGACTTCGCGATCGCGGGGGCGATGGTCGGCGTCGAGCTCGATCCGGACGACCGGGTGCGTCGCTGTCGCATAGGCCTGTTCGGACTCGGCCGGCAACCCGAGCGGGGGTTCGGCGCGGAGGAGTCGGCGACGGGCACGGCGGTGGCCGACATCGATCCTGACGAGCTCGGCACAGCGGTGACCGATGCCCTGGACGGGATCCGCGGGGACCTACACGGATCGGTGCGTTACCGGCGCCGGATCGGTGCCGTGATGATGTCGCGGGCCTGGAGCGCCGCGGTCGAGGAGGCACTGCATGACTGAGCGCGACGTCGCGATGCGGGTCAACGGGCGCGCCTACCGGGCCCGGGTGGCCGACCGGCTCACGCTGGCGGACCACCTACGCCAGAACTGCCACCTCACCGGCACCCACCTCGGGTGCGAGCACGGCGTGTGCGGGACCTGCACCGTCCTGGTCGACGGGGCAGACGTGCGTGGCTGCCTGACCCTCGCCGTCCAGGCGGACGGTGCAGAGGTCACGACCGTGGAGGGGATCGGAGGACCGGACGCCGACAGCGATCTCTCGCTCGTGCAGGAGGCGTTCCGCCGTCACCACGGCCTGCAGTGCGGCTTCTGCACGCCGGGCTTCGTGGTGACCGTGACCGCCTTCCTGCGGGAGAACCCCGACCCCTCGGACGAGGAGATCCGCGACGCCCTGTCCGGCAACCTGTGCCGCTGCACCGGATACCAGGGCATCATCCGCGCGGTGCGAGACGCCGCGGACGCCGCCGGACGAGGGGAGACCGAGTCCTCGTCCCTCGAGGCGTGACAGATCTGCTGGGCCCGGGCTTCACAGCCAGCCTCGTTCGCGCGCGAGCCGGGCGGCGTCGTGCCGGGTCCGGGCGCCGGTCTTCTGCATCGCGCTGGAGAGGTAGTTGCGCACGGTGCCGGGGGCGAGGTGCAGTCTGCGTGCGATGTGCCTGACCGAGTAGCCCTCGCGGGTCTCGAGCAGCGTGTCGAGCTCGCGGTCGGTGAGCGGGCAGTCGTCGACGACGGAGGCCTCGAAGACCTCGTGGGCGATCCAGCGTCGCCCGGCATGCAGCTCGTGGACGACCCCGACGATCTCCTCGGGATCGGCGCTCTTGCTCATGAACCCCTGCACACCGAGCTTCAGCGCCCGCCGCAGGACACCTGGCCGGGCGTGCCGGGTGAGCATGAGGACGGTCTGGCCGGGGCGCTCGTCGGTGATCGCGGTGACTGCTTCGAGGCCGTTCATGCCGGGCATCTCGAGGTCGATGACGAGCACGTCGGGGCGGTGCCGCAGGGTCACGTCCACCGCGTCGGCACCGTTCTCGGGCTGTGCGACGACCGTGATGGTGCCGTCGAGAGGAAGTAGCGATGCCAGTGCGGCGCGCAGGAGGTTCTCGTCGTCGGCGAGGACGATCCGGATCGGGTCATCGCCGGTCATCACGCCCCCCGTCGTGGTCGGCGGGCGACAGCGATGAGTCAGCGGCGCACCGGGGGGCGAGGTCCGCGGCGACGCGAAGTGTCCCGGCGTTCGTGTGATCCGCAGGGAGCCTCCGGTGGTCTCCACCCGGTCGCGCAGGCGGGCGAGCCCGCGCAGGTCGGGTTCCCCCGCCGGCTCGGCGGTCACTCCGTCGTTGGCGATCTCCAGCCGGGTCGGCGACGTGGTGATCGATACGATCGTCGGGCGGCGTGGCGGAGCAGGTTCGTGGTGGCCTCGCGCAGCACCTGGGCCAGGAGCGGGTGTGCGACTGCTCGGTCGCCGGGGTCGTGGTGGGCCTCGACGGCGATCCCCGTCGCCTCGCAGATGCGTGTGGCGTTCTCGAGTTCGGTGGCCAGGTTCAGCTCGTGGCGCGCGTAGGCGAGCTCTCTCGTCTTGGCGATGGCGTCATCGACGAGCTGCCGGATCTCGACGAGTTCGGCATCGGCACGATCGGGATCGGTGCGGACCATGGTCTGTGCGTGGGCGGTCTTCAGCTTGATCACGTGCAGGGAATGCCCCTGGATGTCGTGCAGGTCGCCGGCGAACCGCACTCGCTCGCGAGCGGTGGCCAACTCCGCTTCCGTTCCCTGCGCGCGTTTCAGGCGTCGCACGATGAGCCACGCCTGCTCGCTCGCGATGATGACGCAGGCGACGAACAGCGTGCCCACGGCCGGGAGGACGACGTAGGCGCTCGCGAGCGACCAGGCCGGCGGGTGGGTGAGCAGCGCTGTGGCACCCATCAGAGCGACACCCAGCGAGAAGGCGACGACGGAGAGCAGCTTGCGGTTCGGCAGCCGTGCCAGTAGGAGCACTCCCACCAGAGCGAACGGCACGAAGTTGATCGGGCTGCTGGTGGTGAGGGCGCCGACGAGCCAGTTGGCGCCGGTGAACATGAGGGCGAAGACGGCGCGACGCGGATACCCGTCCAGATTCAATTCCCTGAGCACGCCGAGGGCCAGCAGCAACCCCGTCGCGATGATCAGCCCCTCCCACCAGGAGGTCGCCGTGAGCGCGACGCCGACGATGCACAGTGGAGCGATCGCGGCGACCGCGCCGGTCATCGCGATCCGGTCGTGCGGTGGCCGTGTGGCCCCGGGGGTGCGGGGGTCAGTGACCCGGCTCGGCTTCCTCGGGCTCGGCCTCGGTGATCTCGATGTTGTAGGCGACCTCGAGCGGCAGTGCCGCCGCGATGCGGTGCTCGCCGTCGCAGCCCAGGCAAGGCACGACCTCGCCGACCTCGTGGGTGCCGGGCACGAAGCTGCCCGCGTCGGTGCACCCGTCAGCGAACTCGACCATCGTGGTGTCGCTGAGCAGCAGCCCGTCGTCGTTGATGCGGAGCTTCTCGGCCATCTCGGATACCTCCGTGTGCTCGGTCGGTGCGGCTGGAACGCGGCGCAGCCCCAGCACGGCCCGGGGCGGGGCCCGTAGGGCCGGCGGGAACCCGGTGCTGGCCCGCCCGGTGTGAGACCGCCTCCCGGCCACGGCAAACCCGGCCACCCCGCCGGTGGCTACGCAGGCCCACAACCTGGGGCCGGGCGGGGTGACTACAGGCGGATCAGGGCCGTGCCGGACCTGGTCGGGGACGGGCGCACTGGCACCGGATGTCGACCTCCCTGTTCGAGGGCGGTATCGCCCGGGCGGGTCGGCGGCGGGTTATCGGCGCGTAGCCCGCCCCGGGGTGTGCTGACCTTCGGGCGGTCCAGTCGCACCGACCGAGCACACGACCGATCCCGGCGTGCCGACTCCACTCGGAGATCTGGGTGGTCAGGGTGGCGGTAGGAGTGTGGCGCCTTCTCGGGGTGCGGCCTGGGCGGGCGCGGAGTGGAAGCGGCGGCCGCGCTCAGCCAGCTCGTCCCAGGCGGCATCCCCCAGCCGGGGCCCGAGCGTCCCGCCGGCGGGGCCGGTGATGGCGAGGACGTCGCTGGGGGGTGGGCCGTATCCGGGGCGCGGTCGCGGCCAGGTCGGGTTCGATCTCGAGCACCGGCCGCACGCCCGGGTATCCGGCCGCGATCTGGTGGATCAGCCCGGTGGTGCCGGGAAGGTGCGTGGCGCACCAGCGGGCCAGTGCGCCCGCGACGTCAGTGACACCACGTACCACCTTCCACGGTCAGTGAACTGTCCAAGCTCGGGCGGTCAGAAGGGGGCGCGGCCGTTGACGCGCCAGATCGCGGCCGCGTCGAGCAGCTCGGCGGCCATCGAGTCGCCCCAGCCCTGGGCCACGCGCAGCGCGAACACCGCCTGCTGCTGGTCGAGGGTGCCGCCCCGGCCGCCGAGGAACTCCAGCAGCTCATCGATGTCGACGTCGTCGGCATCGGCCCTGGTCTGGATCGTGGCCGGTCCGCGGCGCAGCCCGCGGCGCAGCCGCCGGGCATCCCGCGTGGCCTGGACCGCGGAGCGCAACGCGGCGCGATTCCCCGCCCGGATCGACGGGTCGATCGCCTGGCTGGCCCAGTGCCGCCAGATCCGGGTGGTCGAGGGCACCGCTGCCAGCAGCGCTTCGGCTGCGTAGGGGCCGGCGGTGAACCCGCCCCTGCCCTGGGGCGCGGCCGGAATGGGCCCGTAGCCGGCGTGAGGGTCACCGTCGAGGACGTCCTGGCCGGTGCAGAACGGCTCCCGACAGGGCTCGCCGTGCTCGGCGCCGCACTCGGTGCAGCCCGCGGGCAGCGGCGCCACCCCGAGCACCGTCACGGCCCCGTTGTCCGGGTCGTCGGGGTCGAGCTGTCCGTAGCGGCCACAGCGTCGGCAGGCCACCGTCTGGTGCTCGCTCCAGACGGGGTCGGCCACCATCCGGCCGTGGCGGTCTGCTGCCTGCAGGGCCGCGGACGTGATCGAACACGGGCACCGGTGCAGGGTGACCCGGTCGGGCAGGAACTGGCCCAGCGCCGGTTCCTCGCCGCGGGTGTGGTGGTCGGTGGTGCTCATGTGCTGCCTCCAGGTCGTGTCAGCGGGTGGTGACAGCGCCGTGCCGGCCCGGACCGGGGCGGGGCCGGGCGGGGGTTCGCCGCTGGCCCATCCGGTGTGGGATCACCTGCCTGCCCGCCGGCGGTCGGCCTACCCGGGGTGGTGATCCCGCCCGGATGGTGTCGGCGAGCGGTTCATCGCCCTGCGGGCCCCGCCCCGGGGCGGGCATCGTGCAGGCGGTCACCACCGCCACGACCCCTGGTGGCAACACCCCGTCCCGGCCCTAGACGTAGACCGGGTCAGATCAGCTCCACGGCCACGGCCACGGCCACGGCCTCGGGCTCGTCGGGTGGGCTGTTGATGCCGGGCCGGTACTCGATGCGTTCCGCCCGCCCGTGCGGATTCTCGGCGGCCCCGCCGGTAGGGGCTTCTTGTGCTCGTGTCGTCCGGCAAGCTGGCGCCGTGATCGACCTCAGCCCGTGGCTCGGTCTCAGCGTGGTGGCACCACTCGGCGGCGGCCATCGGAACGACGTGTACGAGGTGCGCGGCCATGACCGTCTGGTCGCGCGGCGTACTAGTCGGTCAGCTCCGGCCTTGGACCGGGAACTCGATCTGATGGAGTTCCTTGAACGCCACGGGTTCGTAGTTCCTTGACCGGGCAGACGGCCTGCTCAGGCGGTCTGCCCGGTCGCATCGTTGCTGCGGTGGTCACTGCGGCGCCGCACTCAGGGCGGTGCAGTTTGCCGGATCAGGGTCTGGTGGGGCCAGGTACTCGTCGGCGACCACGTCCATGATCAGTTCGTCGGCCTCGGTGCCGTTCCAGTAACCGGCGCGGCGCAGCCGCCCGGCATGACGGAATCCGGCCTTGTCGTAGGCGGCGATCGCGCCGGTGTTCGGCGCGAGGACCTTGAGCCACACCGAGCGCAGCGCGCTGATGGTGAACGCGTAGTCCAGGGTCAGGCGGGTTGCCTCGGTGGCCAGGCTGCGGCCGCGGCCGTCTTCGCCGAGCAGGATGATGAACTCCGCGGTGCGCACGTAGTGGTCGATGCGCAGCGCGCTGGTCCCGACCGGCACGGGCACGCCGCCGCGAGTGAGGTCGTAGATGGTGAACCGCGGGATGGTTCCCATGCTGCGGGCCTGGGCGTCGTAGCCAGCCAGGCGGGCTTCGAGGGATTCCGGGGTCTGGCGGCCCATGCCGGCGATGACGGTGGGTTCGTTCTCCCACCGCCAGTACAGCTCGGCCAGCTCGCGGGTGAACGGGCCGAGCGCGGCGCGCTGGCCCCGCATCCACAGCAGCGGCGTTGCCGCACCGGTGTTGTCGGCGCCGGTGCTCGTGCTGCGGGGGACGCTGGTGTCGGTGTGGCCTTTGGAGGTGAGGGTCATGGGGTGTCTCCTCTCGCCGCCCGGCCGCGGTCGCGCGTGGGCGCGGGGGGTTCGGGCAGCTGGATCAGTGGTGTGAAGCGCAGCGTGGAGGTGGGCTCGCCGACGGGGCAGCCGTCGAGGCTGAGCCAGGCGTGCAGCCTGATCGGGTCCGCAGCGATTCCGTGGCACCACCCAGCTCGCCGGCCGGTCACGGCCAGGGCGAGCATCGCCGCGACGGTTTCCTCCAAGCACGCTGTGCGGAACGGAGACAGACGCCCGATGACGCGTACGCAGTCTAGGACGCGGGCGGCCTGTGCGGGGCTGGCCGCGCGTTGTGCGAGCCGGGTGGCGTGGACGAGGCGCAGCATGCGGGCGAAGCCGCGGCTGCGGCGCCCGGTCACGCGCACGAGGTGCACCGTGAGTAGGGCGAGTACGGCGGCCGGGGCCCACGCGCGAGAAAACTGTGGTGCTGGGGCCAGGGCCCCGGGGGCTTCCTGGGTTCCCCAGCTTGGCCGGGTCGGGCCGATGCGGGTGTCGTAGGCGGGCCAGGGCCGAGCCTCTTCAACCTCGGTGGGGGCCAGCAGCCCTGCCGTGCGCAGTCGCTTGGCGAGGTCGGCGGCCGCGGCGCTGGTTGTGGCGCCGGTGGCGGCGAGCTCGACCCAGGTCTTGTCGACGACGCGCTGAGACTGACCCTCTAGCGACGGGTTGGGACTGACCCCTCCATCGAGGCTGGAGGGGTGATCACGTTGGAAGAGTGGGCTGAGGTCCGTCGTCTGCACCGCGCCGAGGGCGTGCCGATCAAGGAGATCGTCCGCCGGCTGGGACTGGCGCGAAATACGGTGCGGGCGGCGTTGCGGGCCGACGCGCCGCCCTCGCGGGAGCGTGGACCGCGCGGGTCGTTGGTGGACAAGGTGGAGCCGCAGGTCCGGGCCCTGCTGGCCGAGTATCCGAGGATGCCGGCGACGGTGATCGCCGAGCGGATCGGCTGGACACACTCGTTGACCATCCTCAAGGACCGGGTGCGTGAGCTGCGGCCGTTGTTCGCCCCTCCCGACCCGGCGGACCGGATCGAGTACGCCCCCGGTGAGCTCGCGCAGTGCGACCTGTGGTTCCCGCCGGTCCCGATCCCGGTCGGTGCCAGCGGGGCGCGGGTCCTGCCGGTGTTGGCGATGACCTGCGGCTTCTCCCGGGTGACGGACGCTGTGATGATCCCGTCCCGCAAGGCCGGCGACATCCTGGCCGGGATGTGGGAGATCATCGCAGGGTGGGGCCGCTGTCCCCGCACGCTGGTCTGGGACCGCGAGGCCGCGATCGGCGGCACCGGGCGACCCGGCGTCGAGGCAGCTGCGTTCGCCGGGACGCTCGGGGTGCGGATCAAGCTCACCCCGGCACGGGACCCGGAGTCGAAGGGACTGGTGGAGCGGCGCAACGGCTACTTCGAGACCTCCTTTCTGCCCGGACGCAGCTTCGTCTCGCCGTTCGACTTCAACGCCCAGATCGAGACTTGGTTGACCGAGGTGGCGGGCGCCCGGCACCTGCGCTCGATTGGGACCACCCCCGCCACGCGGTGGCCGATCGACCGGGCCGCGATGGTCGCCCTGCCGCCGGTGGCGCCGCAGGTCGGGCTGACCGGGCGGGTTCGGCTGGCGCGTGACTACTACGTGCGCGTCGACGGCAACGACTACTCGGTCAACCCGGCCGCGATCGGCCGGTTCGTCGACTGGATCGCCACTCCCGCCCTGGTCGCGGTCACCTGCGCCGGGCAGATCGCGGCCACCCACGAGCGGGTCTGGGCCAGCGGCGCCACGGTGACCGATCCCGAGCACCGGGCCACCGCCCGCGCCCTGCGCACTGCGTTCACCGCCGCCCGTGACCGCGCCCGCCATGACACGCGCTCCCACACCGATGGGCACGTCGTGGCCCTGCGCGCGCTGCCGGATTACGACGCGCTCTACGGCGTGAACTTCGACCCCGCACCCGACCCGACCGCCACCGCTGAAGGGCAGTAGATGACCACCCCGAAGACGACCGCGACGACCAGCACGACAGCAGCCACGGAAGCCACGAAGACCGGTGGCGTGAGCACCGAGCTCGGCTCGAAGCTGGCCTACCTGACTCGCGTGTTGAAGACGCCCACGATCGCCCGCGTCTGGGACGACCTCGCCGCCCAGGCCCGCGACCTGAACTGGTCGCACGAGGAGTACCTGACCGCGGTCCTGGAGCGCCAGGTCGCCGACCGTGAGTCCGCCGGCACCACCATGCGCATCCGCACCGCCCACTTCCCGGCCGTGAAAACGCTGGAGGAGTTCAACCTCGACCATCTGCCCTCTCTGCGCCGAGACCTGCTCGCCCATCTGGCGACCGGCACGTTCGTGGCCAAGGCCGAGAACGTGATCCTGCTCGGACCGCCCGGGATCGGGAAGACCCACCTCGCGATCGGGATCGGGGTCAAAGCCACCCAGTCCGGGCACTCGGTGCTCTTCAACACCGCCGGCAACTGGATCACCCGCCTCGCTGCCGCGCACCAGGCCGGGCAGCTGGAGGCCGAGCTACGCAAGATCCGCCGCTACAAGCTGATCATCATCGACGAGGTCGGCTACATCCCCTTCGACCACGACGCGGCGAACCTGTTCTTCCAGCTCATCGCCTCTCGCTACGAACAGGGCTCGGTCATGGTCACCAGCAACCTGCCCTTCGGACGCTGGGGCGAGGTCTTCGGCGACGAGATCGTCGCCGCCGCGATGATCGACCGCCTCGTCCACCACGCCGAGGTCCTCACCCTCTCCGGCGACTCCTACCGCACACGCGCCCGCCGCGAACTCCTCGCCAAAGACCGCGACAACTAGCACGAACCGGGCACACAGGGGTCAATCCCAAACCGTCGCCAGGGGGTCACTTCTAACCCGCCGTTGACAGGTCTGTCGCTGGGTACCGATCAGGGTCCAGACCGCGCCGGTGCGCTCGTGCAGGAGCACCAGCGCGTGGCCGAGGTCGACGGCTCGCACGTCGGCGGGCCGGGTCAGGTACTGGTTCATCGTGCGCCTCCTGCAGTCCCACCGGCGGTGGCCGGTGGGACGGTTCCGGTGGCCCAGCGGGCCACCGCCGGCCGGGTGGCGATGGCGTGTAGCCAGACCTCCGCGGCGAGGACGGGGTTGAGCTGGTGGAAACCAATGCTCGGGGCCCGGCGGCGGCCCGGGTGAGCAGCGCGCGGTAGCGGTCGGGGTCGAGCAGCCCTTGCTCGGCGAGGCGTCCGTCTGCGAGCTGGTGCAGCCCTTCGAGGTGGGCGCGCAGGCCGCGGTACTGGTCGGCGGTGAAGTCACCCTTGGTGCGCCGCTGCGCGACCTGGTCAGGCAGCAGTCCGGCCATCGCGTGGCGTAACAGCGGCTTGTAGTCGCCCGGTCCGGCACGCAGGTGCCCGGGTACGGCCAGCGCCGACGCGGTCACGGCGGGGTCGGTGAACGGGTTGTGCAGGCTGATCCCGTAGCGCTGCTCGGTGATCTGGGCATCCGCACGTGCGGTGCGCGCCACGAGCTGCATCCCGGCGCGGGTGCGGGTGACCTCGCCCGGTACGCCCCGCCGGGCCTGGGCGAGCAGCGGCCACGCTGGGGTGCGCCGCAGCCGCGCCCACCCCAGCACATGTCGGGCCAGCAGCGCCCGGGCGGACAGGCCCGGGGCGGCGGCCAGGTCGGACAGATAGCCCGGCTGTGGCCCGAGCAGCGTGTCGCCGCCGTCTCCGGTGAGCAGGTCGGTGACCCCGCGCTCGGCCAGCGCGGCAAGCTCGGCGTCGAAGCGGGCGATCGCGATCGTGCTCGGCGCAGGCTCGTCCGTGGCCGCGACGAGATCGAGCATCCGCCCGTACGGGACGTGCTGGTCGGCCAGCGGGCACAGCAGGTGCTCCAGCCGGGGATCGTGCCCGGCCCGGTTGGCGTGGGCGACGGCGGCCCGGGCGTAGTCCAGGTCGCCGCCACGGTCGACCCCGGCTGGATGCACGGTGACCGCGAGCAGCTCCCGCCCGCGGGCGTGGTGGGCCAGCAGCATCGCCAGCGATGTCGAGTCGAGCCCACCGGAACAGTCAGCGGCCACCCGCGGTCCGCCGACCCCGGCCACGGCATCGGCCAACGCGGCGCGCAGCGCCAGCGACGACCAATGCCCGCCTGCGCTCTCCCGGCTCGGGACCGGCCGCGTCGCGATGCCGCCGCCGTGCCGCAGGGTCAGGCGCGTGCCCGGCGGTACCGGGGTGACCCCGGCAAACGCCGAGCGGGCCCTGGCGTCGTCCGTGGTGGTGGGGTCGAGTTGGGCACGCAGCCAGTCCTCGTCGACGTCCGCGTCGGTGAGCGCGGCCAGCGCCAGCGAACTCGACCCCCACAGCACGGCGCCGTCGGCGCCGGTCGCGGTGTAGATCGGCTGCACCAGACCGTGGTCGGTGAACAGCACCGTGGCATCGGCACTGATCTCGATCACTGTGTAGGCGCCGGGGAACACCGAACCGGCGTGATCGGGCACCCCCGCGCTGGCCCAGCGTCTGAGCACGGTCGGGTCACACACCGCGCGACCCACCACGACCACCGTGCGCTCGCCCGCTGAGGCCAGCGTGATCTGCTCGCAGGACCAGGCGCCGCACAACCACGCCCGCCGAGACCACCCCACCAACCGGGCCCCGACCGGGACCGGGCGGGCGTGCTCCGGGCGGTCGTGCGGGACCATGCAGCCGCCGAACCAACGCATGCTCATCGAGATCGAACCCCCTTCTGGTGTGGGACAACTCCCGGCACGGGCGCCCACTGCGGTGCGACAGCGATCGGGCAGAAACGGGCGGGCCCGGTGGACGACGTGCGTCCACCGGGCCCGCGCTACCCCTTGTCGATCAGGAGTAGATGTAGCGCTTGTCCTCCGACGTGCCGGACCCGCCGCCCTCGGTCAGAACCGCCGCGTCGCCCAGCTCGACCAGCTCGGTCTCACTCGACATGCCATTCACCTCCTCTCTGTACGAACATCGACCCGCACCTCGGGAGTGGGGCCGGTGCGGTCCCACCGCCGGTCGCGGTGGGACGTGGCTCGCCCGCAGGCGGCGGGCCCGGCGCGGCGGGGCCGCGCGCTCGCCCGACCGGTGTGACACCACCCGTCCTGCGATCGGCGAACCCGCGAGCGGGAGTCGTGGTGTCACCCGGTGTCGGGTGTGGCAGGCGCGGCATCGGTGAAGCCGGGTTCGACGCCTGCAGAGTCACCACGGCCCACCGGTGCCGGTCGGGGCCGGGCTCCAGCCCCTCTTGCCGCTGCGCCCGGACTCAACCCGCCTGCGGGTTGGTCAGCCGATGTCGAGCGCGCAGCGCCAGCTCTGGGGTCGGGCCGTCGCCGCGTAGTCGCGCAGCACCTGCTCGTCGACCGGCTCCGGGTCGAGCACGGCGACGCTGCGGGCGGGCAGGAAGCGCAGCGTGTCCTCGCCCGGGATCGCGATGCCGACGCGTTCGCCGCCGTCGCGGGCGTAGCGGTTCGGGCCGATCCACCGGACCTCCCCGGTGATCCCGACGTTCTTGCCGCGCCGGGTGAGCGAACGAACGAGGCGGCCCACCCGGGGCGCGGTGGTCCCGGCCTGCTCGATCTCGAGCAGATGCGGCACCAGCCGCCGCCGGTACCAGGCCAGGGCCGCGGCCTGGACCTGCGCAGTCGCGTCGACCGAGGCACCGTTGTGGTAGGTCCAGCCACGGGTGCTGGCGTACTCGCGGGCGCTGACCCGCTCGCCGTCCCAGATGACGGCGAAGAAGTCGCTGTCGTCGTAGCCGTTGTGCTCGTAGGTATCGAGCACCGCCCCGGCATGGGACTGCTGCGGATCGCCGCAGCGCCGTCCACTGTTCTTGATCTCCATCGTGCAGGCGGGCCCGCACACGGTGATAGCCATGCGCACCTCCAGGTCGTCGTGATCTGCCTCGTCAGCCCCGGCGGACGCGGCGTTCGGCGCAGGCGGCCTGCGCGCGGGCGCAGGAGTGGTCTCGGGTCGGCGCGGCGCGGCCGCCGTCGCTACCCGCGGTCAGGCGCTGGCGGCGAGCCAGCGGTCGAGGGTGCGCGCGCTGATGCCGTACTGCTCGGCGACGGCGACGCGCCGGGTGCCCTGGCGAACACACGCCACCGCCGCGGCCCGCCGCGCCTGCTGCGGGCTGTGACCCGCAGCAGGCCGGCGCGGGGGGCGGGACGTGGCGCGGCGGCGGCGCTCGCCGTCGGTCGTGCCGCCCCACACCCCGAACTCTCCGTGCCGCAGCGCCCAGTCGAGGCAGGCCGCGGTGACCGGGCAGCGGCGGCATACGGCCTTGGCCTGCTCGATCTGGCGGGCCGCAGGTCCGCTGGTCCCGACGGGGTGGAACAGCTCCGGGTCCTCGGCCCGGCAGGGCAAGTTGTTGTGCAGGAAGTCCATTACTGCTCACCTCACAGAGTCAGCTCGAACGGGGCCCGGCCTGGCCGGGTCGGGGAATGTCGGGTGGAGACCGGGCGGGGCGCCGCCACTGGGGCTCAGGCGCCCCGCCCGGTAGCCGCCCGGGGTTAGGCGGCCGGCGCGGTGGTCGACTCGCCGCGCTCGCGCCGGGTCGGGCGCGTGATGGTGATCTGGGCCTTGCGGGTGTCGCCTGTGACGATCCGGGCATTCACCTCGGTGCGCGGGACCTCGCGCGTCTGACCGTCGTCGTCGGTCACGGTGAACGAGTTGTCGCACAGCTCGCCGATCACGATCACCGGATCACCGGAGCTGAGGTTGCTGGCGTTCTCGGCGACGCGCCCGAACGCGACCACGCCCAGCCAGAGGGTCTTGCCGTCGCGCCACTCACCGCTGTCGCGGTCCTGGTAGCGCTTGTTGATCGCCAGAGAGAACTGGAGCCTCGCCCGGCCGGTGTGCTCGTTGAACTCGAAGGTGGGCTGCTTGCCGATGTTGCCGGCGTAGATCTGGTCCATGGTGGGTGCCTCCTGAGGGTGTCGGGCTGGTTGGTGACGCGGCCCTGCCTCAGCGCGCCGTGGTGGGGCCCGAAGGGGCGGCGGGGGTTCGGCGCTGGCCCGAGCGGTGTGGGAACCGCGTCAGCGGTCCGAGCCATCGGCGAGGCTTGTCCCACCCGCTCGGCGTCGGCCCCGGTTCATCGCCGCGAACCCCACCGCGGTGTGCTGATCTTCGGGCGTCTCCACACCGAGCTCCGACACGCTTCAGGAGGCGTCCTCTGGCGCAGACACCACTTGTCACATCCGCTGGACCGAGCCGGGGTCGTCCTGCGCGGCGCGGATGGGTCGCCGATCTCGGTGGTGAATCGCTGCAGGAAGTCCAGGTCACCGGTGACGGCGACGCCGTCGTCGTCGGTGCCCACGAACAGCACGTGCGTGCCCTCCGGCGGGACCTCCAGCCCCAGCCGGTCGCCGGCCTCGCTCGCTGTCATCAGGGACGCACCGCCGTATCGGGCGGTGACCCAGTGGATCTGCACTGCTGGTGCCTCCAACGCTGTAAGTCACGAACGGCGGGGTCAGGCCGCGATCGCGGCGCTGCCTTGAGCGATGGCGTCGCCGATGCCGGAGATGCCCCAGCAGGACGCGATCTCCTCCCAGCTGCCGCCGCAGGGGTGTGCGCACGCCGCCCCGGCGGGGCACGGTGTCCACTGTTCGGCGATGTAGCCGACGACCTCGCCGCGGGCCCACTGGTCGTAGGTCGCGACCTCGGCGCCCAGCAGGGCCTCGGCCTGCTCGTCGCCGGGGTAGATGCCCCCGCACGCGGCGCGCAGCTCGCCGCGGGTCAGGTAGGCCAGCCCGGCCTGCCCGGCGTCCCACGGGTCGGTGAAGCAGCCGACCGGCTCCCCGGCCCGGAGGGCGAGGTCGCCACAGCCCGACCAGCCACACCCCGACGGCGACGGCGGCGCCGCCCGCACTGCTCGTCGCCGCGCCGAGGCCGAGCACGGCCGGTGCGAGCAGGACGAACAGCACCGTCTCCTGGAACACGTAGAAGGTCAGCGACCGCTTGCCGAGTGCGGCGAGCGCCCACACGACCGGACTCTGCCTGTCCTGCCAGGCGTGCCCGAGCAGGCCGAACGCGGCCGCGTAGGCCAGTCCGCCGGCGAGCCCGGTGAGTACGTGGACGGTCACGAGGATCCCGCCGACGACCGGGGCGGGCTGCCATGCGCCGGTCCCGATCAGCGCGGCCGGGATCCCGCCGGCCACCGACAGCGCGATCCCGTCGGCCAGTACGCCGAACAGCTCCTCGGCGTAGGCCGGGCTGGCGTCGGGGTTGCGCGCACACCACTGGGCCGGTGCATCCGCACTCTGTGCCAGCGGCCGGTCACGGCCCCGCGTCTGCCGTGTCGTCGTCGCGGGTGCTGGTGTGTTCGTCGATGTAGCGCGGGTCCTCGGCGCCCTTGTGCAGGCCACGGGCGATGGCGTCGTTGGCCTGGTCGGGGCCAAACGCGTCGTCGCGGATGTGCCCGGCGGCCGCCTCGCGCAGCAGCGCCGCGACGTGGTCGGCCTCCAGCTCTCCGCCACCGACGAGCCGGCCGAGCCGGTAGGCGGTGAAGTAGAGAGTGGACTGGCGGCTCCCGGCCTGCGCCGCGGCGACCTGGCCGACCTCGTCACGCAGGATCGCCGCGACGTAGGCGTTGGCCCGCCGGGTCGGTAGCGCTACCGCCGCGGGCCGCTGCGGCGGCGGCGCGGGAGTGAGCAGCGTGGCCAGCCAGTCGGGCAGCTCGGTGATTTGGCCGTGCTCGGCCACGATGTAGGCCCCTTCGGGACGGACGCTGCCGGCACCGACGGCCATCCCGCCCCATGCCCGGGTGTCGATCAGTGGGCCGAGGCTGCCACTCAAGCCCTGAGTGGTGTTGTGCAGTTCGAGTCCGGCCGGCATCCGGTAGTAGAGGTGCTCGCCGTGCGTCGGGGTCCGCGTCGAGTACGTGTCGGTGAGCTCGCCGCTGTGGCGGGCGGCGAGCTGGTCGAGGACCTCGCGGCCGGTGGTGGCCCCGCCCCAGTCGGGCAGTGGGTCGGTGCTGGTGTCGAGGTCGATGACCACGATCCCGGACGGGCCGCACGCGATCCCGACGTTGAATCGGGGTTGTCCGGACCACCAGGCATAGATCTGGGCGCGGTCGCGGGTGGCGCGCTGTTCCCAGCCTTGGTGGCCGTCGGCGCAGATCCCGCGTTGGCGGCAGTGCCGCGCGGCGTGGCGGGGCACGGCGGGGAGCTTTTCGCCGGGTTTGACCGGGAATACGAAGAGTCCGGCGGCGGCCGCGTCGAGCGCGGCCCCGCGCAGCCGCACCACCTCCGGGTCCTGTCGTCGGCTGCGGCGTCGCGTGCGTGGCATGGGTTGTCTCCCTCCCGGATCACCCGCCGGGGTCCAGCATCGCATCGACCGGTGCGGGTTTGGGATACATCAGTGCTGGTCGAGGTGACATCGGTGCTGGTCTTTTGGTCGTGGAGCTGCGCGCCGGGCCTAGCGACGCCGGGGATGCGCCCTGGGGGCGCGGGAGGAGCACATCCGCATCCTCGGCTCGACACTGTCGTTGTCGGGCACTTCGCGGCGCAGCCACACCGTTGGCGGGGTTCTCCTCGACCGGGCAGGGCGTACTGAGGCGGCCGCCGCGCGGTCGGATGGCTTGGATCGTCGGTGTCGGTTGTTCTGTTGCGCTCGTGGCGATGGAGCTGATCGAGAGCAGCGCCCGCACCGGGTCAGGATCCGGTGGGGTTCAGGTGGTCGTCGGCGACCACGTCCATGATCAGTTCTTCAGCGTCGGTGCCGTTCCAGTAGCCGGCGCCGCGCAGCCACCCGGCATAACGGAATCCGGCCTTGTCGTAGACGTTGATCGTCCCGGTGTTCGGGGCGAGGACCGTGAATCAGACCGAGCGGAGCTGGCAGATGCTGCAGGCGTCGTCGAGGGTCAGCTGTGTCACCTCGGGCCCGGGGCCGCGCCCGTCGGCGCCAAGCAGGATGATGAAGCTGCTCGTCGGGTGCTCGCCGAGCCCGCTGCTGTCGCGTGCCGGGGGATTCAGCCACGACCCCGGTCAGCGCAGCAGCGGGAATACCGGTGTTGGCGTGCGTCCCGTCGCGGTCTCGATCAGTGCGACCGGGTCGGCGATCTCGGCCAGCAAGTGCGCGGTCTCGCGCAGGGCGGTCGGTGCCACGTCGGGTGCGTGGCCCAGGGCGTCGAGGACGTCGAGCAGGTGCACCGTCGACTCCAGCAGCACGATCCGCACCGCTTCGCCCCACGTCGTGACCCCGTCGGCGGCCGGCCACGCAACGACGTCCGCGCCGGCGTGCTTGTTGAGGATGGCGACGGCGTGCGGGGCGTCGTGGGTGAAGATGCGGCGCAGCCCGTCTGGCCCCGTTGCGGCGGCCGCGCGGACCGCGCCGTCGGCGACCTCGGCCGCCATCTCGTGCGCGACGCCGGTGGCAGCGTTGAAGCCGCGCAGGATCTCGGCCGCCGTCAGCGCGACGCCGGGATCGGGCGGCGGCGGCGGGGCGTTGCGTACCGCGTGCGGGAACAGGCCGACGTGTGCGTAGAGCGCGGCGACGTCCCAGCCCGCGCAACGCGACGGGCTCGCCCAGTCGTTGCCGGTCAGGGTTGCGGCGATGCGGGCCCAGGCGGCCCAGGTCGCGTCGAGGGCGTCGACGCGGTCGCGGTAACGGACGTCGTGCACCATTGCTCCCCAGTGGGCCCGGCCGCTGCTCACGTCGCCGAGCTGTTCCACTTCACCACTGTTGTGCCCAGAGCATGAAGCCGAGTAGGGCCACGCCCGAAGCCGTACTGACTCACTACGGAAATCGCCGAACGTCGCCAGACGTCGACGCCCCGGAGAGTAGTGACCCGCCTGTGATCACTGCTCTTGACTTCCGGCTGCACTGCGCACCTACGTCGAGGGCACTCGAACGGCAGCATGCTTGCCGCGAGATTTTGCCGCAGGTGCGCGAGCGCAGGGAGTCGATCTCGGGGCGGGGCTGGCCGTGTGGCGTTGGCACCTGCCGCTACGCCGCGGCGGCGAGCCAGCGTTCGAGGGTGCGCAGACTGATGCCGTATTGCTCGGCGACGGCGACCCGCTGGGCGCCCTGGCGGACGCGGGCCACCGCGGCGGCCCGCCGCGCCTGTGTGCGGCTGCGTCCCGCAGCAGGTCGGCGCGGTGTGCGGGGCTTGGCGCGGTGGCGCTCGCCTGCGGTCATCCCACCCCAGATCCCGTAGTCGTGACCGTTGGCCCAGGCCAGGCAGGCAGCGGTGACCGGGCAGCGCCGGCACACGGCTTTGGCCTTCTGGATCTGGCGGACCGCAGGGCCGTCGGGGAAGAACAGCTCCGGGTCCGCACGGCTGCATGCCAGGTCGTTGTCCAGGAAGTCCATCACTGCTCACCTCACACAGTCGGGATTGGACGGGAGTGGCCTCGTCGGGCCGGGGGAGGGTGGAGTCCGGGCGGGGCGCCGCCGCTGCTGGGCAGGGGCGCCCCGCCCGGTGGCCGCCTGCGGGGGTTAGGCGGTCGGCTGGGGAGCGGTCGTCGACTCGGTGCGCTCGCGCCCGGGCCGGCGGGTGAGGGTGGTGCTCGCGCGGCGCAGGTCGGGGCCGATGGCCTGGGCCCGCAGCTCGGTGCGCCGGACCTCGCGGTCCTCCCCGGCGGGGGTGTAGGAGTTGTCGGCGAGCTTGCCGATCACGATCACCGCGTCCCCGGTGTGCAGGGACTGGGCTGCGTTCTCGGCCAGGTCGCGGAACGCGACCACGTCGGTCCAGACCGGCTTGGCATCGCGCCACTGTCCGCTCTGGCGGTCGAGGTAGCGCTCGTTCTGCGCGATGGAGAACCGCAGCACGGCATCTCCGGTGCGCTCGCTGTGGACCAGCTCGGGCTTCTTGCCGATGTTGCCGACCAGGGTGATCTCGTTCATGGGGGGTCTCCTGAGGGTGTCGAGCTGGTGGGTGACGCGGCCCGGCCTCAGCAGGGCGTGGTGGGGGCCGGTAGGGGCGGCGGGGGTTCGGGCTCGCCCGAGCGGGTGGGAACCGCGCCAGCGGTCCGAGCCCCCGTGCGAGGCCCGTCCCACCCGCTCGGTGTCGGCGCCGGTTCATCGCCGCGAACCCCACCGCGGCGTGCTGACCTTCGGGCGTCTACACACCGAGCCCCGACACCCCAGGCAGCCCGCCCAGGCGCAGACCCTGCCGCCGCGACCCGCTGACCGAGCCCGGCTTCTCGAACGCCGGTCGTACCCGTCCACGCTGGTACGGGTTTGTGGTCAGCCCGACGGGTGTCCCACTCGCGCTGCGACTGCGGTCGGTCGTCGGCGACGATCGGTACCCGGTCACCGGCGCAGCTCGGCGATCCCGATCTCGTGCATGCCTTTCACGACGATGGCGGGGCGCCACCGGTGTGGTGGCGCGCCGTCGGTGTGGGTGTGGGTCAGTGCCAGACGACGTCGCGCTGGTGCTCGCGGGCGTAGAGCGCGATCTCGCGCAGGTGGGCGAGGCGGTCCTGCAGGTAGCCCTCGACGCGGCCGAAGTCGTAGTTCGTGGCGTTGAGGTCTCGGGCCGGGAGTCCGGGGTCGGGCGGGGCCAGGGCGAGGGCCAGCTCGACGCGGCCGAGCATCTGCTCGGCGGTCAGCGACCCGATCAGCGGGTTCGGTTCCTCGGGCAGTGGCGGCGGGGCTCCGCCGGGCGCCGGCTCGCGCACGTCGTCGGCGCCGAGCTCGGCGGCAAGCCCGAGCGCGCGCAACAGCAGCCGCGCGTTGACGCTGCTGACCTCCAGACTCGGCTCCTGGTCGGTGCTGTAGTGCACGACCACGAACGCGCCGTATGCCACGGGGTCGCCGCAGTAGGGATCGGTACAGAACCGCAGGTGGTCGGCCAGTCCGGCGACGGCGGCGTCGTAGTCGGCGAAGTAGCGCTGGTCCTGCGGCGGATGCGCCGGGCACACGATGCTGGCGCCCCACTCCTGCGGGCCGTCGGCCGGAGCGCCGGGACAGAAGGTGACACCCATGGTTCGGAGCCGTCCTTTCGACAGAAGCGATGACGGGGTAGTGCGGTCGGGAGGGCTCGTGCCCGCCTGGGCCGTGGTCGGGCCGGTGGTCAGTGCGGTGCCTGCGGGTGGCGCAGGGTGTGGCTGTGCAGCACCGGTGTGGTCGTCGCGGCCGGGGCGTAGACGTGCTCGACGCGTTCGACCCGGTGGCTGTAGGGCAGGACCCGCACGGACTCGGGCGACCCGGTGTCGGCGTCCGGGGAGGTGTGGGTGAACCCGCGCTGTGACCACCAGCGCGGGCGGTGGATCTGCTCGTGGCACACGGCGATGGCGTGCTGGGCGTCCACGGCTCGCACCAGCACGGTCACCGCGCCGTGCAGGCGGGTGGTGCGGTAGCGGGCCGGGACCCCGACCCAGCCGCGGCCGGTGGGCATGAGGTCGTGGAAGTCTCGGGTGGTGGCGCGGACGTGGTCGCTGCTGATCGTGACCAGGTAGGTGTGGCCGTCGGTGCGGGCCCGCCGCGACAGGTGGGCCACGAGCAGCGAGCGGTCGCCGTGGGCGTCGGGTGCGTCGGTGAGCACCGGGCGACAGGTCGGGGAGGTCCGCTCGATGCGGTCGTGGGGTGCGGGCAGCCGGGTGGCTGCAGTGAACACGATGTCGTCGGCGGGGGTGAACGTGGCCCCGAACAGCTTTCCGGGTTGGCCCTGGCAGGCCTCGACGGGCAGCGTCCACTCGTAGGTGCTGACGGTGTAGCTCATCTGTCGCCCGACGTCGTCGGTGCGGGTCGGGCCCACCGCGACGCCGGCCAGCAGCGGCGGGCAGTGCTGGTCCACGCACACCGACGCGACGGTGCAGTAGATCCGGTCGCGCCCGTCGTGGACCACGTCGTAGACACCAGCGACCAGCTGGTGGGCAATACCAGGCAGCAACCTCCATGTCCTCGGTCACGATGGGGTGCTCGTCGGTGATGGTGAGGGTGCCGATCACGGTGCGCATCACTGGCCTCCTGGTGCCGGGTCTGGGTGAACGCGGCCCGCCTCAGCACACCGGGCAGGGGCCCCGGTCGGGGCGGTGGCGGTTCGGGCTGGCCCATCCCGGTGTGACCCCGTGCGGAGCTCTCGCCGGTGAGGGGCGGGGTGAGCGGGTCTCACCGGGATGGGTCGGTCGGGTTCGTCGGCGCGCAGCCCATGGCTGGTGTGCTGACCTTCGGGCGTTCACCCCGGCCCCCGGCTGCCAGGTGCCGTGCTCGGTCAGCCGGTGTCGTTGCCCCACACCGCCGCCTCGGCGGTGTGGCCGCGATGGCCGGCAGCGCGTCCGAGGTCGGTGAACTGGATGTGCACGACGGCGCCGGCGTCGTGCTTGGCGACATGCGGGTCGATCCACTCGAGGCCTGCAGAGACAGCGATGGTTGATCTTGTCGACCAGGTTGGGCGATCGCGTCGTCGCACCCAGCCTCGCCGTGGAGCGGGGCGACGTGGCCATGGCCGGGTGCCGGTACCACGAGCGGTCGCCGAGCGCTCGCGCCTCGTCCCTGCCCGGTCGTGGTGGTGGGTCGGTCGGACTCGTCGTCCGGCGAGACCTCATCGGCCGGTCTGTGCCGTCGTCGGGCACGGCGTCGGTCGCCGACGGGCGATCGACGGGGATACGGTGGCTGGTGTGACACGGGGTGCTGCCGGTCCGTCCGGTGGCTGAGAGGAAACCCGTCGAACCTGATCCAGGTCGTACTGGCGAAGGGAATGTCACACGGTGCACACGCCGGTTCGTTCCGCGTGCACCGTGCGGTATGCCCTCGTCCCGCACGAGAGGCACGATGCATGACTGACACTGCAGGCGACGAGTCGATCCCCATCGAGCAGGCTGAACCGGCCGCGACCGCGTTGGCCGACCAGGTCGTGGTGGTCAGCGGGGGTGGCCGGGGCCTCGGCGCGGCCATCAGCCGGGCCTTCCTCGGCCAGGGAGCCTGCGTCGCGATCGGCTATCACCGCAGCCGTGACGCCGCCGAGGTACTGGCCGCCGAGTATCCGGGCCGCGGGTTCGCGGTGCCGCTCGATGTCACCGCCCCGGATCAGATTCGGCAGGGTGTGGACGGTGCAGCGGAGCGTTTCGGGGAGCCAGTCACCACGGTGGTCAATAACGCTCTGGTCGATTTCGCCTTCGACGGTGATGCACAGCCGAGGGCCGATGAGCTCGACCTGCCCCGCGCGCTCAGCGATTTTGTCGACCATGTCGTCCCTGAGCTGCAGCGGCGCGGACGATTCCGCACCAGCTACGACGGCCACACCCTGCGCTCACACCTCGGGCTCAGCGTCCCAGCTGTCGGCGCGCCGGCACGCTGCTGAGCACGCAAACGCTGGCGCACGTGGCCCCGTAGCCGATGCCTGCGGTGCTTACTCGGTTCGACGTGAACCGGGTGAGCCGCGGTCGAGCCGACCGGGTCGTCACACGATGTTGAGACGTCGTGCTGATCCGTTCGACCGGCCACCCCGCGGGCGGTGACCCAGCGTGGAGTGTCTCGCTCCGCTCGGTGGAAACCGGGGGATGGCGATCGTGATGGACCTTCGTGACGTGTAGCGCATGAAACGTCGCCCGACCGGGTAACCGTGGCGCCGGGAGGTGGCACCGATGACCACGAGGGGTTCCGGCGGGGTCGGTGAGCGGGAGATCCGCAAGATCGCGTCCGTGAGCATGATCGGCTCGACCATCGAGTGGTACGACTTCTTCATCTTCGGGACGGCGGCGGCGCTCGTCTTCCCCGACCTGTTCTTCCCGGACGCGAGTCCGACGGCGGGCGCACTGCTGTCGTTCAGCGTGTTCGGGGTCGCGTTCCTCGCCCGCCCGCTCGGCGGCGTGGTGTGGGGCCACTTCGGGGACAAGCTGGGCCGCAAGAAGGCGTTCATCACGGCGTTGTTCACGATGGCGATCGGCACCGCGCTGATCGGCTTGCTGCCGACCTACGCGACGATCGGGATCGCCGCGCCGATCATCCTCACCGTCCTGCGGTTCGTCCAGGGCCTCGCGGTGGGCGGCCAGTGGGGTGGCGCGGTGCTCATGGCCACCGAGTTCGCGCCGAAGCACAAGCGCGGCTTCTACGGCAGCTTCGCCCAGATCGGCGTGCCGCTCGGGGTGATCCTCGGCCAGGTGCTGTTCCTGTACCTGTCGTTCACGATGTCGCCCGAGTTCTTCGCGAGCTTCGGCTGGCGCATCCCGTTCCTGGCGAGCGTCCTGCTGATCGGCGTGGCGCTCTACGCGCACCTGCGCCTCGAGGACACCCCGGCGTTCAAGCACCTGCAGGAGGCCAAAGCCGCGAAGGACGCGGCGGAAGGCGTCACCCAGTCGCCGAAGAGCGGCGGCTCTCCGGTGATCGACGCGCTTCGCCAGTACCCGAAGCAGATCTTCCTGGCCGCCGGATCGTTCATCGTGGTCAACGCGACGTTCTACCTCTACGTCGTCTACATCATCGACTACGGGACCGAGGAACTGGGGCTCGCCCAGACGACCGTGCTCGGCGCGATCCTCATCGCCTCGATCGTGCAGGTCATCGTCCTGCCGATCTTCGCGGCGATATCGGACCGCTACGGGCGGCGCAAGATCTACATTGCGGGTGCGGCGGGCACCGCGCTGTGGGCGTTCCCGTTCTTCTGGTTCGCCGACACGGCCACCGGCTGGGGCGTCACGGTCGCACTGCTCGGCGGCCTCATCACGCTGTCGATGATGTACGGGCCGCAGGCGGCCTTCTTCGCGGAGCTGTTCAGTGCCAAGGTGCGCTACAGCGGCGCGTCGCTCGGCTACCAGATCGGCGCCGCGCTCGGCGGCGGCTTCTCACCGGTGATCGCTACGGCGCTGCTGGCCGGGACCGGTACCCCCGCGTCGATCTCCGCCTACATGGCCGTGCTCGCGCTGATCGCGGTCGTCTGCGTCTACCTGCTGACCGAGACCTACCAGAACGAGATGGACGACGCCGCCACGCCGCAGCGGTGACGTGCACCGGCAGGAGTCTGCCGGAGGTCGCGGCGTCACGAGAACACGTGCTGCCGGTTGCGCTGGCCGCGCCGATCCGACCTCAGCCCTGCGACGACTCCACGCCCCTCCTGCCGGTCCGTGATGTGCTGCCTCAGCGTCCTCACGATCTCTGGACGCAGGACACTTCTGATTCGTCCTCGACGGCGCGGGCGCCCGCGACCGCGCCGCATTGCGAGCAGGGTTCGCACCGGCTCGGGTCGCTGACCTGGCACCGCGAGCACTGCCCGGTCGCACCACGCTGCTCGGCCACAGTCCCCTCATGGCGGGGCTCAATCCCGCTGAAGCCGACCCTGCTGAAGCCGACCTCGCTGATCGGACCAGGTGTAACCGGGGTCGGCGACCAACACCAGTTCGCGCAGCTGCCCGGGCGGGCGACGTCCGACCGTGCCCGGAAGCATCGAGGAGGTGCTACTGGACGTCGGCCAGGATCGCGTGCTCGGCAGCAGACACCTCGTCGGCGTCGATCCGCCATGCCCGCGCCGCGGGCCGCGCGCCCCCGGTAGTCACGGCTCAACCAGCAGCAGATCGGCGGCGAACCGACCGACCGACGGGGCGAGCCGGGTTCACGTTCGGACAACATCCAACAGTCCCGCAGCACGTAGCTGGGCGACCATCTCGGAAGCGATGCTGTGCAGGGTGAGCACGGCGGGTCGCCGGTCGAGAGCCCGGACCAGGTTCTTTTGGAGGGCCTGGTCCAGGGCCTGCTCGAGGGAGGTCGCGGTCATCGGCGCGGCCGGGTCGGCGTCGCCCGGTCGTGGTCCGGGGTCGACGCGGTCGGCCAGCTCGTCGAGGTCGAGCTGCTCGGTCAGTCCGATCTCGGCGAACGCCTGCCCGAGGTGGGTCACCAGGTCGCCACCGTTGACGCTGCCGTCGTCCTCGTCCTGCAGCTGGGTCCAGGTCACGAACAGACCCAGGATCCACCGGTGCGCGGGGGAGTCGGCACGCAGCCGCAGCTGCGTGTGCGCGGCGGGGTTGCCCAGCGCGAGCAGGGCGTCGCGCCGGCGCGGGCTGGCCGGTGCGGTGGCCTGCTTCTGGTGGCGGTGCAGCACCGGTAGCAGCCCTTCCGGGGCGGTGGTGTCGGTGTGCCCGGCATCGGTCAGTCCGTCGTGCCGGTTGTACGCGGTGTAGGCCCAACCGGTGCGCTGGCCGTCTTGCTCGTGCGGGGCGAACCACACTCGGGCACCGATGGGGGCGCGGAACAGGAAGCGGCCGTCGTTGTTGTTGCGGCCCGGTGCCTGGGAGAGGCGGTCCGGGTCGATGCCGCGGACCGAGAAGATGCGGCGAATGTCAGCCAGGGTCGTCATCGCGATTCGTCCAATCTCTGCAGTGATGGGTAGATGTGTCGGCGCCCCGGGCCCGGATGGCCGGGATCGGGGCGCCGACGTGGCAGGGACAGGCCGCGGTCAGTGCGGCCTGTGGCGTGGGGCGCTACACCTGCGCGACGTGCACGGCGTGCCTGGACGGGGCGCAGGGCTCACGGGCGACCGTGGCGGGCATCAGCCGCCGCCCGGCTTGGAGCAGTGCCGCGTGCCCGGTGCGGGCCCCTCTGCTCGCTGATGCCACCGCAGGTCGCCCCGGGTGGGACGTGCACGAGCTGCGTTCCACCCCCGGCGTCTATGTAGCCCAGCCGGGTCCGCCGGTTTCAGTCGGCGTCAGCCGGGCGAGAGGTCGGCACGAATCCCGCGGTGGGTGGCCCGGCCGCGAGCTCGGCGCGCCGCTCGGTGATCCGGTCGCGCCACCACAGCTCGGTGACCTCGACCAACGCCGCCGGGCGGGACACGAGTGTCCTGGTGAGGGCGCTGGCCGGCACATAGACCTCGCCGGAGCTGTCGCACTCGCCGGTCCAGGGGCCCAGGTCCGGCGCGTACAGCGTGGCCGTGCCGAGGTAGCTCTCGTGCGGCTCGTCCCATGCCGCCGCTCATCTGAAAGTGACCACTGCTGATCAGTGGAAGTGACCACCCTTGCGACCCGCCGACTGAGATCCACCACCAGTAGGCGGGCCCCCTCGACGCTCCGGTTGAACCGGCCGGAAGTCGTCGAGGGAGCCCACTCGGGATGCTCGCATGGGAGTCGTACGTGGAAGCACAAGCACTACGCGCGCAGGGATGGACGATCTCCGCGATCGCCCGGCATCTGGGCGTCACACGGGTGACCGTGCGCCGCTATCTGAGCGGCGAACACACGCCGGGGCAGCGGGCCCGCAGCGTGCCGGATCCGTTCGAGGGGTTCGCCGAGTACTGCCGGCTGCGGCTCGGTGCGGACCCGCATCTGTGGGCGACCACGTTGTTCGACGAGGTCACCGCGCTGGGCTATGCGGGCTCGTATCCCTCGTTCACGCGCGCGCTGCGCGCCCGGGAGCTGCGCCCGGCCTGCGAGCCGTGTCGGTCGGGCAAGACCAGCCAGCGGGCGGTGATCGCCCATCCGCCGGGCGCCGAGACCCAGTGGGACTACCTGGAGCTGACCGACCCGCCCGCGCACTGGGGGTTCGCCGGCAGCGCGTTCGTGCTGCTCGGGGTGCTGGCGCACTCGAGCCGGTGGCGGGGCTGGATCACCGAGTCGCTCGATCAGCCGCACCTGATCGAAGGCCTCGACCAGGTCGTCGGCCGTCTCGGCGGGGTGACGCGGCGGTGGCGGTTCGACCGGATGTCCACGGTGTGTCATCCCGGCTCGGGCCGGCTCACGGTCAGCTTCGGACCGGTGGCGGTGCACTACCGGGTCGGGATCGACATCTGCCCGCCGCGGCACGCCTGGCGCAAGGGCGCGGTGGAGAAGAGCGCGCACGTGATCGCCCAACGCTGGTGGCGCACCCTGGCCGACGACACCACCCTCGCGGGGGCCCAGGCCGGGCTGGACCGGATCTGCGCCCGCCTCGACGGACGCCGCCGCGCCGACGCCGACGGGGGCAAGACGACCGTGGGCGCGCTGGCCGAGGCCGAGCCGTTACGGGCGGCACCGGCGCCGCTGCCGGCGGTGCTGAGCGTCGAGCGCACCGTGTCCGAGCAGGCCCTGGTCGCGTTCCGCGGCAACCGCTACTCGATCCCACCCGGGCACACCGGCGAGATCGTGACCGTTCGCCACCAACTCGGCACCCCGGCACTGGACATCGCCACCGCACGCGGTGTCGCGCTGGCGCATCACCTGCGGTCCCCGGACGGAGCCGGCGCACTGGTGCGCCTCGACGAACACGTCGCCGCCATGACCCGGGTGGTGCTCGCCGAGTTCACCGACCGCGCGCCCTGCCCGCGCAAGCACCGCCGCCCACCCACCGCCGACGCCCTGGCCGAAGCGGATCGGATCCGTCACGCCCAGGCCGGCCCGGCCAGCGGCGAGCAGGTCGTCATCGACTTCGACGCCTACGCCTCCGGCACCCGCCCGCTGCGCGGACGCGCCCACACCGGCGAGACCAGCGGACAGGATGGGCGGGAGAGCTCATGAACACCCACCGGCCCGACCATGCGGTCAACCAGGCTGAACCCGACGGCTCGAGCGAGGCGGCGACCTATCAGCGGCTGCGCGCTCACCTGGAGGTCCTCAAGTTGGGCACGGCCGCCGAGGCGTTGACCGGGGTGCTCGACGCCGCCCGCGCCGAGCAGCTCTCGCCCACCGCGGTGATGGAACGGCTGCTCGGGCTCGAGGTCTCCCACGCCGAGGCCCGTCGGTTGGCCGGCAGGTTGCGGTTCGCCTGCCTGCCGCACTCCTGGACCCTGGACGAGTTCGACTTCGCCGCCCAACCCGGGGTCGACGAGAAACTCGTGCGTGAGCTCGCGGCGCTGCGCTTCCTCGACGACGCCGGCAACGTCCTGTTCGTCGGTCCACCCGGCACCGGCAAGACGATGCTCGCGGTCGCACTCGCCCGGGCCGCGGTCGATGCCGGGCACCGGGTCTACTTCACCACCGCCGCCGACCTGGCCAAACGCTGCCGCAAGGCCGCCTTGGAAGGACGCTGGGCCACCGCGATGCGGTTCTACTGCGGCCCCCGGCTGCTGGTGATCGACGAGTTCGCCTACTCCCGCACCGCGCCGGACCCGGACGCGAACGCCGCCCTGTTCGAGGTGATCAACCGCCGCTATCTGAAGTCGTCGACGATCGTGACCAGCCACGCCGGCGTGGCCAGCTTGGGGTGACCGGCTGGCCGACCCGATGCTGGCCGCCGCGCTGCTCGACCGGCTGCTGCACCGGGGCATCGTCGTCGCCATCGACGGGCCCTCCTACCGGATGCGGGCCCACCAGCAACGCAGTAACCAACTCCGGCTGGCGCTCGGCGAGCACGACCCGACCGGGCAGGGCCGATCATGACCATCCTGGGCGAGCACCCCTGCCCGGCCTGCGGCCGGCAGGTCACCGTGACCCGACGCAACCCCAACCGCCGGTTCTGCTCCTCGCGCTGTCGAGCCGCGCATCACCGCGACCACCCGCACACCGCCCCGGACGTCGTCCCGGACGCCGTTCCCGGCTCGTTCAACACCGCGAACGCCGTCACGCGCGATGCCCTCACCAGCCCGAACGGCGACCACGCCGTTCCCGACGCCGTCCTGAACGCCGTCCCACCCGGGCACGCCGTTCCCGCCGCGAACGGCGTCCAACGCTGCCCGCACTGCCGCACCGAGCTGGCCGTCATCACCGTCGTCGTCCCCGCCGGCGCCGCCCACATCCGCACCCCGGAGGTGACCCACATGACCCCGACCTGACCACTACTCTGGCCGCGCCAGGGTGGTCACTTCCACCGATCAGAACTGGTCATTTTCGCTGAGCGCCAGCACCCAGGCCTGCCAGGTCGCGCCGGGCGCGACCGCGCGCAGCAGCGCCGGCAGGTGCTCGGTGGCCACGGTCCCGACACCACCCCACGTGCTGGTGTAGGTGGCGCCAAGGTAAATCCCGAACCGGGACGTGGCCGGGTCGTCGTCGACACAGAAGAGTTCGTGCTCGTCGAACACGGCAGCCAGCGGAGTCGCCTCCTCGACCGGCAGCTCGACCACAGTCACCGAGAACTCCACGGCGCTCACGCCGACGCCTGCCGCGTCGCCGTGGTCTTCGCCTCGGGCTGGGGGTCGCGTTTGCCGTCGAACGGCGCGATGGGGGCCAGCTCGTCGACGATGTCGCGCGCCACCCGCAGGACGGTGGTCGCGGCGGCGCGCACCACATCGATGTCGCCGTCGGCCCAGCCCATGACGTAGGCGTCGGTGTAGGGCTCGGAGTCCAGCCCGAACGCCTTGCACACGATGTGGGCCACCGACTCGGCCTCGGTCTCCTGTCGCCCCCGGTGCTGGATTGGGGCGACGTCGGTGAACTGGTCGAGGTGCCCGCACCGGATATGGGCCAGTTCGTGGATGGCGGTCTTGATCCGCTGGGCGTGGCTGACGTCGCCTCGCACCCGCACCAGCCGGGTCCCCGCCCCGGCCACGGTCACCCCGTTGGCCGCGCCCAGGTACTCGCTGCCGGGATCGGCCAGGGCGTAGTCGTAGCCGGCGGCGCGGATCATCGCGACCACGTCGTCGTAGACCCCGGTCGGGTCGCCACCATCGAGTAGGACAGCCTGCTTGCCGCCGTGCAGTGTGACCCGGCGCCGGACCTCGACGGTGGGCACGACGTAGTTGTCGGCCCACGGCGGCAGCGGGGCGGTCTGGGAGAGCTCGAAGGTCCGCTCGAGCTTCCAGCCCATGACCACGACGGGCAGCCGGTTCTGCGCGTCGCGCACCACCGGGCGCCCGGTGCGGCGCTCGTAGTCGGCGCGTTCGTCCTCGCGTAGCCGCCGCTTGAGCGGCGCCCAGATGGTGAATCCCGTCTGCCCGGCCATCACGGTGCGCTTGTGCTTGCGCCAGCCCGAGCTGGCGTCGCGGGCGCCGTAGGCCATGAACATCTGCGGCTCGATCCCGCGCTCGGCGGCCTGGGTCATGAGCAGGATCTGGTTGCCCAGTGAGTAGCGCGCGCCCCACTCGGCGACGGTCTCGAGGAACTCCAGCCACGCGACGGGGTCGGCCGCCAGGCGTTCGAGTCGGGCCATCATGTCCTCGTGTGCGGCGTGGATCGCCTCGCGGCGGGCCTGCTGCTGCTCCTCGGTCGGGGCCGCACGCGTGCGCTTGCCCCGCTTCGCGGGCGGGGTCGTGCGGGTGAGGGTGGTCTGTCCCATGGCGGGCTCCGATCAGAGGAAATCAACCGCTGCGCCGACCCCCGGGGGAAGTGGAGTCGGTGCAGGCCCACCGCCGGTCGCGGTGGGACGTGACTCGCCCGGCAGACCGGCGGGCGGCGCGGCGGGGCCGCGCGCTCGCCCGACCGGTGTGACACCACCCCTTCCCGCCCAGAGGCGAGGCACCGTGGCGGAGCCGGTGGTGTCACCCGTGTCGGGTGCGGCCGGCGCGGCATCGTCGGGGAAGCCGCCCGACGGGCTGCAGAGTCACCACGGCCCACCCCGAGGCGGTGTCGCTACACCGCCCCGCCCGCGCACGAACCGGCCGGCACATCACTCGTGGCACACCAAGGCGCCCGCCCCGTCGCCCAGGGTTCACTCCGTCCAGATCGGTCGATGCTCGAGCCGTCCCCGATCCTGGAAGTCGGCCTCACGCAGTGGGCGATGGCAATCGGGGCGCGTGCAGTAGAGAGGTGCGAACACGCACCTCGCGGCACACCGCTCCCGACTCGACCGAGGATCCGGCCCAGCGAGGCAGCCGCCCGATGGGCCTGTCGGGGCCTGCTGCCCGCTCAGCGCGGGGTAGCCACGCATGTCGCAGGGGGTGGCTCAGCGCCCCACGCACGCCTGCCGGGGCACCGCGGGTGGGGGGCGGTGCCCCGGGAGGGCCTTTCGAGGGTCAGAACTCGCTCAGCAGGCCGCGGACGGTGTCCGGGCTGGGAGTGCTCGCCACGACCTCGGCGATGAGCTGCGGCAGTCGTGCCACCGGGTCGGCGATGGTGGCGCGCTCGGCCGCGGCCGCGGCGTGGGCACCGTCGCCGTGCAGCAGCGCGGCCAGGGCCAGGTAGGCCGCCGGCGCGGCCGACCACGGCGCCGGTGTCTCCCGCACCAGGGCCTCGAGAACCACCCGCATCGTCGAGGTGTGCTCGCGCAGGTGCTTCAGCACCGCGCGCTGCTGCCCCAGCGCCGCCACGAGCGCCACGACGAGGTCGTCGTCGAGCTGATGGCGAGTGAGGTAGTCGTCGACGGCCGCAGCCAGCGACGGGCGTGGCTCCGCGCTGGCCGTGGCGGCTTCGGTGAGCAGCCGGGATCGCCGAGCGAGGGTCGCAGCGTCGTCGAGCGGGGTCAGCGTCTGCTCGATCGCTTCGCGGTTGGGCAGGGTGACTTGCCCGGTCCAGGCCAGATGTGCCGCGATCTCGGTGTGGGGCTGCGGGACGGTGCCGGCGTCACTGCACCCGGGCTCCAGGCAGCGCCACTGGTCGCCGGGCCGGGTACCGGTGGCGTAGATGGCGCCGGTGACCCGGACTCCGGCCGCGGTCAGGACCAGGCTGGCATCGCGGCATGCGTCCTCACGGGACTCGGTGCTGATCGCGAGCAGCACCGCGTGGTCACGATACTGCGCCGGCAGCATGTCCAGCATCTGCGCCGCGCCCGCCTCGACGTCGCCGACCGCAGGCAGGTCGGCCCGCAGTACGGGCCCGATGCGGGAACTGTGCGCGGCGAAGGAGACCAGCACCAGCGACTGCGAGGGGTGGAACTTGAGCACGCAAGGGACAACGGCGACAAGGTCACCGGGCGCGGTGATCTGAATGCTGGGTGGGGTGGTCATGGAGGGCCTCCTCGAGATCAGGGCTGGTCGGTGTGACGCGGCCTGCCCGAGCGGGCCCGGGGTGGGGTCCCCGCCAGGGGAGCGGCGGGAGCGGGCGGCTCCTCCGCGGCGGGGTGGGAACCCGCTTGCGGGTCCGAGCGGTAGCGAGGCGTGTCCCACCCGCCCGGACGGGGCCGACCGGTATCGGCGCCGAAGCCCCACCGGGGTCTGCTCGCCTGCCCGCGATCACACCGACCCGGCCCTTGTTCTGGGACGGCTTCTCCCGCCGAGCCCCGACGGATCCGCCCGGGATGCGCGAGACTCACCCCGCACCTGCTCGGCGTGAGTAGGGGAGGGGTCTGGCATCGACGCGATCACGGCATGGGCAAGCCCAGGGCTGGTCACCGACTCCGACACCACGCCGCCGGGACGCGTCGCCTACGTGACGGTGACCTTCGCGGTCACCGTCACCACCGGCGACTCCCACCCGGGTGCGGAACCGGTCGACGCCATCACCGCGGCCCTGCTCGACCGCGGGTTCACACTGCTGACCCGCCTCGACCCGGACGCGCTGCTGGCCGCGCCGCTGCTGCCGGGCTGGTGGGGCGAGCTCAGCAACTCCGACCGCCTGCAGATCGCGGCCCCCCGGCGAGTTGCTCTACGACGGTGACCTCGGCGCTGCCGTACCTGAGCACTGGCGCGACACCGCGCGGGCCCGCGGCCGGCTCACCGTCCTGGCCGCCACCCAGCTCGATCTGCATCGAACCGACCGCGGCGAGCAGGTTCGCCAGGAACTACAGGACGGCCGCCTGGTGGCCGGCCAGGTCCTGTTTCGGTACCGCGCCGAGTAGCGGTCCCGGCACGACACACCGAAGGGAGCAGCCACTATCGAAACTCGAACTGATGTTCGGTCTTCCGGTATGGTGGCTGCGGGCTCGTCGGGCGTGGGGGAAGCACGCCCGGCGAGTCTTCTCGGGCCGGTGATCGCGAGGGGTGTGGTCGTGATGGGCGAGAACCGTCGCTATGAGCGGTACGCGCGGCCGGTCGACCCGGAGACCGAGGCGGAAGTGTGCGCGCTGCGCACGATCGCCTGCCTCCTCGAAGGCGACACCGTGCTGATCACGGATCGTCAGCTGGCCGGGAGGGTCGCGGCGATCTTCCGGGCGACGGCGGTGGAGCTGTCGGCGGGCCGGTCGGTGCCGCTGCAGGTGCGCCGCACCGTCGGTTGGGCCGCGGACACGGTCCGCGCCTTGCTGGATCCGCGGCGCCGCGACGGGTGAGCGGCCTGAGGCCTGCGGAGCAGGAACGGCGCCGCTGCCAGGCTCCCACGACGAGCGGGTGCTGGTGGTTGAGTTCGCGCGGTGTCGCCGCAACAGGGCCGCGGTGGCGGCTACGCCGGCCTACGCGGCCGCGATCTCGACCTGGCGATGGCGGCGATGTTCGTCAGCGTCTCTCTGGGTGCTGGGCCCAAGTCCGCGGGCAGGTCCGCCGCGACGCTGCCGCCGCGCGCCGCGACGGAGAGCCCGGTCGTGCGGGCAGGTCCTGCGGTCAGCTGTGGTCGCGATAGCGCCGTGCGAAGTCGTGCACCAGCTCGAGGGAATCCTGCTCAGAGAGCGCGAGTTCGGTCAGCTCGGCGTGGAGTTGGACGTACATCGTGATGTAGTCCGCGTCCTGGATGAGTGCGCTACCAGACTCGGTGCCGACGAGCGCCTGGGCGTCGTCGTACAGGTGAAATCCTGATACGGGTGCTGGACGTGGCGCGATGCGGTCCAGTGTCAGCACACGGAAGCTGATGTTCGGCTGCGCGGCGACGCGTGCGATGTTTTCTAGCTGCGCGGCGTGGTGGGCATAGCTGTGTACCGGCCAGCGCAGGGCCTGCTCGTTCTGCAGCATGTGCCAGCGGCGACGCGAGTCCGCAAGCAGTTGCGCGCGCTCCATGCGGGCGTCGATCGATTGCGCTGCATCGTGCGGGTCGAGCTGCGCGTCCGGGGTGAACACCGCGCGCGCGTACTCCCGGGTTTGGAGCGGCCCGATAACCACCGACGGGTGGTAGGAACGCACCAGCCGCGCTGTGCGCTCGGCTTCGTGGATGCGCCACTGGAACCGGTGGGCGCTGCCGGCCTGGAGCACAACTCGGGCGTCCACATGCTCGGTTTCCAGTGCGTGTGCCTGCGCGACGAGGTCCTCGATACGCTCCTGGGTGAGCGTGCTGTGCCGCGCGTAGACCTCAAGCACCGCGCGCACGAGCCGCGGTGTCGGCCGTGACTCGCCGGCCTCCGTACGGGAGAGGGAGGACTGGCCGACCCGGGCCGCCTTGCGTGCCTGGTTCTGGCTGAGCCCGGTCTCCTCGCGCAGCGCGCGCAGCAGCTCCCCGGACAGCGGGTCGCTGCCCGGGGAGCCACTGGTACGGGCATTGGTCATTGTTCAGGCCGCCCGCGGTCGCTGGTGCAGCTCGGGGTGGCGGCCCCACCAACTGTGGAACGACTCCGCAGCGGCGTGTGCGTCGTCGCGAGCGCGCAGGTACGGGGCGATCTCATGCGGGTCGGTGACCAGGTCCGCCCCGAGGAAGCGGCCGTGCTCGTCGTAGCGCATAGGTATGAGCAAGGCGTCGTTGATCAGCCAGAAGTCTTCGCGGACCAGGCTGGCCGGTGCCTCGTGTTCGTCGTCGCGGAGTACGTAGATGTCCTCCCCGGCGGCAACGTTGTGGGTGTAGCACCACTGCGCTTCGTAGCGCTCGTACTCGGTCATGGCACCGGTGAACACTCGAACCCGGTACGAGACCAGGCCGCGGTCCTGCTCGGCGCGGAGGATGGCGAGCCACTGTTGCTTGCGTTCCATGTCCGGGCCGTCGGCTCCGTCGAGGAACCGGCGGAAGTCGCTCTCTTCTCCGGTGCTGGCCATGTAGCGCGGGAGGCACTCCATGCGAAACAGGCGGTCGCCGGGTCGTTGAAAGTGCTGGTCGATCGCAGCTTCGAGCTGCTGCTCGTCGATCATGTCCCTACTCCCTCCAGCGTGTGGGCGGCGACCGTGCCGAGCTGCTCGGTGCTCGGGTCCCACAGCTGCGCGAATGCGATCAGCTCAATCTCATCGGTGACCTCGGATGAGATCACGAACACCCGGTCTCGCCTCGAGCCAGGTCCAGCAACATCGCGCGTCCGTGTGATGGCCTCGCAGTCATCCGGCAGGAGGCCCGGCGGTACCCACCCGAGGATTTCCCCCTCGTCGAGCACGTGCGCGAAGGCGGCACGCTCGTGGTCCGCGGCACGCTTGGACACGACCCACAGGCGGTCGGGTGCGCCGACGACCTCGTGCACGGATGGGCAGATGCGGCCTTCGCCGCACTCGTTCGCGGTGGTCACGATCGTGCGGATCTCGAGGTGGTGCGCTTGCTGGGCCATCGGGCATTCCTCCCGGTCAGGTGCAATAGAGCCAGTGTCGGCCCGGGCCCACGGGCTAGTCAATCAGCGACTGGATAACCCCGAGGCGCCTGCCACTGCTTGTTATCCAACGTATCGCTGGATAATATGGACAGGTCTCCATCCTCCGTCCGGTCTCGTCCGGGCGGTCCCGGCAGATGCAGCCACATCCGCCGGTACCCATGGACCGCACTTGCCCCGCCTTCGAGTTTCCGAGGAGTACGACCATGTCCAGGATCCCAAGAGAGCCCACGCGACCCGAGCTCGCCCCGTCCCGGCATCTGGCGGTCGCTACATCCCAGCCCGCCGCTGGTGAGGATCCGGCTTTGGCTCGAGCTGGCGCACGTCAGCGAGCGCTGACCAGGGCAGGGGGCGACACGGTGCCGATAACGGCGGTCGAGGACGGTCTGGAGCACGAGGTGCCAGCGCAGAATCTGTCCTCGGACAGCGCGTGTGGCCGGTACCTGGCGTTATGCGGTGCGGTGATCGGGCCGGTGGCGTTGACGGTGCCGGCCGAGGTGCCGTGCCGGGCCTGCGCGGCGGAGGCCGAGCCCGCGCTGGCCCCGGCGGTGACGGACGCGCGGCGTTCTCGCCATGTGGCCGTGCCGTGGCTACGGAGGCTGCGTGCATGCACCGCCTCCAGAGAGGCCAATCCCACCGGCGTGGGGGAGCCCCGCGACGTCGCAGCATAGGTCTCTCAAGAGGTTGCGCGGTCAGGCCGCGCGACTCACGGGCGGACGTCAGGTCGACGGTGACTCGCCCGCCACGTAATCGCCAGCCTCCGCGACCGCGACTGGGTCGAGTTGGAGAGGTTTACCGTGCCGGGCTGCGGCCATCACCGCCTGGACAACGTGCGCGGCGAGCCCGGGGGCATCGCGATGCACGAAGTGGCCGGCGGTCTCTACGATGACCTGGCTCGCCGAGAGGTGCTGCGCCCAGTCTGGCTGGTAGTCCTGCCAGAGCTGGTCGACGTCGTCCAATGTGAGTGGCTCGTAGAACGGGGTCTCCGGTGGGTCGCGCCGCCATCGGCCGACGCTGCTGGAGAGCACGACACAGCGCTGCGGCGGCATCTGCGGTGGCTCCTGGAGCTCGGCGAAGCAGGTGGCCACCGGGAACCGGATACCGCCGTTGTCGCTGTCCTTGAGGACCGTGGGCGGCTGATCTCTCCCGGCCACGGGTTCGATTGGTCGGGTCGATGAGCACGGCGCCGGCGAGTTCGTCCGGCCATGTGGCGGCGTACACGCCGAGGATCCAGGCGCCGAGGCTGCTGGACACCAGCAGATACGGGGGCAAGATGCCCGCCTGGTTGAGGAGTTCTCGAAGTTGCTCAGCGGCCCACTGCGCGGTGTGCTCGCGTTCGGGCTCGCCGCCCGATAGTGGGTCGGAGCCGGCGAGTCCGGGCCGCCCGTATGTGACCAGGGTTGTGTCGGGCAGCAGTGGGTGCAGGACGACGCGGACGGAGCACGACTGGCCCGCGCCGACGGCGCAAGGGCATGAGTGAGCAGGCCGCGACCGCGGCGATCGACCAGGCCTGCCGATCGTCGCGCCTGCCGCCCGTCCGAGGACATGGTCACCGCCGCCGAGCACGAGCAGCTGTCCTACCGCGGGTTTCTCGCCGAGCTGCTGCTCTCCGAGTGCGACGACCGCGACCGGCGCCGCTCGGCGCGGCGGGTCAAGGCCGCCGGGTTCCCGCGGGAGAAGTGGCTCGAGGACTTCGACTTCGACGCAACCCCGCCACGGTCAACACGCTCGCCAGCGGCGCGTGGATCAAGGCCGGCGAGCCGCGCTGCCTGATCGGCGACTCCGGTACCGGCAAGTCCCACCTGCTCATCGGGCTCGGGACCGCCGCGGCGCAGCAGGGCTACCGGGTCCGCTACGCGCTGGCCACGAAGCTGGTGATCGAGCTGGTCGAGGCCGCCGGCGAAGGACAACTCGCCAAGACCATCGCCCGCTACGGCCGTGTCGACCTGCTCTGCATCGACGAGCTCGGCTACATGGAACTCGACCGCCGCGGCGCCGAACTGCTGTTCCAGGTGCTCACCGAGCGCGAGGAGGCCAACTCCATCGCCATCGCCATCCAACCAGCCGTTCTCCGGCTGGGCCCGCACCTTCACCGACCCGCGGATCTGCGCCGCGATCATCGACCGGCTCACCTTCGCCGGGAACATCCTCGAGACCGGCACCATCTCCTACCGGCTGGCCCACGCCCGGTCGGCGACGGCGCACTGAGCTGGCGCTGTCGGTGGGAGCTGATTACCTGGCCGAATGTTCGAAACTCCCGACGATCTCCACGGTCTCCAAGTCCTGCTCGACACGTCCTGGGCCGGCTCCAGCAGCCACCTCAAATCGATCATCCGACCAGGTGAACGGACTCTCGACGCCGAGCAGGTCGTCCGAGTCTGCCAAGGCATGTGCACCCTGGCCATCGCCACAGTCACCCGGCGCGGTGAGCCACGCATCAGCGGCGCCGACGGGCACCTCCTGCACGGCCGCTGGATCATCGGCACCCACCGCCGGGCCGCGAAAGCCCGTCATCTCGCGGCGCGGCCCGGCATCAGCGCGACCTTCATGCGCGGCGAACAGCTCGGGATCTTTACCCACGGACAGGCCGTCGTGCTCAACCCCGAGGACGCGCGCAGCGACCCGAGCTGGCTGGCCGTCCACGACTACCTCGTCAACCACTACGGCGACGACGACGACGGCCCGGGCTGGGACGAGTGCATCTGGTATCGCATCGACCCCAGCTGGATGGTCGCCTACAGCGTCGACCCGTCGGGCTGCTCGACCAACAACCATCAGTCTGACGAGAGCTCGCGCGGGCCCACCTCAGGCCGTCACTCTGAGGCCAGTCGAGGTTGACATCTTCACCGCCCCCCTCTATTCAGATGAGGTCTCGTTGAGATCGCGCCGATGGTCGTCAGCAGTTGACGCGCGTCGTCGCCTACTCGGGCAATCGACCGAAGTCGCTCCACATACCTTGCGATGAGGTGCTCGTCACGAACGGTCGTTTCCCCATCGATCGATCGTCTCCACGATGACCAGGTCATCGTCATGGTCGGACATTCGGTAGAGCACGAGGCGGTGCCGGCCGGGTCTGTGCGCTGGGGTGGCGCGGCCAAAATGCCGATGATGGCGGGCGTGCACGACGGTGTAGCCGCGTAGGTCAGTCAAGTAGGTGCGCAATCACGCCGTGGGACTGACGTTCGAGGCGCAGTGAGCCCGCGGGGGGTGGGCGTCGATGCAACCCGATGTGATCACGTTGCAGGTCGAGCGGGTCCGGTCGCCGGTGGATCGGCTGATGTGAACCGGGATTGTTCTCGGCCGGGCGGGTCGGTATGACCGGCGTGCTGACGTTCGTGCGGACGCGTTGGGCGTGGTCGCCGCGGTGGGCAGTGGCGTGGCTGCCTGCCTCATGGTGTCGCAGATGCTGATCTCGGCGACGCCGACATGCTGGACTGCATGTCCCGGGTGCGTCTACACCGGACGGTGGTTGTCCGCGGTGTTGGCGGTGGCGCACTGTGGCTGTGGTGACGGGTAGGGGCGGGGAGACGGCGAGGGGAGTGGGTCGGTGACCAGTGATGGACCGGGCCCGCCGCCGGCGGGGGCGGCTGGCTCTGGTGGTCGGCGCCCGTTGGCTGTTCAGGTCGGGGAGGAGTTGCGCGAGCTGCGTCGGGAGGTAGGTGCGACGTCCGGTCATGTCGCCGAGGTGGCCGACCACCTCTCGCGGCTGAGCCCGCGGGTAGACGATCTCGAGTACAGCGTGGCGTCGCTGGCCGGGGCGGTCGAGGCTGCCGGCGCGGGCGGTGGCGAGCTGGATGAGGAGGCGTTGTCGCTGACGCCGGCGCTGCGCTGGTCGCAGCTCGAGCCGGGCGACAAGCAGGCGGCGTGGGATGCGCTGGGCGCGTTCGTGGCCGAGGTGCTGGGCGGCGATTACCGGCTTTCGCGTGCCGAGCTGCCGGACTGTTGGCCGGTGCATCCGCGGGCGGTGCGGGAGCTGGCGTGGCTGCGCACCCTGTACGTCGAGTCCAGCGCCCCCGATACTCGCCCGGATCTGGTCGCGGAGTGGCATGTGCGGTGGCTGCCGGCGGCGCTGACGAACGTGGCTGCGGCGATCGACGGCCGTGAGTGCGCCCCGGGCAAGCACCGGCTCACCGAGGAGGAACGCCGCCAGTACGACGAGCGGCTCGTCGAGGCTGAACGCCGCGGTGAGGTGGCGCCGCCGCTGAGCAGCGAGGTCGGTGCTGGTCGGCCGCGGTATCTGCGTGATCGGTTCCCGCCGCGGCGCAGCTACGACGATGACGCCCACCTCGGTGCCGCGCGCACCGGTCCGCTGCTGCTCGACCAGGCCACCCCCGCCCCGGCGAGCAGCCGGGCCTGCTGGTGGGAGTACTTCCTCGAGGCCCGCCAGGCCGACATCGGCTCGAGACCCGAGAGCCCCAGGTGAGGTGAGTGCGATGAGGCACGGGCGAGGCCGCCCGCCGGTGTCGCGCGGACGCCGCGGCGGCGGACGCGGGCGCACTGCCCGCTCGACTTGCTCGGCTCCCCGGACCCGGGTGCGATTGGCGGGGCGGGAGGTGGCGGCCGCGGTCCGCACCTGCAGCGGCGTGCAGCGCCGACGAGAAGTAGACCGGCCCTCGGTGATGGCGCAGATGCCCTGGCCGCCGCCGGGCGGGGTTTCTACAAGCCGCTGCGTTTCGACGATGCCGATGCGGTGCTGCCGGACTTTGTGCTCACCGATACCGACCCGCCCACGGTGGTCGAGGTGTGGGGCATGCTCGGCCGCGAGGACTACCGGGCCCGCAAGCAGGAGAAGCTCGAGCACTACCGGCGTGAAGGCACGTTGCTGATCGAGTGGGATCCGCACGGGGCGCTCCCGGAGCTCACACTGCCGGCCCGAGGCTGAACCGACGGCGACGCGGTGGCCGGCTGCTGGCAGACGGCCTGATCGCAGGCCGCGATGGGCTGGACTGCTGACCTCGGGTGAGATCGGGACCGGGCGGGGGCTGCCAGCCGTCCGGATAGAGCTCGCGGGCCTGCTCGTCGGAGACCGAGGCGGCGGTGATCCCGTCGTCCCCCTGCTTCTTACCGGTCTCGATGCCGGTTCACCGGATCTGGCCGGTGGTGGCTCAAGCCGGTACGGGCCGAGGCCGGTGGCTGCTGCTGGTGTGGGCATGGCGAAATCGCCCCGTGTCTGTGATGGCTGGCTTCCGGCCCAGGATGTATCCTGGACACGCGAAAGCGCCCCTTCTACGCAGGTTGGGGATTGGCCCCGGTTCGCCGGGGCTGCGGCGTCACTCGAGTGCTGGTTCGGGTGGCGCGAGATCGGAATCGAGGCGGCCCCCGGCCAGGGGGGTCGCCTCGTTCTCTTATGAGGCCTTCGTCAGCGGCAACTCCAGTACTTCTTGTTCGCCGGTGTGTTTCGGCAGGCAGTAGTCAGGCACGGGAAGGCCCAGAGCTTCGGCGAAGACCCTGGTGACGGCTTCTCCGACGCCGACGCCGTCGCGTTCTGCGATGGCCTCGGCGACCTCTCGCATGTGACGCGGGAGGCGGACGTTCGTTGGAACCCGATCCCCTCGATACGGCTGCGGCATGGGGCGTTTCTACCGTACGGGTCGCGAGCGTGGGGCTCGCCACGCCGAACCTGTACCGGTTTCCGGTTCCGGCCCCCGCGGGTTGGGCCACGGCGGCGGTGTTCGGTCGCCGGCGGCACCGGGGCGCCGTGGGTGACGGCGGGCGGCGTTGTCTCGCGCTGCGCCCGACCGGGTCTTGATCGTCGTCTCGCCGCCGAGTTCGTGGGGGTCAACGTAGGCGCCCTCGCTGGGTACCGACCGGGGATGTGGCTGGGCCGCGTGTTGTCTCGGTAGGCGATCGCCGTCGAGCCGGCGCCGGAGGTCGGCAAGCGCAGCAGCGTGGTTCATGTTGCCTCGGGTCGCGGTGGGCCTGATGCTTCGGGCGTCTGTACGTGCACGTGGGCCCGCGCCGTGTGCAGTGTGGTCGGGGCGCGGCTCGACGGTGGCCGGCTCGGCCATGGCGGTGGTCGGGCGCCTGGTGGTCATCGTCTGGTCCTGGGGCGGCGCAGGCGCCGTGGCAGCACGCTTCGGCGCACCGTGGGCCCGTGTGGCTGTTGACCTCGTGCTTCGCGGATGCGGCGCAGGTGCTCGCTGAGCGCCTCCTGGGCAGCCTGGCGCGCACCGCGCCCGGCAGGGCGGTCAAGCAGAGTGCGGTCGATCCCGATCTGCGGTTCGGCCACGGGGGCGGTGCTGTGCCTCATTCGGCCGATCTGCACGGCCCGGATCTCGCCGAGCCGCCCGCGCCAGGGCCGCAACCGGGCCCCGATGATCCGCAACGGGTCCCGCGCCCCGGAACCGATGTCACCACGGCGCCGGTCAGGCCGGTCGGGGTGGTACTCGAGCGCGTGCAGCAACCCGGCGACGGTGGCCCCGGCGTCCCACCACGGTTTGAGCAGCGCCCGGGCCCGCCAAATCTCGATCTTGCCGCGTTGTCGGCCTCCTAGGCCGAGATGTGAGAGCAAGGTGAGGGTGGCGGTGTTTCTGGCGCCGGGGGAGTCGGGGACGTCGTAGGGGTGCCAGTTTCGTGGTGGGGTGAGTGGTGACCGTGTGCCGCCCGACAAGGGCTGGATACTCACGTGAGGAGTGGGGAGGTCGCCACTTTCATCCACAGTGTGCTGATCACCGGACGGGGTGGCGGGCGACTCGTCGCACGCGGCAGGTGTGAGGCAGGGCAGAGGAGTACGGGTCACAAGGGCGTAGGTGGGGGTACGGCCGGATGCGGTGCCCAGGAACTGTGCACTCGCGCCTGGCTCGACAACGACGAGCAGCCCGACCTCGCGGGCCCAGGCCAGCACCCGGCTGACGGTGCGCGCCGCGCGCGCCCCTGCGGCGCCGAGGCGTTCGGTGGTCAATCCGGAGATCAGTCCGGTCTCCCAGTCCATGTGCAACACCAGCCGGCGCAGGATCGCTGACCAGCCCCGGCGCTTGTCCGAACGCCAGTCCTCGTCGTCGACGAGGCGGGCGATGTAGTCGAACGCTTCGCGCTGCGAGGTCAGCACGCTGTACTCGCGGTCGATGAAGTGCCGCCAACCCGGGTGCGGGACGAAGCCGCTGCGGTGCCGAGCGCGGGCACGGGCGACACCGCGGGCGCGCACGCGCGCGCTGGGCGGTGACACGCGGCGGCCGGGGCCATGGGTCGGCCCCGGTGTGGGCCGTGCGCCGCGGCCACGCGGGGTTCGGCGCGGCGCCCGCCCGGCACGGAGGCCGAACGAGCCCGCGGGGGGCTGCTCACCCAACGCACGCTGGTGGAGCAGACACAGTTCTGAGGGGCCGGAGGCCAGGGTGACAGCGCCATGCTCATAGCAGCGCAGGCAGAAGCCAGTGCCTGTTGCTGGGGTGCTGGATTCTGGGCATGGCGAAATCGCCCCGTGTCTGTGATGGCTGGCTTCCGGCCCAGGATGTATCCTGGACACGCGAAAGCGCCCCTTCTACGCAGGTTGGGGATTGGCCCCGGTTCGCCGGGGCTGCGGCGTCACTCGAGTGCTGGTTCGGGTGGCGCGAGATCGGAATCGAGGCGGCCCCCGGCCAGGGGGGTCGCCTCGTTCTCTTATGAGGCCTTCGTCAGCGGCAACTCCTTGCGGGTCGCGCACTGCACGGGGATCTGTCCCGGCAGCTCATGGTGGTGGCGGAGCCCGAGCTGGATGAGGGCTCCGGTGACGATCGCGATGCTGCGGTCGCGGGTGTGCGCGATCGAGCGGACCAGCTGATCGTCGGCGACCGGGATGCGGACGGTGAAGTCGGTGGTCTCCGCCGAGGGCAGCCGCAGTGGCAGCTCGGCGGGCAGCTCGGCGCTGCGGCGTAGCCCGATGGCGATCAGCTCCGCCGCCGTTTGGGACAAGTACCAGCCACGTGCCTCTGCGAGGGTCTTCAGTTCCCGGTCATCAGCGAGAAGGAGCCGGGGGATGACGACCGCGCGGGGCCCCTTCGAGGGGCGGCCGCGGCCTCGTCCTGTGGGTCTCCTAGCCATGGGTGCATCTTGGCGGATTTTCAGAAAGGACGACAGCGCGACACGCGGGACGGCTTTCTGAAAATCCCCCTCGGTGTGGTGGTCGGCTGCCGCAGCTGCCGCGGTACCGGGCGCCTCACGCGACCCTTCGCGGGTCAGCGCAGCTCACACGACAGGTGGTGGTCCCGGTGCCTGTGCGATGGGGCTCGCGGCGCCACGCGCGACGTGGCGTCCGCTGCGGTCGATGTTCGTGCATGGCGCACGCGGGACGGCCAGCGCGTTGTGGCTGTGGTGAGAGTGCTCGGGCCGCTGGCCGGGTGTCGCGGAGGAAGCCGGTCTGGTCAGCGGTCTCGGCTGCGATCACCCCAGGGTGACCGCAGCGGGACTGGTTGCTGGCTACCTGCCCAGAGCCCCGTCGCGGCGTGGCGCGGGGTGGAGGGGCTGGCGGCGGGGGACGGCCTTTCAACACACAGCACGCGGGCTCGGTGGTGCAGCCTGCGGCGCAGATGTCCTCTCGGCCCGGTCGGCTCTCGGCACCGCCGGCATCTCGACTGGCATCGCGGGGGCCGCGTGGCATCTGGGTGGGGCATCGACAACCGCCTACAGGCGTTCGCTGCGGTGGGCACCCCCCTGCTCGCGTGCGGGAGGCCGAATCTGCGCCAGCACCACACCGGGCTCGAGCGGATCGTGCGCTGGCTCCCCGACGTGCCCCACGGGGCGCAAAAAGCTGCGGCCGCGTGCTTCACCAGTGCGGGCTGGGGGCCCTCACGGGCCGCCATGATCGGGTGTGCAGCCGCCCCACACGCCCACCGTCGTCGGTCCAGGTCCACGACGTCCGCGGACAGATGCCCCAGGTGTTGCCCGGGTTCTGACGGTCGCCTCCGAGCGGCCTAGCGAAGCTAGGCGTCGCGGGCTTCGAGCGCGGGGGTGGCGCAGTGGCCACGCCCGGAATCGCCGCGTGGGCGGACATCAGCGCGGCGGCGTTGTGAACTAGCGGCGGTGCACCCCGGCCTGCCCCAACGGCGCGGGCTTGCTCCGGCGGTGGGTCATGGCTGAGCTGGTCGTGCCGGGGGGTCAGCCACTGAAGTGCACTGCTGCCCCGCTCTTGCCTTCGTTGCTCTGGCCTTCACTGCTCTGCGTCGTGGTCGTCGCCGTCGCGGACTGGTAGGCGGAGACCACCTCGGCGGGGATACGCCCGCGCTCCGACACGGTGTAGCCGTTCTGCCGTGCCCACGCCCGCACGGCCTGATTGTGCTGCCGCAGTGCGGTGCTGCTGGGGCCGCTGTCGCTGCGGTCACTGACCGCGCGAGCACGACCGCGTGCGCGAGGCTGGGGCTGGGAGGAGGCGCTGCGTGCGGCCTCGATGAAGGGAGCCAGCGCATCGCGCAGCGCACCCGCGTGGCCGCCGGACAGGTCGATTTCGTACTGCTTGCCGTCGAGGGCGAACGGAATCGTCTCGTCCGCGTGGCCGCCGGTGAGGTCGTCGACGAGCCGGACAGTGTGAATCTGGGCCACGGTATCTCTTTCGCCAGGTGTGGGGGAAGACGCCGAGGATACCGACAGTCGCTGACGTGCGCCGTCGCCCCAGTCGGCGCCGGTGAATTCTGTGAACGTGCGGGTGATGGCGCGGGCGATGGGACTTCCGGCGTGGTAGCCGAGGAAGAGCCCGGCCACGCGCAGCCCATCGATCGCTTCTCGTTCACGACTTGCCCACTCCGTGGAGTTGGCGGATTCCGCGGCGCGTGCTGCAGCGCGGAAGCAGCGAGATAGGGCGAATCCGGCGGTGATGACCGTCTCAGACATGAGCGCTCCTCTCATCCAGGCAGTGGATGTCGCCACCATGACTGAGGACCCCGACATTTTTCGGACGTGTAGGGCGGCGGTGTTCGGAGCTGCCATTTTCGGGTCGTCCTGCGAAGGCTGGGGCCCGATGTTTCCCGGACCGGCTTCCGGCCATCAGGCGGACGGTGGCGACTCGGACAGAGACGAGGCGCGTGACACACGAGCGACTGCAGCTACGACGCAGCGATGCGTCAGCGCGGCTCGCCAGGGGTACATCCCGTCAGCTGCTGAGGCGGCGCAGATGGTCCGGTGATCGGTCCTGTGCGGCTCGACGTGGCGAGCGAACCGGCTGCGCGAGCAGGCGCGGCGCGCCGCGGCATTACGACATGTGGGGGAAGCAGGTGAGGAGTGTGCCGTCGCGCGCGATAAAGGATCTCTACTACAGGTAAACTACAGGGGAGCGAAAATCCTGGCGTTGACCTGCTGTTTTGCTGGGATCTGGTCGGCTAGGTATGCGTAATCGGTCGGCAAGGCATGCGTGGATCGGCCCGCCGTGGTCGGCCGCTTATGCGTGTCGACGACCGGAGTCGGCACGGTTTTCGAGGCGTGGCAGCTCAAGTTTGTACTCGGTCGGCAAAGTATGCGTGGATGGTGGCTGAGTGGCTATCTGCTCGCCGCCTCGGGCGGCCGGGCGCCGATTCGTGTGCTTCGGTTCGTCGCGGCCATTGGTGCAGGTCGACGCCCGTGCAGGAGTTCGTGAGGGCGCGGCGGAGGGTTGCGGGGCGCGGGTCGGCTACGGCATGTCGAGTGGCTCGGTCGGCAAGGTATGCGTGCAGCGGAGTTGTGCGGGGTCGGCCAGGTATGCGTGCGGTGGGCGAGGAGTGTGCGCCAGCCCCTGTGGGGCCACGGAGCCCGCAGCTCCCGGGTTACCGTGTGACTGTGCGTATCGAGCGCTGACCAGGTGCGTTGGGACCAGGTCGGCGTGTTATGCGCGATCGAGAGGTCGCGGCGGCGGGCCTCGCGCCGTGGCGTCTCGCCGCACCTTGCGTCGACCAGGTCAGCTCCACAGGCGGGTGGGTCGGCAGGTTATGCGTGGATAGCTATCGGCGAGGTGGCGCCTCGACGTGGTCGTGGTCGGCGCGTTATGCGTGGACAGTCGGCGGTGGTCGGCCCGTTATGCGTGGATGGTCGATGGCGCGGTCCGTCCGGCCGGCGGCGATGGCTCATCCCGGGCCGTCCGTGCGCGCTGGCGGATCTGCGTCGTCGCTGGTAGCTGGCGTCGGCGCGGTAGCGGCAGGGGCCGGTCGGCAAATTATGCGTGCTGCCAGGGGTGTGTCGAGCGGCGACCGAACGGGTGGGATGGTGTGAGCCGGGACGGTGGGTCGGCGTCTTATGCGTGGGAATCTGTTCCGGGCCAGGGACGCGAGTGTCGACGGGGGCCGCTGCGGGGTATCCGGTCCCCGTCGCGCCTGCCTGGGTTGGGCCTCCCCGGGGCCCGACGCTCGCCGCCGTCGTCGAGGTGTCCTGCACGGGCCTGGAGGCGCGACAGCGGATCCGACGCGTCGCGTCGCGTTTCCTCGGTGGGGTAGGCCGGGCGGTGCTGGTCGGAGCGCAGGAGCCTGTGTCGATCGATATCTCGATCGTGGTCGGCACGTTATGCGCGGCGGGCCTGGCGCGCGGTCGGGGGTCGGCACGTTATGCGTTCGTTGCCGGGACCGTCGGTCGAGGCGCCGCGGAGCTTGCGAGGAGTGTGTTGCGGGGTGCGTCCGCGGCGGCGAGGCGGCATTCGCCCTCGCGAACGGCCGAGTGGGTGCCGCGTGTCGCATGGGATGGGCGGGATGGTCGGCACGTTATGCGTAGCGGCGCCGCGGCTGGGGTGTGCGCTTGTCGGCTTCGCGTTGAGCTAGGGCAAACCTGTTGCGGGTCTACTCTGCGAGTGTCGAGTCGGCGTCTTATGCGTGGATAAGTCGACCCGGTCGGCGAGTTATGCGTGGACAACACTCCGGGCCTTACCAGGTCAAACGCTCGGTGAGGTGTGCGTGGCATGATCTGCGTCATGGCGGGCACACCGGGCCGAGATCTGCGTTTACTGCGGGCCGCGGCGGAGCTGTGGGATCAGGACGATCAGGAGATCGGCTTCCTGGCGAGGCTGTTCACCCAGACGTCGTTGCCCTACCGCGATCCTGGCGACAAGCCCCGCTGGGAGCGCCGCAACGGCGATCTGACGTTGAGCGTGCGTCCGGGGTCGACGGGCTACCCCTACGGGGCGATGCCACGGCTGCTGTTGAACTGGCTGTCGACCGAAGCGCTGCGCACGAAGAGCCGGGATCTGATCCTCGGACGCAACTTGAGCGACTTCATGCGTCAGCTCGGGTTGACCCCGACCGGTGGCAAGAACGGGACGATCACCAGGCTGATGAAGCAGAGTGATCGCCTGTTCCAGGCGTCGCTGGCTGTGCGCTGGGAGGGCGAGAACCGGGTCGCCGGCGGCCAGATGAACGTGGCCAGTGAGTACAACCTGTGGTCGCGACCGTCCGACGATCCTGACGCGAACTCGCTGTTCCCGTCGGTGGTGCGCTTGTCGGGTGACTTCTTCGACGAGGTGAGGAACCATCCGGTGCCGATAGACATCGGCGCGCTGCGCGCGTTACGCGGCAGTGCACTGCGGTTGGACATCTACTGTTGGCTGACCTACCGGATGAGTTATCTACGGCGCCCGTCGACCGTGTCGTGGGAAACCTTGCGTGCGCAGTTCGGCTCGGAGCTGGCTGACACCAAGCAGGGGCGAGGCCAGTTCCGCCGGGACTTCGCGAAGCACCTGCGAGAGGTGTTGCTCGTGTATCGCGAGGCGAACGTCGAGACGACCGAGGCCGGGGTGCATCTGGCTCCGAGCCGGACTCACGTACCGCTGAAGGGGCTGCGGGACCTCGGTCGGGTTCCATCCGAACTGCCTTCGCCAGTAGGCCAGGCATTGGCGCAGTAGGTGCCACGGGGTGTCTTTGGCCTCGATCAGCGTGCGGGTTGCGCTGGCGGCTTGCTACGCCGTCACAGTCAGGCCTGGTGAGCAGCGGTGGTCGGCCGGTCCTGCCATCGGCGGTCGGCTCGCTCGAGTGCGACGGCGGCGATTCCGCCGATCATCGACACCACGACTCCCAGCCAGGCCGCGGTGTTCCAGCCTGCGATCAGCCCGGCGATCGGGTCGGTGGACGGCTGCAGCGCGAGCACGGTCACCACGGTGACGCCGATCGCTGCGCCCACGTAGCGGCTGGTGTTGTTGATTCCGCTCCCCACCCCGGCGAAGTCGGACGGCACCGATGCGACGGCTTCACGTCCCAGCGCGGTGTTCGCGATCCCGGTACCGGCTCCGGTGACATGCAGGCCGAGCAGTAGTTGCCATGTGGGTAGGTCACGGGTCAGGAGCGCGAGCGGGACGAGACCGACGGCGATGACGACCAGGCCGACGCACAGCGCGCCACCTCCGGCCGACAGACGCGCAGGCAGGCAGCGCGTCAACACGGCCGTGACCACGCTGGTCACCGACCAGGCCAGCAACAACGTCGCGGCGGCCAGCCCCGATCGACCGGTCCCGCGTTCGAGCACCGTGGACAGGAACGAGACGAGCGCGACGATCCCGGCGCCGGCCACGAACCCGGCCAGCGTCGCGGATGCCGCCGCTCATCTGAAAGTGACCACTGCTGATCAGTGGAAGTGACCACCCTTGCGACCCGCCGACTGAGATCCACCACCAGTAGGCGGGCCCCCTCGACGCTCCGGTTGAACCGGCCGGAAGTCGTCGAGGGAGCCCACTCGGGATGCTCGCATGGGAGTCGTACGTGGAAGCACAAGCACTACGCGCGCAGGGATGGACGATCTCCGCGATCGCCCGGCATCTGGGCGTCACACGGGTGACCGTGCGCCGCTATCTGAGCGGCGAACACACGCCGGGGCAGCGGGCCCGCAGCGTGCCGGATCCGTTCGAGGGGTTCGCCGAGTACTGCCGGCTGCGGCTCGGTGCGGACCCGCATCTGTGGGCGACCACGTTGTTCGACGAGGTCACCGCGCTGGGCTATGCGGGCTCGTATCCCTCGTTCACGCGCGCGCTGCGCGCCCGGGAGCTGCGCCCGGCCTGCGAGCCGTGTCGGTCGGGCAAGACCAGCCAGCGGGCGGTGATCGCCCATCCGCCGGGCGCCGAGACCCAGTGGGACTACCTGGAGCTGACCGACCCGCCCGCGCACTGGGGGTTCGCCGGCAGCGCGTTCGTGCTGCTCGGGGTGCTGGCGCACTCGAGCCGGTGGCGGGGCTGGATCACCGAGTCGCTCGATCAGCCGCACCTGATCGAAGGCCTCGACCAGGTCGTCGGCCGTCTCGGCGGGGTGACGCGGCGGTGGCGGTTCGACCGGATGTCCACGGTGTGTCATCCCGGCTCGGGCCGGCTCACGGTCAGCTTCGGACCGGTGGCGGTGCACTACCGGGTCGGGATCGACATCTGCCCGCCGCGGCACGCCTGGCGCAAGGGCGCGGTGGAGAAGAGCGCGCACGTGATCGCCCAACGCTGGTGGCGCACCCTGGCCGACGACACCACCCTCGCGGGGGCCCAGGCCGGGCTGGACCGGATCTGCGCCCGCCTCGACGGACGCCGCCGCGCCGACGCCGACGGGGGCAAGACGACCGTGGGCGCGCTGGCCGAGGCCGAGCCGTTACGGGCGGCACCGGCGCCGCTGCCGGCGGTGCTGAGCGTCGAGCGCACCGTGTCCGAGCAGGCCCTGGTCGCGTTCCGCGGCAACCGCTACTCGATCCCACCCGGGCACACCGGCGAGATCGTGACCGTTCGCCACCAACTCGGCACCCCGGCACTGGACATCGCCACCGCACGCGGTGTCGCGCTGGCGCATCACCTGCGGTCCCCGGACGGAGCCGGCGCACTGGTGCGCCTCGACGAACACGTCGCCGCCATGACCCGGGTGGTGCTCGCCGAGTTCACCGACCGCGCGCCCTGCCCGCGCAAGCACCGCCGCCCACCCACCGCCGACGCCCTGGCCGAAGCGGATCGGATCCGTCACGCCCAGGCCGGCCCGGCCAGCGGCGAGCAGGTCGTCATCGACTTCGACGCCTACGCCTCCGGCACCCGCCCGCTGCGCGGACGCGCCCACACCGGCGAGACCAGCGGACAGGATGGGCGGGAGAGCTCATGAACACCCACCGGCCCGACCATGCGGTCAACCAGGCTGAACCCGACGGCTCGAGCGAGGCGGCGACCTATCAGCGGCTGCGCGCTCACCTGGAGGTCCTCAAGTTGGGCACGGCCGCCGAGGCGTTGACCGGGGTGCTCGACGCCGCCCGCGCCGAGCAGCTCTCGCCCACCGCGGTGATGGAACGGCTGCTCGGGCTCGAGGTCTCCCACGCCGAGGCCCGTCGGTTGGCCGGCAGGTTGCGGTTCGCCTGCCTGCCGCACTCCTGGACCCTGGACGAGTTCGACTTCGCCGCCCAACCCGGGGTCGACGAGAAACTCGTGCGTGAGCTCGCGGCGCTGCGCTTCCTCGACGACGCCGGCAACGTCCTGTTCGTCGGTCCACCCGGCACCGGCAAGACGATGCTCGCGGTCGCACTCGCCCGGGCCGCGGTCGATGCCGGGCACCGGGTCTACTTCACCACCGCCGCCGACCTGGCCAAACGCTGCCGCAAGGCCGCCTTGGAAGGACGCTGGGCCACCGCGATGCGGTTCTACTGCGGCCCCCGGCTGCTGGTGATCGACGAGTTCGCCTACTCCCGCACCGCGCCGGACCCGGACGCGAACGCCGCCCTGTTCGAGGTGATCAACCGCCGCTATCTGAAGTCGTCGACGATCGTGACCAGCCACGCCGGCGTGGCCAGCTTGGGGTGACCGGCTGGCCGACCCGATGCTGGCCGCCGCGCTGCTCGACCGGCTGCTGCACCGGGGCATCGTCGTCGCCATCGACGGGCCCTCCTACCGGATGCGGGCCCACCAGCAACGCAGTAACCAACTCCGGCTGGCGCTCGGCGAGCACGACCCGACCGGGCAGGGCCGATCATGACCATCCTGGGCGAGCACCCCTGCCCGGCCTGCGGCCGGCAGGTCACCGTGACCCGACGCAACCCCAACCGCCGGTTCTGCTCCTCGCGCTGTCGAGCCGCGCATCACCGCGACCACCCGCACACCGCCCCGGACGTCGTCCCGGACGCCGTTCCCGGCTCGTTCAACACCGCGAACGCCGTCACGCGCGATGCCCTCACCAGCCCGAACGGCGACCACGCCGTTCCCGACGCCGTCCTGAACGCCGTCCCACCCGGGCACGCCGTTCCCGCCGCGAACGGCGTCCAACGCTGCCCGCACTGCCGCACCGAGCTGGCCGTCATCACCGTCGTCGTCCCCGCCGGCGCCGCCCACATCCGCACCCCGGAGGTGACCCACATGACCCCGACCTGACCACTACTCTGGCCGCGCCAGGGTGGTCACTTCCACCGATCAGAACTGGTCATTTTCGCTGAGCGCCAGCACGGAGATCAGTGCGGGTCGGCGGAACAGCCGCGGCTCGACCATGACCGTGGTCGCCCGGCGCTGGTGGACGACGAACACCCCGAGGAACAGGACCGCGGCCGCGACGAGGATGAGCACCGCAGGGCTGGTCAGCCCTTGCCGCGCTTGAGTGAGCGCGGCAAGCAGACTCGCGATACCGACACCGAACAGCGCCGCCCCGACCAGGTCGACCCCGCGGGGGCGACTCGCCCGAGACTCGGCGACCCAGCCGCGGGTGGCGGCGATCAGGCCTGACTTGCACAGGTGTCCGATGATCGACTGACGTTGGTGCTGGTCAGCGGATCGTGGGGGCGGTGGTCGGGGCACTAATGGGTAGCCTCTCGCGGTGGCCTACGTCCGGAAGGTGAAGACCGCGTCCGGGGCGACGGCCGTGCAGATCGTGGAGAAGCGCGGTGGCGTCCGGCGGGTCCTCGAACACCTCGGCTCGGCGCATGACCGGGCCGAGCTGGCGGTGTTGATGCAGTCCGCGCGTGATCGCCTTCACGCTGGTCAGCAGGCGCTTGACCTCTCCGCCGCGGTGGCCGCGGGCGCCGGTGCGGGATCGGCTGGGGCGGTGATCACCGGGTCGGCCTGTGAGGTCGTGTGGCAGGTCCTGACCGACGCCTACCGCCGGCTCGGGTTCGACGCCGTGGATGACGACGCGTTCCGGGCACTGGTCCTGGCGCGGATCATCGAGCCGACCTCGAAGCTGGCCGCGGTCGGCGTGCTCGACGAGCTCGGCGTCCCGACACCGCACCGCAACACCTTCGCCGCGGCGCTCAAGCGGTGTATCGACCGCGACTACCGCGGCACGCTGGCCACCGCCGCCACTGGCCACGCCACCCGGTCGGGTCCGGTGGCATTGGTGCTCTACGACGTCACGACCCTGCACTTCGAGGCCGAGAACGAGGACGAGCTGCGCCGGGTCGGAATGAGCAAGGAGCGCCGGGTCGACCCGCAAATCCAGGTCGGGCTACTGGTCGATCGCGGCGGGTTCCCGCTGGAGGTGCACTGTTTCGAAGGGAACAAGGCCGAGACCAAGACCCTGCTCCCGGTCCTGGAGGCGTTCCAGGAACGACACGGTGTCACCGACATGGTGGTCGTGGCCGACGCCGGGATGCTGTCCGCGGCGAACCTGAACGCGATCGAGGACGCCAGGCTGTCGTTCATCGTCGGCTCCCGGATCAGCAAGGCGCCCTACGACCTGGCCGCGCACTTCGAGCGGCACGGCAACGCCTTTGACAACGGCCAGGTCCTCGAATCGTCGCGGGTGATGGGCAGCGGCAAGGCGGCCCGCACCCGCCGGGTGGTCTACCAGTGGTTGTTCAAACGCCATAAGCGCGACGACCGGGCGATCAACGCCATGGTCGAGCGCGCCGAGAAGGTCGCCGACGGCAGCCGGCCGCTGAAGAAGGACCGGTTCGTTCGCCTCGAGGGCGCCGGCCCGGGAGTCGACTGGGGCCTGGTCGAGCGCGCCCGCCAGCTAGCCGGGCTCAAGGGCTACGTCACCAACCTGCCGGTCGACACGATGTCCGGCGTCCAGGTCATCGCCGCCTACCACGACCTGTGGCAGGTCGAGAAGAGCTTCCGGATGGCCAAGACCGACCTACGCGCCCGGCCAATCTTCCACCGCCAACACGACTCCATCGAAGCCCACCTGACGGTCGTGTTCGCAGCACTCGCGGTCAGCCGTCACCTGCAGGACGCCACCGGAGTGTCGATCAAGAAGCTGGTCCGGACGTTGCGGCCCCTGCGCACAGTCCAGATCCAGGTGAACGGGCACTCGCTCACCGCGGCTCCGCAGATCACCGGCGACGCCCGCGCGATCCTCGACCAGCTACCACCGATCACCGCACCGGGGCACTAAACCTGTGCAAGTCAGGTCAGGACGAGGGCGAGCAGTCCCATGACCAGATACGCGTAGCGCCAGCTGCTCAGTGTCTCGCTGAGCGCCCCGAGCAGCGGCCCGAACGACGGGCCGGCCCCCATCGCCACACCCCACGCGCCCGTCGCGCGCGCCCGGCGCGGCCCGGCCGGGACGGCGTGGCTCAGCAGCGCCAACCCGCAGGCGACGAGCGCGGCCGCTCCGACACCCTGCACGATCCTGCCCGCGACGAGCACAGCCGACCCGGGGGCAAGTCCACACACCGCGGAGCCGACGGCCAGGAGCACGGCGCCGACGAGGAAGACCCGGCGATGGCCGAGCTCGTCTCCGAGCGCGCCCGCGATCAGCATCGTGACCGCGAGGCCGAGACTCATCGAGCTCAAGATCCACGATGTCGCCACCGGCCCGGAGCCGAGGTCCGCGGCGATGGCCGTGATGATCGACAACGGTCCGGAGAACGCGGTCATCGCCAGGAACGTCCCGGCCGCGGTGACGAACACCGCACGCCCACCGCCAGCGCGGCCAGGGGGCCCGGGTGCGGTGGTCATCTCGCGCACGACAGTGCTGTGTCCAGATCGGTCCAGAGGTCCTCGATGTCCTCGATCCCGACCGAGAGCCGCAACAACTGCTCGCTGATCCCGGCCTTTGCGCGCGCGTCGGGGTCCATGATGTGGTGGCTCAACGAGCCCGGGTGCTGGATCAGGCTGTCCACGCTCCCGAGGCTGACCGCCGGTGTGAAGACTCGCACGGCGGCGATCACGTCGGCCGGTTCCCCGGTGATCTCGATCGAGACGATCGCACCGCCACCGTCCATGTGGTGCGCCGGACGTGGCCCGGACAGTCCCGGGTAGTGGACCCGGGTCACCGCGGGATGCCGGGACAGGCGATCGGCCAGTTCGGCGGCGTTGCGCGATGCCGCGCGGATCCGCATGGGTAGCGTCGACAGGCCGCGTAGCAGCAGGTAGCCGGCGAGCGGGTGGAGCATCGCGCCGGTCGCGAACCGGAGTTGGCGCAGCGGCCGGGCGCGCTCTTCGGAGCAGGCGATGATGCCGCCCATCACATCACCGTGCCCTCCGAGGTACTTGGTCGCGCTGTGTAACACGTAGGCCGCGCCCAGTTCGAGGGGGCGTTGTAGCACCGGGGTGGCGAAGGTGTTGTCCACCAGGACCGGTACGTCGGGAACCGATGCGGCGAGCGCCGGGATGTCGATCTCGTCGAGAGTGGGGTTGCCGGGGGTCTCGATGACGATCAGTCCGGTCCGGTCGGTGACCGCATCGGCGACGCCGTCGGCTGTCGTCCAGGTGATGGAGGTGCCGAGTAGGCCGGAGTCGAGCAGGTGGTCGTTCGTGCCGTAGAGCGGCCGGACCGCGACGACGTGCGGCCGTCCGGCCGTGACCGCGGCAAGCAGGCACGCGGACAGGGCTGCCATGCCACTGGCGAATGCGACCCCGGCGTCGGCGCTCTCCAGAACCGCGAGCGCCTGCTCGAACCGGGCCACCGTGGGATTGCCGACGCGGGCGTAGACCGGCAGCCCACCGTCGTCAGCCCCGGTACCGAGCACGTCGAGCCGCGCCGCCTCGGCCCGCGAGTCCCGCGACGGGTACGTCGTCGACAAGTCGATCGGGACGGCGTGCACGCCCAGGTCGACGAGGTCGTCACGGCCGGCATGCACCGCGCGGGTGTCGAGGGAGTGCGATGTCATGCCACATGCTTATCCCCTATCCGGATCGTGTAGGCCACAGCCGCATACTATTCGGTACATGGCGCCATCGGTCACCTTGGATTCGGTCGATCGAGAGATCATCCAGCACCTGCAGAACGATGCACGGATCTCCAACAAAGCACTCGCCAGCCGGGTGGGCGTCGCACCGTCGACATGTCTGGAACGCACGAACCGGCTGCTACGTCTCGGCGTCGTGACCGGCTTCCACGCCCGCGTCGCTCCGAAGACCGTCGGCCGCGGAGTCCAGGCGTTCCTCGCCGTGCAGTTCCTCGCGCACGCCCGGCCTCTGGTCGATCCGTTCGTCGACTGGGCACGTGCGCTACCCGAGACGATCGACCTCTACTTCGTGACCGGCGGCGACGACTTCCTCGTCCACATCGCCTGTGTCGACACCGACGACCTGCAGCGACTCGTACTTGACTTCACCGCCCGACGCGAAGTCGGACGCCTTCAGACACATCTGATCTTCGCCACCTGGCCGGGAGGCCCCGTGCAGCCAGCGTAGGTGGCCTGGCACATCCTATCGGGATTGGCGTGGTCACCAGGACGCGTCCAGTCGTGTTATGAGATCAACGTTCTGATGGTCGGCCACGCACAGTCGGTCGACGGCAGGGAAGCCGTGGAATCGGGCCCGAACTGCGGCGTCCTCCTTGTAAGGCGTCTTGACCGGCCGGCCAACCAGGCGTATACCGGGCGGATCCCGACAGGGACCTCATGGAGGAGGCGAAGCGCGATGGCAAGGACTTCGCAGCGGTCGTGGCAGCGGTGGCAGGACTGGGCCGCGCTGGTGATCGGTGTGCTCACGGCCCTGGCGCCCCTGGTGGTGGCGACGAATGCCGCTGCTGTGTGGACGATGGTCGTGCTGGGTGTGGTGCTGGCGGCCGCGTCGTTGTGGTCGCTGGTCAGTCCGGGCTCGGTGACGAGCGAATGGGTGCACGGTGTGCTCGGTGTGCTGCTGTTCCTCGCCCCGTGGGTGATGGGCTACAGCGCGCTGACCGGGGCGTCCTGGACGTCCTGGGTGGCCGGTGGCCTGACCGTGGTCGTGGCAGCGTCGGCACTGCCCGCGGCCAACGCCGCGCACCGCGGAACGCTGGCTGCATCCTGAGCCCGCCGGTTGGGCCGGGCGACGCGTCGGATCCGGAGCTTGGGCGGACCGAGGGCACCGATCGAGTGCACGATGACGGTTCCGAGGGGCCGCGACCGCACGCGGCGCGGTCCCTCGGCCGGTCCGGGCAGAATCGTGGAGTGTCCCCTGCGCAGCCGTCCCCGCCCGACGAGACGCCGGAGGACCCGCCGGCCCGGGCGCGGATCCTGGACGCGGCCGAGGCGCTGTTCGCCGAGCACGGCTTCGACGCGACCCCGACGTCGCGGATCGCCGAACGGGCCGGTGTCCCGAAGGGTTTGGTGCACTACTACTTCCGCCGCAAGCTCGACCTGCTCGAGGCGTTGGTGGAACGGCTGCCGCACCCTGTCCGCGGCCGGGATGTCCTCGTTTCCGGGGACCTGGCCGCCAGCCTGGACCGCCTGGTCGGTGAGTTGGATCGGGCGCTGGACTCGTCGGCCGTGGTCTCGCATCTGCTTTGGCGGGAGGCTGATACCCATCCCGCGATTCGGGACGCGCTGCAGCGCCGCTGCGACGAGCTCGTCGCGACCGTGCATACGGTGCTCGAGGGGGCGTGCGGGCACCGCGACCGGGAGGCGATCCGCGGGGCGGCCCGGCTGCTGGCTGCGGCGATCGGGCACCGGCAGGCCGTCGCCCGGCACGCCGACGGCGAGCGCGACGCGATGGGCCCGGAGCTCGCGTTCCTCACCGCCGCTCTGGCCTGATCAGGGTCACATGGTCGCCACGTAGGTTCCCGGGTCTCCCCCGGTGATCACCGATCCGGGAACGGATCCAGAGATCGAACTCTCGACCCTGACCGGCCAGTGCCTCGACCGGCGCATCACCGACATCGACACCCTCAACACCGAATTCGCCGCCTGGCAACACGCCACCAACACCGATCAGCGGCAGGTCAACTGGCAGTTCACCACCACCGACGCTCGCGTCAAGCTCCGTCACCTATACCAAAACAATTAAGTGCGACGGTCTACTAGTGTCGCGTGTTTGAAGTTGTTTGACGGTTGGCCTTTGCGAGGATGGTGTCGGCGTCCTTGGTCCAGGTGAACGGTTCGCAGCGCTCGTTCCAGCCGTCGATGAACCGGCGGATGGCGTCGACGAGGTCGCGGACCGACCCGTAGCTGCCGCGGCGGATGGCCTGGCGGGTGATGATCCCGAAGAACACCTCGATCAGGTTCAGCCATGATCCGGAGGTCGGGGTGAAGTGCAGCGTGATCCGCGGGTTGCGTTCGAGCCACGCCTTGACCGTCGGGTGTTTGTGGGTGGAGTAGTTGTCGCACACCACGTGCAGCTTCACGCGCGGGTAGGCCTTGGCGACCTGTTTGAGGAAGCGCAGGAACTCCTGGTGGCGGTGCCGATGGAAGCAGGCGTCGGTGACCTTGCCGGTGGCCACCTCCAGCGCGGCGAACAGGGTCGTGGTGCCGTGGCGGATGTAGTCGTGGGCCTGCCGCTCGGGATCACCGGGTCGGATCGGTAACGTCGGCTGGGTCCGGTCGAGGGCTTGGACCTGGGACTTCTCATCGACGCAGAGCACGACGGCGTTCTGCGGCGGATGTAGGTAGAGCCCGACGATGTCGCGGACCTTGGCCTCGAGCTCGGGGTCGGTGGAGAACGTGAACGTCTCGGTTCGCCAGGGCTGGAGGTCCCAGTCGCGCCAGATCCGGGCCACGGTGGCGAAGGAGGTCCCCAGCTCGGCGGCCAGCAGCCGCGCCGACCAGTGCGTCACCCCGAGCTGCTCGGGCGGCGTCCCGCCATCGGCCAAGGTGGTGGTCACGACCTTGATCTCGTCAACCTCCCGCGGCCGGCCCGAGCGGGGCCGATCGTGCAGGGCGGCCACTCCACCTTCGAGGTATCGGCCTCGCCAGTGCAGCACCGTGGGCCGCGAGGCCCCGACCTGCCGGCCGATCTCAGCGTTCGCGATCCCGTCCCCGGCCAACAACACGATCCGAGCTCGCTGCGCCAGACCGGCCGGGATCGAGGTCGATCGCAGCCAGCGCTGCAGCACCTTCCTGTCCTTGCTCCGCACCTCGAGTCGCGCTGCCGTCGACATCCGCCCATGTTCTCACCGACACAAGCGTCAAACAACTTACGACACGCGACACTAGTAGTGCTTTGTTAGGTGTGTCGTTCCGGCTGGTGAGCTGACGTTCGTGATCTCCTTCGGGGTGTGACCCCGGAGGAGATGGAGCAGGTCAGGCCGCGGCTGGAGGCGTTCGCGGGCGAGATGCTCGGCGGGCTGGCTCGGTCGGATCAGCGAGCCAAGGGCGAGCTCTATCTGCGCGGTCTGATGCTGGACGGCAAGCGTAAGTCGATGCAGCCGATGGCGGTCCGGCTCGGGGTCGACCACCAGCAGCTCCAGCAGTTCGTCACGTCTTCGACGTGGGATTACATCGAGGTCCGCAGGCGAGTGGCGCAGTGGGCCGAGACGTTCATCAGCCCCCGCGCGTACGTCATCGATGACACGGGTTTCCCCAAGGACGGGTCCGATTCGCCCGGGGTGGCGCGGATGTACTCGGGGGCATTGGGCAAGGTCGGGAACTGCCAGGTCGGGGTCAGCGTGCACGCGGTCACCGACTGGGCCTCGGCAGCGATCGACTGGCGACTGTTCCTGCCGCGCTCCTGGGACGACACCACCGTCGACCCCGCCGAAGACCCCACGGTGAGCGAGGAGATCCGTCGCAGGCGGGCGCGCAGCAGGATCCCGGCTCAGGTGCGGCACCGGGAGAAATGGCGCCAGGCCCTCGACATGCTCGACGAGATCACCGGTGACGAGTCCGACGACGGTGCTGGCGGCTGGGGTCTGGCCCCTCGGCCGGTGGTGGCCGACGCAGGCTATGGCGACTGCACCGAGTTCCGGCTCGAACTCCAGCGGCGCGGCATGCCCTACGTGCTGGCGGTGAAAGCGTCGACCAGCGCCTACGCCGCGGACGCCGAGCCGGTGACCCCGCCGTACGGCGGTCGCGGCCGGCCGCCGGTGCCGCGCTACCCCGCCCCGGCGTCCACCCTCGCTGCGCTCGCCCTAGCTGCAGGGCGCCGAGCACTCCGGCGGGTCACCTGGCGCCACGGCAGCCGCAAGACTGCCGGGAACCCGACCGCGGCGATGACCTCACGGTTCCTGGCTCTGCGCGTGCGCCCGGCCAACCGCGAGATCCCCCGAGGACCGGACGGCTCCCTGCCCGAGTGCTGGCTGATCGCCGAATGGCCACCCGGCAAGCCCGAGCCCACCGACTACTGGCTCTCGACCCTGCCCGCCGACACCGGACCACGCGAACTCGTGCAGCTGGCGAAGATCCGCTGGCGCATCGAACACGACTACCGCGAACTCAAAGACGGACTGGGCCTGGACCATTTCGAGGGCCGCAGCTACCTCGGCTGGCACCGCCACGTCACCCTCGCCGCCCTGGCCCAGGCCTTCTGCACCAGCCTGCGCTACGACCCAAAAGCCCCTGCGCCGGCCTGACCCTCTACGCCGTCCTCCGCGAACTCCAGACCCTCCTCGGCATCTGGACCGGCGCCTGCCACACCTGCAAACGCCCCTACCCAGTGCCGACCTAACAAAGCCCTACTAGGCGTCGGCCGCCCGGATTGTGTGCCTGCTGCCCACCGAGAGCGGGTCCACGATGGCTTCGCCGAACTCCTCGACGACGGCATGTACAGCTCGCCATCCGGTGCAGTGGCCCACGATGAGCATCTTCGGATCGAACTGCCGCATGGCGTTCACTGTCATCGGAATCCGGTCCTCGTTGACGGCACTCAGGTGCAATCCACCGATGACGCCGTAGAGCGGAATGTTCGGGAATAGGGACTCGACCTCGGACAGGATGTTGATGATCCCTGCGTGGGAACATCCAGTGAATACGACGAGCCCCTTGCGGCGCACGTGAACCACCACGAATCGTTCGTCGATTACTAGAGGGTCAGGTGCCCATTCGCCGTTTTCCTGCAAGCGCAGATGATTCCGGTAGCCGTCCTCGAAACTGGTTCTCGGGATTTCGCCGCTAAGGAAAAATGCGCCGTCGCACAGTTCCTCGGACTCTGTGGAGAGGATGACCTTCGCCCCGACCTCCTCGAACGACTCAATGCTGGGCACGTCCTGGACTCGAAGGATTGCTCCGCCCATCGTGCGCAGGGCGCGGTGGACGAACGCACCGGGGTGCACGTAGAACGGCACCTCTTGGTCGCCGTTCGATTCCCGGATTAGCTCGAGTGCCGTCAGTAGTCCGTTCGAGTGGTCGTAGTGTCCGTGGGAAAGTGCCATCGCCTCGATATCACCAAACTCGAGGCCCATTGCCGTCCCGTTGCGTCGGATTCCGTAGCCGTCCGGACCGGCGTCGAAGAGGATCTTGCGAGTGGTGCCATCGATCGTGACGGTGAGCACGAGCCCAAGGCCGTGTAGCGCGGCACAACCGGCCTCACCGGAAGCTTCGGTCATGCCGGCTTCCATGAGGACCTGCATCTCCGACAGCACGTTGGTTGGTCGTGTCGATAGCATATCAGTGGTATTGTCCATCAGTACGTCAACGCGAAGTTCATCAACAGCTTTCATGGTGTGAAACCTCTCTGCGCCCGGGGTGGGCGACGACACAAACTGCCGGAATGTGGAGCCGTAGGGGTGGCTGCCGAGCAGCGGTCCGGCCCGCCTCCCGGCGACTCGCAGATGGCTCGCGGGCCGCCGGAACCTGGGGGGCGGGGCTCGAACGGCCCCTGGAGCCGCGAGATGCTGGTTACCCGAGTCAGGCCTGCGAAGTCCGCTCCGGGTCGTTCTCGCTCTTCTCGACCGAGGCGTCGGCGAGATCGATACTGCGGGTCTCGTGGAGGGCGAGCACGCAGAACATCGAGATGAGGGCGACGACGGCGAGGAAGACTCCGATCGCCCAGCTGCCGTACATTGCGGCGAGCCAGGCCGCGAACAGCGGCGGGATCGCACCCCCGGCAATTCCGGCGAAGCTCTGCGCCATGCCCGCACCGGTGTAGCGGTAGTGTGAACGGAACAGCTCAGGTAGATATGCGCCCGCCGGCCCGTAAGCGAAACCGAAGATGCTCAGGGTGACGGTGACGCCGATCCCGAACGTCACCGGACTCCCGATGTCGACGACGGGGAAAAGGGGCTCTTCCGGTTTTAGAGTGCGAGGGCTCCGCAGTGCAGTAGTGATCGGATGCGGTAGTTGAGCAGGTTGCGGAAGCCGAGGGCGTTGCGTCGCAGCGCTTCGAGTCGGCCGTTGATGGCTTCGGTCGGGCCGTTCGAGGCTTGGTGGTCGAAGTAGGCCAGGACGTCGTTTCGTCGCCGGTGCAGCGTCCGTCCCAGGGTGGTGAGCTCGTCGAGCCCGGCCGGTAGTCCTGTGCGCAGTCGGTTGATCACGGCGGTGAGCAGGGTCTTGCCGCGTTGACGGTTCTGGTCGGCGTAGGCGGCGATGATCTGCTGGTAGGCCCACCACGTGACTTCGACCGCGACGTGCTCGTCGGCGGCGAACACCGCCTCGAGCCGGGCGCGTTGGCGGTCGGTGAGTAGCGCGAGGCGGGTGCGCAGGGTGCGACGTGCCCGGTAGAGCGGGTCACCGGTGCGGCCTCGGTGGCCGAGGGTGTCCTGCTGGACGCGTTGGCGACACAGGTCGAGCTTCGCGCCGGCGAGGGCGACGACGTGGAATGGGTCCATCACGGTGACCGCGTCCGGGACGGCGTCGGTGGCGGCGTTCTTGTAGCCGCCGAACCCGTCCATCGCCACGACCCGGACCCCGTCGCGGAAGGCCTGGTCGCGGTCGTCGAGCCAGGTCTTCAAGGCTGCCGCCGAGCGGTCCGCGACCACGTCGAGCAGCCGTGCCGGTCCTCGGCCCGCGACGACCTCGGTGAGGTCGGTGATCACGGTGACGAACCCGTCGCCCGCGGCGCCGAACACGTGGGCCCACTTGTGCTCGTCGACCCCGATCACCTGCACCCCGTCGAGCCGGGCGGGGCCGGCGCGCAGCAGCAGCTGCTCGGTCGCGGCGACCGCGACGCTGTTCACGGTGTCCCAGCTCCGGCCGAGCTCCCGGGCGACCGCGGCGACGGTGGCCTTGTCGATCGCCAAGCGGCGCAACACATAGTCCGCGCAACGCCGGGTGGTCGAGGCCCCGGGGCGGGCCAGGCGAGCCGAGTCATGAGCGAAGATCTCGCGGGCGCAACCGTCATGCACACACCGGTAGCGCGGAACCCGGACCCGCAGCACGAGAGGATGCCCGACCACCGGGACGTCACAGACGCGGCGCTCGGTGCTGTCCCGGTAGACCCCGACCAACCCGCACCCCGGACACACGTCGGGCCCGTCGGTGATCAGCTCGCACCACACCACCGTCGTCTCACCGTCCAGCGCGGCGTCGGTGATCCGCACACCGAGCTCGACGGTACGGACGATCGTGTCGGCCACGATCTGGGCAGGCGGGCACGTAGGCTGCGACATCGGGTCCCCGGGGTGTTCGACGATGTTTCGGTGTAGGAACCTTCATCATCAACTTCTCGGGGCCCGCCTCAGTGCAGCGACACGACCCGACTCCCGCGGTCGCTCACGCCCTCACCTGCACTCCATTTCCGGAAGAGCCGGAAAAGGACGAGGGCCCACGGCACGGCCACCACGTTCGCAGCGAGGATGACCTTCCGTCGTCCGATTCGGTCCGACAGCACCGCACCGGCCACCGTGGTGGCGGCGAAGAAGATTCCGGCCACGATACCGATAGCCAGCACCGAGACCCGGGACAGTCCGAGCGTCCCGGTCCCGTACGCAGTCAAATAGGTGACGCCGATGTAGAAGAACGCGAAGATCATGGTGATCGAGCCGCCGGCCAGCAGGATCTCCCGCTTCTGATGGCGGACGACCTCGGCGATCGGCAGACGGGCGACGCTCTTGCGGGAGGTTACAGCGGCGAACGCGGGGGTCTCACTGATGTTGAGCCGGACGTAGAGTCCAATGAAGACGAGAACGATGCTGGCGAGGAAGGGGATTCTCCAGCCGAAGGACATGAACTGCTCGGTCGTCAGTGTCAGGCTGGTCGCCATGAATGTGAGGCTCGTGAGCACGAATGCGATGGCTGCGCCCAGCTGCGGGAACGCCGCGTAGGCGCCTCGCTTGTGGGTCGGCGCATGCTCAGCTGTGAGAAGGACTGCTCCGGCCCACTCGCCGCCGACGGCGAGGCCTTGCAGCAGCCGGAGGAGCACTAGTACTGCAACGGCGGTTCGTCAGGTAGGTGGGCGTTGGCCGCGGCGGCGGTAGTGGCAGGTCCGGGCCTGATGTTGTCGGCGTCGGCGCCAAACCGACCAGGCGATCGTGGTCGCCACGCAGGCCGCTGGAGTGAGAACCAGCCGGGCGAGTAGGCGGCGGATCTCGTTGCCGCTCAAGGGGATCAACTGATCGTTGTCGGGTGGAGGCCCCCCTTTTCGGCCTCCCGGGTGCGGGTGGCGGCGAGGTAGGCAGCGGCGAGCATGGCCAGGGTGATGTGGGCATACCACGCTCGGTAGGAGCGCACTTGGTACTGGTCGAGGCCGGCTTCGTTCTTCGCGGTCTGGAAGCATTCCTCGATCGCCCACCGGGCGCCGGCGACCCGAACCAACTCCCGCAGCGGCGTCCCGGACGGTGCAGCGCAGCGGTAGAACGCCAACTCCCGCAGGGTCTTGCCCTCGCCAGGTTCGGTCTGGCGACGGACCAGCAGCCAGTGTCCCCACCCGGCGGGTAGCCCGGCGGGGTCGAGAGTGACCACGGTCCAGTCGTAGTCCCGGTCGCCGTGCGCGCCCGCGCCGACCGAGCGCCGCTCCCAGCCACTGCGGCCGGTATCGGGGTCACGGGCCCCGGCGATGCTGGCCAGGATCTTGGCCTGGCGGCGGTGCCCGTCGGGACTGCGCAACACGTCGTCGTTGCGGGTGGCCAGCACGAACGGCATCTCGCGGTCGGCGAGCCACGTTCGGAAGGTCGGGTTCTGCCCATAGGCCTCGTCGGCGGTCACCCACGATCCGGGGGCGAGCAGCCCGGTGGCGTGGGCGCGGTCGAGCATCGCCAACCCGAGCTGCGGTTTCGTCGCGAACCCCACCTCGTCGGGCACGTCGGCCTTCGCACAGCGATCGCGGTCCTCGGTCCACGACGTCGGCAGGTAGAGCTCCCGGTCGATCAGCGCCCGCCCCCGCGAACTGGCGTAGGCCAGGAACACCCCGAGCTGACAGTTGTCGATCTTCCCGGTGGTGCCGGTGTACTGTCGCTGCACCCCGGCCGAGCGCACGCCCTTCTTGACGAACCCGGTCTCATCGACCACGAACACCCCCGACGCCGGGTCGCCGAGCGCATCCAGGGCATAGTCGCGGACGTCGTCACGGACCCCGTCGACGTCCCAGTCCGCGGTCCGCAACAGCCGCTGTGTCGAGTCCGGCGACATTGCACCCGCATGTTCGGCCAGCGTCCAGCCGTTCTTGCGTTCCAACCCCGCGAGCAGTCCACGCACGTAGGTGCCGGCCCGGCCGCGAGGCTCCCGACGGAAGAACCGCGGCCCGATCGACGCGATCACCTCGTCCAACGCCGCCACCCACCCAGCAAGATCCACCACACGACGATCATCACCGCCGAACCCGGACCAGCCTCTCACGACACGCCGAACCGCCGTTGCAGTACTAGAAGGACGGGTGCAAGCGGACCGATCGTCTCGGCGGTGGGAAGGAGTCCGATCGCGACGGTGGCGAAGCCCATCAGCAGGAGGGTCGCCACCAGCGTCACCTTTCGGCCGATCCGGTCGCCGAAGTGACCGAACAAGATCGACCCGAAGGGTCGCGCGACGAAGGCGACACCGACCGTCGCCAACGACGCGAACAGGCCGGACGCCGTCCCGAGTGCTGGAAAGAAGACCTGGCTGAAGACCAGGGCTGCTGCCGTGCCGAAGATGAAGAAGTCGTACCACTCGACGGTCGTGCCGATCAGACTGGCAACGGATACTCGGCTCATCGAGTTCGAGCGTTTTTCGGACATTTGCAGCTCCTGAAGTGTTTGGGCACGCGGCGGCCGTCGATCCATCGGCGACTGAAATGGTTACGCCGATGGATCGGAGGCGGCTACAGAATTGACATCCTGAGTGTTCCCGGTAATTTTCCGAAGGTTGGGAAGTTCTTGGGCGCCGGTCGAGATTCGACGTGAGTCTCCCGATGATCAGCCGACGGGATGGTGCCCTGCCGCCTTGCGGAGATCATCGGCCGGACGAGACCATGGGGCTGTCGATTCCATCGCGGCTGCGACAGTCAAGACCGTGGCCTCATCGTAGGGACGCCCGACGACCTGCATCCCGATTGGAAGCCCGTCGCCGCCTGTGCCACAGGGAATGCTCGCTGCCGGATTGCCGGTTAGGTTGAACGGATACGTATAGGGTAGCCAACCGAACGGATCGTCGGCGGTCAGTCCGAGTTCCGCCGGGCAAGACTCCGATGCCCCGAACGCAGTAACGGGGACTGTTGGCGTAACCAGCACGTCAAAGCGCTCGAACAGTTCGTGAACCCGCGCCCTCAGTGCGTGCCGACGCCCCTGCATCTCCATGTAATCGGTCAGCGTCTGGTTTGCGCCATGCTCAAGGACGCTGACGACGTCCGGGTCGAGCTGCTCTCGGCTCCCGGACAACAACGGAGCGAGCCGGGCACCGGCGCCGGCCAGGAACTCGGAGTAGAAGATCTGGCTCGAGTCACCGCCCACAACGTCGGCGACCGACTCGACCGAGCAGCCCCAACGATCACGCAGCAGACCGGCTGCGTGATCCACCGCAGCGCGGACATCGTCGCGTGGTCGGGCGCCACCCAGGTCGGGGCACAACGCCACTCGGAGCGTCGGCATCCTCGAGCTCACGGATATCTCGCCGATCGGACCGATGGGAGGGGCGGCGGCGTCGCGGGCATCTGGTCCCGCGACGCTGCGCAGAGCCAAGAGCGCGTCCCGAACCCGGAAGGTTACGCACCCGACGTGACTCAATGTCGGAGTGGCGCTCACGGGCAGGTACGGGACGCGCCCGAACTGGGGTTTGATCCCGAAGACTCCGCACAGCGAAGCAGGAATGCGGGTCGATCCTCCACCGTCGGTCACGACCGAGAGCGGAACGACCCCGGCCGCGACCGCCGCGGCACCCCCCGCACTCGACCCACCGGTGGTGCGCTGTGGGTTCCAAGGGTTCCGGGTGATCCCGGTGAGCGGACTCTGCCCGACGGCCTTGATGGCGAACTCCGAGGTCGTCGTCTTGCCCAGGATGCAGGCTCCCGCCTGCCGGGCTCGCGCCACCGCGGGTGAGTCGGCCTGTACCGGCGCGTCGGGTGTGGCGGTGGAACCCGACCGGGTGGGGACTCCGGCGACGTTGAGGTTGTCCTTGACCGTGATGGGTACTCCGGCGAGTGGGCCGAGGTCCTCACCGGACATCACTGCCTGTTCGACAGCCCTGGCGGAGGCGAGGGCCAGTTCCTCAGTGACGGTGACGAAGAGATTGAGATCGGCATCGACGTCCTTGGCTCGGTCAAGGGCCTCTCGTACGATCTCGACGGGCGAGACCTCGCGTGCCGCGACGAGTACTCGGAGGGCGGTCGCATTGTCGAGGGGAAGATCAGTGGTCATCGGTATCGTCTCCCGCGGGGTGCTCAGTCGTCCACCACGGCGAATGCCCGCGTAAGGCCACCGGTTCCCTGCCCTAGCTTCAGTGGGGCCCCGTAGAACATGAATTCGCCCTTGCCCACCAGTTCTTCCAGGTTGACCAGCCACTCGTAGTGGGTCAGTCCACGATCGCGGCAGACCCGGTGGTTGGGGAACAGTGCGTGGTTGGGTGCGTCCGTCGACGGCCCCTCGACGCCATGGATCTTGGAACCACGATCGGCCAGCCAGTGGGTGGCTTCGGCAGAGACCCCCGGGTTGCTGGTGCACACTTCCGGGTTCGGGTAGTGGCGACGGTGCAGCCCGGTGTTGAGCAGGACGATATGGCCGTCGACGGTGACCTCCGACGCCTTCTCAGCCGCCTCCATCTCTGCCACATCGATCTCCCCCAGGTCGGGGACGTGTGTCAGGTCGAAGCAGACCGCCTTTCCCATGAACATATCGAGCGGCATGTCGGCGATCTTCCCGCCGGTCGGGCTCACGTGGAAGAACGAATCGACGTGGGTACCGACATGATCATTCATGCTTACGTACGCGGTCGCGGTGGTCATGGGGTCGTCCTCGGTCCCGAGGCCCCAACTGCTCGTCTGCTCGTGTGTCAGGTGGGGCATGTGGAACGGCCGCTGGAACAGCTTATGGGCCGGCATGTTGTCGTCGATCGTCAACGACAGGTCGACAATACGCTGTGGCATCATTTCTCCTCGTGTTGTTTGACGCAAATCTTTGCGATTTCGGCCGATACGTCGATCGTTCAATCTTCCAGGTATTGGCCCCAGCTGTCTTCTGGATCCACATTCAGCCTTCAGTGGCGAGTCAAAAATGAGAGCGCTGCGCAAGTCGATATATATATATAAGAAATCGTTGCAGGGAGTCGCGACCAGCGTTCAATGACCGAGCTGCGTGGCCAGGATCGTATCGACTGCTAGTTCTCCGCGATTCGAGTGCTGGCCCGAGTGGTGGGCTGCCTTTGAGTGATACTCATCGCTGGAGATGGAACGTACTGGGTGGTCCGAGACATGTGGAGAGCAGTCCACGGCCTCGTGCTAGGCACCTTCGACGGTGACTGCCAGCTAGTGGGCCGCCTCGGACATCGACCTGGCTCAGAGTCGCATCGTGCGGCGGCCTACTCGGTCAGCGGTACGCCGACACGCCCCTCGCACCGACGTAGCTGCGATCAACATCGAAGTGATCATCCGTGTGTGCGGTCTTGTCGGTCATCATTGACCTCCTTCCCGGGACCATCCGGTCGGCACTGCAACTAATCAACCATGCCTCACCGGAGCGAACTAGGGAGAAGTTCTCCCTAGTTTCGTGAGTGCTGTGGTGAAGATAACCTGGAGTGCGTGACGTGGTTGCGACTGCTGGCCGACGACCGAGACGCCACTGAGCTCGAAGCTCTTCGTGCGGAGCGGCTCGCGGCGGGTGCCGACCCCGAGCTGACCGACGCTGAGGCGAGCTCGGCACTGCGCATTCATGCCCGGCTGAGGGAGCGCCGTCGGCACGCGATCGAGCTCGCCGCGCTCAACGAACTCGCCCGCCGCCTGGCCACCCTGCACGACCCGCAGGCGGTACTCGGCGAGGTGGCCGCCCAGGCGCGCCGGCTGCTGGGCGTCGACGTGGCCTACCTGATGTTGGCGCGGTCGGACGCGGTGCTCCGGATGGCGGTCGTGGACGGCTCGATCGGCGCGGCGCTGCGCGGGATCGAACTACCGCCGGGGCAGGGACTGGCCGGCACGGTGATGAGGACCGGGCGCCCGATCGGGACCGAGAACTTCTCGATCGACCACCGATTCCCGCATGTGCCGAACGTCGACGCTGCCGTCAGCTCTGAACACCTCGGAGGCATAATCGGTGTTCCGCTCTCCACCAGCGTGGGCACGATCGGCGTACTAGGCGCGGCCGACCGGCGACCACGGGAGTTCACCGCCCAGGAGATCGAACTGCTCGCGGCCTTGGGCTCGCACGCCGCTGTCGCGATCGGCAACGCACGGCTGTTCGAGGAGAACCGGCAGGCGTTAGCTGATCTGGAGCGTGCCAATGCGGCGCTGCGGCGGAGTGAGGAGGCGCGTCGCGAGATCGACGCACTGCGCGACCGATTGACGGCCACTGTGCTGCGGCGGGGCAGCGCGTCTGCCATCGCCGACGAGATGGAACGCGCGCTGGGAGCAGTGGTCTCCGTGTTCGACGCTGACGGCACGCGACTCACCGGCCGCGGGCTGCGCCTCGACGAGCTTCTGGACAATCTGTCCCTGGGCTCCGTGACGGGTCGCGTGCGCGGGCCTGCCGGGCCAGCCATCGTCGCTCCGGTGGGCTTACCGACCGGCTGGGCCGGCTGTCTGGTGGCGCACCATCCGACGCCAGGAGAGTTCGGCGAGGACGCCGAACGGGTACTTGCGCTTGGCGCGACCACCATGGCGCTGGTAATGGCCTCGGAGCAGACGGCGGCCGAGGCCGAGCTGCGCACCCGCGGGGAGGTCCTTGCCGCGCTGCTGTCCCCTGAGGCGGACGAGGCCGCGGTGCGGCGCCGGGCCCGGGCCGCCCACGTGGACGTCACTCGGGTCAGTGCCGTCGCCGTCCTGCTACCCAGCAGCGTCGAGGACGGCGACGATCCGCGGGGCGCCGCCGGTCATGGCGCGCGGACAGCCACCGAACTTCGCGGCTGGTCTGCCGAGCATGCCGGGGTGGTGGTGGTCCTGGTGCCGGACACGGTCCCGGAGCAGCTGCGCGACCGGCTCGCCAATGGACTCCCCACGGGCATCGCGGTGGGCGTCGCGGAGTGCTCCGGCGGCGTGACCGGCGTGCGCGATGCCCATGAAGCCGCCCGACATACCGCTGCGGTGCTCCATGCCCTCGAACGCACTGAGCGCCCGGCACTGTCGAATGAGTTGGGCATCTACCGGATCTTGCTCAGCCATTCAGGCCGTGGTGAGGGAGGCGCCTTCGTCCAGGCAACCATCGGCCCGCTGTTGACCCACGACCGACACCGAGGCCGTGAGCTCGTCGCCACATTGAAGACTTACCTCGACCACAGTGAGCACCACACTCGCACCTGCGAGGCCCTGCACGTGCATGCCAATACCCTGTACCGCCGTCTCGATCGGATCAGTGAGCTGCTCGGTCCGAGGTGGCGTGCCCCGGACCGGCTGCTCGAAATCCGGCTCGCTCTGCACCTGCACTCCTTGCTTGCCCGCCTGTAGCCCGCCTTGGCGGCCGAAGGTGCTCCGCGGACGCGACGCTGCCCGGAAGATCGTGTCGGTTGGGGGCCCGGAGGTCAGCGGTCCTCCTCAACGAGGAACGGCTCGACAGCGACGGCGACGGGACTCCGCGCCGGGTCGATCGTTCCGCCGTGAACCGCTCCGTGAGAGTCCCCTACGGGTACTTGGACAGAGGTGTCCGAGGTGCCGTCGAGGGACACCCCCGCCCGATCAGCGAGACGAGTTCGGCGCAGGGAGCAGGTAGCGTGCTCTCGAACCCGTCGCGGAGAAAGGTCGGGCCGACCAGGCTTCCGAGGCTCGCGCGCATCGTGGCTCGCTCCCAGCCGTGCCGGCGGCACAATTGTCGTGCGGTGGCATGGAGGTCCTGGCCCGGTAGGGCGCGGGCGCGGATGACGCGTCCACCGGCAGGTCGCTGTCCGTACTGCCGTGATGCGCGGTGAAGACTGGCATCCGGGTCTCGGGGTCCTCGGCATTGCGGCTGCAGACTGCGCCACGCTGACCAGGAACACCAAGCGCAGCGCTCGGAGCGGCCGTGCCAGACGTCGGCGACGTGATCCCTTGAGGCAGGTGTCGACGGCACGTGAAAACTGCCCCCGGCGTGGGGGCTGTTACTGGGGAGGCAACGTCAGAGATCGAGGACCAGGCGCGCCGAGCAGGACCGCGAACAGCACGGCATCATGACCTCGTTCGACTCCTTCTCCTGGGGGGTGAGGTAGGAGTCGCGGTGGTCGGGTTCTCCCTCGAGCACGACGGTCTCGCAGGTGCCGCAGGTCCCTTCCCGGCATGAGGTCGGAATGTGCACGCCGGCGGCCTCGATCGCCTCGGCGACCGTCTGGTCCGGTGCGACCATGATGCTGATGTCGGAGTAGTCGAGGACCACCTCGAACGCGGAGTTCTCCCCGTCGAGCGCGCCCTCCTTGGGGCGGAACCGCTCGAGATGCAGGGCGCCGTCGGGCCAGTTCGCGCAGCGTTCCTCGACCGCGTCGAGCAGCGCGCCCGGGCCGCAGCAGTAGATCTCCGTGCCGGGCGCGGGGGTGCCGAGCAGCCCGTCGAGGTCGAGCAACCCCCGAGTGTCCTGCGGCCAGATCGTGACGCGGTCGCCGTAGGCGGCGAGTTCGGAGCGGAACGCCATAGAGTCCTCGGCGCGTCCTCCGTAGACGAGCCGCCACGGTTTCCCGGCCGCCTCGCAGGCACCGATCATCGGCAGGATCGGGGTGATCCCGATGCCTCCGGCGATGAACACGTAGTCGTCGGCGTCGTCGAGAGAGAAATTGTTGCGCGGTCCCCGGCAGCGGACCTCGTCGCCGACAACGAGGTTGTCGTGCACGTGAGACGAGCCGCCGCGACTCTCGGGCTCGCGCAGCACCCCGATCCGCCAACTCCGCAGATCGGCGGGATCACCACAGAGCGAGTACTGCCGTTCGAGGTCGGGCCCGAGGACGAGGTCGACGTGGGCGCCGGGTTCCCAGGACGGCATCTTGTCGCCGACGGCCGGTTCCAGCCGCACGGATACGACGCCTGTCGCCGCCGGCGAGATCTCGGCGACGACCGCGCGTACCTCGGCGGCATCGTTGCGGGGGGTGTTCGACATGAGATCATCCGTTCGCGCACGTTCTGATCGACAGGGAGGCACCGCCGAGCCGGCGGATCGCGCCGGCCCGGCGAAAGCGGCCGGGTGGGTCAGGCCTGGCCGGTCGCCTGCGCGCGGGGCCCGCGCGAGGGCCGGCGCCGGCTGGTGTCGACGACGACGACGTCGCCGTCGACGGACACGGCGTAGCCCTCCATCACGTACGGCCCCTTCTGTACGCCGCCGTTGGGGTCGACGGTGTCCTCCGGGGACCCGGGGACGACTTCGACGTTGTACTTGCGGACCCGCGAGTTGCGTGGGTCGAAGAACGACTCGCCGGTGCGGATGTCGTATTCCCAGGCGTGCCACGGGCACCGCAGCGAGCGGTTCCGTTCGTAGGTGACCGGCTCGCCCGGGGCCTCGGACTCGGAGACTCCGAAGACGGTCCCGAAGCTGCAGAGTGCTGCGCCGGCGTGCGGGCACTGGTCGAGCAGGGCGTAGTACTCGCCGTCGACGTTGAAGACCCCGATCTTCCGGCCTTCGAGTTCGACGATCTTGCGCTCGCCCGGGCCGATGTCGGCGACGTTGGCGACTGCGTACTTGGTCATGACCTCACCCGTCCAGGCCGAAGAAGCGCAGACCGTTGTCACGCAGGATCTTCTGCTTCAGTTCCTCCGGGAAGACGGCCGGGAAGGCCGTCTCGGGGGAGTCGAAGTCGAAGTGTGGGTAGTCGGTGGCGAACACGACGTTGTCCGGACAGAACTCCTCGATCAGCTCGGCGAGATGGCGCGGGTTCTCCGGCTCGTCGATCGGCTGAGTGGAGGCCCAGATGTGGTCGCGGATGTACTCCGACGGCTTGCGCTGCAGGTCGGGGACCTCACTGCGCAGGTTGCGCCAGTGGTAGTCCAGTCGCTGGGCCAGCGGCGCGAAGTGCACCACGTTGCCCTCGACGAACATCACCTTGAGGTCCGGGAACCGGTCGAACGTCCCGGAGAGGATCAGGCTGAGCATCTGCGACTGCAGGCTCTGGGTGTGCCCGACGTGGTACTCGGTGTGATAGGAGGTCCAGCCGGTCCCGGTGTTGGCGTGCCCACCGCCCTGGGACAGGTGGAACTGGATGGGCAGGCCGTGGGCGACGGCGGCCTCGTAGATCGGCCAGTAGCGGCGGCTGCCGAGCGGCTCCAGGGTCTTGCTCAGACCCAGCACCGACACGACGCCGGGGTTCGAGCCGACCCGCTCGATCTCCTTGACGGCGAAGTCGGCGGCCTCGAAGGCGACCGGGGCCGAAGCGCGCAGGCGCGGCTCGGGGTAGACGAGGTGCTCGAGCTGCCAGTCGTTGATGGCGCGGGTGAGTGCGTCCGCGAGTCGCGGGTCCAGCGCCTGGCTGGCCGGGTTCAGTGTCTGGCCGCCCGGGGCCAGGCACTGCAGCACGCCGATCGTGATGCCGTACGGGTCGAGCAGCTGGGACCGGAGCAGCTCCAGCGAGGACCCCGGGTAGGCGCCGTCGTCGGGCCAGGCGTCGTTGCGCATGGCACCGCCGAACATCTGCGGGTACTCGGTGACCGTGGACAGGCCGGTCGTGGTGCGCACGCCGTACTCGGCGATGTGGGTGCGCCACCGCTCGGGCAGGTAGGAGGCGATCAGGCCTTCCTTCGGGACCGGGTGGATGTCGACGTCGAAGATCCCGGTGCCGAGCACCGGCGGGCCGACGGGAGCGTTCGCGGGAGCGTGGTCGATGACAGTCATGCTGGTGCCGCCTTTCACCCGCTGGCCGGGACGCTCAGGTGGTAGAGGTCCCAGGCGTTCTGCCGGTAGATGCGCTCGATCAGCTCGTCGTTCGACGTTCCGTTCGCGATCTGGTGCGGGCCGGTCGTGTGCCGGTGGGGGTAGTCACTGGAGTAGACGAGCATCTGGTCGCTGCCCATGCGGTCGACGATGCTGTCGAGTCCGCCGGCCTCCTCGGCTCCGTCCGACGGGGCGGTCGTGAACCGGAAGTGGTCACGGATCAGATCGGACGGCGCACGGTCGAGCCACGGGACGTCGTGCCGGTAGCTCTTCCAGAGCTTGTCGAACTTCCACACGAACGGCGGGAGCCAGTGGAACCCGACCTCGCTGACGACGACCCTGGTGTTCGGGAACTTCTGCAGGACGCCCTCGGAGACGATCGAGTTGATCTGGGCCTCGAGGTTGGACTGTTGGCCGACGTACCACTCCAGGTACGAGGTCGGCCAGCCGACCGAGGTCGGCGCCTGGCGGAACACGCCACCGAGGTGGAGGGTGACCGGCAGCCCGTTGCGCTCGGCGGCCTCCCAGATCGGCCAGTTGATCTGGCGCCCGTACAGGAGCTCGGACTGGCCGAGGAGTAGGACCTGCACGAACCGGTCGTCATCGGCTCGACGGTTGATCTCCTCGGCCGCCAGCTCGGGTGTGCCCTGAGGCACGACGATCGACGCGCGCAGCCGCGAGTCCTGGGCGAGCCATTCGTGGGCGATCCAGTCGTTGAGCGCTCTGGCGTGCGCCGCCTCGCGGCGGGGCTGGTGCATCTGCTGGACGGCGTAGAGGCAGTTGAGGATCGCGAAGTCGGTGCGTCCGTCTGCGAACACGTCGGCGACGAAGTCCTCGACCCGGGTGGCGGCGCGCCCGTCGGCGTCGGTCCGGGCGTCCGGGAGCTGGGCGATGTTCGACCCGCGCGGGTGGTAGTTGGGGTCGTAGTACGGCGCGAGCGCGCCGATCAGCTGGTCGCCCCAGTACTCGTCGAGGTAGGGGAGGAGTTCGCGTGCCGAAGGAAGGATCGGGTGCGTGTCGCAGTCGACCACGGCCGCTCGCGTACCGGCCGGTGGTTCGGCGAGCTCCTGTCTCGGGATAACGACGGTGTCAACCATGTTCGGGAACGGACCTTTCGAGTCTCGTGATGACCGTGGCTGGCGCCACGAGATGCTCGGGCGGCCTGCCTGGCCGCCCGCCGCCGCGATCTCCGCAGTGCGGACGGAGCATCGCTGTAGGCATGTGTGGATCCAGGATCAAGGATACCCGGAGAGGTGCAGTGCCTCAAGACACCGAAGAGAATCGGTGATCCTGTCTCCTGGATCCAGGAGACAGACTGGTGCTACGTTTCTCCGCGGCTTCGCGCCAAGGGAGCCGTTCAGACAGTTCGGAAGGAAGTGGACCGATGACCGCCACCGTCTACTACGACGACGACGCCGACCTGGGAGCGATCCAGAGTCGCAAGGTCGCCGTCATCGGGTACGGCAGTCAGGGGCACGCGCACGCGCTCTGCCTGCGCGACTCGGGCATCGACGTCCGCGTCGGCCTGCCCGAGGGATCGAAGTCGCGTGCGAAGGCCGAGGAGGAGGGCCTGCGGGTCGTCACCCCCGCAGAGGCCGCGGCCGAGGCGGACATCATCTCGGTGCAGGCGCCCGACACCGTCCAGCGATCGCTGTACGCCGATGAGATCGCGCCGAACCTGGGCCAGGGCAAGCTGCTGATCTTCAGCCACGGGTTCAACGTCCGGTACGGATACATCGAGGCCCCTGCCGGGGTGGATGTCGCGCTGGTCGCGCCGAAGGGGCCGGGGCACCTCGTTCGTCGTCAGTTCGTCGACGGGCACGGGGTGCCGTGCCTGGTCGCGGTCGATCAAGACGGCTCGGGCAACGCCATGCAGCTCGCTCTCGCCTATGCGAAGGGACTGGGCGGTACCCGGGCCGGGGTCATCGAGACCACGGTCGCCGAGGAGACCGAGACCGACCTCTTCGGGGAGCAGGCGGTTCTGTGCGGGGGTGCCTCGGCGCTGATCCAGGCGGGGTTCGACACCTTGGTCGAGGCCGGTTACCAGCCGGAGATCGCCTACTTCGAGGTCCTGCACGAGATGAAGCTGATCATCGACCTCGTCTATGAGGGCGGGATCGCCCGCCAGCGGTACTCGTGCAGCGACACGGCCGAATACGGCGACCTGACTCGTGGGCCGCGCATCGTGAACGGTGACACCCGTGCCGAGATGCGCCGGATCCTCACCGAGATCCAGGACGGCACGTTCGCCAAGGAGTGGATCGCCGAGGACGACAACGGACGTCCCAACTTCCTGCGGCTGCGTGCCGAGGGTAAGGAGCACGGCATCGAGCAGGTCGGCGCCCGGCTGCGCGACATGATGCCCTGGGTCGACCGGAAGATCACCGAGACGGCGTGAGTCGCTCGACGGTCCGGCCGGCGGTTCACCATCGCCTGCCGGACCGTTCGTGTGAGTAGCCGGCGCCCGCGGCCCACGAACGGTGGCGATGCAACCGCTGGCTTCAGGATCCACAAGCCTCGCTGCTAGTTTCGCTCTGCGAGCAACGGGAGGGTGTCACGATGACAACCGAGGACGCCGGATCGGCGAAGAGCTCTGCGCTGGAGCAGCTTCCGCCTCGCGACACGACCACGCTCGTACGGACGGTGCGGGATCGATTGCGTCTGGCGATCGCGCTCGAGGAGATTCCGTCCGGCAAGCTCAACCAGGTCCAGGTGGCCCGTCAGCTCGGCGTCAGCCGGATGCCGATCAGGGCTGCGATACCCGATCTGGTCGCGGAAGGCCTGCTCGAGAACGTGCCCGGCGGGGGAGTGGCGGTACGGCCGCTGACCGAGTCCGACGTGCGACAGGTGTACGAGGTACGCACCGCGCTGGAGTCGAGTGCGGTGCGCAATGTCGCCGAGCATGCGTCGGACGAGAGCCTCCGACGGATCCAGGCGATCGTGGACGAGCACGGAGCCGCGTTCGCCTCCTACGACGCCGGGCAGCTGCTGGCCGCGGACCGCGAGTTCCACATGGCGATCCTCTCGGCGACCCACAACCTGCACTTCCAGCGAGCGATCGTGCCGGTGTGGTCGATCGTGGAGCGTGCGATGGTCAGCGTCCTGCACTCGACCAACGTCTTCGACAGTGCATGGCGCGAGCACGAGGAGATCGCGCTGGCCCTGCGCGACCGGGAAGCGGACGCCGCGGAGGCGGCGGTGCGCCGGCACCTCGGAAAGGCGGCAGAGAAGCTCGTGATCTCGCTCGGCGGTTCTGCCGCGAGCTGACATCGGGTCGAGGCCGGTGCCGGCCGCGTTCCTGGCGGGGAACGTGGCCGGCACCGGTTGCGGCGGGCTCCGCTCAGCCGCCGGCCTTGCGCCACTGTGCGGCATGCCCGGCGACGACCATGAGATCCACCTCGTCCGCGCTGTAGCCGGCGCCGGTGAGGACCTCCTCGGTGTGCTCGCCGAGCATCGGAGCGGGCCGGTGCAACCACTCGGGATCGGGGTCGCCGATGTTCACCGACTGGCCGAGGACCTTCATCGTGCCGAGTGTCGAGTGGTCGACCTCGGCGACCATGTCCAGCCCGGCGGTGATGGGATGCTCAAGCGCCTCGGGGATCGTGAGGACGGGGCCGCACGGCACAGCGCCGGCGCCGACGATCTCGAGCCACTCCTCGGTGGTTCGGGTGGCCAGGACCTCCTCGATGAGCTTGCGCAGCTCGGTCCGGTTGTCCATCCGGTCGGCGTTGCTGGCGAAGCGGGAATCGTTCTCCCACTCCCGCGTCCCGAGGACCCCGCAGAGGCGCTGCCACATCTTCTCGTTGCCGCAGGCGAGGGTCATCGCGCCGTCACGGGTCTTGAAGGTGCCCTGCGGGAACATGATCGGGTGGTCGTTGCCGTCCTGGCCCGGAGTCACGCCCAGACTGAGGTACTTCTGGGCCTGGTAGGACAGCAGCGTCAGCATCGACTGCATCAGCGAGCCCTCGACGACGGTCCCGCGGCCGGTGCGCTCACGCTCGTAGAGCGCGGACAGCACACCCACGGCGCCGAACACGCCCGTCGCCGAGTCGGCGACCGCGATACCGACGCGCAGCGGACCGGTCTCCTCGGTACCGGTGACGCTCATCAACCCGGACATCGCCTGCGCGGTCTGGTCGAAGCCGGCCAGCTCCGACCCGGGTGCACGCTGACCGAACCCGCTGAGCGAGACGTAGACCAGGCGCGGGTTCAGCTCCCGCATCGCCTCCGGGCCGACGCCCATCTTCTCGACCGTGCCCGGCTTGAAGTTCTGGACGAACACGTCGGCCTCGGCGATCAGCCGCCGCAGCGCCGCGGCCCCCTCGTCGCTGCGCAGGTCGAGGGCCACGCTGCGCTTGTTCCGGTTCGAGGCCATGTAGTAGACGCTCTCGGCGTCCTGGAACGGGCCGGACTGACGGGCCGGGTCGCCCGTCGGCAGGGTCTCGACCTTGACGACGTCGGCGCCCATGTCGGCCAGCAGCATCGTCAGCGTCGGCCCCGACAGGTAGCGGGTGAGGTCGACGACGCGGATCCCGTCGAGTGCTCCCATGTCAGTCCTCTCCCTTCGTGCCGAACACCGGTGACCGGCGCTCGCTGAACGCGGCGACACCCTCGCGAAGATCCGCGCCGTCGTAGGCCTCGACGTGCAGCCGCGACAGCAGGTCGGCATCGATGTCGGTCAGCGGCCGGCCGGCCATGTCCGACACGAGTTTCGCGGCCCGGATCGTGACCGGGGCTTGCGCGCGGATGCGCTCGACGAACGCGATGACGGTGTCGGTCAGCTCGCCGGGTTCGGTGAGCCGCTGCACGAGACCGATCCGGTGCGCCTCGGCCGCGGGCACGATCTCGCCGCTGAACAGCAGGTACTTCAGCTCTGCCGGCCCGATCAACCGGGCCACCGCCGACGTCTCGGTGTAGCCGAGGGTCACGCCCAGCTTGCCGATCGGGATGCCGAAGCGTGCTGCTGTGGAGGCGATCCGGACGTCGCACGCCGCGGCGAGCTCGCAGCCGCCGCCGACCGCGAGCCCGTGGATCGAGGCGATCACGGGCGCCGGGACCGCGGAGACCGCGCGCAGGGCGCGGGCGATCGACTCGTTGTAGTCGGTCGCGGCGGCGGCACCCAGCCGGGTCTGCGGGAACTCCTTGATGTCGGCACCGGCCGCGAGGGCGTCGGGACCGGCTCCGCGGACGACGACGGCCCGCAGGCCAGCGTGTCCGCGGAGCTGCTCGAACACGGTGTGCAGACGTCGCCAGCTGGCCAGCGACAGGGCGTTGCGTGCCTCGGGCTTCGACAGCGTCACCACGGCGACGTCGTCGACGGTCTGCACGGCGACCCGGTCGACGACCAGGTCGGCGGTCGGGTCTGTCCGCAGGACCCGGCCCAGCTCGTCGGTGAAGGCACTGAGGGGCATCACAGTGCCTCAGCGCGAGGTGTCGACGGAGACGTGCTTGCGCTCGGTGAAGCTCTCCAGCATGCCCTCGAGGGAGAACTCACGACCGATGCCGCTCTGCTTGTACCCGCCGTAGGACTGGCCGAGTACCTGGCCGCCGCCCTGGTTGACCTGCACCCAGCCGGCGTCGATCGAGTGGGCGGTGCGCAGCGCCTTGCCGATGTCGTGGGTCCAGATGAAGGCGGACAGCCCGTAGTGGGTGTCGTTGGCCATCCGGACGACCTCGTCCTCGTCGTCCCACGGGATCACACACAGGACCGGCCCGAAGATCTCTTCTTGGGCGATCCGCCAGGAGTTCTCGATCCCGACGAATACGGTGGGCTCGATGTAGTAACCCTCCGAGAGCGGGCCCTCCGACGGCGGCCGCCCACCGATGGCGACCCGGGCGTCGCCGCGCTGCAGGCCCTCGTCGATGAAGCCGCAGACCCGGTCGAACTGCTTCTGGTTGACCACGGCACCCATGTCGGTGGCCTCGTCCAGCGGGTCGCCGACCTTCAGCTTCGCGAGGTGGGCGGTGACCTTCTCGACGAACGAGTCGACGATCGAGCGGTGCACGAACAACCGGGAGCCCGCGGTGCAGGACTGGCCCTGGCGGACGAACCGCATGCCGGTCACGACGCCCTGGGCGACCCAGTCCTCGTCGGCGTCCGGGAAGACGATCTGCGGGTTCTTGCCGCCGAGTTCCAGCGAGACCGGCACGATCCGCTCGGCGGCGGCAGACATGACGCGCTTGCCGACGGCGGTCGAGCCGGTGAAGGACAGCTTGCGGACCGCGGGGTGCGTGATGAGCGCCTCGCCGGCCTCGGTGCCGTAGCCGACGACGCAGTTCAGCACGCCGGCGGGCAGGAACTCGGCGCAGATCTTGACGATTTCGAGGACGGCCAGTGGGGCGTCCTCGGCGGCCTTGAGCACCAGCGTGTTGCCGGCGGCGAGTGCGGCCGCGATCTTCATCGACGCCAGCTGCACCGGGGCGTTCCACGGCACGATCGCGCCGACGACGCCGATCGGCTCACGGCGGGAGTAGTCGAGCACGTGCGCGTTGAGTGGGATCGTCTCGCCCTTGGTCTCGCTCGCGACGGAACCGAAGTAGCGGAAGACGTCGATCGCGTACTGGACCTCGCCGCGGGCCTGGGTCCGCAGGGCGTTGCCGTTCTCCTCGGCGATCTGGCGGGCAATCCTCTCCACGTGCGGCTCGATCGCGTCGGCGATCTGCTGCAGCAGGCGGCCGCGGGCCCGCGGCGCGGTGTCGCGCCAGCCCGGGAAGGCACGCCCGGCCGCGTCGACGGCGTCGGCGACATCCTTCTCGGCGCCGCGCGGGACACGGGCGATCACCTGCCGATTGCGTGGGCTGACGACGTCGATCCACTCGTCGTTGCGCGCGCCGACCCAGCTGCCGTCGACGTAGTTCAGGAAATCGGGAGTGCTCGTGCTCATGGAAATGTCCTCTTCCGGGTCGTTCTGGTCGGTGATCAGGAGCTGACGTCGACGGCCTTGATCACGGCGGACGAGTCGAGCCCGCCGTCGGTCGCGGCGAACTTGTCGACCGTCTCCCGTGCGCCGGCGCCGACGACGAGCTGGACCCCGACGCTCTCCGCAGCACTCGCAGCCAGACCGAGGTCCTTGGCCAGCAGGGCGGCGGCGAACTTGGGCGCGTAGCCGTTGTCGGCGGCCGAGCCCTCGACCAGCCCCGGGCGCGGGGTGAAGTTGTGCAGCGCCCAGCAGTTGCCCGACGAGGTGCTCAGGACATCGAACAGGTTCTGGTTCGACACACCCAGCTGCTCGGCGAGGACGAAGGCCTCGGAAACCGCGACGAGGCTCGCGCCCACCACCATCTGGTTGCAGGCCTTGACCGCCTGCCCCGCGCCGGCGTCCCCCACGTGGAAGAACTTCGACCCCATCACGTCGAGGACCGGCATGGCCGCGGCGAGCGCGTCCGCCGTGCCGCCGATCATGAAGGTGAGCGTGCCGTTGGTGGCTCCTGCGACGCCGCCCGAGACCGGGGCGTCGAGCACCTGCAGGCCGCGTTCGGTGGCCGCGGTGTGCAGGTCCCGGCTGGTCGCGACGTCGATCGAGGATGCGTCGACCACGAGACCGCCCGGCTTCAACCGGGTGAGCGGACCGTTCTCACCCAGCAGAACGGCGCGCACGTGCTCGCCCTTCGGCAGCATCGTCACCAGGACGTCGGCACCCTCGCCGGCCTCGTCGGCAGAGGAGACGATCGTGACGCCCGCCCGGGCTGCCTTGGTCGTCGCCTCCTCGCCGAGGTCGAATCCCTGCACGTCGTACCCGGCCTTGACCAGGTTCGCCGCCATGGGCCCGCCCATGTTGCCCAGGCCGACGAATCCGATGACGCTCATTGTCACGCTCCGTTCGTGTCGAGTTCGTAGTCACTATCGACGGGCAAATCAGCACACTCAAGACGAAGTTGAGCACGGTCGCTGTGCAAGAATGCACACGTGAATCTCGAAGACCTCCGCTACTTCCTCGAGCTGACCCGCTACGGGCGCCTCACCGTCGCGGCCGAGCGGATGGGAGTCGAGCACACGACGATCCGGCGGCGGATCAGCGCGTTGGAGAAGCAGCTGGGGCAGCGCCTGTTCGACAAGACGCCACGTGGCTGGACTCCGACGGCGGCAGGGCGGCGACTGTTGCCCTACGCCCAGCGGATCGAGGCGGAGGCCGATGCCGCGCGCGGCGCGGTGACCGACGACGGACACAGTCCGCGGGGGACGGTTCGGATCGTGGCGACCGACGGTTTCGGCGGCTCGGTGATCGCGCCAGGGCTCAGTCGACTCCGCCGGGTCCATCCCGGTATCCAGATCGAGCTGGTGACCAAGAGTCACCTGCTCGACTACGGGGTGGGGGAGTTCGACCTCGCCGTGACGATCCACCGGCCCGAGCGGCCCGGGTTCCGGATCGATCATCTTTGCGACTACGAACTGCGGATCTACGGCAGTCCCGACTACCTGGCCGGCCGGTCGCGCATCCGCGACCCCGACGACTTGGCCGACCATGACATGGTCTGGTTCGTCGCCTCGCTGCTCGATCTCCCCGAGCTGCAGAGCGCCGAGGACATCGCGGCCCGGGCGAACGTCGTTTTCCGGACCACGAACCTGTTCGCGCAGGTCGAGGCGGCCGCGGCGGGGGTTGGACTGGGGTTGGTGCCGTGCTTTCTCGCTGACGGTGACCGACGTCTGCGGCCGGTGCTGCACGACCGGATCGTCGCACGGCGGACGTTCTGGGTCATCACCCCGAACCGGCTGCTCAACACCGAACGGATCGCGATCGTGGCCGAGCACCTGGCCGAGACCGCCCGACTGGCCGCTGACCGGCTGATTCCGTCTTCGTAAGCATCCCGGGCGCGTGGGCCGTGGCGTGAGTACGTCGCGCTCCGTAGCTTGTGAGGCAGTTGACACTCCGGGAGAGCCCGGTTAACTTCAGCGCATCCTGGATCCAGAGTTCTGGATCACGATTCAACGGTTCTCGGACTGGAAAGGGTTCGCCGGAACACGTCCACGCTTATGCCGCCGACCCACCGCTACGTCGCCCGAGCCGGCCCTGCCTTTGCGGGCCGGACTGACCGAGCGTGCCGGGCGAGTTGGCGATCGGGCCTCGGTGACGCGCCCGTCGAGCGGCGTCCGAGACCTGACAGACGGTCCTGCCGACGACACGTCGACGCGATGTGTCGTGCCACCCCGGTACA
>NZ_JAGINU010000003.1 GCF_017876315.1 Pseudonocardia parietis | reverse complement strand
TGAACAGGTCTGCGTGCACGGTGTTGACGTTGCTCAGGCCGCGATGGGCGATCTGCTCCAGCATCGGCTTCGACCCGTCGAGGGCCGTCACCGTGCTCGCACGGCTGGCCAGCTGCGCTGTCCAGTAGCCTGTCCCGCAAGCCATGTCGAGCACGTGACCATCGAGTGGTAGCTCCGACAGGAGCTTGCTGATCTCCCCTTCGACGGGGCGCATGTAGCGAGTGATCCACCGCTGCCAATCCGGCTCTTCCGGAAATGGAGTGCAGGTGAGGGCGTGACGGACCGCGAGGTTGGGGTCGTGTCGCTGCGGTGAGGCGGGCCCCGAGAAGTTGATGATGACGGTTCCTACGCCAACATCAGCAACGATCCCGGGGACCCGATGTCGCAGCCTACGTGCCCGCCTGCCCAGATCGTGGCCGACACGATCATCCGTACCGTTGAGCTCGGGGTGCGGATCACCGATGCCGCCCTGCGCGGCGAGGTCACGGTGTTGTGGTGCGACCTGCTCACCGACGGGCCCGGCACGTGCCCCGGGTGCGGGCTGGTCGGGATCTACCGCGACAGCGTCGAGCGCCGCGTCAGCGATGTTCCGGTGGTCGGACATCCGTTGCAGCTGCGCGTGCGGGTGCCGCGCTACCGCTGTGTCCACGGCGGCTGCGCCCGCGAGATTTTCGCCCACGACAGCAGCCGGTTGGCCCGCCGCGGTGCGTCGACCACTCGGCGGTGCGCGGAGTATGTGTTGCGGCGCTTGGCGATCGACAAGGTCACCGTCGCCGCGGTCGCCCGCGAACTCGGCCGCAGTTGGGACACCGTGAACAACGTCGCGGTCACCGCGACCGAGCAGCTCTTGCTGTCCGCCGGCCCCGCCCGACTCGACGGAGTCCGGGTGGTCGGAGTCGACGAACACAAGTGGGCGCACGTGTTCGGCGCCGACGGGGACGGGTTCGTCACCGTGATCACCGACCTCACCGCGGTCGTCGCGGGGCAGGGTCGTGCGCGACTGCTCGACCTGGTCCCGGGCCGCTCGGCGGCGGCGATGAGGACCTGGCTCGAGGCCCGAGACCAGGGATTCCGCGACGCAGTCCAGGTCGTGGCGATGGACGGGTTCGGCGGCTACAAGAACGCCGCCACCGACGCGGTCCCGGACGCGGTCACGGTGATGGACCCGTTCCACGTCGTCGCCCTGGCCGGGCACAAGCTCGACCTGTGTCGCCAACGCATCCAACAGGACACCCTCGGCCACCGCGGCCGCACCGGTGACCCGCTCTACCGGGCACGCCGCACCCTGCGGACCCGCCTCGCACTGCTCACCGACAAACAGAGATCTCGGCTCGAGACGGTGTTCGCCGCCGACGAGCACGTCGCGGTCGAGGTCACCTGGTGGGCCTACCAGCAGATCATCGCCGCCTACGCCGCCGCTGACCGCCGCCGCGGCAAGGCCGCACTCACCGCGGTCATCGACCGGATCCGCAGCGGGCTACCGGCCGGGCTCGACGAGCTTGCCACCCTCGGACGGACGCTGCACCGGCGCCGAGACGACGTCCTGGCCTACTTCGAGCACCGAGCCTCCAACGGCCCGACCGAGGCCATCAACGGCCGGCTCGAAGCACTCCGTCGCAACGCCCTGGGCTTCCGCAACCTGATCAACTACCGCATCCGGTCGCTACTGCACTGCGGAGCCCTCGCACTCTAGATCCGGAAGAGCCGCCAATCCGCTGCCCGCCCGTCGTAATACTCTTGCTGCCGCAATAAAAGATCGGTGGTGTCCAATACGTCTCCCATCGTGCTGAGTGGATCGGAGAACAGGCCCCAGTGATCGACCGGCTGACGCGGTCGGCGCCTCGAAGTTATAGACTGTCCACCTAGAATTTGCCCTCAGTCAACCTAGTCGCCCGTTTCGGGCAACGACCGCAGTAGTCGATCTTTCTTCTCTCTTATTGCTTCGCTCGAATGGACCTTGCGCCCGCGGGCTGGAGATCGTTTCCGGCTACAGAGAGTGCGAACACCAATGATCAGCAGATCGGCCACGCACCTCACCCTTGCGGGATTGCCCACAATTCAATTGCGCACGTCCGAACGCGACATGCGCAGGAAAGCTGCGCAACTGGCCTGAGACGTCTGCAGCCAGGCGCACGCCAAGATCGCGTTCCAGCCCATGCGCGATGCCCCTCGTCTGCGCGCTCCCGACTCCGTCCTTGAGTGCGCCCTGGCCGCCTGCTGCGGCATCGCCGTGGCCGGCCCCTGATCTGAGGCGTCGTGCTCGACGAGCACCGCCCGACAGCTTCTACCTCGCCGGTGCGCTGATCGGCGTCACCGTGGTTATGTACTTGAGGCCATCAGTCCCGGAAACGATCGTTACCGAGACTCATTCAGCGCCCGACCGGACACCCAGCTAAGATCCAGCCTGCAACTCGGTACCGAAATCAACATCTCGGAACTGGCCCGATCAGGGTTAAGGGGACTCGTGTCGTGACGCGCTACGGGTACGCGCGGGTCTCCACCCGCGAGCAGAACACCGACCACCAGACCGACGCCCTGGTCGCCGCCGGCGTCCCGCCCGAGAACCTGTTCGTCGAAAAGGTCTCCGGCAAGCTCGCCTCCCGACCGAAACTCGACACCCTGCTCGGCCTCCTGGTCCCCGGCGACGAGGTGGTGGTCACCCGGCTCAAGCGCATCGGGCGCTCCCAGCAGCACCTGCTCGACCTCGTGCGCCGCTTCGGCGACGGACAGGTCGACTTCGTGGTGCTCGAACAGGGCATCGACACCTCCACCCCCGGGGGGCGGCTGGTGTTCCACTTCCTGGCCGCCCTGGCCGAGTACGACCGCGAGATGATCGTCGACGGCACCCTCGACGGCCTCGCCGCCGCGCGGGCCCGCGGCCGGGTCGGCGGACGGCCCGCGGCGCTCTCGGCACGTCAGCTCGACACCGCCCAGCAGATGTATGACACCGGCCAGCACACCGTCGACCAGATCGCCGACACCTTCCGGGTCGGGCGCAGCACCCTCTACCGGGCGCTGCACGCCCACGGCGACGGCCGCGACTGCGCCCTGATCATCTACCGCAATAGCCGCCCGAAAGTCGACCACACACAGCGGCGCTACGGCGAGACCGGCGCCGGCGAGAAGTTCCAGCTCGAGGCCGACCGCAAGTGGTTCCCCATCGCCCCGGCCCGCCGGACCCGGCTCCGCGCGATGGTCTACGTCGTCGACGGCGTCGTGGCCCGCGTCCGCGCCGTCACCGGCGAGCCCTCCGCGTGGAGCGACGACGACCGTGGCTACGCCGATGTCCCGGTCGGCCCGCCCCTGACCGACCTACAGATCGCCAGGCAGCTACCCACCCTGGGCATCGCCCTCGGCGACCCGCGCCCGCACCAGCGCGGCAAGATCCGCGAGTACCTGACGCTGTAGCCCATCAGCCCAAGGCGACGAGCCGAGGTCGCGACCTACTTCGCCCCTGGTGACACGTTCCTTAACGGCACCCCGTCTTGGGCGGGCTCCCGTCGCTGCGCCCTCGGATCACCGGCCCGGCGGTGATCCGCAAAGTCGACCGGTTGTCCTGCGTGAGGTTCGGGTCGGCCCGCTACTCGGTCCCCACCACCGCGATCGGCACCCGGGTCGAGGTCCGCACCCACGCCGACCGCCTCACCATCCTGTCCACCGCCACACCCGGCGGCAGGGTCGGCGCAGTTGCCGGGGCCGGGGTGGTGTTGGCCGAGCACCGCCTGGTCGGGCCGGGCGAGGCGTCGGTGATCGACGCCCACTACGGCGGGCCGCGCCCCACGACTCCGGTTCGGGCGGCCCGCCCGAAGACCGCTGACGAGAAGACGTTCTGCGCACTCGGGCCCGCCGCGCAGGCGTTCCTGACCGGTGCTGTCGCAGCCGGATCGGCCCGCCTGGGCACCGAGCTCGGCGAGCTCCTCGCACTCGGCCAGGCTCACGGCGAACAGGCTCTGCTCGACGCGCTGGCCCGAGCGACGGCGTTCCGTCGTTGGCGGGCCGAGGACGTCCGGTCCATCCTCGCCGCCGGCGCTGCCGCACCGAGACCCCAACCGGCCGGGCAGGCGTTGGTGGTCGAGCTGCCCGCGGTCCCGACCCGCTCGCTGACCGACTACGCCGTCTTCACCGACACCGCCACACCCGCCGGCGGTGTCGTCGAGGGTGATGCGTCATGACTGCGAGCAAGCCCCCGGCGCTCGACGCGGACCTCGAGGCCGGGCTCAAACGACTCAAGCTCGCCGCGATGCGCCGCCTCGCGCCGGAGCTGCTGCTCACCGCCCGCACCCAGCGCTGGCGTCCTGAGGAGCTGCTGCGGGTCCTGGTCGAGGCCGAGGTCGCCGCCCGGGACGCCTCCAACATCGCCAACCGGCGCAAGGCGGCCGGGTTCCCGGTCGCCAAGACCCTCGACGAGTTCGACCTGTCCGCCTCCTCGATCCCCCAGGCCACGTTCGACTACCTCGCCTCGCTGGAATGGATCCGCGCCCCGGAGAACCTCGCCCTGGTCGGCCCGGCCGGCACCGGGAAGTCGCATCTGCTCGTCGCGCTTGGCACGGCGGCGGTCGAGGCCGGGCACCGGGTCCGCTACTTCACCGCCGCCGACCTGGTCGAAGCGCTCTACCGCGGCCTGGCCGACAACTCCGTCGGCCGACTCATCGACCACACACTGCGCCATGACCTGATCATCATCGACGAGATCGGGTTCGCCCCACTCGACGACACCGCCGCCCAACTGCTGTTCCGGCTCGTCGCCGCCGCCTACGAACGCCGCAGCCTCGCCATCAGCTCCCACTGGCCCTTCGACCGATGGGGGCGGTTCATGCCCGAACACACCACCGCGGTCAGCCTGCTCGACCGGCTCCTGCACCACGCCCAGGTCGTCGTCACCAGCGGCGACTCCTACCGCATGCGCGAAGCCCGAAACGCGAAGAAGGGAGCCGCCATCAACACCAGCTGAACAACCCCGGACCGGGGACTTTCACCCGGCCACCAGCGGGGACCACAAACTGGCCATTGACAGTCGTCGGCCTGAACGGGCTTCCGGTAGGCCCGGTCGAGGACTTCCTGGCCCACGCGACGCTGGTGAGGCGGTTGTCGCCGAACACGATCGCCGGCTATGCCCATGACCTGCGGGACTATTTCGAGTGGCTCGATCAGCGAGGCTTGGAGTTCGCGAGGGTGAGCCTGGAGCAGCTGGCGCAGTTCTTCGACTGGCTCCGCCGCCCGCGTCAGGCGCGGCGAGAGGATGTGTTCGTGCTGCCGGGCGTCCCGGCGGCGTTGGCCCCGGCGACACTACAACGCAAACGTGCATCCATCGCGGCGTTCTACCGGTTCCACGCCCGCCGGGATCGGGGGGTCGCGCCGCTGTTGGGCGAGCAGATCGGCGGGCGTGGGCTTGGACCGCAGGTCCCGCTGCTGGCCCACCTTCATCGCGGTCGGCGCGGTGAGCAGGCGTACAGCCCGCTGCGGGTGCACGTGCCGCGCAAGCCCCCGAAGACGTTGACCGAACAGCAGGTCAACGCGCTTGTGGAGGCGTGTGACCGGGCGCGGGACCGGTTCCTGATCCAGCTGCTGGTGGAATCGGGGCTGCGCCTGGGCGAAGCACTCGGGCTACGGCACGCCGATCTTCACCTGCGCACCGGGGACGTCGAGGTTGTCCCGCGGGAGGACAACGTCAACCAGGCTCGGGTCAAGGGCCTCAAGCGGCGCCGGGTGCCAGTACCCACTTCGCTGTTCGACCTCTACGCCGACTACATGGAGCTGGAGTACGGGCCGCGAGACTGCGACTACGTATTCGTCAACCTGTTCGCACCCGTGGTGGGAGCACCGATGACGGCGGCGAACGTCTACCGGCTGGTCCGGCAGTTGCGCGTCCGAACCGGATTGGACTTCTTCACCCCGCACGTGGCCCGACACACCTACGCCACCGCCCTGCTGCGCCGCGGGGTCCAGGCGCATGTCGTCGCCGATCTGCTCGGGCATGCCGACGTCCAGACCACCACCGCGGCCTACTCCCACCTGAATGTCGAGGATCATCGAGCGCTCCTGGTCGCGGCAGGCGCGCTGGACACCAGTGCACCCGAGGCCACCAACACCGAGGGAGCCCCCGAGGGGTGGGCGAGACCGGGGAGGAACGAGTGAGCAAGACCATGCCCAGCGGGAACGCAGCCGGGGGCATCAGAGCCGGTGGGGCCGACGCGGGTCGTCCTGGTGCCAGGGTGCTGCTGGAGCGGCTACTGAGCGCGGTGCGCCCAGAGTTCCGCAACGACGTCTTCATCCCCGACCCAGACAGCGTGGTGTTCTTCACCGCCACCTGTGCGCTGCCGTCCTGCCCGGCCGCCGTCCGCCGGACCCGGATCGGCCTGTGCCAACGGCACCACGCATGGTGGAGAGAGGCGGGCCGACCGGATCTGGCGAGATGGCTCGAGCCTGCCGAGCAACGCCTGCGCGCCGAGGTGCCCGCGGTGCCGGCCTGCGCGGTAGCCGGCTGCAACCACGCGCACCGCCGCAACCGCTTATGCCCGCGGCACGCCGGCGCGTGGGAGCGTGCGGGTTGCCCTGACTGGGACGGCTGGTGCGCCAGCCAGCCTGCACCGTCCCCGTGAGCTTCCCCCGCTTCGCCGGAGTCTTTGAAGACTGGTCCCATGGTTAGGGACTGGGAAGGAAGCTCTGTTGGCAGCACCGAGGAAGTACCCCGATGAGCTGCGGGAACGGGCGGTTCGGCTGTATCGACAGTCCGAGCCGCGGCCGTCGTTCAAGCGGCTGGCCGAACAGCTCAACGTGCACCCCGAGGCCCTGCGGAACTGGGTCCGTCAGGCCGAGGCCGATGCCGGCGAACGGCATGACCGCCCAAGCACTGACATGGTCGAGGAGAACCGGCGGCTGGCGGCCGAGAACGCTGAGCTGCGGCGGGTCAACGAGGTCCTGCGCGCGGCGAGTGCGTATTTCGCCAGCGAGATCGGCCCGACCCGGAGGTGGTCATGAGCTTCATCGACGCCCATGGCTTCCCGGCCGGTCTCGTACTGCGGGTCCTGGGCATCCCGGCCTCGACCTACTACGACTGGCGAGCCCGTCAGACCGCCCCGAGCCGGCGCGAGCTCGACGACGCCGGGCTGCTCGAGCAGATCGTCAAGGTGCGCAGCGTCAGCGAGTTCGCCGCCACCTACGGCTCGCCGCGGGTGTGGCTGGAGCTGCGTCGCCAGGGCGTGCGGGTCGGGCGTAAGCGCATCGAGCGGATCATGCGTGAGCACGGGTTGCAGGGTGCGCACCTGCGCCGGGGCTGGCGCCACGGCTCGACCCGGCAGGACCCGAACCACACCGCCGCCCCGGACCGGGTCGAGCGCGACTTCCGGGCCGACGTGCCGAACCGGCTCTGGGTGGCGGACCTGACGCGGCTGGTCACCGGGGAGGGCGTGTTGTGGCTGGCCAGCGTGCGCGACGCGTTCGCCAACCGGGTCGTCGGCTGGGCCACCGGTGAGCGGGCGACCACTGCGTTGGTGCTCGCCGCCCTGGATCATGCGCTGCGCTCTCGATCGGTGTGCTCCGGCGAGTTGATCTTCCATAGCGACAAGGGTGCCCAGTACACGGCGCTGCGGTTCACCCAGCGCCTGGTCGACGCCGGTGTCGCGCCCTCGACCGGGTCCACAGGCGACAGTTACGACTGCTCTCGCGGAGAACCTGTGGTCCACGCTCAAGGTCGAGCTCGTCTACTGGCCGGGCACGACGTTCGCCACCCGTGCCGAGGCAGAGCACGCCCTGCTGCGCTACATCGACGGCTGGTACAACCCCCGCCGGATCCAGGCCGGGCTCGGCGGGCTCTCACCCGACGAGTACGAGGACGCCTACCATCGCGCCCAGCGCGACGATCACAGATAACCCGGACTCCGCGAAACCGGGGGAACCTCAGGGGCGCCCTGCCCGCCCAAGGTGAAATGCTGCTCAACCTGGGGGCCGGGAGGACCGTCCGAGCGGTGATTCTGATCGTCGCCGAGTTCCGGTTCGACGGTCTCGAACTGGCCAACGGCGCGACGGGGCTGATGCTGATCTGGCTGCTCACGCCAAGGCTCGCCCCGCCACCCTGCCCTCTGCGCGATCTTCGGGTCGTTGTTCACCAACTCCCAGAACCTGGCATCTCTGCCATCTGTTTGCCAGTGGGGCAAGGCTGGCGCTGAGCGGCTTGGTACCGTGAGTTCCATGGCTTGCAGCATCTACGGGCGGGTTCGTAGCGCTCCCGGGGCGTCACACCGCTGATCACCGGCCGTCCGGCCGTGCACGTGTCGCCCCGATCGACGTAATCGTCCGATCGATGCGAAGCGCAGGTAATCATGCCCGCTGGGGCCAACCCGGGCCGCCGCCGCGATGTTGGCGGTCCCCATGAACTCGGTCAGAACTTCCTTGTCGATCCCCGCGTCGTCGACCGCCTCACCGGCTACGTGCCGCGGGATCCGTTGCCTGTGGTCGAGCTGGGCCCCGGCGACGGCGTGATCACCGACCGACTGGTCGCGGACCGTCCGAAGAACGTGACGGTCGTCGAGATCGACCCGCGCCGGGTGGAGCGACTACGCGGCCGGTTCCGAAATCGCGCCCACGTCGTGCGGGGCGACATGCTGTCCTACCGGCTCGACGCGCCGCACCACGTCGTCTCCAACGTCCCGTTCGGCATCACGTCGCCGCTAGTGCGTCACCTCCTCGGGCAGCGGGCTTGGCGGACTGCGGTGCTACTGCTGCAGTGGGAGGTGGCACGCAAGCGGGCCGCGGTCGGCGGCACTACGTTGCTCACCGCGAGTTGGTGGCCTTGGTATGAATTCGCACTCGGGGGCCGCGTACCGTCGGCGGCGTTTCGGCCACGGCCGAGTGTGGACGGCGGGATCCTGCTGCTGACCCGGCGCGCCACCGCGCTCGTGCCGTCCCGCGAGCGGGCCGCCTACCAGCGCCTCGTGACGGCGGCGTTCCGCGGAGACCGGCTCGTGCCTGCGGTGCGCGACGCGGTACCCGCGCCGCGGCGCTGGGCCGCGAACGAGGGCCTGCCTGACACGGTGCGGGCGCGAGACCTCACAGCGGAGCACTGGGTCTCACTGCACCGAGCGGCCGCGCCGCAGCGGCCAGGATCTAGGAGGTCAGGGAGGTCACGGCGGTGAACCATCGCTCGATCAGCTCGGGGGCCGGCCGCTCCCCCTTGGCGAACTCCCTGGCCAGCCCGAAGTAGACGGCGACGGCGACGTCGGGCCGGAGGTCCCCGACGTTGCCGTCGCCGAGGCGGGCAGCGAAGGCGTCACGCAGCCGGGTGCCGAGCATGTCGTATAGGTGGGCGAGGTGGCGCTCGATGGCGGGCCGCTCGCTGTACCTGCGGCGCAGGTCCTGACGGCGGCGGTCCAGCGGCGTGGACTCGTAGTCCATCAGCTTCGTGACGGCCCAGCGCAGTGCGGTCAGCACGTCGAGTTCGGCGGGAGCCTCGGTGACGAGCGTGGCGAGCCTGCCGGAGATGTCCTCGCTGAAGAGGGTCAGCTCCTTGTTGGGGAAGTAGCGGAAGAAGGTGCGTGGCGCCACGTCGGCCCGGCGGGCAATGTCGTCCACAGTAGTCGCGTCATAGCCCCTCTCCTCGAACAGCTCGACAGCGGCGCGCTGGATCGCGAGCCGGGTCTCGGCCTTGTTCTGCGCCCGGGAGCCGGTCTGCGCTGGCATGTCCCTACTCTCCTCGCCTGCCGGTCGTCGTCGAGTCCGCCGCTCGCCGGCGCGCCAACCGTTCGGTGTCGGTTCGACGAACGTTCATGCTCGCAAAAACTGGCAGTTCTGCCACTTTGTGAGCCTAGGGGCGTGCAGCGTCCGGCCATGCCCCCCAACTGGCGTCCCGTCTCCCTCCCAGGGAAGGAGGCGGGCCGACGGCATCGCGACGACCGACTCTATCGGGCCGCTGCGCTCTCGCTCGCGACCGACGACGAGCTGGCCGCGTGCCCCCGCAACCTCACCTGGTTCGACCTGCGCATCGACGAGGAACGGGCGCAGGACCGGGCCTTTTCGCTGCCGCATGGCTGGCGGATGGTGCACTTCCCGCTCGTCGGGACCGACGCAGCGTTCGACCGACGACAGGCCGTTGGCTTGGTGCGGGAGATCGCGGCGGGCCGGGCGACGTGGGGCAGTCTCTACTGCTCCGCGATCGCCACGGGGGCCGCCTCGTTCGCCACCGCGCTGCAGGCTCTTGCCGGGCTCCCGGGTCCGGTCGTCATCGCCTGCCAGGGCGGCCGTGACCGCACCGGCATGCTCATCGCACTCCTGCTGTCCCTGGTCGGCGCGTGCCGTGAGGAGGTCGTCGCCGACTACCTGTTGACCAATGTGGACGACATCGAAACCAGGCGCCGCCAGCCACTCGACGGGCTCACCGTCGAGCCCGACCTGACCTGCCGGGCGTCCGATATCGGGCAGATGCTTGATCTGCTCGAGGAGTTCGGCGGCGCGCACGCCTACTTGAGACGTGCACTCCCGGCCGCCCAGGTCACCGCGATCGTCCACGCTCTGCGTCCCCGAATTCTGGCCTGACCGGTAAAGGAATACCTCCGATGCTTCGTCGCCTCGTCCCGATCCTGATCGTGGTCGCCGCGCTGGCTGCCTGTGGCTCCCCCGTCGCCCCCACCAGCTCCGGTCCGTCCTCGGAGCCGCAGCCGGGTGGCACGATCACGATCGGGATCAACTCTGAGATCTCGACGCTCGACCCGCTCGCCAACCAGATCGCCGGCCAGGCGACGCTCGTCGTCGCGAATGCCGTGTACGAGCCGTTATTCATCGACGGCCCGGCCGGTGCGCTGGAGCCCCGTCTCGCTGAGTCGCTGACCAGCGACGACCTGCGTACCTGGACACTGGTTCTGCAGGAGGGACGGACATTCTCCGACGGTTCGCCGGTCACCGCGCAGGCCGTAGTCGCCCACGTCACACGCCTGGGCGCGCCGGAGTCGGAGTGCCAGTGCGCCGCGCTCGCCGGCGAGATCAGCGACATGGCCGTCGTCGACCCAGCGACCGTCACGTTCACGCTCGCCGAGCCGAACGCCGGTTTCCCGCGCTACTTCACCCGCCAGCTCGGGATGATTGCGAGCACGACTGCGAAGGCGGTCGACGGCAGCCCACTGGGTGCTGGGCCGTACCGGTTCGAGTCGGCCGCCGCAGGCTCCTCGCTCACGGTGACCCGCAGCAGCAACTACCAGGGCACCGCGCCACACGCCGACACGATTGTCTTCCAGTTCTTGCCGGACGCCGACTCTCGGTACCAGAGCCTCAGCTCCGGTGATGTGGATTTGGCCTGGATCGACACCCCGAACCTGATCGCACAGGCCGAGAGCGAGGGCCATTCCCTGGCCACGGCCAACGCCTCAACGACTACCGCCGTGCTCAACACGCAGACCGCGCCGTTCAACGACGTGCGTGTCCGGCAGGCCGTGCAGGCCGCCATCGACCGTGAGGCGCTGCTGGCCGTCGTCGATCAAGGACAGGGGGCCGTCGCGAACGGGCCCATCCTGTCCCGCTCCCCGTATGCCTCGGGCACGCAGTACCCGGCCTTCGACCCGGACCGCGCGCGGGCGCTGCTCGCCGAGGTCAGTCAGCCGATCTCATTCGCCTACACCACCGACTCGCGGCCGCAGTCGATCCAGCGGGCCACGGCGATCCAGCAGATGCTGGCGGATGTCGGCATCACGATGACGATTGACGTCGCCGACACCGCGACGTGGGGCACGAACCTGTACTCCGGTGACTTTGAGGCCATCGAGTTCGTCACGAGTGCCTACGCCGACACCGACGCCGCCATGGGGATCTTCGAGGCCGAGGCGAGCGGGAACTTCGGCAGCTACGTCAACCCCGAGGTTGGCGTGTTGATCGCACAAGGCCGCGGCACTGCCGACGAGGCCGAGCGGAAGCGGCTCTACGCCGACGCCGCGCAGCGCATCGTCGACGACGCGCCCGTGCTGTTCTTCACCGAGAGCCCGGTCGGATTCGCGGCCGACTCGTCCATCGGCGGAATGCCCGACCTTCACAACAGCAACGTCATCTCGCTGTTGCCCGGACGCCTGTGGACAACACAATGACGGCTATCGTGCCGAAGTTCGTGCGCGGCGTGGTCGTCCTGGTGCTGCTCGGCACACTGACGATGGCATTGCCGCTGCTGCTCACCGGCAACCCCGCGATCGCGGTGCTCGGGACCGAGGCGACCCCCGAGCAGCTCGCGGCCTTCACCGCGGCGCTCGACCTGGAGGCCTCGCCGCCCGAGCGGCTTGTGCACTGGCTCGGTCGGGCCTTCGGTGGCGACCTGGGCACGTCACTGGTCACCGGCCTCCCCGTCGCAGAGGAGATCGGGAGCAGGCTGCCGGTGACGCTCGAACTGTTGTTGTGCAGCCAAGTGCTGGCGCTGGCGATCACGCTACCGGTGGCGATGCGCTCGGCGTGGAAGTCGGGCGGGATCCTCGACCGGATCGCCACGTTGGTCACATTCGTTTTGATCTCGACGCCCGCGTTCGTGCTCGGGGTGGCGCTGATCCTGGCACTGGCGGTCGGGGCGACGGTGCTGCCTGCGACTGGGTGGGCTGATCCGAGCGATCCGGTCGCGCACCTGCGCCACCTGGTGCTCCCTGTGCTCACAATCGCGCTCACTGAGGCGGCCGTCCTGACCCGGGTGCTGCGTGCCGACCTGATCGCCACGCTCGGCACGCCCTACATCCTTGCGGCCCGATCCCGCGGGCTCTCCTCGTGGCGGCTGCTGGTGACCCGCGCGCTGCGGCCCTCGTCGCTCTCGACAGTCACGCTCGTCGGGCTGGGCCTCGGACTCGCATTCGGCGGTTCAGTGCTCGTCGAGACGATCTTCGCTGTGCCCGGGATGGGGCGCCTGGCCGCCAACGCAATCGCCGCCCGGGACTTCCCGGTCATCGAGGCAATCGTGCTGTTCTCCGGGACCACGGTGGTGCTGGTCGGGATTGTCGTCGATGCCGTGTACGGCGTGATCGATCCGAGGGCGCAGCATGTTCCGGCGCGCTGACCGCAGGCGGACGAGGCTCGTCCCGGTCCTGTGCTTCGCCGTGCTCGCGTTCGTCGTGGTCGGCGCAGCGCTGGCCCAGGTTCTGCCGCAGCTGGATCCTCTCCGCGCCGACTTTCGGGCACCGCTGCAGCCGCCGGGCCCCGAGCACTGGTTCGGCACCGACGCCACCGGCCGCGACGTCCTCGCCCGCACGCTGGCTGGCGGCGCGTCCTCGATCATCGTCGCCGCGTTGACAGTGGTTGTCGGCCTGGGGGTCGGCGGCGGGCTCGGCGTGCTCGCCGGATTCTCCCGCGGCTGGGTCGATTCCGGGATCGGAATTGTCCTCGACGTCGTGCTCGCGTTGCCCGGGCTGATCATGGTCATGATCGTGGTGACGCTCATCGGGCCGGGACAGGTCACGATCGGGGCGCTGATCGGCTTGACCATGGCGCCGGCGTTCGCGCGGGTCGCACGGTCCGCGACGCTGAGCGTGCGGGGACAGGATTTCGTGCACGCCGCGCGCATCATGGGCGCTCCGCCGCTGCGGATCGTGGCCAGCGAGGTCGTGCGCTGCGTGCTGCCCGCTGTGGCGGCGTACTCGTTCACGGCCGTCACGGTGGCGATCGTGGCCGAGGGATCGCTGAGCTTCCTCGGGTTCGGACTCGCCCCGCCGACGGCCTCGTGGGGCGGGCTAATCGCGGAGGGTCGCACACACATCGCGAGCGCCCCGTGGATCTGCCTCGCACCCGCCGCCGTGCTGTGCGCGACGGTGCTCGCGGTGAACGTGCTGGGAGAACGGTGGGGACGGACGCGATGAACAGTCCACTCTTGGAACTCGATGACGTCAGCGTGCGGTTCGACGCACCGACCGGCCCGGTGCACGTGCTCGAGTCTGTCTCGTTCGCGCTGGCCGAGGGGGAGAGCATCGGGCTGGTCGGGGAATCGGGCTCGGGCAAGTCGGTGCTCGCGCGCGCGGTCCTGGGCGTGCACTCGGGGCAGACCGCGCCGATCGTGACCGGGCGGATCCGACTGGACGGGCGGGACGTCACCGCCGAGACCGAGCGCAACCGGGCCGTGGCGATGGTTTTCCAGGACCCGTCGTCGTCGCTGAATCCCGTCGTGCGCATCGGCCGGCAGGTCCTAGAGGCGGTGCCTCGCGCCGAGCGTGGTTCCCGAGCCGCGCAGCGCGCCACCGCGACGGAGCTGCTGCGCGCGGTCGGGTTGCCCGACCCGAAGCGGCGCGCCCGCAGCTTCCCGGCCGAGCTCTCCGGCGGGCAGCGCCAGCGCGTCGGCATCGCAGCGGCTCTGGCGGGGCGCCCCCGCCTGCTTCTCGCCGACGAACCCACGACAGCGCTCGACGTGACCGTCCAACAGCTCGTACTCGACCTGATCGACGTGGAGCGGCGGAAACGAAACATGGCGTCGCTCCTGATCAGCCACGACCTCGGCCTGCTATCCGGGCGGACCGACCGGGTGGTCGTGATGTACGCGGGCCGCGTCGTCGAGGACGGACCCACCAAACAGGTCCTCGCAGCACCGCGGCACCCATACACGCGGGCCCTCCTGGCAGTGACCCCCCGCGTCTCGCAGCGGCGCCGCCCGCCATTGCCGCAGATCCCGGGCGGCCTGCCGGACCTGAGCAGTCCCCGAGTGGGCTGCCCGTTCGCCCCCCGCTGCATGTATGCACACACCGAGTGCGAGACCGAGCGTCCGCCGGTCATCCGGACGGGGCCTTCCCACCGGACAAGTTGCTGGGCGGCGACGGAGGTGCCGACGTGACACAGCGAGCAGATCTCGTGATCGACGAGCTCCAGGTGCGCTACCGCAACCGCGGTGGGTGGATCCCGGCAGTAAGGGACGTTTCATTCACAGTGCCGGCCGGGCGCACGGTGGGCCTGGTCGGAGAATCGGGTTCAGGAAAGAGCAGTCTGGCTAAGGCCGTCACCGGCCTGGTTCCCCCCGACGGAGGAACCATTACGTTCGCGGGCGCGCCGGTCCGGCACCGGCCCGGGCCCGACGGAATTCAGATGATCTTCCAGGACCCCGTCGCGTCGCTGCACCCGCACCGCGCCCTCATCGACCTCGTCGCGGATCCGCTCCGGTGGGCAGGTGTCGACCGGACCCACCGGCGGGAGCGGGCGGCCGCAGCGCTCGCCGACGTCGGAATGGACCCTGTGCACTTCGGCGGGCGCAAGCGGCACCAGATCAGCGGCGGCCAGGCCCAGCGGGTCGCGATTGCGCGGGCCACGCTTGCAGAACCGGCGTTGATCATCGCGGATGAGCCGGTCGCGAGCCTGGACGTTTCCGTCCAGGCGGGTGTGGTGAATCTCCTGCACCGTGCAGTCGACGATCGTGGCGCGTCGCTGCTGTTCATCTCGCACGACCTCAGCGTGGTCAGTGCGCTGTGCGACGAGGTTGTCGTGCTCTACCTCGGGCGGATTTGCGAGCACGGTCCGACCGAGTCGGTCATTGGCTCGCCCGCACATCCATACACCCGGGCGCTGCTCGACGCTGTGCCCGAGCCTGGCCGTGTGCTGGCGCCGTCCAAGCTGCGCGCCGCCGACCCGCCTTCGCCCTCCGACGCACCGTCCGGGTGCGCCTTCCATCCGCGGTGCCCCGATTCAGTCGCGGTGTGCCGGACAACCGTGCCGGTCACCCACGACCTCGCGGGAGTCACGGTGTCCTGTCATGCCGTCACACAGTGACTGCCGCTGATGCCGCGTTCTGGTCACCGGCCGAATCCGTCGACGACGAGATCGAAGCAACGAGCCCGGCCAAACCAATGCCGTCCGCCCGCGTCCTAGACATGTCCACAGAGGAAATTGGCAGGTCAGAAGGCTACGTGACGATCGAGATCGAGATAAAGTCGGCGTCGGCGAACCACGTTGCCGAGGACTGGTCGCCGCGCGGGTGATAGGTCTTGCGCTGCGTCCCGCCGGTCTCGTCGAGACCTTCGGCCAGCTCGGTCCACAGCTGCTCCTCGCCGTCGGCCGGGTGGTCCCCGCCGAGGGTCCAGGTGACGTTGTCGTAGGCGCCGAAGCGCTCGCCCAGGAACTCGCCATAGCCCCGCGCGCTGCCCTCATCGATGACCGACCCGGTCTGCTGGTCGCCCCACACCGGGTGGATCGCCAGGTACAGGCCACGCTCGGCGGCGGCGTCGATCGCGAACTCGACGTTGTCCCAGTACTCGTCGTTCTGCGCCGCCGCTTCCACCGTGTCGCCCGGCGAGTCGGCACCGGCCTGCGGGAACATCGCCACCGTCTGCACCACGTTGAAGCCCTGATCGGCGCGGACGTCGAGGTACTCGGTGATCTCGTCGGTACTGAGTTTGCCGAGCATCGCCCACGCGGTATCGGCCAGCCAGAAGAACGGCTCACCACCGGCGATGAGGAACCGCCCATCGACCTGCAGGTAGGGCAGGTCACCCGCGGAGTTGGATTCGTCCGCGGCGCGCACCACCCACCGCTCACTACTGGGGACGAGTAGGCCGATCCCGAGGCTCATCACCGCGCCGGCCGACACCACGGCTCGGACCAGACTGGCGCGGCTCATCCGCCGCTCCTCCTGTTAGGAATCTCAGACCGCGAGGTCGCTGATGTTCCCCGACCATCGGCGGCGTCGGCGGCGCTGCCCGCGCCGCGGGCGCCGGTCCCGCCCGCGGTCCCTTGCTCCCAGGGGCCGGTGATGGCAAAGAGGACACCTGGCTTCTGGATGCCGGCGAACAGCACCGTCCCGTCCGGGGAGAAGGTGGGGCCGGTGAACTCCGAGCCCATCTGGCTGCGCGCGATCGGGTAGGCGTCGCCGTCTGCGGTGACGCCGGCCAGGTGGTTATCGCCGTCACCGTCGGTGGAAACGATCAGGCCGCCGTAGGGGGCGGCGACGATGTTGTCCGGGGCCTCGACGGTTTCGCCGTCGGCCTCGGTCGCGAACGTGGTGGTCAGCCGCAGCGTGGACTGGCTGGGGTCGTAGAACCAGATCTGGCCGCGGTGCGAGTCGGCGTAGCTGCTGACCAGGTAGGCGCCGCCGTCGCTCCACCAAGCGCCCTCCAGTTTCGCCGCGCGGGTGATGCCCTGCGCCGAGCGCAGGGGCCCGGTCTCGGCGGTGCAATCTTCGACCGGGACCCACTCGACCGTGTAGACGGTGTCGACCTGCTCGGCTTGCTCGAGATCATCGACCAGTGATCCGTCGCCGTCGGTGCACGACATCGCGGCGAGCTCACCGTCGGGTGTCGGCGAGCTGTTTGAGTTCCCCGCTACGGCCCCGGAACCCCGACGGGGGCAGCCACCGGTACACGGTGCCGTTCGGGCCTTCGGCGTCCTCGGTGAGGTAGATGACCAGAGTGTCGGGGTCGATGCAGAGGGCTTCGTGGCGGAACCGGCCCAGCGGCGTGACCGGTTGCGGGTCCTGGTTCTCGTCCAGGTCGTGCGGGTCGACCTCGAACACCCAGCCGTGACTGTCGGCCTCGGTCTCCTCACAGGTCAGCCAGGTGCCCCACGGAGTGACCCCGCCGGCGCAGTTGGTGGAGGTCCCGGCGATCCCGACGGTCTCCCACAGCAACTCGCCCTCGGGGGTCGTCTTGATGACCGTGACACCGCCGCCGGCGTCGTCGCGATATACGAGTCCCTTCTGGTGCGGTACGGCGCCGTCGTCGTCGGTGCCGCCGCGGACTTCGTGGTTGAGCACGATCAGGACGTTGCCGTCGTCGGCGGCGAAGGCTGCGGCGCCGTCGTGGACCCCGGGGCTCGGGTCACCTTCGTAGGTGCTGGTCTGGCCGGCTTCGGTGACCACGCGGTAGGAGAAGCCCTCGGGCAGGGCGAGCATCCCGTCGGCGTCGTCGACCAGCGGCCCGTAACCGGTGACAGCCTGCGCGGCCGCGGCGCCCGCAACTGGGGCGGAGCGCAGCGCCTGCACCGACCCGAACAGGCTCACCCCGAGTCCGAGCTGCCCGGAGCGGCGTAGCAGCGTCCGACGGTTGATACCCACGGCGATATCCCTCCCTGAACTGGTTGTCGTTGATCGCGCGGTGCCACGCGGTCACATGGCCACCGCCGACTCCGCCGGCGCCCCGACCTGCGGTCGGTAGGTGGTGATGTGCCAGTCGGCGGCGTCGATCGCGGTGTCCGGGTCGGGGTATGCCCCGCACTCCCGCACCGCGGCGACCACCAGCAGCTCGGCCGGCGAGACACGGCGGTAGGCATAGACCCGGTCGTAGTAGCCCCCGTGCGGCGGGTAGCTGCGGATCGCGACCTGCCCGGTGGGGCGACCGATCTCGGCCTGCACCGCGCGGGGCAGGAGCTCGATCGAGGCGTCGGTCAACCGCACATCGCCGGGCCCGCCCACCGGACCGGTGGGCTGTTGTGGGCGGCGCCAGCGTTGCCCGGTCGGGGACGGCCCGGTGAGGGGGTGCGTGGTGAACCGCACCGTGCCGCCACCGCAGGCCCGGCGCAGCTGGGGGCGCCCGTCCGGGCCGGTACCGAGGCGCTCGAGGGCTTCGCGGGCGCGGACGATGAGCAGCGTGTCCCGGTCGATCCACCAGGCGTCGGTATCGCGCCAGTACCGCCCGCCCGCATCCCGCCGGGTGGTCGGGGTGTACGACGATGCGGCCAGCGGCGCGGTGGTGGCCCACCCAGCCGAGGCGAGTGCGTGGCGTGCCGGCTCGGGCAGCGCCTTCCACCCGAACGGCCGGTCGTGGTGCCAGTTAAGCCGCACCGGCGTGACCGGTGCGGCCGGCGGCCCGGATGCGGCTGCAGGACCCGGTGGGGTGGGGGTACGGCGGGCGAGGAATCCCATCAGCGCGTCTCCTTCACAGCACGGCGGGCACGGGTCGCCAGCACGGTCCAGACCACGGTGCGCACGCTCCAGCAGGCCAGTGCGACCGTCGCCAGCGCGCCGATCACGGTCGCCTCGACCGGCATCGTGTGCCGCGAGGCGGCGGCGATGTAGGCGACGCCGAGCGTGCCCAGCACCGTGACGACGGCGGCGAACCGGTGACGGGGCAGCGGCGCCAGCCGCCACACCCCCAGCAGAACCCGGGCGAGCGGCCGGCCGGTGTTGATCCGGCCGGTGGGCCACCCCGCGGGAACCTGCACGCCCGGGCCGGGCGCGGGTGCGGGTGCACGTGCGGGCGCCGGTGCCGGCGGCGGCGGCGGCGGGGCGTAGCCGTCGGCAGGTGCGTAGTCGGTGTAGGCGACGGGTTCGCTCGCCGGGACGTAGTCCTCGACCCTGCCCGGTTCCGCCGCCGGGTCCGGTGCCGGCGCGGTGGCGGTGGGTGGTGTGGCGCGGGAGGCGTCGTAGGCGGCACGCCGGACCGGGTCGGCCAGCACCGCGTAGGCGGCGGTGACGGCCCGAAACCGCCCAGCAGCAGCCGGGTCCGGGTTGCGGTCGGGGTGCAGCTGCAGCGCCAGGGCGCGATAGGCCCGACGCAGCTCGGCGGTGCTGGCATCGGTGCCCAGCCCGAGGGCGGCATAGAGGTCACGATCCGGCGTGGGAGCCATCGTCACAGGTCAGCACCTCCCACCGACAGAGAATCCGAGGCGGCGGGTCATGGCGTGGCCGCCGCGAGTGCCGCATCCGGGGCGGGCTGCCCAGCTGGTCCGGCGATGTGGCGGACGTGGGTGATCTGGTCGGCCCAGTCCGACAGGGGCTGGATGATGACTCCGGTCTGTTCGCTGTAGGCGTTGACCACCAGGCCCTGGCCGACGTAGATCCCGACGTGGCGCGGATTGCCTGGTGAGCCGAGCGATCCGGGGATGAACACCAGGTCGCCTGGGGCGATGGTGGCCGGGCTGGCGGGTGTGCCGGTGTTCTTCTGGCTGACGGTCCCGGCGGGGACCGGAACTCCGGCGGCGGCCCACGCGGCAGTCGTGAGCCCGGAGCAGTCGAACGCGTCGGGTCCCTTCGCCCCGTAGACGTAGGGCTTGCCGAGCTGGGCCAGGGCGTAGGTGACCGCGGCCCGCTGGGCGGGGTCGGCAGGCGGGGTGAACCCGGGCGGCAACGCCGTGGGGTCGATGTTCGACGGGGCCAGCGGCGCCCCGACCCCGCCCTGGTCCGGGCACGCGAACACCGATGAGGCCAGCTGCACGTTCGGCCCGCCGGGTGCGGTGGGGGCGGGGACGGGGTTGTCCGGGCCGACCCAGAACCGCTCGACCAGCGCCGCGGCGGGTTCTTCCTGGGGGGCGTAGCGGTCGGGGAACGCGGAGCGCTGCACGGCCTGGGCGGCCTGGCCGGGGGGCATGGTGGCCCAGCCGGGTAGTTCGACGAGCCGGTCGAGGAAGGTGTCGGTGGCCGCGGCCGGGTTGAGGATCTGCGCCGGTGCGCCCCAGCCCTGCGAGGGGCGTTGCTGATACAGGCCAAGCGAGTCGCGGTCGCCGTGGCCGACGTTGACCAGCTGCGACTCGACGATGGTCGTGGAGATCGCGATGACCGCGGCTCGGCGGGGCAGGCTGCGCTGCACGACGCGGTTGACGATGGTGGCGGCGTTTTCGGTCTGCTCGGCGTTCCAGTCGGTCCCGCCGATCGACTGCGACCCGCCGCCGAGCCCGCCGTCCCCGCCACAACCGCCGGCCAGGGGGCCGTCGGTGACGGCGGTGAACATCGCGATGCCCATGCTGGTCACCGCGACCAGGAACGTCATCACCACCGCCGCCGCGGCGACGGCGATGGTGCCCTTCTGCTGATCCACCGCTCAGCTCACTGGTGTGGCGTCGAGCCGTTGACACTCGCCACGCGAGCCTGCTCGGCGGGCTGCGGTGCCCCGGGCACCGACACCAGCCGCGGCCGGGATCGGCTACCCTGGCCGAGGGCTGTTTCCGCAGGCAGATCCGTCGCTCCGCGAAGGCCGGCGTTGGTGTCGAAGATCGACCGCTCGGTCGCCGACAGCACGGTCTGGATCTTCATGCCGGGGCTGTTCTCCATCTTCCACAGCGCCCGGCCGGGGCCCTCCATCGCCCAGCCGGTGATCACGGCCTGCTCGCGTTCGGACAGGCCGAGCTCGGTGGCGAGTTCGTCGCCGACCCGGGTGGACTGGCCGAGCAGGATCCGGGAGCTGCACAGGGCCAGGAGGTCCTTGGCGATCGAGACCTCTTGGGAGCCGGCGGCGCCGACGGAGAGCAGGTCGGAGGGTTTGTGCATGACCAGGAGCTGGATCTTGCGTTCGGCACGCGATAGTCGCAGGTCGGAGTCGACGGCCTGGACCGCGCGCAGCCCGAGGCGCATCTGGCGCCAGACCTCGTCGCGCACGACGATGCGCACGTCGCCGTCGTCCTGGAGGTCGGTGATCATCGACGACCAGGAGCCGAGGCAGGTCAGGGCGACCGCGATCGCCTGGTCCCCACGCGAGCGCAGCATTGACAGGTCCATCGATTGCACGGGCGCGTCCCAGTCGAGGTCGAAGTTGGTGGGCTCGTCGAACAGCCCGGCCAGGGGGCCGACGACCAGGTTCGATAGGGCGTCGGTGATCTGGCGGGTGTGGTCGACGAACTGGCGGTGGGAGGCGAAGCGGGTGGCCTGCCACAGATCCGGGTCGGGGTCGGCGAGCTGTGCCACGACCTGCGGGATCGTAATCGGACGCAGCTGCGAGTAGCCGTCGGCGGCGCCGACCAGGCGCCGCAGCACGGTGGAGATGACCAGTTCGTCGGTGACGGTCGGCGGGTAGCCCTGGGCTTCGGCCAGGGCGGTGAGCAGCCGGGTCCAGCGGGCCAGGATCCCGGTGAGCTCCTCGTTCTGGCGCTCGGCACTCCAGGTGTTCCAGCGGCCCCGTAGCGGGCCGAGGTCGAGGGCGTTGAGGCGGTGTGGGCTCCCGCGCCCGAGCGCGATCGGGGTGATCCCGAGCGAGCGCAGCAGCGGCGTGTACTCGCCCTTCACGTCGCCGGAGATCAGGGAGCGGACTCCGAAGAGCATCATCCGCAGCATCAGCGCCACGACCGTGGAGGACTTGCCGCGGCCGGGTTCGCCGAACACGACCAGGTTGGGGTTGGTGACCATGCCGCGCAGGACCCACTCGGTGGGGTGGACGTAGAAGGCGCCGCCGGACTGGGTGTCGTACCCGAGGCGGGCCCCGATCGCCGGGACGCCGTTGGCCGCGAGCAGCGGGAACAGGCCGCCCACCTCGGCGGTGGTGGCCTTGTAGACCGGTGCCCGGCGGGCGGCGTCCACCGCGGCCCAGCCCCGTCCGGGTTCACGCGGGCCCTGCCGGGGTGCGGCGGCCTGGTTGACCCGTTGCCGGCGACGGCGCCGACCGGTCTCCTGATCGACGTCGTCGACGTCGTGGTCGGGGACGGGTGTGCTGGTGGGGATGCCGTCGAGATCGGTGAACTGGCTGAGTAGCTCGCCGGTGTTGCGCGGTACGGCGCGGCGTCGGCGCTTGCCGAAGATGCTCATGAGTCGAAGGCCCTCTTCTCCCGGGGCAGCCCGATCCCGACCGGCAGGGCGGCGGCGACGAATGCGGAGTCCTGCGCGAGTTCGAGGCGCAGCAGGTGGAACCGGCCCGAGGCGTCGTTCTCCAGCCGGGCGGCGTGGTCCTCGACGTTCCAGTCGGCCGGGACGGTGATCGCCGAGGCGACGGTGAACCGGACGACGGCGTGCCCGGCGGCGACGGCGGCCTCCTGGTCGCGGGCGCCGCGCTGGCGGCGCGAGTCCACCGCGGTGGTGTTGAACCCGCGCTGGGCCTTCGCGTCGACCAGGACGTTGTTGCGGAACCGGTCGGATTTCACCACCCGGGCGCCGGCGGCGGCGGAGAGGATCTCGTAGTGGATCTGCAGGGTGCGTCGCTCGCCGGCGGTCCGCACGGCCAGCAGTGGGCCCAGCGACCCGAAGATCGTGCCCGACTCGGGCGGCTGCACGGCGTAGGCGACCGAGGAGTAGCCGTCGTGGTGATACGCCCTGGCTGCGGGGGTCGGCGCGAGGGCGGGCCCGGCCTGGGAGATCGGGAGCCCGACGGTGCCGTCGGGGTCCGGGCTGGTCAGGTGCCGGAATGACAGCCCGGCCGCGGCGGCGGGGTTGAACCCGGTCTTGACCGCCTCGGCGACTCCGGTCGAGGACAGCCAGGTCACCGACTGGACACCGAGCCCTCGCAGGCCGTCGGCGACGCCCTCGAGGAGCCGGTACAGGGCAAAGGCCCGCCCGGTGATGCCACCGCCGGCGGCCTTGGCCGGGCGCCGCAGCGCCTCCTCGGTGCCGGACACGGTCACGAACAGCTCCGTGCGCACGCTGACCGAGGCGACGTCGCGGTCGATCTCGGCGGTGACCTGGCGGGCCAGGGCGGGTGCGTCGGGGCGTTGGTGGCGGTCGCGCCAGACGGCGTACTCGGTGCCGTCGTCGGGCACGGTGCGCACCAGCAGCGAGACTCGGTCGACGACCTCGCGGTGGCCGAGTCCGACCAGCATCGATCCGAGGCGGGAGGCGAGGCGCTCGCACTCGTCGTCGGAGAGCATCCCGACCCCGGAGTGGGTCAGCTTCGCCGTGGCACCCCACCGGCCTTCGGTGGTGTCGTGGATCAGGCAGATCCGGGAGCCGTGGAACTCCGGTCCGTCGGGGAACTCCAGGCGGGCCAGGACGCCGGGTAGGTCGGGTTCGGTGCGGTCGCCGGCCAGGCCTGCGGCGGCGCGGGACTGCCAGGGGGACCAGCGCATGAGGACTCCTGTCTGGAACATGACCAGGTCGGCCAGCCACCTAAACGCCGGGCGGCCGTGGATCGGGACGAGGATCAGCACGGCGACGATCGCGGCGAACACCGCCCAGGACAGCGCGGCCGACCACTGGTTGCGCGACATCGCGATCAGCGCCGGGGCGCAGACTCCGATCAGCAGGAACGCCTGGACCGGTGTCATCCCGGCGATCCACCCGATGCCTTCGGTGTGGTTGAGCCCCCGATACACCCGCGGGCCGGGGGACTGGCTGGTGGTCATCGGGTGTCACCGCTCGTGGTAGTCGTCGTGACGACGACGACGGTGCTGGTCATCGGCGGCCGTCCTCTCGGTCGGTGTCGGGATGGGCCGGACGCTCGGGCTCGGGCGCCGGACCAGGTGACGGCGTAGTCGGGGTGTCGGGGGCCGGCGTGGTGGAGGCCCCGTCCGTGCCGGCGTTCGCCGGAGGGGGCTCAGGAGGGCGGGTTTCCGGCCCGGGGTCGGTGCCCGCTCCGGGATCCGGATGGCCGGCCTCGGGAGGTCCGGGATCCGGTGGCGGTTCGGGACCGGACCCGCCGCCGCTCGCGGTGTCGCCTGGCTCGACGGGCCCGCTGTCGCTGGTGGGGGGCTGCCCGGACCAGTCCGAGGTCGCGGTCGCCCCGCCGTAGGCGCCGCCGGCGGCCGAGCTGATCTGCCCGCTGCTAGCCCCGGACGCGGGTGCCGGGCCGGGGTGCCCGATACCGGTCTGGGCCATCTGCGAGGAGGCGTACCCGCCCGCGGCCTGGCCGGCCGCCTTGGTGGCCAGATAGCCCCCGACCGCCGCCGCGGCGACGGCGCCACCGGCGACCCCGGCGCCGGCCGCTGCACCGCCCGCCGCGGCACCGCCACCTGCCGCACCGCCACCAGCGGCACCACCGGCGGAGCCGCCAGCCGCGGCACCACCAGCACCCCCGCCGCCGGAGGCTGTGCCGGTCGCGGCGGTGCTGCCGCCGAGCTCGCCGCCAGCGGCGCTACCGCCGCCGGAGCTGCCGCTGCCGATGTCGTAGGCCTTCTGCGTCGCCCGCGCGTTATTGATCATCTCGCTGGTGCCGTTGTCCCCACCCGGCTCACCGCCACTGCGAGACCCGCCGCTCGAACGCACAGCCATCCCGGCGCCGGTGCCCGGGTCGACGAAAGCCAACAGCCGGTAGAGCACCATCGGGCAGAACAGGCTGATCAGCAGCACCGCCGTGCCGGCCAGCAGCCCGGCCACACCGTCGGTGCGGGACATGATGTTCACCCCGATCACCACGACCAGCGCGAGCGCGGGCTTGAGCAGCACCGCCGCCAGCAGCCAGCGCACGACCCGCCAGAACATCGATGCCGTGGAGTCGGAGATCAGGCAGGCTGCCGCGATCGGGATGGTCGCGATCAGCACCATGATCGCCGCGGCGCGGAAGATCATCGCCAGGGCGAAGCCGAGCGCGGCCGGGATGACCCCGAACAGGGCTGCGATCCCCAGGATCATCGACCGGACACCCTCCTCGACATCCTCGCCGAGGTCCGGGTTGTCGCCGAAGCGGTCGGCGACCGCGGGGTTGTCCAGGATCGCGGTGAAGCTGCCCTGCTCGCCCAGGTTGCTCAAGAACAGCGTGGTCAGCCCGTCGGCGCCGGTAAGCAGGGCCGCGACCGCGCCGGTGGTCACCGCCAGGGCGATGCCGAACTGGGCCGGGCCGGTGACCGCGCGGAACATGCCCCCTCCGCCGCGCACCGCGACGGTGGCCAGCTGGTAGAAGAACAGACCCAGCGCGATGAGCGCGGCCAGCCAGATCATCGTCGACCACAACGAACCCAGATCCACCGCGCTCTGCGCCCCCTCCGGCGGTGCCGGTGGCGCCGGGGCGCCGGGGATGGCGTCCGGGTTGTCGGCGTCGTTGCCGGTCAGGTCGCCCGGCGTGACCTGCGAGACCCTGTCGGCGAGATCGAAGCCGCCCTTGAGCAGCCAGATCGCTGAATCCCACACCGCTTGCATCGCGGAGCTGAACGCCGACTCCGCGATGGATCCGGCGAAGTCGCCGACCAGGCCGCCACCGCCACCGCCATCTCCACCGCCTCCATCCCCGCCAGGCGGGGCGGGGTCCTGAGCAGGCAGGTACCAGCTGGTCGTGATGAGGCCGGTCATCGGAGGATGTCCCGGTAGCCGACTGCGACGGCTTCGTCGCTGCCCGGCCAGGTAGCCGGGGCGACCCATGCGCGCGGCCCCGACGCGACCAGCCATTGATCGCCGACGCGGCGCATCGGCAGGCAGTTGCCCAACCCGCCGGTGGCCACGCGGCCCTTGTAGTCGGTGACCAGCTCGCCGAGCACACACGCCACGACGTAGCTGCCGTCGTCGGTGCTGCCCTTGACCAGCGCCGAGGTGGGATCCCAGGTGATCCTCGCCCGGGTTGCGCCGGTCCTGGGCATGTTCGCCGCCCGCCGGAAGGCAACCAGGTCCTGCGAGGCCGGGGTCTGGGCGGCGGGCGCGGCACCCGGCTCGGCCATCGAGTCGTAGGCCTGTGCCCAGACCTGCGGATCGGCGCCGGTGAACCCAACCCGGGTCAGCTCGACCACCTGAGCGATCGCGCCCTGCTCGGTGTCCGGGAACCCAGTGGGCACCAGCACCCCGCTCACCTGTTGGGGGGCGGGCAGCGTGATCGGAGGGCCCGCGCTGCGCATCGACAAGGTATGCGGCAACGCGGCCTGGTCAGGGACATCGAGCATGGGCGCACGCGCCAGGGCAGCCTCAGCCTCCGGGCCGCTCCCACCGCCGGTACTGCCGCCGGCCCCAGGGCCGGTCGGGGCCGGCGGGCTCTGATAGGTGGAACTGGGCTCGTCCTCGCCGAACATGCTGGTCAGTGACACGACCACACCGACCAGCAGCGCCAGCACCAGTACTACCGCCCCAGTGATGATCAGCAGTGCGCGACGTCGCCCGTCGCGGCCGCCGCCTGCCGGAGCCCGGTCGGTGTTCATCGAGCGCGCCATCAGGCCGCGGTCGCCGCGAACTGGCTGACCAGGGTGTAGCCGAGGCCGAACAACAGGGCCAGGGCAAGGCTGCCGACGATCAGCCGCGCACCGAGACGTCCGGAGCCGTGGTGATCCCACAGCCGGCCCGCGGTCGCGGCGACGATCCCGCCGAAGAACAGCCCGAGGATGCAGACCCCGGCGATCCAGCGCAGGTAGCCGACGACACGCTCGATCGCGGGCGCGCCGGGCGGGGCCTCGGCTCCCGGGTTCGGGATGTCCTGAGCGGGCAGCAGGTGAATCTGGGTGAGCAGCGTGTCGGCGAGCAGGTGGGGGATGGACATCAGCGGTGCCTCCGCGGGCGAGTGGGGTTCGGCAGGTGACGGGGTGGTCAGCGACGTCGTGGGGACGTGACCAGGCCCCATGAGGCGAGCAGCGGACGGAGGGCGTCGACGGCGCGGTCGGGGCTGGGATCGTCGGTGACTCCGGCGATCTCCCAGCTGCGTTCGTGGGGGACGAACAACGCCTCATCGATCAGGGCAGCGACCCGCGGTCCGGCCGCGCCGGCGACCCCGGCGGGCCACTTGCGGGCTCCGTTGACCACCAGCTGATAGACCGGGGTCGCCACCCCGCGCTGCACCCACGGCTCCAACCGGGCGAGGAGCTGCTCGGCCTGACGCAGCGACGGCCGGGTCGCGCGCACGACCAGGATCGGGCGCTGGGACGGCAGCCCCCGGCGCAGCCAGCCCCCGGCCCCGTAGACGGGGGTCGCGGCTGCGCGCCAGCCGCCGTGCCCGAGATCGACCACAGTGGTGTGCAGCGGGTCCGGTGCCGGATCCGGCAGCCAGTCCGGCGGGATCGGCACCATCCCCGGAGTGATCGCCGGCAGCTGGGTCTCCAGGCGCGCCACCAACGCGTCCTCACGCCAGCTGTAGCGCACCGAGACCTGGGGGTTGACCGGACGGACCCACGGCCCTTCCTGCGACGGGGCACACGCCAGGCCGGAGCGGGCGGGATCGTCGGCGTCGACGAGCAGCGCACACCGTTGATCGAGCTGCAGAGCATCGGTGATTGCCGCGGCGACACAGGACGCGCCGGCCCCGGCGGAGCCGGCCAGCACCGGGACCAGGGCGCCGAACGCGGCCCACGACACCGGGCGGGTGTCGGGAAACTCGGTACGCGCACGCTCCTGCGCCGCCTCGGCAGCGGCACCGAGCTCGGCGGCAGTGTCGACGGGGTCAGGGCCGGGCCCGCCGGCGGCCGCGGCCGCGGAGGCGACATCCACGATGGCCTCGTTGTCGACCGAGCTCAGATGAGGGGCGCGCGAGCGCGCCGCGGCGCCGAGCCGATGGTTGAGCTCGAACGGGCTGCGCGGCACCCGGGCCGGGCCAGCTCGGTTCTGTTCGGCGGTGGTCATCAGCTGCCTCCTCGTGGGGCGATCTGGGCAGACATCGGGTCGGTGTCCGGGCGCGGCGCAGTGGTGGCCAGCGCGGCGGTGTCGGCGGCGTCGTAGATCCGCTTGGCCGCCGGGCCGAAGCGGGGGGAGACCAGGTGGGTGTCGTCGCCGCCGGAGACCACGCCGACGACCTGACCCCGGCCGCTGTCGGCCTCGGGCCCGGCCAGCCAGGGCCCACCGGAGGCGCCCTGGGTCATGTCGCAGTCCAGGGAGCGGATCTCGCCCGGCTGCGGGCTCTCGGGGCGGGTGAACGCCTCCACCGCCCCGGTGCCGACGCAGCCGCGCAGGGACTGGCCGTCGTAGCTGCCCAGCGCGGGGTAGCCCAGCGCGGCGACCTCGACCTGGGGCGGGGTGGAGAACGAGATGCCCTGGGCGCCGAGGACCTGCTCGGGCAGCACGCCGTCGCGGGGCAGCACCGACACGAACGCCAGGTCGACGTCGGCGGCGACGTCCTCGATCGGGGAGTTCGCCTCGGTCCAGGCCGGCGCGACGTAGGCGGTGTCGACCGCCCAGCGTCCGTAGGGCTCCTCACCGGCGGCGTAGCCGGGGATGAACGTCGCCCCGTCGACGCGCCAGCCGCCGTCGAGCCACACGCAGTGCGCGGCGGTGGCCAGCAGGCGGCGGGACTGGGAGGCGACCACGGAGGCCGAGCACTGGTGGCGGCCGCCGTCGACGACCAGCACCCCGACCGACGAGGCCGACAGGCCACCCACGACGGGCCCGGCCTGCCCGCGCACCGGCGGTTGAGCCATCGGGGACCTCGGGTCGGCCGACCCCCACGGCACGACCGACCCGAGCCCCACCACCCGACCCCCTTGCGGGGCGCCGGAGGACCACAGCACGATCGTCAGGGCCACGGTCATCACCGCGGCCACCGACACCGTGCTCCACCTGCGGATACGCATCGGATCAGCTGATGCCCAACTTCTTCGAGCAGGCTGGCCAGGCGTTCCAGCCCTGCTCGGCCTGGACCTTCTCGGCTACGGCGATCTGCTCTTCCTTGCTCGCCTCAGCCGCCGACCCCTCCCCACCGAAGGCCTTCCAGGTCGACGGGCTGAACTGCAGGCCGCCGGAGTAGCCGTTGCCGGTGTTGATGTTCCAGTCACCACCGCTCTCGCACTGCGCGAGCTTGTCCCAGGTGGCTGTGTCGGTCCCGCCGGTCTCACCGCCCGCGGCCGCGGGAGTCGCCAGGGTGCCCTCGGGGTTGCGGGGCTGCTCACCCTCGCCCCCCTCAGCCGGCTCCGGGTTGGCCTGCTCGTCCGGGGCGGCTGGGCCGCCCGAGGAGGTGTCCTCGGGCGGGGCGCCGGAACCGCCCTGCTCACTACTGGACGGCTCCTCCTCGCCATCCGGGCCACCGCCGTCGCTGGGGCCGTCGTCGGTCGGTTCGCTGTCGCGGCTGATGTCGGAGTCGCTACCGGCGCTGGCGCTCTTGTCGGAGCCGTCCCCCTCATCGGGCGTGCGCGACTCCTCCGAGGCTGAGTCCGGACCGGCGGCCGAGTCACGGTCGGAGGACGTGTTGTCCTCGGACTCGTCGGCGTCGGACCCGCTGTCATCGGGCCCGGTGCTGTCGGTGCTGGAGCTGGTGTCGCCGGTGTCGAGGTCGATCGCGTCGAGCTTCTCGGAGAGCTGCTCGGCCACGGGGTCGACGTCGGCGGCCTCCTTGACCTGCTCGGCGAGCTTCTCGGCACCGGACTCCCAGCCCTCACCCGAGCCACCCGCCCCGGAGTCCGAGTCACGGCTGAAGGATGTGCTGGTGTCGGCCTGGCCCGCCCCGGACCGGGACTCCGGCGCCCCAGATTCGGGCGAGTCACCCGCGTCGGAGGTATCGCTGGCCTCGGAGTCCCGGCTGATCGAGTCCGAGCCGGATGAACCCGATCCCGAGCCGGGCGAGCTGCTGTCGGAACTGCCCGGGCTCGCTGCGCTGGAGTCGGACCGGTCCGCGTCAGCCGAGCTGGACTCGGCGGGGCTCGAGGAACTGTCCGACGAGTCCGCGGGCCCCGGGGCGCCGGCCCCGGCGTCGCCGAGGTTGAGGTCGTCGAGTTTGTCCAGGTCGGCCGGGTCGGCGCCAAGCTTTTCGAGCTGGTCGCGGTCCATCACCTGCAGTACCGAGTCCCGCACGCTGCCCGCTTCGGCGTCCTGGCTGGCGCCCAGGGTCTGCATGAGCTCACCGACCAGGTCCATCGCGGCGCGCGCCTTCTCCATATCCTCCGCCGAGCCAGGACCGCTCGACGAGCTCGAGGAGCTGGAATCGCTGCTCGACGCGTCATCGGCGCCCGACGAGTCCGGGGCCAAGCCACTGCCGGAGTCGCTCCCACCCGAGCCGGAGCCCGAATCCGCGGCGCCCGCATCGGGCTGGGATCCGCCAACGGGCGAGCTGCTGCCCGAATCGCGCGACCCGGACGGGCCCCCCGCATCCGAGGCGTTCTCACCCTCGTCCTCGGAAGGAGAGTCGCTACCCGACTCACGGTCCGGCCCGGACGAAGAGCCGCCGCCGGAGCTGTCCTCGCCGCCGGGGTCGGAGGACTCCTCGCCGCTAGAGCTGGGGGAACCCTCGTCACCGCCGCTAGACGGCTCATCGGCGGGCGAGTCGGAGGATTCACCTCCCGCACCGCTGTCTTCGCCGCCGGGGTCGGAGGACTCCTCGCCGCTGGCGCTGGGGGAGCCCTTGTCACCGCCGGTAGAAGACTCATCGTCGCCGCGGTCGGCGGAATCGCCACCCGCGCCGCTGTCGCCGCTGTCACCCGACTGCTCGGCGCTGCTGGGCTGCGAGTCACCGCCGGACTCGGGGGGATCTTCTGCGGGCGCGGCCGGGGCCGGAGCGGCCGGGGCCGGAGCGGCTGCCGCCGGAGCGGCGGTGGCCTCGGCCTGGTCCATGCAGGTTTGAGGCGGCGGCGGCTCGGCCTGCCGATCCTTGTTCACCGCGGCCGGGCCACCCCCGGAGCCGGAGCTGCTCACCGCCGCCGGTGGTGTGGCGGCGTTCTGGGCGGCCTCGCCCGCGGATTCCACCGCGCCGACCGCGCTGTCCGCGGCGCCGCCGAGGGACTGACCGATCCCTTCCAGGGGCCCACCGTCGGTGTCGGGGGGTGGGGGTTGTTTGGGCAGCAGATCGGCCGGGGTCGGCCCGTATCCGGCCTTGGCCAGCCGGACCGCGACCTCGCGCAGCTGCGGATCACTGGTGCCGTTGAGCTGGTCGGAGACGTCCACCGCCTTCTGCCGCCACCCCGGCTCGTGAGTGGCCGGGGTGAACCCCAACCCGGCGATGTCGCGGGCCAGGCCCTGCGCGCGTGGGTCGGTGCTCACGGCCAGATCGGTCAGCAGGGCGCGGGTCTGGGAGCGGGTCTCGCGGGCGGCGTCGAGCTGGCGCATCGCCTTGCCGGTGTTGCACGACTCGGCCGTCAAGCCCAGCTCGGCCGGCAGCGGGCTGATCGAGAAGGCGGTCAGCCCGAGCATGGCACCGGCGGTGAGCATCGCGACGGTGGAGCGGCGCAGCGCCGGCGCGTGCGTGGGGCGGGGGACATGAGCGGCCCAGGACGGGCGACGTGTTCGCTTACGGGGCATAGCAAGACTCCGACGTGATCGGGGATGCGCACTGGAACCGGGGGGCAGGCGCGGCGCGCCGTGGCATCAGCGGACTGCGGCCATACGCCCGCCCTTGCTGTTCTCTTCCTCGGTCAGCGAGGTACTGGAATCGGCATCGGTGGACCCGGCGCTGGCGTCGGAATCGGTCGACGAACCCTCGCCCTCACCGAGCGACCACTGCTTGACCCAGTCGTAGTGGACCTCGCCTTCGCCCCCGCCACCGCCGTTGTCGGGGAACCAGTCCAGCTGCAGACACAGATGCATCGGACCCGGCGGCAGGATCGAGGTGTCGGTGGTCTTCCACCACTCCTCGCCGTCGAGAAATGCGGTGATCCCGTCCGGGGTCCACTCGACGGCGTAGTTGTGCCACTCGGTGGCATCAACCTCCACCTCGCCGTGCACCTGGGAGTTGTCCTCGCCGTAGTGCAGGAACAACTCGACTTTCTGCCGGCTCGAATCCATGATCTCGGCGAAGTCAACTTCGCCGCCGACCGGGAAGTTCTCCGCGGTCGGCCACAGCAGCGCCAGCGCGTTGTAGGCCTCATCGCCCTGCGGCGCCTTCATCCGCACCTCCCACCGGCCGTACTGCTGGGAGTCGCCCCAGGCCATCCCACCGGTGGTGCCATCGGCAGTGCCGTTGATCGTGAGGATGCCGTCGGACACCGTGGCCGCATCGGGGGAGCGGACACCGTTGCCGGCGTGGCCCGGCCCGTCATAGAGGTTCCAGCCCTCGAGCCCGGCGCTCTCGAAGTCGTCGACGACATCGGGATCACCCCAGTCGAACGCGTCACCCGCCGACGCCCCCTGATCCCCCGAACCAGAACCAGAACCAGAACCCGAACCGTCACCAGAACCACTGCCCGAACCCGGGTTCTGGTCGTCGCCGGTCCCACCAGAGCCGGTCTCATGGCAGGACTCCGGGACGAAGTCCGGTTCGTCGGCCCCGACCTCGATCAGGGCCTCGCGCAGCTCTTGCGCGCGCTCAGAGTTGTCACCGTCAAGCTCGGCGAGAACGTGGGTGGCGGTGATCCGCCACCCACACTCGACGTCCTCGTCGGCGGGCGCGGCCGGCGACAACGCGGACCCGGCCAGCGACGCCGACAACGTCAGCGCGGTCCCGAACCGCGCCCAGAGCTGGGAGGGCATTACCAGGCCACGCCGGGACGGCGTTCCCCTGCAGGGCGCCCGAGCGAGGTCGGGCAGCCGTAGAAGCCCTCGGCCACGGTGGCGGCGATCTCGCGCGCGGCGGCGCGGGTGGCCGGCTTGAGCGCGTCGAGGTCGATCTGCCCACCGGCCTGCAGATGCGGGTCCGGGGGCAGCGTGAGGACCGCGCGGCAGCGCTGCTGGAAGTGATCCAGAATCGGCTGCTTGTCGATGAAGGTGCTGTCCCGATCCTGAGACAGCACGACGACGGCCTTCTTCGCCAGGTCCGACCACTGGCGCGAGGCCAGCCAGTTCAGCGTCTTCGCCGCCCGTGACGCTGCGTCCTGGGTCAGCGACCCCACGATGACCAGCGAGTCACACCGGGCCAACCCGCCCTGCATCGCCGAATGCGTAATGCCAGTACCGCTGTCAGTCACCAGAACTTGGCAGAATCGGGACAATACGGACACAATGGCTTCGTAATCCTTCTGCGAGAACGCCTCACTCGACTCGGGTTCCTGCTCGGAGGTCACCACCTGCAGGCGATTGACCAGGTGCACGTAGCGGGACAGGTCGCTGAAGCTACGGATCTGGTCGAGGTTGTTCAGCAGCTTGCGCACGGTTAGCTGTGCGGCTTCGGTCTCACCGACCAGGCGGTCGCCCAGCGTTCCGGCGTCGGGGTTGGCGTCCACGGCCACGACCCGCTCGCCACGCCCTTCGGCCAGGAACAACGCCAGCAGCGCCGACACCGTGGTCTTGCCGACACCGCCCTTCAACGAGCTGACCATCACCGAATGCGAGCCGTCCATCGGCGTGCGGATCTTGCGCTGTTGCCCGATCAGCAGCTCTTCGGTCCGTGACAGCCCGGGATTGAGGCCGGTGGCCCGGTACAGCGCGGCACGCCAGCCCTGCTTCGGGGCCGTGGCCCGCGACCGGACGGCGTTGACGAACGGTTCGGGATGCCCGCCCGGAAAGGGCCCAGCCGCGCCGTAGTGCTCGGCCGGCCGCTCCGGCGCCGGGGCAGGCGGCGGAGTCGGTGCCGGCCTGGGCGGTGCGGATGCGCTCGGCGCGGAGACGCGGGCCGGTTCGGGCGTGTCCTCGCGGAACGATGCCTCGCCGCGGGCGGCGGTGACCGGGCTCGGCTCGGGGACCGGTCGAGTCTCGGTGGGGGCGGTCTCCTGCCGCTCGGCGCCGTCGGGGCCAGTGCCCGATGACGGTGGGGGAGTGGACATCCACGCGAGGCTGGCGCTGTCCGGGGTCCAGGGGGTGTGGTTGTTTGACTCGGACCGAGTGTGGTTCGTCGACGTCATGAGCGGCTACCTCGCGGGGGTCAGGCGGACGGGTCGGGGACCAGGTGGGGGTCGACGACCAGGCGGCCGTCGTCGGGGGCGCGGGTGATCGGCACGGTCATCCGGACCCAGCTCGCGCCGCTGGCGACCCAGCGCGGGTCGGCGGTCGGGGGAGCGCTCGACGGGCCCAGCAGCCCCGGCGGCTCGGCCGTCTCGACCGGATCCGGGACGGACTGGCTAGACGATGGGCAGGCGCGCGCGTACGGCGTGATCCGCACAATGACCTCGACGAAGACCACGACATCCGAACGCCGGTAGATCCGGTTCGGCTGCGGTGAATCGGCGCGCTGCCTGCCCTCGCCCGACCACCCCCAGGTACATGCCTGGGGGTCGGCGAGCAGCGGCCGCAACACCTCCGCACGACGAGTGGGCTGATCCTCATCGTAGGACTGGAAATCCGCCGCGAACCGGCCGGCGAATGCGGTCGCCTCCAGATCCGAGATCGGCTCCAACGACCGCACCGACCGGGAAAACGAGTCCTCGCCCGCCACATACCTGGTCACTGAGGCCCGGCCCGGCCCGGGCCGACGAGTCGGCCCGACCGGACGCCGACCGTTGAGAGGAGACTGCTCCGGCAACTCCACATGCAGCGGGACCTGCGCGGCCGCCAGCTCGGGCTCCCGGTCAAGAGCCCGCATCGCCTGCGGAGCCGCGTTCGTGTCGAGGCCGTACCCCGGTCCATCCGGCGCCATCTCTGCCAGCCCGGTGACCGGCGTGGTCGCCGAGCCGTGGTCGTGCGTGTCGGCCCGGAGGTCCGGGGTGGTGTGGGTGTAGAGCTCCTGCTCGCCGCCGCCGCCGCCGGCGGCGTCGTCAGCGGCGGCATCGGCGTGCGGGGCTGGCTCCAGTGCAGCGGTCGAGCCGTGCGTCGGCTCTGGCCGGCGAGGCGACTGTGGACGACGAGACGGGGAAAGCGCCTGCCGTGAGGCCTCAGGTACATCAGGGGCATGAGAGCCCTCCCCGCCGGCGGGCCCCGTGCCGAGGCCCGGCGCCGTGCGCCACTGCGGCCCCGACCGGGTCTTCGCCTTGGGCATCGCTACCGCCCCGCCTCTCGGTTGAGGTAGGTGTGCGCGGCCCCTGCCAACCGCTCCGAGTGATACACGCCACGCCTTGGCACCACTGGAGCTCCCTTCCACGACCGCACCCACTCCGGAACCCACCGATCGGCGGGGCTGTCCCGAAGGCGGCACACAGTCGCCCGGAGCACACCCCGTGATGGGCGGTTCGAGAGGAGACCTGCCCCAGCCGGGGGAAGTTCCCGACCACAGGAACTTTTTTTGGAGCGAACCGTGTGACCGCAGGGTCGATCATCACCGCGAGACTGCGACGGCCCGGATGGGTGGCGCGGCGGGACGAGATCGAGAGCTGTCGGTGGCGGGCGGTAGCGTCGTTCTCCTGCCTGCCGCTCGGAACGGATCGACCCGTCACCGACGGCACAGACATGGCTCGCGCCGACGAGAAGGGCACTCTGTGGATTGGCTGGATGAGAGCCGCTTCGCCGACATCCACACGTTTGTCTATTCCGGGATGCGCTTCGATCCGGAGACCGGCGTCGCGGACTTCGACTTCGTGCACGAGGGCAGCACCCAGCGACTGTCCTTCACCGAAACCATAGAGTTCCCGCTGCCGGCCGGCGGCCCGGATCCAGCGGTCCTCGAGCCCTTCACACGGGTACTCGAACTGCTCTACATCGCCGTCGGAACGGTGTACTACAAGACGGTGGCGCCGGAAACAGTGGCGGCGGACTCCATGCCGCTGTCGCCAGCCGCCGCCCAGTGGGCCGAGCAGCTTTACCACCACGGATTGGCTGAGTTCGCCTACCGCTGGACGCTGGAGCACGTACTGGACGTGCCGGTTCGCACCCAGCGCAAGGCGCCAGCCCGCCAGCACCACGACCAGGCCGCGGCCGGGCGCGTTCCGGTTGTCGCGATGGGGGGCGGACGGGATTCCATCGTCGCGCTGGAGACCCTCACCGCCAGCGGTGTGGAACCCGCAACGTTCACTGTGACGCGGAGACCGACAGCGACGATCGCTGAGCTCATGGCCCAGGGGCCGGGCCCCGCACTATCGATAGTCCGTCGGCCGGACCCGCGGATGACTCGCATGCTGGCCGAGAACGTATTGCGCATCGGGCACGTCCCGGTCACCGCGATCAACTCAATGGCCGGGGTCGCCCTGTCGGTGTTGCACGGGCTCGGCCCCGTGGTGATGGCCAACGAGCGCTCCGCCGATGAGGGCAACATGACCTGGCGGGGACGGCAGATCAATCACCAGTGGTCGAAGACCCGGGACGCCGAACAGCTGTTTGTCGAGGCCGTGCGCGAGCACGCGGGCATCAGCACTGCGTGCTTCTCCCTGCTGGGCGGCCTATCCGAACTGGCGATCTCCCGGCTGTTCGCTTCGACAACCACCTACGATGCACTGCTGACCAGCTGCAACGTTGCAGCTCGCCGAGTTCGGGAGGAACCGGCACGGCGGTGGTGCCATGACTGTGCCAAGTGCAGGTTCGTGTTCCTGGGCTTGGCACCGTTCATGGACACGGCTCGACTGGTGGGGATCGTCGGTCACAACCTCCTCGACGACCCCGCTCAGCTTCCCGGCTACCGAGAGCTGGTCGGGCTGGCGGGGCACAAGCCGTTCGAGTGTGTCGGCGAGGTCACCGAGGCGCGAGTCGCGGTCGCCATGCTGGCCGAGGATTCCCGGTGGCGAGACGCGGCCGTGGTCGCCGACCTGGCGGCCCGGCTACCGCCGGTACCGGAGTCAGCGACAGCCCAGGTGTGGCGGGCCGATCAGGCGCACGCCGCACCTCGGGCTTATCGCCACGCGTTGGAGCGGTGGTCAGCCTCGGCGAAGGCGACACAAGGCGGGTCGTAGGACCGGTCCGGGGACACGTAGGCGTCCCATGCCTCGGGCGTCAGCGTGTCGGGCGTGGCCGCGCACACCCGCCCGATCGCGCGGTCGACGTCGAGGTGCCACAACCGCACGGTCCTGTCGCGGCCCCCACTCGCGAGAACGCCGCCAGTGCCGAAACTGGTGGCGTAGATGTTGTCGGTATGCCCGGTGATCGGCTCGCCGATAGAGCGCCCACCGGCCGGGTTGGTCATGTCCCACAGCGCCACGGTCATGTCACTGCTGCCCGTCGCCAAGGTGGTGCCGTCCGGGCTCCAGGAGACACCCCCGACCGACTCGGTCTGTTTGAGCAGCGGCCGTTCTTCGCGTGGCCGCGTCGGATCGCTGAGATCCCAGACATGGGTGGTGTGGTTGGCTCCGACACTGGCCAACCGTGTCCCGTCCGGGCTGAACGCCACCTGGTAGATGTCGTCAGTGTGCCCAGGGAGCGGCCCACCAATCGGGCGGGGCCGCGTCGGGTCGGCGACGTCCCAGAGTCGGACCACATGATCGTTGCCGGCGGTGGCCAGGACCCGTCCGTCCGGGCTGAAGTCGACCGCGGACACCAACTCGCCCGGAGTGGAGGGAAGCGGGACGGGCAGCGCCGTCGGGCGGGCCGAGTCGGCGAGACTGAACAGGCGAGTCACGCCCTCGTCGGTGCCCACTGCCAGCGTCTGCCGGTCGGGACTGATGGCCACGCCAGCGCCCACACCGGACAGGGACACGTCGGCACCGACCTGGCGAGGGTGGTGGGGGTCGCGGATGTTCCACATCCGGACGATGTGACCGCTCACCGCGGCGAGCACGCTGTCGTCGGTGGCAATCGCCAACGAGTCCACGGACCCGCCGCCCGGCAGCGGCAGCGGTGCAGCTGTGCGCACCGGAGCTGCGGTGTCGGTGGTGTCCCACAAGTGCACTGAGTTGTCATCGCCGCCGCCGCCGACGGCCAGGGTGTCCCCGTCGTGGCTGAGGGCCAGTGAGGTCACGTTCCCGGCCACACCGGACAAGCGGGTTGCGGGCAACGACCACGCCCGCACCGAGTCGTCGGCGCTGCCGGTGATCAAAGTGTGCCCGTCGGGGCCGAACGCCAAGGTTCCGACGCCGCGGGTATGGCCGGACAAGGGCCGACCGATCGGGGTCGGCCGGCTCGGGTCGCTGATGTTCCACAGCGTGGCGGTATTGTCCGCGGCGCCGACGGCGACCGTCTGCTCGTCCGGGCTGATCGCTACCGAGAGGATCGACGGCGAAGAATCCAGGCCGCTGCGTGTCTGGCCGATCATTCGTGCACGGCCCGGATCTGCGAGGTCCCACAGCCGGAGCACGCTATTGCCGCCCCCGGTGACCAGGATCCTGCGGCTCGGGCTGAACGCGACCGCGTGGGCGATACCTGTTCCGCTGGGCAGCGGCGCCAGCTCGGCCGGGCTGGTCGGGTCGGCGATGTCCCAGAGACGGGTGGAGCCATCGTCGCCGGCCACCGCCAGCGTGCGGTTATCCGGGCTGATGGCAGCGTTGCTGCCGTAAACATCGGTGGTCGTACCGGGCAGGCGCAAACCCAGATCGACCGGCCGCGCCGGGTCGGCGATGTTCCACAGCCGGGTGGTGCCGTCGGTGACCACAATGGTCAGCAGCCGTCCATCCGGGCTGGTGGCCAGCCCACCGATACGCTGCCCAGCCTCGACCGGCAGCTGCGGAGTCAGCGGTACGGGGTGGCGCACATCGCGGACGTTCCAGATGCGAAACGTGCTCTGGCCAGGCCCTTCTCCACCCGCGCCCGTGATCATGAGATGGCGGGCGGGGTCGATGACCATGCTGGTCACCGGTCCCGGCGCGGTCAGTGTGGCTGGAGGCGGCCCGTCGGGGCTGGCAGACCACAGCCGGATGGTGCCGTCCTCGGCCGCGCTGATGATCGTCGAGTCGATCTGACCCACGGCCCGCACGTTGTCGGTGTGGCCGTGCAGCGGCCGCGCCAGCGCCGTGTTCTCGGTACTCAGCAGCGCTGTGTAGAGCTCGGGGCTGGGCTGCATCCGGTAGGCGGTGAGCCAGAGCTGGGCAGCCAGCGACGAGTCGGTGGGCGTGAGCTGCTTGGCGTGGGCGATGACCTCCGACAAGATCGCGCGTTGTGAGGCTTGGCGCTCGCCCACCCACGCGATGACCGCGACGGTGCCCGCGGCCACGATCAACACCGCGGCCACGATCGCCGACGCCCACTGCCGGCGGCGACGGATGGAGGCCAGGTGTTCCTGCCTGTCGCCCGCAGCGAGGAACTCGCGCGATACGTCGTCGATGTGGGTGGCGCCGCCGGCTGTGACCCGGTGTGCGTCGGCGAGCACCGTGCCCCGCAGAAGCTGGTCGGGCGACCGTCCGGCCTCGTCCCACTGCCGCGCGCGCAGGGCGATGTTCTGGCGCTGCACATGGTCCGCGCGTTCGCTGTCGATCGTGTCGCGCAGCCGTTGCCAGGCCCGGATCAGGGCCTCGTGGGTGATCTGGACGGTGTCCTCGCCGATGGTGATCAGACGCGCATCGGCCAGGATTTCCAGCGCCCGCCCGGTGCGGCCGTCCCCGGGGTCGGGCAACTCGGCCCGGTCCAGGTGGCGGCGAGTGTCGTGGCCGGGATGGTCCCCGACCCGCACCAGTTGCACGAGCAACGACAACGCGGTGTCCTCGAGCCCAGCTCGCTGGAGCTCGTCCCAGGCCTGGTCGGCGGTATGGGTGACGGCTCCGTCGATCCCCCCGACCCGCTCGTAGGCCCGGACAGTCATCGGCCCGGACTGGTTCATCAGACGCAGCACGTGGGAGATCAGGGGCAGTTTGCCCTCGATCATCCCGCCGCCACTGACCCCCGCATCGGCGAGCAGCCGGTCGACGAGACCGGGGCCAACAGTGATCCCTGCGCGGCGGGCCGGCTCCTTAACCGCTTCGGTCAACGCCTCGCCGGTGAGCGGGTCCAAGTTGAAGGGGGCATCGAGCGCTGGCTTCAGCGACGGTATCCGGCGGAGCTCCGGATAGAACTCGTTGCGGCACGCGATGACGACGACCGCGGCTGCGGTGTCCGCGGCCGCGGCCCGTGGTGTGGCCGCGTCGACGAGGGCGGTCACGAACCGGTGCCGGACCGCCTGGTCAACCTGGAAGATCTCCTCGAACTGGTCGACCACCAGAATCATCTGTCTGCCGGGGGGCAGCCGCAGGGCGGCATCCTCCGGATCCGCCGTCGCTCCGCCGCTGGCGTCGAGGGCCTCTGCGAGAGTAAGCAGCGGGTTCGGTCCGGGAGTGAGGACTGCCGCTGGCCAGTCGGTGACCGTGGTGTCCGTGCCCAGCCCGTGCCGCTCGAGGGCGGGAAGCAACCCCGCCGCGAGCAGGCTGCTCTTCCCGATCCCGGATTGCCCCAGGACGATCAGGACGCCACCGGTCGGTGACTGGTGCAGGCTGCCGAGCCGGGCACGCATTGCCTCGATGTCACGGTCGCGACCGAAGAACCGCTCGGCATCTGCTCGGCCGAACGGCTCCAAGCCTTGATAGATGATCGTGGGGGCGTGACCGGCGTCGGTGTTCCCGCGGCCGGACTCGCGCAGCGCGCGTTCATAAGCGTCGTGCCACCACGCCGCCCGCAGCAGCGTCTGCTGGGCCTGGCGCGGCGGGTTCCTACTGTGCTCCCGGACTCCGAGCACCATCAGTTCCAGTGGGCGGAAGCTGGTGGGCAAGGTGGCGCCGCTCAGCCAGCGACCGATGGTCGGGCGCGACGGCGCCTCGTCGTCGCCGATCTGCGCCGCCCACTCAGCCAATGCGCGCGCCGACGCGGGTCGCGATCCCGGCACCCGGCGCAGCGCGGCCAGGTACCCCACGAACCACTCCGGTGCAGCCATCTACGCCCCCACGAGATTCTCACTGAGCAACGACTTCGCCCCTACTGACCTGGGCAGAGTGCTCCGCTTTCGACACGGTCTGCCCGCGCTGGGTCGCGGCTGGCGTACCGCGCCGGGGTGCCTCACGAGCCACTTCGCTGCAGCCACACCTACAACCCCACGGGGACGCTCACTGATCAATGAATCGCCCCGTTCTGACCTGGGCAGAGTGCTCCACTTTCGATACGTCCGGCCCACGCTGCGTCTCCTTCGCGCGACGCTCAGTCACGTCTGAGGGGATCATCGTATAAGCCGAGGTGTCAGCTGAATGTCCGACTGCGCGAACCTGACCGCGTCGACTCAGGACAACATCGATCCCCCCGAAGGGTCGATCCCGTTCACTCGACACGGACTCGCACCTGCAGCGATCCGGAACCTCAGGGACACGTCCACTAGCGACGCCGCGGCCCCCAGCCGGGCGACCGGCGCGGGGGCCCAGGCACCCTGCTCGCCCGCAGATGCCGAACTGTTGCGCGCCCATCTGGACGGTGACCCGCAGTCGTTCAACGAGCTGATCCGGCGCCACCGCACCCTGCTGCGCATCGTCGCCCTACGGGTCCTCGAAAACCACTACGACGCCGACGACGCTGTGCAGGACGGCCTCCTGCGAGCCTTCCGTAGCGCCCACACCTACGCCGGGCGTAGTTCGGTCGGAGCCTGGCTCCGCACGATCATCGAGAACACCGCCCGCACCGCCGCCCGCAACCGGCAACGCGACCAACGCCGCGTCACCGAGATCTCCACCAGCCGCCTGACCGAGATCGAACAGGTCGGTGCCGACCCCGCGGAGGTGGTCACAGACCGGGCTCTCATCGCTGCGGCGCTGGCCCAGATCCCCGGTCCGTGGCGCCGCACCTTCGAGCTGGTCAAGGTCAACGGGCTCTCCTACGCGGAAGCCGCTGAGGTCCTCGGCGTGCCTATCGGGACCGTCCGCAGCCGCATCAACCGGGCCAACGCCGCCCGGGCACAGCTCCGGGCGCGGGCACGCCAAGATGGCGGGAACCTTTTAGGCTCCTCCGCGAGTCTCCTCTACTGACCAGCGCATCGGAGCGGCTGTGACCACACCGCCCGAGGACCCCAACTCCCCGGCACCGTTCAGCTGGGAGGACCTGGCGGACCTGCGGGCCGGGATACTCACTGCCGGAGAAGAGGAACGGCTACGCATCCTGATGGACCACAACCCTGACCTCGCTCAGCGAATGCTGGCCGACCTCGACGCAGTCGAGTCCGAGTTCCCGGACCCCCCCAATGCGCACGAGCCGCTCCACGTACCGGCCCACGTGGCCGCTCGATGGCAATCGGCGATCGCGCGCGAGGCTGAACGCCGAGCCCGCGGGTACCGCGCCGACTCACCCGAGGCGCCGGACAGTTTGGGCACCACCAAACCGACTCCGGAGGACCATTGCCCCGGCAACCCTGGGGACGAGGATTGAGTGCTCGGTCCCAGCCGATTTCCGCTCAGACGGGTCCCGCGTGTCGCCTTCCAGGTTTCAGAAGTATCGGTGAGGATGGCCGGCATGTCCCGTAGATCAGGCGGCGGCCGGGTGGGACGTCCATCCAAGGGCCCTCGCGTTGTGCGCTTCTCTCGGCTACCGCTGGCCGCTGAACGGCCGGTGAAAGATCTCGCGTCCCTGCGCGGGGTCACCTGGTCGGAGATCGGTGCCGAACTCCTCACGATCGGACTGCAGCGCCGCGGCGCGCTGGTCGACCCGCTGCCACTGCAGCTGCGCCGCGCGGAGGTCGCCGAACTCACCGTGCGGATCCCGCCGGCGATCGATCAGCAGGTGCGGGAACTGGCTCTCGACCTCGACCGCGGGATTGGGATCGTGTCGGGGGCGTTAATCCAGCTGGGGCTCCGATACGCAACCGACCTGGCCGGGCAACTCCCGGTGCAGTACCCCACGCATTTGGAGGCGCGTCTGACGACGGCCTCGTAGACGAGAACGAGGCGGCCCCCGCCACAGGGGCCGCCTCGGTTCGTTCTCTGCGTCACTCGGTCCAGCACCCGAGGTGACGCCGTAGCCCCGGCGAACCGGGGCCCATCCCCAACCGGTCAAGAAGGGGCGCTTTCGCGTGTCCAGGATACATCCTGGGCCGGGAGCCAACCACCACAGACACGGGGTGAGTTCGTCGTGCCCAGATCCGGGGCGCTCGCCGGCGGCGGGCACCGGGTTCTGCGTGTGTTGCTACGAGCACGGCGCGTTCACTCTGGCCTCCGGCCCCTCCCAGTTTTGCCTGCTTCACCAGCTTCCCCTCGGTGAGCAGCCCCAAGCGGACTCCTTCGGGATCCGCGGCAGGACTGCGCCGCGGCGCACACCCCGTGGCCGCGCCGCGTGCCACACCAGCGGTCCCGGGCGGGCGAGTCGAGCGCTGCCACCGACTGCGCGGGTGCGCGCCCGCGGGATCGCCCGCGCCCGCGCCCGCCACGACCGCGGCTTCACCCCGCACCCGGGATGGCGGAACTTCATCGACCACTCCTATCGGGTGCTGACCTCCCAGCCCGAAGCCCTCGAGCACCTCGCGCGACTGGTCGACGACGAGGACTGGCGCGTCGACAAGCGCCGCAGCTGGTCAGCGATCCTGCGCCGCCTGGTCTTCCACATGGACTGGGAGACCGGCCTGATCACCGGTCTGACCGCCACCCACCTCGCCGCGGCCGGAGCCCGCGCCGCGCGCACCGTGTCCCGTGTCCTGGCCTGGGCCCGGGAGATCGGGCTGCTCGTCGTTGTCGAGGCTGGTGCTAGCGCTGAGTTCCTCGGCACCGAGACCGGGCGCACGCCCACCTACGCCCTCGTGACCCACACCCCGCTCACCCGCCTCGACGGTGCGCAGCACGACGAGGAGCCGGGCACCGCATCCGCAGGTCAGTCCCCTGTGGAAGAAAGTGGCGACCTCCCCACTCCTTACGTGAGTAGTAAGCCCTTGACGGGCGGCCGACGGACTCAGCTCACCTCCCAGCCCAAGTGGCACCCCTACGACGTCCCCGACACCCCCGATGCCAGAAACGCAGCCACCCTCACCCTGCTCTCACATCTCGGCCTAGGAGGCCGAAAAGGCGGCAAGATCGAGATCTGGCGGGCCAGGGCCCTGCTCAAACCCTGGTGGGACGCCGGCGCCACCGTCACCGGACTGCTCCACGCCCTCGAATACCACCCCGACCGGCCCGACCGCCGCCGCGGCGACCTGTCCTCCGGGGCCCGCGACCCGCTGCGGATCATCGGAGCACGGCTACGGCCCTGGCGCGGGCGCCTCGGCGAAATCCGGGCGGTACAGATCGGCCGGATGCGCGCCGGCACCAGCGCGAAGCCCGCCGCTAAGGTCGACCCTGCACTGCTCGACCGCCCCGCCGGGCGCGGGGCCCGCCGCGCCGCACAAGAAGCGCTCAGCGAGCACCTGCGGCAGCTGCGCGAAGCCCGCGGCACCCAGCACGACCACCGCCCGGCCGCGGCTGTGCTGCCGCGCAGACTGCGCCGCCCCCGGATCAAGCGATGACCACGCGGCCGAGCAGGGCTCGGAGCCGCACCGTGGCCGGATGAGGCGCCGGCGATGTTCCGGGCGCGATCGGGCGGGCAGCGCGGAGGTTGCCCTGTTATGGACAGGGCCCCGACGGCCGTACCGATTTGTGTGTTCCTGTGGTCGCAACGAAGTCTGTAATCTAGGGCCACCACTCCGAACACGGCGAAAAGAGAGCCAGTGGCACAGATCCAGACCATCCGGTTCGTCGACGACCTCACGGGCGGACAAGCCGACGAAACCGTTCCGTTCACGCTCGACGGAACACAGTTCGGGATCGACCTATCGGCCGGAAATGCTGGACTGCTCCGAGAGACACTCGCCCCGTTCCTCTCCGCCGGCCGCAGAGCCTCCCCCACCACGGGCCGCAGCGGCACCGACCGTGGTCCCCACAGCAGGAACAGCGCCGAGGACCGGGCCCACAATCAAGCAGTGCGGGCATGGGCCCGCGAGAACGGCTACACCGTCTCCGAACGCGGCCGAATCCCGCGCGAAGTTCTCTCCGCATACGACACCGCTCGCGCATGGGACCCCCGCTTCACGTCGAGCACCGTCCAGTTCAGCGGCTAGGGACCGGGAGACAACGTGGCCGAATCAGCTGACTCCGCTACACCACAGGCGCGCGAAACGACTTCACCGTCGGAGATAGACGTGGACATCGTGACCGACCTCTTCGACGACAGCCGCGACGCGGCCCGCCGCCGCACGGTCGCGGCACAACGCGCCACGCAGGACATCCCGCTCGACCCCGCCCAGGAACGCCGCGTCGCAGCCCTCCTGCACGGCCACTACACCACCGACGACATCACCGCGGTCGCTCCAGTGCTCCAACTACCGCCGGACTACCTCCACAACGCCGAAACCACCGACACAGTCGACCGCCAGGTCACATTAATGCTACTGGAAAAAGCAACACGGCTCTGCGGAATCGGCAACTTCCGGATATGTCGAGGAAACTTCGGCGCTAGTGCTTCGACCGCCGACCCACAGACCGCAGCAATCCAACAGCGCCTGCAATCATATCGCCTTATCCTGAACCCAGCGATACTCGATACCATCGAACAGCACAGCGACACCTCCGGAGGCGAACGACTGGACCCGCGATCCGTGTCGGTCGCCTGGCTGCTGTCCACCACCCCTCCAGAACACTCCGCCCCACAACCGCCCAACAGCAATGTCGATCAGAACCGGCCAGTCGAACCGGCGGCGCCGTCCACTGCCCGCCGGACCGCGTCGCCCAGCTGGTGGCGGCGCTGGTTCACCTAAGGGGCCGCGCACATTGGTGCGCAGGTTCGTCTCCGGGAACATGGCGTGTCGGCCCGGCCCACGACCCCACCGACCCAATCGGCCGGCTGCTGTTCAACGCCGCCCCATGCGAGCCGCCAGGGCCGGTTGGCGCCCAGCGCCAGGTCAATCATGGTCTGGTGATTCGCCGCCCCGTCGACGTTCTACGGGGCACCAACCACGCCAGCTGGCCGACCAGCTCATCCGCGGGCACCGTCTCGACAGACGGCGTCGGCTCGGGGACGGGCGCCGCCCTGTCCGTCGCCGGCGCGGGGGCCGCGGCCCCGGTGCCGACCGGCCCCGGATCCGGCAGGCCGGTGTCGGACTGTGACGGTGGATCGGGCCACCAGCAGCGAGCCACGCCACCGCCTCCCCTGATCGGGTACCGCCCCCATGGGATAACGACGCAACGTGATCAGCGGTTACGCAGGGCCGCTGGAGCTGGTCCTGTGGGACCACGTCATCAGCGATGGATCACTTGCCGTGGTGGCCCACCCTCGAGCAGCTCGGCGGTGAGCCGCGCCGAACGAGCCGCTGGGGCAGAACCCGCGTTGTCGGATCCCGTCCCGGGGGGAGGACGGGGTCCGACCGCCGGGCCGCCGCCGAGCGGGCCCACCGAGACGGTAACGGGTGGTGGCAGGCCGGCTACGCCGGGTCGACAATCGTGGAGCAGGATCACCTCGGCCGCGTCCATCTGGGGCCGGGGCAGAAAGGTGACCAGTTCGTTGCCGCGGCCGTCGCCGGTGTCGAACTGCAGCAGCGCGCCGCGGTAGACGTCGCGGGCGCGGATGTGGCGTTCGAGCTCGTCGCGGGCCGCGGTCGCGGCGGCCCGGTCGGCGGCGAAGACCTGGACCAGGCGCTGCGCGTTCTGGGCGCCTCGATCTGACCGCCCCGCCGTCTCGCCACTGCCGGGACCGGGGTGAGAGGATCGCCGTCGTGGCCACCACCTTCGCCGACCTCGAAGCCAGAGTGCGCGGACTTGAATCCCGCGCTCAGCGGACCGAGGAGGATGTCACCGCGATCGTGACCACGGTGATCGAGACCCGCGAGGACGTGCGGTGGCTCAAACGCGCCGTACAGGCGCTGCTCGACCAGGCCGGAATCACGCTCGAGCCAGACGAGCACGAAGACGGCTGACCACAGGGGGCGAGGCAACCGCCCCCGGCAGGGGGACCCGCCGCGTGAAGCCCCCGGCAGGTTCGCAGCCAGCGGTTAGCTGTCCCGGCGCCCGGTCGTCGCGGTGGACTGGCCGGCGGCGTAGAAGGTGGATACGGCGTAGCTGGGGTGCCGATCCAGGTTGTGCCGGGATCGATCATATTTCCGAGTTGTGCGCGGATCCGAATGCCCCGCTCCATCTTGGACATCGCGCAGCGCCACCCCGGCATCGAGGGCGGCCGTGACGAAGGTGTGGCGCAGGCTGTGCGGGTTGATCCGGTCGGCTTGGGGCAGCCCGGCGCGGTGGGCGAGGCGCCGGATGAGCCGCCAGGCGGCGGGTTCGTCGACCCTGCGCCCGGTGCGGGTGCTGAACAGCGGGCCGCTGGTGCGCCCGGCCAGGTAGATGGTCAGGGCGTGGAGCACCGGTGGTGCCAGCGGCGCGGTCGCGGTGCGGCCGCCCTTGCGGCGCAGCCGCAGCACCTGGTGGCCGCGTTCGGTCTGCAGGTGTTCGACGTCGCGGGACAGTGCCTCGTCGATGCGCAGCCCGTTGTGGACCAGCAGGCTGATCAGGGCGTGGGCTCGTGCTCCGTCGGCAGCCGCGGCGGACAGGAGCGCCGCGACCTCGTCGCGGGTCAGCCCGGTGGATACCGAGTCCTGCCCGCCCCGCGGGCGCTGTACTCCGGTGAGGGGAGAGCGGTCGAGCAGCTCCTCGCCGACGCCGTAGGCATACAGCCCGGCCAGCGTGGAGAGCTTGCGCGCGATCGTCGACTCGGCGGCCGGGCGGCCGGTGCGGGGCTGGGGCTGGGCGAGCTCGTGGGCGTAGGCGTCGATGTGTACCCGCCGCAGCCGCAGCGGATCCAGCCCGGCCCGGTGGCACCAGGTGTAGAAGTCGCGGATGTCGCGGGCGTAGGCCCGCCGGGTGTGGGCCGAGCGCCGCGAGAGCACGAACGCCGTGGCCAGCCGCCAGGCCGGATCCTCCCGCGGGTCCCCGGCCAGACCGGCCGGAAGGGGGTCCGGCGACCCTGCCGGGTTGGGCAGGCGTGCCGATTGGTCTGTCACCACTACCACCGGTCCCCGGTCGCCGGCACGGGCGCGGTGGCGCCGGCCGGGGTATCGCCGGCCCCGAGCTCGCGGCCAGCCACCGGTTGACGGAGCCGCTGCCAGGGTGTTCCGGCGCCCGGGCGGAACCGGGTGCCGGTAAACCGCGCCCGAACCGATGCCGAGGCGGCGGCGAGGTCGAACCGGATCAGGCCGGGATAGAGCGGGTGCACGTCGAATCCGATGATCACGCGGACGTCGACGACGAACCCGCTGACCGCGGGCAGCACCGGCAGGGTGTGCGCGACCGCGTCGCGGGCGAGCTGCTCGCCGGTGTTCCACCACCCGGTCCAGGCGTTGTCCGGGGTGTTCTGGTCGGCGTAGTAGCCGTGGGTGTCGCGGTAGTACAGGTCCGGGCGCTCCTCGGCCGTGCGCGGGCCCAGGTGCAGGGCCAGGGCGTAGGTCGCCGCCGCGGGTTGGTCGGCTCCGGCGTCGGGGAGCACGGAGCGGCGGGCGAGCGCGGCGAGCGCGGTGGGGTCGAGCAGCCGGGTACGGCCGCGGCGGCCGAGCTCGGGCAGTAGCCCGGTCGTGACCAGGCGCACCACCTGATCGCGGTTGCAGCCCAGCCGGGTCATCGCCGTCGTCGTGGTCACCGGGCCCGCCGGGGCGCCCGGGGCGTCGGCCGCGGATTCGGGGTCGAGCATCACGGTCGGTCCTGTCGTCGGGCAGCGGTTCGAGGTGAAAGACAGGGACGAGGTGGTCACGGGTCAGGCAGGTCGTCGGCGTCGTGACCCTGCTCGACGGCGTCGAGGTCGTCGGGGTGGAGTTCCTCGATCCACCAGGGCCGCATGACCGGGCCGCAGCAGCCGGCGTGGACGGGGTTGTGCGGTTGCACCCCGAGCCGGCGGGCCACCCAGTCCAGCGCCGCGCGGTCGTGGCCGCCGACGTGCCACTCGACCGACTCGGCCATCGGGACGTACCAGTTCCCGTCGCAGTCGTGCACGTCGCCGTAGTCGTAGATCCTGACCGGCCCGAGGTAGGGGCTGTCGAGCTGCCACTCGACGTGCGACTTGTCCGCGTCGTGCGGCGTACCCGGGTCCCCGAACTCGCCCACCAGCGCGGCGTAGCTCGCGGTGACGTAGCCCTGCAGGCTCGTCCCGACCACCGGATCTCGCCTGCGAGTGGTCATGTCCGGACCCGGAGGTCCGGGCCGCCGTGCTCGGCCAGCCCGCCCGCCGGGATCGGGTCGGGGAGCTCGCCGCGGCGTTGGCGGATCAGTACCTCGTCCTCGGTGATACCGAGGCCGATGGCCGCTTCGGCCGCGCTCAGCGTGACCTCGGCCGAGGTCCCCGGGGTGCTCGGGCGGGATCCTGTCGCCGGGCCCGGCCGGCCGGTGGCGTCTGCTCGGTCCTCCGTCGCGGTGACCAGGGCCAGATGGGCAGTCTGGGGTCGGGTGCGGTCATCGGTCACCGCGGACCCCCCGAGGTCAGGGCGGACGCGTAGATCTCGACGCCGGGTCCAGTGAACACGGCCACCTCCTCACCCCCGTCAAGCAGAATCAGCACGTGCGGGGACGGTGCCTCCCCGAACCCGAGAAGTTCGCCGCGCACACCGTCGCGGTCCGCGGCCGCCCACCGGACGGTCACGGTGGCACCGGGCGAAAGCGGAGCTGGGCGCGTAATGCTCATGGCTCATTTGTAGCTGATGAGCCCTCATTAGTACAGGCGAACCCTCATCGGTGCGTGCGACCCGTCACCAGTACGTGCGACCCGTCATCCGTACTGACGACGGGATAAGAGGCATTATCCTGTAGTTGTTTCGTAGCGTTGTGCAACTACGTAATAAAACGTTATTGACGCAACGGAACGCATGCGCTAGCGTGTCCGGCATGAGCGAGGGCGAGCACGACGGCGGAACCGGGGGCGGGGTCGACGGGGCCGGGCTGCTGGAGCGGATCGCCTGCCAGATGCCCGGGATCCCGGGCGGCTGCCCGAACGTGATGGAGCAGTACACCGGCACCGGCGGGCGCAAGCCCAAGTACTGCAACCAGACCGTGGACGGCGTCCCGCACACCCGCTACACCGCCCTGCGGGTCCGCGAGGGCAAGCTGACCCTGCCCACCCCCGGCTCACGCCCGGACCACGAGCCGGCCCCGGTCCGGCCGGTGTCCTACGCCCGCGCCTCGATCGACGCCCTCGGCGGCGAGTTGCGCGATCAGCTCGCCGCGCACCAGGCCTGGGCCGCCGACTTCGCCGACCGACTGGGTCAGCAGCTGGCCACCGCCACCGACCCCGATGCCGCCGCCGCCGAGATCAGCGCGGCGCACCGCGACGCGCGCACTCGCATCGACGCCGCCGAGGCCGCCCGTGACGACGCCCACACCCGGGCGCGGGCCGCCGAGACCGCGGCCCGTGACGCGGCCACCGCCCAGCAGGACGCCGAAGCCGCCGCCGAGACCGCACTGGCCGGTGCCGACGACGCCGCCGCCGAGGTCGAGCAGGCCCACCGCGACCGCGATCACGCCCGGGCCGAGCGGGACCAGGCCCACGCCGAGCGCGACCAGCTCCAGCACGAGCTCGACCAGACCCGGGCCCGGCTGGCCGAGGCCGAGCAGGCCCGCGACGACACCGAGACCGCCCGGGCCCGGCTGGCCGAAGACGTCCAGGAGGCCCGCGCCGAGCTGGAGCGGCTGCGCGCCGCGCACGGGCAGGTCACCGCCGAGCGCGACCAGACCCGCGCCGAGCTGGCCGCCGCCCGCGAGCAGGCCGAGGGCCAGCAGCGCCGCGCCGAGACCGCCGAACACGACTGCGACACCGCCACCGCGGCCCGCGACGAGCTGCGCGCCGAACGCGACCAGGCCCGCGCACGCGCCGAGCAAGCGGGCCGGGAGGCCGGCGAGGCCCGCACCGCCCAGGCCGTCGCCGAGGCCCACCATCAGGCCGTGGCCCGCCAGCTCGAGCACGACATCGCCACCGAACGCGCCCACGCCCAGCAGCGCCTCGACGACCAGGCCGCCCGCTACGACCAGCAGATCACCGAACTCCGCAGCCAACTCGCCACCGCGCCCGATGCGGCAGCGCGAGGTGAGGCCGCCTCCCCGCCAGGAACCCGGCGCCGGCCCGGCCGTACCAGCGCCCGGTCACCGGCGGGCACCGATGCACCCGAGCAGCCGCAGGAGTAGCCCATGGCCACCACCTCGACCACCACGACCATCCCACCGGCCCGGACACCTGGCGGCGCGGGCACACCGACCGCGCAGCAGCGGGCCCGAGCGCTCCAGCTCGCCCATGCCCACCGCGCCACCCAGGCCACCCACCGGGCCGCGCTCGCCGCCGAACACCCCGGCCCGGTCGACGACGCCCAGGCCCGGCTCCAGGCCATCACCACCGCGCTCCGCCAGGCCGCACACCCCGCCCTCGCCGCCGCCCTGGACGCCGAAGCCACCACCGGCGCCGTCCTGCAATGCCTGCTCACCGCCGACGACGACACCTCCGCCGCCGGCCTCGGCCACGCCCTGGCCGATTACCAACACCGCCGCACCGCCGTCGACGCACTCGTACCCACCACACGCCCGACGGCCCCGGCCTGAGCGCACCTCTCCCCGGCCCGCACCGGTGGCCGACAGACCGGCCGGCCGGCCGAGCAGCATGTGTGGTCGCCGCAGCGCCCGGGGTGGGCCGGGACCTTCCCCACGTCCCGGACCCACTCGTGGCCGGCGCGCCCCCGTGTGGTCACCCGACGGTCACCCCCGGCGGGCACACTCCACTCCGACCCAGCGAAGCCCGATACCAACGCGAACAGGGGGCGGGCAGTGGTGAGAGCCCAGACGAGCAGATGCGACCGCGCAACCGGCCGCGCAGCGGGGCGTCGGGTCGGGGCCGTCGCGGCCGGGACGGCCGCGGTCGCGGCCCTGCTGACGACCGCACCCACCGGCACCGACGGCGCGGTGGGGCTCGCGGCCTCCGCCTCCCGCACGGTGGCGGTCAGCGAGGTCACCGACGGCGACACCTTCGACACCGCCGACGGCCAGACCGTGCGCGTGCTGGGTATCGACTCGTGCGAAACCGACACCGCCGGCGGCCGGGACGCCACCACCGAGGCCCGCCAGCTGCTCGCTGGGCAGACCGTCACCCTGGTCACCGAACCCGGCGTCGACACTGACCGCTTCGGCCGCCAGCTGCGGTATGTCCAGCTCCCGTCGAGCGCCGACTACGGGCTGACCATGGTCGACGCCGCGCACACCGGGGTCTACGACGGCGACAACGACGCCAACCTCGACTACCTGGCCCAACTCCGCGCCGCCGACAACGGCCGCAGCTGCTGATCCCTCCCCCGCCTCGGCCGGGGCGTGACCGCCTCCCCTTCGGAGTACAGCGAGGCGTCGCTGGAGTCGAGTCACTACGAACCTCGCTGCGCCGCGCAGCTCCGCGGGCTCCGCCAGGCCCGCGCCCACGAGCAGTCGGCAGTGACGCTGCCGCCCTCCTCGATCCGGTCTGCGATGGCCTGGACCGCGTCGGGTCGTCCACAGCCAGCTCCACTACGCCGGGGTAGGCCCCGCCCCCGCAGGACGGAGCTGCATCGGGCCGAGCCGAGTTGACCCGGCCGCGCGCTCGCCGAACTGGTCCGGTCCACCGACGCCGACGGCGGACTGCAGGCCGACGGCGTTCAGGTAGCTCGTCGGCGACCCACTCGGTGATGCGCACGAGCAGCTCGGGGTCGGCGCGGGCGGCGGTGGCGTCGCCGAGACACGCCGACGCTTCTCAAACACCTCAGGGGCCGCCTACGTGGGCACTCGTCGTTCCCGGTGTCCGGGGCGACGGGGCCGGCCGAGCAGGATGGTGGCAGTTCCGAGCAACAGGGTTCCGGCCGCTAGGCCAAGCGGAGCAGCCGGGCCTTGGGGAGCCAGAAGGCCAGCGGTTCCCGATCCGAGGGCGATTCCTACGGTGAACAAGGTGACCACCCATGCGAAAGCTTCTGTCACCGTTCCGGTTGGCGCGAAATGTGTGATCATGGTGAACAGTGCGGCGAGTGTAGGGGCGAAGAACGCGCCAGCAAGGCCGAGTGATACGTAGACGAGGGCGGGTATCGACATGCTGACAGTGAGTACCGCATAGCTGACAGCGCACCCTGCAAGACATGCAGCTGCCCGAGTTGCGACCGACGACTCCCAGGATCGGGCCCCGTAGACGAGCGCGCCGAGCAGCGCGCCGAGGCCATTGATCGCCAAGAGCACGCCGGCACTTACTGTGGTCTGCGGGTCTTCGGCTACGGCTACTACCGCGATGTTGAGGGCGCCGAACGAGTAGCCGAGCGTGGCGGTTGTGGCCAGGATGGCAAGCAAGGAGGGCACCCGAAGCGGTCCAAGCCAGTTGGCGGCCCGCGGCGGAGCGCGCCATCGCCGAGACGGAGGCCTGCTCGCAACGATCGCGGTACCAACGGTACAGAAGATGGCGCACGCCCAGAGCACGGAAACAGGCCCGAGGTATTCGACACACCCGGCGACGATAAGTGGTGCGGCTACGAAGATTAATTGTTGGGAGCCGGAGTCGAGGGCGTAGGCGGCGTCTAGTCGGCGTGGAGTGAGATCAGGCCACAGGGCACGCAGTGCTGGTTCAAGTGGGGGCATGGCCAGACCAGCGAGCGCGGCGCCGGATAGTGCGAAGGCCGGGTGCGACGGGTTGATCGCGATAGTGATGAATCCTACTGCGGACAGAGCTCCGGACGGGATCAGGATTCGCGTCTGGCCGATGAGGTCGATAAGGCGACCAAGCGCTGGCCCACCGAGGGCGACCCCGACGGCGAAGCTGGCGCTGGCAGCCGCTACGAGCGAATAGTCGGCTCCCTCGCTACGCAGGACCAGCGAGATGGCGAGAAGCGCCATGCCGTTGGGCAGGCGTCCCACCAGTGTCCCTGCCAATAACGGGCCAACATGTCGAGTCCTGAGTATCTCCCACATACATATCCCTCTCCTGCCTACGTTGGACCCCACTCGACAGGCGTCTGTCTACTGAGATCGCCCGCACAAGAGGACCAGTGCGCACTGCACGCGCACGGCACACAAGACCCGACCAGGGGCGGCTGAGAAGTGATCCCGCGATCGTCTGCGACTGCCGCTTTGCGCACCCGGTCGGGGCGACATCGCTTGCGGCGCGCCTAAGAGGGACTGTCGACCTCGGCATCGACTTCGGAGTGCCCCTGGCTGAACGCCCATTCTGCGGTGAACTGGTCCAGGAATGTTCTCAAGACCGTGTGGCGGTCCACGGCAATTGCCCGACCGGTGTCGGTGAGCATGTCGTCGGCCAGCTTAATCAGCTTCTCGTGGAAGTGATGTATCACCGAGCTCGCGGTGCCGGGCTTGTAGATTTCGTCGACTTCTTCGTCTGGGAGCCAGAGCGGCTCACGCAACACACCCCCGAACATCAGCGCGCGGGCGATACCCAAAGCTCCGATGGCGTCGAGGGCGTCGGCGTCGCGCAGGATCCGTGCCTCGATGGAGGGCGCACCGTGGGTGTCCCCGGCGAAGGTGTGTTTACCGGTAGCAGCGATGCACTCGAGAACGGGGTTTTCCAACTCGGCCGGCACCCCGGCCCGGCGCATCACCTCGACCGTGAGATCGCGGACTTCTGTCGGTCGAACCCACGTGCTGGTCTGGCGCTCGACAACGCGGTGATAATCGTGCAGATATGCCGCAGCAACGACGGTTTGCACGTCGCCTCCCTCACCACGTTGCAGCCGTCGGCACATTCCCGCCACGCGGTCGAGATGACTCAAGTCGTGGGCGACGTTCTCCGGGCCGAAGTCGGGCGCGACCGTTGCGCGCAGGCGAGCGGCGAGATCATCCCTGTTTGTGTCATAATGCTCTTGTGTGCCGTTCGCAGAGATATTCATCCGGTCAGCCTTTCACTCGGCGCGGGGTGGCATTCATTTGAAGTTATTGTCTCCTGGTCGTACTTGCGCAACACTCGAGCGTTCTCGATATGGGCTTGAATAATCGAATGAACCTTCGCCGTAGCTGACCCGATGGCTTCCTCGGTCTTGGGGTCGGCATCGCCCACGAGTGATTTGATGTCCAGGGGTTCACCGAAGCTGAGGGCGCATCGGGTGGGAAACGGTAAGGTCCAGGCAAGCGTAGGCATCGTTGCGGTCAGGAAGCTCTGGGGCGATACGGGGTACAGATCGTTGTCCATGCCCCAGTACCGCCCCAGGGTAGTGGATCGAAACAACGTTGGTACCGCAGACTCGAATCCTGACGATCCCACTGGAATGACGGGTACGTCGGCTTCGAGGGCAAGCCTTGCCCAACCGCTGCCGAAATGTTGCAAGTCGCATAGAACGTCGCGGTCTCGGAACCTCTTGCCGGTCGAGTTGCCGCCTTCTGGGTAGGTCATCACGAGCTCACCCTTGTCCAGCAGGTAACGCGCATTACGTCGGTGACCGACAACCCCACCTGCATACTGGATCATGAGGTGGCCGAAGAACAGCGCTTTCTCCGTGCCGATGTGGAGCGGCGCGCGGACCCACCGGCGCGCTGGATGGAACCGACGCAACGCGACCTGCAGGGAAAAGAAGTCGTACACGCGGAGGCCAGCGTGATTGCCAACCAAAATTGCCGCCCCATCGCTCGGGACATTCGACAGACCGGCTGTCCGAACTTGGAGCCAACGATAGTATAGGCTTGCTATGGACATCCAGCGATCGTAGCGATCGAGGTCGAAACCGAACGCATCCCATCTTTCGTCTGGCTTACTGTCCGGAAGCGGGGACACAGTGCTGTTGGTCGTCTGAGCGTTACTCATCCGTCTCCACCTAGGTCACGTGGTATAAGTCCACTACGGTGAGCGCTAGTTCCTTTCCTGCGGAGCAGGCCAAGGGTACCTGCCAGAGATCAACGCCGAAGCGATCCACGACCCGGCGTTACTCGTCTGATTGCGACTGTTCATCTTGGCTTCGTACTTGTCGCCCTCTGTCGCGGGTGAGGGATTGGTCGGTCCGGTCGCAGGAGACTGTGGCCGGTCAGAAGTGACGGGCTACACCCTCGTGCGTGGCCGTTTCGGCCGGATTCGCTCCGCGGGGCGAGCCGTTCATCCGCGCTATCCGGGAGATCTCCTGGGTGTGGTTTGCTTCGATGTCGAGGAGCACGGCGCCCAACTCGATGGGGCTGTCGGCGGGTAGTGGCAGTGGCAGGGCGAACGGCGTGTCCTGCTTAAAGCCCTCGACGAAGTTCGTCGGGTCGAAGCCCATCACCCCCGACGACGGGCCTGTCATCCCCACCTCGGTGACCAGCGCGGTGCCGCCGGGCAGGATGCGCAGCGCGAGGGTCGGGTCGTGGGTGTGCGTGCCGAGCACGGCCGCCGCCGCGCCGTCCACGGCGTGCGCGAAAATCTGTTTGTGGATCACGTGCTCGGCGTGGATGTCCACGATGACCGTCCCCCGCCGATCCGCGGCCTCCCATGCCGACCACAGCGGCGTGGCGTGGTCGACGGCATCGGCCAGCCGCAGCGCGTCGGCGTCGGCGAGGTTGAGGACGGTGACCGGTTCGTCGGCCACGGTCAGGTGCACGATGCCCCGACCGGGCAGGCTCGCCGGAACGTTGGCAGGCCGCAGCACGCAGGGGTGGCCGAGGATCGCCTCGGCCTCCGCGCCGTCCCATGAGTGGTTTCCGCCGGTGATCGTGTCCACCCCGGCGGCGAAGAGCATCCCGACCAGCTCGGATGTCATGCCGCTGCCCGAGGGCGCGCAGTTCTCGGCGTTGGCGATCACTAGGTCGACCGCGTGGTCGCGCCGCAGGGCGGGCAACCGTTCGGCGACGTGGCGTACCGCCGATGGTCCGACGATGTCGCCGATGAACAGGACTCTCATGTCCTTGTGCTCCTTTCGTGTGCTGAGGGCTCGTGCACGGGGCTCTTGTCTGGGTCGGCGTGTGGGGCAGAGGCGATGGTGGCCGGGGCCAAGCTCCGAGCCAGGAGTCCCGCGGCCTGCCGGCTGGTGCGAGGCAGGGGGGCGACCTCGTTGCCGGGGAGCCCGCCGAAGATCTCGGCCAGCGGTGGCGGACGGAGCCCGCAGCGGGCGAGGGTGCCCGGCTCCTGGAATGCCACCGCGGGATCGTCGTCGAGCACGAGCCGTCCGTGATCCATCACCACGACCCGGTCGCACCGCTCGAGGACGGTGCGCATCTCGTGGGTGAGCAGCACGATGGCGTGCCCGCGCGCACGTAACCCGTCGATCACGTTCAGCATCGCGGCGGCCGTGCTGTCATCGAGTCCGGTTGTCGGCTCGTCGAGCACGATCAGCGCCGGCTCCAGGGCCAGGACGGTAGCGATGGCGATCCGGCGCCGCTGGCCGCGACTGAGGAAGTGTGGGTGCTCGTCGCGCGCGTCTGCCATCCCCAGCGCCTCCAGCGCCCGGCCGGCCCGTTCGGTCACCTCCTCGGTGGGAAGTCCGCGCAGCTCCAGTCCGCACGCCACTTCCTCGAGGCAGGTCCGACGGAAGAACTGCATGTCGGGGTTCTGGAAGACGTAACCGACGCGGGCGGCGATCTCGCGCCGGGGCAGGTCCGAAACCGTGCTGTCGCCGAGTCGGACCACCCCGGCGCCGGGCCGCACAAGACCGGCCAACAGGCGCGCGAGCGTGGATTTGCCGGCGCCGTTACGGCCGACGAGCCCGACGTACTCGCCGGCCCGCACGGTGAGGTCGACGCCCGCCACGGCCTCGACCTCACCGTGGGTGTAGCGGAAGTGCACGTCGCGGGCCTCGGCGACGGCCGGACCGGCTGCGTGACCTCGTCGATCCGCCCGCCGCGGCGCGGTGCACCGCCCGATCCCCCGGGAGGCCAGCGCCCCCATCAGCTCCCGCGCGGACAGGGGCGCCACATCGGGGCGCAGCGGTGGCGGGAGCAACGCCGCCAGCTCCATCGGCTGCGGAGCCGTCAGCCCGGTCCGCTGCCCGAGCCCGGGATCACCGAGGACCTCACGCGGGGGCCCATCGGCCACGATCTGGCCGCCGGCGACGACGACCACCCGGTCGGCCCGGTCCGCAACAAGGTCCAAGTTGTGCTCCACGAGGATGACGGTGAGCCCGTGCTCGGCGTGCAGCGCCGAGACCGCGTCCAGCACGGTGTCCTTGCCGGCTGGGTCGAGCTCGGCCAGCGGCTCGTCGAGCAGCAGGACGGGGGGTGCCATCGCCAGGCACGCGGCGATCGCGACCCGCTGCTTCTGGCCCCCGGAGAGCTCGTCGGGCGACCGGTCGAACAGGTCTGCGATGCCCAGCAGCTTGCCCGCATGGTCGACCAGCTCGCGGATCCGCGGACGGGGCACACCCAGGTTCTCCGGGCCGAATGCGAGCTCGTCCTCGACGGTGAAGGTGACCAGCTGCCACTCCGGGTCCTGCAGGACGGTGCCGACCGAGTGCACGAGCTCGGCGGGACTCGTCCGCCCCACCTCCCGGCCGCGGACGAACACCGCGCCTGCGGTCTCGGCGGAGCGGACCTCGTGCGGGATGATCCCGTTGATGGAGTAGGCAAGCGTGGACTTGCCGCCACCACTGGGTCCCGCGACAACGACGAACTCGCCGGCGGGGATCTCGAGTGTGATCTGCCGCAGGCGCAGTGGGGCACCGGGCCCGTAGCGGCAGCTGTGGTCCGCGAAACGGACCACCGGTGTGTCCGGGTGCTCACTCACGTGTGGACCACCACCCGGTCCAGGGCCAGCAGCAGCCCCAGCAGCACGGCGGCCAACCCGCACAGCACGCCGTCGCGACGGCCCAGCGGAGGCGAGTACAGGCGTGTCGCCCCACCCCGGGTGCCCATCGCCCGCAGCGTGAGAGCGAAGCTCAGCGTCTGGAAACGCTTCAGCATCAAAAACAGCGTGGGAACGGTGGCGGTCGCGACGCGGCGGACCAGACCGCGCCACCGGGACCCGCTCTCGAGATCCATCCCGCGGGCCTGCTGCGCCTCGGCGACGCGACCGGCGTCGTCGATCACGACGGTCCAGAAGCGCAAGGTCATCGCCACGGCCCGAGACACTCCGTCGGGGATCCTGAGCCGGTCGAGCCCGGCGAGCAGGTCCCGACTCGTCGTGGTGGCGAGCAGCGCCACATAGGCGAGGACGAAGATCGCCCCGCGGAGCACCGCGACCGCGGCGTTGCCCACCGTGCCTTCGTAGAGGACGTAGTCGAGCGGGCCGAGCCGGACATCCCAGACGGCAGGGCCGTCCGGTGAGTTCGCGAACACCAGCCAGGACAGGCCAGTCATTGCGACCAGCGGTACAGCCGGCGCGAAATACCACAGCTTCGCAGCCTGCAACCGGGCCGAGGCCACAACTGCCACCAGCCCGAGTGCCACCGGCACGTGCCAGTGCGAGGTGGTCAGCAGCAGCGTCGCGAGGGGCACGGCCACGGCGAAGACCACGATCTTCGCCGCGCCGTGCGTCCGGTGCAGCCACGACGCCCCCGGCGAGTAAAACCCCACGTCACGCATCCCGGCGACCTAGAAGAATCCGCGGAACGAAAGCCCGGCCTTCGCCACGTACGGGGAGACGACGTTCAGGATGATCGGCCCCAGGACCACCATCCAGAAGGTGTCGCCGATGACCACGCCCGGGAAGATGGTCCACAACCCGGCTGCGAAGGGGACCTGCCCGAGGGCATCGAGGTTCCAGATGAGGATGAGCCCCACCAGGACGCTGGCGAGCAAGCTCACCCCGAACAGGCGCACCCAATCGCCGATCCCCCGGACCCGGTCGCGGCGGTAGAGCAGGGCGGGCAGCCACATGAACAGACCCTGCGCAAGAAAGGCCGGCAGCAGCGGTAACGGATTCTGCCCGATCGGAATCGAGGCCAGGACGTTGCCCAGGATCGCCCCCAGCCCGCCCCAGAACCCGAACCACGCGCCGAAAGCAGGCCCGACACCTGCGGCCGGGTAGATCAGCTGGAGGCTAAAGATCTGCGGGGCGAGATTGGAGACGTAGACCAGTGCGCCGAAGATCAGCGCCGTGATGACCACCGCCACCGTTCTGCTCGACACACTTGGGCCGCGCACCGGGCCGCGCGTCGCGATTTCAGCGTCATTGTCGTCGACCATGGCTTCTCGTCGTTTCCTTCCCGCAGCGACCGCGACATGTGGTGTGACGGCACGGGCCACCACCCGTCCTCTAGCACGGAGAAATCCCAGTATTCGTCGCGATGCTGGCCGCACCATTTGTCGTATGGATAGCGCGAGTGGCGCGGATTAATAGTAGAAGCGTCATGACGACCAGCAAACCATCACGGGCGTGCCGAGGGGTGAACCCTGCGTGCTGAAGTGGCGCGTGGGCCACGACCTGGTGAACGCGGCTCGAGCTAGGCTCCTGATGCCGGGTGGGTGCGCCCGTCCCAGGCGGGCGAGACCCGCACCACCGGTGCTGCCGGGTCCCAGGACAGCACCCACCCAAACTCGGCGACCGAACCGTCCGCGGCGATGTCGAGCAGGACGGCGCTGAGCTGGACCGGCCCGGATCGGTGCCGGTAGGGCTCGAGCCCGAGCGGCTCGCTGTCGAGGTACTCGGCGAGGAAGTGACCGGGCTCGAACCCACCGACGCCACCGACCGGACCCACATAGCCGATGTCGGCGACAAAGGCGGTGCCGCGGGGCAGGATCTCTAGGTCGCGTGAGGCGATATGGGTCAGACTGCCGATGACCGCGGCGCAGCGTCCGTCCACAAGATGGGCGAAGCGTATCGCTGCATAAGGCGTACCCAGCAGGTGAACGATCGTCGCCGGCCGGGTCAAGGCCGACTGCCAGGCCTCGGCGACCGAGTTGACCACGAGGCGGGGGACCGAGGGATCCGCCAGCTGCAGCACCGTCAAATGCGCTCCCCCGACGGTGAGCTCCACCCGGCCCGCTCCCGGCAGCAGCGCGTCGTCGACCAGGTTCGCGCAGCGGACCACGCGCGGGTGGTCGACCACCGCCACACCATCCCGGCTGTCCCAAACGTGGGTGCCGGTCAAGATCAGGTCCACGCCGCCGGCGAGCAGCGCATCCCGTTGAGCCACCGTCATCCCGCTGCCGTCACGAGGGCGCGGCCCCGAGATGGCCACGTTGTCGGCGACGGTGACCACGAGGTCCAGCCGGTGGGCCGCCCGCAGACCGGGCAGGGCGGCGAGCAGTTCCTGCATCGCCCGCTCCCCGACCAGGTGGCCAGTCATCAACAGTCGCATGTGCCCTCATTCAGCCGTGGAACCGGCGGGCCCGGTATCTCCCCGACGACGACGCTACGCGCGGCGAGCGCCAGGAGCCTCGATCTCAGCGTGAACGTCAACCCCAGCCCGGATTCGCGGGAGGCGGGCCACCCGGGCTGTTTCTCTGCGACCCACCTGTCGTCCATCTCGGCCCCATCTGCGTCTCTACTGTTCACAGGACAGCTACGCGTAATCGGTCGAGCCCGAGCCGGGGCGCGCAGTACCAAAGAGGGGACGCACCTTCGCGCCGAAATCGATGCGCCGCACCACGTAGCGAAACGTCGGTGCTGGGACCATCAGTGACACCAGGAGGAGGACCAGTGACCCTTACTCGGGACACCGTTACACGCGAGTTGGAATGGAACGAAAGCAGTCGCCCATTCTATCGAAAAATGGCGACCGAGCAGTTCTTCGGTGAGGTCGGCGATCGAGTCGGGTGGAAGGACTGCGCGTTCATCGTCGTCGCCCACATGCTACCCACCCTCCCGCCGTTCCTGCGCACCTTGGAGCAGATCGGTGACGTGGTCGCTGTCGTAACGAAGCCGAGCTCCGTGGACCCAGACGTACTGGGCTGGGCGCGCCGCAACCACCGAGTCGTGGACTGGACCCGCCAGACGATCAGCCAGCCCGAGTTCGTCGACTCCGAGCTCGCGGCTGTGGTCGGGCACCGCCCCTTCGCCGTCCTCGACGTCGGCGGGTACTTCGCGCCCGTGCTGGCGGCGATGCACGACGCGTTCGCGGACCAGTTCCTCGGGATCGTGGAAGACACTGAAAACGGCCACCAGAAATACGACGCCCAACCTCGCCTCACCGTTGGGTGCGTGTCGATCGCGCGCAGCCTGGCCAAGCGCAACGAGGACCGCTGGGTCGGGCAGTCGATCGTGTTCTCCGCCGAGATGCTGCTACGGGAAGGCGGAGCGACACTCGACCTGCGCGAAGCACTGGTCATCGGGTTCGGCAAGATCGGCCAGAGCATCGCGAACAGCCTTCGGTTCCGGGGATTGATCGTGACCGTCTGGGACACCGACCCCAACCAGCGCGTCTACGCACGCTGCGAGAACTTCCGCGTAGAGGACAAGCACGCCGCGCTCACCCGGGCCGACCTCGTGTTCTGCGCCACCGGCAACAGGGCGCTCGCCGGGTCTGACTTCGCCGGAACCAAGCAGGGAAGCGTCGTGTTCTCGGTGACCTCCGCAGACGACGAGTTCTCCTTCGAAGGCATGGGCGACTACCGCGGCGACGCGATCGACCCCTACATGACCCGGCTCCGCCGCGGTGAGCACTTCTTCTTCCTCGCGAACCGGGGCAACGCGCTCAACTTTCTGCACGGGGCCGAGCTCCGCCCGTTCGTCCACCTCACCCAGGCGGCGATGCTGCACGGCATCGGAACGCTCCTCGATGGCAGCGCGGTAGCCGGGCGTATCACCGGCATCAGCAGGCAACGCGAGTCACAGATCGCCGAGGCGTTCGAGCGGTGCTTCTTCGACGCGTCACCGCTGTTCGATCACCATCTCGCCTCGAACGGGCCGGGTTCGTTCGCCGAAGCGGTGCCCACAGCGTGGAGCCCCGCGACCCGCTGAGTATTCCGACCGCGGACGGCGGGCTACGGGGTCGCGGTCGCCGCCGATGTCGGCCAGACGGGTCCGGCGCAGGCTGTGAACGCGCCTCGACAGCGGCGGCAACCAGCGTGAAGCCACCTTCACAGGCGCCGACCAAGGAGCCCTCCCGGGCCATCGAATACCGCACGCCGACTACGGTCGAGAGCGACCGAACGTCTAAACCGGACAGCTGCCCGAGGGTGGGGCGGTTCGGAAGGAGCGACCCCGTGGCCCTTGAGACCATTGCGTTCGAGCTGGTGGCGCCGAACGTCGAACTCGGTCGCCAACGCGCCGTCGAGGAGGCGGGCAAGGTACTGGAGCACTCGGCAGCGTGTGGCATGCAGGATCGGATTGGGCACATCCTGATCCCCGGCATGATCGAGGAGGACGACGACCGTCCGGTGGCGATGAAGCCGAAGATGGATGTTCTCGACTTCTGGTCGACGATCTCGCCCGAGCTTCCGAACGTCCGTGGCCTGTGCACCCAAGTGACCTCGTTCATGGCCGAGCCGCAGCTGACCCAGCGGCTGAGTGCGCTGCGTGGCGCAGGCATGGAGGGCATCGTCTTCGTGGGTGTGCCACGGACGATGAACGACGGCGAGGGATCGGGAGTGGCCCCCGTCGACGCGCTGGCCACCTACACAGATCTGGTGCCCGAGCGCGGCGGGGTCGTCATTCCCACCCGCGATGGCGAGGCCGGTCGGCTGAACTTCAAGTGCGACCAAGGCGCGACCTTCGGCCTAACACAGCTGCTCTACTCCGACCGGATCGTCGAGTTCCTCCGCGACTTCGCCGAGCAGAGCCCGCACCGGCCGGAGTTGCTGTTGTCCTTCGGCTTCGTGCCCCAGGCCGAGAACCGGGTCAACCTGATCAACTGGTTGATCCAGGATCCCGGCAACCCGCTGGTTGCTGAGGAACAGGCCTTCGTGACCAAGCTCGCTGACGGGGAGCCTGCTGAGAAACGCACGATGCTGCTCGAGCTCTACAAGCGGGTCGTCGACGGCGTGCTCGAACTCGGATTCCCCGTCAGCCTGCATCTCGAAGCCCCGTACGGTGCCAGCGCACCAGCGTTCGAGACCTTCGCTGCCATGCTCGACTACTGGGCTCCGGACACCGCGTGACGTGTACGAAGCAGTACCGGCGTCACGGCCGTGATCTACCAGCCAGGCGAGCGCGTCATCGAACAGAGTCACGATTCCTGGCGCATCCTCGGGTCGCGCAGGCCGGACCGCGAGTCGGGGAGGCGAGATTGACACCAGTGGCCACCAGCACCACCAGCTGTCCCCGCCGCCTCGCCGCAGCCACCCAGCCGGCTGGCGGTGCCGACCCCCACGTCACCGACGTAGCCCAGCACTCCCACGTCGAGCCGAAGCGTCCCGGTGAGCGCGTCGAGCCGGGCGGTCCCGCCGGCTGGCGCCGGTAGCGCAGCGAGCTCGGCGACACCGAGCGCGGAGACCAGGGCGAAGCCATGCCCCAGCACCGCCGAGACCACCACGTCGACCGGCTGCTCGGCGCCGGGCCGGTCGTCAGCGGTGAACACCCCCACCGGGGGCACCAGGGTCAGCGTCGCGATCGAGCCGTGTTCCGGGCGGGACGGGTCGTGATAGATCCCGGGCGAACCGCTGATCGTCAGCAGCGGATCCCGGGCGGTCACCGATCGATCGGTTCCGCCGCGTTGTCGGTTCCGCCGAGCTGGCCCAGCGTGCGCCGCAGCGCCGCGGCACACGACCGGTGCTCGTCGGCGACGTCGGCGGTCTCGGCGCGCTCGGCCAGGTCCTCGTGCACGCTGGCCTGCCGGGCCAGTACCGCGGCCCGCTCCGCCGAGGCCGGGCCGTAATCGTCGGTGTAGCGCCGCTCCAGGCCTTGCAGGTGAAGCAGCTCGAGCAGCGGGTGCTGGCGGGTCATCACCGCCGACACCGGCGCCGCGCCGGCGGCGGGATCGCCCGGCTCCCGATGCCGGACCACCCAGGCGTCCAGCTCGGCGAGCTCACCGGCGCGGGCCTGCTCGCCCGCGGCGGCATCGACCGGGCACCCGGGGCGGGTCTGGGACCACTCGTGGTGGGCGAGCTCCCACCGCGACAGGGCCTCGTCGGCGGTGAGCCCGAGCGCAGCGGCGATCTCGGACCAGTCGGCGCCGTCGTCGCGCTCGACCAGCACCGCTGCGGCCAACACTTGCTGGGCTCGCTCCACCAGCGCGGCGGCATCGCCGACGAGGACACCGCCGTAGGCCTGATCCGGGCGCGGACCGACCGGCACTATCGCCCGTGCCCAGTCCGCGGTCTCCCGCGCCAGGCCAGCCAGGGCCAGATGCGCCAGCGAACGGCTCGTGAACGGCGCCCCGGCCACCGGCGCCGACCACAGATCTTCCTCGGTCATAGCCACGAGCCTGACCGGACCCGGCCGCGCGGGCAACACCCCACCGCCAGCCTGTGGACAACACCGCGCCGGCCCAGGCGGCTGTGGAGGAACAACTACCCCCAAATGATGCGCTCGCGCGCAAAACTGCTGGTCACGGCGCCATTTGGGTGGCCCCGCAGCACTGCCCGATGTAGAATCTGTGGTGTATCGACGGATCGACAAGCCGGCGGTGCATCCGCGAACCAGACACACCGAAGGAAGTAGGAACCATGGATCTGATCAGGGTGTCGGTCGAGGCCCTTGACGACCTCGACCCCGACCGCGACGTGCGGACCGAGCGGGGCAGCCTCGACGAGCTGGCCTGCTCGCTGATCACGCACGGGCTGCTCAATCCGCTGACCGTCATCCCCGGCGAGAACGGGCGCTACGTTATCCACGCTGGCGGGCGCCGGCGCGCGGCACTGCGCCGCGCCGCCGAGTTGCTCGCGGAGAGCCCCGAGGAGTTCGGGTTCGACGACGACCAGGCGGCCGAGAGGACCGCGGAGCTGACCGGGCAGGTCCCCTGCTGGGTCCGCGCCGACCTGGCCGGGCGGGAGGCGCTCACCCAGCTGGCCGAGAACGGCGAACGCCGAGAACTCTCGGCCAGTGAGCGCTATCGGGGACTGCAGCTGGCCTTCGCCGACGGCCTTGACGACCGCGAGATCGCACACGCGGCCGGGGTGAAACTCGCCCATGTCCGCACCGCGCGCCAGACCAGTCAGTTCCCCGACGCGGCCCAGGAGGCGATCGCGGCCGGGCAGCTCGACCTCGACACCGCCACCGAGCTATACGCCTTCCGCGACGATGGCAAGGCCACCGCCCGACTCCTGCGCCGGATCGAGCAGTCCCCGCAGCAGGCCCCCTACGCCATCGCCGAAGAACAGCAAAAGCGCCAGCGCGCCGCGGCCGCCGAACAGATCAAGGCTGAGGCGCGCGAGGCCGGCTACACCGTGCGCGGGCAACCGGGCTGTCTGCACTGGGGCTACGACGGCCCCGATGAACTGTTCGAGTTCCTCACTCACTCCGACGGCGCCCCGCTGACCGGCGAGATCGACGGCGCCGGTGACGGGCACTGCGCGTTCGTGGAGCAGGCCTACGATGGGCCCCGGCTGCGGCACTTCTGCACCAACCCGGAGGCGCACGGCCACACCCGCGCCCGGCACACCAGCTACCGCACGCCCGACGAGGTCGCTCGCCTGGAGGCCGAGCGCACCGCGGCCGACGAGCACCGTCTCGCCCTGGATGCGGCCCGCACCGTGCGCGGGAAGTTCCTGCGTAGCCTGATCGGCAGCCAAAAAGTCGCCGCCCGCCACACCGACTTGCTCGCCACCGTGGCGGCCCGGTTCCCAGCTCTGCTCGGCCAAGCCGAGCGGCACCACCTGGCCGACGAGCTGATGCCCGTCGTCCCTGAGCAGTGGAACCCCCCGCGCGCCACCCAGCACGCCGTGGCGCGTGCGGTGCTGGCCGCCGACGCTGCCGCCGAAGGCATCATTGGCTGGCGCCGCGACCGCGAGGCCGCCCTGTGGTGGTGGAACACCCTTGCTGCGCTGGGCTACGAGCGCGGCGACGCCGAGACCGCCCACGTGGGCGCCCTCGAGGCCGAGGCCGAGCGCCGCACCGCCGAAATCGCCGCTGCGGCCGAGCAGGGACAGGCCGCGGCCGACGCCGCCGAGCAGGCCCTGGCCGAACACGGCCTGCTCGGGCCCGAAACGGACGACGACATCGCCTAGCCCCGTACCGGGCGCCCCGCCGACAGGCCGGCGCCCGGTGCGGGCTCCATCCACCACAGCACGGAAGGACGCCCCCTGATGGGCAGCCACGCCGGTCAGGACCGTGGCTGCGAGGCCTGGGACGCCGAGATGGACGCGGCGCACGCCTCGACACGCTCGGGCACTGCGACGCGCTGACCCCGGACGACGTAATCCGCCACGACAGCCAGTGGCTCATGGTCGACCACGCCGCGCCGGGCGGGGTCCGCGAGCTCACCGACTCCGAGCAGCGACACCTCACCGAGATGCTGCTCGCCTACCAGGTCGAGCACCAGCGGGAGCCCGACCAGCTCGAACTCGCACCAGGAGACGACGAGTTCGGGTGAACAAGTGATGGCCGGCGACCCAGCCCCGCAGGACTCACCCCGGCGACGGGGTGCCGACAAGAGGTCACCGGCCATCGGTGCTCGACCCGCAAACCCTCGGGCGCCGAAGGACACCCGCTATTAGCCGGGCACCGGCCCAAGGGTAGGTCCGTAGCAGCGGGCTGCACTACCCGGGCGGGGCGGTGGGGCCGGTGTGCCACTGGCGGCCCGGGTGGGGGTCTCTCCTCGCGTCGCAGCCAGGACGGTGCCCGAGAACCCGCACAGCCGCCAGGCCCTCCGCTGACGCTCCGGCCGCTACGCGGTCGCCTCCGGCGAGCCCGGCACCTGCACGGGTTCTCGGGCAGGACGCCGCCCTGCCGACGCGAGGAGAGACCCCCACCCTTCAGCGGACGCAGAGTGCCCACCGGCCGTGGTCTAGAGCACGGCCCTAGCGGGCCGCTCCCTCCGGGGGCCAGGGCGCTGCCCTGGACCCGGCCTCGCTTCGGAGAGGGGGTAAAACCGCAGGTCAACCACCAATTCGCCTTGACCCACATCGCTGGGCGATGTAGAATCAGTGTTGTTGCGAGGGACCGACAAGCCCGAGCAGCACCGGCCCGCACACCGAAGGGACTCCCCGATGCAGGACAAGGTCGCCGCAGCCCGCAAGAGCCAGTACCGGCTCGCCGCCGAGTACGTGACCGAGCTGGTCGGCGATCAGCGCACCGTCGTGCGGGTCATGTCGCGCGTCGACCCGTTCGCGGCGCAGTACCGCGCCGTGGCCGAACCGCAGTGGGTCACCGACCTCGCCACGACCGATCAGGGCTACTTCTGGCAAGGCCAGCCGACCTCGGATGTCGTGCGCGACCGCGACCTGGCACGGGCCGCCGTCACCGTGCTGCGACTGACCGTCGAGGCCCTCGCTGCACGGCGCCCGATCAGCCAGCTCACCGGATTCACCGACCCGCGGGTTCTGCAGTACATCCAGGCGCGCGGACACCAGCTGCGCCGCGGCCAGCTCACCGGCACCGGGCGCCTGCGGGCCTGCCACATCAGCCAGCCATGCGAGGGCGTCGGCGAGGTCTGCGGACTGGCCTCGATCACCAGCGGGCGCCTGGTCGCACTCGCCGCGCGGTTCGAACTGGTCACCACAACCGGATGGCGCCTCACCAGCCTCGGTGCCCTGTAGCCACCACGGGCGTCCCCGGGGTCGGCACCGGCCCTGGGGTGACCTCTACGAGTAAAACAGCAGGTCAGAGCACAGAAACTCCTTGCCTCAAACCGTTCTGCTGATGTAAAATACTAGGTATTGGTCAGGTTCCGACAAGCCTGGTCGACACCGCAAACCCCAGCCTCCGAAGGAGCACCCGAGATGAACGAGAACCAGACCGAGGGCCCGGCCGAGCAGACGATCCGCGGCGTGCTGGTGACGGTCACCCACCAGGTCCGCGACGTGGAGATCCCGACCGCCGACACCCTGTCCGGGCTCTACGAGGTGATCGGCGCCGAGATGGTCGAGAAGGTGTCGCTTCCGTGTGACCCGGCGCTGGACATGTGGTGCGACGAGGAGGGGCTGCTCGCCTGGCCGGCGTTCCGTAACCCGGTCGCGGAGTACATCGCCAGCTACTGGTTCACCCACCCCACCGACGACCAGGCGATCGCCCTGGACCCGGAGGACCTGCCGATCTACGTCGGCGACGTGGTGTTTCTCGGCAGCCGCAGCGGCGAGATCGCCGACGTGCCCGAGGGGTTCGCAAGCGTCCGCCAGGCCGCCGAGGTCATCGCCGCCAGCCTGCGCGGCGAGATCCGCACCGCCAGCTAAGAGGAGGGACACGGCATGACTACCGAGATCACCCACGATCACCGGGGCGAGGTGCCGGCCACCCTCGGGCGACGCGGCCACGCCGCGCTCGCGGCGGCACGAGCGGGTTTGTTCGTGTTCCCGGTCCGGGTCGGCGCGAAGGTTCCCGCGGTCAAGGACTGGGAGGCCGCCGCCACTCGCGACACCGCCCAGATCGTTCGCTGGTGGGCGCACCGGCCCTACAACCTGGGCGTGGCCACCGGCAAGAGCGGACTGGTCGTGATCGACCTGGACCACGGCCGCGGCGAAGCCGCCCCGGAGCCCTTCACCGGGTGCCGGGACGGGCGCGACGTGCTGGCCCAGCTCGCCCGCGAGGCCGGCCAGCCCGCCCCCTGGGCGACCTACGCCGTCACCACCCCCACCGGCGGCGGCCTGCATCTGTACTTCCGCGCACCGGCCGGCAGCCACTACCGCAACAGCGCCGGACGCCTGGGATGGCGCGTGGACGTCAGAGCGCACGGAGGCTATGTCGTCGCCGCAACCAGTACCCGCACCGAAGGGACCTACCAGGCGGTCAACCGCCAGGCCATCGCGCCGCTGCCCGGCTGGCTCGCCGCGCACCTGGACGCCCTGGGCCCGGCCGAGCCCGACCCGGACACCGCGCCGATGCCAGCCATCGTGGCCCAGGGTCGGCCCGGCGCGTTGGTGGCGGCCATCGTCAAGGGCGAGATCGAGGAGTTGACGGCCACGCCGGTAGGGCAGGGCAAGCGCCACGAGGCCCGGCTCAAGGCCGCCCGCAAGCTCGGCCAGCTCGTCGGCGGAAACGCGCTCACCTACAACGACGCACTCGCCGAGCTGCTCCCGATCGTGCACCGCCACATCGGCGAGACCCGCTCGGCCGACGGGCGGATCACCAGCACCAGCCGGACCGAAGTCGAGCGCGACGTCGCCGACGGTCTCGCGTACGGCATGGCCCGGCCCCGAACGATCACCGACAAGGCCGACCGAGGGCACGCGGAGTGACACAGCGAAGGAGGTGAACCACCAATGACCAGCCAACCGATCACGCAGTCGACCCTGCAGCCGCGCGCCGGGCGGCACGGGCAGGACTGGCGCGACGCCGCCGCCTGTCGCGGCGCAGACCCCGAGCTGTTCTATCCGGCCTCCGAGGTGGGTCCGGGCCGCCGACAGGTTGAGCAGGCTAAGCAGGTCTGCGGGCGGTGTCTCGTCCGTGAGCAGTGCCTGGAGATAGCGCTGAACCGCGGCGAGCCGTTCGGGGTGTGGGGCGGAACCACGGCCAGCGAGCGGCGGGCCCGCACGCGCCGGGGAGCCCGTGCACACCATGCCGCGCGGCGCGCCGGCAGCGCCGACCCCGGTGGCGGCGGGGATGCGCCGGTGTTGGCGGAGTGGCGCCGCGCGGCGACGATCGCTGACAAGCGCCGCCTCGCCCGGCGCGCGATCGACCGGCACGGGCACCCCCGGACCGTGGTCGCGGCCGCGTTCGGCGTCTGTCTGCGCACGGTCGACCGTTGGATCGCCGCCGAGCGGGCGCAGTCCGAAAGCTGATGACCATCCTCGACGTTCGTGGGCCGACGGCCGGACTCGGTGCGCGTTCTAGGCTGTCGGGCGTGTCTACGCCCGACCGCCACGTCGTCCACGGCCGCACCGTGCTCAACCGGGCTGCGATCTGCGCGACGTTCGGGGTCGCGGTCTCGACCGCCGAACGTTGGTGGCGCGACCGCGCCACCAACGGGCACCCGCCGGTCGCCTACCGCGAGGGGCGGCGGCAGTGGTGGGACGAGCAGGCTATGCGCGCGTTCGTCGACACCGGCCGCGGCGAGCCCGACCAGCTCGTGCACGAGGGCCGCACGCTGCTGGGTCGGGCGGCCCTCGCGCGCCGGTACCGGGTCAGCGAGCAGTACCTGACCGACCTGTACCACCGGCGGGTCGACAACGGTCACCCGGCGCCGGTCACCCGGCACGGGCGACGCCTGTACTGGGACCCCGACCTCACGGACTCCTGGTGGGAGCAGCGGCAGGCCGCCCAGCGCGCCACCCTGACCCCAGTCGACCGCAACGGCGACCCGGACGAGCTGCTCGACCTGACGGCCGCGGCCGCCGTGCTGGGTTACGAAGACGCCGGCACGCTGCGGGCCTACATCTCCCGCGACGACCCCTACTTTCCGAATCCGGATGCCGTCGATGAGGACGGGCGCCGGCGCTACACGCGCCGCACCCTGTGGCAGTTCGCCGACCGCCGGAGCCGGCCCGGCCGGGCCGGCCATCCACGTCCCGCCCGCTGACCGCGCGGGCGCCGAGAGCGAACTACTCGTTGCCGGGCGATCCGTCGCCCGCGGCCGGCCCAACGTCGACGTGGCCAGCGCCGACCACCGCGGCTCCCGTGCTCGCCGACGTCGCACGCTCACTCTCAGATGACGACGCCGGGTCGTCTGATCCCGAATGGTCGGCGGCCGTGGTCGTTGACCTCGACCGAGTGACCGGCGCGCTGTCCGCTCGTGCAGCGGCGGCGTTCGGACCCTTGGTCGTGGTTGACCGGGCGGCCCGTAGCAGCGTCCGGACACGCTTGACCGGCAGCTCGAACAGCGCGGCCAGCTCCTCGGCGCTGCGACCAGCCGCGTTGAGCTCGACCAACACGGTCTGCTGTTCGGTCTCGACCTCACCGAGCCGTTCGGCCGCTCGCTGCTCGACCCTGGCCCGTTCGCCCTGGAGCTGCTCGAGCGCCGCGTCCCGTTCACCGGTGATGGTCTCGGCCCGGGCCGCAGCCTCGGCATAGCGCGTGAACGCGGTGTCCTCCCGCCGCCGCCGCTCGGCCTGTTCAGCATCGAGCGCGTCGCGCGCCGCCGTCAGCCGGCTCACGCGCTCGCGGACCACGTTCGTGCTGGCCCGCTTCGAGCCCTTCCAACCTTTCGCCGCCATCGCTGGCGTCCTCCTCGGGTCGGCTGACGTGACGCTCCGACCAGCGATCTTGCCAGCACCACAAGCCGTTCGGGAACCCACTTCCTGGTCCGTTGTGGTCACCGGACCGTCGCCTGATGTTGCCTTCTCGGGACAGCTCGGCGTGACCTAGCCGAGATCGCTGCGGTCATCTCGGCGACACCACCAGCGCGCGGCTCGGTCCGCCGGCACTGCCGCACGGCGTCGTGCTGCCGGCCGTCGCGCCGACTGCGGTCACCCGCCATAGTGCGTGTGCCACGCCCCGGTTTGTGCTGGTCGCGCGGGTCGGCCCCGCGTACTCAGCTGCGCCCTCCGCGGACCACATCAGGTAGTGATGCGGGCGCCGAGCCGGGTGATGGTCTGCTCGAACTCGGTGAAGAACTCCCGGCGGACCTCGGCCGGGCAGCGGCCACCGGCCAGGTAGGTGGTCAGTTCGTCGCGCGGCCACCACCGCACGACCCCGTGCCGGGCGAAGACCAGCCCGACCCGGCCGATGCCCCAGTCGTCGCCGGACTCGGCGTCGAGGAAGGCGTAGGCGAGCACCTGGAACAGCCACCCCGCCACCCGGCGCGAGTCATCAACGCGGGTCACCGTCTTCACATCGAGCAGGGTGGCGCCGGTGGCCCGGTCCGGGTGGATGATCAGCACGTCACCGTCTGCCCACTCCGGCACGAACACCGGCCCGGCATGACCCAGGCTCTGACCTGGCGTCGGGTCACCAGCGAGTGTGCGGAGCTGGTCGAGAAGCCCGGTGTCGCGGGCAGCCGCGGTGAGCGCATCGAGGTCAGTGCACGGTGCCCGTTCTAGCCCCTCGACGGCCGCGACCAGCAGCTCACGGTCGGCCCCGCTGGTGAGGCGGGCGTCGGCCAGAGTCCGGTAGAACGCGGCCACCTCCCGGTCGAGGGCACCACCGCGGTAGGCCTGCTCCCAACCGGCCAGCAACAAGCACAGCCGGTTCAGTTCCGTCTCCACCTCCACCGAGCCGAACCGGCCCGGCTCCGTGTCCCGCGCGAGCAGATCCGCGGTCCGTGCGGCGATCGCCTGCACCGCCGCGGTGGCCGTGCCCCGCTGCCAGCGAGCCGGTGCCGGCTCAGGGCCGGGTGGCGGGCGCAGATCCAACCAGCCGGCCGGCGCCGGCCGGTCCGAGAGCCGGTCATCCCGTCTATCGGGTGCCGGCGGCGGCACATCGCGATGGGTGGGGAAGCGGGCCGCGAGCGCGTTCGCGTCGTCCCAGCCGATCAGGCCGGCGTTGTAGGCGCCCAACAGCGCGTAGTAGGGCGGTGCCGGCTCCACGGCGAACCCGAGGCGTTGCCCGAACGCGCCGCCCACTTCTCCATAGAACCGGGTCGCCATGCGTCGGGGCGGCGTGACCACAGGTCGGTCGGCTAGGGCCCGTCCGACCTCCTCAGCCAGCGCCCGAGCCCGCGGTAGCGCCCGCCACATCCATGCGCCCAACGCGCCCGACCGCAACTCACTGGTCAACGACACAACAACGGCCCCGACCTCTCTCGTCTCTCTCGGCTGTCGTCACCCGCTCGCCTGCTCTCGATCAGACAGTCATTTTCTACCAAACGATTGGTACATATTCTCTCCTTCAAGTACTACTTCGAGACCCTACCACCCAAAGATGGATACACCTATGCATTACATAATGATCTTGGTACTGTGGTGGCCATGTTGTCGATCACCGCCGTCTCGGCGAACGCGATCGACTACCTGCTGCGCGGATGCGGCTGCACCGACCACGAACACGTGCGCGGCGCCCCGGAGCACGAGCACGAGCGGGCCCGCGAACAGAGCCGCGAGCAGGGCGGCCCCGAGCGGGCCGGCGCGGAGTATCTGATCTCCGGCGCGGAGAAGGAGCCGGCCGGGGTCTGGTGGGGCCAGGGCCTGTCGATGGTGGGGATGAGCGCCGGCCAGGAGGCCCTCGAAGCTGATGTGCGGGCGATTTTCGGGCAGCTGCGGCAGCCAACTTCGACGGAGAAGGACCCGGTGTATCTCGGCCGGAAGCCGCGCACCTTCCGGTCGGTCAAGGAGCGCACCGCGGCCGCGTTGGCGGCCGAGCCGGACGCCACCGACGAACGCAAGGCCCAGATCCGACACGAGCAGTACGTGGACCAGCGCAAGGCGGTGGGCTACTACGACTTGACGTTCTCGCCGGCGAAGTCGGTGTCGGTGTACTACGCCGGGCTGGTCGCCCAGGGCCGCACCGCGGAGGCCGAGAAGGTGATGGCGTTGCACCGGGCGGCGGTGCAGAAGGCCATGGGCTTCGTCGAAACCGAGGCCGCGTATGTGCGGTCTGGCTATCACGGCAAGACCGCCGGAGGGCGCTCGGTGGGCCGCTACGAACGGGCGACGGGGCTGGTCGCGGTGGAGTTCGACCACCGCACCAGCCGGGCACAGGAGCCGCAGATGCACGCCCATTTCGCGGTACTGAACCGAGCGGTGACCGAGCGGGACGGCGAGATTCGGGCCGTGGACGGGAAGGGGTTTCGCCCGATCAAGATGGGCGCGGATGCGATCTACATGCGCGAGGTCGAGACGGGGATGACCGCCGAGTTCCCGGTGGTGTTCGCGCTGCGCCCGGACGGCAAGGCCCGCGAGATCCTCGGGATGGACCGGGGCCTGTTGGCGTCGGGGTCGTCGCGGCGCGAGCAGCTGATGAAGCGCACCGACGAGCTCGTCGCTAAGTACCGCGACCAGCACGACCGCGAGCCCGGACCGGCGGCGTTGAAGCGGATCCGGCAGGAAGCGACCTTCGAAACCCGGGAAGGGAAGACCGACCGTGGGCCGCTGACCCAGATCCGGGACTGGGGCGCCGACAAGACCGTCGCGATCCGGGAGATGTTCACCCGCACCGCCGGCGAAGCCGACCGGGTCGGCCGTGACGGGCATCCCGACCAGCGCGGATACGCCGACCGCACCCTCGACCAAGTGCTGCACGCCGCGGTGGAACAGGTGCAGACCCGCTACGCGACGTGGGAACTGGGCAACCTGATCGACACCATCCGGGAGCAGCAGAACATGACCCCGGAGGCCAGCACCGAGACCGCCGAAGTACTCGCCGCGCAGGTGGCGCGGGAGCCGGCGCGGTACGGGATCGCGCTGGTCTCGGCGCCGGATCCGGCGCCGGTGCCGGAGGCGCTGCAGCGCGCGGATGGCAAGAGTGACTACCGCCCGCACAACGACGAGCGCTACGCCACCCTGGCCCATCTCGGCACCGAGACCGGGCTGGTCGCCCTGGCGCGCCAGCCGGGCGCTCCGGCGCTGGTCGGGCCGGTTGCCGAACTCGCCCGGGTCGAGTTGGAGGCCGCCGGCCTCTCGGCGGATCAGCAGGCCGCGGTGCTCGATGTGGTCGGCTCGGGTCGCGGCGGGGATGTGCTGATCGGGCCGGCCGGGGCCGGGAAGTCGCGCACCGTGGCCGGGCTGGCGCAGGTCTGGCAGACCCACACCGGCGGCCGGGTGGTCGGGCTAGCGACCGCGCAGATCGCGACAAACGTGCTGGTCGCCGACGGTCTGGAGGGGCTGAACACCGCGCAGTTCCTGGCCCGGTTCGCCCCCGACGAGGACGGACTGGTGCGCGATCGGGTCCAGGCCGGGGACCTGGTCGTGCTCGACGAGGCGAACATGTCCGACACCGGTCAAGTGGCGCGGATCGCGCAGATCGTGGCCGCCGGCGGCGGCAAGCTGGTCTATACCGGCGACACCGAGCAGCTGGTCGCAGTGGGTGCCGGCGGCATCCTGGAACTGCTGATCGCCGATACCGGTGCCGCCGAGCTGTCCACGATCCACCGGTTCCGCGAGGACTGGGAGAACACCGCGTCGGTCCAGCTGCGGGTCGGGGATCCGGCCGCCCTTGCGGCCTACGAAGAACACGGCCGACTGCGAGCCGGTAGCCGCGACGAGATCCGCGACTTGGCGGTGCGCGGCTACCTCGCCGACATCGTGGACGGCAAGACATCGGTGCTGGTCGTACGCACCAACGACGAAGCCCGCGACCTGTCGGGGATGCTCCGCGCCGAGTTGGTGGCGCTCGGACGGGTCGAACCCGAGGTGTTGGCCACGCTGCGCGACACCAACCTGGTCGGGGTCGGCGATGTGGTCCAGGCCCGCCAGATCGACCGCACCATCCGGGTGGACGGGCCCGGCTATGTGACCAACAAGGCCACCTACACCGTGGAAGGCCGCGACCAGCACGGATACCTGCTGGTGCGCAGCACTGAGGACGGGGTCAGCGCGCACCTGCCGGATGTCTATGTCGCCAAGCACCTGACCCTGGCCTATGCGGCGACGGTGCACGCCGCGGAGGGCATCACCGTCGACACCGGGCATGCCCTGGTCGATGCCAGCACGCCGCGCAACAGCGCCTACCCGGCCGGGACCCGTGGCCGCGAGTGCAACACCTTCTACGTCGAAACCGCCCGCGAACCCGACCACCACGAACCCGAACGAATGGCCTCGACCGCCCGCGCGGTCCTCGAGCAGGTCTTGACTCACACTGACCAGGGCGTGGCGGCGGCGGAGACCACCCGGCGGGCCGGACTGGAGGACGGGCGGTCGCTAGCCTCGGTGGGCACCCAGTGGGACCTGCTGACCGCCGAGTACGCCGGGGACCGCTACACCGACACCCTGACCCACCTGCTCGGCGCGGACCGGGTCCAGCAGCTCGTGGCCGAGCCCGGATGGGCGGGGTTGCTGCGCGCGACCCGGGCCGCTGAGCTGGCCGGGCACGACCCCGCCGCGGTGCTGACGCAGGCAGTCGGCCGCGGATCGCTGGCCGGTGCGAACTCGGTCACCGATGTGCTGCGCGCCCGCGTCGGCTGGACGACCGACCAGCGTATCCCCGAGCGGGACACCGATGGGCGGGACTGGTCCACGTTGACCGAGCCGCTGCCCGGACCGGCCGGGGACTACGCCCGCGCCCTCGCGGAGGCGGCCACCGAACGGCAGGCCGAACTTGGCGCTGCCGCAGCCGCTGACCCGCCCGCCTGGGCCCTGGAATCGCGACTGCTGGGGGTTCCGCCGGCCCAGCGCGGCGGCAGCCAGCATGAACAGGATGAGTGGGTCCAGCGGGCCGGAGTGGTGGCCGCCTACCGGGAACTGCGCAACCTCCCCGACACCTCGATCTCCCTCGGCGCAGCCCCCTCCCCCGAGCAGGAGTTCCACCGGGCGCTGTGGCGCCAAGCCCACCGCGCGCTGGGCTCCCCGGTCGACGCCCTGGACTACCAGGCCGCCACAGATGCCGAACTGGCCGCGATGCGGGCTCGCTACGACCGCGAACGCGCCTTCGCGCCCTACTACGTGGCCGAGGAGATCGCCGACACCCGCGCCGCGGCCCGCGACCAGCACAACGACGCCATCCTGTTCGCCGCCGCTGCCGCGCAGCACCCCGAGGGCAGCCCAGACCGCGAGCTCGCCGACATCGACGTGGCTGCCGCCCGCCAGGCCGCCGCCGAGCTCGACGCCCGCGCCGCCCACCTCGAAGTCATCCACCGCGGTCGCGGCGACTGGGTCACCGAAGTCGAAGCCGCCAAGGACCGCCACCGGCTCGCCGGCGACGAACTCGAACGGCGCGGCCTGGCCCGCGACCCCGCCACGACGGCAGGGGAACAACTCGCCGCCATCGACGTCGTCGAACCCGACGACCAGCGCTCCCGCGACCGCGCGCACGATCGCACCCGCGAGGGAGGTGGCCGGGATCGGGACCCGGCCCAGCAGCGCCTCGATCTGTCAGTCGACCGCGACCCAGTGCGGCCACGCGGCAAGGCTCAGCAACGCGCCCACGAACGCGACGAGCGGGTCACCGTCACCCGCGAACCAGGCACCGACGAACGCACCCCGCGCGAGCGCGAGCACGCTATGCGCGACCAGCAGCCGGAACACAGCACGACCGAGCGCGACCGTAACGAGCCGAACCGCGCTGTGGGCGAGGAGCGACAGGACCCCCTGTTCGGCATCACGCCGCGCCCGGTCGACACCGCGGCCGCCGCAGCCCTGCGCGCGCCGGACCCGGTCGAGCCGGTCGCGGACGTCCGTGCCGGCAGCCCCGAGCGGGCCACCAGCGCGGAAGGGTGGAGCGAGGAGCCGGGTCCGGTCACCGTCGGGGAGGCTCGTCGGCAGGCCGAGATCAGCGCCGCGATGCGCGCCGAACGCGACCGTTGGGACACCACCATGGCGGCCGGTGTGGACCAAGCCCAGCGCCGGAATGCCACCGACCGCGACGGCCTCGACCGGGAGCGGCGCGACCAACCGCTACACCAGGACCGCAGCCTCGCGGCCGACCTGGTCCGCGACCGCGGCTACGACGCCACCCTCACCGAGGGCCGAGGGCCGTCCCGCGAGAGCGACCGCGGCCGCGACCGGAGTGACGAGGCTGGGATGGGCATCGAGCCGTAACACGAACTCGTGTCAGGAGGCGTCCGGGTCCCGGTTCGGATACAGCTCGTCGGCGACATTCCAGCGCCGACACCGCCACAGCCCCCAGCTGCAATACGCGCGCGGATGCCACGGCTCCCCGTCCTCGACGTCCGGCACGACGATGTCGCGGAATGCCTGGCGGATCGGTGGGCGGTACATCGCCTCACGCCCACCTGGAGGGACCGACCACCGCACCCCGAGACGCGCGGCAAGTACGTCCTCAAGCGCCGCACGGTGAGCGACCGCGGCCATCTGCATAACGGGCTTGCGGAGGCTGTCGTGGTCGACCGGCCACCACTGCCGGTCCTCGTCGGCAACACCGTCGGCGCCGATGAAGATGTGGTCGTGCAGCCGGGCCAGGTCCGCGGTCGGCTCATAGTCGGGGTGCCGACCCAGCATGTACTCGTGCGGGACACGCGTGATGCAGAGCTGGCCGGGCAGGTACTTGCCGACCGAGGCCCGGCCGGGGCGCGGGTGGTGGGGGCCGACTTTGAGGTAGCCGCCCTCGCGGCACAGCGTGTCCAGCGCGGCGGCGACCCCGGCCTCGCGGGCGGCCAGGATCGCCTCGATCACCTCTTCGGCGACCTCAGGGTGGCCGAGCAGGTAGCCCTGGCCCGCAGTGCGATCCCCGCCGAGGACGCGCAGCGCCTGGTCGTAGTACACGCACACGCTGACCGGGGTCTCCCAGCAGAAGTCGACCGCCGACCGGGGCGGCTGTTCGACCGCCGGATCGAACAGCGGCCGATACGCCGGCCGCGGCGGCGTAGCCGGGCGCTTCACTCGAGCCACCGGCATCACCGCACCCCCAACCCTGACCGCTCGTCGCCTCTGCGACCACGGTAGCGCCGGGTACCGACAGCCGGGGCCGACAGGCGGGGGGCCGACACGAAGCTGTCACAGCGTCTGGCCACCGACCCGGAGGTCGCCCTGGTCATCGACACGTGCGACCTCAACACCGGGACGGTCCTGCAAGTCACCGCCTCCGGCGTCGCGGAGGTCGTCGCGATGGACCGGCAACGGGCGACCCGCAAGCTCACCCGCTATCTCGGCTCAGACATCGACACCTGGTCCGAGCGGTTCCGAGGCGCGCTCACCGACCCAGGCGCCCGCCTGGCGAAGCTGATCCCCCGCCGTCGGCCTCGGATCATCGATCAGAGCTTCCGCTGATAGGTGACGGGCCCGGGACGACGGGCGGGAACCGACTACCAGGTGAAGCCGCTTGAAGCCGCTTCCGTCGTCCAGATTGCGAGCGGCTGCGAGATGCCCGAACGCGGCGGTGCAGGGGTGGGTCCGCCCCTGCGCGGTGAAACCAGACGAGGAGCCCAGATCCACACTCGGCGGCGGCTTCGGGACCCGATGTGGCGGACTGGTCAGTCGGCTTCGTCGGCCGCCGGCGGTGTGTGGCGCTGTTCAGTGCGCCGGGCGAGATCGCTATGCACGGCCTCGGTGTAGAAGGCCCACCAGAAGTCCGGGGTGGCGAGCTGCTCGTGTGGTAGCGCGGTCGCCTCGCCAGGCTCGCTCGGGGCCGGCTCGAGACGGCGCGCGCGGGAGTCCTGTTCGGAGACGTCGTGCTCCCCGGGACGGCATCGCCGGCCGCGGTTGACGACGGCCCGGACCCGGGACAGGACCGCAGGGAGCCAGCGGGTGTGCCAATCTGCGGACGCCCCGGCGGTGGCGGCCGAGACGTGAGCTTGGGCGTAGGCCACGCGCAACCAGGACAGCTCCACCACCGCGGGCCGGTGGAGCGCCCAGCAATCGGGCAGCTCCTCGCGGGTGACCTCGTACCAGGGCACCAGCACTTCGCCGATCCATTGGGCCAGAATCGGCCACTGGTCGCTCGCCTCGTCGACGCTCAGCGCCGGCCAGTCGATCGGGGGGTGGTTCTCGCTCTCGGCCTCGGCGACCAGATTCCGGATCTGGGCAGTGTGCATCGCGAGCTGTTCGAAGGTCTGTCGCCGCAGCTCGGTCACCGTGGGTTCGAGTTCCTGCTCGACGGCCTCCCGCAGATGGGCATGGCCGGTCTCGAGGTGCTCGACCCGAGCCCGGACCGCCCGCACCAGTCCGGCCAGAGCCGGGGCGGTAGTCGGATCCGGGCTGTCCGGGGGTGGGTTGTAGGGGCCGCCGTCGCGGGCCGTAGCCGGTCCGGGGTGATTCAGCCCGTCGCTCGCACCAGTTGGGCCCGGACCGACTGCGGGGTCGGCCGCCTCGGCGTCGGGCTCGCCGTGGCCGGCGGCGTGGCCCGATGAGTCAGGGTCGACTCCAGTCTGATGTGGGTGCTCGGGTGGTTCGGTCATCGGTGAACAGCCTCTCGTGTGTGCCCGCGGCGCGCGCTCAGGCGGCCTGGCTCGGTCCGTAGTCGGTTCCTGTCTCGTCGGGTGGCGGCGCCAGCTCAACGACCCGGGGGGTATCGGTGGCGCCCGCGCGAGCCGCCGCCGCGCGGCCGCGGCCGCGGTAGCCGGGATGGAACCGGACGATCACCGGTTTCGAGGCCACACCGAGTACGTAGGCGTGCCAGCGCGGCAGGGCGTGGATCAGGTGCCCGGGCGCGACCGGCTCACGGGTCCAGGACCGGCTACGAGTCAGCCGCGGTCGTCCGCCGTCAGTGGCGGCGTGGCTTTCGCTGGTCTGGCGGGCCCACCGCTGCCCACCCAGATACGAGAGCTCTTCGAGGTCGTCTTTCTGCGCGACCCCGGGCAACACGATCCGGGTGGGCAGGTTCGAGAAGATCGTGCGCGCCTTTGGCCTTCCCCAGCGGGTCTCGAGCTGGGCCAGGTCTTGTGCCGCCGCGCACACGGTGATCCCCCAGCCCCGCGAGTCTGCCGCCCAGGTCTCTAGCGGCACCGGGGTGATGTTGGCGATCTCGTCGAGGAACAGTCCCAACCCCGGGTCCAGGCGGCCGCCGGGGCGGGTCGCGGCGAGGCGCTTGGCCGCGGCGAACACCGCCTCGGTCAACGCGGTGATCAGCGGGGCAATCTGCTCGTTGTCCCCGGCCACCACGTACAGAGTGTTGCTCGCCTGCAGGAATCGGGTCAGGTCCAGGCCCTGCCCCGGGCTCGGGCGGCAGGCGCGGGCGACCTCGGCGTGACCCATGAACGCCACCGCTGGTAGCAGGGAAGCGAAGTAACCGGTGCGGGTGTTCGCGGTCGCGGCCAGGTTCGCCTCCAACAACCCGCGCCACCCCTCCGGGACCGCGCGGTCGCGCTGGGCCAGGATCGCGGTCGGCTCGCCCGAATCGGGTTGCTGCGCCCAGGCCATCACCTGGCCCATGTCGCGCCCGGTCAGCGCGGCGGCGAGCAGGTAGCAGCGCAGGATCTCGGCGGCCTTACCGGCCCAGAATTCCGCGTTCTGCGTGCCGGTGGCTCCGCCACCACCGCGGACGAGCGCGCGGGCTCGGGCGTCGGCGATCTCCGGGTCGGTGCAGTCGGCCACCGGGTCCCAGCGAAACGTCGAGGCCAGCCCGCCCAGCTCGGTCGGGTTGAACACGTGCACGTCGCCGACCTGGGCGCGGGTGTCTGCGGTGCGGTCGTAGGGTTCGGTCTTGGTCGAGGTCACATACGCCGCGCCCGGGGCCTGGCAGATCGCCCCGTTCAGCAGGGTCGATTTCCCCGAACCGGGGGGGCCGAGCACGAGCACCCCTTGCGACCAGGGCGAATACACTCGACGGCGCCACATCCATACTGGGCCGGTGACTACTCGGCCCACTGTGATCCCCGCCTGGGCGACCGGCGGGTGCAACCGGGTCCAGCCGGGGACCCCGGCCCGGCGGCACACCGCCCGCCCGCCGGCGGTCACCAGCAGGTCGCGCGGGCCGAGCCAGCCTTCGGTGCCGGCTCGGCGGCGTAGCCGCACCGGATCGCGCTGACACCAGCCCGCCCAGCTCGCGAGCCCGGCGGCGGCGACGCCCAGCACCACCAGCACCACCGTCGTCCACACCACGGTGGCCACGGCCACCGTGGCCATGCCTACCGCAATCCCGACCGCACCCGGCCGAGGGCGGCCGACGGTCGGGTGGGCGTTCGTCGCGCCGCTCACCGGGCACCGCCCTCAGCGATCCGGCGGGTCCGGCCGTGCTCCGCCGTCGCCGGGGTGGCCAGCTCGGTGAGGGCGTCATGTACCGCCTGGGCCTTACGCTTCTCGCAGGTGAAGTAGCGCGCGATCGCGGACACGCTTGGCAGTCCGGTATCGGCCCAGGTCTCCAGATCGCCGGCCGTGACCGCGGACTGGACCCGGGCGACCATGCGCACCACGTTCAGGGTGTCTAGATCCAGCCGGCTCGACCCAGTCTCGGTCGCCTCCACGTAGGCATCGACCAGGAGCTTCGACAAGAACCCGGACACCACCAGCTGCCCGACCAGCGCCACCAGGATCAGCCCCGGCGGGACCAGATGCGCCAGCAACACTGTTGCGCCCTGCCAACGGCCTACCCCCGGCAGCACTGGGAAGGTGTTCAGCGCGACCGTCACCGCGAACAGGCCCGTCTCGATCGCGAACACCTGCCGGCGCTGCGCCGGGGCGGGGAACACGTGCCCCCACTGCGCGGCCAGTGCGGTCACGGCCATGAACACCAGCAGGGGCAGCGAGAAGATCGGCTCCACCAGGTAGGCCAGGGGCGACCCACCGGGCCCGACCAGGGCGTCATGCACACCCACCGAGGTCCACACGATCCCCGCTAGCGCCACCATCTGCAGCACCACCGAGGCGACCACGTTGGTGCGGTGGATCGCCGCCAACCGCGACGCCGGGTCCAAGATCCGGTGCCGGCGCGAGAGCGCGCGGCGATGCCAGATCCGGTCGCGGACCTCCGCGGCCGTCAGCCGCGCCTCCGCACGCTGCTCAACCCGGGCCAGCTGCTGACCCGAGCGGGCGCCAGCCAGCAGCTGCCGACGCTGCGCACCACGAACCCGGCGCGCCGCCGCGGCCTCCCGGCGCCGCTCCCACCACGACAGCCGATCCAGCCACGCCGGGTCACGCTCCAGTTCAGCCACTCCACGGCGGTATGCCAGACGGACCCGCTTGCGGTCCAGCCGCTGCTCGACCCGCTGCTCGGGCCCCGCCAGCGCGGCGCCAGGGGTCGACTCCTCCCCCACGTTCTCGTCGTGCCAGACACTGTCCGCGGCGGACTGGCTGCCCGTACCGGGCAGCGCAATCACGCCCGCCGTCGCGGCAGGAGACTCCTGCGCCGCCGTCCTGGGCGCCGTCGGGTGTAACCACGCGCCCAACGCTCCCGGCGAGGGAGCCGAGCTGTCACGAGTGCGCGTGCCGTCACTGGTGGTGGTCATCGGATCTCCTCCCGACCATGGGTGCTCGATGGCATGAGGCCTGCTGCGACGGCGTCCGTGGCCACCAGCCAGGACCAGGCGCCGCACGACGGACACCCCGTCGGCTCGACCGGCCCCCACGGCTCCGGACTCGCCGCCCACACGGCCGGGCACTCGGTGCAGGCCAACAGCGGAACGGGACCACCGGCGCTCACCAGGCCACCTCCCTCATCCGCGGGCGCTCGGCCCGCAGCTGGAACCGATGCACCCACGCCGACAGCGCGCGGCGCAGCGCATGCGCATCAACGGCAGCCTCCGGGGCCGGGTCCACCTCCGCCGCGCACGCCCGGCACGGTCGTCCCGGCCGCGCGGTCAGCGCCGCAGGCGCCACGACCACCCCGCACACCGCCCGATACCGGCCACTGCCCCGGCCCGCGGCCAGATCGGCATCAGCGATCTCGTGCTCGACCCCGTCACCCTGACCGGTCAACGGCGTGGACCACCCCCGCACAGCCACGACCCGCTGCCCCGCGCCACGCCCCCTCATGACCGCGCCACCGCGGGCGCAGCGGTGAGCTCGCGCGGGCCCCGCCGCGTCACCGCGGCGGTGGTCGGGTCCCCGTCCAAGTCCCGCAACCGGCGGCGGATCCGCAGCTCCTGCCGAACCGCCCACACCAGCCCCGCGGCCACTGGGCCGCCCACAAAGGCGACCCCCAGGACAGCTTCCGCGATAGGGCTGACCGCCCCGGCCAAGCCCGCTCCACCGACCACGCACGCGATCAGATTTGCCTCTCCCTCCCGGGGACCTCGATACCGGGCCGGCAGGGGCTGAGAGATACTACTCATCGGATCGTTCCTCCTGAGTTCCGCAAGTTCCTGGTCGTGCGATCCACCAGGTCCCGGCAGGTGTCTCACCACCTGCCGGGACCGCTCCTCTTAAGAGGCTCGCCCACAAATAGCGCTCTTGTCGGACCGTGGCGCCCGAGTTCTACCGGCGTCGCGGCCCCTGTGGCAGTGGGCGACTGTGCCCCTAAAGCTTGGACCCTCTGAAGTCCGTACGCAACCCACGATTGACTATGCCTTGGAGGGGCGCCATGCTTGTAGGCAATGCCGAGTTGACTACCACTGTCGGCGGGTCGGACACTGAGCAGGCCCACAGGCCAGCCGGAGGGGAACCCGCGATGACCGCCGTCCAGACCCTGATCACTGCAGCGAACACCCAGGAATCCTCGGAACGGCGCAGCTGCCCAGGAGTCCACACCCTGCCCGATCAGCCAGGAGACCGATTCGTGATCACGAAGGACATCACCGACCCGGACGTGCACCAGCGCCTCGCCAAACACGTCGGGCCAGGCGAACACCTCGGCCGCGCTCCAGCCTGGGTGCCGTCAATGCTCCTCGACATGGCCAGCCTGGAAGCGCTGATCGACGCGCACTTCTACAGGCCCGGTGACCAGCTGTTCCGCATGGAACAACTTCCCGCGTACGGCGTGGACTCGGACGGCGACGACTGGCGGCGCTTTCGAGAGGAAGGCGCCATCGAACCGGATTGGTCCCGAAAGCAGGAGTGGTACGAGGTCATCCGCCGTGAGCGAGAAAACGGGCAGGACTCCCGGCGGGTGCGCCGCTTCGGCCCGACGCTGACGGACTACGAGCTCTACCAGTGCCACATGGGCTACCTGTACAACGCCCGGTACGAAGACATCCGAGTGCTCCGCGACGACGAGCACGACGTCCCCGAGCTGTTGGAGATGGACTACTGGATCGTCAACGAACAGCTCGTCGTGCCGATGATCTACGACGGCCACGGCCGCTACGTCGGCGCCGGAGTTCTCCCGCCGGACCGCCTGGAGGAGTTCCGGCATGACCGCGACCTGGCCTGGGAACGCGCGGAGCCCTTCCACCAGTGGTGGGAACGGCATCCGGAGCTGCACCGAGGCCGGGTGGCAGCCTGACGCGGTGCCAACACGTCAGCGGTCGGCCGACGACCCCCGCGACCGGACCTCCGCGCTGCTGTTGGAGATCCGCCAGGGGTACCGCCACCCGGACGGTCGGACGGGGCTGCGGCAAGTTGACGCCGCGGCCCTCTCCGGGCTGACCCAGTCCAAGATCACGCGGGCCGAGCGCGGCCAGTTCACCCTCCATCCCGACGAGGCCGCCCAGTACGGGCACGCCCTGAACGCCACACCGGACCAACGCCGCGAGCTCGTGGAGCTGTGTAGCGCGGTGAAGGCCGACTCCGTGTCCGGACAGACGCGGATCATCCGGCGGGCCGCGGAGATCCAGCGCCGCATCCGCCTCCTGGAGACGCAGTCCCGGGTGATCCGCTCGTGGCAGCCGACAATCGTCCCCGGGCTCCTCCAAACGTGGGAGTACACCGTGGCCCTGGACGAGTGGACCCCCGACGAGGCATGGGCCGTGGAGCGGCGCGGCCGGCTGGCGCTCCTCGACGATCCCGACAAGCGGTTCGAGCAAGTGCTATCCGAGGCTGCCCTTCGCTGGATCGTCGGGTCCCAGAAAGTGATGAACGGGCAGCTCCGGCACCTCGTTGAGCTGTCCGAGCGCCCGAACATCGACGTTGCGATCCTGCCGTTCGGACAGACGATGGTCCCTCCCCCTGAGGGCACCTTCCACCTCTACGACTCCCGCGCCGCTCAGGTCGCTACGGACATCGGGCCGGCGTTCCCCACTGAGCGCCCGGACCTAGACGCATTCGCAGCCACCTTTCGGCGACTCTCTGAGGCCGCGGCCCACGAGGCCGAGGCACGGACGCTGATCGAGCGGGTGGCCCGGGGCCGATAATCGGCCCTTCCGTCGCCCGGCGTTTCCTGTCCTCGGAACGTCACCCAATCCGCGACCAAGGGGTTGCGACGGCCAACCTCAACCTCACGCCTAGCTTCGATACGCCCCCTCTTGCCGCAGGAGGGGGGGACCCAAACCGGCCAGCTGGAACGCCCGGGTCTCGACGGAACCCGGGGTGCGCTGCGGCATCCAACTGCGCAGCACCACCGTCGACGAGCGTCGCGGGTCGGCCACCTCCCGTCGACCGAGCGCACCTCCCACCGGGAGCTGACGCCTGCTGACTCGTAATACGTTACGGGCTTTCAGAGCCCAGCTAGCCAGCAGTGTTTGCGGGGCTCGACGGGTCCTGCAAGCTGTTAGGGCCTGAGAAGCCTAATGGGCTTTCCGGGCTCTAAACGCCCGGTGCATGTTGCGGGCTGGGCACGTGTGCCGGGCTACCGACACCCTGGTAGCGCTGCACACATGCAGTGCGTCGTAAGTGTGACGGGCTTGTCGGGCTCTAAACGCCTGTTGCATGTTGCGGGCTCACCACGTGTGTCGGGCTACCGACGCCCTGGTAGCGCTGCACACATGCAGTGCGTCGTAAGCGTGACGGGCTTGTCGGGCAATATGAACCTCTCGGGCCTGCCACACTGTCAGTACGTTCCATAACTCACGGGCTCACAGAGCATGCGCGACCCGTGACGTACACCGGACCCGCAACGCATGCAAGGCTTGAGAAGCTGAGCACGCACGACACGCCCACAGTGCTAGGTAGACCCGGCGGGCGCCGCTAGCGTTCCGGGCAACGCGGGTTCTACACGCGCCCCACCGAAGTCAACGATGCGAGGAGTACATGACCGCCACGACCGCGGTCGTCCTGTCGGGAAAGGGCGGGACGGCCAAGACCCTGTGGCAGCTCACGATGGCCGGGGAGGCGTCACGCGCCGGCTACCGCACGCTGCTGATCGACATCGACCCTGAGCAGAACATGTCGTACCGCCAAGGCGCCGGGCAGCACGCGACCGGACTCGGGGAGGTCCTGAACGACGCCGGGATCGCGTCGGGGGAGGAGAGCTCGGAGAAGGGCGCAAAGCGGGCGCTCGCCGAGATCCGGCCCGGCGGGTGGGATGGCGTCGACCTGATCCCAGCCGGGGCGAGCCTCCAAGGCTTCTCCCAGGTCGCGATCGCCGACGCCTACCTGTTGCACGACATCCTGGAGGATGCCGAGCTCTACGAGCGCTACGACCTGATCCTGCTCGACACCGGCGGCCGGACCGGAGCGCTCGTCACCCAGGCCATGTACGCCGCCGACGTCGCCTACGCCCCGATTGCACCGACCACGGACGCGATCCGAAAGGCTGGCGAGGCGAAGGAACGAGTCAGGAAGATCCAGCGCTCGCACCAGCTCCGCTGGGCTGGGGTCGTCCTATCCGCGTTCGACGTTCGCACAGGCATCGAAGACGCCATCCGGACCGAAGCCCTGGAGACCTTCGGCGACGAAGTCCGGGCCGAGGTGCCACGCCGCACCGCCGTGAACGAGGCGTTCCAGATTGGCGAGCGCCTCGGCGACCGCAGCGACATCGCCTCCCGCGGTCTCGCCGGGATCTTCCGAGCATTCCTGGAACGTGACCTCATGCAGCGCGACGGGCATCCGATCGGAGTCCTGCGATGAGCCCTACCCCAAAAGGCGATCGGCTCCGGGCGCGGCTGAACCGGCCAGCCCCGGTCGACCCCGACGCCCCTGCCCCCCCAAAGCTCGGACCGGTCGACGTGCCGGACAAGACACCGACCGAGACGCCCACCGCCGCGCCGACGGAACCCGAGCCAGCCCGGACCGCGCCTCAGCCGGCGCGCCGACGCGCCGGCGCGGCCAAGACGGCCGCGCCGAAGCTGAATGCACTGGAGGACCCCGACTGCATCCCGGGCGAGAAGGACTACCGGTCGTTCTACGTCGAAGACTCCGCGTACTTCCGGTTCCGGGCGGCGATTCACTGGACGTCGCGAAACCCCGATGCCGACGACGACGTCCCGGAGAACATGACCGCCGCGATCGAGGACTACATGATCACGGTGGCCGCCGACCTGGAGCAGCGGTTCAACGGCGGCGAGCCGTTCCGGATGCCGCCCGCGACGAAACGCCGCGGCCGCAGCGCACGGCGGCGACGCAACACGAGCCCATGATGTAAGACGAGCCCGAAACGGCGCGAAGCTCCCGCCTCCGGCCCGCAGAAGCGCGGCCGGAGACGGGGACCGTCGCCGGCCATCCCGGTCGGATCCGGCCGATCCGACGGCTGTTGGTCAGACGGCAGGAGTCCGAAGGTTCCAGTTGCCGCCGTTCGTGCAGGCCACTACCGGTCCCGGGCGGCTGACGCCATGGTGGCGGCGCGATGGGCGTAGCCGGCTGGGTCGACGGGTGCGGCGCGGCCGCGCAGGGTGTCGGCATCGGCCAGGATCTGGGCGGCGTCGCGCCGGTGGCTCAGGGGAGTGGTGTGAGCCAGGATCGCGCCGAGGTGCCGGTAGACCAGCAGCACTTGCCCGCGGGGGATTTGCCGGATTTCGCCGGCGCGCAGGATCGGCACCCATTCGGTGCCGACGCTGGTACGGCTCGGGGACAAGATCCCGTCCTGTTGATATTGGGTTCGGACCTGCTGGCGTTGCCCCATCAGGGTGGACAACATTTCGAGGGTGGCCGGGTCGGGGATCCCACCCCACACGCTCAGGGCGGTGGTGTTGCCGATGACGCTACGGGCACCGACTGGTCCGTAGGTTCCCTCCAGCAGCGCCATCGACTGTGCAGCCCAGTGAATCGAGATGCCGTTGCCCGCCACCTGGGACAGCAGGCTCGGTAGCTGCGGGATCGGGGTGGCGTTGGTGAGCTCGTCGAGGACCACCGAGGCAGGCGGGTCGAGCCGTTCATGTGGGTAGTCGCCGGCCAGGGCCTCGGCGGCGAGAATGAATTCCTCGGCCAGCGCGGTCAGTAGCGGTACCGCGGACCGGGTCCGGCGGGATCCGCCGATCACATACAGCGAGCCGTGCTGCCCGATGAACGAGCGCAGGTCGAGCCCGCGGCCGGGCGGGGGACTGCACATCTGGTGCAGTGCCCGGTTGAGCACCCAGGGGCCGACGACCTGCCGGACTCCCATCCACACCCCGCCCGAGGTGTCAACGGCGGGTTAGAAGTGACCCCCTGGCGACGGTTTGGGATTGACCCCTGTGTGCCCGGTTCGTGCTAGTTGTCGCGGTCTTTGGCGAGGAGTTCGCGGCGGGCGCGTGTGCGGTAGGAGTCGCCGGAGAGGGTGAGGACCTCGGCGTGGTGGACGAGGCGGTCGATCATCGCGGCGGCGACGATCTCGTCGCCGAAGACCTCGCCCCAGCGTCCGAAGGGCAGGTTGCTGGTGACCATGACCGAGCCCTGTTCGTAGCGAGAGGCGATGAGCTGGAAGAACAGGTTCGCCGCGTCGTGGTCGAAGGGGATGTAGCCGACCTCGTCGATGATGATCAGCTTGTAGCGGCGGATCTTGCGTAGCTCGGCCTCCAGCTGCCCGGCCTGGTGCGCGGCAGCGAGGCGGGTGATCCAGTTGCCGGCGGTGTTGAAGAGCACCGAGTGCCCGGACTGGGTGGCTTTGACCCCGATCCCGATCGCGAGGTGGGTCTTCCCGATCCCGGGCGGTCCGAGCAGGATCACGTTCTCGGCCTTGGCCACGAACGTGCCGGTCGCCAGATGGGCGAGCAGGTCTCGGCGCAGAGAGGGCAGATGGTCGAGGTTGAACTCCTCCAGCGTTTTCACGGCCGGGAAGTGGGCGGTGCGGATGCGCATGGTGGTGCCGGCGGACTCACGGTCGGCGACCTGGCGCTCCAGGACCGCGGTCAGGTACTCCTCGTGCGACCAGTTCAGGTCGCGGGCCTGGGCGGCGAGGTCGTCCCAGACGCGGGCGATCGTGGGCGTCTTCAACACGCGAGTCAGGTAGGCCAGCTTCGAGCCGAGCTCGGTGCTCACGCCACCGGTCTTCGTGGCTTCCGTGGCTGCTGTCGTGCTGGTCGTCGCGGTCGTCTTCGGGGTGGTCATCTACTGCCCTTCAGCGGTGGCGGTCGGGTCGGGTGCGGGGTCGAAGTTCACGCCGTAGAGCGCGTCGTAATCCGGCAGCGCGCGCAGGGCCACGACGTGCCCATCGGTGTGGGAGCGCGTGTCATGGCGGGCGCGGTCACGGGCGGCGGTGAACGCAGTGCGCAGGGCGCGGGCGGTGGCCCGGTGCTCGGGATCGGTCACCGTGGCGCCGCTGGCCCAGACCCGCTCGTGGGTGGCCGCGATCTGCCCGGCGCAGGTGACCGCGACCAGGGCGGGAGTGGCGATCCAGTCGACGAACCGGCCGATCGCGGCCGGGTTGACCGAGTAGTCGTTGCCGTCGACGCGCACGTAGTAGTCACGCGCCAGCCGAACCCGCCCGGTCAGCCCGACCTGCGGCGCCACCGGCGGCAGGGCGACCATCGCGGCCCGGTCGATCGGCCACCGCGTGGCGGGGGTGGTCCCAATCGAGCGCAGGTGCCGGGCGCCCGCCACCTCGGTCAACCAAGTCTCGATCTGGGCGTTGAAGTCGAACGGCGAGACGAAGCTGCGTCCGGGCAGAAAGGAGGTCTCGAAGTAGCCGTTGCGCCGCTCCACCAGTCCCTTCGACTCCGGGTCCCGTGCCGGGGTGAGCTTGATCCGCACCCCGAGCGTCCCGGCGAACGCAGCTGCCTCGACGCCGGGTCGCCCGGTGCCGCCGATCGCGGCCTCGCGGTCCCAGACCAGCGTGCGGGGACAGCGGCCCCACCCTGCGATGATCTCCCACATCCCGGCCAGGATGTCGCCGGCCTTGCGGGACGGGATCATCACAGCGTCCGTCACCCGGGAGAAGCCGCAGGTCATCGCCAACACCGGCAGGACCCGCGCCCCGCTGGCACCGACCGGGATCGGGACCGGCGGGAACCACAGGTCGCACTGCGCGAGCTCACCGGGGGCGTACTCGATCCGGTCCGCCGGGTCGGGAGGGGCGAACAACGGCCGCAGCTCACGCACCCGGTCCTTGAGGATGGTCAACGAGTGTGTCCAGCCGATCCGCTCGGCGATCACCGTCGCCGGCATCCTCGGATACTCGGCCAGCAGGGCCCGGACCTGCGGCTCCACCTTGTCCACCAACGACCCGCGCGGTCCACGCTCCCGCGAGGGCGGCGCGTCGGCCCGCAACGCCGCCCGCACCGTATTTCGCGCCAGTCCCAGCCGGCGGACGATCTCCTTGATCGGCACGCCCTCGGCGCGGTGCAGACGACGGACCTCAGCCCACTCTTCCAACGTGATCACCCCTCCAGCCTCGATGGAGGGGTCAGTCCCAACCCGTCGCTAGAGGGTCAGTCTCAGCGCGTCGTCGACACGAGGTGCGCGGATCCTCTTGCCGTTCGGCGTTGAGTTCCTCGTAGAGCTGGGTGTGAGCGCCTTGCAGGATCGCCAGCGGGTCCTTGTGGTGCGGGTTGGCCGCCCAGGCCACCAGGTCCTCGACCGGTTTGTTCGCCACTGCGGCGGCGAACAGGTAGGCGCGCAGCACCATGATGGTGTGCTCGCGGAAGAACTCCTCGTTGCCCGAGCTGCTGGCCTTAGCGGCCCGCCCGGCGCTGCCGGAGGTCTCGACGAGGATCCCGGCCCGGCGGTCGGCGACCTCGGCGTCGGTGCAACCGGTCATCGGGGGCCAGTACGCCTGGGCCGGGAAACCTACGGTGCCGGTGGCATCGAGCAGCTGTACCGGGCCAGCCTGCGGGCGGCGGGTCCGCGCCAGCGCGGTGTGCAGAAACAGGTCACGCTGCGATGACGAGCACCACAGCGCGCCCGGTGCGGCCAGAGCCTTGGGGATCTGGTCAGTGGTCGTTTTCCCCGCGCGGGTCGGCGCCAATGCCCCGGTGTGGTTGTCCTGCGCAGCCCAGAGCGGGCCGGCAGGCCCACGCGGCAGCGGCACCCCCAACTCCTCCGGCGGCAGCCCGCGCCGCTCCGTGACCGTCAGACTCGGTCGGGTCTCCCGAGCCCGCTCGCGGGCATTGGTCTCAGACAGCTCGCTGCGTAGCTGTGCTCGGGTCGCGTGCCCGGCCTGGGTCGGTCCCCATCGCCGCCACGCCAGCCCTGCCAGCACCACCACCACGACCGCCGCGGCCGTGATCAGGGCCGCCGCGACCACCAGGAACACCATCGGGGCCTGTTGGAGCACCGCCCACGGCTGCGGGGCCGGGCCACCGACAGGGTCTCCAGCCATGGCCGACACGGTGGCCAGCGCATCGCCAACGGACGGCCACGCCAGGCCGGCACCGACGAGCCAGGACGCCAACGCCAGCGCTGCCATCAGCAGGACCCCGATCCCGGCTACCCCTGCGGCCAGGGCCGTGAACGTCACCCCCAGCACCACCTGTGTATCCAGCGTGTCCCGCGAGTCTGACCTCATCACTGCTCCTCAGTTCGTAAACCATCTCGATCGATCGCCGAGCTTCGGCGGTACTCATCGCGCGACGGCCCCGCCCAGGTCTGAACCGGCCGGCTCGGCCCGGCCGGCAAGTCCGCCCGTCCCGCACCCGAGCTGGCGGGGCGGTAGCCCGGGCCCGGTGGTCATTGGTTGCCCTCCGAGGTGGTGGGGCAGCGGCCGCGCAGCTGTGCGACGGGTAACCGGAGCCGGGTGGTGTGCTCGGAGCTCTCCAGTGCGGCGTACAGCCACCGCGGCGGCGCAGGGCCGGGCCGTCCGGGCACGGCGAACATCTCGGCGATGTCGCGGGCGAGCGCGGCCGGAGCGGCGTGGGGGCCGAACGACCACGGTTCGAGCGCTTGCTGACGCGGGAGACCCGGGAGCGGGGTGAGCCGGCCGTCGGGCCAGTCGACATACACCGCCCGGTCATCCGGGCCGGCATCGCCGATCAATACCGCCTCGGCCAGCCCGGCCGGGTCGTCCCAGTCGGGCATCTGCGGCCACTCGCAGGCATAACACTGGGTACCGAACCCGGCCGCGGGACTGGCGACGGCAACCAGGTGTCTGTGCGGGTCCAGCCCGTAGAGCAGCCCGCCGCGCGTGTCTGCTCGAGTGGTGGCCAGCGCGGCGGCCAGCACCCGTGCGCGGCGCGCGAGCCCGCTGCCAGCGTCGCCGCCGCGACTGGGCTCGGGCGCGGGGTCGAGTGGGGTGAGCCCGTCCAGGTAGGCCTGGTCGATCGGGCCGCGCACGGTGAACGTGCGTGTCGTGGTCTCGCGCACCGGGTGCGGCTGGTAGTGGTCGCGGACCCGGTAGCCCTGCTGCACGCGCAAGTGAAATCCCAGCAGATCCGCGGCGACGTCCAGGGCTGCGTGCAGTGGCGGGTCGGGCAGGTCGGCATACGCCCCGGTGGCGTCGGCCCACGCCCACAGCCGCCGCAGTAGCGCCTCCTGGGCCGGATCGGGCGGGTGCGGGTGCAGGGCGAGTGCGAATCGGTCCGAGTAGCGCTGCAGAAGCCGCCGCTCGGCCGGGCCGGGTTCGACCGGCACCGCCCGCGCCGCCCACCGCCGTGGCCTGCCATGCTCGGCTCCTGCCGGGCCGCAGCCGTCGTCGTGGACCGCGGACCGGGCTGGCATCCGGCGGCCGGTCTCATCGGCTAGCAGCCTGCACGCCGCCACGGCGTCCGCGCGCCGGGCGGGCCCGAGCGGAGGGTCCTCGCCTGTCTCACCGACGCCGCCCGCCTCTCCGCCGATGCGGGTGTCGAGCACGGAGGCTGCACCGAGCAGCTCGCCCAGCATGATGTCGTCGTGCACCGCATCTACCAGGGCACCGGAATCGCCGGGGTGGCCGGCTCCGCCAGCCTGGTAAAACCGGCGGACGGTGTCGCTGGTGTAGACCGGTTCGGGGTAGGCCTCGACGGGGGCGCCCACGACCATGTCCAGATCTGCGTAGCTGGCCGGGCGGCGGTGCCCGTCGGGCTCAGGGAGCCGGCCCACCGCGTCCTTCGCTCCGGCCAGCCAGTCGAAGCGCCCCCGTGGCGGGGGCCAGGAAAACATCAGGTTGCACAGCGGATAGGTGTCGCCGGGCCAGTACCGAAACCACACACAGTCCATCGGCGGGACCGGCAGCCACCGGCGGGCGATCTCCGCGCAAACCAGCTCCTCCCGGCCTGGCCCCGCAGAACTCGCCGGTCGAGAGCGCTCAGGCGGCGAGTAGGTGAAGGCGCTGAACACGCCCAGGACGACCACCACCCGGCGGCCCTCCGGAGCCGGCCCGTCCCAGACCCGCAGATGCAGCTCCAGCGAGCGACCCCCGCCTGATGGGGGAGCTGCTGGCGGCTCATAGTCGATGACCTGATCGATCAGCCGCGGCAGCGGCGCCGCCGGCGGCGACAGCGCCGACGCAAGCCCGCTGACCGTGCGGCCCTCGAACCGGGCTAGCAACGTCGCCACGTCGGCGGCGGCCCACACTCGCCTACGGTCTCCGCGGGTGTGTGGGCGCGGAAGCTGCCCTGCCCGGACCAGCTGTTCCACCTGGCCCCGCCGCACTCCGAGCTGTCTGGCCACCTCCGCCGCGCTCATCCAGCCGTGCTCAACCACCACACACCCCCTGTGTCCTTCCTTCTCAACACACCGCCTGTTTCGGCGTTGACCGTCATCTCAAGAACAGCTCGCCCTGCAGGTAGATCGCCCAATCTGCGCTGGTCAGGCCGTGCTCGCCGCCGCGCAGGTGATAGCTCATGGCCGGGCCGCGGAATCCCTTGTCCGTGGTGGGCGGCCAGCTCTGCGAAGACAGCCCGGTGTCACCCAGCCCGTAGAGGTCGTAGACCGGTTCGGCGGCGAGGTAGGACAGGAACTCGCCTTGCGGGTCGGCGTTGCCGTCTTCGGTGGCGCTGCCGACGACGACCCGACCGGGTGCGATGAGAGCCAGCAGTTCGTGCTGGTCGACCGGTAGTGAGTCGGGGCTGTCGGCGTAGTCCTGGTAGGTGGGTGGGAACCAGTGCGGGAACTGCGCGGTGATGGCCGCGATGGACTCGCCGGCCTCGTCGCGGCGGGCGAGCTTGGCTCCGGTGGAGCCGGAGTTGTTGGACAACACCACGGGGAAGCGGGTGTCCTGGGCCCCGGCCCACAGCGCGGCTTTGCCGCCTCGGGAGTGCCCGATGACTGCGACCTTGCTGGGGTCGATGTCGGGGTCGTCCTGTAGGTAGTCCATCGCGCGGCTGGCGCCCCAGGCCCACGCGCTGATGGCCCGCCCGGCGTCCTCGGGCAGTTCCTGGCCCGACGGGTAGAACGCGTCGAGGACCCCGCTGCGGTAGCTGGCCGCGTCGTCGGGGGCGACCTCTTCGGCGTCGAGCGCAGCGAAGGCGTAGCCCTGGTCGAGGATCGTCGTCACCGGTGCGTAGTCCGACGAGCTGTTGGGGTCGTCGCCGACCGAGCCGCGGTGATCAATCAGCAGGAACGTGCCCTTCGGCTCGGAGCTGGCGGGGACGAACAGTCGCAGCGTGAAGCTCGCCGAGCCCTCCGGGCCGGTGACCTCGATGGCGACCTTCTTACCGCCATCGCCCAACGTCTGCTCATCGAAGGCGATGTCGGCGGGTTCAGGCAGGCTCTGGCCGTAGACGTGGGTCTGGAAGGCGTCCAGCAGCTCGGGGCGCCGCTGGCGTTCCCAGGCCTGCACGCTCTCAACGGTGTCGCCATTGTCGAGCGCCAGCGGGTCCGGAACCCGGGTACCCTCCACCGTCATCGTGGCAGCGCCACCGGTGGCATCGTCGGTGGCGGCGTCGGCCTCGGTGGAGCTGTCCTCCAGCGGCTCCTCGTCTGCGATCAGGGCAAGCGCCGCACCGCCCGGCACGGAGCGCTCCGGAGCCGGGCCCAGCCCCCCAACGAGGATGAGTGCCGTGGCCGATGCCATCAGCCACGCAGCCGCCGTGGCGCACCTGCGCACACCGCCATCCGGCGGGGGCCGACCGGGCTCGTGCTGGTCGTTGCCGGTCATGCCGTGTCCTCGACGAGCAGGAGCCAGTCCTCGTCACTGGTGGGCGGGCTGTACTTCTCGGCGACCTCGACCTCGTCGAACTCGCCGGTGCGCGGGTTGAACCAGTAGGCCTTGGGGCTGCCGGTGACGACGCTGGTGTCGACGGAGAAGCCCTGCCCGGCGGGGGTGTAGACCAGCAGGTACGAGCCGTTCGAGGCGACGTTGGCGACGATCCGCTCGGCCCCGGAACCGGCCTCCGAGGTGAGCACCGACTGGTCCGGCTCGCCTCGGGTGAACGGCAGCGACTCCATCAGCTCCCGCAGATGCCGCATTTGTTCACCTGCGGGGAACTCCAGCGCCTCGGTCCAGCTGCCACGCGCGCCGAGTTCACCCTCGCCGCCGTCGCTGAACTGCCACACCGCGTGGTGGCCGTAGGTGTGCCCGGCCGCCCCGCCCAGCACCGACCAGTAGGCATCCCGGCGCACATCCTGGGCGGTGGAAAAGCCCTGCTCGGGCTCCCAGCAGTACGGGTGCTCCTCATAGATCGGCTCGCCGTCGAGGAACGGTTTGGCCGGATCGGCGGCGTAGGTCGAGTCCACGAGATCGGCGCGCACGTCATAGCGCAGGCAGTGCCCGCCCTGGATCATGTTGAAGTCCAGCCAGTCGGGAATCTTGATCCACTCGCAACCTGTCCACGATGTCCAACTCGCGAGCATTCGAGGATCGGCTCGTGCTACACGGACACCCACAGAGTCAGTGTCCATGTCGGAGCGGGTGGTTGGGTTGCGGGTGCAGCGGCTGTCGTCGGGAGAGTGCGCGCGCTCGTACACGGTCGTTGTCCGTGGCCATGAAAAAGTCCCCGCTGGTGGCCAGGTTCAGGTCCCCGCGGGTGGCCTTGTGAGGTCCCCGCTGGTGGCCAGATAGAAGTCCCCGGTCCCTCGTCGTGTCGTACGCCGGGTTGAGGCCCTGGGCGGTGACGGTGGTGGTTGTCGAAGCCAGCCGCCGCACCACCCAGGGGTCTCCCATTGAAGTCTGCGAGGGAACGGATGGACATCATTTCGGCCTATCGGGATGTCGGCAGTTATCGCGGCGCGGCCGCGATCTGCGCCACGACACCGAAGACCGTGCGTCGGGTCATCGAGCGTCATGACGCGGGGGGTGTTGTCCCGCAACGCAAACCACGCTCCCGGAACTATGAGTCGGTCGCCGAGCTGGTCGCCGGGCGAGTGGAGAAGACCAAGGGCAGGATCTCGGCGAAGCGGCTGCTGCCCGATGCTCGCGCCGCGGGCTACGAGGGCTCGGCGCGCAACTTCCGCCGCCTCGTCGCGCAAGCGAAGGCCGACTGGCGCCGCGATCATCACCGCGGGCGGCGTCCGGCGGTGTGGTCCCCGGGCGAGCACCTGGTCATCGACTGGGGCGTGATCGCCGGGCTGCACGTGTTCTGCGCCGTGCTGGCCTGGTCGAGGGTGCGGTTCGTCCGCTTCGCCGTCGACGAACGCGCCGAGACCACCCTGAACATGCTGGCCGAGTGCTTCGAGACCATCGGCGGGGTCCCGAAGGTCGTGCTCGCCGACCGGATGGGGTGTCTGAAGGCCGCCGTGGTCGCCGACCTCGTGGTCCCGACACCGGACTACGTGCGCTTCGCCAGCCACTACCGGTTCCGCCCGGACTTCTGCCACGGCAACGATCCGGAGTCCAAGGGCATCGTGGAGAACCTCGTCGGCTACGCCAAAGCCGACCTGATCATCGGCTGCGACCTGGTCGACCTCGACACCGGGGACACCGGGGGGCCGGGACGCCCCGACCTGGCCGCGGCCAACGCCGCAGCGCAGCAGTGGTGCGCGGAGGTCAACGCGGTGACGCACTCGGAGATCGCCGCGATCCCCGCTGAGCGGCTGGCCGAACACGAGCTCGACGTCTTGGGGTGTCGTTAAGGACGGTGTCACCAGGGGCGAAGTAGCCCGGTGATGATCACACGCTATCGTGCGTTCTTGCTGGTCGGGGCCGGTTTTGGGTGGAGGCGTGTGTGGCCCGGGTCCTGGAGCTCGACGAGCTGGTCGAGCACTTCACGTTGCTGCCCGACGAGGTGGCGTTGCTGCGCAACAAGTTCGGCGCGACCCGGCTGGGGTTCGCGCTGTTGTTGAAGTTCTTCGTGCGCGCGGGCCGGTTCCCGTCGGGCCGCTCGGAGCTGGGCGATCAGGTGGTGGAGTTCGTCGCCGGCCAGGTTGGGGTCCCGGCCTCGGAGCTGGGGTTCTACGACTGGTCAGGCCGCACGATCAAGGCACATCGTGCCGAGGTGCGCCGGGTGCTGGGGTTCCGGGAATGCTCGGTGGATGACGCCGAGAAGCTCACCGACTGGTTGACCGAGCAGGTCGCGTCGGCCGAGCGGCGCCCGGAACTGGTGCGTGAGGCGTTGATCGGGCGCTGCCGGGACGAGCGGGTCGAGCCGCCGGCGCCGGCGCGGGTCGGGCGGATCGTCGCCGCGGCGTTGTACCGGGCGGAGGAGGGACTGTTCGACCGCGTCGCGAGCCGGCTGTCCGCGGTGGAGACCGCCCGGGTGCGCAGGCTGGCAGCGGTGGCCGAGTTGGACGACACCGACACCGACACCGACACCGACCCCGGCCTCGACACCGCCGCCGAGCTGGGTACGCAGCCGGGCGCACACGAGCCGGACGGCGGCGACACCGCGGGTCTGGTGGGTTCGGAGCTGCTCGGGCTGATCCGCAGCGAGCCGGGCGCAGTGAGCTTGGAGAGCATGCTCACCGAGATCGACAAGCTGACCGCGATCCGCCAGGTCGGGCTCCCGGAGGGACTGTTCGACGACGTCGCCCCGAAGATCCTGGCCGGATGGCGCGCCCAGGCGATGATGGAGTCCCCGTCGCATCTGCGCGCGCACCGCCCTGAGAAGACGGTGACGCTGCTGGCCGCGCTGTTGCACACCCGCCACCGGGAAGTCACCGACGCACTGGTGGACCTACTGATCGCCACGGTGCACCGCATCGGGGCGCGAGCCGAGCGGAAAGTGACCGAGGAGCTGGTGAACGCGTTCAAGCGGGTCACCGGCAAGGAGAACATCTTGTTCTCGATCGCCGACGCGGCCCTGGCACACCCCGACGAGGCGGTCCGTGAGGTCGTGTTCCCGGCGGTGTCGGGTGGGGAGCAGACGCTGCGCGAGCTGGTCCACGAGTACAAGACCAAGGGGCCGGTGTATCAGCGCACGGTTCGGACGACGTTGCGCGCCTCGTACACCAACCACTACCGGCGCGGCCTGATCCGGCTGCTCGACGTGTTGGAGTTCCGCTCGTCGAACACCCACCGCCCGGTGCTGGACGCACTGGAGCTGATCGGGCGTCATGCGGTGTCGGGGAACCGCTCCTACTACCCGACCGACGAGACTGTCCCACTGCACGCGGGGCTGGGCGGGGACTGGGAGCCGCTGGTGTGGCGCGCCGACACCCGCGGACGGCGCCGGGCTGTGCGCATGGCGTATGAGATCGCCACCTTCCAGGTGCTGCGCGAGCGGCTTCGATGCAAGGACATCTGGGTCGCCGGCGCCGCGCGGTGGCGCAATCCCGACGCCGACCTCCCTGCCGACTTCGACCTCCACCGGGTCGAGCACTACCGGGAACTGCGCAAGCCCCTGGACCCGACCGCGTTCATCGACGAGGTCCGCGACGAGCTGACCGACGAGCTCGATGGTCTTGACGAGGCGTTGCCTGGCCTGGGCTGGCTGGAGGTGGCCGAGCGGGCGTCCGGAGCGATCCGGCTGACCCCGCTCGACGCGGTCCCGGAGCCGACCGGGTTGCGCAGGCTCAAGGCCGAGGTGGCGCGGCGGTGGGGCGCCGTGCCGCTGGTGGACATGCTCAAGGAAACCGTCCTGCGCACCGGCTGCCTCACCTCGGTCACCGGCCGCACCGGCCGCACCGGGATCTCGCCGGAGGTGCTGGCCGAGCGGCTGGTCCTGGCCATCTACGGGTACGGCACGAACACCGGGCTACGCGCCGTTGCCGCCGGGCGACACCCGCACAGCGAGGAGGATCTACGCTACGTGCGCCGCCGCTATCTCAACCTCGACGCTGCGCGGGAGATCGCGGTCGCGATCGCTGATGCGACCTTCCGCGCCCGCCGCGAGGCGATCTGGGGTGGCGGGTCGACCACCGTGGCCTCAGATTCCACCCACGTCGCGGCGCTGGACCAAAATCTGCTCACTCAGTGGCACTCCCGCTACGGCGGCCGCGGGGTGTTGATCTACTGGCACGTCGAGCGGGACTCGATGGCCGTGCACTCCCAGCTGATCTCCTGCACCGCCAGCGAGGTCGCCGCGATGGTCGAGGGCGCTGTCCGACACGGCACCACCATGCAGGTCGAGGGCAACTACGTGGACTCCCACGGCCAGTCCGAGATCGGGTTCGGCGTGACGCGCCTGCTGGGGTTCGAGCTGCTGCCGCGCATCAAGCAGATCAACCGGGTCCGCCTCTATCGGGCCGGGCCGGGCCAGACCGAGCGGCACCCGCGGCTGGCGCCGGCGATGACCCGCCCGATCCGCTGGGACCTCGTCGCCCAGCAGTACGACCAGATGATCAAGTACGCGACCGCGATCCGCACCGGGACAGCGTCGACGGAGGCGATCCTGCGCCGGTTCACCCGGGCGGCATCGCACCCGACCTACCAGGCGATGCTGGAGCTCGGACGCGCCCAGAAGACCATCTTCGTCGCCCGCTACCTGCGCTCGCGGGAGCTGCAGCGCGAGATCAACGCCGGGCTCAACGTGGTCGAGTCGTGGAACCGAGCGAACTCGGTGATCGCCTACGGTAAGGGCGGCGGCCTGGCCACCAACCGGCGCGACGAGCAGGAGATGATCGTGGCTTGCCTGCGGATCCTGCAGGCCGCACTGGTCTACGTGTTCTCTGCACTAGATCTTGCTTCCAGTGCGCTCCGGCCACCGTGTCCATCAGCGCCGACACGACCGGGGACGTGCAAAGCTTGTTGTCTATCGTCCGTCGAGCGGGATCACCAGCGGTCGAGGTGCAGGACCTGGTCGATCGGGGTCCGGGGCGCGGGCTTGAAGTCGGTGCCGAGGCTGTAAGCGGTCGGGATCATCGGGCCCTGCCGGACACCCTCGGGTAGCCCGAGCACGTCGGCGACTCGCTGCTCATAACGCAAGTGCAGATCGGTCCAGGCCGTGCCGAGGCCGCGGGCGCGAGCGGCGAGCATGTAGCTCCAGACCGCCGGCAGCAGTGAGCCCCACATGGTGGCTTGGTTCTGGTCGGGCAGCACTGCGCTTCCCGACGAGCGCACGCACGCGACGAGCAAGACCGGCACCCGGTGCATGTTCTCGGCGAGGTAGGCCACGCTGCGCGACACCCGCTGCTGTACCGAAGCGGGCTGGGTGTCCGTGGCGAACAGTCCGCCGCCGTGGGTGGCCGTGTCGCGGTACTCGCTGAACGCCGCGCGATACAACTCGGCGATCCGAAGTCGCTGCTCGGGGTCGGTGACCACCACCCAGTGCCAGCCCTGGGTGTTGGACCCCGACGGGGCCTGCAGCGCCACCCCCAGGCACTCTTTGATCACGTCCAGCTCGACCGGCCGGTCCAGATCCAGACGGCGACGGACCGCCCGGGTCGTGGTCAGCAGCTCATCAGGCGACAGATCCAGCAGCGCGGTCACCGACCCATCGTCTCCGACCGAGGGAGCGTCCCGGGGCCCGGGCCCGCAATCTGCGACGGCGTGCCGGCACTGGCGTCACCGAGTTCCGGACGTTGACGCGGTGGCGGTGACGGTTCGTCCGGCGATGGCGGAGAAGCTGGGGAGGCCGAGCGCGATGGTGGTGCTGCGACGGGCTCGATCGTCGAGTTGGGTGAGTTTCTGTTCGGCTCCGGCGAGGCTGACCTGCAGGCCTTCGACTTCGCCGAGCCAACCCTCGTGCTGGGCTTCGGCGATCCGGGCGGTGAGGTTATCGCGGATCTCGAGGATGCGGGGCCGTTGGGCGGGGTCTGGGCGCAGCAGGCTGCACCGCAGGCAGCTGTGCTCATGGACGCAGCCGGCGCCGTAGGCGCGGCCGCAGTCGCCGAGCGCGACCCGGCGGCGTTGGAAGTGGCCGAGGAACTCGTCCCATTCCTCGTCGGTGGGCGTGCGGTACTCCTCGCTGGGGCGGGTGGCGCGGCGCCGGGCGATGAAGCTGCGATGACCGTTGATGACCTCCTGCGGATAGACGGCCTTGTAGCCCATGGTGGTGTTGATGTCGCCATGGCCGACCACGAGCTGGGCGATGTGCGGTGGCATCCCGTTGAGGATGGCGTCGGTGATGAACAGCCGCCGAAAATCGTGCGGGGAGAACTGCAGCGGAGCCCCGCTGGGATCGGTGAGCCCGGTCTGGGCCAGTGCGTGGTCGAGCAGCTTGCGGATGCCGCCGATGGGAATCGGTCGGTTCTCCACCCCGACCGGTCGCTGGAACAGCAGCGGCATCGGTGAGTTCCACACTCGTTCGTGGCTGTCGTAGGCGGTCACGAGCGGGACCGCTCCGGTTGTCGTGTCGCGGATCCGGCAGATGATGGCGCTGAGCACGTCGGCGAGCTCGGGATCGATGACCAGCAGCCGTTCGGCGTCGGTCTTGGACGGGGCTATCTGCAGCAGCGGGACCAGCTCGCCGCTGTCGGGCAGCCGATATTGCACCAGGCTGTGGTGCGAGAGTTCGGTGAGCTCCTCGACGCGGATGCCGGTGTGGCGCAGCACCTCGACGACGGCCCAGGCCCAGAACGCCCGGTACTCGGCGAGGGACAGGTCCTGCCGCTGGCCGGTCTCCACGTCCTCGGCCCACAGCTTCGCGGCGGGGTTCTTGGTGGCCCGGCGGCGCCACCGGTGCCCGGCAACGGTGAACTCGGCGCCCGGGGTGGCGGCCTGGGCGGCGGCGAGGCGTTCGGCGGCGACCCGGCGCTGGTCGTCGACGGTCCGGGCGAGGGTGAGCAGCACCGGGAGACGTTCGCGGGTGCGCTGGTCCATGCGGGACTTGCGCTGCGAGTGGTCCTTCTTGCGGCTGAGCTCGTCGGCGCGGATCGGGCAGGGGGCGGCCCAGACGCCCCAGCGAGCGGGGTCGTCCATGGCCCACTGGGCCAGGTCGAGGTAGAAGGCGCGCACCATGGCCAGGTAGTTCACGCCGCCGGTGACCCGGGGCACCCTGGTGTCGACCCGTTCGCCGCTCGCGGTCGTGGCGTGGACGGTCTTGGTCGCGATCCGCTGCTTCCAGCTCGCCGCGACCTCGGGGGTCAGCCGCAGCGAGTTGATCCCCGGGTGGTGATCCTCAAGGTCTTTCCAGAACAGCTTGCCCAGACAGAACGCCACCGAGCGCAGCGAGGCGTAGTCGACCGCGAGCTGGCGTTCGCGCAGGTAGTCGACGAGCAGGTCGCGCACCGGGCGACAAGCCAGCTGGTAGCGGTCGATCATCTCCTCCACGGGCTGTTGGCCCTGGGCCCGGCCGCTGACGGCGCGGACCGTGGGCGGGGCTGCCATGGGGAACACGCCCATCGTGTGCAGCAGCTGGTAGAAGTACGCGCTGGTGACCACCGAGCCGCCGATGCCCAGCAGGACCTCGAGCAGCTCCAGGCAATCTCCGACGGTGATGTCACCGACTCTGCCGCCTTTGGCCGCCATGATCGTGGCGATCCGGCGCAGCGCGCCGTCCTTGGTGGACTTGTTCGCCGGGTCCCGGCGGCAGACGGCCAGCAGCTTGTCGAACCCGTCGGGGTCGCGGCTGCGGGCCATCTCCGCGGTGAGGATCTGCACCGTGCCCGGATTGAGTAGCCAGGACAGGCTGGGACGGATCACGTCCGCGCTGATCAGCACCAGCACAGCGCTGCCCAGGGCGTTGAAGTCGTTCTTCGGGTCCTGGTAGGCGCGGCCGGTGGCCTGCAACCATTCGATCGCTCGGTGTCGCCACTCGATGTTGCCGGCGGCGTCGGCGCCGCTGACCAGCCACCGGTCCTGCCAGGTCTGCCCGGGCTGCTGCTCCAGCCACGCCAGCAGCTTGCCTAGCCCCACCCGCCGGCGGGCCTGGGTCCCGGGGGCCTCGAGCTCGAACGGCGGGCGCAGCAGCCGCGCGGAGACTCGCTCAAGCGGCTGCGCGGTCACCGGCCAGCTCGACACCGGCCCCCGGGGTGGGAACTGGCGCAGCAGCGCCAGTCCGGCCGGGCCGAGCTCGCGGCGGGCGCGTTCTGCCCTCAACGCAGAGGCGCTGCTCATCCGGTGCCTTCCCCGAACAGCACGTTGAGCGTCTCCGCCCGGTACGACGGCGCGGGCGATCCGGCCGGGCTCGCCGCCGGCGTGGCCGGTGCGGCCCCGTCGGTGGCGCGGCGTTGGTGGTGGGCCAGCACGGTGGCGATCACGTCCTCGGGCAGCGGGTTGGTGTAGATCTGGGTAGTGGACAGGTGGGCGTGCCCCAGGACCCACTGCACGTCGGTCAGCGGCATGTCCGGGTCGCGGGCCATCCGGTAGGCCGCGGTGTGCCGCAGGTCGTGCAGGGTCCAGTTCGCCCCCAACGCCGCGTTGGCTCGCCCGAACATGCGGTGCGCGGCGTGGTAGGCCAACGACCGAAACGGCCGCCGCCGGGTCCACCACAGCGGCTCGTTCCCGCCGACGGGCACCAGGCCCTGCATCTGCGCCTGATAGAGCCGCAGCCACACGAACGCGTCCGGGGACGCCGGCACGGCTTGGATCGCCCGGCTGCCCTTGCGCACCACCGTGATCAGCTGCTGGCCCGGGTCGGCGTCACGGCACCGGGCACCGAGCACCTCGGAAGCCCGCGCCCCGCTGGACACCCAGAACGCCACCAGCGCTCGGTCCCGGTGCGAGCCCAGCGCGGCGAAGAGCTCGTTGAACTTCTCGTCCGGGATCGCGTGCCGCACCCGCTGCACCGGTCGGGGCCGATACAACCCGGACCGCTCACGCCGGTAGGGTTCCATCGGGTTGTGGTGGGCGTGAGCCCGCCGTCCGGGCCGGACCAGCGGGAACGGGTTGACCATCGGCCCGGACCCGGTCTCGGCGTGGAACTCGTAAAAGCCGCGCAGCACGCTCTCGCTGTGCCCGCGAGTGGCCGGCGCGTACTTCGCCCCCGGCGACGGCTTCCCCGTCACCGGGTTCGGCATCGCACCGTCCCGAGCGGGCCGCCGTGGCTTGTCGACGACCTGAATCCAGCGGCTGAACTCACGAGCCTCGCTGCGGGTGGCCTGCTCCCAGGGCGTCCCGAGCGCCCACAGGAACCGGAACCAGCGCAGCAGATCCATCCCGTACGAGCGCTGCGTCGCCGTCGACCGCCCGCCCGCCTGCAGCTCCCGGAAGTACACCGCGACCGGCTCGACCACACCCCCGTCCGGGTCGATCAGCCGGTAGGGCTCCCACACATCGCCGGTCTCGACCAGCGAGCCGACCCGCGACACCACCAACGACCCGAGGTCCTCGCCGACCCCGTCCCTGTCGATCACGGCTGCGGACCATAGCCACACGCCGGCCCGCTCGTCCATTGACCTGCGGAGACTCTCCCGGTAGTTCAGTCAACAGGTAAACACCCTGATGCTGCAGGACGTCCTCGACGACCCCGACTGGGCCAACACGCTGTCGCCGGCCGACCGGCGCGGCCTGTCCCCGCTGTTCTGGACCCACGTGCTGCCCTACGGCCAGGTCCACCTCGACATGACCGCGCGGCTGCGGCTGCGTACCTGATGACGGCCGCTCACCTCACGCAAGCCGCACTTGGCAGCGCTGGTCACACCAAGACATCCCGCTACCTTCGTGCCAAGGCTGCCTGATTCCGCTCAGTGTTGAGACACGACTCGCAGTCCGCTTCCGTCATCGAGTAGACCGGCGGAGGTGCTGTAGCCGGCTGTGGTCAGCAGGTGGCGGTAGTGCTGTTCCTCCGCAGCCAGGTCGAGCCCGGGCCCGTCGGAGCAGGCCACGAGAAGCTCCCCGTCAGGGCCGGGCTCGACGACGAAGCCGCCGTGATTCTCGCCGAATTCGGCGCATCCGGCCGCGCGGAGTAGCGCCCGCACCTGCTCGGCCTGTCGGTCCTGCTCGGTTTCTAGCGGCCGCCGACCGCCTCCGCCGTCCTGACTGTTCATGAGCTCGACCATAGGTGACCCGTCCTGACTAGGGGCCTGAATCCGGGAGGAGGGCGGTGGGGTTGTCGGCTGGTCTCTGGAGCCAGGATTACCGGAACTGTCGTCGACACCGTCTGGGCGGCTGATGGTTGGGTTAGACGCGGTGGGCAGCGACGGCGTCGGTGTAGAGCTGTTCGGCCTGCGCGGCCGCGGTGGGGTCGAGGTCGGTGACGAGCGCGACCAGGACGTCGATGACGGCGAGGTGGACCAGGCGGCTGGCGGTGGCCTCGAGGCCGTGGAGCTCGGTGGCGCCGGCGACGATCGCGTGGTTGCAGAGTTCGGTGAACGGCGAGCGGTGGTAGCTGGTGAGCCCGATCGTGCTGGCGCCGGCGTCCCCCGCCGCTCGGAGCGCGGTGAGGGTCTCCTGGGTCTGTCCGGTGTGGCTGATGGCCAGGCAGCAGCCGTCGGTGCCGAGCATGCGGGCCGCCAGGTGCTGCTGGTGCGGGTCGGTCAGCACTTCGGCGTGCACGCCGAGGGTGCGCAGGCGGTGTCCGGCGTCCATGGCGATCGGCGCGGAGGAGCCGACCCCCGCGACGAGCACGCGGGTGGCGCGCCGTAGTTCCTGCGCGACTTGGAGAAGGGTGTGGTGTTCGAGGGTGGCGGGGAGCTGCTCGAGCCCGGTGACCGCTGACCGGAGAACCGTCTCGATGGTGTTCGCTGGGGCTCCACCGGGTTGCTGGCTCGCGGTCGCGTGCGGTGCGGCTTCGGCGGCGAGGCGGAGCTTGAGGTCGTGGAAGCCCTTGAGGTCGATGTCCTGGCAGAAGCGCACGACGCTGCCGACCGAGGTGCCGGTGCGGTCGGCCAGGTCGGTGACGGTCAGGCCCACGACCTCGGCGGGAGCTGCGAGGACGGCGTCACCGATGCGGGCGGCGGTGGGTGAGAGGCTGGGCCGTAGTGACCGGATCCGGGTGGTGATCGGCCCGACCAGCTTGGGTTCGGGGCGGTGATCGAGCGCGGCTCGGGTCGTCACGGGGCGGGCCATGCCACCACCTTAAGCCAGCTAGAACCCTACATTTCGCAAGTTCCATGTGTTGTGGACGGAAGTTCCATCCATCGTTCAGGTTCCATACGATCTACGTTTCCGGCGCGGGCCTAGCTTCTGGTACTTGTGATGACGAGCAGCGCAGAAGGCGTTCTGACCACCCATACGGGCAGCCTGCCGCGCCCGAGCGAGCTGGCCGAGTTGATGGTCGCGCGCGAGACCGGCACCGCGAACGAAGAGTCGTTGGCTCGGCTTCCGGGGCTGATCCGGGACGCGACCCAGCAGGTCGTGGCGCGCCAGGGCGAGATCGGGATCGATGTCGGCAGTGACGGCGAGCAGGGCAAGATCGGATACGCGACATATGTGAAGGAGCGGATGTCGGGCTTCGACGGCGAAGCCGGAGCGCTCTCGCTGGCCGACCTCGACGACTACCCCGAGATCACCGCGCAGGCTCTCGACGGGCTGGTGACCGCGACACCGTCGTGCACCGGGCCTGTGCGCTACACCGGCGGCGAGGACCTGGCCCAGGAGCTCAAGGAGCTCCGTGCGGCGGTGGACTCGGCCGGCGACGGTGCGCCGTCGGAGGTGGTGGTGACCGCGGCGTCGCCGGGGGTGATCGCGATCTATCTCGCCGATCAGCACTACGGCTCGCACGAGGCCTATCTCGGGGCGCTGGCCGAGGCGATGCGCACCGAGTACGAGGCCATCGTCGCCGCGGGGTTCGTGCTGCAGATCGACTGCCCGGACTTGGCGATGGGCCGCCACGCCCAGTACGCCGACGCCACCGTGGCCGAGTTCCGCCGCGCTATCGCCGGGCACATCGAGGCCCTCAACGCCGCCACCGCCGGCATCGATCCGGACCGGATGCGAATGCACCTGTGCTGGGGCAACTACGAGTCCCCGCACCACCGCGACGTCGACCTGGGCGACATCGTCGACATTGTCATGACCGGGCGGCCCCGCGGGGTGCTGATGGAGGCGGCGAACCCTCGCCACGCCCACGAGTGGCAGGTGTTCGAGGACTACTCGCTGCCCGCGGACAAGATCCTCGTCCCGGGAGTGATCGACACCTGCAGCAACTACATCGAGCACCCGCAGCTGGTCGCCGAGCGCATCGTCCGCTACGCCCGCAGCGTCGGGATCGAGCGCGTCATCGCCGGCACCGACTGCGGTTTCTCCACCTTCGCCTCGTTCCTGCCCGTGCACCCTCGGATCGCCTGGGCCAAGCTCGCCTCCCTGGTCGAAGGAGCCCGCCTGGCCACCGAGCAGCTGCGCTCCCCTCGCCGACCGGCGCATGCTGTGGAGCTCAGCGCATGAGCACCACCGAGGCCCGGCCGGAGCCGGGTACCGGGGCGATGCGGGTGCTGTGCGTCGGCGACGTCGTCGGCGAGGAGGCCGCGGGCTGGCTCGCAGGCCGGATCCCGCAGCTGCGTGACGAGCACGGCCTGGACTGGGTCGTGGTCAACGCCGAGAACTGCGCGGTCACCGGCCCGAACCCGATGGACGGGTTCGGCATGACCGTCGAAGTCATCGACCAGCTCCTCGATGCCGGCGTGGACGCGATCACCGGTGGCAACCACTCCTGGGACGGCCCGGACGTCGACAAGATCCTCTCCTACCCGCAGGTCGTGCGACCGCTCAACCTCGACGAGGACCGCGGCCAGGGCCTGCTCACCCTGCGCCGCGGTCAGACGACGCTGACCGTGATGAACCTGCTCTCCCCCACGGCGGAGCTGCCCGGCATGGCTGCGCCGATGCCGAGACCGCTGTGGCCGTCCTGGTGCCAGATCACCGCCGACCACGACCTGCCCGGTGCGGTGGTGATCGACCTGCACGGCGAGTCCCCGTGGGAGAAGGCGTCCTTCGCCGCCGCCATCGATGGACAGGTCGCCGGCGTGGTCGGCACCCACACCCACGATCCGACCCTGCGCGGGCACCTGCTGCCCGGTGGAACCGGGTACGTCGCCGAGCTGGGAATGACCGGCCGGCTCGGACACACCGGCGGCGGTTTCGACCCGATGCACTTCGTCGCGAAGCTACGCGGCGAGGACCACACCGCCCTGCCCGCCTACACCCTCGCCCAAGGCCCACTCGCCCTCGGAGCGGTCGTCCTCGACATCGACGCCACCGGAGCGAGCACCGCGGTCACCCGCATCAGCTGACACGGGCACCCACCAGGAGGACCAATGACCGGCACCCCCGCCGCAGCCTCGCCCGACCAAGGAGCAACGCGGCGGCGGGTGCTGATCTCCTCCACCATCGGCTCGACGATCGAGTGGTACGACTTCTACCTCTACTCCACCGCGGCCGCGCTCGTACTCGGGCCGCTGTTCCTGCCCGCGAGTTCCCCGACCTCGTCGACGCTGGCCGCGTTCGGCACCTACGCCGCCGGGTTCGTCGCCCGCCCGATCGGCGGACTCGTCGCCGGGCACTTCGGCGACCGGATCGGCCGCAAGACCCTGCTCGTGGCCACCGTCGTGCTCATGGGGGCAGCAACGGTCGGGATCGGGCTGCTGCCCACCTACGCCCAGATCGGGATCTGGGCACCGATCCTGCTGATCACGCTGCGGATCCTGCAAGGCCTCGCGGTCGGCGGTGAGTGGGGCGGCGCGGTCCTGCTCGCCGTGGAACACGCCCCACCCGGGCGGCAGGCGTTTTTCGGTAGCTGGCCACAGATGGGCTTCCCCGCCGGCCTGTTCCTCGGCACCGTGGCGTTCAGCGCCGCTGCGACCCTGCCCGATGAGCAGTTCTATGCCTGGGGCTGGCGGCTACCGTTCCTCGTCTCGGTGCTGCTGGTCGGCCTCGGCCTGTTCATCCGGCTCCGCCTCGACGACGGGCCGGCCTTCGCCCATGCCCGGTCCCGTGGGCAGCTCCTCGAAAATCCTCTGCTGGCTGCGCTGCGGCGCTACCCCCGGCGGATCGTCGCGGGCAGCGCCGCAGCGCTCGGGCACGGCACGATCGTCACCCTGTTCACGGTCTGGCTGCTCAGCGTCGCGTCCGGCCCTACCGGGGAGCACCGCAGCACCGCGTTGCTCGCCCTGATGATCGCCGCCGCCGGACAGTGCCTGAGCACCCCGGCGTTCGGGACGCTGTGTGACCGCATCGGCTATCGCTCGGTCATGCTCGCCGGTCTCGCCGCAGCCGCGATCGCGCTGATACCCGGCCTGCTGTGGGTACCCGGCGGCAGCCTGGCCGCCGCCGTGGTGACCTTCCTGCTGGCCATGACCGTCGGACACGGCGCCGTCTATGCCGGGATCGCCGGGCTGCTGGCCACCAGTTTCCCCACCGAGGTCCGGTTCTCCGCGGTCTCGACCACCTACCAGCTCGGCAGCACCGTCTCCAGCTTCGTTCCGCTGGTCGCTGCCGCGCTGGCCACGACCACCGGTGGCTTCGGCGTCATCGCCGCGATCGCGCTGTTCGTCGCGGCCGCGGCGGCCGCCGCGATCGTGGTCCTCGCCCGATCGGTACACAGCACGCAACCGGCGCCGACCGGAGCCGACATGGACACGTGACCGCGCGGGTTCCTATGACGTCCCGCGACCGGATCGCGGCGGCCCCGGCGATCTATCCGGCGACGATGCCTCGGCAGTAGATGACGCCCAGCTCGACGTGGTCGATGTTCTGCTCCCGGATCCAGGCCATGTTCTGCTCCTGCACCCGTTCCGCCGCCGAGGGCTCCAGCTCCATGATCAGGCGCCGGATCCCGGTACCGGTCGCGATCCGCCACCAGTCCTGCGGCGTCTGCAGGGGCAGCGCACTGACCTCGTGCACGACCTCGACCTGCTCGAGGCCAGCGGCTTCGAGATGTGCGCGCATCACCTCGGCGTCCTCGGTGCGATGCCACGGCACGTCGACGTCGAGCCCCGGGTGCTCGGCGAGAGCGGCCTCGATGAACTGCCCGTAGAGCGGGGAGAAGAACTTCGGGCCGAGCGAGGTCACCGCGACCTGCCCGCCCGGACGTACTGCGTCGCGCATCGCCGCGATGCTCGCCCGGACATCGCTGGCGAAGAAGATCCCGAACACGCACGTCGCCGCGTCGAACCGATCGGCGCCGACGTCGAGAGCGTCCATGCTGCCCACCACGAACTCGGCCTGCGATGCACCGGTCTCGGCTGCATGCCCACGCGCCAGCGCGATCATCTCTTCGGCGATGTCGACCCCGAGCACCGTGCCCTGCGCGCCCACTTGCTGCGCGGCGGCCAGCGCAGCGGGGCCAGGCCCACACGCGACGTCCAGAACCGACTGGCCTGCGCTCAGCCCCAAGCGCTGCACCGTCTCAGTGGCCGCGTAGCTCCAGAAGTCCACCGAAGTCGTGTCGTAGTCCACGGCCGCGGTGTTGTAGGTCATCCGCGGGTTGTAGATCTCAAGACTGGTCATCAGAACTCCTCACAACGTCCCACACCACGAAACCGAAGCCGTCCTCGGCGCCGATCTTGGTTCCCGCCCCCTCGAAGCCGAGCGGCCTGATGCGCTCGATCAGCTCCTCGGGCTCCCAGTACTTCTTCACCACGTCGTACTGGCGGCCATCTCTGAGGCGACGCCGCGTCAACGGGATTGATTCGCGTTCGTGAATATGTTCCTCGATGCGCTGCTCCTCGGGGGCGACATCGATGATGATCACATGGCCACGCGGCGCTAAAGCGCCGTCGACAGCACTCCAGAATCGATCGAATCGATCCTCGGGGACGTGTGCGAGCCAGTGCGCGAAGAAGACCGCGTCCCACTCTGTCGGCGGATTCCA
>NZ_JAGINU010000002.1 GCF_017876315.1 Pseudonocardia parietis | reverse complement strand
CCCGATCCAGTTGCTCACGGTAAACAGCCAGGCGGCGAGCCACACGACCGTCCGGTCGCGGAACATCCGGTGACCGATGGCGACCAGCGGCACCAGGTACAGCAGGTTGTACGCGACGGGCGCCCAGGTGAGCGCCGCTGTCGGATCACCGACGCCGGTCGCCTGCCAGAGGAACGCGGTCACGGCGAAGAACGCCGGCCAGTTCTGGTAGGCATCCAGGTTCGGATCGACCTCGCCCCGGTTCACGATGTAGTCGGCGATACCGATATGGCGCCACGCCACGTGGAACCGCATCTCTGGCTCGGCGACCACGCCCAACCCATGAAGTACCAGCACGGTCGCCATCAGCGACAGAACGATCGCTCCCGTCCGTCCGCTACGCAGCGCCACCGAGAAGGCCAGCCCGACCAGGCCGAACCCGATCCAGGCCCCGAGCGGCAGGACGGACGCGAGGCCGACGTCGGTCATGGCCAGGAGCGGAAGATCGGTGATCGACCTCCACCAGACGACGACTCCACACAGAACGAGAAGCGCTACGGCGAGATCGACGCGAGTGATCTGTGGGGTGCACAGCGCGGAGAGCGCATCGCGCCACGTCCGCGCCGGTCGACGCCGGCGCAGCGGCCGGGTGACGGGGACGGCCGGTTGTGCCCGCGTGTCGGTGTCAACCACGGCGCACCCGGCGCATCAATGAGCGGGACCGGCGCACGACGGTCCACCCGTTCGTCAACGCCCGGTCGATCCGAAAGACGCGGTGGAGCTCCTCGCACGAGGCGATCCGGCGGAACAGGGCCGGCGATGTCGAACGCCGCACGGTGAGCCGAGGAACCGCGAACGGGTCGGCGTCCCGCTCGGCGACGGCGTTCATCACTGCTGCGGCCTGCTGGTAGCCCGCTTCCGCTGTGGCATCCCTGACGCGGCGGCTGGAGTAGCCGAACGGGTACGCCAGACTGGGCACCTCGATACCGAGCCGATCCTCGAGCAGCGACCGGCCGTGGATCAGCTCGGCACGCAGAGCGCGATCGCTGAGTTGGTCGAGTTCCGGGTGGCTGTGGCTGTGTGCCGCGACCTCCAACCCGGCGTCCGCCAACTCCCGCACCTGCGTCCACGCCATCATGCGATCCAGCGGTCGGCCGGCGGCCTCCATCCCGGAGTCCCGGAGCCATCCGGTCGTGACGAACACGGTGGCCGGGAACCCGTGCTCGGCGAGCAGCGGCAACGCCTCCTCGTGCACGTCGGCGTACCCGTCGTCGAAGGTCAGCACGATCGGCCGCTCGGGCATGTCGCAGGCATCGCGCCGGGCGCGGTTGCACAGGTCGGCGAACGTGAGGCCGGTGAAGCCGTTCTCGCGCAGGAATTGCAGGTGCGAGCGCAGCTGCTCTGGCCGGACGGAGAGGTTCCGCGTGGTCGCGGGTGGATCTTCTTTGACGGAGTGGTACATCAGGATGGGGACCACGTTGGTCACGGGGCGGCCCCCCACCACCTCTGCCGGGCACAGCCGACCGCGTACCCGGCGGTCGCATAGGCGACTCCGGTGACGATCGCGCCCGCACGCCGGAACCCGTTCAAGCGCCCGGCGAGTCCCTCGCGGATGCCGCGGACGACACCGCGCCGCAGAACGACGGTCGTGTACGTCCGCTCGGCCGCCAATCCGTCCTGTACACCGACACTCTGCGAGACGAGTGCCTTGGACAGGCCCTCGGCATAGCACCGTGCCCGGAAGTAGGCGAAGCGCTCGCGAATGAGGGGAACACGGTGGTGGATCACTGCGCGCGGTTCGAACACGAAGCGGCCACCCGGCCTACGTTGGCTCGCCCGGATACAGAGCTCGGTCTCCTCGCACCCCAGGGGGCGTCGCTTGTCCGAGGTCCGACCGATGTGCGTCGGGAACCCGCCGACGAGGTCGAACACCTCCCGCCGGAACGACGCATTGCCGCCCAGCAGGTTGCGCACGACGCCGGGGTCCCGTCCGACGAACGTGCATCCGACGACCCAGTCGAACTCAACGGGCCACCACTGTGGACGGTCGGTTGCCCACGCCGGGAGCGTCAGGCCGCCGACACCGAGGACGTCGGGATCGGTGAATGACTGGGCGAGCGCAGCGAGCCGGCCGGGCTCGGCGACCGCGTCGTCGTCGAGGAACACGACGACGTCACCCTGGGCCAGCGCGATACCGGTGTTCTTGCCGCCGGAGAGGCCCCGCGGGCCGAGGTTGTCGACCACGGTCACGTCGAGCTCCGCGGAGAAGCGGTCGCGCAGGTCCGGATTGTGGTCGACAACCAGGATCACCTCGAGGGGGGCCGGAATCTGCGCCTTCACCGATGCCACGGCCGCCAGCGTGTCGTCCCACCGGTTGTCGTCGAACGCACAGATGATCGCCGACATACTCGGTGTGAACGGATCCGGGGAAGCCTCCCCCGCACCGGAGGAAAGCACCGCAGCCGAGAATCGACCGAACGGCTCATCACGAAGCATCCTGCGCAACTCCCCGGTCTCGATGGGCGAGTCTGGACCAGTGGCGCCGGGACCGCAGGCCGACGGAGGGGCCGGACGTGAGGTCGGCGCCGTGGTGAGGCAGCTGAACGGCGCGGCCGAGCAAGGCGTCGGCTGGATGCCGGCCTGGGGCGATGGTGTCGTTCGCTGGAACGCCTGCAGGCAGGGGGAGCTGCCTCGTCCGGCGGCTCCGGGGACCTGCCGTGATGCGTTCGGAGATGATCGTCCTCAGGACGCGCGAGCCGTCCGCGAACGTACGGAGGTTGGTGTCGCCGTTGATGCGCCGACGCTCCAGACTAGGGACCTCAGTGACACGCAGCCTCCTGGCGGCGACCCGGCAGCTCAGCACCGTCTCGATCTCGAAGCCGTCGCCCCAGAGCATCTTGTCGGCTGGGAGGTCGGGGACCTGCACGGGAGGTAGCTTCAGCTGCGGCAGGATCTGGCGCCAGAAGGCGTTGTAGCCGTAGCAGAGGTCGGAGAAGGACGTGGCGAACATCAGGTTCGCCACCGAGTTGAGCCCGGCGTTGCCGGCTTGGCGCAGCAGGCTGATGTCGTCGCTTCCGCACGTGTCGGCACCCGACCTGGCGAAGCGCGTGCCCTTAGCGTAGTCCGCGCCGTCGGTCAACGCTCGGACGAATCGTGGGATCTCGGCTGGGTCTGCGGAGCCGTCGGCATCGAACATGACCACGATGTCACCGGTGGCCGCAGCGAATCCGCAGACCAGGGCGTTGCCTTTACCTCTCCGGGTCTGTTGCAGGACCTTGATGCCGGGATGATGACGCCGTGCGACTTCGACGGTGCTGTCCGTCGATCGCCCGTCGACCAGAATCACCTCATGAACATCGGGAAGCTCGGGAAGGATAATCCGGAGGTTGGTGGCCTCATTCCGAGCAGGTATGACGATGGAGATATCGGGCGGTCTTTCGATCATGGGGGCACCTCTCACCGTGGGAGGGACGCAAGCACGAGGCGCTGTGCCACTCGACCAGTGGGTGCGGGTTCGTTACGGGCGCAACTACAGCGGGGGACGAAAAGGTGAATATTACGCTGTTCGGTCGAACACCGTACGCCCATCTGTCGAACTTGCCAGTCACAAACCGTGTGCGCTCATGCACATGCAGGGAGTCGAGCAGCTCCGTCGGCCGCGCGGATCCTCACGACCTCTTGAACGCCAATCCGTCCACGTGAAGTAGATCCGAACGTCAACAACCGGCTCCATGCCGGGGAGCCATCAGCGGGGACCACAAACTGGCCGTTGACAAGCGCTGCGTGCCGCCGAGGCGCCCTGGGCGGGACGCCTGTTGGGCACCTTCCTGACTTCGCGCGGGCGCGATGCGCGCTGGTAGATGGCGGTGAGCGTGTCATGGGTTCTCTCGACGCGGAGCGGAGAAGTAGTCGGGGTGCCTGGTATCGATCGAGGCTCGCAGGCGCCAGCTGGGTGTCGCTGGAGATCGGGTTCGCCTTCACTATTTCGGCTCGACGTTCAATGCGACCTCTTAACACAAATTGTCCCGCACACCTCCGGGGCGATGCCATCCACGCTGGATCATTCGGGTGAACATGCAGGAGCAGGAGTCGCCTCGCCATGCCGCCCCACCTCCAAGAATGTCGGGGCCGTGATTGTTCGAGATGGCGATCGCCGCGGCGGCGTCTGTAACGCGCAGACCGGGCACTTCGAGTGGATCCGCAGCCTGCCGGCTCGTCCAGCGGGCGCCTACAAGAGGTTACGAGGTATCACGCCGCGAGTTCGTGACACTGGTCGGATCTGACCGTTTTTTTCCAATCCATCGGTCCGATAAAGTAGAACTATCCGGAGAACGACGTGGACTGCGAATCCAGCCCCCGAGCGGGGCCCCTCCATGGCCTCCATGGTCGTGCAGAGATGCTTGCGCGTATACGGCTGGGGCAACCGCGCCCGTCGCCCTACCGGGAGGCGCGCGCGATATGGCGTCTGCCGATCCTCAGGTACCGCTCCGTCCCACATCACAGCCCTGAGACCGCGGCTGCAAGGACGGTGCCCGTGTCACTGCTCGAGGAGCACCTGCACTTTCTCACCACGACCGGATGGAAGCTTGTCGGTGTCACCGCGGCGCGGCAACTCCTCGAGGAGAACCGTTCCCGCCCTGTCATTGCCTTGTCGTTCGACGACGCGCTGCTGGACTTCCTCAACGCTTACGACCTCCTCCGGAGATTTGGCGCTCGCGCTACCCTCTACGTTCCGACCGGTGCAGTCGGGCGTCGAGCCTCGCGTTGGGAACCACGTGAGCGATCGCACCTCGGCTGGGACGAGCTCGCGCACCTGGGGAGAGCGGGCGTGGAGATCGGGAGCCGCGCAGTCAACGCTCGGGCCCAGAACGGCCTGCGTGTCGCGACAGACGAGGTCCAGGCCAGCAAGAACGAACTCGAGGATCGGCTCGGCTTACACGTTGAGTCCTTCTGCTACCCGGCCGGCGTCTCGAGCGCACAGATGCGGAGCGCCATCTCCCGCGCCGGATACGCCAGCGCATGCACGACCGAGTTCCGAGTGGCCAGCTCCGCGGACGACGTGCTCGCGCTACCGCGGCTCCGCATCCGCCCAAACAGCACCGGAGCCGGCATCGAGGAACAGGTACAACGAGACCGGGTCGGTTTCAGCCCGCCGATACGCCGGACCGCCAGCTCGGTGTGGCATATGACCTGCCGCACGGCCTCGCGGATCACCCACGGCACGCCGCAGGGATACCGAGCCCGGCGAGACTAGCGAATTGGGCGCATCGCGTAGATCGCCAGCCAATACTGACATGGCCGCGAGGTCCTCGTCCGACCCTGACGTTCGGCGCCGCCACCGCCCCAGCTCTCGAGCGGGATGTCGGATACGACGACACGGTCACCGGCGACACCGACGCCTGAATCCTGTGTGCGGTGGTGGGTCGATCAGCAGGACCCCGGCCAGACCTCCGAAGAGCTGGTCGGCCACCGTGCCGTGGTAGTGGGGTGGCACCAGCGGGTGGGCGCCAGCAGGGTGATCAGCAGGAATCCGATAGAGGTAGGAGAACGAGGAACGGGCTCGACCCGCACGAAGGGATTGCCCCAGTTGGCCTGCGGAGACCACACGCAGCCCGTGCGCGTGCAGATCGGTGAGCTGATCGAGATAGTTAATCGCCGTACGGCGAGCTCGTCGCCCGGCCGTAACCGCAGAGTCGAGCCCGGCGACGAGCCGTTGTAGCCCAGCGCTGCGGTGGGTTGTCCACCCAGGGTCGCGGCCAGCCGCGGTAGTCAACTCCACGGCCAGCCTGCCGTCGCGGCTGGCGAGCACACCCGGGTCGCGCCCGGGTCGCCTTGTGGGAAGCTGGGGCCGCCCGGGGGCTGGGGCCCCCGGGTCCAGCCAGCCAGCCAGCCGCGCCCGCCGTCAGCGCAGCAGCGCCGAACCCGGTCAACGTCAGGGCTCGGCGGCGACTGAGATGCCTGCGTTCATGTCAGCTCATCCCGACGACGCCGATACTCCTCGTCATCGATCTCGCCGCGCGCGTAGCGCTCGTCGAGGATCTGCCGGGCCGTGACCCCAGCCTCGAGGGAAGCACCGGGACCGACCACGGATCCGGAGGAGCCGCGCCCACGAACCAGCTGTGCCGTTCCATAAACCAGCAGCGACACGCCGAGCAGCAGGAGGATCGGCCAGAACCAGCCCCAGCCCATCATTGATCCACCCATCACAGTCGTGACCTCCTCGTGTTGACCTCACATCGCTGGCAGTTGTGAGCACCGCGCCGACGGCGGGGCTCAGGGCATAACGGCGATACTCCACCGCACGCACGTTGGTATACCCCAAGGGGGTAACGTTACTGTGGTCAGGCGCGACCCCTGGCACGCTCCGGCGCTTCGGCGAGGAGGTCAGGTACCCCATGCAGATCGCTCACACCGTCGCTCTCGACCATCAGCAGGCCATCAGTGCCGTCACCGCCGCGCTGGCTGAGCAGGGGGTCGGCGTCCTGACCACCATCGACATCAAGGCCGACCCGGGCGCTCTGCTCGGGATCGACTCCGGCGACCAGCCGAGCTCGGCGAGACCGCCACAGACGCTGGCGCACGCCCGCGCGGAGCCCTCGGCTCCTTGACCGAGTGAGTTCGCGGTCGTCACTCCGGTCCTGGCCGACCAGGCGGCGGGATTGGCCCGCCTCGCGGAGAGCCCATCCAGCACCGGACGAGGACGTGGCTTGCGGTGCAGCTTGAGGTGTGAATCTTCGCCCGATAGTCGCTCACACTCCTGCATAGGAGTGCAGCCCGGCGACCACCATGTTGATGAAGAACAGGTTGAACACGATCGTGGCGAAGCCCGCGGTGTTGATCCAGGCTGCGCGCGCGGTCCGCCACCCGGCCGTGGCGCGGGCGTGCAGATAGGCGGCGTAGAGCACCCAGGCGACAAAGGACACGACTTCCTTGGGGTCCCAGCCCCAGAACCGACCCCAGGCGGCCTCGGCCCACGCGGCGCCGGCGATGATGGCGAAGGTGTAGAGCGGGAAGGCGAGTACCGTCACCCGGTAGGCGAGCCGGTCGAGCGTCTCGGCCGACGGCAGCTTCGTGGCCAGCACGGCGGGCTTTTCGCTGCGCTTCACTATGAACAGCAGGCTCGCGACGCCGGATACCAGCAGCATGCCGGAGGCCAGCGTGATCGTGGTGACGTGGATGATGATCCAGTACGACTGCAACGCTGGCACCACGGGCGCAGCGTCGAGATAGAGCACCGTCCCCGCGAGGAACATCAGCAGCACGACCGGCGTCAGCACGAACACCCCGGCCGGACGGATCGCGGGATGCCGGTAGACCAGCACCAGCCACGCGGCGACGGCCAACATGCACAGCGCCGAGACGAACTCGTACATGTTGCCGAGCGGCCAGCGGTAGGCCGCGAGGCCGCGCAGTACGATCGACCCGAGGTGCAGCAGCACCGCGAGGATCATCAACGAAACGCCGATGCGGCCGTAGCGGTCGACGCGGGCCCGGCCCGGTTTGCCGCCGTCGGGCGTGAGGCCCGCTGGGGACGGCTCGACGACCGCGACCTCAGTCTCCCCGCCGGCCTCCGCCGCAGAAGCGCCGACCGCCACAGGTGCTTCCGACGTGCGCCTGCTGCGGGCGATCCGGCGCGACGCGTACTCCAGCGATGTGAATACCATCGCCAGTAGCAGCACGACGAGCGTCGCCTGGAACAGGCGGTCACTCCACATCGCGGTGATCGGGTCCACGAGCATGTCAACCGTCCTTGTTCTGCGTCGGTGCGAGCAGCTCGGCCGAGAGCCGGTCGAACTCCTCGCCGTAGCCCGCTCGGTCGGTGCGAGCCAGGCCGCCGAGCTCGACCCGGCTGCCCGTGGTGTCACCGTCGGTGGCCTGCACGCGCACCCAGAAGCGGCGCCGCTTGATCAACAGCGACAGAGACAGACCGCCCACCATCAACATCGAGAACACGAGCACCCAGACCTGCCCCGGGTCGTAGCCGACCTGCAGGTTCACCCACGGGGTGACGCCATCGAACCGGACGACGGTGCCATCCGGCAGCCGCACGGTGTCCCCGATCCCGAGCCGGTCCTGCGCGACCGAGCGCAGCTCACCGTCGTCGATCTTCTGCTGGTCCACGGCGAAGATCGACTGGCCGCGACCGTCGTCGATGCCGAGATCACCGAGCAGCACGTTGACGTCGGCGGTCGGTGCGCGCAGGTCGGGGTGCACCGAGGCCAGGCGGCCCTGCTGGTCGATCGCCCCGGTCGGGGCGAAGGTGCCGGTCACCGCGAGCTGGGTAGTGCGCCGGGCTTCCGGGTCGGTGACGCCGGGGCGCTCGAACTTGGTCGCGCCCTCGGAGAGCTGGGTGCCGCTCAGGTCGACCGGGCGCCACTGGACCTCCCCGGTTCGGCTCTGCCCGTCCAGCCAGGTGACGGTGAATTCCGGCGCGTAGCCGTAGCCGGTGAGGTAGATGCGGTCGCCGTCGGTGCGCAGCGGCTGGTTGATCGAGATGTCGGTCGGGCGCCAGCTGGTTCTGCCGTTGCGGAGATCTTCTCCGGTCTGGTACGCGACGTCCGCGCCGAAGGTGGCCGGTTGGCCGTTCGGCAGCCAGCTGCCGTTGAAACGGTCGACCCGCACGCAGAACTGGTTGAGGTCAGTGCCGTCGACGCGCAGCCCGGCCCGGAACGTGTCGTAGCCGAGGACGGAGGAGTTGCAGAACTCGGTGCCGTCCGCGCGGATGATCACGTCGCCCTCGTAGCCGTACATCTTGCCGCCGGCCAGACCGAGCAGGATCCCGATCAGGCTCAGGTGAAAGACCAGGTTGCCGGTCTCACGCAGGTAGCCCTTCTCGGCGGACACCGTCCGGCTACCGTCGGCCTCGCTGCGTTCGACTGTTCGCCAGCCACGCAGGAGTGTGCGGGCGCGCCCGAGCACCGCTTCGGGAGCCTCGACCGAGGCGCCCGAAGCGTGGTGCGGCAGCCGAGACAGGTTCCGCGGTATCGCGACGGGTGGCTGGCGCATCCCGCGCCAGTACTCCCGCGAGCGGGGCAGCACGCACCCCACCAGCGAGATCATCAGCAGCAGGTAGATCGCGGCGAACCACGGGCTGGCGAACACCTCGAATCCGCCCAGTGCCTCGACGATCGGCGCCGCGGTGGGGTAGTCGGCGTAGAAGTCGTCGACGAGGAACGCGTTGAGTGAGCGCTGCGGGAACAGAGCGCCCGGCAGCGCGGCGACGGCGAGCAGGAACAGCAGCACCAGCGCGGTGCGCATGCTCGTCACGCCGCGCCAGGTGTTGCGCAACAGGGCCGCCCCGGCCCGGAAGGGCCCGAGGCGCGACGGGGGCTCGCCGCCGGAGCTGGTCTGCGGCGTCGTCGGGGGTGCGGTAGGTGGTGAGCTCATCTAGATGGGCGGGGTGAACCCGGCGATCGAGACCTGCAACTTCACCAGCCACTGTGCCCACAACCCGGACACCAGCAGCACACCGACTGTGACCAGCAGCACGCCCCCGACGACCTGGACCGCCCTGGTGTGCCGGCGCAGCCAACCCAGCGCACCAACGGCGCGGGTGGCACCGAGCGCGATGAGCACGAACGGGATCCCCAGCCCGGCACAGTAAGCGAGGATCAGGACGATCCCGCGCAACGAGCCGCCCCCGGTCCCGGCGGCGACGGCAACGACCCCGGCCAGGGTCGGGCCGATGCAGGGCACCCAGCCGAGCCCGAACACCGCACCGAGCAGCGGCGCACCGGCCAGCCCGGCCCGTGGCGCCCAGTGCGCGCGGTACTCGCGCTGCAGCGCCGGGATCAGCCCGGCGAACGCCAGCCCCATCACGATCATCACGACGCCGCCGATGCGCTGCAGCACGGCCTCGTTGTCGATCAGTACATCGGACAGCCAGACCACACCGACCATGACGATGGTGAACACGGTGGTGAAGCCCGCGATGAACAGTGCGACCGCGCCGACAACACGCCAGCGGCCGTCGACGGGCCGTGTTCTAGGCGAGCCCGCCGTGTCCTCCGCCGCCGGCCCGGTCGGGTTGCCGGCAGCGGCGCGGGGAGCGCCCGGGTCGGCGAGCGCCAGTACGGCCTCGGCGTCGGTACCTGTGCGCCGGGCGGCTGCGCGGGCACGAGCCTCGGCCGAGGTCACCGGCGGTGATTGCGCGCCCACCAACCCGGCCAGATAGGCGAGATAGCCGGGAACCAGCGGCACGACGCACGGCGACGCGAAGCTCACCAGCCCCGCCGCCACCGAGACCAGGGCCGCGAGTACCAACGGCCCCGACATCGCGAGAGTTGTGGTCGCGCCCATCAGTCACGCGCTCCACCAGCGCGCGGGAGCGGTCGAGATTCAGCGTTCACGGCCTGTCCCCGCTTCGTCGGTCAGCTTGGCGATCAGCGGCAGCAAGTCCGAGCTCGACACCGGGGTCAGGAACACCGCCGCCACCCGAGCCTCGCGGTCCAGCACGATTGTCGAGGGCACCACGTTGCGCGGATACCCGTCGAGCCGTGCCAGGCTGCGGCCCGAGAAGTCATAGATCGAGTCGTAGGTCAGCCCACGGTCGGTTTTGAAGTCCAGCGCAGCCTGCCGGTCGTCGCGAACATCGATGCCGAGCACGACGGCATCGCCACGCGTGGCGTCCTGCACCGCCTGCAGCTCGGGCGCCTCCACCCGGCACGGGCCACACCACGAACCCCAGATATTGAGCACGCGGACCTTGCCGGGGAAGTCCGCGATACCGACTTCGGTCCCCGGGTTCATCAGGCTCTCGCCGCGTAGGTCGGTGATCCGCTGACGGCTCTCTGGCGGGTCGTAGGCGATCCGCGTCTGTCCGCCGGGTGCCACGAACTGAAACTCCTGTCCCGGCCCCGACCCGGCCGCGTCCCGGCCAACTCCGCAGCCGGTCGACAGCAGAACCGCCATGGCCGCGATCGCTGCAAGAGCGGGGCGCACCTGGCGCCCGTGCGTGCTCACCACGCCGCGCTGGTGGGAAAATCTGCGGTACGCCGCCACCTCGACCTCCTTCCCTCCGCAGTCCGAACTCCTACGCTCCGTAGAAGCTAGCTCATCGGTCAACACGCCGGGGATCGGACCCGGGTCTGCGACGACCTACGATGGCCCGCGGCGACCTCCGGGCCGCAGCTGACGCGGTCCGGCTCTCCCGCCGGAGACTGAGCACGATCAAGGGCAGCCCTTCCTGCAACGTCGTAGCCATCCCCCTGGCCGCGGTGGGTCTGCTCAACTCGATGATCGCCGGCGCGGTCATGGCGTTCAGCTCCGTCTTCGTCGTCGGCGACAGCCTGCGACTGCGCCGCTTCCGAGGACACGCGGACTGATCGGGTCCACCACGACGAGGTGGTGCAGCCGCCGAGTGGCTGCACCACCTCGCGCGCATCGCACCTGCCCAGGACGCCGCTCCCGGGACCACGGCGGCCGAGGCAGCTCGCGCGCTATGACGGTGTGTCGGCGACACGACGGGCAGCCCCCACGGCACGGGTAGGCGACCGGAAGAGGCGGGGCCACGGGTGGCGACGAGGCCGCAGCGGCGTGTCCGTCGGACAGCACGTCGGACAGCCATCTGCCGCCTCCGCCGAGCAGTCTGCCGGGCACGCCTGGACTCGGCAGGACCAATTGGCCGAATGTGATCGCCTTTCGTTAACCCTCCTCTTGTCTTTTCGGGCGATCATTTTACCTTCCTCTTGCTCGGCCGACAGTAGAATGGTGATCTCCGCGACGCAGCGGGAAGCGCAAAGCAAGTCCGGCGCCACTTATTCGTGAAGCTGCACGGAAAGTGGCGCTGGCCTGTTGGGGGAGATCTCGTCGTGCGCACAGAGAGACAAGCGGAGATCACCCGGCCGCTGGCTACCCTTGCGCGGTACCGCATACGCCTTGGTGGCCGGCCGGGCCGTCATCGATGCGACTCGCGAGGGCGCGCGAGCAGTGTTAACGCAGTGTGCTCGGTCATAGATCGTTTCGGCTCTTCCATGCTCGTCGGTCCGAGCGGAGGGATCTTGCGGCAGCGAGTGAGGACCACCGATCCGATCACCGGCCGCCCGAGAATCGTAGTGGAGTCGGACACGAGGATCGGAATGCCCAGCAGCGTGCACAGCGTACGGATCGGGCCGTGCATCCGGCGTCCGGTCGCTCAATCTGATGGCGCGGTGCCGCGGGACAGCACCGGAGAAGCGCAATGACCCGCTGGGACCAACTCATTCGGACACCCGACGATGATGTTCGGACGGGCCTGCGAAGCGGTCCCGGCACGTCGGGATCCACCGGGCTGGAAGTGGGCAGCCCTGGACTCGGACGGATCCTGATCGACCAGGACGAGCCACAGGGCAGGCGGGCGCACCCGACCGAGCGACTTGAGGCTCTGTTTGAGGCGCAGTGCGAGTGGTTGGTCCGATTCGGTTGCGCCGACCGCTCGGCCGTGGACACCCCGGAGGGTGTCCTCTCGTATCTGGACCTGGACGACGAGGCAAACCGCTTGGCCCGCTACCTGCGGCTGCACCACATCGGCCGTGGGGACAGAGTCGCGCTGCTACTCGGCGGCTCAGCTGATTTCTGTGTCGCGATGCTCGCCGTGGCCAAGGTCGGTGCCGCCTACGTTCCACTGGACGTGCGACTCGATGGCGATGACGTGGTCGCCATCATCGCTGATGCAGGCGCGCAGTTGGTGCTCACGACCTCGACAGTCGCGGCCGGGATTCCCGAATTCGATGCGCGGACGGCGACGACCGTGGTCGCGCTCGACCTCGCCGGGCGTTTCATCGCCGAACAGAGTTCACGACGCTTGCTGGCCGTTGAACGCGGCGTGCCGGGCGGGCCGGTCGCCTACATCGTCTACAGCTTCGACACCGACGGACGTCCGCACGGAGTGGCGATCGACCACAGCAGCGTATGCAACTTCGTGCGTGTGGCAGCCGAGGTGTATGGCATCGTGCCCGGTGACCGGGTGTTCCAGGGGCAGTCACGGGCGTCGGACCTGGTGGTGGAGGAAACCTGGGTGCCGTGGGTCGCCGGAGCCACGGTGGTCGCTCCACCGGCCGGGTCGAACCTGCAGGGAGACGCCTTGTGGCGCTTCCTCGGTGAGCGATGTGTGACGGTGCTGCGCAGCGACGCCGCGACACTGGCTGCACTCGACGAGCGTCTGCTCGCGCTGCGGCTGGTGCTGTCGAGCGCGTCGTGCCCACCGGAGGTCATCAGGCGCTGGCGCCGTCCCGGACGTCGGCTGATCGGCACCTACGGTCCGCCCGAAGCAACTGTGACCACCACCTGGACCGAGCTGGAGCCGGGCCGGCCCCCCTCGCTCGGAGTTCCGTTGCCGACCTACAGCGTCGTCGTGCTGGACCTCGAGGATCCGCGCTCCGCGCTACCGCGCGGTGCGACCGGCGAGATCGGGATCGCCGGGATCGGCCTGGCCCGCGGCTACGTTAACCGTGACGACCTGGCACAGGCAGCGTTCGTTGCCGATTCACTGGATGTGCCCGGCAATCCGTCGCAGCGGATCTTTCGCACCGGCGACCTGGGCCGCATCACCGCCGACGGGCGTATCGAGTACCGAGCCCGACTCGAGGAAGGGGCATCGGCACGTGGCCGTCGCTTCGAGCCGGCGCCCCCGAACCTGGAGGCCCTCACCCCGGAGGCACCCACGACGCAGTCAATGGCGGTAGAACACGCCGCACCGATGCCCCCCGTCCTCGCACCGGGTGCCGGCACCGCCCCCGCCGCCCCCACCGGCGCTGAGGCGCTTCTGGGCGAGGTGCTTGCCGGGGTGCTGGACCGCGAACGGGTCCCCGTCGACGCGAACTTCTTCGACGACCTGGGGGCCGACTCGTTGCTGATGGCAAAGTTCTGCGCCCGGGTACGCACACACCCGGACCTACCGTCGGTGTCGATCCAGTACATCTACGAGCACCCGACACTGCGACGCCTCGCCACCGCTCTCGCACTACCGGCTGAGGCACCGGCGCCGCCGTCGCCGGGCGTGGTGGAGGAACAGTTGGCCGAGATCCTGGCGGAGGTACTCGACCGTGACGAGGTTCCTCCGCAGGCGAACTTCTTCGAGCTCGGCGCGGACTCGTTGGACATGGCCAAGTTCTGCGCCCGCGTCCGCAAGGACCCCGAGTTGCCGACGCTGTCGATACAGGACGTCTACAGCCATCCGACCCTGACGGACCTGGCGGCGGCCGTGGCCCCCGCCGCCGACGGGACCGCACAAGCGGCGCAGGACCTGGCGGTGCAGCTCGGCGAGGTCCTCGCCGCGGTGGTGGAACGGGAGGTGCCGGACGAGGCGAACTTCTTCGACGACCTGGGCGCCGACTCCCTGATGATGGCGAAGTTCTGCGCCCGCGTCCGCAAGGACTCCCGGCTGCCGACGCTGTCGATGGAGAACGTCTACGCCACTCCGACGCTCGTCGGCCTGGCCGCCTCGCTCGCCCCGGCCGCACGAGGTGATCTCACCGCGGCGACTCCGCCGGAGGAGCCGGCCGTCGTGCTCGACCGGTGGGCCTCGGTCCGCCGGGTCGGCACCGCGGGATATGTCCTGTGCGGCGCGCTCCAGGTCGCGTTCGCCGTGGGCTGGTCCTATCTCATGGCGTTGGTGTTGTTCTGGGGCTATGAGTGGTTCGTCGCATCGCCGACCCTGCTCGATCTCTACACGCGGGCGGTCGTTGTCGGCGCAGCGAGCTTCGCGTTCCTGTGTCTGTTCCCGATCGTGGTGAAGTGGGTGCTGATCGGTCGGTGGCGGCCCCGCTCGATCCGAATCTGGAGCCTGGGCTATGTCCGATTCTGGATTGTCAAGACGCTGGTGCGGATGAACCCTCTGGTTCTGTTCCGCGGCTCACCGCTCTACGTGCTGTATCTCCGTTCGCTCGGCGCCCGGATCGGCCGCGACGTGGCGCTGTTCGCCCAGTCCATGCCGGTGTGCACCGACCTGCTGTCCATCGGTGACCGCACGGTGATCCGCAAGGACGCGATGTTCTCTGGCTACCGGGCCCGCGACGGTCTGATCGAGATCGGGTCGGTCACCCTGGGCGACGATGTGTTCGTCGGCGAAGCCACCGTGCTCGAACTCGGCACGCGCATCGACGATGGCGGCCAGCTCGGACACACCTCCGCATTGCTGAGCGGGCAGGTGGTCCCCGCCGGCGAGCGTTGGCACGGATCACCGGCCCGCCCGGCCGGGGTGAACTACTGCACCGTCCCGCCCGCCAGGCCCGGACTCCCCCGCAAGATCGTCTATTCGCTGGTGCAGTTGACCATCGTCCTGGGCCTGGCCCTCCCGCTCGCCCTCGGCGGCATCGCGCTGCTGCTGCGCGAGGTTCCGCAGCTGACAGCGCTGCTGTTCCCAGGTCCGGAGGCGTTCGTCCACTGGTACTTCTACCTCGAGATCCTCGCTCTGAGCTTCGTGCTGTTCTTCGGCGTCCTTCTCGTGGCGTTCCTGGTGATGATCACCGTTCCGCGCCTGCTGGCTCGCGCGGTGCGGCCGGACCGGGTCTACCCGCTCTACGGAGTGCACTACTTCCTGCACCAGACCGTCGCGTTGCTGACCAATAGCATCACGTTCACGATGCTGCTCGGGGACAGCTCCGCGATCCCGCACTACCTCCGGGCCGTGGGCTACAAGCTCCGGCCGCTGGTGCAGACCGGCAACAACTTCGGGATGCTGATCAAGCACGAGTCGCCCTATCTGACCAGGATCGGCACCGGCACCGTCGTCGCCGATGACCTCTCGATCGTCAACGCGGAGTACTCGAACACCTCCTTCCGCCTGTCGCAGACCACGATCGGTACGAACAGCTTCTTCGGCAACCGGATCGTCTACCCGTCGCAGGGCAGGGTCGGGAACAACTGCCTGCTCGGCACCAAGGTCATGATCCCCCTCGACGGCCCGGTCCGAGAGGACGTCGGCCTGCTGGGCTCACCGAGCTTCGAGATCCCCCGCACGGTTGCCCGCGACGCACAACTCGAGCTCGGCGAGCAGGGACTGCGGCGCGCGCTCCGTGGCAAGAATCGGCACAACGCCGTCACGATCGCGCTGCACCTGATCGTGCGCTGGCTCTATTTCTTCGGGATCGCGATCCTGGTCCCCGGGATCGCGATCTGGGAGGTCACGCTCGGCGCTGCCGAAATCCTGGTCGCGCAGGTACTGATCACCGTGCTCACCGTCGGGTGGTTCACCGCGGTCGACCGGTCGGTGCGGCGACTGCTCCTGCGGGCGCCGAAGGGGTGCTCGATCTACGAGCCGATCTTCTGGGGGCACGAACGGTTCTGGAAGGTCCCCGCTCCGAGCTACCTGCTGCTGTTCAACGGCACCCCGTTCAAAGGGCTGCTGTTACGCATGCTCGGCATGCGGGTCGGTGCGCGCCTGTTCGACGACGGCGCCGCGTTCGTCGAGCGGCCATTCATCAGCCTCGGTGACGACTGCACGCTCAATGAGCGCAGCATCGTCCAGAACCACTCCCAGGAAGACGGCGCGTTCAAGTCGGACTACACCGTCATCGGGTCGCGGGTCACGCTCGGGATCGGCGCCTTCGTGCACTACGGCATCACCGTCGGCGATGACGCCGTGATCGAGGCCGATTCGTTCCTCATGAAGGGCGAGGAAGTCCCCGCGGGCGAGACCTGGGGCGCCAACCCGGCCCGCGAGCTGCCCACCAGATCCATTCCGACGTCGGCATGAGCGCCGACCGCGCACCATGGGGAGTCGACATGACCTTCTCATCCCGGCCTCCCCAGAGCGTGGAGCTCCAGGTCGAACGCCGCCCCGGCACGCCTGCTCTCCTGCAGGTCGACCCGGACGACCCGTTGCAGTGGGCATTCGAAACGAGGCGAGCGCTCCGTAGCGCCGTAGTCGACCACGGCGCGGTGCTGGTCCGCGGTCTGGGGCTCTACGACTCGATCCTGGCCGGCGACGTGGTACGGATGCTCGCCGACGACCTGATGGCCGAGCGTGAGGCCTTCGCACCGCGGGTGCCCTACACCGACCGCGTCTACTCGACGACTCGGTGGCCACGCGGGATCCCGATGTGCCCGCACCACGAGCTGTCGTACCGCGACTGGTTCCCCGCTTCGATGATGTTCGTCTGCCTGTCCCCGCCCGTCCTCGGCGGCGCCACAGTCCTCGTCGACTCCCCCACCGTGCTCACGGCCTTGCCCGCGAGTCTGGTGAAACGTTGTGAGCGTGAGGGATGGATGCTGGTGCGCACCTACAACGGCGACGTCGGTCCGTCCTGGTCAGACGCCTTCGGTATCGGTGACCGACACGGCGTCGAGGACTACTGCCGAGCACACTCCATCGAGTTCGAGTGGCGCCGCGGCGGACAGCTCCGCACCCGGCAACGCCGCCCGGCCGTTGTCCGGCACCCGATCACGGGAGTGCGCTGCTGGTTCAACGAGATCGCCTACTACAGCGAGTGGGTCTTCGGCCCCGAAACAGCCCACGAGTTGCGCGACCTGCTCGGGCCCGACGGGCTACCTGCCACCACCTGCTTCGGAGACGGCACCCCCATCGGCTGGGACCTCGTTTCCCACATCATGCAGGCATACTCCGCCAACGCCGTCCGCGAGCCCTGGCAGAGCGGTGACCTCCTGGTCGTCGACAACATCCGCACTGCCCACGGCCGTGATCCCTACACGGGGCCGCGGGAGGTGCTCGCTGCGATGGCTGACCAGTGCACACTAGCCGAGTAGCCCAGCGGTCGGGTCGGGGTCCTGCGCAGGATTCGCGCCTTCCCGCCGTATCGGGTTCCGCCATCACAGGACCGCGCGGGCACGGCTATCGCCTGGCGATGCCGCTGCCCGACAGCGGAGGGTCCGATCGATGAGGTCGCGGATCGTGGCACTGGCTGTCACCGCTGCGGCCTTCGCCGTGGCACTGTTCGGGATACCGCTGGTCGTCGGGCTGGCCGAGTTTGCGGTGGCGGAGGAGCGCTCCTCACTGCAGCGTCTGGCGGGGTTCGCCGCTCGCACGGTGCAGGAGGACATGACCGACGATCTCGTGCCGAGACGTCTGCCGGACGGACCCGGCGAGGCCGCGATCGCCCTCTACGACGACGAGGGGACGCTGCTGCTCGGAGACGGCCCCGCGCACGGCGACGGCCCGGTCGAGTACGTCCTCGGCGACCGTACCGGGCCACCGCCGGTCGAGGACCTGACCGTCGCGGTCCCGGTCAGCGACACGGGCGACGTCATCGGAGTGGTTCGTACGTCCACACCGCCGTCTCAAGTCTATGGCGCCCTGGTCCCCATCTGGCTGGGGATGGCGGGCCTCGCCGCTGTCGTGCTGGTGTCAGCGTGGCTGCTCGCGCGACGGCTGGCGATCCGTCTGTCCCGTCCGCTTGAGCGCCTGGTCGACGACGCGGGCCGGCTGGGAGATGGGGATTTCGGTATCACCCCGGATTCGACCGGTATCGCGGAGACCGACCGGGCGAGCGCCGCCCTCAGCCGAACCGCACGGCGGCTCGACGACCTCGTCGCACGCGAGAGAGCGTTCTCAGCGGAAGCCTCTCATCAATTGCGCACGCCCCTGGCCGGCCTGCGGCTCCGATTGGAGTCCGCTCTCGACCGGCCCGAGCGCATGACGACCGCAGAGATCGCGGACGGTCTGGGTTCGATCGACCGGCTCGAGCGCACGATCGACGAGCTCCTGGCACTGGCACGCGAACGTCAGACGACCTCAGCACCGGCCGATCTCTCCGCGCTGCTCGCCGAGTTCGACGAGGAGTGGCGTTCTCGCCTCGCCCTCGAGAACCGGAGGATCTCGATCCGGCTGCCGGATTCTCTTCCCCGGCCGGACGCATCGTCGGCCGCCGTCCGCCAGATCATCGGCGTCCTCCTCGACAACGCCTACTTCCACGGTGCCGGGGCGGTGTCGGTCTCCGTCCACGAGTTGGGCGAGAGCGCGATCGCGGTCGAGATCAGCGACGACGGGCCCGGTGTCCCGACGGCCGCCCTCACCGACGGACACATCGGGAACGGCATGGGCTTACCGCTGGCCCGTCGACTCGCCGAGAGCGAAGGCGGACGACTCACCGTCGGAACCGTCCCGTCGACGATGACGCTGCTGCTCCCGGTCGCGACCGAGACCCGCTCTCCGGCGCACCGAGACAACGAGCCGGTGAATCGACTGAGCTTCCCCCAGGTTCCCGGAGAAGCGGTGGAACCTCAGCATCATCCTGATTCCGGCCGGGGCGAGCCATCCACGGAGCCCGCGGTGCCGTCGCGGCACCAGGGTTGATCCGGCCGCCTCAATCGGTCGTCCCGCTCATGCGAACGCGTGCCGGGATCCAGCATGTCGCGAGGAGGCCGGCGCCCAGTGCGATCATGGCCGCTACGCCGAAGGCTCTGCCGAACCCCTCCCCCGAGCCGGTCATGAGACTTGCTGCCGCGATGCTCGAGACCACGGCAGTGCCGATAGACGCTCCGAACTCGTGAAAGGTGCTGACGATGCCGGACGCGACGCCCGACTTCTCCGGCTCGACCTGCCCCAGTGCCGTTGCCGAGGCGACGAGGAACAGCGAGCCGATCCCCGCAGCGGCTGCGCTCAGCCCGAGCACCATGCTGAGCGTCCCCGCCCACAGCGCGGGCACGGCCAGTCCGAGTGCGGCGAGAAGTAACCCGCCGAGCGCCAGTGCCCGGCCGCCGACGCGCGCCATGACCCATCCCGCGAGGTTGGCGCCGAGCATCGTCGCACCGGCGACCGGCAGGAACAGCAGGCCGGTCGTGAGCGCGCTGTGGCCCATCGCGTCCTGCAGGTAGAAGGAGCCGAGGAAGAAGATGGCGACCATGAGGGCGGTGGCCATCAGGATCACGAAGGTCCCCGACCCCACCGATCGGCGGGTCATCAGCTCGACATCCATGAGCGGGGATCGAACCCGTCGTTGCCAGACGACGAAGGCCGCATACAGTGCTGCGCCCGCGACGACGAGGCCGACCGTGACGGGGGCGAGCCAGCCCCGATCACCGGCCCCGATCAGAGCGTAGATGACCAGGCCGGTCCCGCCGGTGATCAGCACGGCACCCAGAACGTCGACTCCCTGGCGCTCCTGCACCGGGACCCCGGGCAACGCCGGGAGCATGCGGATCAGAAGGACGAGGATCACCGCGCCGACGGGGATGTTCACGAAGAAGATCCACGGCCATCCCGGCCCGCCGGTCAGGACTCCGCCGAGCAGTACTCCGACCGCGCCGCCGGCGCCGCCCATGGCGGACCAGATTCCGAGGGCCTTGTTCCGCTCCTCGCCGGCGAACAGGCGCACGACCGAAGACAGCGCCGCCGGTGAAAGCATGGCTGCGCCGACGCCCTGCGCGATCCGACTGACAATCAGTATCGCCGCCCCATCGGCGATACCGGCGGTCAGCGACGCGATCGTGAACACCGCAAGGCCGGCGAGGACGAGTCGGCGTGGTCCGATGAGGTCCGCAACACGTCCTCCGAGCACCATCAGTCCGCCAAACGTGAGCGTGTAGGCGCTCGCCACCCATGTCAGCGCGTCGCGGGACAGGCCCAGGTCGGCACCCATGTGGGGTAGCGCGATCGCCACGACGGTGACATCGACGATCAGCATGAACTGAGCAACTCCGAGCAACGCCAGCGTCCGCCAGCGTCCGGTGTGTGCGACCACTCTGGAATCCGGCGTCGTGCCGGGCGAGTCGGGCATGGCAACCTCCTTAACTCGTACAGTACTGTCAGAGTTGCCTAATTGCCGTTCTAAGTCAAACAGGTATGTTCGAGCTCATGGGAGCTGGCTCAGAGCAGATGGCCTCGGGTGGACCCCGGCGAGCGGACGCTCGCCGCAACATTGATGCGATCGTCGAGGCAGCGGTGGACTGCCTAGGTCGACGCCCGGAGGCGAGCGTGGCCGACGTCGCGAAGGAGGCCGGGGTCGGCCGGGTGACCGTCTACGGGCACTTCCCTTCGCGGGCGGAACTCGTCGATGCGGCCGTCGTGCACGTACTCGAGCAGGTGGATGTCGCCCTGAAGTCGGTCGATCTTCACGGTCCACCGCGGGAAGCACTGGCGCGCTACATCCGCGCCAGTTGGGAGCACACCGGTCGCTCCCTCAGTCTTGTCGCCGCCGCAGAGAAGGAACTGGCCTCAGAGCGGATCCACCGGCTCCATGAGAGGCTGGCCGAGCGTCCAGTACGCGTACTCGAACGAGGACAAGCTGACGGTGTGTTCAGCGATGACCTCCCCATCTCCTGGATGGTCGCGGTTCTGCATCGGCTCATCCACGGTGCTGCCGACGAGGTCGGAAGGGCGAACATCCACCCTTCCGATGCTGCGGAGCTGATCGTGACGACCGTGCTCCGAGCCTTCGCGCCGGGGCGCGTCGAGGTGTGATCGCGACTGACTGGGGCATCGTGTGTCGCGTGGGCACGCGAGGTCGGACGGCCGGCCAGCGGGTCATCGGTATCGACCCCGTCCGCGACGAGACCCTCGCCGTGACTGGAAGAGCATCGAGCCCAGGCGTGGGGCCGCTTCGTTGAGAGAGACGCCGCCCGCTGTCCTGCCTCATCGAAGGTGGTCCCGGAGCAGGCAGGCGCTGTCGTGTGTTGGGCACCAGAGAATGGGAACAACGGGTTCTGGCCCGATGGGGATGTCCTTCACGATCGACGGACAGAACTTCGATGCTCGACGGCGACGGTCAGCTCGTCGATCTCGACGCCGTCGAGGGGTGGACGATCAGACCCTGACCCCTTCCACCTGCACATCTGGCTGCCGAGGGAGACCGCAAGCGCCGCCACCTGCTCCAACGCGACGTACCAGTGAACAAGCCGGGATGCCTCGTCTCCCCCGGTGCCAACGACGCCGCGAGCGCGTCGAACCGCGCCAGCAGCGCAGCGGGTGCCACTGGTGCCTCGTACAGCACGGTTCGCCGTGCGACCACGTCCGCAACCGCTGAGACATCGCGGGCCGGCGGGAACGGACCAGTAGGCCGATGCCCACCGGTCCGCCCGCCGCACCGGGCGGTGCCGATGTGCGCTACCGCGGAGGGGGGTGCAGTGCGCGGCATCGCCATCACGGCATCTCCTACGATACATAGGACCACAAGAGGGTCTCGTTCCCCTCGACCGAGCCGACGCGCCCACTGGAGCCAGCACCGCGATGACCTGTCGACCCGGCCTCGGCCTCGTGCGCCCCGCAACGATCGCTCTCGCCGCGCTCGTCCTGCTTGCCGCCTGCGCCAGCACCCCGACAGCCCATGAGGCCGCAGCACCGAGCGCTGCCACCGTCTCCACCGGCGCTGCGGCGTCCCCGGTGCGGCTCGTCGATGCCGCGCAGTTCGCCGAACTGGTGGACAGAGACGGCGTCGTGGTCGTCAACGTGCACACGCCCGACGACGGCTCCATCACCGGCACCGACGCCTCGATCCCGTTCGACCAGATCGGCGAGCGGGTCGCGGAGCTGCCGGCAGATCGAGCCGCTGCGCTGGCCGTGTACTGCCGGACCGGAACGATGAGCGCGGCCGCTGCGACGACACTGGCCACGCTCGGCTACCACAATCTCACCGACCTGGCCGGCGGAATGCAAGCCTGGCAGGACGCAGGCCACCCACTCCTGGCAGCCGGCTCGTGACGAACCGAGACCGGTTTCCACGACAGCCTGCGCCGCACTCTCCGGCGTCAGGACACGAGAGGGCATCAGGCACAGAAACGACGCCACGGCGCGGGCGGGGCCGGCTCGGTCTCCGGGCAAGCTTCGTCTTGGCGGTCGCGGCAGGCGCCGCCTTCGCGGCAGCAGCTCCCCCTCGAGGCTGGTGGCCACTAGTACCACTCGGTGTCGCGATGTGGGTTCTGGCGCTTCGAGGTCGCACGCTGCGCCAGCGCGCCGGCATCGGCGCGGCGACCGGTCTGGTGTGGTTCAGTTCGTCGCTGTACTGGTTGTCCGACTTCGCCGTGGCCGGCTATCTGGCCGTCACGGTTGTCGAGACGGCGTTGCTCGTCGCAGTGGCCTGCGCCGTGCCGGGATCGACGCCGGGACGCCCATGGCACGGGTGGTGGGCGGTGCCGGCGTTGCTGATGTTGCTCGACGCCGCCCAGACTGCGTTCCCCTTCAGCGGATTCCCGCTCCCCGCACTGGTGCTCAGCCAGCTCGACGGCCCCTTTGCCGATGCGGCCCCCGTGGGTGGGTCACTACTGGTCACCGGGCTCGCCGCCGCTGCAGGGGCCGGACTCGCGGCCACAATCACAGCCACCGGTCGACAGCGGGTCGTCGTTCTCGCCGCGACCCTCGCCGGAAGTGTCGCCATCCCACCGGTCGGGGCCGCCGTCGCCGCCGCCACGACCACCGCCACAGGCCGGCTGGACACCGCGATCGTGCAGGGCGGGGGCCCGCGGGGACTGCGGGCGGTCTTCACCGATCCGCAGGACACCACCGACCGGCACCTGACTGTTGCCCGCGACATCACCGCATCTCCCGACCTCGTGTTGTTCCCGGAGAACGTGATCACCTCCCGCGGGCCGGTGACCGGCGGACCGAACGACCGAGCCGTCGCCGAACTGGCTCGACGGCTCGCCGCCCCGGTCATCGCCGGTGTGACGGAGACGCAGGGCAGCGGGTTCCGCAATGCCGCGCTGCTGTGGGACGCCCGCGGCCAGCAGACCGGGCGCTACGAGAAGGAACATCGCGTGCCGTTCGGCGAGTACATCCCCGGTCGGGCCTTGCTGGAGAAGATCACCGATCTGACGGCGCTGGTCCCCCGGGACGCCATCGTGGGCGAAGGCACGGCGGCTCTCGACGTCGCCGGCCGCAGGCTCGGAGTCGTCATCTCCTACGAGGTGCTGTTCGCCGACCGGGTGCGGGAAGCGGTCCGTGCCGGTGGCGAACTCGTCCTGGTCCCGACCAATGCCTCGTCGTATGTCACCGACGAGGTCCCCTCGATCGAAGTCGCCGCGGCACGCCTGCGCGCGCTGGAAAGCGCACGCAGCGTCGTCCAAGCCGCACCCACTGGCTACTCGGCCGTTGTCGACCCCGACGGGACAGTTCGCGCACTGTCGCCCCTCGGCGATCCGGCGCTGCTGCGCGAGCCCGTCACGTTGCGCACCGGCCTCACCCCGTACACCCGTCTCGGCGACGGCCCCTACATCATCCTCGCGGCCGCCGCCGTCGCCGTCGCTTGGCTGCCCGCAACCCGACGTCGCGGACGCATCGTCGGGTCACCGCGCCCCGCAGAAAGGTAATCCTCCGTCCCATGGTCAACAGATCGCCCGCACACCGCACAGGTCTCCCCCAGCGCAGAGTCCGACCGCGCCGGGCCCACGCCCTCCTCGCCGCCGGCACCGCCATCGTGCTGGCCGGCTGTGGCGCAGAGAGTGCGTCCGACACCTCGAACACCGCCGCCAACACCACCACCGCAGATCTTTTCGCCCCGGTCGGACACGTACACGGAGTCGGCGTCGACCCTGCGGGCGGCAGCGTGATCGTTGCCGGCCACTACGGGCTGTTCGCCCTCGCCCCCGACGGGACACTGGTTCCTCGCCAGGACCCGCCGGAGACCGCGGGGCCGGACCTGATGGGGTTCACCGTCGCCGGGCCCCGCACCTTCCTCGCCAGCGGCCACCCCGCCCCCGATGACGCCGGCACCCCGAACCCGGTCGGGCTCGTCCGCAGCACCGATGCGGGCACGACGTGGGAACCCGTGAGCCTGCAGGGCCAGGTCGACTTCCACTCTCTCGACGTCGGCGGCACCTCGGTTGTCGGGCTCGACGCCACCCGCGGCCTGCTGATGGTCAGCAGCGACAGCGGTCGCACGTGGCAGGAGCGCGCCGCGCTCGATGCCCTCGACATCGCCGTGGATCCCTCCGACGGGGCCCGGGTACTGGCCACGACCGAGAACGGGGTGACCGCCAGCCAGGACGGTGGCTCCACCTTCCGCGGCGTCACCGGTAGCCCGCTGTTGGCCTTCGTATCGTGGGCGGGCGACGGCGCCGTGTACGGGATCGGGCCGGACGGAACGGTGCACGCCAGCACCGACCGGGGCGCGACCTGGCAGCGGCGTGCCGGTACCGAGAGCCCGCCGCAGGCCATCACCGCCGAGCCCGGGGGCCGGTTGACGATCGTGACCAACGACGGCATCCACCGGTCGACCGACGGCGGCGCCACGCTGGCGCGCATCGCCTGACCAGTGGGTCGGCTAGCGGCGGAACGACACGTGAATGTGATCGTAGTGCCCGCCCACCGGGTCGGCAGGGTCGTAGACCCCGCCCCCGGTGTAGTCGCTCCACCGACCGGGACCTGCCTGGGGCCGTAGCCAGATCTGGCCCTGCCAGATGACGTAGGAGACGTCGAGGGCGACGGCGTTGCGCCGGAACCACTCGGCGATCACCCAGCCGTCGTCGACGTCGCGGCCGGAGGCGAAGCTGCCGGCGGGTCCGGGGAACAGGTCGCACCCCTTCCCGAGGGGGTGATCGCTGGTCGGGTTCGCCGGGCGGTCGGCGAAGCAGCGTGTCGAGCTCAGGTACGTGGTCTTGCTGAGCGCGCCGAAGGCGGTCCGCACCTGCTCCAGTGCGAACCGCGTCGTGGGGGTCACACAGCCCCGGGTGGTGGGGTCGTCCTCGGTGCAGCCGGCTGGGCGCGGCCGCGGGTCGTCGCCGATCACCGCACTCGAGGGGTCGGCGCAGCTGCCGCCGTCCGCGGTCGTGCGTGCCCCGGTGGTTCGCGCCGCCCCGTCACCGACCTCGGTGAGCACGTTCGCGGCGGTGTCCTCCCATTTGGCGTAGGCAGTCGGGAACGCCGAGCGTTGGACCGCCTGGGCGGCCTCCCACAGCTCCATGTCGGCCCATCCGGTGATCTGCAGCAGTCGGTCGTAGAAGATCGCGGCCGAGTACCGGGGATCGGTGACCTGCTCGGCCGAGCCCCAGCCCATCGACGGGCGTTGCTGGAACAGCCCGAGCGAGTCACGGTCGCCGTAGTCGAGGTTGCGCAGGCCGGACTCCTGCAGCGCGGTGGCCACGGCGATCCACACAGCCCGCTCCGGGACCGCGCGGTCCCGGCCCACCGCGACGATGGTTGCGGCGTTGGCCAGTTGCTCGGCGCCGAGTCCGCTGGGGCCGGTCGCAGAGATGGGCACGGCCGCTGCCGGGGGCAGGCACCCCGGTCCGACCGCTACCGGGGTGAGGAAGTGCCCCATCGCGATCCGGGCCAACACCAGCCCCGCGGCGAGGACCCCCACGACGACACCGACGGCGAGCAGCCGCACACCCAGTCGCCGCAACGCCACGGCGGCGTGTTCGACGCCGTTCACGGCCCCATGGCAGACGCGCCGCTCGGTGGTCGTCGCGGACGGCTGGGCTTGTCCGCTCGTGCGGGGGTCACCATCGTCGGGCGGCTCCAGGCAGGTCGGCCAGCGGCCGCGTCGTCTCCACCGGCGTGGGAGTTGGCTGCTGCTGGGCAGGACGGATGGCGGGTAGCGGACGGGTCGGGCTGTCGTCGTGCTGGCCGACCGCTCTCAGTTGGGTGGTCGGGGGGTCGCCATCCGGTTCGCTCTGCGCTGCTTGGGTGTCCTCGGCGGGTGCGGTGAGCAGTCCGCGCCGATACAGCACCGCGAGGGCGAACCCACACAGCAGCCCGATCACCAGCAACACCAACCACGGCGCATACGGCGCCCCGGCGGAGCGGGCCAGGTCGATCGCCCAGCCCGTCCCCGCGTTACCGAGCAGGATCCCCACCCCGCACACGGTGTTGTAGAAGCCGTAGTGGGTGGCGACGAGCCGGTTGCGAGCGAGCCCGACGATGGTGTCCATCTCGAACGGCAGGACCACGGCGGTCCCGATCGCGAGCAGCGCCGCGGTCGACAGCAACGCCGCCACACCCAGCACCGTCGCGATCACCGCGCTGACGTCGGGCAGCGCGACCAGCAACCCGTCGGCGGCGAGCAGCGGCACGAAGGCGACACCGAGCATGACGAGGCCCCGGCTCAGCGAGCCCGCCGGCCCCCACCGCGCACGACACCAGGCGGTGACCTTCATCTGGGCCGCGATGGTGACCCCGCCGGACACGACGTACAACGCTGTCACCAACGCCGTGCCCAGATTCCCGTCGCCGGCCAGGGTTCGGGCGTGCAACGGCAGCGCCAGATACACCTGATAGGACAAGACGTAGGTGCCGATCATCGCGACCGAGAAGGGCAGGAAGCCCCGGGTCGTGGCGACGTCGCGCCACTGCGCGAGGACCGGGCGCCGCTCGGCGTCGCCGCCGCCGTCACCGCGGCGGGCCGGCAGGGCTCGGATCTGCAGCACCGTGAGCACGGCGAACACGGCGGCGGCGACCAGGCAGGTGACGGCGAAGCCGATGCCGGTCAGTGCCAGTCCGACGATCGGGCCGATCAGGATGCCCGCCTGGTAGAAGATGCTGAACAGCGCGAACGCCTCGACGCGTCGCTCACCGGTGTCATGGGCGATGTAGGCGCGCACGGCCGGGTTGAACAGCGCCCCGGCGAATCCGGTCGCGGCCGAGGCCACAACCAGGGCCGGGACGTTGTCGACCAGGCCGATCAGCGCGAATCCGCCGGTGCGCAAGGCGCAGCCGGCCACGATCATCGGCTTGTAGCCGAACCGGTCGGCCAGGCTGCCCCCGACCAGGAACATGCCCTGCTGGGAGAAGTTCCGTACCCCGAGGATCAAGCCGACCATCAGCACCGAGAGCCCGAGCCCCTGGGATAGGTGGTCGGCTAGGTATGGGATGAGCATGTAGAAGCCGAGGTTGATGGTCAGCTGGTTGAGCAGCAGCAGCTGGACCGGCCGGTCGAACGACCGGTATCTGTCGAGTACCCGCATCAGCTCTCGCGTCCTGTAGGCCGGAGCACGGTGGCACAGCGGGTCCAGCGGTGGACCTCGACGGCGTCGGGCCGGTCGATCTCGTCCGGGTCGTGCAGCGGAGGGGCACCGACGGTGATCCCCTTCGCCGCGCAGAACTCGTCGTTGTAGACGGTGTCGAAGTAGCGCTGCGGGCCGTCGGGGAAGACCGCAGCGATCCGGGTGCCCTCCGGCCGGGTCCGGGCCAGCCAACCGGCCACCGTGCCGACGGCGCCGACACTCCAGCCTCCGCTGGAGTAGCTGGCGCTGGCCATCGCACGGCACGCCGAGACTGCCTCATCCGCGCCGACCCAGTGCACCTCGCTAAAGATGCTGTGGTCGACGTTGCGGGGATGGATGCTCGAGCCGAGCCCCCGCATCAGGCGCGGTCGCGCGGGCTGGCCGAAGATCGTGGACCCGACCGTGTCGACCCCGACGACCTCCAGGTCGGGCAGATGCTGGTGTAGCGCGCGGGAGATGCCCGCCGAGTGGCCTCCGGTGCCGACCGAGCAGACGAGCACATCGATGTCTCCGAGCTGAGCGTGCAGTTCGTCGGCGAGCGGGGCGTAGGCGCTGACGTTGTCGGGGTTGTTGTACTGGTCCGGGCACCACGAGCCGGGATGCTGGTCGAGCACCTCGGCGACGCGATCGCGGCGGGCCTGCTGCCACCCACCGCACGCTGCCGGGCTCTGCACGGTCACCACCTCGGCACCGTAGGCACACAGGAGCCGATACATCAGCGGTTCCATCCCCGGGTCGGACACCAGCGTGACGGGGTGCCCGAACGCGATCCCGGCCAGGGCGAGGCCGAGACCGAGGGTGCCGCTGGTGGACTCGACGATCCGCCCGCCCGGCTCGAGATCACCGCGTTGCCGGGCCTGCTCGACCATATGCAGGGCGGGGCGGTCCTTGATCCCGCCGGGATTGGTGCCTTCCAGCTTGGCCCAGAACCCCCGTCCGGCGGAGCTGAAGGGTGTGTCGATCCACACCGTCGGTGTGGAGCCGACGACGTCGGTCAACTGGAAGCAACGTCGCGCAGCGACGCCGGGGGCATCGGCGGGAAGAGTCGTGAAAGGAGTGGACATGACAGACCTCATTCGGGCGCGGGCATGTGCCGCACCGCCAGGGAGCGATGTAGGGGCGCGAGAAGCGACGACCGGGATCGGATCCGTGGTCGCCGAGGCCTCTATGTCCGCGAGATCTGTGCCAGGACTAAGTGGTGACGCCCACCTTCTGCTCGAGCGGGCGTGGTCTTGACTGCGCGGTGTATCCGCGGCGGTGCCCGCATCGCGGCCGCTACGCGGATCTCGACGCCCGCTCCGGTGAAGACGTCCGGTGGGGCGGGACGGTCAGCGCGAGCCGTGAGAGTCGACTCGTCGTGGGCTCCGTCCTGATGACACACAGGAGCATCAGGATGCGAATGCGGAGCGGCGGGGCGCTCGGCACCGATCTGGTCTCGGTGGTCGGCCGACTGGTCAGCCGCGACGCCCGCGGACGCCGGCGACCCTGTCAGCTGCGTCGAGGACTTTCCGGCGACGAGCTCAGGGCCGTGGACCGGCAAGAGCAGGTGCAGCCCACAGATCAGCAAGACCATCGACAGAGCGAGGAGTACCACGGCGCGGCGGGCACCGGATCTTGGCACCCGTGTCCCCAGCACGCCGACGAGGTTGCTCACAGTAGCCGAACCGTACCAGCGTCATCGGCAGGCCCGTCCGCGCATCCCAGCGTTGGTGCGTCATCACACAACTCGCGCACGACGTCCTATCGGGGCGCGGCTATAGACACGACCATCGATGTCTCAACCAACACTGCAGGTCAGAGCGGTTAGAGAGTGCGGCGTCTCAGGCGTAGGCGCCAGCAGGTCGACGACCACGGTGAATGGCTGACCCCGGCCGCTTCATGACGAAGACCACCCACCCGTGAATGAGGTACCCGTTTCGACGAAAGATCGTCACTTAGCGTATACCAACCGATGGTTATCGCTTCGTCCTGATGGTGCACGCTGCACCCGCTGGGTGGGCCCGGTCTGGCGACATCCCCGGCCCACTGGGGTGGGCCCCTCCGCCACCGCGCCGCAGCACGGGCGGGCCGACGCGACTACCAGCACGGCAATCGCCTCGACTGCGAGTGCCCCAACGCGGGACGTCCGCTCCAGGATGGGTAACCGCCTGTCGTTCATTTCTCGTCGCTGCAGTGGCGTCCGTGAGAAGCGGTGGTGGACCCGATCACGGCGGGTCCGGCGACGGGTGCGTGCATCGCCGACAGCCTCACCGGCGCGTTCTGTGGCCCGGGCACTGTCGCCCCGACGTCATCGTCCGGGCAGGCGCCACTGCGTGGCCGGCAGCAGCGCGGCGCGGTTCACTCGGCCGGCGTGCCGCTCGACCAGCTCGAACATCGAGGTGATCAGGGTGTCGGCGAGCAGGTGCGGGCGCAGGCCCAGCTCGGCGAGGCCGGTGGAGACGACGTTGTAGTGGTGCTGGTCGGCTTCGACCCGTGGGTTGTCCAGGTGCGTGATCTCGGTGCAGGGGTGTATATCGGCGACGAGTTTGGCCAGCTCGCCGACCGAGAACGACTCGGTGAGCTGGTTGAACACCCGGAACTCGCCGCGCTCGGCAGGGTTCTCGACGGCGAGCCGGACGCACTCGACGGTGTCCCGGATGTCGATCACGCCGCGGGTCTGACCGCCGGAGCCGTAGACGGTCAGCGGTTCGCCGAGCACGGCCTGGACGATGAACCGGTTGAGCACGGTGCCGAACACCGCGTCGTAATCGAAGCGGGTGGCCAGGCGCTCGTCACGGCCGGTCTGCGCGGTGTGGTGGCCGTAGACCACGCCCTGGTTGAGATCGGTGGCCCGCAGGTCCCACGCGCGGCAGGCGAACTCGATGTTGTGGCTGTCGTGGACCTTGGACAGGTGATAGAAGCTGCCCGGCCGCTTCGGGAACAGCACCCGGTCGCTGCGCCCGTTGTGCTCGACGGTCAGCCACCCCTCCTCGATGTCGATGTTCGGGGTGCCGTACTCACCCAGCGTCCCGAGCTTGACCAGGTGGATGTCCGGGTCGGTCTCGGCGATCCCGTAGAGCAGGTTCAGGGTGCCGACGACGTTGTTGTGCTGGGTGTAGGTGGCGTGGTCCCGGTCCAGCATCGAGTACGGCGCGGAGCGTTGCTCGGCGAAGTGCACGACCGCGTCGGGGCGGAACTCGGCGAGGGTGGCGCTCACGTACTCCGCGTCGAGCAGGTCGCCGTGATAGATGGACAACTGGGCGCCCGAGACCTCCTCCCAGGCGGTGACGCGCTCGTCGAGCCTGCGGATCGGGACCAGGCTCGTGACGCCGAGCTCGTCGTCGTAGCCGCGGCGTGCCCCGTTGTCCAGCACCGCCACCTCATGGCCGCAGTCGGACAGGTGCAGTGCTGTTGGCCACCCCAGGTAGCCGTCGCCGCCGAGGACCAGAACCTTCATCGACACCCCTCGCCTCATCACGTCGTCCGCCTTGTCCGAACTTCTACCCGTGTTCGGCCGACCCGGGACCGCCACCATCACCCAGGCGTGGCCAACAGCCCGTCCGTCGCCCGCCAACCGTGGTGCGCGACGATCACGCTCGTGCTGGGTGGGTGTGGACATTTCCTCCTGATCGCGGCCTCGCTGGCGACGGCGTGGCGCGGCACGCGCACGGTCGAGCGAGTACGCCGGATCCCACCCCTCGCCGAGGCGTCGGGCGACGAGGACGGCTCGGTGACGATCGTCGTCCCGGCCCGGGACGAGGCGCCCCGGATCGGGGCCTGCGTCGATGCGCTGCGCGCGCAGACCATGCCGGACGTGCGGATAGTCGTGGTCGACGACGACTCATCGGATGGCACCGGGCAGATCGCGGCCCGGCACGCAGACGACGACCCACGGGTGACGATCGTGCGCGGCGAGGGTCGCCCGGCCGGCTGGTCCGGGAAGGTCGCGGCGATGCAGATCGGGTTGGATACCGACCGCGTCGCACGGGACCGGTCCGGGACCGCGCCACCAGAGTGGCTGCTGTTCGTCGACGCCGACACGCAGCTCGCGCCCGAGCTGCTGGGCCGGCTGCGAGCCACCGCGGTGCAGCACGACGCGGACCTGGTCTCCGCGGCCGGCACCCCGCCGCCGGGCGGGTCGGCGGCGTGGTCGCTGCTGATGCCGACCGGGATCGTGTTCATCGGCGAACACGCCGACCCGCAGGGCCGGGCACGGAGAGCGTTGGCGATCGGTCAGTGCCTACTGGTGCGCCGCGACCGGTTCGACGCGGTCGGTGGCTGGACGGCGCTGCGGGATCGCCGGACCGAGGACGTGCTGCTGGCCACCCGGGTACGCGACGACGGCGGCCGCACCAGGCTGGTCGACGCCCACGGCCTGGTCACCACCAGCGGGCTGGACCCTTTCGGCGCCGGCTGGGCGTCGTTCCGCAAGACGCTGGTGGCCGCAACCGAACGGTCGGTGCTCGTGCTGGCCGGGGGCGGGCTGACGCACGCGGCGATGTCGCTGGCCGGGCCGGTGGCCGTGGTGTGCGGGCTGCGGGTGGCGCGGACGCCGGGCCGATCCGGACGCGGCCGAAGCGCCCGGGCTATCGGCCTGGTCACGACCGGGCTGCTCGGCTGGGGCGCTGCTGCGGCGGCGCACCACCGCGCCGCGCGGCTGATGCGCACCCGGACCGCGTTCGCGCCACTGGCCCCGCTGATCTGGGCGTTGTTCGGCGCGGTCCTACTCGACGGCGCGCGAGTGGTGCTGCGTGGCACGGCCGGGTGGAAAAGCCGCGACCAGTGACCCGTCACCGGGTTCTCGGCGGCATGAATGACCACCCCGTGATGGTCGAGCACACCGTGGCCGACCACGGCGGCGTCGCGACGTGTGAGGTCGACGGTGCACCCCGTTCTCTCGCACGATCGTGCAGGCGGCCGCGCCCGCCGATTGAGCTCGCCAGTGGCTCGGCGTGAAGTCGCCCGGTACGCGCGTGGTGCCCCGTCCCCGTCTGAAGACCTCGCCCCGCCGGCCCGTCACAGCGCACGAGCCGGCGGCGCCTCAGTCAGCATGGAACGACCGTCCTGTTCCCCGTTTCGACCGAGGCGGTGGTGGCCTAGACCTTGTCGCCGATCTGCAGCTCCTGGAACCAGGCCTGCGCGTCGGGCTCAATTCGTTAGTTCATCGTCCTACTTGATGTTGTAGTTATCGGTTGATTGCGGACCGTCACGCGACGAGCGGATGGCGGCACGCGACGTGTGCCGAACCAAGAAGCCATAGCCACCCATTGACTGAGGATCGCCAGGTCGCGTCCACAAGAGGACCGCGTCCACAACAGGTAGGTCGTACGTCCAGCGGCACAGTCGAGCGCCGATCTGTGCCTGCGCCGGATCAATTGCTGTCCTGCGCTACCGTGAAAACGTCCGAGTGATGCCACTCGGTCCGGTTGAGGGGAGGAGTGTCGTGCTGGCCGACGCACGTCCTTCCTCGCCGCGGGCGCTGCTCGTGGCCGCCCTCGCGACCGCCGTCCTCGCGATCGGGATGGACCTGGCGGCCGGTGAACACCCCGTACACGCTGCGACGGTCGGCGTGGTCGCGGCATCGGTCGCGCTCGCGCGCCTGGTCACCGCACGTCGGTACGAGGGACTGCTGGCCATGGTCAACGGCGCTGTTGTGGCGCAGCCGGCGTTGCACGCCTCGACCAAGCTGGTCCCGCCGGTCACGGACCACTCCGGGGAGATGTCGCTTTCGGTCGTGCACATCATCCTGGGGGCACTGATCGTCGTCGCCGTCACCCAGGTTCAGCAGCTCGGCAGCCTCGTTGCTGCTCTACGTCCCTTGCTGGTCGCGCTGATCCGGCGCATCGCCTCGACGCCCAAGCGGCCGGTCCGCTCGCCGCGCCTGGTCGGCTACGAACCGGCACTGCCCGTGCCCCAGTGGTCGATCGTCCGCGACGTCGCCCGACGAGGCCCCCCGGTGTCGGCGCTGGCCGCCTGACCTCGCCGAGACATTTCGCACGGGTGTTCGGGCGGCCCATGGCCCGATCACCCCCGTCTCCGGTGTTCCGGAGCTTCCCGCCTGGAGTTCTGTCATGGGCGTCATCTCGACCTGTCGGCATCGAGCATCCGCAGCGACACTTCCCGTTCCCACCGCACCGAACGGCCTTCCCTGGCCCGCCGGACGCCGTCCGCGTGTGTTCGTCCGTACCGCGACGACCTACGACCTGTCCGCAATGGCCGGCCTGCATGTCGCACACCTGCCGATCGGCTTCTTCCCGCGCCTCGGCACGGGTTTCGTCGCACGCTGGCAGGCCGCCTTCCTCGACAGCCCCCACGCCATCGGCCTCGTTGCGATCAAGCGCAGCGACGACGCCAGCGCCGAAACGGTCGTCGGGTTCCTGGTCGGTACCACGGATCGCCGCGCGTTCCGGCGCGAATTGCTGCGGCGCCACCGGGGAGCACTCATCCGACACGGCCTCTTCGCTCTCGTGGCCCGCCCGCGGCTCCTCGCCACGTTCCTGCGCTGTCGAGCGACGACCTACGCCGCCCGCCTCTGGCGGGGACGCGCGGGCACGCCCACCGCGCAACCACTCGAGCGCGAGGAACCAGTCGGTGAGTTGACCGCCGTCGCCGTCGATCCGGGGGCCCGTGGAGCCGGCGTCGGACGGCGGCTGATCGAGATCTACCTCGACCGTTGTACGAGCCTCGGGGTTTCCTGGGTCGAGCTGGTGACCGCGACGGAACCGGACTCCGCCGTGCGGTTCTACGAACACACCGGCTGGACCTGGCTCCACCGGAGCCGGACCCGCGACGGCGTGCCGGTCGCGCACTTCGGGCGTTGTCTGGCCACGACGGATCGTGCATGACTTCCGCTGCACGGAGCGCGACGCGCCGCGACCGGCTGCTCCCGGCCGCGGCGTTCGTGCTGCTTGTCCTCGTCACCGCCGGATGCGCAGGCGCCGCGCCGGCCTCGCCACGCCTCGATGCGGGTGCACCGACGCCTGCACCGGTCACCAGCGCACCTGTCCCCGACGACGTGGCGACGGCTCCGCGCACCAGTCGCGGGGACCTGTCGAAGGAGACCGCCGTCGCCTTCGTCGAGGCGGTCGGCAGCTGGGAGGAGATCGAGCCCACCGCCGCCAGCGAGCGCGTCGTCGCGGCCGGCTACCCCGCAGCCCTTGGCGCCGTCGCACCGCAACTGGTCGACCTCCCCACCCCCCGCGCACGGACACGGGTCGTGTTCGCGCAACAGGGTGGCCTCACCGCGACCACGGCGAGCGTGATCGTGCTCGCCGAGCAGAGTTGGGGCGACACCGGGCACGACGGTGTGCGACAGCTGGTGCTCGACATCCGGCTCGTCCTGCTCAAGGGCCGGTGGGAGGTCACCGCATCGGTCGCTCCCCCTCGCCCGCCTCTCGCCCCGGCCCGCGCCGGTGGGCCGACCGCTCTCGGACGCGCTGTGCTCGGGGACCCCGCCCTCGTCCTGCCCGAGCCGGTGCGGGTCGACATCGTCGAGCGTCGTGTCGGCGACCCGATCCTGGGTGTCCTGCAGCGGCTCGGAGCCCGTGCCAGGATCGACGTGCAGGTCGCGGCCACCGGTCACCCCGGCACGGTCTATCCGACCAGCCGGTTGTCCAACCATGCGGTCGGTCGGGCGTTCGACATCAGGGCGATCGACGGCGTGCCGGTCGAGGAGCTCCGCGACGACGGCCGCCTCGAGGCCGTGATGACGGCCGCCGGCGAGGCCGGGGCGACCGAGGTCGGCGGGCCGATCCGTGTCGCCGGGACCGGGTTCTTCACCGACGCGGTCCACCGCGACCACGTGCACGTCGGGATCACTCCGGGCAAGCCGGCTGCCCGGGCGGTGACCCGGTGAGGGCTTCCGTCGCGAGGCCAGGTGGGGCTCTCACCCGCGGAGAGCGGGTGTCGGGGCTCGCGGTCGCCACCGCCCTGTCCCGGGTCCTGGGTTTCGTCCGCGCGTCGGTTTGGGCCGCGGCCTTCGGGCTCCACGTAGTGGGCAACGCGCTGACCCTGGCCAACACGCTCCCCTCGATCGTCTACACCCTGCTGGCCGGCGGTGCGATCAGCAGCGTGTTCGTCCCGCAGCTGATCCGGGCCGCCGCGAACGGGCGGCAGGAGGGTGACGCGTTCGCCGGACGCCTTCTCAGCGTTGCCCTGCTCGTCCTGCTCCCTGCGACGGTCATCGGGGTGCTGCTGGCCCCGTGGATCGCCCGTCTCTACACGGGCGGCGCCTGGCCGCCGCGGGACACCGCTCTCCTCGCCGCGTTCCTGGCGTGGTGCCTGCCGCAGATTCCGCTTTACGGGATCTTCGCGGTGCTCAGTCAGGTGCTCCTGGCCCGGGACCGGCCCGGGCCGATGATGTGGGCCCCGGTCGCGAACAACGTCGTCGGAATCGCCGCCGCGGTCCCGTTCCTGTTCCTGGGTGGGATCGCCACTGGGCCGGACGCGAACGCCGCGGAGACGGTATCGCCCGGCGAGGTCCTCGCCATCGCCGGCGGCGCCACCGCCGGCGTACTGGTCCAGGTCCTGGTCCTCCTGCCGGCGCTGCGCGCGGCAGGTGTTCGCGTCCGGCCCCGCAGAGACCTCCGGGCGGCGGGAATCGGCCGTTCCCTGCGGCTCGCCGGCTGGACCGTCCTGTTCGTCGCCGCCAACCAGATCGCGTACTCGATCACCGCGATCGTCGCGAATGCGGCCGGCGCGGCCGCGGCAGACACCGCCGACCACGCGGCCGGCCTGGCGCAGTACACCAACGCCAACATGATCATGTTGGTCCCGCACGCGATCATCGCGGTCTCCGTCGTCACGGCAGCCTTCCCGCGCATGGCCCGCGCAGCCGTCGAGCACGACGTCGACCGCGTTGCCCGTGCGGCAACGGAGGCCCTGGTGCGGTCGGGTCGGCTGCTCCTGCCCGTGGCGTGCGCACTGCTGATCACCGCGCCGCTGATCACTCGACTGCTGTTCCCCGGCAACCCGGGGCCCGACACGTGGTTCATGGGCCTGGTGCTGGCGACCTTCGCACCGGCCGTCGTGATCTACTCGTTCCAGTTCGTACTGGTCCGGACCCTGCACGCGTGGGAGAACACCCGGGGCCCGGCAATGGTGCAGATCGTGATCGCCCTGATCCAGTCGCTGCTGGCCGTGCTGGCATCGCTTCTGCTGCCCGCCGGGTACGTCGTGGTGGGGCTGGGCGCGGCCTTCTCGCTCGCCTACACGGTCGGGCTGGTCTGCACCGCCCGGCTCATCGTGCGAACCACGGGACGGCGACCGCTCCGAGGAGCCGCCGGAGCGCTGCTCCGCCCGGCTCTCGCTGCGGCGACCGCGGCGCTCGGGGCAGGTGCCGTTGTCGCGGTCAGTGGCGTCGGCCCGGCCACCGACCTGTGGCATACCGCGCTCGTCCTCGTCGGGGCCCTCGGAATCTACGTCACCGTCTTCATCATCGCGGCAGGTCACCTATCGAAGCGCCGTCGGTGGACAACGCCGTGAACGTGCGAGCCAATGCCGTGTCGGTACGGGTGCTTGTGGTGGAGGACGACCATACGATCGGAGACCTCCTGCAGATCAACCTGCGGAGCCACGGCTTCGACACCGTGTGGCGCACCGACGGCGCGACGGCGCTGAGGGCGGTGGCCGAGGTTCCCTTCGACCTGATCCTGCTCGACCTTGGCCTGCCCGATATCGACGGGACCGAGGTGTGCCGCCGGATGCGGACAGTCCTCCCCGAGGCGATCATCGTCATCCTCACCGCCCGAACCGCGGAGATGGACGTGATCGTCGGTCTGGAAGCCGGCGCCGACGACTACCTGACCAAACCCGTCCGTCTCGCAGAACTCCTGGCCCGGGTCCGCGCGCACCTTCGCCGGTCGGAACCGAAGGGCACGACCCAGGTCATCGAACTCGGTGACCTGCGGATCGACCTCAGCGGTCGGCGCGTGTCGATCGGGCACACCGGTGTCGAGCTGCGGAACAAGGAGTTCGACCTGCTCGCTCGCATGGCGAGGGAACCCGGCACGGCGCTGAGCCGTGACCAACTCATGTCGGACGTGTGGGACGAGCACTGGATCGGCCCGACCAAGACACTCGACGTCCACGTCGGCAATCTGCGCAGGCTCCTGGCGTCCTTCTCCGCACACCGGGCACCCCGCATCACGACCCTGCGGGGACATGGCTACCGCCTGGAGTGGCCACCGAACGGCGGCGAAGGGACGGATCGATGAGGTCGCGGGTCGTGGGACTGGCCCTTATCACCGCGACGTTCGCCGTCGCGCTGTTCGGGATACCGCTGGCCATCGGCCTGGCCGAGTTCGCTGTTTCCGAGGAACACTCGTCCCTGCAGCGGCTGGCCGGGTTCGCGGCGCGCAGCGTGCAGAGCGACATGGCCCATGACCGCGTGCCGCGCGCGCTTCCGGACGGCCCCAGTGACGCTGCCGTGGCGCTCTACGACGCCGACGGCGCACTGCTCCTCGGAGCAGGCCCCTCGGAGGGTGACGCCGCGGTGGACTACGTCCTCGGTGGGCGCACCGGGCTGCCGCCTGCCGACGACCTTGTCGTGGCCGTCCCGGTCAGCGGCCTACACGACATCGTCGGTGCCGTCCGCGCCACCGCACCCTCGTCACAGGTCTACGCATCCGTGATGCCGATCTGGCTGGGGATGGCGGCTCTGGCCGCGGTCGTGCTGGTGTCGACATGGCTGCTCGCTCGCCGCCTGGCGCTGCGCCTGTCCCGACCTCTCGACCGACTGGTCGACGACGCGGACCGGTTGGGCGACGGGGACTTCGGCATCAGCCCGAAGCGCAGCGGCATCGCGGAGACCGACCGGGTGAGCGGAGCCCTGAGCCGTACCGCATGCCGGCTCGACGACCTCCTCGCCCGCGAACGCGCGTTCTCGGCGGAGGCCTCCCATCAACTCCGAACTCCGCTCGCGGGTCTGCGGCTGCGACTGGAGTCCGCACTCGACGCGGCGGAGCCCATGACGAGACCGCAGATCGAGTACGGGCTGGGGTCGATCGACCGGCTCGAGCGGACGATCGACGAGCTCCTCGCCCTGGCGCGTGAACGGCAGACGACCTCGGCGCCGGCCGACCTCCCCCGCCTGTTCTCCGAGTTCGACGACGAGTGGCGCCCGCGCCTGACGCGGGACGGCCGCTCGTTCTCCTCCCTGCTCCCGGGCTCCCTGCCCGAGCCGGACGCCTCGTCTGCCGCCGTCCGGCAGATCCTCGGTGTCTTGCTCGATAACGCGCTCCTGCACGGAGCCGGGGATGTGTCGATCTCCGCTCGTGAGGTCAGCGAGAACGCGATCGCGATCGACGTCGGCGACCAGGGCCCCGGGATCCCGAGCTCCGCCCTCACGAATCGGGGCGTCGGACGCGGCATGGGTCTGCCACTGGCACGCCGCCTCGCCGAGAGCGAGGGCGGGCGGCTCACCGTCGGCACAACCTCGTCGCCAGTGACCCTGCTCCTACCGAGCCGGTCCAGAGCCGGTTCTGCCGAGGGCTCGGACCCGGGCTCCACCGCGAAGACGACCGACTGATCAGCCACCGTCACCGCCGGTCGCGCCTTCCTCCGGTGGCGGTGGTCCGGCGGGGGGTCCGACCGCGGGTGGCGAGCCGGGAGGCGGCGGAGGGGCAGGCACCGTGCCGCTGCTGGCCTGCAGTGTCAACGGCTCGCCCGGCAGCGCCGCGCCGCGTGGCTCCTGCCCGAGTCCGACTGCCCCAACGAGCAACTCACCGCCGAGCGGCTGCGGCAGGCGCTGGCCGAGGCCGGGCTGACTACAACGACCTTCACAACCTGGTGATCGACGATTAGGCCCAGGCCGAGCGGTCCGGCTTCACCGGCTCCCCGACGATCCTGATCGACGGCCATGACCCGTTCGCCAAACCCCGGTGCCACACCGTCGTTGTCCTGCCCCGCGTGGGCTCATGCTCGTCAGCGGTTCGGATGGTGTCGTGCGTCGCAACCGGGCTCGTCGTCGCCTCGCGATACGTTGATCGGAGGTGGGTACTAGCGGAGCCACCACCCGATGGACCGACCGGATGCCCGAGCCCGACCCCGACACGTTCAGCTCCGACACGGTCGACGGACAGCGTCGCATGACCGTAGAGCTGATCGGTCACCAGCCGGTGTCCGGCAGGTCGGCGGCGCCGGAGTCTTTACCCCGGGAGGTTCCTGCTGCCGAGCGCTCGACCGTGTACCGGTTCCTTGACTCGATCGACGATCTGGTGCGTCGGCACCGCGCGCTCGCCGCCCGGGACGGGGCCGATGACATCCTGCACGCGGAGTTGATCGCCGCCGAGCTGGACCAGCGGACTGCCGTGCTGCGCCGGTTTCTCGCCGACCTTGCTGACCGTCATCGACAACCGGCGAAGGACAGCGAGCGCTTCCCTGCCCGGCGTGGCCGGCACGGCGGGGAGGCTGGGGGCATGCTGTCGGTGAGCGACCGCCTGGTCGCCGAGTTCGCAGGACGTGTCGATCCGCCGGGCGTGGCTGGGGTGGTGGCGAGCTGCGAGGAACAGTTGCGGGGCCAAGGGCTGCCGGAGGCGGCCTTGCCGGAGCTGGTTGAGCGACTCGCCCGTGCCGACCTGGTTGAGCGCCTCGCCGACCGTCCGAACGGTGCTGCCCGCCGCAGTGCCCGGCCGGCCCCGACCGATCGCTGATGAGCGCGACGCGGCGGTCTTCAACGTGACCAGCGGCCGGTACCGACCCGACCCGACGTTGCAGAGCCGCAGCACAGGTGTCGACTGAGTCCACCTCGCTGTCCCGACCGGACCGGCCCCGCCGGGCTGGGACGGGCACGAAAGAGATAACCGCCGCGGGTCAGGGGTCGCCTGGGTGCGCATCGTCCTCGCGCAGGTTGCGAGCTTGGCCTGCTCGAGGACGATGCGCCAGTGCAGCGCCGCCTGCAGCTGCTCGTGGAGGATCTCCCCGCGGTGCACGGCCCGGTGCTGCAGCAGTTCCAGGTGCTCAGCCAGGTGTCGATGGCGATCAGCGGAAGCAGGGCCTTCCACATGTCGGCCAGCCGTCCGGTGAGCTCGTCGAGGGTGTCGGTGCGTTCGCAGATCAGGTTGTGCCCGACGACCAGGCTCACCACCGAGCGGCCCAGCACGGTCAGGTCCACCTGCGGGCGCAGCAACCCGTCGGCGGCGGCCGCGGCGAGCGAGCAGCGAGCTGGGTGCGGACGGCCTCCTCGGCGTAGCGGTAGGGCCGCCGCCTGGTGAGCTCGCCGAAAGTCGGGCGGATACGACTGACCAGCGATTTCGTGGGCGGCTGGCGGTGCAGGTCAGGTACTCGCCTGGAGCGCGGTGAAGTCTGCGTGGGCCTGCTCGCCTGCATCGGGGTACGCCTGTGCCTTCTCGTGTTCGGCGAGTACCCGGTAGATGCTGGCCAGGCTGGGGTTGCGGCCTTTGCGTTTACCGGTGGGGATGATCAGGTCCGGGCGGATGTCCTCGACGGACTCGCCGCTGGCGCGGCGGCGCAGCACGGTGTGCAGCATGTCGTCGGTGATCACCGGCGGACGGCCGCCGTGGTTTCCCTTGCGGGAAGCTGCGTTCAGCCCTTCGAGGGTGGCTTCCCGGATGTTCTCGCGTTCGGTCTCGGCCATCGCGGCGAAGAACGCGAACAACACCTGGCCGGTGCCGGACGGGTCGTAGACCCCGGTCAACGGCCCGACGAGCATTTCCAGGGCGATGCCGTGCGCGGGTCGCGTGGTCGGCCAGCGCTGTCAGCTCGGCGCTATCGCGGCCGAGTCGTTTCATCTCGTACACGGTGAGGATGACCCGGCAGTGCGGGGCGTGGGCCTTGATCTGGCGGCAGGTGCCCAAGGCCTGCTCGAACTTCGGCCGGACCCGGACGCGGGTGGAGACCTTCTCGGCGAAGATCTTGTCGCGGCCGATGCCGGCTGCTGCCAGCGCGTCGAGTTGGGACTGGAGTTCCTGAGTGAGGTGGGAACAGTGGGCGTAGCCAACGCGGATGTCCGTGGGGGGTGTCGGCGCGAATCGGCGCCGGCGGCGGGGTGCCCGGCCGCCACAGCTGCCCCGGCCCTCGGTCGGCCGGGACGGGCGCACCGTCGCCGGGACCTACCACACCGGCCGGTCCAGCGAGGTCAGAGCGGGATCGAGTCAGGGTCGGGAGTCGATGCGCGCGCACGCCGAGAGCGCGGAGCAGTTGTCCGCGGCCAGCGAGCGGGCCAGCACCACCAGGTCGGCCACCCGCGGGTCGGCCACTCGATAGTGGGAGAACCGGCCCTCGCGGCGCACCGCGACGTAGCCGCAGTCGGCCAGACACGCCAGGTGGGTCGACACCCGGCCCTGGGACAGCCCGACGTGCGCGACGCACTCGCTGACGGTGTGCTCGCCGGCGAGCAGGAACTCCAACAGCCGCAGCCGGGTCGGGTCACCCAAGGCGCGGAAGAACTTCGCCACCATCCCCGCCTGCTCGCCGGCCTGCCCGAGCAGCGGCGGCGCCGACACCTCGGCGCCCGCCACCGGTGCCGGGACCTCGCCGCCTGCCTGCGCGGCCGGCTCGGCCCGCGGGCCTGGTGCCGTCCTCGAGCTGGTGACCATCCGCTGCGCTCCCTCGTCACTCCACCGTGTCACGCATCCGCCTTGACAGATGTCACTACGCTAACATGTATTCGCTTACCCGGATCGGACTGTTCAGGCGAGTTCAACGGACGTCAGGAGGCCCCGACGTGGACGACGACGTGGAGGACACCGCAGCGCTGGACCTGGTGGTGATCGGCTCGGGCGGGGCGGCGATGGCCGCCGCGATCGCCGCCCGCGGCGCTGGCAAGACCGTGGCGCTGGTCGAGCACGCCACCCTGGGCGGAACCTGCGTCAACGTCGGGTGCATCCCGTCGAAGACGTTGCTGGCCGCCGCCGGGGCGCGCCACAGCGCGCTGGGTAACCCGTTCCCCGGCGCCCCGACCTGGTCGGGCGGCCCGGTAGACCTGGCCGCGCTGGTGGCGCAGAAAGACGAGCTGACCAGCCGGCTGCGCCAGGCCAAGTACGCCGACGTCGCCGTCGCCCACGGCTTCGAGGTCCGCTCCGGGCACGCCCACTTCGCCGACCCCGACACACTGCTCGTGAACGACCAACCGCTGCCCGCGCGGGCGTACCTGATCGCCACCGGCTCCGAACCCGGCGACCCGCAGCTGCCCGGGCTCGAGCAGGTGGACTGGCTGACCTCGACCACCGCGATGGAACTCGTCGAGCTGCCCGAGTCGCTGGTGGTCATCGGCGGCGGCTACGTCGGCATGGAACAGGCCCAGCTCTTCGCCCACCTCGGGGCCCGGGTCACCCTCGTCGGGCGGCTCGCTCCCGCAGCCGAACCCGAACTCGCCGACACCCTGCGCCAGGTGTTCGCCGACGACGCCATCACCGTGCTCGAGGACCGCGCCGTGGCGGTGGAGCAGACCGACAGCGGCCGGGTCGTCGTGGTCACCGCCAGCGGGCGGCGCCCGAGCGGGGCTCGCCTGTTGGTCGCCACCGGGCGCACCCCGCGCACCAACGGGCTGGGCCTGGACGCGGCGGGGGTGAAGACCGACGAGCGGGGTTTCGTTTCCGTCGACGCCGCCCAGCGCAGCTCCAACCCGCGGATCTTCGCCGCCGGCGACGTGTCCGGGGCGCCGCAGTACGTCTACGTCGCCGCCGCCACTGGACGCGTGGCGGCGCTCAACGCCACCGACGCCGCCGGGCCCCGCCCGGCGACCGTCGACTACACCGGGCTGCCCGCGGTGGTGTTCACCCGCCCCCAGCTGGCCTCGGCCGGGCTCAGCGAGATCCAGGCGCTGGCCGCCGGGCACCGCTGCGACTGCCGGGTGCTGGACCTGGCCGACGTGCCCCGGGCGCTGGCCAGCCGCGACACCCGCGGCGCGATCAAGATCGTCGCCGCCGCCGACACCGGGCAGGTGCTCGGAGTGCACGCCGCCGCCGAGGCGGCCGGGGAGATCATGCTCGCCGCCACCTACGCCATCACCGCCGGCATGACCGTCGACGACGTCGCCGATACCTGGGCGCCGTACCTGACCATGGCCGAGGGCCTGCGCATCGCCGCCGGACAGTTCCGCAACCAGATGCCCACCTCCTGCTGCGCCTGACCCCCAGCCCACCCCTCCTGGATCCCCTCATCGGAAGCGACGTTTCTGTCATGAGCATCGACGCCGAGCACCTCGCCACCCGGCTCAGCGAGACCATCTGCTCCGCCCCCGGCGCCGGCGGGGACGCGATGGGCTGGCTGTGGCCGGCGCTGCTACGTGAGCTGGCCCGCGGGCATCCGGTCACCGTCGACGACCTCGCCCACACCACCGGGCGCCGCGCCAGCGAGGTCCGCGACGGACTGGCCGGGCTCTCGGACACCGAGTACGACGAGCACGGCGCGGTGGTCGGGCACGGCATCACCCTGCGCGAGACCCCACACCAGTTCACCGTCGCTGGCCAGGCGCTCTACACCTGGTGCGCGCTGGACACCCTGATCTTCCCCACCGTGCTGGGCCGCCCCGCGCAGGTCGTATCCCTCACTCCGGGCAGCGGCGAGCTCGTGCACCTCAGCGTCGATCCCGACAGCGGGATCACCGCACTGGAGCCGGCAACCGCGGTGGTGTCGGTCCTGATCCCCGACGGCGGCGCGTCGAGCGTGCGGGCGGCGTTCTGCGACCAGGTGCACTTCTTCACCACCGCGGCCGCCGCCCAGCACTGGCTCACCGAGCACCCCGGCGGCACCGTGTTGTCCATGGAGGAAGCCTTCGACCTGGGTCGGCGCCTCGCCCAGGACATGGTCGCGGGCGGACACACCGGCTGCTGCTGACTGGACGCGGAACCCCACACCCCCCTCCTGACCCTGAGAGGCCCCGTGCGGACCACGAAAGCCGCCACCCACCGCGGTCGCGGCTACACCGAGAACCTGGTCGAGGACCTGGCCGTGGCCACGCTGGCCGGCTACCTGGGTACCAAGGCCATGGAGCCGGTGAGCATGAAGCTCTACGAGCTCGAATCCGCCGACGACCGGGCCCGTGAGGACCACGCCCGACCCGGGCCCCCGTACCGGGTCGCCGCGCAGAAGACCACCCAGCTGCTCGGTCTGTACCCCACCGAGCAGCAGCTCGACCAGGCCGCACTGGTGTTCCACTACGGGCTGGCTGTCTCCTGGGCGCCGGTCTATACCTACCTGCGCCGCCGCCGGCTGCGTCCCATCCCTGCGGGACTGGTGACGGGTACGGCGATGAGTCTGGTCGCCGACGAAGCGATCACCCCGGCGCTGGGGTTCTCCGCACCCAACCGCGCCTACCCGCTCTCGACCCACCTGCGCGGACTCGCCGCCACCTCGCATTCGGGTTGGCCGTCGCCGCGGCCACCGAAGCCGCCTGGTGCCTGCGCGGCCGCCGCCCCTGACCCGTGCTTGACCCGACCACCCACACCCCGGGCGCCTTCAAAGGAGCGTTATGAGCGAGCAGTTCGACACCATCGTGATCGGCATGGGCCCCGGCGGAGAATCCGCCGCTGGGCGACTGATGGCCGCCGGGCAGCGGGTCGCGGTCCTCGAGCAGGAACTGATCGGCGGCGAGTGCGGCTACTGGGCCTGCATCCCCTCGAAAACCCTGCTGCGCCCACCCGAGGCCCGCGGTGAGGTCGACCGGGCCGCCGGCGTCGACGGCGCCCGCCTGGACTGGGCCGGCACCCGGGCCTGGCGCGACGACATGATCCGCCACCTCGACGACAGCAACCAGATCACCGGCTACGAGAACGCCGGCGCCACCGTGGTCAAGGGCCCAGCCCGGATCACCGGGCCCGGCACCGTCGAAGTCAACAACCGCACGCTGCACGCCGAGCACATCATCATCGCCACCGGCTCCGACGCGGTCCTGCCCCCGGTCGACGGCCTAGACACGGTGGCGGTGTGGACCAACCGGGAAGCCACCACCACCACCGAGATCCCGGGCCGGGTGGTCATGCTCGGCGGCAGCGCCGTGGGCGCCGAGCTCGGGCACTTCCTGAACCGCTTCGGTGCCCAGGTGAGCATCGTCGAACGCTCAGCCACACTGCTCTCCCGCGAGGAACCCCGCGTCGGGCAGCTGCTCGCCGAGCGGATGCGCGGCGACGGGATCGACGTCCGCACCAGCGTCACCGCCACCGCCGCCCGCCGCGACGGCGCCGACACCGTGCTCACCCTCGACGACGGCAGCGAGCTGCGCTGTGACGTGGTGGTCGTCGGCGCCGGTCGCCGCCCCCGCACCGGCGACCTCGGCCTGGACGCGGTCGGCGTCACCCTCGGGGAGATGGGGGAGATTCCGGTCGACGAGCACTGCCGCGCCGCCGACGGGGTGTGGGCGATCGGGGACGTCACCGCGGTCATGCCGTTCACCCACGTCGCGGCCTATCAGGCCCGCATCGCCGCCGACGCCATCCTCGGCCGCCCCCACCCCGCCACCTACGACGGCATCCCCCGGGTGGTGTTCACCGACCCCGAGGTCGCCGCCGTCGGCCTCACCGCCGCCCAAGCCCAAGAACAAGGTCGGCGTACCACCGCCGCCGAGCTCGACCTAGCAGCGGCGATCGCCCGGCCCTCGACCTACGAACAACACCCCTGGGGCCATCTCGGGCTGCTCGCCGACCCCGACCAGGGGGTGCTGCTCGGCGCCTGGGCTGTGGCCCCGATGGCCGGCGAGTGGATTCATCAGGCCGCCCTGGCCACCCGCGCCGCCATCCCGATTGAGGTCTTGCAAGACCAGGTCGCCCAATTCCCCACCTACAGCGAAGGCTTCCTCACCGCCCTCGACGAACTCGACCTCACCGCACACCCACAACCCTGAACCGGATGTTCGGGGCCGGCGGCCGCGCGGCACTCGTCGCCCGCGCCGGCGACCAGATCGCGATCACGAAACCCGACCGCCTCGACCGATCACTGGAGCACCTCATCGAGCTCTCCCGCACCCTTCCAGGAACGACAGGTCGACCTCGTCGTGCTCGACCAGGGCGTGGACACCTTCCACCGCGGTCGGGCGCATGCCCTTCTCGATCCTCGGCGCGATCGCCGAATTCGAGGTCAGCCTGCTCTTCGAGCGGCCAGGGTGGACTCGAAGCAGCCCGGGCCCGCGGCCGCACCGACGGGCAGAAACCGAAGCTCGGCCCGCGCCGGGCCCGCCTTGCCCGGCTGATGTACGAGGAGACCGGCCCCGACGGCAAGCGCCGCTACACCGTCAACCAGATCACCGCCGAGTTCGGCGTCACCCGGCCCACCATCTACTGCCGCCTCAACAAGAACGACCCCCGAAAACCTGACCTCGGAGAGCTCGCTTAGCTAAAAGATCTTCATCCACAGGTCTTGACTATTGCTCTGCGCGAAGTCGGCCTCGGCCTGCGCTCGTGATCCGGCGCGGTAGAGGGTGAGCTTGCCCAAGTCCCGGATGCGCGGCGAGAGCTGCAGTCCGAGCAGGTCGAACAGCCCAAAATTGACCAACGTCACCCGGCCATTCCAGCGACCACCACCCCCAGCAACACGCTCGGCCCCGCCAGCAATGCGATCGACCGGCCGACCGGGCCACTGAGGATGCGCACGCCAGCTCCCTAGACCTCCGGACCCGCCGTGGTCTGGGGCGGGACTCGGCGACGGGTTCATGGCACAACTATCGCCCATCGAACCGTGACGTTACCGAGAACAACCGGGTACGGCGAACTCACTCGCGACCACCCGACAGTTTTTACCGTCGCCTTAACTTCTGTTGCACTTCCTCTGCGCGACGCCTCCTAGCCTCCGGTGCCGAGGGTGGCGGAGCAGCCGCTGCGGAACAACTACCCGGAGACGCGGAGTGAGCACTTCTCCCCAGACCGTGCACCAGCAGATCATCGACACGCTCATCGACGACCCCATCCTGGCGATGCTCGGGTTCGACCACCGGACAATCGGCGAGGAGCGGATCGGACACAACCCGCGGCTCGTCGTGAACTGGGCGGACGAGTGGTACGGCTCGGCGTCCGAGTTCCTCGGAACGGTGACGATCGAACCTGTCGGCACCGATGATCGGACCAGGACGGCCGTACTCGACCGGGTCGAGCAAGCGCTGGCCGCGCTGCGCGCGGGACGACCGATCATGCGTGTCCGCCGGTCGGGGGGACACCGGTCTAGCACGTTTCACGTGCTCGCACGCGGCGCGCCGTGCGAGGCCGGATCCATGCCCGCGCTGGCCGGTCGGCACCAACGGTGACGCTGCTCGACATCGAGAAAGACGGCACACCTTCTCACAGCGAGCTGGGCGGCGGCGGTCGCGTCGTCGCCGTCAACCTCTTGGCCTCGTGGTGCGTCGCCTGTCGGGAGAGGGAGCACTCCGCGTCGGTCACCGTGGCCGAACAGGACCGCGACGCCGGGGTCATGCTCGTCGGAATCGGCTACCAGGACGGCCCGGACTCGGTAGTGGCCTTCCTGGATGCGAGGCGGCGCGGCGGGAACGACTACCGCTATGTGACTGTCCCCAGCCCGCGCGCCATCCGCGACAGCGGGATCTTCGGCGTGCCGGAGACCTTCGTGCTCGATCCGGCCGGCACCGTCGTCGCGAATACTGCCGGACCGACGACCTACCCGCGGCCGGCCCGTGCGGTACTCGCCGGCCAGCGCCCACAGCAGCGGACAGCGGTGCCGGTGCAGCCCCCTTCCGGGGCGCCGCTGGGTTTCGGGAGCTGAGATGCTGCGGACCGGCGTGCGCTCGGAGCTGCTGTGGACGATTGTCGTCGTCGTGCTGGCAATCGTCGGAATCGTGGCGTTGTGGCCGCAGGACAACGATTCCGCGTCCGGCGACCCGCAGACGTCGCCGTGGCGGGTGACGGGCGAAAAGCCGTTCATTGCGATGCCGCCCGACGCCGAGCTGGCTCCGCTACGCTCCCGCGCGGACCTGGCGCCATGTCCGACGCCAGGGGGCGTCGGGATGCCGCCCGGGGGGCCGTTGGCCGGCATCACGGTCCCGTGTCTCGGTGCTCCCGGCACGGTCGACCTGGCCGCTGCGCTGGCGGGGCGACCGGCGCTCCTCAACGTGTGGGCGTCCTGGTGCACGCCCTGCCGCGAGGAGATCCCGGTGCTCAACGCCTACGCCGAGCTGCCCGGCGCGGTGCCCGTGGTAGGCATCGATGTACGCGACAACGCCACCTCGGCCCTAGGCCTGCTCGCCGATCTCGACACCCGCTACCCCTCGGTCGTCGACACGCGCGGCACGCTGTGGGCGGCCCTCCAGGTGCCCAATGCCATCCCAGCCAGTTACGTCCTGCGACCCGACGGATCAATACGCCGAGTGGCCTCGCCGGTGGTCTTCACCGAACCCGGCGAAGTGGCCCGGACAGTACAGCGATACCTGGCAGAGCCGTAAGCGGCCGCACTATTACGGATCGTCACCGGACGCGTCGGAGTGGTTCATCGACCGGACAGCAGCAACCGTGGCGAATGGAACACGGTTCTACCACGCGCGCAATCGCCGATTTGGTTTCTCATCACGCGGAGGGATCTTGTACACAACCAACCCCGCGGACGATGACGGCCCTGCGCCCGCGCGCCGCAGCTATATCCGCGCTCATCGCAGTCGGCCTTTGAAGCCCGATGCCTACGGCCGGCGTCAGCAGGCCTTCTCGCACCTGAGCGACGCAGACACGTGACTGCCGTCCAGCTCCGCCGAAGAGCCACACGCAGGCTCCCTCATCCCGTCCGCAGAAGGTACGTGGCCGATAGCCGGGCGCCGGACCGAGCCGCACATGTTGGCCGAGAACATCGGTTCGCCGAGCGGCGACACCGTCGACCGGCGAGGTGTGGCGGAGTGCACCGATGCCACGACTAGCGTCGGATGCCGATGGCACCTCCAGACCAGACCGTTCCTGGACCAATGGGCTGGCGCTGTCGATCAGCGCGGCGCTTAGCGCTGGCGCGGGGATGTTGAGCTGGGTACTCGCAGCCCGGTTCGTCTCGCCGACCGCCGTGGGAGAAGTCTCGGCGTTCGTTTCAGGATTCCTGCTGGTGGCGGGCTTCACCGAATTCAATCTAGGTGTCGCGCTCATGCGCTGGGTGCCGACCGGTGGGCGCCGCGTTGCGGCCTTGGTCGGTCGTAGCCTGCTGGGCGCAACCATCGCAACGGCCATTGTGGCGCCGCTCTACCTTCTGTTGCCCGGCACCGAGGTGATCCGCCAAGCCGCCGGTGGTGGAGCGCCCGCCGTGGCCGTGTTCGTTCTGGCCGCCGTCGGCTGGAGTACCCTGCATCTGCTCGACTTCATCATGGTTGCAGTGGACAAGCCCTGGTGGTCCGTTGCGCGCAACCTCCTGCTCGGAAGCAGCCGAATCACCATCCTGCTGCTGCTTGGCGCCGGCGCCGACGCTACGGCCCTGCTGTGGGCCTGGGTGGGTCCGATCGTGGCCTGCGCTGTCGTGTTCGGAATCGCCGCGGTCGTCGTGACGGTACGACACGGACGTGCCGCAGCAGAGAGCTCGAACCTCCCCGCACGCCGCGAGGTCGTGGGATTCCTCGGCCCCACCTGGGTCGGCTCGCTCGCCCTGGCGTTGCTCTACCACCAAGTCCCGCTACTGATCACCTTCCGGTTCGGCCCGGACGTCGGCGGCCGGTTCTTCATCGTCTGGCAGGCCGTCGCGGTCATCGACATCGTGGCCACCTACTTCGTCAGCTCGCTCTCGAGCACCGTTGCCAGAAATCCCGGCCGCGTTGTGACGCAGGCACGTCGCGCCCTCCGTCGTCTTCTCGCGCTCTTTCTTCCTGCGTTGGCTATCGGAGCCGTGTTCGCCGGCCCCTTGCTCGGAATCTTCGGGCCACAGTACGTCGAGCTAACAAGCGCGCTGCGCATTCTGCTCGCCGGTGCAGCGGCGCGGTTGATCGTCGTCCATGTCCTCGGCGTCCGCCAGGCAATCGGGGATGCGACAGGATTCGCCCGCCCACACATTGCTGTGGCCGCGACGACCCTTGCCTCATTGGCGGTCGTACCGACCGTCGCTGGAAGTGTCGCGCTTAGTGCGGCTTGGGTCTTCGTCGGCGTCCATATCGTCGCCGCGGCGACGCTGCTCAGCACCCAACCTGCCCGGGTGCGCGCGATCGCACCCCAGCAGGTGCCGAAAGGAAAGCTCGATGCCTAACCTACGTCAGGCCATCCGACGCGCGATCAACCGGAGCACCGGTCTGGCAACTGCACCGCTACGCAGCCTCGCCGCTGCGACGCTGCGACGCCGGCCGGAGCTCACCGCACGGTTTGCCGAATGGTCGTGGCTATGGCAACCCAGCTGGGGTAAGTCGATGCAACAGTCCCTGTTCAGCTCGGGCATCGACCCCTACGATCGAGCAAACGAATGCCTACGAGCAGCAGAAGTACGCCGACATCATCCGAGTACTCGGCGACCGACACGTCACTCGAGGTCTTGAGGTCGGGTGCGCCGAAGGCCTCTTCACCGAATCACTGGCAGCACTGTGTGAGGAGTTGGTGGCCGTCGATATCTCGGAGATTGACGTGCCCCAGACCCGGTTCAACCGCGGGGACGCGCCGGTCGACCTGGCCCCGCTCGGCTCCGCATGGTGGGCCTGGTCCGCACCCACCGGGAGGGCCGACGCATGATCTACCGGTTGGCCAGCACCCACCTGGTGGCCCTGATCGAGGAAGCCCTCGGCTTCGCCGGCCACCTTGTTCACGACACCCCCATCACGACCAACGGACCCCATCCCCGGCGGCACCGATGACGCGGTGACCCCACCGACCGCACTGTCGCTGGCCCCAGGGCCAGCCCGTGACCGCTCGAAGCACACGGCTCGGTCCCTGACCCCTGGCAGCGCACGCGGCGCCACCGGGACACGGCCTGTTTCTCACCCCGGGAACCATCACGGCGGCCGAGCGCTCCGGGGAGAGGCAGCAGTTGCCGGTCGCCAATTCGCCGCAACCGGAGCATCCACGCCACCCTCGTGGTGCGGGAGCGCTGTCCTTATACCGTCGTACCGCAGCGGGCTCACGGGCCGCCGGTCGACCGGTGTCGAGAAGCGACCCATGCCGGCACTGATCGTTTCGAGGGATGAGTTCGTGCGTGGGCAGCGGTCCGACGGCGCTGGGGCGCCGGGGCGCGACAGTGGTGGCGCCGTGCCGCAACGACCGATCACGAGACGCAGGCTCAGGCGCAGTACCGCCACCGCCGCCGCCGACCGCTGGATACGACATTGGTGCGCCGCGCTCCTCAAGCCCGGACGTTGATCGTGGCCATCATGCCGGCGTCTTCGTGGTCGAGGATGTGGCAGTGGTAGACGCTGCGCCCGGGGTGGGTGGTGAACGGGATCCGGATCCGTGCCCAGCCTTGTGCAGGGACCAGTACGACGTCTTGGGGGACCCCGAGTGGTGGGGTGCCGTCGCTGGTGGCGAGCACGGTGAATGGCCATACGTGCAGGTGGAAGGGGTGCGCTAGTGGGCTCGGATTCGTGACGAGCCAGTCCTCGATGGCGCCGAGCTCGACGGTTTGGTCGTCTCGCTGCGGGTCGAAGGTGCGGCCGTCGACTGTGAACGACATCCCACTTGCGGCGGCCATGCCACCCATGCCCATCTGGAAGGTGATCTGCCGCTGAGCGGATGCGCCGCCGGCGGCGGGGGTTTCAGCGGGGAGAGCCGCCGGCAGCGGGGGCGCGGTGACCGGTGTCCCGGCGGCGATCATGGTGGCCAGAGTCGTGGACCCGCTGGTGGCGGTGCCGCCGCCCATCATGCCGCCCATGCCGCCGCGCTCGACCGGGTCGGTGCGCAGGGCGTAGGGCCCGGCGGCGCCGGGACGGACAACGACGTCGGCGCGGTTTCCGGGCGCGAGCACGACCCGGTCGCGGGTTGCGGGTGCGGGAAGGAACGTGCCGTCGTAGGCGATGAGCCCGAGTTGGTGGTCTTGCAGGCCGATCGCCAGCGCCCGCGACACGCAGCCGTTGATGACCCGCCAGCGTTGGGTCGCGCCGGGGGTGGCGGGGATGGTGGGCTGGTACTGGCCGTTAACCAGCACCATTTCGCCCTGGCGGCCCATGGCCCGGTCCATGGCAGTCGGGTCCACGATCTGTCCGCCGCTGTCGAGGGTGGTGTCGGTGATCAGCAGCACCCGGTCCGTGGAGACCGCCGGCTCTGGGGCGCCTGGCCCGGGATGCGGGTCGACCAGCAGGACCCCTGCCAAGCCGGCGAAGATCTGGTCGGCGACTACGCCATGGTGATGCGGGTGATACCAGAACGTCCCCGCGGGGTGATCGGGCGGGATCCGGTACAGGTAGTCGAACGAGGTGCCGGGGTCGACCCGCACAAACGGGTTGTCGCTGTTGGCCTGCGGGGACACCCGCAGGCCGTGGGTGTGCAGGTTGGTGGGCTGGTCGAGCCGGTTGGTCAGCCGCACGGCGAGCTCGTCGCCGGGACGGACCCGCAGCGTCGGGCCGGGCGTGGAGCCGTTGTAGCCGAGCGCGGCGGTGTCCTGCCCGCCCAGTCTCGCCCCCGGGGCGGCGGTGAGTTCCACCGCGAGTCGCCCGCTGCGGCTGGGCGCTACGGCTGGGTCCTGCAACGGTTCCCCGGCGGGGAGCCGTAGCCGGCCGGTCCCGGCACCGGAGAATCCGCCGAGCCAGCCGGTGGCACCGGCCGCAACGGCGGCGGCGCCGAGCCCTGCCAGTCCCAGCGCGCGGCGTCGGCTGATCGAGGTCGCCGCGCTCATGCCAGCTCGTCGCGGCGGTGGTGGTACTCGTCCTCGTCGATCTCGCCGCGGGCGTAGCGCTCGTCGAGGATCTGCCGCGCCGACGGGCGAGCCTGCGGCAGTCCCGCCGACCGGGTTCCCTCGCCCGGTGCCGCGCCGGCACGTGCGCGGCTCTGGGCGAGCCGGAACACGACATAGCCCAGCAGTATCAGCCCGATCAGCACCAGGACCGGCCATACCCAAGCCCAGCCCATCATCGATCCACCCATCATCGTCATGACCTCCTCGCCCGGCGCCCACCTCGGTGCAGGGGGCGTCGGATGTCGCTCTCGTGCAGTGCAGTGATCCGGCTCGGCTACCCGGTGGGGTGGCGCGCTATCCGGTGGTGGTGGGGTGCCCGGAGGCGATCCAGCCCCGGGTGCCGCCGGTGACCGATACCGCGTCGAGTCCGGCCGCAGTGAGCAGTTCGGCGCCTTGGGCGCTGCGACCGCCGGACTGGCACACGAGGTGCACCGGACGGTCGGTGGGGACCTCGGCGAGGCGGTCACCGAGTTCGGGCAACGGAATCAGGCGGGCGCCGCGGATGTGGGCCCTCGGCGTACTCGTCGGGGTTGCGGACGTCGATCACGGTCACCTCGCCTGCCTCGCGGGCGGCGGCGAGGTCATCGACGGAGATCTCACGGACGGTCATGAGCGGTGCTCCTTCGTGTCGGGAGGCGTAGATCAGATCGCGGCGGATGCTCCTATGGATGTCAAGCGGCGGGTTCGAGGTCGTGGGTGGTGAGTAGGGCGCGGTAGATGTCTCGGGCGATGTAGCGCTTGAGGCAGCGGATGATCTCTTTCTTGCTCATGCCTTCGGCGGTGCGGCGGTCGGCGTAGTCGCGGGTGCGTGGGTCCCAGCGCAGTCGGCAGAGCACGATCCGGTAGAGCGCGGCGTTGGCTTGTCGGTCCCCGCCGCGGTTGAGTCGGTGGCGGTGGGTGCGCCCGGACGACGCGGGCAGTGGTGCGGCCCCGCAGAGCATCGCGAACGCGGCCTCGGACCGCAGTCGGTGCGGGTTCTCGCCCGCGGTGACCAGGAGCTGTCCGGCGACGTCGGGACCAACCCCGTGCATCGCAGCCAGGCTCGGGTTGATCGCGGTCACCAGCGGCGCGATCAACGACTCGATGTCGTCGATCTCGGTGGTCAGCTCGCGGTGGCGGCGGGCCAGGCTGCGCAGCGCGATCAGAGTCGCGGTCTCGGGCTGGTCGGCGTGGGCGGGGTCGGGGCGTCGGGTGGCGCAGTGGGTCAGCAGCTCCCGCAGCCTCATGGGCGCGAGATGGGTGCGCAGCTCGTCGGGGGCAGTGATCAGCAGTGATCGGATCTGGGTCTGGGCCTCGGCGCGGGCGGCGACCGCGGAGCGGCGAGCCACGCGCAGCGCCCGCAGGGCTTCGACTCGTCCGTCGCGCTGCTTGGGGACACCGGTGGCGCGTCCGGCCAGGGCGGCGCGGGCGGCGGCCTCGGCGTCGACCGGGTCGGACTTGCCTTGCCAGCGGCGGGTCTTGCGGTCCGGGCGGTCGACCTCGACCACGGTGATCGCGGCGGTGTGTAGGTGGCGGGCCAGGCCGGCGCCGTAGACGCCGGTGCCCTCGACCCCGACCCGGACCAGCAGCCCGAAGGTCTGCAGCCAGGACACCAGCGCGGCGTAGCCGGCTGCGGTGGCCGGGAACTGGGCGTGTCCCAGTAGCTGGCCGGTGGCCTGGTCGAGGGCGGCGGCGGTGTGGGTGTCTTTGTGGGTGTCGACCCCGCCGGTGACCTGGCGGGGCTCGCCGGGGACGGCGGTGTCAGCGGGGTGGGGGTGTGTCATCGTGGGCATGACCGTCCTGTACTCGTTCGACCGGGCAGGGCGGCACGCACCAGCCGGGGTGAGGTTCCCCCGGTTTCCCGGAGTCCGGGTCATCTGTGATCGTCGCGCTGGGATCGATGGTAGGCGTCCTCGTACTCGTCGGGTGAGAGCCCGCCGAGCCCGGCCTGGATCCGGCGGGGGTTGTACCAGCCGTCGATGTAGCGCAGCAGGGCGTGCTCGGCCTCGGCACGAGTGGCGAAGGTGGTGCCCGGCCAGTACACGAGCTCGATCTTGAGCGTGGACCACAGGTTCTCAGCCAAAGCGTTGTCGTAACTGTCGCCTGTGGACCCTGTCGAGGGCGCGACACCCGCGTCGACCAGGCGCTGGGTGAATCGCAGCGCCGTGTACTGGGCGCCCTTGTCGCTGTGGAAGATCAACTCTCCGGAGCGCACCTGACGCGAGCGCAGCGCATGATCCAGGGCGGTGAGCACCAACGCAGTGGTCGCCCGCTCACCGGTGGCCCAACCGACGACCCGGTTGGCGAACGCATCCCGCACGCTGGCCAGCCACAGCACACCCTCCCCGGTGACCAGCCGCGTCAGATCCGCCACCCAAAGCCGGTTCGGCGCGTCGGCCCGGAAGTTGCGTTCGACCCGATCCGGGGCGGCGGTGTGGTTCGGATCCTGCCGGGTCGAGCCGTGCTTCCAACCCCGACGCAGATGCGCGCCCTGCAGGCCGTGGGCGCGCATGATCCGCTCGATGCGCTTGCGCCCGACCCGCACGCCCTGGCGGCGCAGCTCCAGCCACACCCGCGGCGAGCCATAGGTCGCGGCGTACTCGTTCACGCTGCGCACTTTGACGATCTGCTCGAGCAGTGCGGCATCGTCGAGCTCACGGCGCGAGGGATACTCGCGGCGGGTCCGCCAGTCGTAGTAGGTCGAGGCGGGGATGCCCAGGACCCGCAGTACGAGACCGGCCGGGAAGCCATGGGCGTCGATGAAGCTCATGACCACCTCCGGGTCGGGCCGATCTCGCTGGCGAAATACGCACTCGCCGCGCGCAGGACCTCGTTGACCCGCCGCAGCTCGGCGTTCTCGGCGGCCAACCTGCGGTTCTCCTCGACCATGTCAGTGCTTGGGCGGTCATGCCGTTCGCCGGCGTCGGCCTCGGCCTGACGGACCCAGTTCCGCAGGGCCTCGGGGTGCACGTTGAGTTGCTCGGCCAGCCGCTTGAACGACGGCCGCGGCTCGGACTGTCGATACAGCCGGACCGCCCGTTCCCGCAGCTCATCGGGGTACTTCCTCGGTGCTGCCAACAGAGCCTTCCTTCCCAGTCCCTAACCATGGGACCAGTCTTCGAAGACTCCGGCGAAGCGGGGGAAGCTCAGGGCGAGCGGACAAGACAGTGATGGGTGCCTGCTGGCACAGGCTCCTATGAGGTCACAACCGCCGTCTGGTGAGTGCAAGCGAGCCCCGCAGCGGACCGGCCGACAGATCCGGTTGAGGACCAGGAGTCAGTCAGGCGGTGGGTCAGACCGACCGCTGCGGGGCTCACCTACATCATCCTCACTGTCAGGTGGCGATAGCGATGACGGTCTGGGTCGTGACGCCGGCGGCGACGAGTAGGACCAGTGTGGCGAACCCGCGGCTCAGCGTCCTCGCTGGCAACCGGCGGGCGAGGCGGCCGGCCGGGAGCGAGGCGAGGATCGCGGCGGCGGCGAACGCGCCGATGATCCACCACTCGAGCCCGCCCGCGGTACCGGCCGCGCTGGCGGCGGTGAGGTAGGGCAGGCGCGCGGCGATCGAGTTGATGACGATGACCACCAGCGAGGTGGCCACCGCACTCGGGGGCCGTAGCCTGAGGGCGACGACGAGGGCGGGCACGAGCAGGAAACCGCCACCGACGCCGAGTAATCCGGTCAGGAACCCGACCAGCAGCCCGGTCGCGACGGCGCGGGGCAGGCAGTGGCGCCAGGCGACGCCGCCGCCGGGAAGCTCACACCCCGCCGGCCTCGTCGGTGCCGCGCAGCATCCGCAGGCCGGCGGCGACCATGAGCGCGGCGAAGACTAGCAACAGTCATCGGCCGTCCAGTTGCTGCTGGACAATCCCGCCGGCCACCGACGTGGGGATGCCCGCGGCCGATGATCGCGGCGAGGCGCCAGTCGACCTCACGGCGGGCGCGCGGGGCGACCGCAACCGCCGAAGCCAGACCGACCACCACCAGCGATGCGGTGACCGCCTCGGCCAGGGGGAGCCCGAGCCCCTAGACGAGGGCGGGCACGGCGAGGATGCCGCCACCGCCGCCCACGAGGCCAAGCAGGGCGCCGATGAGCAGCCCGAACCCTGCCGCGAAGACGATCACCGTTGCGTGTCCCGGACGCGTTCGTGCCGCCGGGCTCGCAATGCGGCGAGGATCTCGCCGACCTCGGGCTCGGCGACGTCGCGGTTGAACGGGAGCCGGGCCAGGGCGGCGCCCATGGCGCAGGTGTTGCTCAGCGCGGAGAAGGTGAGCCCGGCGCCGATCCCGCCGGCCAGCACTCGGGCCTTCGGCGAGACGAGCCGCCCCGCGGTCAGCCCGGCGAGCACGAGGGCCCCGGCGACGAGCCGGACCTGGCGCTCCAGCGCCCAGCTCTGGCGGCCGCAGACAATCTCACCGCCCGCGGCGGTGTAGGCGGCCAGGCCGCCGTCGAGGACGTGGGCGTGTTCCAGACCCGTCGCGGCGAGGTGGCGTCGGGCCTGCTCGGCGCGGATCCCGGACTGGCACACCAGCACCACGGGGCCCGTGATGTGGGCGGCGATGTCACGGGTGTGTGTGGCCAGTGTGGCCAGCGGCACGTGGTAGGAGCCGCGGATGTGGGAGGCCTCGTACTCGGCCGCGCTGCGGACGTCGACGAGCATCGGTGTATCGGACCCGCTGCGCGCGGCGGCCTGGTGCCAGGCGATGACGGTGTCGGCGTCGGCGGTGTGCCCGGCCGGGGAGGTTTCGGGCGTGGAGGTCGTGGTCATGGGAGAAGGGGTCCTCTCGTTCTACGTCGAGGCGATCGCCCCGTGGAGCTGCGCCAGCTGTCGGGGCGGGCCCTGGGAGGTGCCCGTGCGTGGCGCCTGGGTAGGGGTCAGTTGCCGGTGGTGGGCTGGTCGGTGATGGGCAGCCCGGCCGCGGCGGCCCGCGGCCAGTCGTCGTTGATCAGGACCAGGTCGCGGCCGGGTCGGTCGAGCATCGAGGCGGCGATCGAGGCGCGATAGCCCGAACCGCAGTAGACCCACACCTGGCCGTCGGGGACCTCGTCGCGGCGGGCCGCCAGCTCGTGCAGCGGAATGTGCACCGATCCCTGGACCCCGCCGGCGGCGCGTTCCTCGTCGCGGCGGGCATCAACGATGAACAGCCCGCTCCGGCCATGCTGTGCGCGGGCCGCGGCTAGGCCGGGGAAGTCCGAGACCGGGTAGGACCGCAGACCCTGCCCGGCGTCGAGGGACTCGATCGGGCCGGTGGCGGCGCCGGCGAAGCGGTCGATGCCGATCCGGACCAATTCGCGTTGGGCGTCGGCGACCTGCTGAGGGTCGTCGCCGATCAGGGTCAGCTCGGCGTCGAAGTCGAACGTCCAGCCGAAGTAGGTGACGAATGGTGTCGAGAGTTCGTAGCCTAGCGAGCCGGGCAGGTGACCGGCGGCGAACGCGGTGCGCTCACGCAGGTCGACCACCCACTGGCCGGCCTCGAGGCGGCGTCGCAGCTCGGCGGGGTCGACCGGTTCCGGGGCCGACAGGTCGACCGGGGCGGGTCCGGCCGTGTTCGCCGGTCCCATGCGGGCGTAGTAGGTCGGGAACGCCCCCAGTCCGGCGATCAGCGCCTCGACGTAGTCCTGCTCGTCCTGGGTCAGTGCCGGGTTGGTGGTGGCCTCCTGCCCGACGGTGGAGCCGTCGGCGCCGCTGGCCGGCGTGCTCGCGCAGAAGCTACCGAACCCGTGGGTCGGGTAGACCGCGGCCGCGGCGGGCAGCTCGGCGACCAGCCGGCGCACCGAGTGGAACTGGGCGTGGGTCAACTCGACGGTGTCCTCCGGTGAGACGAGGTCGGTGCGCCCGGTGGTGCCGTAGAGCATCGACCCGCCGGTGAACACCGCCACCACCTCGCCGCCTGCGTCCGCGGTGGTGTCGAGCAGGGCGTAGGACAGGTGATGGTGGGTATGTCCCGGCGTGGCGATCGCCCGCAGACGCATCGATCCGGCCGAGACCTCCTCGCCGTCGGCGATCGGAGTGCAGTCGAAACCGACCTCGTCCGCAGCGTTGACCAGATACGCCGCGCCGGTGCGCCGCGCGAGGTCGAGCCCGCCGGTGACGTAGTCGTTGTGGATGTGGGTCTCAGCGACATGCGTGACCGGCACACCGAGGTCGGCGGCCAGATCCAGGACCCGATCGATGTCGCGCTGCGGGTCGATCACCACCGCCACCTCACCGTCGGTGACCAGGTAGCTGCGGTCACCGAGGCCGGACGTCGCAATCGTTCGAATGTCGATCATTAGCTTCCCTACCCGGTAGGGTATCCCTACCGTGTGACTCGGTCGTCGTTCTGGTCTCGATGGTCCGTCAAGCTCGGCGTTCTCGCCGCTCCCGACGTCGGTCCGGCCGGAGCTCTCCGGGGCCCGGCGCGCTCAGGCCAGCGAGAGGAACAGCCGTTCCATCTCGGCCACGTCGACTGCGCGCTCCCCCTCGTCGTTCTGGGTCATGCAGTGCCGCAGGCCGGTCGCGATGATCTTGAAGCCGGCCTTGTCCAACGCCCGGGCGGCGGCGGCGAGCTGGGTGACCACGTCCTTGCACTCGCGCCCGTCCTCGATCATGCGGATGATCCCGCTGATCTGACCCTCCACACGGCGCAGCCGGCTCACCACATCACTGAGTTCACTGGGCTGGACCTGCATCGCCGACTCCGTTCCCGGGCACCCACGGTGAGTCCGTGGGCTCGCCCTCCGCGCAACCGACCGTACCCCGGGGGGTATTCCGATAGCGGCGTGACCCCGGCCACCCGCGCCGAGTCCCCGACGAAAGGAACCAGCAGCGCTGCACATCGCCCACACCGTCGAGGTCGACCTCGACCACCAACAGGCCGTCGACACCGTCACCGCCGCCCTCGCCGAGCAGGGATTCGGCGTGCTGACGACCATCGATATCAAGGCCACCCTTGCGGCGAAGCTCGGCGAGCACGTCGACGACTACACTATCCTCGGTGCCTGCAACCCGGGCCCCGCCCACGCCGCACTCTTCGCCAGCCCGGAGGTCGGCCTGCTACTGCCCTGCAACGTCGCCGTGCGCCGCGGCGAGGGCCGCACCATCGTCCAGGCCATCGATCCCGGCTCCCTGCTCGGCATCGCTGCCGGCGACCTAGCCGAACTCGCCGACACCGCCGCCGATGCCGGCAGGCGACTCCGCACGGACCTCGTCTCACTCGCATGACCAAGACCGCCATCGCTGAGTCGATCCGCACGCAGCGCCCCCACGCCCGGGCGGTCCCGACATGCGCAGGGCGAGCGCCCCGGCGACGCTCCACAGCATAAACGGGCTTACCGCCGTCTCTATGCAACAACCGCTTGATGGCGGATAGTTGCCGCATGAGCGACGTGATCTCGGCTCCGGTCGCGGCCACACGCGGCGCCGCCCGATGGGACCGGGCCGACAAGTTATCCATCCTCGGCATGGTCGGGTTCGTCGTGCTGCTCAACGTGGTGGGCTGGGCGGTGCTGGTCCTGGTGATCGCCCCGCAGAACCTGGCGCTGGGTAGCACCGGGGTGTTCGGGGCCGGACTGGGATTCACCGCGTTCCTGCTCGGGGTGCGCCATGCCTTCGACGCCGACCACATCGCCGCGATCGACAACACCACCCGCAAGCTGGTCGGCGAAGGCAAGCCCGGCCTCAGCACCGGCTTCTGGTTCTCGCTGGGCCACTCCAGCGTGGTGTTCGGGCTGTCGCTGCTGCTGGCGCTGGGGGCCAGCGTGCTCGTCGGGCCGGTTCAGGACGAGAACTCCCAGCTCCAGCAGATCCTCGGGCTGATCGGCACCATCGTGGCCGGGGTGTTCCTGATCCTGATCGGGCTGATGAACCTGTTCGCCGTGATCGGCATCGCCCGGGTGTTCCGCCAGATGCGCGCCGGCGGGCTCGACGAGGCCGAGCTGGAGCGCCAGCTGCACAACCGCGGCTTCCTGGCCCGCCTGCTCGGCCGGGTGATGCGCCGGGTGAGCAAACCCTGGCACATGTACCCGGTCGGGCTACTCATGGGACTGGGCTTCGACACCGCCACCCAGGTCGCCCTGCTCGTGCTCGCCGCCGGCTCCGCGCTCACCTTGCCCTGGTACACGATCCTCGTCCTGCCGCTACTCTTCGCCGCCGGAATGAGCCTGTTCGACACCGCCGACGGCATCTTCATGGCCCGCGCCTACGGCTGGGCATTCCTCAAACCAGTCCGGAAGGTCTTCTACAACCTGACCGTCACCGTGCTCTCCGTCATCGTCGCACTGGTCGTCGGCGTGATCGTGCTGATCGGGCTGCTCGTGGAGAAGCTCGACATCGACACCGGTCCGCTGGCCGCCATCGGCACCCTCGACCTGAACTACGTCGGCTACACCGTCGTCGCCCTGTTCGTGCTCACCTGGCTCGTCGCGTTGACGATCTGGAAGTTCGGCCGAATCGAGGAGCGCTATAGCACCGCCACCAGCCCGGGCAGCCCGAGCCCGGGCCATGACCACACCGTCGACCAGCACCAGCTCGAGCAGGCCAGGCCGCGGTGAGGCTGCCTGTGCTGATCAGCAGGACCAGTAGAGAGATCGGGACGCCGAGGTGACTGACCAGGATGACTGTGATAGCGGGGGCGTAGTTGCGATCTCCACGATGTGGTTGACCGCGGCAAGGAGCAGAAACAGGCCGCCGGCCTGCGCGGCCACGATCCAGGCCGCCGGTGCGTCCTGAGTGGAGGCATAGATCCCGCCCAGGCCGATCGCGGTGCTGGCGAAGCCGATCTCGTACTGGAAGCCGTTGGTCTGCCAGCCGAGTCTTTCGCCGTGGCGCGAGCGAAGATCGTTTGCGCGACCGCCCCGCCGACGATGCCGGCCCGGCGCCGAAGAACAACACCCAGCGCAGCGCCAACTCGTCGAACGGGGTTCCAGCGTCGGTGCCTAGCGCCGGCACCCCCCAGGATCGCCAGCACGAACGCGACAACGAAAGCCACGACAGGCAGACAGGCCGATCACAAGAGCACCGTTGCGGGCCGCGGACGACGCAGTATTACGAACGACATCCAGGGTCAGGCGTGGCTCGTGGACGGCTGCGGCCACGTCGATGCACCGGATCAATCCGGTCTGGGGTCCCCGTCGCCTCACTCTGGCCTGTTCAAGAGCCGGTGCGGTGGATCGATATACAGGAGAACTCGACCGTTATCACGTCCCTCTGCACCACCCCGGCGCTGTCATCCTCGTGGCACGACAGCACTGTCACTCTCGCGTCGTTCCACAAAGCAGCTGTGGACGGCGCGCCACGGGGATGACGGTGCCCGGGGCACCACGCTGAGTCAGCGCTACGGCGCTGGCGGAGCGGGGCTTGCGGCGAGGCTGTAGTGGGCGTCGTCGGTGAGTTCGAGGTAGCCGCCGCCACCGGGGTGGCGGCGGACGAGTCCGCGTTGTTGCAGGGCGACGACCGCGGCTGGGTCGTAGGCCAGGTGTCGCTCGGTGATGCTGCACGGGTCGTGCGCGATCGCGTACAGCAGACGAGCGCTCTCGACGTCCAGGGCCCGGTTCGGGGCCGTGGAGCTGGTGCAGCGCGGTGCGTTGGGTGTCGAAGCCCGCGGCTCTGCCTGCCGACTCTGACGAATCGCTGCGAATCACCCGGCGGGTCAGGGGTATGTCGGCGCCTGGTGACCCGACCACTCAAGGCCGCCAGTGAACCGACTTCCACGCGAAGGAGAGCAGTAGCCGTGCAGATAGCCCACACCGTCGAGGTCGACCTCGGCCACCAACAGGCCATTGACGCCGTCACCGCCGCCCTCGCCGAGCAGGGGTTCGGGGTGCTGACCACCATCGATATCAAGGCCACCCTGGCCGCGAAGCTCGGCGAACACGTCGACGACTACACCATCCTCGGTGCCTGCAACCCGGGCCTCGCCCACGCTGCGCTCTCTGCCAGCCCGGAGGTCGGCTTACTGTTGCCCTGCAATGTCACCGTCCGTCGCGCCGAGGGCCGCACCATCGTCCAGGCCGTCGATCCCGGCTCCCTGCTCAGCATCGCCGTCGGCGACCAGGCCGAACTCGCCGACACCGCCGCCGACGCCGGCAACCGCCTCCGCACCGCCCTGGACTCACTGACCTGACCCAGAGGCGCAACAAACGTTCGTTCGGCGAGCGTGCCGCGCCAGGTGACCGCCCCGTGCGCCTGTTCACGTGCGGCCCCGGGCGGCGCGTACCGCAACCCCGAACAGGTAGTCGCCGCCGATGCGGGTACGCCACCGATCGCCGACGTCCAAGCCGTGGCGCGGGAGTTCGGCGAGGAACTCACCTGTGGTGAACCGGTCGTGGGTGGGGTGGTCGAACAGGACCCGGTAGGTGGGTCGGGCCAGGGCGGTGGCGGTGACCTCGTCGAAGAAGAACCGGCCGCCCGGTTCGAGCACCCGGGCTACCTCGGCCAGCGCGTCGCGCCAGTCCGGGATGTGGTGGATGATCGCGAAGTCGAACACCGCCTCGTAGGAGGCGTCCGTGCCGCCGCCGACGTGCGCGAACGCGGTGGCCAGATCGGTCGCCGAGCCGCCGGCCAGGCGGGCGGCATCACCGTGGCGCCGCAGCCGCCGGCGGGCCTTGGCCAGCATCGCGGGATCCAGATCGACAGCGTCCACGCTGGCGGCACCGAAGAGGTCGAGAATGAGTTGGGTGCCGTAACCCGGGCCGCAGCCCAGCTCGGCCGTGCGCGCGCCCGGCGTGCGCCCCCCGAGCTCGAGGAGCAGGTGCGCTTCGTAGCGCTGCAGCAGACGTCGGGGCGCGGAGTCGACCAGTGCCGACTCGACCGCGTTCATGAGCATGACCACTCCACATTCATCGCCGGTTCGAGATACAATCGCTTCATGGCGATTGTTACCAGAGGTGAGTGTCCGTCCACAACTGCCGGCCTCGGTGCCGCCGAGGCGCTGTTCCACAGCCTGTCCGACAGCACCCGGCTGGCCATCGTGCGGCGGCTGGCCGACGGTGAGGCGCGGGTGGCCGACCTGGTGACCCAACTGGGCCTGGCCCAGTCCACGGTCTCCAAGCACGTGGCGTGCCTGCGCGGCTGCGGACTGGTCGACGGGCGCCCCGAGGGGCGGCAGGTGTTCTACTCCCTGACCCGCCCCGAGCTGATGGAGCTGTTGGCTTCGGCCGAGGTTGTGCTGGCCGCGACCGGCCACGCGGTCGCGCTGTGCCCGACCTACGGAACCGGCCGCCACGGCGTGGGAGATGCGCGGTGAGTGCGGCCTGCGGCTGCGGCGACGAGCCCCGCACCACCGCGGAGAGCGACGAGCACGAGCCGGAAACGCTGTGGCAGGTCGGGGAGATCCGGTTCGCCGCCGTGGCCGTCGTGCTACTCGGCCTCGGCTACGGAGCCGACTGGGTCGCCGCCCCCGACCTGGTCGGTCTCGCGCTGAAGGCGGCCGCGTTGGCGGTCGCGGGCGCGACGTTCGTCCCCGCCACACTGCGCCGCCTGGCCACGGGCAAGATCGGCGTGGGCACGCTGATGACCATTGCCGCGATCGGCGCCGTGCTGTTGGGCGAGGTCGGCGAGGCCGCGATGCTGGCCGTGCTCTACACCATCGCCGAAGGCCTGGAGGAGTACTCGGTCGCCCGCACCCGCCGCGGCCTGCGCGCCCTGCTCGACCTGGTGCCCGACCAAGCTCGGGTGCGGCGCGACGGGACCGAGCAGAGCATCGACCCGGCCGAGCTGGTCGTGGGCGACACCCTGGTGGTGCGCCCCGGGGAACGCCTGGCCACCGACGGCCGGATCGGCGCCGGACACACCAGCCTGGACACCTCCGCCATCACCGGCGAGTCCGTCCCCGTCGAGGCCGGCCCCGGCGACGAGGTGTTCGCCGGGTCCATCAACGGCACCGGCGTGCTCGAGGTCGAGGTCACCACCACCGCCGCGGACAACTCCCTGGCCCGCATCGTGTCCATCGTGGAGACCGAGCAGTCCCGCAAGGGCGCCGGCCAACGCCTGGCTGACCGCATCGCCGCACCCCTCGTCCCCGCGGTGATGATCGCCGCTGCACTCATCGCCGCCCTGGGGTCCCTGCTCGGTGACCCGCTGACCTGGATCGAACGCGCCCTGGTCGTGCTGGTGGCGGCCTCGCCGTGTGCGCTGGCCATCTCCGTGCCGGTCACCGTGGTCGCCGCGATCGGCGCCGCGTCCAAGCACGGCGCCCTGGTCAAGGGCGGAGCGGCCTTGGAAGCTATGGGACGGGTCGCCACCGTCGCGCTCGACAAGACCGGCACCCTGACCCGCAACCACCCGGCCGTCATCGAGACCGTCCCCGCCGCCGGGCACACCCGCGAGCAGGTGCTCGCGGTAGCCGCCGCGCTCGAGGAGCGCAGCGAACACCCCCTGGCCCGGGCCATCCTGGCCGCCGCCCCCACCCCGCAGCGCGCCGAGCAGGTCGAAGCGGTCACCGGTGCCGGGCTCACCGGCACGCTGCACGGCCGCAGCGTGCGGCTGGGCCGCCCGGGCTGGATCGACCCCTCCCCCCTGGCCCAGGACGTGGAACGGCTCCAGCACGCCGGCGCCACCGCCGTCCTGGTCGAGGACGCCGGCACCGTGATCGGCGCCATCGCCGTCCGCGACGAACTGCGCCCCGAAACCGGTGAGGTCACCGCAGCCCTGCGTGATGCCGGCTACCGGGTCGTGATGCTCACCGGCGACAACCGCGCCACCGCCGCCGCCCTGGCCACCGAGGCCGGGATCGACCCGGCCGACGTGCACGCCGAGCTGCGCCCCGAGGACAAGTCCCGCCTCGTCGGCCAGCTCCGCGCACACGGCCCGGTGGCGATGGTCGGCGATGGGGTCAACGACGCCCCCGCCCTGGCCACCGCCGACCTGGGCATCGCCATGGGCGCCATGGGCACCGACGTGGCCATCGAAACCGCCGACGTGGCACTGATGGGCGAGGACCTGCGCCACCTGCCCCAGGTCCTGGCGCACGCCCGCCGCTCACGGACCATCATGTGGCAGAGCGTGGCCCTGTCGCTGGCCATCATCATCGGCCTGATGCCGCTGGCCCTGTTCGGGATACTCGGCCTCGCCACGGTCGTACTCGTGCACGAGGTCGCCGAAGTCGTGGTCATCGGCAACGGCATCCGCGCCGGGCGCACCCGCCGCCTCGCCCTGGTCCCCGCCACCCCCACCACCGCAGCTTCCTCGCGCAACCACGTGCAGGCCGGGGCGTGACGCCGAGCGCACCGGCTCCGGTCAGCACGCGAGCCCGTTGGCGGGTGCTGGCCGCAGCCCTCATACTCACCGCCGCCGACCTGGCCCTGAAGACCCTGGCCGAGCACCAGCTGACCAGTACACCCGGCCCGCGACTCCTGGGGCTGATCGAGTTGCGCCTGACCTACAACACCGGCATGGCCTTCAGCCTGGGAGCCGCACTCCCCCACGGGATCATCGTGGCCGGCACCGGGCTCCTCACCGCCGCCGTGGCGGCCTACACCTGGCGTACCGCTCCGACCACGCCGCTCGCGGGCCGCATCGGCCAGGCCGGTGTGTTGGGTGGTGCGCTGGCCAACCTCATCGACCGCGGCCGCGACGGCAAGGTCACCGACTACCTGCACACCGGCTGGTGGCCCACCTTCAACCTGGCCGACGCCGTGATCGTCTGCGGCGCGGCGCTGCTCGTGCTCACCACCGTCCGCCAACCCGCACCGACGCCCGACAAGGACCCTGCCCGGTGGACCTGACCACCATCGCCCAAGCCATCGGCCTGTTCGCTGTCACCAACATCGACGACATCGTGGTGGTCTCGCTGTTCTTCGCCCAAGGCGCCGGACACCGCGGAGCCACCACCCGGATCGTGGCCGGACAGTATCTGGGCTTCACCGCCATCCTGGTCGCCGCGCTCGCCGCCACCTTCGGCGCAACCTTCCTGCCCGAGACAGTGCGCGCCTACTTCGGACTACTGCCGCTGCTGCTCGGCCTACGCGCGGCCTGGGCCCTGTGGCGCGGCGACGACGACGATGACGCACCCGCCAGCAACGGCGGACCGGCCCTGCTCACCGTCGCCACCGTCACCTTCGCCAACGGCGGCGACAACATCGGTGTATACGTCCCCGTCTTCGTCACCGTCGGCACCGCCAGCCTGCTCGTCTACGCCGCGGTGTTCCTCGTCCTGGTCGGGGCCCTCTGCGCGGCCGGCAAATTCCTCGCCACCCGCGCGCCCATCGCCCGCGCGCTCAGCCGCTGGGGCCACATCCTGCTGCCCTTGGTCCTCATCGCCCTGGGCATCGTCATCCTCGTCGAGGGCGGCGCCTTCGGACTGTAGAACCATCCCGATCACGGGCGGTGGTCTCCGACAACCTCGAACACACCGTCACCCCTCCGACACCGGGTTTGCCACACGCACCTTTCCGAACCGGCACTCCAGCCACCGGAGTTGACTGTGTCGTTCGACTGTCGTTGAGCTTCCCCCGGTTCGCCGGAGTCCGGGTTATCTGTGATCGTCGCGCTGGGCGCGATGGTAGGTGTCCTCGTACTCGTCGGGTGAGAGTCCTCCGAGGCCGGCCTGGATCCGGCGCGGGTTGTACCAGCCGTCGAGGTAGCGGATCAGGGCGTGCTCGGCCTCGGCGCGGGTGGCGAAGGTCGTGCCCGGCCAGTACATCAACTCGATCTTGATCGTGGACCACAGGTTCTCGGCGAGAGCGTTGTCGTAGCTGTCCCCTGTGGACCCGGTCGAGGGGGCGGCCCCGGCGTCGACGAGGCGCTGAGTGAACCGCAGCGCGGTGTATTGGGCGCCCTTGTCGCTGTGAAAGATCAACTGTCCGGTGCGGATGTCGCGGGAGCGCAGGGCGTGGTTGAGCGCGGTGAGCACCAGCGTCGTAGTGGCGCGGGGGTCGGTGGCCCAGCCGACGACCCGGTTGGAGAACGCGTCCCGCACGCTGGCCAGCCATACGACGCCCTCGCCGGTGACGATCCGGGTCAGGTCGGCCACCCACACTCGGTCCGGCGCGGACGCGGTGAAGTCGCGTTCGAGCAGGTCCGGAGCGGGCCGATGCGACGGGTCCTGCCGGGTCGAGCCGTGGCGCCAGCCGCGGCGCAGGTGCGCGCCCTGCAGGCCGTGCTCGCGCATCACTCGCTCGACGCGCTTGCGTCCGACGTGCACGCCTTGTCGGCGCAGTTCGAGCCAGACCCGCGGGGAGCCGTAGGCGGCGGCGAACTCGTTGACGCTGCGAATCTTCCCGATCTGCTCGAGCAGGGTCGCGTCGTCGAGCTCGCGCCGCGATGGGTTGGCGCGGCGGGTGCGCCAGTCGTAGTAGGTCGAGGTGGGCACACCGAGGACCCGTAGTACGAGACCGGCGGGGAAGCCATGGACGTCGATGAAGCTCATGACCACCTCCGGGTCGGGCCGATCTCGCTGGCGAAATAGGCACTCGCCGCGCGCAGGACCTCGTTGACCCGCCGCAGCTCGGCGTTCTCCTTCGCCAGCCGGCGGTTCTCGACGACCATGTCGGTGCTCGGGCGATCGGCGCGCTGGCCATCGTCGGCCTCGGCTTGGCGGACCCAGTTGCGCAGGGCTTCATGGTGGACATTGAGCTGCTCAGCCAGCCTGCGGAACGACGGCCGCGGGTCAGACTCCCGATAGAGACGGACCGCGCGTTCCCGCAGCTCATCAGGGTACTTCTTCGGTGCCGGCACCAGTGCCTTCCTTCCGGTTCTCAAGATCGAACCAGTCTTCGAAGACTCCGGCAAAGCGGGGGAACCTCACGTTTCCCCCGACCGCTCGTCCTGCGTGACCAACCGGTCGACCAGCCGGCACGTAGCCGGCTACGCGGCCGCCGCCGGGACGAATGACACGAGCTAGCCTGCGACGTCGCAAAGCCCGGTCGCTGAAGGGCTTCAGCCGCCGGTCGCCGTCTGCCAGAGGAGCACGCCGTTGAGTGCCACCACGACCGCGGTGACCGCCGTCGCCGTGGCTGTGGTCAGCCGGTGGTTCACCAGCTCACCCATCACCGGACGGCGCGCCGTCAGCCACACCAGCGGCGCGAGCGCGAACGGGATGCCGAACGACAACACCACCTGCGACAGCACCAGCGCCTGCGTCGGGTCGATGCCGACACCGAGGACCACCAGCGCCGGCGCCAGGGTGAGCAGGCGGCGCAGCAGCAGCGGGATCCGACGGCGCAGGAACCCCGCCATGATCACCTGCCCGGCGTAGGTACCGACCCCGGACGAGGCGAACCCGGACGCCAGCAGCGCGATCGCGAACCCGTAGGCGGCGACGACGTCGAGCTGCGCCGCGAGCCCGGCGAAGATGCCCTCCAGGGTGTCGGTCGCGGGTACGTCGGTGCCAGCGAACAGGGCCGCGGCGACGATGAGCATGGACAAGTTGACCAGGCCGGCCAGGCCCATCCCAAGCATGATGTCGGTCCGCCCGGCCCGGAGCAGGAAGCGGGTATCCGCCATACTGCGCGGTTCCAGGCGGCGCTGGGTGAGCGCGGAGTGCAGGTAGATCACGTGCGGCATGACGGTCGCGCCAAGGATGCCGGTGGCCAGCATCAGCGAGTCGATCCCGGCGAAGCCGGGCACCAGGCCCGCGGCCAGCGCGCCGGCGTCCACGTCCGTCCGGAACAGCGTCGACACCAGCCCGACCAGGATGATCGCCAGCAGGAAGACGATCGCCCGTTCGAACGGCCGATGTCCCCGCGACTGCAGCCCCAACAGGCCGAACGCGATCACACCGGTGATCAGGCCGCCGACGAACAGCGGCAGCCCGAACAACAGGTGCAGCGCGACCGCCCCGCCGATCACCTCGGCCAGGTCGGTGGCGATCGCGACCAGCTCGGCCTGTACCCACATCAACCGGCTGCCCCACCTGGGCATGTGCTCGCGGCACATCTCGGGCAGGTTCTTCCCGGTCACGATGCCGAGCTTGGCCGACAGCGACTGGATCAGCATCGCCATCAGGTTGGCGACGACGATCACCCAGATCAGCAGGTAGCCGTAACCCGCGCCGGCGGAGAAGTTGGTGGCGAAGTTGCCGGGGTCGACGTAGGCGACCGCGGCCACGAACGCCGGTCCGAGGACGACGAGCCGCCCCCGCCAGCCGCGACGGCGAAGCTCCTCGGCCGTGACCTGCCGCGGCCGGTCCGTCCGTGGCGTTGACATCGCCGCCATCGTCGCCCCCTCGTCATCGACAGGTCCGCCGAACCCGAAGTGTAGGCGCGTCTAACTCTTCGGCTCCAGGCCTGCGGTATGAGGCCGCCGCGGCACACCGGTGCCAACTTCACTGAGAACCGACTTGTTGCAGCAGACACCACCACCAGCAGCTGTCCAGTCCGCGTGTATCTGGCATTGCTTCGGCCCCGTGACCTGGGGCCCCCTCGGCTGGGAGCTCCCAGCACCGCCGGGGCAGCGTGTGTCCTCGTCTCGTGCCTCGGCGTCCTTGGCGACGGTCAGCAGGCCTCGTCGGTACAGGCTCGCCAGCGCGACCGCGCACAGTACGCCGAGCACGACGAGGACCGCCCACGGTATCGGGGCCAGCCCGGCCGACCGCGCGAGATCCACCGCCCACCCGGTGCCCGCGTTACCGAGCAGGATCCCGGCGCCGCACACCGTGTTGTAGAAGCCGTAGTGCGTGGCCACCAGGCGGTCACGAGACAACGCGACGATCGTGTCCATCTCGAACGGCAGCACCACCGCCGTCCCGACCGCCAGCAGCGCCGCCGTCAGCAGCAGTGCCATGATCCCGGCCACGGTGGCCGGGCCGGGCCCGATGTCCGGCCACACCAGTAGTAGGGAGTCGGCGGCGAGCATCGGCACGAACGCTGCACCCAGGACGAGCAGGCCGCGGCTAAGCGACCGGGCCGGCCCCCATCGCGTGCGGCACCAGGCCGTCACCTTCATCTGGGACGCGATGGTCACCGCACCGGACACCACGTAGATGCCGGTCACCAGCGCGGTCGCGGAGTCCCCGCTTCCGAGCAGCGTGCGCGCGTGCAGCGGTAGGGCCAGATAGATCTGATACGACAGGACGTAGGTGCCGATCATCGCGACGGCGAACGGCAGAAATCCCCGGGTCGTGGCGACGTCGCGCCACTGGCGCAGCAGCGGACGCCGCTCCTCGTCGGTGTCGTCGTCTCCGCGGCGGGCCGGGAGCGCCCGCACCTGCAGCACCGTCAGCACCGCGAACACGGCTGCGGCGACCAGACAGGTCAGCGTGACGTCGATCCCGGTCAGCAGTAGACCCGCAACCGGGCCGATCAGGATCCCGGCCTGGTAGAAGATGCTGAACAGGGCGAATGCCTCGACCCGGCGCTCGCCGGCGTCGCGGGCGATGTAGGCACGCACGGCGGGGTTGAACAGGGCGCCGGCGAACCCGGTCATCGCCGAGGCGATCACCAGCGCCGAGACCGCGTCGACCAGGCCGATCAGAGCGAACCCGACGGTCCGCAGCGCGCACCCGGCGACGATCATCGGCTTGTAGCCGAATCGGTCAGCCAGGCTCCCCCCGACCAGGAACATGCCCTACTGGGAGAAGTTCCGCACGCCCAGGATCAGCCCGACCATCAGCACCGACAACCCGAGCCCTGCCGAGAGATGATCGGCCAGGTACGGGATGAGCATGTAGAAGCCCAGGTTGATGGTCAGCTGGTTGAGCAGCAGCAGTCGGACCGGCCGATCGAACGACCGATAGCGCTCCAGCACCTGCATCAGCGCACCTCGGCGACGACGGCGGTGCAGCGGGTCCAGCGACGCACCTCGACGGCGTCCGGGCGGGTGATCTCGTCCGGGTCATGCAGCGGCGGCGGGCCCACCTCGATGCCCCGGTCGCGGCAGAACTCGTCGTTGTAGACGGTGTCGAAATAGCGCTGCGGGCCGTCGGGGAAGATCGCGGTAATCCGGGTCCCGGCCGGTCGGGTACGGGCGATCCAGCCGGCCACGACCCCAACCGCACCCACGCTCCAACCGCCACTGGCGTAGCTGGAACTGGCCATCGCCCGGCAAGCCGAGACCGCTTCGTCCGGGGCCACCCAGTGCACCTCGGAAAAGATGGAGTGGTCGACGTTGCGCGGATGGATGCTCGAGCCGAGACCGCGCATGAGCCGCGGCCGGGCCGGCTGCCCGAAGATCGTCGAACCGACCGAGACGAACACCTCACGCTGCCGAGGCGGGGACGACCTACCACCGTGGCAGTAACGCTTTTCCCAGTCGACGACCAGAAGCGTCAGACGCCGCACTTCGCTGTCTCAGCACATCGCACCGCCGCCGCGTCCCGGCACATGCGGCAGTAGCTCGAAGCCCGGCCACAGGGGCCAGCCTCACCCCGTTCCGGGTGGTCGGAGCGACGTCGCGGCGGGAGCGTCCTGCTGAGTCGCGCCGCCGACACGGTCGTGCACCATCCAGGATCGGGCCACGGCCAGCGCGGCAGTCACCATCGCGAGATCCGACACGACCCAGGCAACGATCGCGCCGTGACGCTGGTCGGCGAGCAGGTCCGGAACGAACGGCATCGCGACTGCCGCGTAGAACTGCCCGGCCACCGGCTCGGCCTGCACGAGCAGCCAGATCCCGAACGCGGCGTGCAGCATCATCACCGCGAACAGCAACCCGAGCCGGACGAACGGGGGCGGCTGCGGATCGCGGGAGCCCAGCACCGCGCGGAACAGCACCACACCGCTGCCGAGCGCCAGTGCGTCCATCGCCGGGTGCGACCAGTGCTCGAGGACGACGGCGTCGAACAGGCCAGTGGCGTAGACCCCGAACACTGCCGCGGCGGCCACGCACCACGCGACGGCGGGCCGGTGCAGCGCTCGCATCGGCGCCGCATCGAGAAGCGCAGCGACCCGCTCCACTGTCCCGGTCGATCCCACGCGCCGGACCAGAGTCACAGGATGGCCCAGAACCAGCAGCAACGGAGCGATCGTCGCCAGCAAGGCGTGCCCGATCAGGTGTACCCCGAACACTGCGGTGGCGTAAGCGCCGATCCCGGACGAGGTCGCCACCAGCACGGTCAGACACCCCGCGACCCAGGCCGCGGTACGCGTTACCGGCCACGTCCCCCCGCCCCGGCGCAGTGTCCGGACCGCGTGCAGGTAGGCCGCGGCGGCGACCAGCGCCGCGGGAGCGAACAGCAGGTCGATGCGCCACCATCCGACGAGCTCAGCCAACCCCATCCGGGCGGGCAGGTCGTAACCGAGCAGATACACCAACCGCTCGGACTCGCGGTAGGGGATCGCCTCATGAGCGCCTGGAGGAACGAGCCGGGACATCGCCGTCCCAGCCGCGGCGGCCGCCGTCAGGATGGTGAGCTCGGCGGCCCACATCTGCGGGGCACTACGTGGACTCCACCGTCGGCGGACCGCGATGAGGACACCGACGAGCAACAACGCGGCACTGGCGATGACCAGGAGTCCGTACCCGCTCACGAGGCCGTCAAGACCGACGTCCAGGGCGGTGGGCACCAGCCCGGACAGCAGCAGTGCGACCGAGCAACCGAGCACGATCCGGGAGTGACGGCCGAGCACAGCTTGGTCGACCAACTTGGCTCGCCACAGCGTCGTCACCGCGATCGTGCTGCCCAGCCACAGCACGCCGGCGACGGTGTGCAGGGTGAGAGCATCGCCGTACCAGTCGTGCGCGCGCTCGGAGTTCGCGGCCGCTGTGGCCGGCGGCACCACGAACCCGGCCACGAGCAGCATCAGTAGCCCGCTCGCACCCCGCCAGGTCAGGACCACCCCGGCCAAGCCCCCGACGAGTAGCCCGAGCGCCGCGGTGATCACCCACCCGGCGGCCGGCTCGACCGTGACCAACGCGACCAGCAACATGGGCGGGTCGAGGAGCAAGGCAGCCGGCCGAATGCCGATCGTCTCCGACACCGTCAACAGAGCGACGACCAGCGCAGCAGCGCACAGCACCGGACCCGCCCGGCGCACCACGGCCAGCGATCTGTATCCGACGGGCGACAGTGCGCCGCGTGGCGCCCCTGGGACGTACACGACAGCAACCAGCAGCCCGGCGACCGCGACCGTGCCAGCACCGATCGCAAGTGTGCGGGCGAAGGGATGTGCGACCGCGGCGACCGGTCCGAGGGAGCGGTACCCGAACAGCACCGCCAGGTCGGGGCCGGCCACCCCAACGATCAGCCCGGTCACCGCTGCCACCGGCAGCCACCAGCCCAGCCACGACCAACCCGACCGGCGGGCTCTCGGCGCGGACTCGCCTACGGCCGTCATCCTCGCTGCTGCTCAGCTCGCGGCGGACCGGAGGCGGGAGTGAATCCACGCAACCGCAGGCTCTGCGAGACGACGAACACCGACGACAGCACCATCGCCAGGCCGGCGACCAGCGGACTGAGCAGGCCCGCGACCGCCAGTGGCAGCGCCGCGGTGTTGTACCCGAATGCCCATCGCAGGTTGCTCACGATCGTCCGGTGGGTCCGCCGAGCCAGCTCGATCGCATCGGCCACGGCCAGCAGGTCGTCTCGCCCCAGGACGACGTCGGCTGCCTCGATCGCGACGTCGGTGCCGCTGCCGACCGCGATCCCCAGATCCGCGGCCGCAAGCGCGGCGGCATCGTTGATCCCGTCTCCGACCACGGCGACCGAGCGCCCCCGTGCCTGGAGCCTGCGGACGTGGTCGACCTTGTCCTCAGGCATCGCGTCTGCGACGACGTGGCCCGGATCGATCCCGACCACGGTCGCCACGGCTGCTGCGGTGCGCTGGTTATCGCCGGTGAGCATCACCGTTTCGATACCGAGCCCGCGCAGGGCAGCGACCGCAGCTGGGGCCGTGTCCCGGATCCGGTCGGTGACCGTGCACAGCCCGCGGACCCGGTCACCCCAGGCGACGCCGACCACCGTCGCCCCGGCTTCCTCGGCACGGACCCGCTCGATCTCCAGAGCCGCGGGCAGAGCGAGTCCGCGCTCGGCAAGCATGCGAGGGCTCCCCACCAGGACTTCGTCGCCGTCGACCGTTCCTGCGGCGCCGAGCCCGGCGAGCGCGGCAAACTCCGTCACCGGCAGCATCGTCCCCGGATCGGCCCCGGCGACGAGAGCCGCAGCGATCGGATGCTCGGATGCGCGCTCGACCGAGGCCGCGCGGCTCAGCATGGTCGCGGCGCACTCACCGTCGGCCGCAATGACGTCGCTAAGCTCCATCCGCCCCTCGGTCAGAGTGCCGGTCTTGTCGGCGACGACCGTGTCGATCCGCCGGGTGGACTCCAAAGCCTGGGGGCCCTTGAGGAACACTCCGAGCTGCGCGCCGCGGCCGGTACCGACCAGGACCGCGGTCGGAGTCGCCAGGCCCAGCGCGCACGGGCAGGCCACGACGAGCACGGCCAACGCCGCGGTCACCGCGGCCGCTGTCGACGGACCGAGCAACAACCAGCCGACCATCGTCGCCGCGGCCAGCAGCAATACCAGCGGTACGAACACGGCCGACACCCGGTCGGCGAGCCGCTGGGCACCGGCCTTGCTCTCCTGCGCCTGCTCCACCAGCTGCGCCATCCGAGCGAGCCGGGTGTCGGCGCCCACCCGGGTCGCGACCAGAACCAGATGGCCTGCAGCGTTCACGGTCCCCCCGACGACAGGATCGCCCGGACCAACCTCACGGGGCACCGACTCGCCGGTGATCACGCTGGTGTCGAGCGCGGAGCGCCCCTGCTCGACGACAGCGTCGGTGGCGATCTTCTCCCCCGGGCGGGCAGTGAACCGGTCCCCCACCCGCAGCGAGTCCACCGAGAGACGGACCACGTTGCCGCCACGGAGCACCTCGACGTCCTTGACGCCCCAGTCGAGCAACGCCCGCAGCGCCGCCCCGGCAGAACGCTTGGCTCGTGCCTCGAAGTACCGACCGGCGAGCAGGAAGGTGATCACGACCGCCGCGACATCGAGATACAGCGCATCATCGGTGCGGGTCAGCGCAGCCCACCCGGTACCGAACCCCGGCGCGGCCTCACCGCCTCTCAGCATGATCCAGAGCGACCAGCCGGTAGCGGCCAGTGTCCCAACCGACACCAGCGTGTCCATGGTCGCCGTGCCATGCCGAAGAGCGGACCACGCTGCACGGTGAAACGGCAGACCACACCACAACACCATCGGCAGCGCCAGCCCGAGGAACACCCACTCCCAGCCGACGAACCGCAACTCCGGAAACAGCGACAACGCCAGCGACAGATCGGCCAGCGGCATGGCCAGCACCGCAGCCACGGCCAGCCGGCGCCGCAGGTCGCGCTCACGATCCGGGTCACGCCGATGCTGCTCGCCCGTAGCCACCAGACGGGCGGTATAACCGGCCCCTTCAACAGCCTCGAGCAGCGACCGTGGGTCGGTGCTGGCCGGGGCGAGTACCCGAGCCCGTTCAGTCGCGAGGTTGACCGTCGCAGTGACGCCGTCGAGCTTGCCGAGCTTGCGCTCCACGCGCCCCACGCACGCAGCGCAGGTCATCCCGCCCACGGCGAGGTCGTACACCGCCGGCTCCGCCGTCACCGCACGGTCAGTCGTCGTCCTCACCTCCATACCCTTATCCAAACTTCCACCCCAATATTTTCATTGCCAGACAGGAGACAGTGGGTGCGGGGAGCGGATCCGGACTCGCTTCGCGCGTCCTCCGTCACTGGGAAGCCGAAGGGCTCCTCTCCCCGTCGCGGACACGCAGTGGGCACCGGCTCTCCTCGCGAACCGATCTCTTCCGGGCGGCGGAGATGGTGACTGCCGAGCGGGCGGCGCCATCGTTCGACGGTGTCCGGGCCCTTCTTGACGGCGACACCGACGGTCGGCAGGCACGCCTGCTTCATCACCGCGATGTGCTCGCCCGCTGGATCGTCGAGCAACAGGCGGCCTGGGATATGCATGCTCAGGTTTTGGCCGGCCGGCATCGCGATCCGGCCGACGGCCCGCGGTTCCGTGCCCTGCTCGCCGAGCAGGTCGGGGACGGACCCCTTGGCGGCGCCTGCTGCCCGGGAGGAGCGCTGAGACCGTGTCAGCATGGAAGCAATCACGACCAGCGTCCAGAGACCTGATCTTGCACGCGAGCGATCGCGCGCAGGTGCCCGTGCACGTCGCGTACCCAGCTGTGTCCCTGGGTACTGCTGAAGTACAGGACCGGCATCTCGTCGAATGCCGTTGCGGCAATGGAGATGGACGAGCCGGGCCACAGCGTCCTGTCGACGGTGATCGGGTGCTCGACGGTGAGCGTCGTCCGGGAGAGCCAGGCGGTGCGGCGCGAGCGTTCTGTCCGGATGCGGACCGGCCGGACCAGCGCCGCGTGCACTGGCTGGTCACTGGCGTTCGTGACCTGCAGCTGCCCTCGGCCCGGGTCTGTCGGCGAGGCTCGGAGGCGGATCCGGGAGGCTTGCGCCCGGTGCCGCCTGATCGTCTGTTGGCGGCTGAGGTGCCAGGCGAGGATGAACGCGAGGCCGGAGCCGGCCGCACCGGCAGCGCTCATCACACGGTGGCGGACAACCCACTCGCCGGTGCCGGCCTCCTCAGAATCCCCACTGCGACCCCCACGGCCGCGTGCGATGCCCAGACCGGCCCGAGCGGCGCGGGAGGACCGGTTCCTGTCGAGAATGTCGGTCATCGTTGATCAGCTCTTCGCCAGTGCGTCGTCGAGTGCGCGGGTCAGGTCGTCGTAGGACTTCGGGTTGAGCTGCTCGCCGTTGACCAAGAACGTCGGGGTGCCCCGCACACCGAGGGCCAGGCCATCCTCGCGGTCGGCGAGGACGCGTTCGCGGGTCGCGGGGTCGTTGTAGGTTGCGTCGTAGCGGGCCAGGTCGAGGCCGAGCTGCTCGGCGTATCCGCGGAAGCGATCGTCCATCGGAACCTGCTGTTCGCCCCACTCCTCCTGGGTCTCGAACATCAGCCGGTACATCTCCTCGAGCCGGCCCTGCTGGGCGGCCGCCTCCACCGCGCGGGCGGCACGCTCGGCGTTGAAGTGGCCGGTCCCGGGGAAGTAGCGGATGACGAAGTTGACGCGGTCGCCGTACTGCTGGCGGAGCTGTTCGATCGCCGGATACACCGCGCCGCAGGCCTCGCATTCGAAGTCGAGGAACTCCACGAAGTTCACGGTGGCGCCGGGCGCGGTCGACAGCCGGTGGCTGTTGTCCCGGACCGCGACCGCTGCGGCTTCGGAGCTGTTGTCCGGGGTATCGCTGCCGAGGCGTGTGAGGCCGAACAACACGGCCACGACGAGGACGAACAAGCCGGCGATGATCAACGACAGCGTCGTGTTGGACAGACGACGAGGCGTGTCGGACGACGATGTGCGGTTGCGCGTAGCGCGTGACATGGAAGGGGCCCTTCGGGCAGACCAGGCGACCTGGCGTCGCGAATCGGTTTCCGCTGCGGTGACTCCGGACGCGACATCCCGCAAGACGGCCTCAGCGGCCGGTCACAGACGGGAAGTCGACCCCGGCGCCGGGCGGATCAGTTCCGATCGACGCAGAGCACGGCGACGGGCGCGCGAACCGCCGCCGGAGGAACCGGGCTCGACGTCGGCGCGGACACGACGGGCAGCTCCGCCCGGGCGGGCCCCAGGCACGCGGGGACGAGCGCGGGGCCCGGGTCACGCGGGTTGTCGAGTCCGCGTAGCGCGGCGTCCTCGGCGGCGTGCGATCCGCTCGGGCCGTGACAGGGCCGGTCCGGGGTACACGGATCTGTCTCGTTCGGTGAGAGCAGATCCTCGGCTGCGGGACTCCTGGCGGGGCTTTCCGCGTCGGGAGACTCATCGGGCCCGCAGCCGGGACATTCTGCGGGCTCGTGGTCCGGAGACACCGTGACGGAGGCGACCGTCGCCACCGACCGTTCCTGAGCCATGTCGTGGCAGGCCAGGAGGGGGCCGAACGCGGTGTGCACGAGCACGGCCAGCAGCAGGACGACGAACGGGGTTGCGGGACGGCGTATCGCAGTACGCACAATCACCCACCCCTTCTCAGAAGGTAACGGGCCTGCTCATCCGTCGTGACGGACCCGACGTCATGCCACCGGCCTGCATCTTCGACGGCTCGTAGAGTACGTCCGCCCTCCGGTGCTCTGGCCTCCGGGCAGCACTACCCAAATACATCGATGGTCATTAGAATGTTTGTATGGCCATGGATGACGTGTGTGACCTGCTCTGTCTCGATCTTCCGCACGCCGAACGGATCCGTGCCGCACTGCCGGACACCACTCGGATCGAACCGGCGGCCGGTGTGGCCCGCGGACTCGGGGACCCCACCCGGCTGCGGATCGCGGCCGCCCTCCTCGAGGGGGACGAACTGTGCGTGTGCGACACCGCCTGGATCGTCGGAGCGTCGCAGGCACTGGTGTCACACCACCTGCGCCAGCTGCGCACGGCTGGGGTCGTGACCTCGCGCCGGGACGGCCGGATGGTGATGTACCAGCTCTCCGACCGGGGACGCTCCGTCCTGTCGGTGCTGGTCGAGGTCGACAACGGCACAGCCGTCGACGCCGATGGCGACGGCGACGCGGTGTTGGAAGGAGCGGATCGTGTCTGAGTCCGGCACTGCATCCGCACCCGCACCCGACAGCACTGCGGGAGGCGATGAGGGGCCCGGCCGTATCTGGCAGGTCCGGGAGCTACAGCTCGCCGCGGTCGCTGCGGTGCTGCTCGCCGCCGCCTGGGTGCTCGCTCTCGTCGCCGGTGGTCCGGCGCTGCTGATCGGCGGGGTCGAGCTGGTCGCGGCCGTGGTCGCGGCGTCGACGTTCGTGCCCGACGCGCTGCGCAACCTGCGCCACGGCCGGATCGGTGTCGGCACCCTGATGACGATCGCCGTGATCGGCGCCGTCGCACTCGGACAGATCCCCGAGGCCGCCCTGCTCGGGATCCTGTTCTCCATCGCCGAAGGGCTCGAACACCATGCCGTGACCCGGACCCGCCGCGGCCTACGCGCCCTGCTCGGACTGGTCCCACCGACCGCCTCGGTGCTGCGCGACGGCGACGAGCTCACCGTCTCCCCTGACGACCTGGTCGTCGGCGACGTCCTGATCCTGCGCCCCGGTGAGCGAGCCGCGACCGACGGCACCATCCGCACCGGGCGGACCAGCCTGGACACCTCCGCGATCACCGGTGAGTCGGTCCCGGTCGAGGCGGAACCGGGCGACGACCTCTACGCCGGGACGATCAACGGCGGTGGCGCGATCGAGGTCGTGGTCAGCGCCCCGGCCTCGGACAGCTCGCTGGCGCGGATCGTGCACATCGTCGAGCAGGCCCAGGAGCGCAAGGGCTCCGGTCAGCGCCTCGCCGACCGGATCGCCCGCCCGCTGGTTCCTGCGATCATGGTCCTGGCCGTGCTGATCGCCGGGCTGGGCGCGCTGTTCGGCGACCCGATGCTCTGGCTCGAACGAGCCCTCGTCGTGCTCGTGGCCGCGTCACCGTGCGCGCTGGCGATCTCGGTACCGCTCACCGTGGTCGCCGCGATCGGCGCGTCCAGCCGGCACGGCGCGCTGGTCAAGGGTGGTGCGGCGCTGGAGGAGCTCGGCCGGATCAGAGCTGTCGCGCTGGACAAGACCGGCACCCTGACCCGCAACGAGCCCGAGGTGGTCGAGGTTCTCGCTGCACCCGGCGAGGACCACGCCGACGTGCTGGCCACCGCCGCCGCGCTGGAATCCCGGAGCGAGCACCCACTGGCCCGGGCAGTCCTCACCGCCGCCGAGGCGGCACCGTGGTCGGTCGCGGTAGAGCCCGCCGACGATGTCACCGCCGTGCCCGGGCACGGCCTGACCGGCCTCCGCGACGGGGTCGAGCTGCGGCTGGGTAAGCCCGGCTGGGTCGACGCCGGCCCGTTGGCCGACGACGTCGCGCGGCTGCAGGACCAGGGGGCAACGGTCGTACTCCTCGAGCGCGGCGGCACGCTGCTCGGCGCCGTTGCCGTCCGGGACGAGCTGCGCCCCGAAGCAGCCGAAGCCGTTCGCCGCATGCGCGCGCTCGGGATCGAGGTCGCCATGCTCACCGGCGACAACCACCGCACCGCGGCGACGCTCGGCGAGCAGGCCGGGATCGACGTCGTGCACGCCGAACTGCGCCCCGAGGACAAGGCCCGCCTGCTGCCCGAAATCGCCCGGGGCCGCCGGATCGCCATGGTCGGTGACGGCGTCAACGACGCCCCGGCGCTGGCCACCGCCGATGTCGGCATCGCGATGGGCGCCATGGGCACCGACGTCGCCATCGAAACCGCCGACGTCGCGCTGCTGGGCGAGGACCTGCGCCACCTCCCACAGAACCTCGCCCACGCCCGCCACGCCCGCACGATCATGCTGCAGAACGTCGGCTTCTCGCTGCTGATCATCGGCGCGCTGATCCCGCTCGCCGCGTTCGGTGTCCTGGGCCTGGCCGCCGTCGTGGTGATCCACGAGGCCGCCGAAGTGCTGGTCATCCTCAACGCCGTCCGCGCCGCGCGGACACGGACAATGCCCGGCCTCACTGCCGCCCCGGCCACCTCGGGGCGACACCACATCACGATCGAGCCCGCGCCGGAACCGGACGACCCCTGCTGCGCGCCGACACCCCGACCGGCCACACCCCACAGCGTGGCCACCGGACCGTCGCCGCTCGACACCGATCCGGGATCCGCCCCGGCACAACCGCCGCACCACAGTGGTTGCGCGAATGGATGCGCATGCTGCAGCCCCGAACCGCCCGCTGCCGCACGAGAGACACAGGCACACCAGAGGTCTCACCCATGACCACGGCCGATCGGGCGGCACGCCTGGCCAACACCGTCCTCACGGTCGCCACTATCCCGCTCCTTCACCGGATGCGGAACGAGCTGGACCGCAACGGAACCCTGCGACGGGGAACCCAGATGATGATGTGGGCTGCCTACGCGACGTTCGGAGTCCTGCTCACCGAGTCCCTCGCCCGCCACCGCGACGTGCCGACCGGCCAGCGCGTCGCCGGCTACGCCGTCGCCGCAGCCGGGACGACTCTCGCAGGAGCCGGCATGACGCCGTTCGCCAGCCCGCAGCAGCTCAACGGCGGCGAGACCGGTGAGCTGATCACCGGCGGGATCTACAACTACAGCCGCAACCCCCAGTACACGGGCTTCGTCGCCGCCACCGCCGGGCTCGCCGCCGCCCGAGACTCACCGCGGGCCGCGCTGCTGGCCATCGAACTGGCCGTAGTCGTGCGCGCCTGGGTAGCGGTCGAGGAACGGCACCTGCAGCGACAGTTCGGAACGGCCTACGGGCGCCTGTACGGCCGAGTTCCGCGTTGGATCGGCGTTCGGTCATAGCGGGCGGGGGCCTCGCGCCCCGCCCTTGGGCTCCGCACATGCGGCCAGGAGGTCAACATCATGCTGGTACAGCACCTGCGGGCGATACTGCTCGGTCCGGTAACCGTCACGATCATCATCCCAGCGTTGATCGTAACGATCACGGGGCCCGCTCCGGTCGATCTTGGTCCACTACTCGGCTACCTGGCCCTGACGGTCGGCGCCCTGCTGATCGCGGGCGGCGTCGCGATGCTCGCCTGGACGATCAGCCTCTTCGCCCAGCAGGGCGAGGGAACATTGTCGCCACAGGACCCACCGCGCACCCTGGTAGTGCACGGGCCCTATCGACATGTGCGCCACCCGATGTTCAGTGCAGTTCTGGCCATCCTCGTCGGCGAGACGATCGCAACGCGGTCCCTGAGCCTCCTGGCCTGGCTTGTCGTGTTCGCGCTCTTCGTCACCATCATGGTCACTCGCGTTGAGGAACCGCGGCTAGCCCGCCGGTTCGGCGACGACCACGCGCGTTATCGGGACAACGTTCCACGCTGGATACCCCGCCTTCACCCTTGGGAACCGCCCCCGCGAAACCCAACCGAATGATCCGAAAGCGTCTGCTCACGTTGTCGGCGCGCTAGCTGTGCCGCACGAACGAGGGTGGCTGTCGCCGGATCGCGCCCGAACGCTGGTGGCACTGGTGGGGGCCGGTTACTGCCTGAGGCTGCGCTCCACCTGATGCGGTCGACGGGCTGCTCAGCCTCAGACCGTGCCGGTTCGTGGCGTGTACATGATCACGGCGACGCCGACGAGGCAGACCAGGGCGCCGGTGACGTCTGACGTCGTAGCGGTCTGGTCGGAACAAGACGCTCCGAGGCAACGTTCTCGTGGGGACAATTCGGCACCCAGCACTTCGACCACCATCGGCGCCAGCTCACCATCGCGGCACCGCCAGCCCAGTCGTAAGGCCTTGCACCCCGTTCTTGGCCGTGCTGGGACGGGCCTCATGCCCCGTGCACGAGCGTCACCGCCGCTCGGGCCGGACCCAGCTACCCGGTCGGCGAGCTCGGGTCTCGGACCCCGGCCCAGCCGATCGCCGCGGCCGCCAGGAGCAGGAGGCCGCCGAGGAGGTAGACGGCCTGGATGCCGAGCGCGGCGGCGAGCAACCCGCCGAGGAGCAGCGACGCGAGCCGGCCCAGCTGCCAGAACACGTCGAAGCCGGCGAAGATCCGTCCGCGCAGGTGCGCGGGGGTGTGGGCTTGCAGCAGGGAGTTGAAGGTGACTGCGCCGGTGGAGGTCCCCAGTCCATAGACCGCGAGGGCGACCAGGGCGACCGGAAATGCGGTGAAGGTCGCGAGCGCGAGGTCGACCAGGCCGCGGAGCACGTAGGGGCCGAACACGAACGCCGGGCGGCGCGGATCGCTGAGCAGCCGGCTCACCACCAACGGGCCCAGGACCGCGCCGACGCCGATCGCGCCCAGCAGCAGCCCGTAGCCCGACGGCGGCAGGGCCAGGTGCTCGCGCGCCAACACCACCAGCAAGGCACTCGTCGCACCGGCCGACAGGGCCGCGAGGAGCTGACCTGCCCCGAGTGCCCGCAGCAACCGGTCCGAGGCCAGTACCCGCACCCCGGCCACGGCATCGGCAAAGAACCCGTGCCGTGCGGTCGAGCGCGGCGTGGCCGGTAACTTCAGCCCGGTGAGCAGGACGGCGCTGGCCACGAAGCTGGCCGCGTTGATCCCGAACGCCGGGGCGGGGCCGAGTGCGGTGTAGAGCAGCCCGGCGAGCGGGGCCAGCGCGATCTGGCTCAGCACTGCGGCTGTCCAGATGCCGCTGTTGGCCGCGACGAGCTCGCTGTCGTCGACCAGCGCGGGCAGGGCGCTGTTGGCTGCGGGGTTGAACAGGACCGCCCCGACGGAAAGCCCGAACGCGATCACATACACCGCGACGACGTGGTCGCCGAGCACGATCAGCGAGCCGGCGAGCAGGGCACGCCACACGTCCGCGGCGATCATGATCCGGATCGGGGGAAGCCGGTCGACCAGGGTTCCCGCCAGGGGCGCGAGCAACAGGACCGGCAGGATCTCGGCGAACACCACCGCGCTCACGCCCAGCGCGGAGCCGGTCAGGTCGAACACCAACAGGGCCAAGGCCACCGTCGCGAAGATGTCTCCGCACTGCGAGGCCGTGCGCGCCGACCACAAGCGCCGATAGCCGGGGTGGGCGAACACCGTGCGCAGCCCGACCCGGCGTGGGGCAGCGCTCATGCGGCGCCTCCCCGGCAGTCGAGGCTATCGAGGCTCCTGGGCCCGCCATGGTCGAGCACGGGGCGCGCAGGAGCCCTCATGCGGGTGCCTGCACCACGGTGCTGGGGCGCTCGTCGCGGAATAGAGGAATGGCGAGCACCGTGGCGATCAGTGCCGTCGCCCCGAAGACGCCGAACGCGACGGCGAACCCGGCCGGCAGCAGTGCCTGGAAGATTAGACTTCCGAGCCCGAACCCGGTGAACAGGGTGCACACGTTCACGCCCATGGCCTGGCCGCGGTTGTTCGACAGCGTGGTGACGATCCCGCCCAGGGGCGGTTGGGTCATGTCGTAGGCCAGCGACAACGTGATGATTGCGGCTTGGACCGCGATCAGCGGCATCGGGGCGGCCAGCAGCAGCGCGCACACCGCGCCGAGCCCGACACCGGCCGGGATGAGCCGGGCCCGGCCGAATCGGTCGGCGATGCGGCCGATGACTGCGCCGAGGAGGAACCCAGGGATGCCGTAGCCGAGCAGTGTCAGCCCGATGGTGAACTCGTCCAGACCGAACCGCTGGTGCAGATATACCCCGAGCCAGGTGTAGACCCCGGAGTGCAGTACCGCGTTGACCAGCACGTACCCGTAGGTGCGGCGGCCGCGGGAGCTACGCAGCAGGCTTTGGTAGCCGCTCACCACCGCCCGCAGCGCAGGAGGCGCCTGCGGGCGCGGTGCGGCCGGCAGCATGACCAGCGCACTGATCAGCAAAACCAGACCGGCGGCGGCGACGACCAGGAACAGGCCCGGCCAGCCGATGCTCGGTTCGCCCAGCGCTCCGCCGGCCGCGCCCACGGCGATCCCCCCGGCCATCCCACCGAACACCCAGCCCAAAGCCTGCCCCCGTCGCTGATACGGGAACAGGTCACCGATCAACGCCAGCGCGATCGGTACCACGCCGCTGGCCCCGACCGCCGTGGCCAGCCGGACGCTGATGAACGCTCCCGCGCTGTCGGCCAGCGTGGTCGCCGCGGTCAGCACGGTGAACGCCACCAACGATCCGAGGATCACCGGGCGCCGCCCGAACCGGTCCGAGAGTGGCCCCCACACCAGCGTCATCACCCCGTACGGGATCAGGTAGGCGGGCACCGCCAGCCCCACCGTGCCCGGTGCGGTGCCGAACACCTCTGCCAGCCGCGGCAGGATCGGCGCGATCATGAAGGCCTGCGCGAAGATTAGGAACGCGGCTGCGGTGAGCAGCGCGAGCACGGCCCTGGGCGGACTACTCGTGGCCTCTGGCTGAACGAACACTGCACTGTCGCTTTCGGTCGGGTCGGACGGTTCGACGGCCGACCGGACGCTAGAACCTTCCCCCAGGGGTAAGGTCAAGGGTGATCATGCGAGGAGGTCTGTCGTGCGAATGACGGTCGGCGCCGCAGCTGAAGCCGCCGGTGTGAGCGCCAAGGCGGTCCGCCTGTGGGAAGCCAAGGGGCTGTTGCCTGCTGCCGAGCGGACCCAGGCCGGATACCGGGTCTTCACCGAGAATGATCTCGACGTGCTGCGCTTCGTCCGCCAAGCGAAGACCCTCGGCCTGCACCTCGATGAGATCAAGGAAATTCTTGACCTCCAGCGCGGCGGCGAGCAACCCTGCGGCCGCGTTCTGGCGTTGCTCGATGCGCACCTCGCCGACATCGATCAACGGCTCCGCGATCTCAATCGCTTGCGTCAGTCACTGTCCCGTGCCCGCGCCACTGCCACCAGCGCGCGCCGGCACGGCCAGAACGCCGTTGTCTGCCAGATCATCGAGGCACCATCAGAAGGCGGCCGACGCCCCAAGGACCAAGGATCAGCCTGCGGTCGCCGGTGACGGTGTCGAGGCGGTCGTAGCGGACCTTCGCCAGCACCGGGTACATCATGATCAGCAGGCCGAGCGCGATCGGCAGCGAGATCCCGTCGATCGCGATGGCGTCGAGGGCCTCGCCCAGCCCGGGGATCAGTCGTCCGGCGCCGAGGCCGACGGCCATGGCCGCGATGATCCACACCGCCAGGAACCGGTCGAGAGTGGACAGCTTCGTGACGACCGGGTCGCCGGAGGGCCCGGGCTGGCCGGCGGTGGTGTCGGGGGTGGCGCTCATGCGGGCAGTTCACTTCCGTCGGGGGTGCAGGTGCTGTGCAGGGGGAACCGGCGGGGACCAGGACGCCGGCGAGCATCGCGACGGTCTGCGGGTGCACCCGGTAGTAGATCCAGGTGGCGCGGCGCTCGCTGGTGACCAGGCCGGCCTCGCGCAGGACCTTGAGGTGGTGCGAGATCGTCGGTCCGGTCAGTTCGAACGCGCCGGAGATGTCGCAGACACACGCCTCCCCGCCCTCGTGGGCGGCGATCGGCGACAGCAGCCGCAGCCGCACGGGGTCACCGAGGGCCTTGAACGCGGGGGCGAGCTCGGCGGCCTCGGCCGGGCTAAGCGCAGCGCGGGTGGCCGCGGACGAGACCAACACCGGCGACAGATTCGACGCTCGTCTATCTTCATCACCATCGAATCAGGGCGCAAGCCAACGGGACTTGTGAACTTCGACCCACATCGAATCAGCCAGCTCACCCACCCGTACTCCGAGCGGGTGTGACGCCGCTGGCGGCTCCCTGAAGGTCCACGGAGCAGCGGTGTAGGCGGGCTGGTCACCGAGCGATCCGGCCCTGTCGGGGCACGCCGCTAGCGTCTCCGGCATGTCGGACATGCCGTCCCCGTTGCAGCTCACCGCGTAGCAGCGGCTGAACTGGATTGCCGAGCAGTGCGAGTACCGGAAGCGATACCGCGAGTCCCCCACAGGTGGCGCGGCCCTGGACAGCATCCTCGCCTTCGACGACGCGATCCTGAAGGAGTCGCCGCGGAGCCACCTGATCGCCTACCGGCATCGCGCACGCGGTCGAGCACCCCGACGCACATACCGATCACAATGAGTCGCGGCCCGATCGCGTTCTGCCCGCAGCCAGCAATCTAGCCTGGTCAGCAACAGGCAGTCCGTCCGCGCGGCCAGCTCGCTCGGGCCCACGCTGCACCCCCGAAAGCAGAAACCCCGGTGATGTAGCTCGTCCACAGGACGGCCAGGGATCGCTCCGGGGTCTTCGCCTCTGAATGTACGGGAGCCTTGCAACGTTGTCGAATTCATCAGTGGCGACGGCCGCACTGGTCGAGCAGGCCATCTCTCCCCCACGGCTCGGGCCCTACCGCGCAGCCGTTGGCGGGGATCTGCAGCGTGCAGTGCAGCTCTACCGGTGGAACGCGACGGTCTCGGCGTCGTTCTGGGAGGTGCTCGGCCATGGCGAGGTGTTCCTGCGTAACGCCATTAACAACGCCCTGGTCACCGCTCACCATCGGCACGCGGCCGCGGGTGACTGGTTCGACGACCCCCGGGGCGTGCTGACCGCCCGCGCACGCGCTGACATCGACGAGGCTCGGCGCCGGGCCGGAACGAGTGCTCCTGCTGGGAAGGTCGTAGCCGAGCTGAACTTCGGGTTCTGGCGGTTCCTGCTCGCCCGGCGCTACACCTCGACACTGTGGCCGGCCATCCGGCACGCCTTTCCACGCCTGCCCCGCGGACGCCGGAACCCGCAGGTCATCGAGGAGCCGGTTATCCGGCTGCACACGCTCCGCAACCGCATCGCCCACCACGAACCGTTGCTGTCCATCCCCCTGCACGACCGCGTTGACGATCTGCGCTTCGTGCTCGACGCGATCGATCCTCGCCTGCGTGCGTGGGCGATGGACGACGACACGCGCCTGCTCGGTCTCCTCACCCACCGCCCTTGAGACGCAGCACCAGCCCGGCGGATTTCCACCACCTTCACGACCCCGCTCGTTGCAGGGTTCGGGGATCGTGACGACGGCCTGGCCGCCGCGCACTCACTACATCGTGGCGGTGGCCGGGTCTTCCTCGTCGGCGGGCCCACCTCGGAGCCGGGCTCGTGGCGTCCTCGACGTCGGGATCTCGGGCTCGTGCTCGGCGCGGTCGGCGCGTGCCGACTGAGCACCGAGAACCGACCAGCAGGAGTGGACCGAGCCTGGGGCGAGCAGCGAGCAGCGGGCTCGCGGCCATGGACATCGAGAGAGGGGCCAAGATCTCGCTATAGACGGCCATGCCTCGGCCTGTACGGCAGCACCACCCGCTGCCCCGCGCGTGGCCGGGCCGCGGGTCGACCGGGGCATACGGGTGGGGCCGCTACCGGCCGCGCCGGTTGGTTCCTCGCCCGGCCTTCGTCGAGCTAACGAAGCGCAATACCCGGGCCCCGCCAGCGTCAGCGCCGTTGCCTGCGTCGTCGCTCTGGGGTGAGGCACGGGGCGGGGGATTCTGGTCGAGTGTGAGGTAGAGCAGCTCGAGATCGCTTCGCACCGCGTCGTGGACCGCTCCTGACCACCGCCGCTGCCGGTCACCAACGCGGCCACCTGCGGATCGGTCATGAACTTCACCGCCTCCGACAAGGTCATGAAGATCGAGTCCCGAGTCTTACGTGCATCGGTCGCCAGCACCTGGCGCAGCGCATCCAGCGTCCCCGCCGGAACGCCCGGAGCCCGGCCCAGCACCTCCACCGCCTCACCAGCTCCACCGCGGCGCGGATCGCTGGTCGGGGAGAACACCCACCGCGCGACGGTGGTCATGTCGCGCCCGGACAGATCGGCGGCCATCAGCAGAGCGCTCAGCACGCTGACCGACCACTTGTCCCAGCGGTCGCCGCCGTCCTCGCCCGCCGACACTCCGCCCACCATCAGCCCGGCCCGGATCGCGGCCACCTGCGCGTCCGCGCAGCCGGCCACCGGGGACCACCACACCGACGACCCCAGATCACCGAGTTGCTCCGGGTTGAACAGCCACACCGGGCCCTTCTCAGCTCGCGCCCCGGCGCAGTAGTTGTAGAGATCGGGTTTGGTCGAGGTCGCCAGCAGCGGACCGTCGTGATCGAGGATGTGATGGCCCATCAGCGCCGTCTTCCCGTCTGGGGCGGGGCCACCAGGCCCACCACGTCGCGGTGCGCGGCGTAGCACTCGGTGCCGATCACCGGCCCGACCACCGAACGACCGAGCCAGGTCTCGCAGCGCCGCACCGCGAGCCGCTCCACCAGTCCGGGCGCCAACGCTCCCCCAGCACGGAGCTGGCTCGCCTCGGCCGTCACGCTCGGCCGGGTCGCCGCCGCGGCGAGGCGCACCGCGTGCGGGGACAGCTGCCGGTGCAGATCCCACCAGCCGGCCCAGCCGTCGACGCCGTACGCCGATCGCACCCGGGCCCGCTCCGAGTGGGCATACACCGCCCGGGCCGGCGGAACCGCCAGCACCACCGCCCCGACCAGCGTCAGCACACCGCCGGTGACCGCGACCATCACCTCCGGCAGGGCCAGCAGGCCCGCCCCCAACGCCAGGGCCACCGCTGCCAGCCCCACCGGGACGGCGCGGCGCCACAGCAGCAGCACCGCGGTGCCCGCGACCATCCCGCCGACCACCGTGACCATGACCGCCGGACCGCACAGCACAACCAGCCCCAACACCAGCCACAGCGCCGCCACCAGCTGCGCCAGCCCCCGGGACAGCATCCGCGCTGTCCGCTGGCTGAGACCAGCCCAAACCGACGACGACACCACCGACCGACCCAACGGCAGCAGAACCCACCACCACACCCGCGCCACAGCTCGTCGCACCACGGCCGTCACGTCGGCGCTCCGGTCCGAATCGCCCGGTGCGTCGATCGACCCAAGGGTCGGCTGGTCGCTCCCGCCAGAGGTCACGGGCCCGACGCTGTGCTCGACGGCCACCACGTCCTCGTGGTCGCCGACCACACTGTGCAACTCGCCGGGGCTCATGCGCCCACCCCCAACGACGTCGCGCCGCGATCGGCGCCGACAAGGACGAGGGCAGCGGTGCCGTCGGCCGAGCCGATCGCGTCTGGGCCAGAGGCCGCCGTCGCCTGTTCACGCTGATTGCTGCTCTGGTTCGGTGCCAGGCCCAGCCGGCGCTCGGCCTCCTCGATATCGCGGCGTCCCGTGCGCGGCGACTGCCCGAAGACCCCCCGACCTGGGCGCCCGTCAGCTCGACCGACGGGACCAGCCCACCCCGGATCAGGTCCATCACCTGCTCGACCCGCACCGCCGGACCAGCACCGAGGAGATCTTCACGCTCCCAGCGAGCCTCATGACCGTCCCCGCCGGCCGCCAGGATGGCCGGCCGGGATACGTCAGCGATCTCGTCCGTCGGTGCCGACCCAGCCGGGCGCTCGACGGGGTCCGCGACGATCGGTTCAGCCGGTGCGATCCCGGCTGCCGCAGCAGCCTCCGCTACCGACTTGGGGCCCTCATCCGAGTTCGCTGCGGCGGTCTGCACCGCAGTAGTGAGCCGGTCGCGGATCTCCGGCGCGGCCTCGGTGGCCACGAATACGATCAACGGCGGCACCGAGTGCAGCAAGATCTTCGCCGGATCGAGCTCTACCCACGCCTTCCAGGTGTTCATCGCATAGGTAGCGCCCAAGGTCGCCCGGCGCGCCCAGACCGGCGTCGTCAGCTGCCAGCGCGACGTGGTCTGCTCAGCCAGCACGACCGCGATCAACACCAACGACGCCATCGGGTCGAGCAGCCAGGCCGCCCACCAGCTCGGGGACCACTTCTCCGTCCCCTCCGCCCCGAACTCCTGCACGTTGGTCATGCAGAACGCCATGCCGAGCACAATCCCGGTCCACATCAACCGGTTGACCTGGCTCCGGACCCGCTCGACCTGCAGCGCAACCACATCGGGGTGCGTCGACAGCGCCCGCACCTGCGCTGAGTGCTCGGCCTCGGCCGAGAGCGTTGCCGCCCGCTGCTGGAGCGCCTGAGTCGACCTATGCCGCTGCATCGAAGCCTCCCGAGGCAGCGGCCCGCACGGTGGTCCGCCGGGCAGCTCGCGCGCACACGCCGCGCAGCCAGGTGGCCGTCGCCCGCCGCGATCGCTGCGCGTCACCCACGCCCGGGTCCGGGCACGGCTCCGCCTCCACTGCGCAGCGCCGGCACGCAGGCCCTGGACGCACGGCGAGTGCAACCGGCAGGAGCACCGCGCCGCACAGTGCGCGGTACGCGCCCGAGACCTGTCCGGCGACCAGGTCGTCGCCGGGCACCTCGTGTTCGAGGCCATCGCTGGTACAGGTCATCCGGGCGGCGTCGCCGGGGCGGGCACGCTGCGCCACCACACGAACGTCCGGGCGCGGAGAGCTGTGGGAAAGCCCGGCGGCGCCGGTGCCCGGGCGCGCGCCGAGGGCGCGCTTCGCGCCACTGCGGCCCCTTGGGATCCTGGACATGGGTCGTAGCTCGACGAGGAGGCCGAGCGGTTCGTCCCGATGCACGCCGACACCGGTGTCGAGGGCTCCGGGCTGGACAAGATCGCGAGCGGGCACGGTGCCGCCGCCGCGTCGCGTCGGCCTCTAAGGCCTGACCCGGCCCGCGACCACCGTTTCCGTAGCCGGGCGTCTCGACGCCCGGCTACCGGTCCACCACGTCGTCCCGGAGGCTGGTCTCGTCGTCCCGCTCCACGGCCGCGCACGCAGGGCCGCTTGCGCATAACGGGCCGACCTACGGCGTCGGGCACGGCCGGTCTGAAGGGGCGTCACGTCGATCTCGCTGGCAACAGAGCCTTCCTTCCTGGTCCTCAAGATCGAACCAGTCTTCAAAGACTCCGGGAAACCGGGAAGCTCAAGCAGCATGATGTCGGCGACAGCCCAGGCAGTGTGTGGCCGAGATGTCGTCGCACGATCGGCACTGCGGCGGGGCCGCGCCGTGGCGGTCGGGCGGTGGCCTGGTTGACCGTGCGTACCCTGACCTTGCAGTGGGGAGGTGCCGGTGGCGGGTCTGGGTGAGCTGCAAAGCCGGGTGATGGCCGCACTGTGGGATGCGGACGGTCCGCGGACCGTTCGGGAGGTGCTCTGCGCGCTGTCCGGGGAGCGGTCGCTGGCCTACACCACCGTGATGACCGTGCTCGACAGCCTGCACGGCAAGGGGTGGGTGCACCGCGAGCGGGTCGGTCGGGCCTGGGCCTACATTCCGGCGCGGGAGCGGGAGGAGGCGGGCGCGGAGATGCTGCGCGAGGTTCTCGATTCGCTCGGCGACCCGGAGGGTGTGCTGGTGCACTTCGCCCGCGGGATGGACGAGCGCGAGAGCGAGTTCCTGCGCCGCGCGCTGTCGGGGGACAGCGAGTGACGGTCGCGGTCGCGCTGTTGTTCGCCGCCGTCGTCCCGGGGGTGACCGGACCGTCATATCTGCGCCCGGCCGGGCGGCCGGGGGTGCACCCGGCACTCGCGCTCTCGGCCTGGGTGGTGACGCTGCTCGCCGCCGCCGCAGCAGCGGTCACCGCTGCCGCGGTGCTCGTGCTGCCCGACCCCTCTGTGCCGGATGGCATGGTCGGAATTGCGGTGGTCTGCTGGCGTGCCCTGTCTGAGGGCACCGACCTGCCGTGGTTGCTGCTGGTCCGGCTGGTCGTGGGGACCGCGTTGCTGGTGCTGTTGTCCCGGGTGGCGGTGTTGTTCACTGGTTCGCTGCGGGCCGAGCGTCGGCACCGGCTCGAGCGGGTGGGGGCGCTGCGCGCGGTCGCCGCGGTCCGTGACGGGGTCTGGTGGATCCCGTGCGCCGACCCGGTCGCGTTCTCCATCGGCGGAGGCCGGCGCGGGATCGTCGTCGCCTCCACCGGGCTGCTCGGGCTCGACTCTCGTGCGGTCGAGGCGGTGCTCGCCCACGAGCGGGCGCACGTGCGCGGGCGCCATCACCTGGTCATCGCGTTCGCCCGGGCCGCGGCGGCGGCGCTGCCGCGGGTGCCGCTGTGTCGGCAGGCGCCGGGTGCGGTCGGGGTGCTGTGCGAGCTCGCCGCCGATGCGGCCGCGGTGCGCCGGTGCGGCCCGGAGGCGCTGACCCGGGCCCTGCAGCAGATCGCGGCCGGGCAGGGCGCCCCGCGCGGCGCCGTCGGATTCGACGCGTTTCCCGACATCCGGCGGTCCTGGTTGAGCGCGCCGCGCCCGGCGCTGGTACGCGGCGACGGCGTGCTCGCCCGAGCCATGACCGCTGGGATCGCACTGGTGCCCGCGCTGCTGCCCGCGGCCGGGGCGACCGTGCTGGTGCTCGCGGTCTGCCTGTCGGCCTGAGCGATCCCGCACTTGGGCGCCGCCCCCGTTGACCGGGCCTTCACACCCATCTACTACCGTCATAGTAGATCGCTACTATGACGTTAGTAGAAGGGTGCCGGCTGCGTGCACCTGCAACGCCCGGACGCGATCGCCTTCTTCGACACACTCGCGGTCGGCGACCAGGTCCAGGTCCGCGGCGAACACGCGCCGCAGTAGTGACCGGGCCGAGCGGGCGCTCCACAGGCGCCGCCCGGCCCACCCGGTGGGGCCGGCCTTCCCCCGGGACGGCCCCACCGGGACACTCACCTGCGAACCTCAGCACGGATGCAGCGAGTCGCATCGAACGCCCCACGGCGCAAGCGATCGTCCGGGATCGCCGAGCCCCCGCTATCGGCCAGCCCCGCCCCAGGACGGTGGCCGGGAGGCCCCGAACTCAAGTTCGTCCTATGCCGGGGACGAGTCGTGCGATGGGCCCGGTTCCTTGCGAGCCAAGTAGATTCGACGGGGCTCGTCGCCGGGAGCCAGACAGGTGGAGACCTCGGTGAATCCGGCGTCGGCCAGCATCTGGCGGGCCAGCGCGTCACCCGGGGGAGGGTGTGATGCCACCCGGCCGCCGCCGGGGACTGGAGAGTTCGACTGCCTCTCTGTCGAGGCCAAGCACCGCGAACGAACGGCATGTGCCGCAGGTCTTCGCGATGGTGTAGGACTCATTGATCGACCCATGACGGACGGCCCGAATCGGTCGGCGGAGTGCGGGCCGGGCGAGATACGGACTGTGAGGGCAGCGGCCCCCGCGGGCTGGCGGACGGGCGCAGCCCGAGGAGGGGGCCGCGGTGCGAGCACCGATCATCGCAACGCATTACACGACGCCGGCCGGCCCGGCTCCGGTGCCGACACCGAAACAGGACGAGCCTGGCTGGGCGGGACCGCGCAGCTGTCGGCCGGCCCGAAGCCCGTACACGTGGACGCTGCAGCACTAGGCCGTGCTCGGTTACGGGCGCCTCGGCCGGGAATCGGTGCTGCACGCCCGCATCTACACCCCCGAGCCGGCCGCCGACACAGCCCCGACAACGGCGACGACGGGGACGACGGGGACGACGGGGACCCTGCCGGGAGCCGAGCCGGTGGCGTTGCTGGCCCAGTTCGGTGACCACCGCGGACGCTCGATCGCCCACTTCATCGCCCAGGCCGCCGCCACAGCCCAAGCGCGCTTCTTCCCGGCCGGAGAACTGATGCGGGTGGCGCTGCTGTTCCCGCACCCGGCGCCGTGGCCTGCTGAGTGATCGGCGGCGCCCATGATCATCCGCGAGGTAGGGTTCGACACCCGGCTCCGGCGGTCTCGCGTGTGGCAGTGGCGCCAGCGACGCCGCGCGCGCCGTGCTCGTAACCAGACGCCGCCGACGGTGACTGAGGTCGGGCCCGACGGCGTCACCTGGTACGTGCTGCCCGGGCAGCACCCGACCACCAACGAGTGGGAATTCCACCGACCACGCCACCACCCCGACCTCGCCCTGGAGATCCCCATCGACGAGCAGGACGCCGTCGTGGGCGCCGATCCGTTGGCCCCGGAGGCGTTTCGGTGGACTCGGCCGGCCTCGGTGCGGGTGCCGGCGCTGCTCGGCCAGACGCGTGTGGCGACCTGGCCCGAACAGGGCTACACCGCCGAGGTCGTCGGCGGGCCCCAGGCCGCCGAACTCGCCGAGGCCCGCTACGCCGCGGTCCGCGACACAATCGACGCCATCGGGGTCCTCAGCGACCCGAACCCGGACAGCTACTGGGAACTCGACCGGTGACCGGTGACCGGCCGACGTTTGGGCCAGCCCGAGTCGACGACCAGGTTGTGGGTCTGCAGCGGCCCGGTGACCCGACGATCGGCCCGGACAACGCGAGGTAGAGCCCGGCGAGCAGGATCACCCCCCTCGAGCAGCTGCCCGGTAGCCGTCTCGGCCGCGCGCTCATAGCGCATCCGAACCTCTTGCAGCTCATGGCCCCGCTGCACCTCGGCGAGATCGGGGGTGTTCGGCCATGGGTGGGTTCTGCGGAGTGGACATGCTGCTCACCTCCAGGAGAAGACCGCCGTCCGCCTCACCAGCATCGTCGACCCGCGCACACCCCACGGAACAGAGGTGAATTCCGCAGCTCGACCCCCGTGCTCCCCTCCGCGGCGCACGCCACCACGAGGAACCGGCGGCTCGACATGTGTCCCGGCGATGGGTGGCAACCCTGTGAAATCAGGAGGAGCATCCCTACGACCCAGGCAAGAGGGTGGACGGCGGACCGATAGGGGCCGGCATCCGATGACACCGGCGGGGTGGAGACGCGATGATCGAAATGCGAGTAGTCGGAATCGGGGTCGACGCCGACCGGCAAAGGCCCCTGCTGATGCTGGTCGAATCCCAAGAGCCCAGCCGGCTCCTGCAGATCTGGATCGCCGAGCCCGAAGCGTTCGAACTCACCGCGGCCCAGCGGCACGTGTCCCGGTCACGCCCGGGCACCCATGAACTGATCCTCGCCGTGCTGGCCGGCAGCGGCCGGCGGCTGGCCCGCGTGGCCATCACCGCGCTGCATCACCACACCTACCTCGCTGAACTCATCCTCGACAACGACGTGCGGATCTCGGCCCGCCCCAGCGACGCCGTGACCCTCGCGCTGCTCACCGACGCCCCGATCCAGGCCCACGAGACAGTCCTCGACGTCGCCGCGACCAAACCGGGCATGACGATCACCTTCGGCCAGCCCAGCGGCCCGGACACCGCACCCGCCGCGGTGGCGGACTCGACTCCGGTCGAGCCCGATACCCACGCCCGGATCCAGAAGTTCCGTGACTTCCTCGACGCCGTCGACCCCGACGACTTCGACCCCGACCCGGACCGATAGGCGGGACCCTCGGGCGCGGGTCCGCGTCAGAAAGGCGGTACCGACAGTGCCCGGGGTGCAGTCGGTGGACCGTGCGATCACGATCCTGGAGTTGATCGCCGACCGCGGCGAGGCCGGGGGTGGCGAGCTGGCCACGGCGGTCGGATGCACCACTCGACCGCGTTGCGGCTGCTCGGTGTGCTGGCCGAGCACGGGCTGGTCGAGCAGGTCGGCGACCGCGGCACCTACCGGCTCGGGTTCGCGCTGATCCCGCTGGCCGGCCGGGTCGCCGAGCGGCTCGAGATCACCACCCACGCCCACCCGATCTGGACTGTCGTGGTCATCGGTTCGCCCCCGGAGTACTTGCGGTCTCCGCGCTGTGACCTGGCTCTGACCCTGCTCGACCGGGGCGTGGACTGTGCCCGAGCGCGGCCGCTGACCGGCCGATCGCGGTGAAGGAGTCGGCTGGTGTGGCGGTGAACCCGCGCGCTACTGCGCTACTCGTCGCCTCCCAGGTCGGGAGCGCCGGGCCCGTCCAGGTGCTGACGCACCCCGTGCGGGGCGGTGCTGGCGCCGCTCAGCGCGGTCACCACGTTGTGGAGGCGATCGGCCACGACCGGGTCCTCGACCGCGATGGCGTCGCGGAGGACGGCCGTGGCGATGAGCGGGGTGTCGCTGGTGTCGTACAGGGCGCGGCTACCCGGTCGCCGAGCTGGTCCTCATCGACCGGACGCGGCTGGTAGCCGTCGCGGGCGGCGTGGGTGGCGCCGTTGAGGACCTGCGCCGCAGCCCGGTAACTGATCGTCACCGCGTCCCGCGGGGCGAGCTCGGCGGCGGCGAGTTCGGGATGCAGCGGCTCGGTCACGGAACACTCCTGGTCTTGGCAGCCCGGTCACTGTTCGGGCTCCACCGCTGATACGCCGACTGCCGGGCGAGCCCGGCCGCCGCACCGATCACCGTCCACGACGCCCCGACCGCCGCGCGGCGGCGATGGCCTCGGTGAGCAGCTTGCGCCGTGAGCGGTCCTCGTCGTGCCAGTGGAGCTTGCGCTGCCCTCTCAGCCGCAACGCGGCGACTGCCGCCCGTGCTTCCTCTTCGTCCTCACGTTCGATGAGCGCTGCCGCGAGCACATACGTTCCAGGGCCGTACCTGCGGTCAGGCTCCGACTCGTCGAGGTACGCGCACCAGCTCATCAGGGTGCAGCATCTTCCTGGTCGGCACCGACTCTCCCAGAGCGGGCACGCCGAGCCTGCACACCGCGACCTCTCTCCCACGTCTGGCGTGTGTTCACCTGAACGCTCCCCGGCTCCGACGGCGGGCGAACACTGCGCGAGCCTCAGCTCGGGCTTCGGCACTGGCGACCGGACGAGCGGGAACCTCAGGTGTGCTCGGTTCGCCGAGAGCTTCTGCGAGCTGAGCAGCTCGCCGGCGTCGCGCCACCGGATCGGCCGATGCAGAGTCTCGGCTGAGTTGGAGCCCGCCACAGCCACCGGCACACCGGGCGCGGCGGCGGTGGCCCAGGCCGGCCAGTAGCAGAAGCCCCCGGTCAGAGGTGGTGAGCAGCTGATCAGCGCAGCCGCGGGTAGAGCCGTTGCGCGAGGGTCTTCTCCTCCGCGCTTCTCCCGGACCCTGCACGCCGCGACCGGGGTGCGCCCGGATCAGGTGGCGCTCGCGGCCCGGTCAACGCTGTGTCCGGCAACGCGGTCAGATCTCACGTCCAGCGACCAGACACGCCGCTGGTCAGCGCGACCTACCCGGCCCTGCCCTGTCTGCACGTGGGTGGGGTCGGCTCGATGTCGCGCTTCCCGCGAATCCGCATCTGCGCCGTCGTTTCCTCCACAATTGTCGGGGTACTGCGGGCAGAGTGTGGGTGTCCGTCGCCATATGTGAGGGAGCGCCAATGTCCGATACGGTCATTACCGCTGGATTCGCCCTGTCCCGTTGCTTCCGCGCCGCCGTTCGCGCCGCGCAATCCGCCGAATCCACCGAGTGGGCAGCTCGTGAACATGAAGCTATGGACGCGCTGCGAGCGGCCGCTGTCTTTCTCGCCTACCACGCCGGAAGTCCAGTCGCTCGCGCTATCACCCGCACCTTCACCGAAGTCAGGGAGACCGATCGCGGCGACGGTCCGGACCGGGCGCAGTCGGTACTCTCGGTACCCTCCCCCACACCCGGCGAAAGAGACACAGTGGCGCAGATTCAGACCGTCCGCCTCACCGACGACCTCACTGGAGGCAAGGCCGACGAGACGATTCCCTTCACGTTCGACGGGAAGCAGCTCGAGATCGACCTCTCGACCGGCAACGCGACCGCGCTGCGGAAAGCGTTGGCGCCCTTCGTCGCCGCCGCCCGGAGCGTCTCGCCCGCCTCCGGCCCCCGTACGGGCCGCGTCGCCCGCAGGAGCATTGACAGCGGCCCGAGCGGCACGGCAGCGCGGCAGCACAATCAGACCGTGCGGGCGTGGGCTCGGCAGAACGGCTACACCGTGTCCGAGCGCGGTCGTATCCCCGCCGAGGTCATCTCTGCCTACCAGTCCGCGACCGACTCTTCTCCGCCACAGCCCGGTGCAGCAGTGCAGTTCAGCGGCTGACCGCACACCGATACTGGCAGGTAACTGGTCAGGCTGTAGCGGCTTGGCTTACTGGCCGGCAGGCAGCCAGGGCCGGCCCTCGGCGAGGATCGGCGAGGATGACGACGGCGAAGACGTTGCGGCGTGTTTAGCCGTGGTGGACAGGTAGCTGCGGATCGCGCAGAACTGCCGGCCCCGAAGAGAGGATGCGTAGGCAGCCGGATACTTTCTGCCGCAGCGTGATCATGCGGATGTCGCGTTCGGAGCCGTGGTTGTCCACGGGTACTCGCCAAGCGTGAGCTGCCTTGGGGCCCGCCACAACCACCGGCGCCCCGGTCGCGGCGGCGGTGTCCCCGGGCAGGCCAGGAGCAGAAGCCCCGGTCAGGGGTGAGCAGCTGATCAGCGCGCAGCCGCGGATAGAGCCGTTGCGCGCGGGTCTTCTCCTCCGCGCTTCTCCCGGCCCTGTGTTGAGCGAGTGCTTCGGTGGCCGGCTCGGTGCGGACGTTGACCTCGCAGCGTGGCCTCCAGCCGCCGGCGTGGGCATCGGTGGTGAACGCGCCGCGGCAGCGGCACGGTGCAGTGGCGCGGGCTGGTGCTCATTGACCGGTCACAGCTGCCCCACGTCCCTCGACGTCGTCGCGCTCCGGGAGAGGATGAGCACCAGCGTTGTCAGCGACGTCAGCGCTGGGCGCGGCGCTACCCCGCTGGCGCGCAGGCCGGGCGCTACAGTCCACCCTGGGCCATGCGGTGCCGGCCCGTGCCGTGCCGGGATCGACGTCCACGCCGTCGCCGGAATCGTTATCCACGGTCAAGGTCTGCTGATCGCACCGACTTGGTGAGGTATGCCCGGAACCCCGGCGGCCCGGCGTGGAGCGCGTCGCACGAGGAGGACGGCATGACCCGTGATCACCGACGCAAGAAGGACATCCGCGCGCACGCGGCGGCGACGGGGCGCAGCTTCCTCGACGCCGCCACGACCTACGCCCGCGGGACAGAGCCCGGGGACGGGGCGGTCTCGGCCCGACGGCTGCGTGACGAGCTGGCCCGCGGGCTGCACACGGCCGGTTGGCCGGTGGAGCTCGAACACCACCCTCTGGGCAATGCACTACGGATCTACGCCGGCCCGGCCACGGTCGACGTGGGCAGGACGGGCGCTGCGGGGTGGACCGGAGACGAACATCCCGACGACGGCGCGGTGTTCGACCTTCGTGCACCGTTGCGGGTCGTGGTGTGGGCTCCGCTCGTCGTCGACTACTGCGAGGACCTGGGGCGGGTCGTCGGCGTCGATGCCCACGAGATCGCCCCGACCGGGCGGTCGGTGACCGAGCTCGTCGCCGAGATCGACCAGGTCGTTGCCGCGGCCCGCCAGCGCGACCTTGCCGCTACCGCGAACGACACCGCATGCGGGATCTGCGGGGACCACTACCCCGCTGCTGGGCTGTTCGAACCGACCGAGAGCAGGGTCGCGGTCTGTCCGTGCTGCGCTTTCGACGGTGACCTCGTCGATCCTCACCCCGCCCAGCTGGCCTACAGCCTCACCCACGCCGGCGACCGCAGCCTCGCGCTGCCGGCGGGATGGGCTGGTCCACAGGCCCTGGTGTCCTGCCTGGCCGGCCCAGAGCTGCCCCACCAGCTCTGCGACGCCTGGCGGGCGTCCGGGATCGTCAGCCCGCCGGGCGCCGAATGGGGTGATCCGGGACGGACCTGGGTCTGGCTCCCTGCCCCAGCCCGCCGCCCGGCCGCGCTCACCCGGCTGGAGTGCGGAGCGGCCTTGAGCCACATCATCGCCGCCCTCGACCAGGCACACCCCGACCTGCGGGCCGTCATCCACGCTGCCGAGGCCGAACTCGATGTGGATCTGCTCGACGCCGAGGACATCGACCCGGAGTCGACACCGCAGGAGGTGACCGAGCGGATCTGGCCCGCCGTCGTCGCCTACACCGTCGCGCTGCTCACCCAGCACACCGAACGGGCCGGCCACCGCAGTCCCTGGCACGTGCTGGAGTCATTCGAGCTGCCCGATTGGGTTGAGGCCCTGGTCGGAGAGGACAGCGACAGCGGCCTCGATCACTACCACGTCGAGTCGGTCCTGCTACGTGGCATTCCCGCCCTGCGCGACATACTCGACCCTCGAGCAGCGCACGAGGACTGAGTCCAGTCGTTGCGCTCGTCGTGGTGGTGCGGTGGCTCGACGAACGCGGGGGTCGTTGTCGCGGGCCAGCGTGATCATCCGCTGGCGCACGCCTTCCTGCTGGAGGCTGCTGAGCCGGCCGTAGAGCTGCTGGAGCTCGGCGCTGTCGGGATCGCGGAGCATGATGATCGCGTTCTGGTACTGGCCGTCGATGGTGCGGCGGGTCCTCGTCGTAGAAGGGAGGCCGACGGGGCGAACAGCAGCTCGCGCGCGACCTCGATGTGACCGGGCATGACCCGGGCGGCGAGGGCGAGACCCGCGTCGGTGATCGTGACGAGCGTGGCGCGCTGGTCGTCGGGGCTGGTCAGACCGCTGCGGCTGCAGACGACTCCGTCCACCAGCTCGGTCATCGTCAGCGGGTCCCGGCAGGGGCGGGGGCCGGCGCGCTCGGCGTACCAGCTCAGCCAAGCATGGCGGGATCGAACTCCTCTCCGGTGGAGTACAGCAGGCCGTAGGCCAGGAGCACACCGTCACGGTCCAGCGCACCGCGCTGGAGCCACTGGTCAGCCACCGCCGGCCACCCGCCGTGCTCGTCGGCGAAGTCGCCGAACAACCCGGCCAGGGTCTCGGCGACCTCGGTGTAGCGGTCCGGGTTGGACACCCACCGCACCAGGACCGCGGCGATGTCGTCCGCGGCCGCGGCGTCGTAGCGGCGCACCTTGTCCCGGTTCGCCCACAGCTGCAGCTCCAACAGCCGGGAGGCCTCCCACGAGCCGGGGCGGCCCGCAACGAGCTGCCGCCGGGTCACCTCGAAGCTGTCCGGGGCCGTAAGCCCTCCGCGCCCTTCACGAAGCCGACCGAACGCGACCTGCACGGCGACCGCTGTCGAGTAGGCAGCCTGCCGCCCGGCCGCGGTCCACGCTCGACGCAGCTCGGCGACGTCCTCCTCAGCCGGGGGCACCACCGGACGCAGCGGCCCGCACTGCTCAGCGAGATCATCCGGCGCCAGGTAGCGCTGCGCCATGTAGTCGCTGGCGTCCTGGTAGACCAGCGGCCCGTCCAACCCCACGTCGCGGGTGAGCATCCAACCGCGGTGCTCGACGTCCACGACGCGGGAGGCCAGCTGCTGGTCGGTCATGGCGGGCAGTGTGCCATCCCGCACCGACAGGTCCGCGATCGCGGAGGACGGCTACCAGCTCTGATCAGGCTCGTAGTGGTGGGACTTGCCAGCTCACCTGAAACGAACATGTGTGCGGTTCTAGTGGGGTGCCGAATGAGTCTCCGGCCCAGCGGCGGGCGTCCCGGCTGCGGGAGAACAAGCAGCGTTGTCACGAGGCCGCCGCGGTGCTGCGGCACCGGGTCAACCATGGCCTGTATGCCGGGATGCGTGGTCCTGCGGAGGGTATGCGATGGCCGCACTGCTTGAGGCGGCCGGGTTCGAACTCGACCAGCTGCCTGGGTTGACCGCCCGTGCTGCGCTGGCGAGCGTCGACGAGCTGCTCGACGATGCCCCAACCAAGCCCGGGGCCGTGGCGCCGATCACGTCTGGCGACGGCTTCTGAGGCGTGCGCAGCGACGCTTCCCGGGGTGGACCTGGGGCCCCGCGACGCCGCTTCGAGACAGGCGGCCACGGCGCGGTCGAGGTGCCAGTCTCGCCAATCGAGCTACGCGTCGCGCGTCCGGCGGCAGGACTCAGGCCCGAGCAAACTACTCGTAGGGCGTCGGGTTGCGGCTGCTCTCATTGGGCGGCCAGCTCATAGGCGAGGGTGAAGCGGTCCCCGAGCATCGTGATGTCGTTGACCTCGACGACGCGCTCTGAGGTGAACGCTCTGCGGGTCAGCCGGAACACCGCGGTGCCGGTGGCGACGCCGAAGGCCTCGGCCTCCTCGACATCGGCCTGCCCGATCCGGACGGTCTCCTCGAAGTGGTCGAGCTTGTGTCCGGCTTCCTCGAGGCGGGCGTAAATCCCGCCGGGGCCGGATTCTTGCTCGTGCATCTCGGGGGTCGTGATCGCGGCGAGGAGGTAGCTGGTGGCCAGCTGCACCACTTCGTATCCGGCGGACATGATGCGGTCGCGGACCAGCAGTTCCTCGCCGGGGTCGACGTCGAGCTGCTCGGCGAGCGCCTCGGTGGCTGGCTCGGTGCGGACGGTGACCTCCGAGCGTGGCGTCCAGCCGCCGGTGTGGGCATCGGTGGTGAACGCGCCGCGGGCGGCAGCGCGCTCGGCGCGGCTGAGCCGGTTGCGGGCTGAGCGCAGCATCGGCCGCTGCGCTCGGACGTAGACTCCGGACCCGCGCTTGAGTTCAACGAGGCCCTCGGCGCGCAGGACCTCGACCGCGTTGCGCACGGTCATCGGCGCCACGTGGTAGCGCTCGATCAGTTCGGCCCGGCTGGGCAGGGCGATACCCGGCGGGTAGTCGCCGGCCTGGATCGACGCTCGTAGCTCGGCAGCGATCTCACGGGTCCGGTTCTGCCGTCTCGCCATAACCCCAACCGTACCCGGCTAGCCAACTTGCGCGTGGCTCACACTCCGAGGCTGTGTGCCTCGATTTCAGCTGGTCCGGGCGCTGGTCGCGGCACGATGTCTCGTTGCCGCTACCGCCTCGGTTCAGTCGGCGTGTTCGCGCTGTGGCTCAACGAACGTGGGGTCGTTGTCACGGGCCAGTGTGATCATCAGCTGGCGCACGCCTTCCTGCTGGAGGGGGCTGAGTCGGCCGTAGAGCTGTTGGAGCTCGGCGCTGTCGGGGTCGCGCAGCATGATGATGGCGTTCTGGTATTGCCCGTCGATCTCCGGCGGGTCTTCGTCGTAGAAGAAGCTGAGGCCGACGCCGAAGAACTTCCCGATCCATTGCAGGTATGACGCCTGCGGCCGCTCCCCGCGCTCGCCGGAGGCCAGTTTCTGGATGTAGACGTTGGTGATCTTGCCGCCGTTGGCGTTGATCCACCGCGCCACGTCGGTGGCCGGGTACGGGCGCCCGTCAGCCTGCACGACGGTGGTGAACAGGTAGTACACGCGCTGGGGGATCGTCCCCCGGCGGTAGCTGCTCAGTCGCTGCTGGATGAGCCGGTTCTGTTCGGCCCCGTCGATCTCCGGCGGCACCGGGTCGAGGAAGTAGGACGTGGGGACACGAAAGAACGCGGCGATCTTGGCGGCTTCGTCGGAGTCGGGCCGCAGGTCTTTGACGGGCTTCCCCTTCCGGAGCGCGTTGATGCGCTCCCGGGAGGTCCCTCCGCCGGTGGCGTTGACCCAGCGGACCGCATAGGAGACCGAGTACTCCTGACCATTGGCCTGCAGTACCGCGGCGAAGAGGTTGTTCAGCCGGTCGACGAACGCCTCGTCGACCACAGCGGGTCCGTCTCCGGAATTCGCCGTGCTTTCTGCTGCCGGTCGGCTGGACGCAACTCTCTTCGCCGATTCACTGCGCGCACCGTTCGCCGCCTGCGTGCTGTGTTCATCGGCCATGGCGCTGCGTTCCTTCGTTCGGCTACTCCCGTCAGCAGCAAGCTCCCGGGCTACGCGGGGCGAGCGGGACGAAGCCTACTCGCCAGTCACCCTCCGCACCGACATCAGCCGCACGCCCGGACCGGGCTCCGCCAAGGCCCAACATCTGCGTCGTCACAGTTGATACTCAACGTATATTTAGATAATGACGATGTAGTACAGTTCGCTCGCTGACAGCTGTCTTCACGCTTGCCTCCGTGCTGTGGGAGGTGAGCTCGCAGCGGGGCGGCTGACGTGCGGAGGTGAGACTTGGTGGTGATCGGCCGGCGTACGCGTGCGGCGCCTCCGACGCTGCCCCCGTGGTGGGGCGCGGACGAGGCACCCGCTCAGTCCCGGGGTCGTCGCCCCGCCTCATCAAGCCATTCGTCGGCCACGGTCAGTGACGATGCCGCAGCGTCGGGCAGTGCGGGGCTCGTTGACGAGGTCGCGTACGGCGCCAGCGCCGAGCGACCGGGTTCGCACTCCGACTACGAGCACGAGTTCCACGACCCCGGCCAGGGACTCGACTACGACGACCGGGACTTCCCCGACGACCCCCATGGCTCGGTCAACGGCACGCCGGTCAAATACCGGGAGAGCCCGACACAGCCCACCCTCGCGCCGGAGGACTACTCCGAGCTGACGGTCACGTTTCCCGCGCCGCAGCCCGCGCAAGACCGGGCCTCCGAGATCCCGCAGAGTCCGCTGCCGTCCGGGCGCTGGGTCACCCAGGACCGCGCGGACCAGGACCTCTACCTCCCGTCCGGACGAGCGAGCGACGACGCCCGCGCCACGCGCACCACGGTCGACCGACCGGTCGAGGCGCTGCGCCCGGTCGGTGTCGATGAGGCTCGCCAGCTCGCGGAGTGCTTCGCGTTGGACTACCTGTCCTGCGACGAAGACGACCCGGATCGTCGCCAGCTCGCCCTCGAGCCCTACCTCGCGCGGCGCTCGGACGCTCTGTTGGGTTGGCCCGGCGACAAGCCGGGCAAGGGTCGGTGGCGAGCCGTGCACGCCCGCGCCGGTGAGGTCCTGCCCTACAGCCACGGCATCACCATCGACGTGAAGGTGCTCGTCGAAGTGTTCGAGCGGACCGCCGTTCCGGACCCGGCGGCCGCGGCCGACGCCGACGACCACGCTTCGGCCGGTGAGAGCCATGGCGCGGAAACCGGCTCCGCCGCCGAGGGCACGGCCGGGCCCTCGCCTCCCCGAGCGGAGCTTCCGCTGGGCGCGCGGTGGTCGTCGGTTCCCGCGGCGAGTGCCCCGGGGTGGCGGCAGGTGATGAGCATCTGGCAGCGGCTGGGCATCCCGGTCCGCCGCCACGACCTCGGTCACCTGGTCGTCGAGCTGTTCGCCCTGCCTCCCACCGACAGCGGCTGACCGCCGCGCTTACGGCACTCATCTCGTCTCCTGCCCTCTCTCGTTCACGACTGGGACTCCTCATGAGCAACGCATCCGCCCCCGAACCCTCCTCGACCGTCCCGTCGCCGTCGCTGCAGCGCGGCTGGGACGCCCCGGCCGTCAGCGATGCCACCGCGCACAGCCCCGAGGCCACCGCCAGCGCGCCGACTCCGATCGACGGTCGTCGTGCGCGGCTGCGGCCCGCTCCGCTCCCCTGGGCGCAAGGCGAGGAACGCGATGACGCCGGCGGTGACGACGGCCCCGCTCGGGCAGCGACCGGAGAGCACAGCGGCTCGCCGACCCCGGATCGTCGGGCTCCTACGCCCCCCGGCGCCGCCCCGGCACAGGGCAGTCGCGAGGCCGCCCCGCCGGTCGGCGCCCCGGCGGCCGAGCTTCCCCGCCCTGCTGCCCCGTCACCGACGAATCCCCCGGGGGCTTACGCCCCGGACCAGCCAGGGGCCTACCGACCGCCGTGGGAGGCCGATGATGATGACCTGCTGAGCGGCGCCGTTCGACAGCGCAAGGCCCGCCCGACCGAGGGGTGGCGCGGGTTCTGCTATGCCGTCACGAACGGGCGCATCAACCCCGGCCTGTCGCAGGCAGAGGTGCGGCTGCGGAAGCAGCTGGAGCGGATTCAGACTCGGCTGCACGGCGCGCACAGCACCGCTGTCATCAGCCTCAAGGGCGGAGTCGGAAAGACGACGGTGACCTCGACACTGGGCCTGGCGCTGGCCGAGTATCGCGGGGACCGCGTCATCGCCATTGACGCCAACCCCGATGCGGGCACCCTCGGGGATCGCCTGGTCGGGGAGAAGCTCGCCGCGCAGAGCACCGTCCGCGACCTGCTCGACAATCTCGACAACATCCGTTCCTCGACCGACCTGGCCCGCTACACCCACCTCACCCGGCGGCTGCAGGTCCTGACCAGCGAGCAGGACCCTGAGCTGTCGGAGGCCTTCTCGGCTACCGATTACGAGGCGGTACTCAAGCTTCTGTCTCGCTATTTCGAGGCGATCATCACCGACTCGGGTACCGGGCTGATGCACTCGGCGCTGCAAGCCACTCTCACCCACGCCGACTCGCTGGTCATCGTCGGTGCTCCGACGCACGACGGCGCATCGCGGGCCCGCAAGACGATGCACTGGCTGGCCACCCACGGCCACGAAGCTCTGCTCGAGCACGTGATCGTGGTGCTCTCCCGTGATCGCCACTCGTCGCAAATCGACGAGTCGGTGATCCGTAGCTACTTCGACGCCCGCTGCCGCGCAGTGATCGAGCTTCCGCAAGATCCGCACCTGCAGGCCGGCAGCCAGATCGACTTCGATGCGCTGGCCCCGGCGACCCGCGACGCTGCTCTCGAACTGGCCGCCACCGTCGCGGACAACTTCAACCACCCCCGCCACGGAGGGTTGGCCACGCACGGGTTCCGCACCGAGACGAGCCGGGAGTGAGACAGAAGCTGGCCGGCGTGGCGCTCGCGCTGACCACTTCACTGACCGGGAGCGTCTTGGCCGCCCCGGCAGACGGCGTGGACTGCGAGTGGCGGATCACTGCTTCTCACGTGCTCGCCGAGTTGGAAGGCGACAGCTCCAAGCGCGCCAAGCGCATCCGTGAGGCTCTGATCAGCGAGGGTGCCGACGAGCCTGCCTTCGTCCCGGATTCCTGCCACGAGACCGGCTCCGGTGGGAGCGGAGGCGACGACCAGGACGACGCTGGTTCCGGCGGCGGCTCTGGGTCCGGTAGCGGGTCCGGCGGGGGTTCGGGGTCGGGTTCTGGCGGTGGTTCGAGCTCTGGCTCCGACGATCAGGGGACGACCGCGGCGGAGGCGTTCGACTGGGGCGAGCCGGACGTGGTCGACGACTTCGAGGACCTCGACGGCTGGAACTTCTATGACGGTCCCGGGCACGCCGGCAACGGGGTCCGTAGCCCGGATGCCGCGTCGGTCTCCGACGGGATCCTCACGATCGAGGGCACCGGAGACGGCACCACCGGAGGCATGGCGTGGTCGAGCCATTCCCAGCAGTACGGCCGCTGGGAGGGTCGGGTGAAGGCCCCGAAGGGCTCCGCTGCCTACAACTCGTTGCTGCTGCTGTGGCCCACCGCGGAGAACTTCCCCGTCGGCGGGGAGATCGACTTCATGGAGATCATGAGCCAGGACCGCAACGAGGTGAACATCTTCCTGCACTACGGCGCCGACAACTCTCAGGTCCAAGGGCAAGTCGAAGTCGACGCCACTGAATGGCACAACTGGGCGGTCGAATGGACCCCGGACGGTGTCACGGCGTTCCTCGACGGCGAGGAGTGGTGGAAAACCGAAGACACCTCGATCCTGCCACCCGGGCCGATGCACCTGTGCATCCAGCTCGACTGGTTCCCCGAGGGCAACAACGACGGCCTGCCCGGAGAGATGCACGTCGACTGGGTCAAACAGTACTCCGTCGGCGAGGGCGAGGGCTCGTCGACCGATTCCGAAGGCAGTGAGGGATCCACGGATTCCGAATCGAGCACATCACTGACCGAAGAACAGAACAGCAAGGGCTGATCGATGGCCGCACTCCGCTGACGCGCTCGGCGCGTATCCCGAGTTCCGATTTCCGGTGAGCACCCCCGATCACATTCACGGAGTCCGTGACATGCGTCAACCGCGCAACCGCTACGGAGTGATCCCACTCCAGACCGAGCCCTCATCCACCACCCCCCGCCCGAGGCGGACCCCGGTCGCCATCCTCACAGCGACCGCGCTGCTCGGGATGGCGTTCGTGGCCGGCCCGCTGTCGACCGAGATCGGCCTGACCGCCGATGGCTGCAACGCGGGAAAGACGGTGCGCCAGCTCGCGGCCGCCCGCGAAACCCGTACTCAAACCCGCGCGTTGCTGACCGACCTGGCCGTGAGCACCGACCCACGCGCGCAGGGATTGGCCCGCGAGATCGCCGGGTTGGGGTTCACCCCGGCTACACAGCCGCCCGGGTGGCGGCAGAAGGCCGTCGACGTCTCCGACCAACTCAACGGCACCAGCGACCCGCAGCTGCACAAGATCGCGGTGGTGCTCGCCAAGGAAGGGCTCGGGCCGACCCCGGCAGACCTGTTGCCCAAGGAGCCGCCCCCGTCCGGCGACGAGGGCGGCCCGTTGGAAGGCATCGGTCAGTCCCTCGGAGGCGCCGCAGACAACGCGCTCGGCGCGGTCGAATCCGCCGGCGAGGCCGCCGAGCAGGCGATCGCGCCGGCTCCGGCCGCGAGCAGCTCGGGCACCGACAGCGGTCCCGCCGCAGTGAACCCGCAACGTCAAGCGGAACCCCCATTGCCACAGACCACCTGTACCGATCAGGCCGAGGCCACCGCTGCCCCGGCCGCTGTGAACGCGCCCGCCGCTCCGGCGGCTCCGGCGGCTCCGGCGGCTCCGGCGGCTCCGGCGCAGGATCCTCCAGATGACGGGGGTGAGGCTGAGTCCTCCAGCGGCAGTGAGCCCTCCGGCGAGGACTCGAGTGAGAGCGAGAACTCGGGCGGGAGTGAGGACTCCCCCAGCCCTGACGGCGAGGACTCCAGCTCCGGTAGCCAGGACTCCAGCCGGTCGGGTAGCGGGGACTCCCCCGAAGATTCGAGCCGGGACACCGGTAGCGGCTCCGGGTCGGAGGCGCCGGAGGAGGCAGCCGGTGCGGATGACGAGGGTGAGGACCCCTCGCGCGATGCCAGCTCGCCCGCTGACGACGCTGAGGCGGGTAGCCCCGACGAGGCCGACTCCGACGCGGGTAGCTCGGGTTCCGATGGGGCCGGCTCCGAAAGCCGCGACACCGGGAGCAGCGATTCGGGCTCGGACAGCGAGTCCAACTCGACCTCGTCGTCGAGTTCTTCCGACTCGTCGAGCGGGAGCGGTTCGCCGGAGGACTTGGAGAAGGCACGCGCCGCGATCGACCTGGTCGGGGAGCTCATGCAGACCCTCGGAGCCAGCCAGGACACCGAGGCCGGCAGCGTGCGGGACTCGGTGCTGCAGGTGGTCGACCACGACCAGCTCGAGAAGCTCGGCGCTGACCCGGCCGATCTGGACAAGCTCGACGACCTCGGGAACCTCGATGACGCGGGCTCGGCGGACAGCTCATCGGGCTCGTCGGACACCAGCAGCTCTGACACCGGGTCCTCCGATTCCGGCGGTTCCGACTCGACCAGCCGTGAGTCCGGTAGCAGGGACTCGGACACCACGGACGGCACAGACCCCGCTGGTACCGGCTCGTCGGAGCCCGGGGCGGACCAGTCCGACACCAGCACGTCCATCAGCCGCGACTCGGGCTCCGCCGCGTCGCAGGACGATTCCTCGGACGGTAAGGGATGGGAACCCGCCGTCGAGAAGCTCACTGAGCAGGCCGAGGCGGCGGCCGACATCGACCCGACTGCCGAGAGCGTGCTGGAGAAGCTCGAAGCGATCGACCTCGACGCCGGTGAAGGCTCCTCTACCGATAGCAGCTCCGACAGCACCCGGTCGGAGCCCGGCTCATCCTCGGACGAGTCGGACACGACCGACGAGCGTCCCGCCGACGATGAGAGTTCGGAGCCCGACCAGGGCGCTGCGCCGGACGACCGCTCCGATCCGGACAGCGGCGCCGACAGCGGTCGTGACGACGGTTCGCAGGACGGCGAATCCGGTGAGAGCAGCGAGTCCGGCGCGGAGGAGCCGGCGGACGGTGAGCAGTCGTCCGGCGGAGAGGACGACGGTTCGGGCGCCAAGCCAGACGAGGAGGGCACCGGCGGCGAAGCCGGGCAGTCCCCGGGTGCCCCGCAGGAGGGCGGTCCGGAGCCGGCGGAGGCGCCCGACGGCGGGGGTGAGCAGCCGCGCGATCCTGAGGGGGCGCAGGCGACCCCGGCCGCTGCGGGCGGTGAGACCGGGGGGACCGACACCGCGACGTGGGACAAGCTCGCGGAGTGCGAAGCGAGCGGTGACTGGTCGACGAACAGCGGCAACGGGTACGAGGGGGGCCTGCAGTTCGCGCCGTCGACCTGGGAGGCCTTCGGCGGGCAGGGCTCGGCGTCCGAGGCGAGCAAGGAAGAGCAGATTGCCGTCGCCGAGAAGGTACAGGCCGAACAGGGCTGGAATGCCTGGCCGTCCTGTTCCGCGCAGCTGGGCCTGCGGTAGAGCCGACGAACCTGATGAAGATCCGCAGCATGAGCACGCTGCCAGTGGCCGCGGTGGTAGCCGTGGCCCTGGCGTGCGTGCTCCCGGTCGCCGACTCCCCGCCTGGGGCGCGGGTGACGGGGCTCGGGGCGGCCGCGGCATGGCGGGCGGTGGCCGCCCCGGGCCCGCCCGGTGACGGTCCAGGTGGCGGGCCTCCGGTGCGTGGGCAGGCTGGCCCGATCGTCGGCGGGCTCTCGGCCTCGTCGGTCGGTGTCCTGGTCGTCGACGGTGGCCGCCACCAGTGCTCGGCCGCCGTGGTCGCGTCTCAGTCCCGGCGGCTGCTGGCCACCGCGGCACACTGTGTGTGGCTCGACGGTGCCTGGCGGCTCGATGGCGCGCATTTCATTCCGGGATGGGCTGGCGGGGAAGAGCCGTACGGGCACTGGGCGGTCGACACCGCCTACCTGCCCCCGGCCTGGCAGCAGGCCAACTCCCCGATCGAGGACGTCGCTGCCGACACCGATTTCGCGTTCGTGTCCCTGCTGCCGCGCGAGGGTCGGCTGCCCGAGCAGGTCCTCGGCGCCCAGGGAATCCGCTGGTCGGTCGGCGAGCAGGCCGAGGTTGCCGCGCTCGGCTATCCCGCGCTGGGCAGCTACGACGGCCAGTCGCTGCGCGGCTGTATCGGGGCTGCCGCGGTGGAGGACTTCGCCCGCGAACCCGGCCAGCCTGCAGGACAGGTGCTCGCGATGGAGTGCGACATGACCGAGGGCGCCTCCGGCGGCCCGTGGCTGACCGGCCCGGACGCGGCCGATGGGCGTGGTCAGGTCATCGGGGTGGTCTCCGGCGGCGACGACACGTCGTTGGTCTCGCCGCTGTTCGGGGACGCGGCCCGCACCATCTACGACGCCGCGGACTCCGCCTCCATGACGGGCTCCGGCCGCGCCGGCGGGTGAGTCTGCCGGTCGTCGGTGGCCAGGCCGGCTCAGTACAGCCGGTCGCTCACGCGCCACAGACCGTCCGGCTCGAGGGTGACCGCCAGGGTCGCCGCCGCCCGCTCCGCGGGGATGTTCAGCCCGTCGGACTGCTCGCATCCTGTCCGGACCGTCCCTATCACCTGGACATAGACCTGTTGTTCGGTTCGGGGCGCCTCCGGGGGGATCACCGCGTCGACGTCGCTGACCGCGGTGCTGCACCGGTCGGCGACCAGCTGCTCCCACCCCGCCCCGGTCGCGGTGTTCTGCGCGGTGGCGGTGTTCTCCTGCGCTGCGGCGCCGGTCAGCACCGGTGCGACCCGATCGGTCCAGGTGACCGGGCGCGGGTCGGTGAAGCTCACGGTTCGAGAGGCCTCCAGCCAGCGGCGCGCGGTCATCAGCGGGTCGCCGTCGGGAACTGCCTGGGGCCCTGCGGTCGGTGGGACGCTTGCCGTGCCCTCATCGTGCGGTCGGGAACCGGCCTGCTGGCCGGGGACACAGGCCGCGTACATGCCGCCGATGAGCAGGCCGGCCGCGACGCCTATCCCCGCCCATCGCGCGACCTTGCGCAGCCGCCCCTGCGGCGCGTCGTCCGGGCCGGACTCAATCAGAGACACGTCGGAACCCCCACAAGATACGTATCTTCTTGCCACTCAAGAAGATACGAAGTGTAGTCTATCGATGGCCTAAAAATTGTCAGTCTGAGGACGGTGACAGACGTGCTCGAACCTCCGATCGTGGCGGGTGTCCTGGGTGGAGTCGGCACAACTCTGCTAGCCGAAGCGCTCCATGGTCACGACCATGGGATCTACCGCGCCAAGCACCCGGTCCACGTGCTGGTGTGTCGTTCGACGTCGAACTCGTTGCACTCAGCTCAGCGCGCGCTCCAGCACACTCCCGCCGCAGCCCCGCCGCCGGTCCTCGCGATCGTTGACGACGTCCCGGGCGCCTCGTGGGGGCCGAACACGCAGAACAAGGTGCACATCACCGAGCCGTACGTGAGCTCGATCGTCCGGATCCCGTTGGTCGCCGATTGGCGCGATGTCGAGTCCCCCCACACCCGCGCCGCGACTGTACTCACCGAGGCGGAGCAGGACTTGCCCAAGGGAGTGCGCACCTTCGCCAAGGCCCTGCGGGAGCTGGTCGGAGAAGTCATCAAGCAGAACACCGGCCACCGATCTCGCACCGCCTGACCAGCGACACCCTCACCTCCGGAGCGCACCGACGTGTCTCAACTCCTCAGCGTCCTCAACACCTATCACCTGCCACAGAACATGCCACCCCTTATCCCGAACCCGCCCCCAGGCCAGCTCCCCGGGGAACTCGGACAGGACGCCACGACCCTCATCGCCGCACTTAAAGGCGGCCTACTCGTTGTTGCGGTCGCGTTCGGCCTCATCGGCTCCGGCCTGATCATGGCAGGCTCGAAGAACCGCAGCGGCTACGCAGTCAGCGGCATCGAGAAGATTGGAATGGTACTGCTCGGTGTCGCAGCAATGGGATCTCTTCCGTCCATTATCGAGCTGGTCGTTTAACTTCCCCTTCGCCTGATTGACGAGGATCGCGCACACACATGTTCGTAATCGAGCCCTTGGCGGATGCCTTCGGGGACGCCGCGGGCGAGCTTCTGGGCATGTTGATGACCTGGTGGCTAGTGGTGCCGTCTCCGCTGGAGCAGGTCACACAGGTACGCGGAGTGAGCGATTTCGTCGGCCCCATCGCTGTGCTGATCCTGATGGTGTCCATGCTGACGCAGATCGGCCGCATGATGATCTCGGGGCGCCGTGAACCACTGATCGAGGTCGGTCTCGGCCTGTTGAAATTCGCCGTCGTGAACGCCACCGCCCTACTCGTTCTGAACCTGGCTCTCAACGCAGCAGATGCGCTGTCGCGGGAACTGGTAGAAGGCGTACTCCCGCAGTTTAGCGAGAAGGTTAACAGGACATTCGAGCACGCGGCGATTGTCCCTACCCTGAAATTCGTTGTCGCGTTTGCAGTGGTGGGCCTCGGCCTGATCCAATGGCTCCTACTGCTGTTCCGGCAGGCCGCGATCCTGGTCCTTGTCGCGCTGCTTCCCTTGGCCGCCTCGGGAGTGCTGACCAACGCCACCCGCCGGTGGCTGCCGACGATGGTGGCCTGGTTGATCGGGCTGGTGATCTACAAACCGCTGGCCGCGCTGATCTATGCGATCGGGTTGGGGCTGGTCGCTGAGGGCGAAGACTTCGTCGCCGTGCTGACCGGGATCGTGGTCCTGCTGATCGCCGTGATCGCTCTGCCCGCCGCGATGAAGTTCTTCAGCTGGGCTCAGGTAGGTGTCGGCGGCGGCGGTTCGGCCGGGGGCGTGATCGCAGGTGCCGCCACCGGCGCAGTGTCCATGGGAGCGCTCGGGTCCTCGCGGCGGCAAGAGATGACCGGCCCCGGCAGCGCTCCGGGATGGGCCCAGGGCGCCGCTGCGCCTACGGCCGGGGGCACCCAGAAGGCGCTGCCCCCCGGCGGTTCTGGAGGCGGGGGCGGGCAGGCCGGTGGCGGTGCTCCCGGTGACGGAGGTGGATCGGCTGGTCGCACGGCTCCCCCGTGGGCATGGACCGGGTCGTCGGACTCCTCGAAGCAGGGCGGCGATCCGGGTGGCGGTGGCGCAGGGGGCGGTGGCACTGCGAGGGGCGGATCCTCCGGAGCCGCGGCCGCGCGAGGAGCCACTCCCACGGGAGGCGCTGCAGCGGGCAAGGCCGCCGGCGGCGCCGCCGGCGCCGGCGCCGCCGGGGGCGCCGCAGCAGGTGGTGCGGCCGCAGCAGCCGGCCCGGCCGGTGCGGCCGCCGCGGCGGCCGGGACCGCAGCCCAGAAGGGCCGCGCTGCCGCCGACAACTTCGCCGCACCGCCGCAAGACCTCGGCGACGCACCACCGAGCAAGGGACCAGACGGCGCCGGCCCGGCCGGACAGGGAGGCAACTGATGACGGCGCCCCGCACGTACGGCAACTGGCGCCCGCCTCGCGGGTTCGGTATCGGTCACCTCGGCACCGGCCAGACCCTGACCGTCTTCGGCGCGGTCGCGGTCCCCGTCGCGGTGCTGAACTTCTCGGGCCGGGCGGGAGTCGTCGCCCTGGCCCTTGGCGCCCTCGTGATCGGCGCCGTGGTCCTCAAAATCGGTGGTAGCTCACTTTCGGATGTGGTTATGCGACGTCTGCGTTTCGCCCGCAGCAAGGCGGCCGGTTGGACCGAACTGACCGGGGGGATGGTCACCGACCACCACCGTCGCCACGACCTTCCCGGGCCGATGAGCCCGATCGTGCCGCTGTCGACCGACGACGGGCGCGGCGGCAAGCAAGGGCTGCTGTGGGACCGCCGCACCGGGTGGCTGACCGCGGTGCTGCGGGTCTCCCCAGTCGGGCTGGACCTGGCCGACCAGGGCCAGGCCGATGCCTGGGTCGCGAACTGGGGCGCGTTCCTGGCCGACCTGGGATATCAGCCGATGATCCGCCACGTCGCGGTCACCATCGACACGTCCCCGACCGGGGGGACCACGCTGCGCGACTACGTCAACGACCGCATCGACCCGCGGGCTCCGGCTTCGGCACAAGCGGTCATGGCCGAACTCGCCGCGACTGCGCCGTCCTCGTCCGCCGAGGTCGACTGCCGGGTGTCGGTGACGTTCGATCCGGCTCTGGCGACTCCCCGCCCACCGGATCTGGCCGCCGGTGTCGCCGAGGTGACCCGCTGGCTGCCCGGCCTGGAGTCGCACCTGTCCATGGCGGGCGTCGCGGTCCGCCGCCGCGCGACCGCCGGATGGTTGACCGGGCGTCTGCGGGTCGCCTACGACCCCGCCAGTCGCTCGGACCTGACCGGCTACGACGAGCACAGCGCCGATGAGCTGCTGCGCTGGGCTGAGGCGGGCCCGATCAGCGCTCGCGAGACGTGGGAGCACTGGCAGCACGACTCAGGTCTGTCGGTGTCGTGGGCGATGGTCGAGGCACCTCGCCAGGCCGTGATGGACCGCGTGCTGGTGCCGCTGCTGGCCTCGGGGCCGTTCGCGCGGCGAGTCACCCTGCTCTACGAGCCGTTCTCGGCCGGGGGCGCCGCCGACGAGGTCGAGCGCGAGATCACCAATTCCCAGGTCCGGCGCATGTGGGTGCACAAGACCAAACGCGACGAGACCCAGCGTGACCGTGACGATCTCGCGCGTGCCGTGCAGAGCGCCCGGGAGGAGGCCGAGGGCGCCGGCGTCGGCCGGTTCACCCTGTATGTCACCACCACCGTCTTCGACGCCGAACAGTTGCCTGCCGCGACCGCGGACGTCGAACAGCGCGCCGGTCAGGCCAAGCTGCGGCTGCGGCGCCTGCGCGGCGCACAGAGCACCGGTTTCGCAGCATCCCTCGGTTTCGGTGTCAACCCGGGCGAGCTGGCCCGCCGCCCCCGGCGCTGACCCACCCCACCACTTCGTTCACCTCGACCAGGAGCCCCTTGTGACGACGACTTCCCTGCCACCGCAGCAGCTCGACCCCGGTGCGCCCTACCGCGGGCGCCCGGTACCGCGGGCTCTGGGGTGGGCGCTACCCGGTGCCGGGCGGGCGGCGAACGCCGAGTCCGGGGTGATGTGGCAGAGCACCACCACGCAGATGTGCGGGCTGTTCCCGTTCGCGGTCAGCTCGGGCGCCGCACCGCCCGGGGTGCCCATCGGGCACCACATGCACACCGCCGAGCCCGTGGGGCTGGACCCGGCGGAGTGGCTGCGTCAGGGACTGGTGTCCAACACCGGTATGTGGATCCAGGGCCAGCCCGGCATCGGCAAGTCCACAATCGTGAAACGCCTGATGACCGGCCTGGTCGCGTTCGGATTCACCGCCGTCGTGCCCGGTGATGTCAAGGGCGAGTACACCCGGCTGGTCGAGCACCTCGACGGGCGCGTGTGGCGGATCGGGCGGGGCCTGCATTCGCTCAACCCGCTCGACGCCGGCCCGCTGCGCGCCGCTCTCGCCCAGACCAGCGGCGACGAGCACGCCCGGCTGTCCGAGACCATCCGTGCCCGCCGACTGTCGCTGCTCGAAGCGCTCGTGGTCATCGTGCGCCGCGCCGAGATCAACGTGACCGAACGGCGGCTGCTCGGTGCCGCGCTCGACCTGTGCGTCGATGCCACCGCCGACGGCGACGAGCCGATCATCCCCGACGTCGTGCGGGTCCTGGTCAACCCGCCCACACTGCTGCTCGACATCGCTGCCTGCGATACGCGGCTGGCTTTCCGGCGTGACGCCCGGGACCTGGTCAACACCTTGGAGCTGCTCTGCGCCGGCGCGATCCGGGGATTGTTCGACCGCCGGTCCTCGATCTCCGCCGACCTCGACACCCCCGCGCTGTCGCTGGACATCTCCGCCCTCGACGACGACGAGGACGAAGTCGTGGCCGCCGCGATGCTCTCGTCCTGGGCGTGGGCGGCCGCAGTCATCGACGGTTCCGCAGCGACGGGCCGGCACCGCAACATCTTCCGCATCCAGGACGAGCTCTGGCGCGCACTGCGCGTCGCCCCAGGGCTGGTCGAGCGCTCCGACCGGGTCACCCGCCTGGGCCGCCACCGCGGCGAGATCTCCGCGCAGGTCACCCACTCCCTCGATGACCTCGAGGCGCTGCCCACCGAGGCCGACCGTGCGAAAGCGCGCGGCATGGCCCAACGCAACGGCGTCATGGTGCTCGGCGGCATGGCCGACAAGGAGCTCACCGCGATCAACGAGATCAGCCCGTTGACCGCCTCCGAGGCCGCGATGGTGCGGGCCTGGGCCGCGCCCCCGACCTGGATGACCGGCAGCACCCACCCGGGCCGCGGCCGGTACCTGATCAAGTCCGGTGAACGGATGGGGCTGCCCGTTGCCCTGTCGCTGATGCCCAGCGAACGCGACCTCTACAACACCGACACCGCCTGGCAGCACGGCACCGGGCAGCCCTGATGAGCACGCCCGCAGCGCCGATCCCGTGGCAGCAGCTGGCCATTCCGCTGGTCGGGCTCGGGGTCCTCGGCGCGGGTTTCTCGGCGATGGCGTGCTGCTGGACCGCGGCCGCTGCCTCAGCCCAGACCGCCCCGGGTTTCGGTGGGCCAACTCTGCAGGCGATGGTCTCCGCAGCCGGGGCGGGCAGTCTCGACCCCCTGATCGGGCCCGACGGCTCGCGCCCGGCGTTCTGGGCCGTCCTCGCCGGCGTGCTGGTCCCCCTGCTCGGGCTCATCGTCGCCGCCGGTCTCTGGGCCGGCTCTCGGAGCAACACGCGAGGTGAACCTCGCTCGGCGATGGCCGGTCGACGCGACACCCGCGACATGCGCGGTCGCGCCGCGCAGAAGCGAGCAGTACAGCTGCGCCCGTCCCTGGCCGGGCAGGACCGCCTCGAAAGCCGGGACCTGGGTCTGTGCCTGGGCCGCCGGCTCGGCGGTGTCGGCGAGTCGCGTCTGCTGTATGCCTCCGAGGAAGACGTCATGCTCGAGATCGCTGGTCCGCGGTCGAACAAGACCTCCGCGCAGGTCGTGCCCGCGATCCTGTCGGCGCCTGGCCCGGTCATCGCGACCAGCAACAAGGTCGACGTCTACACCTTGACGATCGGGCTGCGCGCCGAGCTGGGCCGCACCTTCGTCGCTGACCCGCAAGGCATCGCCGGGGTGGAGCAGAGCTGGTGGTGGAACCCGCTCGCCGGTATCAAGGACCTGGCCGACGCCGGGTATCTGGTCGCCCACTTCTCCCGCACCATCGGTGCTGGCAACTCCAACGACGCCAACCCCTTCTTTACAAGAGGCGCTGAACGCCTGCTCACCCAGCTCGTCCTGGCCGCCTCGTGCAGCTCCGACAAGAGCCTGCGCGACGTCCGCCGATGGTTGGCCACCCAAGCCAGCGAGCCGGTCACCCTGCTGGAAGAGGGCGGGTTCAAGGAGATCTCCGACGGCCTGCAGGGCCTGTTGGAGGCCCCCGCCGAGACCCGCGGCGGCCTGTTCGAGACGGCCCTGACAGCCCTCGGGTCGCTGGAGTCGGAGGCCGTCGCCCGGCTGATCACCCCACCGTCAACGTGGCGGCATCCGCCTCGCGTCCCGGTGGAGGAGTTCGACCCGTGGGGGTTCCTGGTCGGCTACCAGACCGACAGCGCCGGTCATCCGGTCCCCCGCGACACCCTTTACCTGCTCACCCGCGAAGGCGCCGGCAGCGGCGCCCCGGTCGTCGCCGCCCTGGTCGATCACCTGCTGCGCATCGCGGCCCAGGCCGCGACCGCCCAGGGCGGCCGGCTCGATCCGCCGCTGCGCCCGGTGCTCGACGAGGCCGCCAACGTCTGCCCGATCGCGAACCTGCCGGACCTGTACTCCTACTTCGGGTCGATGAGCATCCAGGTCCTGACGTTCCTGCAGTCCTACCAACAGGGCGTCGCGGTCTGGGGCAAGTCCGGGATGGACAAGATGTGGTCTGCGGCCACGATCAAGCTGGTGGGCGCCGGGGTGCAGGATCCCGAGTTCGCCCGCTGGGTCAGCGACCTGATCGGGCCCTTGGAGGTGCCGACCTACTCTCACCAGTACGGCCGCGGCGGCGGCTCCACCTCGACCTCGATGCGGGACAAGCCGGTGATGACCATCGCCGACGTCGGTTCCCTGGACAAGCGCCATGCCATCCTGCTCTCCGCTGGGCGCCGCCCGGTGCTGCTGGAGCTGATGCCGTGGTACCGCGAGAACGACGCCGAGAAGATCAGCGCACACGCCGCCGAGGCCACCGCGCAGGTCCGTCAGTCGGCGGTGGCTGCGCTCGGCGCCGGTAACCCGCTCGCTCAGCGCCTGACCGCCAGCGAGCGCTCCCCCCGCGGTACGGCCCCGTGACCTCCCCGGAGTCCGGCGACGAGAGCGCAGCCGGAGACTGGGGCACGGTGCTCACCGAGCTCATCCAGCTACGCGCCGACCGGGCGAACCTCACCGCCCGGATCCGGGAGCTCGACGATCGAGTCGAGGACATCGCCGGTGCGCTCGATGCGATCGAGGACGCCGCAGCGGCCCCTCCCAGCACCTCGGTTCCCGACGACGACACCGAACCCGACGACACCGCCGCCGCGTCCACGGCGGCACCGGAGCCGGCCGTCGAGCCGGACGCCGGTCTGGACATGCGAGAGCTCGTCCCGTGGGTACGCGACCACATCGCGCAGCTGCTCGAACGCCGACTCCCGCAGAACCAAGGTGCGCTGCGCTGGTGTCGGAGCTGGTGGCTGCACCCGGAAGCGATCGCGCGCTTCGATGCGCTGCGCCGCTCCTGGACCGAAGCGATCTCAGCGGGTGAGGGCAACGCCCTGGTCACCTACTACGACTACCTCGACCGCCAGCTCGCGGTGCTCATGGACGAGCACGGCCCGTTCAGCGCCTGCCAGGGCGGACAACACGGCACCGAGCGCTTCGTGACCAAGCTCGGGCAGCACGACCCGCCGCCGGAGTACTTCTTCGCCCTCGACGATCAGCTCGACCACCTATAGCCAGCCCGATTCCGGGCGGCTCAGACCTCGTGTCGCCGGATGCGCCAGCGTGAGCAGGGAGGACAATCAGTGCCCGGACCGAGCCGTCGCCGCTCCACGAACCAGGAGCAGCTCCCGCTGGAAGCCCTGTTCGGCGGACCCGACCCCGCCGAACCACCTACTCCCGTGGCTCTTGCTCCGGACCAGGCGCCGTCGACCGATCAGGAGGAGACCGATGAACCGCTACGGACGCCAGGCAATGCAGCACTGGCAGACGCACCTGCCGAACCGGTACGCCAAGATCGAGAACCCTCAGCAGCACTTCACGAGCCTGGGCAACCAGGTGCAGGACGAGATCGAGAACCTGGCAGCGAACCAGGCAGCACAGGAGGGCCCGGCCGGGACCTACCTGGACCAGGTGGGCCGGCTCAACCGGATCCAGGCCCAGGCCGAGGAGCAGATCCTCGCCGAGCGAGTTCTGCTGTCCCCGGAGGCGGACGACCCGACTCCGGCCGACCTGCCCCGGTAGAACCCCCGCCGCCGGCGCCCGCGCCGGTGCGCGAGCGATCGCCGCGACATGATCCCGAGCAGGCCGAGCGGATCTCGGTCCGTGCGCGGGCACAGTTCGACGCCGGTGAGCTCGTGACGGCGCGCTCGCTGATCGACGACGCGGCGCGTCTCGATCCGGGCCGCCACGAGTACTGGGCCCGGGTCCGCACCCTCATCGACGGCCACATCGCCGAGCAGGCCGCGACCACACCACCCGTCCCTCCGCTGCCCGCCGCGCCACGGCATGTTTCACCTGAGCAGCGAACGACCCCGACCGCCGCTCCGGAACCAGCCGCCGCGGCGCGGCCTGGCATCGCCCCGGACCTGCCAGAGATGGAGTCCGACGACCCGGCGCGGTTCCCCGACGCCACCGGTTTCCAGCTCACGGCGGCGGCGGCGAACCTGCTGCGTATCCGGATCACTGATGTGCTGGAGAGCGACCCCGCCCAGGACGACTTCTACGGCGGCTACCCGACCGTCGACGGGGGCACGCTTCGGGTACACGACAAGCACGCCATGCTCGCCACGATCGACAACGAACTGAACATCACCGACACGAACCTGCGCGGCCCCGGCCGCATGCCCGATGCGGGCGACCGGCGCCGGTACGCCGCCGAGGAGCAGGGTCTGGTGGCGCTGCGTGCGCAGGTCGCGGCAATGCCGGACCCGCCGATCGGCCGCGGCGCTGACCAGACCATGGCCGCGGTCCCCGCCGCTGACCTGGAGGCAGCGAACGGGCCCGAGCGCGGTGCCGACACCAGCCCGGCTGTCACCGAGGCCTCTGAGCCCCCCAGCCAGACACCGGCTGTGCCGACCGCGCCGGCCGCTGCCCCGCAGCTGGACGGCCGAGTCGACCAGTCCACCCCAGTCGCGTTCGTGAACGCCTACGGCATCCCCACCGGGGACTACCCGACACTGCCCGCGGCGGCGCTGCGCCCCGGGGACTACGTGTCCTGGAACCAGGGCGACCGCGGATTCGTGGTGTCGGTCGACCCCGGCCGCACCGGTCACGTCGATGTCACCTACAACGATGCTCCCGGCAGGAGGAACGTCGTGCGCAGCAAGCGCAACGACACCCTCGTGCCAGTCATCAACATCGGCGGCGAGACGCTGCAGGACACGCGCCCCGACGGCCATCGGATGGACCTCCAGCGCGTCGTCGACCACGACCTGAACCCCAGTGCACTCCCCCGCAGCCTCCAGGCTCAAGCCCGCCAGATGATCGCCGATAAGCCCCTAGCGCCGGACCCGCTGCCCGACGCCCTGGCCACGCTGCCGGTCACCGAGATCGACCGGCTGGCCGCGATCGATCAGAGGTGGCGGGCCGAGCTGCTGCGTACGAAGCCGTTCGGCTGGAACGACGAGATCAACGAGCTCGACACTCGTCAGCAGCAGCTCGACGGCGCCCGTCGGGCATCGGCCGAGGTCACCCCGCCGCCCACCGGCATCGAGTCGGGCGCCGTCCCCGGCATCGAGGAACGCGTCGTGGCTCGCGAGTCCGGCGACGTCCGGATGCGCCGTACTCCAGAGGGCAAGGTGTGGGTGCGCACCAGCGAAGCCAACACCTGGCGGGTGGCCGGCCCTGGTGAGACGGCCGCCTTCGACACCGAGACCCCTGAGTGGCGCGAGAACCGCCGACGCGACGACGCCGAGCGCAAGACTCGCCGGCAGGCCTCCCGGCTCGCCGCCCGCGAGAAGTACGAGCGCGTACAGCAGGACAAGGCCTCCGTCCAGGCCACCGCGTCGGCCCCATCGCCCGACCTCGTCGAGCAGCGAGAGCCCGATAAGCTCGCGGCACTGAACCGGACCCCGGAGCAGCAGACCGCCGAGCTGGCCACGACCACCGTGGTGCGGCTCCACGCCCGCGACGACGGGATGCAGACCCCCACGCAGTGGTCGGCGACCATCTCCGCGCTACCGGCTCCCGCACGGCAAGCCGTACTGGCCAAGCTCGGCTTCGACCAGCTCGACGCGATGCTCGAACCGGCCATCCTCGCCGAGGGTCGCATCTGGCGCGACGAGCTGATCGAGCGCATCGGCCAGCTCGATCCCGAGATCGCACGCCTCGCCCGCGACGCAGCGGCCAGGCGCGACGCCCAGGCCACCGCGTCCCCGCCCCAGCATCTCGACCAGGCACCGGCGCCAGCCGAGGAATCCACCGCCGGGCCGACGCCGCAGACCAGCTCGCCGAGCGAGCCGTCGCGCAAGCCCGAGGTCGAGGTCGAGGAGCACGCCGCGGCGGGCCAGTTCCGTCCGGGCTCGGTGCGGCCCCCCACCGGCGCCAAGGCCCGGGTGGAAGCCAACCTCACCGCCCTGTCCACCCTGCGCGCACTCGGTGACCGGCCGGCATCCGCAGCAGAGCAGGAGAACCTGGCCCGCTGGTCCGGGTGGGGCGCCGTCCCCGAGGTCTTCGACGAACTACGCCCCGAGATGCAGTGGGCCCGCGACCAGCTCACCGAGATGCTCGACGACACCGAGATGGCTCGCGCCCGCTCCAGCATGCTCAACGCCCACTACACCGACCCGGACCTGGCCGAACAGGTCTGGTCTGCAGTCACCGAGCTGGGCTTTCACCGCGGGCGGGTACTCGAACCCGGCTGTGGGACCGGCAACTACATCGGGCTGGCCCCCGACGGCGCGCACGTGGTCGGCGTCGAGGTCGAGTCGACCACCGCGGCGATCGCGGCCGCGCTGCAGCCCCAGGCACAGATCCGCGGCGAGTCCTTCGCCGAGAGCCGCTTCCCCAACGGCAGCTTCGACCTCGTCATCGGCAACGTGCCGTTCGCCCGGACCGTGCTCAGCGACAAGGTGCACAACACCGGCCGCCACTCCATCCACAACCACTTCCTGATCAAGAGCCTGCACCTGACCGCCCCGGGCGGGCTGGTCGCGGCGATCACCTCCCGCTACACCCTCGACGCGCGCAACCCGGTCGCGCGCCGCGAGATGGCCGAGCTCGCCGACCTCGTCGGTGCGATCCGCCTGCCCCAAGCCGCGCACCAGCGCACCGCCGGCACCGACGTAATCACCGACCTGCTGGTGTTCCGCCGCCGCGAACCCGGCCGCGAACCCCAGCCGTTCGACTGGGAGCTGACCGACGTCGTCGACATCGGCGACGAGCAGGTGCGGATGAACTCCTGGTTCATCCAACACCCCGAGATGCTGTGCGGCACGCTGACCAGCGGGTCCGGTCAGTACTCGTCGGCCGAACCACGGGTGGTCTCCGACCGGCCCGCGGCCGAGCTGCTCGCCGAGCGCCTGGCCCAGGTCGTCGACCGCGCCCGCCGCGACGAGCTGCTCCACGCCCCGACCCTGCCCGCGCTGCCCCAGCGGGCCGCGCTGCCCGGCCCGGCCCTGGAGCTGGAGGACGGGCACCTGTTCGTCGACGAAGACGGGCAGTTCCAGCAGGTCACCGACGGGGCCGCCGAACCGTTCGTCGTCCCGAAGAGCCGCCAGGGCGAGCTGCGAGATCTGCTCGAGCTGCGGGACACCACCGTCACGCTGCTCGAAGCCGAAGCGGCCACCTTCGAGCACTCCGAGAGCATCGAGGAGCTGCGCGCGGACCTGAACCGCCAGTACGACGCCTACGCCGACCGCTACGGCCCGATCAACCGGTTCAAGTGGCGCCGCACCGGCCGCGTCGACGACGCCGGCAACGACATCCAGGCCCGCATCGTCGACAAGCTCGGCGGCTTCCGGGCCGACCCGCGGGCCCCGATCGTGCTGGCCCTGGAGGTGTTCGACTCCAGCACCGGTACCGCGACGAAGGCCGATGTCTTCACCGACCGCGTCATCGCCCCGCGGACCCCGGCCCGGGGCGCCGACACCCCGGCCGAAGCGCTGGCGATCTGTATGGACACCCACGGCCAGGTGGAGCTGACCGAGGTCGCGCGGCTGCTCGGCGTCGACGACGCAGAGGCCCGCACCTCGCTCGGCGAGCTGGTCTTCGCCGACCCCCAGCGCGACGGCCAGCTCGTCCCCGCCGCGGAGTACCTGTCGGGGCACGTGCGCCGCAAGCTCGATCAGGCGCTGGCCGCGGCCGAGGACGAGCCGGCCTACGCCGCCAACGCCGCGGCGCTGCGCGAGGTCCTTCCGCCCGACATCGAACCCGAGGACATCGTGGCCCGCCTTGGTGTGCCCTGGATCGAGGCCAGCTACGTGCAAGCGTTCCTGCGCCAGACCCTCGCCGACCCACGCCTGACCGTCGCGCACACCTACGGCACCAACTGGGAGGTCAAGGGCGACGACTTCTCCGTGGCAGCGACCAGCACGTGGGGGACCGAGCGCTACCCGGCCCCGAAGCTCGCCGCCGCGTTGCTGGCCCAGAAGTCGATCGTGGTGCGCGACGAGATCGAGACCGTGACCGCTGACGGGTCTCCGACGACCCGCAATGTGCTCAACCCCGCCGCAACCACCGCGGCGCAGGCCAAGGCCGACGAGCTCGCGCAGCGGTTCAGCGAGTGGATCTGGGAGGCCCCGCAACGCGCCACCGAGCTGGCGCGCGTCTACAACGACCGCTTCAACTCCGTGGTGCTGCGCAACTACGACGACATCACGCTGTCGCTGCCCGGCCTGACCCGCACCTTCGAGCCGAACCCGCACCAGTACGCCGCGGTCGCCCGGATGATCTCCGAACCCGCCGTCGGGCTCTACCACGAGGTCGGCGCCGGCAAGACCGCCGAGATGGCGATCGGGGTCATGGAGCTGCGCCGGCTCGGGATGGTCCGCAAGCCCTGCATCGTCATCCCGAACCACATGATCGAACAGTGGTCCCGTGAGTTCCAGCAGCTCTACCCGCGGGCCAGGATCCTCGCCGCGTCCTCGGCCGACCTGCGCAAGGACGCCCGCCGCGCCTTCGTCGCCCGCGTCGCCACCGGCGACTGGGACGCCGTGATCATCACTCGCGGAGCCTTCGAACGGATCCCGATGCGCCCCGAGGCGCAGGAGGCCTACCTCGACGCCGAGCTCGACACGCTGCGCGAAGCACTGGAACGAGGCCGTGCCGAGGGCAGCGGCCGGACGGTCAAGCGGATGCAGCAGCAACTCGACAACGCCAAGGAACGCATCAAGGAGAAGATCGCCCGCGACTACGACCCCGCGGTCACGTTCGAGGCCACCGGCATCGACTACGTGGTGGTCGACGAGGCACACGACTACAAGAACTTGCGCACCGCGAGCAACATCGCCGGCGCGGCGATCGAGGGCTCCAACCGGGCGCAGGACCTCGATATGAAGCTGCACTACCTGCGCGACAAGCACGGGCATCGGGTGGTCACCCTGGCCACCGCGACCCCGATCGCGAACTCGATCACCGAAGCGCATGTCATGCAGCGCTACCTGCGCCCGGACCTGCTCGACCAAGCAGGCGTGCTGGACTTCGACGCCTGGGCTGCGACCTTCGCGGCGACGGTGTCGGACATCGAGCTGTCCCCCGACGGCACCAGCTTCCGGATGAAGGCGCGCTTCGCCCGCTTCCACAACGTCCCCGAGCTGCTGCGGATGTGGTGGGTCTCCGGCGACGTCAAGACCGCCGACGACCTCAACCTTCCCCGCCCGGACCTGCTGCCCCGTCCCGAGGATGGCCAGCGCGCACCCCGAACCTTCCTCGTCCCGGCCACCGAGGGGCAGCAGGAGCTCATCTCCGAGCTGGGTGCCCGCGCCGAGAAGGTCCAGATGCGCGCGGTCACCCCCGACATCGACAACATGCTCAAGATCTCCAGCGAAGGCCGCGCCGGAGCGCTGGACCTGCGTCTACTCGGCCGGGACATGCCGGCCGGTGAGGCCAAGCTCGAAGCCGCCGCAGACGAGATCGCCCGTATCCACCACGCACACAGCGACGACGAGTTCCTCGACGCCGACGGCGAGCCCCATCCCCGCCGCGGCGGCTTCCAGCTGGTCTTCTGCGATCTCGGCACACCCGGCGACGGCGCGAAGCGACCGGGCTGGAACGTCTACACCGAGCTGCGCGACCAGCTCGTCGAGCGCGGCCTGCCCCGCGAGCAGGTCCGGTTCATCCACGAGGCGGCCAACGACCGCAAGAAGGCCGAGCTGTTCGAGGCCTGCCGCGTCGGCGAGGTCTCGGTGCTCATCGGCAGCACCTCCAAGATGGGGGTCGGCACCAACGTCCAGGCCCGTGCGGTCGCGCTGCACCACCTCGACTGCCCGTGGCGCCCCGCCGACCTGGCCCAGCGCGACGGCCGGGCGCTGCGCCGGGGCAACCAGTACAGCGAGATCGCCCTGAACCGCTACGTCGTCGAAGGCACCTTCGACGCCTACATGTGGCAGGCCCTGGCCCGGAAGGCCTCGTTCATCTCGCAGCTGATGAACGGCCGGCTCGACGTCCGCGAGGTCGAAGGCGACATCGGCGACACCGCGCTCAACTACAACGAGGTCAAGGCACTCGCGGCCGGTAACCCGCTGCTGATGGACAAGGCCAAGGCCGACGCCGAGCTGACCAAGCTCGAGCGCCTCGAACGCTCACACGTGCAGACCCGCTCCCGGCTGCGCTACACGATCGAGGTCAACGAGGGCCGCGGCCCGATCCTGGAGGCCGAAATCGAGGCGCTGCGCGAGAGGATCGACCGCCGCACCGACACCCGCGGCGAGCAGTTCGTCATCGAGATCGGCAGCCGTCGACTCACCGACCGCAGCGAAGCAGGCACCACCCTGATCAATCAGCTCGCCACGGCGGCCACCGGCCCGGAGAGCACCCGGCCCACGGAGATCCCCGGCATCGCCCGGCTCGGAGGCCAGAGCTTCGACGCACTCGTGTGGTCCGGCGGCCCGCGTGCGGGCTACGAGCTGCGGATCGCCGGGACGGGCACCGGCGGAGTCGTGGAGGGCTCCAAGCTCCAGCTGCTCGAACTCGCCAAGAGCGAAAAGCCCAGCTCGCTGGTCGTGCGGATGGAGAACCGGGTCGCCGGCCTCGACGAGAAGCTCACCCGCGCCCAGGATGACCTGCAGCGAACGGGCGAGGAAACCGAACGGGCCACAGCTCAGCTGCAACGTCCGTTCGCCCAGGCCGCCGAGCTGGAACAGGCTCGGGTCCGCGTCCGGGAGATCGACGAAGAGATGGCCGACCTTGCAGCCCCGGCCGAGCAGAGCACCAACGCCGCGGAATCCACCGCCGAAAACCCGCCGTCCCAGCCCGACCCGCCCGCAGCCGAACCGGCCGTGCCCGCGGGCTCGTCACCGACCGCCGCCGAAGCCGAGCACTCCCGCGCGGCGGTGGCCGCAGCCCTCGCCGCGCACCGACCCCCGGCCAGGCCGCCACAAACTGCCCAGAACGCGGGCTCGGCGAAGGCCGGCGCGCACCAGCCCGCACCCGGCCCTGCTCCCGTGCCTGACCGGCACACGACAGCCCGGCGACGCCTATAAGTGCCAGCACGCGAGCATCCAGCAGACAGCGCTCGACAACTCGCTCACCTTCAGCATCGTCATTACATGCAGTTCTCGCTACGCTGGCAACAATCCTATCCAGCAATGGTATCCCAGTGCACCCGGCTGGAATTCAGAATGAAGAGAGGTTCATAACGTGGCCCAGGTGATGAGCGTCCGACTCGTCGACGACCTCGACGGCAGCTCCGCCGACGAGACGATCGAGTTCGCTATCGACGGGAAGGAGTACGAAATCGACCTCACCTCCGCTCACGCAAGCAAGTTGCGCGATGTCCTGGCCGATTTCGTCTCAGCAGGCAGGAGGAACTCGAACCAGGTCCGACGTGGACGTCGCCTGACCGAACCCGGCGCCCCGCGGCCGGTGACCACGGCCGACCGCGAACAGAACCAGGCGATCCGCGCCTGGGCACGCAAGCAGGGCATCGCAGTGTCGGACCGTGGACGCATCCCGCAGAGCGTCCTCAACGCCTTCCACCAGCGAACCTGATTCGGCTCGCGCCGCCATCAGCCGCGGCTACGATCACCGGCCCGATACATACGCTGTGCCCGCCACGGCGGGCACAGCACCGGGTCCGACTACCACGTGTGTATCAAGTTGACACATTAAAATGATACGTTTTGTCCGTGCGTGCAGCTGCGACCAGCGGGGCCATTGCGCTAGGCCTGATCCTCCTCCTGGGCTTCCTGCTTCTGATGGCTGTAGCAGGTAGCGGGGCTGGTCGAAGCACTCCGGGCCTGCCCGGCGTCGTGTGCGCACCACCCGGAGCTGATCCAGCCCAGCTCGTCGAGGGGATCGGCCCCGAGCAGGTCAGCAACGCGGGCTTGATCGTGGCCACCGGTGTCGAGATGGGCATCCCGCAACGCGGGTGGGTCATCGCCCTGGCCACTGCGATGCAGGAGTCGACCCTGAAGAACCTGGCCAACTCCACCGTTCCCGAGTCGCTGGAGTTCCCCAACCAGGGCGTCGGCAGCGACCACGACTCGGTCGGCCTGTTCCAGCAGCGCGAGGCGGGGTGGGGCGACGTCGCCACCCGCATGGACCCGCGTCAGTCCGCTCGCCTGTTCTTCGACCGACTACTGCAGGTCCCTGGATGGGAGTCGCTGCCGGTCACGCGGGCCGCGCAGCTGGTCCAGGTCAGCGCGTTCCCCGACGCCTACGCCAAGTGGGAGCAGTCGGCCGCGACCCTCGCCGGCGCGCTGGAGGGAGTCGAGTGCGGCGCGGGCGCTGGCACCGGGCCACTTCCTCCCGCCGACCCGCAGATCCAGCGCGTGATCGATCGGGGCATGTCGCAGCAGGGCCAGCCCTACGTATGGGCCGGCGGGGACGCCAACGGGCCGACCGGCGGCGGGTTCGACTGCTCCGGGCTCATGGTCTACGCCTTCGCCGAGATCGGCATCGATGTGCCCCACCAGACCCAAGCCATCTGGAGCTCCTTCCAGCCCGCGATCACAGACCGGGCCGCGCTCCAGCCCGGCGACATGGTGCTGTTTTCCGACAACGGCCAGCCAGGCGGAATCCACCACGTCGGCCTCTACTTGGGCAACGGACAGATGCTGCACGCCCCCCAAACTGGAGATGTGGTCAAGGTCGAGCCCGACATCTGGTCCAACACCTACTACTCGCAGGAGTTCATCGGAGCCGTCCGCGCCAGGAACCCCGCTGCTGCCTGAGCGCGGCTGGCCTCACCGCAGCTTTTGACCACCGCAGCGCGGCCCGTACTGGAGCAAAACTCCTCGCCGCAGCCAACCGGTAACATGCTCCGCCCGCGGGAGTAACACCGCACTCGACTCTTTCGATCAACCCGGTAGCGAGCAGCAGGTTGAATCGCCCACCTGCAACGTCATACTACAAGGCCGGTAGAGTTGTCCGATATTTCTAGCACCAGGACCGAGTCAGCGCACGAGAGGTACCGCCTATTTTCACCAAAACCTTTTGCGCCGACCTACGTTGCTCTAATTTTTTTAGGCTTACTACTGGCAGTGGGCACATACACCGGGATACTCTGGCTACAGAAGTTACCCGGCTCTTCCGGAAATGGAGTGCAGGTGAGGGCGTGACCGACCGCGGGAGTGGGGTCGTGTCGCTGCGCTGAGGTGGGCCCCGAGAAGTTGATGATGACGGTTCCTACGCCAACATCAGCAACGATCCCGGGGACCCGATGTCGCAGCCTACGTGCCCGCCCGCTCAGATCGTGGCCGACACGATCGTCCGTACCGTCGAGCTCGGGGTGCGGATCACCGACGCCGCACTGGACGGTGAGACCACGGTGCTGTGGTGCGACCTGCTCACCGACGGTCCCGGCGGCTGCCCGGGGTGCGGGGTGGTCGGGGTCTACCGCGACAGCGCCGAGCGCCGGGTCGCCGATGTCCCGGTGGTCGGGCATCCGCTGCAGCTGCGAGTGCGGGTGCCGCGCTACCGCTGTGTCCATGACGGCTGCGCCCGCGAGATCTTCGTCCACGACTCGTCCCGGTTGGCCCGGCCCAGGGCCTCGACCACTCGGCGCTGCGCGGGCTATGTGTTGCGTCGCTTGGCGATCGACAAGACCACCGTCGCAGCGGTCGCCCGCGAACTCGGCTGCTCGTGGGACACCGTGAACGCCGTCGCGGTCGCCGCGACCGAAGCGCTGCTGCTCTCCGCCGGCCCCGCCCGCCTGGACGGGGTGCGGGTGATCGGGGTCGACGAACACAAGTGGGCGCACGTGTTCGGCGCCGACGGCGACGGGTTCGTCACAGTGATCACCGACCTCACCGCAGTCGTGGCTGGTCAGGGTCGTGCGCGGCTGCTCGACCTGATCCCGGGACGCTCGGCGCAGGCCCTGAAGACGTGGCTCGACGCCCGCGACCCGGCGTTCCGCGACGGAGTCCGGGTCGTGGCGATGGACGGGTTCGGCGGCTACAAGAATGCCGCCGCCGACGCGGTCCCGGACGCGGTCACGGTGATGGACCCGTTCCACGTCGTCGCCCTGGCCGGGCACAAGCTCGACCTGTGTCGCCAACGCGTCCAACAGGACACCCTCGGCCACCGCGGTCGCGCCGGTGACCCGCTCTACCGAGCACGGCGCACCCTGCGGACCCGTCTCGCGCTGCTCACCGACAAGCAGAGATCCCGGCTCGAGACGGTGTTCGCCGCCGACGAGCACGTCGCGGTCGAGGTCACCTGGTGGGCCTATCAGCAGATCATCGCTGCCTACGCGACCACCGACCGCCGACACGGCAAGACTCAGCTCGCCGCGGTGATCGACCGGGTCCGCAGCGGGCTACCGGCCGGGCTCGACGAGCTCGCCACCCTCGGACGGACCCTGCACCGGCGCCGCGACGACGTCCTGGCCTACTTCGACCACCGAGCCTCCAACGGCCCGACCGAGGCCATCAACGGCCGTCTCGAAGCACTCCGCCGCAACGCACTGGGCTTCCGCAACCTGATCAACTACCGCGTCAGATCGCTACTGCACTGCGGAGCCCTCGCACTCTGAATCCGGAAGAGCCAGTTACCCCTCCTTGGAGGGGAAACTTTCGATGAAAAACAAGCGCAATCTCGACTTGAGACCATCAAAGTAAGTCTGACGGTCGTGGCCGGCCTGGCGGCCACAGCTGGCCTTTACGTAGGATACAGAAAGCAGCGAAACGACGAAGGGAACACTTTACGGGAGCAGGATAGAGTTTTTACTGAGCGCTTTGGCGCGGCGGCGTCGCTCCTAGAAGGCGGAACTGCAGCAGCACGCCTTGCTGGCATTCAGTCATTTGTGAGGCTAGCCGACGACTCTCCTCGAGACTCGTTCAGCTGCCTCAGCATGGTCTGCTCGTATCTCCGATTACCCATCAAACTCGTTCCACAGAAGCACGATAGGCGCCCATACCATGTACGCGTATCCGACATTACAACGTGGGAGGATGCCAGCGAGTGGGACGTCAGGCGCAACGCCCTCAAGCTGCTACTTGACCGCCTCTCCGAGCAGCACGACTACGAACCGCTCGAATACGCCAACCTCCCACAGTGGGATCTACGGGAAGCCGTCGTTATCGAGCCAAATTTCGCGCGTCGGATGTTCGACTGCAGCATCGACTTCAGCGAAGCCGTCTTGATCGGCCCAATCAGTTTCGATCGCACCACCCTTGGTGGCCGCTTCAATTTTCAAGGGTGCGTATTTGAGGCTGACTTTGACCTGTCCGGGGTCCACTTTCCCAATCTTTACGCCCCTGCGTTTGAAAGCTGCCTGTTTTTGCAGCATGCCGCATACGATCGAATCAACAGCTGGGGATTGATGCCCACTTTTTCTGGTAGCGCCTTCAACGGTGGCGCAGCCTTTCTATGGAACCTCGATCTTGCATTTGGATATGACGACCGAATTGTCGGCAGCACCGTCGAACTACATCTGACAGAGTGCACCTTCCTCGGTGACGTAGTCCTTCCCGGACGGGCCGTCGATGTTCGCGGCTCAGATTTTTCGGATACATCTAACGTGTCACTTTTGCCTTACGAGAATCATAGCGTTACACTTCCCCTCCTGCGGACTGACAGCACGACCAAGTGGCCAGCTGGATTCGACCTTTTCTGAAAGAGTTTCCCCAAGGACAACCTACAGCGGTCGGGATCCGGTAAGCGCGCCATAGCTCACACAAGCCGTGCGTCACTCGCGTCGCATCACACCCGCAGGGGCGCCTCGAGCGCTTCGCGGACCTGCTCGGCGAGGTCCTCCTCGTCACCGAAGAGCACCGTTGAGCGCTCGGCACCTGGAGGCTTGATCGTGAGGCCGCCGGTGAACTCATCACCGGCGAGGTCGACCGGGTCCGCGATCGTCCGGGACAGGTCGACCGCTCCCGCGAACAGCGCCGCACCTCCTGTGCTCTGTAGGCGTAGCCCGCCCCCGACCAGATCACGCAGGTTGGTCCGCTGGGCGACCTCGCTCCCAGACATGTCCAGCTCACCGAATACCGCGGCACCCTGGAGGTCGAGCACACCCTCGATCAACGCGCCACGCAGAGACAGCTGGCCCTCCACCCCGACATCAGCGGCGAGCAGGTCACCACCGAAGTACGCCTCGCTCGCGTCGAGGCCACCCCACGACCGCAACGCGAGCCGCGTCGTTCCCGCCAGCCGTGCGCGCGCCACGCTCAGTCCTCCGACCACGATTCCGTCCAGGTCCAGGTCGTGCAGCTGCGTATCGCTGAGGTCCACGTGCAAGGTGGAGCGCCGCTGCCTACGGCGAGCAACCCGCTTGAGGTGGGCGCACAACCTCTGCTGCACCGCCCGGGCTACCCGCTCGTCCCGCCCGATCGGGGCGGCCCGGAGATGTTCGCACCACACCGCGATCACCGCTGCCGAGCTGGCCCGGTCGCGCTGGGCGATCGCGCTGAGCTCGTCGAGGGCGGCGAAGGCGGTCACCAGGTCCTCGTCGGTGAGCCGAGCCGCACATTGATCGACTCCGGTCGGCGAGCCGGGGTTCAGTGCGGTGGTGTCGCCACCCTGGGCCGGTGATTCCAGCGGGCTTCCCGACCCCACGCGTGGGCGCAGCGCGACGAATCCCGCGACCACGATGACCACTGCCGTGGCCGCGATCGCCGGGAACAGCCATGCACCGGCGCTGTGCAGATCAGCAGCCGCGGCGACCCCGCTCACCCCTGCCCCTCCTCCTGATGTCTCTGCCCCGGCTTCGACCGCGGCCCGAGCAGTCGTGTCGGGCTGGTTCAGCGATGTGGGCGTGGAGCGCGCGTCACCTGCCGGGACGGCGCGGGCTGAGGCGGATTCGGCGCCGGCCGGGTCTCCGGGCGCGCCGCCGCACCGGGCTCGGTCGTCGGTGGCCGGTGCGCGACCTCGGCGCGCAACGCGGCCGCGGTCGGCGCCCCGGACTCTTCGGCATGGGCGATCGCACGATCGCGGTCGGCTCGGCGCCGATCGACGCTCGCTTCGTCCTGCCCGATGAGGTCCTCACGCGGCCGGGTGGCCGGATCGTCCGGGGTACGTGCGTGCGCCACCGCCTGGTCCTCGGCGTCGGCCGCTCGACCTCGCGCCTCGGCCGCCCGGTTGAACTTGCTCCAGATTTCCCCCGGGTCCGGCGAGGCGAGGATCTGCTCGATGTACGCGTCGTCCTCGGCTGTCCCCGCGCCGCGCGACATCTCCAGCGCGGTGCGCTCGACGACGTTGGTCGGGTCGAGCTCGCGGACCTCGAACGGCGACGCGGGCACACCATCCCGGACTCCCTCGGCGACCGGGGCCGACCGACCCGGCTCGTCGACCTCGGTGAGCTCCCTGACCCGGGCGGCATGTGTCGCGTCGCGTTCCTGCCCCGCTTCCTCGGCCGCCTTGCGGGCCTCGCTCTCCCGGAAGTCGACGCCCCGGCGCAGCAGCGTCTTCAGATAGCCGGCTGGGGTGTCGGCGTTGCGGATCCGATCTTCGGGCATGACGGCCAGTTCCTCGGCGATCGGGGCGCCCTGTTCCTTCCATGCCAGCACCTGCTTGGCCAGCCCCGGCCAGGCGCGGCACCCGAGCACAGCCTCCGCGGTCTGCGGCGAGAGGTAGCGGCGCATCATCCGCTCGGCCGGCCCCAGGTCGGGCCCGGTCCGATGTATCCCGGTCTCAGCTTCGGCGGCGGCCCGTCCCGGCTCGCGGGGTGCCTCGGACGACCACGACGATCGCGCACGCTTCTCCACCACCGCGCGCAGGTACGCCGCGGGGTCATGGGCCTCGTTGATCTTCTCGACTGGAAGGTCCGTCAGCAGGGCCGTGAGGTCGTGGCCTTCGGTTCGGAGGTCCGTCAGCTGCGCGCGCAGCATCCCGAAATTGCGGCTGCTGTACACCGGATCCGACTCGATACCGGCGTCCTGGACCCCCTGGGCAAGGGCCCGATCGACCTCGCGCGCAACCAGCGGATCGACTGGGTCGGCATCGACCACGTGCAGCCGACCAGCCATCTGCCACACCAGTTGGCTGGCGTGCTTCGCAACGCCGCCCCCGTACTGCTCGTACGACGCTCGGAGCGCGCCGATATCGAGCCGACCGAGGACGTCCGCCATCGAGTAGCCGCGGTCCTCCAGCACTCTGAGCTGTTCGGCCAACCGGTCGATCGAGGAGTAGTCGTCGTTGTCTCCCCCGGGCCGGAGGGCTTCCGCGACGAGCTCGGGGTCGTGCGGCCACGCCGCATGAAGGCTATGGGCCAGTCGCTCACGCAGCTGGGGCGTGTTCTCGCGCACCTCGGTACGGGCGTGCTCAGCTCGCATGAAGCCGTAGGTGCCGAGCTCGCCGAGAGACTTCAGGGTGCGCTGCTCGCCGCGGGTCACCTCGTCCCGCAGCCGTAGCGCGAACTCCCGGTCCGGGGCGACCACGAACACCGACAACGACTTCTCGGCGTAGGAGCCGTGCGCCCACAGCCCCCACGCGCCGCGTGTGCCCGACGCAGAGTTCTCGGGCATGGGCCCGGCGGTGGTGTGCACCGTCCAGCCGAACTGCGGCTCGTCGCTGGTGCGGTGCTCGAACCCCTCCGCGCCGTTCGCGCTGGCTTCACGGAACGCTGCCTCATCGGCCGCGGCCATCGCCCGGACCTGCGGGTCGAGGTCGTTCGCGTACTGCTGCGCTGTCCGGGCCGCCGCTCGCTGCTGGCTCCAAGCAGCCTGCCCCAGCTCCATCCGACGGTGCCGCAGCGCGTTCGCCGTCGCCACCATGAGCTGCGTCCAGGCTTGGATCTGATCCCGCCCGGGGCTCAGCAGGGGAACGTCCTGGTCGATCGGGCCCGTCATCGGCCTCTCCCTCGCGTCTGGTTCTCCTGCCGCCCCTTCGGTCCTCGGGCCGGCCCCGGTGGTGTCTGCTGTGGCCGCTGTCGGCTTGTCGTCTTCGTCCGGCCTGGGCCGCTCCCGCTCGTCCGAGTCGAGGTAGCCGGTGCGGAACTCCTCAGCCCGGTACAGCTGCGCCGCGCGGCGTCCGCCTGTGCCAGGCGCGACTGTGCCTCCCGGAGTGCGGCGATCTCGGCGACCAGCGCCGCGAGCGCCAACACCAGCCGAGCGCCGTCCCCTTCGCCGTGGCGACCCACGGTCCGCGTCGCGGCCAGCCGCCATGCCGACTGCCGCAGCGCCTTCGCCACCGGCGACCACCGCGACGGCAGGACCTGCCCCGGCACCCGGGTCGCCCGGTCGAGGTCGTTGCCCGCGTGCCGGCGCACCCGTTCGCCCTCGTCCTGGCGGCCGGTCACCGCCCCCACCGCGGTGAGCATGTCCCCGGCCGCATGCGCGATCCCGTCCGCGCTCGCCCCCGTGTCACCCGCCGCGAGCGTGGCCGTCGCGTGCTCCATCGTCGACACCGCGTCGTCGATCGCGGCCGCGCGCTCACGCGGACTCACCGCCGCCCGGTGCTTCTCCTCCGCCGCACCGGCCGGCGCGGCCGGCGCCGGGGCCGAGCCCCATCGCTGCTGCAGGTTCGGCAACGACAAGTCCCGGGCCAACGTGCGCCCGGCGAACCACACCGGCTGGCCGGCCTGCGTGACATCACCCGGCGCGGCCAGCGAGTACCCGACCATCGGGGCGTACCGCTCCCCGGACTCCGCGTCCGGCTCCCCGGGCCCGTAGCGCGGCCGGACCAGCACGCCCAGATCTCCCAGCGCCGCCACGAACGCTTCCGGATCGCGCGCCTGCACCGCCGCGACCCGCGCCATCCGACGCAGCCACTCCCGCGAGGTCTCGTCCACCTCCCGCCGGGCAGCCTTCTCCTGCTCGGCCTGCGACGGCCCGGTCACCGAGCTGCGGTCGGCACCCGCCGTCGCCGCGAGCCCCAGCTCCGCCTCCGCAGCCCGGCACGTCTCGCGGGCACGTACGAAGTCCCGATACGGATGCACACGCTTCCCGAACTCCTGACGCACCAGCACCGCCGCGACGTGCACGTGATCGTCGGCGTGCCGGATCGCGACCCACCGACATCCGTCGAGGTCGTCGCGCCGTGCGATTCCGGTTCGGTCCATCAGGTCCTCGACCACCCGGGCCCACTGCTCGTCGGTCAGCACCGGATCCTCCGGCGAGTTGCGCAGCGAGCAGTGCCAGACCGGGCCCTGCGGCATCCGCTTGCCCTGCTCCACGACCGGCTCGCGCAGACCGACACCGGCCGCGACAGCCGGAGCGCTGAGCCCGTCGACGAGGTCGCGCACGTCGAAGGAGTCGTCCGTGGCCTGCGGTGGCTGATGCGTCTCGGGAGCGCCATCCCAGGTGGCCACGACCCGCTGCCCGGTGTGCTCGTTGAACCGGCCCGGCCCCATCAGATAGCGGATCAGCCCCTCGGCACGCCACCCGCGGCTGATCTTCGCGATCACCGCCGGCCCCCGCTGCGCCGCACCTGCGACATCGCCTCGCCCACCTGCTGATCGACGTCAGCGACCGTGCCGTCGATCCGCTCGACCGCACGCGCCACCATCTGCGCAACCTGCCCCACCGTCGACTCGAGCGCCCCGTCGGTGTTCGCGACCCGGGCGATGTCGTTGAGGTTCCCACCGATGTTCCGCAGCACCCGGCGGCACTCCATCAGCTCCGAACGCAGCCCCATCAGCCCCTGCATCCGAGAGCCGGCCGAACCTGCCGAGACCCGCGCTCCGGGCACAGCCGGTTCGGGCAGCTCCGCCGCCCGCGCCGCCGAGTCCCCGACCCACGCGCCAGGCGCCATCGCCGCCCGCGCCGCCGCCGCCTGGATCGCCGCCCACTCCGACTCGGAAAACGACACGGTCGTCGTGTGGGGCCGTCCGCCCTCGGCACGAGGGCGTCGAGTCCGTGTCACGAAGCCCCTCCTCTCAGGCTTGATCCGGCGCAACCAGAGCGGGCGATATCGGAGTCGAGGCCGCCCGGATCCGCTGCCGACGATCTCACACGCTTACCATCCATCGGTGTTTTCCTTAGGAAAACGCCTAACTTGCTCCGCCGATTTCAAAGGCGAAGCGTGCGTCGCCTCTCCGCCGACCGCGACCGGCGATCACCCCCTTTCGACGCGCGCCTCGCGGACGTGGGCCGTCTCGACAGACCGCGCTCGACGCGCGGTGCTCGACGACCGCCGTGTATCAGAGTGCATCGCAGAGTTGATACATATAGCGGTACAGTCCGCCCTATGAACACGCGCGGGGCGACGGCGCAGGCCAAGACGCAGGCACGTAAGGCGGCCCAGGACCTCCTCCAGGCACGGATGCGTCCCATCACCAAGCTCGCCGAGCTCGGGGTCGAGGTGGACGCAGCGCGAGCGGAGGTCGAAGCTGCGCGCGAGCGGTGGCGCGCCAAGCAGGAGACCTACGCCGAGAGCTACCGGGCGGCGCGGGATGCCGGGTGGAGCCCGGCCGAGCTGGAGGAGATCGGCTGCGGTGCGCAACCAGCCGGTGCCGCGCTGCGCACCGCGACCCGCCGTGCGGACCACGACGACTCCACTCCCGGCGCATCCGCCACCGGCCGCGACGACGACTACACCACCAGCGAGCCCGCTGTCGCCCAGGAACCGACGGACCTCGACGACGCACACGCCCAGCCGTCCTGAACCATCACCCTGCTCCCCGGCCCGACCGGGCAACGAGCGCCGCGCGCACAGCACGAAGGCGCCGCACGCAGGATGCGTGCGGCGCCTTCGGTGTCTGGGCAGTCCGGACGTGGCGACCGGTGCGGCCGGTCAGCCCCCGGTGCGGGCGTGCCCGGCCCGGCCCGGCCGGCTTCGCCGGTTGCCGAACTCCCACAACGTGCGGCGGTGCCAGTGGGCCCGGCCGTCGGCGTCTGTCTGGTCCGGCGCGGGGAAGTAGTCACGGTTGCGCGACAGGAAGCTGCGGATCGTCGACTCGTTCGTGTAGCCCAGGACGCGGGTCGCCTCGGTGATGTCGACGAGCTCGTCGGGCTCGCCGCGGTGATCGACCGGTGTGAGCGAGCTGCGCTTGGCTGCCTCACGCTCGTCGTTCCACGCGTCGGTCTCCTCGAGGTCGAAGTAGAGGAACCGTTCGAAGCGGCGCACGGGATCGGGATGTCCGTTGGCGTCCCGCTGGTGGTAGAGCACCGCGAGCCACTGCGGGTCCAGGCGGTAGCGCTCGGCCATCCCGGGGCGGTTGATCAGGGTGTGCCCCTCGTGCTCGATCATCGCCGGCGGCTGCTCGCGCTGCGCGGCCGCGCTCCGCACCGCCTCGACGAACTCGCGCATCGCCTCCAGGTCCCACCACTGGCGGCGACCTTCGCGATACACCGGCTCGGGATGGCCGTTCGTAGCGCGCTCACGCCACCACGTCCGGGTCGTCGACTCGCCAACGGCGAACTCCTCACAGATCGCCGCGCGCGTGACGAGCACGCGCCCGTCGTATTCGAAGCGGTCGGGCGTGCGGGCGTTGGCCTGTCGTGCGGGTGCCACCAGCACGATCCTAGGCCGCGTCATCACTCCTCCTCGCCGGTGCAGACCGCTCCACACGGGTCGCAGTAGTCGGTCTCCCTCGAGCGCAGCACCGTTGCGCAAGCCGCGGCGGGCAGCACCACTACCGGTGCGGGCGCCCGAACCAGGCGGCCGGGACGGCACCGCTCCCACGGCGTCGGGCCGCTCGCCCTAGCCGGCCTCCCGGTGTCCGCCGGCGTGCGGTCGTCCGGCCACCGGGTCGGCACGGCTGCTCATCGCCGGTCCTCCAACTCGGCCTCGGTGATGACGCGGGGCCGCTTCGCGCCGTAGTCGAGCCCGTTCTCGATCGTGGTCGTGACTTCGTGGGCGGTCGTGCGGCTGCGGACGCGGCCGTTCGGATCTGCGGTCGTTCCGACGTGGGTGAGTGCCACCTCGAGCAGCCGGGCGAGGGCGTTGGTTCGGGTGAGGTGCTCTCCTCCGACGAGGTTGCCCAGCTTCAACGCGGCGTTGCGCCGCGCCTCGTGCCGCTTTCCCACGCCCTTCGGCACGGTCGCCAGCTTGTCCAGCTCGGCCTCGACGATCCGCTCGACGTAGGCCTGCATGCGCTTGCTGTGCGTCGCCGACGGCATCGCGGGTACCGGTCGCGGGGCGGGGACTGGAGGGGTCTCCGGCCTCGGGCGTGCGGCGAGCAGGGCGTCGAGCAGCCAGTGCGGCAGCGGCGCGATCGGCCGGTTGTTCAGCGCGCGGTAGCTCCCGCCCTCGCGGCGCCACGACGTCGCGGCGACGATGTAGCCACCCCCGGCTCGGACGTCGATCAGCGGCGCGAGGCGGCGCTGCGAGTTGCGCAGCTCGACGTCATCCGGCGCGCGGAAGTACAGATGCTGACCGCCCGAGGGACTGGCCACCCGGTAGGTGTCCAGAGGGAACTTCGCCCCGGCCGCCGCCGCCATCATCCGGAACACCTGCAGGCCGTGCTTGCACCTCTCATACGGCTCCTCCGGCGCCTCGTCATCGCCGGGCTTGCGCGGGTCCAGATCGACGACCACGAGGCGCGAGGGCCGCGTAGCCACCGCGATGTTGTAGGGCCGTTCCGTCCACCACTGCGTGATCTTCTCCGGGTCGCGAGTGGCCTCGTTCTCCCAGTCCGTCACCGCAGGCATGTTCTTCGTGCCCGGGTAGAGCGGGAACACGTACAACCCTGCCGCCGCGGCCTCCAACGCGCGCTGTCCCCGCGCGCCGAGCGTGCTCTGCTCACCGGTCGCCGGTGCGGCCTGCGTCTGGTTCGCCATCTCCGCTCCTTCTGCTGTCGGGCCCGGCCCGGGGGCCCGCCGCGTGGCGGGCCCCGGAACGTGGTCGGTCACCCTTCGGTCGCGCACCAACAATCCGGCGGGCAGAGAGCCGGACCATGGGGCTCGGGGTCGGCTGCCTCGGACGGGCATCCCGGCTCGCACGGCTGTCCTGCCGGGGCGCCACACAGGTCATCGGCTCCCTCGCAGGGCGGGAGATAGGGCGTCGTGGTCATCTCTGACTCCTTCGGTCGTTCGGTTCGCGGTGGCGTTGAACCCGCATGCCGTACGCGTCCAACACATTAGATTTTACAGCGCTACACGCTGATTCGCTACCCTTTGGCGCCGTTGACCTGCACTTTCTCCTGCTCCCGCGCGTAGGTGGCAGTGGCGGCGTAGGCAATGTCGACGAGTCGGTCCACCGGTCGGAAGCCGGCGACCGGGTAGCCGCGCTCGTCGTGCTCGACCTGCCGGTAGAACCGGCCACAGTCCGGGCATCCCATCGTCTGGTGGCTCTGCCAGCCCTCGGGCGGGGCGTCGAAGCTGCGCGCGGCGCCGTCGCGGTCGGCGAAGTAGAAGCCTCCGAACCGTGTGTCGTTGCCGCACGGGCAGGTCACGTCGTTGCGACAGCCGAACTCCTCGCTCCAGGGCTCCTCGAAGTAGTCGATCTGATTGACGTCGTACTCGTCCACTGTCACTCCCTTGTCTCGCTTGATGTGCCGCTGCGTGTTGGCGGTGGCCCGTGTCGCGCACGGGCATGATCGTCGCTCGGCGTTGCCCGGCTCAGACCTCGCCGGGGCTGAGCAGTCCGGCCAGCTTCAGCTCTGCGGCGGGCACGTCGCGATCCCAGAAGCACTCGACGAGGCTGTCGTTCTGCTGCTCGGAGCACTCGTCACAGCGCTGGACGGGCAGACCGCAGCTCGCGGTGTGTTCCCTGATCCGCTCGGCCTGGGCCACGAATCCGTAGGCCTGGGCAACGGTCATGGCCTCAGCCGCTCGCCGCCGGTTCTCGCACCACTCCGCGTACTCCGCGTCATCCTGCGCCCCCATCTCGGCGGTCTGGATGTGCCAGAACTTCTCGATCGCCGCCGTCTCGACCTCGATGGCGCGCGCAAGGGTCGCCTCACGACGAGCCAGGCTCGCGCGGGCTTCACACACCGCGTTGAGCATCGGCAGGGTCGGACCGCCCTGGTCGCTACGAGCCTTGTCGCGGACCCTGCGAACGGCCTGCAGCTCGTGCCCCGCAGCCGCAACAGCCACACTCGCGACCGCCACGGCGGGCAGACGAAGTGGCCCATCCGATGCGGACCTCAGGAGCTTCACACCTTCCTCGACGGCCGCCTGCATCTCACTCATTCCCGCCTCCACATTTCTGTTGCTGGTAGTTTAGATTCTACATCTTCGCAGTGCCGCGAACTACTCCTCGCTGCCGAATCCTGTACCGATTGCGGGCTTGACCTGCGAGTGTGAGCCAGGGTGGGCGCTCACGAGAGCACTGCGTTCAGCACGCCCTCGGCCTCGCTCCAGGAGCGGACCGGCGGACTCGCCCCTTCCAGCACGCCCACCAGGGCGCTCGGATCAATCAGCCCGGCGGTGATCCCGTCGAGCTTGGCCGTGGTCTTGGGGAAGGTCTCGCGCAGCTCGCGCTCCTGGGTCGCGGGCATGGTCCCCAGCGCCCGGCGAAGGACATCCACGATCGACGCCTTCGCGCCCAGCATCAGCGCGTAGTCGCGCAGCGCCTCCCGAGGTATCCCCCAGTGCGTGTCCTCCTCTTCGTTGTCGGCGGCGGCGTGCCCGCGCAGCCACACCTCTGCCTCGTCGACGTGCCCGCCTCGGGCGAGTGCCGATGCGATCGCGTCAGCTTCCATGCACGACATCGCCGGACCGGTGTCACCGGCGGTCCAGCCGTCGCCGAAGACCCACGCCAAGTGCGCAAGCGCGGCCTGGTTGCGGGCGGTCTGCTGGTTCATCGTGGTTCCCTTCGAGGTGGGTGTTCAGCGGTTACTGAGGTCGGTGACGGCGTCCAGGACGACCGCGACGAATCGGCGCCCCTCCTCGCGTGCGGTCGTGCGCGCTCCGGCGGTACTGAAGGTGCGGTAGCCGGGGGTCAGGGCCTCGGCCGCGGCGAGCTCGGCGCGCACGCGGTCACCGGTCTCCAGGTGCGGGCGGATGGCGCGGAAGGTTCGACGCAGCTCCTCGGCGTGCATGAACATTCCGGCGACGACGCCGTGTCCGTCGCGGCCGCCGATCCCTCGGATGAGGCGCAGCAGCGCCGCGAGCAGGACCGAGGTGGTGGGAAACGGCTCGATGCGGGCTAGAGCGTCCATTGCGTGCTCCTTGGTTCTCGTGGAGTCAGGCCTCCAGTCGGGCCAGCTGCAGGGTGATGCGGCGTCCCTCGGCGGCCAGGGCTGCCACATCGACCCCGCGCGGAGTGGGGCGACCGAGGCTGTCTTCCTAGGCGCGGAACTCGGCGCGCACCTGCGCCGGGTCGAGCCCGTCGACATCTCCCTCGACCTCACCGGCCAGCTCGACCAGTCGCCGCGCGGTGCGGCGCACCTCGGTCAGGAGGTAGGCGGGGGACTCGCGGTCGGCGCTCTCCTCGGCGCGCATCCACGCTGCGGCAAAGTTCCGCTCGGCCTGCTTGACCTGCGCCTTGCGCATCGCGTTCGCCATGGTGATCCCCTTCTCTCTTTCGCTCTCTGATACTTTAGAGTTTACATCGCCCGAAGGGCGGCGACAAGGGTTTGTGGGGTTGATTTGGGGTTTGACCTGCGGGTTTGCCTTGGGGACTCTCCGCAGCGAGGCCGGGTCCAGGGCAGCGCCCTGGCCCTCCCCGGGGAGGGGGCGGCCCGGTAGGGCCGAACAACAACCAGGGCGTCGGGCAGGCCGGCCCCCGAGCTGAGGGTGGGGGTCTCTCCTTGCGTCGGCAGGACGGCGCCCTGCCCGAGGTTCTGTGGAGCTGCCAGGCTCGCCGTAGGCGACCGCGTAGCGGCCGGAGCGTCAGCGGAGGGCCTGGCGGCGGAACAGGTTCTCGGGCACCGTCCACTGCCGACGCAAGGAGAGACCCTCACCCGGGACCTCACCGGCACGACGCCCACCACGATGCCAAGCCGCGGTGCGCAGCAGGCCCGGGGGCGTGCTCGAGTGGCAGCGCGTCGCGGTCTCGGCGCCGGCCGAAGCCCCCGCCCACCCGGCACTGCCGCCAGAGGAGATCCTCCGTCGCTGGAGCGATCGTGCCCACGGGCGAAGCCTGACGCATCCGTCGAGGGCTGCGGCGGACGGCCCGGCCGGCGTTCTAGGCTTGGCGGGCGTCGCGGTGCTCCGGCGCCTTCGGGCCTTCGGTTCGCGGGCCGCGCCGCGGATGGCCGGTGGTCTCATGCCGGGCGCCTTCGGGCGTCGCCCTGCGGGGCGGGCCACCGGCCATCACCTGGACTCTCGGCGTGCCTGGCCACCTCGACCTCGCCCGTCTGCGGGCGGGCGAAGTCGAGTGCTGCACGGCTGCGCCTGGCCTGCTTACTGGGGCGCTGGTTCCGTGATGCTGGTACCGGTTACGGCCTCGACGACGCAGGCGATGATGTCGCGGGAGACCGGTGGGGTGACCGCGTTACCGCACATCTTCACCTTGTCGCGCGAGCTGGTGCCGAGCAGGACGTACCCGGGCGCGAAGGCCATCCCGAGCTTGACCTCGTCGGCGACGAGCATCCGGAACCGGCAGTCCTCGACCCGGATGTCGATCTGCATCACCGCGTCGCCGTCGACGGCGGTCTGTGTGGGCATCGGTCGGTTCACGCCGCGCAGTGAGCCGGTGTCGTAGGCGTAGAGAACGTCGGGGTCCCAGGACACCAGCGACTGGTGTCCGGCGGTGGTGAGAGTGCGCGCGGGTTCGTCGACTGGGGTGCACATCTCGGCGCCGCCGGTGTTGTTGCGCATGAGCATGGCCAGGCCATGGTGGTTGCCGCTCGCGGCGAACGTGTCGAGCGGGTCGTGCACGGTCTTGGCCCGGTTGTTGTTGCGCAGCGGGACAACCACCACCGCTTCGGTGTCGCGGGTGGTGCGGGTGCGCATCGGCTCGGCGGTGGATCGCGCGTCGTCGTTCCAGGTGCCGCCGCACGGGATCAGGAGCCCGTTCTCGTTGCGTGCGGTCTGCACGCGCATCGGCCGGCTGGTCGGCTGCGCGACCTTGCCCTCGCGCCCCTCGACCGGAACGACCAGGCTGTCCAGCGCGGTAGCGGCCTGGCGCTCGGCGATCTGCTGAAGCCCAGCGGCACCGTGGGCGCGCATCAGCGGGGCGTGTGCGATCGCCTTGGACGGGGTGGTGTGCATGGTGCGCAGCGGGTCCTCGACCGGCCAGGTCCGCACTCCGGGGCGGCGCTCGAAGGTGTTACCCGCGGCCTCCAGCACGATCCCGCGCCCGGCGTAGCGGCGCAGACCTGCCTCGATGCGCGCGTAGGTCTTCGGCTTGAGCGGGCGCGCCCGGTCCCCGATGCGCTGGCCGGGGTTGGACAGGTCGATCGCGGCGGCGGCCGGGAGAACGTAGGGCTGGACGACGTCGTTTCGGCAGGAGACGCGCGGGCAGCGGAACACGTACTGCTGGCCGTAGGCGCCGTGCGGCTTGCTCGGGTTCTTCGGCGCCCGCATCGCGGTCACGACCTCACCACAGGTCGCGCACCAGGCGCGCGGGCGCGTCCAGCGCTCGAAGTCCGGGCGCCGGTAGCGCTCCTGCCAGAAGACCACGTAGACCCGGTCGCGCAGCTGCGGGGCCGGCGCACCGAGCTGGTGGGCGAACGCGCTGTTGAGACTGAGCACCTCATGGCGGTAGCCCTGTGCCCTCATCCGTGCGATCCACTTCGGGAAGTACGCCCACTTCAGCAGCGGCAGCACGTTCTCCACGACCACGGCCTTGTAGCGGTGGTGCTCGGCGAAGCGGGGGACGTCGTGCATCAGCGCGCGAGACCGTTCGCGTGCCTCGTCGGCCAGCGGGGGCTCGTCCTCAACGTCCTCGGTGGTTGCGAGATCGAACAGGGTCGGCTCGGTCCCCTGGTCGGCGAAGTCCTGGCGTTCGCCGCGTGCCTGCGACCAGAACGTGCACGACGGCGACGCCCACAGCCCGTCGGTGGCCGGGTATCGCGCGGGGTCGATCTCGGCGATGTCGGCGACGTCGTGGTCAACGTGGGGCATGTTGTGGTTGTGCGTCTCGATGGCCAGGGCCCAGTGATTGCAAGCCATCCGGACGGTGTTGCCCGGCACGCTCTCGATGCCGGACGAGGAACCCCCCGCGCCGCAGAACAGGTCAGTCCAGCTGAACATGTCCGACGCGCGGGCACGGTTGATCAAGTGCATGGGTGACTCCCCATCTCCAGGTGGTTCGGCTGCTGCGGTGTCGGGCGGGTTTGCCGTCCCTCCCAACGTGTCCTAGTTTACAGCCTTTCATAGTTGTTAGCAATGCCTATGGGAAGTGGTTTGCCCTGGTGAGAGGGCCGATTGTCCTGTGCCAACGAACCTGATCTATTGCCACCATGACTGAGCCAGCGGCGGGTTCTTGCCATCGAACTCGAGCCGGAGGGTGGGAGCCTTGATCGGTGGCCTCCCTGTTCGACGAGATCGAGCCCTACGAGGTCGGCACGCTCGACGTGGGTGACGGGCAGCGTCTCTACTGGGAGGCCTGCGGGAACCCCGCTGGCAAGCCGGCGGTCGTGCTCCACGGCGGACCGGGCTCAGGAGCGACACCGGTCTGGCGGCGGTTCTTCGACCCGACCACCTACCGGGCCGTGCTCTTCGACCAACGCGGCTGCGGACGCAGTACTCCGAATGCCGCCGATCCGACAGTGGACTTGTCGGTCAACACCACCGGCCATCTGGTTGCCGACATCGAGCGGCTCCGAGAACACCTCAAGATCGACCGATGGTTGGTCTTCGGCGGCTCGTGGGGCGCGACCCTCGCTCAGGCCTACACTCGTGCCCACCCCGAGCGGGTCTCGGAGGTCGTGTTGTTCAGCGTCACCACGACCAGCCGCCGCGAGGTCGACTGGGTCACCCATGCCATGCGCCGGCTGATCCCCGAGGCGTGGGAGCGGTTTCGCGCTGCGGCTCAGCCCCGCCCGGCAGAACGAATCGTGGACGCCTACGCCCGCCGGCTCGCCGACCCTGACCTGCAGGTGCGCGACGCGGCCGCATGGGCCTGGTGTGCTTGGGAGGACGACCACGTTGCTATCGGCCAGCCCGACAGCGCACGGCCGTCGACGCGGTACGAGGATCCGGTCTTCAGAGCATGTTTCGCCCGGCTCGTGACCCACTACTGGCGCCACGCCGCGTTCCTTCCCGACGGCGCGCTGCTCGCCGCCGCCCACGGGTTCGGCCACATCCCCGCTGTGTTCGTCCACGGCCAGCGCGACATCTCCGGCCCACCCGACATCGCCTATGACCTTGCGCAGGCTTGGCCGGGAAGCCGACTTGTGCTCGTCGACGACGCCGCCCACGGAGTCGACCACGGCGATATCGCCGCTCACCTGGTCGCCGCAACCATCCGGCTCGCCAGCTAGAGCAGCCAGCCATGCCGCACGGCGTCGTGGCTCGGCTACGAAGGCAAGCGGGGCCCGGACTCCCGAAAGGAGTTGCCATCGATTCTGAGCCATCGCAGGTCAGCGCTGGATCGGTGGCTCAAGTTCGTTGACACGGGACACCGATGCGTTACGAGTCCGAGGGCTTGTCTGCGCCTCGCGGGCGGCGAGTTCGGCCCGTCACCGCATCGCCAGGGCGAGCGGCCCGCGCCGCGAACTCGCGCAGCGTGCTGCGCTTCCAGCGCCGCCGGATCCGCCCGGACGGTAGGTCCTCGTGCTCGTCGGCGTCGGGGAAGTAGCCGTCGTTGCGAGACAGGTACCCACGGATCGTGGACTGGCTGGAGTAGCCGAGAAACCGGGTCGCGGCGGGGATATCGAGCAGCTCGGTCGGATCACCGGCGTCGTCCTGTGGCGGTCGCCGTTTTGCCTGCTTGTGTGCGGCCCACGCCGTGTACCACTCGGTGACGAGCTGGTCGTCGAAGAACGCTTCGCGGCCCTGCTGGTGCGCTTCGGGGTGGCCGTTGGTGGCGCGCTCGATGTAGAGGTTGCGCTGAGTCTTGGTGCTGATGCCGGTGCGGTCGGCGATCTCGGCGCGGTTGATGTATGCGCGGCCGTCGACGTCGATGCGCTTGGCGGTCGGCACGGGCGTCTCCGGACGTGGCGGTGGGTCGGGGGCTGCGGCGGCACGAGGAGGGGGTCGGTGGCCGAACCCCGCAGGGTCCACCCTCGGATGCACCGAGGGCGTCGGCAAACAGCCACCGACCCCGCCGACCGGCCGGCAGCCCGGGTCACCTGGAGCGCCCGTGTTCGGCCGCGTCGGCTCCATCTCACCGTAGCGGAGCTCGAGGCGCGGGCTCGCGCACCGTTCATGCGACCGCTGTGCTGCGCCCTCGTAGGGCACGGTGGCCTCGATGCTCGTTCCCTCTACGGATGTCGTCATGGCGTACTCCCATCGCCGTGGGCGTCACTGGAGCTACTCGCTACCGGTCTGTATCGGGTGGTGACTCGTGCAGGTCGCGTTCCCACCGGTTCATCCATGACCGTGATGGCGGGAAGCGGGCACGCCACTTGACCCCGCTCGTGCTGGTCCCGTGCCGCCCCGGCGGCTCATTCGGCGCAGCGGCCCTGTAGGTGGCCAGCCGGCGCCCGCACATCTGGGTCACCCACGAGCTGGCCCGTTCCATTGCCCACCGGTGCTGGGTGAGGTCAGGCTCGGGGGCATGACCGATCTTGACGCGCCGTTGGCCGGCGCACCGTTCGCCTTGCGCTCGTTGCCGCACGCTCCGGCGGTCGGCCAGTGACCGATGAGCTCGATCCGGACCCGCTGCTCACGATCAACGCCACCCCAGGTGTCTATGCGGCCCAGGATCGGGACGGCACCACCGCCGTCGCGACGCTCACCCTTGTCCCGCACTTGCAGGTCCTCACCGGCGACCAGCGTCCCGGCGCCGAGGTCGTCGATGCCGTGCTCGCTGCGCTACTCAGCGACGGTTTCGCCCTCGTCCCCACCCTCGACGTCGACGCCCTGTGCGGGCTACCAGTGCTCTCCGGCGGTGCGGCGACCTTCTCCCCCGCCGCAGGGCTGCTGGAGCTCGCCGCCGGGATGCTGGGATATGACGGGGACGTCGGCCCCGCCGCCCCGGATGGCTGGGCCAGCATCGCCGCACAGCGCGGGGCGTTGGCCGTGCTCGTCGCGACCGGGATCGATCTGCATGCCGCCGATCGCACTGCCCGGATTGACCACGCCCGCGCCGAAGGCCGACTCATCGGGGCCCAGGTCACCTTCAACACAGCGTGACCTCCTCAACGCCTGCGCGCAGCTCGGCGTCCGCGACGGCGGCGCCGGTCACGCATTCCGCCGGTCGAAGCGGCCCGAAGGCACACTGGAGGGGTGTCAGACGAGACCGAGACCGAGGACACCGCACCGGCCCCGACCGTGCGGAGCCGCGCAGTGAGCGCTGGCATCGACGAGGAACGGCTCCGTGGACACCTGGAGCGCGGTGTGCTCCTCCTCGACGGGGAGCCGGTGACGGACCTCGACACCCCGGCGCCAGCCGGGACCAGGATCAACGTCGGCGGCCAGTAGGCGCCCCGTCAGGGCCGATCGTCAAGCACAGCCGGGACCGGCGAACAGTCCGCGATGTGGTCGTGCAGCGGCACCGACAGAAGGCGGGCCACTGCGAAGAGGTCGCGGTGCCGGGCCCGAAGATCCAGCTCGATCAAGGTCTCATTGTGTGCCACCCGGTTTCGGAGCTGGTGGAGTCGGCCCACGGGCTTGTCGACGTCGCGGCGGTCGGTGCCGCGCCGGAACGCGGTCCGCAGGTACGGGATCCACAGCGTGTCGTGGTGGCGGGCAGCCGAGAGGTAGCGCCAGAACCCGAACTGCAGTTCGGCGATGACTTTCCCGGGAGGTGTCGGGGCGCCCTTGGCGTCGCGTCGGGCCGAGCGGACCGCGCTCTCGATCTGGGCGCGCGGCTTCGCGTTCGCGTCGATCACGGCGCCGTTCCTCGCGCGCTGCTCGACGACCGGGAAGTGCCGGGACGGGTCGAACGCCCAGTGCCGGTCACGCGGGGTGTCGCGGCGCCGTAGGGCGCGGTCGTAGGCGTTGCGGAGTCCGACTTCGAGGTGGCCGAGGTCGTGATGCAGGGCGGCGGCGGCGCGGGCGTTCCATTCGTACAGGGCGAGGGCGCGATCCAGGTCGTGGCCGGTGGCGGCGAGGTAGACGGCGAGCCTGGGCGGCGAGAGCCAGTCCTCGATCCAGCGGTCGGGGTCGCTCATCATCGCCTCTCACTGGTGTCAGTCGGTGCCGCGCGGTGCCTGTTGGTGGCACTTCGTGTATCGTGGGCCTCGAATTGCCCCGGATGGCCCCTGACCGAGTAGGTCATGTCGCCGGGGCTTTGTACTGACGAGGCCCGTCCCCGTTCCCGGGGGCGGGCCTTCGTCATGCCACGGACGTTACCGGCGGGCCTCGACAGCGAGATCGGCAGCCGAGGATGTCTCCCGACCGTCCTCCGGGGCGGTCCAGGGCTCGCCCGCTCGAACAGCGTCCGCCACGCTGGCGGCCAGGACGCTGTCGACGGCGTCGATGTCGCGCTGGTACCCGACCAGTGCTTGGCGAACCTGGATCTGCGAAACGTCGTCATCACAGGTCAGCAATGTGAGCAAGACCGCCCCGGCCGTGCCCTCTGCCCCAAGGGCTGCGGCCAGGGCTGCTTCCCCCTCCTGCCCTACTGCCTCGGCGATTCGCTCGAGGGCGGCGACACATGCGGCGGCCTCCGCCCGGTCTTCGGCGGCCAGGGCTCGCCGGTAGGTCGCCTGCCTGCTGCGGTGAGCCACGACCAGGGTGACCAGGCGGTCACGGCTGGCCTCGGCCACCGCGGTCACGACTGGCTTCCGCTCGAGAGCCGGTAGCCCACCCGTATCGCGCGTTCCGCATGCTGCCGCGCGGTCCCCTGACGCGAGATCTGCGCCCACAGCTGTCCGAGTACCGGGTCGGGCGGCAACGATTCGAATGCGATCGGATCGAGAACGTACGCGAGTGCCTCGATGAGATCGGTCTCGGTGGCCCGATCGACTGCTGGGAACCCGTCGGTAGCCGTCGCCGGTGTCGGCGTGGAGGTTTCTGTCATCGTTTGTGACTCCCTGCTCCATCTCGGCGCCTGCGCGAGGCCGCGCTCGGCGGTCTAGGGATTCGGTCGGACGACCCGCCTGTTCCTGGCAGTTCCGGATGATTTACCAGGTGCGTCCGACGGTTTCGAGGCCACATGATTCGCCTACGCCGGCGACGGTGGTTGAGGCATGGACAGATGTGCGAGCCACGCTCGAGCGGGCCAGCCGATGACCACAGTTGCTGCGAGCGCGACGGTCGCGACGGTGAGGACCGGGACGATGAGCTTCGTCTCGACACCGCCGCCGGTACGGATACGCAGCCAACGGGGCGGGCCCGGGGTGCGGCGCATGAGCGGCCACAGCAGTGAGCGCACCGAGTCCAAGGTGATCCAGTCCCCGAGCAGCGCCGAGAGGGCGCCCGCGCCGGCCGCCGCGGCAACCGGCACCGCGAGGTCGGGCGCCGCTGCGGTCAGGGCGGCGAACAGGGCTGTGGTCAGAACCGGCACGACAACGACCGCGGAGTGGGTGATCCCGCGGTGGGCGGGCAGCCCGACTGCCCTAGAAATCGCCCGGACGATGCGGCACAGCACGGCGCCGATCGGGCCCAGCATCCGCACGATCGTCGCCTTCGGATGGCACAAGTCCGGCGCGAGCCCGGCGACCGAGCCGGCAGCCCAGCAGGCCGCAGCCACCGCGGCGCCCGTCGCGGTGACGTGGGCGATGGCCAGGCCGGCTGCGCCTCCGGTGATGGCGTGCGAGCGCCCCATCATCGAGCGGACCGAGCAGTCCGCATACCAAGCAGGCGAGCGTGGACAGCGGCATTGAAGTCGTCGGAGGCCTTGTCAGCGTCGGTGATCGCGGTCCAGTCCAGGTCAGCGACGGCGGGGTCGTGCTCGGTGCGCAGGCCGAGAGCGACGATCGACTTGGCCTCCGCGAGCTCGGAGGGGTCTGTCGCGGTGCAGACAGAGATGAGCACCCGCTCCGGGGCGAGGTGGACGGCGGTGTCGATGAAGGGCATGTGGGCTCCTGGTGCGTGCTGTGGTGGTCTGGCCTGCCCGCTTTCGACGAGCAGCAGCCGGTGGGGACAGGCGGGGCGCGGGTGCAGGCAAGCGTCGTCCGCGCCCCGCCTGAGTCGAGCGGTGCGGCGAGCCGGTCGGCTTCAGCGCCGGAGCTCGTGGCTGATCACAGCGTTGTCGCCCATGGGGGCTGGCTGGTCTCCCTGCTGGGCAGCAGCGAGAGATGGCGCGCCCACTGACGGGCGAGCTCCCATCGCCCGGCATGGAGGTAGAAGCCGTCGTCGGGTCCGGCGGCGCCAAGTGCGTGTAGACACTGGCGAGCGGCATAGGCAGCGTCGGGGTCTCGGTTCCAGATCCAGGTGGCGTGCAGTGAGTCGACGATCTGCGCGGCGTTGAGCAGCGACTTTCCCTGCGGCGTGTGGACGTCGTGCAGCGCCGCTGCTTTCAGCAGCTTGTAGTGGATGGTCCTCAGGTCGCTGGGCTGGCCGACTTCGGCGGCGATCTCGTCGACGGTTGGGCTGCCGAGCAGCCCGGCCACAGTCCACTCCGGGCACTTTGCTGGAGCTATCGGGCGGAGCCTCAAGCGGCGGGTGACGGTTCGGATGTGCCCGGTGAGGGTCGTGCTGGTGAGCATGGTGGCGGTGCCCTTCTGGTTAGTGGCCGGTGGCGCTACTGCGGCCAGTCGAAGCCGGCTCGGCGGAGCTGGGCCAGGACGCGGATTCGGGTGTGCCGGTTGCCGGTGCCGCTGACTGTGGTGACGCGGGAGCCGTCAGCTCGCGTGACGACGACGTGTCCGCGGCGGGTGGGGCGTAGGGCGAATCCTTGTTGGTCAGCGGCAGACAGGATGCTGGCGAGGTCTTTACCCACGCGGGTCCTTTGCGGCGCGGCGCTGGCAGCGTCGACGTGTGCAGACCTGCGGGATCTCGATCTGCCTCTCGCTCTCCGTCTGCGTCGTGGAGGCGGGTACTGGGAGCGGCCCGGCGATTGTGCGGCGGCAGTACCGGCACCGGCCTCGTACCTGCATCACCGGCCCGTCTCGCGCTTGAGCAGTTCACGGATCTCGGAGTCAAGCTCCAGGTGGGCGGCTTCGGTGCCCGGGGCAACGAGGTCCTCGGTCTCGGCAAGAAACTCGATCAGCTCGTAGGTGGGGATCCCGATCTCGGCCCGATCGCCTGGCGAGTACCAGGTGATCAGTGTCCAGTCGCCGCAGGCCAGACCACGGGTAGCGACGCAGACTTCGGCCGCGGGCTGGTCTGGAGCAGTGGTGTCACTGCTGGTACTCAGCCCGCCGGCAAGCAGGTCGCGGCCCACGGCGCAGGTCACCACCGGGGCCTGGCCGGAGGCATCGGTGAGCCGCACGTCGACGGTGTAGGGATCGGTGGCGGCGTAGGACATCGCCACGACCAGGGGCGCGGTGTGGACCCCGGTGGACGGGTCAAGGTGGTAGAGCCGACCTTCGAAGGTGGTGGTGATGGCGGTTGACGGGTGAGCAGTCATCGCTGTGTCACCGCCCCCGCTGCTCGGCGCGGAAGTGGCGGCGCTCCCGTTCTGTGAGTCCGCCCCAGACGCCAGCTTCGCGGCGCTCAAGGGCGTAGGCCAGGCATTCGGTGCGGACCTCGCAGAGGGCGCACACCTTCTTGGCGTCCTTGGTCGACGCTCCGTGCTCGGGGAAGAAGGCCTCGGGGTCGGTCTGCGCACAGAGCCCTCGTTCCTGCCAATCTCGCGGTGGCTCTTGGTCAAGTTCGAGGAGCGAGGACGGGGCCGTGGCGGCGCCACGATCTGTAGCCGGGTTCTGAAACACTGGTCGCTCCGATCTCTGGGTCGGCAGACGAGCCCGGACGCGTGGCTGTGAGAGGTTGGGCGTCCGGGCTCGTTTCGTGATGGATCACGTCGATGTACTGGTCATCGGGATGTGCTGGTAGCGGCCGTGGCTGAGCTTCTCGATCAGCTCGCGGTCGATGAGGACGTCGAGGGCGTTCATGACGCTCGACCGCGCAGCGGTCGCAGCCTCGACGATTTCCCCGGTCACGCCCGTGCCGCCGCGCACGATCTCGAGCACCTCTGCCTGCACTGGGGTGAGCGCCGCGTGGTGGCTGCCTGAGGCGGAGGTGCCGCGCTGTCCCCAACGCCCCCGGGTGGGTTGCTTCGGTGCGAAGTCCGTCGGGCCGGCGCCGGGGCCTGGCGCGGCGTCGCCGCTACGGAACTGGTGTGTCGCGCCTGGACCGCCCACCTGCCAGCGTCCGTTGACTGCTGGGCCGAGGACGCTGGTGATGGCGGCCTCGTCGAGCGGGTGCAGGTCGGGCTGGGCGAAGAACTCGTCGAATGCGGTCACGGTGGTGATTGGCGGGGCCGGCAGTTCCTTCGCGGCCATGCGCTCGGCGTCTGCCGTTGAGGGCAGGAAGTCCCAGCGGGTCGGGGTGTCGTGGTGGGCGTGTACGGCCATTCCCGGCACTGGACGTCCGCGGTCGTCGACGGGGAGGTCATTCGGGTCGAAGGTGAGTCCCGGGACCAGGTCGGAGCCGGACTTGGAGTTGATCCGGAAGGCCACGACCTGGGACGCGAACGCCGAGCGGGCGTGGTCGGTACCCCACTGTGGCTGTCCCAGGGACTGGTTGAGTGCCACCGCCCACATGCCGTAGGCGCGCACGATGTTGACGGTCTCGGTCCAGGTCTTCTGGGCTCCCGGGTCGCTTGCGATCAGCGAGTACTCGTCGTGCAGCAGCATCCATCCCGGGATCTCCCGGCTCGGGAAGATCAGGTCGGAGCTGAGCTCGGCGGCGAGCTCAGCTCGGGCGGCGAGCATCGCGGTCATCAGCTGTGGCAGCCGCAGCACGTTCTGCTTGCCGATGACCGCGACGCGGGCTCGGGTGGCCAGCGCGGTCGAGGAGTTGCCCTTGGGGTCGGCGTAGAGCAGGTTCAGCAGACCGGTCGACATCGCGGAGCAGGTGACGATGTTCGCCGCTCCGGACTTTCCCCCGCCGGTGGAGCCCACGATCATGGTGCCGACGGTCCCGTTGTCGTCCCACATGGTCACGTCCATCTCGCCGGAACCGTCGACGAGTCGAGCGACGTTCTTGATCACGCCGTCTTCGACCTGCGGTCCGGTGTAGAAGCGGGTGTCGGCAACCGGGTCCTTACGGATGATCGTCATCCGGGCCCAGTGGGCACCCATCCCGCGAGGCGGGGCTTTGAACAGCACCCGCTCGGTGTCCTCGCCGAGTCCGCCGGCGAGCTTCGCGCGGTTGGGTTGCAGGTCGTGAACAGTCTGGTGGCCGCGCTTGAGCGCGATGTCGTAGTTGGTGGTGAACTCGTCGTCGCGTCGGTTCGTCAGTCGCGACCCGGGGGCTTTCCCGTCCTTGCTGGCGTTGTTCTCCAACCAGGCCACGCAGTATGGGTCGCGCTCAGGGTCCGGGACTGCAGGGGTGATCGGGGCTAGTTCGGGCGGGACCAAGCGCTTGACCTGCGGGCCGATCGGATGGGCGCGCCACCAGCGGGTGGCGCTGATGATCGTCGCGACGAGCGCGACAAGCGCGATGAACGGCGAGGGGCCGTCGATAGCGAGCAAGTAGGTCAGCGCCGCGGAGCCGAAGCCGAAGACCGCGAGTTCGGGTAGCCAGCGCGTCGCCGCGTGGCGGTGCCGGAGGGTGAACGCCAGCGTGCCGATCAGCGGGGCGAGGGTGGCTGGCCAGGCCAGCACGGTGGGGGCGATGTCTGCGCTGAGCGTGTGTAGACCAGCGCCGAGAAAGTGCGCGCTCAGGCCGGCCACTCCGGCGATGGCAGCGGGGATCCAGGGCCAGCGGCGGCGCCGGTTTCGGTCGTTGACCATCCACCGGCGCAGGTTCTCCGTGCGTTGGTCGTCGGTGCTGTCTTCGCTGGGTACGGGACCGTCCCCGACGACGCTGCTACGCAGCCGCTGCCATCCCGCGGCTCGCGCCGAGAGGGGTTGGTCGTCCTGGTTGGCGGGTTCCGTGCGGGGACGTCGACTGCGGCCGGTGCTGGGAACGGCGGTGGCAGTGTTCTGCCGGGCGCGCTCTCGGGTCCGGGAGCGGACAGCGGCGTTCTGGAAGCGAGTCTGGCGGGTCACAGTCGAGCCCATGGCAAGGCTCCTTCCTCGCCACCAGTGGTGACGGGTGGGCGGCGGGGCACGCGGCCGGAGGGTGGTGCTGGTGGGTCGGGGAACGTGATCAGCCCCTCCCCGACGCGGTCGGGAAGGGGCTGATCACCACCCGGGCGCCATCAGCGCTGAGGGTGGGCGGTGGGCGCGGGCCGCTCAGCCGTGGCCGAGGGACTCCTTGGTCGCGTTGGTGATCATGTGGTTGCTCAGGAGCGCGTCGCGCACGATCTGGCCACCGATACCGATCTTGTCGGCGACGGTGATCAGGCTGTCGGTGACTGAGGTGATGTGGCTCTGGGCTCCCTCGAGGGCATCGAGGCCAGTCCAGCCGTAGGTCTCGAACTCTTCGACCAGGCTGTGATGGGTCTGCCCGATTCCTTCGAGGTCGCCAGCTGCGTCCTGCAGGGCAGCGGCCAGCACTTCGGTGTTGCCGTCGACGTTGAGATTCGCCATCGGTGGAGCTCCTTGCTGGAGGTGGAGGGAAACGGCTGAGCCGTGTTGTGCTCGATTCGGGTCAGCTAAGGACGGCGTGCGGGCCGGGCACGTAGGGCGCCTGGTCGTAGGCGGCTGCGCCCTGGTCCCCCTGGTTCTTGATCCGCTCTGCCGTGTCGCGGTAGAGGTTCTCCCAGGCTGTGAGGCTGGATTGGGTGTCCTGCAGGGGGCCGATGACCTCGGTGCCCCAGCCGTCTCCGGCGAGGCGGTCGGCGAATGCGATCAGGTTCGAGCGGTACTCGGCGACTTGATCCGCGGCCTGGATGAGCCGGTTGACGGCCTCGTCGTACATGTTGCTGCTCCCCTGGTTCGGTGTGGCGGCGGTGCTGCTGTGGTCGTCGTTGTCGTTGTCGTTGTCGTTCTCGGTTGAGGGCCGGGCCGCGGGCGGCGGAGTACCGGCGGTCGGCGGGTCCGGGTCCGGTGTGGTGCTTTCGGGCGCGGGACCGGGGGCCGGCTCGTCCGTGGTGGGCTGGTCGGTCGGCGAGGCCGGATCGGTTGTGGTGTGCTCGCCGTCCTCGGGACCTGCATCGGTGTCAGAGGTCGGCGAGTCCGTGATCGGTGTGGACTGGTTGCGGCCCTGCGACGTCGTGGTGGCGCGGCGCGCCCAAGGGTCGGTTGCTGTACCGGCGGTGGGGCGGCTGATGAGTCCCCGTGCCTGAGCCCACCGCTCGCGGGCCCAGTCGCTGCGCTCGAGCTTGCGCAGCTGCTTCTCGCGCCAGGCTGCGTCCTTCTCCGGAGCGGTCTCGTCGTACCAGGCTCGTCGGCGGGCGGCCTTGTGCTCGTCGCGCTGTCGGGCAGCCTCGCAGGCGTTGGCCCATCGGGAGGCGAGCATCAGTCCGAACGCACCGCGGCCGGTAGGGCGTCCGCTCGAGGTACGGGCCCCTCCGCCGGCGTCGTGCTTCATGCGGGCGCGGACGACGCCGGGGGGCTCTTTCCCGTTGCTGTAGGCGGCGGTGTCGACCTTGCCCTTGGTGAGGAAGTAGGCGACGACCATGCACGTAAGAAAGAAAGGTTCCATCTAGATACTCCTGCCGAACGTGGCTGCTTCAGACGATCGCTGATGCCGCGATGCGGACCAGTTCGTCAGCTGCGCCGTAGAGCCTCGGGATGGCAGCGAGCACCGTTCCGACCAGGGCGAGCGCGCCGACGACCAGGAAGGACTTGAACTTGGACTTGGCGGAGATCCCGCTCTTACACACGCGGGCCCAAGCCCAGATCCCGACAGCGGCCCCGACCGCGCCGACGACGCTGACACCGACCAAGTAGGCGGTGGCTTGTGCGACGCCGGAGACTGCTCCGCCGACCAGGTTGGTGAGGAGGCTTCCGACGAAGCCGGCGCTGACACCGCCGACACCGAAGCCTCCGATGACGGCGAAGACGGCGGCGACCTTGTCCCAGGGAACTCCCTTGTCCGGAACGTCGAGGAAGACCAGCAAGACGGCCAGGACCAGGAGGAACGCTCCGAGGGACAGCAGGGAGCTGGGGACGATCAACGACCAGGACATGGTGGGGCTCCTTCACGGGCATGCAAGGGTTCACAGAGCGATGAGCAGCAGGGCAACGACAGCGGCGGTGAGCACGAACCCGATCGGTTTCTGCTTGGCCACCTGGACGGCCCAGTCGGGCAGGAAGAGCACGGCGAAACCGATCAGGACGATGAGGCTGTGGCCGATCCGACGTGCGCTGTTGGCCTCGGTGGTCCAGTCCCCGTTAGTGGAGTAGTGCCAGATCTGCGCCCAGGAGGGTGGCTGTTGGTCCCATTGAGGTCGGGCTGCCAGCACGTCACCGAGGGCCTTCAGTAGACGTTGGTCCAGCGGCGCCTGGGGCGTGACTGCGCGCTCGTCTATCACCGGGTCTGCCGACTCAACGGCAGCGGGCGCATCGACCGCTATCTCGGCAGCCGGTTCGGTCGGGGTGCTCGTTTCGTCGAGGTCCTCGGCAACGTCCGCAGCGTCGGCCGGCGGTGGGTCGGGGGTTGATGCGGCCTGGTCTCCACGGGGGACAAGGCGCAGTTCAGGACGGGTCGACCGTGGGCCGATCTCGGGTGGGGTCTCGTTGTGTGGAGTCGGTTCCGGAGCCATGACGCCTCCTCTGGTTGCGGGCGATTCGGCGTTCGTCGGTGCGGATGGTCGAGGTGGCCGCGCGTTCCTGATCGGCATGCAGCTCGTCGAGCAGTCCGGCCAGGTCAGCGGCGATTCGGTCGATGCGGCCGCTGGTGGTGTCTGGGTCAGCGGTGTCGTCCTCGGGCTCTGGGGCTCGGGCCAGTGCGGCTCGGATTGCCGCAGCCGCGACAGCGAGACGGTCCGTGGGGCTACGCGCACGGCCGTAGTCGGTGGCGAAGGCCTTGCGCTGGTGCGACACACGCCGCAGCACGGCTTGCGCGCGGCGTACCCGCCGCCGGATCCGCGGTTGCTCTTGGTCGTCGGGCGGCTTGGCGCCGATGGTGGTTTCGGTGGAGCGGTCGGTCGTACTGGTCAAGGGCCGTGGACCTTTCCTGCGTCGGCCTCCGCAACCCGCCGTGGCAGGTTGCGGAGGCCCTGTGTTCAGTTCGTGTCGATCCCGCGACCGTTGAGGCCAACACCAGCGATGTCGACACCGTTGGTGTCGGGACGGGTGTACTTCTTGATCTCGGCGCACCAGGTCTCGATCGAGGTCGACGACCTAGGCAGTTGCAGGCCCTGCGCAATCAGCGCTTCCCGCAGTGGGGCGGGGGTGTCGATTCCAGTGGCACGACCGATGCGAATGGCATCGGCCTTCTTCGCCGTCGGCCGGTCGCCCTGTCCGGGACGGGGCAACGGCCGGTTCGCCCGGGAAGTCGAGGATTTCGCAGGCCTAGAGGCTCGCTTGGTCGCGTCCACCGATGTGGTGCTGGTGGTCTGGGCGGCTGCGGCTCGCGACCGGGCTGGACTGGCTGAGCGGGACTGTGCGGTAGCGGGCTGAGCTGCCTCCTGCTGGAGCCGTGTCTGGCGATCGAGGTAGCTCTCGTACTGGCGGCGTTCCGCCCGCACCTGCCGCTCGATCTCCAGCTCGATCTTGGCTTTCTCGAGCAGCCAGGCGTTGAACTCGGCGCGGTGGGCAAGTTCGTCGTAGAGGTGCGAGAAGACATGGGCTGCGTAACCGAGCGCGCTCACGGTGCCTGCAGCGATCCCCAGCCAGCCGGGAAAGTGCGTGACGTTCATGGCGCATGCCAGCGCCGCGGCCATCGTGCCGATCAGCAGGAAGGGGATGAACTCGGTCCAGCTGCGCCCGAGCCCGATTGCCCGTAGGCCGCGCGATGAGCAGGCGACCATCATGAACTCGAACGTGCCGCCGAGCGCGACCGCAACCGTCCAAGCTCCGATCGTCCCTCCGAACAGGGTGCCGAACCCGTAGACCTGGCCGGCGAAGCCGGAGACCACCGACAGCCACACCACGTGTGGGAAGGCGTTCGACCACCAGTTGATGACGCCGCCGTCCGGGCGAACCGGCGGAGGTGGAATCGCCAGCTGAGGCGCTGACGGCGGGGGGCTCTCCTCGCGGGATGGCGCTGCCTCGCTGCGCACCGGTGTCGAGGCGGGAGGCTCGGTCTTCGGGGCCTCGCTGGCGGCCGGCGTCGGTGGTGGATCGCTTGGTGGAGGCAGCTCGGTCGGCTGCCCATCCGTGGTGCTGGCGGCGGGGTCAGCGTCCTGCTGTGGAGTGGCTGGGGAGGCGTCCTCGGACAGTATGTTCGGCGGCGCCGAGTCGCCTCGCACACCGGATGTGAGCAGCTTGATCGCTGGCGCATCGTTGGTCAGATCTACGCCGAGGGCGTTCACGGCAGGTCTCCTCCCTGGGAGGTGAGGGTGGTTCGGAGCCTCGGACACGGCACAGTCGCGATGCAGATCCGGAAGTGAGCCCGGGTCATTGCTCGGTCAGGGTGTCCGTCGGCCACCGAAGTACCAGGCCTTCGGGTGGTCAGCGACTCACGCTGCGGGAGTCGCGATGAGATGGGGCTCTTCGTCCTCGACCTCGTCAGGGTCGGGCGCGAAGGCGGTGCGGGGAAGTTCGGCGCGTAGGCCGAGCAGCTCGCGTCGGCGCAACTCGTACGCGGCTAGCGTCGCTGCCGCGCTGAGCCGGCTCTCGATTCCGACTTCGTCGAGTTCCTCGATCGTCGCGAGGTCGAGCGGTGTCGGCTCGTACTCGGGAAAATCAGCGGCTGGTCGGTCCGACGGCGGGATCGAGATGCCAGTGGTGACCAACGGGGCCCAGCTTCTTCCGGCGCTCCCCCGCGACGTACCTGCCAGCACGTACTTCGGCAGCGGCGTGTGCCGTGCATTCTTGTTATTCATGTTGCCAGAGCCTTTCGGGAAGTTGGAAGGTTCGTGGTCAGTACGCTGTGAGTGTGAGACCTCCCGGAGACCCTCACTCGAATGTGACTGAGTGAGGGCGACCGGCAAACGTCACGACAAACAAGCGTTACATTTGCTCAATAGTCGAGCGCTTCGACGACTGATCGTGTTGCACATAGTCGCGTGCGTTAGTCGTCTGCACTAACCCCGTTGTCGCGGGGGTTTCGCGGGCCACCTTTTCGTTGAGCACGCCGCATCTGAGTTTCGAATGTTGGGCGTCAGGGGGCCGTGTGCTCATTCACTGTGAAGTTCTCTGCGATTCGTCGAAACGCTCGACGTCGGAGCATCTGCTCATACCTGGTGTCTTCCTCGCGGCGATACCAGGCACCGCACCGGCGCAGACCGGGAGCACTGGGTCCAGTGCCCCCACCTCGCGAGGGCCGCTCAACCCGATGCAGCACAGACGATAACGGTCGCAGCACAGACGAACAAGCTTGTATAGCCAACTTTTTCGGGCCTCTGCGCCTTGGACCGCGTTGTACGTCGTTGACCTGGTGAAACCTGGGTTACGCCGGGACAGATCTAGCTGTCATCAGCCAGTGGTCGAGCTGTCCGCGTGGGGTCCTCGGTCCGTCAGCGGACCCGGCGGCGCTCGTTCCGGATCGAGGCGAGCTGACCGCCGCGGGCCCGAAAGCTGCTCGGACGTTGTGGGACGAGGTTGGCTGAAGGCGCGCTGGCGCACAGCCACGCTCCGGGCGCTGTGGACGAACCGCCGATGGGCTAGCGGCCGGCTTCGTGCCGAAGCACGGAGACAAGTTCGTCGAGCTGCCGGCCGGACGACGCGGCATCAGTTGGGTCCACATACACGTACCAAATGGGCGGTGGGGAGCCGTGCTCCGGGCCCAGTGAAGGTGCCGTTGGCTCAGAAGATGGGAACGGGGGCGGCTGTGCGGTCGCCGGCCCTCCCTCATCAGATTCGCTCATCATCCACAATAGTCGGATAGTGCCACCGACAGACACAGCTGCGGCCGCCATTCGACGTCGCCAGTCCAAATCAGCGAACGGCTCGGCCAGTGGTGCGACGACAATACTGCACGAACCGCATGCAAGGTTCTGTATGGCAGCACGTACAAGAGCGTCGTTGGCTGTGGAGGTGAGAGTGGAATAGTGCTGCCGTCTGGCGGTGTCATCGGCGAGGAAGTCGTCGAGGTGGTGTAGCGCGGTGTTTATAAGGGGCGCAGTCAGTGTCTCGTAATCGAGCAGAGCCCACTGGGTGCGCTCCGCGAGCACCTGACCGAGTTCGCGATTACTGCGACCCGCCTCGCCGCCAACGAGCACCGTCAGCGGCTTGGGACCTTCGTGAGTACCACGACCCGGGTAGTTGACCGCACGTCCTGACCGGAAGGCGGTGACAACGAGCCCCTCATCTTTGAGCTGGTTGATTGCTTTACTCACCGTGCTTGCTGACACCTTGTGTAAGCGGGTGAGTGCTTGTGTGCCGGGCAGGAGGGTGCCGTGGGCGAGCTCGCCGGATCGAATCTGCTCGCGAAGCTCGTGCGCCAACCGCTCGACAGCGGTTACCGGAGGCAGTTCGCTCACCCTCCCCCCTCTCGCTGCTCGCGTGTCAGCCGATCATGGCGCGGCTCGCGCACCGTACTTCACTTGCAACTCCCGGCCGCTATGGCGCGCGATGACGGCGTGCCTAGGTCCTGCGCTCCCCCGTCGCTGCACTACGGCCACGCAGCGTAGCCACGACCGTCGGACATGTCTCGGACTGTCCAGCGTGCCGTTGTTGACCTCGTGATGGCTCTACGCGTACGCGCGTGCACGCGCTACGCGTAGGGATGCACTCGGAGCTCCGTGATAATCGACCCGGGCCGGACATTCGGACAGTTGCTGTACGTGACAGTCCCGGGAGTTGCGATCAAGCATCATGAGTCTGCCCCTCGCTTGCCGCCCATCGGGCCGTGCTCACTCGTTGTGGACCGTCTGACCGACCCACGCCCCGCCCTGATCGCGTACTCGTCGCTGCCTGCACCAAGAGGCCGGCCGGCACAGCCGGGCTGGCTCGCCGCGATGGGGCTCTCGCTCGATGCCGCGACCGACTCCTGTCGCGGGCCCCCTCCCCCGGTCGTATTGCTCGACTCAAACCGGTGTCCCCACTTCGGCCACGCAGACTTGCAACCTCACCCCTGCAAGGCTCGACCAGCTTTTGATCCCGTGATCCGGAGAAGTGGGGTGGCACTCGCCCGCGCCGACCGTCCGGTGCGCCCCACCCGCCCTCGCCGTACCCGAGACAGAATCGCGGTTGAACCGGCCAAGGAGGGGACTCGCCGGTGCACCTCACCCGCTGGGGAGGACGCACCCCACCGTTCCGCCGGTGTGCCCCCGCGATCGACCTCGGTGCGCGGACCCCAGATCCGCACCCCAGCGGGAAGGTCGAGCGGGATACCCCACTTGCTGGCGACTCCAACACCTCACCGCGCAGCACTCCGGCTCGTCGACACCACCACCCGCGCTCAGCGCTCGAAGCACTGATGTTGACGAAGGCGCTGGACACGAGCACCCCAGACGGACCTGCTGCCCACACCCCAGTGTGTCGAGCGATCGACGACAGCCCGCTCGAATGACGGCCACCCCATCGACTCCCCCACTGCCGCGAGGATGGAGCTCGCCGCTCCATCACCCCGCAGCCTCGCGGCCCGCTACCCCGCGCGACGTGCTCTGCACCGGCCCGTCGCCACTCCATAACCCGGTTATAGCCTCGGCATGCAGGGCTGCCCCCGGCGCTTCGAGCAGGACAACGATCGCCACGAGACGCGGGATGGCATGATGCGGACCGACTGTCCGAAGTAGCGACCTGTGCGGGTCGTGAAGTCCACGGAGGGTGGCCACCTATGGCCCAAGTTCATGCTGTTTGCTGCCAGAAGGGCGGCGTCGGCAAGACAACGATCACCGTCAATCTCGCTGCTGTCGTCGACCAGGTCCTCGCCACCGACGAGCCGGCCGTCCTGGTCGTCGGGACCGACCCTCAGCGGTCGATGGATTGGTGGGCACACCGGGTAGGCGACAAGATTCCGTTCGCCTACACCGAGACTGATGACCCGGCCCAGCTGGAGCAGCTTCGGGACCTTGACTACGAGCACGTGTTTGTGGATACGCCAGGCAGCCTCGAGAACGAACACATCCTGCGATCAGTTCTGAAGAGTGCAGACGACGCGATCGTCCCGATCACAACCGAACCGCTGACCTTCGTGCCGGCGGATACCACGATCAGCGAGGTCATTGAGCCCCTCGGCGTGCCGTTCACCGTCGCGATCAATCTATGGGATGCGCGGGACGGCCACGTGGACCTTGACGACACGATCGCCTTCATCGAGAAGAAGGGATGGCCCCGAGCGAACACCGTCATCCGGCGATACAAGATCCACAGTCGAGCCGCCGCAGAGGGCGTCGTCTGCACTCAGTACGCCAAGAGCCGAGTCGCGCTTGAGGCACAGCAGGACATCCTGCGCCTGGCGCTCGAGCTCGGCTACGGGAGGACACGATGAGCGGAGAGGTGGCAGACACGGCGGCGGACAGACGCCCACCCCGCAAACGCGGACGTGTTTCGTTCGCCTCGGACGACTTCACCGAGGGGACCAGTCTGCGAACACTCCCTGATTCCGGACCAACGCAGCGCCGTATCCCCCTCGATCAGCTGGCACACAACCCGAGGAACCCTCGGTATGGCTACGACGATCCCGATACTGCGGAGCTGGCCACCAGCCTGCGCGAGCACGGGCAGCTTCAGCCAGCCACCGTCGTGGCGCGAGACGTGTATCTAGCTCATCACCCCGAGGACGCGTCACAGGTGGGAGCGGCGCCATGGGTCGTGCTGATCGGAAACCGCCGATTGGCGGCGGCTCGACAGGCCGGACTCGCCCATCTCGCCGCGATCGCCGAAGATCGGCTCGGCGGCACGGACCCGATGCTGTCGGAAGCCACGCTTGTCGAGAACATCCACCGCCAGGACCTGCCTCCACTGCTCGAGGCCATCGAGCTCCAAGGGCTCCTGGAGCGCCATGGCTCCCAGACGAAGGTCGCCCAACGAGTCGCGAAGACGCAGGCATGGGTCTCCCAGCGCCTCACACTCCTGAAGCTCATCCCCGAGCTAAGGGAGCAGCTCAAGCAGGGCGAACTTACGGTGAAGGAGGCCCGGAAGGTCGCAACGCTTCCTCCTGAGCAGCAGGAGCAGGGCCTCGCGCAGATGAGAGAAGACCGGACGCTGTCCCGAACACAGACCGAGCCGGGGGAGGGGCTTCCCGACTCGACCTCTAGCGGCAGCGCGCGAAACACGGAGTCGAGCAACGAGCCGACCAGCCCTGACATCGACCGAATGGCCAAGAGGCTCCGACGGCAGCTTGAGGACGACCAGCTGGCCGCCCTCATCGAGGCCTTGACCGCGCTACGCAACTGAGGACATAACCGGGTTATAGCTGAAGCGCGCCGCCACGCTATAACCCGGTTATAGCTCCCCGCCACCGAGCCTGGCACTGAATACGTTCGACGACACGGGCCGCCAGATCAGCCGAACTCGCCGCCCCCGAGGCGCGGGCTCGCGCACTCCAGCGTACGAGCGAGTGCCAAATTGCGCCTATGGCGCTGCGAGGTCGGAGAAGCGGCTGTAGTGCAGCTGGTGCGCGACGGTGATCGTCGTGGTCGGGCCGTTACGGTGCTTGGCCAGGATCAGGTCCGCCTCCCCGGCCCGCGGGTCGTCCTGCTCGAACGCGTCCGGGCGGTGCAGCAGGACCACCATGTCGGCGTCCTGCTCGATCGAACCCGACTCACGCAGGTCGGACAGCATCGGCCGCTTGTCGGTGCGCTGCTCGGGACCACGGTTCAGCTGGCTCATCGCGACCACCGGGACCTCGAGCTCCTTGGCCAGGAGCTTGATCTGCCGGGAGAACTCCGAGACCTCCTGCTGGCGGGACTCGACCTTGCGGCCCGAGGTCATCAGCTGCAGGTAGTCCAGGATGATCAGCTTGAGGCCGTTGCGCTGCTTCAGCCGACGCGCCTTGGCCCTGATCTCCATCAGCGTCAGGTTCGGCGAGTCGTCGATGTAGAGCGGCGCCTCGGAGATCTCCGACATCCGCCGCGCCATCCGGGTCCAGTCCTCGTCGGACATCCGGCCGGCGCGCATGTCGGCCAGCCGGATCCGGGCCTCGGCTGAGAGCAGGCGCATCACGATCTCGGACTTGCTCATCTCCAGGGAGAAGAACGCGCTGGTCATGCCGTGTTTGATGGAGCAGGACCGGGCGATGTCGAGGCCGATCGTGGACTTCCCGTACCCGGGTCGCGCGGCGACGATGATCATTTGGCCGGGGTGTAAGCCGTTGGTGACTGCGTCGAAGTCGGCGAAGCCGGTGGGGACTCCGGCGGCGAGGCCTCCTCGGGAGGCGATGGCGTCGATCTCGTCCATCGTCGGCTGGAGGAGCTCCTCCAGCACGGTGTAGTCCTCGGTCGTGGTCCGCTCGGTGACCTCGTAGATCGCGGCCTGGGCCCGGTCCACCACCTCGTCGACCTCGCCGCCCTCGGACCCGTGGTAACCGAGCTGCACGATCCGGGTCCCGGCCTCGACCAGGCGCCGCAGGATCGCCTTCTCGCCGACGATCTCGGCGTAGTAGGCGGCGTTCGCCGCGGTCGGCACCGTCGCGATCAGGGTGTGCAGATACGGTGCGCCACCGAGGCGCACCAGCTCGCCACGCCGCTGCAGCTCCGCCGACACGGTCACCGCGTCGGCCGGCTCACCGCGGCCGTAGAGGTCCAGGATCGTCTCGTACACGGTCTGGTGGGCGGGGCGGTAGAAGTCCTCCGGCCGGAGCACCTCGACCACGTCGGCGATCGCGTCCTTGCTCAGCAGCATGCCGCCGAGCACCGACTGCTCCGCCGTGAGGTCCTGCGGCGGCTGACGGTCGAACGGGGTGGGGGCGGCTTCGTGTGCGGGCCGGTGGTCGGCGTGCTGGGCGGTCATCGGAACCTCCGGGGGCGCAAGCGGCGGGGCAAGCTGCGGGGCCCGGGCTCGCGTTCGGCGCGGGCTCGGGCGAGGGCGCGGTCGTGTGCGGTGGCCGGGCCCGGCTCGGCGGAGTGGTCCGGGGTGGTGCTGGTCGCCGGCTCGGGGAGGGCGGGTGCGGCTGGGCGGGTGGTGCTGGTGCGTCCCTCGTCGAGCTGCTCGCTGATCCGCCGGTAGTGGCGTTCGCGGCTGTGGGGGGTGGCGACTTCGTCGTCGGGTCGGGGGGCGTTGCGCCGGGCGTGGAACTCGAGGGCCCAGCGGCGTACGAGCTGGGAGTGGGCGCTGTCGCGGTCGTTGTCGGTGGCGGCGACGGCGGTGGGGGAGAGGTCGGTGGCGCCGTAGGGCAGACGCTGCGCGGCGGCGTGGCCGAGTGCGGAGGCGGTGGCGTGGCGCTGGCGGTGGTCGGCGGTGGGCGAGACGAGGGGGCCGTGGGCGTCGCGCCAGGCGCTGAGCCGGTGGCGTAGCCAGCCGTCGGGGCGGCGCAGCTGGGCGGCGGGGCAGCGGTCGACGGGTCGGGCCGGGCCGGTGGTGCTGGGGTGGTGTTCGAGGGCGAAGCGCAGGTCGTTGTTGGTCCAGCCGGCTTGCCACCAGGTGCGGACGATGGCGCGGATCCAGCGGGGAGTCAGGCGCCGCAGGGCCGGGTCGGTGCGCAGTTCGGCGGCCGCGGCGAGCATCTCGGCGTGGGTCACCGGCACCCGACGATCGAAGTGGCTGCCCTGCTTCTCCTCCTGACCCGGCCCGTCAGGGCCGTTTTCACGTCGGGAAGGTGCGCTGAGCTGGGAATTGTGGATGCGCGTGCTCGCGCGTATAGGAACCCCTGTATAAGTCTTAGAAAGATATTTAGGTGTGTGGGTTGGGGTCCAAGTTTCACTCTGAGCGGTCTCACTGCAGGCGTCGGCGTCGGGGTTCGGCAGGGTCGGGATGGCGCGCTCAGCGGCGTCCTGGGCGGGCACACGGAGCTGGTAGACCGCGGCCCGGTTGCCGGACAGGTGCTGCAGGGCCATCGGTCGGTAGCGGGGGGTGGAGCCGCCTTCGACACGCAGGAGCCAGCCCTGGCGCTGCAGCTCGGCCAACCAGGAGGCGGTGCTGCTGCGGCGCCAGCCGCTGGCTTCCTGCAGGCGCTCCCAGGTAGGCCAGCTGGTGTGGGTATCCCAGTCTGCGCGCAGCCCTAGCTCTGTGAGCAGGCCGCACAGGCGGCCGGCGGCGTCGCGGCGGATCTGCTGGTACCAGGTGGACGACAGCAGTCCGCGGTACCACTCGAGCGCGGTGCGGGGCAGCAGCGTCTCGACGGCGAGCGCAGCGGCGACGCTGTCGAGGTCGCTGTCTGCCGGAGCGGACAGCTCGGAGGGCGAGATGTCGCCGCCACCGGCGAACCAGCAGGGTCCGCAGACGATCGAGCGGAGTGGCGTGTTGCGCGCGATCCCGGAGCGACGTAGGCAGCTGACACACATTTCCGGGAGCGGCAGGGTCCCCGGATCGGTCGGCCATGACGTCGGTAGCCCCGTCCGGGAGGGCAGAACGGACTGCAGGGGCAGTCGTACACCCTCGACGGAAGGAGATGTAGCCGACGCACGGCGCGATGGTGCTGTGCGAACTTCGGGACACGCGCTACTATGAGAGCGCGCAGGCAAGCGTTGCGCCTCCCTTCTGGGAGGGGCTGGGTGTAGGAGCGGTAACTCCGAACCCCGTTACGTTGGGCCCGTTCCTCTTGGCCGGAGGGACGGGCCCTAGCGCATTTCAGGGGTGTGCACTCAGCCCGGATGTTCGATTGTCGTGCCGCCGCTCAGCGGCAACCGAGGTCAAGCGGTCCGTTTGAGGGCCTCCTGGGATGTCTCGTCGACGAGTCGCAGCTGGTCGTCCTCAGTGCTCGTACGCCGGTTGGGGAGCATGTCCGTGAGCGCGGCAGCGGCGGCCTTGATCTCCTCGGGCTTCTCGAACGCCACCAGCAGGGCCGCGAAGAGGTAGTCGTTGCGGGTCAGGCCGAGGTCGCTGCGCTTGGCGTCGACCTTGTCGGTGATCTCCGGCGGCACACGTGTGCCGACCAGCTCTCGCGGTCCCTTGTAGCGTTTCGCAGCCCCGTTCGGCCGGCGCCTCCGCTCGCTCATGCGGTGCATCCTGTCAGCAGTACCTGTTACAAGCCGACGCGACGCGCCGACGTAGTGGGAACTCTTGCCAGGGGTTGTTCGCCTTCTCGCCGATGACGCATCAGTCGGGCAACTGCTCACTCAGCACCTCGAGAGCAGCCCGGACACGTCTCACGCGGGCAGCCGGCTCGAGCAGTGCCTCTGCGGGCGCCAGGTACGAGACCGAACGGGCCGCCAGCAGCAGGTCGAGGGCAGCAGTAAAGAGGTCATCGCGGAGGAAGTCCGGGCCGTCCGCTGCGAACGTCGCGTCAAGGGTCGGCGCTACGTCCCGATCGGCCAGGTAACCCACCGCGTCGAGGGTCTTGTACACCTGCACGTCCTCTCTGTCCTGTCACGGGCGCGGGGGAGCTGCCCTCGGCGTAGGTGGCGCCCCGGGGGGCGCCACCGCCGAAGCAGTGCCTGCACAGTGTCTATCATGGATCGCCACTGCAGCGAAGTTCTAGCATCCAACTGGCTCAGAGATCTTCACTGTGGCACAGTGGCTGCTGCACATGCAGATGCATGCCGAGGGGGAAGTGACATGACCGAAGGCGAGGGAGGCAGCGTGGCTTCGCCGCCAACAACCTTTGCGGCCCGCATCGAACGACTTTTCGATGCCAGCCGGCCGCCGAGCGCACCAACCCGCCAATGGCGCAACAGTGAGGTCGTCGCGGCGTGCCGCGCGAGCGGCCGGGATCTCTCGGAGTCCCTCCTGAGCGAACTCCGACGTGGGATCAAGCGAAACCCGACCACGAAGACCCTCGAGGCCATTGCCTGGTTCTTCAACGTTCGAGTCGGCTATCTGATCGACGACACGGCCGATCCGGCCATCGAACGCGAACTCGCCGAACGGGCTCGCCGGCGCGAAGCCGCCCTCGCTGAGGCGGAGGAAGCCGCGGGGCTAGAGCGCGAAGCGGCGTTGGAGCTGCAACGTGCCATGCGCGAGGCCGGGGTCACGCGGGCGGCCCATCGCGGCGCCCGCGGAAACCCGCGCAAGCGGGCAAAGATGATGCAGGCGTTGGCGAAGGCGCTTCGCGACGAGGACGCTGACGACCAGGGCCCCTCGTAGGCCATGGGCGGCAGGTCCTCAGACGCTTCCTACTCCAGACGGTCTTACGGCGTTGCGCTGATCGGTTGTCGCTCGCTGCTCGATACGCTCCATACGGTCACAGCCGCAGCCGGTGAGGAGCAAGCAATTCAGCGTACGGAGGAAGAACTTCGGGTCCGCTGCGCCGATCTTCTCGACGAGCTTGGTGTTGCACCGCCCTTCAACGCCTGGCAGCTATGCGAGCTGCTCGGCGAGCGGCGCCAGCGCCGCATCAAGATTCAAGCCGCTGACCTCGGTGGAGTGACCGTTATCGGTCATCTTCTGGCCGCGCCTGGGTATGACCGGATCCTGCACGATTCACGCGCACCACGCTCCCAACAGGAGCTAGTGATCTACCACGAGGTCACTGAACCCTTTCCAACCTGGTGACCATGCGGGTTGACGTGTCCGGCGCGGCGGGCCTGGAAAGTAGAAGAGCCCCTGGTAGACGAGTGATTGTCTAGATCATCTCGTTGTCCACCAGGAGCTCCGGTGCTTTCCTACCCGTCCGCGCTGTCGGTGTCCACTCGCGCGCTGATCACCTTGACCAACGCCCTGCAGCGCAGCCGCAACCAGCGCGGTACTCGCTGGCGGCGACTCCCGGTCAGCCGTCACGCGCTGCTCGCCCTGGCGCACCTGCGCAAGGGCGAGACCTACCCCGACCTCGCCGCCGGGTTCGGGATCGGCACCACCACGGCGTTCCGCTACGTCCGCGAGGCGATCGACGTCCTCGCCGCCCAGGCGCCCACCTTGGCCGAGGCGGTCGCGGTCGCGCTGCGCAAGGCGTTCGTGATCCTCGATGGGACCCTGCTGCGGATCGACCGGGTCGCGATGGCCTCGGGCCGGGACCGCTCGTACTACTCGGGGAAATGGAAGTGCCACGGCATGAACGTGCAGGTCATCAGCGACCCGGCCGGGCGTCTGGTCTGGGCGTCGCCGGCGCTTCCCGGTGCGCGGCACGACATGGGTGCTGCCCGCGCGCACGGGATCATCGAGGCCCTCACCGCTGCTGGGGTGCAGGTAGTCGCCGACAGCGGATACCGCGGCGCCGGCCCGGTGTTCCAGCTGCCGCAGCGACGCCGCCCCGCAGACCGGCACACCGGCGAGCGCCGACGGCTCTCACAGGCGCAGCGGGAGGTCAACGCCGCCCACGCGGCGCAACGCGGCCCCGGTGAACGCGCGAACGCGATGTTCAAGAGCTGGAAGATTCTGCGGAAGATCCGGTGCTGCCCGCAGCGGACCACCGCGCTGGTCAACGCGATTCAGACCCTCATCCTCGCTGGCTGACGCCAAGTGGAAAGAGTTCACTCACCTGATCCTCGGTCACCTCGATACCGAGGACTCAACCGCTCTCACCTGCGGGGCGCTGCTGCGCGACGACGAGGACGAGGACGGCGGACCAGCCGAGGTCGATCTCCAGTACTCGGTCGATCACGAGTGGGAGGCCGAGACCGGTGCAACGGAATTCGCACGCCTAGCGGCGCTCCGGCGGCGTCCCGACGAGTACATAGCCCAGACGAGTTGGCACGGCGAACGCGGCGTCGCGGCCACCTTCGGGTTGGTCACTTCACGTTGGAGGTCTCGTTGATCCTCTGGGCCGAGGCTGTCGCCTCCGTCGTTCTCGTCGCGCTCACCGCCTGGCAGTGGCATCAAGTCCGTCGCCATCGTCATGACTCTGCCTTGAAGGCCCTGGCTGTCGGGGTCACCACGCTCGCGTTCATCATGACGATGTCGGTGGCAGACTTCCCGCTCACGGCACCGATCCATGACGTACTTCGTGCGATCTCGTTCACAAATATCGCCTGGACGCTGCTCTTCTACTGCTTCTCCATCTTTTTCCTGCTCGCTCAAGTCGAGAACGAGCGTCATGAGCCCAGGCGTATCCGCCGGCAGGCAGCTGCCGAGTTCGTACTGTATATGGGATTCCTCATCCCAGGGCTTCTCGCTCTTTACACGGCTGATCCGGACTTCTTCGGCCGCGACCGAGACCCGGATAGCTACCTGACTGCCCGCAACATCATCTACTACATCGGCACGGCCTTCTATCCGATCTTGGCGTGGTCGATCGGCGCTACCCGGGCGATCGGCTATCTCCGGATGCTAGCCCACACGTGGGCCCGGTTTGCGGCCATCGGGGTCATCATCGCGATGGGCATCATGGCCTTCGGCGTCAACGGTGTCTCGCTGGTCCGGCAAGGCCTCTACATCGCCTACCCAGGATCCAAATGGCCCGTCATGAGCGACCTCTACAACACCGGCCGCATCGGAGGGCAAATCCTCCTGGTGCTGGCGTTGGTGTCGATCCCATTAGTCTCGCTCACGGCTCGCTTCCGCGAGCGCCGGGAGCTCGACCACAAGAACCGGTATGCCCAGAAGCTCCAGCCCCTGTGGAAAACACTAGTTGCCGAGTTCCCTGACGTTGCGCTGCCGAGCAGACGTTCTGCTGAGTCGTTGGACCCCGAGCTCGGCCGCGTGATGATCGAGGTCTCAGACGGCCTTGCATACCTTGCCGAGTGGGCACTCCCCGCTGAGGACGAATCAACGGCGAGCCACGTGGCAACCGCGCTGGGCGCGAAGCGCGAAGCTGCGGCCACGCCGTGGGCGGCCTCCATCGAGCCCAGTATGGCCGACGAGCCCGAGCTTCCCCAGTGGGAGCCTGACTTCCCCGCTTCGGAGTGGAAGTTGCGCGCACAGTGGATGCTCCAGTTGCAGGACGAGCTCCTGCACAGAGACCTGCTGGCCGAGCAGCCGGTCTCCGGGCTGAAGTAGATGCCGGAGCCGATCGAGCCAGGCCAGCTCGCCATCCACGACACAGCACCCATCGTCGAAGGTTCGACTGCGAGGCAGAGCCTTCGGAACTCTTTAGAGATCGCTCAGCTCGCCGACGAACTTGGCTTCGCGCGCTACTGGGCGGCGGAGCTTCATGGCATGAGAGGTGTTGCAAGCTGCGCGCCGGCGGTCTTAGCCGGAATGGTCGCCAGCACCACCCGTCGAATTCGCGTCGGTGCCGGTGGTGTCCTACTGCCGTACCACTCACCGCTCCTCGTATCCGAACAGTTCGGCACTCTCGAGGCTATTCATCCGGGCCGTATCGACTTGGCTGTCGGCCGTGGCGCCGGCGGACCGCGCGCTGCACAGTTGGCCGTGAGCGCTGACAGAGACGATTCAGCAGAAGGATTCCTCAAGCAGGTAGAGCGACTGCGTTCGCACTTCAGGCATGAGGTCACCGAACATGTACGGTCGGTTCCCGGGTACGACAACGAGCCACAAATGTGGATACTCGGAAGTAGCAATGAAAGCGCGCGGTTAGCGGCAGCCCTCGGGCTCCCGTACGCCTTTGGTGGATTCTATAACCGGGACGGCACCGAAAGCGTTGCGGAGACGTATCGAACGGAGTGGTCGGCAAACGTCGACTGCACCCCCTATCTTGCGGCTTGGGTCGGCGTTATCGCTGCCGAAACCGATGAGGAAGCGGAGTTCCTCGCGGGCTCGTTCCGCATCAAGTCGGTCGCCCGCAAGCTGTGGCACAAAAAGATGAAGTTGCCCGATCCTCATACCGCTGCGGAGCGGCGACCAACCGACAAGAACGAACTGCAGCAGTTCTATCAAGCGACTGATGGCTTCATCATCGGCAGCAGTGCGCGGGTACGCGCCGAGCTCTCTGAATTCAAAGCTCGAACCGGCGCCGACGAACTACTGATCCGGACTCCCGTCTACGATCACGCAAGCAAATTGCGGTCAATCCGACTACTTGCCTCCGACGCAGGCTGATTGGAGCTTTCACGAATGGAATGGACCTTCTCCTCAGAGGCCGGCGTCGGCATCCACCCTGACGCGACCCAACTCCACACGGAGCACGGCATCGACGACCGGTGGTCCATCGCCGGGCCTTACACTGCCGACCGGGTCCTTCTCGCAGCCGAGGAGATTGACGAGCTCACCCGCTACCTGGCACACGCCACGCTGCCCGAGCGAGCTCATGTGGCCGTGACCTGCGGGAAGGACCTCTGCCGACTCATCTCTGCCCTTCGCTCCGGAGTCGGCCGGCTGGACCAGGTTCTCGTGCAGATTCGCCACCGCGCACAGGAATGCGTTGCTCCTCCCGAGGACGCAGAAGACGAGGCAGCGTTGCTTCTGGCAGATCTCGATTCTGCCGCTGAACGGATTCGAGACGCAGTCGCCACGATGGCAAGCGCCCATCGTTCGGCGGCACGCATCCAGTAAGGCGAAAGTCGGTAGCCCAGATCCAGCCGCAGCTGGCTCGCACACCGGCTGCCCCGTGGACCCGTAGCGGGGCTCTACGAGACTTGTACTTCAGCTTCCTCCCAACCCTCGGTCTATCCGCCAGCGAGGCTCGGGGCCCCGCTCGGTACCCGCTCCAGGCAACGTTCGGCTGTCGATCTCGGAGTGTGCTGCATCGGTGACCTGCGGTCACCGGCGCCGGGGCCTCGAACAGGCCCTGGCGTGACGCGCGCCGTCGGGCGCAGGTGATACCAGATCGCCAGTCCGTGGCGACGCACCTTCGAGCTGGTCAAGGTCAACGGACTGTCCTACGCGGAAGCCGCCGAGGTCCTCGGCGTCCCCATCGGGACCGTCCGCAGCCGAATCAACCGGGCCAACGCCGCCCGGGCCCAGCATGGACCGGGCCCGCTCCGGGGGCCGGGAGCCGGGCGCTCACGACCGCGGAGCCGAGTCGACGCGCTGACCGCGGCCCAGCCTCGCCCAGGGTCGGGACAATCTCGATGAGGCCTGGCATTGACCAGGGGCGAGACTGGGTTGCGTGGGCACCGGCCCACGAATTAGCGCAGCTGACCGGTGCGCTCTTGGACGGCGACTCGCAGGGCCGCTGTAGCTACATCGGTGCGAGTGACTCGCGTGCTCCGGCTGGCTGCCACATCTCTGCTTGCGATCTCTTCTGCGAGTTCGTCGAGCTCAGCGCGTTCGGAGCTCAGCAGCTGTAATCCGACCGGCACCCGATCCTGTGCGAGCCGTCGACCGCGAGGGCTGCGGTCCGCCGGGTCCGGCAAAGCCGCTTCGACCGTCGCGATCACGTCACGACGATGATCCTCGACTGACCACATGACCAGCTGGCCGTACGAAGGGCGCTCGGTTCCGGAGAGCAGGTGGTCGTTGACGGCGTGATACACCTCCGCCGGGAGTCGTACAGCTGTAGCGATTCGCCCACCCGGCGCTCGTGGCTGCCGGCTCGGTCCGCTGCGCGCCGGACCGGCCGACGAACGCGCTCGTGACGTCGACTGCGAGACCACCGAATCCGCGGGCGACGAGGTCGCGCGCGGCGCCGACCGCTTCGCGGGCGCCGTCGGCGTGGGTGCTTGGTGACGGCTGCCCTGTACCATCTGCTCGTCCCTGTCGGGGTTCGAGCTCGACGAGTGACTCGCCTCGTCGTCGCGGGTCTCCTCCGCCCCCTGCTGAGGCGGAGCGAGCACGTCATCTAGGTCGTCGAGACGGGTCGGGTCGAAAGCTCGGCCCCGACGCCGACCGGCGTTCATGCCGGACTCCCGGACCGCTCGACTGCCGCGATTCGACTCAAGACCTCTCGTGTCAACTCCTGGTAGTCGGTCGCAAGAGCGCTGGGATCCCGCGACCAGAGGCGCGTTCCCTCCGTATCGCCGGTATCGAGTCGGCGGTGCTTGCCGCCGCTGAGCCAGGCCAGGCGGTCCCGGTTCTGCGCCCCGATGACCTCGACGAGCTCTGCGGGCGTTACGTGAGCGTTCCGCAGGTCCATCGCACTCGCGCGGTCGCTACGGATCATCGTCCCGAAGGCAGCGGCGCCGGAGCCCTCGAGCAGGGCATCGACGTCGGCAAGGACCTCGCGGTTACGAGCCGTAGCGCGAGGGTTCGAGTCGAAGAGCACCACCCCCAGAAGCGTAACCAGCGCGCCCTGCTGGCGGGCGCGCAAGTAGCGGCCGGCTAGGAGCTCGACACCCGACAGCGAAGCGTCGTCGTCCCTGGTCGGGACGATCATGTAACGAACCGTGCCGAGGAGGGCATCTAGCAGAGGGGCATCGCCAGGGCCAGAGTCGATGAGCACCAGCGTGTATCCGCCTTGGGAACACACCTCCCCAAGCGCCCGTCGCAGGTTCGCCAGGACGTCCGTCCCGGTCTGTGATGCGGTGGCGGTGATTGCGCCGACCTGGGCCAGGTATGGCCCACCGGCGACCAAATCGAGTCCAGGTCGGACGTCAGTGATTACCTGTGGTGCGTCCCCGTACTGCAGGGCTGTGACCAGGCTGCGCCCGCGATCGCCCTCGACTCCGAGGTCACTACTCGTGGCGTTGCCCTGAGGGTCGGCATCAACGACCAGCACGCGGCGCTCGGGACGGGCAGCGAGTCCCGCCACTGCGGTCACGACGGACGTCTTCCCGACCCCGCCTTTCTGGTTGGCCACGAGCACTGTCCGTTGCAGCGCCTGCGTCACGTCCTGCGGGGTGGTCATCGTGGTTCCTACCTGTACCTGCGGCATACCCCTCGCCTGGCTCTCCGAATAGGGCACTTCCGGACCTCATGCACGGCCTCGTGCTGCGGCAACATGAGTATCCAGTGCCGACTCCTCGCTTGAGGCTAACGACACACCTCCGGCTGCCGTTACGGCATGGTGCACGACTGAGTGCTAGTACCGAGCCGTGGCTGATGTCGCTGGTTTATCAGATGCTATAGACGAGTCAGGACCCGTATCTACGGATGATGACAGACATCAGTGTTCGGAGGCGTCTTGACAGCCAGTCGAAACCACCGGTGGATTTCACGATGACAGCGTGTACACAGGTCCGTATGGAAGTGCGTAAGAGGTTCTGACCAGGGGTAACGTTTCCCTGAGGTCAAGCCTGCACTCTCGTACTCGGTGCCGCTGAAGGCTGGGTTGAGATAGTGCGGCCATCCCTTCGTCGCCCCTGTGTCGGCCGGAGCGGGGTCCGGACGCTCCGATGGGTTGACGTCGAAGCGCCCGGCCATCGGGGTTCACCGCTAACAGGGCCCATTGGCTAGCGACGCGTCCTGACCGGCCCGCTCCAGCCCCGCTACGTCGATCCACACCCGGTCGCTCGCTGAGCGCCAGACGCCAGGCCCGGTGGGGGCGGGGGCACACCGACGCAGATCGGGAATCCGCATCGTCAACTGACCGCCGCTGCGGCCACACTTCTCGGCGGGCACCACAGATCCCCTGCACGTCACACCCACGAGAGCCGCACACGAATCGTCGTACGGACCCCTATATGAACCCTTGTATGTGCCTTCGTCCGGGAGCTTCGCAACCCTTCTTGGGTCGGTCTACGGCGGACGACGATGCTGCGGCCCCCGGACCAGCCGGGGGGAGGCCGTGGCCCGGCCGAGGTTCCCGGACCGAGTCGCCCCCCACCGTTCCGATCGTGGGTGTCACCGGGTCTCGTCGGGACCGTTTGGTGCGCGGACGACGTCATCTGAGGCCCTGCTCCGCGGGTGGGGGGGGGGGGCATCCAGCGGGTCTGTGTCACCGGGCGATGACCACGACCGAACGGACGCACACGGTGAGTGGCAGGACCGGCGGGCGCCGCGTTCGCGCCGGGTGCGGCCGGCGGCGCGAGGGGTTGCCGGACGGTCATGGGTCGCGCCGACGCACGCGCCTGGCCCAACGCCCGGGTCGGGGCACACCGCGCTGGGTGGGGTCTGGTTCCGGCTCGGCATCGAATCACCGCGTGGCCGGGCGGTGCGGGTGTCCGGTCCGTTGACGGGGAGCCGGTGCGTGCCGAAGTCGCTCGCTCCGGTGGTGAATGCCCAGCTCAGTGGCGGTGTCCGGATGCTCGGGCCGCGGGGTGGTGTGCTTCGGGAAATCCGGCGCGGGGTCGTCGCGAGGGCCGCTGAAGCCGCCGCATGGTCACTTCCGCCGGGCAGGCTGGGACACGTGATAATCTCCGGTTAGCTGACCAGTCGCCGAGCACCCGCCCGCACCCCACCCCGACGAAAGGCGCCGAAATGAGCTCTGGCACCGCCGCTGAGGATGGCGGGGAGCCGGTCCGGGGGTCCGCGGTCCCCGACGGGGTCCGCGATCCGGCGGGGGAGCGGCGTGCTGCGGCGCAGCGGGCGGCCTCGTTGGAAGCCCTGGCCGCCCGGGCAGACGCCCACGCCACTCGGGCCCGCGCACCACGCACGCACCGCGCCTACGCCGCCGACTGGGCGCACTTCACCGGGTGGTGCACGACCGCCGCGCTCGAAGCCTTGCCGGCCGAGGTGAACACGGTGCGGCTCTACCTCGCCGACCTGGAGGCCACCCGCACCGCGGACGGGGCGGCGGTGTTCTCCCCGGCGACGATGGCGCGGCGCCTGGCCGCGATCGCCGCCGTGCACCGCGACGCCGGCCACCGGTCCCCGACCCGGGATCCGGCCGTCGGTGCGGTGCTCACTGGGATCAAGCGGGCCCGCGCGCACTCGACGCACCAGATGCGCCCGCTGCTCCTCGACGACCTCCGCACCCTGCTGTCGGGAATGGAGTTCGGCACGTGGCCGGGCGGGCTCACCGCCGCCCGCGATGCGGTCGTGCTGTTGACAGGGTTCGCCGGGGCGCTGCGCCGCAGCGAACTCGCCGCCCTGACCCTCGGCGACCTGCACTTCCACCCGAGCGACGGGCTGCACGTGCGGATCCGGTCATCCAAGACCGACCAGGACGCCCACGGCGCCACCGTCGTGCTCCCGTACGGGGCGTACCCGGGGACCTGCCCGCCGTGCGCGGTGCTGCGCTGGCTGCGGCTCCTCGAGGCCGCACCCCGGGGCCGGGCCACGCTGATGCGTGCCATCTTGACGACGCCGCCCTGGCCCGAGCAGGAGCACCTCTACCCGCACCCCGACCCGGCCGCCGGGCCCGACGACGCCCCCACCGGCGCGGGGTGCGCACCCGGTCCGGCACCGGCGCCGACACTCCCAACGGAGGCACCGCTGCTGCGCGCGGTCCGCCGCGGCGGCACCCTGACCGACACCGCGATCACCGGCGATGCCCTGCACGCGATGGTCCGCCGCCGCGCCCACACCGCGGGGCTGCCCGGCCCGGTGGGGTTCCACTCGCTGCGGGCCGGGTTCGTCACCACCGCGCGGCGGGCCGGGGCCGATCACCGCGCCGTGCGCCGCCAGACCCGCCACAGCAGTGACGCCATGGTCGAGACCTACGACCGCGACCACGCCCCGCTGCTCGGTAACGCCGTCACCCAGCTCGGGTTATGACCAACCCGAGCACTCCCGCTGCGACCGGACCCGCGTCAGCGACATCCGCGGATCCGGCGGCGCCGCTGCGGGATGTGGTCGGGCCGAGCTATGTGGGGGAGTGGGCGCTGTTCTGCGACTACACCACCGCCACCGGCCAGCCGACGCTGCCGACCACCGTCGCCGCCCTGACCGGGTTCTTCACCGCGCTACCGGCGCGGCCGGCCACCCTGGCGCGGCGGGTGCGGGCGATCGCCGCCGCCCACCGCCGCGGCGGCTACCTGCTGTCCCGCCCGGACCACGGTCCCGCCGCACCCCCGCCTTCGCGGCCGGCCCAGCAGCGCTGGACCGCGGCGGGCCCGCTGCTCGCCGCCTGCCCCACCCGCGGCTGGCCCCACGGCCTGCACGGCCGCCGCGACGCCTTCCTCATCGTGGCCACCATCGGCCTCGACCTCCCCCACCGCGACGCCCGAGCCCTGCTCCCGGACGCGGTCACCCTCGTCAGCACCGGCGGCGAGCACCCCGACGATCAGGTCTCGGTCGCCGACCACGACGTGCCCACAGATCCGGACCCGCGCGCGTGCCCGGCCTGCGCGGTGGTGCGCTGGCTCGACACCCTGGGCGTCCTCGACGGCCTGGGCCGCGGCTCGGCCCGTATGGACCTCACCGCAGCCCACGCCCCCACCCGCGACAGCGCCCACCAGCACCACCCGCGCACCCCACAGCGCTGGCACGGCGCCGCGATCCTGCTGCCCGCCATCGACCAGCACGGCTGGCACGACGACTACCGCCCCATCACCACCCGCACCATTCGCACCCGACTCGCCCTCGCCGGCCACCGGGCCACCAGCAGCGTCACTGCGCCGGGCACCCCTTCCCGCGGGGACCGGGAAACCGACGCCTCGCCCACCCCCGAGACGACCGCACCCCAGGCGCCGCAGAGCCTGGACGAGGTCCTCACCCTCCTCGACGGGGTCGCGGACGACGCCGATGCGCTCAACGCTCGGATCACCGCCCTCATCGAGGGACACATCTGAGCTCGCCTGCCACTCGAGCGACGCTCACCGGACGGTGAGCGGGAGGTGCCACACCAGCATCGACAGTACCTCCAGCCCCACCGGCCCCACGCACGTCGCGGATCCTGGGGGGACGCCGTGGGGCGCCCGGCGAATGATGGTGTCCGCGTGTCGTGGCGGGGTAGCGGCGCGGCACACACCGACACCGCCACCCTTGCGAGCCGCGCAGCTCAGCTGGTCGAAGTCGTCGTCTCCGGCTCGGACCCTGACCAACCGGACCATTTTCGCAGCTGCCAGCACGCGTAAACGAACGAGCCGGCCGATCGTTTCACCGAGCGCCCCGCGGGGTGCAACAGCCGTCGATGCGTCGCGTCCCGAAACGTCAGAGGCCACGACTGGTGGATCCAGCCAGCCGGTATCGTCGGCAAGTCGCACTCGCCGACGTGTCACATTCAGCACCGTCCTGCGACACCGAGGCACGAATGACTCAGGAATGGGGGCTCCCGCATGACGCGCGTCACGCAGGTGAAGCTCATAGATGATCTCGATGGTTCGCCGGCTGCGGAGACCGTGCGGTTCTCGCTGGACCGGAAAGCCTACGAGATCGACCTCAGTGCACATCACGCAGCCGCACTACGGGAAGCGATCGCTGCCTTCGGTGATGTGGCCCGGCCGCAGCCAGGGCCACGCCGTACCCCGGCAATCACAAGCTCTGCAGCCGCCAGTGCCCGCCGCTCCCAGAATCAAGCAATCCGCACGTGGGCGCGTGCCCACGGGTACGCGGTGCCCCACCGGGGCCGGATCCCCGCACGCATCAGCGCCGCCTTCCACGCCGACAATCCCGATGCGCTGCCCGCCCGCGAGGCAGAACCACCAGCAGCCACCGCGAACCCTGCCACAGCCGGACAGGCTGACCAGCGCCAGAGCGTGGCGCGCCAGCCGGAAACCGACGACGGTGCGGCGACACCGGCCGCGGTCGGGGCCGGAGCTGACACATCCGTGCCGGCCGTCGGCCGGGATGGGCTGACCAAAACCGAACGTGAACAGATCCGTTCCTGGGCCCATGAGGTTCCCCCGGTTTCCCGGAGTCCGGGTCATCTGTGATCGTCGCGCTGGGATCGATGGTAGGCGTCCTCGTACTCGTCGGGTGAGAGCCCGCCGAGCCCGGCCTGGATCCGGCGGGGGTTGTACCAGCCGTCGATGTAGCGCAGCAGGGCGTGCTCGGCCTCGGCACGAGTGGCGAAGGTGGTGCCCGGCCAGTACACGAGCTCGATCTTGAGCGTGGACCACAGGTTCTCAGCCAAAGCGTTGTCGTAACTGTCGCCTGTGGACCCTGTCGAGGGCGCGACACCCGCGTCGACCAGGCGCTGGGTGAATCGCAGCGCCGTGTACTGGGCGCCCTTGTCGCTGTGGAAGATCAACTCTCCGGAGCGCACCTGACGCGAGCGCAGCGCATGATCCAGGGCGGTGAGCACCAACGCAGTGGTCGCCCGCTCACCGGTGGCCCAACCGACGACCCGGTTGGCGAACGCATCCCGCACGCTGGCCAGCCACAGCACACCCTCCCCGGTGACCAGCCGCGTCAGATCCGCCACCCAAAGCCGGTTCGGCGCGTCGGCCCGGAAGTTGCGTTCGACCCGATCCGGGGCGGCGGTGTGGTTCGGATCCTGCCGGGTCGAGCCGTGCTTCCAACCCCGACGCAGATGCGCGCCCTGCAGGCCGTGGGCGCGCATGATCCGCTCGATGCGCTTGCGCCCGACCCGCACGCCCTGGCGGCGCAGCTCCAGCCACACCCGCGGCGAGCCATAGGTCGCGGCGTACTCGTTCACGCTGCGCACTTTGACGATCTGCTCGAGCAGTGCGGCATCGTCGAGCTCACGGCGCGAGGGATACTCGCGGCGGGTCCGCCAGTCGTAGTAGGTCGAGGCGGGGATGCCCAGGACCCGCAGTACGAGACCGGCCGGGAAGCCATGGGCGTCGATGAAGCTCATGACCACCTCCGGGTCGGGCCGATCTCGCTGGCGAAATACGCACTCGCCGCGCGCAGGACCTCGTTGACCCGCCGCAGCTCGGCGTTCTCGGCGGCCAACCTGCGGTTCTCCTCGACCATGTCAGTGCTTGGGCGGTCATGCCGTTCGCCGGCATCGGCCTCGGCCTGACGGACCCAGTTCCGCAGGGCCTCGGGGTGCACGTTGAGTTGCTCGGCCAGCCGCTTGAACGACGGCCGCGGCTCGGACTGTCGATACAGCCGGACCGCCCGTTCCCGCAGCTCATCGGGGTACTTCCTCGGTGCTGCCAACAGAGCCTTCCTTCCCAGTCCCTAACCATGGGACCAGTCTTCGAAGACTCCGGCGAAGCGGGGGAAGCTCATCTCGCGATCACTCATGGTGACTGTCGCTGCCGGGTGAAACTGACCCGGTCTGACCAACCGCTCGGGTCCAGGACGTGGGTAAGCGGGTCAGTGACCGAGGGGCGTGGTCAGGGATTGCGTGCCGAGGGGGGCTCGCCGCTGATGGCGCGCCAGGCCGCGTCGGAATCAACGGTGTCGGCGAGGTCGTGGTTGGTGAGTACGGCGAGCGCGTCGATGGCTGTCAGCCAGTCGCGGCTACGCCGGTGCACCTCGTCGCTGGGGTCGTATCGGTTCAGGACGACTAGTAGCGTGTCGCCGCTAAAACTATCGCTATCTGGTGTATGAGCCTCTCATCATGTTGCTCGTGTTGAGAGGATGCCCAGACGATGGCTCGTCCGAAGGTGTTCACGATCGGCCTGTCGGCTGCTGATCGCGAGTTCCTGTCCAAGCTGACCGTGACCGGCACGCATCCGGCGCGGATGATCATCCGTGCTCGGGTACTGCTGGAGCTGGACGAGAACGTCGGCCCGGTGGACGCTCGGTCGATGGTCGCGGATCGGGTCGGGGTCTCCCAAAACACGGTCCGGTCGATCGCGAAACGGTTCGACGAGACCGACGGCGACGTGCTGGCCACGATCGGCCGCAAGCCGCGTGAGACACCGCCGGTAGCGCCGATCGTGACCGGCGAGGTCGAGGCCCGGTTGATCGCACTGGCCTGCTCGAGCCCACCGCAGGGCTATACACGCTGGTCGCTGCGCTTGCTCGAGCGTCAGGTCGCCCTGGTCGCCGACCTGCCCGATCTGGATCACTCCACCATCGGCCGAGTGTTAAAAAAACGAAACTGCGTCCTCATCTGAAGAAGTGCTGGACGATCCCACCGCACGCCAGCGCCGAGTTCGCCGCTCGGATGGAAGACGTCCTGGCTGTCTACGCCCGCCCCTATGACCCCCGCCGACCGGTGGTGTGCATGGACGAGAAGCCCTACCAGCTGCTAGGGCAGGTCCGCGAGCCGATCCCCGCCGAGCCCGGTCACGACCGCAAAGAGGACAGCGAGTACGTCCGCAACGGCACCTGCTCGATCTTCGTCTGGGCCGAACCCCTACGCGGCTGGCGCCGCGTCGACGCTCAACCACGCCGAACCAAGATCGACTGGGCCCGTCAGGTGCAGCACCTGCTCACCCACGACTACCCCGACGCCGACACCGTCGTGCTGGTCATGGACAACCTCAACACCCACGGAGTCGGCTCTCTCTACGAAGCGTTCGAACCCTCCACGGCCTTTGCCTTGGCACAACGACTGGAGATCCACCACACGCCCCGCCACGGCTCCTGGCTCAACATCGCCGAGATCGAACTTTCAGCTCTCACCCGCCAGTGCCTCGACCGGCGCATCACCGACATCGACACCCTCAACACCGAACTCGCCGCCTGGCAAGACGCCACCAACACCGACCACCGTCAGGTCAACTGGCAATTCACCACCACCGACGCCCGCATCAAGCTCCGCCACCTCTACCCCAACAATTAGATGCGACGGTCTACTAGTGGTTCCGGTCGTTAGTTCGTCGGGGGTCTGAGGTCGTGCCAGGCGGTGGGGTCGTTGAGGTAGAGGCCGCAGGCGAGGTCGAGTGCGTCCTGGCAGGTCCCGAACGGGAGCCCGTCGGGGAAAATCGACTCGGCGTAGTCGTCGTGGCTGGCCCGGTAGATCGCGACCTGCCAGTCATGGGCCGATCCGACGTAGCGCAGCCGACACAGCGGCAGGATCTCGGTCTCGGTGCTGGCCCCGATGTAGGTGAACACGCCGTGGTGACGCATGTGCAGTTCGGTGATCTGGGGCCAACGCTCACGGGCCCGAGCGCGTAACCGTTGCCGCACGGAGGTCTTGGTCGACTCGGGGAAACGGGGCGCCACTTGCCCATCGTGACAGCCCTGGTCGGCGTTGCCCGGCCCTCGCGATCGACCGTCGGCCGCTGTTACGGGTGATCACGGCGTGTCGCGGTGGCCGAAATCGTGGTCGGGGTCGACAACCCGGGTGTGCCGGTCACCAGCCCGTTCATCATCGTGCTCACCGCGGCGGAGGAGGCGGTGTTGACCGCGCGGGCGCGCAGCGGGCGCACCGAGCACCGCGACCGGCTGCGGGCCCGGATCGTGCTCGCTGCCGCGGCCGGTGCGACCAACGCCGCGATCGCCGTCGAACTCAGAGTGTGTGTCGACACCGCGCGCAGGTGGCGACGACAGTTCGCCACCGAGCGCCTCGACGGTCTCGCCGATCGGCCCCGCACCGGGCGACCGCGCCGGTTCACCGCCGTGCAGAGCGCGGCGATCACCGCGCTGGCCTGCACCCTGCCCGCGGAGACCGGGATACCGCTCTCGCGCTGGAGCAGCACCGAACTGGCCACCGAAGCGGTCACCCGCGGTATCGCCGAGACGATCTCGGCGTCCACAGTGCGTCGGGCGCTGACCCGTGCGGTGATCAAACCCTGGCAGCACCGCTCCTGGATCTTCCCCCGCGACCCGAACTTCGAGACCAAGGCCGCCCGGGTCCTGGACCTCTACGCCCGCACCTGGAACGGTGCACCGCTGGGCCCGGACGACTACGTGATCAGCGCCGATGAGAAGTCCCAGCTCCAAGCCCTGCGTCGCCGCCACCCCGGCCGGCCCGCCGGGCCGGGCCGGACCCGCCAGGTCGAGTTCGAATACCGCCGCGGCGGGACCCTGGCCTACTTCGCCGCCTACGACATCCACCACGCCCGAGTCATGGGCACCATCGCCCCGAAGACCGGGATCGAACCGTTCACCGACCTGGTCACACACGTCATGAGCTGCGAGCCCTACGCCTCGGCACGGCGGGTGTTCTGGGTCGTGGACAACGGCTCCAGCCACGCCGGACAGGCCTCGATCGACCGCATGAACACAACCTGGCCGAGCGCGACACTGGTCCACCTACCGATCCACGCCTCCTGGCTCAACCAGGTCGAAATCTACTTCTCGATCCTGCAACGCAAAGCTATCAGCCCGGTCGACTTCGCCGACCTCGACGCCCTCGCCGAGCGCATCCTGGCCTTCCAAGACCGCTACAACCGCGCCGCGACACCCTTCGACTGGACCTTCACCCGCCGCGATCTCCGCGCCCTACTCGACCGGATCGGCCCGCCAGAGCAGCCCAGCACCCTCACTACCGCCGCATGACCCCCGACGAACTAACGAACTCGGCCACTAGCACCTCGTGTCCGGTGAGGGCTCGCGCGGCGAGGCGCACCTGGGACACAACTCCTAGGACAGGCTCGGTGACCAGTAGCACGAGGTCCGGTCTCACCCGCTGCGCCAGTGAGAGGGTGTCGCCGTCATGGGCGATTGGTGAGCACAGCCCGCCTGCGCCCTCGACGAAGCCGATGGCGACGTCTGAGGGCCAGTCGAGTTCGGCGACGAGGTCGTCGAGCAGGATCGGAGCCAGTTGTAGGGTGTCGGCGGCCATCGGTGGCGCGAGGGGTACCGGGTACCACCGGTGTGGCGGGCACACCGTGTCGGCGGGCGTGTCAGTTGCCTCGCCGAGCACGGCGGCGTCGGTCGCGGTATCACCGGGTGTGAACGACTGCGCCGGTTTGCGGGCCGCGACCTCGATGCCAAATGCTCGCAATCGTCGCGACAAGGCGGCGGTCACCCAGGTCTTGCCGACCTCGGTGCCGGTGCCGGTGACCAGGATGAGTCGGCTAGGTCGGGTCATGGAGCGCCCACCGGGTCAACCAGCCGAGATCTTGCCCAGTCTGCGCCAGGGCACCTGCCCTGATCAGTGTGGAGGTGTTGGATGTCCTCGTGGCCCATCATGATCCCTGTTGGCGCAGGGGCGCGGCCATGGCGTGGTAGCCGCCGTCGACGTGGAGGATCTCGCCGGTGATAGCGCGGGCGAGGTCGGAGAACAGGAAGCAGACGGCGTCGGCCACCGGGGTCGAGTCGGCTGGGTCCCACCGCAAGGGCGAACGGGTTGCCCAGGCGTCGAGCAGGGCTTCGAAGCCGGGGATGCCGGTGGCCGCCCGGGTATGGATCGGCCCGGCCGCGACGAGGTTGACCCGGATTCCGGCAGGCCCGAGGTCGCGTGCGAGGTACCGGTTGAGCGACTCCAGTCCGGCTTTGCAGACGCCCATCCAGTTGTAGACCGGCCACGCGGCGCTGGCGTCGAAGTCGAGCCCGACCAGGCTGGCGCCGGAGGGTGGGGCGAGCCGGTTCACCGCCGCGGCGAGCGCGGCGAGGGATACGGTGCTGGTCTGGAACGCCAGTCCGATCCCTTCGGGGCGGGCGTTGAGTAGGGGGCCTTCCAGGGCGTCGGCGGGTGCGAAGGCGATGGCGTGCAGGGCGCCGTCGAGTCTCTCCCACCGCTCAGCGATCGTTGCGGTGAGCCGGGCGGTGTCGTGGGAGGCAGTGGCGTCGAAGGGGATGACGTCGATGTCGCCGGTGAGCTGCGCTGCCGCCGCACGGGCCCGATCGAGATCGCGGGGGAGCCCGGTGAGCAGCACCTCGGCGCCGAGTTGTTGGGCGCGGCGGGCGACGGCGAAGGCGATGCTGTCGGTGGTGACGACCCCGGTCACCAGGATGTGCTTGCCGTCCAACACAGTGCGGCTCCTTCGCGGGGGTTGGTGTGTGCGGCCCGGCAGGCGTGGGTCGTGACCGCTTGGTGGACGTCGATGGCCCGGCGGATGCAGGGTCCGGTCGTGGCGGTGATTCCTTCGACAGGGCGGTCGGCGCTGGCGGCACCGCCGATGCGCCCCGCAGGCCGTGCCGCCGGCACGGCGATGGGAGAAAAGCCGGATCGCTCGCGTGACATGATGGTGTTTGCGTCGGGTGGGGCTGCTCATCGTGGGGTGGCGCCGACGAGCGCCCCCTGCGAGGCGCAGCCGACGAGGCGGCTGTACTTGGCTAGGAAGCCGTTGCCGGTCGGGGCAGGGGGTGGGTGCCAGCGGTGACGGCGTCGTTCGAGTTCGGCAGGGTTGACGTCGAGATCGATGGTGCGTGCCGGGATGTCGATCATGATCGGGTCGCCGTCGGCGACCAGCGCCAGCGGCCCGCCGGCAGCGGCCTCGGGGGCGACGTGGCCGACGCAGAGGCCGGTGGTGGCGCCGGAGAAGCGGCCGTCAGTGACCAGCGCCACCTGGTCACCCAGGCCGGTGCCGCGGACAGCGGCGGTGACGGCGAGCATCTCCGGCATTCCCGGTCCGCCGCGTGGGCCTTCGTACCGGATCACGATCACCTCGCCTGCGGTGAGGCGACCGCCTGAGACGTAGCCCATGGCGGCGTCTTCGTTGTCGAAGACCCGGGCTGTGCCGTGGAAGCGGTCGACGGTCAGGCCGGCCATCTTGACCACCGCGCCGCTGGGGGCGAGTGCCCCGCGGAGGATGGCCAGGCCGCCGTCGGGGCGGAGCGGGTCATCTGGCGTTCGGAGGACCGTACCGTCGGGTTTCGGGGCTGCGAGTTCGGCGAGGTTCTCGGCCAGGGTGGCTCCGGTCACGGTCAGGCAGTCGCCGTGGAGCAGTCCGGCGTCCAGCAGCGCGGCGAGCACTGCGGGCACGCCACCGACCTGGTGCAGGTCGGCCATGACGTGGCGCCCACCGGGACGGAGATCGGCGATGTGGGGGGTGTGTCGGCTGATCCGGTCGAAGTCGTCGAGGGTCAGGCGGACGCCGGCTTCGTGGGCGATGGCGGGTAGGTGCAGCGCGGCGTTGGTCGACCCGCCCAGGGCCATGACCACGGTGATGGCGTTCTCGAAGGCTTCGCGGGTGAGGATGTCGCGTGGGCGGATCCCGGCGCGCAGGGCGGCGACGGCGGCCGCTCCGGTGTCGTGGGCGATGCCGGGGCGTGTGGGGTCGATGGCGGGGGCGGATGCCGAGCCGGGCAGTGCGATACCGAGGGCTTCGGCTTCGGCGGCGATCGTGTTGGCGGTGTACATGCCGGCGCACGATCCGGCTCCTGGGCACGCGGCGCGCTCCAGCTCGTCGAGGTCGTCGGTGCTGAGCAGGCCGCTTGCCTGCGCGCCGACGGCCTCGAACACGTCCTGGATCGTCACCGGCCGACCCTGCCAGCTCCCGGGGAGGGAGGAGCCGCCGTACAAGAACGCCGTGGGTACGTTGAGGCGTGCGGCGGCCATGAGCATCCCGGGAAGGCTCTTGTCGCAGCCGGCGATGGTGACCATCGCGTCGAGTTGTTCGGCCTCCATGACACACTCGACCGAGTCTGCGATGAGGTCCCGGCTGGGAAGGGACGCGCGCATGCCGCGGTGCCCCATGGCGATCCCATCGGACATGGCGATGGTCGAGAACCGCATCGCCACCCCGCCCGCCTTCCTGACCCCGTCGGCCGTCGCGCCTGCCAGGCGGTCCAGGGCGATGTTGCAGGGTGTGAGGTCGTTGGCGGCCGCGGCCACACCGATCTGCGGCCGGGTGAAGTCCTCGTCGGCGAACCCGACTGCCCGCAGCATCGCCCGGGCCGGTGCTCGGGTGACGCCGTCGGTGACGATTCGGCTACGGTGACGCGGGTCCATGTCTTCTCCCGGCTTCGCTTGGTCAGCTCGGCCCTTCATTGGCCCTGGCCTCGGGTGAATGCGGGTTCGCCGTCGAAGGCGTAGAGTCCTTCGGTCTTGATCGGTTCGATGCCGTGCTCGACCATGCGGGCCTGGAGGGCGACGACCTCGGCGGCGGTGGTGGTCCCGCGCGGGTCGAGGAAGCGGCATCGCCAGTGGTCGGTGAGCAGGGTCTCGGGCGCGCCGCCTGGCCAGACCTTCTGTCCCCGGTTGGAGATCATGTCAAGGTGCAGGGGTGCGGCGAACGGACGAAGCTTGGCGGCGAGTTCGTCTGGGGTGGTGTCTGGGCTGTGGACGAACACGTCGACGCCGAGCTGGGTCTTGGCGGCAGCGGATCGGCCCGCGAGCTTGACGGTGATCGGCCTGTGCTGGGCGTAGTGCGTTGCCGGCAGCCGGGTGGGTTCTTGGCCGAGACGGTCGATGACCGATGCCGCGAACGCCGTGGTGCCGACCTTGGAGGTGCTGGTATCGGGCTCGTAGATGTCGTAGGTGTGGATGCCGTCTTCGATGGTCCGCAGCCAGGCGTTGTGGACTCGGCTCGCGACGTCGGCTTGTCCGATGTGGACCAGCATCTGTACCGCGGCCAGCAGCAGCCCTGAAGGATTCGCAACGTCTTGGCCGGCTCGCCGGGGGGCGGATCCGTGGATGGCTTCGAACATGGCGACTCGCTCGCCGATGTTCGCGCTTCCGGCGAGGCCGACAGATCCGGCGATCTGGGCGGCGACGTCGGAGAGGATGTCGCCGTAGAGGTTCGGCAGGACGACGACGTCGAACGCCTCGGGGGTGTCGGCGAGCTTGGCCGCACCGATGTCGACGATCCAATGCTCTGCCTGGATATCGGGGTAGTCGGCGGCGACCTCGTCGAACACCCGGTGGAACAGGCCGTCGGTCATCTTCATGATGTTGTCCTTGGTGAACGCTGTCACCTTGGTTCGCCGATAGGCTGTGGCGTACTCGAAGGCGTAGCGAATTACCCGCTCGCATCCCTGCCGGGAGATGAGCTTGAGGCACTGCACGACCTCGTCGGTCTGGCGGTGCTCGATGCCGGCGTAGAGGTCCTCTTCGTTCTCCCGAACGATGACGACGTCCATGCCAGGGTGCTTGGTGGCGACGAACGGTGCGTAGGCGACGCATGGCCGGACGTTGGCATAGAGACCGAACGTCTTGCGCACGGTGACGTTGAGGCTCTTGAACCCTCCGCCTTGCGGGGTGGTGATGGGCGCCTTGAGGAACACACCCGTGCGGCGGATCGACTCGAGCGCCTCGGGAGTGACGCCGGCGGGGTTGCCAGCCTGATAGACCGACTCTCCGATGGTGATCGTGTCGATGTCAAGGGCCGCGCCTGCGGCGTTGAGCACCGAAAGGGTGGCTTCCATGATTTCCGGACCGATTCCGTCTCCGTGGGCGACGGTGATCGGTGCGGATGTGGAATGCGTGGTCATGCTGCTCCTGAGACCGAGGACGTGACGGGACGCTGGATGGGCTAGGGGCGAGTCGTGGCGGTGCCGCGTGCGAGCCGGCATCCGGCGCTGGTCGTGCCGCACGGTCCACTGATGCCCTGCTCTGGGTCATCGATGTACCAGTGGGTCGCGACCAGGCGCGGGTAGCGGCTGCCGAGTTCGGTCAGGGTGGCGTGGACGGTGTCGCGGGAGTCGGTGTGCGCGAAGACCGGAAAGAACGCTCCCGGCAGGCTCGCTGCGGGCGCCGCGCCTTGCACCAGGACATCGAGGATCAGGCGCCGTCGCTGGTGGGGGTTGTGTGCCTCGCGCAGGGCGGAACCGTCCAGCCAGCACAGCGACCACAGCCCGGACACCGAGGAGGAGGTCCGGATCCCCACCGGCACTGCTGGCGGGCGCCCTTCCGTGGGGTCCCCGACGGCGCATCCGCAGGTCTGCACATGCTCGCCGCACGGGAACAACGTGGGCAGGTCCGCGTCAAGCTCGCGGCGGATCCAAATCCCGAGCAGGGCGTCCCGCTGAGCTGGATCGCCGCCGTAGCGCCGGTGGTGGACCAGGTAGTCGCTCGCCTGCTCGACGGCGACCTCGGCGTGGTCCACACTTGAGATCAGTAGAAGCGCGCTCATCGGGTACCTCTCTTTCCAAGCGGCTCTGTTACGTGGGGAGTTAGGACAGGTCGTTCCGGGTGGGACGCCGCCATCGGGTGGTGTGGAGCGGTCACGGGAGCGCCTGCCGGGATGTCGGTGCTGGCGTGTCGGTGCTGGGGTGCCAGGGCTGCCACCCGGTGGGGGTGTAGCGGTGCCACGGGTCGTCGGGCTGTTCCCGTGCGGCGAGTCCAATCCAGTCGTGGCTGAACATGTGGTGCAGCATTGTGTGGCGGGCGATGAGGGTGTCCAGCCTGGGCAGGGGTGCCTGCACGATGGCGAGCAGGCGTTGCGGTTCATGTCGGGCGTGGTGGCCGTCGGTGAGGGACTGCCAGGGCAGGCCGGGCTGGAGGTCACTGGTGTGGCCGGTCATGACGCCCAGGCCCCCACCGGTGACGTTGTGCAGGGTTTTGCTGCCGGCGCCGAAGGACTGCGGGTCGACGGTGGCGAAGTAGTACTGGCTGTTGATCCAGTGTGCGACGACGAGCGGCGCGGTGAGGATTGTTTCCAGGACGGTGCCGGTCGGGTCGAGGTCGGGATCGTAGTCGTGGAGGAACACGCGGCTGTGCAGGTCGATGCCGCGGGTGAGGGCGCGGGGCGCGATGAGGAAGGCGGCGTTGTCGGCGAGACCCCATTCCGGGAAGACCTGGGCCCAGTCACGGGCCCGGGCGCGGGTGTGGCGCGCCGCGTGCCGCGGGCGGGGCCGGGTGGGTGCGCCCGGCAGGATGGCGCAGCGTTCGGCGGCCAGCCGGGTGCCGGCCGTGCGGAGGTCGGCGGTGAGTCTGTCAGCGTCGCGGCGGTGGGTGGCGGGCAGGAGGTGGGTGTCCAGCAGGCGTACGGTGTCGGTGGTGGTGTCGTGTTCGGCCGGGACGAACCAGGTGTCGTCGGGAACGGTGATGCCGCGGTCGGCCAGGTGACGGCGGACCTGCGGATCGTTGAGCAGGGCGGCGGCCGTGCGGGCGTTGGGACCTCCGGGATGTCCCCCGCAGGCGCCGCAGTCCAGCGCGGCCTGGTAGGGGTTGTTGTCGGTGTGGGCGCGGTGCCCGCAGAACACGACCAGCCGCGCGAACCCGCGGGTCAGGCCCATCAACGTCAGGATGGTTTCGGCGGTCGCGGCACGCTCCTCGGGGGTGAGCGCCTCGGCGATGGAGATCTCGGTCTGCGGCTCGGGCGTGATGCGGCGGGCCCACCACGCGCCTGTGGCGCCGGCGGCACGGGGAGTGAAGGTCTTGGCCGCGGCCAGCGGCCCGGCCAGCCAGCCGGCGGCTTCGGCGAGGGCGAACGGCGCCAGCAGGTCGTCCTTGGCGGCGTGCAGGGAGTGCTCGGCGGCGGCGAGCACCCTGCGGCCGGCCAGTGACCGCTCGGCCGCGCGCCGCCGACCAGGGGCGGGGTGCTCGGTGAGGGTGTGGCGAGGCGTGATCGGGCCGGGACACTGGGTGCGAGCGGCACCCCCGGCGAGGTCGCGGTAGCGCATGGCGACGGCGAAGAAACCGGCGAAGCCCAGGGTCTGGTAGCTGCCGAGGACCTCCAGGTGGCGGCGCAGTCCTTCGGAGCGGGGATCGATGCAGCACACCACCTGCGCCCGCGGTGGGGCTTCGGGCAGTTCGGGCTGGGGCCGGCCGAGGATGCGCAGCAGCAGCCGGCTCCGGTAGTGGTCCTCGTAGGCGTCCAGCCAGACCAGCGCCCGCTGCTGGATCGGCAGCTGGTCGAGCAGCTCCACCAGCTCGCTCCGTTGGGCGGCATCGGTGTCGGTGACTTCCAGCGCTCCCAACAGGTGGTAGGCCCGGTCGTGCGGGTCGACGGTGGCCTGCCGGGTGTCGAACCGGCTCGCGGAGGCCCAGGACCACGCTGTGCCGGGAGCGTGGGAGCCGGCGAGCGCGGCGGCTTCGACGGCCAACCGCAACGCGAGGTAGTCGACGAGGTCGATGCCGCTGTCGGGCCGCTCGCCGCGCCACCGGACGTGGGCGGCGAAGCCGGGCAAGCAGGCCAGGTGGGCCTGCAGGTAGCGGGTCCGCTGGTCGTCCGGGACACCGAGCGCGGCCAGCGCGTCCAGGATGGTGTGCTCGGCGCGTTCGGGCAGGTGCCGCAGCCGCGCCCGCACCGGCCGCGGCAAGGTTCCGTCATGGGCGGCCAGCGCCCGCCACGCCGAGTAGAAGCCGCGGTCACGACCCGGCATCCGCCAGGTGGACTGGCCTTCGTCCAGGTAGGCCGCGCACCACTGGATCGTGTGGGTGTTGAGCAGGGCGGCCACCTCCGGGGCCAGTGCTTCGGCCGCGGTGCGTGCCTGACGGCGCGGCGGTGGACACGCGATGCCCTGGTGCAGATCGGCCACCAGCAGGTCGACCGGGTCGTAGGCGCGGTTGCCGAGAGTGAGCGGGCCCCGCTGTAGCGCCGTGGGGTGGCGGCGGGCCAGCGCGGCGCGCAGGTCGTCGTCGGTGATCCGGCCGCGCTGCCAGGCGGCACGTAGCCAGGTCTCGTCTGGGGTGACTCGTGCTCCGAGCAGATCCGCGGCGGTGGTGGCCGCGTCGGCGAACGGGCGGTCCAGCAGGCCGGACAACGGGTTGACCGCGATGAAGTCCGCCAATGGCCAGGTCGGAGCCAGGAATCCGGCCGCGTCGGCGATCTCGGCGCGCACTGCCGCCTGCTGTGTGGCGACGTCAGAGACGGCATCGGGGGCGAGGTTGGTGGCGGGGCCGGTGGTCATGAGTGTGAACCCTCCTGCGCGAGCACGACGCGACAAGTGGCGGAACGTGCGACCGTGGAGAACAGGGGAAGCCACGCGTGCGGGACAGCCGGTGACTCACCTGTCATGGCGGCGACCCGCTTGCGCGGGATGCCGTCGAGCGCGTGGGGGCGAGTCACGCCCGAGCTCCTTCCAGTTGGGGAACCGGCCGCGGACGCGGTGTCGGTACCAGCCGTGGCGGGTGACCCCAGGCGGCGGTGTACGTGCGCTGCTGCCCGGCGGACAACGCCGCCACGTACAGCCGGTCGCGCCACCGGCCCAGACCGACCGCGGGTGCCAGGTGGAGCAGCAGCGCACCGGCCGCCAGCACCGCCACCACGGTCGCGAGAACCCAGGCCGAGACAGCGGCGGGCCCGCTTGCGGGCAGGCTCGGGGCCAGGAGCTCGGTGACCGCGCCCACCAGGGCCAGGTACCCGATCGCCACGCCCGGCAGCACGATCACCACCGTGACCAGCGCGCCGCCGGTCGGGTGACGACGCAGCCAGCCCCACGCCAGCCGCGCGGCGGTGGCCACGGCGAAGAGCGACAACGCGACGCCGCCGGCATGAAGGGGTAGCAACCAGGCCGCCACCCCGACCGCCGCGACGGCGGCGACCCCGGCGAGGACAGCGACCTGCGCTGCGCGGGCAGGAGCCAACCGAGGCGCGGGAGGAGCCGCAGTGTGGCCAGCGTGCCGCTGCACGGCCGACCCCGAGCCGAGGAACAGGGTGGCTTTGAACAGCCCGTGCGCCACCAGGTGCACCACCGTCGCGGCGTAGAGGCCGAGCCCGCAGGTCATGAGCATGAACCCCATCTGCCCGATCGTGGAGTGCACCAGCGCCCCTTTGATGTCGGGGCGGGTCAGCATGATCGCGGTGGCGGCCACGACGCTGGCGGCTCCGATGGCGAACGCCAGGTGTGTCGCCACCGGCGCGGCACCGACGATCGGCGACAGCTTCACCAGCAGCACCCCGCCGGCGTTGACCACGCCGGCGTGCAGCAGAGCCGAAACCGGGGTCGGTGCCGCCAGGGTCGCCGGCAGCCATCGGTGCCAGGGCAGCTGCGCGCACCGCACGGCCGCGGCGACCACCAGCGAACAGGCCACCACCGTGCCCACCGCACCGCCGAGGGCCGCGTCGCCCTGGTGGCGCAGGTCGAGATCCCCCCAGACCGTGACCGCGAGGACAACCCCAGTCCACAACGCGGCGTCCCCGGCGACGACGGCACGGGTGGTGCGCCGTGCGGCATCGACGGCCGAGGGCGCCGGCCGATACATCCCCACCAGACGGCACAAGATCACCCCGGTCAGCGTCCACGCCACCGCCAGGGTGACGAGAGTCGCCGCGGTCACCATCACCGTGGTCGCGGCGGTCAGCGCCCCCGCCGCGACAGCGAAGCGGGCCGCGGCCGGATCGCCGTGCAGGTAGCGGCGGGCGAACGCCTGGACCACGGCGCTGACCGTGCACACCAGCAGCAGAACGATCGCCCCGACGTGGTCGACCACCAGCCCGGTCCAGGCTCGCCCGTCCGGGTTGGCCAGCACCATCGCCACCGGCCCGCCGACTACCACCGTCACGGCCAGCGTCCCCGCCAGCGCGGTGGCCACCAGCGCCGCACCCGCACCCAACGCGGGCGCCAAGCTCCGTAGCCGCCGGATCGACCCGGCCATGGCCGCAACAGCGGGAAGGGCCACCAAAACGAGCAGCGTCACCCCTGTCACGCCGTCGTACCTTCCTGACCCGCGCGCGCCGCCGCGCCGCGCGTCGCCGGGGCTCCGGCGAGGTCGGTGGCGCGCGGCTCAGCACCGGTGCCCGCAGCGGGCTCGGGCGGCGAACCGAGGTGTTCCAGGCAATGCGGAGGCAACGCACGCCCGTCGAAACCCCCGATCCGCACCCGGACGAACTCGTCGTGGACCACGCAGTACAGCGACCGCCCCCGTTCCAGCTCCCGGGCGATGTAGGCACCCACGCTCTGCGCGGCCCCCCGCCGCACGCCCGGCGGGCTGGTGTCGATCACCACGTCCGGCGGCGGCGAGGCCCACCGGTGCGCCCAGCGCCGCGCCACCTCATCGGCCGCGCGCTCGCCGGTCAGTACGCCCGCCATCTCGGCGTCGACCACCGCGCCCACCTCCCGCAGCAGGTTCTCCCACGGGAGCGCCATCTCCTCGTCGCCCATGACACCCACCTCCCAAGCTCGCTACCAATGACCTGTGTTCTAATACGCGATATGAATCATACGACATTGATGACGCGCTTTGGCAAGCGTGACATGCGTTACCCCCGACGAGGTACAGTTGCGGCCATGCAGGAGTGGACGTTCTTGACCAATCACGCCCACGTACTGCTGTGCGTGGTGCGGGATCCACAAGTTCGGTTGCGGGATGTGGCCGAGGTGGTGGGCATCACCGAGCGGGCGGCGCAGCGCATCGTGGCCGACCTCGTCGAGGCGGGCTACCTGGAACGCACCAGGGAGGGGCGGCGCAACCGGTACCGGTTGCATCCGGATTTGCCGCTGCGGCACCCGATGGACCGTGACACCGCCATCGGGCAGCTCGTGGCCCTGCTCACCGGCATCGACGCCCGATCCGGCAACCTCGTGTAATGCTCGCCGTGCACCCCTACGCGGGCGCACCGGTCGCGATGGCCACCCGACACGGCAAGCAGCGAGCCCTCGCTGCCGCCCTGGCGCGGATCCCCGGCATGCGGCTTGTGCTCGCCCACGATGTGGACACCGATCAGCTCGGCACCTTCACCGGTGAGATCCCCCGCGCCGGGTCGGCGGCCGAGACCGCGGTCCGCAAGGCGCGCCTCGCGATCGAGTCGACCGGCCTCGGACTCGCCGTGGCCAGCGAAGGCTCCTTCGGCCCGCACCCGGTCGCGCCAATGCTGAGCGCCGGCCAGGAGATCCTCGCCTTCCTCGACACGGTGCGGGACGTCTGCATCCTGGAGCGCCGAACCACACCGACGAACTTCAGCCACACCACGACCCGCCGCCTCGACGAGGAAACCGACGCCTACCTGGCGCGCGTCGGTTTCGGTGCCCACGCGGTCATCGTCCGTCCCCACAGCCCCGCCGACGTGCGGGCTCCAGGCCCCATCTGCAAGGGCATCCAGACCCGTGCCGACCTCGATGCGGCGATCAGCCGGTGCACCGCGCACTCCACCGATGGCCTGGCGCGACTGGAGACCGACATGCGCGCGCACGTCAACCCCACCCGCATGCGGGAGATCAGCGTGCTCGCCCACCAACTCGCCTCGCGTCTGGCCACCCTGTGCCCGGCCTGCGGCACCCCCGGATTCGGCCCGGTGGACCGCGAACCTGGTCTGCCCTGCGGCACGTGTGGCGAGCCCACCCGCCTGACCCTGGCAACGATCCACGGGTGTGCCCGCTGCCCGCACCGCGGCCGCCACCCTCGCGATGACGGCCAACGACGTGCCGATCCCACGTTCTGCGAATGCTGCAACCCGTAACCCCCGGACACCACCCCCGCAGACCCACCCGGCCGGCCCCAGCCACTGCACGTCCGAAGGAGCGTCACCACGATGATCCCCCTGACCGCCGCCGCGATCGCCGCGGCCACCGACGGTCACCTCGTCCCGGGGACCGACCCGTCGCTGCTGGTGACCGCACCCGCCAGCATCGACTCCCGCCAGGTCCACCCCGGCGGCGTGTTCGCCGCCCTCCCCGGCCGGCGCACCGACGGGCACTACCATGCATCAGCGGCCCTCGCCGCGGGAGCCGCCCTGGTGCTGGCCGCACGCCCGGTGCCCGCCCCTGCCGTCCAGGTCACCGACGTGACCCGCGCGCTCGGCGACCTGGCTCGCCACGTGGCAGACCGACTGCCGGCCACCGTGATCGGCATCACCGGGTCGAACGGCAAGACCACGACCAAAGATCTCGCCACCCAGGTCCTGGCACACCACGGCCCGGTCGCCGCCACAGACCGCTCCTTCAACAACGAGCTCGGTTTTCCCCTCACTGTCCTGCGCGCCACCCCCGACACCCGCTACCTCATCCTGGAAATGGGCGCCCGGGGCCGTGGACACCTCAGCTACCTGTGCGGCCTGGTCACCCCCCACGTCGGGGTCGTGCTCAACGTCGGCACCGCCCACCTCGGTCAATACCCCGACGGGCAAACCGGGATCGCCGCGGCCAAAAGCGAACTACTGACCGGGCTCCCCTCTGCAGACCACGGTGGGCTGGCCATCCTCAACGCCGACGATCCGCTCGTCGCCGCGATGGCCCCGCTCACCCCCGCCCGCACCCGCTGGTGGAGCCAGCGCCCCCACCCCAACGGCGTATACGCCCGAGATGTGCACGTCACGCCGCGCGGCCGGGCGTGCTTCACCCTGCACACTCCCGAGGGCACGGCACCCGTCACGCTCCGCCTGACCGGCCGGCACCACGTCGGCAACGCCCTCGCCGTCGCCGCCCTCGCCCTCGGCCTCGGCCTTGACCACCACACCATCGCCGATGCCCTGAGCGCCGCTGAACCCGCCAGCGGCGGGCGCATGCAAACCATCGTGCGGGGCGACGGGGTCACGCTCCTCCACGACGCCTACAACGCCAACCCCGACTCCATGGCCGCCGCGCTGACCACCCTGAGCACCATGTCCGCCCGCCGCCGGATCGCCGTCCTCGGCGAGATGGCCGACCTCGGCGACCACGCCGCTGGCGCCCACCACCACCTCGGCGTGCTCGCCGCACGCGCCGGCCTCGACGTCCTGATCACCATCGGCACCCGGACCGCGCCTCTGATCGCCGACGCGGCCGACACCGAGCACAGCACCCTCGACATCATCGCCGTTCCCGACAGCCAGGCCGCCCACGACGTGCTAAGTCGAATCCTTCGTCCCGACGATCTCGTCCTGATCAAAGCATCCCGCGCCGCCCACCTCGAACACCTCGTCGCCGCGCTCAGCAACCGCTGAGCAGCCCGGAGTCGCGGCCGTCTGGCTGCGCGACCCGGCCGCTCGGCGGAGCCGATCCGCGATCGCCAATCCGAGCCCGTCCGGGGTAGGAACCGAGGCCACCACGACCTCGCACTCATGCCGGTCGAAGTCACGGAGGAACTCGAAAAGCCGCCGCGCGTACCGCGCACCCGAGTCCGGCACCGCGATAACGCGCTGCCCGGCACACGCACCGGCACCGCCCGCGAACTCGGGCGGCAGCAGGACGCCGACGCGCCGGCCCTGCGCTGCCAGGTACTCGGCGTGGCCGATCACCTGGCCCGGCTCGACCAGGACAACCCGTGCCCTCGGCGCGTAGTGCGACGGATGCTGGCCCGGAACGCGTACGGCACTCCTCGCCCGCACCGGCACGGAGCAACCCAGTGCGCGCTCAAGATCCTCTCGTGTCACGCCGCCTGGGCGCAGTATCGCAGGTGCGCCGGTGAGGTCGACGATCGTGGACTCGACACCCACCGCACAGGGGCCGCCGTCCAGCACGTAGTCGACGTCGGCGCCCAACCCGTCGCCAACATGAGCAGCCGCCGTGGGACTGACCGAGCCGAAACGGTTGGCCGATGGCGCCGCCACACCGCCACCGAACGCCGTGAGCAGCGCGCGGGCGACCGGATGGTCGGGCACCCGCAGCGCGACCGTCTCCAGACCGCCGGTGACCGCGCGGGGAACACGGCGGCCCCGACGAAGAACCAGGGTCACCGGGCCAGGCCAGAAACGGTCAGCGACGCGGCGCGCCGCGTCGGGCACCTCCGCGACCCAGTCGGGGAGCTGACGCGCCCCGCTGAGGTGCACGATCAGCGGGTGCGTCGAGGGCCGCCCCTTCACGGCGAAGACACGCTCCACCGCGTCGACGTTCTCCGCGTCCGCGCCGAGCCCGTACACGGTCTCGGTCGGGAACGCGACCAGCCCACCCGCGCGCAGGGTGCCAGCAGCGCGTTCCACATCGAGTCCCACGCGCTCAGGCGCGATGCCTGGTTGATCCGACATCACCCGTTCACCCCTCACCACTGCAGTCTGACACACCACCGGCTCGCGCGATCACCGTTGCCCCCGCGCCGCCGGACCCATTTCGAGACCGGATCTCGTACCCTCTCTTCCCGATCAGCACGCGCGGCGCTCAGCCCGGGCAGCACGGGTGGTCACGTCACCAGCGCTCGCACGACGGGCAGCGCCTCGCCGATCACATAGAGCGACCCGGTAACTACCGTGAGCGTGCTATCATTCGCCGCCGCCGCGCGGCGCACCGCATCACCCACATCCGCCTCGACCGCGACCGATCCTGCGCCCACCGCCCGCGCGGCGGCGGCGAGCCTGGCGAGCGGCACCGCTCGCGGTGTCCGGGGCGAGGTGCAGATCACCCAGTCACCAGCCCCGACCCCCAGGGCACTCAGAAACGCCTCCGGCGCGCGGGTCCCGGTCATACCGACCACCACGGTGCGGGAGACGCCGTCGAACCGCTCCCGCAGCGCCCGTGCCAGCGCGGTGGCCGCTTCCTCGTTGTGGGCGCCGTCCATCAGCACAGGGCCGGGGGTGTGGACAAGCTCAAAGCGGCCCGAAGCCCGCAGCGCCCCGCAGACCGCCCGCACCACCTGGTCGGCCACCGGCCGGGCCAGCCACACCTCGGCGGCGGCCAACGCCGTCGCCGCGTTCGCCGCCTGCCACGGTGCCAGCAGACGCAGGAAAACGTCGTCATAAGTCGCCCCGGGCGTGAACAGCGACACCGTCCGGCCATCCGCGACCGGCGCGTCGGCGGCCACGCCGAAGTCACGATCCACGGTCACCACGCGCGAGGGGCGGCGGCCCAGGAACGGCGGGTGCATGGCCGGGTCCGCTTCGGCTAGCACCACGGTCGCGCCCTCAGGAACCGCGCCAGCCTCAGCCACGGCGTTGTCCCACCGCGTGTCACCGAAGTACTCGACGTGGTCGACGCCCACCGACGTGACCACCACCAGGCCGGCGCCGAGCGCGGCGGTCGCGTCGCCGCTGCCACCCAGACCGGTCTCGACCACCGCGACATCAACACGTTGGTCGGCGAACCAGCCCACCGCGGCCGCGGTCATCAATTCGAACCAACTGGGCCGCCCCAGCTCTGACGCGGTGCGCTCGTCCGCCACCAGCGGGTCGAGCACCGCCGCCAACTCGTCGTCGGTGATCGTGACACCATCGATGGTGATCCGCTCCTGCGGCCGGTGCAGATGAGGACTGGTGTACAACCCGACCCGCAGTCCACTGCCCGCCAGCACCGCGGCCAGGATCCGGGCGGTCGTGCTCTTGCCGTTGGTGCCGGCCACCAGGATCACCGGCACCCGCTGCTCGGGCCGGCCGAGCGTGCGCAGCAGCCGCTCGATGACCACGGTCGTCGGGGCCTGCGACACCACCCCACCAGCAGCGACCCCCACCCCCCGCTCATGGTCGACGTGACCGTCCAGCCACTGCCATACCCCGGCGCGCCTCACGCCACCGATCCTAGATCCACCCCCGATCAACCTTGACAGCCACATTCCGGCCAGTGAACTCTTTCCACTTGGCGTCAGCCAGCGAGGATGAGGGTCTGAATCGCGTTGACCAGCGCGGTGGTCCGCTGCGGGCAGCACCGGATCTTCCGCAGAATCTTCCAGCTCTTGAACATCGCGTTCGCGCGTTCACCGGGGCCGCGTTGCGCCGCGTGGGCGGCGTTGACCTCCCGCTGCGCCTGTGAGAGCCGTCGGCGCTCGCCGGTGTGCCGGTCTGCGGGGCGGCGTCGCTGCGGCAGCTGGAACACCGGGCCGGCGCCGCGGTATCCGCTGTCGGCGACTACCTGCACCCCAGCAGCGGTGAGGGCCTCGATGATCCCGTGCGCGCGGGCAGCACCCATGTCGTGCCGCGCACCGGGAAGCGCCGGCGACGCCCAGACCAGACGCCCGGCCGGGTCGCTGATGACCTGCACGTTCATGCCGTGGCACTTCCATTTCCCCGAGTAGTACGAGCGGTCCCGGCCCGAGGCCATCGCGACCCGGTCGATCCGCAGCAGGGTCCCATCGAGGATCACGAACGCCTTGCGCAGCGCGACCGCGACCGCCTCGGCCAAGGTGGGCGCCTGGGCGGCGAGGACGTCGATCGCCTCGCGGACGTAGCGGAACGCCGTGGTGGTGCCGATCCCGAACCCGGCGGCGAGGTCGGGGTAGGTCTCGCCCTTGCGCAGGTGCGCCAGGGCGAGCAGCGCGTGACGGCTGACCGGGAGTCGCCGCCAGCGAGTACCGCGCTGGTTGCGGCTGCGCTGCAGGGCGTTGGTCAAGGTGATCAGCGCGCGAGTGGACACCGACAGCGCGGACGGGTAGGAAAGCACCGGAGCTCCTGGTGGACAACGAGATGATCTAGACAATCACTCGTCTACCAGGGGCTCTTCTACTTTCCAGGCCCGCCGCGCCGGACACGTCAACCCGCATGGTCACCAGGTTGGAAAGGGTTCAGTGACACTGCGTGCAGAGGGGAGTACTTCCCTAAGTGTCTGCCTGGTCAATACGGACACCCCATGGTGTCCCCGGGCGACCGCCCTCACCAGGGTGAAGGAGACCTCGAACGTCGTCCGTGCGCGGAGGTCTTCGTGCCCTTTCATCCCGTGGTGTCGTCTCTGTCCGTGGCCGCGCCCGCCGACTCGGCGGGGTCCTCGTCGATCGGGTCGCCCTGGTTGTGGGTCGCCAGCATCGCCGTAATACTCGGCCTCCTCGTCACCGATTTCGCCGTCACCCGCCGTCCCCACGAGGTGTCGATACGGGAAGCGATTGGCTGGTCGGTGTTCTATCTCACGCTGCCCGTCCTGTTCGGGATCTGGCTGTGGGCGGTGTTCGACAGCGGGCCGGCACTGGAGTTCATCACCGGCTTCGTGGTGGAGAAGTCACTGTCGGTGGACAACCTGTTCGTGTTCATGCTGATCCTGGCCGGGTTCGCGGTCCCGTCCCCCATTCAGCAACGGGTGCTGCTGTACGGCATCGCCGGTGCCCTGGTCCTGCGGGGCATCTTCATCGCGGCGGGCGCGGCGCTGCTGCAGGCAGGCACCTGGGCGTTCCTCCTCTTCGGCCTGATCCTGCTCGTGTCCGCGGGCAAGATCCTGCACGAGGTGCACACCGGTTCGGCCTTCGCGGGCCGCGACGTATCCCAGATGCGTATCGTGCGACTGCTCCGCAGGTTCATGCCCGTCACCGACGACTACCGAGGCACCCGGCTGACCGTACGGGAGCACGGACGACGCGCGCTCACGCCGCTTGCGGTGGTGGTCGCCGCGGTGTTCGTGACCGACGTGGTGTTCGCCGTGGACTCGGTCCCCGCGGTCTACGGCATCACCGCGGACCCCTACCTGGTATTCGCCACCAACGCCTTCGCGCTGCTCGGCCTGCGCGCGCTCTACTTCGTGCTCCACACCACGCTGGCCAAGCTCGTCTATCTCAACCACGGCCTGGCGGTCATTCTCGCGTTCATCGGTCTGAAACTGGTGTTGCACTGGGCCCACGGAATCTGGCCGGCCACCCCGCAGATCCCCACGCCGGTCTCCCTCGCTGTCATCGTGGCCATCCTCGCCGTCGTCATCGCGGCGAGCCTGCGCACCCGCCGCCGAGCCGAGCAGCACGTGATTGAGGCCGAGCAGCACGTGATTGAGAAGGACTGACCATGTTCACCATGCTCACCGGATTCCTCATCGACATCGCTGTCACGGCACTCATTCTGCTGGCGTTGGTCATCACCTGCGCAGCGTTGGTGCCGCCCCGCCCGCCACGATGAACACACGCCGTCCCGGGTGGCGTGTCAGTGTGGGGTGCGAAGCGAGAGGGGCGCTGGTCGTCGCGAGGTCCTGTCCGCACACCGCCCGGCCACGCCACGTAGCCCTTGCCAGGGCGTGCTTGGTGGTGCTGGCGTCGGTGGCGTGAGGTTTCCTGGACCCGCGCGGTGGGGCGGCGGGTGCCTGCGCCGGATCCGGGTCGGCCAGATCGTGTTGACGACGCGGGGCTTGGTCGTTGAGGTACTCCCCCTCAACGTCGAGAATGACGAACTGTGGTTCGTTTACCAAGGGTGGCGAGTTATCCGGTGCGGCGACGACGCGGAGGAGTCGAGGCGCCGTCAGCCGAAGCATCACGAGCATCGTCAGGGGTGGCGGGACCGACGGCGGTGATGAGGTCGGCGATGCGGTGGTGGGCTTCCAGCGGGTGGCGCAGATGGCCGTCGGGGTTGATGCGGTAGTGGTTGCGGCGGCCGACTTTGGTGCGCTCGATGTAGCCGCCCTGGATGAGGTCGGTGAGGATGAGCTGGACGGCGCGGGTGGTGATGCCGACCTTCTGGGCGATGACGGGCAGGGTCTGGTGCGGGTCGGCGGCCAGGCAGAGCAGCACGTGGGCGTGGTTGCGCAGGAACATCCACGACCCTGGCGTCTGCGACGCGGCGGCGTCGGCCGGTTCCGCACCAGCATCCACCACGCCAGAATCCACCGTGCCGGAGTCGGTGGGATCCGAGCCCGCTGGGGTGGGGAGGGCGTGGTCGGGTGGGGGTTCGGCAGGCCGCATGGGGCCGACCATAAGGCATTCCTTCCACTCTCGATGCCGCTGTCGGCGCGGGGTCCGGATCGGCGGGGAGCTGCTCGACCGGGTGTGATCAGACCAGCATCGCGTCGGGCAGGGTGTGCTCGTCTGCGCGGCGGATCCGCAGCCGAGGTTGAGTGAGGCCGAGCAGGTACTGGCAGGTCGCAGGCGTGAGGAGCTCGGCGCGAGGATGGGCGGGCAACACGAGCACGTCGGCGTCGTGCACTCGGCACAGTCGCAGCAGGGCGGCGGCCACGCGCCGATGCCGGCCGCCCGGCCCGCGACGGTGATGCCACGCGGTGGTGTGGATCCGCACGCCCCGCTCGGCCAGCCCGGATGACGGGAGCCGTGACAGCGCGGGAGCGAGCGCCGCGGCGGTGACCTGCTCCCGGCGGACCTGCTGCCAGGCGATCAGCCGCGCGTTGAGCGTGAGCCCCGGCGGCGGGTGCAGCACGGCGAGCACGAGGTGGCCGTGGTCGGCGATCAGTTCGACCGCCGCGGGCAGCTCGGCGGCCGGCGCGGGATCGGTGGCGTCGACGACGCAGACGAGGGTTGTGCACTGGGCGGGCATCAGCGGACCTGCTTTCCACGGCACGGATCGAGGAGGCCGCGCGCTGGCCTCATTTCCAGATTGACGAAGTACGGTTCGCCAGTCAAGCCTTGACAGGCGAACCGTATTTCGTCATTCTGGTGGTGCGGAGGGGAGTACCCACCACGTCCGGGATCGTCATTACGGCAGTTCGATGGCTGCCCGGTCCCGGCGCCACCGGACCCAGCGCACGTGCTCTGGCGGTTGGGGAGACCTCCGGTTTCACTCGACGTGACCGGAGGTGCTTGACTGTGGTTGTTCCGTTGTGGGCGTGGGCCGCGGTGCTCGGCGTGATCCTGGTGATGCTCGCGATCGACCTGTTCGCCCACCGCCGCGCACACGTGGTCGGGGTCCGCGAGGCCGCCGCCTGGTCGGCGGTGTGGGTCGCGCTCGGCCTCGGGTTCGGCGCGATCGTGTGGTGGGCGTGGGGCAGCGAGTTCGCCGCCCAGTACTTCGCGGGCTACGTGATCGAGAAGTCCCTCGCGGTGGACAACGTGTTCGTCTTCGCGATCATCTTCGGCTACTTCGCCGTTCCCCGCGAGTACCAGCACCGCGTGCTGTTCTACGGCGTGCTCGGCGCACTGGTGTTCCGGGCGGTGTTCATCGCCGCGGGCTCGGTGCTCATCGCGTCCTTCGCCTGGATCCTGTACGTGTTCGGCGCCTTCCTGGTCGCCACCGGTGTCCGGATGGCCGTGCACCGCAACGAGACCATCGACCCCGACCGCAGCGTCGTGCTGCGCCTGTTCCGCAAGGTCATCCCCACCACCGAGGAGTACCACGGGCAGAAGTTCCTGGTGCGCCAGGCCGGGCGCTGGGTGGCCACCCCTCTGTTGGCGGTGCTGGTGCTGGTCGAGGTCACCGACATCGTCTTCGCCGTCGACTCCATCCCGGCGATCTTCGCCATCACCCAGCAGCCGTTCCTGGTGTTCACCTCCAACGCCTTCGCCATCCTGGGCCTGCGCGCCATGTACTTCCTGCTCGCCGACCTGATGCACCGCTTCATCTACCTCAAGCTAGGCCTCGCCCTGGTGCTGGTGTGGGTCGGCATCAAGATGCTGCTGCTCGACCTCTACAAGATCCCCACCTGGTTCTCGCTGGCCGTGGTCGCCCTCCTGCTCGCCGTCGCCGTCACGGCCAGCTGGATCCGCACCCGCACCACCCCGGCCACCCCAGCGGCTGCCTCTGCCGATTCGCTGGCCGGTGCGGAGCCCGACACGGTCACGACCGAGCCAGCCCAAACCGGGGCGGCCGCAGCCGAGACGGCCCCGTCCTCGCCCACTGGCCTGTCGACGCGCGACTGACGCGCGTCGACCGCCCCGGTGCCGCCCACCGCTCACTCCCCCCACCAGCGGTGGGCGGCACCACCCCACAGACCCAGCCCATCCGGAAAGGAACCCGCTCATGCGCATCTCGACTCGATGGACCTCTGTGCTGCTCGGCGTGGGCGTCGTGGCGGCGATCAGCGGCTGCGGCGCTGTCCAGCAGGCCGGCGACACCGCCGGTTCGGCCGCGGACACCGTGACCGGCGCGGTCGCCGCCGCCGAGGTGTGTAGCGACGCGCTGGCACTGGTCGCCAACCCGCCCGACCTCAGCGCACCGCAGGCCGCACTGGACCAGGCGCACACCACCGCCACCGAGCTCACCGACCTGGCCGCGACCACCAGCGACACCGACATCGGCCGCGCCATCACCGACCTGGCCGCCACCCTGCAGACGGCCACCCTGGACACCCTCACCAGTGCTCCAGCCGCCTGGCTGCAGACCAGGGCCGATCAGGCCGCCGCGCTCACCACCGCCTGCGCGCCCTGACCAAGTAGGGTCACGGGCACGACAGGAAGCAGCCCGTGATGAGCACCGTCGGCGACCCCGCTGAACGTTCGTCGGTCGTCCCTCCCTTCCAGGTGAGCGGCCCACTCGCAGGCGAGGTCAGGTTGTCGAGAGCTCCACCCCAAGCTCCTGGGCGAGGGTTTCCTGGGTGAAGCCGAGAGCCTCGCGCCGTGCTGCGAGAGCATCTCGTCGTATCGCCATAATCACTCCCAGATTCGCTAGCGCACCCACGCTACCCGGCGTTGATCGGACCTGATCAGCGGCCATGTCAACGACGAAACGGCGGACGTTCACGTCCGGACGTGCGACCCAGACCGCCCATGAAAACGCCAGAGCGGGATGGTGCTTGGGACGATCTGTGCTTGTCCGCAGGGGCCGCCACCAACTAAAGCCCCGCCCGACAGGATCAGCGCGCCTCGACCGCGTGCTCTGCCGCGAGCCTGCGCACATACGCGCGGATTCGGTCGCGATCCTCGGGGAACACGCTCTCCCACGATTCGTCAAGTCGACCCACTTCGGCGGCTGTCCCTTCTCCCCGCCGAGTGGCGCGTCGCGGTTGATGACGGCTCCGTAGGACAGGCTCAGCGTTGGCGTCCAGTCGGCGCGGAAAGAGCGGACAGCGACGGCCGCCGGCACTGACAGCAGCTCGCCCAGCAGGCCGGTCTCCTCCAAGAGTTCACGGGCTGCTGCGGCTCGAGGCGTCTCGCCTGGCTCGACGGTTCCGCCAGGCGGTACCCAGCCTCGCACCCGGTGCCGCACGAGCAGCACGTGGCGGTGCTCCGGGTCGGTGACCCAGACCTCGGCTGCGAGCGGCTCCAACGCGGTCGAACGTGCGTGTAGCCACGCCTGAGCGTCGTCGTACTCGGTCTCGGCAAGGCGAGCATCGACGGCCGCAGCGTCGATCGTCGCCTGGTCAGGCATCGCGTTCGATGCGCTCGAAGATGTCGATATCCGTCGCCTTCTGCCAGTCCGGCAAATCGTTCCAGTCCGCGACGTACGACGGCTTCGGCTCGGGGAAGTGCTTGAAGATCTGGCCGATCCAGCACAACGCCACAAAGCGGCCTTTCTGGTCTGGGGTCAGTTTGGTGGTGGCGCCGTCGGTGGCCTTGATGAAGGCGACGACCTGGTCGTACACGGCGGTCGCGGCGTCGCGTTCCCAGTCGGGGGTCTGGTCCCACGGGGTGATGTAGCCAGGCTTCGGCTCACCGGGGTAGTGCTTGGTGACTCCGGCGATCCACGCCTCGCGGAACACGCGGCCACGGTCGTTGTGCATTCGGTCGTCCTCCATCACGCGGCGCGGTTGCCGACGAGTTTGGTGATCTCGGCATCGAGTCGCTGGATTTGTTGGTCGTTGAGCAAGGAAGCAAGGTGTGGCTGAAGGACCCGCAGCTTCTGTGCGATGACCCCCGAGCGGGTCTGGCGGGCGGTAGTCAGGACGGTGTCGGCGTAGGTGACGACCTGGTCCGGGTCGCGACGGTGCACGCCGATCATCGCCAGGTCGGTCAGGACGCCTGCTTTCCGGCGGGCGGTCAAGGTGCCCTGCAGGGCGTCGACCAGAGCCGCTTCAGCTAGGTCGTGGCGGCCCAGCGTGACGTAGCAGGTTCCGCGTTCTTCAGCCAAGCGGGAGCCATCAAACCGGAGCCAGCCGCCGTTGTGCACCTGGCCCCGTAGGCGCTGGACCTCAGCAGCGGTGTCGAGGGCATGTTGGCAGGAGTCAAAGTCGCCGAGGCCGGCGAAGGTCTCGGCCTGCACCACGGCGACCCAGTGTCGGGTCGACAGGCTGGGGTCGCCTCGACGTGCGATGGTGGCGGCCACGTCGAGCATCGGCGCGGCATCCGCGAATCGGCGCTCGTACACGGCGACGAAAGCATGCCTGGTCAACGCGCAGGCCCACAGGTCGGAAGCGACGGCCTCCTTGCTCGCTGTTGCCGCAAGCGTGTAGCAGTGAGCGGCGTCGGTGTATCGGTTGCCGTCGAAGAAGATTTCCCCCGCCAACTGGAAGAGGTCGGCGGTCAGCTCGCAGAGCCGTTGTCGGATGGTCGGTGTCTGCGGTCGTCGCAAGGAGTCGCTGAGTACACCGAGTTGGGCTCGGACCAGCGGCAGCACCTGGGCCTTGGTCGGCGACAGTGCGTACACGCGCCACAGGTGGGAGTTGAGCTGGGCGAACTCCGCTGCTCCCGCCGTGTCCACCGTGCCCGCGTGAGCTGTGGCGGCGAGCCGGTCGACGTCGCCGAGTACTGTCTCGCCAGCAGGCAGCGCGAGCAACGCGCCGGTCATGCTGAACAAGCGCAGCAGGTCACGACGGTTCATGTCGTCGGCCTCCGCAGGGTCGGCTGGTTCAGTGGCAATGGTAGAAGCTTGCCGGTTCGGCGTGAGCAACGCATCCAACTGGTCGAGGCTCACATCGAGGGTCTTAGAGGTCGCGCGGATTGGTTGGTGATCACGGGCGTCGCGTAGGCCGGGTGTCCCAGCGGTGCGTGGTCCAGGCCTGCCGGATCAGGCTACGGAGTGTGATGATCGTGTCGGCGAGGTCGAAGAATGCGTCGACGACGGTCTCGCGGCGCTCGTAGCAACGCTGCAGCCGGTTGAAGCCGTTGTGCCAGGCGTTGGTGCGCTCGACGTGCCAGCGGTGGGTGGCCTGGATCGGCGCCTTCTCGCCCTTGTGCGCGATCTCGCCGTGCAGGCCCCGTTCGGCCAGCTTGTCGCGGGTTTTGCCCGAGTCGTAGCCGGCGTCGAGGTGCACGGTGATCTCCTCGGGCAGCGGTCCGAGAGCATCGAGGTGGTCGAGGGTGGGGCCCAGCAGCGGGGAGTCGTGGCGGTGCGCCCCGGCCAGAACTCGGCCCAGCGGGATGCCGTAGCCCTCGACGAGCACCGAGCGCTTCATGCCCTGTTTGCGCCGGTCAACCGGCGACGGGCCGGCGACCTCGCCGCCGCCGGGGGCCTTGGTGATGGCGCCGTCGACGGCAATGTCGTGAAGCAGCAGGCCGACGATGCGGTCGTAGGCCTCGAGGGCGATCCGGCGTAGCTGGGTGAAGATTCCGAGCCGGATCCACTCGTCGCGGCGATCGCGGATGGTGGTCGCCGAGCAGGTGCTGTCGGCGATGCCCTGGTAGGAGCAGCCGAACCGCAGCACCTGGATGAGCCTGTCGAACACGATCCGATCCGCGATCCGGCGGCGGTGACAGCCCCACGGATGAGTGGGATCGAACTCAGCCCGTGCGGGCAGCAGCGCGGCGAACTGGTCCCAGAGTGGTTCAGTCAGCCATGATGGCAGGGCGGGCACGCGGCCTCCAGACGATCACGAAGCGTAGACAACTTCATGATCGGCAGGTCTCGTGCCCGCGCCTTGTTCGCCATGCCTGGCCGCGACCGAGTCGTGATCAATCCGCGCGACCTCTTAGCCAAACACGGTCGACGGTACGGCTGCGGGGTCAGGGTGCCGCGTTCCCAGCGTCCGACCGTGGAGAACTCCACGCCCACCGCCGCGCCGAAGCTCTCCTGGGTGTAGCCCATCTGCTCACGCCGCGCGGCGAAGGCATCTCGTCGGTCACTCATGAACACCACCTCACCCCGTCGGTCACCTGCCACGATAGCCAGCTACGGGTCAAGGCTGATCACCCGCTCGGCGAGCTGTACCCGTTCGGACTACCGCCTCTGAAAAGGCGTTTATGCAGGTCAGAGGTGATGACGCCTCATTGCCGCCTCATCGACGCCGCGTCGGCGCTCTGGCTATCGTTGATCACCAGGGGTTTGACTGATATCGCTGCGGTCCGGGCGAGCTTCCGCTTCGGCGCAGCCCGAGTATCCGGAAGCGTCTTTCACCGGGACGTGCCGTCGAGGGGTGTGTGGTGGTAGGACTGCCCTCCACTTCGATGGAATTCCGCTCGCGGGTGTGCTGGCGGGAGCGCTCGGTACCTCGGTCGAGTTCCGGGCTGGTCCGCCTGGCGGGCGAAGTCACGGCCGACTCGCCGGGACTCGGAGCGTAAAACCCACGAAGGAGGATCTGTGACGGTTCAGATGGAGTGGTCGCCGACCACGGTGGCCACGCCCGCCGCGGAGGTCGAGATGGGCTCGGAGTTCGACCTCGACATCACGCTGGTCGAGGTGGTGGACCCGGCGCATCTGATCAACATGACGGATGACGGCTGCGGGACGACGTGCGAGAAGTCGACCTGCATCAGCGCCGCCTGATTGTCACGAGCGACCGGACGCCCGCCAGGGGCTTCTTGGGCGGGCGTCCGGTTTCCATCCGTCGCTTTGGAGAGGTGTCCCGTGTCCACGGCCTTGCCCGACCGCGTCGGCTTTCGAGCCGCGGGTGGCCTGTTGGTCCGGGCTGTTGCAGAGGGCGAGCTGAAACTTCCGCCGTGGCCGACGCTGACCGCGACCGGGGCCGACGCCGTCACCGCGTGGGTGGACTGGCTGCGCGAAGTGTGGGAGGTCGAAGCCGTCCGTGACGCCATCGGCCTGGCCAGCCCTGTCCTTGCTGACCGCGTCCACAACCTGTGTGGCGCTCAGGTTGCCAGCGAGCGCGAATCCCGGCGCGTGGTGCTGTCCGTTCTGCGGTACCTGGCACGGTTGACCGGCCGTCCGACTCCCAACGGCTTGTTCGCCGGGGTCACCGCCGCGCGGTTCGACGCGGATCCCTCTCAGCGTTGGGGTGATGATCATCGCGCGGACGCTGCGGCCGACGCCGGGTGGCTGGCCGAGGTCATCCGACGGTTGGAAGGTCAGGCCGAGATCCTGGAGCGCTTGGTCCTCGTCGCGAACTCCACGTTGATGGTGCGCGGTGAGCGGCTTGTGGTTCCGTACCAGCCGACCGTCAACCATCGAGGCACCGGCGCAGTCGAAGTCGAACTTCGCTACACCGGCCCGGTGCGCGCGGCCGTGCGAGCTGCGCGGACACCGATTCCTTTCGATGACATGCGCGAGCAGGTACAGGCCGAGTTCCCGAGCACCGCCGGGAGCACGGTGACCGGCTTGCTGGCCACGTTGGTCGCTCGTCGCGTGCTCGTCACCAACCTCCATGCGCCGAGCACGGAGCCCGACGCACTTGGCCACTTGGTGCGCGAGCTGGCCACGGTCGGCGAGGCTGCCACCGAGCGGTGCATGACGCTGAACGACATCCACGACATGTTGCGGCGACATCGGAACAGCCCAGCGGAAGCGCGGCGCAGGCTACGGACCGACGCCGCCGCGTCCATGAGCCGCCTGGCTCCGTCACGGCGGAGCCCAGTCACGGTCGACCTGCGGCTGGACCTGGACGTCGTGCTCCCCAGCGCAGTCGCCCGCGAAGCGGAACGTGCCGCGCTGGTCCTGGCGCGCCTGACCTCCCGCGCCAGCAGTACGGCAGCCTGGGCGGACTTCCACCGACGCTTCTACCAGCGGTTCGGCACCGGCGCACAGGTGCCACTGCTCGAGGTCATTGCCGACAGCGGGATCGGCTGGCCTGACGGCTACCCCGGCACCAGCGGAGTGGTCACACGACCCCAGCAGACGCCTCGGGACGAACGGCTGCTGGCGTTGGCCCAGGCCGCCGCGTTGGACGGTCAGCAAGAGGTCGTCCTCGGCGAGAGGTTGATCGCCGAGCTGGAGCTGGCGCCTGTGCACTCGATGCGGCTGCCCTCGCACCTCGAGTTGTGCGCCCGTGTCGACTCCCCGAGCCTGCAAGCCCTGAAGCAGGGCAACTTCCAGCTCGTCGTTACCTCAGTCTCGCGATCGGCCGGCGTCGTCAGCGGCCGTTTCCTGCACCTGTTCGACGAACACGACCGCCGAATGCTGATCACGCCGCTCGCCCCGCCCGCGTCTGACGGGGTAATCCAGGCCCAGTTGTCATTCCCGCCTCTGGACCCCGCCACCGCACACGTCGCCCGCAGCGCCCAGGTCCTGCCAACCATCGTCAGCCTCGCCGAACACCGCGACACCGCCGCGTCAACGGCGGTCCTCACGGCGGCGGACTTGGCGGTCAGTTGCGACAGCGACCGCCTGTATCTGACCGCACCCGCCCTCGGCGCGAGGGTCGAAGCGTGGGGCTTGCACGCACTCAACCTACGCAAACACACTCCGCCGCTGGCCCGCCTCCTGGTCGAACTGACCCGCGCACACTGCGCGGAGGTCACCGACTTCGACTGGGGCACGGCGGCCACGTTGCCGTTTCTTCCTCGGCTGCGCTTCGGCCGCATCGTGCTGTCCCCGGCCCGGTGGCGGTTGGCCGCAGCCGACCTTCCCGACCGGACCTCCAGCTGGGCGACCTGGGACAGCGCCCTGGCCGAGTGGCGCACCCGCCGCCGCCTCCCGCAGGCGGTGTTCCTGGTCGACGGGGACTGGCGGTTGCCGCTCGATCTCGTCGAGGACGCACACCGGGTCCTGCTGCGCGAGCACCTCGGTACCCACCCCCACGCGGTGCTGGAGGAAGGACCCGCTGAGGACGCCGCCGGATGGCTCGATGGCCGTGCTCACGACGTCGTCGTGCCCATGGCCAGCTGTCAGCCGCAGGCCACGACGCGGCCACCGCGCCCGACGCCCCAGCGGATCGTCCGGCCAGGTGAGCACGGGCTGTCGCCGGGTGGTTCCCCCATGCTGTTCGCCAAGCTCTACGGCGACCCGCAACGTCACAACACCGTGCTCGCCAAGCACCTGCCCGCACTGCTGGCGGAGTGGGGCGATGCCCAACCGCGGTGGTGGTTTCTGCGATTCCGCGAGGGCAACGAGCACTACCTGCGCTTGCGGATCAGTCTCCTCAGCACTGAGCCAGTGGTGTTCGGCGAGGCGGCCGGCCGGGTCAGCGCCTGGGCCGACCGGCTCCGCCGCCTCGGCCTGCTGCGCGACATCGCTTTCGCGACCTCCTACCCGGAGACCGGCCGCTGGGGCTCAGGTGCGGCACTATCAGCCGTCGAGGCGTTCTTCACGGCTGACTCCCGCGCCGTGCTCGCCGAGCTCGCCTGGCCCGCGCGACCGCACGACCATGCTCTGGCCGCGGCGAACTTCGCCGCCATCGCCGTCGCCTTCATGGGAGGGACCGAGGCCGGGATGCGGTGGCTGGTCGACCATGTCCCGGCCAAACCTCCTACCGTCGTGCCCCGGCCGGTGTTCACCGAGGCACAATGCCTCGCCGACCCCTCCGAGAATTTCCGCGCCTTGCGCAGCACGCCGGGTGCGGCTTCGGTCGTCGCGACATGGGCCGAGCGCGCCCAGACCGTAGCTGCCTACCGAGCGCACCTGTCCGGGGCTGAGGCCGAGGGCGTCGACCCGGACGCCGCCTTGGGCTCGTTGCTGCACACGCACTTCCTGCGGGCCTACGGCATCGAGCCCGACGACAAGGCGGTGTGCCTTTACCTGGCCCGGACCGCGGCCCTGACCTTCGCCGCCCGCACCGGAGGACCGCGATGAACGCCGACCTCGCCTCGGATGCCGCGGTCGAGTACGCGACGGGGATCGCCGATCGCCTCGCCCGGCCGGACGCCCCCCACCTGCCCACGGACGAGCCGTGGTGGCACCAATCCCTCGCCCACGGCGCTCCTGGTGTGGCACTGCTGCACATCGAGCTGGCAGCCGCCGGGATACGGCCGTTCGACCGCGCCCATGACTGGCTGACCGCCGTCACCAGCAAGCCGATCACCGCCGGAGCGAGCACCGGCTTGTTCTACGGCGCGCCGGCAGTCGCGCGCGCCCTCGCGGGAGCCGCCACAGTCCGTCCCGGCACGTACCAGTCCGCCCTCACGCCCTTGACCCGGCAGATCGCCGCCGACGCCCACAACCGCGTCGACAAGGCCCACGAGCGCATGGACGTCGTCGGGATGTTGCCGCAGATGGCCGAGTTCGACACGATTCGGGGCCTCGCTGGTCTCGGTGCCCATCTGCTGCACCACGACCCCGACGGCACCGCCCTGCCGGCCGTTCTGGGCGCCCTCGTGCGGCTCACCCAACCGGTGATGGTCGAAGGAGAGGCCCTGCCGGGGTGGTGGACCCTCACCGGTCCCACCGGCCACGAGGACGACGAGTTCCCCGGAGGCCACGGCAACTTCGGCGTAGCACACGGCATCGGCGGCCCGCTGGCACTGCTGGCCCAGGCCCTGCGCCGGGGCATCGCCGTGGACGGGCAGCGCCAGGCCGTCGCGACGATCTGCGCGTGGCTGGACTCCTGGCGCATAAGCACTCCGAGCGGGCACCGGTGGCCCTACATGGTCACCCGAGACGAGGCGCGTTCGACGCCGATGTACGTGCGGCACAGCGGGGCCAGCCGACGCCCGAGCTGGTGCTACGGAACAGCGGGCATCGCCCGCACCCTGCACCTCGCCGCCCTGGCCCTCGACGACGCCGATCGCCGCCAGATCGCCGAGGAAGCCGTGATCAGTGCGGTGACCGACCCGGAACAGGATGCGTTGATCAGCGACGCTTCGCTGTGCCACGGCTACGCCGGACCCGCCCGGATCACCGCTCATACCGCCATCGACACACCGGAGCCGGCCGCTTCCCGACTCCGCGCGCTGGCCACCGAGATGCTGCACCGCGCCTGCGCCCAGGCCGTTCCCGAAGGCCCCGGCTTCCTCGAAGGCGCTGCCGGGGTCGGCCTAGCTGCCCTCGCCGCTGAGATCGAGCCCGCGACAGGCTGGGGCACCGGCCTGCTCATCACCTGATCCGTCCGAACGCGATCCGTCCGACCGAGAGGAGATTCCGCGCTGATGCTGCCGGACAGCTGGCACCACTACCTGGTCGAGTTCGCCGACCCGACCACGGCCGAGCACACCGCCGCGACCCTGCTCGTACCCGCTCTCGACCAGGCCCAACAGGACGGCGAACTCGACACGTGGTGGCACCTGCGCAAGACACCCGCCTGGCGGCTGCGTTACCAACCGGTCAACCCCGAGACGAAAGCGGTCGACACGCTGCTGTCCGACCTGGAGGCCGATGGGCATCTCGCGCGCTGGACTCGCGGCATCTACGAACCCGAAACCCTTGCCTTCGGTGGACCCGCCGCGATGGACATCGCGCACTCGCTGTTTCACCACGACAGTCGCCACTGCCTCGCCCGTGCCACGAAACCCGCTGCCTTGGGTCAGAGAGAGACCACCGTCCTGCTGTTCAGCTCGATGCTGCGCGCCGCCGGGCTGGACTGGTTCGAGCAGGGCGACGTCTGGGACAAGGTGGCTGCGCTCCGGCCCACCGCCCAACCCCACTCCAACAACTCTCCGCACACCGAGCGGTTGAGCCAAGCCGTGCGCCGACTGATGACCACCAACACGCACAAGGTCGCCGACGTCGCCCCCGACGTGGTTCCCGAGACCTGGTGGACAGCGTTCGACACGGCCGGCCGCCAACTCGCCGAACTCGCTCGCGCCGGACACCTCGAGCGGGGCCTGCGCGCCGTCCTGGCGCACCACTTCATCTTCCACGCCAACCGCGCCGGTCTCTCCGGCACCGACCAGGCCACCCTCGCCGCGCTGGCCGTCGACACCGTTTTTTACAGCACGCCTACCCGGCAGGCACCAGCCGGGACCACCTCCAACACCGTTAGGGTTCCCGCAATGACAACCACCGTCAGTGACGCTTCCACCGGCTCCGCCGACGAGCTGCGTACCAAGCTCGCCGACCGCCTCGTCAAGGACGGCACCGTCCGCACCGACGCTGTGGAGGCCGCGTTCCGGCAGGTGCCCCGACACCTGTTCCTGCCCGACGTCCCCCTGGTCGAGGCGTACGCCGACGAGCCCGTCTACACCAAACACGAGGGCGACGGCACCCGAATCAGCGCCGCGTCCCAGCCCAAGATCGTCGCCATGATGCTCGAACAGCTCGGCATCCAGCCCGGCGAACGGCTGCTCGAACTCGGCGCGGCCACCGGCTACAACGCCGCCCTGATGGCCACCCTCACCGGCGCCGACGGGCATGTCACCACGATCGACATCGACGAGGACCTCGTCGCCGGAGCACGCGAGCACCTGGCCGCAGCCAGCATCGACAACGTCGAGGCGGTCGCCGCCGACGGCGCACTCGGCCACCCAGAAACTGCGCCTTTCGACCGCGTCATCGCTACCGTCGGTGCCCACGAGGTCCCGGCTGCCTGGCTCGACCAGCTCACACCCGGCGGACGTCTGGTAGCTCCGGTGCGCCTGCGTGGTTGTGCCTCTCGCAGCATCGTCTTCGAACGCGACCAGGACGGCTGGCGCAGCCTGGGCAGCGAGATGGCGATCTTCATGCCGCTGCGTGGCCTTGGCGACGACGCTCGCCGCGTTCTGGACCTCACCGGCACCGGGGAGGTGACGCTGCAAATCCATAAGGACAACAACCACGCCACCGACCCGGACACCCTGACCGGCGTCTTCGACAGCCCTGCCTGCGAAGTGTGGACTGAGCTTCCCCCGCTTCGCCGGAGTCTTCGAAGACTGGTCCCATGGTTAGGGACTGGGAAGGAAGGCTCTGTTGGCAGCACCGAGGAAGTACCCCGATGAGCTGCGGGAACGGGCGGTCCGGCTGTATCGACAGTCCGAGCCGCGGCCGTCGTTCAAGCGGCTGGCCGAGCAACTCAACGTGCACCCCGAGGCCCTGCGGAACTGGGTCCGTCAGGCCGAGGCCGACGCCGGCGAACGGCATGACCGCCCAAGCACTGACATGGTCGAGGAGAACCGCAGGTTGGCCGCCGAGAACGCCGAGCTGCGGCGGGTCAACGAGGTCCTGCGCGCGGCGAGTGCGTATTTCGCCAGCGAGATCGGCCCGACCCGGAGGTGGTCATGAGCTTCATCGACGCCCATGGCTTCCCGGCCGGTCTCGTACTGCGGGTCCTGGGCATCCCCGCCTCGACCTACTACGACTGGCGGACCCGCCGCGAGTATCCCTCGCGCCGTGAGCTCGACGATGCCGCACTGCTCGAGCAGATCGTCAAAGTGCGCAGCGTGAACGAGTACGCCGCGACCTATGGCTCGCCGCGGGTGTGGCTGGAGCTGCGCCGCCAGGGCGTGCGGGTCGGGCGCAAGCGCATCGAGCGGATCATGCGCGCCCACGGCCTGCAGGGCGCGCATCTGCGTCGGGGTTGGAAGCACGGCTCGACCCGGCAGGATCCGAACCACACCGCCGCCCCGGATCGGGTCGAACGCAACTTCCGGGCCGACGCGCCGAACCGGCTTTGGGTGGCGGATCTGACGCGGCTGGTCACCGGGGAGGGTGTGCTGTGGCTGGCCAGCGTGCGGGATGCGTTCGCCAACCGGGTCGTCGGTTGGGCCACCGGTGAGCGGGCGACCACTGCGTTGGTGCTCACCGCCCTGGATCATGCGCTGCGCTCGCGTCAGGTGCGCTCCGGAGAGTTGATCTTCCACAGCGACAAGGGCGCCCAGTACACGGCGCTGCGATTCACCCAGCGCCTGGTCGACGCGGGTGTCGCGCCCTCGACAGGGTCCACAGGCGACAGTTACGACAACGCTTTGGCTGAGAACCTGTGGTCCACGCTCAAGATCGAGCTCGTGTACTGGCCGGGCACCACCTTCGCCACTCGTGCCGAGGCCGAGCACGCCCTGCTGCGCTACATCGACGGCTGGTACAACCCCCGCCGGATCCAGGCCGGGCTCGGCGGGCTCTCACCCGACGAGTACGAGGACGCCTACCATCGATCCCAGCGCGACGATCACAGATGACCCGGACTCCGGGAAACCGGGGGAACCTCAGAATCGAGGTGAAGCCCCGCGGTCAGCTGAAGCAAGACCTCATCTCGAACTACCGCGCCTGGGCGAAGCGCGTCGGCTCCGGCACCGCCACAGCCTGAGCAACATCTACGTCATCCGTGCTGCTGCCCTGGAGCGACGAATTGGGATCGGCCGCCGGTTGACGGAGTGGACTCGACGGTTGACAATGGCGAATGCATTGGCCAGCACGATTGCGGATCGTGCTGGCCGCGGCGGGACAGCCTGGGCGACACAGCGGTACCGGCGAAGGCCGGAGCCGAAATGGGCACCGCCCGTATCGTTGACCCTCGGCTCCTGGTGTGGTTGTCAGGCAAGAAGAAAGGCTGCGAGCAGTTCGATCGTGGCGTTCGCGGTGACGTGGACTAGATGTACTGACAGACCCTGGTTCGCTGGTCGACGCCGGCCGCAGCGCTACCGGTTCGGCCCCCTGACAGCGGCGCGCAGGCGAGGTGCGAATTCCCGGCCCGCCGACCAAATGACGCCAGTCTGGCTGGTGATAATTCGAGGTGCAGGTCCGGCCGGTCGACGCGTGCGTGTCTGCACATCAAGATCTCGTCGGTGCTCACCGGCCAGCGCCGAGTGGAGCGCCGCGTCCGAGACCTGGCTCTGCGCGTGCTGCCGCGGTGCTCCTGGCCCGCGCCGCCGGGCTGGGCGCACTCGACACGACCCCGCCCGGCGACGCTGCGGTGGTGGTCGACATCGACGCGACTCTGGTCGAGACCTACGGCCTCGACAAGTCCGGGGCTCGGCAGGTGATGCGCACCGGACGCCGCGGCTACCACCCCCTGCTCGCCGTGATGGCCGGGACCGGGACGTGCTGCACGCCCGGCTGCGCCGGGGCCGCACCGATCTACTTGAGAGGCCGCTCCCCGCGAGGCTGTGGGTGCCCCCCGACCACGCCCTCATGTGATCACGTCGCCTCCGCTGCTTTCCGGCGGGACAGACGCGCCGGGGCCGCAGCGCTCGGTCCGGTCCTCCGCGAGCAAACGTTCTGGGTGATCACCCGCGGGGTGAAGTGCTCAGACTGGTCAGGTCGCCGAACAGAGCACAGGCATCGCGTGAACCGATGCTTCTGCCGGCCGGCGACGGTCGGGGTCAAGTCCCGTGACGTGGTGTGTGACGGCTGACGCGTGATCTTGCTGGTTCAGGTGCTCAGCGCCGAGATCGTCGGCGCGGGTTCGGCCTCCTCACCGGTGTCCGGGGTGAGGGTCGGTGGCGGCGCGGGCTCGACTCAGGACGTCGAGCCCGAGGCAGCGGCGGCCATCGGTCCACTCGTCGTGCTGCTCGGCGAGGACATCCCGACGAGCCGGATGAGCGAGTCGCGGTCGGGGAAGACTCTCGCCACCGTGCGGCCTGACGAGCGTCTCGCCGTCCTACGCGCGGTCATGCGGACCTGAAACGGGCTGCAAGCAAACGCCATGTCCACTTTCACTGAGACGGGGCAAACCGCACTTCAAGCGCAGGTGGGCGGCGGCCTGGGGTGTGCGGGCAGTTCGTACAGCGGAGGTGGCCACCGAGCGCGTAAAGGTGATCAGCGGCGACCGGTGAGGACGCCGATCGGGTCGATCTCGCCGCGCCGTAGTGCTCGGTGTACTCGCCGGGCGGAGGTCAGCCGGCGCCGTACTCGGCGCACCGGTTCGATCTGGGTGGCCTCGTGCAGCCGCCGGTGCAGCGGGCCCTGGTCACCGCGGCGATCGAGGAGAGACCAGGAGAAGTCGATCGCGTCGGCGCCCTCGAGTCGCTGCGGCACCTCCTCGAACCACCGCATGCTGCGCCGCGCCATGTCCTGGGTCGGTGCCAGCGCGGTCCGCCGGCGGGCGTCGTACCCGGCGAGCGCCGCATCGACGTCCGCCGTCCTCCCGGTCGTGCCGTCCGGATAGAGCTCCTCGGCCAGCACGATCGCGTCGGCCACCGCGAGCACCGTGCCGGAGCCGATCGCGAAGTGTGTGGTGTGCGCGGCGTCGCCGGCCAGCACGACGTGCCCGGACCGCCACGAGGTGTTGCGGATCTCGCGGAACTCCAGCCACGGCGAGGCGCCCGTCCCGGGCGGGGCGATCAGCGAGTGTCCCTCCAGCGACCGGGCGAAGATCGTCTCCAGCAGCCGCATTCCCTCGTCGGCGGACAACCGGTCCAGGCCGAGACCGGCCCAGGTCTGCGGGGTGCACTCCACGATGCAGGTGCTGACGCAGTCCGCGGCGGGGTAGGCGTGGAACCAGATCCAGCCGGCCTCGGTGCGCTCGAAGGCGAAGGTGAACGCCTCGAACGTCTTCGATGTGCCGAACCAGGCGTAGCGGTTGGTGCCGTGGGTGAGCCGGGTGCCGAACTCCGCGGTGCGGGCGTCGCGCACGGCGCTGTTGATCCCGTCCGCTGCGACGACGACGTCGGCGTCCGCGGTCAGCGGATCGGCCGCGAGATCGCCGTCGGGGGCGGCCTCGGTGTCGAACCGCAGGTCGACTCCCACCTGCCGGGCCCGGACGGTGAGCGCCTCGAGCAGCCGGGCGCGCCCGATCGAGTAGCCGTAGCGGCCGCCGAGGTGCACGGTCTCGCCGGCGACCTCGACGACCTGGTCGCCCCAGACGTGCGCGGCGGCTCGGACGCCGTCCGCGCCCACCGGGTCGGTGCGGTACAGCTCGTCAAGGATGTCCTCGCCGAGGGTCACGGCGAACCCGGAAGCCTCCCCTGGCGGGTTGCGCTCGGCGACGACGACTTCGTCCCGGCCGTCCGAGCGCAACCGGGCCAGGATGGCCAGGTACAGACCTGCCGGACCGCCACCGATGCACACGATCTTCACGGAGCGCGCCTTCCCTGCCGGTCCCGACCACAATTCGGCGCGCGGGTAGGGGGCGGACCGGACATTGTGCCGATTGTCGGCAGGTTTTCAAGGCGATGGAGATCGATCGGCCGACGCTCCCGGTGACACGGGCTCGAGAGGTGTCCGATCCCCGGGCAGCCCGACACAGCTAGGTGCGCGTCGAGCAGCGAGAGAACATGTCCGCCCGGTTGCTCGCCGCCATGCTGTAGAGCAGGGATGTCGTTGATCTCGTCGAGAGGCTGGCGATGATCAGTGACGACGTCGTGTTGGACATGCGCCGTGTGTGTCGGGCGAGGGCTTGGGGTGGCGTGTGGCATGCGATGCCCTTCGGGTTGGGCCGGCCTGGTGCCGCATCGAATCGGGATTCCGGTGCAGATGAGTCCGGACGTGATGTCCTGCGAACCAGCCTCGTCAGCCGGTCACGGACGGGGATCGATCGAATCCGGAGCCCGGGCCGGGTCAGTTCCGATCGACGCAGAGCACGGCGACTGGTGCCAGCACCGCCGCCGGAGGCACCGGGTTCGATGCCGGGGCGGGCAGGACAGGCTGCTCGACCTGGTCCGGCCTGAAGCACGTGGAGAGGAGAGCGGGGCCGCTGTCACGTGGGGCATCGACCCCGCGGACCGCGGGGTCGACAGCAGTGTCTCGTCCTGCCGGGGCGTGATGGCAGGGACGGTCGGGGGTGCACAGACCAGTCACGGCCGGTGAACCTGACGGATCCCCGTTTGCCGGAACACTGGCGTTGCCCTCAGCGTCGAGAGGCGCGTCGGGCAGGCATCCGGGACATCCCCCGGTCTCCTGGACCAGCGCCGTGACGGCGGCGACGCTCGCAACCGGTTGCTCCGGAGTGATGGTGTGGCAGGCCAGAACGGGTCCGAACGCGGTGTGCACGAACACGGCGATCAGCAGGAGGACGAACGGGGCTGCGGGGCGATGCATCGCGGTACGCACCGTCGCCGTCCCTCCCTCTCGACCGGGGCCCGTTCCGGACTTGCTGACTCTAACCACAGCATTGCCACGCCGCCCCGGAGGCGGACGGATGATGCGGTCAGCCTCGCAGGGCAGGTCGCAAGCCCTGGGCGTACTCACTGGGTGAACGCCTTCCAGTGGCCCAGGCAACCCGTCCCCCGACGCCGCGATCACGCCCAGCCGCGCCGGTCATCCCGCGCGCCCGTGTCCGACAGAATTTCCGGTCAGGGTGATCCCTGACGGCATCGGCGGCCGGGGATGGTGAGCTGCATTGATGGATGCTGACGCTGACCGACCGCACGCTGACGTTGGTCCGACCGGGCTGAGGCGAGCCCTCGACGCGGCCTTCGGGCATCCCCGTGGCCTGGCTGGGCGGCTCGGTGGAGCGGTGATGGCCTGGGGGAACCGTCGGCAGGAACGATGGGCCGTCGACCGGGCGAAGCTGCGGCCCGATCACCAAGTCATCGTGGTGGGTTGCGGGCCCGGGGTCGGGCTGGCGCTGGCTGCAGGGCTGATCGTCCCCAGCGGTTTCGTGCGGGGGGTGGATCCGTCAGCCACGATGCGGGCGATGGCCACCCGCCGCTGCGCGGGGCCGATCGCTATGGGCGCGCTCGAGATCGGTGACGGGACGGCCGAGCGCACCGGCTGTGCGGACCAGTCGATGGATGTGGCGATCTCGGTCAACAACGTCATGCTCTGGGACCAGTCGCTCGGGTTCGCTGAGCTGTTCCGTGTGTTGCGTCCGGGCGGGTTGCTGGTGCTTACCGTGCATCGCCATGTGCTGGCCGAACCTGCCCATAGCCTGCGTGTCCGGTCTGCGGAAGTCGGGTTTGTCGATGTGGCGCTCACCGAATGTCCACGCCGGGGGACCAGCCCCGCCGTCGAGCTGACCGCTCACCGCCCGCGCTGATCTGTGACTGCCGTCCAGAGCAGCAGGTCGGCCTCCGGGGACGGGTGGAGCGCCGACAGCCCGGTCGACACGTGTCGTCTCGACGAGTCCCGGCGAGCATTCAGCGACAGCTATTGCCGTGCGAGCCCTCTCGTGTCGCGCTCGCACGATTCTGCAGAGCTCGACTCGTGCATCCGAGGAGGCAACGCAGGACGGCACGCCCCTGCTCGGAACCCACGGCGGTCACCACCGCAGCCCACGGGCCTGCGGTGGGGTGCTGGCGCCGACCGGCAGCTGATCGAGACACAGTCACATCTCCAAAGACGTACGGCAGGACACCCCCAAAGTATAATACCCCCTCAGGGTATTGAACAGGCGTGGTGTCGCTGATGTTGTGCCCGCGGCGTGGGTCGAAGCCCGATCCTCCGCTGGCCAAGGGTGCGGTGGTCCGATCACGGGTACTGCCGAGACCCGTTGGCTCCAGCCTTATCGGCTCCGCGCAGAACCTGGTAGGACGTGTCGCCGCGGAATCGCGGAGCGTGGTGATCGACGAGATCCGCCGGATCACCGCACGGCCCTGGCGGCGTGCCCTCACCGACGATCCCGAGTCCACTCCGGACGCGGTCGGTCCGGCCGACGACGCTGTGATCGACACCTGGCTGGTCGAGGAGGCACTGCGCCGGCTCCGCCCGAGCATCGGCAGGCGATCGTGGAGGCCTACCTGCGGCAGCGCCCGCATGCCGAGATCGCGGCCGAGGCGGGCATGCCGCTCGGGACGATCCGCAGGCTGGGTCTTCTGCGGGCTGAAGGCGCTGCGCCTGACGATGGACGAGATGGGGTGCAACTGTGACGCCGGACGAGCACCGGACCATGCGGGAGTCGCTCGGTGACTACGCGATCGGGCGCCTGCCGGACGGCGAGGCCGCCGCCGTGCGGGCGCACCTGGACGGCTGTGCGGCCTGCCGCGCCGAGCTGGCCAAAGTCTCGTCGGTGCTGCCCGCGCTGGGCGGGGTGGATCCCGAGCACCTGGACCGCACACCCGTACCACCGGCCGACCTGGGCGAGCGGATCGTGGCGGCGGCGCGCGCGGAGCGCCGGCCGGCTCCGCGCCGACGGCTCCCGACGAGCGTCGCCGCGGCCGCGGCGGCCGTCGCGCTCGTGGTCGGCGGGGTGGCCGGCTACGCGGTGGGCGACTACGACGGGATCCCCCGCGAGCCGGTCGCCGTGCAGGCGAGCGCCCCGGAAATCCGGGCGAGCGCGGTCGCGATCCCGCACACCTGGGGGATGGAGATCGTGCTGGACGCCGACGGGTTCCGGCCCGGGGCGACCTACCGCGTCGTCGTCGAGGCCACCGACGGCCGGGAGGTCGACGCGGGCGCGTTCATCGGGACCGGTGCGGCCCCGATGGTCTGCAACCTCAACTCCTCGGTGCTCCGGCCGGACGCCTCCGGGTTCAAGGTGCTGGACACGGCCGGGTCGACCGTGCTCCGCGGGGATCTCACGCCGGCCTGAGCCGGGTCGGCCGCAGAGCCACTCGGGACAGGACCGTCACGCCGCGCGAGCGTGGACCCCGCGGGCAACCGGTCGGCCTGCTGCTCGCCGCCGTGGCAGTCGTGGCCATCGCGGGCGGCTGAAGGATCGTGAAATCAGCGGCATGGAGCTGCACCATCAACTGTCGGCGCGACGACGCGCAGCACGCGGCGCCCGACCGGATGTCGTGCATGCTGGTAGCCGTCGAGGATCTGGTCGTCGGCATGGTGGAGGCCCATGGCCAGCGAGGTCGGCGGCGCGCCTGGTGTTGAGCCCTTGGCTCAGCACGGCTGAGGGGTGAGTGCACGTGGGCGGCGTCGCCGGCGAGTAGCACGGGTCCGGCGCGGCAACCGGCCACCCAATCCAGATCATCGGCGAAGCCGCCCTGGGTCCGCCGAGCTGATATTTCGCGGGCCGGGCCGGGACTCGGGTGCGTGTGCTCGTCGAAGCGCCGCCCGGCCTGTCTGCGGTGCACCGCAGCGGCCACCAGGTGCGCATCTACGGCACCAGCGCCGAGGCTCGACCCCGTCCTGCAGGATCCATCGGGTCGACGTAATCCCTGTTCACAACGTTCGCCACGTCCGGCCCCTGCCTGTGGTCGGCGGTGTGATTTGCTGCGGGTCCACCGCCATCTGAGCCACGGGAAGTCCAGGCTTCATGCACGGCTCTAATCCCGTGTGTGTCAGCGATCGTCGGCGGCGACGATGGCCTCAGCGCGGTCGGTGGCACGGGCCAAGCGGTGATCGGTAGTCACGACCACTGTGTCGAGTTGGCTGGCCAACTCCACATAGAGTGCGTCCAGCAGACGCAGACGCCCGCGCCGGGCCCACGCCCCGGGCAGCAAGGCGGCCAACGGGTGGCGCGTGAGCGGCATCGCGGCCACCGCGGCCACCGCCGCGTCCACCTCCTCAACGGTCAGCTCACCGGCGCGCTGGAGCCGGCCAAGCGCCGAGAGCACTTCGGCCTCACAGTGCGCCGGGGCGTGTAGCACGGTGCCCGACAGCCGCCGCGCGACAGCGGCGGCCAGCTCGGTACCGGCCAGCAGATCCACCACCACCGAAGCATCGACCACCACCATCCGATCGGCGACGGCCCGACCCCGCGACGCCGCCGACCCCGCCGGCGGACCTGTCGCGGACGCAGGCAGGCTCGCTTGCTCGGGCACGCTCACTCGCGAGCCCCCTGCTCGGGATCGGCCTCGAACTCGGCGCGGGCGGCGTCGAGCGCGGCCACCGCCGTCGCGTGGGCGACCGGTCGCCGCGGTGCCGGCAACTCGGCCAGCCACGTGTCGGTGGCCTGCCGGTCGAGCTCGGCGGCCAAGGCCTGCTGGGTCAACGCCGACACATTCAACGACTGTGCCCGTGCCCGAGCGGCCAACTCGTCCGGAACCCACACATTCAACCGAGCCATACACACACAATACACAACCGGTGCGCAGGAGAACCCGGCGTCCCTGCGCTCCGGGTTGACGATCGCCCCGCTATGGATGTTGACCGCCGCTGACGGTGTCGACGACGGCGTCAGCGAGCATGCAGGCCAAAATCAGACAATTCGGTCGGTGGTGATTGGCACGGTGGCGGCCTGATCGTGGCGGCGCCGATGTAGCTGCGGCTGCTCGTGCGCTGGTCGGCGAGGATCGGCGTGCGCCGATACCGGATCGGCGCCACCGCACTGTCCGACCGATCCATTGATGACGCTCAGGTCATCAAAACCCGCGCCGCCGCCGACCTGCCCGGGATCTGGTCCGGGCACAGCCTGCGCCGCGGCTTCGCCAGGCCTACGCCGCCGGAGTCGACGAACTGGCCATCATGCGCCACGGCCGCTGGCGCTCCGCCGCGGTCATGCGCACCTACATCGCCGAAGCCGACCGCCACCGGGCCCACAGTCTCACATCACCGCCCTCGGCCTCGGCGACCCCACCACGCCCGCCCCCCACCGCGCCGGACCCGGCCTCCACAGCACGAGAGACCCTCGCCGCACCTCGATCCGGCGAACGTCCTCCGACCGCGCCCGCCGCCCCACACGCGGTACCCCGGGCTGTCCGGTCAGCGGTCAGCGGTCTGCTGGCGCGCCATCTCCGCGCGATCCGGACAGGCAGCAGCAGCTGTCCTGGTCAACGAAGGTGATGCGCGGTGGCCAGGGCGTCGGCGAGCAGCTGCCGCAACCCGGTCGCGGCGATCACCGACGAGACACCGACGCGGACACGGGTCGCGATCAGCGCGTTGAGGCCCTTCACATCGCTGTAGTCACGCCCGGCGCCCTGCTCGGCGTCACCGAAGGTCTGCCCGACGGTGCCGTCGAGGTCACCGAACGCGAGCTGTCCGGAGCGGTCCAAGGTCGGGGTCGCCGTGACCACACGAGCCAGCAGCCGGGCTGCGACGGCATTGGGCTGGCGGACATGGCCGTAGCGCCCACGCCCGGCCCGGTGCGAACTGCCTCACTCGACAAGAATACCCTTAGGGGGTATAGGTGTAGAGGTCATTTTCGCTTATAGCAATCGAGAGCAGGAGGGAAACCATGATCCACGTTGGTCGTGGCGCGGCTGCGTCCGTCCTCGCCTGGGGTTAGCAGGTATCACGGCCTGCGCCCCGGGCCAGCCCGCGCCGCCGCAGACCCCGCCACCACCGTCGGCCGCCAGCGCGCCCGCCCAGCCCGCCACCGCGGTGAGCCCGGAGCACAACCAGGCTGATGTGCAGTTCGTGAAGATGATGGTTCCGCACCACCAGCAAGCGCTGCGCATGGCCGAGATCGTGCTGGCCAAGCCGGACCTGAACCCGCAGGTGCGCCAGATGACCGAGAAGATCCAACGCGAGCAGGGCCCGGAGATCGAGAAGATGCAATCCTGGCTGGCCGCCTGGAACGCCGGCCCGGCGATGTCGCTGGAGCAGGCACAGGGCATGCAGGGACTGCTCTCCCCCGACGACCTCGCCCAGCTCGAGCGCGCCGACGGCGCGACCGCCTCCACGCTCCTGCTGCAGCAGATGATCGTCCACCACCAGGGTGCGGTGTCGATGGCCCAGCCCGAGATCCAAAACGGCACGAACCCCCAGGCCACCGAGCTCGCACAGTCGATCGTGCAATCCCAGCAACAGCAGATCCAGCAGATGCAAACGATGCTCGACCGCCTGTAAGCCCCGACGCCAGGCCGCTGCCGGCATCGCCCCCGGGCGTCGACAGCTCCCATCAGGCGTCCGGGGAACAGGGCAAGCCACACCGGCGCCGGATAGCTCGCGGGTCCGGCCGTTGTCCTGACGACGATCAGTGATCGGGCACGGCCTCGGTCGGCAGGCCGAGGCCGTGCACGGCGGGGACGGCGAAGATGCCGCCGCCCGCCGACGAGCCCCGCCAAGGCGCCGATGATCGCCCTGAACACCCCGGCGAGCACGGCGACCGTCAGCATCTGCGGTCGCTCCGCATGGGCAGCGCCGCGAAGGTCTCGGCCGGGGTGGGCCTCCACGGCGGCCCGGTTCGGTCCGGGAGCGGCCCCGGGTCTGCATCGGCGGGCGTAGGTCCCCCGTGGTCGGTCGCGGTGCACCGCACGAGGCAATCGCCGACGGATTCGCCGCCGACCGATCCAGTGCTGGTTGTCCCGGCGTCATCATCGGGGTGGCCCTACATCGAACAGGAGATCGCCATGACGACCACTGGGCCCCCGGCATCCTCGCCGACCCGCCGTCCGGCCGCATCGGATCGACTCGGTCCGCTGCGCGGCGTCCAGCGTGGACTGGTCACCTGGCTGGCCGCCTACAGCGTCGCAGCACTGCGGGTCAGCCTGGGACTGGTCATCACCGGGTTCGGCGCCCTGAAGTTCATCCCCGGCGCCTCCCCGGCCGAAGCGCTGGCAGCCCGGACCGCCGAGGCGCTGACCTTCGGCCTGGTCGGCGGCACCACCGCGGTCGTGGCCACCGCGGTCGTGGAGACCGTGATCGGGCTGAGCCTGCTGACCGGGCGGCTGCTCAAGGCCGCGATGGTGGGGATGGTCGGCTGGCTGATCGGGATCCTGTCGCCGGTCGTTCTGTTCCCCGCCGAGATGTTCCCGGGTGGGCTGCCCACCCTGGCCGCCCAATACGTGCTCAAGGACATCATCCTGGTCGCCGCGGCCCTGGTCGTCACCGCCAACGTACTGGGCGCCCGGTTCGTGGCCCCGCCGCGCCGCACGGCATGACAGGTCGCGACACGTCCAGGCGCCCGGACACCACACAATCTTCGGCGTGAGGGAGGAACCGGCCGGCGCCGAGCCCGGCGAGGATGAGGCTGCCGACGATGAGGCGGACCCTGGCGTCCAGCGCCCAGCCAGGCGCGGCGACCGCGGACGACCTCGCCGCCGGCCGCGGCGCGGAGCGGCGCAACGCTGCCTTCGAGGACCTGCGCGCGGTCGACGACGACCAGCGGCGCGGCGGAAACACCCGCGGGGGTGTGGCAGGATTGTCGGCCTGGTGAGCAACATTGTCCGGATCACGTGCTGTGGTCAAAGCTGGGTCGGGCCGGACCGCGCGCACTGCTGTCGCCGCCATGGCGGCTGTGGGCACGTGTTCGACGACCCCGACTTGTGGGATGCCCACCGCGCCGGTGACGTGTGTCGGGATCCACGCCAGCTGAGGCTGGTGCAGACCAAGAACGGAATCTGGGTTCGTGGCTGACACCACCCGGCGCCGCCTCGGGTGCCTGCTATGTTGCAGTGTGTGACGAGGTTGGTGGGGCGGCGAGTCACGCTGCGCGACCCGTCGCGTTCGCGGCCCGGCCTCGTCGGCGCCGTGGCTGCGCCCACTAGCGCCGATCTGGACTACGCCCGCGAGGTGTACACCCCGTACGGCCTCGGCCCCGACCACGGGCAAGTCCTGGTGCGCTGGCAGCCCGACCAACCAGAGAAGGGCACCTGGCACTGGGCTGGTGAGCTGCGCGAACTCGACTCGGCGGCGCACCCGGCAACGAGCGAATAGCCGCCGGTACACCAACTGGCGGGCCGTCGCCTGTGATAGTGGATGACCACTTCCTAGCAGGGGCCCCGCGCTCCCCTAGCCACTCCCGGCGCGCCCCGAAGGTCACACAGCGTCACGCTTCGTTACTCGGAACGGCTCAGTATCCGCCACCGCCGCCGACCACTGGAGACGTCACTGGTTGCGCCGCGCTCCTCATAGCTACGGTCACCCCTTCTGAAACAACGCCGGATGCCACCAGTTCGGGCGTAGCTCGTGCGTCGTGACGGGGCTGTGCCGGGCGGTGCCGATCAGAGATGACACCGCCCGGGGAAGAGCGCCGATCTGGGACAACGCACGGCGGTCAGTTGGACTTTGGGTCGTCGTCGGGCATGGATTCCTTGCCGACCTCGTGCGCCAGCACTTCGGTGGGGTGGGCCTTCCCGCCGACGTGCGCCTCGGCCCGGGCACGCGCAACCATGTGTGGGTAGTGCAGGTCGAAGGCCGGGCGCTCGGAACGGATCCGGGGCAGCTCGGTGAAGTTGTGCCGCGGCGGCGGGGACGAGGTCGCCCACTCCAGCGAGTTGCCGAAGCCCCACGGGTCGTCGACGGTGCAGACCCGGCCGAAGCGGTAGCTCTTGAACACGTTGTAGATGAACGGCAGCGTCGAGGCGCCGAGGATGAACGCGCCGATCGAGGAGATCGTGTTCAGCGTGGTGAACCCGTCGGAGGGCAGGTAGTCGGCGTAGCGGCGCGGCATGCCCTCGTTGCCCAACCAGTGCTGCACTAGGAACGTCAGGTGGAACCCGACGAAGGTCAGCCAGAAGTGGATCTTGCCGAGGGTCTCGTCGAGGAACCGGCCGGTCATCTTCGGGAACCAGAAGTAGATGCCGCCGAAGGTCGCGAACGCGATCGTGCCGTAGAGCACGTAGTGGAAGTGGGCGACCACGAAGTAGGTGTCTGATACCTGCCAGTCCACCGGCGGCATCGCGAGCAGGACGCCGGTCAGCCCGCCGAACAGGAACGTGACCAGGAAGCCGATCGCGAACAGCATCGGCGTCTCGAAGGTGAGCTTGCCGCGCCAGAGAGTGCCGATCCAGTTCACGAACTTGATCCCGGTCGGGATGGCGATCAGGAACGTCGTGAAGGAGAAGAAGGCCAGCAGCACCGCGCCGGTGGCGTACATGTGGTGCGCCCACACCGCGACCGACAGTGCCGCGATCGCCATGGTCGCGAAGATCAGGCCCTTGTAGCCGAAGATCGGCTTACGGGCGAACACCGGGAAGATCTCCGAGACGATGCCGAAGAACGGCAGTGCCACGATGTAGACCTCGGGGTGGCCGAAGAACCAGAACAGGTGCTGCCAGAGGATCACGCCGCCGTTCTCCGGGTTGAAGATGTTGGCGCCGAGGTGCCGGTCCGCGGCCAGGCCCAGCAGGGCGGCGGTCAGGATCGGGAACGCGATCAGGATCATGATCGACGTGATGAGGATGTTCCAGGTGAAGATCGGCATCCGGAACATCGTCATGCCGGGCGCGCGCATGCAGACGATCGTGGTGATGAAGTTGACGCCACCCAGGATTGTGCCCAGACCGGACACGACCAAGCCCATGATCCACAGGTCACCGCCGACGCCGGGCGAGCGGACCGCACTCGACAGCGGGGTGTAGGCGAACCAGCCGAAGTCGGCGGCGCCACCAGGGGTCAGGAACCCGGACAGGACGATCAGGCCGCCGAACAGGAACAGCCAGTAGGAGAACGCGTTCAGCCGCGGGAACGCCACGTCCGGGGCGCCGATCTGCAGCGGGACGATGTAGTTCGCGAAGCCGAACACGATCGGCGTCGCGAACAGCAGCAGCATGATCGTGCCGTGCATGGTGAACAGCTGGTTGTACTGCTCGGTCGAGAGGAACTGCAGCTCCGGACGGGCGAGCTCGGCACGGATCAGTAGCGCCATCGCGCCGCCGGCCATGAAGAACCCGAACGACGTGACCATGTAGAGGATCGAGATGTCCTTCGGATCCGTCGTCCGCAGCATCCTGAGAAACGCGGATCCCTTTCCGTTGCGGCGTGGCGGATGTGTGCGCGCCGACACCGGCCGGGGGCCGACCTGGGTCATGGAGAGGTCCTTTCGACGCCGGAGCCCCGCTCCTCTGGTCGACAACGTCGACCGTAGGGATGGCGAGCCCCGAGGAGAAGCTGGGGCGGGCGCGCACCGGCCCCGATGTACCTGGCGGCAGAGGGGCGACGGGCGCAGGTGAACTGCAGCAGTCGCGGCGGAGCCATCGCGGGCATACACCCGGGCGCGGCGCGTGCTGCCGGCCGGTCTACGTCCGTGAGATTCCGAGCCCGATCAGTAGACGCGCACCGCCGAGGACCGATGTCTCGGGTACCGGCACCGCGGTCGGAGACGGGCCGGTCGGTGGCGACCGGTCTAGCGCCGGAACGACCACCGGGGCCGGCGGGGGTTCGTGCTCGTCGGTGCGGACCTGTGCGATCGGGACGGCGTGGCTGTCCGCAGGCGACTCCGGGCAACCCGCCGTGTGGGCGCCGCCACCCGGGGCACCCGCCGTAGGAGTCACCGACGGGAGGACATCAGCAGAGGCGGTTGCGATCACCGGGTGGCCTACGGATCCCTCGTAGGCGGAGGACAGCGGATGCAGCGCCAGCAGCCCGACGAGGGCAGCCAGCAAGGCCACAGCGACCCCACCCCGCTGCACCATCCCGTGTCCCGTCTCGTCGATGACACCCGTCGAACTCCGACACAGCGTAGGACACTGACGACGGGAACACAGCGCCCCGAACGTCCCGGGACACTCGCCGATCCCAGCGACCGGGGCCTGCCCACTCGACCCCCTGTCCAGGGACAAGGCGGGCGCGGCGGGCTGGGAACAACAGCGGCGAGCACGGGAGCCGCTCTACCGCCGCAGCGAAATGGTCGCCGTTTCGGACCGGCGTCGGCCAGCCAACCATCACGGGCGTGCCGATCGGCGCGGACGTCGTCGAACAGGCTCACCAGGCATCGCACCGAGGATCACGGGCTGGCCGAGGTGGTTTCCGCCACCACCACGCAGCGAACATCAAGCTCAGCCGGTCGCTGCGGGTGGGGCGCCGGGCCGTCCCGATGTTGACGCTCTCCGAACTCGATGAGCAATGGGCGCGGAGCCCCGATTCGTCAGTTCGCAGGGAGGGGCTGAGCGCCCCGCTCGAGTAGCAACGACGTCATCAGCTGCGACTCCGCGGTCTGCGCGGTCAGCATCTGCGAGGCCAGGTTATGCACCTCGCTGGTGTCGGCGTGGTCGCGACCGTACCGCAGCATCGAGGTGCCGCCCTCGTGGTGGCGCAGCATCAGCTGCAGAAACATCGCGTCGAGCTGTGGGGGTGGTGTTGCCCGCAGCCGGGCCAGCTCCTCGGCGGTGGCCATGCCGGGCATCCTGGATATCGAGCCGTCGGCGTTCATGCTGGCCATGTCGTCACCGGGGTGGTTCATCCCGGCGGTCATCCATGCCATGTGTCCGTCGCTGGGTAGCGTCGGTGCATCCCACAGGCCCAGCCAGCCCTGCATGATCCCGGCCTGCCTGTTCTGGGTGGTCTCGATGTCGAAGGCCAGCTGCCGCACCCGTGGGTCGGTGCTGTGGTCGCGCGCCCAGGACGCCATTTCCACCGCCTGGCGGTGGTGCACGCTCATGTCCTGGGCGAACCCGACATCCACCGAGTCGGGCTGCGGGACGTAGGGGCCGAAGACGCCGCGGACCGCCAGCCCGGCGACGATGACGGCCGCCAGCGCCAGCACGGCCAATGTCACCACCAGCGGGTTCCGCCAGGGCGACCGACCGGCCGCGGGGGCGGGGGTCGAGGAGCCGGTGAGGTCGGTGCTCACGCGGTCACTGCCCCGGCAGGCCCTGGTCGGGCTGCGGACCCGGGTTCGCGCCCTCGTTCTCCGGGAACACCGTCTGCCGGTCAACCGCCGGCTGCGGTGGCGCCGGCCGGAACGGCGGCGGGTTGTCCTGGTCGAAGCCCTGCGGGCCGGTGGCGTCGCAGGACGCGCCGACCTCGGGGTGGGTGAACCGGTTGACCCTCAGCGAGCGCAGGAACTGCTCGATGCGCTCGTCGTCGGCGGACCCGACCTTGAGCTGGTGGCCCCAGGACTGCAGCGAGATCGGGGAGTCGAGTCCCGGGTAGGGCGACATCACCGTGTAGGGCTGGCCCTCGACCCGCTCGCGCAGCGACGACACCGCCTCGCCCGAGACCTGGTCGGGGTTGTAGGCGATCCATACGGCGCCGTGCTCCAACGAGTGCACGAGGTTTTCGCTGCGCACCGGGTTCGGGTAGACGACACCGTTGCAGGCGGCCCAGACTCCGTCGTGCGCGCCGCCGAAGGGCGGACTGTGGGTGTAGGCGACCTGCTGGTCGCCCAGCACGTGCTGGCCGCCCGGGTACTCCTGCGTGACGATTCCGGGGATGGCCAGTGACGGGTCGCGGTTGTCCTCGCTCGGTGTCCACTGCGCGTTCTGGCCGCGTTGGATCAGCGGGTAGCCGATGAACACCGCGGCCAGCCCCACAATTACCACGATCGCGGCGATCGTCCCCCAGGGGAGCGGGCGCTGGTTGACCGCGGCCACCGACGGCGGTCGCTTCTTCGAAGGCCTGTTGCCGCGAGCCATCAGGATATCCTGTTCGTGGGTGTGGTCCGACGCCACGCAAGTCTAGGGACGCCGCTCGGCGGGTACCGGCCGGCCCACCAGCCGGACAAGAGGCTGTCCGACCTGCGTGACTCCGACACACCGGGCCCGACTCAGGTGCAGCGCTGGCTGTACCGCCGTCCGGCGAGCGCGTCACCATCGCGTCCCGTCGTCGGCTTCCTCGTCGATCTCCGACATTGCGGAGAACGTCGACCACGGACGGCATCGAGGCGGTGCGGGAGTACGCGTCGGTACCGCGGTCCTCAGTCCCTCCACAGCGACCCAACTCTAACGTCGCGGGAGGGCTCCAGTAGGCCGCCAGCGGCTCCTTCTACGCCGCGGACACCGCCTCAGCCTCAGACCCGGTGGCGCTGCGGCTGCCCGAGACCGGGAGACGGGAGGGATAATGACGACGCTTGGCGACCGGTTCGATCCACGGCGCAACAGCTTCGACGTGCTGCGGTTGTCGTTCGCGCTGCTGGTCGCCATCGATCACGGGATCGGGATCCGCACCGGCGAGCAGTGGCGTTGGGGGCTGTCCACTCTGGGGGATTTCGGGCTGGACGGGTTCTTCATCCTCAGCGGGTTCCTGATCACTCGCAGCTTCCTGACCCTCGAGTCCTTCCCGCGGTTCGTGTGGCACCGTTTCCTGCGAATCGCGCCGGGGTTCTGGTTGTGTTTGCTGGTGACCACATTCGTGGTCGCGCCCCTAGCCGCGCTCCTACAAGGTTTGTCCGCGGCCATCCCATTCACCGGGGAGCCGTCGGCGCTGCGCTACCTGTTCGGCAACGCCGGCCTGCTGATCGTGCAGTACGACATCGCGGGCATCCTCGCCGGCACCCCGATGGGCGTCAGCTTCAACGGGGCGTTGTGGACGTTGTTTTTCGAGGCGTTCTGTTACCTGCTCATCGCCGTGCTCGGGGGTGTCGGGGTCCTGCGCCAGCGTCGGATCATCGTCCCACTGATCCTCGTGGTGCTGGCCGTGCTGACGATCCTGCAGGAAGCCGGGCTGCCCGTGTTCGTCAACGACCGGGTGCTCCGATTGACTTTCGTGTTCCTGCTCGGCGCGGCGGCTTACCTCTACGCCGACCGGCTGCTGATGCACATCGGCCTGGCAGCGGTGTCGGCCTCGCTGTTCCTGGTCAGCGTGGCCGCGTTCGCCGACTACCGGGTGCTCGGTGCCGCGCCACTGGCCTACCTGCTTGTGTGGTTCGGGGCGGGTTTTCGATGGCCGTGGTCGATGCGCGCGGACCTATCCTACGGGCTCTACATCTATCACTGGCCCGTGTTGCAGCTGCTCGTGCTGACCGGGCTCGGCGGCACTGCGACCCCGCTGTTCGTGACGGTCGGGCTCGCAATCGTGACACTGGTGGCGGCGCTGTCCTGGTTCGGGATCGAGAAACCCGCGCTCAGGCGGAAGCACAGCCTGTTCCCGGAGCGTATCGCCGCGACGGTCGCCCCACGAGGCCGATCCCCCCGTGGCGGGGACCGAGGTGCTTGACTTCGCCGGTGGGGCATCCGGGCGGGCCGGGTCGAACGGGACACGCTGATCGCCACAGCAGCCCGGGGCGAGGCCCGCGAGACCCTGCTGGGGCTGCTGCGCCCAACCACAACTGGGTGCGCAGTCCAAGATCCGGCTTCGGCGGCGTGAACCGCTGGCACTGTGACCGGGCAACAGAGCGGCCGGACGAGGGAAGCGGGGCGAGCAGCGTGGATCGCCGGTGGCGAGCGGTAGCCGCGCCGACATCCGCGGCAAGCTATGCGCTGTCTGCTGGATTCTCGATGATCCGACAGACCATGGCGTTGTGGCCATGCTGACGGGCACCAGCGGCGCGTGCGCGGGATAGTGACTGACGTAAGTGAGTCAGGTCATCAAGTCGGCGGTCAATCTCGGCTATGTGCATGTCGAGCAACGACAGAACATGTCCGCAGGGCTGCTCGCCGCCCCGCTGGAGATCAAGAATGTCTTTGATCTCATCGAGGTGCAGGCCGAGGGTCTTCGCTTGGCGGACGAAGCGCAGGACCTCGAGATCGTTGTCGGTGAACATCCGGTACCCGGCTTCAGTCCGCTCGGCGGCGGGCAGGAGTCCCTTGGCTTCCCACAGCCGGACCGCTTTGGGGCTCACGCCGACGGCCTGGGCCGCGGCGCCGACGGTCATCCGCATGGCGCCCCTCCTCACGATCGCACCTTGACCCTATCCCTGGGGCAAGGTTCTAGCGTCGGGAGGCCAGATGGTTCCCGACGAGAAGGGGGATGCGGTGTGCCCGTCCAGCCGAAGGCCACCCGTAGTCCACTCAGGGGCTTAGTTGCGCTGCCTACCCTCGACGTTCCTGGCTTCGCGCCGACGTTCATGATCGCGTCGATCCGGGCGCGGTGGGCAGAGACGTTCGGTACCGCACCTGGCGGCTTGGGCTTGGTGGTGCCGGCGTACTTGATCCCGTACGGGGCGACGCCCCAGGTATGGGGGCCACTGTTGGATCGGCTCGGGCGCCGCCCGGTGATACTCGGGTCGTTGCTGGCGTTCGCAATGCTGACCGTCACGACCACGCTGGCCGACATCCCGGAGGCGTTCCTCGGTGTGCGGCCAGCGTGAACGCTGCATCTCGCCGGGTCGGGCTGCGCACGGTGTTCGCCCACCCCGGCTACCGACGCCTGTGGTCGGCGCGGACCGCGTCGCAATGCGGGGACGTGTTCGCAACAGTGGCGCTGGCCCTGCTGGTGTTCGACCTGACCGGCTCGGCCCTGGGTGTGAGCGCGGTGGTGTTCGCCGAGATCGTGCCGGTCCTGTTGCTCGCGCCCCTGGCGGGCGCCCTGGTCGACCGGCTGCCTCGGATCTGGATCATGATCGCCGCGGACGTGTGGCGTGCCCTGCTGGCCGGGTCGCTGATCCTGCTCGGCGACCACGTCGTCGCGGTGTATGTGATCGCGTTCGGGCTCTCTGTCGGAGCGGTCCTGTTCAACCCCGCAGCCAACAGCGCCGTGCCCGCACTGGTCGACGAGAACGAGCTCGTCGCAGCCAACAGCGGCATCTGGACAGCCGCCGTACTGAGCCAGATCGCGCTGGCGCCTGTCGCCGGGCTGCTCTACGCCGCACTCGGCCCCGGCCCGGCGTTCGGGATCAATGCGGCCAGCTTCGTGGCCAGCGCTGTTCTGCTCACCGGGCTGCGGTTACCGGCCACCCCCAGTTCGACTGAACGGCGGGGGTTCTTTGCCGACGCCGTGGCCGGGGTGCGGGTACTGGCCTCGGACCGGTTGTTGCGCGCACTCGGGGCGGGTCAGCTCCTCGCGGCCCTGTCGGCCGGTGCGACGAGTGCCTTGCTGGTGGTGTTGGCGCGGGAGCACCTGGCCCTGCCACCGTCTGGGTACGGGCTGCTGCTGGGCGCGATCGGCGTCGGCGCGTTCCTGGGCCCGTTGGTGGTGAGCCGGCTGCTCAGCGATCCGCGCCGCCCGGCGTTCGTGTTCGGCCCCTACGTGCTCCGCGGCTTGGTCGACCTCGCGCTCGCGACGTTCACCGCGTTCCCGGTCGCCCTGGTCGCCCTGGCGATCTACGGGCTGGGCACCTCCACCGGCGCGGTCACCTTCAACTCCCTGCTGCAAGCCCACACCCCCGCACATCTGCGCGGACGGATCTTCGCCAGCTTCGACGTGTTCTGGCAGCTGGGCCGCCTCGCGTCGCTGCTCCTCGGTGGCATGCTCGCCGCCGCGCTCGGCATCCAGGCCGTCTACCTCCTCGGCGGGTTCCTGCTCCTGGCGGCCGCGGCGATCGGCTGGGCCGGTATCCGGGGTAGCACCCGAGTCCGCAGGCTAAAGTAGTCGTACGGGGTGTCGAGCAGCCCGTAGTCCGACGTCGTGATCAGACCCTTCGGCGTCCGGAGCCGGAACTGGCGGGCCTTGACGTGCGGCTGCTCCAGCAGCCGCACGGCCAACCCGAGCCGGTCGAGCAGCTCCAGCGTCCAGGGGTGCAGCGAGTCGCCGCGGAAGTCACGGTCGAAGTCCTGGTGGCGCTCCACCAGCGTCACCGGCAGCCCGGCGCGGGCCAGCAGGTACGCCAGCAGCATCCCGCCGGGGCCGCCGCCCGCGATCACGGTCCTCCCGGGTGTGCTCACGCCACCGACACTAGCTCGCTGATCGAGTGTCTCGCTCGTCGAGAGAGTTGGGCCGGGCCAGCGGGCGCCGGCACAGGAACGTCCGTGCCGGCGGCGGGTTGCGCCACTCGGTGGCCGTCTCGACGACCTCGTCGAAGTGGGCGTCCAGCAGGGCGCGCAGGTCCCGGACCCGTTTCGGCAGTGCCATCCAAGTGATGATCATGCTGAGGACGCCGTCGGGCACCAGCCGGCTCGCGATCACGCCCATCACCTTCATCCGCAGGTCCTGCGGGAAGACCGCCCAGGGCAGGGTCGAGACGAACGCGTCCACCTTGTCGATGCCGGCGTCGTCGAGGATCCGGTCGAGGTCGGCGACGTCGCCCTCCACGGCCTCCAGCCACGGCTTGTGCTGCCGCAGGTGCGCCACGAGTTCGGGGTCGATCTCGATCGCGAGGTAGCGGGCATCCGGTCCCAGCCGTTCGCGGATCGGCTCGGCCAGCACGCCGGGCCCGGCGCCGAGCTCGACGACCACGCCGTTCGTGCCGTACGGGACGACCCGGGCCAGCTGCATGCAGAGCCGCCGTCCGGTGAGGAACGGGGTTGCCAGCTGGTCCATCCGGGAGAAGGACCGCTTGAGGAAGACGGTGTGGTCGGGACGCGCCATGAGGACATCGTGGCGGGTCCGGGCGCTCCGGTCATGTCCAGGCGACGCGGGTCACCGAACCGGGCAGTACCGGCGCCCGGCCGGACGACGAAAAGGACTCGCGGGAACAATTCCCGCGAGCCCTTTCGTGATCTGTGCGCCGTCAGGGACTCGAACCCCGAACCCGCTGGTTAAGAGCGACCGGCAAATGATGTCCCTGGCATGTCGGCGCAGGTAGAGGCACGGCCCCAACGTGATCATGCGGAGTGTCGAAGTCCCATGATCGCGTGGGGGCCCGGTTGGGTCGGCCACGGGCGCGGTGCCGGGATTGCTCCCGGTCCGGTTCCCGTGGCCGCCCGCCGCGGTCGCGCGGATCCGCACGAGGGGAGTACGTGTCTGATGGCCACCACGGGACAGATCGCCAAGAACGAGCGCCGGAAGGCGATCGTGGCTCGGTACGCCGAACGCCGGGCCGAGCTGAAGGCCGTCGTCGCGCGGCCGTCGGCCACCGCGCAGGAGAAGGCCGCCGCGGCGGCAGAGCTGCGTCGCCAGCCGCGCGACGCGAGTCCCACCCGGGTCCGCAACCGCGACTCGGTCGACGGGCGCCCGCGCGGGCACCTGCGCAAGTTCGGGGTGTCCCGGGTCCGGCTGCGGGAGCTGGCGCACGACGGCGCCCTACCGGGGGTGCGCAAGTCCAGCTGGTGACTCACCCGCCGACGTCCAGCGGTCCCGCGCCCCGGACCTCGAGTTCGGGGCCGGGAACCGGTGGAGAGAACACGCTGTCGCGGTCCGGTGTGGCCGCCACCTCGAGGAGATGCACATGAAGGTGCGCACGTCGCTTCGTTCCCTGAAGAACAAGCCGGGAGCACAGGTGATCCGTCGTCACGGAAAGGTCTACGTGATCAACAAGAAGAACCCGCGGAACAAGGCCCGGCAGGGGTGACCAGGTCGAGCCGCGCGGCAGCCACCTCGACCGAGTGCTTGGCCTGCTGTGATGAAGCCACGACACGGCTGTGCGCGGAGTTCGGCTGCAGCGTGACGCGAGCGACGGTGTCGGACGCGGTCCTGCAGAGCTACCGGGCTCTGAGGCGAGGTAGCGCTCCGGATGGTGCCTTGCCGGAGCTGGTCGAGAGGCTCGCGCGGGTCCATCTCACACCCGATCCGCTGGCGTCCTGACGGTGGCTCTCACTGATCCGGTTGGGTTGCGAGCAGGGGGCCTTCGGTGAGTGATGTCGACATGTTCGTGGGGATCCGGTAGCGGATCAGTCGTGAGCTGTTCCCGACCACGGCGACACTGGACGCGTTGTGCAGGATCGCCGCGACCACGGGCGACATCGCTCCGACGGCGGAGACCAGCAGCCCGGCGGCGTTCACGGCGATGGACATGCCGTAGTTCTGCCGGATCAGGGTGATCGAGCGGCGGCCGAGGTCACGCAGGTCGAGCAGGGCGTTCAGGTCGTCGGCGGCCAGCGCGACATCGGCGGTCTCGACCGCCACGTCGGTCCCGGCGGCGCCCATGGCGATCCCGATGTCGGCCAGTGCGAGTGCCGGGGCGTCGTTGGTGCCGTCGCCGACCATGGCGACCGTGTGGCCCTCGGCCTGCAGCGCCCGCACGACGTCCTGCTTGTCCTCGGGCATCACCTGCGCGCGGTACTCGTCGATGCCCAGCTGTCCGGCCACTGCCTGTGCGGTGCGTGGGTGGTCGCCGGTCAGCATGACGATCCGCCGGACACCGTCGGCACGTAGCTTGACCAGCACGTCGCCGACCTCGGGGCGGATCGTGTCGCGCAGCGACACCAGACCGACGAGCTCGCCGTCGACCGCGAGCAGCAGCGGGGTCTCGCTGGCTCGCTGCAGCTTGCGGACCCAGTCGGCGGCCCTGCGGCTGACCTTCACACCTTGCGCGCGCAGTAGCTCCCGGGAGCCGATGAGCAGTACGCGGCCATCGGCCTGCACCCGCATGCCTTGGCCGAGCAGCACCTCGCACTGCTCGTGCGGCGGAATCTCGATCCGCCGCTCCTCGGTGGAGCGGATGACCGCCTGCGCCAGCGGATGTCGGGAGTGGATCTCCGACGACGCCGAGTAGGCCAGCACCTGCTCGGGTGTCCAGTCGTCGTGGAACGCGATGACGTTCGTGACGACCGGGCGCCCCTGGGTCAATGTGCCGGTCTTGTCGAACACGATCGCGTCGACCCGTCCGGCGGCCTCCAGATGCGCGCCACCCTTGATCAGAATGCCGCGGCGGGCGCCGTTGCCGATCGCGGCGCTGATCGCGGTCGGTGTCGACAGGCCGACCGCGCACGGGCAGGCGACGAGCAGCATCGTCATCGCGCGGCGGACGTCCCGGGTGGCCAGCAGGGTGAGACCTGCGAGGAGGAACGACGCCGGCACGAACCGGCGGGAGAAGTTCTCCCCGACGGTCTGGATCGGCGCCCGGTCGCCCTGGGCCTGCTCGACCCGCTCGAGGATGCGACCGATGGCCGTGTCCTGGCCGACCGCGGTCGCCCGGACGACGATCCGCCCGCGCAGCAGCACCGAGCCGGCGTGCAGGGTCGTGCCGGGCACGACCGAGACCGGCAGCTGCTCGCCGGTGATCGCCGCCTGGTCGATGACGCCCTCGCCCCCGACGACCTCGCCGTCGACCGGTAGCACGATCCGTTCGTGCACCACGACCTCGTCGCCGAGCACCAGGTCGTCGATGTCGACCTCGATCTCGCTGCCGTCCGCCAGGCGAATCCAGGTCCGTGTCGTGGCGCCGGTCAGCAGGTCGGAGATCGCCCGGCGAGAACGACGCAGGGTCAGGTCCTGCAGGTACTCGCCGATGTTGAGCAGCCACAGCACGGTGAGTGCGACGACGTTCTCCCGCAGCACCAGGCTGGCCACCGTCGCGGCGGAGACCAGCGCGTCGGTACCCGCGCCGCGGCCACCGGTCAACGAGCGCAGCGCGCCACGCAGGAACGGGTACCCGGTGAAGATCGTGACACCGGTGGCGACGGTACGGCTGGTCGGACCCAGCATCGGCGGACGGCGCAGGCCGTAGCGGCGGAACCCGAGCGCGGCCAGCGCGACCCCGCCCACCACGAGACGGGCGAACTCCCCGTGGTGGGTATCTGCCGAACGCGGGGTGCGGGCCACGGTCGCCTCCGGATCGGCGCCGAGGCCCTTGCTGATCGCCTCGCGCAACTCGATCCCGTCGCATCCGTCGCGGTACCAGACGACGACGCTGCCGGTGCGCGGGTAGGCATGCACCTGCCGGACACCGGCGACGTGGTCGACGACGTCCTCGACGGCGACGGCCAGCGCGACCTGATCGCGGAGCGCGGGAACGGCGAAACGGACACGCCCGGCCGCGTCGCTGACGACAGTGAGATCCGGGCCCGCGATGTCGCTACTCAGGATGCTCGACCTCAGTGCTCGTGACCGTGCCCGTGCCCATCACCGGCGCCCGGTGCGGGGGTCTGCTCGCCGATCCGGCCGCGGGCCTCACTCACGATGTCCGCAGTCGTCAGACGGGCCTTCTCGGCGCCGGTCTCAGCGGCGCGAGCCCCGCGCAGGCCCCACGTCGTCGCGGTCACCGCGGCCTCGCGAACTGCACCGGAGCGGACCACCCGCTTCACGCCGTCGTACGCCACGGCCCCGGCCAAGCCGCTGGCCACCAGGCTCGCGGCCTTCCCGGCCACTGCTGCGAACACGAGCACCGCCTCCCGTTCAGTCCCACCTGCAGCGTCGACGTGCCCTGAGGTACGCGAGCCGTTCCAGGCTACGCGGAGGACGCCGCGGCTGACCTCGACTGCCGCAACTGGTTGAGCATCAGCGCGCACGTTCCGGTCTACCTGGGTCCGGCCCCTTTTTGGAGTCGGTCTCCGGCAACCCCCGCGTTTCGCCACACCCGGTCGGCTGGCTCTGGCCCGAGCCGGATTGCCCCTCCATTCCCGCGTGGCTGCGTTCGAAGGGCCCGCCCTGCGCGAATCGGCTGCCCTGCCACATCTACGGTCGCGGCGCACCCCGGTCTCGGTCAACGGTTGAGTGCCTCGGCGAGCGCGTCGAGGTTGCCGTTCATCCACTGCACATAGTCGCCGGCGCCGTCAGGCAGCGTTTCCGACATCTCGATCACCGGGACGCCTGCCTGCTCGGCGGCGGCGCGGACCTGATCGGTGGTGGCGGACTGCGTCTGAGTGTTGAGGATCAGCGCGTCGACCGAGGGCTGGGTGCGGAACAGATCCAGCATCTGGGCGACGACAGCGGCCGGCGGATCGGTGCCCTCCTCGACCGCAGCCGAGAACTCCGGCGGCGTCACATCCTGCACTCCCGCTGCATCGAGCAGGTAGTTCGGCACCGGTTCGGTGACGGCCACTCGGGCTCGCGGGTGCGCCCGGCCGATCTCGGCGGCCTTACTGGTCAGATTCGCGATGTCGTTGCCGATGGTCTGGGCGTTGCCGCGGAAGGTCTGGGCGGCGGGCGGGTCGATCTCGGCGAGCCGGTCAGCGAGCTGCTGCGCGACCTTCTGCACGGTGGCCGGGTCGTACCAGACGTGCTCGTTGAACGAGCCGTGATCTGCGCCCTCCTCACCGGCGTGCGCCGCATGCTCTGCGGGGCTTTCGCCTTCGTGGCCGCGGTCGCCCGCTTCGGGCACGCCCTCGAGCCCGGAGGCCTCGACGGCGTCGACGACCGGGGCCCGGCTGCCGGAGGCATCGACCAGGCCGGTCATGAACCCGTCGTACCCACCACCGTTCATGAGAATCAGCTGGGCGTCGCCGACGGTAGTCGCGTCCTGCGGGGTCGCCTCGTAGCCGTGCGGAACCGCGTTCATCCCCTCGATGATCGAGTCGACCTGGACGTGGTCGCCGCCGACGGCTCGCGCTACGGAGCCCCAGGCATCGGTGGATACGACGATCCGAACCTGAGCGGCCTCCGGGCCGGCGGGCGCCTCGCCCTGGCCGGCCCCACAGGCAGACAGCACAAGGGGCAGCGCGGCTACCCCGGCCACGAGCGCGGCCGGACGGAATCGGTGTCGGGACACGAATGAACTCCCATCAACACATCGACATACATTTATCGAAAACGATTGTCGATTCATCCTACAGGTGTAGATTCCGTCGCCAATGTGATCTGTGCCCGCTCCCTCCAGACGTCGTGTTGTTCAGCGAGCATCGCGCCGACGAGGCAGATGATCGAGTCGTCAGTCGGAAGATCCCGACCACGTCGGTGCTGCGCGGGGCAGGCAGCACGAACAGCCGGCCACCACGCACCGCGCCGCGCTCGCCGCTGCCCGGGCTGAGCCGCCCAGCGGCGTCCACCCGAGCTGCGGGTGGGGCCAGAAGCTGCCCGACGGGATCCCAGCCGCACTCACCGCGGGGCCGACCAGCGTGGCCAGCCAAGCGGCCTGCCCGTCGAGGACCCCGACGTCGCCGGACACATGCGAGGCGCGCTCGCCTGCGGACAGGAGCGACGATCCGTCGGCGGCGTGCGTCGGTCGCCGAGGCGCTCACCGGGGCGCTCGAGCCGTCTGCTCGCGGGGGCTGGGCACCGCGTCCACTGCGGCGCCCAGCCGGGACGGGCGGATGCACGTGCGCCTGCGACGAGCTGATCGAGGCGTGCCCGAGCAGGTCGGCGAACCAACCGATCCAGCCCGGCCCGCCGCGAGGCCGCGGCCAGCAGCTCCCCGACCGCCGGGCGCATGGGCGCGCCGACCGGGCCGCGGAACAGGTTGACGCACACGAGATCGCTGTCCGCGGTCGCCGCCGATCCGCATCCGCTCGAAACCGTAGGTGTCGAACGCCTGCACCGTCACCGCGTCCAGCGGCACCCCGTCGCGTCGGGCCTTCGCCCTATATGCCCGGTTTGGGCTGCCCTTCCGGTGCAGCACGTGAAGATGCACTCGTGCGACCTCGCAACCCAGCGGCCGCGAGTCGACACGCTCATCACCGCTGCCCATCGCTTCGCCTTTGAGCTCTGTGGAGGGAACCCGAGGATCAAGCGGCGGCCGCACCCATGCCCGGCCGACACGCCGTACACCGCGGCATCGTCCTCAGCGACGCCTACGCCGCCGCCCGCCCCGAGCGATCCGTTCGTGGCACCCCGCGGCGACCAGCCCGGCGCCGTCTGACTCAATCAACCCCAGCCCGACAAGGAGGCGACGCCGCCAGAGCGCTTGACCAATAGTTCAGGCGTCAACCTCAAATGAGCTTGCCAGGGACCAGCGAATCACGCGAATAGTGGCTCTAGGCGAGGCTGGGCACCCGGTCCTCGGGTGCGGCAGATCCGGGTGCTTGCGCCGTGGCTCGCCCCATCTCGATCCCTTCTCGCGGAATGTGACGTTGGCGGCCAACGGAAGGACTTGCGCCGTGGTCCCGCGATGAGCGGTAATCGGGCGTCGCCTCCGATGCTGACCGTTCGGCGCTCGTTCGAGCCCGGTGGTCTCAGGCATTGGTGATGGGGAGGGCAGGCAGGCGAAGCCAGACTAGCGTCCTGGGAGATCAATAACGACCCGGTTACGGGCCGGATACGGCCCGTTCCGGCGACCCGCCCCGTCCGACGGGGGTGGTCCACCGGGCTCGAAATATCGGAAGGACAGGTTGTGGCACGGCACCGCTCCCCCGTGAGCCGGCGCGCACACCTCGGGTTCTCGCCATCGGTCATGTCGGCCGCTGCGGGAACCGGTGGCGCATACCGGCTTGCCGCACTCCCCCAGGTCGACTCCTCCCCGCGCGTGTCGGCTCTGTCCGTTCGAATCATGGCCGCCGCGGTAGCCGGCAGCGCACTCGCAGCCACAGCTCAGATGGTGCTGACCGAGGCACTGCCGTCCGTGCTCGACGGTGACGACGTCCTCCTGCTCGGCGTTGGCGAGCTGTTCACTACCGGAGGTGCGGTCGCACCGGAGGCGGCCGTCCCGGATCCCGCCCTTATTGACGCAGGGGCTGTGCCAGCTAGGGCGCCGATGCTGCGCGAGCCGCAGGTCGTCAGCGCCGCCGATCTGGTCGCGGCGGCCGGACTCGACCAGCCCCCTGCCGAGCAGGCCGCCCGTGCCGCCGTGCAGGCAACCAGCGCCGTCGAGCAGGCGGCCCGGGCCGCGCAGGAGGCGCGAGCCGCCGAGAGTTCTGCACTTGAGGCGGCCCGGACGGGCGGGGACGCTGACACGACGACGGGGTCGGCCACCGCCACAGGCAGCAGCGTGCAAATGATGGTGGGACGTGTCAGCTCCGGCTTCGGCCCGCGCTGGGATGCACAGCATAAGGGCCTCGACATCGCGGCACCGATCGGCACCCCGATCCGAGTCCCGCTCGATGGGACTGTGATCAGCTCTGGGCCGGCGAGCGGATTCGGGCTCTGGGTGCGGGTGCGGCACACCGACGGCACCATCACCCTCTACGGACACATCGACCGCACGTTGGTTGAGGTCGGGCAGCGAGTATCGGCGGGCGAGGTCATCGCCGAGGTCGGCAACCGCGGTCAATCCACCGGTCCGCATCTACATTTCGAGGTCATCGAGCCGGGTGGCGACAACATTAATCCGACCCCATGGCTTGCCGGGCAGGGAATCGACTTCACCTAGTGTGTCGCGCCGGAGCTTCTCAACTTAAATAGCTATGGCAAACAGATGGCTCGCGTGGGCGTACTCGAAGGTGTTTGCGATCGGCCTGTCGGCTGCAGGCAGCCTGGGCGAGCCTCCGACGCGCTTCCACTTGGCGCGGCAGCCGTTTGTACTCTTGGCACCATCTATTTCACGAGGAATAGATTGATCTGCTGTCCGAGGAAATTCATCAACTCGGACTTGTAGAAGCGCCCGTCGTAGTTGATCCAACCTGGCACGACGGGGGTCGACCACCGTAGCCGGGCCCCGAAAGCCCAAATTGGTCCTGCGACCCCGATTCCGCTGTCGGATCGTTCGCGCCATCGACTTGCGTGCAGCCTTGCCGACCAGTGGGACGAGCCCACACATCTGCACCCCGTCACGCCTGTCACGCCTGTCGCGCCTGCGGACAGGAGCACGACGAAAGTCGAAACCCAGAACGTGAAGCTCGTGACCGGGGTAGTCATCATCGCGGCCCGCGCGACGGTCACAGATAACCCCAGACTCCGGGAAAGCGGGCAAGCTCAACCGTGCATCACCATGTGCTTGCCGCGCCTGCCCGTAGTCTGCGTGCCCAGTCTGCGGCAGCCGGTATGTCGATGTGGCGCTCACCGAATGTCCGCACCGGGGGATCAGCTCCGCCGGCGAGCTGACCACCCCCCGCCCGCGCTGATGCGCGTGTGACCCGCAGTCCGAAGCAGCAGGTCGACTTCCGGGGGCGAGTGCAGCGCCGACGGCGGCCGACACGTGCCGCCGCGACGAGTCCCCGGCGAGCATTCAGCGACACCTATGAGCATGCGAGCCCCGTCGTGCCGCGCTCGCACGATTAAGGGGCGTTGCTGTCCTGCGTTGCCTCCTCGGTGCGGTGGTCCGATCACGGGTACTGCCGAGACCCGTTGGCTCCAGACTTATCGGCTCCGCGCAGAACCTGGTAGTACGTGTCGCCGCGGAATCGGACGGGCCGCACGATGCGGCCGTCTGCGCGCCTGCGAACCTGGAGTCGCGATCGTTGCTGCTGGGTGCGTGCCGTAGCCCGTCGCCATCGGCCGAGCGCGTCTCCGCACAGGGCCGGGAGGCGCGGTGTTTCGGTCACGATGTACCTCGCGGATGGTGTGCGTTGGTAGAGCCGGTACGCCGGCGCAGCAGCCGCGCCGCGCGATGCTCAGACCCAGGTCGTCCAGTTGTGCTGCTCGACACCGACGGCGCAACGGGCTCGCGTGGCGTGACCTCGTCCCTGACCCGTGCGGACTGGTCAGCCGAGCGGAGATGGGCCGGCTCGGGTCCAGTACCGGCAGTCGAGCCTGGCGTGGCAGGGACGCCTCTCTCGGCTGGCAGCCGGCCGTCGAGTTCCGTGCGCGGCACTCGAGCGTCGAACGCAACGAGCTCGAGGCCGTGCTCGACGACGGCGGACTGCTCCAGCCAGCGGCCCGTGCGAACCACGGAGAAGGTGATGCCGTTGTCCGCGGTGAGCGCGCCGCGGAGGACGGCGGTGGCGTGGTCGAGGACATGTCGGGACCCGAGGGAGCCGGCTGGCATGCCGGTGTCGTGGAGGCTGAGGAGGAACCGGTCGATAAGCATGTCGGGACTGAAGCCGGGAGCACCGGTCCAGGTCACCATCAGTGACGTCGCCTGGGGCGTCGATGTGCGACCTGCCCGGCTGAGAACCTGCCGGCGACCTTGTCCGGTCAGCAGTGAATCGCTCCGCAGGGCCGAGAGCACGGTGTCTCGTATCCAGCGGAAGCGGCCAGAGTCGTCGTGCATGAGTGCTGCTCCTGGTTGTCGATACCCGCGAGCGGCCGCCGGATCTGAGAAGGATGGGGCCAGCAGCGGGCGAAGGTTGAGAGGGAAGACGGTGATCCGGCGACGGCCTCGTGGCTGCCGATACCGGCGACCGTTGCGACGTGGCCCGTGGTCTCAGGTGGGGTCGTGGCTGTCCGGCCTAGCCATTGCGAGTCGGTCGAACGACACCGACGTGGGCGCGGTGGGCAGGAGCGAGGCAGTCAGCGATGGCGTCGAGGTGTGCCTCTGCGGGCAGTGGGCCGCGACCCGTTCGACTCTGGCGAAGGACGATGCCTGCCGGGAGCCGAGGTCCTGAGCGGCGCTACCCGGTTCCCACGTGGTCGCTGCTCAGAGGGTGTCGTAGGCGCAGTCGGTGCAGAGCCCGTCCGGCCGCTGAGCCCCGGGCGGCGACCGAGCGTCGCGAGAGCACTCAGCAGCCGGGAGCCCCAGCGTCCGGGGGGCCCCGACGAGCTGACTGCAACCTCCAACCGCACCAACGCAGCATCGATCCGTGTCGGCGCACCCGGGGCAGGCGCACGCCGGGGCGTCGCACCGATTGGCTGCGCTGGGTCAGGCGGGGAAGTCGCGCTCGCAAGTAGCCGACCACGAGGTCCGCGGCAGCGCCGCAGATCAGGACCATCGCGACGATCAGCACAGTGGCGGCGAGCTGGGTGCCGGTCACCCCATCCGGAACGAGGCCGTGCCAGACACCAGCCGGTGCCGGCCACTCAAGCCCAGATCCTTCAGCCGAGCGCCCCAGCCACTTGCCCGTGAGATGCAGGGCGGGCTGGGCGACGATGGTCGCGTTGAGAAGGCTCAACAGCCCGCGGAATCGCGGCGCGATCCACCGGCGCAGCCCGGTGACGGCCCCGACCAGTACAACGAGGGCAAGGGTGTGGATCGGGTGTTCGCCGGCGAGCACATCAACCACCAGTGCCGCCCCGACCGTGGCGATCACACCGCAGGTCATGGCGCCTCGTGACTGCGGTACGCCGCCGACGCACGCGGTCCTCGTTCGGGACTGCGCGACCGCTGCCATGCCCCCACTCTCCCTCTGGGCCCTGTGACAGCGCTGAGAGACCATGCTGGGAGTCGACGCGAACAACCTGAGGTGGCGTTCCGGCTGCGCCGTTCCGGCTACGGTGCGGTGACGAGGACCCGCGCCGCTGAGTGGCCCCAGTGGGCAACCACAGAACGTACGGCGACGCACCGAGCCACGCCGACCCCAACACGTGCGCATTGTTCCGGGCGGTGGGCGGCCGTCGCTAATGACGGACGCGCCACCGCCGAGTCATGCCTTTAGCCGAGCATCTCCTGCATCTGAGTGATCTCGGTCTGCTGGGCATCGATGATCTTCTGGGCGAGCGCCTTCGCCTCCGGGTTGCGGCCGTCGCGCAGTTCCGTCTGCGCCATCTGCACGGCACCCTCGTGGTGGGCGATCATCATCTGCAGCCACATCCGGTCGAACTCGACACCGGATGCCTGCTCGAGCTGCTGCATCTGCTGATCACTCATCATGCCCGACATCCCGGACATGCCGTTCTGCTCCATCCCGGGCATGTTGTGCTCCTGGCCCATGCCCGGCATGTCACCGGACTCGGGCGCGCCCCAGGCGGCGAGGAAGCCCTGCAGCTGCTGGATCTCGGGACCCTGCGCCTGCTGGATCGCGGTAGCGAGCTGCTTGACCTGGTCGCTCTCGGCACGGTCGGCCGCCAGATTGGCCATGTCGACCGCCTGCCGGTGATGAGGGATCATGCCCTGGGCGAAAGCGATGTCGGCATCATTGTGATCGGCCGAAACCTGCTGGCCCGCCGCAGACGAGGTCGGCGCGGGCGGTGCCTGGCCGGCCGAGCCGGTGGCCTCCCCACCGCCGCACGCGGACAGGGCGAGGGCCGCAGTGACCGCCGTCGTGGCGAGCGCCATCTTCTTGATCTTCATGGTGGACTCCGTTGCATGTGACCGGTCGTGAGCTGGTGGAATCCAGCGCTCTTCCGCGCTGGGGGTCGATCAGCTCCGCATCACGCACAGCTGGGCAAGACGACGAGACAGAGGTGGCGGTCTGGCAACAGACCGCCGTCGAAGTGAGCTCCGGACGGGCATGACCAGCGAACCGAGCATGGGGCCACCGAGGCGGAGCCCGGCAGCGAGAAGGAACACACCGAGGGCGGTCAGGATGGCCAGGCACAAGTGCAAGGCGTGCTCCGGATCCGACCGGGCGCCATGGTCGCCGGGTACGTCGGCCGGGTCGTTGCCGGGTGACGTCAGGTCGGAGATCGCAGGGATCCCGGCAGCACCATCCGACGGGACGGCGGCCGTGGTCGCGGCGTGCCCGGTCGCGCCCGGCGGGGCGGCCACGAACGCGTGCATGCCCAGCAGCGCGAGCAACACGGGCACGATGAGCAGCAACCGCAGCTCAACCCGTTGATTACTCACCCCGGCCACGGTACCGACGGTGAAGCATGTCGACTTCGGGGGCTCACCCAACGGTGTTCAACACCACCCCACCACCGAGGCCGAGCAGCAGCGACAGCGCGGCGGCACCGAGCGCGGTTCCACGCGCCCAGCCACGAGCCCGGGTCACCGGCCGCTCGTGGTCGGGGCCCGGTTCGCCGAAGGCGGGCGCGATCCAGCGCAGATAGTAGAACAGCGACGCGACGGTGTTGACCACGGCGAGCGCGACCAGCCAGACCAGGCCCCCGTCCACGGTCGCGGTGAACACGACGAGCTTGCCGAGGAACACCGCGGTCGGCGGAGTCCCGACCAACCCCAGCAAGGCGACCACCAGCGCGATCGCGAGTGGCGGATCCCGGTGGAACAGTCCCCGGTGGCCGGCGAGGGTGCGCTGTCCGGTGGCGGCGACGACGGCGAACGCGGCGATGTTGGTGATGGCGTAAGCGGCGAGGTAGAACAGCAGCGCCGGCTGCGCCAGCGGGGCCCGCCCGGCGACGGCGAGGGCCATGAGCAGGTAGCCGACCTGCGAGATGGTCGAGTAGCCGAGCAGCCGCAGCACCGAGGTCTGGGCGAACGCGGCGAGGTTGCCGAGTGTCATGCTCACCGCAGCCAGGATCGCGACGATCAACGGCCAGTCGACGACGTCGGCCGGGACCGCGGTGTCGAGCAGCCGGTAGGTGGCGACCAGGGCGCCGATCTTCGGCAGCGTGGTGATCACCGCGGCGACCGCCGGCGGTGTGCCGTCGGCGACGTCGGGCACCCAGAAGTGGGCGGGAACCGCTCCGGCCTTGAACGCCAGCCCGACGAGCACGGCGATCAGTCCGACCGCCGCGGCGCCGCCCGGTCCGGAGGCGATCCCGTCGGCAACCGCGTCGTAGCCGGTTGCTCCCGCCGTGCCGAACAGCAGGGTCACCCCGGCCACGGTGGTGACGCCGGCGAGCGCGCCGGCGAGGTAGTACTTGAGCGCCGCTTCGGGTGCGGTGCCCTGCTTGGCCCAGCCGGCCAGGGCGTAGAGCGGGACGCTGGCGAGCAGGAACGCCGCGAAGAGCAGGATCAGGTCGGCTGCCCCGCCGAGCAGGATCGAGCCCAGCGCCCCGAGCTGGACGAGGACGACGAACTCGGTCTCGCGGCGGTGTCCGGCGACGGTGTCGCCGCACAGGGCGAGCAGCAGCAGCGTCGCGACGAGCACGATCGCCCGGGTGGCGTGGGTCGCGGTGTCGAGGACGTAGGTCCCGAACACCACGTCCACCGGTCCGGTCGCGGCGACGGTGGTCGCGGCCAGGCCGACGGTGCAGGCCAGTGCGGCCAGTACCCGGATCGTCCACTGGCGTCGGCGTGGGGTCCAGGCGCCGAGCAGCAGCCCGGTGACCGCGCCGAGCAGCAGCGCGATCTCCGGGATCAGGGCGGACGGGTCACTATGGATCGTCATGTCCATGCGATCACCGCGTCACCAGCTCGCCCAGGGTGCGGGCGGCGGGTTCGATCACGTCGAGCAGGACCCGCGGCAGCAGCCCGAGCACGGTCGCCAGGACCAGTAGCGCGCCGATGGCCAGCAGCTCCCGGACGTCGAGGTCGGGGAACGGGCGCGGTGTGCCGGGGGTGTCCGGGACACGGACCTCGCCGGAGAGCATCCGGCCCATGGCGAGCAGGAACAACGCGGCGGTGAGCAGGACGCCGGTCACCGCGACGACGGTCGCGACCGGGACGGCGCCGAGTGCTCCGGCGAAGATCTGGAACTCGGCGATGAACCCGGAGAACCCGGGCAGGCCGAGTGAGGCGAACGCGGCGACGGCGAACAGCCCGGCGAAGCGCGGTGTGCGGGTCGCGAGCCCGCCGTAGGCGGCCATGTCGTAGGTGTGGCCGCGCTCGTGCAGCGACCCGGCCAGCAGGAACAGCGCCGCGGTGATCAACCCGTGGCTGACCATCTGGTAGGTCGCTCCCGCGGTGGCGAGCTGGCGGGCCTGCTCGTCGTCGGCGGTGATCAGGCCGGCGGCGCCGAGCCCGAGCAGGACGTAGCCCATGTGGTTGACCGAGGTGTAGGCGATCATGCGTTTGAGGTCGGTCTGGGCGAGTGCGACCAGGGCGCCCCAGAGCACCGAGATCACACCGAGGATCACCGCGACCAGGGCGAACTGGCGCCAGCTCGCGGGCAGCAGCGGCATCGCGATGCGCACGAAGCCGTAGGTGCCCATCTTGAGCAGGATCGCGGCCAGGATCGCCGACCCGGCCGCGGGAGCCTCGGTGTGTGCCGGTGGCAGCCAGGTGTGGAACGGGAACAGCGGGGTCTTGACCGCCAGCCCGATCCCGATCACCAGCAGGGTCAGCCCGGCGTACCCGCCGCCGTCGGCGAGCGGGTTCTGCTCGGCCAGGGCCGGGATGTCGAAGGTGACCTGTGGTCCGGCCAGGGCGAGCAGGATGAACCCGAGCAGCAGCGCGAGCGAGCCCAGGAAGGTGTAGAGGAAGAACGTCAGCGCCGCCCGCCGCGCCGGGGCGCCGGTGCCCCACCCGGCGATCACGAAGTACATGAACACGATCGACAGGTCGAAGAACAGGAAGAACAGGATCAGGTCGAGCGCGACGAACAGGCCCGCGCTGACCGCCTGCAACGCCAGGAACAGGAGCACGAAGCCCTTCGGCCGGTCGGTGCCGCGCAGCGTGTAGACCGCGGTCGCGGTGAACACGATCGCGGTCAGCGCGAGCAGCGGCAGCGACAGCCCGTCCACGCCGAGGTGATACGAGACCCCGGCGCTGGGGATCCACGCGTAGCGCTCGACGAAGCCGTACCCCGACGCGGGCAGGCCCGACCAGACCCCGGCGATCAGCCCGAGCTGTACCAGCCCGGTCGCGAGCCACGCACTGGCGAACACCGTCGTGCCCGCCCGCGCCGGAACCGCGCACAGCGCGACCGCGACCAGCGCGGGCAGGAAGACGATCAGCGAGAGCATTCCGGGGTCACCTCACGACGATCACGAGGACGGCCAGCGCCGCGAGCAGGGCGAACCCGACCGAGGCCTGCGCGTAGTACTGGTGGATCTGCCCGGTCTGCGGACGACGGGCGGCCCGGCCGAGCGCGCGGGCGCCGTCGGCGAGCCCGGCTACGGCCCGGTCGACGCCGCGCTCACCGTGCCCGGCCACGACCGCGGCCAGCCGCGAGGTGGCACTCGCCGCGCCCGCCGGGACACGGGCGAGCACGCGGTCGTCGACCACGGCCAGAGCTGCTCCCAAGGTCACGACCGGGCCGACGACGTAGCGGAGCGCGAACGCCTCGAGGCCGAGCCACCGGTCCAGCAGGCCTGGCGTCGGGACGCGCTGACCGAACCGCCACACCAGCAGCACGCCGGCACCGGCCAGGACGCCGGACAGCACGAGCTCCCAGACCTGTGGAGCCGGGTCCGGCCGCACCGGGCCCAGTGCCAGGATTCCGGCCCCCGCGGCGGCGAGGGCGAGCACGACCGTCGTGGTCACCGCCGGGAGCGGTATCCGGACCGGAGCAGCACCGGTGGCCGGGAGGTCGGCGGGTTGCCAGGCGAACCACAGCGCGCGTCCGCTGTAGAACGCCGCGGTCCACCCGGCGACCAGTCCGACCAGGTACAGCGCGGGTGAGGAGCCCAGGGCGGCGGCCAGCACGGCGTCCTTGCCGACCCAGAGCCCGAACGGCGGCAGCCCGGCCAGCGCGAGCGCACCGACCGTGAATGCGGCCCCGACCACCGGGTGCCGCCGCGCGGCCCCGCGCAGCCCGCCGGTCAGGCTACGGCTGCCGAGTGTGGCCAGCCACAGGCCGGCGACCAGGAACAGCAGGCTCTTCGCCGCGGCGTGCGCCACGGTCTGCAGCGCCCCGGCCTGCGTCGCGGCGGTCCCGGCGGCCAGCACGATGAACCCGATCTGCGAGCAGGTGGACGCGGCGAGCAGCTGCTTGAGATCGTCCTGGACCGCGGCGACCAGGCCGAGCAGCAGCGCGGTCGCCACCCCGATCCACGCCACGAGCGGGGCCGCCCAGCCGGCCGCTTCCAGGGATGGGGCGATCCGCAGCAGCAGGTAGCCACCGGCGGCGACCATCGTCGCGGAGTGCAGCAGCGCGGAGGTCGGGCTGGGTCCGTGCATCGCCCCGGACAGCCAGAAACTGAACGGCAGCTGCGCGGATTTCCCCAGCGCGGCGACGACGACACCGGCGACCGCGACGTCGCCCCAGACGCCGTCGAGCCCGGCCAGATCCGTCAGCGCCATTGCGCCCGCGCCGCCGGCGAGCATCGCCCCGGCCGCGACGTAGAGGCCCAGGTCGGCGGCCCGTGTGGTCAGGAACGCGACCGTGCCGGCGCGGGCGGCCACCCGGTCGTCGAGCCGGTAGCCGATCAGCGCCCAGCTCGTCGCGCCCATCACCTCCCAGGCCATCAGCAGCGCTGGCAGCGTCGTGGCGGTGACGGTGACCAGCATCGCGGCTGCGAAGACCAGCATCAGGCCGTGGAACCGGCCGGTCCGCAGGCCCTGCTCGGCAGCAGCGACGACCAGCGCGGCCAGCAGCACCGCGGCGACCAGGACGACCAGTACCGCCGAGAGCCCGTCGACGGCGAACCCGGCCCGAATACCGGCCAGCAACGACACCTCGGACGCGGGCCGCGTCGCCGCGGCGGCCACGGCGAGGGCCAGGGTGGCTGCCGCCGTGGCGACACCGGCCGCGGTCGCGCCGCGGGCCGGGTGGGCCAGCAGCAGCACCGCGCCGGCGACGGCCGGGAGGCCGATGAGCACCGCGAGCAGCACCGCTCAGCCCTCCAGCTCGGTGGCCGAGTCGGTCATGTCGATCCGCTGGGCCCGGTAGATCGCGGTGACCACGGCGAACCCCATCGCCATCTCGATCGCCATCGCGGTCACCACCGCCACCACGATCACCTGACCATCAGAGGCGGCCGAGGCGAGGAAATACCAGAACGCGGCCGCGGCCAGGATGATCCCGTTGATCATCAGCTCCAGGCCCATCATCAGCATCACGACCGACTGCTGGGTCAGCGCGCCGAACAGCCCGATACAGAACAGTGCGGCGGCCACCAGCAGGAACGCCTCGAGGATCACCGGCCGACACCCCCGCCGGTCGGGTCGTCGGCCCGCTCGGCGTCCAGGTCGTCGCCGAGCCGGTCGTAGCGACCACGCCCGGTGGACAGGACCACGGTGGCCACGATGGTGGCGAACAGCGTCACGCCGAGGGTCATCATCGTCAGCATGTGGCCGCCCATCAGCGCCTCGCCCAGCGCGACGGTCGGATCCGGCGCAGGCGCACCTCGGCGCTGCGGCCAGTCCACGACGAGGATCCCCGCGGCCAGCCCGGTGAACACCAGGCCCGAGATGACGGCCGCGCCGCGGGTGTTGTGGAACATCGACATCGGCATCAACCCGGCCGGGTTCATCATGAACATGACCATGAACACCGCCATGATCACCATCTCGATGATCATCATCAGGATGATGACGACGCCGAGGTAGGCCAGCCCGGTCATCAGCACCATCGCGGCGACCGCGAGGAACGACACCAGCAGGCAGAACGTCGCCCGCGCCATCGAGTCGACGACGAACACCAGCACGCCGGAGGAGAGCGCCAGCAGGCTCAGCACGCAGAACACGGCCAGAACCATCTACATCCCTGCCCGGGCCAGCACGACGAGTGCGACCACCAGCGCCTGCACGATCGTCAGCGGCACCAGCACGACCCAGGAGATCTCCGCCCAGCGGTCCATCCGGATCGTCGGAAGCCGGTGGCGCAGCCAGACCAACACCGCCAGCACCGCGGCGGTCTTGAGTCCCACCCATGCCCAGGCGGGCAGCCACGGCCCGTGGCCGCCACCGAGGAACAACGGGACCGCCATCGCCGCGGCGGCCACGAGCAACAGCCGCCGCCCGGCCGCGAACAGCAACCGGTCCACACCGGACAGCTCCGCCGCCGCGCCCCCGGCGGTGTCGCGGGCCACCGGAGCGTCGAACGGCCCCCAGAACGCCATCGCCGCAGCACTGAGCAGATAGACCACGAACGCCGCCGGCATCAGGACGACGAACCACAGGCCGGCTTGGGCGTCGACGATGTCGGTGATCCGCAGGCTGCCCGCGGCCAGGGCCGCGGTGATGATCGCGAACATGTGCGGGAGCTCGTAGGACAGCCCCTGGGCGACGAACCGGTACCCGCCGACCAGTGACAACGCCCCGTTGGGGCCCCACCCGACCAGCCACACCGCCGCCCACGCGACGACCTCCATCGCGTTGAACCAGACGACGCCGACCGACAGGTCGACCAACGGACGCTCACCGAGCGGGACGACCGCAGCCGCCAGCACCGCGGCGACGATCAACGAGGCGATCCCCGCCCACCGCAGCAACCCGTCGGCGGCGAGCGTGCTGCGGCGCTGGCCGACCAGCAGCCGCGCCGTGGCGCGGACCGGTTCGACGGCGGCCGCGGCGGGCCCGACGGGTCGCCCGGCGGCCCGGCCCGCCAGGGCGCCGTCGAGTGCGGCGAGGAACCAGACGGCGGCGATCATCAGGGCCGGGAGCAGCAGCGTCGCGGCACTCATCGTTCGCCCGGCTCCCGGTCGCGGAGGCCGGCGGGGGTCGCTGCGCCGTCGACGTCGGGATCGAGTGCCGCGACCAGCAGCCGGGCGGCGGTGAACTCCGCTCCCGCGAGACGCCCGCTGAGCTCGGCGAGGACCGGACGCTCCGGCTCCCCGATCGTCCGTCCCGCGGCGTGCGCCTCGATCCGGGCGAGCCGACGCTCGAGCAGCTCGGCCACGTCCACGCCATCACCGGATTCCACCCTGCGCAGCATCAGCCGCAGTACGCGAGACCGCCGGACCAGGCGCAGCAGCCCAGAGAGGCCGTCGGCCGGTTCACCGGCCCGGGCACGGTCACGGAGGTCGCGTGCCCGGGCGGCCGGGCCCGGCCAACCGGCGACGGCGAGGACGCGGGCGACCACATCGAGGTCACGTACCGCCGCAGCGACCGGCGCCGAGGGGCGCAGCTCGGCGGCGTCGAGGACGCGGGCCTCGGCCGAGGAGATCACGTCGCCCTGCAACTCGACGTCGACGACCAGGCCGGCCGGCCAGTCGGGGAGCACCGGACCGAGCGGCAGATGGAGCACGTCGAGTGCCAGACCGTCACGATCCTCCGCGACGTCGGCCATGGCCAGGCCCCCGGGCAGCGGCATGTCCATGTGGTGATGCTGGTGGTCGCCGGCGTGGCCCGAGGCGGGCTCGTGGCCGGAGCCGCTGTCCGCGTGCTCGGCGTGATCGTGTTCGTGGTGCTCGTGCCGGCCATGAGCGGTATCCCCGCCCTGGTCGGGCGGCTCACCGTCGCCGGCATGGCCTGCGTGCTCGTCGAGGTGGGCTTCGTGACCAGCTGCGTGCGTATCCTCGCCGTGCTCGCCGTGCTCGCCGTGCTCGCCGTGCTCGCCGTGCTCGCCGTGCTCGCCGTGCTCGCCGTGCTCGCCGTGCTCGCCGTGCTGCGCGGGGTCGGCGTGTGATTCGTCCGCCACGTCGGAGACGGCAGCGGCAGCTATGGCTTCCTCGCGAGCGAGTCGAACATCCGCCAGCCGTGCGGGGAGCCGATCGAGCAGCCGCTCGAGGTGCGCGGTCGTAGCGTCGTCGTCGAGGTCGAGCCGAACCCGTGGTGCGGGGATCCCCCGCCAGAGACTCTCGACGACCTCACCCAGCTCAGGTCCCGGATGCCCGGCGACGAGCAGCACATCGGCCTCAGCTGGGCTCGTCGCCTCCGGCCACCCGCGCCGCCTGATCAGGAGTTCGGTATCCATGCGCAGCCCGGGGCGACCGGGCACCGCAACGAGCAGGACGTGCGGCACCTCAGCCGCGAACCTCAGCAGGACGGCAGTCAGGTCCATCGCAGGGCCCCCTCGCGCCACGCGTAGACGACGCCAGCGAGCAGGATCGCGAGAAACAGGAACATCTCGACGACCGCCGCCGTCCCCATCGTCGCGACGACGACGGCCCACGGGTACATGAAGATCATCTCCATGTCGAAGGCCAAGAAAATCATCGTCACCGCGTACCAGCGGACGTGAAAGCGCGAGACCGCATGCTCCACCGGCGGCAGGCCCCCCAGATGTGGCAGGCGGCCCTTCAGGACGGGCCCGACTGAGACCATTTGAGACATTCCAACGACTGCTGACACGACCAGGACGACTGCGCCCGCAAGGACCGCCAGCGGCACAAATGACTCCACCTCGCACCCCCTGATCAGCCGCAATAGGCGCGTACCCTACCGGGGCACAGCATCTGTGCAAGTCACACTGTCGTGGTCTTACCCGTCGGCGTTGCCGGTACTCGCGGCGTGGGACCAGCGGGTGGGGCCACCCGCGCCGCGCCCGAGGCCACGCTGACCGTAACCCGACACAGCTGGGCCGGACACTTGACCACCTTGATGCGGGTACCCCCTAGGGGTACAGTGTGAGTGACACGAGGAGGTAGGCGATGCAGCACGGTTACGCCGACAACAAGGACGCGCACGTCAAGCGGATGCGCCGGATCGAGGGGCAGGTCCGCGGGATCAGCAAGATGATCGAGTCGGACAAGTACTGCATCGACATCCTCACCCAGGTCTCCGCGGTCAACAAGGCACTCGAGGCCGTCGCGCTGGGCCTGCTCGACGAGCACCTCAAGCACTGCGTCACCGACGCCGCCGCCGAGGGCGGGGCGGTCGCCGAGGAGAAGATCGAGGAGGCCAGCGCGGCCATTGCGCGCCTGGTCCGGTCCTGACCCGCCCTTCACAGACCCGGCGCAGGGTGTGGCATCACCGCCCCGGGCGCCGAAGCCAACCGCGGCCTGCGCCGCGGCCGTCACGAGAGAGGTATCCGAGCCATGAGTAGCGCCACCTACACCGTCACCGGCATGACCTGCGGCCACTGCGTCGCCTCGGTCACCGAGGAGATCAGTGAGATCGTCGGCGTGACCGATGTGGCCGTGGATCTGCCGACCGGCGCGGTCACCGTCACCGGCGAGGGCGAGGTCTCCCCTGACTCCGTGCGCGCCGCAGTCACCGAGGCCGGCTACCAGGTCGTATCCGACTCCTGATCACGACCTGACCACCTACCCGGTACGGGTCACCGAGGCACGCGCTGCCCAGCGGCGCCACCGACGTCCACCCGGATCGGGTCCGAACAAGAGGGAACGATCCATGAATACCGTCGCGCGACTTTCTGCCTACGGTGCGGTCGCTGTCCTGCTCGGCGCAGGAGCCTTTGCGACCGGATCCGCTGTCGATGTCCCGACCGCACACCTGCAGCCCGCTCCCAGCGGCGCCGCCGGTCACGCGGGCGGCTACAGCGCTCCTGTCATCGCGGACATCAACTCACCCGCGGACAGTGAGGGGGGACACCAGTGACCGCGACACTGCCGCAGCCCGGCCAGGACGTCCAGGAGATCGAGTTCGCGATCGGTGGCATGACGTGTGCCTCCTGCGCGAACCGGGTCGAGCGCAAGCTCAACAAGCTCGACGGCGTCACCGCCACCGTCAACTACGCCACCGAGAAGGCCAAGGTCTCGGCCCCGACCGGGGTCGACGCCGACCGGCTGGTCGCGGCCGTCGCCGCCGCCGGCTACACGGCCACGCTGCCGACCGATCCGGCCGCCGATGCCGATGGCGATGCCGGTGGCGGGGAGAACGAGGCGCTGCGCAGCCTGCGGCACCGGCTGGTGGTCTCCGCCGTGCTCGCGGTGCCGGTCATCGCCATGGCGATGGCGCCGGCCCTGCAGTTCGTGAACTGGCAGTGGTTGTCGCTGGTTCTCACCGTCCCGGTCTGGGCCTGGGCGGGTGCGATGTTCCACCGGGCGGCCTGGACGAACCTGCGCCACGGCGCCGCCACCATGGACACGCTGATCTCCATGGGGACCACCGCGGCGATGGCCTGGTCGGTCTACGCCCTGTTCTTCGGCACCGCCGGGATCCCTGGCATGACCCACCCCTTCACCCTGTCGGTCTCCCCGACCGACGGCGCCGGGAACATCTACCTCGAGGTCGTGGCCGGCGTCATCACCTTCGTCCTGGCCGGGCGCTACTTCGAGATGCGCTCCAAGCGCCGCGCCGGCGCCGCGCTGCGCGCGCTTCTCGAACTCGGCGCGAAGGACGTCACGGTCCTGCGCGACGAGGACGGGCGCACCGTCGAGAAGCGCATCCCGACCTCCGAGCTCGCGGTCGGTGACCGCTTCGTCGTCAAGCCCGGCGAGAAGATCGCCACCGACGGCGAGGTCGTCGAAGGACGCTCCGCGGTCGACGCGTCCATGCTGACCGGGGAGTCCGTGCCGGTCGAGGTCGCGGTCGGCGACCTCGTCGCCGGGGCCACCGTCAACGCCGGTGGGCGGCTGGTCGTGCGGGCCACCCGGGTCGGCTCCGACACCCAGCTCGCGCAGATGGCAAGGCTGGTCGAGGACGCCCAGAACGGCAAGGCTGCCGTGCAGCGCCTCGCCGACCGCATCTCCGGGGTGTTCGTGCCCGTCGTGATCGTCGTCGCCGTGGTGACGCTGGGCTTCTGGCTCGGCGCCGGTGTCGGCGCGACGGCCGCGTTCACCGCCGCTGTCGCCGTCCTGATCATCGCCTGCCCGTGTGCGCTGGGCCTGGCCACGCCCACCGCGTTGCTGGTGGGCACCGGGCGCGGCGCCCAGATGGGCATCCTGATCAAGGGCCCGGAGGTGCTGGAGTCCACCCGCCGGGTGGACACCGTCGTGCTGGACAAGACCGGCACTGTGACCACCGGCAAGATGGCACTGGCCGGAGTCCACACCGCCGACGGGGTCGACGAGGCCACCGCGCTGCGGCTGGCCGGGGCTCTGGAGAAGGCCTCCGAGCACCCCATCGCCGCGGCGATCGCCGACGGCGCGACCGAGCGCACCGGGGACCTGCCGGGCGTCGAGGACTTCACCAACCACGAAGGCCTCGGCGTGCAGGGCGTGGTCGACGGCCACGCCGTGCTCGTCGGCCGGCCCCGGCTACTCGAGCAGTGGTCGACCCCGCTGTCCGGCGCACTCGCCCACGCCGCCGCGACCGAGGCCGCGCAGGGACGGACCGCGGTCGCCGTCGCCTGGGACGGTCAGCCCCGCGCCGTGCTCGTCGTCGCCGACACGATCAAGGACACCTCCGCCGAGGCGATCGCCGAGTTCCGCCGCCTCGGGCTGACGCCGGTGCTACTGACCGGCGACAACCAGGCCGTCGCCGAGTCGGTGGCCGCCGAGGTCGGGATCGCGGCCGGCCCGAACACGGTGATCGCCGACGTCATGCCGGCCGACAAGCTGGCGGTCATCGAGCGTCTGCAGAGCGAGGGCAAGGTCGTGGCCATGGTCGGCGACGGCGTCAACGACGCCGCCGCACTCGCCCGGGCCGATCTCGGGCTGGCCATGGGCACCGGTACCGACGTCGCCATCGAGGCCTCCGACATCACCCTGGTCCGCGGCGACCTACGCGCCGCCGCCGACGCGGTCCGACTCTCCCGCCGGACCCTGACCACGATCAAGACCAACCTGTTCTGGGCCTTCGCCTACAACGTCGCCGCCATCCCGCTGGCCGCGGTCGGCCTGCTCAACCCGATGATCGCCGGCGCGGCCATGGCGTTCAGCTCGGTCTTCGTCGTCGGCAACAGCCTGCGGCTGCGCCGCTTCCGAGCACGCGCTACCTGATCACAGCACTCCCGACAGAGGTGGTGCGGCCGGCCCGGCTGCACCACCTCCTCGTGTCGAGGACCCGCCGCCGATCGCGCACAGGCCTGGAAATGCGTTCCGCGACCGGGCGAGAGGTGCGGATTCATGTGTCCAGTGAGCTGATGCGGGCACGGCCGTACCCGGTGACGAGGAGTTTCCACCCGGCCGCTCCGCACGCAGGCGCGCCGTGCAGCCACCAAGCGCCCAGCAGCGAGGTCGTACCCGCGACCGCCATCGCGACGGCCGGCGATCACCTCTGCGGCAAAGCCGATGATCAGCGGACCGAGGACGAAGGCGACCTCGGCAACAGGCCGGTCAGCGCGAGCAGGCTGCGCCGGCTGTCGAGGCCGTCCACGCGCGGCCATCGACGCTCGTGATGATGTAAGGGCGTCAACTGGCCCCGACCGCCCAGCAGCGCGAGGCTGACAATTCCGGCAGCCAGATTGCAGAACAGCGCCGCCACCACCTGCTGCACGCCCCGGTGGGCGAGAGCCCGCCGCATGGCGCATCAGCTCAGTGTCCGTTGCGATCGATCGACCTTCATCGACGGTGTCCCGCGCCGATCGAACGGACTTGAGTCCCTTCCTCAGCACGATTCATGTCGGCTCGACGAGCCGCTCGAGGGCGGGCCGCAGGACGCGTTCGAGGTCGGTAGCCGTGGCATCCGCCACCGCAGGTACCTCCACCAGGTAGCGGCTGATCGTCAGTCCCAGCACGCACGCATTCAGCAATGCGGCGCGCAGGGCGGCATCCGGTCCGCCGATCGTGGAGGCAACCCGTTGCTGCGCGGCACCCATCACCTGGTCGCGCAGTACCGCCTGCGCCGCAGGGTGAGTGAGGCAGCTCCGCAGCAGCGCCTCCGCCGCCGCACGCCGCTCGGGATCCTCGAAGGTATCGAGAACGTGCTCCAGGGCGGCCTGCGGCAGCTCGGTACGGCCGGCCGCGACGAGCCCGTCGAGCGGAGTGCTCCACCGCGCGGCCGCGGCGAACAGCGCCTCCTTGCTGCCGAAGTTCTGCATGACCAGCGCGGGATCCACGCCCGCCCGATCCGCGACCGCGCGGATGGTCGTGCGCTCGTAGCCGTGCTCGGCGAATAGCGCCCCGGCCGCGTCTCTGATCACCGTCTCGCTGCGTCGTCGTCGCTCGGCCCTCGTCGCAGGCCCCGACTCACCCGCATCGCCACTCATCACCCTCACTCTACAGGCGTTGACCGAAGACGGTGTTCACTCTACGGTTGTTGAGTCGAACTCGTGAAGGAGACAGATGGCCCCGCCCGTAGCGGCATCCGGTAGGAGCACCCGGCGGTGGTTCGCACTCGCGGTGCTCGCCGGGAGCCAGCTGCTCATCGTGCTGGACGCGACGATCGTCAACGTCGCGCTCACCGACATGCAGGACGACCTCGACCTCGCTCCCACCGCCCTGCACTGGGTGGTCACCGGGTATGTGCTTGCCTTCGGAGGATTCCTGCTGCTGGGCGGGCGGCTCGCCGACCGCGTCGGCCGCCGCCGCATGTTCATCGTCGGTGCCACGGTGTTCGGCACCGGATCGCTGCTCGCCGGACTGGCCGAGACCGCCGTCGTGCTGTTCGGCGGCCGGGTGATACAGGGTCTCGCCGCGGCCGTGCTGGCGCCCGCCACCCTCTCCCTGCTGATGACGGTGTTCCCGCCCGGCCGCGACCGGAACCTGGCACTGGGCGTGTGGGGAGGAGTGTCCGCCAGCGGCACCGCCCTCGGGCTGATCCTCGGCGGGATCCTGACCGAGGCGCTGTCGTGGGAGTGGGTGTTCTGGGTCAACGTTCCGATCGCCGCGATCGCCGTGGTCAGTGCCAGGGTCGTCCTGCCCGACAGCTCTCCCGAGCAGACCGAGCGGTTCGACCTCGCGGGCGGCGTGCTCGCCACCGCCGGGCTCGCCGGACTCGTCTACGGCCTCGTGCAAGCTGCCGAGTCGGGTTGGACGTCGGTACCGGCGCTGCTCGTTCTGGTCCTGTCGGTCCTGGCTCTGCTCGCGTTCGCGCGGGTGCAGGCCGTGCGCCCGCACGCGCTGGTTCCCCTGCCACTGATCCGCAACCCGACGGTGCTCGGCGGAAACCTCGTCGGGCTCATCCTCGGCGCCGCGATCTACGCACTGTTCTACTTCCTCAGCCTGTTCATGGGCGGCACCCTCGGCTACGAGCCGGTCGCCGTCGGACTGGCCTTCCTACCGATGACGGCCGCCATCGCGGTCGCCTCGACCGCCGCGGGCAAGCTCCTCGCCCGCACCGGCGCGCGATCACTGCTCGTCGCCTCGGCGCTGCTCGTCACCGCCGCGCTCGCGAGCCTGTCCCGCATCGCACCCGACAGCACCTACCTGAGCACACTGCTGCCCGCCGCCGTCCTCGCCGGATCCGGCCTCGGCCTCGCCTTCGTGGCACTCACCACGACGGCCATCGGCTCTGCCACACCCCGGGACAGCGGCGTCGCCGCGGCCTTGTTCAACGCAGGGCAGCAGGTCGGCGGGGCGATCGGACTTGCGGTCCTCACCGCCGTCAGCACCGCCCGCACCGCGAGCCTGACGCCCGAGGACGCGGGTCCGTCCCGCAATGCAATCACGCAAGGTTGGTCACTCGGATTCCTTGTCTCGGCCGGCATCATGTCGACCGGCCTACTGATCACGTTGGTGATGATCAAGGATCGGCGCCCCAACCCAGTGCCACGACAGCGGTGACCGACTGGACGGCGGCCCCCGGCTCCCTTCCGCTCGCAGTCCGGAACGAACCCGTGGCCGCTCATCGCCTCGTCCACATCACGATTCAGGATCGGCTGAGGAGCGACAGAAGCGTGGTGACCAGCACGTCGAGCGTCGAGCGCGCCTTCACTGACCTCGTCGGCGGCAGCGTGCATCGCGGCGTAGGAACGTCGCGGACACGGGCCGGCGGGCCGGCGTCCGGGGCCGCACGAAGGACGCCGCCACCCTCCGACTCGACCAGGTGGAGGTGGTAAGCCGACTGCTCGGGCACCCCTCGGTGACCACCACGGTCGAGGTCGACGGCCACCTCAGCGTCTCCGACGCCGGACAGACACTCGAGCAGGCGGGCTCACCCACAGTGGCAGCGTGGCGCAGCTGTGAGGGCGCCAGCCCGGCTGGCGCCCGACGTTGCTGGAGCAGCCACTGGGCGCGATCCGGCCCTAGCTCCGGGTCGAGGAGCTCGTGTTCGAGGCCGACGATCCGGTGTTCGGCGGCGGGGTCTACCGAGTCGAGAGCTGTTCGCGTGTGGCCCGCAGCAAGGACATGTGCCAGGGCCACCACCTGCGCTGGGTCCTGTCAACGGATCCTGAATCTTCAGGATCCGTCGACAGGTCCTCGAAAACGCCCGAACCTGGCGTTGTTCGCCGCGACGACCGATCCTCGGTGGCGTCGGCAGCGTCCGCCGGCGGTCAGCGGACCCGGGCGGTGCCAGCGGTCGGCCCGCGCCAGGCGAACGCACCAGGCCACGGGACTTGACCACCGGCGTCCGGGGGGCGGAGACCTGCTCAACCCGATGACCGCCAGCGCGGCCATGGCGGTCAGCTCGGTCTTCGTCGTCGGCAACAGCCTGCGGCTGCGCCGATTCCGAGGACGCGCGATCTGATCGTGCCTCCTACGCACCTGGTGCGTAGCTCGTCTTCCATACTTCTCTCCGGGAAGCCCATCGCGCGTGGCGATCGAGCCCACGCTGTGGGCGGCTATCCTGAACCGTCGTCACCAGGACGGTCAGCACGTGCTGCGGCAGTGGTAGGCAGGCGATGGGAGAGGCGGCGCCGAGTGAACACTGATCCTGCAGCGGCGCACGTCTCCATCGGACTCGGCAACTTGGAGCGCGCCGTTCTCGACGCCCTCTGGGACGCCGAATCCCCGCAACTCGTGCGGGACGTGCTGGCGACCCTCAGCGACGCCGATCGGCCGTTGGCCTACACCACGGTGCAAACGGTGCTCGAGAAGCTGGTCCGTAAGGGATGGGCCCGCCGCCAGCGGTCGGGTCGTGGTTTCGCCTACATCGCCTCGACCAGCAGGGAGCAGACCGCGGCACGGCTACTGCATTCGCTGCTGCGCTCAGCCGACGAGGTCGACGCGGCGCTGCTTCATTTCGTGGGACTGTCCTCGGACCGAGAACAGGAGGTCCTGCGGCAAGCACTCACCGACGACGACCCCACCTGATCGGCACGGCGCAACCGGGGCTCCAGAGGCCACCGCTAGACGCCCCACACACAGGCGAGAAGCAGCGCCACCGTGGTAACGCCAGCAGCGACCGTCGATGACGCCACGCCACCGACGGCCACGGTGACCCGACCTGCTGTTCGTAGCACCCAACTGCGCTGCCGAGGATTCGACGACAGGCGTCGCAATCGAGCTTCCACGGCCGTCTCCGACGCGTACAGCGCTCGTGGCGGTGCTGCCATCGCCGATGCGGCGGCGACCTTCAGCAGCGCGTCCCGCAGGACGGACCGCCCGCTGACCCGGGCGGCTTCTTCGTCTGCGACCAACTCGACCAGACGCCTGACCGCGACGGGTAGTTGCCGATACAGCGGCACGAATCGGGCGACGGCTCCCACGGCGTCGGCGAGAACGACGTGCAGGTGGTGGCGGCCCGCCAGGTGCGCCCGCTCGTGTTCCAGTACCGCATCGACCTCAGCCACCGTCAACCTGGTGCGTAGCCCCGTGGTCGCAACAATCGCATTGGCCCGACCACCCACGCTGAAAGCAACCGCGCCGGCATGTTTCACCCACAACACATCATGCTCACGATGTCCGAGCAGATCGAGCGTCTGCATGGTCATGGTCGAGCGATCGCGGCTGGCCACGGTCCCGCGCCGGACGCGCTGCCCAAAGCGGAAGGTGAGAAGTGTCAGTGCCCCCAGCAGGCCGACCCCCACGCCCGTGTCCTGGTGTGCACTGGTCAGGCGCAAGATCATGCGGCACTGCTCTACCAACCACATCACCGGTGCGGGCCCGGCATGGCCGGGTATGAGCAGCACGGCGACTGCGAGACCGGCGCTGGTGAGGTTGCCGAGGACCATCGACCACCATAGCCACAGCAAGCACAGCGGGTCGCTGTTGGTCGACTCCAGACGCGTCAGAACACGTGGTGCGAACGTGGCGGTCAGTAGGGCTCCGGCGACCAGCAGAATCGACGTCGTCACACCGCGCTCCCTGCCCTGGATCGTCGGCGGCTGGGGCCGACTGGCCCACATGCTAGCGACCACCACCGCACCGACTCCGAAGGGACGTCGGCGAGCGGATGGTGCGGGTCGTCCTCACGCCTGCGGCCCCTCCGGACGCCCAGCAGCCTGGACGGTGCCGTGGTACGCGATTCTGGCGCTACCTGTCCTATTCGCCGCTGGTATGGCTCTGTGCGACACCGCGGACGGCACATTCATGGCTCGGGCCTACGGCTGGTCGTTCACAGATCCGATGCGGAAACTCGCCTACAATTTAACCGTGACGGCGCTCTCGGCCGTCGTGGCTCTTGTCGTGGGAACCATCGTACTGGCCGGCCTGCTTCGTGACCAGCTTGACGCTTCCACCGAAACTCTCACCTTCCTGGATGATATTGATCTACGTGGAGCCGGGATTGCTGCGGTGGTTCTATTCGGAGCAATCTGGTCGGTAGCCGTGTTGATGCGCCGTTCTCGGCGCTCCCGTGCGCACCGTTAACGCAGCCGTCTTTTATCGATTTCTGGGCTGAACTGTCATGAGCGCCCGACGATCGCGCAGACCGGATCGCTGACCCGACAATGCGTTGGAACAGGCACGGGCCCGAGGTCCGCGTGACTCCCCTCGAACCGGATAGACCCCGTATGGACCGGTGCTGTCCGGTCAGCACGGTGTCTGACCGGACAGCACTGATCGAGCCGTCATAGCTGACGTAGCACGTGTCGGACGGCTGCGGGGCGTACGGTTTATACAGGTACGACCGTCGGCTGTCCGTTTCGGGCAGCAGCCGACGATTTGTCCGTCCTGCGGACGTGGAAGGGCGCTCCCCAGCAATGGTGCGGCTACTCTGGTCAGACTCCTGCGGTTTGGCGCGCCCGTGCACGCTCCTTGTTTTCCTCGGACGCGTTGACCACTTGCACCTTGTCCCCGGTCTGCAACTCATTGAACCAGGCCTCGGCGTCCCCGAGCTCGAGCTTGATGCATCCCGCAGATGACCGGGAACGGTCTCCACCGTGGAAGGCGACGCCGCCGTCTGCGAAGAACACCGAGAACGGCATCGGTGCAGGACGGCCGTCCGGACCGTTGAACTCGCCGCTTACGTGGTCCTTTTCCTTGCGGTACACTCGGAACGAGTGCCCGATTGGGGATTCCTGCCCGGCTCCACCGGAAGCGATGCGTACCGGCCCGCGGATCACCTTCCCGTCACCGATGAGCCAGGCCTGTTGTGATTCGAGATCGACGCAGGCGCGGGTGGAGACCGAACACGGTGTACCAGGAGCGGCAGGCTCTTGATGTGCCTGGGTGGCCACGGTGTTCGAATCGGGCGCCGCATCGGCGCCGGCGCTACCTGCAGTCACGACCACTACGAGTGCAGCCGCGGCAGTGGCGGCGAGTGTCGTCAACTTGGTGCCGTTACGAAAGTAGCGCGTCATGGATCCCTCTTTTCTGAGACCAGGAGTAGGGGCTCAGTTGCTATGACGCTCGGCGACCCATAGTGGTTGCTCGGCGGACCAAGTTTTTTCTTGACGGACGAATGGGCAGGCGCTTGGACTTGCACGTGCCTGCCGAGATACTCACGGTCCAGTCAGGCGACGTAAGAGACGACGGTCATCATGCCCGCTTCTCCGTGGTAGATATTATGGCAGTGCGTCAGCCATTGACCGGGATTGTCCGCATCGAAGTCCACCTCGACAGTCTGGTTGGGCAGCACCAACACAGTGTCTTTTCGGGGACCCCGACCGTCGGGGCCGACTACTTGGAAGGTGTGCCCATGTAGATGCATCGGATGGAACATCGTGGTCGTGTTGACCATGCGAAGGCGCACACGTTGACCACTTGAGATTGGCAGGCCGCGAGCCGGATCGTATCGTTCGCCGTTGATCGTCCAGTCGTAGAGGGCCCCGGGGCCGGCCAGCACCAGATCGTGCACCACATCGGGGGGGCGCCGCTGTAGCGTTACCGGCTCGGCGGAAGCGAAGGTCTGTGACAGAACCGCTGACCTGGACGCCAGGGCGGAGGCCGCAGCGCTGGTGTCCACCGGCGAGTTCTGTGGAGTCGACAGCGTCACCGCAGCATGGTCGTTCTTGCCTTCGGCGATCCCGATCAGCGCGGCCGGGGCCTCGGGAATGGTGACGACAGCGTCGATTCGCTCGCCCATTCCGATCACCACTGCCTCAGCGTCGGTGGGGGCGACGGGAAATCCGTCGGTGTGGGTCACCGTCATTGGAGCACCAGGAACTCCGACACGGAAAGCTGTGTCGCCGCCCATATTGATCATCCGGAAGCGCACACGTTGACCGGGACGGACGTCGAGGGTGGTCGGCGCGGAACGTGTGCGGCCGTTGGCGACATAGTGCGGATAGGTGGTGTCGCCGGCATCCCCGCCGAGGACGGACGACGTCGGCATCTGCATCCCACCATGGTCCCCGCCCATACCCGCCATCCCGCCCATGCCGTTGCGGAGCAGGCCGGCCAGAACCTGGTCGGGATTTTGTCCAGTGCCGTCAATCCAATCGTCGAAGATCACGACGTGCTCGAGGTCATAGTCTCCGGGCTCAGCCGGGTCGTCGATGATGAGTGGTGCATACAAGCCACGGTCGAGCTGGGTACCGACGTGCGGGTGGAACATGTAGGTACCCGCATGAGGCAGCGTGAAGAGATACTCGAACGAGCCGCCGGAGGGGATCTGGGGCTGGGTCAACACGGGGACGCCATCCATGTCATTGCGCAGGGCAATACCGTGCCAGTGGACGGTTGTCGGCTGGGGTAGCTGGTTCTCCAGGCGCACCTTCAGCGTATCTCCCACCCGAGCACGGATCTCCGGGCCGGGCAGAGCGCCGTTGTAGGTCCACGTCGACACCGTGCGTCCGCCGATGTCGACCGTGCTGGGTTGTGCCTGCAGAGTGCGTGCCAGAGTTCGGCCAGCGGTGGCTCGCCGCGCCTGCTCGGCAGCCTCGACCTCTGGCCCGCCCGGACCGATGCGATCGGTCAGCGCGACGGTCCGGGGGCTCGCCACCGACTCGCCACAGCCGGTCAGCAGCAGGCCCGCTCCAACACCGCCGGTGGTGCCCAAGAATCGCCGACGACTCCAGGTGGTAGCACTGCGCCGACCGTTGCTCCCGGCGTCGTGGTTCATCGCCGAGCCCCCTGGCCTGGCTGACTCCGTGGACAGTCCGCAGGATCCTTCGACGGCATGTCGGCCGCGTTCATTTGCCGAGTACTCCTCTGTGTGCACTGTGGTCGGTGCCGGCAACACGGGCAGCTCCGCCCCTCGGCAGCGCATCGAAATGATGTGCCCATGCCAGCTCCTCCTACGGAGCGTAGTAGATCGCGTCGCGGCGCCCTGCAGGCGGGTCGGCCCGATCGACGCAGTCTTCGAGCAGGTACTCGGCGCCACGCACTGATCAGCACCCTCGACTTCTCCGCTCTCACGCCCAAGTGCACCTCCAACTACTATGGTGCGTAGGAGTTGGGGCTTGGAGGCATGATCAGCATGGGACGTAAACAGAAGCGTCGTGCCGCTCGGCGGGCGAAGCAGTCCGGTCGCGCTGGGGCGACGACGGTCGACCTGGCTCCTGACTTCCAAGCTGGCAGCGTTGCTCCGGCGTCGGAGCTGATCAGCTCGGCCCGACCGTCGAAGGGCGGCACGCGCCACCATCCAGTAGCAGCGCCGAAGGTGACCGACGGCAGTGGTGTCGAGGCCGCCCGCGACTCAGGAGCGGCCGCACTCGACGTCGACGACGGCAGTGCGAGCCGCGGGCCCAGCGCGCTCGAGGTCACGAGAGTCGGGTGCGAAGAACTGCGTGACGCAGACCCTCAGGCGTTAGGCCTGAGCTACACCTTCCGCGCCCCGTCCAGCGGTGCGGCCGGACCGGTCACGGTCCAGTTCGACGGTGTTCACCGCTCCTCGACCGCCGGGGTGCCAGACACCTTCACCACACACGACGTCATCGACCCGGTCCTGCCCAGCGCCGGGCCCATCACGCTCACCCGCCGTGTCGAGAACATCCCTTCCGGTGAATGGGACGTGACAGCCTCCATCGTCGCGGGGCCCGCAGACCTGCGACGGGCCTCGTCTGTCACCGCGTCCGGCCGCACCGGCTACGCCCCGGTCGTCTCGGCGAAGGCGCCCGGGACACGCTTGGGCTCCTGGCCGGGGCTGGTTGGGCTCGGTGCGGTCGTGGCCCTGGGTTTGCAGTCGGCGTTGGTGCTGCGCAGCGGTTTGCCGATGGTGGCGGTGCTGAGCACGTCGTTGCTCGCTTGCTTCGTCGGGCTCGTCGGCGCCAGGGTCTACTACCTGGTTGAACACCGAGATCGGCCACGCACAGGGCCGGCTCGGTGGACGGGCATGTGCCTGCAGGGGTTCGTGCTCGCCGCGATGGCAACGATGATCATCGGTAGTGTCGTCGGCGAGGTGCCGGTCCTCGCTGTCCTCGATCTGAGCGCTCCCGCGCTCGTCATCGGTGCAGGCATCGGCCGGCTCGGATGCTGGTTCGGGGGCTGCTGCGCTGGGCGACCGACAGCGTCGCGCTGGGGTCTGTGGTCGTCTGATCGCCGCCTCGGGATGCGGCGAGTCCCTGCGCAGTTGATCGAAGCAGGCGCCGCTGCCGGGATCGGAGTGGCGGCCGCAACAGTGGCTTGGTCAGCACGACCGGCGCCGGTCGGCGCCCTGTTCGTCGCCACACTTGCGGCCTACGTACTCGCACGCCAGCTCGTGTTTCCCCTGCGATCACTACCGCGGAACACCCGGTACGGCCGTGCCGCCATTATCGTGGCAAGCGCCGTGGCGGTCGCCGTCGCGGGCGGCCTGCTGGTCGTCTGATCCATGCCGAGCCGTAGGAGCAGGCGACGCAATTCCGTCCCGGCGCCATCGCCCCCGAGCTCACAAGTTGTCGAGCGCCGACGGTCCCCGCAGCCACGCTATCGACCGCGGCAGTCGTCAGCACGCAGATGTCGAACGCGCCCGATTCGACGATCCGCGATGGGGGCCACCGCCCAACGTCGGCGACCGGGTGTCGAACCGCTGGATGTGTCCCCCCGTCCGTGCAGGCGCTCGTTTGGGTATCCGAGGCGGTATCAAATGATTGCGGCCCGCTGATCCTGTTGTTTCGGAGGTGTCTGTGCTCGAGGATGCGGACTCGTTGCCACGTCGGCCGGGAAATGTACCTGCGGACCTGTGGCATTGGATCGTCGCCGAAGTTGGCATCGACGTAGCACAGCATGTCGATCCGCAGGTCGCGGTCGTCCTCGCCGCGCGCTTGGCCATTCGACGAGGCCCACCCGGAACGGAATCGGCTGAAGCGCTACGCCTGTGGCCGTGGTTCATCGACAGCTCGCGTCGTCTGGCTCAACAGCAGGAGATGATGTTTATCGAGTGTGCACTCGCCGCAGGCTGGACCCACGATCAGGTACGCACTGCCGTGCTGCTCGACACAACGGTTGAGCTAACCGAGCACCTAACAGAGCTGGAGCATCAGATCTTTCGTGAAGCTCGACCGCCCCAGCCCTACCGCTGAGGTGTGTTCGACCCCCTCGCGCCGAACACGCCGACGGCAACCCCACCCGCGCGCATCGAGGCTACGACGGGTCGACGCTCCGACGCTTCAGCCGCTTTGAGTATTCGGTGTCGATGCGGTGTCGACGGCGCCGGTCATGGACACGAACCCGAGCCCTCGGAGCTTGACGAACCATCAGCGCCGTCTATCGGATGGTCAGCCGCGACCGCGGACCACGCGCAACACCGACGGCACGAGCGCCAGCGCGACCACGCACTGCACGGCGAGGTGCGCGACGCCGACGGCCATGATCCCGTAGCCCGGAAGGAGCGCCCACGATAGGCCGAGCACCGACCCGGTGATCACGGCCTGCACGGCCAGGATCTGGCCCAGGCGTTGCCGCACCCGATTGAGGCTCATCCACACCACGATCAGGATTCGGGGCAGCGCCGCGAGCACGACCACGCGCAGCAGGTCGGTGGAGTTCGCGACGTACGCGTCCCCGTACAGCGACATGATCATTGGTGCGGTGAGAAGCAGGACCAGCACGAGCGGGGCGGCGAGGACGGTCGTCCGTCGCAGCAGCGTCGAGACCATCTCGCCGAGCCGCTCCCGTTGGCGAGCACCCTCGACGGTGAGGGAGGCCGCCACGTTGACCAGCGCGACCTCGAGCACTGTCGCGACACCCCACGCGACGAAGAAGTAGCCGTTGGCCTCGTTGCCCGCCAGCACGGCGACCATCACCGGGAGTATGTAGTTCGCGGCAGTGGACCCCAGCAGCGCGATGTTGTCCAGCGTCATGAATGCGGCGACGTCCCGTCGCGAGACCCGCTCGGATTGGCCCGCCGACTCCCGCGCGTGGCGAGGAAGCAGGCGCGAGAACAGCAGCACGTTCATCGCGACGAGCACCGGGATCATCGCCAGGAACCAGGACCAGAACACGCCGAAGCGGGGCATCGCGGCGGCGAACGTAAACAGCAGTACCAGCTTGGCCACCCCGAACAGGCCATTCTCCACCGGTACCCATACGGCCGCCCGCGCTCCGATCGCCACGCTGTCCGCCAATGCGAACAGCGTCCACACCAGAAGCGCTGCGACGACGAAAGCGACACCGGCCGGACCGTAATGCGCCAGGTCGCGAACCAGCGCAAACTTCTGCAAGAACGGCAGCGCAGCGAGCACGACGAGAGTCCCCGCTCCGGCAACCGTCAGATAGGCGCGGAGCGTATAGCGCCGTGTGTTCGAGCCGGCCGTTGGCAGGAACCGGATCAGTGTGTTGAAGAGGTTGAGCTCGGCGATGCTGGCCATCAACACCATCGCCGAGATCAGCGCCGCCGACTCGCCGACGATCGCCGGGCTGTAGTAGCGCGCGGCGACGACCCAGTACAGGAACCCGAGCACGGACGTGACGCCGGTGTTGGCAGCGAGCGCCACGGCGCTGCGTTGCATCGGATCCCGGGGCAGCAAGCGTTCGCGGACCGTGGCCAACGCCCCTGTCATGTCGGGCTCCTCTCGTGCGCCCCGGTGCGGGTGCTCGCGGATGCCGGGGTGGTCACGGCTGCACCGGGTTGAGGACTAGGCGGTCGTTCTCCCAGCGATAGCGCACCGCAGAACCCGACGACCAGATCTCCTGTAGCTCCTGCAACCGGCTCACCAGTGGCTCGGGTCGGCCGCCGTCCGGCGTCGCGGTGGAGTCCCACAACGCGACCGAGTGGAAGCGAGGATCCGACTCGGGCTGCCAGATGAAGATCGCGTCGCCGCCCGCGTCGCCGATCCGCAGGATGGCATCGAGGGCCACGTCTGCGGCGTAGGTGGAGCGGGCATCCTCGTGGGGCAGCACATCCGGGTACAGCTCCATCCACCAGACCGGCAGGTCGGTACGTGAGACCAGCCAGCGGGTGGTGGCCGAGAACTTTCCGTTCGAGGCGGCCGGTGAGGTGATCAGTCCCTCGTCCCTGGTGGCGTTGGTACCGTCCACCGCGATGAAGTCGGCCCCGTCCGCGTGCGCCAGCCAGTAGTCGACGGCGTCGAGGACGCGCTGGTCGAGCGTTCCCCAGGGGCCAGATATCGACGATGGGTCGCTCGCTGAAGCGGCGTTGGACCAGCTGTCGATGGACACGTATGGCCCACCCACGGAGAGCGTGGGGTCGTAGGCCTTCAGCGCCCGGTAGACCGTGTTGTAGAGCTCGGTGTAGGACTCGATGTCCCACCTGTTGTTCGTCGGGTCGAAGAAGCCCTTGAGCTCATTCCACACGACGAAGTCGCGCACCTGCGGGTATCTGCGCGCGACATCCACCGCGAGTTCGGCGAAATCGGCGTAGTGCGCGCGGTCGGGGGCGACCTCGATCCGGCTCCAGTCGGTCTCGCCGGGACGGCCGCCCTTCATCCAGTCCGGTGCGCAGCACAACGTGATCACGGGTGTTACGCCCGTCGAGTCCATCAGCCGGACGCGAGCGTCGAGTGACTCCCACGACCGCTCGCCGGGCGCAGGCGCCGGGTTGAGCGCGCCCCAGCCCATGATGTGCTGGTTCGCCATCTCGGTGACGTTGCGCAGGATGTCCTTAGCACGGTTGGTCGCCGGCTCAGGGTTCCAGGCGTCGACGCTGCGCTCGGTGAGCGCCGTGCCGATCTCGACGGCCTGAGCCGGCCGGGGCGGTGTCTCGTAGAGCGTCACGACGACCACCAGTAGCGCGACGGCGGTGGTGACGGCAGCGCAGGTCCGCCACCGGCGCCGCCGGACCGCGGGACCGACCCGCATTGGCCGTCGATGACGCCCGCGTCCCGCGGCGGATTCCATGATGTCGACCGTGTGCGCACCGGCCGAGCGATCCACAGCGCCCTGTGAGACGTGAGTCAGACGGGACCCCATGACCTCCTCCCCCGATGTCGACACAACGCGTCAGCCGGCACTGTCGGCCCCGGGAACCCACGACCGGTGCGCCACCAGGCTGCGGTCGTCGAACATGCCCCAGGAAGGATCGGGTGTACGCCAGTCCCCGTAGCAGGTTCGCAGCCACAGCTCATGATCTCGCGGCTTCATCCACCTCCGCCCGAGGAACTCGAACGGCTCGAGCTCCTGCTTCGGGAGGTGCCCGGCGAGCTCCACCGGCCCCGAGCGTCCGGGCCCGTACACGTGGAACGCCTGCAGACCTTCGCCCACGTTGTCCATCAGGAAGAACTCGAACCGGAACCCGTGCCGGACCACGACACGCTGTGTCAGCCGGCCCGCCCGGTTGCGGAAGCAGAACCAGCGGTGAAAGCCCGCGGCCACGAGGTGCTCCTCGGCCCGGAGCAAGAGATCGGCGTCCTCGGCTTCTACGCCCAGGTCGGCATCGCCGACGTCGTGGGAGAGAACCCGACCCTCGCGGGCCCAGCCGAGGAGTAAGCCGCTCCAGACCCAGTAACGCCCGGCGAGAGGGCTGCTCGCGAGCACGTCGTTGAGCAGCCGCATGTCCTGCTCGTAGAGGGCGCTGCGCCGGCGCCGATACCTGTCACCGACCAGCGGCAGGGCCTTCGGTGCCTGACTCACCAGCGGGCTCAGCACCGTCCACGTCCCGACAGCGCCGTTATCCGGAATGGACATGAGCGTGCGGTACATCTCGACCTTCCCGCGCAGCGCAGCCGCCGGCCCCGGTCGCGGGGGTCTGACCGCTGTCCCGGCGGCGGGCTCCCGAGCGGTCGGATGTGGGTTGTCGACGCTCATCGGATGATTCCTCCTGGGCTCGTGGCGGCGGACGCAGGCACAGCGTGATCGAATTGACGGGGCGCCAGCTGTGAGACGGCGTCGCGGAGCCGGTCGTGGTCGGCCGGTGTCCGTACCGCCACACGCCAGTAGCCGTCGCCGGTGCGGAACTTCTGAGACACGTCCTTGACGTGGATGAGGCGCTTCTCGACCAGCCGTGCAGTCAGCTCGCCCGTCACCTGCGGCGACGTCGTCAGGCGGGCGAGCACGAAGTTCGCCCCGCTCGGGAACACCTGCTCGACGATCGGCAGCCGGGCGAGCATCGCGCTGAGGTCGTCGCGGTCAGCGACGGTGCGCCGGAACGACTGGTGCAGCGCCGGACGGTGCTTGAGCATGATGTCGAGGAAGTTCTCGGCCATCGAGTTCGCGCTCCAGATCGGTGTCTCGTCGGCGATCCGGGCGGTCAGCCCCGGGTCGAGCGTCAGCAGCGCGCCCAGCCGCAGGCCCGGGACCCCCAGGCTCTTGCTCAGGCTCTTGATGATGAGGACATTCATGATGTCCTCGCGGTGAACGATCTCCGCCAACGGCTGCTGGCCTGAGAATTCGATGAACGACTCGTCGACGATTACCACCTTGTCCGGATTCGACCGTGCGAATTCGGCGATACAGTTGCTGTCGAGCGTCGTACCGCTGGGGTTGTTCGGATTGACGAACACCACGACCTCGGCGGCACTGGCTCTGCGCTCCAGCTCCGCCCAGTCGACGCCCGGACCGTCGGCGTATCGGTCGGCGTCGGGGAATATCCGGGTGTACTCACCGAACGTGGGCTCCGGCGTGAGAACTTTCTTCCCGGCGAACCAGGTCTTCAGCCACGGATAGCACTGAGACGCTCCGGACAGTAGATGGGTCCGGCCGTCCGGCCAGCGCAGCGCCCACGAGAGCTTCGTGTTCAGCACGGTCTGGGTCGAGCCGTAGTTCTGCAGCAGCTCCGGAAGGTGGAAACGCATCTCGGAGAACATCGCCGGGGTCGGGAAATACATATTCCGGATGAACGCGAAGTCGAGTACTCCTAGATCCCACGAGCCACCCCACGAGGACTCGAGAATGCCGTAGCGGGCCGAGGGTGTGAACTTGAACTCGGCCAGGCGTAGATCGGTCGGATCGTCGACCTCGCTCCAGAGCTCGGACTCGATGACCTCCCCATGAATCTCGGCCTGCTGCATGTAGACCAGCATGCCGAGGACCATCTCGTAGTAGCAGTTGTCGTCGATCAAGCGAGCGTAGGTGGTCAACAGGCGGTGAAGCGTGGTGGCACAGAAGTCCCGCGAGAACTTGTAGATGTTCAGGGTCTTGTACTTGTCGCTGAAGTCGAAGTTCGCCGGCTGCTGACTCGGCGGGATCACGTTCGACACCACATTGTCCGCAGTCAGGGCCACGACCGTGCCATCCATCCCCGGCCGGTACCGGTCGACCAGCGCCACGTTCTCGTACGAGCACTTCATGATCCGGTCGAGCACTGCCGGCTCGTAGATCAGGTCGGACTCGATGAGCAGGAGATCGGAGTCGAATGTGATCTGCTCGAACGCGAGCGCCATCGAGAAGATGTTGTTCGTCTTGTCGAAGCGCTCATTGTGCACGAACGTGAACGCGAAGTCCGGGTGGTTGTCACGGACGTGCTCGACGAGCTCCTCGGCGCGATAGCCGGTCACGATGAACACTTCGGTGATTCCGTGCAGGCGGAGACCGTGCAGGATCCGGTCGATGATCGTGCGTCCACCGATCGTGAGCAGTGTTTTGTGGCGGTTTTCCGTGAGCGGGCGCATACGCTGGCCGTACCCGGCCGCCAGAATGAGAGCTTTCACCGGGGAGTTCCTTTCTCCGACCGTACGGGTGGGACACCGTGAGCTGGTTCGTCGTGGGTCATGAGAACCCGTAGAATCGGAGGGCGAGGATCCCGAAGGCGACGAGCGCAGCCCAGATGGTGAGAACAGAACCGGGCGACCTCGATCGAGGGACGGTGACCGGACGCTGCTCCCGCGCGAACTCCTGGATGACGAGCAAGCCGATCACCGCGAGAACGGGAATCGCCCCCGCCGGCCCGGACACGATGTCGATGACGGTGCTCACGAGGGCACCGCCTCGTCCCGCTGGGACGACCAGTACCGCGCGATCTGCGCCACAACGGTGACGAGCACCAGCGCCAGCACGGTGCCGGACGGTGACCAGAGCCCGAGGTAGAGCTGCGCGGTCGCGAGGACGGTGGCGATCGACACACTCGTGGCGACGACCAGGGCGGCCCCGAGCCACCCGCCTGCCAGGCCCCAGCAGTCGAGGACAGCTCGTCCAGGCACGACGAGCACGAACAAGAACACGAACGCCGCGCGTACCGGGGACTGCACGTCGGCGACGACGAGCGTGCCCACGAGCAGGCCGAAAAGGGAGAGCAGCAGCGGCGCCCGATTCCCGACGGTTCGTGCTCGCGGAGCCAGGGGGCGGGCGCTCGCGGAGCCGAGGTGTCCGTTCAGCGATGTGGTCATGCGCGGGCCCCACCCGTCAGCTCGAACACTGTGACGTTGTCGTTGGCATAGATCGTCCGAAACGCCGGCGAGGCGCGGAGCGCCGCGAGCAGCCGGTCCTCGGATCCTGGTGGGAATGGCCCCATCAGGTCCAGCTCGGCCCCCTGGGCGCGGCTGACGAGCAACACAGATCGCTGTCCGGGAGCAGGTGCCATGCGGGAGGCGACCTGCGCGGCGAGCACCGCGCGGTCTGGGATGTCGATATCCACGGTGCCCTCACGCCCGATATCCGGAGTGGCCTCGACCGGGTTGCCATCGACCAGCAGCCGGTAGTCGTCGTCGCCATATCGAATCGACCGCCACGGGAGCGCGCCGGTCACCGATGTGATGACCGAGCCGGGGGGTGTGAGGCGGTACATCTCCTGGACACCTATCACCTCGTCGGGCATGAAGAAGTCCATGCGCTCGTTGCCATACCGGGTGAACGGGAACACCATGACAAGCAGGAGCCCGACAACGAGCGCAGGGACCAGCGCACCCCGACGGGCCGTCGACGGTGACGGCCCGGCCAGGCCGACTGCAGCGAGCAGCGCCATGAACGGCAACGCGAAGAACGCGATCCGCATGAGGGCCTCGCCGCCGTACGATTGGGCGGCAAGGAGCGGGAAGGTCGACAGCGCGAGCACGGCGAGCCCGCGGGCGAGATCCCGGCGTCCACTGCGGACGAGGCGGTAAACACCGACCGCGGCCAGGGCCCACAGAACCGGGGTTGCCAGCAGACGGAGCTGGACGATCAGCTCATGTCCGGGTGAACCGCTCAGACGCTGCCCGACCGTCTGCTCGAAGATGGCCGAGAGCGCGCCGGCCTGGTTGAACGTCTCGGGATGTCCCGCGGCGTAGGCGGCGGCGGCATACCCGATCCATGCCAGTGTCCCGAGCAGGACCACGACCGGGAGGGCCCTCAGGCGCGACCACCCCACAAGGAATGCAGCGCCCGTTCCGAGCACCAGCGCGAACGGCGTCAGCTGGTGTCCGGCGATCGTCACGGCGGACAGCAGCAGCACCAGCGCGAGCAACGCGGTCCTCCGGCCGGGGGTCGTGGCGCGGCTGCCGAGCGCCGGCGCCGCCGACGACCACAACGACCGCCACCACGATCGGTGTTGAACCGGTGGCCTAGAGACACCGAGCACCCGTGCACTGCCGAAAGTCGAGACGTCTGGGGTGAACCACTCCAGCAGCACGGCGAGGACGACCAGGTAGATGAACAGGTACCACCCCTGCGGCGAGAAGTAGTCCTG
>NZ_JAGINU010000001.1:4800000-7268141 GCF_017876315.1 Pseudonocardia parietis | reverse complement strand
TACTCGGGTGTGCCCTTCGCGAACCTGCGCGCTGTGAAGGGGCACAGCGACGCGAGGCGGAGCGGGAGAGGGCGCGGCCCGGAGTCAGAGATCGGCGCCGACCGCCTGCTCGATGTCGGTGAACCCGTCGGCCCTCAGCAGGGTGGCGAGCTCGCGGTGCAGCCGGGTCGGCCAGAGCAGGCCGCCGTAGACGAATCCGGTGTAGGCCTGCACGAGTGCCGCGCCGGCGCGGATCCGGCGGTAGGCGTCGGCGGCGTTCTCGATCCCGCCGACCGAGATCACGACCTGGTCGTCGGACAGGCGCGACCGCAGTTGTCGGACCACCTTCAGAGCCTGCGCCGCGAGCGGACGCCCGGAGATCCCACCGGCACCGGCGGCCGCGACCTCGTCGGCGGGGGTGCGCAGGCCGTCGCGGGAGATCGTCGTGTTCGTGGCGACCACACCGTCCAGGCCCAGGCGGACGGCGAGGTCGGCGATCGCGTCGACGTCCGCCTCGGCCAGATCGATCGTGATCTTCACCAGCAGCGGCACCCGGCGGCCGTCGGACACGCGGTCGAGCTCGTCGCGCACCGCCACGAGGAGCGGCTCCAGGACGTCGACCTGCTGCAGATCCCGCAGGCCCGGCGTGTTCGGCGAGCTGACGTTGACCACCACGTAGTCGGCGTACGGACCGAGGGCGGCGGCGCTCGCGCGGTAGTCCCCGACGGCCTCCTCAGCCGGCACCACCTTGCTCTTACCGATGTTGACCCCGAGCACCGGCATCCCGGGCGCCGGGTGCGACCGCAGCGCGGCCAGGCGGGGGGCGACCGCCGCGGCACCGGCGTTGTTGAATCCCATCCGGTTGACCAGCGCGCGGTCGTCCACCAGCCGGAACAGCCGGGGCTTCGGGTTGCCCGGCTGCGCGCGCCCGGTCACCGTCCCGATCTCCACCGCGGCGAAACCGAGCCGGCCCAGCGGCAGGACACCTTCGGCGTCCTTGTCGAATCCGGCGGCGAGGCCGAGCGGGCCCGCGAAGTCCAGCCCGAGTGCCCGGGTCCGCAGCACCGGGTCGGCGGTCTTGAGTCGCCCGGCCAGGCGTGGCCCGACGCCCGGCGCGCCACCGAGTGCGCGCACCACGCCGAAGCCCATCCGGTGTGCGGGTTCGGACGGGACGTGCCGCAGGACGGTGCGCATCAGGGCGTCGTACATGGCTCCCATCCTCACAGGTGGGAACTGTCTCGGGCGTGTGGCGTCCGACGCCTACGAGCTCGGGCGTGACAGGCCGAGCTGATCGAGGATCCGGCGGTCGCGCTTCGTCGGGCGTCCCGCGCCGCGGTCGCGCCGCGCGAACACCGGCATCCCCGCGGTGCTCGGCTCGGGCGGGGTGTGGTCGACGTAGCACTCCTGCGCGACCGGCGCCCCGACCCGCTTCTCGATCACCTTGGTGACCTCGACGATCCGGCTCCGGTCGTGCACGTGGGCCCGGACGCGGTCACCGACGCGCACCGGCGCGGACGGCTTCGCGGGCCGGTCGTTGATCCGTACGTGCCCACCACGGCAGGCGGTCGCGGCCTCGGCACGCGTCTTCACCAGGCGCACCGACCACAGCCAGCGGTCCACGCGGGTCGCGTCCATCCCGCCATCGTGCCATCGCCACGGCGGTTCCCGCTCGCGCTCAGTAGTGCGTGACGCCCGGCGTGCCGCCCCCGGCTGCCACGGCGTCCCCGTTGATCGCGACCGAGCGCGGGGAGCACAGGAAGGTGATGACGTCCGCGACCTCGGCCGCGGTGGTGATCCTTCCGATGGTCGTCGTCGCCCCCAGCTCGGTGCGCACGGCTGTCTCGTCGACGCCCGCGGCGGACGCGCGCTCGGCGAGGACTCCCGGCGTCCGCTCGGTCTCCGTGATCCCCGGGTGCACCACGGTCACGTTCACCCCGTGCGGCCCCAGCTCGTGGGCGAGTGCCGCGGTCATCGACGCGACGGCGACGTTGCGCACCGACCCCACCAGCGACGTCGACCTCCGCGCGTTCAGCCCGCTCACGTTCACGATCCGGCCCCAGCCCTGCGCCGTCATCAGCGGCGCGACCGCCCGCGCGCAGCGCAGATAGCCCAGGAGCTTCGTCTCCAGCTCGACCCGCACCGCGTCGTCCGTGGTGGTGGCCAGGTCCGACGGGGCACCGGCGCTCGCCGGCCGGGCCGCGGCGTTGACCAGGATGTCGACCCCGCCGAAATGACCGGCGACCGCGTCCACCCCGGCGCGGACGGCGTCGTCGTCGGTGGTGTCCACCGGGACGGCCAGCACGTCGACGGCCCCGGTGTCGCGCAACGCGGCCACCGCCGTGTCGAGGCGCGTCGCATCCCGGGCCAGCAGCGCCACCCGGACGCCTTCGGCCGCGAGCGCCCGGGCCGTCGCGAACCCGATCCCGCGGCTTCCGCCGGTCACGATCGCCCGTCGCCCGTCCAGTCGGAGATCCATGCGGTCCACCGTGCCGTAAGGGTCGCGCTCCTGCGCGACTACGCTGCGCGCGTGGCCGAGACGATCGACTCCGTGCTGGTCGTGTTCAACCCGGGCAGCACCGGCGACGCCGACGCGCTCGCCCGCACACTGCGCGACGAGCTCGCCGCGGCCCGTCCCGAACTGCCGGTGCGGTTGCGCCCCACCGAGTACGCCGGTCACGCCCGCGACATCGCCCGGGAGATCGCCCAAGGGCCCGGCCGTCCGCTGATCGTGTCGGCCAGCGGCGACGGCGGCTACAACGAGGTCGTCGACGGGATCGCCGGTGTGCCCGGAACCGGAGCCGCGGCGGCGGTCCTCCCGGCGGGCAACGCCAACGACCACGACCGCGTCACCGCCCGCCGTCCACTCGCCGAGGCCATCCTGGACGGTCGGACCGAGCGTATGGACCTGCTGGAGATGCGCCTGGGTGACGCACCGCCCCGGTACGCGCACTCCTACATCGGGTTCGGGCTGACCCCGGTCGTCGCGCTGCAGATCGAGCAGGGCGGAAAGGGCACGCTGCGTGAGGTGCTCACGACGATCCGGACGTTCTGGGCGTTCACCCCGTTCGAGATCGAGCTCTCGACCGGCGACCGGAAACGGATCGACAACCTGGTCCTCACCAACATCGGCGAGATGGCGAAGGTCGCCGAGTTGAGCGAGGACAGCCGGCCCGACGACGGCCGGTTCGAGGTCGTGCTGCTCGAGCACCGTCCGAAGTGGCGGCAGGTTCTGATCGCGGTGAAGGCGGCGCTCTCCGGGCTGGGCCGTCAGCCGTCCACATCGGAGTTCCGGTTCACCACCTGCGGGCCGATGCCGGTGCAGATCGACGGCGAGGTGGACGACGTCCGGGCCGGCACCGACGTCCGCGTGCGGTGCGCGGCGGGGGTGCTGAACACGATCCGCTGACCGCAGCAGCACCCGGCACGTGCGGCCGGATCAGGCGGGCGCGAGGGTGAACTCGACCGAACCGAGCGCGCCGCCCTCGCCGAAGGACGCCCTGATCGTGGCACCCGGCCGGATCGCGACCGGCACCGTCGTGGTCCCCGTCGTGACCAGCGCACCCGCCTCGAGCCGAGCACCGTACTGCGGGAGCGTGTCCGCGAGCCAGGCCAGCGCCGTCCACGGATCACCCAGGACGGACGCGCCGCTGCCGGTGGCGGCGGCACCGTCCACCTGCAGCTCGGTCGGGGTGGCGGCCAGGTCCAGGTCCGGCCCGTCCTCGATCTCCGGACCGAGCACGAACCGGCCGCCGCACGCCGCGTCGGCGAGCAGCGACGGGGCGCCGACGGCGACGAAGTCGTCGAACCGGGACTCGGGCAGCTCCACCGCGCAGTGCACCGCGACGACGGCCGCCCGCAGCTCGTCACGCGAGGCCCCGGCGTCCACCGCGGGTCCCAGCACGAACGCGAACTCTGCCTCGGCGACCGCCATGTGCAGGTCTCCGGACGGCACGACGTCGCCGGGGACGTGCCGGAACCGCTCGAAGAGGATCCCGGGCAGCGGCGCGTCCACGTCGATGTGCGCCTGACCGGCCCGCGCCGTCGCGGCCAGCTTCCAGCCGTACGACGGCCCGGCCCGCTCGGACAACCGCTGCTGGGCGGCGAAGCCCTCGGCGAGGGTGCGGGGGCGCAGCAGCTCGGGCAGCGCGGTGAGCCGTTCGCCGGTGGTCCAGGCCTGCCACAGGGCACCGGCGGTACCGTCGGCGCGGACCAGGTCGACGGCGTCGAGGTCGGTCTGGCTGTGTGCGGTCATCGGCCCGGATACTGCCAGGTCACCGTTGCGGCGCGGCCCGCCGGTTCAGGACCTCGGCGACCCGCCGGACACGGTCGTCGGCCAGCGCCTCCTCCAGCGTGACCGGGAGTGGGATCCGCCAGTTCGGGTACTCGTCGACGGTGCCGGGGAGATTCGGCTGGCGTGGTTCGCCGAGGACGTCGTACAACGAGGCGAGCACGATCCTCGACCGGGCGGACGCCAGCAGCCCGTGCAGGGCGACGACGACGGTGTCCTCGTCGGCCTCGTCCGGGGACTCCAGCAGGCCCTCGGTGACGAGCAGGTCCAGCAGCTCGGCGCGCTCGGCGGCGGCCTTCGCCTCCTCGGCGGCCGGGTCGTCGAGCAGACCCAGCTCGGCCCGGACCCGGACGTGCTCCCCACGCAGGAAGCCCGGCGCGGTCGGCAGGTCGTGCGTGGAGATCGTCGCGACCGACCGCTCGGGCCAGTGCGACGGCGGGCGCAGCGGACCGTCGTCACCACCGGTCTCCGGGTCGGGATCGCGGGAGAACCACAGCACGGTCGACCCCAGCAGGTTCCGCTCGGCCATGTCCTCGCGGATCTCGGGAATCACCGTGCCGAGGTCCTCGCCGACGACCAGCGCGCCGGCCCGGTGCGCCTCGAGCAGCAGGACGGCGAGCATCGCGTCGGCGTCGTAGTGCACGTAGGTGCCGCGGTCGGCGCTCTCACCCGCCGGCACCCACCACAGCCGCCACAGGCCCATGACGTGGTCGATGCGCAGGCCGTCGGCGTGCGAGAGCAGCGCGCGTGTCATGTCGCCGAACGCGGCGTAGCCGGTCCGGGCCAGGCGGTCCGGGCGCCACGGCGGCAGGCCCCAGGTCTGACCGCGCTGGTTGAACGCGTCCGGCGGCGCGCCGACGGTGGCGTCGAGGGCCAGTACGTCCTGCAGCATCCAGGCGTCGGCACCCTCGGGGTCGCAGCCGACGGCGAGGTCGTGGATGACGCCGACCGGCATTCCCGCCTCGCGTGCCGCCGCGCGGACGCCGGCCAGCTGCGCCTCGGCCTGACGCTGCACCCAGGAGTGGAACGCGATCCGCGGGGCCAGCTCCCGCTGCGCGACGGGGACACCGGCGGCGTCGGGGCGGCGGAGGTCGTCGGGCCACAGGGACCAGCGGCCGCCGTGGCGCTCGGCGAGCGCGCAGTACGTCGCGAACGACGTCAGATCGGCGTCCGGGTTCCCGTCCGGGTGTCCGGCGCTGCGCCACAACGCTTCCAGTGCCGAGCGCTTCGCCGCCCAGACCCGGTCGTGCGCGATCCGGTCGCCGGTGGTCTCCGGGCGCAGCGCGTCGACCTCGGCGCGGGTGGCGGCGTCGGCGGTGGCGTAGGCGGGCAGATCGGTGATCCGCAGTGCGAGCGGCGTCGCGTAGCGGCGCGACGACGGTGTGTACGGCGACGGCTGCACCGGCGGCACCGGGGTGATCGCGTGCAGCGGGTTGAGCAGCACCGCGCCCGCGCCGTACCCACCGCGAACCAGGTCGGTCAGGTCGCCGAGGTCGCCGATGCCCCAGGACGAGCGGGAGTGCAGCGCGTAGAGCTGCAGCATCCAGCCCCAGGTCCGCGGCGGGTCGGGCAGCGTGGGAGGCGCGACGACGACGGTCGAGCGCCCGCCTCCGGTCTCCAGCAGGTAGCGGCCCGGCTCCAGCCCGGCCGGCAGCTCCCCGTCCACATCGCGGGCCCAGCCGTCCTCGGCGGGCCGGCCGTCGGTGGCGGTCAGCCTGCCGCGGCCCGGCACCGGGCGGGCGCGGTCGCTGCGGTGACCGATCGTCGGTGGGGGTGTGCGGGCCGACGCCTTCTCCCGGGTACCCGCGAGTGCGACCCGTTCCGCGCCGGGGCCTGCGACGTCCACATCCAGGAGGCCGAGGATCCTTCGCACCACCCCGGCGTCGATCCGTTGCTCGGTGCGCGTTCCGTCCAGATAGGAGGTCGCGACGCCGTGTGCGGCCGCGATCTCGGCGAGCTCGGGTGTCACCGGGTCGCTGGTCATGGGGGAGATTCTCGCCGATCCCGCCCGGCGGAGCCCGGCCGGTGGGTGCCGCCGCGAGGCGTGATCCGCCGACACGCGGGCCGTGTTCACCCGGCCGGTGACGGCGTGATCGGTGCTACGGTTCGTCGCCGGACGTGCCGACCGGGTCATGTGTCCTCGAGGACCGTGGGCCCGCACGGCGCGCCGGACCTTCCCGGGCCGCGACCTGTCGTCGGCTCCGGTTCGTCCGTTCCGGCAGGAGGATCTCCAGATGTCGACGTGGGCCCTGCTGGGGCTGTTGGTGGTGGTGCTGGTGGCCGTCGGGATCGCAGCGTTCCTGCGGTGGGGGCGGAGCCGGGACGAGCACCCGACGTCGCACGACGGCGATGCGCCGCCGCGCACCGTCGCGGACCTCGTCGACCGGCGGGCCCGGGGCCTCGAGGACCGGCCGCCCCGGTCCGGCGGGGAGGACGACCCGGTGGACGGGGGCGACTCCGCAGCCGCCGGACCCGAGCCCGCCGACAGTGTGGACGCCACGGGTGAGCCGGAGTCCCCGGAGACCCCACCGCCCGCACCGTCCGAACCGGACGCCGAGGGCACCGAGGACGCGGACCATCCTGTCGCCGGCCCGGTCGCCGATCTTCCGGCTGAGGGCTCGGTCGCCGACGGCCCCGCCGACGGCCCCGCCGACGGCTCCGCCGACCGCCCCGCCGACGGCTCGGCCGCCGACGGCTCGGCCGCGGAGACCGAGTTCGACGACACCGACGACGAGGACACGCCCGCGGTCGGTACCCGTTCCGCGATCGGCTCGACGCACTCGTCCGCACCCGACATCACCCGCGTCCCGGAGCACGACGACGAGACCGAGGGCCCGACCGATCGGATCCCCCAGGCCGGTCCGGGCGAGCCGCGGGTCACCCCGGACGTCAGCATCGGGCCGGTCGGCCCGCCGTGGTCGCGCGGGTTCAAGGACGGCAAGCCGGTCGAGCCCGTGGAGCCCGTGGAGCCGCCGACCGTGCCGACCCGCCGGGTGCCCAGCCCGTCGCCGGTCGCCCGGCCCCGGCCGGCCGGAATCAGCGATTCCGAGACCGCGAGCCGTGGCCCGGACAGCTCGGCACCCGACATCAGCACCCCGGTGGCGGCCTCCGTCGTCGCCCCGTTCCCGTACCGGCTGCATGCGGCCGGTACATCCGCCGGTGGCAGCTCCGCGGTCGACGACGCCCGGTTGAGCACGGAGGACGTGGGCGACCCGGACCCGGCACCGGCGCGCTCCGGCGACGCTCCGGCCGGTTCGATCTCCGGCACCGACGCCGGTGACACCTCGGCACCCGGCACGGAGCCGGACGACGCCGGCCCGGTCTGGTCCGACGCCAGGCCCGTCCCGGACGGGCCGGCGCACGAGGTGGAGGTGGACCGGATCACCGCGGACCGTGCTCCCGGCGGGTCCGCGGAGGCGACGGAGCCGATCGAGTTCGGTAGCGGGGCCGAGACCACGGAGACCACGGAGACCACGGAGACCGCCGACGACGCCGGGTCGTCCGGCGGAACCGCGGGGGGCATGGTCGCCGGCGCGGCCGCGACCGTCGCTGCCGCAGCGGCGGCCGGTGCGGTCGTTCGGGGTGCGAAGGGGAGCGACGACGACGTCCCGCGCTCCGCCCGCGATGTGAACGAGGAGCCCACGACGTCCGGTGCCGACGCGGCTACGGCCGATGCGGACACGGTTGCGGCTGAGGCGGACACGGTTGCGGCTGAGGCGAGCGCAGCCGAGACCGGGCCGGGCACCCTGACTGCGAGCGCGGACTCCGCGACAGCCGGTCGGGACGTGGCGGGTGAGGTGACCACCGCGGACGAGGCTGCGGCCAGTGAGGTCCCGGCTGCTTACTCCGGCCCGAGCGACCCGGTCGACCGGATCGGGGTTGTCGGGACCTCGGCCGACCGTGCGGTCGACGAGGACCTGGCTGTGAAAGACCTGGCTGAGAAGGACTCGGCTGAGAAGGACTCGGCTGACGAGGGCCCGGCTGACGAGGACTCGACCGACGAGGACCCGGCCGAAAAGGACTCGACCGAGAAGGACTCGACCGACGAGGGTTCTGTGGAGGCGGCCGCGGTGCCCCGCCCGGCTGTCGCGGCCCGGCCCGACTCCCGCTCCCCGGTCGATCCCGACCTGGTCAAGCGGGTGACGGCCGTCCCGGCCGAGCGCCCGGCGCGCGGTGTGGCCACACCGGACACCGAGCGCGAGTTCCGCGAGGCCCGCGACCGGATCACCGCCCAGCACGGCTGGACCGGTCGCGGGCCGGAGCAGCAGGGGCCGGCCGATCCCGTCACCACCGGTGCCCGTCCCGCGACGATGGGGCTGGTCCCCGGCGGCATGCGTTCGCGTGGCGCGGGCGAGAACCCCGAACCCCCGCCGCGACCGGCGCCCCGGCTGCTGCGCTCGACCCCGACCGCCCGGCTCCACACCGCCCCGGGCGCCGGGGAGTCCACCGTGGACGTCCCCGCCCCACCGAAAGCCCCGGCGACGGCAGAGGCCGACACCCCCACCGAGACTCCGGCGACGGGCCAGGCCGACACCCCCACCGAGACTCCGGCGACGGGCGAGGCCGACACCCCCACCGTGAACCTGGCGACGGGCGAGACCGAGATCTCCACTGAGACTCCGGAGACGGGTGACACCGACACCTCCACCGTGAGCTCGGCGGAGAACACCACAGTCCGCCCCGCCGCGCCGCCGGCGCCGACCCCGCCGACCGAACCGGAGGCGACCCCCGCCGTGAGCACGACGCCGACCCCGACCGCGACCCCGACCGCGACCGTGACGCCGACCGCGACCGCGATGACAACGCCGACCGTGAACACGACGCCGACCGTGGTCCCGAGCCCGCCCGTGACGGAGCCCGCCGAGGAGGTCGCCCTCACGATGCCCCGCTCCGGCCCCGAGCCGGCGGCCGTCGTCGAGGGCACCGCCCCGCAGGACGTCGAGGTGCAGGTCGTCGAGGCGGACGGCAACCCGTTGACCGGCGCCGCCGTCAGCGTTCGCGACCGTGCCGGCGGGCCCGTCGGTTCCGCGGTCACCGGTGCCGACGGCGTCGCCCGGATCCCGGTGCCGGGCTCGGGCGCGTTCGTCGTGGTCGCGGGCATGGACGGGTACCGCCCCGGCGTCGCCGCCTGCACGGTCGGTGACGCGGGCGCCGGGACCAGGCTCCGGCTGGGTCGCGCCGCCGATGTCCACGGCACCGTCCGGACCGCCGGCGGCTCGCCGGCCGCGGACGTCGACGTCGCCCTGGAGCAGGACGGCGAACCGGTCGCCGAGTCCCGTACGGGGGCCGACGGAACGTTCCACCTCCCCGACCTCGACGCCGGTCGGTACCGGCTGGTCGCCGGCCCGGGAACGGGCGTGGACGTCGAGGTCCCCGCCGGAGGCAGTGTCGATCAGGATCTTGAGCAGGGCGGAGAGCAGGACCTCAAGCAGGGAGAGCAGGGCGCAGAGCAGGACGTGGCGGGGCCGTGACACCCGGCCCGGACGTGCAGGGCCGGCTGCCCGGCGTCGGGGGCGTCGAGCTCTTCTGGCAGGGCTGGCTGCCCGAGGGCGACCCGGCCGGCGTCCTGCTGATCAGCCACGGGATCGGTGAGCACTCCGGCCGCTACGGCACGGTCGTCGACACCCTGCTCCCGGACGGGTGGGCGGTCTACGGGATCGACCACCGCGGGCACGGGCGCTCCGGCGGGACCCGGGTACACGTCCGGCGCTACGACGACCTGCTGCAGGACTTCGAGATGTTCCGGCGCGAGATCGTCTCGCGGCACCCCGGCCTGCCGGTCTTCCTGCTCGGCCACAGCCTCGGCGGCCAGATCGCGCTCGCCTACACGCTGCGCCACCAGGACCGGCTCGCCGGCCTCGCGTTGTCCGCGCCCGCGCTCGCGTCCGACGTCGTTCCGGCGGCGCTGGTCCCCGTGTTGTCGCTGGTCTCCCGGGTCCTGCCGACGGTGCGCCCGGTCGGTCTCGACACGTCCGCGATCAGCTCCGACCCGGGCGTCGTCGACGCCTACGACGCCGACCCGCTCGTCCACCACGGCAAGCCCACCCTGTCGCTCGGCGCGGCCGTCTACGCGCAGATGGCGAGCCTGCCGCCCCGGACCGGCGAGCTCCGGCTGCCGCTGCTGGTCCAGCACGGCACCGCCGACCGGCTCACCGACCCGGAGGGCACCCGGAAACTCGACGAGTCCAGCGGCTCCCCGGACACCACGGTGCGCTGGTACGACGGGCTGTGGCACGAGATCTACCACGAGCCGGAGCGGGACGCCCCGCTCACCGACCTGCGACAGTGGCTCGCCGCGCGCCGGGACGCGGCCCGGCACCGGACCGGCTGATCGGCTCCGCACCGGGGCAGGACCTGCCGACACGCAGGCCATGGTGAGATCCTGGGCAGAACAGGGTCCGCCGCCGTGGTCCGGCGGTGGCGGAAGCAACGCGGAACGGGGTGGCGCGCGCGGTGGGAGAGGCCGACGAGCGGGCGGCGGACGTCGTCCCGGTGCGTACCCTGCTGGAGTCGACCGACTGGTCGGTCACGCCGCTCGGCCCGCGGGCCGGCTGGGACCGCGAGCTCGAGGACACGATCCGGTTCATGCTGGAGAGCCGGCAGCCGCTGGTGGCGTGGTGGGGCCCGGAGCTGGTGCTGTTCTACAACGACGAGTTCGCCGCACGCGCCGGCCGCAGGCATCCGTGGACGTTCGCCCGTCCGTTGCGCGAGGGCTGGCCGGAGCTCGACGCGCACCTGGCCGATGAGCTCCCGCAGCTGCTGTCCGGGGAGCGGGCGGGCATCTACCGCGCCGCCGACCGGCTGGTCCTGAGTCGCTGGGGCGTCCCCGAGGTCACCTGGTGGAACTACTCGGCGACCCCCGTCCGGGGGCCCGCGAGCCGGGTGCTGGGCCTGCTCACGCTGGTCACCGAGGTCACCGAGAGCGTGGTGGGCGCGCGCCGGATGAGCGTGCTCGCCGGGCTGGGCGAGGTCGCCCGCGATGCGCCGTCCCTGGACGTCGCCGTCGAACGGCTGAACGCCGTCCTGGACGACTCGGTGGAGGACATCGGCTGCGCGGCTGTCACCACCTGCGGGCCCGATCCCCGCTCGCTGATCACCGTGCGGGTCGACGGGCCGCCGGCGAACTGGCTGCCGATCGATCCGGGGCCCGACGCCGGTCCGGTCGTCGAGTTCGTGACCGCCGAACCCGCCCCGGACGACGGGGACGGAGCCGGGCTGCCGGTCACCGACCTGGCCAGGGGGGTGATGCACACCCCGGACGGGGTCGCCTGCATCGCCGTGGTGATCGGGGCGCCACCGCTGCTGCCGATCGACGCGGCGCACCGATCGTTCCTGCGGCTGGTCGTCGACCACATCGGCACCGTCCTCACCACCGCGGTGATCCGTGACCGCGAACGCGACCACCGGGACGATCTCAGCACGGTCGAGCAGGCCCGCGCCGACTACTACGCCGGCCTCGGTGACGAGTTCCGCGACCCGCTGAGCCTCGTCCTCGGGTCGCTGGAACGGCTGCGTGCGCACACCGACGGTGCGGTGCGCGGCCAGGCCGAGCTCGCCCACCGCAACGCGGAGCGGATCCTCAAGCTCGTGGACGGCCTGCTGGACGTCTCGGCGCTGCAGTCCGGCAAGCACGAAGGACTGTTCGCCGCGACCGAGCTGGGCGCCACGACGGCCGAGATCGTCGCCGCGTTCGCGCCGGTCCTCGAACGGGCCGGGCTCGCTCTCGACGTGTCCTGCCCCCCGCCCGGCCGCCCCGCCTGGGTCGACCGGGACGCCTGGGAGAAGGTCGTCCTCAACCTCCTCAGCAACGCCGTCAAGTACACGACGGACGGTGGTGTCACCGTCGAGCTCACCCAGGAGGGCGAGCAGGTCGTGCTGCAGGTAGCCGACACCGGCGTCGGTATCCCGGACGACGAGATCGACTCCCTGTTCGACCGCTTCCGCCGGCCGGGCCGCCCGCGCGGACGCACCGCCGAGGGCAGCGGGCTCGGGCTGCCGCTGATCCGCCAACTGGTACGGCTGCACGGCGGCAGCATCGGCGTCGCGAGCGAGCCGGGCCGGGGCAGCGTCTTCACCGTGCGGATCCCGCTGGGGTTCGCGCACCTGCCCGGGGACCGGCTGGTCCGGTCCCCGGTCGGCACCCGCACCACGCCGCGGCTCGCCGGGCCGTATGTCGCGGAGGCACTGCGCTGGCTGCCCGACCCGCCGGACGAGGCCGAGGCCGCCGTCGGGCGGCCCTGCCCGGCGAACCGCGGACGCTCGCTGGACGGCTCCGTCGTCGACGGCCTGGACATCGTCAACCCCGACCGGGTGCTCGTCGTCGACGACGACCGCGAGATGCGCGGCTACCTGCGCGACCTGCTGAGCGAGCACTGGACGGTGCAGGTCGTGGCCGACGGCGCCGCCGCCCTGGACGCCGCTCGCACCGACCCGCCGGACCTCGTCGTCGCCGACGCCGCGCTCCCCGCCAGCGGTGGCATCGAGCTGCTGCGGGCGCTGCGCTCCGACCCGCGCACCGTCGGGGTCCCGGTGGTCCTGCTGTCCTCCCGGGCCGGGGAGGAGGCCGCCCTCGAGGGTTTCGCCGCGGGCGCCGACGACTACCTGGTCCGTCCCTTCTCCGCCCGCGAGCTGCTCGCCCGGGTCACCAACCACCTGCAGCTGGGCCGGGTCCGGCGGGCCGCCGAGCTGCAGTTCCGGGCGATGGCGGACTCGACACCGGCGCTGATCTGGGTCGACGATCCCGGCGGGCACCGGCTGTTCGTCAACCGTGGGTGGCTGGACTTCACCGGCGTCGAGGACCCGTCACCCGAGCTCGGCCTCGACTGGCGCCGCCGCATCCACCCCGACGACCGGGAGCGGTACCGGTCGGTGACCTCGGCCGCGGCCCGCGCGCACGCACCGTTCGAGGTGGAGTACCGGTTGCTGGACCGGGCCGGACGCTACCGCTGGGTGCTCGACCGCGGTGCTCCCGTCAGCGACGGCGAACGGTCCGCCGGTTACGTCGGCGGGTGCCTCGACATCGACGTCCAGCACCGTGAGCAGCGCCGGCACCGGATCTACTCCGAGGTCGCCGAGTCCCTCGAGAGCGAGATCACCCGGACCGGGCGGACCGACCAGCTGGTCCGCGCCGTCGTCGACGAGCGGCTGGCCGACATCGCCCTGGTGCACGACGCCGAGCCCGAGGAGAACGCAGGCACCCTCGCGGTGGCGGCCGAGCGGACCGCGCTCGAGCCGTCGCTGTGGCGGCTCAGCCCGCTGGCGCCGATCGACGACCGGATCAGGCAGCCGGAGATCGTCGGGCCGGATCGGCTCGACGACGTGCTCGCGCGGCTTCCGGCGTTGCAGCGCCGCGCCTGGGAACGGCTGCGGATCCGGTCGGCGATGGTCGTCCCGCTGCCGGCCCGCGGGCGGACCAGCGCGGTGCTCACCACGGTCCGGACCGAGCCGGGCGAGCCCTACACCGCCGACGACCTGGACATGCTCTCCGAGATCGGTCGGCGCGCGGGGCTCGCGGTCGACAACGCGCGGCTCCTGGAACAGGAACGGTCCTCGGCGCAGCGCCTCGGCCTGCTGCACCGGGCGACCGCCAAGATGTCCGCCGCCGCCACCGCGGGCGAGGTCGCGACGATCGCCGCCGACCACATCGTCGGGCTGCTCGACGCCGACTTCGCGGGGCTGTGGGAGATCCGCGGGGAATGGCTGCAGGCGCTCACCGGGCACGGCTGGGACGAGGATCTCTGGCAGCGCGCCGGGCGGATCCCGGTGGACGCGCCGATGGTGTTCGCCGACGTCATCGCCGACCGTGAGCCCCGGTGGTACGGCTCGGCACAACAGTGGGCCGCACGGTATCCGGCGCAGCTCGGGATCGCCCCGGACCGCGCGCAGGCCACGGGTTACCTGCCGCTGGTCGCCGGCAACCGGACGCTCGGTGTGCTGTCGGTGTCCATGCTGAGCGAGCGCAGGTTGTCCGAAGGGGACAAGGAGGCCGCGCTGGCGATCGCCGAGCTTGCCGCCCAGGCTCTGGACCGGGCGTCCATGCTGGACGCCGAGACCGACGCCCGCCGACTCGCCGAGCGGCTCGGGGCGGTCGCCACCGGCCTGGCCCGGGCGACCGATCTGGAGTCGGTGGCCGAGGTGGTCGTGGAGCACGGCCGGAGCTCGATCGGCGCCGAGGCGGTGGCCGTCCTCGTCGTCGGTGAGAACGGGCAGCTCACGCTGCTCCGCGAGGTGGGATGGCCGGAGGACGGCCCGCCGATGCGGACGCCCGGTCGCAGCCATCCGCTGAGGCGGGCGGTGATCGACGGCGAGCCGATCTGGAACGCGCAGGACTTCTCCGAGGTCCGCCGCTACCCGGTACACACCGCGGTGCCGCTCCTGGTCGCCGCCCGCCCCATCGGCGTGATCGGGTTCCGGTTCGCCGACGAACCCACCTTCAGCCCGGAGCAGCAGAGCTTCGTCCGCACGCTGGCCAACCAGTGCGCGCAGGCGATCGTGCGTGCACAGCTGCACCAGGCCGAACACGAGGTCGCCGTCACCCTGCAGCGCAGCCTGCTGCCGCAGAAGCTGCCGGACATCGAACGGCTGTCGCTGGCCACCCGCTACCGTCCCGGAACGCAGGGGACCGAGGCCGGTGGCGACTGGTTCGACGTCCTCGATCTCGACGACGGCACCGTCGCGCTCGTCGTCGGCGACGTCGTCGGGCGTGGCCCGGGTGCCGCGGCGGTGATGGGTCAGCTCCGCAGTGCCGTCGCCGCGAACCTGGTCAACGGCCAGTCCCCGGCCGGGGCGCTGGAGCAGCTCGACCAGTACGCGCTGCGGGTCCGCGGCGCGACCGCGAGCACCGTCGCGATCGCGACCATCGACATCGCCTCCGGCGAGATGCGGTACTCCAGCGCCGGGCACCCGCCGCCGCTCGTCGCGGGCACCGACGGCGTGCGCACGCTCTCCGACGGACGTGGGGTACCGCTCGGGATCTCCGGCCGGCCGCCGTTCAGCGAGGCGACGGCGCGGATGGAGCCGGGCGAGACCATCCTGCTGTGCTCGGACGGACTGTTCGAGCGGCGCGACGAGGTGATCGACGACGGCCTGGCGCGGCTCTCCGACGCCTTCGGCGACCTCGCCGGGGCCCAGCCCCGCGACATGGCCGACACGCTGCTCAACCGGATGTCCGACGGGCTGTCGGTACCGGACGACACGGTCGTCGTCGTCGCCCGGCTGATGCCGGCTCCACTGCGGATCGCGATCGAGGCGGACCCGAAGCGGCTGGCTCCATTGCGTCGCGCCGTCGGCGGCTGGGCGGACCTCTGCGGGATGGGCCAGGACGCCGCCAACGACCTGCAGCTGACCGTCGGGGAGGCCGTCACCAACGCGATCGAGCACGCCTACGAGGGCGCCGCCGCCGACGACCGTGCGGGGGTGGACCTGGAACTCGCGCTCTCCGCGGACGGATCCGTCGTGGCCCGGGTGTCCGACGGCGGCCGGTGGCGGCCCCCGCCTGCGGATCCGGGCTACCGCGGACGGGGGATCGCGCTCATCCGGGAGCTCGCACACGACGTCCACATCGCCCCGTCGGAGACCGGGACCACGGTGCGGTTCCGGCTGCCGGCGACCCCGGTCGACGTGGGTACCCCCGGCGCGGGGCCGCCGGTCGAGTTCGTCGCCGGTGAGGTCGAGCCGGACCGCAACGGTGCCACCTCGCCGGCCGGGTCCTCCTCGGGTGAGGACGACGCCCGTCCGGCCGCGGCGCGGCTGCGGGTCACGCCGGACACCCACGGTGTCCGGCTCGCGATCGTCGGGGACCTGGACCACGACGGCGTCGCGGCGATCCGGGCGCCGCTGATGGAGCACGCCGCCCGCGGCCTGCCGGTCACGCTGAACCTGGCGGCGGACGCGTTCGTCAGCAGTGCCGGGATCGCGCTGCTGTCCGAGGCGGCGCGCCGGATGGCGGCCGACGGGGTACCGCTGACGCTCGTCGCGCCGGGCGGGAGCCAGGCGCGCCGCTCGCTGGTGCTGTCCGGACTCGACACCGTGATCGGGATGTCCGACAAGGACTGAACGGATCGCCGCGGTCCCGGCTCCGGCTCGTTCGTCACGAGACCCCGGGTGCCGATCCGCCGAGATGGGTGGTGACGAGCCGGGTCAGCTCGGCGACCACCACCTCGCGGTCGAACCCGGGGCGCTCCAGGATGTAGCTCGTCGTCACGTGTTCGACGGTGCGCACGACCGTCCAGGCGGTGACCCGCGCCCGTTCCGGTGGGACGCCCCGGCCGAGCAGCGCCATCGTGGCCAGCTCGTCGATCCGGCGGGCGAACGCGACCCGGCGCCCGCCCGCGGTGCGCGGCAGCTGCTCGGCGAGGACCCGGTGCAGGTCGGGCTGCTCGCCGATCACGTCGAGCAACGCCACCACCGTGGCGTGGACGGCGTCCGCGACGTCCCTGGCCGGTACCGCCTCCAGGAATGCGCGCGAGACGCGAGTCTCCAGATCGTCGAGGTACCGGCCGAGTACCTCGCCGACGACCGCGTCCTTGTCCGGGAAGTACTGGTAGAGCGAGCCGGGGGAGATCCCCGCGGCCGCCGCGATCCGGTTGGTCGACGCGCCGTCGTAGCCGTGGGCCACCAGCACCTCCCGCCCGGCGGTGACGATCCGCTCCACCATCTGCCGCGAGCGCTCCTGTTGCGGTGCCCGCCGCCGCGCCGGCCGCGCGCTCACGGGAACCTCCCGAACGCGCATTGAACGCGAGTATTCGCTCGTGTCAGCATCCGGGAATGGTGGCAGAGACGTCCGTCGCGCAGCCGTACCCGCGACGTTTCCGCAGCGCACCGGAGCGCTCGGCCCGCATCGCCCGCCCGCTGGGCCTGATCGCCCGGGTCCGCGAACCCGACGAGTCGTTGATCGCCGAGCTGGGCAGGCGGATGACGACCCGGGACGAGACCGGCGCCCGGCTGGCCCGGGCGATGCGCCGCGACGCCCCGGACCGGGTGACGATGCGGGCGTTCCACCAGGCACTCGCCGCCGGCGGGCCGCCCGCGGACGCCCCGGCGCCGCTGCGGGAGTTCTTCGCGAGCGTCAGCCCGGAACCGCCGTGGCTCGACCGGGACCTGCTGGAACGGGGCGGGCGGGCATACCGGCGGCTCGGACGCAGCCGCGACGACGTCCTGCTGGGCCTCTCGCTGATCGGCGGCTATCGCTACGGCGGCCCGACCGAGCTGCTGGTGCGCACCGGCGGGCTCACCGGCGAGGGCGCGATGCGCCGGCTCGGCGAGACCCAGGCGTGGGGCTTCGCGGTGAGCAGGCCCGGCGGGATGGAACGCGGCGGTGAGGGCTGGCGGACGACCGTGCACGTGCGGGCCATGCACGCGCTCGTCGCCGACCGGTACGAGCGCGACTGGGACACCGGTGAGCACGGGCTGCCGATCAACCAGTCGGATCTCGCGGCGACCCTCGGCCTGTTCAACAGCACCGCGATCCTGGGCTGCAGGCTCCTGGGACGCCACGTCTCCCGCACGGAGTCGGACGCGATCATGCACCTCTGGCGCTACGTCGGATGGCTGATGGGCGTCGATGCGGACTGGCTGTTCGACACCGAGCGCGAGCAGAACGCGTTCAACCACCACGTGCTGCTCGCCCAGGGGGACGTGACCCCGAACGGGGCCCGGCTGACCGAAGCACTGGTCGAGGGCGTGCGGGCCGAGCGACCCGGGTGGTGCGGGCGGTGGGCGCGGCGGCGGCTGCTCTCCCTGCTGCGGGTGTTCCTGCGGGCCGAGGGGATGCGGGACCTGGCCCTGCCGGTGACGGCGCCGTGGATCGTCCCGTCGCAGGTGCTGCGCAACCTCGTCGCGTCGCTGGTCGTCGCCCGGTCCCGGCGGGGCAGGCGGTGGCTGGAGGAGCACTCGGACCGCCGGGTCCGTGCCGAGCTGGCCCGCCGGTTCGGCCCGGCGAGCCCCGGCCCGCGCGATCTGGCGGCCTGACCGGGCGGATCAGGCGAAGGCGCTGATGCCGGTGATGTCCCGGCCGACGATCAGGGTCTGGATCGTCTCGGTGCCCTCGAAGGTGTGGATCGACTCGATGTCGGCCCAGTGCCGGACGACGTGGTGCTCCAGCAGGATCCCGTTCCCGCCGAGCAGGTCCCGCGCCTCGGACAGGATCGACCGGGCGGTGCGCGTGTTGTGCATCTTCGCCAGGCCGGCGACGGTCGGGGAGAGCTTCCCGGCCTCGGCGAGCCGGGCGGTCTGCATGCAGTAGAGCTGCATGCCGGTGAGGTCGGCCAGCATCTTCACCAGCCGGTCCTGCACGAGCTGGAAGCTCGCGAGTGGCTTGCCGAACTGCTCGCGCGTCGTCGCGTAGCGCAGCGCGGCGTCGTAGCCGGCGGTGGCGTGGCCCAACGCCATCCACGCGCAGGTGCTGCGGGTCGTGGCGAGCACGGCGGCGCAGTCGGCGAACGTGCGGGCGTGCGCCAGGCAGTTCTCCTCGGGGACGCGGACGCCGTCCAGGCTGATGTCGGCCTGCCACAGCGCGCGCAGCGAGACCTTGCCCGGGATGACGGTGGCCGAGTAGCCCTCGGCCGGCGTCTCGACGACGAAGCCCAGCACGTCCCCGGAGTCGGTGTCCCGCGCCCAGACGACCACGAGATCGGCGACCGTGCCGTTGCCGATCCACCGCTTCGAGCCGTGCAGCACCCATCCGTCGCCGTCGCGGGTCGCGGTCGTCTCCAGCGCGACGGAGTCGGAACCGTGCTGCGGCTCGGTCAGCGCGAACGCCCCCAGCTTGTCCATGGTGGACATCGACGGCAGCCAGCGCTGCTTCTGCTCGTCGGAGCCGCACATGTCGATCGCCTTCATCGCCAGCCCGGCATGCACCCCGAGGAAGGTGCCCAGCGAGCCGTCCCCGCGGTGCAGCTCCATGTGGACGAGCCCGAGCGCGAGCGGGCTCATCTCCGCCGCGCCGTGGCCGGCGATGTCCTCGCCCACGACGCCGAGCTCGGGGAGCCTGCGGAACAGGTGCCAGGGCAGCTCGGCGCGCTCCCAGTAGTCGTTGATGTCGGTGAGGACCTCGGTGTCGACGAACCTGCGCGTGTCCATGAACAACTGCCACTGCTCGTCGGTGAACTGGTCGCGCACCGAGAAGAAGTCGGTACCGAGTGCCTCGCCGAGTTCGGTGTACGGGGTGGTCGGTGTGGTCATCTGCGCGGCTCCCTCGCCGTCGGCGTCTGGCCATGATCCTCACGCCCGCGGCGCGATCCCGCCGGTCACCGGTGCCTCGCCGGGGCCGGCCGGCAGGTCAGGAGGCCTGCCGCGCCGATCCGCTCGTGAGCTGACTCGCCCGCTGGTAGGAGACGCCGAGGACCCGGCCGAGTTCGCGTACCGACATCCCACTGCGCTTCAGCTCGTCGGCAGCCCGACCGCAGTTCCGCTGCGGCGTCGGCCCGGGCGGTGCGCTCCGTCGCCCGGTGTCATAGTCATGGCTTCACCAGGCAGAAGGGGTGCCCGATCGGGTCGAGGAAGACCCGGAAGCTGTCCGGGGAGGGCTGCACGTCGTGCTTGCGGGCCCCGATCGCGAGCACCGCGGCCTCGCCGGCGTCGAGATCCGGTACCGCGAAGTCGGTGTGTGCCCGCTGCGGGTGCTCCTGCCCGGGCCACTGCGGCGGGCGGAACTCGCCCTCCTCGATCCGCTGGAACGCCAGCGTCGCGCCGGCCCCGCCGGAGTCGAGCTCGACCCAGTCGTCGTGGTCCTGCTCGGCGAGCGGCCAGCCGGTGATCCGCGAGTAGAACCGCGCGAGCCCCACCGGGTCCGGGCAGTCGAGGGCGAACAGGGAGAACGTGGCGATGGGTGCGTCCATGCCACGGAGTGTGCCGGTTGCCACCGACACTCACAGCTCGTCGATCGCCCGCTCCACCCGCGGCACCGAGACCGGGTACCGGGTCTTCATCGGGTGCGCGTACTGCGACACCCGCAGTTCCTCGACCATCCAGCCGATCTCACGCAGCGCAGGCGAGGGCTCGGTGCCCTCCGGCAGCGCGGCGAGCAGGCCGCGGTACTCGGCCTCGACCGGCGCGATCTCGGCGGTCCAGCGGGCGTCGCGGCCGGGATCGGCGTGCAGCTTGTCCAGCCGCAGGCCGAGGGCCTGCAGGTAGCGCTTGACGTCGCCGAGCCGGGTCGCGCCGGTCGCCGTGACGAAGCCCGGCGTGACGAGCCGATCCATGATCGCCCGCACGTCGGCGACACCGTCGCGGGTGGCGGGCCCACGCAGCTCGGCCAGCCTCGTGCCGACCGCGTGCCAGGCCTCGAGGACACCGCGGACGGCGTCGAGCACCTGCAGCGTGGTCGCCGGCAGTCGCATCCGCACCAGCTCGGCCAGCCGGTCGTACTGCGCCCGGTCGTACGGGGCGCCACCACCGCGGTTGATCAGGTGGTCGGCCGCCGCGGTGGTGCAGTCGTCGAGCAGCGCGTCCAGGGAGCCGTGCGGGTTGCGTGACAACGCCAGCCGGGCCCGGTTGTCGAGCCCGCGCTGGACCTGCTTGCCCGGGTGGGTGGTGCCGAGAAGTAGCAGCCGGCGCGCGCCGCGATGGTGCGCGAGATCGCGTTCGGCCGGGGTCGCGAACACCCGCACGTCCACCGCATTGCTCTGCATACCTCTGGTGAGCAGGCCGGGATAGCCGGTGACGACGTGCGCCCCGCGCCGGATCGGCAGCTCACGGGGCAGCTCGCCGATCGTCCAGGACGTCAGCCCGGAGGCCTCCACCTCGGTCCCGGCGGCGGCCAGCTCCTCGCGCACCTTCGGCGCCAGCTCGTGGCGCAGGCGGTCCAGGTCGGTGCCGCGGGCGAGCTCGGTACCGGACTCGTCGAGCACCCGGAAGGTGACGGTGAGGTGCTCGGGAAGCCGGTCGAGCTCCCAGTCCTCGCGCCGGATCTCGACGTTGCGCATCCGGCCCAGCTCGCGCTCGAGGCCGTCGAGCAGCGGCCGGTCGGTGTCGCCCGCGAGCCGGCGCAGGACCGCCTTCGCGTGGTCCGGCGCGGGGGAGAAGTTGCGCCGAAGGTTGCGCGGCAGGGTCCTGATCAGCGCGGTCACCAGCTCCTCACGCAGCCCCGGGACCTGCCAGGTGAACGGAGTCGGGTCCACCTGGTGCAGCGCTGCCACCGGCACGTCGACGGTGACGCCGTCGGTGTGGTGCCCCGGTTCGAACGCGTAGGACAGCGGCAGGGTCAGCCCGCCGGCGGCCAGGTGGTCGGGATACGCGGCCCGGTCGACCTGCTGCGCGGCGTCGGTGGTGAGCAGTTCCTCGGTGTAGGTGAGCAGCTCGGGACTGCGCTGCGACTCCTCCTTCCACCAGCGGTCGAAGTGCTTTCCGGAGACCACGTCGGCCGGGACACGCTCGTCGTAGAACGCGAGCAGGGTGTCCTCGTCCACCACGAGGTCGCGCCGCCGTGCCCGGTGCTCGAGTTCCTCGGCGTCGTCGAGCAGTTCGCGGTTGGCATGGAAGAACGGGTGCCGGGTCTCCCAGTCGCCCTCGACGAGGGCGTGGCGCAGGAACAGGTCCCGGCTCACCTCGGGGTCGATGCGGCCGTACGCGACGGTGCGGTCGGCGACCAGCGGCAGCCCGTGCAGGGTGACCCGTTCGGTCGCGACCGCGCTCGCCCGCTTCCTCGACCAGCGGGGTTCCGAATATGTCTTCTTGACGAGATGGCCGGCCAGGGGCTCGATCCAGTCCGGCTGCACGGGTGCGACGGTGCGCGCCCACAGCCGTGTCGTCTCGACGAGCTCGGCGGCCATCACCCAGCGCGGCGGTTTCTTCGCGATCCCGGACCCGGGCCAGATCGCGAACTTCGCGCCGCGGGCACCGAGATAGTCCTTCGGCCCCTTGCGCTCCTTCTTGCCGTCCTTCTTCTCGGCGAGCGGATCCTGCATGCCCACCTGGGAGAGCAGCCCGGCGAGGACCGACTGGTGGATCCGGTCGGCGTGCGCGGCCCACTCGGGATCGCGCTCGTTCAGATCCATCCCCGAGCTGCGCGCGGCCTGACGGAGCTGGCCGTGCAGGTCCCACCACTCGCGCACCCGCAGGTAGTGCAGGAAGTCGTCGCGCAGTTCGCGGCGGAACTTTCCGCCCGAGAGAGCGTCGCGGCGTTCGTTCAGGTGGTCCCACAGCCGCAGGTAGGCGAGGAAGTCCGACCCGTCGACGCCGAACCGGCGGTGCTTGTCGTCCGCGGCCTGGCGCTGCTCGGTCGGTCGCTCGCGCGGGTCCTGCACGGACAGCGCCGCGGTGATCACCAGCACCTCGCGCAGGCAGCCGTTGCGGTGCGCCTCGACCAGCATCCGGCCCAGCCGCGGGTCGACCGGCAGCCGGGACAGGGCATGGCCGACGGCGGTCAGCGAGCGCCGGTCCGGGCGCAGCGCACCGAGCTCGTGCAGCAGGTCGAGACCGTCGGTGACGGACCGGCGGTCCGGGGGCTCGACGAACGGGAACTCCGAGATCTCGCCCAGGTCCAGCGCGATCATCTGCAGGATGACCGATGCCAGGTTGGTCCGCAGGATCTCCGGGTCGGTGAACTCGGGGCGGGCGTCGAAGTCGTCCTCGGCGTAGAGCCGGATCGCGATGCCGTCGGAGGTACGCCCGCAGCGCCCGGTCCGCTGGTTCGCCGAGGCCTGGGAGATCTTCTCGATCGGCAACCGCTGGACCTTGAGCCGGCGCGAGTACCGCGAGATGCGTGCCGTGCCGGTGTCGACGACGTAGCGGACCCCCGGGACGGTCAGCGAGGTCTCGGCGACGTTGGTCGCGAGCACGACCCGGTTTCCGGCGTGCGGCTGCCAGATCCGTTGCTGCTCGGCCGTCGAGAGCCGCGCGTAGAGCGGAAGGATCTCGGTGTTCCGCAGGTTTCGCCGCTCCAGGGCGTCGGCGGCCTCACGGATCTCGCGTTCCCCGGGCAGGAACACGAGCACGTCGCCCGGCCCCTCGCGCTGCAGTTCGACGACGGCGTCGCCGATCGCGTCGTCGAGCTGGCGGTCCGGGTCGGCGTCCGGATCGTCGGGGTCGACGACGGGCCGGTAGCGGACCTCGACCGGGTACGTGCGGCCGGACACCTCGACGATCGGCGCCGGTGTCCGTTCCCCGCCGAAGTGCCGGGCGAACCGCTCCGGGTCGATCGTCGCCGAGGTGATGATCACCTTGAGGTCGGGACGGCGGGGCAGCAGCCGGGTGAGGTACCCGAGGATGAAGTCGATGTTGAGGCTGCGCTCGTGCGCCTCGTCGATGATCAGCGTGTCGTACCGGCGCAGATCCTTGTCGCCGGCCAGCTCGGCCAGCAGGATCCCGTCGGTCATCAGCTTGACCATGGTGGAGCCGCTGACCTGGTCGGTGAACCGGACCTTCCAGCCGACCGCCCCGCCGAGCTCGACGCCCAGCTCCTCGGCGATCCGGGTGGCGACCGTGCGCGCGGCGAGTCGCCGCGGCTGGGTGTGGCCGATCATCCCGTGCACACCGCGCCCGAGCTCCAGGCAGATCTTCGGGATCTGGGTCGTCTTCCCGGAGCCGGTCTCGCCCGCGACGATCACGACCTGGTTGTCCCGGATGGCGTCGGAGATCTCCTCGCGGCGCGCCGACACCGGCAACGCCGCGGGGTAGGAGATGCGCGGCGGCGCCACTCGTGAGCGGTCATCGGGGTCGGGGCCCGGATCCTCGCTCACGGAGGTTGGGTCGGGGCCGGGCGCCGTGACGGCAGCGCTCCGGCCCCGCGGCCCGCGGCGGCGCGGTCGGCGCGGCTGCTCGCGGGCCGGACGGCCGCGCGCGGCGCCCTCCGTCCCGGGGGCGGACTGCGCTGCGGCCTGGTCCGTGCTGGTCGAGTGATCGATGCTGGTCGAGTCGTCGATGTCGGTATGACGAGAACTCGGTCGACGACGACGGGGACGTCGGGGCCGGCCAGCGGTATCGGCTCCGTTGTCGGGTCGGTCGCTCGCGGAGGGGGCGGGATCGGTGGACATCGTTCGTTCAGTGTGCCTGGTCGTCAGGGGTGTCGCGGTCGCCGACCATGGTGATCGGCCTCGCACACGGCGGCAATCGGATTACAGGAGGTGGGTCGGGAGAAGGTGTCCGAACCGGGCGCCGGTCGCCTCGCGGCGAGTAGCACACCGCGGCTCCAGCCGGACGGTATTCCACGGCGGCGGTTATCTGTTGCGGCCCGGGGACTCGTGTCGCCCGGCTCGGACAGTCGTTCCAACGGGCGGGGTGGCCGGATCATTCCCGGCGTGCCCGGATTCTTCCGGCGGGGGCTGCGGCGCGGGCGCGGTGCTCGCCCGGCGTGGTGCCGTAGGCCGCACGAAACCGGCGGCCGAAGTGCGTGGCGTCCCGGAAACCCCACTCGTGGGCGATCGTCTCGATCGTCCTGTGCGACGAGTCGGGCCGGCCGAGCGCGTCGCGGGCGCCCTGCAGCCGCCGGGTGATGATGAGCTGCTCCAGGCTGATCCCCGCACCGGCGCAGCGCTCGTACAGGTGGCGTACGGACACGTTGTGCGCGTCGGCGATCATGCGCGGGCCGAGCTCCGGGTGGCGGAGGTTCTGGCGCACGAACTCACGGACCCGGGCGAGCAGCGTGTCGTGCAGGACGTCGCGTGTCGCCGACCGTCCGTCGGCCGCGGCCGAGGACAGCAGCGCGCGAACGAGGTCGATGCTCACGTCGCCGACCATGGCTGCCTGCGGTCCCCCGGCGATGCGGTCGGCCTCCCGGAACAGGTCGATGATGTGCTGGGTGACCAGGCGGGTCAGCGGGCCGGTGGCGAGCCGTGTGGAGGCACTGCGCACGACGTCGGCAGGCAGGGCGAGCTCGTCGACCGGGATCTGCAGCGCCCGTGACGCCCCTCGCGTGCCCCACGAGAAGGCGAAGGGCTCGGAGAGGTCCACCAGCATCAGCCCGTCGGTCGCGATCTCGTGGCGGTGTCCGAACTGCTCGTGCCGGGCCGTGCCGTGCTGCTGCACGGCCAGCGCGACGATCGGGGTCTCGTGGCGGTGTGTCTCGCGCTCGCTGCGGGACATCGCGATCCCGGACGAGGCGGTCCGGAACAGCTGGAGCCGGCCGAGCTGCCACAGATCCATGCGCGCCCAGGGCCGCTCGTGTGGGGCGAGCGTGACCGCGGCCCGGCTCGCCTCGGCCATCCGGCTCGCGACGGTGCCGGCGCGCTCCGGCTCGGGGAGGTTCCGTGAGTCGAGCAGGAGCATCGCGCTCGTTCCCGCCGGTCGGCGTCAGGGGCCACGACCTCGGCCGGCCACAGCGTGCCGGCCGCCGGTGTGGGGCCGGTCGCACCGATTCCCGCACCGAGGGCCAAGGATCGTGCACCGAGGGCCGTTCCGGACAGGCCCGTCCGGCCTACATTCGCCGGCGTCGCCGTCCGGGACGCGACACCCGCCGCGCCGTTCCAAGGTCCCGGTGAACCTCACGGAGGTCCTCGTCATGACGCACGCCGCCCCCGACACGATCGTGCTCATCCACGGATTCTGGGTGACCCCGCGCTCCTGGGAACGGTGGGTGGAGCGGTACGAGAGCCAGGGCTACCGGGTCCTCGCCCCGGCCTACCCGGGCTTCGAGGTCGAGGTGGAGGCGCTCAACGAGGATCCGTCGCCGGTCGAGGCGGTCACCATCCCGGCCATCGTCGAGCACCTCTCCGGGATCGTCCGGGAGCTCGGGGCGCCACCGATCCTCATCGGGCACTCCGCCGGTGGGGCCTTCACCCAGATCCTGCTCGACCACGGGCTCGGCGCCGCCGGCGTCGCGTTGAACTCCGCGCCGACCGAGGGCGTACCGGTCGTCCCGTTGTCGCAGGTCAAGGCCACGTTCCCGGTGCTGCACAATCCGGCGAACCGGCACCGCGCCGTGCGGTACGACTTCGAGCACTGGAACTACGCCTTCACCAACACCTTCCCCGAGGACGAGGCACGCGCCCTCTACGAGCGCTACGCGGTGCCCGTCTCGGGCGGCATCCTGTTCGAGAGCGCGCTGGCCAACCTCATCCCGGGCCACCAGGGCACCTGGGTCGACTACCGCAACGAGGACCGGGCGCCGCTGCTGTTCGTGGCCGGCAGCCAGGACACGATCATGCCGCCGAAGATCCAGTGGTCCAACGCCGCGCACTACCGGGCGCCGAACACGATCACCGAGGTCGTCGAGTTCGGCAGCAAGCCGCACCTGCTGCCGGCCGCGCCGGGCTGGGAGGAGATCGCCGACTTCGTGCTCGCCTGGGCGGTCCGGCACGCCGTCGCGCCGCCGCCGATCGTCGGGAGCCCGCCCGAGCCGGCCGAGCCGGTGACCGTCTGACCGCTCCGGACGAGTCGCGAGGGGTACGTCAGCGCTGCGATCGCATGATCGGACTGCTCTCGTGTGCCCCTCACGGCGCCGGTCAACCGGCCAGTGCCTCCAGGACGCCGTCGGTCCAGGGGGTCCATGCGTCGATCGCCCACTGGGCGAAGGGGCGGTCGGTGAGGACGACGGCGGCGGCGCGGGCGTCCGGGTCCACCCACAGGAACGTTCCCGACTGCCCGAAGTGGCCGAAGGTCCGGGGGGAGGAGCCCAGCCCGGTCCAGTGCGGGGACTTGCCGTTCCGGATCTCCATGCCGAGCCCCCAGTCGTTGGGCCGCTGCCGCCCGTAGCCCGGGAGCAGCCCGTCCAGGCCGGGGTAGGCGACGCTCGTGGCTTCGGCGACGGTGCGCGGGTCGAGCAGTTTCGGTGCCTGCAGCTCGGCCGCGAACCGGGCCAGGTCGTCCGCGGTCGACACGGCCCCGGCTCCGGCCGCCCCCTCGAGGCGGGTGTCCGCGAGTTCGAGCGGCTCGCAGACGGCCTGGTGCAGGTAGTCGGCGAAGCCGATCCCGGTCGCCTCGGCGACGGCGTCGGCGAGCACCGCGAAGCCGGTGTTGGAGTAGATCCGCCGCTCGCCCGGAGCGGCCTGGACCTTCTCGGTGTCGAACGCCAGACCGGACGTGTGCGCGATCAGGTGCCGGACGGTCGAGCCCTCGGGGCCGGCCGCGTCGTCCCAGTCGACGGCGCCCTCCTCGACCGCGACCAGCACGGCGTAGGCCGAGAGCAGCTTGGTCACCGAGGCGAGCGGGAACTCGCGGGCGGTGTCACCGGCGTCGGCGAGGACGTCGCCGTCCGCGGAGACGACGGTGGCGGCGACGTGGTCGACCGGCCAGTCCAGGACCCGGCGCACCGCCGGGGCGAGCTCGGTCACGGCGTGCGGAGCGGTCGGGTGCACATGCCACCCATCCTGGCAGCCGGACTCAGCCGTCGCCGTAGACCGGGACCAGCGCGCCGGAGACGGGGGCGGCGTCCGGCCCCGCGAGGAACGCGACGACCTTCGCGATCGCCGCGGGCGCGACGGCGCGGGCCACGGCGGCCTCGTTCATCCACTCCCGGTTGGCCGGCGTGTCGATCAACGACGGGAGCACGGCGTTCACCCGGATCCGCTGGGGACGGAGCTCGTCGGCGAGCAGCTCGGTGAGCCGGTGCACGGCGGCCTTGCTCGTGCCGTGCACCAGCTGGGCAGGCCCGGTGATCCCGGTCTTCGCCCCGACGGTGACGATCGCACCGCCGCCGGCGTCGGCGATGCGGGGCGCCGCGGCCTGCGCGGCCCAGACGACCGAGGCGTAGTTGGTGTCGAACAGTCCGTGCAGGGTGTCCTCGTCGGTCTCGGCGAGCCCACCGCCGGCGTAGCCCCCGGCGACCGCAACGAGGGTGCCGACCGTGTTCCCGAGCTCGTCGACCTGCGCGAACGCCTCCGCGACGGCGCCCCGGTCGGTGAGATCGACCCCGATCCGGTGCGCGTCCAGCGCGTCCAGCGCGGCACCGGGCCGGTCCAGCGCGACGACCGGGTTCCCCCGGGAGCGGAACTCCTGCACGACGGCGCGACCCAGCGCGCCCGCGGCTCCGGTGACGACGACGGCGTGGCTCATGTGGGCATCCTGGCACCGGTGCTGGCGCGGTGCAGGTGCGTCGACGGCCCGGCCGGCGCACGATGATCGGCACTGCCCGCCGGAAGGAGGCGATCGTGCCGGACGAGCCGTTCGACGAGGCGACCGAGCCCGTGGCCGTGCCGGACGAGCTGTTCGACGAGGCGACCGGGCCCGTGGCCGTGCCGCGCGGGCCGGTCGGCGACACGTGACCGGGCCGGGGACGGCGCTGGTCGGGACGTCCGGCTGGCGCTACCCACCCTGGCGCGGGACGTTCTACCCACGCGGGCTGGTGCAGCGCCGCGAGCTGGAGTACTTGTCCCGCCAGGTCACCACGATCGAGATCAACGGGTCGTTCTACTCGCTGCAACGGCCCGAGAGCTACCGGTCCTGGATCGAGCAGGTACCGCGAGGCTTCGTGTTCGCGGTCAAGGGCCCGCGGTTCGTCACGCACATGAAACAGCTGCGGGACGTGCAGGTGCCGGTCGCGAACTTCCTCGCCTCCGGTGTCCTCGGACTGGGGCCGGCCCTGGGCCCGGTGCTGTGGCAGCTGCCGCCGCGGATGCGGTTCGACGAGGACCGGATCGCCGAGTTCCTGCGCCTGCTCCCGCACCGTACGGAGGCCGCCGCGGACCTCGCGACCGGTCACGACGAGCGCCTCGACGGTCGCGCGCTCACCGTCACCGACGCCGACCGGCCGCTGCGGCACGCGATCGAACCGCGGCACCCGTCGTTCCGGGATCCGGCGTTCACCGGCCTGCTCCGTGAGCACGGGGTCGCGCTGGTGCTGTCCGACTCCGCCGGGGCCTGGCCGGTGTTCGACGAGGTCACGGCCGACCTGGTGTACCTACGGCTGCACGGCCAGGGCGAGCTCTACGCCGGCGGCTACACCGCCGCCGCGCTCGACGGATGGGCGCAGCGGATCCGGGAATGGCGCGCCGCCGGGCACGACGTCGTCTGCTACTTCGACAACGACATGAAGGTGCACGCGCCGTACGACGCCCGGGCACTCCTGGCCCGGCTCGACTGATCGCGGCGGTGCCGGCGGTTCTGCGCGGCTCAGCGGCTCGCCGCGCGCCGGTACTGCCGCCCGGCCAGCGGCGCGAACACCGCGACCACCACCACCGACCAGATCAGCGTGTAGAGCACCGGATGCTGCAGCGGCCACGCCTGGGTCGCCGACATCGCCGGGTCCACCGCGCCGGTGTTGCCGAACAGCTCCCGCGCCGCCTGGGTGACGGCCGAGACCGGGTTCCACTCGGCGAAGACCCGCAGCGGACCGGGCAGGGTGTTGAGCGGGACGAACGTGTTCGCCAGGAAGGTCAGCGGGAAGATCACGACGAACGAGGCGTTGTTCACCACCTCCGGGCTGGGTACCAGCAGACCGACGAACGCCATCACCCACGAGAAGGCGTAGGCGAACACCAGCAGCAGCGCGAACCCGGCCAGCGCCTCGAACCACGACGTGTGGACCCGCCAGCCGACCAGGAGCCCGGTCAGCGACATCACCACCAGCACGAGCACGTTGTTCACCACGTCGGACAGCGTCCGCCCGGTGAGTACCGCGGACGGTGCCATCGGCAGCGACCGGAACCGCTCGATGATGCCCTTCTTCACGTCCTCGGCCAGCCCGGCGCCGGTGTTCGTCGCTCCGAAGATCACCGTCTGGGCGAAGATGCCGGCCATCAGGAACTCGCGGTAGCCGGCTCCTCCGCCGGTCGGGTCGATCGCGCCGCCGAAGACGTAGGCGAACAGAAGGACGAACATGATCGGTGAGAGTGTGGTGAAGACCAGCAGGTCCGGCACCCGCTTGATCTTGATCAGGTTCCGCTTGGCGACGACCGAGGCGTCCACCAGGATCGTGGCCGCGGCGTTCACGACACCTCCCGCTCGTCGCCGGCGGTCTGCTGCGCGTCGTCCTCGGCGCGGTGCCCGGTCAGGGTGAGGAAGACGTCGTCCAGGGACGGGCGGCGCAGTCCGGCGTCGTCGACCTTCGTGCCCGCGTCGCGGAGCCGGTCCAGCGCGGCCCGCAGCACGTCGACCCCGCCGCTCACCGGCATGGTCAGCGACCTCCGGTGCCGGTCGAGCACGGCCTCGCCGACCCCGAGCGGCGCCAGCAGCTCGGCGGTCGCGTCCAGGTCGTCCGTCTCGCTCGTGGTGACCTCCAGGCGTTCGCCGCCGACCTGGGACTTCAGCTGGTCGGCGGTGCCGCGGGCGATCACCAGCCCGTGGTCGATGACGACGATCTCGTCGGCCAGCGCGTCCGCCTCCTCCAGGTACTGGGTGGTGAGCAGCAGCGTCGTCCCCCGCGCGACCAGGGTGCGGATCACGTCCCAGAGATCGTTGCGGCTGCGCGGGTCCAGCCCGGTCGTCGGCTCGTCGAGCAGCAGCACCGGTGGGTCGGCGACCAGCGCCCCGGCCAGGTCGAGCCGGCGCCGCATGCCACCCGAGTAGGTGCGGGCCGGCCGGTCGGCCGCGTCGGCCAGCCGGAAGTCGGCGAGCAGCTCGCGGGCGCGCTCCCGGGCCCGCCGCCGGCCCAGGTGGTACAGCCGCCCGACCATCTCCAGGTTCTCGAAACCGGTCAGGTACTCGTCGACCGCGGCGTACTGTCCGGACAACCCGATCCGGCTGCGCACGGCGGCCGGGTCCCGGAGGACGTCGACGCCGGCGACGGTGGCCTCGCCCTCGTCCGGTCGCAGCAGCGTGGTCAGTACCCGGACCACGGTCGTCTTCCCGGCACCGTTCGGGCCGAGGAGCCCGAGCACGGTGCCCTCCCGCACCGACAGATCCACCCCGTCGAGCGCCCGCACCGAGCCGTATCTCTTGACCAGCCCGGTGGCGCGGATCGCGTCCGCCATCGTGGTGTCCCCCTCGGAAGTGAAGTGGCTCCGCCGCCGGCGGGCCGAGTCGGGGTCACTGTGCCGCAGACCCCTGACAGTTCCGAGCGAGTTCGCTCTGCGTGAGGTGCTCAGCGACGCGCGTGCGCGAGCAGCATCTGCCGTCCGACCACCATCAACGCCGCCGACACGAGCATCACGCCCGCGCTCACCGACCACGCGACCGGGAAGCCGGTGTGGGTCGCGAGCCAGCCGAACGCGATCGGCCCGGCGAAACCGCCGGCGTAGACACCCACCTGCACGATCGACGTCGCCGCGGCCGGGGCGGCCGGGTTGAGCCGCACCACGGCGAACTGCAGCAGCCCGGGCCAGGCCCAGCCGAGCCCGAACGCCAGCACGGTGCCGATTACCAGCGCGGGTGTCCCGGGCATCGCGAGCAGCGCGAACCCGATCGCCCCCGCGGCCAGGCTCGCGGCGACCACCGCGACGTGTCCGCCACCGCTGCGGCCGGTGCCCGTGCGCCGGGCCTCCTCACGCCGGTCGGCGAGCCAGCCGTGCAGCAGCCGCATGCTCAGCCCGATCACGCTGCCCATGGTCAGCACGAGTCCGGCGGGCCCCGGCGCGACGCCGCGCTCCACGGCCGCGGCGACCAGGAAGATCCCCAGGGCCGTCGCCGTGCCCGCGGCCAGCCCGGACGCCGCGCCGATCACCCCGAGCGCGGCGGTGGCGCGGTCACCCTTCCCGGTCTGCGCGGGGGCCTGGGCGTTCTCCCGAGGGCACAGGGTCAGCGCGGCCAGCGCGAGTACGGCACCGATCGCGTACGCCCAGCGCCACCCGACGGTCAGCGCGATGGCCGGCACCGCGATCCCGGCGAGCAGCGTCGCGGTCGGGATCGCCGCCTGTTTCACCCCGAACGACAGGCCCATCCGGCGCGCCGGCACCGAGCGGGCCAGGGTCAGGTTCGACGACAGCTGCCCCATCACGTTGCACCAGGAGGTGCACAGCAACAGCGCGACCAGCGACGCGTAGGAGTTCGCGAACAACGCGAGCGCCGCCATCAGCGCCGCCGCGCCGAGTGCGGCGATCCGGCTGGTCCAGCGGGACCCGATCCGTTCGACGAGCATCCCGACCGGCAGCGAGCACAGCGCGCTGACGCCGAAGTAGAGCGCCACCACCAGCCCGAGGCCGGCGGGGTCGAAGCCGAGGTCGGCCGACAGCTGTACGGAGAGCGCGCCGGTGAGGAACACCGGGAGCACCGACACCGTCGTCACCGCGACCGCACCGGCGGCCACGCGGAACGCCGACGGCGCCTGCGAGGTGCGGGACCCGGTCGCGATGCTCATGATGAGCAACGCTAACCGACTCGCTCGGCCAGGACGAGCAGACGTCGGTCACCCCCGGATGCGGGATTCCCCCTGACCTGCCCACTCCTTCTCGCGCAGCTCGAACTTCTGCACCTTGCCGGTGGAGGTCTTCGGCAGCTCCTCGACGACGTCGACGTACTTCGGCGCCTTGTACCGGGCGATCTTCGTCTTCACGTGGTCGATCAGCTCCTGCGGCTCGGCGGTGCGACCCGGCTTGAGCACCGCGAACGCCTTGCAGACCTCGCCCCACTTCTCGTCCGGGACACCGACCACGGCCGCCTCCAGCACCGCGTCGTGCGACACGATCGCCTGCTCGACCTCGACCGTCGAGATGTTCTCGCCGCCGGAGATCACGACGTCCTTGGCCCGGTCACGCAGCTCGACGTAGCCGTCCGGGTGGACGACGCCGAGGTCACCGGAGTGGAACCAGCCGCCGGCGAACGCCTCGGCGGTCTTGTCGGGGTCGCGGTGGTAGCCCTTCATGACGTTGTTGCCACGCATCACGATCTCGCCCATCGTGGTGCCGTCGCGCGGGACGTCGGCCATCTGCTCGTCGACCACGCGGACCCGGTCGGCGCAGACCATCCCGACGCCCTGCCGGGCCTGCAGCCTCGCGCGCTCCTCGGCGTCGAGGTCGTCCCAGGCGCGCTGGTACTGGTTCACCGAGTAGGGCCCGTAGGTCTCGGTGAGGCCGTAGACGTGCACGATCCGGAAGCCCATCCGCTCCATCTGCAGGATGGTCGTCGGCGACGGCGGCGCACCGGCCGTCGTGATCACCAGCTGGTAGTCCAGGGTGACGGCCTCGGCGGCGTTCATGATCGTCGTGACGACGGTGGGGGCGCCGTTGAGGTGGGTCACCCCGTGCTCGCCGATCAACCCCCAGATGACGTCGCCGCGCACCTCACGCAGACAGACGTGGGTGCCGCCGATCGCGGTCACCGCCCACGGCGTGCACCAGCCGTTGCAGTGGAACATCGGCAGCGTCCAGAGGTAGACGCTGTCCGCGGAGTGCGCGGAGTGCACGATCTCGCCGAACGAGTTCAGGTACGCCCCGCGGTGGTGGTACTCGACGCCCTTGGGGTTGCCGGTCGTCCCGGACGTGTAGTTGATCGTGATCGTGGCGCGTTCGTCGTCGACGGCCCACGGCAGCGGGTCGTCCGCGCCGCGGGCGAGCAGATCGGCGTAGGACAGGCCGGATCCGGTGCCGTCACCCGGTGCGACCGGGTCGGTGACGGTGACGATCTCGGCCACCGTCTCCAGCTCGCCTGCGACCGGCCGGACCGTCTCGTACAGCACATTGTCGACGACGAGGACCTTCGCACCGGAGTGGTCGAGGATGTAGCGGACCTCTTCGGTGGACAGCCGCGTGTTGATCGCGACCAGTACCGCGCCGGCCAGCGGGACCGCGAAGTGCGCGACCAGCATCTCCGGGACGTTCGGGACCAGGTAGGCGACCCGGTCCCCGGGCTCGACGCCGGACGCCCGCAGCGCGTGCGCCACCCGGGTCGCCTCCGCCGCGAACTCGGCGTACGTGTGCCGCCGGTCCCCGTAGACGATCGCCGTCTTGTCACCGAAGACGTCCGCGGATCGGCCGAGGAAGGCCAGCGGGGTCAGCGGGGTGGTCCAGACGTCGGCGGTGGACTGGGCGGTCGTCACGGGCGACTCCTTCACAGGCGGTGCAGATCCAGGTGATCCTGGCCGCACGGGCACCGGCCCGGCAACCTGCGAAAGTGGAGGTCCTGGTGCTGCTGCTTCGACCCTCGACCGCCGGGCCTCAGATTGCCGCCTCAGTCCTCGATCGTGATCGCGGCCTTGGGGCAGCCCCGCACCGCCTCCTCGACCTTCGGCCGCAGCGACTCCGCCGGGTTCTCGTCGAGGATGTAGAGGTAGTCGTCGTCACGCACCTCGAAGACCTCGGGCGCGACACCCATGCACACCGCGTTGCTCTCGCAGCGGTCGAAATCCACGATGACCTTCATGGCCCCATGGTGCCTCCCGCGGGCCCGCGGTGCAGCACTGAGGATGCCCTGACCTGCGGTTGCGCTGACCTTCGTCGCCGGGATCGCCGTCAGCGGGAGCCCGCGGTCCCGGCGGGTTCGGGGAGCGGGGCCGGCGCGAGTACGCGGCGGGCCTGCGGCCGGGGCGTCGGTGGCGGGGTGGTGTGCGGCAGCTCGAGCACGGCGGACGCGGTCAGCGCGCTGCCGCGAGTGGTCGCCGGTGCGGTCCCGGGGGCCTCTCGGGACGCGTCGGCGGGCCGGTCCGACGGCGACTCCAGCAGCGCCGCGACGCCCAGGATCGCGCCGAGTGCGAGTGGGCCGGCGAGTGCCGCCAGCCGCATGCGGGTTCCGTCCATGACGAACCTCCACGTCGGTCGACGACCGCGCGGGGGTGCCGGGGAGCGGGTGCGGCCGTCGTCCTGTGATCGGACGACGGGGGCGCGCTGTTACCGCTCTGCCCCGGCGAGGTCAAGCGGGATTCCCACTGACCACCCGAAGGATGCCCGCGGATGCCCCGGCCGGCCGCCACCACCGCCCGGCCGGGGCAGCGGGGAGTCACTCCCGGCGGAGTACCGGGCGCAGGGTGTCGAGCACCGATGCGTCGTCGATGGTGGAGGGGACCGCTTCCTCGGTGCCGTCGGCGATGCCGCGCATCGTCTTGCGCAGGATCTTGCCGGAGCGGGTCTTGGGCAGGGCGGGGACGATCGCGACGTCCTTGAGGGATGCGACCGCGCCGATCTGGTCGCGGACCATCTGGACGAGCTCGGCGCGCAGCGTGTCCTCGTAGCCCTCGGCGTCGGCGTCCACGCCGGACTTGAGTACGACGAACCCGCGCGGGACCTGGCCCTTCATGGTGTCGGCCACGCCGATCACCGCGCACTCGGCGATGTCGGTGTGCGAGGACAGGACCTCCTCCATGCCGCCGGTGGACAGGCGGTGCCCGGCCACGTTGATCACGTCATCGGTGCGGCCCATGACGAACAGGTAGCCGTCGGCGTCGAGGTGGCCGCCGTCGCCGGTGAGGTAGTAGCCGTCGAACGCCTTCATGTAGGAGTTCAGGTAGCGCTCGTCGTCGTTCCACAGGGTCGGGAACGCGCCCGGGGGCAGTGGCAGCTTCGCGACGATCGCGCCGTCGACGCCGTGTTCGGCGGGTGCGCCGGTCTCGTCGAGGACCTGGATGTCCCAGCCGGGCATCGGGCGGGTCGGCGATCCGGGCTTGACCTCGAGCAGCTCGATGCCCGCCGGGTTCGCCGCGATCGGCCAGCCGGTCTCGGTCTGCCACCAGTGGTCGATCACCGGGATGCCGAGCAGGTCGGCGGCCCACCGGTAGGTCTCGGGGTCGAGGCGCTCACCGGCGAGGAACAGGTACTTCAGCGACGAGAGGTCGTACTTCGCGACGAACTCGCCGTTGGGGTCCTCCTTCTTGATCGCCCGGAACGCGGTCGGCGCGGTGAACACCGACTTCACCCCGTTCTCGGCCACGACCCGCCAGAACTGGCCGGCGTCCGGGGTGCCGACGGGCTTGCCCTCGTAGAGCACGGTCGTCGCCCCGGCCAGCAGCGGCGCGTACACGATGTAGGAGTGGCCGACGACCCAGCCGACGTCGGACGCGGTGAAGAGCGTCTCGCCGGCGCCGACGTCGTAGATGTTGGGCATCGACCAGGCCAGTGCGGTCGCGTAACCGCCGCAGTCGCGCACGACGCCCTTGGGCTTCCCGGTCGTGCCGGAGGTGTAGAGCACGTAGAGCGGGTCGGTGCTGCGTACCGGCACCGGATCGGCCGGGGTGGCACGGGCGGCCGCCTCGGCCCAGTCGACGTCGATCGGGCCGAGCCGGGCGGGGGCCTGCTCGCGCTGCAGGATCACGGTGCTGGTGGGTTTGCGGTCGGACAGTTCGATGGCCTTGTCGAGCAGCGGCTTGTACTCGATGACGCGGCTGCCCTCGATGCCGCAGGACGCCGAGACGACGACCTTCGGGGCGGCGTCGTCGATGCGCACGGCGAGCTCCTTGGCCGCGAACCCGCCGAACACGACCGAGTGGACGGCGCCGAGGCGGGCGCAGGCGAGCATCGCGATCGCGGCCTCGGGGACCATCGGCATGTAGATCACGACCCGGTCGCCGTACCCGACACCCTGGTCCCGGAGCACCCCCGCGAACGTGGCGACCTCGTCGCGCAGCCCGGCGTAGGTGTAGGAGCGTTTCGTGCCGGTGACGGGCGAGTCGTAGACGAGCGCGGTGCGGTCCCCGTGGCCGGCGTCGACGTGCCGGTCCAGGGCGTTGTACGCGACGTTCAGCTCGCCGTCGGGGAACCAGCGGTAGAACGGCGGGTTCGACTCGTCGAGGGCCGTCGTCGGAGCGACGTGCCAGTCCAGTGCCTCCGCCGCGCGGAGCCAGAAGCCCTCGCGGTCCTCGACGCTGGAACGGAAGATCTCGTCGTAGCCGGCCACCGGGCCTCCCTCGGATCCGGGCGGCCCGCGCCGGCCGCCTTCGGTGATGGGACACGAGCCTAGTGCCCCATCAAGCAACGTTCGGCACGGAACTCGTCGGCCCAGGCGCCCGCCGGCGGCGTTTACAGGTGCCCACCCATCGGGACGGGGCCGCTCGTCGTTCTCGTCACGCCGGTCGTCGCAGAGTGACCGTCGATGTACGTAACGTGACCGGGTGTCGGATCGACACAGCGCGTGCGGGACCCGTCCGGCTCCACCGGCCGGGACCGGACGACAGGAGGCGGTGCGCGTGCGGTCCGAGGCCCGGTGGCGCGGTCCGGTCGCGGTGCTGATCGTGCTGGTGGCGGCACTGGTGCTCGCCGGCTGCGGCCGGGTGTTCCCGGTGGCGGCCGCGCAGGCGGCGGGTTGCGCCCCGGGCTGGGCGGCCGGCTGGCACGCGGCCCAGCAGGCGGTGCCCGGTGACCAGCTCGCCGGCCGGACGCTGCGGATGGTGGTACGGCCGCAGGTGTCCGGGGACGAGGTGCGGCTGCGGTTGTCCAACCGGCACGGCGACGGACCGCTGCGGATCGGGGCCCTCTCGCTGGGCCTCGCCGGCGCCCCGGCCGAGGCCGCCGAACCGGTGCCGGTGCTCGTCGGTGGACGCCCGGACGTGCTGCTCGACCCCGGTGCCGAGGTGACGACCGACCCGGTGCCGGTCCGGGTGGACCGCGGGGTGCCGGTCGTGGTCAGCCTGTTCCTCGCCGAGGTGCCCGCGACGATCAGCTCGCACCCGGTCGCGATGCGGACGGCCTGGCTGTCGGGCCCGGGCGACCACACGGCGGCCCCGGGGCCCGCGGGTTTCGACACGACGTTGCAGTCCTGGCCGGTGCTCTCCGGGCTCGAGGTGCACGCTCCGCGCCCGGACGGTGCCCTGCTCGTGATCGGTGACTCGCTGGTCGACGGTGTCGGCAGCACCCCGGGCGGTGACGACCGCCTGTCCGACCAGCTCGCGGCCCGCCTCGACGCGGCGTCCGGCGACCGGACGACGGGCGTGCTGAACGCCGGGCTGTCCCGCAACCGGTTGCTGCAGGACGACCCGCCGGCGGGCGGGGACACGCCGCTGACCCGCTTCGACGCCGACGTCGCCGCGGTCGCGGGGGTGCGGGACGTGCTGCTGGTGATCGGCACGAACGACCTGGCCGCCGGAGCGGGCGGCGAGGAGATCGTCGCCGGGCTGCGGGCGTTCACCGAGCGGGCCCGGGCCGCCGGGCTGCGGGTCCTCCTCACGACGATCCCGCCCTCGACGAGCGGCGGTCGCGACGCTCCGGCGACGGTCGCGGCCCGCGAACACGTCAACGGCTGGATCCGCGCCGAGGCCGCCCAGCACGCCGACGGGACGGTCGACGCCGCCGCTGCGCTCGCCGATCCGGGGGATCCGCTGCGGCTGCGGCCGGAGTACGACTCCGGCGACGGCCTGCACCCGTCCGCGGCGGGATACCGGGCCCTCGCGGCGGCGGTGCCGCTCGCGGCGCTGTCCGGGAGGCCCTGCCGCGCGTCCTCGTCCGGCTGACGCCGACCGCGCCCGGTGACGGTCCGCGGCGGGCCGTCACCCGGGCAGAGGGGTGCAGCGCCTCCGCACGATGGGTAACGTCTTGGTCACGGCCACAGCACGTGGCGGTACCGGCGGAACCGGCACCGCGACGCGTCCCACGGACGGGAGACCCGGGGGAGCGTCGGGGACGGGACCCTGACGGCCTACGGGGAGGCCATGTGAGCATCGGCGCCAGGCGCAGTATCGACGACGGAACCGGGTCCATCCCGGCGCCGCGGAACGCAGCCGACGCATTCAAGGTGTCCGACGACCAGGTGCAGAAGGCGCGCCTGGTCGTGGCGAAGAACTCAGCGGACTCCGACGACCTGCGCGAGCTGCTCGACATGCTCGGACTGATCTCCTCGAACCCGGACCATCCGCCGCCCGTCGCGCGCTGATCGGGGTGAGATGAGTGGGCGAACCCCTCTGACCGGCCACGATGTCGAAATCAGGGGGGTGCCTGCAGGGGCCCGCGCGGTGGTGTCGTATGGTTTCACCGCTCCCAACGGACAGCCGTTGAGGGAAGGAAGAGCCCCCGGGTTCGTCCAAGCCCCCATCGTCTAGCGGCCTAGGACTCCGCCCTTTCAAGGCGGCAGCGCGGGTTCGAATCCCGTTGGGGGTACTGCGGATCCCATCGGTTACGATGGTGTTCGTAGAGCAAGGCCCAGTGGCGCAGTTGGTTAGCGCGTCGCCCTGTCACGGCGAAGGTCGCGGGTTCGAGTCCCGTCTGGGTCGCTCCATCCCCCGGAGTTCTTCCGGGAGCCGGGGCCAGGTAGCTCAGTTGGTACGAGCGTCCGCCTGAAAAGCGGAAGGTCGGCGGTTCGACCCCGCCCCTGGCCACCTCTCTCACCAGCGGAAACGCTACCTGGCTCTCGAATTTGCGTTGTCTCCGCCGCGAGCACTGTGGATACCGTGCCGGCATGGGGGACACCACCGGATCCGGCGATCTCGGCGACGTCATCAGCGCCGCCGCCGCGGCCGGGCTGCGCGTCGAGTTCGTCCACGAGCACGACTCCATCCCGTTCCAGCGCTACGGCTCGCTCATCCGCCACGGCAGCCGGTTCCGCTATCCGGACGGGGCCGCCCAGCTGCCCCTGATGTACTCCCTGGCCGCGACCGCGCGCTGAGACTCACGACCTCCCACCGGGCACCGGTGCCGGCGCGCCGTCACCCGTGGCGACCGACTCGGGGATCTCACCCGGGCGGTAGTCCGGGAGCCGGCTCGCCGGGACGACGGCCAGCGCGCTGATCCCGGCGAGCACCAGGAGCCCGAGGCGGAGCGCCCGCAACCGGGCCTCCTCGTTGAGCGCGACCGCGGCATCGACCTGCGTGGGTGTCGCGTCGGTCCCGGCGAGGATCTCGCGCAGCCGGTCGTTGCTGACGAAGTTCGTGTTGTCCAGGTCGACCTGGGCGACGAGCTCGGGGGGAAGCTCCACGTTGCTCGCGACGGCCAGGGACACGTTCGTGCTCAGGATGCCGACCAGCAGGGCCCCGGCCACTGCCGTCCCCACGGCCGAGGCCAGGTTCTGCACGGTCCCGCGTACCGACCCGACGTCGCCGGCGAGTTCCTTCGGGGACGCGGTGACGAGCACGTTGAACACCAGCGTCACGAGCGCGCCCTGGCCCACACCGAAGACGAACAGGCCGAGGATCGTCGGCAGGGTCTCCCAGTTGTTCGTCACGACCAGCGACAGCCAGACCAGGGCCACGGTCGTGAGCCCGAAGGAGAACATGCCGATCGTCCGCGGGGTGAACCGGTCGTAGACGCGCACGACCAGCAGCGCCGTCACGAACACCGTCAGGTTGAACGGCAACATCGCCAGCGAGGTGTCGAACGCCGTACGGCCCTGCACGATCTGGATGTAGAGCGGCACCGTGAAGTTGAGCGCCGCCTCCAGGGCGACGACCACGAACATGGCGTAGATCGCGGCTCGCTCCCGGGCGGAACCGAAGACCGACAGACTGACCAGAGGCACCCCACCGGCGGCGGCGCGCCTGCGGGTCCGGACGAAGAACAGTTGCACGAGCACGATGCCCAGCGCGATCATCACCGGTGCGGGGGAGAGGCCGAGCACGGTGAAGGGCGCGGCGGGATCGGGGAGCAGCAGACCCCAGCTGTTGAGGTTGTTCACGCCGAGCGTCAGCATCGCGATGGCCGCACCGATCAGCACGGCCGCGACGACGTCGATCGAGATGTCCGCGTTCCCGGCGTCGGAACGCAGCCGGAAGCTCAGCACGAGCACCGCGACGGCGATCACGAGCACGACGACGAAGACCTGCCGCCAGCCGACGTAGGTCGCCAGCGTGCCCCCGATCAGGAACGCGCTCACACCGGCGAGGGCGCGCGCCGAACCGAGTGAGCCGATCGCCGTCGCCTGCTGGGCACCGTGGTAGTTCTCCGCGATCAACGCGACGAGCGACGGCACGATGATCGCCGCCGAGGCCCCGGCGAGTGCCTGGGCGAAGATCACCCAGCCCACCGACGGCGCGAAGATCATGGTCAGTGCCGAGAGCGCGAACACCACGACGACCGTCCGGAACACGATCGCCCAGCCGATCCGCTGGCCGATCTTCGCGCCGACCATCACCAGCGCGGCGACGACGAGGCCGTAGGTGACGATCGCGGTGCTGATGTCGGTGGGCGGCACGCCGAAGTCGTCCACCATCCCGCCCAGCGTCACCGGCAGGGCCGAGACGTTGTAGGACATCAGGACCTGGGCGAGGAACAGCCCGACCATCGGGAGCCAGGAGGCTCGTGTCTCCTCCGCGGCGGCGGTGTCGGTCACGGTCGTCCCTTCTTCTCCTCGACGTGCGGATCGGACGCGAACACGTTCAACCCGAGCGCTCTCGACAGGTAGGCCGTCGCGATCTGGCCGCGCACGCTGTTGCCCGCCGTGTCCAGCGGCGGTGCGAACGCCCCGATGCCGACCTTGCCGGGGGCCACGGTCACCAGGCCGCCGGACACACCGGACTTGCCGGGCAACCCGATCTCGAACAGCCACTCCCCGGACCGCTCGTACAGGCCGCTGCCGGCGAGCACGGCCAGCGAGTCCCGGCACACCTCTGCCGAGACGACCCGCTCACCCGTGACCGGGTTGACCCCACCGTCGGCCAGGGTCGCGCCCATGACGGCCAGGTCGCGCGCGTCGACCCGCAACGCGCACTGACGGGTGTAGACGTCGACGACGGCGGCCGGGTCGCACTCGATCCGGCCGTAGCTCTCCAGCAGCTGGGCGATCGCCCGGTTGCGGTGGTTGGTCGCGGACTCCGAGCGGTACACCTCGTCGTCGACCTCGAGCGGGCGCCCGGCGAACCGCGACAGTCCCTCGTGGATGGTCGTCCACCGGTCCTCGGTGGTGCTGCCGGGCACGAGGGCCGTGGTCGCGAGCGCCCCGGCATTGACCATGGGGTTCATCGGATGGCCGTCGTTCAGCTCGATCGCGACGACGGAGTTGAACGCCAGCCCGGTGTTGTTCGCCCCGACCACGTCGAGGACCCGCTCGTGCCCGATCGTGTCGCAGAGCAGCGCGAAGACGAACACCTTCGAGATCGACTGGATGGAGAACGCGGTGCGGGTGTCCCCGAGCTCGTGCAGCCCGCCCTCGACGTCGGCGATGCACAGGCCGAACGCGTCGGCGTCGGCCTCGGCCAGGGCCGGGATGTAGTCCGCCACGGCGCCCTCACGGTGCCCGGTGGCCCGCTCGAACGCGCGGGCGAGCACCGTGTCGGTGTGCGTCGGCCCGGGGACGGCGCCGGTGCTGACGGCCTGATGGACACCGTCGACGTCCAGATCCATCCGTGGCGCTCCTCACGGTCGCGATCTCCGATTCCACCATGACATCGACATCGGACGCGAGATCAGTCATCCGGCCGGCAACCGGACAGGCGATTCCGCGCAGCCGTGCCCCCGACGCGGCCCGTGGTGGGCGAGAATGGACGGATGCGTCGTCGGCTGGTCGTCCTGCGTCATGCGAAGTCCGCGTGGCCGGGCGGGGTCGCCGACCACGATCGCCCGCTCGCGGGCCGGGGTCGGCGGGAGGCGCCACTGGCCGGGCGCCGGCTCGTCGAACTCCTGGGGGAGATCGATCTCGTGGTGTGCTCCTCGGCGGTGCGTGCCCGGCAGACGTGGAGGCTGGTGGCCGCCGGGTTCGACCCGCCGCCGCGAGCACGATTCGACGACCGCGTCTACGCCGCCTCGGCGCGGGACCTGATCGCGGTCGCGCGCGAGCTCCCGGACACGGCGCAGACGGTGCTGTTCGTCGGCCACAACCCCGGTCTCGAGGACCTCGTCGAGGAACTGACCGGGTCCCCGTGCGAGCTGCGGACCTCCTCGATCGCCGTGCTGTCGGGGACCGGTTCCTGGTCGCAGGCCGGGCCGGGGTGGGCCCGGCTCGACACGGTGGAGACGCCCCGGCCGTGACCGGCACCCTGTGTGGCTCCGGTCCGTGCCGCCGTCGTTCGCCGACCTCAGATCGCCCAGCGGGTCAGCGCCCACCCGGCGGTGGCTGCCAGCACCCCGAGCACGACGCTCGCGAGCAGGTACCCGCACGCCGTCGGCGTCGCCCGGCGTTCGGTCAGCGCGACGACCTCGTGGCTGAACGTGCTGTAGGTCGTCAACGCCCCGCAGAAGCCGGTCCCGACCGCGGACTGGACGGCGAGCGGCAGCACCGGCGTCGCGCCCAGGAGCGCACCCAGCACCAGCGACCCGGTGATGTTGACCGCGAACGTGCCCCACGGGAACGCCGTGCCGAACCGGGACCGCGCCGCCGTGTCGGCCAGGTACCGCAACGGTGCGCCGATCGCCGCACCCAGCCCGACCAGCAGGATCGTCCACCCGGTCATACCGGCCTGCCGATCCGGCGGGTGGCCGCCACGGCGAACGCGCACGCCAGGATCGCGGCGACCGGTGAGACCAGGGCGTACCCCAGCGCCGCGCCGTAGCTGCCGTGCTCGACCAGCTGCACCGTCTCGACCGACCAGGTCGAGAACGTCGTGTAGCCACCGAGCACGCCGACACCCAGCAGCGCCCGCAGGAGCGGATGTGGTCTGGCGAGGAGTTCGGTCAGCACCGTGGTCAGGACGCCGATCAGCAGGCAGCCGGTGATGTTGATCCAGAAGGTCGTCCACGGCCAGGAGCCGGGAGCGGCGGGGAAGGCGGCACCCAGCAGGTAGCGGGCCTCGGCGCCGAGTACGCCCCCGGCCGCCACCGCGCCCAGCACTCGGGAACGCGAGGGCATGCGCACCTCCGAATCAGGGCGGAGTCTCCGCTCGATCATGTCCGCCGCCGTCCGGCATCCTTGCAGCGCGCTCGGAACGGGACCGGCGCAGTGTGAGCACCGCCCCGCCGGCGACGGTCAGGACCAGCACGCCGGCCGCCGCCGCCGTCCACGGGTCCGGTGACAGCAGCGGTTGGCCACGCAGCGCCTGCCAGGTCACCAGACCCAGCAGGCCCGCGTAGCCGGCGACCGCCACCGCGACCAGGTCCCGGCGCACCCGGGGCCTGGCAAGGGCGCTGACCCGCGACGCCGCCAGCTCCAGCCCGATGAGCAACAGCGGCAACAGCTGCAGGGCGTGCATGCCGACGAAATGCGGGACCCGCAGATCGCCGCCGACCGTGCTCCAGCCGACGACGGCGAGCCCCGGGCCGCCGTCGGGCAGCCCGACGGAGTGGGCCCCGGCGATGCCCCGGAAGTCGGCGAGCTGGTCCGGGGTCGGGCTCGTCATCAGGAAGCCCAGGGCCATCCCGGCCAGCGCGAGCACCGCGCCCGCCCGGATCGCCAGCGACCGGGCCGGGTCGAGGCCCCGCACCGCGAAGAGCGCGCCGCTGAGCCACAGCGTCCCCAGCCAGGCGACCACGATAGACACCGCCATGATCGTCCACAGGGTGCCGTCCAGGAGTGTGGACACGTTGTAGTGGCTGGTCGTGCCCCGCCCGGCCTGGAACGCGATCGCCACCAGCTCGATCGCGACCGTCACCGCCGCGACCGTGCCGGCCGCGTGCACGCCGCGGATCCGGCCGGACCGGGCGCGTAGCTGCCCGTACAGCCACGCCCAGGTGATGCAGAAGATCGTGATCGAGACGGCGAACTTGGTCGGCTTCAGCCAGATCGGGGCGCCGAGCAGCGTGCGCGGGTCGGCGAGGACGGCGACCGCACCGACGGGCACGAGCACGGCACACCCGAGACCGACGATCATCAACGGGCGGTGCCAGGAGACGGCATCACGCATCTTCATGCGGATACTGTAGCTATCGGATAGTTGCGGTGTCCATGTAAATCTTGGCGGTCACGACGGAGGTCGACAGTCCGACGGGTAGCGGGCGGCGGAGTGGCTCTCCTGCGCGATCCGGCGCAGTGCGGCGAGCAGGGCGTCACCGAGCACCGTCCCGACCACCGCCGTCTCCGCGGCGTCCTCGCGATTCTCGTTGCGGGCGATCGCCTTCAGGTCGCCCTCGGCGGCCCGGTCGGCGGCCTCGGCCCACGACAGCAGCGTGTCGTCCCCGGGCGCGTGGCCGAGCTCGTGCATCCGGGCCAGCACGCTGCGGGCCCCGGCCAGGGCCGGTGCCGTCTCGGCGACACGCCAGCCGGTGTGCGCGGTGATGGCCCGGACGTCGGCCTCGGCGGCATCGGCGAACTCACCCCCGTCGTCGCCGGTGCCGGTGACGGCGTAGGCGGCGCGGCCGAGGACGTGGTGCATGCCGATGTCCGGATCGTCGACGGCGGCGAGCACGTCCTTGACGACGGTGATCGGGAGCCCCCCGACCTCGACCAGCGCCCGGATCAGCCGGAGACGGCGCAGGTGGGTGTCGTCGTACCGGGCCTGGTTCGGCGACGTCGCCTCCCCGCGGTGCAGCAACCCCTCGCGCAGGTAGTACTTGATCGTCGCCACCGGGACATCGGACGACCGGGACAGCTCGGATACTCGCACCTCGGAGAGGCTAGCTATCCACTCCGCGGATTCGATCGGCGAGTCCGCACGCCACCGCTTCGTCGGCCGACAGCCACCGCTCCCGGGCCTCGGCCGGCAGCGGGCCGCCGCAGTACCGGGCGGTGAGCGCCTCGATCTCGTCGCGCCGCCGGGCCAGGTGATCGGCACGCACCCGGACGTCGCCGGGATGGGCGCCACGGACCTGGCCGTCCGCGGACGGGAGGAATGCGGCGTGCGGCAGGGCGAACCGTTTCCCCGCGGTGCCGGACGCGACCAGGAACGGCACCGGGCCCGCCAGTGACCCGATTGCGACGGTGGCGACGTCGACGCCCAGGGTGCGGACCGTGTCGTGCACGACCATCGCCGCCACCGGTGAACCTCCCGGGGAGGCGATCTGCAGGGTCACCTCGCGGTGGGTGTCCTCGGCGGCGAGCAGGAGCAGGCGGGCGCAGGTCTCGGCCGCGACGTCGTCGTCCAGCTCCCGGGAGAGCAGCACGATCCGCTCGCCGAGGAGCCGGTCGGCGAGCTCGGACGTGGTGGACAGGACGGGCATCTCCGGCCTCCGTTCATCGATGTTCGCCGCACCGACGCTAGACCGGGTATCACCCCTTTCACCTGTGCGTTCGCCGTCGGCGGACCCGGTTCGCCGACGGTGATCAGGCGATCTTCGGTTCCCACAGCTCCGGCTTGTCCGCCAGCTTCAGCGGCAGTCCGAAGTACTCGAACAGGTCCTTGTTGAGGAAGATGCTCAGCCCGGTGACCCGGCCGTCCTCGATCCGCAGGGCCTGGATGCCCCAGGCCTCGAACTCGCCGTCCGGGCCGGAGGGCTTCCACTGCGCGAAGCCGACCGTTCCGTTGATCTCCACCGGCGCGACCCGCGAGCCGCGGCAGCCCTGACCCGGGCCGGTCGCCATCCAGGCGATGACGTCCTCGCGACCGCGGAACCACAGCTCGAGCGGCGGCATGTTCTGCTCGACGTCCTCGTGCAGCAGCGCGGTCAGCGCCTCCATGTCGAACGCCTCGAACGCGGCCATGTACCGCATCAGCAGCTCGGTCTGCGCCGGGTCCATCGCCGGTGTCGTGCCGGGGGCGGTCTCGGTGACACCGTGCTCCTGGAGGGTGGCCCGGGCCCGCTGCAGCGCGCTGTTCACCGACGCCACCGTGCTCTCGAGGAGCTCGGCGACCTCGGCCGCCTTCCAGCACAGGACCTCACGCAGGATCAGCACGGCTCGCTGGCGGGCGGGCAGGTGCTGCAGGGCGGCGATGAACGCGAGCCGGATCGTCTCCTTCGCGATCGCCTTCTCGGCGGGATCCCCGGCAGGCGTGGAGACCCGCGCGTCCGGCATCGGCTCCAGCCACTCGGCGTCGGGCAGCGGCTCGCGCAGCGACTCCGCGACGGGGGCCCCCGGCCCACCGATGTCCATCGGCACCGCGCGGCGCTTGCGTCCGTTCAGCGCATCGATGCAGACGTTCGTGGCGATCCGGTACAGCCACGACCGCAGCGAGGACCGGCCGTCGAACTTCGCGAGTCCCTTCCACGCGCGGATCATGGTGTCCTGCACCGCGTCCTCGGCCTCGAACGCCGATCCGAGCATCCGGTAGCAGTACCCGGTCAGCTCGCGGCGGTAGTCCTCGATCTGCAGGTCCAGCGGGCGGTCGTCGGCCTCGGCGAGGCCGCCACCGGTACGGGCAGGTGCACTCATGATGTTCCCCCTCGCGACGCCCCCGGATCGAGTGACCCGGGGCAGGTCCCGTTCGTGAGCGCGAGTGTGCCGCGCACCCCCGACAATGTGGAGTTCTTTCCGGTGAACGGACGGCTCCCGGGGCTCACGGACGGTGGCCGGCGCCGTTCGGCGGTGCGCCGTGGGATGATCGGGGCGCGGCGCCCGCACGGCCTCCCGGCGCGCCGAGCTGCTCGCGGTGGGGCCGGGAGGCGCGGAGACACGACGATGTCGACGACGGCCCGGAACGACACCGACGACCCCGACCGGACCTCCGGAGTGCGCAGAGCCGGCCGGCGCCCCGTGACCACCCGGTTCGAGATCGAGCACATCGCGCTGGAGATGTTCAGCGAGCAGGGTTTCGAGAACACGACCGTCGACGACATCGCGCATGCCGCCGGAATCGGCCGGCGCACCTTCTTCCGCTACTACGCCTCCAAGAACGACGTCGCCTGGGGCGCCTTCGACGAGCAGCTGGTCCGGATGCGCGCGGTGCTCGCCGCCCAGCCGGCCGAGCTGCCGGTCGTCGAGTGCCTCCGGCGGGCGGTGCTCGAGTTCAACCATGTCGAGCCCGAGGAACAGCCCTGGCACCGCCGGCGGCTGCGGCTGCTCCTGCAGACACCTGCCCTGCAGGCCCATTCCACACTCCGGTACGCCGCCTGGCGCCAGGTCGTCGCGGACTTCGTCGCCGAGCGGCGCGGCGAGCCCGCCTCGGGACTGGTCCCACAGAGCCTCGGGCACGCCTGCCTCGGCGTGTGCCTCGCGGCCTACGAACGCTGGCTGACCGACGAGGCCCTCGAGCTCGCCGACCTCCTCGACCACGTCTTCCGCCTGCTCGAACAAGGGTGGACCACCGACCCGCCCTGACCCGGCTCCGCCGCACCGCCCCCGCCGCCCGCCCGCTCGGCCCCGCCCCGCTCGGCCCCACCCGGCCCCGCCCCGCCCCGCTCGGCCCGGCCCGGCCCGGCCCGGGCCGGGCCGGGCCCGCCCGCTCACCACCCGTATCTCGCAGCCCACTTCCTGGCGTCGCAGCCGCTACGAATGCTGCGAGGTCGCGGATTCGGTTGCGAGGTCGCCCTGCGGAGGTGGATTCGGTTGCGAGGTGGACCCGTGCGGGCGGATTCGGTTGCGAGGCGGCCTGTGCGAACGGGGCGGGAGCGTGGGCGACGGGGGCGGTGCGGCGTGGGGTCGCATGGGGCGGCGGCGCTCCGTGGGAGACGGGGCGCCGCCGCGGTGGACGATCCGGTCAGCGGGTGGTGCCGAACATCCGCTCCCAGAGGCTCGGCTTGCTCGGCTCGGCGGGCGTCTCGGGGGCCTGCGCCTCAGCGGGGTCGGTAGCGGCCTCGCCTGGGGCGGTCGAGGCCTGCGGAACGGCCGGAGCGGCGACCGCCGGTGCCCCTGGAACAGCGGGAGCCGCCGGAACAGCGGGAGCCGCCGGAACAACGGGCGCCCCCGGAACAGCGGGCGCGCTCGGAACGGCGGGTGTGCTCGGAACGGCGGGTGTGCCCGGGACAGCGGGTGCGCCCGGGAGGGCAGGCGCCTGCGGGGCGTCGGCCGGGACCTGGGGCACGCCGGGGACCGCCGGTGCCTGCGGCGCCGCGGGGACGGCAGGCGCCTGGGGGACGGCGGGAGCCTGCGGGGCGGGGACCGACGGGACGGCGGGGGCCGCGGGCACCTGCGAAACGCCAGGGGGCTGGGGCGCGACCGGCGGCTCCGGCGCGGCCTGGGCACCTGCTTCGGCCGGCGCCTGCTGCACCGCCGGAGTGACCGGTGCGACGCCCGCGAGCGCGGGGTCGGCCGGTGCCGCTGCCGCCGGGACGGCGGGCACGGCCGGAGCAGCCTGCACGGCCGGAGCGGCGGGCACGCCCGGGACCGCAGGCGCCTCCGGGACCGCGGGCGCCGCCACTGCGCCGGGCGCTGCCGGTGCACCGGGAACTGCCGGAGCAGCCGGAACCGCTGGTGCACCGGGAACCGCCGGAGCAGCCGGTACACCGGGAGCAGCCGGAACCGTCGGCGTAGCCGGAGCAGCGGGAACCGCCGGAGCGCCCGGAACCGCAGGCGCCCCCGGAACCGCCGGAACGCCGGGCGCAGCCGGAACGCCGGGGGCAGACGGAACACCGGGAGCGGCCGGGACACCGGGAGCAGACGGAACGCCGGGCGCAGCGGGAACACCGGGCACGGCGGGTGCGCCGGGAACGTCCGGGTCGTCGGCGGCCCCGACCGCCGGCTGACCGGGGACCGCCGGAACCTGCGGCACGCCCGGAGCGACCGGTGCGTCGGGGGCGGCGCCGGCGTCGAGGTCTGCCGGGTCGTCGGCCGGAGCCCCGTTCCCGAACAGGGTCTCGAACAGCCGGTCCAGCGGACCGTCCTCCGTGGACTGGGTGGGTGCCGAGTGCGCGGCGGGCTCAGCAGAGGCGTGCGCGGGCTCGGCCGCGCCGGCCACGCCGGCACCGCACACACCCAGCGTGCCGATCATGAGGGTCAGGGCGACGGAAGTGGTGACTCGGGATCGCACGGTCTCTCCAGTTCGCGGGGCTGCTGCACGTGGTGACGGACGGCGCAGAGCTTGCGGTCACCAGCGGTTATCCACCAGGGACCCGATCGTGGTCGTCGCCGTCACGGGTGCCCCACCGGTCACTCAGCGAGCGGTCCGGGTCGCCGGACCCCCGGAACGGGGTACCTCGTCAGGGGGCGTGCCGGGGCCGGAGCCCGGGCCGAAGCGGTTTCGCCACCCGATCCGGGGGTATCCGGTCGCGGTCGCTCACTCGACGGCGTGGAATCGGATCCGCGTTCACCTGTCGGTGTAGTCGGTGACCGGCAGTACCTGGTCAGCGGCCGATATCTCACGGTCCGTGATGCCGGATCGAGCGGACGAGAGGGCGACGGGAGGGCGACGGGAGCGCGGGGAACGCAGGGGAGCAGGGGGTCGCCGGAACGCTGCTGGGCGGCAGTCCGGTGAGCCCGTCCATGCCGGACTCGGCCGTGGTAGCGTCCGAGCCGGTTGCAGTCGTTCTTCTCTCGATCGCCGTGAAGCGTCCGTGTGAAGTTGTGACGGTGGGCTTCGCCGGTGATGCGGTCGTGTCACCGACGCCGCCCGCGCGACCGCCGGCTCTTGCTGTGAGGGCCGGGACCGCTCCATCTGAGAAGGACACAAGCTATGCCGCAGGGCACCGTCAAGTGGTTCAACGCCGAAAAGGGTTTCGGCTTCATCGCCACCGACGACGAGGGACCGGACGTTTTCGTCCACTACTCCGCCATCGAGTCGAACGGCTTCCGTACCCTGGAGGAGAACCAGCGGGTCGACTTCCAGGCCAGCCAGGGCAAGAAGGGCCCGCAGGCCGACACGGTCCGCGTGATCTGACTTCCCGCGGGGCATGACCCCGCGTGTACGACCGGCGTCGTCGCTCCCCGAGGGGAGAGGCGGCGCCGGTCGTCTTTTCCGGCCCGACGGGTGCGGGCGCCTTCAGCCGAACGCGGGTCGCATCCCCCGGCGGGCCCGCAGCACCGCGGCGACCACCACCGCGACCGCACCGATCCCGGCGACCACCGCCACCGGGCCGGGTGCCTCCACGGTGATCCAGAACAACGCCCACACCGCCGTCGCGGCGTACGGCAGCGCGCTCACCGTCCGGAGCGTCGCGTACCCGACCACGACGACGGCCAGGAGCAGCAGCAGCGCGCCCGTCACCGGGCCGAGCGCGGCGCCCCAGTAGGTCAGCGTCACCGAGAACCCGGCCACCGTCGCCAGCGAGACCCGCCCGGCGTAGAACGCCATCGGCCCGTGGACCAGCACCCGGTCGGCCACGCCGTCGGCCGGCACCGCGGCGAGCCGCCACAGCATCGTCGCGAGGGTCACCAGTAGTGCCGCGATCACCAGCTGGGCCGTGCCCAGGAGCTCCTGCGAGAAGATCACGATCCAGCCGGCGTTGAGTGCCGCCGTCGCGACGAACAGCCAGCCGGTCGTCCGGTGCACCGGCCGGGACCGCTGGCCCGGCAAGGACTGGTACACCGCGTACAGCAGCAGGCCGAGGTAGATCACCGACCAGACGGAGAACGCGATCGTGGCGGGCGCCAGCACGGACGGGTAGCGATCGGACAGCACCCGCTGCGACTCCCCGAACAGCCCGCTGCCGCCGAGCGAGCCCGCCACCGTCTGCAGTACCGCGGCGGCGAGCACCACCCAGCACCTGACCGTGTCGGCGCGGGTCGTCGGCCCGGCGCTCCGGATCGTTGTCATGCCATTGCCTCCTGCGGATCGGGAACTAGCTCGATCATAAAGAAGGTCGGAGAACGAGGGCATGTCGAGCGGTGCGACGACCGGCGGGTCCCGGAGGGCCGTGGAGGTTGCCACCGGTCGTCCGGTCGCTCCGTCCGGTCACCTGCCGTTCACCGGTGGTGACGGCGCCGTGCGGTCGGCCGATCCCGCTCGTCTCGCCGCCGCGTGTCCTCGTCGCCGATCACTCGCAAACCCGTGACCACTGACGCATGCTGGTGTTGCACTTCACAGAAGCGGCGCCACGGTGGCGCCGGCGCAGGTGAAAGGAAGTGGATCCCGATGTCCTGGTGGGACAGCTACCGAGTCGTCTACGGCGCGGAGCTGCGGGCGGCCGCACACGAGTACGCCGATCACGGATGGAAGCTCGTGCCCGGCCCCGGATCCGAGGTGATGCTGGCAACGGGCGACGTGCTCGACGTCGTCGAGGTGCCCGCCGCGATCGGCCGCCAGGTCTGCCGGACGCTGCGGGAGGCAGGCGAGGTCGTCCCTGTGGCCGCGACCCCGCAGGGCACCTGGTGGTTCCCGATGACCCCGCGGCACGCGCTGCCCGCCGAGCTCAGCCTGCACACCGACGTCGTGCTGCACACCGACGGCATCGGGATCGTCGCGCCGCCGACCGAACGGCCCGACGGCTGGGTGCAGTGGCGGGTCGCCCCGTCCCGGGTCGGGTACCGCGTCCCCGAGGCCGCGGTCATCGTGGACGCGGTCTGCGACGCCGTCCGGAACCGGCACGCGACCCCCGCGAGCGAGATGTCGGACGCCGAGGTCGTCGCGCTGGGGCGCTGACCGCGCCCACCGCACGGTCGGCCTCGGGGGATGCCCGGACATCACCCGGCACCTACCCCGAGGCCCACCGTCGGTGTCGCGAGGCACTATGGAGGCGTGCAGACCTCCCGCGCGCCGGAGCGCCCGGCACCGACCCCGCAGCGGGACCGGACCGTCGGCTCCGTCCCCTCCGTGCCGCTCGGCGGCTTCGGTCCCGGCGACGAACAGAAGCGGCGTGACCTGCGCCGGATGAAGATCGTCGCGACCGGGTTCCTGGTCGGGGCCACGATCGTCTTCCTGATCGCCAAGTACCTGGAGGTCGTCCAGGGGCTTTCCTGGGCGGCCTATGTCCGGGCGGCTGCCGAGGCCGGCATGGTCGGCGCCCTGGCGGACTGGTTCGCGGTCACCGCGTTGTTCCGGCACCCGCTGCGGATCCCGATCCCGCACACGGCGATCATCCCCCGCAAGAAGGACACGATCGGGGACAGCCTCGGCGACTTCGTCGGGGAGAACTTCCTGTCCGAGGCCGTCATCCGGGACAAGCTGGAGCGGGTCGCCGTCAGCGAGCAGGTCGGCCACTGGCTCGGCCAGGAGGCCAACGCCAAGTGGGTCACCACGGAGCTGGTCACCGCCGCCCGCGCGCTCGTCACCGTGCTGCGCGACGAGGACGTCCAGAACGTCATCGAGTCGGTCGCCGTCCGGAAGCTCCTGGAGATCCCGGTCGGGCCGCCGTTGGGCAAGGCCCTCGAGGGTGTCCTGGCCGACGGCGCGCACCGGCGCCTGGTCGACCTCGTCTGTGACCGTGCTTACGACTGGGTCGCCGACAACCAGGAGATGGTGCTGCGGGTGGTGCACGAGCGGGCGCCGTCCTGGACTCCGCGGTTCGTCGACGACATGGTCGCGGACAAGCTGTTCGCCGAGATCCGCGGCTATGCCTGGGCGGTCAAGACCGACCCGGAGCACCCGCTCCGGCACGCCGTGGACCGCTACCTGGCCGAGTTCGCGCAGGACCTGCAGCACGACGCACAGACCCGGGACCGGGCGGAGCAGGTCAAGCGCCAGATGGTCGAGCACCCCGAGGTGCAGCACTTCATCGGGCGGGCCTGGACGGTCGTGAAGAGCATGGTGCTCGACGCCGCGGACGACCCGTCCCACGATCTGCGGGTGCGGGTGCAGGACGGGCTGATGGCGTTCGGCCGCCGGCTCGGCCGGGATCGCGAGCTCACCGCCAAGATCGACGGCTGGATGATCGACGCCGCGTGCTACGTCGTCCGCCACTACCGGCACCAGATCACCACGCTGATCACCGAGACGGTCGCCCGGTGGGACGCGGAGGAGACCTCACGCAAGATCGAGCTGCAGGTCGGCCGCGACCTGCAGTGGATCCGGATCAACGGCACCGTCGTGGGGGCGCTCGCCGGTCTGGTCATCCACACCGTGGGGGAGCTGCTCATCGGATGAGGAACGTGGCGCATGCCACGTGACCAGCGCTAGCACGGTGCTTGCAACAGCTAGCGCTCGGGCGTACGGTCGATGCTGTCAGTGAGGAACAGATCGATCGGAGTGAGACGGATGGCCACCGAGCCGAGGCCCGGTCGCGGTGAGAAGCACTCCGTCGAGCCCACCGAGCGAGTCGGTCAGGCCGTCGAGCACGTCGGCCAGGTCGTCGGCCAGGCCCAGCAGGCCGTCGAGCACGCGGTCGGAGACATCGGGTCCTACATCCGCACCCAGCGGGAGGCCGCCCAGGTCTCCATGCGACAGCTGGCCCGGACGGCCGGGGTGAGTAACCCCTACCTGAGCCAGGTCGAGCGTGGGCTGCGCAAGCCGTCGGCCGAGATCCTGCAGCAGATCGCCAAGGGCCTGCAGATCTCGGCGGAGGCGCTCTACGTCCGCGCCGGGATCCTCGAGGAACGCCCCGCGGGCAAGGTGACCGACGCGGTGCTCACCGATCCGACCCTCAACGAGCGGCAGAAGCGCGTGCTGCTCGACGTGTACGAGTCGTTCCGCCGCGAGAACGGCCTCGCTGTCAGCGCCGCCGACACCCCGAACGAGACGAGGAAGTGATCACCATGGCCGTGAACCTCCCGACCAGTACCGACGTGAAGAAGCTGCGCGAGCAGACCGCCGAGCAGGCCGAGGTCGTCCGTACCCCGCTGCTCGCCGTCCTCGGCGCCGGCGACTACGCCTACACCACCGTGTCCAAGGTCGTCACCGACGCCCGGGTCACCGCGACGCAGCGTGTCGAGGACGTCCAGACCCGCGTCTCCGAGCTCCCCGACGAGCTCAAGGAGCTGCGCGGCAAGCTGTCCTCGGACAACCTGCGCAAGCAGGTGGACGAGTTCCGCTCCGAGGTCGAGGGCGTCTACGTCGGCTTCGCCCGGCGCGGCGAGAAGGCCTGGGGCCGGATCCGCAAGCAGCCGCAGGTCGAGCAGGCCATCACGACGGTCGAGGACCTGACCGAGAAGTTCGACGCCCGCGTCGACGGTTTCGTGGACGACACCCACGTCGCCGCGACGAAGGCACTCGACACGGTCACCACCCAGACCCGCTCGGTCGGGGAGAAGGTCGCCCGCCGCGCCCAGACCGCGGCCGGCGAGACCGCCGACGCCGTGACCGAGGCGTCGAAGGACGCCGCCGAGGCGATCACCGAGGCCGGTGACGAGGCTGCGTCCACCACGCGGTCCACCGCCCGCAAGGCGGCCTCCAAGACCGACCCGAAGACCGCCACCGGTGCCAAGGCCACCCCGGCCCGCAAGTCGGCCACCCGCCGCACCAGCACCACCAGCACTTCCGCAACGAAGAAGTGAGCCCCGCCGGGCGTGCCGCCCGGTGGATACTCCGCAGCGCCCCCGCCGGCCTCCCGCCGGCGGGGGCGCTCGTCGTGTGCCGGTGGCGGGGCCTGCGTGCTGTGGCATCGTCGGAGGCGGCGTGACCGGTGACCGGTCTGCCCGTACTCTGGCCACGTGGAGCTGCTGTACGTCCTCGACCAGTGGATCGTCCTCGGACTGAAGATCCTCGCGCTCCCGGTGGGTGGCTACGCGTTCCTGCACGCAATCCGCCAGCGGGCCGACGCCTTCACCGCGGCCGGGAAACTGACCAAGAACGCCTGGATGGGCATCACCGGCGTCGGCCTGCTTCTGCTGGTCATCACCAGCGGCCCGATGTACGGCGGGGCGATGTTCTGGCTGGCCGCGATGGTCGCCGTGCTCGTCTACATCGTCGACGTGAAACCCGCGGTGATGGAGGTCCAGGGCGGCGGTCCGCGCTGGTGAGCCGGCCCGACTGGGGAGTCCTCGGGACGCTGCACGCCGTCCCCGCCCTCGACCGGCCCGACCTGCTCGCCGAGCCCGTCGCCGTCGCGCTGAAGGAGCTGGATGCCGACCGGGTCGGCGTCGCCGAGATCGATCCGGACCTGGCCGACACCGCCGCGTTCTGCGAGACCTACGACTCCCCGCTCGAGAAGTCGGCGAACTGCGTCGTCGTCGCGGGAAAGCGGGCCGGGGTCCTCCGCTACGCCGCGTGCGTCGTGCTCGCGACGACCCGTGCCGACGTCAACGGCGTCGTCAAGCGGCGGCTCGACGTTCGCAAGGCCTCGTTCGCGCCGATGGACGATGCCGTCGCCGTCACCGGAATGGCCTACGGCGGGATCACCCCGATCGGGCTGCCCGCGGACTGGCCGCTGTGGATCGCGCCCGGCGTCGCGCAGGCGAGCGCGGTCGTCATCGGGAGCGGGACGCGCCACGGAAAGCTCGCCGTCCCCGGCGATCTCCTGGCAGCACTCCCGAACGCCGGCGTGGTCGACGACCTCGCCCGCTGAGCGAGCCTGTTCGCCCTGAGCGGACAGGACTCAACTTAGGGAAGTCGGGCCGGCTCACCACTGTTGCAGCGGATATGAGTGACCTGCGCAAGCTCCCCGTCCTGCCCCTCGACGACGCCGTCGTGCTGCCCGGCATGGTGGTTCCGGTCCGCCTGGACGCTCCCGAGACCCGGGCCGCGATCGACGCGGCGTCCGCGGTCGACCGGGAGTCGGAGAACGGCGACGACGACATCGGGGGGCGGGTGCTCGTCGTCCCCCGTCTCGACGGCCACTACGGCGCGATCGGCGTCGTCGCGGTCCTGGAACAGATCGGCAGGCTGCCGGACGGCGACCGGGCCGCGGTCCTGCGCGGCGAGGGTCGTGCCCGGATCGGCAGCGGGGTCACCGGGCCCGGTGCCGCGCTGTGGGTGGAGGCCGAGCCGATCACCTCCGACCCGCCGACCGGCCGCACCCACGAGCTGGCCAAGGAGTACAAGGCCCTGGTCGTCGGTATCCTGCAGCAGCGGGGCGCCTGGCAGGTGATCGACTCGGTGCAGCAGACGTCCGACCCCGGGCAGCTCGCCGACCTGGCCGGCTGGGCGACCTGGCTGGACGTCGCGCACAAGGCCGAGCTGCTCGCCGAGATCGACGTGACCGCCCGGCTGGAGAAGCTCCTGGTGTGGACCCGGGAGCACGTGGCCGAGCAGGAGGTCTCGGAGAAGATCTCGAACGACGTCCGCGAGGGCATGGAGCGCCAGCAGCGGGAGTTCCTGCTGCGCCAGCAGCTCGCCGCGATCCGCAAGGAGCTCGGCGGGGGTGACGGCGAGGAGTCCGAGGACGACTACCGGACCAAGGTCGAGAACGCCGACCTCCCGGAGCACGTCCGCAAGGCCGCGCTGACCGAGGTCGGCAAGCTGGAGCGCTCGTCCGACCAGAGTCCCGAGGGCGGCTGGATCCGGACCTGGCTGGACACGATCCTGGACATCCCCTGGCACGAGACCACCGTCGACACCGACGATCTCGTCGAGGCCCGGCGGATCCTGGACGCCGACCACGCCGGCCTGGACGACGTGAAGGAGCGGCTGATCGAGTTCCTGGCCGTCCGCTCGCGGCGGAACCGCAAGGGCCTGGACAGCGTCGGCGGCCGCGGCTCGGGTGCCGTGCTGTCGTTGGTCGGGCCGCCCGGCGTCGGCAAGACGTCGCTGGGGGAGTCGGTCGCCCGCGCGCTGGGCCGCAACTTCGTGCGGGTCGCGCTGGGCGGCGTCCGGGACGAGGCCGAGATCCGCGGGCACCGGCGCACCTACGTCGGCGCGCTGCCCGGGCGCATCGTCCGCGCGATCCGCGAGTCCGGATCGATGAACCCGGTGGTGCTGCTCGACGAGATCGACAAGGTCGGCTCGGACTTCCGCGGCGACCCGACCGCGGCGCTGCTGGAGGTGCTGGACCCGGCGCAGAACCACACGTTCCGCGACCACTACCTGGAGGTCGACCTCGACCTGTCGAACGTGCTGTTCCTGGCGACGGCCAACGACGGCGCGTCGATCCCCGGACCCCTCGCGGACCGGATGGAGGTCGTGACACTCGACGGCTACACCGAGCCGGAGAAGGTCGCGATCGCCCGCGACCACCTGCTTCCCCGGCAGATCGAGAAGACCGGGCTGGAGCCGGACGACGTCGAGTTCACCGACGTCGCCCTGTCGATGATCGCCGCGGAGTACACCCGGGAGGCCGGGGTGCGTCAGCTCGAGCGCGGGCTGGCGAAGGTACTCCGCAAGGTCGCGGTGCAGCTCGACGGTGCTGATGCGCGCTCCGCCGGCGCTGCGGACAGCACCGATGCGCGCTCCATCGGCGCTGCGCGCGGTCCAGAGGCCGAGCGCCCGGTGCACGTCGACGCGACGGCCCTGGTCACCTACCTCGGGCGGCCGAAGTTCACGCCGGAGACGGCGGAGCGGACGTCGGTCCCGGGCGTCGCGACCGGGCTGGCGGTCACCGGCGCCGGCGGGGACGTCCTGTTCATCGAGGCCACCGCGATGGACGGCGACCCGGGCCTGCAGATCACCGGGCAGCTGGGCGAGGTGATGACCGAGTCGGTCTCGATCGCCCTGTCCTACCTGCGGTCGAAGGGCCTGGCAGGGGACCTGGCGCAGCGCAAGCTGCACGTGCACGTCCCGGCGGGCGCGGTCCCGAAGGACGGACCGAGCGCGGGGGTGACGATGACGACGGCGCTGGCGTCGCTGGCCTCGGGACGGCCGGTGCGGTCGAGCGTCGGCATGACGGGTGAGGTGACGCTGCAGGGCAAGGTTCTGCCGATCGGTGGTGTCAAGCAGAAGCTGCTCGCAGCGCACCGGGCCGGGTTGACCGACGTCGTCATCCCGAAGCGCAATGAGCCCGACCTCGACGAGGTGCCGGAGTCCGTCCGCGGCGAGCTGCGGGTGCACCCGGTCGCCGACGTCGCCGAGGTCCTGGAGATCGCCCTGGAGCCGGTCGCGGTGGAGCACGGTTCCGCCGCCTGACCCGCCGGGTCCGCCCGTCCCGCCCGTCCGAGCGCCCGTCCCGTACACCGTGGGGCGGGCGCTCGGTGCCGTCCGGCCCCCGCCTGGTCCGCCCGCCGAAGATCCGTCCGGGCACGGATCGTCCTCGTCGAGATGCGGCTCAGGGGTCGTGAGAGATCGACAAATCCCGCTGACGTGCATCTCGGCGAGGAAGGCCGAGGGCGCGGCGGACCTCGGCGACGATGCGGTCCGGCTCGTGCCGCATCTCGTGGGCGGTATAACGCAGGACCCGCCAGCCGGCGGCGACGAGCCGGGTGTGGCGCTGCGCGTCGGCGCGCGCCTTCTCCGGAGTCGCGAAATGGTCATCACCGTCGTACTCGACGGCGAGCCGGTGCTCCGGCCAGGCGAGGTCGAGCCAGAGCGCGCGGCGCCGCTCGTCGTCGAGAACCGGGTGCTGCGGGACCGGGCGGGGCAGTCCGGCACGCACCAGGAGTAGCCGCAATCGGGTCTCCGGTGGGGATCCGGAGCGGGCGTCGGCCCAGGTCAGGGCATCGAGAATCTTCCGCACGCCACGCAGCCCGGCATAGCGGACCGTGAAGTTCAGCAGCAGGTCCGGTGCGAACGCCCCGCGGGCGAGCGCGTCCACCGCGACGATGCCCTCGGTCGGCGACCGCCACCGAGCCAGGTCGAACGCCGTGCGCATCCGGCTGGTGACCCGGACCCCGTCCACCTCGGTGATCTCACCCGGGTGCAGGACGTCGCGCCGCACGATGACCCCCTGCCTCGACCGTGCTCCGGCGCGTCCGGCCGTCACGACGACCTCGGCCGGCGCTCCGATCGAGGCACACGACGCCCCCAGGAGCTCGGCGGCCGAATATCCGCACAGCACGGCACCCGGGCCGGCCCACAGGTACGCCGCGAGCGACCGCAGTCGAAGATCGACAGGTCCGGCCGGGGCGTACGTGTCGGGCAGTAGACGTTGGAACTCCGGACCGCGCAGCCGCCCGCGGGTCACGAGTCCCGCGGCGATCGCCTGCGTTCCGCGGAACACCTCGGGCCAGCCCGGAACCGTCATCCGCCGATGTTGCGCCACGGCGGTCCGGGGCACGGCGGAGTCGCACGGTCCCGTCCCCATCGCGAATCGCTCAGCATCCCGTCGAGATGCAGCTCAGGGCTCGGGAGAGATCGACAAATCGCCCTGATCCGCATCTCGGCGGGAACGCGCGGCGAGGCGGGGTGCGGGAGGGGACGGGGCGCGGGACGGGTGCGGTGGGGAAGGCACGGCACGGACGGGTGCTGCGGGGAGGCACGGCACGGCCGGGTGTGGCGGAGGGCCCGGCGGGGTGCGGGGGAAGGGCCCGGGGGAGGGCCCAGCGGAGCACGGCGCGGCGGCGGGCCGGGTCAGCGGAAGACGACGGTCCGGTTGCCCTGGATCAGGACCCGGTCCTCCAGGTGCCAGCGCAGGCCCCGGGCCAGGACCAGGCGTTCGATGTCCCGGCCCCGTCGCACCATGTCGGCGGCGGCGTCGCCGTGGTCGACCCGGATGACGTCCTGCTCGATGATCGGACCGGCGTCCAGGTCGGCGGTGGCGTAGTGGCAGGTCGCGCCGATCAGCTTCACCCCGCGCCGGAACGCCTGGTGGTAGGGCCGCGCCCCGGCGAACGACGGCAGGAAGCTGTGGTGGATGTTGATCGCCCGCCCGGCCCAGGCCTCGCACAGGTGCGCGGGCAGGATCTGCATGAACCGGGCCAGCACGATCGCGTCCGGGGAGTCGGCGTCGACCAGCTTGCGGATCTCCTCGAACGCGGTGACCTTGCCCTGCTCGCGGTGGGGATCCCCGGCGGCGGGGAACGGCACGTGCGCGAACTCCACGCCGTGCGCGGTCACGATCGGCTCCAGCGAGGCGTGGTTGCCGATCACCTTGGTGATCTCCACCGGGAGCTCGCCGGTCCACACGCGGCCGAGCAGGTCGTGCAGGCAGTGCTGGTCCTTCGTCACCAGCAGCACCGCGCGTTTGCGCACACCCGTGTCGGAGATCCGGTGCTCGCCACCGAGCTCCTCGGCGACCGGGGCGAACCGCTCACGGAGCTCGTCGACGTCGCAGGGCACCGACGCGGCGTCCACGACCTGGCGGGTGCAGAACACCCCGGCCTCGACGTCGGCGTGGTAGGCGGCCTCGGTGATCGAGGCACCGAGCTCGGCGAGGAACGCGCCGAGGCGCGCGACGATGCCGGTGCGGTCCGGGCAGGACAGGGTGATGACGTAGTGGCGGCCGGAGCTCATGAGACGTGGCTCAGGGTGAACTGGGTCTCGGCCTCGAGCAGCTGCTCGATCTGCCCGGCGACCGCCTCCTCGATCTTCGCGCCGACCAGCGGCACCTTCACCGTGACCTCCGCCTTGATCCGCACCTCGGAGCCACCCTCGACGTCGGCGATCCGCATCACCGACCGTGCCGTCGCGGGGGTGCCGACGACCTGCACCGTCCCGGTGCCGTCGTAGACACCGGCGTCACCCGCCCGCCACTGCTCGGTGCGGTCGATCTTCAGGTTGCCGCCCGGCACGAACGACGTGACGACCGACGGCAGGTGCTCGGCCGGAATGCCGTGCCGCAGGGTGTAGCGCACGCCGTCCGCGGTGGTCTCGTACTCGGTGACCCCCGCGCCGGGCCCGCCCAGGTGCCGCAGCTGCTGTTCGAGCAGGTCCCGGTCCACCATCGCCGCATAGACCTTCTCGGCGGGGTGCGGGGACGTGGCGCGGTAGTCGAGCGAGCGCGGCATGGGCGCAGGTTACCGTTGGCGGTGTGCGTGCTGCGGCGACGACCACCGATCCCCGGCTGAGTGTCCACACGACCCTGCGGTTGGGTGGGCCGGCGGGCCGGGTCCTGCGCGCCGAGGGCGCGGACGAGGTGGTCGACGCCGTCGGTTCCGCCGATGCCGCCGGTGAGCCGGTGCTGCTGGTCGGCGGCGGTTCCAACCTGGTCGTCGCGGACGACGGGTTCGACGGCACCGCCGTCCTCCTCGCGGGCCGGGGCCTGTCGTACGAGCGTGCCGGGGACGCCGTCGTGGTGACGGTCGACGCCGGCGAGGACTGGGACGACGCCGTCGCCGCGACCGTCGCGGAGGGCCTGGGCGGGCTGGAGTGCCTGTCCGGGATCCCGGGGCGGACCGGTGCGACGCCGGTGCAGAACGTCGGTGCCTACGGCGTCGAGGTGGCCGACCTGCTCGTCGACGTCGACCTCTACGACCGCCGCGCCGGCATCGTCCGCGAGCACGTGCCCGCGTCCGAGCTGGGGCTGGCCTACCGGACCAGCGTCCTCAAGGGCAACGACGACGCGATCGTGCTGCGCGTCCGGTTCGCCCTGCGCGCCGACGGCGGCTCCGCCCCGATCCGCTACGCCGAACTGGCCCGCACCCTCGGCGTCACACCGGAGTCGCGGGTCGACCCGGCGGCCGCGCGGGAGGCGGTACTGGGCCTGCGCCGTGGCAAGGGCATGGTCCTCGACGCGGCCGACCACGACACCTGGTCGGCCGGCTCGTTCTTCACCAACCCGATCCTGCCCGCCGCCGACGCCCCCGTGATCGACGGGCTGGCCGCCTGGCCCGCCGGCGCGGACCGGGTCAAGCTGTCGGCCGCCGGACTGATCCAGAACGCCGGCTTCGCCCGCGGGCACACCGGACCGGGCGGGCGGGTGTCGCTGTCGACCCGGCACGTGCTCGCCCTGACCCATCGCGGGGGCGGCACGACCGCGGACCTGCTGGCGCTGGCCCGGGAGGTGCGCGACGGCGTCGCGGACCGGTTCGGTGTCGTGCTGCGCCCCGAGCCCGTCCTGGTGAACTGCCACCTCTGACGGCCCCCGCGTGGGGACGGAACCAAACGGGTATCCCGGCGGCATGACCGCTCCCGAGAACCCCGACGTACCCGCCGACGGCGCCCGGACCCGCACGCCGCTCCCGGAGGAGCGCGGCACCGACCCCGACGCGGAGGAGATCCTGTTCGAGTCCGAGCAGCGGATCGCCGGCGCGCTGGCCGGCGACGAACCGGCCGACGACGCCGACCAGCGCCGCCGGTCCGAGGAGACCCTCTAGCGCCGGTGCCGCCGCGTCCCGGACGCCTGGTCGCGGGGCTTCAGCACGATCTGGTCGATGTTGACGTGCGCCGGTCGGGTGGCGGCGAAGGTGATGGTGTCCGCGACGTCGTCGGCGGTCAGCGGGGTCAGTCCCTCGTAGACCTTCGCCGCCCGCTCGGCGTCGCCACCGAACCGGACCTCGGAGAACTCCGTCTCCACCATGCCCGGGGCGATCTCGGTGATCCGGATCGGTCGGCCCAGCAGCTCGCCGCGCAGCGTGCGGTGCAGCATCGCCTGGGCGTGCTTGGCCGCGGTGTAGCCGGCTCCGTTGTCGTAGAAGTCGAGCGCGGCGATCGAGGTGACGGTGACGACGTGCCCGTCCCCGGAGGCCTCCAGCTTCGGCAGGAACGCCTTGGTCAGGCGCAGCGTCCCGAGGACGTTCGTCTCCCACATCCAGCGCCAGTCGTCCTCGTCGGCCTCCGCGACGGGCTGCAGGCCCTTGGCCCCGCCGGCGTTGTTGACCAGCAGCTTCGCCTGCGGGACCGCCTCGTCGAAGGCCCGTACGGAGCCGGCGTCGGTGACGTCGAGCGGCAGTGCGGTGCCGCCGATCTCCGCGGCGATCTCCGCGCAGCGCTCGACCCGGCGGGCCCCGAGGACGACATGGAACCCGGCGGCGCCCAGGTGACGGGCGGTGGCGGCACCGATCCCGGAGGAGGCCCCGGTGACGACGGCGGTCGGACGGTCGTTCGCGGCGGTCATGGTCGCCCAGCCTAGGCCGCGCCGGACGGGTGTCTCACGACAGGCGCCGGCCCGGTTCCACGCCTCGCTGTGCCGATCGGTCGCCCCGGCGGGCGGCGGCCCGCTGGGCGGTGAAGAGCAGGGCGCCGAGCAGTCCGACACCGGTGCCCGCGACGCAGGTCCAGAACAGCTCTCCCGGTGGGTTCCCGTTCAGGACCGCGACGAGCAGGGCGATCCCCGCGGCGGCCGCCCACAGCAGCATCCCGCCGACGATCACCGGCGGCGCCTCGTAGAACCGTGGCCGGAGTGGCGGCGGAGGTGGGGGGTCGTCGGGTCCGGGTGCCGTCACGGCTCCATAGCCTAACCGGTGCACGGGCGGCAAGCCCATCGTTGCGCCACGTCTAGGGTGTCGCCGTGATCGAGCGTTTCTTCCGTGTCTCCGAACGCGGCTCCACCATCCCCCGGGAGCTTCGCGGAGGCCTCGTCACCTTCATGGCGATGGCCTACATCATCGTGCTGAACCCGCTGATCCTCGGCAGCGTCACCGCGACCGACCCGTCGGCGAAGACCGACGCGCTCGGCGGGATCCTGCCGGTGGCCCAGGTCGCCGCCGTGACCGCCCTGGTCGCGGGCGTGATGACGATCCTGTTCGGGGTGCTGGCGAACTACCCGTTCGCGATCGCCACCGGCCTGGGGATCAACACGCTGCTCGCGGTGACCATCGCCCCGATGATGACCTGGCCGGAGGCGATGGGCCTGGTCGTCATCGACGGCATCATCATCGTGCTCCTCGCCGTCACCGGCTTCCGGACGGCGGTGTTCAACGCCGTACCCGGGGAACTGAAGACGGCGATCGCGGTCGGCATCGGCGCCTTCATCGCGATGATCGGCCTCGTGGACTCCGGGTTCGTCCGCCGGCTGCCGGACGCGGCCAACACCACCGTGCCGGTCGGGCTGGGCATCGACGGCTCCATCGCGTCCTGGCCGACGTTCGTGTTCGTCCTCGGGCTGCTGATCGTCGGTGTGCTGGTGGCGCGCGGGGTGCGGGCCGGGATCCTGATCGGCGTCGTGATCAACACGATCATCGCGATCGTCATCGAGGCGTTCGCCCAGGTCGGGTCGTCCGGGCCGGACAACCCGAGGGGCTGGTCGCTCGCCGTCCCGACGCTGCCCGACCAGGTCGTCGGACTGCCGGACCTCTCCCTGGTCGGCCAGGTCTCGTTCGGGGCCTTCGCCCGGCTCGACCTGATCACCGTCGTCCTGCTGATCTTCACCCTGGTGCTCGCGAACTTCTTCGACGCCATGGGCACGCTGACCGGACTCGGCAAGCAGGCCGGGCTGACCGACGACGACGGCAAACTCCCGAACGTCGGGAAGGCGCTGGTGGTCGAGGGGGCGGGCGCGGTCGCGGGCGGTGCCGGGTCCGCGTCGTCGAACACGCTGTTCGTGGAGTCCGCCGCGGGTATCGCCGAGGGTGCCCGGACCGGCCTGGCGAACGTGCTGACCGGCGTGCTGTTCCTGCTGGCGATGTTCTTCACGCCGCTGTACGCGATCGTGCCGGTCGAGGCGGCCGCCCCCGCGCTCGTCGTCGTGGGCGCACTGATGTTCCGGCAGATCACCTCGATCAGGATCGACGAGCTGCAGACCGCGATCCCGGTGTTCCTGACCGTGACCATCATGCCGTTCACGTACTCGATCGCGAACGGCATCGGCGCCGGCTTCATCAGCTACGTGGTGCTCGCCGCGGCGACCGGGCGGGCCAAGCAGGTGCACCCGCTGATGTGGGTGGTCGCGGCGTTGTTCGTCGGGTACTTCGGTGTGGGGCCGCTGCGGGAGCTGCTCGGTTAGGTGAAGGGCTTGCGTAGTAAGGCAAGCCTGAGCTAACTTCTACTCGTCGCTTCGTGGTGGGAGCGGCGCGTCAGTTCGGGACAGGAGAAGGCCCCGGCTCCTACAGGAGCCGGGGCCCTCTTCTTTGCGTCGGTCACCCCGGCCCGCCGCCGAGCAGGGACGAGGTGACCCGTCCTCACGGTGCGTAGATCCGCACCCAGTCCACCTGGAAGTCGAGCGTCTCGGGCGAGGTCTCGTCGAGCGGTGGGATCCAGTCCTTGCCGTACGGGCCGATGTCCTGCTGCATCGCCAGGTGCATCGGGCGCGGCGGGATCTTCTCCAGGTCGGTGGTCCGGAAGACCTCCTGGCCGTCGATGTAGAACACGACCCGGTCCGGCAGCCACTCGACGGCGTAGTTGTGCCACTGCGTGAAGTCGCCCCGGATCGACTTGCCGACCTGGCTGTTGTCCTCGCCGTAGTGCACGATCGTGTGCGTCTCGGAGCGGTCGCCCTTCGGGATCTCCATGAAGTTGAGCTCGCCGCCCTCGGGCCAGTCCTCGGCGACCGGCCAGAGCAGCGCGACGTCGCCGTACCCGGTCCCGGGGTTGGTCTTCGCCCGGATCTCCCAGCGGCCGTACTGCATGCCGCCCTTCCAGTGCAGGCCGGCCGAGGTCAGCCCACGGCTGGTGAGGATCAGCTGGCCGTCCCGGACCGAGAGGTTCTCGGCCCGGTGCCGTCCGACACCGCCGGTGGTGTCCCCGGTGTAGGCCGCCCACCGGGCCGGGTCGAGCGCTGCGCCGTCGAACTCGTCGCCGGCGACCAGCTGCCAGCCTTTGCGGACGGCGGCCTCGGCGTCCGAACGCGACGCCGGGTCCAGCACCGCGACCTGGTCGGGTCGCTCCTGGTCGCGCATCCCGCCCGGCGCGGGCGCGGGCGGCGCGGCACTCGGCTGCGGGGCCGGCGGCGCGCTGTCCGGTCCGCCGCCGAGCAGATCGGCGTTCGCGGCCAGCCCGACCATCCCGGCCAGCGCCCCGACGGCGACCACGGACCCCAGGATCGTCGGCCAGCGACGACGCCTCGGCGCCTCCGGGTCCTCGTGGTCCGGCTGCCGGACCCGGTCGGGAGCCTGCTGGTGCACGCTCGTCCTCCTCTTCCCTCGCAATCAGGTGGGACGCTAGAAGGACGAGCCTGTGGCGGAGCTGAGAGGCGGCGTCAGCTCGTCCCGCCGTCGAGGGTGTACTGGCGGACCCAGTCGACCTGCATCGTCGACTCCTGCACCGACCCGCCCTGCGGGAACCAGTCGAGCTGGATGCACAGGTGCATCGGACCGGGCGGCTGGACCGTCGGGTCGGTGGTCTCGAACCACTGCTCACCGTCGACGTAGGCGGTGATCCGGTCCGGGGTCCACTCGACGGCCCAGTTGTGCCACTCGGTGCCGTCGATGTCGACCGACCCGTCGATCTGCGAGTTGTCCGCCCCGTAGTGCACGAAGATGTCGGTCGTCTGCCGGGACGGGTCCATCATCTCCATGAAGTCGATCTCGCCGCCCACCGGGAAGTTCTCCGCGGTCGGCCAGAGCAGCAGCAGCGCGTTGTACGACGGGTCCGAGGCCGGTGCCTTCACCCGCCCCTCCCAGCGGCCGTACTGCTGGCTGCCCTCGGTCCAGGCCATCCCGGCGGTGTTGCCCTCGCCGTCCCCGGTGATCGTCAGGACGCCGTCCTGCACGCTCACCGCGTCCGGTGTGCGGCGGCCGTTCCCGTCGTGGCCGGGACCGTCGTAGATGTTCCAGCCGGAAGTGCCGTCCGTGAAGTCGTCGGTGCGGACGGGCTCTCCCCAGCCGAGCGCCGCGGCGGCGGTGGTGCCGTCGGTCGTCACAGGTTCTCCTCCCGCGGTCGTGCCGTCGTCCGATGGTGCCGGGTCGCCCGTGGCGGGCGGGTCGGTGGGGGCGAGAGCGAGCGGCGGAGCGTCGGGTGGTGCTGTGTCCTCACCGGGGGACTGCACGGAGGACCGCGCGGAGGGCCGCGCCGCCTCGTCCCCCGGAGTCACGTCGACCAGCTCCCCGCCGGGGCCGAGGACGAACAGCAGCACCGTCACCCCCTGGGCCACCAGCTTCCTGATCAGTTGTTCCAGCTCGTCGACGGTCATCGCCCGCTCCTCGAAGGTCAGTCGTCCACGTCGGGCGTGTCCGGGGTGATCGGGGTGTCGCCGGTCACGAGCCAGCGGCCGTCCGGGCCGTGGTGCAGCACCACCCGGGTCCGCCACCGCTCGGTGCGTGGCGCGCCGCCGGGGGCCGCGGTGGTCGTACGGATGCCGGCGACGAACGCCGTGCGGCCGCGAACCGGGTCGCTTCCGGCCGGGGCGAGCACGTCGACCTCGGCGATCCGGCGCTCGCCGGGGCGCGGCGGGTCGAGCACCGGTGTGCCGGTGGCGGCCGGGCTGCCCGACTGCGCGTAGGGGACCGCGTCCCGACGGCTGCGGCCCGCGTCGTCCGGACCGGCCGCGTGTGCGGCCCGCAGGTAGGCCCGGGCGACCGCGGAGGGCGACGACGGGAGCGTCCGCGGCGGCACCGGGTCCGCACCGCGCCCGATCCCCGGGTCGCCGATCGCCGCCCGGTCCGCCGACGTCAGCACGGCGGCCGACGGCTCCCCGGGCAGGAAGACCGGTACCAGCAGCGCGAGCGGTGCCACGAGGACCACGGCGAGCACCAGCAGCGGGAGTGCGCGTCTCATGCCGTCACTCCGCGAAGCTGACGTGCACGTGGTCGTAGTGCCCGCCGGTCGGATCGGACGTGTCGTAGACCCCGCCGCCGGTGTAGCGCCGGCCCCAGCCGGTGCCGTCGTCGCGGACCGACGGGTCCCAGTAGCGGCCCTGCCAGATCAGGTAGCGCACCCCGAGCGGTTCGGAGTTGGCGGCGAACCAGTGGGCGATCCGCCAGCCCTCGTCGAGGTCCGCGCCGTCGGCGAAGTGGCCGGCCGGGCCGGTGAACAGGTCGCATGCGCGTCCCTTCGGATGGTCCGAACTCGGGTTCTGAACGTGCTCGTCCCAGCAGCCGACGTTCTCGATGACGGGATCGAAGACCGCCTCGGCCGCGGCGAGCCCGTGTGCCGTGGCACCGGTGAGGCAGCCGCCGGACCGGACCGGGTCGGGTCGGACGCAGCCGGTCGCCCCACCGGTCCAGGCCGGTGCCGGTGCCGCGGCCGGATCGGCCGGTGGAGCGGCGGGCGCTACCGGCTCGGACTGCGGGGCCCCAGGGGCCGCGGGCTCGGGCTGCGGGGCGCCCGGTGCCGCGGGCTCCGCCGCCGGGACGCGGTCGTGGGCGCGTTCCCGGTCGTCGACGGGTGGTGTTCCTGGCCCGTACCGGCCGACGAGATCGTGCACCGCGTCGAGGTAGCGCCGGACGGCCGCGGCGCAGGCCTGCGCGCAGTCCGCCTCGCCCGGCGCCGGCACTCCGGACGTCGAGCCGGTCACCCGCCGGCAGCCGGCGACGTGGCAGACCAGCATCGCGTCGAGCACCGTGACGTCCTTCGGCGTCGTCGCCAGATGGCCCGCGGCGGCGCGCAGGGTCGAGCACAGCCACGGCACGACGACCCGCAAGTGCGCCGCCGGATCGGTCAGCGCGGGATCCGGCCACGACGCACCTCCGGCCGCGACCCAGGTCCGCTCCGAGACCTGCAGCAGCCCGGCGGCGTGTCCGGTGCGCAGGCCGGGGTCCCAGCCCGACTCGGCCTGCACCTGCGCGACCACCCAGGCGGGCGGCAGCTCGGGGCAGCCGTCCGTGGTCAGGTCGGCGATCAGGGGCAGGTGCGGGCGGGCCGCGTCGGGAACCATTGTCTCGTCCACATCGGACGGTTTCGCGATCGCGCCGGCCGCGGGTGGCGCGGCGACCAGCACTGCGACGACGGCCAGCACGACGAGCACGATGCGCACGGCTCACCGCCCCCGTCCGGGCCGCAGCACCACACCCCGCAGCGGGCGCAGCGGCCCGGGGTGCCGCGGAACGAGCGGCTTGTCCAGCCGGGACCCGTTGCTCAGCACGGTGACGACGCGGCGGAGGGCCTCGGCGTAGTGGCGTACCGGCGCGGAGGTCGTGGACCGGCACAGCACCGTGGCGGCGTCCGACCACGGGTCGATCGCGCGGGCCCACCCCGGGACGAGCGGGAGCGCGATGACGGCGGCCCAGCCCTCGCCCGCGGCGCCGGAGTCGACGCCGTCCGGTTCCGCCGAGACCGGGTGCACGGCCAGGACGGGGCCACCCCGGCCCGCACCCGGCGCGACCCGGGCCGCCGCGGCCAGCCCGGCCGCGGTGTCCCGGCACAGCAGCACGTCCGGCAGCAGGTCTGAGCCGGCCACGACGCCGAGGTCGTGGCCGCGCAGGGCGCGCGCGACGGTCGTCGTACCGACACCGCCGGCCAGTCCGCCGACCGCCGGGATCCGCCGGGACGGGGTCACCGGGACCGTCCCCGAGCGGCGAGATCCGCCGGGGACGGCCGGTCGGGCGTCCCGTTCGCGGGGCCGGCGTCGACGACGAGCCGGTCGCCTGCCCGCACGACGGCCACCTCGAGCCGCACCCATTGCGCGGCCAGCCCGCGCCAGCCGCGCGCCGACGCCGCCGGTGCGGCGGCGGGCTCACCCAGCGGGGACTCGGGGTCGGGCTCGGGGGCGCCCGGCGCACGGGCGTCGACCCGGCGGTACGGGACGACCCGTACCCGGACGTCGACGTGCACCCGCTCCCCGTCGGTCCGGACACGCCCGGGCAGGACGAGGTCGGCGCGCTGCCGGCCGGTGCCCGTCCAGCCGAGCAGCGCGGCCCCCTCCGGCGACGTCAGGTGCGCGCCGAGCGCCCGGCCCCGGCGGGCGGGATCGTCCTCGTCCCAGGACAGGAGGTCCGCGGCGAAGGCGCCGGCCAGCGCGGACGCCGCGGCCGGGTCCAACCCGTTCGGTGCCGGGAGACGGTCGGCCCGGGGGTCCCGGCTCGTCGACGGCGGGACCGTCTCGACCCGGCTGGCCGGCGGGTCCGGCGCGACCGGGGGGCCCGGCGCGACCGGCGCGGCCGGCGCGGCCGGCGCGGCCGACGCGGCCGACGCGGCCGACGTGACCGGCGCGACCGACGCGACCGATGCGACCGGCGCGGCCGACGAGACCTGCGGATTCGATGCGTCCGGCGGATGTGGATCCGGTGCGGCCGGCGGAGCCGGCGCGACCGGTGGGTCCGCGACGGCCTGCGGGAACGGAATCCCGGCCGTTCGGGCCCCGCCGCCGTCCGGCGCCCACGCGCGGTCCGCCGAGGTGTCGGCGCGACTCACGGGCGGGCGGACCGGCGCGAACCCGAACGGATCCGTGACCGGCTCCGGCTCGGCGGGCTCCACCTGCGGCGGCCGGTGCGCCGTCCACAACGACGGCCGGGCAGCCGCGGTCGCGGGCCCCGCACCAGCGACAGGTGTGCCCGTGGGCAGGTCAGCGGGGTGCTGCTCGGGATGCCGGGCGGGTGCGGGAGCGGCCGGAGCGGGGGCCGGGTCGTCCAGCCACGGGTCGGGTTCGTCGGCGACCGGCCGGGCCGGTCGCCCGAACAGGCGGAACGGGGACATCGCCACCGCCCGCGTCATCGCCGCGGACCGGGGTCACCGGCCGGGTCGGTGCGGTACTGCTGCGCGGACATGTCCCTCCGTCCGGACCGCGTGCCCGGGGCGGGTCACGCGAACGGGACGGTAGGAACGTGGACGGCCCGCCGGGGGAGGTCGGGCGAGCGGCTTCGCGATGGCGAAGCCGGATCGGCACGGGCAGCCGCGCCTCGAGGACACCTCACGCGGCCGGCGCCGATTGTGCTGGGCGGGCCGGCTCGCGTTCGTCATCATCTGGCTGGTGGCTGGCTTGTACCGCCTGTGATCATTTCTTCAGTGCGGATCGGTGCCATGGTTGGCACCGATCGGCACTCGTCCGATGATCACCCAACGGCATCAGCCGAGGCCGGCGGCTCAGCGCCCGGTCGCACCCTTCCGTGACACCGCGGGCCCCATCGACCCCGCCCGGTGTGCTGCCCCGGCGCACCGTTCACCGTGTACGCGGTGGGGACGAGGCCGGCCGGGCGTCAGGAGGGCAGCTCCCAGGAGTGCACCGGCTGGTTGGCGGCGGACTGGCAGAGGTAGCGCTCGAGCATCCCGTGCAGCGCCGAGAGCCGGTCCGCTCCGCGCTCTTCCAGGGCGGCGACCGCGTCGATCTGCCAGGACGCCCCGGTCTGCCGGGTCACGCAGCGCCGTTCGATGACCGTCAGGTAGCGGTCGCAGACGGCGCTGCTGACGCCCCAGCGGGCGAGTCCCTCGTGCGCCAGCGGCAGCAGCTTGCGCAACGTGAGCTCGTCGGGCCGGACCCACCCGGTGCCGGGCCAGTAGAGAGGTGCGTTCATACCGTGCCGGGCGGCGGTCCGGAAGTTCTCCCGGGCCGCCTCGAACGACACCGACCGCCACAGCTCCTCGTCCGACTCCACGAGGGTGCGCAGCAGGCCGTAGAAGAACAGTGCGTTGGCGACCATGTCGACGGTGGTCGGGCCCGCGGGCAGCACCCGGTTCTCCAGCCGGACGTGCGGGGTCCGTCCGGTGCTGTCGTAGATCGGCCGGTTCCAGCGCCAGATCGTGCCGTTGTGCAGGGTCAGCTCCGGCAGCTCCGGGAACCCCTGCTCACGCATCTGGGCGACCGGGTCGATGTCGGTGGTGAGCGGCATCAGGGCGGGGAAGTAGCGGGCGTTCTCGGAGAACAGGTCCAGCGCGGAGTCGATCCAGCGCTCGCCGAACCAGACCCGGGGCCGGACGCCCTGGTTGTGGAGCTCGGGCGTCCGGACGTCACAGGACTGCTCGAACAGCGGCACCCGGGTCTCCGCCCACAGCTGCGAGCCCAGCAGGAACGGCGAGTTCGCCCCCAGCCCGAGCTGGACGCCGGCGAGGCACTGGGCGGCGTTCCAGTACCGGCCGAACTCCGACGGCGCGACCTGCAGATGCAGCTGCATCGAGGTGCAGGCCGCCTCCGGGATGATCGACTCGAAGTCGGCGTTGACCCGCTCGTCCGGATCGCAGCCGCTGATGTCGACCCGGATCGGCTCGCCGCGGGCGTTGAGCATCTGGTCGTTGAGCGCGTGGTAGCGCTCCTCCGGGGAGATCGCCTCACCGACCATGTGGCCGACGTCCAGGGTCGGCAGGATCCCGATCATCGCCAGCTGGGTGTGCAGGTCACCTGCCTTCGCCCCGGCTCCGGCGAGGAGATCCAGCAACTCGTGCTCGAGCTGGCGCCACTGGTCTCCCGGCAGCGGCCGCGGTGGGAGGTTCAGCTCCAGGTTCCAGCGCCCGAGCTCGGACTGCCACTCGCCCCGGTTGATCGTCTCCAGGACGTCGTGACCGTTGAGGGAGGGCGCCAGCTTCGGGTCGACGAGGTTGAACTCGATCTCCATACCGGTCATCGGCTCGGTGTCCGGGAACGGGTAGCTGCGGAGCAGGTCCTCGAACGAGTCCAGGCATCGTTGCACCTTGATCCGGTACCGCTGGCGGTCGCGCCGGGTGAACGTCGTCCGGTCGACAACCTGACCCATGCGAGAACCGACCTCCATCAAACGGGGAGCGCCTCCTCACCCGGCCGGGGGGCCTGATCGGAGGGCGGCAATACACGGTGTCATATCCCCGGTCCGGGCGGTACCGGCTGAAAGGGCGACCAGGAGCGTTGAACGGTCAGTGACATGGGACGATCGGTGGTCGTGGCCATCCTCACCGCGGTCGACGACCCGAATGACCCCCGCATCGACGACTTCCGGGATCTCACCACCGCCGATCGCCGTCCGGACCGCCCGGGCGGGCGCGGGCTGGTGATCGCGGAGGGTGTCGTCGTCGTACGGCGGCTGCTGGAGTCGGCGTACCCGGTTCGGTCGCTGCTGGGGGTGCCGCGGCGCCTCGACGAGCTCTCGGACGACCTGGTCCGGCTGGACGTGCCCGCCTACTCCACCGACGCCGACACCATGGCCCGTGCGGTGGGTTTCCACCTCAACCGGGGTGTGCTCGCGGTGGCCGACCGGGCCGCCGCGCCCGACGTCGCGGGACTCCTCGCAGGTGCCCGCGCCGTCGTGGTGTGCGAGGGGGTCGGTGACCACGAGAACCTCGGTTCGTTGTTCCGCAACGCGGCGGCCCTGAGGATGGACGGGCTCCTGCTGGGGCCGGGCTGTTCCGATCCGCTCTACCGGCGCAGCGTCCGGGTCTCGATGGGGCATGTGCTGCGGGTGCCGTTCACCCGGCTGGACGGTCCCTGGCCCGCGTCGCTGGACACGCTGCGTGACGAGGGGTTCACCGTGGTCGCGTTGACGCCGGCGGCGGACGCCGAGCCGCTGGCCACGGCGGGCCTGGCGGGGGAGAAGGTCGCACTGTTGCTCGGGGCAGAGGGCCCCGGCCTCACCGAGGAGGCCCTGGCCGCCGCCGACCGGCGGGTGCGGATCCCGATGGCGACGGGCGTGGACTCGCTGAACGTAGCCACGGCAGCCGCGGTTGCTTTCCACGCCGTGACCGGCGGCGGCTGACGACCCCCCGTTCCCGCACGAGGTCCGAGGTACCGCACGGGACCGGGCCTCGAACGCGGTGCGGGGCCAGGATTCTGACGGGGTACGCGCCGACGGCCGGACAGACCGGGTCAGCGTTGGCCGCGGACGCCGAGCAGGACCTCGTCCCAGGACGGCATCACCGGCTTGCCCTTCTTCGTCCGCCGGGATGCGGCGCTCCCGCGCTGGCGTGTGGCGGGCTCGTCCGCATCCTGCTTCGACGACTCGTCCGGGGTCGAGGATGCCGGGCGGGCGGGGTCGTCCTCGTCGGTGTCGGCCGGCTCGGCGCTGGTTCCGTCCGCCGGGGCAGGTGCGGTCGCCGCCCTGTCCGTCGTCCCGGAGCCGTCCTGGCCGGCGTGGCTCGCGGTGCGACCTGCCGTGCCCGCATCTGTGGACGTCTCGGTCGCCGCGGCCGGGGTCGTGCTCCCGGCCTGCTCAGTGTTCCCGATCTGCTCGGTGCTCCCGCCCGATGCTGCGGCGCCGCCGCCGTCACGTTGCGGGGACGTGCGCTGCTCCGGGGCGGTGTCGGTCCCGACGCCCGTGGCCGGTGTGGCGTCCGTGGTCGCTGCGGCATCGCCGCCGGACGTGGCGCCGGGGTCCGGGCCACCGTCCGGCGTGGCGCCGGCGACCGAGGTACCACCGGATGCCGTGCTGCTCCCCGCGGCCGGGGCGCTGTCCGATGCCGGCCGGCCGTCCGATGCGGTGCCCGTGCTCGACGTGCTGCCGTTGTCCCGCGCGGTCCCGGTGCTCGATGCGGTCCCGGTGCCCGACGCGGTTCCGGCGCTCGACGCGGCGCCGATGTCCGACACCGTCCCCGAGGTCGCCGCGGTGCCGGTCTCCGGCAGCTCGACGGTGCCCGGTGCGGAGCCGATACCCGGTGCGGAGTCGATGTCCGGTGCGGTGTCGGTGCCCGAGCCGGACGCACGCCCTGCGTCGACCGGGTCCCGATCGCTCGCCGGCATGTCGGTCACCGCGGCATCCACGACCTCGTCTGCTGCCTCGTCGACCGGGTCCTCGACGGGCTTCGCCACCCGCGGGATCACGGGCGCGTCGGCGGCCGGCGCACGGGTCTCCTCGGGGCGCGACATCGGCCCGCGGGCGGGCGGCTCCACTCGCGGTCGCGACGGGCTCGACCGGCGCTGCTCGGGAGTGATCCCGCGCCCGGCCCACGACTCGGCGGACGAGGGTGCCTGGCCACCGGCGACGGCCCGGGCGGGGGCCGCGGCGGCGGGCTCGGAGGGGGTCTGATCGTCGTCCCGGGCCATGTCGACGACGGCGCCGAGCGGGCGCAACGGCCGCGCGGGCAGGCCTTCGACCAGGTCGGAGGCGTGCTCGTCCAGCGGGACGACGGTGCCGCCGTGGGCACCGGGCTGGAACGCCCAGTGCGCGGCGTTGTCGGAGCGCCCGGTCTGCCAGGTGAGGACGACGACCCACTTGCCGTCCTCGCCCTTCCAGGAGTCCCACCCGGCGCTCGTGTAGTCCTGGCTGCGCAGCCCGAAGGTGTGCGCGACGGTCTCGCCGAGCGTGCGCATGTCGGGGCCGTCGGCCCGCTGCGGGTGCGCGCTCTGGGCGAGCTCGGCGGTGCGGGAGCGTTCGAGGAGGACCGGATAGGCGAAGCGCTCGATCTTCTGGGTCGGCACGCCGGCCGCGGCGGCGACCTCGTCCACCGATGCGCCGCCCCGGATGCGGGCCTGGATCTCGCGTGGGCGCAACTGGCTCTCCAACTCGATCGCGATCTGGCCGAGCCGGGTCACGTCACCACGCGCCGCAGCGCGTAGCTGCTCGTCGGCCGGCACGGTGTAGCGCTCTCGACGTCCCGAGTCCTCGAGGACGACCGAGCCGTCCCCGGTCACCCCCACGACCCGCAACGCGCGCATCGATCAATCCTCCTGCTGTCGTCCCCGTCCGGGTGACGGTAGATCCCCGCGGCGGCGTCTCGGGTGAGGCGCGCCGGGCGAGTTCCGCCTGGTCGGTGAGTGCCACCTGGCTGTGGGACGCGCGAGCGACGTCACTCACCGTGCGCAGGATCGCACAAATCGTTTCTCAAGGGAGAGCTGGGGCTGATGTTACTGCTGTGACTACGAAAAGTTGCTACCAATCACGCAACAACAACGGAACGGAAAGCAACCCACGCCGGGGAACAGGTGCCGAACGCACGACGGCCGGGCCCGCGGGTAGGCGGGCCCGGCCGTCGGGGGCGACGAGGACTCAGGTCGCGAGCTGCTCCACGACCCAGTCGATGCTCGCGGTCAGCGCCGAGACGTCGGCCGGCTCGACCGCCGGGAACATCCCGACCCGCAGCTGGTTGCGGCCCAGCTTCCGGTACGGGTCGGTGTCGACGATCCCGTTCGCCCGCAGCACCTTCGCGACGGCGGCGGCGTCCACGGTGTCGTCGAAGTCGACCGTGCCGACGACCAGGCTGCGGTGCGCCGGGTCGGTCACGAACGGCCGCGCGAACGAGCTCTTCTCCGCCCACGAGTACAGCCGCTCCGACGAGTCGCGGGTGCGCGCGACACAGCCGTCCAGCCCGCCGAGCCCGTTCATCCAGTCGATCTGGTCGGCGAGCAGGAACAGGGTGGCCAGCGACGGGGTGTTGTACGTCTGGTCCTTCGCCGAGTTGTCGACGGCGGTGGCCAGGGACAGGAACGGCGGGATCCAGCGGTCGGAGGCGTTCAGCTCCGCGACCCGCTCCAGGGCCTTCGGGCTCATCAGGGCGATGAACAGGCCGCCGTCGGAGGCGAAGCCCTTCTGCGGGGCGAAGTAGTAGACGTCGGACTGCGACACGTCGACCGGCAGGCCGCCGGCCCCGGAGGTCGCGTCGATCAGGACGAGCTGGTCCCCGGTCGTGCCCGCCGGCCGGTCCACCGGCACCGCGACGCCGGTCGAGGTCTCGTTGTGCGCCCACGCGATCGCGTCCACGGACGGGTCGGTCACCGGGGCCGGCGCGCTGCCCGGCTCGGCGGAGACGACCACCGGGTCGGCCAGGAACGGCGCGCCCTTCGTGGTGTCGGCGAACTTCTGCGAGAACTCGCCGTAGGTCAGGTGCAGCGAACGCTCCCGGACCAGCCCGAACGCCGCAGCGTCCCAGAAGGCGGTGGATCCGCCGTTGCCCAGGACGACCTCGTAGCCCTCGGGCAGCGAGAACAGCTCGGAGAGGCCGGCCCGCACGCGTCCCACCAGGTTCTTCACCGGCTTCTGCCGGTGCGAGGTGCCCAGCAGCGAGTCGCCGGTCGCCGCGAGGGCGGAGAGCTGCTCGGTGCGCACCTTGGAGGGGCCGCATCCGAAGCGGCCGTCCGACGGCAGGAGATCAGCGGGAATCTTCAGGTCGGCAGAAGAGGTCACGGCGCCCAGTGTCGCAGCACGGCCGGTCACCGCGGACCCGACGGTGCCCCGGGCCACACCTCGGGACGTGGGGCGCGGTGCGAACGCCGGTACGCCAGCGGGGCCATCCCGATCTCGGCGTGCAACCGCTGCCGCAGCGCCGCGGTGGTGCCGAACCCGGACCGGGCGGCGACCTGCTCGACCGGCAGATCGGTGGCCTCCAGGAGCCGTCGCACGAGGTCGAGCCGCCGCGCGGTGAGCCAGCGGCCGGGGCTGGTCCCGGTCTCGGAGCGGAACCTGCGGGTGAACGTCCGGACGCTCATCGACGCCCGTCCGGCCAGCTCCTCCACGCCGAGCGGGCGATCGAGGTGTGCCACGGCCCAGGCCCGGACCGTGGCGGTGGCCGGTCCGGGCGGCTCCGGCAGCCGGTGTTCGACGAACTGGGCCTGCCCGCCCTCCCGCCACGGCGCGACGACGTTGCGCCGCGCGGTGGCGGCGGCGATCTCCGCGCCGTGGTCGCGGCGCACCAGGTGCAGGCACAGGTCGATCCCGGCGGCGACACCGGCCGAGGTCAGCACGTCACCCTCGTCGACGAACAGGACGTCGGGTTCGAGCACGACCTGCGGGAACCTCCGCCGGAAGCGGTTCGCGTGCGCCCAGTGGGTGGTCGCGCGGCGACCGTCGAGCACCCCGGCGGCGGCGAGCACGAACGCCCCGGTGCAGATCGCCACCACCCTCCCGCGCGACGCGGCCGCGCGGACCAGGTCGAGCACCCGCGGGTCCGGTTCACGCTCCGGCCGCCCCGCCGGACCCGGCCCACCCGCTGCGACCGCCGGGACCACGAGCGTCTGCGCGTCGTCGAGCGCCTCCCGGCCGTGTTCGGGCAGCAGCCGGTAGCCGGAGCTGGTACGGACCGGCCCGCCGTCGAGCGAGGCGAGCCGGACGTCGTAGAGCCGTCTGTCGTCGGGCGCTGTCGCCGTGCCGAGGATCCGCTCCGGGGTCGCGGCCTCGAAGGCGATCACCCCGTCGACGGCGAGTACTCCGACCCGGTGCGGCGCGGTGGGCATGGCCGAATTTTTGCACATATCGGCTTGTCGGCCACTGTCACCGATCGCCGGCCCGGTGCAGGCTCGGTGCATGACGCAAGCACCCCCGCGCGCGGCGGGACGGGGACGCCGGGTGCACCCGGCCTGGTGGGCAGCCGGGGCGACCTTCCTCGCGCTGCTCGGGGCGGCCGGGTTCCGGTCCACCCCGGGCGTCCTGGTCGAACCGTTGCACACCGAGTTCGGCTGGTCGATCGGGACGATCTCGTTCGCCCTCGCCGTGAACCTCACACTGTTCGGGGTCACGGCGCCGTTCGCCGCCGCGCTGATGGAACGCTTCGGCGTGCGGCGGGTGGTGAGCTGCGCGCTGCTGCTCGTCGCGGTCGGCGCCGGGGCGACCGTGTTCATGACGGCCGTCTGGCAGCTGGTGCTGTTGTGGGGTGTGGTCGTCGGGCTAGGTACCGGGTCGATGGCGATGGCACTGGTCGCGACGATCGTGAACCGCTGGTTCGTGGCCCGGCGCGGGCTGGTGTCCGGGATCCTGACCGCGGCGACCGCGACCGGGCAGCTGGTGTTCCTCCCACTGGTGGCCGCGGTCGTCGAGTCCGGCGGGTGGCGCCCGGCCGCGCTGGTCACGGCGGGGGCGGCGCTCGCCGTCGTGCCGGTGGTGCTGCTGTTCCTGCGCGACCATCCGGCCGACGCCGGGGTGCTCCCGTACGGCGGGAGCGAGGCCGACGTCGTGGTGCCTCGGCGGTCGGGGGCCGCCGCGCTCGCCGTCCGCGCGCTGCTCGATGCCGCCCGCACCCGCACGTTCTGGCTGCTCGCCGCCGGATTCTTCATCTGCGGCGCGACGACTGCGGGGCTGGTCCAGTCGCACTTCGTGCCGGCGGCGCACGACCACGGCATGCCCGCGACGACGGCCGCGTCCCTGCTGGCCGTGGTCGGGATCTTCGACCTGGTCGGCACGGTCTTCTCCGGCTGGCTCACCGACCGGATCGACCCGCGTTACCTGCTGGGCGCCTACTACACGCTGCGCGGGGTGTCACTGTTCGCGTTGCCGCCGCTGTTCGGCACCGACCTGAACGCCAGCATGCTCGCGTTCGTCGTGTTCTACGGCCTGGACTGGGTGGCCACCGTGCCGCCGACGATGGCGCTGGCCCGCGAGGCGTTCGGGACCCGGTCGGCCGTGGTGTTCGGCTGGATCTTCGCCTCGCACCAGATCGGGGCGGCGTTCGCGGCGCTGACCGCCGGGGTGATCCGCGACGCGCTGGGCAGCTATGACGCGGCGTGGTACGGCGGTGCGGTGCTGTGCCTGGTCGCCGCCGGGCTGTCGATGGCGATCCGGCGCACCCACGCACCCACGGGGAGCCCGCTCAGCTCGTGACCGTGGCCCAGCCCTCGACGTCCTCGGGGCGGCGCGGGCCCGGCCCGATGTACTGCGCGGACGGGCGCACGAGCTTGCCCTCCCGCTTCTGCTCCAGCACGTGCGCCGACCAGCCCGCGGTCCGGGCCGAGGTGAACATCGCGGGCATCATGTGCGGCGGCACCTCGGCGAAGTCGAGGACGACCGCGGCCCAGAACTCGACGTTCGTCTCGATCGGGCGGTCCGGACGGCGCTCCCGCAGGACCGTCAGCGCCGCCTGCTCCAGCTCGGCGGCGACCTCGAAACGCGGCGCGTTCAGCGCACGGCAGGTGTCGCGCAGCACGCGGGCCCGCGGGTCCTCGGCCCGGTACACCCGGTGGCCGAAGCCCATCAGCTTCTCCTTGCGGTCCAGGATGCCCTTCACCAGCGCCTCGGCGTCCCCGGTCCGCTCGACCTCGTCGATCATCGGCAGCACCCGGGCCGGGGCACCGCCGTGCAGCGGGCCGGACATGGCGCCGATCGCACCGGACAGCGACGCGGCGGCGTCCGCCCCGGTGGAGGCGATGACCCGGGCGGTGAAGGTGGAGGCGTTCATACCGTGCTCGGCGGCGGAGACCCAGTAGGCGTCGACGGCGGCGACGTGGCGCGGGTCCGGCTCACCGCGCCAGCGGGTCATGAACCGCTCGGTGATCGTCGCGGACTCGTCGATCCGGGACTGCGGCACGGCCGGGACGCCGATGCCGCGGGCGGACTGCGCCACGTAGGACAGCGCCATCACCGACGCGCGGGCGAGGTTGTCGCGGGCCTCGGCCTCGTCGATGTCGAGCAGCGGGCGATAGCCCCAGTAGGGCGCCAGCATGGCGAGCGCGGCCTGCACGTCGACCCGGACGTCCCCGGTGTGCACCGGGATCGGGAACGGCTCGGCAGGCGGCAGGCCCTGCCCGAACCGGCCGTCCACCAGCAGCGCCCAGACGTCGCCGAAGGTGACCGTGCCGGCGAGATCGGAGATGTCGACACCGCGGTAGCGCAGCGCGCCGCCGTCCTTGTCCGGCTCGGCGATCTCGGTGCGGAACGCGACGTGACCCTCCAGTCCGGACTTGAAGCCCGGCGGGGGCGGAGGGATCTCGTGGGCGAGGGATTCGGTCACCGCGTCTCCTTCGGCTCGGTATCGCAGGTCACCCTGCTCCCGGCGGCCGCACCGGGCAACGAGCCCGGCCGGTGTGATCGGTCACGGGCCCCGGGACCGGGCGGGCCACGCCGACCGTTCGGCGGGTGTACGTCCGACGGGGTGCCGCATACGGTCGGGCGGGGCAATACCCAGCTCGGAAGGGGAACCATGACCGACGCGCCGGCACTGGCGAGGATGCGGACCGACTACACGAGTCGGCCGTTCGATGTCGAGGACCTCGCCCCGAGCTGGCACGAGCAACTCGCCAGGTGGCTCGAGGAGGCCCGCGAGGCCGGTCTCGCCGAGCCGAACGCGATGGTGCTGGCCACCGCCGACCCCGACGGCGCGCCGTCGTCGCGCACGGTGCTCTGCAAGGGCCTGGACGCGGGCGGGCTGGTCTTCTACACCAACTACACGTCGTCCAAGAGCCACGACCTGAACCGCACGCGGGTCGCCGCGGCGACCTTCCCCTGGTACGACCTGCACCGCCAGGTCCAGCTGTCCGGCCGGGTGGAGCGCTGCTCCGACGCCCAGTCCGACGCCTACTGGTCGCTGCGGCCGCGCGGCGCCCAGCTCGGGGCGTGGGCGTCCGCCCAGTCGACGGTCGTGGCCGGGCGCAACGTCCTCGACCAGGCACTGGCCGGCATCGCGAGCCGGTTCGACGGCGTCGATGAGATCCCCCGGCCGCCGCACTGGGGCGGCTGGCGGGTCGTGCCGTGGCAGGTCGAGTTCTGGCAGGGCCGGGAGGACCGGATGCACGACCGGCTGCGGTTCGACGCCGGCCGCGACGACAACTGGTCGGTGCGCCGCCTGGCCCCGTAGGGGGAACCCCGAGGCGACAGGACCGTCCCGCCGTGTACACCTGGCCCCGTGAGCACGCGCAACGATCCTGGTGACGGGCCGACGCAGCCCGTGCCGGGCCCGGACCGGGAGTCGCCGACACGACCGGTCCCCGACGAGAGCACCGCCGGCGCCCCGACCGCGCGGACCCGGTCGGCGACATCCCGGGTGACCGGTCTGTTCCGGTCGGCGTTCGCCGACACGACCCCGCTGCGCACGCCCGCCTACCGGCGGTTGTGGACGGCCGGGATCGTCACCGTGATCGGGGCCCAGCTCTCGGTCGTCGCGGTCCCGATCCAGATCTACCAGCTCACCGGGTCCTCGGCGTACGTCGGCCTGACCGGGCTGTTCGGCCTGGTCCCGCTCGTGGTGTTCGGGTTGTGGGGCGGCGCGATCGCCGACGCCGTCGACCGCCGGGTGATGCTGCTGTTCACCGGGTCCGGCATCGCGCTGACCTCGCTGGCGCTGTGGGTGGTGTCGGCGACCGGCGCCGGCAACGTCTGGTTCATCCTGGTGTTGTTCGCGTTCCAGTCGGCGATGCTCGCGATGAACCAGCCGACCCGCAGCGCCATCATCCCACGGCTGATCCCCGCCGAGCAGTTGCCGGCGGCGAACGCGCTGAACATGACCGTCGTGCAGGTCGGGGCGGTGCTCGGGCCGCTGCTCGCGGGAGGACTGATCCCGCTCATCGGCCTGTCCACGCTCTACCTGCTGGACGCGATCGCGCTGCTCGCGACGCTGTGGGCGACGTGGCGGCTGCCGTCGTTGCCCAGCTCCGCCCGGACCGGCGACGGCGGCAAGCAGAAGGTCGGTCTGCGGGCCGTGGTCGACGGCTTCCGCTACATCGGCATGCACCGCATCCTGCTGGTCTCGTTCCTGGTCGACGTGATCGCGATGGGCTTCGGGATGCCGCGGGTGGTGTTCCCGGAGATGGCTGCCACGACGTTCGGCGGATCGGCGGCGGGAGGCATCGAGCAGGGTCTGCTGTTCGCGGCGATCCCGCTGGGCATGGTCGCCGGCGGGGTGCTGTCGGGCTGGCTGCAGAAGGTGCAACGCCAGGGCGTCGCCGTCGTCGCCGCCATCTGCGTGTGGGGCGGCGGCATCGCTGTATTCGGGCTCACCGGCTCGCTGTTCCTCGCGGTACTGGCGCTGGCCGTCGCCGGCGCAGGCGACCTGGTCAGCTCGGTGTACCGGTCGTCGATGCTGCAGACGGTGGCCACCGACGAGATGCGCGGCCGGATGCAGGGCGTGTTCATCGTCGTCGTCGCCGGTGGCCCGCGGCTCGCCGACATGTGGCACGGACCGTCGGCCGAGTTGATCGGACCGGGGCTCACCACCACACTCGGCGGACTGGCCGTGATCGCCGGCACGCTGATCGTCATCTGGCGGTTCCCGGAGTTCCTGCGGTACCGGGCGCCGGTCGCGGGGCATCCGCCGGGGTGACTCTCGTCGCCGCGTTCTGCGGATCGGATCCGGCGGGCTAGCGTGTGCCCGAGACCCGATTGATTCCAGCTGTGAGAGGGAACCTCCACATGTCCGACGAGACCGCCGCCAGAGCCGACTCCGCCGTACTCAAGCATTCCGGTGGCGAGTTCGAGATGGCGGTGCACACCCCGACCGAGGGGTCGCAGGCCGTCGACGTCAGCAAGCTGCTCGGCAAGACCGGCCTGGTCACCTACGACCCCGGCTTCACCAGCACCGCCGCCTGCTCGTCCGCGATCACCTACATCGACGGCGACGCCGGGATCCTCCGCTACCGCGGGTACCCGATCGACCAGCTGGCCACGAACTCGACGTTCCTCGAGGTCAGCTACCTGCTCATCTACGGTGAGCTGCCGACCCAGCAGCAGCTGGACGGGTTCACCAACCGGATCAGCCGGCACACCCTGCTGCACGAGGACCTGAAGCGCTTCTTCGACGGCTTCCCGCGTGACGCGCACCCGATGCCGGTGCTGTCGTCCGCGGTCAGCGCGCTGTCGACCTTCTACCAGGACGCCCTGGACCCGTTCGACGAGGAGGCCGTCGAGCTCTCCACCGTCCGGCTGATGGCGAAGGTCTTCACGATCGCCGCCTATGCCTACAAGAAGTCGGTCGGCCAGCCGTTCCTGTACCCGGACAACTCGCTGGGCCTGGTCGAGAACTTCCTGCGGATGACCTTCGGGTTCCCGGCCGAGCCCTACGAGATCGACCCGGACATGGCCAAGGCGCTCGACACCCTGCTGATCCTGCACGCCGACCACGAGCAGAACTGCTCGACGTCGACGGTGCGGCTCGTCGGTTCGAGCCAGGCGAACCTGTTCGCCTCGATCTCCGCCGGGGTGAACGCGCTGTTCGGCCCGCTGCACGGCGGCGCCAACCAGGCCGTGCTGGAGATGCTGACCCGGATCAAGGACGTCGAGGGCGGCAACGTCGACGCGTTCGTCGACCGGGTGAAGAACAAGGAGCAGGGCGCGAAGCTGATGGGCTTCGGGCACCGGGTCTACAAGAACTACGACCCGCGCGCGAAGATCGTCAAGGAACAGGCCGAGACGATCCTGAAGAAGCTCGGCGTCAACGACCCGCTGCTCGACATCGCCATGACGCTCGAGGAGAAGGCGCTGGCCGACGACTACTTCGTCGAGCGCAAGCTCTACCCGAACGTCGACTTCTACACCGGCGTCATCTACCGGGCGATGGGCTTCCCGGTGAAGATGTTCACCGTGCTGTTCGCGCTCGGCCGGCTCCCCGGCTGGATCGCGCACTGGCGCGAGATGATGAACGACCCGCAGAACAAGATCGGCCGTCCGCGTCAGCTGTACACCGGCTCCGCCGAGCGGCTGTACGTTCCGGTGGGCCGGCGCTGAGCGCCGCGTAGCCGCGCACGCCGACGGCCCCGCCGGAAGGCGGGGCCGTCCGTCGTCCGGACGTAGCCGGCGAGCGGATGGTGCAGTGCGTCGTTAGCGTCGGGCGACATGAGTCCGAGCACCGCCGTCGTCTGGTTCCGGCGCGACCTGCGGGTCGCGGACCAGCCCACCTTCCTCGCCGCGGCCGACGCCGCGGACCGGGCCCTGGCGCTGTTCGTGCTGGACCCGCACCTGCTCGGTCCCGCCGGCGCTGCCCGGAAGACCTTCCTCCACGGCTGCCTGCGTGAGCTCGACTCGGCGCTCGACGGAAGGTTGCTGGTCGTGCGGGGCGACCCGGTGGACGTCGTGCCACGGGTGGCGACGGCCGTCGGCGCACGGACCGTGCACGTGGCGGCCGACTTCGGTCCGTACGGATCGCGGCGCGACGAGAACGTGGCGACCGGACTCGCCGCGACCGGAGCGGAGCTGATCCGGACCGGCTCGCCGTACGCCGTCGCCCCCGGCCGGGTCGAGAAGGGCGAGGGCGGCCCGTTCCGGGTGTTCACCCCGTTCAGCCGGGCCTGGGCCGACCACGGGTGGCGGGCCCCGGCCGGGACGTCCGCGTCGACCTGCAGCTGGATCGACCCTTCCACGAAGGACGGCGGCCCCCGCGCGGTACCGATCCCCGACGACGAGGAAGTCGAGGCCGAGCTTCCCGAGGCGGGGGAGAAGGCGGCGCTGCGCCGCTGGAAGGACTTCCTCGACGAGGGCGTCATGGAGTACGGGTCGAACCGCGACATGCCCGCGAAGCTCGGCACCTCGGGGATGTCGCCATACCTCAAGTACGGCTGCATCCACCCGCGCACCGTCCTCGCCGACATCGCCCGGCGCCACTGTGACTCGACCAAGGACTCGACCAAGGACTCGACCAAGGCCTACCGCACCGAGATCGCCTGGCGGGAGTTCTACGCCGACGTCCTGTACCGGCGCCCGGACTCGGCCCGGGAGAACTACGACACGGCCTTCGACCACCTCCCGCTGCGCACCGGCGACGACGCCTACGCCGACCTGGACCGCTGGAAGCAGGGGCGCACCGGCTTCCCGATCGTCGACGCCGGCATGCGCCAGCTGCGCGCCGAGGCCTGGATGCACAACCGGCTGCGGATGGTCGTCGCGTCGTTCCTGGTCAAGGACCTGCACCTGCCGTGGTGGTGGGGTGCGCGGCACTTCATGGAGCTGCTGGTGGACGGCGACCTGGCCTCCAACCAGCACGGCTGGCAGTGGACGGCCGGCTCCGGCACCGACGCGTCGCCGTACTTCCGGATCTTCAACCCGATCACCCAGGGGGAGCGGTTCGACCCTGGCGGCGACTACGTGCGGCGCTGGGTGCCCGAGCTCGCCGGGGTGCCGGGCAAGGCCGTGCACCAGCCGTGGAAGCTGCGCGACGGGATCCCGCAGGGCTACCCGGAGCCGATGGTGGACCACAGGACCGAGCGGCAGGAGGCGCTGGACCGCTACGACGCCGTCAAGCGCGCCCGTCGCCCCTGAGCGCCTCGCGCCAGCTCACCCGGGCCCCGGTCCGCAGCACCGAGTTCCGGTAGACCCGCGCCGCGAACAGGACCATGCCCGCCAGCGCGGCGAGCGCCAGGGCCAGCGCGATCAGCACCTCCCACCAGGCCGCGACGCCGAGTGCGACCCGGGCCGGCATCAGCGTCTGGGAGAGGAACGGCACGAACGACAGCACCGTGGTCACGGTGTTGCGCGGATCGGTCGGCAGGATCGCGACGGCCAGCAGGAACGGTACGAGCAGCGGGACCGCGACCGGCGCGGTCACCGACTGCAGCTCCTCCTGCCGGGACACCAGCGCACCGGCCGCGGCGTAGAGCGTCGCGAAGAGGAAGAACCCGACCAGGTACCAGACGACCGCCGAGGCCAGCGTGCCCAGCAGCACCGCGGGCACGGCGAGCAGCCCGGTGGCCAGCGCGACCACCGTCCCCACCCCGCCGAGGATCAGCAGCTGCAGCAGCCCGACCAGCCCCAGACCCAGGATCTTGCCCGCCAGCAGCTGGGTCGCCGGGATCGTGGACAACAGCAGCTCGACGACCCGGCCGGACTTCTCCTCGACCACGCCCTGGGCGACGGCGGCGCCGTAGGCGGTGACCGAGAAGAACAGCAGGAACGTCACCGCCAGGGCGAGCGCGACCCGTTGCCCGCGTTCCGGGTCGGCCGGTTCGAGGGTGCGGATCCCCACCCCCGACAGGGCACTGACCTGCCCGGGGTCGGCACCGGCCGCGGTCAGGGCGTCGGTCACCGCCTGTTGCTCGACGACCTCGGTCACCAGCGAACGCAGCCCGGCGCCGACGTCGTCGCGCCCGATCAGCTGGAAGGTGCCGGGTCCGCCGGTGAGCAGCGCGTCCGCCTCGCCGGCGCGGACCATCGACTCCGCGGTGGCCCGGTTGCCGGCCTCGGTGAGCGTCAGCTCGGTGCCGCGGCGGTCGGCGGCGGACTGCAGCGCCGGGCGCAGCTCGCGGGCCTGCCCGTCCAGCACGAGCGAGGACTCCGAGGTCTGCGCCCCCACGAACGCGAACACCGCGCCGTACCCGCCGAAGACGACCAGCATCAGGAGCAGCCCGATGAGGAAGGTCCGTGAGCGGATCTGGGTGGTCACCTCGCGCCGGGCGACCAGTGCGATCGTGGTGGCCGCCCGCTTCACGGCGTCACCTCGGTGGGACGGTCGGCGACGGCGTCGCGGTACAGCTCGGTCAGCGGGGGCCGGTGCGGTCCGAAGGCGTACACCGGCCCGGCCGCCAGAGCGGCGGCCAGCAGCTTCTGGTCGTCGGTACCGGGGTCGAGCTCCACCCGGGTCCACCCGCCGTCGGTGGCCAGCACCCGGACCCCCGGCAGCCCGTCGGCCCAGCCGGTCGGCGGTCCGGTGACGTCGTAGCGCTCCGCGGACCCGGCCCGGAGCTCCTCGACCGTCCCGACGGCGACCATCCGGCCGGCCGAGATGATCCCCACCCGGTCGCACAGCCGCTCCACCAGCTCCAGCTGGTGCGAGGAGAAGATCACCGGGATCCCGGCGGCGGCCCGCTCGCGCAGGACCTCGCTCATGGTGTCGACCGCGGTCGGGTCCAGCCCGGAGAACGGCTCGTCGAGGACGAGGACGTCCGGGTCGTGGGCCAGGGCAGCACAGAGCTGGACCCGCTGCTGGTTGCCCAGGGAGAGCTTCTGCACCTCGTCGCCCCGGCGCCCGGCGAGCCCGACCCGCCCGGTCCAGTGGTCCACCGCCCGGTTCGCGGCCGATCGGGACATCCCGTGCAGCCGCGCCAGGTAGACCAGCTGTTCGGTGACCCGCATCTTCGGGTAGAGCCCGCGCTCCTCGGGCAGGTAGCCGATCCGGCGGCGCATCTCGGCGTCCACCGGGGAACCCCGCCACGAGACGGTCCCGGCGTCGGCGTCCAGGACGCCCAGGACGATCCGCATCGTCGTCGTCTTGCCTGCCCCGTTGCCGCCGACGAAGCCGAACACCTCACCCGGCCGGACCTGGAAGGTCACTCCGGCCAGGGCCGTCGCGGTGCCGAACCGCTTGGCGAGCCCCTCGATCGCCAGCACCCGGCCGACGCTACACGGAGCCCGTGCTGCGCACCGGGAACCGACCGTTGCGCGGGGTAGCAGTCGGCTGCGGTGCTCTGTACGCTCCGTTGATCGGAATGGCGTGGGGAAAATGTCGATCGTGTAACGAAAATGCGTTACCGCTTGCGCGGTCGCATTGCGCGAATGGGGGGTGTGCCGAATGACATCGGTCCCGGCCGGTTCCGGCCAGCAGGGAGCGGACGACGAGGTCGAACCGTCGGTCCTGCGGAGAGCGGTCGCCGCGTCGGCGATCGGTAATGCCACTGAATGGTTCGACTACGGCATCTACGCCTACCTGACGGTCGAGCTCACGAACGCGTTCTTCCCCGGCGAGCTGGGCTACCTGGGAACGCTTCTCGGTTTCGCGATCTCCTTCGTCCTGCGCCCGCTCGGCGGGTTCGTGTGGGGGCCGCTGGGCGACCGGATCGGGCGCCAGCGGGTGCTCTCGATGACGATCATCCTGATGGGTGTCGCCACGTTCCTGATCGGCGTGATCCCGTCCTACGAGACGATCGGCTGGGCGGCTCCCGCGCTGCTGTTCCTGCTCCGGATCATTCAGGGCTTCTCCACCGGCGGTGAGTACGGCGGCGCCGCGACCTTCATGGCCGAGTACGCCCCGGACAAGAAGCGCGGCTTCTGGGGCAGCTTCCTGGAGTTCGGCACCCTCGCCGGCTTCACCCTGGCGGTCCTGGTGGTCTTCCTCCTGGAGACCGCGATCGGCGAGCAGGCCATGCTCGACTACGGCTGGCGTATCCCGTTCATGATCGCGCTGCCGATGGCGATGATCGGCCTCTACATCCGGACCAAGCTGGAGGACACCCCAGTCTTCCGGGAGCTGGAGGCCTCCGGCGAGTCCGAGCAGGCGGCGACCGGGGCCCTGAGGGACCTGCTCGTCCGCTACTGGCAGCCGATCCTGGCGCTGTTCGGCCTGGTGATCGCGCTGAACGTCATCAACTACACGCTGCTGACGTACATGCCGACCTACCTGAACACCACGATCGGGATGGAGTCGTCGGCCGCCGACACCCTGGCCATCGTCGGGCAGGTGATCATGATGTTGCTCGTCCCGTTCGCGGGCGCGCTGTCCGACCGGATCGGCCGCAAGCCGTGCTGGTGGATATCGCTGGTCGGTATCTTCGTGCTGGCGATACCGATGTACATGCTGATGGCGCAGGGCCTGGGCTGGGCGATCCTCGGATTCACCGTGCTCGGCCTGATCTACCTGCTGCAGCTGGGCACGATCTCGGCGACGTTCCCGTCGATGTTCCCGACGCACGTCCGGTTCGCCGGTATGGCGATCTCCTACAACGTGGCCACGGCCGCGTTCGGCGGGACCGCGCCGCTGGTGAACGAGGCGGTCGTCGAGGCGACCGGGGACGTGCTGTTCCCCGCGTACTACATGATGGGGGCCTGTGTGATCGGCATGATCGCGCTGTACTTCGTCATCGAGACGAAGGGCGTGTCGATCAAGGGCAGGCAGATCCCGGGCCTCGCCGAGCACCAGGCGAAGCTGGCGGCCAAGGCACGCACCTGACCGTCGCCGCACGCCGGCCGGGCCCGTCTCCACGCTGTGGAGGCGGGCCCGGTCAGTGTCTGCGGGGGTGGATCAGCGGCGGGCGGCCCAGCCGCCGGGTAGCGGGGTGAGCCCGTCCCGCGGCGCCGTCCACAGCCACGCCCAGCAGATGGCGCCGTCCTGCTGGACGACCCGGATCCGCTCGTACTCGGGGCCCTCGTAGGCATCCAGCGCCGGCAGCGCCGCGACCGGATCGGCCAGCTCGACGACGTAGCCCGGTACGCCGTCACGTCCCGGCCCGTCATGTCCCGGGATACGACCGCCGGGGTCCAGGGTCAGCGCCGGGTAGCCGTCACCGGTGTCGGAGACGGTCCCGACCGGCAGGAACACCGGCTGCGGCAGGACACGCGGGTCGGCGTGCTCCCGGATCAGCGGCCAGGCCGGCTGCCCCGGCATCAGTGATCCGTAGACGAACACCCTCGACGGCCAGGCGTCCGGGTGCGGCGCACCGTCGGCGGCGTCGCGGGCCTCGACGTCGAGCCCGTCGGGGCCCGGGATCCCGGCGAGGGCACGCGCGGCGTCCTGGCCGAGCGAGGCACACGGCACCGGCGCCCCGTCGACCAGGAGCGGGCGGCGGTCGGTGCGCTCGTCACCGGGGGGCCCGGCGGGCGCGACGTAGGCGTAGGGCCGGTCGATCACCCCGTCGCCGTCGACCAGGGTCACGCGGCCGGTCGCGACCCGCGCCTGCCGGTAGCGGGGCGGGTCCGTGTGGCGGCCCTCGACGGCGTCGAGCGCGGCGAACTGGCCCGGTTCGGCGAGCCACACGGCGTGCTCCTCGACCGCGCCGGGGACGGCGGCCAGGGTGGCGGGGCGCTGGTCGTCCACCACCCGCAGACCCGCCGCCCACACCGCGGACAGTCCCTCGACCCGGACCCGCAGCACGACGACCGGGCCGGTCAGGCCGCGCTCGGCCCGCATCCAGGAGATCTTGGACGGGCACGCGTTCGACCCGTACGCCAGCACCGGCACCCGGCCCGCCAGCGGGGCCGCACCCCGCTCGGCCAGCCGGTCGTCGAGACAGCGGTCGCCGATCCGCCACCCGGACGGCGCCGACCGGTCGGCGTCGAGGGGCATGCTGAGCCCGCCGGATCCGGCGCCGTCGTGGACGAACGACGCCCCGGGCCGCGATCCCGGGTACGGGGCGGCCGGGAACAGCGGGTCCGGCCAGGGCGGCGACGTGTCCGGTGGCATGCGCAGGCACGGTAGGCGGACGGCCCGCGGTCCGCACCACCCCGGCGCACCGGGTCGGCGCGCGCCGGACGGGTCAGCGACGCTCCCGGCCCCGGGCGTGTGCCCGGCGCAGCAGCGCCGCCGTCACCACCATCAGCCCGAAGACCACGAGCGCGGCGGCGATCGCGTGCACCCACGCGGGCGAGCCCTCGGGCAGCAGCAGCGGTACGAAGAACACCCCGACCAGCGAGCTGCTCACCGCGATCAGGACCAGCAGCGGGCGCGGCATGTCCTCCGGGAACGACAGCATCCGCACGAGCCAGGTGCGGCGGGCCGGGTCGGACACGCCCCGCACGCTACCCGGAGGCGGCGGATCCCTCCGGCACCGTGATCCCGTAGCCGCGGATCTTGCGGTAGATCGTCGCCCGGCTCATCCCGAGCCGCCGGGCCGCCTCGGCCTTGTTGCCGTCGGCGTCGAGCAGGGCGTCGACGATGGCGTCGCACTCGATCGACTCCAGCGGCGTCAGCACCCGGCGGGTCAGTGCCCGGGTCTCCGGCGGCAGGTCCTCGATCCGGATGATCCCGGTCCGGCGGCGGGCCACGACCTTGCGGAGCACCTGGTAGAGCTGGTCCACGTTGCCCGGCCAGCGGTTGCGCATCAGCACCCGCAGCGCCTCCGGCGAGCAGGTCAGGTCGCCCCGGGTCAGGCGGGCCAGCAGGTACGGCACGAGCTCGCCGACGTCCTCCACGTGGTGCCGCAGTGGCGGAACCTCGATCGTGCGCGGGAACGCACGCAGCAGCGCCGTGACCTCCGGGGCGTCGAGCGGGTCCGTCCCGTCCGGTGCCGCCGACCGGGTCGCGACCACCCACGGCCGCTCGTGGTCGGTGGACTCGCGCATCGGTTCCAGGGCGTCGGCGAGTGCGGTCGCGGCCGGCGCGGCGAGCTTCTCGACGTCGCGCAGGATCAGCGTCCCGCCGCGGCCGGCCAGCTCGTCGGAGACCTCGCTCAGCCAGCGAGGACAGAAGTCCGCCGAGTCCAGCACCCGCACGTGCCCGGCGGGGGAGTGCAGGTGGTGGGTGGCCCTGGCCAGGGTGGTCCGGCCCGAGCCGGGCTCACCCTGCAGCACCACCCACTCGTTCTTGCGGAAGTTCCGGTCCACCACCTGGGCGCACTTGGTCCACAGCGCACCCGAGCCGACGGCGGTGGGGAGCGCGGTGGTGATCGTCGGGGCCGACAACGTTCGGCCCACCGTCTCGCGATGGGTCAGCGTCACCAGCACCACGCCGCCCGCGGACCCGGGCTCGTTCCAGCTCGGGCGGCACTGGACCCGCGCGGTCGAGCCGCTGGGCAGGTCCATCACCAGCTGCCGGCCGCGCCCGGCGCGCAGCGCGTCCGCGGCGCCGGACAGCAGGGTGACCTGGTCGCCGGGCGGGATGAGCTCGCGTGCCCGGTCGTTCATCATCACCAGGTCGTCGCCGACGGCGAGCACCGCGGTGTTCCCGGCGCGCTGCACGGCGGCGAGGTAGTCGTGCAACAGGGTCAGCTCGCGCCGGCCGGACGCCGCCAGCAGCGCCTCCTCGATCCGCCGGGCGGTGGTCGCCGCGGTGGCCATCATCAGCGCGCTCGCCTCCCGCCGCCAGCCGGTCAGGTCGATGACGCCGAGGATCTTGCCCGTGACCGGGTGCCGGATCGGGGCGCCGGCGCAGGCCAGGTCCTCGAGGTGTTCGACGAAGTGCTCGTGCCCGAACACCTCGGTCGGCCGGCGGCCCTCCAGGGCGGTGCCGATGCCGTTCGTGCCGACGTGCCGCTCGGCGTAGGAGAAGCCGGGGGCGAGCCAGACCCGGTCCAGGTGCTGGCGCAGCCCGGAGTCGCCGGTGCGCCGGTCCAGCACGACGCCCTCGTGGTCGCAGAGGATCAGGCTCATCGGCTCGGTGATGAACTGGTCGCACAGCTCGGACAGGATGGGCTCGGCCGCACGCACCAGCTGGCTGTCGGTCTCCCACTCTAGCTCGGGCAGGTCGATCGAGTTCGCCGGGACGTCCATGTCCCGGGAGCGGATCCAGGAGGCCAGGATCGGCGGGCGGACGGTCTCGGGGGTGACGTCGTCACGGTGCAGGAAGGCCTCGCGGGCGGCAGCGATCCGCTCCGCCGTGGCGGTCGACGTGGTGGAGCCCGTCAGAAGATCGCTGGTGGGGCCGTCCACCGGGTGTCGCGGGCCCGGTGGCCCGTCCGGCCCGGAGCCGCCCCGCACACCGTCGGACAGGTGTCTCACACACGGCCTCCTCGCCTGCGTCGAGATCGGGAACCACACCCCGCATCCGGTACCTGAGCAGCGGTGACCTGCCGCGGATGTCGGTGTGACGGCGACGGTACGCGCCGTGAGAGCAAGATCACCAGACGTGACGGGTCGGGAGCGTCTCATATTGAGACCTCCGGCGCCGCGCCCAACCGGTGTGATTCCCAGCACGGAACGACGGAGGCGGAGCCGCGGGATCCACTCGCGCGTCTTCGCTGCACCGATCGGACCTGCAACCGATCACCAACCCGGGGCACCCGCGCTCGCCCCGTGGTCCGGCGGTCGGGCGAGGTGGCCCCCGGCGGCACGACGGCCGGGGTCCGCGCACGACGCACGACCGGTTGGGCTGAATCCGACCACCACCCACCACCGTGAGGAGACGACGTGAGTCGGCAGAGCTTGGCAAAGGCTCACCAGAAGATCCAAGAACTCTCCTGGGAGCCGCTGTACCACGAGCCGTACATGAAGTACGGAACCGACTACACCTTCCGGAAGGCAGCGAAGAAGGACCCGCTCAAGCAGGTTCTCCGCTCCTACTTCCCGATGGAGGAAGAGAAGGACAACCGCGTCTACGGCGCGCAGGACGGTGCCATCCGCGGCAACATGTTCCGGCAGGTGCAGGAGCGCTGGCTGGAGTGGCAGAAGTTCTTCCTGTCGATCATCCCGTTGCCGGAGATCTCGGCGGCGCGCTCGATGCCGATGCTGTTCCAGGCGGTTCCGAACCCGGAGCTGCACAACGGCCAGGCGATCCAGATGATCGACGAGGTTCGGCACAGCACGATCCAGCAGAACCTCAAGCGCCTGTACATGAACAACTACATCGACCCGGCGGGCTTCAACAACTCGCTGAAGAACTTCCAGACGGACTACTGCGGCAGCATCGGCCGCCAGTTCGCCGAGGGGTTCATCACCGGTGACGCGATCACCGCGGCGTCGGTCTACCTGACCATCGTCGCCGAGACGGCGTTCACCAACACGCTGTTCGTGGCGATGCCGGCGGAGGCCGCCGCGAACGGTGACTACCTGCTGCCGACGGTGTTCCACTCGGTGCAGTCCGACGAGTCGCGCCACATCTCGAACGGCTACGCGACCCTGCTGATGGCCCTGTCCGACGAGGACAACCGGCTGCTGCTCGAGCGCGACCTGCGCTACGCGTGGTGGAACAACCACCGCGTGGTCGACGCCGCGGTCGGTACCTTCATCGAGTACGGCACGAAGGACCGCCGCAAGGACCGCGAGTCCTACGCGGAGATGTGGCGTCGCTGGATCTACGACGACTACTACCGCTCGTACCTGCTGCCGCTGGAGAAGTACGGCCTGGTCATCCCGCACGATCTGGTCGAGGAGTCCTGGAACCAGATCTGGAACAAGGGCTACGTCCACGAGGTCGCGCAGTTCTTCGCCACCGGTTGGCTCGCCAACTACTGGCGGATCGACGGCATGACCGACGACGACTTCGAGTGGTTCGAGTACAAGTACCCGGGCTGGTACGACCGCTACGGCAAGTGGTGGGAGAACTACAACCGCCTCGCCAAGCCGAACGGTCACCACGCGATCGTGGCCGAGGACGTCGACTACGTCTATCCGCACCGTTGCTGGACCTGCATGGTCCCGTGTCTGGTGCGTGAGGACATGGTCATGGACGAGGTGGACGGCCAGTGGCGCACGTACTGCCACGAGATGTGCCACTGGACCGATGCCGTGGCTTTCCGGCCCACCTACCAGGGTCGTGAGACCCCGAACATGGGCAAGCTCGTGGGTCACCGCGAGTGGGAGACGCTCTACCACGGCTGGAACTGGGCCGACGTCGTCAAGGACATGGGCCACGTGCGCGACGACGGTCACACGCTGACCGCCCAGCCGCACCTGGACCTGGACCCGAAGAAGATGTGGAACCTGGACCACTTGCGGCGGATGCCCGCCTTGGCGAGCCCGAACGTGGTGCTCAACGAGATGAGCGACTCCGAGCGCGCGGCGTTCGCGGCGGACTACGTCCGCCAGGGGCCGGCCGGTCGGCCCGCGCCCACCGACGCCTGAGCGCGGGTCAGGCGAGGGGGAGGGGCTCCCGTCATCCCATGACGGGGCCCTTCTCCCGCGGCCCGGCCGGGGGGTCGTCTCCCCGGCCGGGTCACCCCGCCCTCCCGTCACTGAATCCGGGACACGTGTGGCCGGGATTGCCCGATAAGTCGCTTTTATCGCGCCGGTTGCACGGTGCTCTTCGTCAGAGAGGTGGTTCGTAGACCGTGGGTGACAAACACGTCGTGCGGTTCGAGCCGGTCGGCATCGAGATCGAGGTCGACGAGGACCAGAACATTCTCCGCGCCGCCGCCGAGCAGGGCGTGCAGCTCATGCACGGCTGCAAGGAGGGTCAGTGCGCGGCCTGCAAGTCCTTCGTCCTCGAGGGTGAGGACATCGAGTACGACAGCTACTCGACGTTCGCGCTCCCCGACTACGAGAAGGAGGAGGGCTCGACGCTCCTCTGCCGGGCGCACGCCTACGAGGACCTGGTGATCGAGCTCCTCAACTACGACGAGGAGATCATCCGGTCCGGCCTGCCGCTCACCAAGGGCACGGTCGAGGTCGTGTCCAACGAACCGGTCACCCACGACATGCGCCACCTCACGGTCAAGCTGGTGGAGCCGGCCGAGATCAAGTTCTTCCCGGGCCAGTACATGGACTTCGTCGTCCCGGGGACCGAGGAGACGCGCTCGTTCTCCATGGCCAACCCCCCGAACCGGGACGGCATCTACGAGTTCGTCATCAAGATCTACTCGGACGGCCTGTTCTCCGAGTACCTGGACAAGAAGGTCCAGGTCGGGGACAAGCTGCAGGTCGAGGCGCCGTTCGGGACCTTCACGCTGCGCCAGAACCGCAACAGTCCGCTGATCTTCGTGGGCGGAGGTGCCGGCATGGCGCCGGTGCTGGGCCTGCTGCGGGCGATGGCGGAGGGCGGGGTCGAACGGCGCGCGACCTTCTACTACGGCGCGCGGACGGTGAAGGACCTCTGCTTCGAGAGGGAGCTCGCCGCCCTGGCCCCCCAGCTCACCGGCTTCCGGTTCGTGCCCGCGCTGTCCGAACCGGACAGTGCCGACAGCGCGGGCTGGGACGGGGAGACCGGTCTGATCACCGATGTGGTCAGGCAGCACGAGGCCGATCTGAAGGGAGCCGATGCCTACGTCTGCGGTCCGCCGCCGATGGTCGACGCGGCGATCGCGACGCTGACCCAGCTGGGTGTGAGCGAGCAGAACATCTTTTACGACAAGTTCACCACGACCGGTGAACAAGAAGGTGAGGACGGACAGTGACCACCACCGAGAGCAGCACGTCGTCCGGTTCGCAGCGCAGCGTTCCCAAGCCCGTCTTCACCGACGCGGAGGCCGGGGCACGGGAGTTCCCGGACTCGAGTGCGAGCGCGCGCCGCTACAACTACTTCAAGCCCGCCAAGCGGAAGCAGACGCACTACGAGGACGTCACGGTCGAGGTCCAGCCGGATCCCCGGCACTACCTCGCGCAGGGCTGGCTCTACGGGTTCGCCAACGGCGAGGGCGGCTACCCGCTGCACTGGACCAAGCTGAAGGCCTGGGGCGTCGACGAGCCGGAGCCGGCCCGCGGCATCGGTACCGGTGCCATGCACGTCAAGGACTGGCCGGCGCACGGCTGGCACGAGTTCCGGGACCCCAACGAGGAGTGGGAGCAGTCCCTCTACCGGTACAACGCGAACGTCGTCCGCCAGCTCACGCAGAACATCGAGAACGCCCGTAACGCCAAGGCGTTCGAGATGTGGAACCCCAACTGGACCACGTTCGTCGAGCGCAACGTCGGCGCCTGGATGCACATCGAGCACGTCCTGGGCCTCTACGTCTTCGCGGCGAACGAGCGGTCGGCGCCGACCAACATGCACAACACCGCGCTCGCCGCGAACTCCACCCGCAAGATCCGGTTCGCCCAGGACCTGGCGCTCTACAACCTGACGCTCTCCGAGGAGATCGACGCGTTCGACGGTTCGGCGCACCTCGACGCCTGGAACAACGCGCCGGAGTGGCAGGGCGCCCGCAAGTTCCTCGAGACCCTGCCGGCGATCCAGGACGACTGGGGCGAGGCGGTCTTCGCGGCGAACATCGTGTTCGAACCGCTGATCGGTGAGCTGTTCCGGTCGCACCTGGTCATGCAGTCCGCTGCCACCAACGGCGACTTCGTCACCCCGACGGTGATGGGTGCCGGCGAGTACGACTTCGCCATGCGCGACCTGCGCTGGACGCTCGCCTGCTTCTCCCCGCTGGTCACCGACCGGGAGTTCGCCGACCACAACCGCGAGCTCATGAACGGCTGGCTGCGGTCCTACGTGTCGCAGGCGCTCGAGGCCGCCCGCACGATGCAGCCGATGTGGTCCCAGTCCGACTCGAAGCCGCCGACGTTCGAGGACTCCCTCGACCGTGCGAAGAACCGGTTCGCCGGGATCTGCACCGATCTCGGTCTCGACGTCCCCGAGGAGCTGAAGCAGTGACCAGTACCGACAGCCCGTTCAAGCAGGACAGCACTGCCTCGAACATGTGCGGCTTCACCCTGATGAACAACCAGATCGGCGTGGTGATCGCGACCGTCATGGACCGTCAGGACAACGTGACCGTCACGCACCTGCCTTCGATGATCCGTATCGACGGCACGGGCATGTTCGAGCTCGACTACGCGGCGCTCGACGAGGAGGCCGGCGAGGAGGACGGCTGGTTCGACGCCGCCGAGTTCGAGGAGAACATGTCCACCCACTACGGGCGCATGGTCCACCTCGACGACAAGACGATCATGTTCGCCAACCCCGAGGACGCGGCCGAGTACATCGACTTCGACCTGAAGCCGGTGCACTGAGCGGAGCTTGCGTAGCAAGCATCTGCACTGACCCCCTCGTCCACCAGGCCCGGCCCTCGCCGAGCCGCTGACGCGCCGCACCGCCCGGGACGACGACCCGGCGCGGGAACCACCGTCCCCGAGCCGGCTCGGGTGGTGCGGCGCCGCTCGGACCACCGAGCACGCGTTGATCCGCACCCGCGCACTGGACCAACTCATCTCTCCGGGAGGACTCCCACCATGGCCAAGGAACTCCGTTTCGGCGCCGACGGCCGGCACCTGCTGCAGGCCGGCGTCGACCAGCTGGCCGAAGCCGTCAAGAGCACGCTCGGGCCCAAGGGCCGCAACGTCATCCTGGAGAAGATCACGGGTTCGCCCGAGGTCACGAACGACGGCGTCACCATCGCCCGCGAGATCCACCTGCGCGACCCGTTCGAGAACATGGGCGCCCAGCTGCTCAAGGAAGCGGCGGTGAAGACCAACGACACCGTCGGCGACGGCACGACCACCGCCACGGTCATCGCCCAGGCGATGGTCCGCGAGGGCATGAGCGCGATCGAGCGTGGCGGCAACCCGGTGCTGGTCAAGCGGGGCATCGACCTCGCGATCGGCGCCCTCGTCGACCGGCTGCAGAGCGTGTCGCACCCGGTCAGCACCGAAGAGGACTACGCGCGCGTCGCCTCCATCTCCGCCAACGACGACGAGGTGATCGGCAAGGTCGTCGCGAGGGCCCTGCACACCGTCGGTGACGACGGCGTGGTCACCGTCGACGACAACCCGGTCCAGGGCATCTCGGTGTCCTTCGTGGAGGACTTCGAGTTCGACAACGGCTATGTCTCGCCGTACATGGTGACGAACCCGGGCACCCTCGAGGCGATCGTCGACGACCCCTACATCCTCTTCTCCGCCGGGCGGATCAAGGACGTCCAGCAGATCATGCCGGTGCTGGACCGGATCATGCGCAACGAGCGCAGGCCGCTGGTCGTGCTGGCCGAGACGGTCGAGGGCACCGCGCTGCAGATGCTGGTGCACAACCACGTCAACGGGCACTTCCAGGCCGTCGCGATCCAGGCCCCGGGCTTCGGCGAGAAGCGCATCCACCTGCTCGAGGACATGGCCGCGCTGTGCGGCGGCCAGGTGCACTCGAAGAGCTCGTCGTTCTCCCTGGACCAGATCGACATCGAGCACCTGGGCCGCGCCTCGCAGGTGCGGGTGACCAGCGACCACACCACGATCATCGGTGGGAGCGGGGACAAGCAGAAGCTGGAGTACCGGCTCTCGCAGCTGCGCGCGGAGCTCGCCAGGGCCACGATCGGCACCGATGAGGACTTCTTCTCCGACCGCATCGCCCGGCTCTCCGGCAAGGCCGCGATCATCTCGGCCGGCGCGCCGACGAACGCGGAGGCCCGCGAGGTCCGGCACCGCGTCGACGACGCATTGCAGGCGACCCGGGCCGCGGTGGCGGAGGGGATCGTCGCGGGCGGTGGTGTCGCGCTGCTGCACGCGGAGCACGCGCTGGACGAGCTCGATGTCACCGGCGACTACCGGATCGGTGTCGAGATCGTCCGGCACGCGCTCAACGAGCCGGTGCACCTCATCGCCTCCAACGCGGGCTACGACGGCGACGAGGTGGTCAAGCAGGTCACCACCATGCAGGTCGACGAGGGCTTCGACGCCCTCGAGGGCCGCTTCGGGAACATGATCGAGATGGGGATCATCGACCCGCTCCGGGTGGTCCGGTCCGCGCTGCAGAACGGTGCGTCGGTGGCCGGCCTGATCCTCACCACCAACTCGCTGGTGGCCGAGGAGCAGACGCCCTGGAACAAGTCGCTGATGACCGAGTTCGGACAGCTGGACGAGGGGATCCCGCAGCCCAGCCCGGACTCGAGCACGCCGCAGTCGATGGGCCTCGGCCCGTCGGTCGGCTAGGCGGGGGCCGCTCCGGAGCGAGAGTGCGTCACCATCCGGCCCGGCACGCGGTGTGCGTGCCGGGCCGGGTTCGTGAGGGTGGAAGGTGTGGAGGCCGAGGTGGACCGGTGTTGCGGAGGTGCCGGCGTCCCGTTCGTCGTGGACGCCCAGGTGCACGGCTGGGACGGCCGGCCGCACAATCAGGCCGGGCCGGCCGGTGAGCAGTTCGTCGCCGACCTCCATCACCGGCACCGGATGGTCGACCCGTCGCCGCGACCGCTGTCGGCCGACGTGTTCGGCCTGGTCACCCCGGACGCGCTGGGGGCGCACGTGCTGTCCGCCGTGGACCGCGCGGTGCTCGTCCCGGCGACCTTCGACGACCTGTTCGTGCTCGGTTTCGCCGCGCCCACCTGGCATGCCGAGCTGGCCGAGGAACACCCCGGGCGGCTGGTGCTCGTGGGCGAGCTCGACCCGGCCGACCGGGCCCGGGCGCGGGGGATCGGCGCCCAGGTGGCCCGGGGCGGGTTCCGCGCCCTGACCGTGCTGCCGGCGCGCCGCCCGGAGACGGCGGTGTCGCTGCGTACCCCGTGGCTGCGCCGGACGCTGATCCGGGCCGAGCAGGGCGGGGCGCGGGTGGTGCACCTCGGTGTCGCGCCGACCGCGCGGCCGCCGCTGAGTGCGCCGGACTGGGCGCACGCCGGGGTGGTCCAGGGCGGTGACGCCGCACCGCGACCGCGCTGGCCGTCCTGGGCCGAGCCGGTGCGGGCCGGGTCGGCGCTGCCGGTCCGCGCCCGGACGGCGGGCCCGCTGCCCGCGGGCTCCGTCGACGTCGCCGAGGTGCGGGAGCTCGCCGCGGCGCTGCCCCGGGTCCGGTTCGTGCTGGGTGCGGCCTCGGCGCCGACCGCGGCGCTGCTGCGCCTCGCCCGGCTGCCCAACGTGTACGTGCTGCTCACCGACCTGCTCATCGCGCTGCGCCGGAACCCGGTGCCGGCCGCGGAGGCGCTGGGGGAACTGCTGGCCGCGTACGGGCCGGACCGGCTGATGTTCGGCAGCGGCTACCCACTGGTGCGGCCGGCCCGGTTGATCCGGGACCTGATGACCTTCCGCTACCCGGACGCGCTGCGCGGACGCTTCCCCGAGCTCGACGACGACGTCCGCGAGGCGCTCCTCGGCGGCACCGCGGCCCGGTTGTACGACCTGGCCGCTCCCCAGGCGCCGTGCACCGAGATGCACCGGGCGCGGAGCCCGGTCCTGGCCGGGCGGGCGCCCCGCCGGTAGCCGGTAGCCGGTAGCCGGTAGCCGGTAGCCGGTAGCCGGTAATACGGTCGGTGACACCCGTCCGGCCGGTCGCGCCCGTCGGCTCCGCCGTCGGTTCTCCGCGCGCAGCCGGTCAGTTCTCCGCGCGCAGCCGGTCCGCCGCCCACCGGGCCCAGTCGCGGACCACCTCGTACTGGCGGACCCCGAACTCGGCGGCGAGCTGCCCGAGCCCCTCCGGGCCGAGCATCGGCGCGGTGTCGGGATGCTCGGCGCGGACCTCGCGGAGCTCGGCCGCGCCCTGTTCGGCCTCCTGCTCGATCCGGTCGAGCAGCTCCAGCGCCTCCGGCCGGGGGAGGGCGGCGATCAGGAACATCCGCAGGACCGGCTCGTTGCGGACCCGGCCCTGCTGCTGCGGTGCCAGCATCCAGCGTCGCAGCTCCGCGCGGCCGGCCTCGGTGACGTCGTAGGTCTTCGCCCCCCGCGGGCCCTGGGCGGTCACCTCGACGAGCCCGTTCGCGGCGAGCTTCGCGAGCTCCGGGTAGATGCTGGTGTGCCCGGCCTGCCAGGCGTAGCGGCCGAGGTCGCTGTCGAACATCCGGGTCAGGTCGTAGCCGGTGCCCGGCTCCACCGCGAGCAGTCCGAGCAGAGCATGGGGGAGCGACACGGGACCGAGCTTACCTGCCGGTACTGACATGTTGTTATTGACATGTCCGACCCTGACGGTCGATTCTCGGGTCCATGACGTCGACCGAGCACGTGCCGCCGTACCTGCAGGGACACTTCGCGCCCGTCCCCGACGAGATCACCGCCCACGACCTCCCGGTCTCCGGGTCGTTGCCGCCCGAGCTGTGCGGGCGCTACCTGCGCAACGGCCCCAACCCGCTGCCCGGCCAGGACCCCGGTCACTGGTTCGGCGGGGCCGGGATGGTGCACGGGATCCGGCTGCGCGACGGGCGCGCGGAGTGGTACCGCAACCGCTGGGTGCGCACCCGGCTCCTGGACGGTGCGCCGTTCGTGCGGCCGGACGGCACGTTCGACCTGACCGTCGGTCCGGCCAACACGCACGTGATCGAGCACGCCGGCCGGATCCTGGCCCTGGTGGAGAGCAGCTTCCCGTACGTCGTGACCCCGGAGCTCGACACCGTCGGGCCGGACGACTTCGGCGGTCGGCTCACCACCGCGATGACGGCGCACCCGAAGACCGACCCGGTCACCGGGGACCTGCACTTCTTCGGCTACGGGATGCTGTCGCCGTACCTGACCTACCACCGGCTCTCGGCCGCCGGCGAGCTCGTGACCAGTGCGGACATCACCGTCGGTGCGCCGACGATGATGCACGACTTCGCGATCACCGACCGGCACGCGATCTTCCTCGACCTGCCGATGACCTTCCGGATCCAGGACGCGCAACGGGGCGCGATGCCGTTCGGCTGGGACGACGGCTACGGCGCCCGGCTGGGCGTCATGCCGTTGGACCGGCCCGGTGAGGTCCGCTGGTTCGAGATCGACCCGTGCTTCGTCTTCCACGTCGGCAACGCGCACACCGACGACCGCGGCCGGATCGTCGTCGACGGCGCCCGCTACGCCCCGGCCGACGTCGCGGTCATGTGGTCCTCGCTCGGGGACGGCCCGGCCGGTCCCGCCGCGTCCGCCGCCGCCACCGGCCAGGCGGCGCTGCACCGGTGGATCCTCGACCCGGCCACCGGTGCGGTCACCGAGTCCGTGCTCTCCGAGCCGGGCTGCGAGTTCCCGACCGTCGACGACGGCACCGTCGGCCGCCCGAACCGCTACACCTACGCCGTCGCCGACACCGGCCCGCTCGGTGCGCCGCGGGCCGCGGTGCTGCGGCACGATCGCACGCGCGACGAGCTGGCCACGCACGAGCTGGACCGTGACCTGATCGCCGGCGAGGCGGTGTTCGTGCCGTCCGGCGCGCCCGACCGTGCGGAGGACGACGGTTGGCTGCTCTCGATCACCACCACCCGTGACGGGCGGGCCTCGGAGCTGCTGGTGCTCGACGCGGCCGACGTCGCCGGCGCGCCGGTGGCCCGGGTGGAGCTCCCGCGCGGGGTGCCGACGGGCTTCCACGGCTCGTGGATCCCCGACACGGTGCTCGGCTGAGCCCGGCGTAGGACGGGTGTCGGCTGCTCAGGTGGTCCTTCCCCCGGTGCGCTCGGACGGGCGGGGCCGGGTCCAGCCGAGCAGGAACGGCAGCGCGAGCGCGACGAGCCCCACGGCCGTCCAGCCGACCGCGACCGCCCAGCCCAGACCGGCCAGCACGATCAGCGGTGCGAGCGCGACGCTGCCCGTCTCGAGCGGTGTCACCGGGAGGTAGGCCAGGCCGAACTCCTCGAGGGTGCGGCTGTCCAGATCGGGGTCGACGATGCGGAGCAGGGCGACCGACGTCGCCACGGCACCGGTGGCCCAGCCCCAGGTGAACAGCGACTTCTCGAACCAGGCGCCGTGCATGACCGACGGGGTGATCCAGCGGAACATCGCGAGGTTGAGTGCGAGCGCGGCGACGAACAGCAGCGCGAGCGGGGCCCAGTAGTCCGCGACCAGGCTCGGAGTGATCGACGCGATGCCACACACGATCAGGACGTCGGTGCTGACCCCGGAGATGCTCTTGAGCGTGCGCTGGTCGCAGTACTGCCAGGCCGGGGTCCGGCGGGCCACCGTCTTGACGAGCAGCCCGGCCAGGAAGGCGAGGATGAACACCGGTACGGAGAACGACGGTACCAGCAGGCCGATGCCCTCGGCCGCGCCGTAGCCGAGAACGGTGATCGCCGCGACCAGGCACACCTGCAGGCCGAGCGGCTCGATGGAGGAGGCCGACGTCGTGGCGATACCGGTGGGCTCGCGGTCGCCGGGTGGTACGAGCCCCGTCCGCAGCGTGGCGGGCAGCTCCTCGAACCGGCCGAGCCGCTCGGTGTGCCCGCGCCGGGCGCCCCAGTTGGCGATGGCGATGCCGCCGACGACACCGGCGAGCATGCCGACCGTCGCGGAGGTGAAGGCCAGCGAGCTCGCCCCGGCCCAGCCGGCGTCGCCGAGCACCGACCCGACGGCGGCAGCCGAGCCGAAGCCGCCTGCCCAGCCCGCGAACAGCAGCAGCCCGAAGGTGTCGGGAGTGCCGAAGACCGGGACGAACAGCGCATACGCCAGCACCATGCCGAGGCCGACCTGCAACGCGTAGGTGGCGAACGAGTACGCCGAGAACGCGGCCGTGGAGCGACCGAACCCGCGGGCGTGCGGATCGTCGCCGAGCCCCAGGCAGGCGAACACCACGGCGATCAGCACCGAGGCGTAGGTGCCGAGCTGGTCGGAGAACGGCAGGACCCCGAGTACCTGCGGTCCGAGGAGCAGGCCGAGGAACCCCGCGATGACGCTCGCCGGGAGCATCAGGCGCTGGGCCGGTCCGACCCAGCGCCTGATCAGTGTGCCGACGAGGAGCAGGCCACCGATCAGCCCGACGTCGACCACCAGGGACCAGGGTCCGTAGTTCATGCGCACCTCCTCCGCCGAAAGGAGTATCAGCTCAGGGCTGCTCGGCGGAAGTGATCGCCTATATAGGCAAGCCTTACCTGTGTCGCTACGATCCGTCGCGAACAGGAGAGGTGGACACATGGGATTCACGCGACGGCAGGTACTGCTCGGATCGCTGGCCGCGGCCGGCGGGGTGTTGCTGACGGGATGCGGTGAGGGCACCGAGGCAGACCAGGGCGGCGGTACGGCGGCGGGCGACGGTTTCCCGGTCACCATCGAGCACGAGTTCGGCACGACGACGATCGAGCGCCCTCCGCAGCGCGTGGTCAGCATCGGTTACACCGACCACGACGCGATCCTCGCGCTCGGCGTGCCCGTGGCCGGCGTCCGGTTCTGGTACGGGGAGCCGATCCAGCCCTGGGCGGTGCAGGCGGTGCAGCAGACCGGGTCGCAGCCCGAGGTCCTGAACATGTCGACGCCGGAGCCGGAGAAGATCGCCGCGTTGCAGCCCGATCTCATCATCGGGATCTACTCCGACCTGGAGCAGGCGAGCTACGACACGATCAGCAGGATCGCGCCCACCGTCGCCGCCCCGGCCGGGTTCAGCGACTACGGCGTCCCCTGGCAGGACGCGACCCGGTACACCGGCCGGGCGCTGGGCCGGTCCGAGCAGGCCGAGCGGCTCGTCGCGGACCTGGAGGCCCGGTTCACCGCGGCCCGCGACGCCAACCCGCAGTGGGCCGGGCGGGAGGTCGCCGTCGGCACTCGGGGCGCCGACCAGCTGAGCATCTTCTCCTCGCAGGACCCGCGCTCGCGGTTCTTCACCACGCTCGGCTTCGTGGTGCCGCCCCGGTTCGACGAGCTGACCGGCTCCAGCTTCTACGCCGAGCTCAGCTTCGAGCAGGCGAACGAGCTGGACCGTGACCTGCTCGTCTGGGACCAGGTGTCGTTCACCCCGGGTGGACGGGCCACGATCGAGGCCGACCCGCTGATCTCCCGGCTGGCGGCGTCCCGCGAGCGGCGGAGCATCTTCCTGGAGGGCTCCACCGAGGTGGCGTTCGCCTGGCAGACGGTGCTGAGCCTGCCTGCCGTACTCGACGGTGTCGTCCCGCTGATCGAGCAGGCGCTGCCGAAGGTCTGATCCGGGGTTTGCCAGGGTGAGGGCGTGCCCCGTTCCCTGTCGTCGCCGCCGTTCCTCCTGCTCCTGGCCGCCACCTCGCTCGGCTTCGGCGGCTACGCACTGCTGCTGCCGGTGGTGCCGCTGTGGGTGGCCCGCGGCGGGGCGGGGGAGTTCGGTGCCGGCCTGACGACCGGCGTCCTGATGGCGGTCACCGTCGGCACCCAGCTGCTGGTGCCCGCGATGCTGCGACGGGTGGGGCACCGGCCGGTGCTCGTCATCGGGTCGTTGCTGCTCGGGCTGCCCACCCCGCTGCTCGTGCTGACCGCCGACCTGGCGCCGGTGCTGGCGGTCTCGGCGGTGCGCGGTGTCGGGTTCGGGATGGCGACGGTGGCCGGCAGCGCGCTGGTCGCCGAGCTGGTCGAGCCGTCCGCGCACGGCCGGGCCTCGGCCCGGTACGGCTACGCCGTCGGCATCCCGCAGCTGGCGTTCCTGCCTGCCGGGGTGGCGATCGTCGACGTGCTCGGGTTCGCCGGGGTGTTCCTGGTCGCCGGGATCACGCCGGTCCTCGGGGCGCTGGTCGTGGCGTTCGTGCGCGGTCCGCGGCCGGCCGGGGCGCTCGGCGGGGCCCACCGGAGCAGCGGGGCCGGAACGCACGGCGGCGGCGTGCCACCCCATCCCCGGGAGCACCGGCGCCGGCTGCCCGCCGCGCCGGTGCTGGCCATGCTGGCGTGTTCCACCGCGCAGGGCGGAGTGATCACGTTCGCCCCGCTGGTCGCACCCGGCGCGCGGTTCGCGGTGCCCGCTGCGCTGTTCGTGACCGCACTGGGAGCGCTGCTCGGCCGCGGGGTCGCCGGGGCCCGCGCGGACCGCAGCGGCCGGCCGGGCGCCCTGCTACCGGTAGGGACGCTGCTCGCCGCGGTGGGGATGCTCGGGGTGCTGTGTGCTCCGCTCGCACCGGCGTTCCTGGTGGCGGGCGCGGCCGCGGTCGGTGCCGGGTTCGGTCTGGTGCAGAACGACGCGATGGTCGCCCTGTTCGCCGCGGCGGGACCGCTGCACTACGGCGCGGCCAGCGCGGCATGGAACATCGCCTACGACGCGGGCACCGGCCTCGGCGCGGCCGGGTTGGGGGCGATCGCCGAACCGTTCGGCTTCGTCGCCGCCTTCGGGACGACCGCCGCGCTCCTGCTGGTCGTCTCTCCGGTCGTCCGGCGCCGGCGACCGGCCGGGTGAGCCCGAGCGTCGGTGCTCCCCGAGAAGGGCCGCTTCTCGTAGCAGCTCTCGCATTCGCGCCGGAACGCCGTTACGGTGGAAGTGCAATGCATTGCAGTACGGTGCGCATGTGGCGTGGCGGGAGATCAGATGGACCGACGACAGCGACACTCACATCGCTCGCCATGACGTCACGCCGGGCGAGGTCGAGCAGGTCGTCAACACCCGGCCTCGCCTGGTCGAACCCGGGCCCGGCGACATCGAGGAGCTCTACGGCCGCACCGACGCCGGCCGCTACCTCGTGGTGATCCTCAGCGAAGCCGAAGACGGCCGTGACTTCGTCGTCACCGCGCGCGACATGACCGACAGCGAACGCCGGTCCTTCCTCCGGCGCACCACCTAGGAGGCCCCGCCATGAAGCCCGATGAGCTCGAGCGGCTCCGCCGGCACTACGACACCACCGACCTGAGCAGCAACATCGAACGCGCCCGCCTCGACGCCGACGTCGATCCGAACCCGATGGTCACCACGTCGCTACGGCTGCCGAAGGACGTCCTGGACTGGGTGCGCGAGCAGGCCGATGCTCAGCACACCAAGCCCACCGCCCTGATGCGCCAGTGGATCGAGGAGCGTCGCAGCAAGACCCACGACCTCGAAGCCCGCCTGTCCCGACTCGAGCAAGCCGTCTTCGACCCCGCCACGCACTGAGGGCTGCACAGTGCCGGCCGCCTCGGCCGGCACGCTCCAGAAGCGCGATCGAGTCCGTCGGGATCGTCTCCGCGGAGCAGGTCGAGGAGCGCTCGCCGGCCGTGACACCCGCCGAGATGCGGCTGAGGGGGAATTGTCGATCTCCACAGGCCGCTGGGCCGCATCTCGGCGAGTCCGTCGCCGCGGGGCCGTGCCGGGACGGGCCCGGCACCGTGGTCGGTGCCGGGCCCGGTCGCCGCTCGTGATCCTCAGGACCCGTTGCGGATCCATTCCTCCAGGTGGGGTGCCTCGTCGCCGATCTTCGTCGAGTCGCCGTGCCCGGTGCGGACCTGGGTATCACCCGGCAGCGTCAGCAGGGTGGTGCGGATCGACTCGATGATCGTGTCGAAGCTCGAGTAGGACCGCCCGGTCGCGCCCGGCCCGCCCTGGAACAGGGTGTCGCCGGTGAACACGATCCCGAGTTCGGGGGCGTAGAGGCACGACGAGCCCGGTGAGTGGCCGGGGGTCTGCAGTACCCGTAGGTCGATCCCGCCGGCGGAGAGGACCTGTCCGTCGGCGAGTTCCTGGTCGGGTTTGCGGTCGGGCCAGGTCATGTCCCACAGGACCATCTCGGCCGGGTTGAGCAGGATCGGTGCGGAGAACCGGTCGGCCAGGGCGGGGGCCTGGTTGACGTGGTCGTCGTGGGCGTGGGTGCACACGATGGCCTTGACCCGCCGGTCGCCGACGGCGGCGGCGATGGCGTCGGCGTCGTGGGCGGCGTCGATGACGAAGACCTCGGAGTCGTCGCCGACGATCCAGACGTTGTTGTCGACGTCGAAGCTGCCGCCGTCGAGGTTGAAGGTGCCGGAGGTGACCACGTGATCGATGGGGGCCATCAGAGGATCACCACCGAACGCAGGACCTCACCGGCGTGCATCTTGTCGAAGGCGGACTCGATGTCGTTGATGCCGATCTCCTCGGTGACGAACTTGTCCAGTGGGAACCGGCCCTGCAGGTACAGGTCGACATACATCGGGAAGTCGCGTGAGGGCAGGCAGTCGCCGTACCAGGACGACTTGAGCGCGCCGCCGCGGCCGAAGTAGTCGATCAGGGGGATCTCGGGGGCCTGCAGGTCCGGGGTCGGGACGCCGACCAGGACGACGGTGCCGGCGAGGTCGCGGGCGTAGAAGGCCTGCTTGTAGGTCTCCGGACGTCCGACGGCCTCGATGACGACGTCGGCGCCGAACCCGCCGGTGGCGGCCTGGATGGCCTCGACCGGGTCCTGTTCCTTGGCGTTGACGGTGTGGGTGGCGCCGAACTCCTGGGCCCACTTGAGCTTGCGGGGGTCGGTGTCGACGGCGATGATCGTCGTCGCGCCGGCCAGGTGTGCGCCGGCGATGGCGGCGTCACCGACGCCGCCGCAGCCGATCACGGCGATCGAGTCGCCGCGCCCGATCTGGCCGGTGTTGACCGCGGCGCCGAGTCCGGCCATCACTCCGCAGCCGAGTAGTCCGGCGACCTTGGCCGGGGCGTCGGGGTTGACCTTGGTGCACTGTCCGGCGGCGACGAGGGTCTTCTCGATGAATGCGCCGATTCCCAGGGCGGGGGACAGTTCGGTGCCGTCTTCCAGGGTCATCTTCTGGGTCGCGTTGTGGGTGTCGAAGCACAGGTGTGGCTTGCCCTTCTTGCACGCCCGGCAGACCCCGCAGACCGCGCGCCAGTTCAGCACGACGTAGTCGCCGGCCTGCAGGTCGGCGACACCCTCGCCGACCGACTCCACGATCCCGGCGGCCTCGTGGCCGAGCAGGAACGGGAACTCGTCGTTGATGCCACCGAGCTTGTAGTGCAGGTCGGTGTGACAGACCCCGCAGGCCTGGATCTTCACCACGGCCTCACCCGGGCCGGGATCCGGGACATTGATCGTCTCGACGGTCACCGGCTCGCCCTTGGCGCGGGCCACGACCCCGCGTACCTGCTGTGCCATTCGTTCTACTCCCACTCGTCCTCGACGACATCCGTTAGGACCGATGCTCGGATCGCGACTCTGGCATGGGTCGCGGGCCAGTGTCTCCCCGGACGGCCCCGAAACACGTGTTACTCGCCGGTTACCCCCTCCGGTGGTCGGATCGGAGCGGTCAGGGGCGCGGGTGGAACGCCGCGGACACCGCCCGCGGCGTTCCACCCGTCGGGAGGTGCCGGCCGGCTCAGAAGTCGAAGCCGCCGCCGTCGTCGAACCCTCCGTCGTCGAACCCGGGGTCCTCGGCCGGGGGCTCCTCGGCCGCGGCGACGTCCTCGCCGCCGGCGTCACCGGTGTCGTCGAACATCGCGTCGGCGATCGCGGTGCCGATGAACGCGCCGGCGACACCGGCCAGCAACGACCCGGCGATCATGCCGCCCATGCCCGGACCGCGTCCGCCGCCCAGCGATCGCTCCATCGTCCCCGGGTTGCGCATCTCGGCCCGGGTCGCCATCCGGGCCATGTCCTGCGGGTCGGTCGAGGTCGCGCGCTCGGACTCGGGCACCTGCGCGCTGACGTCGGTCAGCACCTTCTGCCGCTGCTCCGGGGTGAGCTTGGCGAACGCCTCGGCGTGCGCCTGTTCCACCTGCTCCGGCGGGGCGGTGCGGAGCATGTAGCGGTAGCGCTCGATCGCCTGCTGGTCCGGGTCCTGCGGCTGCTGCGGCTCGCTGCCGGATCCGGGGTGCTGCTGCTGTCGCGGGGCCTGGGTGCCTCCGGTGAGGCGTTCCTTGAGCTTGTCGAGCAGACCCATCTGTGGGGCCCTCCTGGGGTCGGGGAGTCACGCCCGGTCCGGACGAACCGGGCACATCCGGACGAACGTCCCGTACCCGTCGCTGGTTCCCGGAACCGTCCCGGGTGGACGGGAACGCACCGCCGGACGAGGTGGTGACGGGCGTGTGCGTGGCCGTGCGGCACCGCATCGCGGGTACGGTCGGGGACCGTGACGACCCCGAACGCACCGTCCAGCCCGCCCCCCGGACTCGCGCTCGGTGCCGTTGCCTGAGCCGGGCGTCCGGGCGGCTCCCGGATCGCCTGCCCGCTGCCCGACGGTGGCGTGCTCGACGTCGGCTCGCTCGCCACCGCGCAGCGCGGCCCGTATCCCGACCTGCTGACCGCGCCCAACCTGGACCGGCTGCTCGACGCGGGCGCCTCGGTCTGGCGTGAGGTCTGCGAGTGGCTGGCGAGCTGGCGGGTGGACCACGAGCGGGCGTTCGCGCACCGTCTCCCCGCCGAGGGACTGGCCCCGGTGCTGCCCTTCACCGTCGCCGACTACGTCGACTTCTACGCCTGCGAGCAGCACGCCCGCAACGCCGGACTGATCTTCCGTCCGGACGCCGAGCCGCTCACCCCGAACTGGCGTCACCTGCCCGTCGGCTACCACGGCCGGGCCGGCACGGTGCGGGTCAGCGGGAGCCCGGTCGACCGGCCGTGCGGGCAGCGGGCGGCCGGGGACTTCGGCCCGACCCGCCGGCTCGACCTGGAGGCCGAGCTCGGTTACGTGCTCGGCGGCCCGGTGCCCGGCCCGGTGTCGGTGGACGACGCGGCGGACCACGTCTTCGGCGTCGTGCTGCTCAACGACTGGTCGGCCCGCGACGTGCAGGGTTTCGAGACCCGCCCGCTCGGCCCGCACCTGGGCAAGTCGTTCGCGACGTCGATCTCGGCCTGGGTGACGCCGATCGGCGAGCTGGCCGCGGCCCGCGTCCCGGTGCCCGCACACGACCCGGAGCCGCTGCCCTACCTGACCCCGAGCGCGCCCGCGCACGGCCTGGACCTGGACCTCGCCGTGCACGTCAACGCCGAGCGGGTCGCGACCCCGCCTGCCGCGGACCTGTACTGGTCGCCCGAGCAGCTGGTGGCCCACCTGACGTCGAACGGGGCCGGGCTCCGCGCCGGTGACCTGCTCGGCTCCGGGACGATCTCGGGGCCGGAGCGCGACCAGTTCGGCTCGCTGCTGGAACTGTCCTGGAACGGGCGCGACCCGGTCGCGCTGAACGGGGGCGGGCACCGCTCGTGGCTGGAGGACGGCGACGAGGTCCTGATCACCGCGACCGCCCCGGCCGCGGACGGCGGCCGCTTCTCACTCGGCGAGGTACGGGGGCGCATCCGCGCCTCGTGAGGGGCTCTCGGGGTCAGGACCGCGGAATCCGTCCACGGGCGTCAGAGCGTTCCGGATCAGCGGCGGGACCTCCCGCTCGCCGCCGCCGTCGGCGGCCACCACCAGGTAGCCGTTGCGGCAGTCGCAGGTGACGATCCGGTTGCCGGCGTCGTCGAGCGCGCGGACCTGGAAGTCCAGCGCGAAGCCGGTCCGGCCGATCCGGGCGGTGGAGACCGCGACCACCACGTCCTCGCCCCAGCCGACGCCGGCGTGCCAGTCGAGCTCGGCGCGCACGAGCTGGACGTCGTAGCCGGCGTCGAGCATCGCCCGGTAGGTCAGGCTGCGCGACTCCAGGAACTCGGTCATCGCCTCGTCGAACCAGGCGAGGTACCAGGCGTTGAACACGACGCCCTGCGCGTCCACCTCGTGGTAGGGGACCCGCATCGGGAACTCGAAGGCCGACATGGCGTGATGTTACGGCGACATCGCCGGTGATCACCCGTTCTGGGAGCTTCCACCCACCCGGTCGCGGATGGTCCGGTTCACCGCCCGGCCGAACGTCGCGACCACGCCCTGCACGGTGATCGGCTTGAGCCGGGAGAGCGCCGCGGCGAGCCTGGTCCGCTCCTCGGCCGGGCGGCCACGGTCCCGGTAGGGCTGCAGCACCTCGTCCTGGAACAGCGCCATGAGGTCCTCGGCCAGCGCGGACATGTGCTTCTCGATCAGCGCGTGCGAGCGTCTCCAGAGCTCCGGCGGCAGTCCCGAGTCCAGTGTCTGCAGCGCCGAGGCCAGCGCGGTCGCACCGCGGACCCGGACGGTCCCGTCGTCGTGCAGGATCAGGGCGCCGAGATGCTCCAGGGCGCCGACGTCGTCGTCGGACAGGCGCCGGCCCGCGCGCCGGTCGAGGTCGTCGCGGGACAGCTCCTCACCGTCCTCGGGCAACCACGGGGTGAGCAGTGCCCGCTGCAGGGCGAGCTCCTCCGGCCCGGCGTCGTGCGGCAGCCGGGCCAGGTGCTTCTCGATGGCGGCGAGGGTGAAGCCCAGCGCGGTCAGCTCGCTGATCAGCTCCAGGCGGGCGCGGTGGCCCGCGTCGTAGAGGCCGGTGCGGCCGCGCAGCCGTGGCGCGGGGATCAGGCCCTTGCCGGCGTAGAACCGGATGGTGCGCACCGAGACGCCGGTCCGGTCGGCGAGCTGGTCGACGGTCAGCAGGGCGTCGGTCTCGGTCGGCGCGGCGGACATGGCGAGCACAGTACGGGCCGAGCCACGAACGTGACAGTGTTGATGTGACATTGCTGCTGTCGAATACTCGGTCGAGCGTCTTGACCCATGTGACAGCACTGCTGTAACAAAGCTACCAGCAAGTAGGTGGCGCACAGCCGCGCCGCGCGCTCGTGACCACAGCGCCCGACCACCCCACGAGAGGTTCGGATGAGCGAGATTCCCGAGGCCTACATCTACGATGCGATCCGCACGCCACGCGGCCGGGGCAAGGCCTCCGGTTCGCTGCACGAGGTCAAGCCGATCTCGCTGGTCGTCGGCCTGATCGACGAGCTGCGCAAGCGCAACCCCGAGCTGGACCCGGCCGTCGTCGACGATCTGGTGCTCGGCGTCGTCTCCCCGATCGGCGACCAGGGCGGCGACATCGCCAAGACCGCCGCCATCGCCGCCGGGCTGCCGGACACCGTCGCGGGTGTGCAGCTCAACCGGTTCTGCGCGTCCGGTCTGGAGGCGGTCAACACCGCCACCCAGAAGGTCCGCTCCGGCATGGAGGAGATGGTGATCGCCGGCGGCGTCGAGGCGATGAGCCGGGTGCCGATGGGCTCCGACGGCGGCGCCTGGGCGATGGACCCGGACACCGCCTACGAGACGGGCTTCGTGCCCCAGGGCATCGGCGCCGACCTGATCGCCACCCTGGAGGGCTTCTCCCGGACCGACGTCGACGCCTTCGCCGTCGAGTCCCAGACCCGTGCCGCCAAGGCGTGGGCCGACGGCCGGTTCGCGAACTCCGTCGTCCCGGTCGTCGACCGCAACGGCCTGACGATCCTCGACCGTGACGAGCACATCCGGGCCGGCGCGACCGTCGAGACCCTCGGCGGGCTCAAGCCGTCGTTCGAGATGATGGGCCGTGACGGCGGGTTCGACGCCGTCGCGCTGCAGCAGTACCACTGGGTCGAGAAGATCGACCACGTGCACCACGCCGGCAACTCGTCCGGCATCGTCGACGGTGCCGCGCTGACCCTGATCGGTACCGAGGCCGCCGGCACGGCAAACGGGCTCACCCCGCGCGCCCGGATCGTGTCCACCGCGCTCTCCGGCGCCGACCCGACGATCATGCTCACCGGCCCGGCGCCGGCGTCGCGCAAGGCACTGGCCAAGGCCGGCCTGACCGTCGACGACATCGACCTGTTCGAGATCAACGAGGCGTTCGCCGCGGTGGCCCTGCGCTACATGCGTGACATGGGCATCTCGCCGGAGCAGACCAACGTCAACGGCGGTGCCATCGCGATGGGCCACCCGCTGGGCGCGACCGGCGCGATGATCCTCGGCACGCTGGTCGACGAGCTCGAGCGTCGCGACCTGCGCCGTGGCCTCGCCACGCTGTGCGTCGGTGGCGGCATGGGCATCGCCACCATCGTCGAGCGGGTCTGAGCCTCTCTCCCGGACTTCGGAAGGAAACACACAGTGAGTGAGCAGAAGGCCGTCCGCTGGGAGAAGGGTGCGGACGGGATCGCGATCGTCACCCTCGACGATCCGGGCCGCAGCGCCAACACGATGAACGACCGCTACAAGGCGGCCATGGGTGAGGTCGTCGACGAGCTCGTCGCCGCGAAGGACGACATCGCCGGCGTGGTCATCACCTCGGCCAAGAAGACCTTCTTCGCCGGTGGCGACCTGCAGCAGCTCTCGGCCGCCGGGCCGGACGACGCCCCGCAGGTGTTCGAGAACGTCACCGAGGTCAAGGCCCAGCTGCGCAGGCTGGAGACCCTCGGCAAGCCCGTGGTGGCCGCGATGGCGGGCACCGCGCTGGGCGGCGGGCTCGAGATCGGTCTGGCCTGTCACCACCGGATCGGTATCGACGCCAAGGGCGTCGTCTACGGCCTGCCCGAGGTGACCCTGGGCCTGCTGCCCGGCGGCGGCGGCGTCACCCGGGTCGTCCGGATGCTGGGCATCGCGAACGGGTTCATGAACGTCCTCGCGCAGGGCCAGCGGCACAAGCCGGCCAAGGCGCTCGAGGTCGGGATCATCGACGAGCTGGCCTCGACGCCCGAGGAGGTGCTGTCGAAGGCCAAGGAGTGGGTGAAGGCCAATCCGGAGGCCGCCCAGCCCTGGGACAAGCCGAAGTACAAGATCCCCGGCGGCACCCCGTCGAGCCCGTCGCTGGCCTCGATCCTGCCCGCGTTCCCGGCGAACCTGCGCAAGCAGATCAAGGGTGCGCCGATGCCCGCGCCGCGCAACATCCTCGCCGCGGCCGTCGAGGGCTCGCAGGTCGACTTCGACACCGCGCTGCGGATCGAGGGTCGCTACTTCGCCGAGCTGGTCACCGGCCAGGTCTCGAAGAACATGACCAAGGCGTTCTTCTTCGACCTCAACGCGATCAACGGTGGCAAGTCCCGCCCGGACGGCCCCGAGAAGTGGGCGCCGAGCAAGGTCGCGGTGCTCGGCGCGGGGATGATGGGCGCCGGCATCGCCTACGTCTGCGCCCAGTCCGGCTGGGAGGTCGTGCTCAAGGACGTCTCCCGCGAGGCCGCCGACAAGGGCAAGGCCTACTCGCAGGGCCTGGTCGAGAAGGGCGTCTCCCGCGGCAAGGTCACCCAGGACAAGGGCGACGCGCTGCTGGGCCGGATCACCCCGACCGACGACTACGCCGATCTCGCAGGCTGCGACGTCGTCATCGAGGCCGTCTTCGAGTCCGTCGAGCTCAAGCAGGAGGTGTTCCGGGAGGCGGCGAAGTACATCGACGCCGACGCGCTGCTCTGCTCGAACACCTCGACGCTGCCGATCACCGAGCTCGCCAGGGGCATCGACCGGCCGGACGACTTCATCGGCCTGCACTTCTTCTCGCCGGTGGACAAGATGCCGCTGGTCGAGATCATCAAGGGTGAGCGGACGAACGACGCGGCGCTGGCCAAGGCGTTCGACCTGACCCTGGGGATCAGGAAGACCCCGATCGTCGTCAACGACTCCCGCGGGTTCTTCACCAGCCGGGTGATCGGCACCTTCATCAACGAGGGCGTCGCGATGATCGCCGAGGGCATCGACCCGCAGACGATCGAGCAGGCGTCCTCGCAGGCCGGCTACCCGGCTCCGGTGCTGCAGCTGATGGACGAGCTGACCCTGACGCTGCCGCGCAAGATCCGCGAGGAGACCCGCAAGGGCGTCGAGGCCGCCGGTGGCACCTGGACCCCGCACCCGTCGGACGCCGTGATCGACCGGATGGTCGACGAGTTCGACCGCAAGGGGAAGAGCTCGGGCGCCGGGTTCTACTCCTACGCCGACGGCAAGCGGACCGGCCTGTGGCCGGGGCTGCGCGAGCAGTTCGGGGCGACGAACCACGAGGTCGACCTGCACGAGCTCTCCGAGCGCATGCTGATCATCGAGTCGATCGAGACGGTGCGCTGCGTCGACGAGGGCGTGCTGGAGACCGTCGCCGACGCCAACATCGGCTCGATCTTCGGCATCGGTTTCCCGGCCTGGACCGGCGGCGTGCTGCAGTACATCGAGGGCTACCCCGGTGGTCCGGCCGGCTTCGTCGCCCGCGCGGACGAGCTGAAGGGCAAGTACGGGGAGCGGTTCGACGTCCCGCAGAGCCTGCGGGACCGTGCGGCCAAGGGCGAGACGGCCACCGCCGCCGCCTGACCCCGCCCCGTCGAGAGCCCCGCCGGCACCCTGGCCGGCGGGGCTGCTCGTCGTGGGGCCGCGCTTCGCCGCGGGACCGACCGGACGGCCGATCGGCGTCACGTGCACCATGGAGGGTGTGACGCAGTGGGTGTTCGACATCGTGGACCGGCTCGGGGCGGCGGGGATCGGATTACTGATCTTCCTCGAGAACGTCGTCCCGCCGATCCCGTCGGAGGTCATCCTCCCGCTGGGCGGATTCCGTGCCTCGACCGGCGCGATGGACCCGATCGGCGTCTGGGCGGCGGCGACGATGGGCGCCGTCGCGGGAGCGCTCGTGCTCTACGCGCTGGGGGCCTGGCTGGGCTTCGAGCGGCTGCACGCGCTCGCCGGGAACCGGTGGTTCGTCATCTCCAGCCAGAAGGACCTGGAGAAGGGCCTCGACCTCTTCGGCAAGTACGGCAACTGGTTCGTGCTCGGCGGGCGCTGCATCCCGATCGTCCGCAGCCTGATCTCGATCCCCGCCGGGATCGCCGGGATGCCGTTGCTGCGGTTCACGGCGCTCTCGGCACTCGGCAGCGGCGTCTGGAACGCGATCTTCGTGTACCTCGGTTTCGCGCTGGGCGAGCGCTGGGAGGTCATCGAGGAGTACATGTCGCCGATCAGCAAGGTCGTCCTCGTGGTCGGGATCCTGGTCGTGGCCTGGCTGGTCTGGCGGAAGCTCAGGCAGCGCCGGGCGCGGGGCGGCGTCCAGGAGAAGGACATGCCGCGAACGGACCCCAGCTCCCAGCGCTGAGCCCGCCCGGACCACGCAGTGATCATGAAACCACTGCGTGCCGGTCCCACCACGGGGCGTGCCGGTGTGCTGCCGCCCGGTCGCCCGGTCGTGGCGCTGTGCGAACCTGGCGGTCGTCAGAGGTGCGGTCGGACAGGTGGAGGTGGTCGTGCGCCTCGTCGGCATTCACCACGCCTACGCGTCCGGGGCGGTCGCGTTGCAGGGCGTCGACCTCGACGTCGACGGGGGCGTCCCGACCGTGCTGCGCGGCGGCAACGGGGCCGGGAAGTCCACCCTGCTGCGGATCGCCGCGGGCGCCGAGACACCCACTGAAGGTGTGGTCGAGGACCGGCCGGCGGTCGTCGGCTATCTGCCCGACCGCTTCCCGGCGAGATTGCGGCTGCCGCCGCGGCGCTGGCTCGACCACCTGGCGCGGGTCCGCAGGCTCGATCCGGACGTCGTCGCCGACCGTGCGGACGCGTTGCTCGAGGCGCTCGGTTATGCCGGTGACGACGACGAGCCGATGGCCGAGCTCTCGAAGGGCAACGCGCAGAAGATCGGCCTGGTGCAGGCGATGGCCTGCGACCCGGGCCTGCTGGTCCTCGACGAACCCTGGTCCGGCCTGGACGACGACGCCGCCGACGCGCTCACCGGCCTGCTCGCGGACCGGACCGGCGCCACCCTGGTCACCGACCACACGGGCACGGCCCTCGACCTGCCCGGCGCGCGGGTGCACCGGCTGCGCCGGGGCCGGCTCGCCACCGCGTCCGACCCCGAGTCGGTTCCGCTGCCCGCGGCGCCCCCGCCCGGCGCGATGATGCGGATCGACATGGCCTGCGCGGGGGACCCCCGGCCGCTGCTGGAGCGGGTCCTGCCGCCTGCCCGGGTCGAGGGCGCCGCACCCGGACGGTTCACCGTGCGGGTGCCCGCCCCGGAGAGCGACGCCTGGCTGGGCGCCGCGATCGCCGCCGGGTGCGCGGTCCGCTCGGTGCGCCCGGTGCGCCCCGGGCAGGAGGCGAGCCGGCCGACGCAGCGCTCGGGCCCGCACCGCTTCGAGGAGCCGCTGCCGTGAGGTGGGCGCGATCGGCGGTCGCGGTGGCGATGCTGCTGGGCGAGGACGTCGCGCGGTCGGAGCGGTTCGTCGCGCCGGCGGTGCTGTACGTCGGCTTCCTCGCGATCCTGTTCGGCGGGGACCCCGGGCCGCTGCCGGAGCCGTGGGCCGCCAGCGCGCTGCTGCTCTACCCGGTCGGCGCCTGGCTGGCGCACGCGGTCGCCGAGACCGAGGACGACACGGCCCGCACCGTCACGCTGGCCGCGGCGGGCGGCCCGCTGCCGGTCGCCGCGGGGGTGCTGCTGGCCGCGACGGCCGGGATCGCGGCGCTCGGGATGGTCGCCGTCGTGTGGGGGGTGGTTGCGGCGTGGGGCACGGCGACGACCGGTGGCCTGCTCGACGGCCTGCTCGCCCACCTGGCCTGCGGGATCACCGGCGCCGCGGTGGGGTCGGTGTTCGCGCGGCCGCTGTTCCGCAGCCAGGGCGTGGCGCTGGTCGCCGCGCTGACCTTCCTCGTGGTGACCGGGACGAGCTCCTGGCTGCCGCCGGTCGGCACGGCCGCGGCGTCGCTGGGCACCGGGCGCGGCGGCCTGGGCCCGTTCGGCGACGTGCTGCTGGCGATCCTGGTCGCGGTGGCGGCGCTCGCCCTGGTGGTGCGGGTGGAGCAGGGCCGGTTCGCGCCCTGGCGGGAGCGCTGGGCGGCGCTGGTGGAGCGGATCCGGCCGGGTTCCTGAGGGTCAGCGGACCAGCCCGGCGAGGCGGCCCAGCCGGTCGACGGTGCCCTCGAACACGGCGTCGCGGTGCTCCAGCACGTTCTCGAACTGGCCGAACAGCTCGAACGAGACGTGCCCGAACAGGCCCGTCCACGCGGTGACGGCGGCGAGCAGGGCGGCATCCGGCAGGTCCGGGGTCCCGAGCGCGTCCCGCAGCCGCGCGGCGTCCTCGGCCAGGACGGGGGCGATGCTCGTGTCGGTGCCGGCGTCGGCGTCGGCGTCGGTCTGCAGCGTGCCGGCGGCGTGGGCGTCGGCGAGCAGCCGGGCCAGTGGGGCGAGCACGCGGGCGGCGGCCGGGACCGTGTGGGTGGGGGCCCGGTAGCCGGGGACGGGGGAGCCGTAGATCAGGGCGTACTCGTGCGGGTTCGCCAGCGCCCAGGTGCGGACGGCGCGGGCGATCGCCCGCCAGCGCTGCCCGGGGTCGGCGGGTTCGGCTGCACCACCCGCGGGGCCGGCTGCGCTGCCCGCGGGTTCGGCTGCATTGCCCGCGGGCCCGGCTGCACCGCCTGTGGGTTCGGCTGCACTGCTCGCAGGGCCGGCTGCACCGTCCGCGGCCGCTGTGACGGCGTCGGCGAGCGCGTCGTAGCTCTGCACGATCAGGGCGGTGAGCAGGTCGTCGCGGGTGGGGAAGTAGCGGTGCAGCGCCGAGGAGACCATCCCGATCTCCCGCGAGACCGCCCGCATGGACAGCGCGGCGGCGCCGGTCTCGGCCAGTTGGCGGCGTGCGGCCGCGGTGATCTCGGCGACGAGCTCGGTCCGGGCGCGTTCACGGGCGGTGCGGGAGGCGTTCACCCGCAGCACGGTAGACCACTGCCCACAGACGAGAGCACTGCTCGTGCTCCAACTGATCCGATCGGAGAGCATCGCTCCCGTCGCCCGCGCCACCAGACGTCGCACACGTCGTCTCCACCTCCAGCGGCTGGAGGTGCGAGGTCCCCGGAAGGTGTGCGACCTCGCACGGGGTTCAGGCGGGCAGGGAGATAGTCAGCCGGCGGGGGAGCGCGGCCCGGCCGGTGTCGGTGATCCGCACCGACCGCCGGTCCTGGCCCCGCGCGACCCAGCCCTGTGCGAACAGCGCCCGGCACAGCGCCGCGCCCGCGGTCCCGGCCAGGTGGTGGCGCCGTTCGGTCCAGTCCAGGCAGGCCCGCACCACCGGGCGCGGGGTTCGCGGCAGCGCGTCCGGCCCGGCGAGCGAGACGAACCAGCCGCGCCCGGCCGAGGTGAGGGCGAGGCCGTCCTCGGTCTCGAGGAGGCCGTCGGCGACGAGCCCGTCGAACAGCGCGACGCCGAGCGCCCCGGCCAGGTGGTCGTAACAGGTGCGGGCCGTGGCGAGCCGCCCGGCCACGCGGGACGCCCGCAGTGTCGGCGGGCACGGAGCAGGACGGGTCTCGCCGGCGAGGGTCTCCACCGTGTGCGCGACGTCCGGCCCGGCCAACCGCAGGTAGCGGTGCCGTCCCTGCCGCTCGGTGACCAGCAGTCCGGCCGCCACCAACCGGTCGAGGTGCGCCGACGCCGTCGACGGGGCGACCCCGGCGTGCCGTGCCAGCTCCCCGGCGGTCCAGGCGCGGCCGTCGATCAGCGCGAGGCAGAACGCCGCCCGCGTCCGGTCGGCCAGCAAGGCTGCCCGCTCCGCGAGAGCCGACGGATCGATCGGCCCGGCCGGTGGTGGCGAGCCGCCGCTCATCGCTGTCCGCCCGGGCCCGGCTGCGCGCCGGAGCGTTCTGCACCAGCCTGGGTGTCCGGGTCGCGCTCCACGGGCACCTCTGCCATGGGCACCTCGGCCACGGGCCCCGTGCTGTCCTGGGCGCCGGGGGCCTCGCGGGACTCCGGTCCGGCCGTCACCGGCCGCCTGCCGCGGTAGCGGGACAGCGCCACGCCGGCCAGCGCGAGCAGCCCGCCCAGCAGCGCCAGTGGTGGCGGAAGCTCGCCGAGCACCGGCCAGGCCATCAACACGACCAGCGTCGGGACCAGGTACGTGGTGACGCCGAGGCGTCCGGCGTCGGTCCGGGACAGCGCGTAGGCCCAGGTGCCGAACGCCAGCGCGGTCGGCACCAGCCCGAGGTACACCAGCCCGGCGAGGGCCGGACCGGATGCGGTGCCGAGCGCGGTGACCAGGTCACCGGACCACGGCAGCGCGCCGGCCGCGCCGACGAGGCAGGCGATCTGGGTGACCTGCAGGGCGGGCAGCCTGCGCAGCACGGGCTTCTGGGCGAGCACCCCGATCGTCCAGGTGACGGCGGCGAGCACGCACAGCAGCGCACCGGTGAGCCCGTCGGCGGTGCCCGGCCCGGACGTCGAGAACCCGATCAGTACCGCACCGGAGAACCCGATCACGGCCCCGGCCAGCAGCGGGCGCGGGAAGCCCTCCCGCAGTACGACTCCGGCGGACAGGGCGATCAGCAGCGGGCCGATGTTGACCAGCATCGCCGCGGTCCCGGCGTCGAGCCGTTCCTCGGCGGCGTTCAGCGCGACGTTGTAGATCGTGAACCAGCTGAGGCCGCAGACCGCGAGCAGCAACCACTCCCGCGGGGTCGGCCGCACCCAGCTGCGGCTCACCAGCAGTGCGACCGTCAGCGCGACCCCGCCGACGACCAGCCGGCCGAGCGCCAGCGCGCCCGCACCGAACTCGGGGCCGATCGCCCGGATCGCCACGAACGCCGACGCCCACGCCAGCACCGTCACTCCGGCCGCCGCCGCGACCCGCGCACCCGTTCCTGTCACGGCGCCGACGCTAGGGCCCGAACGTTTCGGTGGGCAGCGAAATTCGGAACGGTCGGACGGTGCGTGACGTGCGCGCTAGCGGGTGATCACCGATTCGGAACGGATCCGGCCACGGATGGCCGGCCTCCTTCCGGATCGGTGATCACTGGCCGGCGGGCTCACCGGACCACAACCATCAGCGCGGGTACAGCGGCGCGGTCGCGGCGAGGGTCTCCTCCCAGTCCGGCATCGGTCCGCCCGACAGCACGGCGGCGAGCCGGTCGAGGTACCAGTGCCAGCCCGGTCCGGCGTCGGCCGGGGAGAACCCGTCAGGCAGTACCTGCTCGAACTCCAGCACGGTTCCGGTGCCGGCCGGGCTGAGCGCGACCGTGAGCTCCCACGGGTCCCCGGCCTCCTCGGTGATCTCCACGGCCAGCCGGTGCGGCGGCTCGCACACGACGATCCGCGTCGGTGCCGGCGGGCCGCCGCCGTCCTCGTCGCTGGTCAGGCTCAGTGCGACGGTGCCGCCGGGGCGCGCGTCCCCGGTCCAGCGTCCGAACCAGCGGGCGCAGCGGTCCGGGTCGGTGATCGCCGACCACACGTCGTCGACCGGGTCCGGCAGGTCGCGGCGGAACGTCAGCCGCCGGCGGCCGTCCGGGCCGTGGACGACGGCGCCGGCCGTCGAAGGTGCTGTCGGGTTCGTCATCAGGACTCCTCGGAAGATCGGGTACGGCGACCACGGGCGAGTTCGGTGCCGAGTGCGTCGAGCCGCTGGGACCAGAAGCCGCGCAACCGGGACAGCCACTCCTCGGCGTCGTCCGCACCGGAGGGGTCGACGGCGTAGATGCGCCGGGTCCCCTCCGCGCGGACGGTGGCGAAACCGTTCTCCCGCAGCACCTTGAGCTGCTGGGAGACGGCGGGTTGGGAGATCCCGAACTCGGCCCGGATGACCTCGGTGACCTGGCCCGCGGTGTGTTCGCCACCGGCCAGGAGCTCGAGGATCCGCCTCCGGACGGGATCGCCCAGGACATCGAACGCGTGCACGAACACAGCTTATATAAGTACAGACGAAAATAGAAGCCCCACTGGACGATGGACCGGCGTACCTCTATGGTTCGTTACATGAGTAATGAACCACCGCACTACTGCACTGCGAGGTCGCCGTGATCGACGACGGCCGCCCGCTGTTCGTGCAGATCGCGGAGGAGATCGCCTCCGCTGTGGTGGACGGGACCTACCCCGAGGAGACCCAGGTCCCGTCCAGCAACGAGCTGGCCGCCTTCCACCGGATCAACCCGGCGACGGCGGCCAAGGGACTGAACCAGCTGGTCAGCGAGGGTGTCCTCTACAAGAGACGGGGGATCGGGATGTTCGTCGCCGACGGTGCGCGTACCCGCCTGCTGGAGAGCCGGCGCGAGGACTTCGCCCGGCAGTACATCGCGCCGCTGGTCACCGAGGCCCGCAAGCTCGGGCTCGATCCGGAGCAGCTCAAGAAGATGATCGATGTCTGGGGGGACGAATCATGAGCACGGTCGCCATGCACGGCGTCACGAAGCGCTACGGTGACGTGACCGCGCTCGACGGTGTGAGTTTCACGCTGGAGGAGAACCGCATCCACGGGCTGCTCGGCCGTAACGGCGCCGGCAAGACGACCGCGATGCAGATCCTGACCGCGCAGAACTTCCCCACCGCGGGCCGTGCCGAGATCTTCGGCGAGCAGCCCTACGAGAACGCCCGGGTGCTCGCCCGCACCTGCTTCATCCGCGAGTCGCTGAAGTACCCGGACGGCTACAAGGTCGCCCACGCGCTGCGCGCCGCCGCGACCGTCTACCCGCACTGGGACCAGGCGTTCGCCGCCGAGCTCGTCACCGATTTCGGGCTGCCGCTCAAGCGGCCCTGCAACAAGCTCTCCCGCGGCCAGCAGTCCGCGGTCGGCGTGGTCATCGGGCTCGCGTCGCGCGCGCCGCTGACCTTCTTCGACGAGCCCTACCTGGGCCTCGACGCCGTCGCGCGGCAGCTGTTCTACGACCGGCTGCTCGCCGACTACACGGCGCACCCGCGCACCGTCGTCCTGTCCACCCACCTGATCGACGAGGTGTCCGACCTGATCGAGCACGTCGTGCTGATCGACCAGGGCCGGGTGCTGATCGACGCCGAGGCCGACGAGCTGCGGGGCCGCGCCGTCACCGTCACCGGTCCGGTCGACTCCGTGGAGCGGTTCGCCCGCGGGCACGTCGAGCTGCACCGTGAGCAGCTCGGCGGGTTCCTGCGGGTCACCCTGTCCGGCGCCGAGCCGGAGCCCCGGGAGCCGAACCTGCAGTTCGAGCGGGTCTCGCTGCAGCAGCTCGTCGTCCGCACCACCCAGCTGAACTCCGGAGCACGCCTCGACCGGGAGGTCCTGTCATGACCACCACCACCTCCGCGATCGAGCAGCCCGCCACCACCGGCAGCCGGGTGGCCGCCGTGCTGCGGATGAACATGGTCGACGTCCGTGGCCGGGTGGGCGGGCCCTGGCTGATCCTGGCCGCGATCTTCGCGGTGAACTTCGCGATCTGGTGGGCGATCCGGGTCAACGTCGACGACGCGGGCGCCGGCACCACCGGGGCGTTGTCCGCGCTGTTCTTCATCGTGGGCTCGACCTACCTGATCGCGATGACCCAGGTCATGCCGTTCGCACTCAGTCTCGGCATCACCCGGCGGCACTTCTACGCCGGTGTCTCGCTGCTGCTGGCGATCGAGACCCTGCTGCACGCGATCGTGCTGACCGCGCTGCTCGGGATCGAACGGTTCACCGGCGGCTGGGGGATCGGCATGGAGTTCTTCTCGTTCACGTTCATGCCGGTGCAGAACCCGCTGCTGCAGGTCCTCACCTACTGGGTGCCGCTGCTGACGATCGGCCTGGCGTTCCTCGCCATCGGCGCGGTCTTCCGCCGGTGGGGGCAGTTCGGGGTGTGGACGGTCATGATCGGGCTGACCCTCGTTCTGGGCACGATCGTGTTCACCCTGACCTGGCAGAACGCCTGGCCCGCGTTCGGCCGGTTCTTCGTCGAGACGCCCGTCCCGATGCTGATGGCCGGCTACCCGCTGATTCTTGCGGCGGTGGCCCTCGTCGGCGGGTTCCTGGTCGTCCGGCGGGCCAGGGTCTGACGACCACGGCCGGGCGGGGGAACCCGGCCACGCCGCGCGCCGCGGTCCGGCATCCACTGGGGGGTGGTGCCGGGCCGCGGACGTGTGTCTACGGCTCCACCAGCACGACGGCGGCCCGAGCCCGGCTGCCGCCCGCCGCGGCGAGCGACTCCTCGGCGCGGCGCCACGACTCGCGGTACGGCGCGTAGATCGGCCAGTCGTCCCGGGCACGCAGCCGCGCCTCACGGACGTCCGCGGGGACGTCCACCCAGATCGCCAGCGACGTCACCGGCGCCAGTGCCGCGGCACCGGAGCCGCACCCCTCCAGCACGACGACGTCGGCGGGCTGCTGGGTACGGACCGGACCGGGCCGGGCGTGCTCCCAGTCCCAGGACGTCCAGCGCAGGGGCTCGCCGACAGCCAGCGGGCCGCCGATCCCGCGCCGGGCCAGCTCGGGTGCGCGCACCAGCCCGTCCCAGCCCGGGCACAGGTCCTCGATCTCCAGCAGCGGCGCGTCCAGGGCCCCGGCCAGCTCGCGGGCACGCGTCGACTTACCGGCCCCGGAGAACCCGTCGACGGTGACCAGCCGGTTCCCGGCCGGCCCGGCAGGCGCGCAGCGCACCAGCCCGGCGGCCCGCCGCTCCCACCCGGGCGCTGCGGGCAGGAGCCGCGAGGTCACGGCCGGACCATGACCTTGACCTGGGCGGGGTCGGGGGAGAGGGCATCGCCGACGTGCTCGAGATCGACGTGTCCGGTGACGAGCCGGTCGAGGTCGACGGCACCGGAGGCGGCGAGGCGGACCGCGGTGGGCCAGGTGTTGGCGTAGCGGAAGGTGCCGGTCAGGACGATCTCGCGGGACTGCAGCGCGGCCACCGGCAGGGTCATCTCGTCGGCGCCCATCCCGACCAGCACGACGGTGCCACCGGGGCGGACGGCGCGCAGCCCGGCGAGCACCGCGGGCGGAGCGCCGGAGCAGTCCACGAACGCGTCCACCTCCGGTGCTGCGTCGGCCGCCGGGTCCAGCACCGCCGTCGCCCCGAACGTCCGGGCCAGCTCGCGGCGGGCCGGGTCCGGGTCGCTCACCAGGATCTCGGCCGCCCCCTGTACCGCCGCGACCTGCGCTACCAGCAGCCCGATCGGCCCGGCGCCGGCGACCAGCACCCGGGACCCGATCCCGGTCCCGGCTTTGTGGTGCGCCCAGATCGCCACCGACAGCGGCTCGAGCAGCGCGGCGGCGTCGTCGGAGACGTGCTCGGGCACCGGGTGCGCGAAGTCGTCGGCGATCGTGACGTACTCGGCGAACGCGCCGTCCACCGGCGGAGTCGCGAAGAAGACGATGTCCGGACACAGGTTGTAGGACCCCGCGTGGCAGTGGCGGCAGCGCCGGCAGGGGACGCCCGGCTCGAGGGAGACCCGCTGCCCGATCCGGCCGGCGTCCACCCCCGGGCCGACCGCCACGATCCGGCCCGACGGCTCGTGCCCGAGCACCAGTGGCTCACGCACCACGAAGCCCCCGATCCGGCCGTGCCGGTAGTAGTGCACGTCCGAGCCGCAGGTGCCGACCGCGCCGACCCGCACGAGCACCTCCCGTGGCCCCGGCCGGGGCACCGCCCGCTGCTGGACCTCCAGCTCACCGGCGGCCCGCAGCACACTGCACCGCATCGACTCGGGGATCTCGAGACTCGCGCTCACCGGGCGACGGTGGCACGCCCGGCGGGTTCCGGCAATCCGCTCGCGCCGCGACCGCTCCGGGGCCAGGCTGACCGGCGTGGACGTACGGATCCGCCCGCTGGACGAGCGCGGGCTCGCCGACCTGCTCGAGGCGGCGGTCGCCGGTACTGCTCCGGCGGAGGTGATGCCCTGCCCACCCGGCGCGACGTGGGACGACGAGCTGCGCACCGGGTTCCTCGCGTTCCACCGGGCGCGCGCGCTCGCGGCCGATCCGGTGGAACGCACCTGGGTGATCCGGGTGGACGGCTGCGCCGCCGGGGCCCTGCGCCTGGAACCGGTCGGCGGCGCGTCCGAGATCGGGATCTGGCTCGCCCGGGGCGCTCGCGGGCGCGGGGCGGGCACCGCCGCCGTCCGGCTGGTCCTCGACGACGAGTCGGTGATCGCGCCCGGCACACCGCTCGTCGCTCGCACGACCGCGGCCAACACCGCCGCGCTCGGTCTGCTGGGTGCGCTCGGCGCGGCGATCACACCGGGCACGGAGGGGGCCGTGACGGCGCAGGTCCGCACCGACGATCATGGAGGCCGGTCCCTGCCGGTTGGACACCGCACCGGGCCGGTCTGTTGACTGTGTCGCGCAGAGCGACGGCCGGAGGAGGGGGCGGATGCCGATGGGCACGGGCATCGAACGGCCGGCCGTCACCGGGTTCCACCATGTGTCGGCGATCGTCACCGACGTGGAGTCCAGCGCGACCTGGTACCAGCGGGTGCTCGGATTGCAGCGGCTACCGATGACCTTCCCGCACCACGACGCCGACGGCGGTGTCCGCGCGGGTTCCGGCTCGCGCGGCGACCCGGAGAAGGCGGCCCTGCTCCTCGACTCGGCCACCGGCGTCATGATCGAGTTGCACACGCCGGTCGACGGCGACGGCGGCCCGGTGCGCGGCGCGCTGGACCACCTGGCGTTCGGTGTCGCCGACCGCGCCACGCTGGACCGGTGGGCGGCCTGGCTGGACATGCTGTCGGTGTCGCACGACGGTGTCGCCGACCGGACGGACCCGACCGACTACGCGACGCTGGAGTTCCGCGACCCGGACGGGATCGCGCTGGAGTTCATCCACTTCCCCGGGCGGGGGTAGCCGGGCCGGGGCGCTCCGGGTCCGTGCAGACCAGGCCCCACGGCCGGTCGTCGACCCGGGTCATGACGACGGTCGCCCGCCGCGACCCGCGCCCCCGCAGCTTGCGGACGAGTGCGTCCACGTCCCCGGCGAGGCCGCGGCGGCGCACGTCCACCGCGCCGACGTCGAGGTCACGCAGCAGCCGGGGCAGCCGCTTCTGGTCCCACGGCCGTGAGTCGATCACGCGCAGGACCCGGGCGAACGGTGTCGGTTCCGGCTCGTCGTCGCCGGTCAGGAACGCGATGCGCGGATCGATCCTGGCGGTCCCGGTGCGCCGGGCCAGCTCCGACACCAGCCCGGCGCGGGTGACGGCCCCGTTCGGGTCGAGCAGCCAGCCGCCGGGCGCGGTGATCGGGATCCCGGTGTCGCCGTCGGCCGGGTCGGGCGAGCCGGCCAGGGCGTGGGCGGTCCCGTCCGTGTCGAGCACGGTGGCCCGGGTCCGCGCGGTCGCCAGCGCGGGCGACCAGACGGCCGCCTCCTTCAGCTCGCGGCCCAGCGCCAGGAACTCGATCTCCCAGTCCGCGGGGACGGTGGCGTGGTCGATCCCGGGGGCCGCCTTGATCCCGACGGCGTCGACCCGGCGGGTCAGGTCCAGGCACCAGTCCAGCGGCGGCTCGGAGTCCCCCGTCCGCATCCGTCCGCCGGACGTGCGCCGCGCCGGGTCGACGAAGACGCCGTCGAGGCCGGAGAGGTCGGCGCTCCGGACGTCGGTGCGAACCGTCCGGGCCCGGCCACCGTGCACGGCGACGTTGCGTTCCGCCATCCACAGGTGCACCGGGTCGAGGTCCACCCCGGTGACCTCGTGCCCGGCCGCCAGCGCGAGCAGGTCGCCCCCGATCCCGCAGCACAGGTCGGCGAGCGGGCCACGGCCGTCGTAGCGGGCCGCGCGGTGCCGCGCGATCACCTCGGACGACGCCTGTTCCAGCCCGTCGCGGGTGAACCACATGCGCTCGGGCCGGGTGAACTTCGCCGCCGCCCGGTCGCGCAGCTCGGCGAGGGCCATCGCGTCGGCGACCAGCCCGGCGTCGTGCTCGCGGCGCAGCGCGGTGCCGAGCCGCAGGGCCGCGGAGCCGGAGCGGTCGGTGCTGGCCAGCCGGTCCAGCAGCGCGGTCCCCTCGGGTCCGGCGAGCCGGTCCAGCCACGCGGTGTCCTCGCGATCCACGCCGACCACCCTCCCGGACCCCGCGGTACCGGAGGGCGGCGGGTTCGCAGTCCACGCGTACGGTCGTCGGTCGGGTTCCGGACGAGGTCGGCCGGGTTTCGGACGAGGGAGGACACGTGGTCGAGCAGGACGGCCGCGTCTCCGGTGTGCCCGGTCGGCGCCCGCGCCCCGGTGGTGCGGAGCGGCTGCCCCGGGAGATCTACGTCCTGGTCGGGTCCGCGTTCGCGATCGCCATCGGGTTCGGGCTCATCGCACCGGTGCTGCCGGCGTTCGCCCGGTCGTTCGACGTCGGGATCACCGCCGCGTCCGCGGTGGTCAGCGTGTTCGCGTTCTCCCGGCTGGTGTTCGCGCCGATGTCCGGGTCGGTGGTGGGCCGGTTCGGCGAGCTGCCGGTGTTCGTCTGGGGGCTGGCGGTGGTCGCGCTGACCACGGCCGGGCTGGCCTTCGCGACGGCGTACTGGCAGCTGATCGCGTTACGGCTGGTCGCGGGCGTCGGCTCGACGATGTTCACGATCTCGGCCGTGTCGTTGCTGGTCCGGCTCGCCGCACCGCACCAGCGGGGGCGGGCGACCAGCCTGTGGGCCACCGGCTTCCTGCTCGGCAACATCGCGGGCCCGCTGCTCGGCGGAAGCCTCGCGGTGATCGACATCCGGGCCCCGTTCCTGATCTACGCCGGGCTGCTGGTGCTGGTCCTCGTGGTGGGCGGGCGGATGCTGCGGCGACCGCCGGAGCCGGCCGACGACGGCGAGGCCCCGCCGCGCACCCGGTTCCGGGACGCCGTGCGAACCCGTGCCTACCGGGCGGCGCTGATCGGGAACTTCGCGAACGGCTGGGCGGTGTTCGGCGTCCGGATCGCGCTGGTGCCGCTGGTGGTGGTCGAGGCGCTGGGCCGCGACGACGCGTTCGGCGGCATCGCGCTGTCGGTGTTCGCCGTCGGGAACGCAGCCACCCTCCCGCTGGCCGGGCGGATCGCCGACCGGTCGGGGCGGCGCCCGCCGCTGATCGCCGGCCTCGCCGTGTCGGGCGCCGCCACCGCGGTGCTCGGCTATGCCGCCTCGCCGTGGCTGTTCCTGGCGCTGTCGCTCGTGGCCGGCCTGGGCAGCGGTCTGGTGAACCCGCCGCTGAACGCCGCCGTGGCGGACGTGATCGGCGCGCGAGGACGGGGCGGGTCCGTGCTGGCCGGGTTCCAGATGGCGGCCGATCTCGGCACGATCACCGGCCCGCTGGTCGCCGGACTGCTGGCGGAGGGCCTCGGCTACGGCCCCGCCTTCGCCGTGACCGGAGCGCTCTCGCTGGCCGCGGTGGTCGTGTGGTGGCGTGCTCCGGAGACCCTCCCCGCCCCGGCGCGCCCCCCGGCCTGACCAGGCCCCGCGCCGCACCCCGCACCCGGCTGTGGGGCCCCACGCGCGCCTCTTCCGGCACTGCGGTCCCTGGATTCCCGGGCGTCGCGCGCTGCGCGGCGAGGAAGTAGCGCACCGGGGATCGGCACCCGTGCCGAGGGACGCTCGACCGGGTGGGGTCATCCCACTGTCGAGTGGCTCGCATGGTCGTCGTGCACGGGGCGCGCTTAACGTCCGAAATATCGGACAAGCCGGACACGGACGGGAGCGGATCGGAGCCATGAGGCGCGGACTGGCACGACGCACAGTGATCGGCACGACGGCGATCGTCACGGCGAGCGTCCTCGCTTTCACCGGTGGGGGCCTCGTGCTGTCCGGTGGGACGGCGGGGGCCGCAACGTCGGCACCCGGCGTGTCCGCCGGCACGGCAGAGCTGGTTCCGACGCCGGCTGACGCGGCTGGCTCGGACGACCTCGCTGACGCCGCTGCCCTCGCTGACGCCGGTCACGCCGCTGACCTCGCCGATCCGGTGCCCCCGGCCGACCGGGCTGATCCGGTCGATCCGGCCGGCTCGACGGGCCCGGCTGACCCGGCTGACCCGGCTGATCCGACTGGCCCGACCGACCCGGCTGACCGGGGCGGTCCGGGCGACCCGGCTGGTCCGGCCGGCTCGGCGGGCCCGGGTGACTCGGGAGCCCCGGCCGGCCCGGCGAATCCGGCGGGTCTGCCTGATCCGGCAGATCCGGGCGATTCGGCCGGCTCAGCCACCCCAGGAGATCCGACCGATCGGCCTGGTCCGACTGCCCCGGACGGCCCGGGCGATCCGGCCGGCTCGACGGATCCGGGAGACCCGGCCGACCTGCCTGGTCCGGCCGACCAGAAGGACCCGGCCGACCGGCCTGGCCCAGCTGACCCGGCCGACCCGGCTGACCCGGCCGACGAGCCCCCGGGCGACCCGGCGACCGCGCCGGGGGACCAGCCGGCCGAGGACCCGGCGACCGCGCCGGGCGACCAGCCAGCCCTGGACCCGGCGACGGAGCCGGGTGACCAGCCGGGCGAGGACCCGTCCGCCGAACCCGCCGACGAGCGGCCCGACCCGTCCGCCCTGCCTGCCGACCAGAGCGCCCCGAGGCCCGGGGCGCCCACCGCGGCCGAGCGCTACGGCTGGGGGGCGCCGTTGCCGGCGTCCGACGAGTTCCGGTACGAGGGTCCGCCGGACCCGGAGAAGTGGAACCACGCCGGCGAGTGCTGGGCCGGGCACGACGGCAACGGCGGCCGCTGTGCCAGTCGCTCCACGGTCGACGGTGAGAAGCTCGTCCAGACCGGACTGGCCAACGGTGACTCGGCCTGGATCGCGTCCCGGTTCGATCAGCAGTACGGCCGCTGGGAGGCCCGCGTCCGGTCCGAGGGGACGGGCCCCGACAACGGCAGGCAGTACCACCCGCTGCTGATCATCTGGCCGCAGTCCGACCGCTGGCCGGAGGACGGCGAGTACGACTTCCTGGAGAACGGCGCGCCCGGTGAGCAGTGTGCCGAGGCGTTCATCCACTACCCGCACGGCCGCGGCGCGATCCAGCAGGAGTTCGTCCGGGAGGCCGACTGCGGCGAGCCCCTCTCGGAGTGGCACAACGTCGCCGTCGAGTGGACCCCGGACCACATCAAGGGCTTCATCGACGGTGAGGAGTGGTTCAGCTTCTCCGACGGTGCGCGCGACGGTCGCCGCGACATCCAGGCCATGCCCGGCGGGCACCTGACGATCCAGCTCGACAACTTCTTCGGCGGCGACATGCAGCCTGCCACCTACGAGGTGGACTGGGTGCGCATCTACGCCCCCGACGAGAAGTAGGCCCGAGCCGGGCCACGGCTGACGGCGGCGGCGTGTGCCCGGACACGCCGGCGTGAGATCTCAGCGTCGTCACAGGAGCGAGCCGGACGATGGGACACATGGCGACGAACCCGGACGAACCGACCTGGGTGGGAGAGCTGGACCGGCTCGTGCCCGCCGACGACCTGAGGGTCGACCAGCGTTTCGGTGCCGCCCGCCTGCTGATCACAGTGGGTGGCACGCCGCAGGGACAGGTCACGGTGCCGCTGCGGGACGGGCGAGCGTCCGCCGCGGACGTCGCGGCGGCCGTCGCACCGCTGGGGCCGGTCGAGCAGGTCGAGCAGGCACCGGTGGCGGCCGATCCGGTCACCGTCGTCATCGCGACCCGGAACCGCCCCGAGTCCCTCGCCCGCTGCCTGCGTGCGGTGCTGGCGTCCGACCACCCGGCGCTGTCGGTCGTCGTCGTCGACAACGAGCCGGACGACGAGCGCACCGAACTCGCCGTCGCCGCGCTGGACTCGCCGCGGATCCGCTACGTGCGGGAAGCCCGCCGGGGCGCCTCGATCGGGCGCAACCGCGGGCTCGCCGAGGCGCGCACCGAGATCGTCGCCTTCACCGACGACGACACCGAGGTCGACTCCGGCTGGGCCACGCGCATCGCCGGCGCGTTCGCCGCCGACCCGGAGCTGGCGTGCGTGTCCGGGCCCGTGCTCGCCGCACGCCTGGGCAGCCCGGAGGAGCGGGCCGCTGACGTCGCGCTGGCCTGGAACAAGGGTTTCGTCGCCCGCCGGTTCTCGCTCGACCGGCCCCCGGCCGACTCGCCCGTCTTCCCGTTCGCACCCGGACTGTTCGGCATCGGCGCGAACCTCGCGGTGCGCGCCACCGCTGCACGCTCGGTCGGCGGGTTCGACGAGGCCATGGGCCCCGGAACGCCGACGCACGGCGGCGAGGACTGCGAGTTCCTGGTGCGGATGGTGCTGGCCGGCCACGTCCTGGGTTACGCCCCGGGCGCGTACCTGTGGCATCACCACCGTCCCGACCACGATGCGCTCGCCGCCCAGCTCGAGGGCTACGCGGTCGGGCTCGGCAGCTTCCTGACCAAGGTTGCGCTGTCTCCGCAGGGCCGGTCGGTGGCGCTGCGCAGGCTGCCCGCCGCGCTCACCCGGCTGCGCCACATCTCCGAACGCGAGGCAGGCGCCGGCGCGGCGATGCCGGACGCATCGCCCCGGCAGCGCGCCGCCCGGCTGGCCCGGGGCGGCCGGGAGTACCTGCGACAGGCCCGCGAGGTCCGGCGCAACGGTGGTGCGGTCCCGCCGATGCTGTTGCCGCGCCGGAGCAGCACCGTTCCCGCGCACATCCGGCGGGCCGCCCGGCACTCGGACGCCGCCGCCCCGGCCACGGACGGCGACGGCGGTGGCCGGGCACCGGCCACCGTGCCGACCGCCGTGGCCCTGCGGGCCGCCGCCGTTCCCGCGCCGCGGAGCGAGCGGGCCTGCGCCGGGGCGCGCTGACCCGGTTCAGAGGCCGTAGGTCTTGCCGATGATGTCGCGCTGGATCTCACTGGTGCCGCCGTAGACGGTGGACACCACGCTCTGCCGGAGCAGCCGCTCCATGCCGTACTCGGTGGCGTAGCCGTACCCGCCGAGCATCTGCATGCCCTCCAGCGACAGGTGCTTGGCCAGCTCGGTCGCCTTCAGCTTCGCCATCGACGCCTCGCGCGGGAACAGCGCGCCCGGCTCGGCCTCGTCGATCACCCGCGCGGTGTCGTGGACCAGCAGGCTCGTCGCGGCCAGCTCGGTGGCGTTGTCGGCGACCCGGTGCCGCATGGCCTGGAAGCTGCCGACCGGGCGACCGAACTGCGTGCGCTCCTTCACGTAGGCGACGGTGTCGTCGAACGCGCGGCGCGACAACCCGAGCATCAGCCCGGCGAGGATCATCCGTTCCAGGTTGAGCCCGGCCATCAGCTGCTTCCAGCCCTGGCCCTCGGTGCCGACCACGGCGTCCGCGGGCAGCTCGCAACCGTCGAAGTAGAGGTCGTTGACCTCCTTGCCGCCCATCGTGTCGATGCCGTGGATGCTCAGCCCGGCCGCGTCGGCGGGCACGACGAACATGGTCAGCCCGTCGTGCTTGCCGCCCTCGGTCGAGGTCCGGGCGACCAGCAGGATGTGCGACGCGATGTGCGCGTTCGAACACCACGTCTTCTGGCCGTCGATCCGCCAGCCGGTGTCGGTCTTCGTGGCGCGGCACTTCAGCCCGCCCACGTCGGACCCGGCCTCGGGCTCGGACATCGAGATCGACAGCACGTCACCGCGGCACACCCCGCCGAGCAGCTCCCGCTTCTGCTCCTCGGTGCCGAACTTCTCGATCGCCGCAGCGGTGATGATCGTGGTGGCGAAGCCGGAGATCGGCGCCTGGCCGTAGGACGTCTCCTCGAGGAAGACCAGCAGCTCACGCATGCCGCTGCCGGCGCCGCCGTACTCCTCCGGGACGGCGATGCCGAGCCAGCCCAGCTCGGCCATCTTGCGGTAGATCTCGTCCGAGTGCGGGTTCGTGCCGTTCTCGGTGAGCTCGTCGCGGCGTTGTTTCGAACCGATCTCGCGGTGGCAGAACTCGCCGATCGCGCGGGCCAGGTCGGCCTGGTCCTCGGTCAGGGTCACGGGCATCCGTACCTCCTCGGGTCGGTGCTTCTCAGGTCGGTGCTTCTCGGGCCGGTGCTGTTCAGGTCGGGGGGCCGGACCACATGCCGATCGCGTCCAGATGGGCCAGGAGCAGGTCCCGGCCGTCGAGCACGTGCCGGCGCATCGCCGATCGCGCGGCCTCCGGATCGGCCGCGCCGAGCGCGTCGAGCAGTTCGGTGTGCGAGCGGAGCGCACCCGCCCGCCAGGCGGGCGAGCCGGTGTAGAAGTGCGCCGGCAGGTAGTGGGCCGACCGCCCCACCAGCCAGGCGAGCTTGCGCGACGACGCCACCCGGTTGATCTCGGCGTGCAGCCGGTGCTCGGCCGAGACCAGCGGTTCGAGCTCGGCCGGGACGGCGTCCTCCGGGGTGCTCCCGGCGAGATCGCGCACGCGGCCGGCCAGCGTGCGCAGGTCGTCGAGGTCGGCGGGGGACATCCGGCAGGCGGCCCGGGCGGCGAGCCTGCCGGTCAGGTCGGCCTGGACCTCGAAGAGATCGGCCACGTCGTCCCGGGTCAGCTCCGCGACCACGAAGCCGCGACGGGGGACGGCGTGGACCATGTCCTCGGCTCGCAGCGACTGCAGCGCCTCGCGCACCGGGGTGTGGCTCACTCCCAGCTCGGCGGCGATCCGATCCATCCGCAGGAACGTGCCCGGACGCAGTTCGCCGGACAGGATCCGGTCCCGCAGGACGAGCGCGATCCGGTCGGGGAGCTGGGGCGCAGGCCCCGGGAGGGCCACGGGGCCGAGCACACGGTCCGGCGACGACATGGCCACTATCATATACGGTTTCTGGTGAGCGCACGTCGACGACGACCGAAGGAGCGCGTAGTGGCAGCTCAGAGCACTGTGGCGACGGACTTCCGGCTGACCGACATCCTCCGGGAGCACGCGAGCACGCACCCGGACCTGACCGCCGTCTCGTTCGGGAGCGCGGCGCTCACCTACCGCGAGCTGGACCGGCGGGCCGGCCTGGCCGGGGCCGCACTCGCGGAACTCGGTCTCGGTGCCGGGGCGCGCGTGGTCTGGGTCGGGAAGAACCGCCCGGAGTTCCTGGAGCTGCTCTTCGGCGCACCGCGGATCGGCGCGGTGTCGGTGCCGCTGAACACCCGGCTCACCGAGGCCGACCTGCTCGCCCTCGTCGACGACGCCGGCGCCGGCCTCGTCGTGCTCGGCCCGGACTTCGCGGCGCTGCGGCCCGCGCTGGGGGACCGGCGCGTGCTCGTGGTCGGGGAGGACTACGAGGCCTGGCGGGACGCTCCGGCCACGCCGCTGCCGTCGTCGGTCCCGGACGGATCGACCGTCGACGACCCGGTGCTGCAGCTCTACACCTCGGGCACCACCGGGCTGCCCAAGGGCGTGCTGCTGGCGCACCGGCAGTTCTCCGCGCTGCTGCTCGCCGCCGACCACTGGTCGATCGACACCGACTCGACGGCGCTGGTCGCGATGCCGCTGTTCCACATCGGCGGGGTCGGCTACGCGCTGGTCTGCCTGGCCGCGGGCGCCCGGGTGGTCCTGGTCGCCGACATCGTGCCGGACGCGTTGCTGGACACGATGTCCGGCGAGCGGGTCACGAACGCGTTCCTCGTGCCGGCGGTGCTGCAGATGCTCGTCGCCGTGCCCGGCGCGGCGCAGCGGGACTGGTCGGCGCTGCGCTCGATCGCCTACGGCGCCTCGCCGATCACGGCCGGCGCGCTGCGCAACGTCGTCGAGACGTTCCGCGCACCGTTGTTCCAGGTCTACGGCGCGACCGAGACGACCGGCGCGATCACCCAGCTCCACCCGGACGACCACGACCCGGACGGCCCGCGGGCGCATCTGATGCGTTCGGCGGGACGCGCGTACCCGTGGGTGGAGCTCACGGTCGTCGACCCGGCGACCGGTGACGAACTGCCCTCCGGCGAGGTCGGCGAGGTGCGGATCCGCTCGGACCAGGTCACCGCCGGGTACTGGCGCCGGCCCGAGGAGGCCGCGGCCGCACTCGGCGACGACGCCCGGCTGCGCACCGGCGACGCGGGCTACCTGGACGCCGACGGCTACCTGTTCCTCACCGACCGGATCAAGGACATGATCGTCACCGGTGCCGAGAACGTGTACCCGATCGAGGTCGAGAGCGTGCTGTCCGAGCACCCGGACGTCGCCGACGTGGCGGTGATCGGCGTGCCGGACGAGCGCTGGGGTGAGGCGGTGAAGGCCGTGGTCGTGCCGCGGCCGGGCGCCACGATCGACCCGGACGCGCTGCTCGACTGGCTCCGCCCGCTGGTCGCCGGGTACACGCGGCCGCGCTCGGTGGACGTGGTGGACGCGTTGCCGCGCAACCCGAGCGGGAAGATCCTCAAGCGCGAGCTGCGGGCGCCGTACTGGGTGGGGCTGGGCCGGACCATCGGCTGAGCCCGGTACCCCGGGCGGGTCGCCGCGGTGCCCGGCCGGGCATGCTCGGGCCGGCCGTGCGATGTGGAGGTATGCGTGGACAGCGACCTGATGACCCGGCTGATCCGGTTCGCCGATCTCACCGCGTGGCCGGCGTTCGCCGCGTTCGGCGTGCAGGAGGAGGAGATCGACCGGCTGCTCGCCGCCACCGCGGGGCTGGACCCGTCGGCCGTCTCCGGGGTGCGTGCCGAGCTGTCGGGCCGGGTGCGGGCCGCTGCAGGCGCTCTGCTCACCGAACGCCCGGTCGCGGCCGGGCTGCACCGGATGGCGCTGCGGCCGGGGGAGCGGGTGGCCGTCGTCGGTGACTCGATCTCCGCGGACCGGCTCAGCTGGGCCCGGTTGCTGGCCGAGCTGGTGCCGATGGTCGAGCCGGAGGCGTCGGTCGAGGTCCTCGCGCTGTCCGGCCGGACCAGCTCCGAGGCGCTCGCGCTCGGCCCGGTGCTGGTGTCGCGGGTCCCCACCCGGGTGCTGGTGCTGCTCGGGACCAACGACGTCCGCCGGGAGGGTGCGACGACCGGGGTCCGGATGGTGTCGGCGACGGAGACCGCGCGGAACCTGCGGGCGCTGCGACTGCTGCTGGAGACCGACGCCGGCGCGCGGGTGCGGTTCGTCGTCCCGCCGCCGGTCGACCCGTCCCGGGTCGGGCTCTCCCGGGAACTGACCGGGGAGTGGTGGGACGGCGGCGACCTGGCCGAGCTCGTCGCGATCGTCCGTGACGTCGACCCGGAGGCGATCGACCTGAGCCGGCTGCCGGTCCGGCCCGGCTTCTGGGAGGACGACGGTCTGCACCCCAGCCCGCTGGGCCAGGTCGCCATCCTGCGGGCCGTACTGGCGGCGATCTGACGGCCTCCGCAGCTCGAGCCCCCAGTTCGGCCCCGCAGCTCAGACCCGCAGCTCAGGCGCGCAGCGCCGCCAGTGCCGTCCGGGTGGCGGCGGCGACGGCCTCCGCGCCGCGCTCGTCCTCCGGGCCGGACGGCACCGTGAGGATCGTCAGCGCGATCGGCGCCCCGTCCGGCGGGAACAGGATCCCGGCGTCGTTCTTCTCGCCGAGCGGTCCGCTGCCGGTCTTGTCCCCGACCTGCCAGCCGGCGGGCACCCCGGCGCGGATCTGCCCGTCGCCGGTGGTGTTCGCGCGCAGCCAGCCGACGAGACGGTCGCGCTGGGCCGGTGGGAGCGCGTCGCCGGTGGTGAGCCTGCCCAGCGTGGCGGCGAGTGCCGCCGGGGTGCTCGTGTCCCGGTCGCCGTCGACGTCGTTGAGCGCGGGTTCGGTCCGGTCGGCGCGGGTCACGTCGTCGCCCGTGGTGCGCAGCCACGCCGTCAGATCGGCGGGCGAGCCGACCTCGCGCAGCAGCACGTTGTGCGCGGTGTTGTCGGAGACGGTCACGGCCGCCTCGCACAGCTGCGCGACCGTCAGACCGGTGCCGGTGTGCCGGGAGGTGACCGGCGCGTACTCCAGCACCTCGGACGGGTCCCAGCGCAGGTTGCGGTCGAGCAGCGCGGGGTCGCCCACCGAGCGGTGCAACACGAACCCGGCCATGAGGGCCTTCGTCACCGAGCACATCAGGAAGCGCTCGCCGTCGCGGTGCCCGGCGGCGGCCCCGGTTCCGGTGTCGAGGGCGTGCACGCCGATCCGGCGGCCGAACTCGCGTTCCACGTCGGACATCGCCGGGATCGGGCGTGGTCCTGCCGGCGTGCCGGGGGCCGGTGCGGCCACCGCGGCCGGAGCGGCCGGTGCCGGGGCGGAACAGCCGAGGAGTGCGCCACCGAGGCCGGCGGCACCGGCGAGCAACAGGGAGCGGCGGGAGAAGTTCATGCCGGCCACCGCACCAGACCGCTTTCGATATCGCGAATATGCTCGTACGGCGTGGCTGATATCAGTTGAGTATGGAACGAGGTGACGACGACCGGTGAACCTGCTCCGCCACCTCGCGTTCTTCGTCACGGTCGCCGAGGAACGGCACTTCGGCCGGGCCGCGCTCCGGCTGGACATGGCGCAGCCGCCGCTCTCCCAGGGGGTGCGGCGGCTGGAGGCCCGGCTCGGCGTCGGGCTGTTCGACCGCGGACCCGGCGGGGTGAGCCTGACGCCGGCGGGCCGCGACCTGCTGCCCCGGGCCCGCGCGCTGCTCGAGGACGCCGACGCGTTCGACCGCGCCGCCCACCGGCACGCCGAGGCGGCCCAGGTGCTGCGGGTCGGTGTCGTCCCGGAGCTCGGCCCCCGGTCCTGCGCCGGACTGGCCGCACGGGCCGGCGCCGCCGCGGGCCGCCGGGCGGCGCTGACCGTCGGAACCACGGTCACGCTGGTGGACGCGGTGTCCGCCGGCACGCTGGACGCCGCCGTCGTCGCGCATCCGGCGGTGCTGGGGTCGGCCCGGGCGGGCCCGGTCGTCGCGCTGCCGACCGAGATCCTGCTGCCGGACGAGCACCCTGCGGCGGCGTGGATGGGCCCGGTCGCGTTGCGCGCATTGCGGGGCCTGGAGGTCGCGACGGCACCCCGCGCGCACGCCCCGGCTGCGCACGACCTGCTGCTCGACAGCCTGGAGACGCGTGGGCGCCCGGCGCGGGCCGCTGCCGCAGCGACCCCGGCCGAGGCACTCGCGCTCGTCGCCACCGGTGTGGCCTTCCTGCTCACCCCGGACCCGGAGCTGGCCGCGGACGGGGTGGCCCGGCGTGCCGCGGCCGGTGAGCCGGTGCCGTTCCGGGTGCGGGTGGTGCACCGCGACGACACCCCGGACGGCGTCGTCGAAGCATTGGTCACCGTGTTGCGAGGGGCCGGGGACGCGGGATGAGCGCGGCCGACGAGGTCCGCGCGGTGTTCCGGGACGCCGGGGTCCGCGGCTGGCTGCACGCGCGCCCGGTCACGACGGACGGGCCCGGCCCGGTGGAGGTCGCGGTCGGTGCCGACGTGCCGGTCGTCATGGCCTCGGTCTACAAGCTCCTGGTGCTCGTGGCGTTCTGCCGCGAGGTCGACGACGGCGGCATCGATCCGCGGGAGCCGGTCGTCGTCCCACCCGGGCGTACGCCGGGCGGGACCGGGATCTCCGCGCTCGCGGACCCGGTGACGATGAGCTGGCGGGACCTGGCCACGTCGATGATCACCGTGTCGGACAACGCCGCCGCGGACGTCGTGCACACCCGGGTGGGGCGGGACCGGGTCGCTGCGCTGCCCGCCGAGCTGGGCCTGGACGGCACCCGGGTCAGGGGCGGGACCGCGGACGTCTTCGCCGATCTCGTCGCCGACACCGGTACCGACGACGTGGCGGCGGCGTTCGCGGTCCTCGCCGACAACGACGTGCCGGCCCAGGTCCGGGCACTGAGCCCGGTCTTCGGGTCGTCCACGACCGCCGCCGACGCCACCCGCCTGCTCGGGTTGCTGTGGCGCGGCGAGCTGACGTCGGCCGCCGGGACGGAGTTCGCCCGCCGGGTGCTGTCCGCCCAGGTCTGGCCGCACCGGCTACGGGCGGGGTTCCCGGCTGCGGCGAGCGTCGCCGGGAAGACCGGGACGGTCGGCGCGGTCCGCAACGAGGTCGGGGTCGTGACCTTCCCGGGCGAGCACCCGGTCGCCGTCGCGGTGTTCACGCACGCCGCCCGCAGCGACGCGAACGTGCCGCGGGCGGACGCCGCGATCGGGGCGGCCGCCCGGGTGGCGGTGAACGAGCTGCGCGCATCCGCCCTCTGAACCGGCGTCCCCGGCGCGGCCGATCCGGCGCATCGCACCCCGCCGAGCGACCTCGCAGCGGCTGCACCCGGTGCGCGGTCCCCGCACCGTTGACACCCGGAGCGCGTGCGACGAGGTTCGGCCCGCGAGCCCGACGAGGAGAGGTCATCGATGCCCGACCCGCACGTGCACACCCCGGCCGGATCCGTTCGCGGCCGGACCGAGTCCGGTACCGCGGTGTTCCGCGGGATCCCGTTCGCCGCACCTCCGGTCGGTGACCTCCGGTTCGCTGCGCCCGTGCCGCCCCGGGAGTGGAGCGGGATCCTCGACGCGGGGCAGTCCGGTCCGGCCGTGCCGCAGTCGCCGATGGGTCCGGTCGTGCCGCCGTCGCGCCCGGACGACGGCCGCGGATGGCTCACCCTCGACGTCTGGACCCCGCGGCCGGACCCCGGAGCCGGCCTACCGGTCATGGTCTGGATCCACGGCGGTGCCTACCGGGCGGGCGACCCCGGCGACCCCGGTTACGACGGCGGCCGGCTGGCCCGCGCCGGTGACGTGGTCGTCGTGACCTTCCACCACCGGGTCGGGATGGAGGGCTTCGCCCGCATCGAGGGCGCCCCGGACAACCGCGGCCTGCTCGACGACCTCGCCGCGCTGCGCTGGGTACAGGAGTCGATCACTGCGTTCGGCGGCGATCCCGGGCGGGTCACCGTGTTCGGCGAGTCCGCGGGCGCCGGCGCGATCGCCGCGCTGCTCGCGATGCCGGCGTCGGCGGGATTGTTCGGCCGCGCGATCACGCAGAGCGTGCCCGGCACCTTCTTCACACCGCAGCTGGCTGCCGACTTCACCGCGCGGGTCGCCGCCGACCTGGGCCGCAGCCCGGACCGGGAGTCGCTGGCCGCGGTCGAGCCCGACGCGCTGGCCGCCGCCGGCGACACCACCGCGACCCGGATGCGCGAGTGGGTCGGCACCTGGGGCCCGGTCGCGCACAACCCGACGCCGTACTCGCCGGTCGTCGACGGCGAGATCCTCCCGACGACGCCGTGGCGGGCGCTGCGGGCCGGGGCCGGCCGCGGGGTCGAGCTGATCGCCGGGCACAACCGGGACGAGTTCCGGCTGTTCGTCGCGATGGCCGGGATGCTCGGCGCCGTCCCCGAGGAGCTGGCCGAGACGACGGTGCGGGCGCTCGCGCCCGATCCCGCCGCCTTCCGCGCCGCCTTCCCCGCTGCCGGGCCGTCCGAGCTGTTCGAGCGGGTGAAGTCGGACTGGCTGTTCCGGATGCCGAGCCTGCGACTGGCCGAGGAACACGTGCGCGGCGGCGGCCGGGCGCACGTCTACGAGCTGACCATGGCCGCACCCGCGGCCGGCGGCGCGCTGGGCGCCTGCCACGCCCTGGACGTCCCGCTGGTGTTCGGCAACTTCGACGGCGGACCGATGATCACGCAGCTGCTCGGCGAGGAACCGCCCGGCACCGTGCGTGCGGTGTCGACGGCGATGCAGCGGGCGTGGACGGCGTTCGCCCGTCACGGCGACCCGGGCTGGCCTGCCTGGGACGACGACGGCCGCGCGACCTGGCTGGTCGACGCTCCGCCCGCGGTGGCCGCCTACCCCGAGGAGGTCTCGCGCCGGCTGTGGGCGGAGCACGAGTTCGCGCCGTCGCCGCTGCTCGCCGGCGATGCGCTGCCGAGCACTCAGCTGCGGTAGCGGGTGCGGCGTTCCGGACCCGTCCTCGACGGTCGTGTGGACGACCCGGTGCGCGTCGGTGATACGAGACCCGCACGACCGCCCGGGCCGTCGCCAAACGGTCGCTGACCTGCGACGAATACCCCATGCTCGAACACCAGTTCGGATAACTGGAGACATGTCCACCGACGTCGCCGCCGCGACCGACCGCCTCACCGAGGCCGTCGAACAGCTGCGCGCGGCGCTGGCCGGCGCCGGCGACGACGACCTGCTCGACGGCCTGCGCGCCTGCGAGGCCACCACACGACGCCTCGACCACGTCGCGGTCGACACCCTGGCCGCGGTGGAGCGCCGCGGGGTGTTCACCGACCGCGGCTACCGCTCCAGCACCACCGCTCTGGCCGACCTGCTGCGCTGGGAACGCGGCCAGGCCCGCCGCCACACCATCGCCGCGCAGCACGTCATCACCCGCACCGGCCTCGACGCCACCGTGCTGCCACCGGTCCTGCCCGCGACCGCGACCGTGTTCGCCGGCGGCGAGATCAGCCTGCGCCACACCGAGGTCATCGCCTCCGTACTCGGATCACGCGCCGCGGCGCGGCTGGACCCGGCCACCTGGGCGACTGCGGAGGAGAAGCTCGCCGAACAGGCCCTCGACCACACCCCCACCGAGCTGCACACCTGGGGCACCCAACTGATCGAGGCCCTCGACCAGGACGGCCCCGAACCCGACGACAACGACGGTCCCGAGCCACAGATCAACGAACTGCGCCTGGTACGCCACCGCAACCGGCCCGGCGGCAAGCTGACCGGCCGGTTCGACGACGCCGCCCTGTTCGACGCGATCGCCACCGTGCTCGACGCCAAGAGCTGCCCGCGCAGCGCCGACGAGACCCGCACCCCGGCCGAACGCGCCGCCGAAGCCCTCGCCGAGGTGTGCGGGTTCGCCCTGTCGCACGGGCCCACCTCGTTGGTGCCCGACACCGGTGGGCGCCGCCCCCAACTCAACGTCCTGGTGCGCCTGGAGGACCTCGAACAGCGCGCCCGGGCGGCGATGCCGGACTTCGGGGGGCAACTGTCGCCCGAAGCACTGCGGATGCTGGCCTGTGACGCCGCGGTCATCCCGATCGTGCTCGACGGCGCCGGACAACCCCTCGACGTCGGACGCGCCACCCGCACCATCCCCGACGGCCTGCGCCGCGCGGTCACCGCCCGCGACCAAGGCTGCGCCCACCCCGGATGTGACCGGCCCCCGTCCTGGTGCGAGATCCACCATGTTCTCGCCTGGGAGCACGACGGCGAGACCAAGCTCGAGAACCTGGTGATGCTCTGCCGGACGCATCATCGGCTGATCCATTACTCCGGGTGGACCGTGCAGATCCGTGACGGGCTGCCCGAGTTCATCCCGCCGGGCTGGATCGACGCCGGACGCCGACCCCGCCGACGCTCCGGCCCCGTCGTCACCACCGACGACACCGGCCAGGTCCGTGGCGTGCGGGTCGCGAACTTCGAGGACACCGGATAGGACACCGACGGCGGGGCGGCCGACCGGAGGCGGTCGATCGCGAACGAACGCCGGGTCCTGTTCGCTCGGAGGCTGCATGCCCGGACGTCATCACGCTGCGTGCCGTTCGGCGTGATCGGCTCGCCCTTTCGGTGCAACCGAGCGATCGCTTCGCCTGGCAACGTTGCTCTCCGGAACGTATGGTGCGGCCCACATCTGAACGTTGATTCCGCATCGCGGAAGTCGCGGAGGGTCCAATGACGCATCCCGCCCCGACGACGCCGGCGCCGACGCCGAGGGAGACCCGCCGGGTCGCCGTCGCGACGCTGATCGGCACGTCGATCGAGTGGTTCGACTTCTTCGTCTACGGCGCGGCCGCCGCGCTCGTGTTCGGAAAGCTGTTCTTCCCCACGGCCGACCCGCTGACCGGCACGCTGCTCGCGCTCTCGACGTTCGGCGTCGGGTTCGTGGCGCGGCCGTTCGGCGGAGTGATCTTCGCGCACTTCGGTGACCGGGTCGGGCGCAAGTCGATGCTCGTGCTGTCGGTGGTGTTGATGGGGGGCGGCACGTTCGCCGTCGGCCTGCTGCCCACCTACGAGACGATCGGCATCTTCGCGCCGATCCTGCTGGTCGTGCTGCGGATCATCCAGGGCATCGGCCTCGGTGGCGAGTGGGGTGCGGCCGCGCTGATGGCGGTGGAGTTCGCCCCGCCGCACCGGCGCGGCTTCTTCGGCAGCTTCCCGCAGATGGGCGTGCCGGCCGGGATGCTCGTCGCGAACCTGTCGCTGCTGGTGATGTCGGTCGGCATGTCCGAGGCCGCGTTCCTGTCCTGGGGCTGGCGGGTGCCCTTCCTGGCGTCGATCGTGCTGGTCGTGTTCGGCATCGTGATCCGGCTGCGGATCCACGAGTCGCCGGTGTTCGAGGCGGCGAGGGCGGCCGGCCGGATCGAACGCCAGCCGGTGCTCGCGGTGCTGCGCAAGCAGCCGAAGAACGTGCTGCGCGCCGCGGGCCTGCGGTTCGCCGAGAACAGCACCTTCTACATCCACACCACCTTCGTGCTGACCTACGGCACCGTGATGCTCGGGATGGCACGCGGTGAGCTGCTGCTCGCGGTGATCATCTCCTCGGCGATCGGGCTGGTGAGCATCCCGTTCTACGGCTGGGCCTGCGACCGCTGGGGCCGCCGCCGGACCGTGCTGTGGGGCTCGTTCGTGCTGCTCGCGATGAGCTGGCCGTACTTCTGGGCGCTCGACACCCGCTCGCTCCCGCTGATCGTGCTGGCCACCGTGGTCGCGGTGAACATCGGCAACTCGGCGGTCTACGCGCCGCAGCCGGCGTACTTCTCCGAGCTGTTCGAACCCGAGGTGCGCTACAGCGGGGCGTCGATCGGCGCGCAGGGCGCCAGCGTGTTCGCCGGCGGCCTCGCCCCGGTGATCGCCACGGCGCTGCTGAACGCCACGGGTGGCTACAACATGATCGCGCTCTACATGTCGGCGATGGTCCTGATCACCATCGTGGCGGCGGCGCTGTCGCCCGATCCGTACCGGGCCGCGATGAAGAAGGGGGAGCCCGCGCCGGTGTGAGCCCCGCCCGGCGGGGGCCTCACGCCCGGTGGGTCGGGGACGATCCCGTCCCGGCCGGCAGGAGGACGGCGAGCCGGTCCGCGAGCAGGTCCGGGTCGGTGCCGCGCCACAGCAGGTGGCCGTCCGGCCGGACGAGCAGGGCGTCGTCATCCGCCCGCTCGGGGTCGGTCACCGTTGTGACCTGCCCGGGCAGGGCAGCCGCGGCGGTCGCGGCGAGCCGGTCGCCGGCGCCTCCGGTCACCAGCACCCAGCGCGGCCCGAGCTCGCCGGTCAGCGTGCCTGCCGTGCCGTCGGGCAGCCGGACCGGGCGATCGCGGACCCGGTCGCCGGGGCGCGGTGCCCGGCCGCGTGCGCCCAGCGGTACCCGTACCCGCCCGCCCAGCGGCCCCCGCCGGTAGCTCAACCGCAGCTGGGACGCGGCGCGGGTCGCCTGCCGCTGCACCACGGGAAGGTTCAGGATGCGGACCAGCACGTGATCGCGCAGCAGCCGGGAGACGGCGCCCTCGGCGACGAGTGCGCGGGTGTTGGTCGTGGTCCGGCGCAGCACCTCCGCTGCTGCCGGCCGGCGCTCCGCGGTGTAGGTGTCGAGCAGCTTCGCACCGGCCGCCCCGCGGACGACGAGTGAGAGCTTCCAGGCGAGGTTCTCGGCATCGCCGATGCCGGTGTTCATCCCCTGCCCGCCGAAGGGCGAGTGAACGTGCGCGGCGTCGCCGGCGAGCAGCACCCGGCCGCTGCGGTAGTCGTCCGCCAGGCGCCGGTGGATCCGGAACACCGAGGTCCACACGGTGTCCCGGATGCGGGCCCCGGCGATCTCCGCCCGGACCGGCAACAGCTCGGTGAACGCCCCCACGATCTCCTCGCCGGACAGCTGTCTGCCGTCGTCCGGGACGTTCGCCATCAGCCGCCAGAGGTTCCCGGACGGGTCCGGCATGGGCATCGCCATCAGGATGCCGTCGCGGTGGTACCAGCCCGCGGAGTGTTCCCGGTCGGCGACGCCGTCGGCGTGCACGTCGGCGAGCAGGAAGCGTTCGACGACGGGGACGCCGGGGAAACCGATCCCGGCGAGCGTCCGGACGCGGCTGTGTGCGCCGTCGCAGCCCACCAGCCAGGACGCCCGCAGCTCGCCGCCGCCGGTCGTCCGGACGGTGACCCCGTCGGCGTCCTGCTCCAGGTGCTCGACGCCGTGCCCCCATTCGACGTCGACGCCCAGCTCGGCGAGTCGATCGCGCAGCCGCTGTTCGACCGCGGCCTGGGACACGAACAGGGCCTGCACGGTCTCCCGTTCGTCGGGGGCGAAGGTCATCGTCGTGAGGTGCCTGCCGCGCACGTGCATCCGGATGCCGACCGGTGCCACGGCCTGTTCCCGCAGGTCGCCGAGGGCGTCGAGGCGGGCGAGCACCTCGGCCCCGCGGGCGTGCAGGATGTTCGCCCGGGAAGTGACGGCCGGGCCGTCGGCTCGGTCCAGCACCCGCACCGGGGTCCCCGCAGCGGCCAGGCCGCAGGCGAGCGCGAGCCCGGTCGGCCCCGCTCCGGCGACGACGACGCCGGTCATACCGGCATCGCCGCCCCCGGCGCCGCAGCGCCTCGGTTACCGGGCAGTGCAGTGTGGACGGGAGCGCGCCGAGCAAGGGCTCGCCGGTCTGACGGGTGAGTGGTCACTGGGTGTCCTTTCCGGACGGTTCGGGCAACGCGGCGAGAATCCGCCACAGTGGACGCTGCAGGGCCTCCGGCACACCGTGCAGCACGAAGCTGAGGTCGTGCGCGACGTTGATCCGCGCGAGCCGGCGCAGCGGCGGGATCCGGCCCGCGTCGGCGAGCGCGCGGAACTGTTCCTCCAGCGGGCCGGCCGGGGTCTCACAGGTGCGGATCCGGACCGGATGGTCGGTCGGGTTGGCGAAGGCGTGCACGACACCGGGTGGCACCGTCACCATCTCGCCCGGCCCGAGCAGGCGGCGCTCCCGGCCGACGCGGACGCGGAGCTCGCCGTCGAGCACGGTGAACGTCTCGGACTCGAACCGGTGCCGGTGTGCGGGCGGGCCGGCCAGGCCGGGCGGGAGGGTGGCCTCGATCTCGAACGCGGCGCCGCCGGTGCTCACGCCGGTGCGCAGCACGGTGAGCGCCTCCCCGGTCGGAAGATCGATGCGGTCGATGCTCATGCCGCCTCCGCGTGTCGTGGGTACTCGGTTCTCAGCGGCGCGCGCGATCCCGCGCCACTGAGTGCAATGGTGCATGACATGTAGTTGTTTAGCGAGTGTCTTTTTTTGACGGCAGGACCAGGTCGACGAAGCTCGCCATCGCGGCGTCGGCTCCGGCCGTGTCGCCGGTGACCAGGGCGTCGTGCAGCAGGCCACGAGCCACACCGAGGCCGAGCCGGGCGCGGACGCGGGCGGTCGCCCGGTCCGTCCCGGCACGTTCGAAGACGTCGGCGAGCGGTTCGAGCCAGGGATCCACCAGCGTCTCCCGCAGCCGGACGGCATGTGGCCGGCCCTGCATGGCGTGCGCCGAGAGCTCGAAGAACAGTGGGCCGTAGCGGTGCGCGGCCGCCGTCACCGTCGACCAGAACCTGGTGACGACGTCGGACGGGTCGGCGTCGGGCTCCGCGACGAGCGCGGCGAGGGTCTCCCGCTGGCCTGCCTCCACCGCGGCCACGACCTCGACGAGCAGGCCCTCGCGGGAACCGAAGTGATAGATCAGCATGCGGTGGCTGGTGCCGAGTGCCGTCGCGATCGCCCGCAGGCTGCGGTCCGCCACCCCGTGCTCGGCGAAGTGCTCGACCGCGGCGTGCAGCAGTTGCTCCTGGGGAGTTCGGCTCGGATCGGACATGTACCAGATGGTACGGGGTGCTGTACCATTCGGTACAGGTCCGAGGAGGGTGCGATGGAGCTGACCGTCGAACGTGAGGTGCACGCGGGCATCGACCGGCTGTGGGCGGTGCTCACCGATCCGCGGGACTGGCCCCGGTGGACCGAATCCGTGCGCGAGGTCCGGCTGCTCGATGACGGCCTGGCTCCCGGGTGCCGGGTGTGGATCGCCCAGCCGAGCCTGCGGCCGATGATCTGGACGGTGACCGAGCTCGTCCCGGAGCGGGAGCTGACATGGACCGCGTCGGCGGCCGGCGTGGCCACGACCGGGACCCACTCGCTACGGCCCGGGCCCGGCGGCGTCACCCGGCTGCGGCTCGGCATCGAGCAACGGGGTGTGCTCGCGCCGGTCGTGCGGGCGCCGCTCGGCCGGCGTACCCGCCGCTACGTGGAGCTCGAGGCCGACGGGCTCCGGCGGGCCGCCGAAGCCGGGTGACGGCGGTCAGCTCCGGTGTCCGGTCAGCTCCGACGTCCGGCCAGCAGGCTCAGCACGCCGGTGAGGGCATAGCCACCGGTGAGTCCGGCCAGCGCGAGTACCGCCGGGCGCGGCAGGTCCCGACGGTGCAGGTGGGTCACGGCGGCCAGCGTGTCGGTGATGTCGACGAAGAGCCCGAGCCGCTGCCAGCGGCGCCGCTGCACGGCGGGCTCGGTGAGGTATCCGGCGCCGAGCGCGATCGCGCGGCCGGCGAGGATCCGCGTCAGGTAGGTGATCTCCGGGCTGGGGTCGAGGCCGAGCAGCCGGGTCAGCGCACGGGGCGCGATCAAGCCCAGGGTTCCGAGCACGACCCGGCCCCCGGCCAGTACGTCGCCGGCCGGGTCGCGCTCCGATGGGGTGTTCTCGATGGTTCGCACCCTGGCGAGGTTGGGGGCCGACCCGGCGGGGGCTCAATTACCCGGCCGGTAACGGCGACCCGCGTGAGGTGTCACCGGTCGCGACGGCGCCCCCACATGCCGATCTCGATTGCTCGGTGCATCGCATCCTGCAGTGCTGCCTGCGAGGCGCCGTGGTTGATCGAGGTGATCGCCGCGGCATAGGTGGCGGCCATGACGGCGGCGACGGTGGCCTTCGCGCCGAGCTCGTCGAGCTCGTCGCGGAACCGTTCGTGCAGCGCGTCGGCGAACAGCTCCTCGGCCTCGTGGCGACGGCGCAGGATGTTCGTCCGGACGGTCGGTGCCTCCTGGGCGATCCGGTTCCGCAGGCGTCCGAGCTCCGACTCCTCGGGCCGGCTGTCGTCGATCATCGTGCGCATCGCCCGCGCGAACGCCTCGTCGGGCCCCTCACCGGGAACCTGTTCGGCGATGGCGCGCAGACCCAGCTCCACCCGGGCGTCGCCCTCGCCGGCGAGCACGTCCTCCTTGGTCGGAAAGTGCAGGAAGAACGTGCGGGTGCTGACGTCGGCCCGCTCGGCGATCTGCGCGACGGTCGTCCCGTCGAAGCCCTGCTCGGTGAACAGCTCCACCGCTGCGTCGACCAGCGCACGGCGGGTGGCCAGCTTCTTTCGTTCCCGCCGGCCCATCTCCTCTGTCATGCCGTGAAGTATTGCAGTTGGTATCTACCTGCAGTAGGTGTATTAGTACATGGAATGAAGGAGTGGAGCGTGGACGAGGCGTACCGGCGGACAGTGCTCGTCACCGGTGCCGGCCGCGGCATCGGACGAGCTGAGGCGATGTACCTCGCGGCGGCGGGAGCGAACGTCGTCGTCAACGACCCGGGTGTCGGGACCGACGGATCGGGTGGCGACGCGAGCGTGGCCCGCTCCGTGGTGGACGAGATCGTCGCCGCCGGCGGCCGGGCCGTCGCCGACACCGGCAGCGTCGCGGACCGGGAGGACGCGCGGCGGATGGTCGCGACGGCCGTCGATGCGTTCGGCGACCTGCACGGCGTGGTCAACAATGCGGCGGTCGAGATCAGCCGGGGCCTGGAGCATCTGACCGAGCGTGACGTCGACGCCGTGGTCGACGTCAAGCTGAAGGGGACGCTCGGGGTGAGCCACTGGGCGGCCGTGCACTGGCGCGAGCGGGCGGCCGCCGGGTTCCGCGCCGACCGCGCGATCGTCAACACCGCATCCGGGTCGGGCCTGGCCAACCCGCTGCCGCTGCAGTCGAGCTACGCCGCCGCCAACGCCGGCGTCGCAGCCCTGACCGCTGTGCACGCCGTCGAGCTGGCCAGGCTCGGGGTGCGGGTGAACTGCATCAGCCCGTCCATGGTCCGGACCCGGCTGACGCTCCCGGTGCCGGGCATGGACCAGCTACCCGACGGCGGCCGGTTCGATCCGCGGGACCCCGGCGTCGTCGCACCGCTGGTCGCCTACCTGCTGTCGCCGGACTGCCCGCTGACCGGGCAGACCCTGTCGGTGCGGGGTGGGTCGATCACGGTCGACCGCGGCTGGTCGCACGGCACCGGCGTGGAGCGGGACGGGCCGTGGACGGTGCCGGAACTCGCCGACCGGCTCGGCGCGCTCGACGTCGAGGACCCGTTCGACCGGCTCGCCGCAGCACTCGGGGGAGCGCTGGGCACGGGCGGGCGCGACGAGCTCATGGCGATGGTGAACGCCCGGCTCGAGGCCGCGGGGTGACGTCGGTGGGTAGGTCCCGCAGCCTCGCCCAGGTCTACCGGCGCTTCGGTGAGGTCGACGCTGCCGCAGTGTCGCCGTTGTCCGAGCGCATCGTCGTCGCGCTGAGCGAGTCCGGGGAGGCCCTGCGCGCCATCGAGGCGGCGCCGGCGCGCAAGCGGCACCCCACGGTGATCCTCGCCGCTCTGCACGACCTCGCGCTCGCCGGCCGGGCCCCGGCGCTCGCCGCGGCCTACGCGGCCGTGGACGTCGACGCCGCCGCCGGGGCGGCGATCGACACGCTGGTGCGCATGACCGACGCGGTCGTGGAGCTCGCCGTGCGCCGGCCGGCGCGCTCCGACGAGACCGGACACGGCGCCGTGCTGTATCCGGCGGTCGCCGAGGCGGCGCGCCGGGCCGGCGCGCAGGCGGTCGGACTGATCGACGTGGGCTGTTCGGCCGGGCTCGACCTCACGGTCGACCGGGTCGGCATCACCTACGGCAACGGGCAGTCGCTGGGCGACCCGTCGTCTCCCGTGCAGCTCTCGGCGTCGATCGTGGGGGACCGATCCGTCCCGACGCACTCGATTCCCGAGGTCGTCGCCCGGATCGGGATCGACCGCGATCCGATCGACGTGACCGACGCGGACGACGTCCGGTGGCTGCGCGCCTGCCTGTGGCCGGACCGGCCGGAGCGGCGCGCGCGGCTCGACGCGGAGCTGGCGCTGGCCGCGTCGGTGCCTCCGCTGCTGCTGCGGGGTGATGCCGTCGAGATGCTGCCCGACGCCATCGCCCGGGTGCCCGCGGACGCCCTGCCGGTCGTCACCACGACGTGGGCGCTGTCGGCCCTCCCGCTCGATGCCCGGCTGCGCTTCCTGCACCGCCTCGCCGACGCGGCGACCGACCGGCCGGTGGCGTGGGTGTCGGTGGAGGGCGTCGGCGTCGCGCCGGCGATACCGACGCTCGGCGACCGACGCGCCTCCGGCCACAGCATCATCGGCCTGGCGGTGTTCGAGCAGTCGGCACTGCGCACCGACGCCATCGGCCGCTGCTGGTCGCGGGGGCGTCTGCTGACGTGGTTGGCGAACACCTGAGAGCCGATGCGGATGGCGTTGACGACGAGCTCAGGAGCTCGGGGTCGGGGTCATCCGGCGGAGTCGCCGCTTGAGGATCTTGCCCTGCGGGTCGACGGGAAGCTCCTCGACGAGGTGGACGGCCTTCGGCACCTTGTACGCCGCCAGCCGCGCGCGACAGTGCTCGAAGAGCTCGTCGGCGGTCAGCTCCTGTCCGGACCGTACGACGACGAACGCGGTGACGGCCTCGGACCAGTAGGCGTCGGGCAGGCCGACGATCGCGGCCCGCTCCACGGCCGGATGCTCGTGCACGACCCGTTCGACCTCCTGAGAGGACACGTTCATCCCACCGGTCTTGATCATGTCCTTCAGCCGGTCGTGAAAGAACAGATTGCCCTCGTCGTCGATCCGCACCATGTCACCGGTGCGTACCCAGCCGTCCCGGAACGCGGCCGCGGTCCGTTCGGGATCGTCGAGGTAGCCGAGCATCGCCGACGGGGTGCGGCAGATCAGCTCGCCGATCTCGGCGTCGTTGTCCTCGGCGTCGACCACCCGGATCTCCAGGTGGGTGACCGGCTTGCCGATCCATGTCGGGTCACCGCCCGGGACGTCGTCGAGCGTCCGGAAGAAGCCCACCGTGCCCAGCTGGGACAGCTCGGACTGGCCCCAGTAGGTGCCCCACATGACCTCGGGTGCGGCGGCGGACCACGCCTCGACGACGTGCGGTGGGATCTGTCCGCCATAAGTCATGCAACGCCGGACCTGCCCGACCGCGTCGGGTCCGAAACCGTCGTGGGCGGAGAGGGCGATGTAGAACGTCGGGGTCTGGGCGATGACCGTGACCCGCTCGCGCTCGATGATCCGCAGCGCGGACGCCGGCTCGACGGTCGCGGGCAGCACCAGAGTGGCGCCCATCAGGGTCAGGCTGGTCATCGACCCGAGGCCCGCGATCGTGTGGAACGGCATCACGAACAGCCAGGTGTCGCGCGGGCCGGTGTCCAGGCCCCAGCCCCAGGCCGGTGCGGTCGAGGCGAGGTAGTTGCGGTGCGGGATCAGCACACCCTTGGGCGAGGCCTCGGTGCCGGAGGTGTAGACGATGAGCGCGACGTCGTTCTCGTCGAGCTCGACCTCCGGTTCGGTCACCGGCTGTTCCGCGAGCCGGGCGTCCAGCGCGACGCCGTACTCCAGCCGGTCCAGACCCTCCGGCCGGGCGGCGTCGACGACAGCGGCGAAGGCCCGGTCGGAGAGAACCAGGTCGGCGCGGCTGTGGCCGAGCTGGTGGGCGACCTCGGATTCGCGGTAAAGCGGGTTGATGCCGGTGAACGCCGCTCCGATCTTCAGGGCGCCGTAGTAGGCGGCGACGACGTCGACGGAGTTGCGTGCCATCGACGCGATCCGCCCGCCGCGACCGATCCCGCGGGCGGCGAACAGGCGCGCGAACCGGTTCGCCCGCTCGTCCAGCGCGCCGTAGGTCGTCTCGGTGCGGGTCCCGTCGGCGGCGTACGCGACGAACGCGATCTTGTCCGGCTGGGTGCGCGCGTGCCGGCGGAGCTGGTCGCCGATGGTCGCGCGGCCGAGGAGCGTGCGGTGGTGCGGGGCGAGGTCGGCCACGATGTCGTCCTGTTCTGCTCGGCGCCGCTGGTCAGACGGTGCTGGGGGCGAAGTACGGCTGCCCATAGGTCTCGGCGGAGACGATGTCCTCCACCGGACTGCGGGTGAGCGCGGTCGGGAACGGTCGCGCCGGGTAGCCGATCGCGATGTGCGCCGCGGTGAGGACGCCCTCGGGGATGGCCAGCAGTTCGCGTACCCGCTCCTCGTGGTGGCACAGCAGCGTGGTGAGCGCCGAACCGACACCCTGGTCACGCAGCGCCAGGCAGAGGTTCTGCACGGTCGGGTAGATCGACGCACCGCCGACGACCGAGGGCCGGTCGAGGTCGAGGTCGGTCGGGTGCAGGCCGTCGACCTCGGCACAGACGACCACGATGGCCGGCACGGTCGCGAGGTGCTCGGCGAAATGGTCGGCGTCGCGCACGGTCTTCGGCAGCGCACCGACGTTGACGCTGCCCTCACCGACGCCGTTCAGGTACGCCTTCCACGTCGGCAGATACAGGTCGGCGAGTGCCTGCTTGCGCGCCGTGTCCCGCACGACGACCCAGCGGACCGGCTGCCGGTTGCCACCCTGTGGGCCGAAGCGTGCGGCGTCGAACGCCCGGTGCAGCACCGCGTCCGGCACCGGGGCGTCCGTGAAATAGCGGGTCGTACCCACGGTGCGCATCGCGTCGGTCAGCTCCATCGCCAACTCCTACCTATCAATGGTTAGGTTGTGTCGGCGATCGTGCTGTGGTGCAGCTCTCCTGTCAAGAAGACTGCAGTTCAAGCTGGCTGCTTGACGGCGGCGGGCTCGTGGTGGTGAGACTGGTGCAACGAACTAACCTAACGCTGGATAGCTTGAGCTTCCTGGGGGATGCCGTGCGAGCAACCGGATCGGCCGGGTCGGGGCGGGTTGAGCTCGTCGAGGCCCTGGAACAGGCGAACCTGCCGTCGCTCGTCCCCGTCCTTCACCAGCTGACCGGGGAAGACCGCTGGCTGCGGGAGCCGTACCGCCCGACCCGCAGCCGGGGGATGGACGACAACGACTCCGGTGGCTTCGCGCCCGAGGTCGCCGCGGAGATCAGGGCCGCGGTGGCCGACGCCGTCGAGCAGTACGAGGCCGGCCGCCCGCCCGCGGTGCCCGCGCCCACAGGCGAGCGTCTGCGAGAGCTGCTCGAGCTGGCCAACGGCGAGCCGACCCCGATCGAGTACGCCGACATGCTGGCCGAGGACATGGGGTTCGTGCCCGCGCCCGCGCGCACCGCTCCGCCGACCGACGTCACCGCGGTGATCATCGGCGCCGGCGTCTCCGGCGTGCTCGCCGCCATCCGGCTGGCCGAGGCGGGGATCGAGCACGTCGTCCTGGAGAAGAACGACGACGTCGGCGGCGGCTGGTACGAGAACACCTACCCCGGCGCCGGGGTGGACACCCCCAGCCACCTGTACTCGTACTCGTTCTTCCCGCGGAACTGGTCGACCCACTTCGGCAAGCGCGACGAGGTCCAGCAGTACCTGCGCGACATCGCCGACGGCCACGGCCTGCGCGAGCGGATCGAGTTCGGTACCGAGGTGGTCGAGGCGCTCCACGACGAGGAGTCGGGGAGCTGGACGACGCGGACCGCCGACGGCCGGGAGTTCGTCTCCCGGATCCTGATCAGTGCGACCGGTGCGCTGAACCGGCCCCGGGTGCCGCCCATCCCGGGATTCGACACGTTCGCCGGCCGGATCTTTCACACCGCACAGTGGCCGGACGATGTGGACCTCACGGGGAAGCGGGTGGCCGTCGTCGGCGCCGGTGCCAGCGCGATGCAGGTCGTGCCGGCCGTCGCCGCGACGGTCGGGCGGCTCACCGTGCTCCAGCGCTCTCCGCAGTGGATCGCCCCGAACGACGTCTACTTCGCCCCGATCGACCGGGCCGTGCACCTGCTGATGGACCGGGTGCCGTTCTACCGGCGCTGGTACCGGGCGCGGCTGTCCTGGAACTTCAACGACCGGGTGCACCCGAGCCTGCAGGTCGACCCCGGGTGGGAGCACCCGCAACGGTCGGTCAATGCGGTGAACGACGCCCACCGGCGCGTCTTCACCCGCTACATCGAGTCCGAACTGGAGGGTCGCCCGGACCTGGTGGCGAAGTCGGTGCCCGACTACCCGCCCTTCGGGAAGCGGATGCTGCTCGACAACGGCTGGTACCGCACGCTGCGCCGGGAGAACGTCGAGCTCGTCACCGAGAGCGTCGCCGAGATCACCCCGACCGGACTGCGTGGCGACGACGGCACCGAGGTCGATGCCGATGTGATCATCCTGGCGACCGGTTTCCACACCCACCGCTACCTGTGGCCGATCGAGGTGCGGGGCCGCGACGGCGTCCGACTCGCCGACGTGTGGGGTGACCAGGACGCGCGGGCCCACCTCGGCATCACGGTGCCCGGCTTCCCCAACCTGTTCCTGACCTGCGGGCCGGGCACCGTGCTCGGGCACGGCGGCAGCTTCATCACCATCGCCGAGTGCCAGGTCCGATACATCACCGACCTCGTCGTCACGATGGCGGAGAAGGGCCTGCGCACCGTCGAGGTGTGGCCCGAGGTCGAAGACGACTACACCCGGCGGCACGACGAAGCGCACGCCCGGATGCTCTGGACCCACCCCGGGATGACGAACTGGTACCGCAACGCCGACGGTCGCGTCGTCTCCACCATGCCGTGGCGGATCGTCGACTACTGGCGGATGACGCACGAGGCCGACCTGGCCGACTACCGCGTCGTCCCGGGGTCGTGACCGGCCCGCAGGCCCACCGGTCCGCCGGTGCGGAAAGACTGGCCCCCGTGCAGGAGCGCGGTGGCAGGCGGAAGGGGACCGTCGAGCGGCGGGCCGAGATCACGACCAGCGCGGCCCGGATCTTCGCCGACCAGGGTTATGCCCACGTCGGCATGCGGGACATCGCCGAGGCGATCGGGGTCCGCGGAGCGAGCCTCTACCACCACTTCTCCTCGAAGGAGGAGATCCTCTATGCGATCTGCTTGACGGTCACCAAGGAGCCGGTGGAGGAGAATCTTCCCCTGCTCGACGCCGCCGGGACCCCGACCGAGCGGCTGACCGCGCTGGTCGGCGCGCACATCCGGCACCTGCTCCGCCGCCGGACGGAGTACCTGGTCGGCCTGCATGAGCGCCCGTCGCTCACCCCGGAGCACCGCGCGGACATCGATGGGCACCTGCAGTACTACAACCGGCGGGTCAAGGACGTCCTCGCCGCGGGGATGCGCAGTGGCGAGTTCCGCGCGATGAACCCGTCGCTGGCCTCGCTGGGCATCCTCGACATGCTCAACGGAGTGAGCAGCTGGATCCGGGGGGACGCGGACTCCGATGCCGACGAGGTGGTCGAAACCTACGTCACCCTGTTGTTCGCCGGGCTGCGCGCGAGCTGACAGCCGGCGCGTCGGGGGCCAGACTCGAACCTCGAAGCATCTCCAAGATCGTCAACGATCGTGGTCGAGCTCGGCGACGTCGCTGCGGGCGCGGGTCCACGGCCAGGTGATCAGGCTCCATCCCACGACGACCAGCACGAGCTCCACCGCGACGTACCACGGCCAGGGTCCGAGCAGGTCGAGCAGCGACGGGTTGTTCGGCTTGTGGTTGAGGAACCCGTAGTTGGTGCCGGCCACGGCGTTGAACGTCATGGTCAGCGCGGCCCAGACGCCGGTGATCGCGAGGGTGGTGCGCATGCCCCGCCAGGTCGGGCGGACGCCCGCGCCCCAGGTCAGGTAGATCGCGGCCCAGGGCAGGAGCAGGTGCAGCCCCCAGAACGCGACGAAGTCGACGTGCGGGAAGTCGGGGGCGTCGAGCGCGGGAGTGAACAGCGCCTGCGGGGTCAGCGTGAGGCCCCAGTAGTAGAGGGCGGCGCACGCCCACCGGCGCCCGGACCACAGCGCGTACGCGGCGGTCATCCAGGCGAGGTCGGAGAGCTGCAGCGGCAGTGAGATGTGGATGTCCCAGACCGCGGGGGTGAGCAGGCGGATCTGCAGCGGGATCTCGAAGGCGAGGATCGCGATCGCGAAGCCCCGGGCGAAGGTCGTCGCCGCCGGGTGGCCCCGCAGCGCCCGCCCGGCCACGACGAGCAGCACCGCGACGACCAGCCCGATGCCCAGCACGATCCAGTGGGTGGTGCCGTACGGCACGAAGACGTCGGGTGGGACCGCGGTGTCCATGCCGTGATCGTCCCCGATCAGGCGTGCGCCGCGCCCTTGCGTCGCTTCGGGATCAGGTGGAGCACGGCCACGACGAGCGCGCCGATGACGATGCCGAGGATCGCCGAGCCCACCGTGTTGGTGAGCCAGCCGAGGAAACCGCCGAGCGCGCCGGTGGCGTCGTGCACGAGCACCTCGAGGTGGTGCACGAACGCGTACGGCGGATGGAAGCCGAGCTCGTCGACGCCGATCAGCAGGATGTGCCCGCCGACCCAGAGCATCGCCGCGATCCCGACGACCGAGAGCACCGACAGCACGATCGGCATGGCCCGGACGAGCCCGCGCCCGAACGTGCTCAGCGCACCCGAACCGCGCGCGGCCAGGGCGAGCCCCATGTCGTCCATCTTCACGATCAGGGCGACCACGCCGTAGACCAGCACCGTGATCGCGACGGCGACCACCGCCAGGATGATCGCCCGGGAGACGAAGCCCTCCGACGCGACCTCGTTCAGCGCGATGACCATGATCTCGGCGGAGAGGATGAAGTCGGTCCGGACGGCGCCCGAGACGACCTTCTTCTCGTGTGCGACGGGGTCGACGGCGACCTCCGCGTCCTGGGCCTCCGGTGCGGGCTCGTGCCCGGCGAGCTTCTCCCAGACCTTCTCCGCGCCCTCGTAGCAGAGGTAGACGCCGCCGAGCATGAGGATCGGCGTCAGCAGCCACGGGGCGAACTGGCTCAGCAGCAGCGCGGCCGGGAGGATGATCAGCATCTTGTTGCGCAGCGAGCCCTTGGCGATCCGCCAGATGATCGACAGCTCGCGTTCCGGCTTGAGTCCGTGCACGTAGCGCGGTGTGACGGCCGCGTCGTCGACGACCACCCCGGCCGCCTTCGCGCCGGCCCGCCCGGCCGCGCCGACGACGTCGTCGAGGGAGGACGTGGTCAGCTTCACGAGCGCCGCGACGTCGTCGAGCAACGCGAACAACCCGCCGCTCACCGCTGTACCGCCAGTCGCAGGCCCGTCTCCGTGATGCGCACGTCGGAAAGCCTACGGCCTGACCGTTGCACGGCAAGACCACACGAACGGAACCGGACGAACCGGCACACGCCGGCCCGGCGGCGGGTAGGTTCGCGTCGATCATGAACCGGAGCCCACGGAGATGACATGACACGCCTGACGCCGGGTCGCACGAGGCGGATGCTGCGCCTGCTGGGCGTCGCGACGTCGCTCGGCGTGCTCGCCGCGGCGTGCGTGACCGGGGCGGGCTCGCCGCAGCAGCCGCCCGGCCCCGTCGAGCCGGAGCCCGCTCCGCCGGCCGCCCCCGGCCCGCCGCGCCTCGAGGTCGACGGGCGCTACTTCACCGCGGGCGGGAAGCCGTTCTTCTGGCTGGGCGACACCGCGTGGGCACTGCTGGGCAAGCTGGACCGGGAGGAGTCGGTCCGGTACCTCGACGCCCGCAAGGAGCAGGGCTACAACGTGATCCAGACGGTGGCGATCTTCCCCCAGGCCGGGGCCGACCGTCCGATCACCGGCGACGTCCGCAGCGTCGACCGGCACGGCGACTTCTGGGACAACCTCGAGTTCGTGATCGACGCCGCCGCGCAGCGCGGCATGTACCTGGCCATCCACCCGGTCTGGGGCGACGACCAGACCGGCTCGGTGATCCGGGAGAGCAACGCCGCGGAGTACGGCCGCTTCCTCGGCGAGCGGTACGGCGACAAGAGCAACGTCACCTGGACCCTCGGCGGCGACCACCCGGCCGACGGCGAGGAGACCCTGTGGGGCAACCTCGCCGAGGGACTGGACGCCGGCGGGGCCACCCAGCTCACGACCTACCACCCGCAGGGCGACCAGTCGTCGGCCCAGTGGTTCTCCGGGGCCCGGTGGCTGGACTTCCACATGATCCAGGGCGGTCACTGCCTGCGCTACGAGGTCCGGCAGAAGCTCATCGAGACCACCTACCGGGCGAGTCCGACGAAGCCGTTCCTCGACGGCGAGCCCATCTACGAGGACCACCCGTACTGCTGGAAGCCGGAGAAGGGCTTCTCCACCGCGCAGGACGTCCGCCGCGACGCGTACTGGGCCGTGCTCGGCGGCGCCGCCGGGCACACCTACGGTGCCCATGCCGTGTGGCAGTTCAACGAGGGCGGCAGCGGCGAGCTGGGTGCCCGCGGCAGCTGGACCGACGCCCTGGACCTGCCGGCCGGCAAGCAGATGGTGCACCTGCGGGACCTGATGACGTCGTTGCCGTTCCGGCTCGGTGAGCCGGACCAGTCGGTGATCACGTCGGAGACCGGGTCGGGCGCGGACCGGATCGTGGCCAACCGGGCGTCGGACGGGTCGTACGTGCTCGTCTACACCCCGTCCGGGGGCGGGTTCTCGCTCGATCCCGCCGCGACCGACGGGATGACCCGGATCCAGTGGTTCGACCCGCGCACCGGAGAGTTCCGCGACGCGCAGGCCGGCGAGCAGTACGAGCCGCCCACGGACGAGGACTGGGTGCTGGTGGCCCGGCGGTAGCCCGCCGGGCCACCGCAGCTCAGCCGGCGACGGCCTCGGCGAACCAGCCGGTGATCGTGGCCGGGTGGGTGATGGCCGTGCCGACGCACACGCTGTGCGCACCCAGGGCGATCGCCCGCGCGGCCTGCTCCGGGGTGTGCACGCGACCCTCCACGACGACGGGGAGCCGGCAGCTGCGGATGACCTGCTCCAGCAGCTCGTAGTCCGGGCCCGCGGTGCGGGGGCGTTCACCGGTGTAGCCGCCCAGCGTGGTGCCGAGCAGGTCCACCCCGGCCGCCTCGGCGGCGACCGCGTCCGCCACCGAACCGCAGTCCGCCATGATCGCGACGTCGGTGACCGCCCGCAGCCCGGCGACGGTCGCGGCGAGATCGAGCCCGTCCGGGCGGGGTCTGCGCGTGCCGTCCAGGGCCACCACGTGCGCACCGGCCGCGGCGACCGCCAGCGCGTGCTCGAGCGTCGGGGTGATGACGACCTCGTCGTCGCCGTCCTTCCAGAGCCCGACGACGGGCACGTCGACCACCGCGACGACGGCCGCGATGTCCTCGGGCCCCTGGATCCGCAGGGCCGGTCTCCGCGCTCTGGCCGGCGCCCGTCCTGCAGATGCACCCGAACGTCACGGTGCTGGTCGACGCCGCCGACGCCGCCGCCCGGCTCAGCCTCGGCGACTACCTGCGTGAGGTGCAGGCGGGCAAGGCGTTGGTGCAGTAGCCCGGCGCTCTTCCTACGGCGTTCGGGAACCGCACGGCTACCCGGGCATCGGTCGATGATCGTCGTTTCAGGAGTGCCGCGTACGCGAGACGTACGTGGCACTCCACAACCGGTGATCTCCGGCGTTCGTATCAACGCCACCCGCCTCGGCCGAGGGGCGGATCGGCGCTCAGCGGTCTGCGCGGGCGTTGTAGAGGCGCTTGGCCCACAGGTAGCTCGCACCGGTGATCAGCACGCACCACCCGACGGTGAGCGCGGCGCTGCCGGCGAGACCGGTGGTGGCGGCGGGGCCGATCGACAGCAGGCCGCGCAGGGTGTCGATGACCGGCGTGAAGGGCTGGTAGTCGGCGAACCAGCGCAGGCCCGTCGGCATGGACTCCGTCGGTACGAAACCACTGCCGAGGAACGGCAGCAGGATCAGGAACATCGGGGTGTTGCTCGCCGTCTCGACGGAGTCCGCGGCCAGCCCGAGTGCCACGGTGAACCAGGTCAGCGCGATGGTGAGCAGAGCAAGCACACCGAACACGCCGAGCCAGGCGACCGGTCCGGCGACGGTGCGGAAGCCGAGCAGCAGCGCGACGGCCAGCACCACGACGAGCGCGATCGCGGTCTGGACGAACGCGCCGACGACGTGTCCGGTCAGCACGCTGACCCGGGCGATGGCCATCGTGCGGAAGCGGGCGACGATGCCCTCGGTCATGTCGGTGGCGACCCCGAGGGCTGTGGCCAGCGCGACGCTGGCCACGGTCATGAGCAGGATGGCCGGGGTGATGTAGGCGAGGTACTCCGCGCGCCCGGCGCCGGGGCCGGCGAGGCCCGCGCCCATGGTGCCGCCGAACACGTAGACGAACAGCAGCAGGAACACGATCGGCTGGCCGATCAGCATCAGCGTCAGCGACGGGTAGCGGCGCATGTGGACGAGGCGCCGGCGCAGCATCGTCAGCGAGTCCGCGACCGGGGACGAGCGACGGTCGCGCGAGGGGGCGAGCGCGGTGGACGTGGTCATGGCGTGGGCACCTTTCGGGAGGCGGGGGCGGGCGGCGTCGGGGTGGCCGAGTGGCCGGTGAGGGCGAGGAACACGTCGTCGAGGTCCGGGGTGTGCGTGGTCAGCGCCTCGGGCTGCACGCCGGCGGTGTCGAGGCGGGCGAGCAGGGCGCGGATGGCCGGGTATCCGTCGGCGTGCACCTGCAGGGTCAGCGCCTCCGGGTCGGGGGCGGCGGTGGGCAGTGCGGCGGTGGCGGCGGTCAGCGAGGGGTGGTCGGTGAACCGGAGCCGGACGTGTCCGCCGGGGACCAGCGTCTTGAGGTGGGCCGGGCTGCCGCGTGCGACCAGGTGCCCGTGGTCGAGCACGGCGACGTCGTCGGCGAGCTGGTCGGCCTCCTCGAGGTACTGGGTGGTGAGGAAAACCGTCACCCCGTCGTCGACCAGCGTCCGGACGGCCGTCCACAGCTCTCGGCGGCTGCGCGGGTCCAGGCCGGTGGTCGGCTCGTCGAGGAAGATCACCTGTGGCTCGCCGACCAGCGTCATGGCCAGGTCGAGGCGCCGGCGCATCCCTCCGGAGTAGGAGCTCGCCGGTCGCGCGGCGGCGTCGGTCAGGTCGAACTGCTCGAGCAGCGCGCGGGCGCGGGCCCGGCCCCGGGCTCGGGGCAGGTGGTGCAGGTCGGCCATGAGCTGGAGGTTCTCGGTCCCGGTGAGCAGCCCGTCCACGGCGGAGAACTGACCGGTCACGCCGATCGCGGCGCGGACGGCGTCCGGTTCGGTGACCGGATCGTGCCCGGCGATGCGGATCCGGCCGGAGTCCGCGCGGAACAGCGTGGAGAGGATCTTGACCACCGTGGTCTTGCCGGCGCCGTTGGGGCCGAGCATCGCGAACACGGTTCCGGCGCCGACCTCGAGGTCGACGCCGCGGAGAACGGGCTGGGTGCCGTAGGACTTGTGCAGGTCAGCGACGATGATCGCCGGGTCGGTCGCCATGTCGGATCCTCTCGATGAAGGGCTGTGCGCAGTGCTGCGGGCAGGACGGGACGGCCGACGGACGGGACGAGCGGGTCCGGCGGCTGCTGGGACGGTCGGGTCAGGCTCGGCGGATCACGATGGCGCCCTCACGGGAGCGTGCGTGGACGGACACGGTCTCGGCGAAGCCTGCGGGATCGTCCTGTGCGGTCAGGTCGTTGCTGACGCGTCCGCCGGTGTCGAGGTCGAGCCAGGCTGCGCTCGTGGGGGCGATCCCGATCTCCAGCCGCCCGTGGGTGCTGGTCAGGAAGATCTCGCCGCGTGCGACCCGGCCGAGGCGGACACCGCCGTGGGCGGTGCGGACCCGCACGTCCGCGTCGGCGACGTCGACCTCGATGTCGCCGTGGGTGCCGGTCAGCCGGGCCTCGCCGGCGAGCCGGTCGGCGCGGATGCCGCCGTGCTTGCTGCGCAGGACCGCCGTGCCACCGACCCGGCGCACGCGTACGCCACCGTGGTCGGCAGCGAGGTCCGCATCCCCGTCGATGTCGCCGGTCACGCGCACCTGGCCGAAGCTGGTAGCGATTTCGGCCGACGTCGCGTCCTCGATCCGGACGTCGCCGTAGCGGGTCCGGATGTCGCAGGAGTCGAGCCGACCCTCGGCCTGGACCCCGCCGTATCCGGTCTGCGCGGACAGCGCCGAGCCTGCCGGTAGCGCGATCTCGATCTCCAGCGTGCGTCCCGGAGTCTTCGGGAGCAGTTGCCGGAGCCCGAGCGGAGGGCCCGTGACACGCAGCTCGCGACCGACGAGCTCGACGCGGACCGCCTCGGCCTGCGCTCGGTCGCTCGCGGCGCTGCGCACGTCGACGGTCGTGTCGGAGCGGGCGGACGCGACGACGCGGATCTCGCCGATCGGCAGGTCGACGGTCGCGGTGATCGGTTCGGGAGTGTCGAAAGTGGGCACGGGGCATCGCCTCCTCGGCATCGAGGCGATGCCGTGAGTGGGTGGATCGGTGGGGGAGGGGCTAGCCGAACCAGCCGCCGCGGCTGCGTTCGTTCGCCGGCCGGCCCGGCGCGGGTTGGTCGAGGGCGGCCGCGACCGTGCGGGAGAGCCAGGTGTTGACGCTGAGGCCGTCCCGGCCCGCGGCCTCCTCGATGCGGGACTTGAGGTGCTCCGGCGGCCGGAAGTTGATGCGTGCGACGGGGCCGTCGGGATCGGGCGGCGGGGTCGTGGCCGGCGTCGCCGGTGGCTCCGGCGTCGACACGGCCGGTGCCGTGGCGACGACGAACTCGGGGTCGGAACCGTGCAGGCGCACGTGCACCGAGCCCGGTGCCAGGTCGAGGGTGATCTCGTCGGCCGCGGCCGCCAGCGCCTCGAGCAGGACCAGCCGCACCGTCGACTCCAACGGCGTCACCAGCCGCTCGGCCACATCGCGGACGTCCTCGCCTGCCACGTCACTGATCGCCGCGAACTGTGATCGCAGCCGATCGACGTATCCGTCCAACTCCATGGCGCCAAATATGGCGCCTTGTGGCGCCATTGTCAACTCAGTGGCGTCATGTGGCGCCAAGCTGCGCCAACGGATGTGCCCTCGGCAGGTGCGTCTTGAGGTGGCGCACCAGCTTGACAGCGCGCGTGACCGATGGGCAGTCTGCATCTGACTGACGCGTCAGTCAGATGCTCCGGTCGCCCGCAGGTGTGCCGGATGCCGGCCCGCGGTTGCGTCCGACCCACGTCCCAGGGGAGAAACGATGGATTTTGCACTGACGGACGAGCAGCGGGGCGTGGTCGACACGACCCGGGCCTTCGTGGAACGCGAACTCGTGCCGCACGAGGACGAGGTGGAACGCTCCGGTCGGCTCGACCCGGAGCTCGCCCGGACGCTGCGCGGGACGGCGATCCGTTCGGGTCTCTACGCCGCGAACATGCCCGAGGACGTCGGTGGTGGCGGGCTCGACACGCTGACCTGGATGTTGATGGAGCGCGAGCTCGGGCACACCGGGTACGTGTTGCAGATGTCCTCGGTGGCCCGGCCGTCCCGGATCCTGCTGGCCTGCGAGGGCGACCAGCGGGACTCGTACCTGCTGCCGACCGTGGCCGGCGAGCGTACCGAGTGTCTGGCGATGACCGAGCCCGACGCGGGTTCGGACCTGCGCGGGATGCGTACGCGCGCCGTCCGCGACGGCGACGACTGGGTGATCTCGGGTACCAAGCACTTCATCTCGCACGCCGACGCGTCCGACTACGTGATCCTCTTCGCGGCGACCGGTGAGCAGGAACCCGGACGAGCCGCGATCACGGCCTTCCTGGTCGACTTCGACAATCCCGGGCTCACCGTGCTGCCGGGGTACCGCAGCGTCTCGCACCGCGGATACGGCAACTTCACGCTGGCGTTCGAGGACTGCCGGGTTCCCGGCTCGGCGGTGCTCGGCGAGGTCGGGAGCGGCTTCGACGTGGCCAACAGCTGGCTGGGCAGCACGCGGCTGCAGGTGGCCGCCACGAGCCTGGGCCGGGCTCGGCGTGCGCTCGATCTCGCGGTCGAGCACGCCGCGACCCGCCGGCAGTTCGGCCGGACGATCGGGCGCAACCAGGGAATCGGTTTCAAGCTGGCCGACATGGCGACGTCGCTGGAGTCCGCATCCTGGCTGACGTGGTACGCGGCGTGGCTGGTGGATGCGGACCAGCTGTCCGATCCGGCGATCGCCATGGCGAAGGTCGCCGCGACGGAGATGCTCGCGTCGGTCGCCGACGAGGCCCTGCAGATCCACGGCGGGATGGGCCTGATGGACGAGATGGTGCTGGAGCGGATCTGGCGCGACGCGCGGGTCGAGCGGATCTGGGACGGCACGTCGGAGATCCAGCGGCACATCCTGTCGCGATCGATGCTGCGGGCCCACGGCGGCTGAGCCGGCACATCCGTCGACGACCAGGGAGAGAAATGAGCGCAGTGCGCACACGGCAGAGCGGCACGGTCCTCGAGGTCACGCTGGACCGCCCACCGGCCAACGCGATCGACCTCGCCACCTCGCGGGAGATGGGACGGGTGTTCGCGTCGTTCCGCGACGACCCCGGCCTGCGGGTCGCGGTCGTCCGTACGGCGGGTGACCGGTTCTTCAGTGCCGGATGGGATCTCAAGGCCGCCGCATCCGGTGACGCCGTCGACGGTGACTACGGCATCGGCGGCTTCGGCGGGATCCAGGAGCTGCCCGGGCTGAACAAGCCGGTGATCGCGGTGGTGGACGGCATGGCGGTCGGCGGTGGTTTCGAGCTGGCACTCTCGTGCGATCTGATCTACGCGGCCGACACGGCGTCCTTCTCGCTCCCCGAGATCAACGCCGGGACGCTGGCCGACGCGGCCACCCTGCGCCTGCCCGACCGCCTTCCGCACCACATCGCGATGGACCTGCTGTTCACCGGTCGTTGGATGGACGCGGCCGAGGCGCACCGATGGGGCATGGTCAACGAGGTGCTCCCGGCGGCGACGGTCGCCGAGCACGCCCTGGGGGTCGCGGAGCGCCTGGCGGAAGGTCCGCCGCTGGTGTACGCGGCGATCAAGGAGGTGCAGCGCGAGAGCCGCCGGCTCTCCTTCGCCGAGGCCATGCGCCGCATCTCCACCTCCGAGTTCCCCACCGTCGCCACCCTCTACGCCTCGGAGGACCAGGCCGAGGGGGCACGCGCGTTCGCCGAGAAGCGGTCGCCGGTCTGGAAGGGACGGTAGGGCCATCAGTACCCAGGTCAACGTCGACGACCGACGCCGGCAGCTGCTCGATGCCGCCGCCCGGCTGATCGCGGAGCGCGGGTACCACGCGGTCCGGATCGCCGACATCGCCGAGCTGGTCGGCACCAGTACGGGGACGGTGCACTACCACTTCCCCGGAAAGGACGACGTCCTCCGTGCCGCCCTGACCCACGCGATGGACCGCGCCTTCGCCCGACAGAGCGCTCCCCTGAAGGAGCTCGACGATCCACGCGCGCGCCTTCTCCTGCTGATCGACATGCAGCTGCCGCGCCCGGGGGAGCTGCGCGCGGAATGGTCGGTGTGGGTGCAGTTCTGGGCCGAGGCCATGATCAATCCGGACCTGCGCGAGATCCACGACCAGTACTACAGCCGGTGGCGCCGCGCGGTCGCGAAAAACGTGGAACAGGGCATCGAGCGCGGCGGGATCGCCGCGGAGGTCGACGCCGACGAGTTCGCCCACCAGCTGACCGCGCTCACGGACGGACTGGCCATCCGGGTGCTGACCGACTCGTCGGGGTGTGACGTCGAGCGGATGCGCGAGCTGGTCGTGGCGTTCGTGGACCGTGCGCTGCCGGTCCCGGAGACCTCATGACGCCCCCCGGCACCCGTGACCTGTCCGTCCTGTTCGACCCGAGGTCGGTCGCCGTGATCGGGGCCAGCGACGACGAGACGAAGTACGGGAACTGGCTCGGCGCACAGGCCCTGCGGATGGCCGGCTCACGGGACGTGCACCTGGTGAACCGGCGCGCGGGCACGGTGCTGGGCCACCCCGCATCGGCGAGTCTCGGCGAGACCGGCGACACGGTCGACCTGGTCGCCATCGCGGTGCCGGCGCACGGTTTCGAGGCGTCGGTCGAGGACGCGCTGGCCGCCGGTGCGCGGGCCATCGTGGGCGTGACGGCGGGTTTCGCCGAGCTCGGAGCCGAGGGACGCGCGGTGCAGGAGCGCGTCGTGGCACGGGTACGCGAGGCCGGGGCCGTGCTGGTCGGACCGAACTGTCTGGGCCTGACCGACTCGTCGACCGGCCTGACGCTGAGCTCGAACACCATGCCCGAGGGGCGGATCGCGCTGCTGTCGCAGAGCGGGAACATGGCACTCGAGCTGAGCAGGGTGCTGGCCGCCCGTGGACAGGGCTTCTCCCGGTTCGTCTCGCTCGGCAACCAGGCCGACCTGGGCGTCGCCGACCTGATCAGGTCGTGCGCGCAGCACGACGGCACCGACGTGATCGCCCTCTACTGCGAGGACTTCGGCGACGGGCGGGAGTTCGTCGCCGCCACCCGGGAGGCGGTGGCAGCGGGGAAGCCGGTGATCCTGCTGACCGTGGGCAGCAGCGAGGCGTCGATCCGGGGAGCGAAGTCGCACACCGGATCGCTCACCTCCGCGACGGCGGTCGTCGACGCGGCGTGCCGGGCGGGTGGTGTGTACCGCGTGACGAGTCCGCGGTCCCTCGCCGACGTCGCGTCGGTGCTTGCCGCCTACGGACCGGTCGCCGTCGGGAACCTCGTGGTGGTGGCGGACGGTGGCGGTCACGCCTCGGTCGCGAGCGACCTGGCCGAGTCGGCCGGTGTCCGGGTTCCGGAACTGGCGCCGGAGCTGCACGACGAGCTCCGGACCGCCGTCGGGACCGGCGGACACGTGCAGAACCCCGTCGACGTCGTCGTCGGTCCGGGATTCGAGATCGGCTCGTTCGCATCGATCGTCGACACCGCCCTGCGCCACCCCGACATCGACGGCGTGCTCCTCTCCGGCTACTTCGGCGGCTACGAGCATTACGGAGCGGGCATGGCGCGCAGCGAGGAGGAGACGGCGCTGGCGATCGCCGGGAGCGCCCACCGGTACCGCAAGCCGGTACTCGTCCACTCGATGTACCCGGACGGCAGCGCGACCGGAACGCTGTCCGACAACGGTGTCCCGGTGTTCGCCGCGGTCGAGGACGCCACGAACTGCCTCGGTGTGCTGAACCGCGCCGGCGCCCGGCGACCGCTTCCCACCCTCCCCGGTCCGGCCGACCGTCCGATCCGCGACACCGGCTACTGGACCTCCCGGCAGATCATCCGTGACGCCGGGATCCCCGCACCGGACGCCCGCCTCGTCGACTGCGCCGAGGACGCCGTGGCCGCGGCCGGCGCCATCGGTTTCCCGGTGGCGCTGAAGGCGATGGGCCTGTTGCACAAGTCGGACTCGGGCGGGGTCTCCCTCGGGATCAGCGACGAGGACCGGCTCGTCGAGGAACTGACACGGATGCGGGACACCCTCGGTGTCTCCAGTTTCTGCGTCGAGGAGCTGGCGGACCTGCGCGCGGGTGTCGAGCTCATCGTCGGCGTCCAGCAGGACCCGCGGTTCGGCCCGATCGTCATGGTCGGCTTCGGCGGAGTTCTCGCCGAGGTACTGGTGGACGTCACCTTCGAGCTCGCACCGGTCGACGAGGCCGCGGCCGAGAGCATGCTGTCGCGGCTACGGAGCACCCGGTTGCTCGACGAGTTCCGGGGCCGTCCGAAGCTCGACACCGCCGCGGCCGCCAGGGCGATCACCGCCGTCAGCGCGCTCGCGGTCTCCCATCCGGAGATCTCCGAGATCGAGGTCAACCCCCTGCTCGTCACCCCCTCCGGGGTATCCGCCCTCGACGCGCGGATCGTCCTCGCGGAGTGACTCCACATCTGATGGTGCGACCGCGGACGCGCCCGTCAGAGGGCATTCGCGTCGCGACCTCGTCGCTCGTGGCCGGAGAACTTCCTGGACCACAGCGCTCGTCCTCCCCAGGATGTCACCGTCGGCTGAAGCTTCCGGCGGTCCTCCCACCGGAGGATGCCCGGTGGATCGGCTCGCCACGTCATGACGCTGCGGACGACAGGAGTGCTTGATGAGATGGGTGACCTACGACGGCGGCGCCGGGCCGCGGGCCGGCGTGCTCGACGGAGAGAACGTGCGCGGGCTGCCCCCGGTGGTGACGGTCCTGTCCCTGCTGGAAGGAGGCGACCTCGAAGAAGCGGGGGAGTCCGCCCGGCGGGAACCGGTGGAGGTCCGGCCGCTGTCGGACGTCCGGCTGCTCGCCCCGATTCCGCGCCCACCGTCGGTCCGTGACGGCCTCTGCTTCCTCGACCACCTGCGCGGATGCCGGCGCGCGATGGACGCACCCGACGAACTGCCCGCTGTCTGGTCCCAGGCCCCCGCGTTCTACTTCGCCAGTCCCGCCGCGGTCGTGGGGCCGTACGACGACGTCGTGATCTCGCCCGGTTCCACGATGTTCGACCTGGAGCTCGAGCTCGGCGCCGTGATCGGACGGCCCGGCCGGGACCTGCACCCCGACCGGGCCGAGTCCCACATCGTGGGCTACACGCTCTACAACGACTGGACCGCGCGGGACCTGCAGCAGCTCGACATGGCGCAGGGCATCGGCATGGGCAAGAGCAAGGACGGCGCCATCACGCTCGGCCCCGCCCTGGTCACCGTCGACGAGCTGGAGCCCTACCGGCGGGACGGGCGGCCGGTGCTCGAGATGTCCGCCGAGGTGAACGGGGTCGAGCTCGCGCGCGGCACGCTCGACCAGATGGACTGGACGTTCGGCGAGCTGCTCGCCTACCTGTCCCGGGGAACCGACCTGCGCCCGGGCGACGTGATCGGTTCGGGCACCGTGCCCGGTGGCTGCCTGCTCGAACACGTCGACACACCCGATCTCGCCGACTTCAGCCGGTGGCTGCGACCGGGCGACGTCGTGTCCCTGCACGCATCGGGGATCGGCTCGACCGAGCAGACCGTGCGGCCGGCACCGGGGCTGACCCCGCTACGCACTCGTGCCGCGCGGACCGCCGCCTCGACCACCACCTGAGAGGAACGACGTGAGCACGCTCGACTACCGCAAGGGATTCCACGACCTCGGGCAGGGGTGCCATGCCTGGCTGCAGCCGGACGGCAGCTGGGGCTGGAGCAACTCCGGCCTGATCACCGGGTCCGGGACCTCACTCATGGTCGACACGCTGTTCGACCTCGCGCTGACCCGCGAGATGCTCGACGGGTTCGGACCGGTCGTCGCCGACCATCCACTGCAGACCCTCGTGAACACCCACTCGGATCCCGACCACACCTTCGGAAACGAGCTGCTCGCCGCACGGGGAGTGGAGATCGTGGCCTCCGAGGCGGCGGCCGAGCTGATGACCCAGGAGGCGGCGGACGCCGTCACCGGCACCAAGCGCATGCCCGGTGCGCTCGGGGACTTCGCCCGCCACATCTTCGGCCCCTTCGACCTGGAGGGCATCACCGCGACCGGCCCCGACCGGACCTTCACCGGTGAGGAGAGCGTCGACGTCGGCGGGCGGGAAGTGCGGTTGATCCAGGTCGGACCGGCGCACACCCCCGGTGACGCGCTCGTGTACGTCCCGGACGCGCGGTTGCTCTATGCCGGCGACATCCTGTTCGTCGGCGGCACCCCGATAGCGTGGGCCGGGCCGATCGAGCGGTGGGTCGCTGCCCTCGACCTGATCCTGGACATGGACGTCACGGCCGTCGTCCCCGGCCACGGCCCGGTCAGCGGCAAGGCCGAGGTCGCGGCGATGCGGGAGTACCTGGTCTTCGTCGAGACCGAGGCCCGCAAACGCTACGAGGACGGCCTCGGCGTCGACGACGCGATCACGACGATCGATCTCGGGAAGTTCGCGGATCTGCCCGAATCGGGTCGTCTCGCGCAGAACGTCCTCAACGTGTATCAGCAGCTCGACTCCAGCGTCGCGCGTCCGGACCGGTTGAACGTGCTGACCAAGATCGCGGCGCTGGAAGGGTTCCCGAACGCGGCTCTGCGGGCCGAACCTCGGGAGTGACCTTCCGGCCCGGTGCGTCGGAGACGCGCTCGCACACGAGTACCCGACCCCCCTTCGCCGCGGTGACCACCAGGAGGTCGAGGTCCGGGCCGGCGAAGCACAGGTTGGTCGGGAACGCGGGCTCGGAGAAACCGATCGTCTCCTCGAGAGCACCGTTGCGGCCGAACACGAAGACCGCATTCGCCTCGGGTGCCGCGACGTACACCCGGCCCTCGGCGTCGAGGGCCAAGCCGTCCGGTCCACCCTCGGGCAGTACGAGTGGATCTCCGGCCGGCGCCGGCCGGTTCCCGTCCCACCGGTACCGGCTGACGAGCCCGAGGGCGGTCTGGGCGAGGTACAGCTCATCGTCGGCGAAGGCGAGGCCGTTGGGGTAGTCGTCGACGTCGTCGAGGGTCACGTCGACGGTGCCCGAGTCCTGGTCGAGGGCGCAGACACGTGCTCTCCGCCTCGGACGCCCTGTACCGCAGCGAGTCCTACGGGCCGCCGGCGCTCGCCGCAGCGATCGTCCACGACACGGTCGCCTGGTTCTCCTCCGTCGAGAAGATCCGCAGCACGGCCGAGCACACCGGCGGGCAGGTGATCTTCGGTCACGACCCGGCTCAGCTCCGGACCCTCCGTACCGGTGTCGGCAACTTCTACACCTGATCGGTGCGCCGGCGCGTCGCACGAAGCATCTCCCGGCAGGTCGAATGTGTCGAGGGCGGAACGACCACCGCCCTCGATCCGCGCAGAAGGAGTTCTGATGTCGACCTGGTTCGTGACCGGTGCTCCCGTGGGCTCGGCGCCGAGATCGCCCGTGCCGCGCTGGACCGTGGTGCCGCGGTCGTGGTGACCGCCCGCGACACCGACGCCCTGCCCACCGACCTGCGGGCGCACCCCCGCACCGTGCCCGTCGCGCTCGATGTCACCGACGGCGCGGCGATCGCCCACGCCGTCGAGCTCGGCGTCGCGGAGCTCGGCGGCATCGACGTACTGGTCAACAACGCCGGCCGGGGACTGCTCGACGCCGTCGTGGACGTGACCGACGCCGAGGCGCGGTCTCCGTTCGACCTCAACGTGTTCGGTCTGATCGACATGACCAGCGCCGTGCTGCTGCACACGCGCCGCACCCGCAGGGGCACCCTGGTGCATGTCGGCTCCCGGTCCGGCTACGAGGGCGAGCCCGGTGTCGGGCTCTACGTGCCGAGCCCACTCTCTGACCAGGGCGGCCGATCGCACCCTGCAACCGATCGCACCCAGCAGGAGGTGATCGCCATACCCGCCTGTCGTATTCGGAACAGGGTCGGTTCGATCAGAGGTGCTGCTCGAGAAACCCGAACACCTCACCCAATGCCCGGTCGCCCTCCGGTAAGCCGGGGACGCCTTCGAAGGCGTGCCACATCCCCTCCCACACGCGGAGGCGGATGTCGAGGCCGGCGTCTCGCATCGTCCGGTGGAGCCGTACGCCGTCGCTCAGCAGCAGGTCCCGGGTTCCGGTGTTGATGACAGTCGGCACGAAGCCACTGCGCAGATTCGCGAGGATCGGCGAGGCCGCCGGATCACCGGACGGTGTGGACCCGAGATAGGCGGCGACCAGTTTGGTCATCGTGTCCCGGGTCAGCAGTGGATCGCGGCCGTCGTTGGCGACGTAGCTGTCGCCGATGGCGCGCAGGTCCGCGGCAGGGGAGAAGAGCCCAGCTGCGGCCGGCGGATCGAACTCGCCGCGGCTTGCACGCAGGACTGTGGTGAACAGGAGGTTGGCGCCGGCCGAGGAGCCGGCGACGACGACCCGGCGGTACTGCCGCGAGGCCGCCCGACAGGCACGCGCCGTCTGCTCCAGCGCGATCGGAAGTTGTACCCGTGGGCTGAGGTCGTAGTCGACCGAGTACACGACGACGCCTAGGTCGTGGGCCATCCGGTACGCGGTGTAGTCGTTGGCGCTGAGCAGGGCGAAGCCGCCGCCGTGGACGTAGATGCCGGCGACCCTCCGGCGACTCTTCGCGATCTTCTTCGGCGTGATCGTCAGGACTCGGGACCCGCCGAGCTCCTTCGCCTTGACAACGAGACCGAGCCGGGTGCGCAGTTGCGCGAGGAAGGGGTTGATCTGGCCCGCGAGCTGAGCGTTGAGCGTGTCCGCGAACTGCTGGTTCAGCTGCGGACCGGGGATCTGAACCGGGTTGGTCGAGAGCAGGTGGTTCAGAGCCTCTGGGCTGAGCGTCTGTGCCTGGATGCTGTCGACCGCGGCCATGACCTGCATTCGCGGGGTGTGGCCGCACCGTTACCCCCAGCCTCTCCAGACACGCCGGGCCGGTTCAGTCCGGCCGCCTGCAATGGAGCGAGTGTGACGCGCATTGGCTCTGCGGGCGGCTCCACGGGAGGCGCCCGCGCGACGCCCTGTAGGCCTTTGATCTGCGTGCCCCCGGCAGGATTCGAACCTGCGGCACCCGCTTTAGGAGGCCGGTGGACCGCGCGATCTGTGGAGCGCACGCTGGGCCTACTGCGGTCGCTCGTTCGCCGTATGCGTCTTCGCAACGCCGTCGTGACCCGCAGTTCGTTCCACGAGGCGTTCCACGCGGAGCCTGCACGCAGTGTCTGAGCTGCCCTACCCGTTGGCTGGCCGAGAAGGGCCTCGCGGCCTGACCGGGAAGCGCACGGGGCCGACCGGGCGGACCCCGCGCCGGGCGTCGAGACCAGGGCGCGGTCTCGCCCGGTCGGCCTATTGCCCCACTGAACAAGACAAGACTGTCCATAGTTCGACACTATCGTCGAACAGGAGGCGGAGATGACAACGGTGTCGACCATCGAGGTCGAGGTGGGCGGTCAACGGCTGAGCGGGCGGGCGGCTGAACCGGACGGGACGGCGCGGGCAGTTGTGCCGGTGCTGCACGTCCTGCCCGAGCACGACGGGATTTGGAGCGCGGATGAGTGCGCGCGGCAGCAGGCATCCGCCGCGCTGAAGAGGAGCGAGGGTGCCGCCGGGATGGTGCAGCGCGCCGCCGGTCACTGCGTCGACGCCGACCGCGCCGGTTACGCCCACCACCTCACGCCTGCAGCGTTCTTCGAGACCTGCCTCGCCGCCCACGCGACGCGGGCCGAGTCCGGGAGGTCGTCATGACGACAAGACCGATCAGTCCCCGTTCGGCGTCGGCGGCGGTGGGGCTGTGTTTCGGGGCGATCGTGTTCGACGGGTATGACCTGATCGTCTACGGCTCGGTCATGCCCGCCCTGCTGCAGTACGAGCCGTGGGGCCTTACGCCCGCCCAGGCCGGGGCGATCGGCAGCTACGCGCTGCTGGGGATGTTCATCGGGGCGATCGCCTCGGGCACGCTGACCGACCTGATCGGCCGGCGACGGTTGTTCATCGCCTCGCTGACCTGGTTCTCGGTGATGATGCTGCTGGTCGCGATGGCGCCGGACCCGACGTGGCTGGGCCTGTTCCGGTTCCTGGCCGGGTTGGGGTTCGGCGGTATCCCGCCGACCGCGATCGCGTTGGTCGTCGAACTCGCACCGGTCGCGCGGCGGCAGGTGCTCAACGGCCTGATGCTGTGTGGGTTTCCGGTTGGTGGGGTGCTGGCCGCGGTGCTGGCGATCGCACTGCTCGAGCCGCTCGGCTTCCGCGCGCTGTTCGCGATCGGAGCGCTCCCCCTCATCACGCTCGTGCCACTGGCGGTGTGGCTGCTTCCCGAGTCGCCGAGTTTCGTCCGGCGGGAGTGGGGCACGGGACAGGGGCGGCAGCGCCGTGAGCTCCTGGAACTGGTCAGAGGGCGGGCTGCGATCGCCACTCTGCTGTTCGTCGTCGCGAACTTCTGTGGGTTCCTGCTGGTGTTCGGGCTGAACACCTGGTTGCCGCAGTTGATGCGGGGCGCGGGGTACGAACTCGGGTCCGCGCTGGCGTTCCTGCTGGTGCTCAACGTCGGAGCCATCTTCGGCGGCCTGGGTGGTTCGGCGGTGGCCGACCGATACGGCAGCCGTTGGGTCGCGACGGTCCTGTTCGCCCTCGCAGTCGTGTCGCTGGCGCTGATCGCAGTACCGCTCCCGACTGCGATCCTCTACCTGCTGGTGTTCGTCGCCGGTGCGGCGACCACCGGCAACCAGATCGTGGTCTACGGCTACGTGGCGGCGCACTACCCGCCCGTGCGACGTGCCACCGCACTGGGATTGAGCAGCGGGATCGGTCGACTCGGTGCGGTGGCCGGGCCCGTCGTAGGTGGCTCGCTGGTCGCCGCCGGCCTCGGCCTCGACTGGAACGTGGGGGTCTTCGCCCTGGTCGCCGTCGTCGGGGCGATCGCCTGCGCGCTCGTCCCGCGCCCGGTCGACGCGTCCGCGGATCGGGCTTCGACCGGGCCGGATCGCAGCCCGATCATGAACGCCGAGCCCGCACCGGTGCGAGAGCCAGGAGGCGCGTCGTGAGCGCGGAAGCCCTCCGGCAGAAGCGGCTCGCCGTCGTGGTGCAGGATGGCAGCGGACACAGGTTGGACGAGCAGGGCGAGGCATCGATGGCGCGGCAGCACAACCGCCGGCAGCTGGTGTCGCACGAGCTGCTCGAGCACTCGGCCCGCCTGTTCGCGGCCCAGGGCTACGCGAACACCTCCTTCCAGGACATCGCCGACGCGATGGGGATCAGCCGTCCCGCGCTCTACCACTACGTCAGCAACAAGGAGGAGATCCTCGCCGCCCTGGTGCGTGACGTGCTCGAACGAGTCGTCGAGATTCTCGAGCAGGTGCGATCCCGGGAGGATCTCGCCGAGGACGAGCGTGTCGAGGAGGCCCTGCGCCGCATCATCGTCAACAACGCGCGCAACACCACCCGGTTCCGGTTGCTCGACCGCAGCGAGCCCGATCTGCCGGCCGAGATCGCCGAGTTGCACCGCCGGGCCCGACGGCGCGTGCTGGAACTGTTCACCGGCCTGATCGAGGACGCGGCCAACGCCGGGCGGTTCCGGCCGCTAGATGCCCGCACCGTCGCCCTGGGCATGTTGGGCATGGCGAACTGGGTCGCCTGGTGGTACCGCGCCGGTACCGACGGGGACGCGGAGGTCGTCGCGGACGTGCTGCTCGATCTCGTGATGGTCGGTGTCCGGCGTGACGACGACCGCCAGGTGCAGCCCGGTCCGTGGGCCGCGCTGGCCCTGCTCAAGGAAGACATCGCCCACCTCGAGAGCGCCCTGTCTGCGACCGACGGCACAGCTCGCGCTGTAATGCCGGCCCCCGACACGGATTCGAACCCGAACCCGAACGCGCAGGGCTGAACCGCCTTCTCACCGGCCGGGCGCATGCGCAGGCCGTTCTTGACATGACTGTCGATAGTTCTACATTTATGTCCTAGCTACCGGGAGAGTTGCCATGCCGGTCGACACCGAGACCTCCTCGCCGTCCTTCCCGCTCGAACGCGCGGAGGCCTATCGGCGCCGCGGACTGTGGACGGGGGAGACACTGGGGGAGGCGCTGCACCAGGCCGCCCGGTCGCATCCGGGTCGAACCGCGCTGGTCACCGGCGAGGGCCGGTTGACTCATGGCGAGCTGGACGAACGGGTCGAGGCCTTCGGCGCCGGGCTACTGGCTCGCACCTCACTGCGCACCGGTGACCGGGTCATGTTCCAGCTCGGCAACGAGCTCGAGACCGTGGTTGCCTACTACGGATGCATCCGGGCCGGGATCGTCCCGGTCTGCACCCTGCCCCAGCACGGGGAACGCGAGATCGGTCAGCTCGCCGAGCACACCGGCGCGCGCGGCCACATCGTGCAGGCCGACTTCCGCAATCGGGACCTCACCGAACTCGGGCACCGGTTGCAGCGCGAGATCGACGTCCTGGACACACTGATCGTTACTCGCGGCGCCGCCCCTGCGTCGGAACACTCCTATGACGAGATCCTCGACGCCGGTGGCGAGCCGCGGGCACGCGAGGAACTTGCTGCGGTCGCGATCGATCCGGACGGGCTCGTCGTGCTCCAGCTGTCCGGCGGAACCACCGGGCTGCCGAAGGTCGCCCCGCGCCGACACGAGGAGTACGTCTACAACTCCCGAATCTGGGCCGAGGCGCTCGAGATGACAGAGGATTCGGTGCTCCTGCACCCGCTGCCGATCATGCACAACGCGGGCACCGCGGCTGCACTGCAGCCGGCCCACCTCGTCGGGGCTGTCTGCGTCGTCGCGCCGGACGCGGAGCCCGGCCGGTTGTTGGAGCTGATCGCCGCGGAGCGGGTCACCGTCTTCCCCGTCGTGCCCCCTGTGGTGGCGATCCGGATGTTGGAGCACGAACGAGCCCCCCACGCCGACTTGACCAGCCTCCGGCGGTTCGCGCTCGGCGGTCAGCGCCCGAGCGTGGATCTGATCGAACGCCTCGATCGGGAGCTGGGCATCCGCGCCCTGCAGATGTTCGGGATGGCCGAGGGGATGTTCCTCTACACCCCGCCCGACGCGCCCGAGCAGGCCCGTCTCACCACGGTCGGCACCCCGATCTCGGCGGCGGATGAGGTGCGTGTCCTCGCCCCCGGGGGCGAGGAGGAGGTCCCGGACGGGGAGATCGGGGAGCTGGTCTGCCGGGGCCCGTACACGATCAACGGCTACTTCCGTGCGGCGCGGCATAACGCGTCGGCGTTCACCTCGGACGGATTCTACCGCACCGGTGACCTGGTCACCCGGCACGTCCTCGACGGCCGCCCTTACTACGCGATCGACGGCCGGATCAAGGACGTCATCAACCGCGGCGCCGAGAAGATCCACGCCGAGGAGGTCGAAGAGCTGCTCGTGCGGCATCCCGACGTGGGCAATGCCGCCGTGGTGGCCATGCCCGACCCGGTTCTGGGTGAGCGGGTCTGCGTCTGTGTCGTGGTCGCCGAGGGAGCCGAGCCGCCGACCGTCGCCTCGCTCGGCCGGTACCTGCTCGAGCAGGGACTGGCGAAGTTCAAGCTGCCCGAGCGGGTCGAGGTACTCGACGCGTTCCCGCTGACCAACGTCGGCAAAGTCTCGAAGAAGGACCTGCGGGCGGACGTCGAAGAGAAGATCGAGAAGGAGAATCTCGCCTCATGAGGCTCGACAACATCGCCGTCCTCGGTGGCGGCCCGGGCGGCCTGTACACCGCACGCCTGCTGAAGCTGGCGCACCCGGACGCCGTCGTGCGGGTGTACGAGCAGGGCACACCGGAGACGACTTTCGGATTCGGTGTCGCGGTCGCCGGCCGCACCCAGCGCAACCTGGAGGAGGCCGATCCCGCCACGCAGGCGGACATCATCGCCGCCGGACGCCCGCACGACATGCGGATGCTGGTCGACGGCCAAGCCGCGCGGGTACACAACGGACCGTTGATCGGCATCGCCCGCCCCGAGCTGCTCGCCGTGCTCGACCGGCACGCGCGGGCCGCCGGCGTCGAGCTCTGCTACGGCGAGCGGCGGCGGCTCGGGGAGATCGACGCCGACCTGATCGTCGTCGCCGACGGGGTGAGCAGCCAAACCCGCACCGAGCACGCGGAGGACTTCGGGGCCGAGGCCGAGATTGCCGGCGGGCTCTATCTGTGGGCCGGCGCGGACTTCGCGCTCGAGACCGCGATCTTCGCCCCGGCGACGACCGCGCACGGCACGTTCGTCACCCACGCCTATCCCTACGCACCCGACCGCAGCACCTTCCTGATCGAGACCGATGAGGCGACCTGGCGGGCGGCGGGCTTCGACGCGACCACCGACGCCACCGCCCCGGACGAGTCCGACACCACCGCGCTCGCCTACCTGCAGGACGCCTTTGCCGAGCACCTTGACGGCCATCACCTGATCGGGAACCGGACCCGCTGGCTGCGGTTCCGCACCGTGAACTGCCGGCGCTGGACCCGCGGCAACGCCGTGCTGCTCGGCGACGCAGCACACACGGCGCACTACTCGGTCGGCTCCGGCACCAAACTCGCGATGGAGGACGCGATCGCGCTGCGCGACGCGATCACCGGGGCGACCGACCTGCCGACCGCGCTGGCCGTCTACGAGAGCACGCGCCGTCCCCAGGTCGAGCGGCTCCAGGAACTGGCCCGGCGCAGCCGGCTGTGGTGGGACTCGTTCCCCCGCCGCACCAACCTGCCCGTGGACCAGCTCATGCTCGCCTACATGACCCGGACCGGGAACGTCGGGCTGCAGCGCTTCGCAGGCACGAACCCCGACATCGTCCGCCGTGGCCTCGCCGGGTTCGCCGGCATCGATCCGTCCCACGTGCCGACCGAGGGCATCGTCGAGTGGGTGCTGGCCCAGCCGTTCACCCACGGCGACCACACATGGGACAGCCGAACCCTGAATCCAGCCGAGCGCGACCGGCTCAGTACCCCTGCCCCGGACATCGCCGCGGCCCCGACCAGCGCGGACCTGGCCCGCATCCCGGTCATGCTCGATGACCCCTGGAGCCCGGAGGCCGACACCCTGGTCAAGGGGCTCCACGACCTGGTCCTCGCCGGCTGGCGCGGGTTCTGGCTCACCGGACCGCTCGATCGCGGGTGCGTCCTGACCCGTCTCGACGTCGGTGAGCGGCTCCGCACCGAGACCAGCGGGCTGGTCGTCGTCGATGGCCCCGCGTCGTGCCGCGACGACCTCGCCGCCGGTGTCGTCGCCGCCCGCGCCGACCTGGTCTGTCCGCTCCCGCCCACGGAAATGTCATCGAACACACTCGAGGAGGCCCACCGTGCCTGACGACAGCATTCGCACCGCACACCGGGTGAAGGGCGTCGATCACGCCGCATTCCCGACCTTCGACCCGGCCGCGACGGTCCGCTTCTACCGCGACACCCTGAAGTTCCCGGTCGTGCACTCGATCTGCGCGGCCGGCTGGGGTCCGGAGGACCACCCCGATTTCATCCACTTCTTCTTCGACATCGGCAACGATGACCGGATCGCGTTCTTCTACTACTTCGGACTCGACCCTGCCGTCGCCGCGGATCCGGCGGAGACGACTAAGGGCGACGTGTACGCGCGCTTCGCGGCCGATGTGCCGGACTTCTTCGTGCGCTCGCGGCATCTGGCCATCCACGTCGATTCCGAGGAGGACCTGCTCGAGTACCGGCGACGCCTGGACGAGAGCGCATGGCCGTGCGAGATGCAGGTCAAGCACGAGACCATCGAGTCGATCTACACCCACGACCCGAACGGGTACATGGTCGAGATCACGCGGGCGCTGCGCCCGGTCACCCCGCAGGAGGACCTCGACGCGGAGCTGACCATCGAGGCCCTTTGCGAGGTCACGGACGGGCCCGAGCCGTCGCTGGCCAAGCTGCTCACCCGCAAGGCCGAGCTGATCGTGGAGCGTGCCGCCGGGTGGGACGCCCCCGCGACCGACCTCACCGAGGTGACGACGTGACCGCGGTGTTCGTGCTCGACGTGCCGGAGAACGAGGGCGTCGTGCAGGTCGCTGAGCAGGACGCGTTGTTGCAGGTCGAGAAGGTCGGTCCGTACTTCCGGATCGCGCTCGATGAGCCCGCAACCCCGGTTCGCGCCGGTACCCCTGGTGATCCGGGAGAGGACGTCGGTGCCGGTCACACGAGCACCCACGATCAGATCGTCATCGACCGCCGGGCCACCGGGTGTCGGCACGCCGTCTGGTACTCCGCGCTGGCCGGTCTGCAGGACGCCCGCATCGTCCAGCACGACAAGAACGCGCTGCGCCTGATCCACCGCTGACACCCGGACATGGGCCCACGTCCGGCACGGCGTGGGCCCGCTGCACCCCCCGGCGCGACCGTTCACCGGTCGCGCGACGAACCAGGACGGACGATGAGCGACCCGATTACCAGAACAGCGAGCCCTGCTGGATCCGGACGAACCCACCGCCGCATCGGGCTGGTGGTCCCCAGCTCGAACGTGACCGTCGAGACGGAGATGCCGGCGCTGCTGCAGCGCCACCGCGACGCGACGTTCTCCTTCCACTCCACCCGGATGCGCATGCACACCGTCTCGCCGGAGGAGCTCCGGGCCATGAACGCCCAGCGAGGGCGCTGCGTCGACGAGATTGGCGACGCCGGGGTCGACACGATCCTCTACGCCTGCCTGGTCGCCCTCATGGCCCAGGGCCACACCGACGGCGTCGGCGAGCACGAGCGCACGGAGGAGGTTCTCACCGACCGGCTGACCGAGCGCGGCCTCGCCCCTGCGGTCACATCCAGCGCCGGTGCCCTCGTGCACGCGCTCCGGGCGACCGGCACGCGACGCGTCGCGCTGGTCATGCCCTATCTGCGCCCCGTCGCCGAGCTCGTCGTCGCCTACGTCGAGGCAGAGGGCTTCACCGTCACGGACTGGCGGGCACTCGAGGTCGCCGACAACGCCGAGGTCGGCTGTATCCCAAGTGACCGGGTCCTCGACGCAGCACGCTCGCTCGACCTGTCCGGCGCCGACGCGCTCATCCTGTCGGCCTGCGTGCAGATGCCCTCGTTGCCGCTGGTGCAGGCCGCCGAGGACGAGCTCGGGCTCCCCGTCCTGACCGCCGCCACCGCGGGCGCGTTCACCCTGCTCGACCGGCTCGGGCTGCCCGTCGACCTCCCCGGAGCCGGGCGGCTGCTCACCCGCGACGCGAAGGTTGGTGTCTGAGATGGCGAAGAACCCCGGACTCAACGTCGACTGGTACCCCGCCAGCCTGCCCACCGGCACCGGCGTCCACCTGCAGACCAGCGTCACCGTGGACGGCAACGCCGCCAAGGGCACCCTCTTCACCCCTCCCGGTCGCGAACCCCGCGACACCACGGTCGTCGTGTTGATGCACCCGCGTGTCGACTTCTCCCGCCACTACCTCGTTCCCGCCCTCGTCGAGGCCGGGCACGCCGTCTACGCCCAGCAGGCCCGAGACGCCGGCAACGACCTGCGCCTGATCCACGAACAGGCCCTGCTCGATCTCGGTGCAGGACTGGAGTGGCTGCACACCGTCGGATTCCGCCGCGCGGTCGGTCTGGGCAACTCCGGCGGTGGAGGGCTGCTCACCTACTACGTCCAGCAGTCCCACCGAGCCGCCGCTGACCGGATCACGCGGACCCCGGCCGGTCGACTCAGCTCACTCGACAAGGCCACCCTCCCGACGCTCGACGCACTGGCATATCTTGCCCCGCACCCCGGGCAGGGCACCCTACTCAGCCACTGCATCGACCCGTCGGTGACCGACGAGGACGACCCGTTCTCCGTCGACCCCGGCCTCGACCCCTTCGCCGAGCACAACGGCCACCGGCCGGTACCGGAGAGCTCCGCTTACCCGGCCGAGTTCGTCGAGCGCTACCGCGCCGCGCAGCTCGCCCGAATCGCCCGCATCGACGAACGTGCCCGCTCCCACGTCTCCGAGGCTCGCGATGCCCGCCGGAAGGTCAAGGACGGCAACGCCACCGCCGCAGACCGCCACCGCGCCGGCACCGCACGCCTGATGACGACCTGGCGCACCGACGCTGATCTGCGTGCCATGGATCTCAGCCTCGACAAGTCCGACCGTGACTACGGATCCGTCTACGGCCACGACCCTGAAATCACCAACTACGGCATCGTCGGCTTCGGGCGCCTCACCACCCCGGACGCATGGCTGTCGACCTGGTCGGCGATCACTTCGAACGCCACGATCGCCAAAACCGGGCCCGACATGACCCTGCCGACCCTGCTCATCACCTACACCGCCGACAACTGCGTGTTCCCCAGCGACTTCGACAGCATCGCTGATGCGATCGCCAGCAGCGACAAGCAGATCCACGCGATCCCGGCCGACCACTACGGCAACCCTGTTGGTACGGGGAGGCAACGGCGAGGCTATGCAGCCGACCTCATCGCACACTGGATCAGGACGAGTGGACAGTTGTGATGTCTTCCTTGCAGTCCGAGAGGGATTTTTGATCCTCGGTCACCAGTCGTCGGTTCGAGCGAGTCAGACACTCGCTCGCAGCCGGGTATAGCCGGACACCGCAAGGTCAGCCTCTCACCAGGCTTCACCTGGTGAGAGGCTGTTTTCGTGGGTGCCCCCGGCAGGATTCGAACCTGCGGCACCCGCTTTAGGAGAGCGGTGCTCTATCCCCTGAGCTACGAGGGCCTGGATGGAGCGTACCTGGAACTCCTCGGCTCCCGTTCGTCGCCGTCCTGTACCCCGGCACCATCTGCACCACCTTCACGTCCGTGCGAAATGCTGTCGCGGGCGACGCCGCGGTGTGTCGCAACTCGTGCAGAATCTCAGGGCCGAGGTCCGGCGCTGTCGTAGTAGTGGCGTCGGGCGGCTTTGACGACCTGGAGAGTGGTGCCCGAGGCGTGGTCGGCGTTGAGGGGCGGGTGCAGGGCCCGGATGATGTCGCCCTCCACATCACGCGGTGTCGGGTACGTGCACCAGGAGACGCGGAGGTTGGTGCCCATCCAGCCGGTGAGCCGAACTTCGTCGTCGTCGATCAGGACCACGCGATCGGTCCAGCGGGTCCGGTAGCTCTGCTCGTCGAGCAGGAGGCCGGCGAGGGTGCGCCGGAGCGTGGAACTGCCGCTTCGTCCGAGGTGGTTCGAGACGAGCCGGGAGCGGAGCTTCGTCGCGATGCCGACGTAGAGCAGTCGAAGATCCGGCACGGCGGGGTGGGCAGGGCCGACGAGCTCGGGGAGGACAGCTGGTGGCGCCCACCAGGCGTAGAGACCCGGAGCCGACGGTGCCTGCGTCCGGATCTCCTCGGTACAGGCGGGGCTGGTCAGCAGCTCGTCGACGACGGTGTCGATGGGCGCGGGATCGGACGCCATCTCGGTAGTCTGCCCGGCGCCGAGGACCAGGGCAGCGTTCGTCAACCCTTCGTCAGGGCTGTCGCTTGCCACGATCATGGGACCACTGAGGTGTAGTTCTGCCATGAGGATGGGACCACCTGTTTGCCAGTGATGGGACCACCCTCGGCGTGGCTCCCCGCCGGTAGGTCGTGCGGCCGTTGTGGTCGACCGCATGAGCTACCGGGAGGTGTCGGTGATCGAGGTGAAGGAGATCCTGCGGCTGTGGCTGGATGGCCGGTCGCTGCGCGAGGTGACAACGCTGGCCGGGGTGGACCGTAAGACGGTCCGCCGCTACGTCGAAGCCGGTAAGGCCGCCGGGCTGGACCGTGACGGCGGCGTCGACCAGCTCACGGACGAGTTGCTGGGCGCGGTGGTGGCTGCGGTGCGCCCGGCGCGACCGCGGGGCACCGGTGTGTCGTGGGAGACCATCGCCGGCGAGCGAGAACGGATCGAGGGCTGGCTGGGAGACGGCCTGACGCTGGTCAAGGTGCACGTACTGTTGGAGCGGCGCGGAGTGGCGGTGCCGTATCGGACGCTGCACCGCTTCGCCGTGGCCGAGCTCGGGTTCGGCCGACGACGAGCCACCGTGCCGGTCGCCGATGGCGACCCGGGCGTGGAGGTGCAGGTCGACTTCGGCCGACTTGGCCTGATCCCGGACCCGGTCCGTGGGAACCGGCGCGTCACCCACGGGTTGATCTTCACTGCGGTCTACTCGCGGCACCTGTTCGTGTTCGCCACCCATCGCCAAACCCAGGACGAGGTGATCGCCGGGTTCGACGCCGCCTGGGCGTTCTTCGGCGGCGTGTTCGCTGTGGTCATCCCGGACAACCTGGCGCCGGTGGTGGACCGAGCAGATGCGCTCTATCCACGGTTCAACGACGCCTTCCGCGAGTACGCCCAGCACCGCGGCTTCGCGATCGACCCGGCCCGGGTGCGGCACCCGCAGGACAAACCGCGCGTCGAACGCGCGGTGCAGTACGTGCGCGGGAACTTCTTCGCCGGTGAGAGCTTCGTCGACCTGGCCGATTGCCGGGCACGCGCGGCGCACTGGTGCACCCACGTGGCTGGGCGACGGATCCACGGCAGCACCCGGGCCCGCCCTGGTGAAGTGTTCGCTGCCGAGGAAGCCGCTCTGTTGGGCCCGGCGCCGACCTCGGCGTTCCAGGTCCCGAGTTTCACTCAGCCCAAGGTCGCCCGGGATCGCCATGTCGAGGTGGCCCGCGGGATCTATTCGGTACCCGGTGAGCTGATCGGCCGACGCATCAGCGCTCGCGCGGACGCGACCACGGTCAAGCTCTATCACCGCGGCCAGCTGATCAAGGTCCATCCCCGCCAAGCGCCCGGGCGGCGCCACACCGACCCGGCCGACCTGCCCGACGAGGTCAGCGCCTATGCGCTGCGGGATCTGGACGGGCTTGCCCGCCGCGCGGAAACCTACGGTCCGAACGTGGGCGCCTACGCCGCCGCGGTACTCGACCACCCGCTGCCCTGGACCAAGATGCGGCAGGTCTACCGGCTACTCGGGCTCGCCCGCCGCCACGGCGCGCCGGACCTGGACACGGCCTGCGCCCGGGCACTCGAGGTCGAAGTCATCAACGTCGGGCTTATCGAACGCATGCTCGCCCGCGGCGTGGGCGACACTGACTCCACCTCGCACACCGCTGCCGAAGCCGGCGCGGTGGTGCCGGCGGCGGGCCGGTTCGTCCGCGACGCCGGCGAGTTCAGCAGCCGGCGGCCCTCATGAGCAGCCGGAGCCCGAAGCCGCCCACGCCCGTTGCCAGCAGTGCGACACCACAACGGGTGGAAGTCTCGGCCGAGCTCAAGGAGCTGATGCGCCGGCTCAAGCTCGGCCGACTGCTCGACACCCTGCCCGAACGCCTCGCCCTGGCCCGCACCCAGCACCTGGCCCACCACGACTTCCTGGAGATGCTGCTCGCCGACGAGGTCAACCGCCGGGATCGCCAGGCCACCACCCTGCGCGCCCAGCGCGCCGGGCTCGACCCCACCATGGTGCTCGAGGCCTGGGACGACACCAGCTCCGCCGCCTTCGACCGCCAACTGTGGTCGGAACTGTGCTCGCTGCGCTTCCTCGCCGACGCCCACAACGCGCTGATCATGGGTCCGGTCGGAGTCGGCAAGACCTTTCTGGCCACCGCACTCGGGCATGCCGCAGTCCGCCGCCGCCACTCGGTGCACTTCGAACGGGCCGACAAGCTGTTTAAACGCCTGCGGGCGGCCCGCCTCGACGGCACCCACGACGACGAGCTGCGCAAGCTGCACCGCGTCGATCTACTCGTCCTCGACGACCTGGCCCTGCACCCGCTGGGCGCCACCGACACCAGCGACTTCTACGAACTCGTCGTCGAACGCCACCGGCAGGGCTCGACGATCACCACCTCGAACCGCGACCCCAGCGAGATGGTGACCATGATGGCCGACCCGCTGCTGGCCCAGTCCGCGATCGACCGACTCCAGTCAGCGTCCTACGAACTCGTCGTCGAAGGCGACAGCTACCGCCAACGCCAGAAACCTGAGGTTCCCCCGCTTTGCCGGAGTCTTCGAAGACTGGTTCGATCTTGAGAACCGGAAGGAAGGCACTGGTGCCGGCACCGAAGAAGTACCCTGATGAGCTGCGGGAACGCGCGGTCCGTCTCTATCGGGAGTCTGACCCGCGGCCGTCGTTCCGCAGGCTGGCTGAGCAGCTCAATGTCCACCATGAAGCCCTGCGCAACTGGGTCCGCCAAGCCGAGGCCGACGATGGCCAGCGCGCCGATCGCCCGAGCACCGACATGGTCGTCGAGAACCGCCGGCTGGCGAAGGAGAACGCCGAGCTGCGGCGGGTCAACGAGGTCCTGCGCGCGGCGAGTGCCTATTTCGCCAGCGAGATCGGCCCGACCCGGAGGTGGTCATGAGCTTCATCGACGTCCATGGCTTCCCCGCCGGTCTCGTACTACGGGTCCTCGGTGTGCCCACCTCGACCTACTACGACTGGCGCACCCGCCGCGCCAACCCATCGCGGCGCGAGCTCGACGACGCGACCCTGCTCGAGCAGATCGGGAAGATTCGCAGCGTCAACGAGTTCGCCGCCGCCTACGGCTCCCCGCGGGTCTGGCTCGAACTGCGCCGACAAGGCGTGCACGTCGGACGCAAGCGCGTCGAGCGAGTGATGCGCGAGCACGGCCTGCAGGGCGCGCACCTGCGCCGCGGCTGGCGCCACGGCTCGACCCGGCAGGACCCGTCGCATCGGCCCGCTCCGGACCTGCTCGAACGCGACTTCACCGCGTCCGCGCCGGACCGAGTGTGGGTGGCCGACCTGACCCGGATCGTCACCGGCGAGGGCGTCGTATGGCTGGCCAGCGTGCGGGACGCGTTCTCCAACCGGGTCGTCGGCTGGGCCACCGACCCCCGCGCCACTACGACGCTGGTGCTCACCGCGCTCAACCACGCCCTGCGCTCCCGCGACATCCGCACCGGACAGTTGATCTTTCACAGCGACAAGGGCGCCCAATACACCGCGCTGCGGTTCACTCAGCGCCTCGTCGACGCCGGGGCCGCCCCCTCGACCGGGTCCACAGGGGACAGCTACGACAACGCTCTCGCCGAGAACCTGTGGTCCACGATCAAGATCGAGTTGATGTACTGGCCGGGCACGACCTTCGCCACCCGCGCCGAGGCCGAGCACGCCCTGATCCGCTACCTCGACGGCTGGTACAACCCGCGCCGGATCCAGGCCGGCCTCGGAGGACTCTCACCCGACGAGTACGAGGACACCTACCATCGCGCCCAGCGCGACGATCACAGATAACCCGGACTCCGGCGAACCGGGGGAAGCTCAACCCACCCTCACCGGCCGCACCACGGCCGACAAATCAGCCGGCCAGAGTTGACCGACCAGGGCCGCCACAGCCACCCTCCATCACACGGCCCGCGACCGCCGACGTGGTCCCTACCTCATGGCAAACCGGTGGTCCCTTCTCGCTGGCACGCGACATCAGGGCGACCACCGAGCCCGATGGGTAGCGGTAGGCGTCAGCCCGGTGGCCCCTGGTCGAGGGACGTCGTCCTCCCTACTGTGGCTTGCCTGACGTGGTCGGACAGCGCTGTCGGACGAGAGGACCAGGTCGTGGCGCGAGGCGGGGAGTTCTGGCGAACGGACGACGAGCGAGACGGCGTGGCGGAGCAGTGGCAAGACATGCTCTCGAAGACTCACCTGCCCTGGTCGATCGCGATACCGCGGCAGGAGCGCAGCTCCGTGATGTTCGAGGCCGCCGTCCGGCGGTGGTGGATCGACGATCTGGCCCTGGTCGACTGTACGTGCGGCCCGTGCTCAGGGACGCGAACACGTCGGGAGCTCGCCGGGACCGATGGCGAGTTCGTGATCGTGCTGATCACCCTGGCCGGGCGGGAGACCGTCGCGCAGGGCGACGCCGAGGCCGAGCTCAGGCCTGGTGACGCCGTGGTCTGGGACAGCACCAAGTCTGCCCGGTTCGCGGTGTCGGAGCCGCTGTCCAAGCGGAGCCTGCTGATCCCCCGGGCTGCGCTCGACGAGGTCAGCGGGCGAGCGTGGGTAGCCGGCGGGGTCATGCTCGACGGGACGAAGCCGGCCACCCGCCTGCTGACGTCCTACCTCGACACCCTCAGCGTCGCCCTTCCCGATCTGGGCTCGCAGTCGGTGAGTGCGGCCCGCAACGCGACCCTGGAGCTGTTCATCGGGGCGCTGCGGTCGGGTGGCGACATGCCGACGACGAGCATGGCCCAGCCGGCCCTACGAGACGCGATGGACCGCTACATCGAGCGCCACCTGCTCGGCGCCACCGTCACCCCCGCGGCCGTCGCCAGCGCGCACGGCGTCTCGGTCCGGACCGTGAACCGGATCTTCAACGCCACCGGCCAGACCGCCGGCGAAGTGATCCGGGTCCGACGCCTGGCCCGGGCCCGCGAAGAACTGACCGAGGCCGACCTGCCCCTGTCCTCCATCGCCCACCGGTGGGGGTTCTCCGACGCCAGTCACTTCAGCCGGGCGTTCAAGGCCCACTACGGCTCATCCCCGAGCGAGTACCGACTCGTGGCACGGACCGGGAACCGCGATGGCGCGTCCGTGCAAGGGCCTGTCGCCGGAGTTCATGAAGCTCCGACCCGGAGTCGTGAGACTGGGGCCACAGCGGCCCGGAGCTGAGTCGAGACTCCCTCCGGGCCGACCGCTACGACCCGACGGAGAGTTCAGGATGGCTCGACGCGATATCGAGTTCGACGCCGAAGGCACCACGCTGCGGGGCTGGTTCTACCCGGCCGAGGGCGCGAGCAGCACCGCCCCGGTGATCGTCATGGCGCACGGTCTCTCCGCGGTCAAGGAGATGTTCCTCGACAAGTACGCCGCCGCGTTCTCCGAAGCCGGACTCAATGCCCTGGTGTTCGACAACCGCAATTTCGGAGCCAGCGACGGCGAACCCCGCCAGGAGATCGACCCCGTTGCGCAGGTCCGCGACTACCGCCACGCGATCACCTACGCGCTCACCCTTCCCGAGGTCGACCGGAACCGGGTCGGCGTGTGGGGCAGCAGCTACTCCGGTGGCCACGTGCTCACCGTCGGCGCGTTCGACAGCCGTGTGAAGGCCGTCGTGTCGCAGGTCCCGCTGGTGAACGGTTACGAGAACATCCGCTCGCTGGTCCGCTCGGACTTCATCGGCGGCTTCCGCGAGATGTTCGACGCCGACCGTGAAGCCCGCTTCCGCGGCGAGGCGCCGGGCATGGTTCCCGCCGTATCCGAGGACCCCCTCGGACCGGCCGCGATGCCGACCCCGGACTCCTACACGTGGTTCACCGAGACCCACGAGGAGCGGGCTCCGGCCTGGCGCAACGAGATCACCCTGCGTTCGGTCGAGATGTTGTCGGAGTACAGCCCGGACAGCGTCGTCGAGCGGATCAGCCCGAGGCCGCTGCTGATGCTCGTCGCCGCGAACGACGTCCTGACGCCCACCGAGCTGGCCCTGGCGGCCTATCAGAAGGCCCGCGAGCCCAAGAAGCTCGTGATGCTGCCGGGCGGACACTTCGACGCCTACGTCAAGGGCTTCGACGCCTCCATGATCCCGGCGCGGGACTGGTTCCTCGAGCACCTCAAGCCCTGAGGGCCACCCCGTTCTCATCCCGCCCGCTGATTCGGGGTAGCGGCGGCTACTTTCCGATGGCGACGCGGAAGCTGTGGGTGTCGGCCAGCTGCTGGTAGCGCGACACCAGGCCGTCGGTGACCGTCCAGATGTGGACGAACCTGGCGCGCACCGGGCCGTGTGCGCCCTGACCGCCGTGGCGGCCGAGCGCCAGGACGCGATTCTCGTCCAGCGACAGGATCTCGTCGGGTACGGCGGTGAAGGACTCGACATCGGAGAGGATCGGGCCGAACACGTTGCTGACGATGGCCTCGCGACCGTGGTACCGGGACCGGTCACGTCGTGCCGGCCCCGGGACCGCCGCCGTCCTGGACCGCCGGGCTCAGCCGACGCCCTCCTTGCTCTGCAGCTCGGCGAGGAACTTGTGGCACTTCTCGGCGCGCTGGGAGTCCTCCTCCATCACCTTCTCGAAGAAGGAGGCGATCTCCTCGTAGCCGCCGTTGCGGGCGTCGCGCACGTACTGGCCGTAGTCGTGGCCGCCCTTGAGGGCGTGGTACTGGACCGACACCAGGTCGTAGACGACGTCGCCGAACCCGGTCTCACCGGTTGCCATCGCGATCACTCCTCACGTGGTTGCGGGCACCGGAGGCCTACCCGGCCAGAGCCGGGCCATGCACGGTTCCTGGAGGAGCTCGGACCTCCCGGCGTGTCAGGACGTCCGCGGTCCCGGAGCGCTCGTGTCGGTCCGGTGCGTGGTCAGCCACTGGGCGACGTCGGCGAGCTTGAGGTTGGTGCGTTGCGAGGACTGCACCACCATCTGGAACGCCTGGTCCGCGTCGACGTCGAAGCGCTCCATCAGGATCCCCTTGGCCTGCCCGATGGTGTCCCGGCTGCCCAGGGCCGCGGTCAGGTGGGTGGCCTGGTCGGCGCCGTAGAGCAGCAGCGCCGCCTGTACCCCGAAGAGACTGGCGAGGGCGCGGGCGGAGGTGTCGAAGGTGTGCGGGGCGTGGGAGTAGAGGTTCAGGGCGGCCCGGACACCGTTGCTGGTCGGGGAGAGCCGGGTCGACATCATCGACCGGTAGCCGTACTCGACCGCCTGCGGGGCGAACGTCGGCCAGCGGGTGGCGTCGGGTGGCTCGGCCAGGTCGGAGGCGAGCACGACCCCGTCGTCGGGCTCGCCCTCGACCTCGGCCGCACTCTCGACCGCACTGATGCAGGGCCCTTCGTGCAAGGTCGTCTGGAGCCCGTCGAGGTAGCGCACGTCGTCGGTGGAGGGGTTGCGGGAGCCGACCTCGCCGCGGCCGGTGGTCATGGTGATCCCACCGGCGTCGGCACCCGGCACGGTCTCCACGGCGGATTCCACGATCTGCTGCAGGGTCTGCTCGAGATCGGCGATGCCGCGCCGGCCCACGAGATCGTGGGCGGCCTGACGCAGCGCGGAAACCAGTGCGCTGGTCCGTTCGACGTCCATGCGGGCGTACGACCTTCCGGAAGGCGGGCGGGTACGGGGTACAGCGCGCAGGGCGCACTGACCGGATAGGGCCGAAGCAACATGACGCGTTCAGCCCTCACCCGCGGAGCCAGTGGTCGAGGACGCACATGAAGAACGGAACTAGCGGGGAAGCGCCGATGAGGAAGCGCCGTGCCCCGTGTCCGGACCGACGGCCGTGTGCTCGACCGTCGTGCCGACCGTACGCCATCAGCGCCGACCTCGGAGATTCAGCACCGGCTCCGGAGACGGGCCGGCGTCGGTCGGCCCCGGCCCCACTCGCCGGGGCCCGTATCGTCCGCCCGTAGAGCCTCTCGGGACCCGGGTGCCGATGGGTTCGAGGCCCCGGTGGTTGATCCAACAGCCGCCGGGGCCGCCTTCGTGGCGCTACGGCTCCGCAGAGATCACGCGGCCGCCGCGCGCAGGGCATCGAGGTGCTCGGCGACCGGCCCGGCGCAGAGCAGGCCGGTTCCCGCCCCGGCCAGCTCGCCCTCGGCGGGGCCCAGGGCATGTGCGGCCCGGACGACGATGTCGTGGTCTCCCACGGCCAGGCCCGCCTGCCCGGCCAGGCACCACAGCACCTCGAGCAGGTGGCCCGGCGCGGGGTCGGGCAGTGACCGGAGTGCCGCCGCGGCCCGGCTCCGTTCCCCGGCGGCGAGGAGCCGGTGCGGGGCGATCCACGGTTCGTAGGGCCCGGCGGGCTCCGGGGAGCCGGCGGATTCTCCCCGGCGTAGTCGGCGTGCGACCAGTGCCAGCGGGAGCAGGCCGTCGGCCAGGCCGGGCATCCCGGCGCCGTCGAGCAGCCCGGCCGCATCGCGGTATCCGGCCTCCGCGTGCGGGTCGTCGCGCAGGTCGGCGCGCAGCGCGCGGAACCACGCGACGAACACCTGGACCAGCGGACGTTCGTGCCGCCGGTCCAGCTCGACCAGTGCGTCCTCGTGCTGTCCGGCGCCCGCGAGGTCACCCAGCGCGCAGCGGGCCTGCAGCCGCACCAGGTGCCCGAGCACGGTCGAGTTCGTCAGCTCGTGGCGCACACCGAGGTCGAGGATCTCGGCGCCGAGCTCGTCGCGCCGGGCGGCGAGGCCTGCCCGGCCGAACCGGTGCAGGAACCGGCCGCCGAGGGCGGTGGCCAGCAGTGCCGGGTCGCCGTGTCCCCGGGCGAGCCGCTCGGCCTCGATCGCCGCCTCGCCACCGCGGGGGTCGGTGGTCCCGCGGCTCTCCCGGGCGATCGTGGTGAGCAGGCGGACGCGGGTCGGGACCGGGGCGCCGTCACCCAGCGCTCGCAGGGTGCGCTCGGCCGCGGCGACGACGGCGCGGGACGAGTCCGGACTGTCCGGCCGGGTCCAGACGCTCGGCACGTCGAACGCGGAGATGACCGCAGCGGTGAAGCGCGGGTCACCGAGCTCCTCGGCCGCCGCGATCGTCGACGCGTGCCGGACGGTCGCCTCCGCGGGCCCACCGCCGTGCACGGCGAAGCTGCCGAGCAGCGTGGTCGCCGAGGTCAGACCGGCCCGGGGGCCCATCGCGGGGCCGGTGGCCCAGGCCGCGGCGGTCTCGGTGAGGACGTCGCCCGCTCCCGTCGTGCTCCCGGCCGGCGAGCGGTCGAGGTGCGGCGCGCGGCGCAGGATGTCCGTCTCCAGCTCGGAGAGCCGTGGGCCGGGGTCGCTGCCGAGCTGGTCGACGAGCTCGCGGCGGGCCCGGCGCAGGACGGCGAGCGCGTCCCCGGCCCGCTCGCAGCGGTAGAGGGCCAGCGCGAGCAACCGCCAGCCCTCCTCCCTCCAGGGATGGTCCACGACATGGGCGTCGAGGTCCGGGACGGCATCCGCCGGGCGGCCGGCCGCGAGCCTGGCCTCGCCGAGACGTTCGACGGCGTCCAGTCGCAGCTGCCCCAATCGGGCGCGCTCGGCGCGCACCCACGACGCGTCGGGGAAGTCGGCGTACGCCGGTCCTCGCCACAGGGCCAGCGCCTCGTGCAGGGACCGCACCGCCTGCCCGGCGCCGGGTGCACCCGGCGGCTCCGCCCGGTCGAGGGCCGCGACGAACCGGTCGGCGTCGAGGAGTCCCGGCCCGGCGCGGAACGCGTAGCCGGGTCCCTCGGTGACGATCAGCCGGGCCGGGTCACCCGCCGGTCGCCCGGGCTCGAGGTCGGCGCGCAGGGCCGAGACGAAGGTGCGGACGGCGCCGGCCGGGTTGCGCGGCAACGGCAGGTCCTGCCACAGGTCGTCCACCAGCCGCGTCAGCGGGACGACGCGACCACGGGCCACGATCAGCCGGGCCAGCACGGCCTTGTGCCGCGGGCCCCGCAGATCGATCGTCGCTCCGCCGCTGTCGCGCGCGGTCACCGGCCCGAGGACGTCGATCCCGGCGACGGTCGGCGGTCGTCGGGTCATCGGTCGTCGGGTCGGTCGTCGGGTCGTCGGTCGTAGGGGAATCGGTACTGACCGGATACTGACCGGCGGTGGGGAGGCTGGCGCCGGTCCGAACGAGAGGAACAGTCATGCCCCCCGAGATCCCCGGCTTCCGCACGGAGCGCGTTCCCGCCCACGACGGGACGGTCCTGAACGTCGCCATCGCGGGCTCCGGCCCGGCGGTCGTGCTGCTGCACGGCTTCCCCCAGACCCACCTGATGTGGCGGCACGTGGCCGCCGATCTCGCCGCCGACCACCAGGTCATCTGCCCGGACCTGCGCGGCTACGGCGCCAGCGACAAGCCCGACGCCACGACCCCCGACGTGTACTCGAAGCGCACGATGGCCGCGGACGTCGTCGCCGCCGCCCGGCAGCTCGGCGCCGAGCGCTTCGCCCTGGTGGGGCACGACCGTGGTGCCCTGGTCGCGGTGCGAGCGGGGCTCGACCACCCGGAGACGGTCACTCACCTCGGGATCCTCGACGTGCTGCCGACCCTGGACATGTGGGACATCCTGCACGGCGCCGGTGCGGCGGTCGCGTTCCACCTCTACCTGATGGCGCAGCCCCCGGGCCTGCCGGAGTCGATGATCTCCCGCAGCGCCGACGAGTTCTTCGGCCACTTCCTCGACGCCTGGGGCGCCGATCCCGCGGCGATCCCGCCGCAGGTGCGCGCGGAGTACCTGCGGGCCTCCCGGGAGGCGGTGCCCTCGATCGTGGCCGACTACCGCGCGTCGGCGGGGATCGACATCGACCACGACCGGATCGACCGGGCCGCCGGGCGGCGCCTGGCCATGCCGGTGACGGTCGTCCAGCAGGACTGGGGCGCGACGCTGGGCTACGACGCCGTCGCCCTGTGGCGGGCGTGGGCCGGCGACCTCGACCACCGGACCCGCGGCTGGGGGCACTTCATGGCGGAGCAGGCGCCGGGCGAGGTCACCGCGACGATCCGGGAACTGGTGGCCCGCCGGCTCCGACAGCCGGTGTGATCGCCGGCTACTTCTTCAGCAGTGTCGCCGCGTGGTCCGGGACGTCGCGCTGGACCTCGCGCGGCGGTCGCTCGTACCCGGTCGACGGGGCGCGCCCGGGCATCGTCAGGACCCTGGGCTCCACCGGCTCCCACGGGACCGACGTCAGCAGGTGGTGGATCATGTTGATCCGAGCGTTGCGCTTCTGCTCGGCCTCGACGATCCACCACGGCGCGTGCTCGGTGTCGGTGTGCGCGAGCATGTCGTCGCGGGCCCGGGAGTAGTCGTCCCAGCGGGTCATCGACTCCAGGTCCATCGGCGAGAGCTTCCACCGCTTGAGCGGGTTGTCCAGCCGCTCGGCGAACCGCCGCGACTGCTCCTGGGCACTGACCGAGAACCAGTACTTGCGCAGGTGGATGCCGTCCTCGACGAGCATCTGCTCGAACGCCGGGGCCTGGTGGAGGAACCGCTGGTGCTCGGCCTCGGTGCAGAAACCCATGACCCGCTCGACGCCGGCGCGGTTGTACCAGGACCGGTCCAGCAGCACGATCTCGCCGGCCGCAGGCAGCTGTTCGACGTAGCGCTGGAAGTACCACTGGCCCCGTTGACGCTCGGTCGGAGCGGGCAGCGCGACGATGTGGCAGAAGCGCGGGTTGAGGTACTGGCTGACCCGCTGGATGGCGCCGCCCTTACCCGCCGCGTCCCGCCCTTCGAACACGACGACGATCCGCGCGCCGGAGGCCCGCACCCACTCCATCATCTTCACCAGCTCGCCCTGCAGGCGCAGCAGCTCGGGCTCGTAGATCTTGCGCGGCAGCTTCGCGGTCGCCATCGGACCACCTAACCAGAGCGACGTGGTGCTGCGCGGACGCCGCCCCGGGGCGGGTCAGCTCCCGTCGACGACGTCGTAGACCTCCTCCGGCGGCCGTGCCAGCAGCCGGTCGGCCATCTCCTGCTTCAGCAGGACGAGTCGCGCGTCCTGGTCCGCGGTCCGGTCCGTGGCACGGCCGAGCGCGATGAACTCGTCGGTCACGAACCCCTCGCGGATCTGCACCGTGACCGTGCGGTCGCGGTGGTGGAACCGGAAGACGTAGCGCTCGAGGGTGGTGCCGCGCTCGGGCCGTTCCAGGTCCGCGGTGACCACGAAGCGGTCCTCGGTCGCGGCCCTGGTGACCAGCTCGATCGCGTCCCGGCCGCCGGGGCCTCGGAACGCGGTCTCGACCCGGATCTCCCTGCGCTCGGGCGCGCCCGCCGGGTCCAGCAGCGGCCACGCGCGGCGCATCGCGGTGAAGCCGTGCGCGACCCCGCCGGGGAAGCCCGGGCCGTGGTAGCGCATCAGGTCGTCGAGGCCGAAGGTCAGCGGCGTTCCCGCGTCGAGGACGGTGAGTGCGGCGTGGCCGGTCATCGGACACCCGCCGTCGCGTCCTGGGCGACGGTCTCGGCGAGCCACGGCATGAACCCGTCGAGGAACCGCTCGGTGGCAGGCATGAAGTGACTCCCGTAGTGGCTCATCGGATCCAGTGTGGACACCACGAGGGTGCCTGCGGTGCTGACCCGGTCGACGTAGAGCAGCGCCTCGCCGGTGGGCAGCGTGACGAGCACCTCCGCGCCCTCGGGCGGGTCGAGCACACCGTGGTAGTGCCAGGTGCAGTCCCGCATCGTGAGGTGGTCGAACAGCGCGTGCTCCGGGTCCGGGGTGCGCAGCCCCAGGTCGGCGCCGGGTTCGAGCCACCACCAGAAGTTCGTCGGCCGGTGCTCCCAGTGCACCGAGGGCAGGAACTCGGGGACCGGCTCGCCGCCCGCGAAGGACACCACGGTGCCACCGGCGTCGAGCAGGTCCCGGACACGCTCACGCGCGCCGTGCAGCAGGTCGCGGTGCAGCCGCTCGGGGATGATCAGGCCGTCGAGTCCGGTGAGGTCGGCCGCGGCCAGGTCGGGCAGGTAGTGCAGGCCGCCGGTGAGGTGGCGGGCGTACTTCGGCGTGGTCAGGGCCCGCAGGTGCGGCGCCGATCCGCCGTAGACGGCGGCGAGCCCGCTGCCGTGCGCGGCCGGTACCGGCTCCGGCTGCGGTGCGGCACCGGAGGGCGCCGGGGTGACGGCCGTCGCGGCGGCCGCTCGGCGGGTGTCGGCTTCGGCGCGCGCCCAGTCGACGAGCTGGCCGCCCAGCCGGTTCGCCGTGTTGTCGGCGCCGTCGTAGCCGAGCAGGTCCCCGCTCGCGTGGACGACGATCGTGCCGCGGGTCGACACCCGGTCGACGTAGGTGGCGGGCTCGCCGCCGCCGAGACGCACGAGCACCTCGGCGCCGTCCGGCACGGGATGGTGGCCGCGGGCGAAGAAGCCGGCGACCCCGCGGCGGAAGGTCAGGTCGTCCGGCTCGATCCCGGCGAAGACCGGGTGGTCGGCGAGCCAGGTCACGCGGTAGGCGGCCAGGGACGGTCGCTCCAGCGGGACGAACGACGACGCCCCCGGCAGCCAGTCCCGGTGCAGCTGCCCGTTGAACAGCAGCACACCGCCGCCGTCGAGGTACTCGCGGATGATGTGCCGGTTCCGCAGCAGGTGCTCCTGGTCGACCGTGCCGGAGACGGCGATCAGACGGTAGCGGCCGAGGTCGGTGCGCTCCAGGTCGTAGCAGTCGATCCGGTCGCCGCGGTGGTGCCGTTCCGGACTGCGGATGTCCATGTCGAGCACGGCGATGTCGTTCACGAGGTTCCCTTCGGAGCGTGGTGGGCGGCGGCGACGAGCGCCGCGGTGTAGTCGTGCCGGGGTGCGGCGAGCAGGCGGTCGGTCGGGCCCGCCTCCACCACCCGTCCACGGCACATCACGGCGAGCCGGGCGCAGCTGTGCTGGGCCAGTGCGAGGTCGTGGGTCACGTGCAGGACGGCGATCCCCCGGCCGGTGGCGAGCTCGTCGATCAGGTCGACCAGGCCCCGGCGCAGCGACGCGTCGAGCATCTGGGTGGGCTCGTCGGCGAGGATCAGCCGGGGGCCGGTCACGAGCGCCCGCGCGAAGGCGACCCGCTGGCGTTCCCCGCCGGAGAGCTCGTGGGCGAAGCTGTGCAGCCGCGAGGTGGGCAGCCCGACCGCGGTGACGGCCTCGGCCGCCCGGTCCGCGGGCTCGGACCGGTCGCCGATCCGGTGGACGACCAGCGGTTCGGCGACGACGTCGGCGACCCGCATGGTCGGTGGAATCGACGCGTAGGGGTCCTGGAAGACCAGGTGCATCGTCCGCCGCAGCCTGCGCAGCTCGCGGCGACCGGCACCCAGCAGCTCGGAACCGGCGATCCGGATCGAGCCCGCGTCGGGGCGGACGAGCCCGGCGACGGCACGGGCCACCGTCGACTTCCCGGCCCCCGAGCCGCCGATGAGCCCGACGATCTCACCGGCCTCCACCGTGAGATCCACATCGGACACCGCGGGGAGCCGGCCGCCGCGTCCGCCGAAGGACACGGTCAGGCCGTCCACGGCCAGTACCGGGCTCACGACGCCGGCTCCGCGACCTGCAGGCGCAGGGTGGAGTCCACCAGCAGCCGGGTGTAGGGGTGCTCGGGTGCGGTGAGTACCCGGGCCGTCGGACCCGACTCCACCACGGCGCCGTCCTTCATCACGACGATGCGGTCCGCGACGGCCTCGATGACCGGCAGATCGTGGGTGACCACGAGCAGCGCGATGCCGATGGTGCTGCGCAGGGTGTCGAGCAGGGCGAGCACGTCGGCCTGGACGAGCACGTCGAGACCGGTCGTCGGCTCGTCCGCGATGACGACGGCGGGATCGTTGGCCAGCGCCATCGCGATCACCACGCGCTGGCGCATACCCCCGGAGAACTGGTGGGGGTGGTCGCGCCCGCGTGCCGGGTCGATGCCGACCAGGGTGAGCAGCTCGGCCGCCCGCTCCCGGGCCGCCTGCCTGCCGACGCTGCGGTGCACCAGCACCGCCTCGGCGAGCTGGTCGGCGATCGGGTGCACCGGGTCGAGCGCGCTCATCGCCTCCTGGGGGATCATGGCGATCCGGTTGCCGCGCAGCGTGCGCAGCTCCTCGTCGGGGAGCGTCGCGATGTCGACGCCCTCGACGCGGATCGCACCGGCGGTGATCTCGCCCGCCGGCGGGAGCAGCCCGGCGGTGGCCGCGGCCACGGTCGACTTGCCGCTGCCGGACTCGCCGACCAGGCCGACCAGCTCGCCCGCGGCCACGTGCAGATCGACCCCGGCGGCCGCGGAGCTCACGCCGTCGTAGGTGACGGTGAGGCCCTCGACCACCAGCGGAGGGCCGTCGGGCGCCGCGGCACCGGTGGGCGACGCGGGGCGGCGCAGCCGCGGGGCCTGCCTGCGGCGCACCCGCAACGCCGGGCGGGCCCGCTCCTCGAACGCGAAGCCCAGCAGCGCGAAGGCCAGCACCGTCATGGCGATGGCCAGGCCGGGCGGGAGCACCCACCACAGCCAGGCGTCGGTCAGGAACGCGCTGCGCGCGTGGGCGAGCGACAGCATCGTCCCCCAGCTCTTCGCGGTGAGGTCGCCGAGTCCGAGGAACGCCAGGGACGCCTCCAGCAGGATCGCGGTCTTGGTCGCGAGCACGAACTGCGGCACCACCAGCGGGGCGACCGCGGGCAGCAGGTGCCGGGACGCCACGTGCACGGGACCGGCGCCCATCGCCCGCACCGCCTGGATGTGGTCGCGTTCGCGCAGCGACAGGACCTGCGAGCGCAGCTCCCGGGCGACACCGGCCCACATCACGCCGGCGATGACCAGGATCTGGGTGCCCAGGCCGGGGCCCGCGAAGACGCCGATCACGATCGTCAGCGGCAGCGTCGGCAGCGCCAGCACCACGTCGACGGCCCTCATCAGCACGGTGTCCACCCAGCCCCGGGCGTACCCGGCGGCCACGCCGACGGCGGCGCCGACCAGCGTCGCGACCAGGGCTGCGACCACGCCGACCAGCAGTGACACCTGCGCGCCGTGGATCAGCTCGGAGAGCAGGTCGTGGCCGATGTCGTTGGTGCCCAGCAGGTGGTCGGCCGACGGCGGGGAGAAGGGCCGTCCGGTGCGTTCGGCCGGGTCATAGGGGGCCAGCAGCGGGGCCGCCAGCGCGACCAGCGCGAGCAGGCCCAGGATGGCGAGCCCGGTGATCGCCAACCTGCGGGAGAGCCCCCGGTTCACGCCGTCACCGCCTTCGGCGCGGGCCGGGCCGGGGCTCGCCGGACCCGCGGATCGAGCAGCGGGTAGATCAGGTCGGCGAGCACGTTGGCCGCGACCACACCGAGGGTGATCAGCAGGAAGGCGCCCTGGAGCAGCGGGTAGTCGCGGGCGGTCACGGCCTCGAAGATGAGCCGGCCCAGACCGGGATAGGCGAAGACGCTCTCCACCACCACGGCGCCCGAGAGCAGCGAGCCGAGCACGAGGGTGACGTTGGTCGAGACCGGCAGCAGCGCGTTGCGCAGGGCGTGGTGCACGGCGATGCCGCGGTCCGGCACCCCCTTCGCCCGGGCCAGCCGGACGAACGGCTCGTCGAGCACGGTCACCATCGCGGCGCGGGTGAGCAGGAAGAAGCCCCCGAAGGTCGCGATGGTGAGGGTCAGGCCGGGCAGCACCATCCGGGACGCGGCGTCGGCGAGCCACGCCAGGCCGCTGCCGTCGATCGCGGCGCCACCGTAGGAGGGGAACCAGCCCAGCGTCACGGCGAACACCGCGATCAGGATCATCCCGATCCAGAACCCCGGCATGGAGTCCAGGACCAGGACCGCCGCGACCCCGGCGGCGTCCCGGCGCTTTCCGCGGTGCCACGCCGCCCAGGTCCCCAGGGCCACGCCGAGCAGGAGCGCCAGCACGGTCGACACCCCGACGAGGACGACCGTCCACGGCAGGTACTCCAGGAGCAGGTCGACGACGGGCCGGTTGTACTCCACCGAGATCCCGAGGTCGCCCCGCAGGAGCCCGGCCCAGAACATCCCGTACTGCTCGAGCACCGGACGGTCCAGGCCGTACCCCTTGCGGATCTCGTCGACCAGCTCGGGCGCGAGCCCGAGCGACTCACCGCCGTAGAGGTACTGCACGGGGTCGCCGGGGGCCAGGTGCGGCAGTGCGAAGTTCAGCGTCGCCGCCGCCCACACCACCAGCGCGTACTGGCCCACCTTGGCGCCGGCCCGGCGCAGGGTGCCCGGGCCGTGCCGGGCGCTCCGCTCGGCGAGCATCAGCCGGTGACGATCGCGCCGGCCGACTCGGATACCGAGCGCGGCAGCAGCGACCACTTGTGGATGATCCCGAAGCCCGGGGACTCCACCCAGCCGGAGAACGCTTCCGGGCGGAACGCCCAGTGCTCGTCCGGGTAGTACAGCGGGATCGACGTCGGCTGCTCGTTGAACAGGCGCTGCATCTCGAAGGCCACCTCACGGCGGTCCTCGACGGACGTCGTCGCCTTCCAGCGCTCGAAGAGCGCGTCCCAGGCCGGGTAGGGCAGGTCGGGCGCGTCCCAGAGGTAGCCGGACCGGTGCGACATGATGAACTGCGTCGGGTCGGCGACGCCGTGCGCGGTGATCGTGTTGACGAACATGTCGAAGTTCCGCGAGGTCGACAGGTCGGCGAACGACCCGGCGTCGAGGCCCTGCGCGGTGGCCGCGATCCCGACCCCGGCGAGCTGCTCGGCCACGATCTCGGCCGCCCGGACCTGGGTCGGCTCGGAGCCCTCCGCGGAGATCGTGAAGCGCAGCGGCCCGGCCGGGCTCTCCCGCACGCCGTCGCCGTCGGTGTCGCGGAAGCCGATCTCGTCGAGCAGCGCCGTGGCCCGGGCCGCGTCGGACGGGGTCGACAGGGTCGGATCGGTCCAGGGTGAGTCCGGGTGCGGATAGCCCTTGTCGGCGATGCGCCCCTGGCCCAGGAACACGGTGTCGAGCAGCTCCTGGCGGTCCAGTGCCAGGCTCAGCGCCTTGCGGAACCGCGGCTCGTCGAAGGGCGCGCGCTCGTAGTTGAGCCGCAGCTCGGGGAAGCGCAGCGGCCTGGTCTCGACGACCGAGACGTCGCCGGAGCCGGCGAACTGGTCGACCAGCTCGGGCGACACCGGGCGGAACGCGGCGTCGATCTCACCCGCCCGCAGGGCGGTGAACGTCGCCGAGGGGTCGGCGATGATCGGCATCTCCAGCTCGCGCACGACCGGTGCGCCCGCGAAGTAGTCGGGGTTGGCCTCGAAGCGGTACCCGGTGGTCTGGTCGAACGAGACCAGGCGGTACGGACCGCTGCCGACCGGCAGCGCGGTGTGCTTCTTGACGTCGGTCGGCGCGATCTTCGACCAGACGTGCTCGGGCAGGATCGGCAGGTCGGCCAGCGTCACGGGCCCGAGATCGGGGCAGGCGAAGGCACAGGTGAACCGCACCTTGTTCTCGGCGAGCACGTCGACCGAGGAGACGTCGGGGATCTCGTTGACGTGGTGGGTGAAGCGCCCGGTCGGGGCCGCGTGCGCGTAGTGGAAGGTGAAGACGACGTCGTCGGCGGTGAGCTTCTCACCGTCGTGCCACGTCACGTCGTCGCGCAGGGTGACCTCCCACGTGGTCGGGTCGACCATGCTGACGTCGGTGGCCAGCCAGGGCTGTGGCTCGTCGACGTAGGGGGAGGGGGCGAGCAGCTTGTCGTAGACCAGCTCGCTGATCTGCTCGGTGAAGGTGACGAAGGGGTTGAGCGGGCCACCGATCGTCTCGGGCAGGGCGATGGTCAGCCGATCTGCCGTGGTCGGTCCGTCTGCGGGAGAGGCCGGGGCGCCACCCGCGCAGCCACTCGCCAGCACGAGGGCGAGGACTGCGGGGAAGAGCCTGCGCCCCACCGACGCCGTGCGGCCCTCACTGCCACTGGTCGACATCCTGCGTGCTCCGATCGAGTTAGGCAAGCCTCGCCTAGATGAGGCTTGTTGACCCTAAGTAGTCCGCGACAGCGCGGCAAGATGCACATGGATGATGTTGAACAGGTCACGTTCGAGAGGGATGTCCGGATCGAGCGGGTCGGTGCGGGGGGATCACCGGCGCCGTAGCGCCTCGCCGAAGACCTCGGCGATCGCGGCGTGACCACGGTCGTTCGGGTGGAACCGGTCCGAGGCGAGCTTGCCGTGCCAGTGCCGGGTCCGCGCGTCCCGCAGCTCGGCGAGCACCAGCCCGCGACGCTCGACGGCGTCGTCGATCAGGCCGTTGACCTGCAGCGCCGCCGCGTAGGTCCCGGGCTGGTTGCCGATCACGGCCCCGCGCGGCAGCTGATCGAGCAGCCGCGCGTAGCGGTCACCGACGCCGTCCTGGTGCCTGGGCTGCATCAGGTCGTTCGACCCGACGAGGCAGAGCACCAGGCGCGGGCGCAGCCGCAGCGCGGCGGGGAGCTGCAGGTCCAGGACGTCCTCGACCCGGGCGCCGTACTGGGACAGGTTCACCAGCCGCCACCCGGCCAGCAGGGGCAGCAGCCGCCCGACCCAGCCGGACTCCGGCGTGCTCGCGCCGACACCCTGGGCCAGCGAGTCGCCGAGCACCACGCACAGCGGCCCGCTCCGGGCGAGCTCGTCGCGGTTGCGCCGCTCCCAGAACGCCGCGTACGGCTCGATCTGCTCCTGCATCCGCCGGATGCCGGGCACGAACCGGGACGCGAGCGTGATCAGCCGGCCGGGCGGGCGGCCGGTCCGGTTGGAGAAGCCGGGAGCGCCCGCGTCGGTCACGGCGCCAGTGAACCAGGGGTCACCGCACCGTGGTCTCGCCGTGGGCGATCCGGGCGGTCAACGGGGTGTCCGGGAACGACCGCAGCCCGCGCTTGAGCTCGGCGAACCCGGGCCAGGTGGCGAGGGTGTACGTCGCGTCCCACAGCCGCAGCGCGTCGTCGCCGAACGGCACGGTGTCGATCACCGGGCCGAACAGGGCCGGACCGTCCGGCGGGGTGAACGACAGGATCGGCGTGCCGACGTCGTCGCCGCAGCGGGCCCGCACCTCGTCCACGTTCTTGCGCAGGCCCGGGTCGCGCGACGTGTCGGACGCGGCGTCGGCGAGGGCGGGATCGAGCCCGAAGCGCTCCAGCACCGGACGCAGGTCGCGCCGGCGGGCCATCACCTGCATGACCGGGTCGAACCCCTCGCCGTCGGGCGCCGGGGTCTCCCACACCAGCTCGCCGAAACCGGTGTAGAGATCACCGGCCACCTCCGGACCGTGCTTCTCGACGGCCGCGTCGATCACCCGCAGCATCTCCAGGCCCCGCTGGTGCGACTCCGGGTACGCCTCGGAGACCTGCCGGCGCTCCTCGTAGGAGATGCCCTCGTTGAGGATCGCCAGCGGCAGCGGCCGCCAGCTCACGGCGATCTCGCGCTGCCGGCCCACCTCCACCACCCAGCGCGAGGTGACCCAGCAGAACGGGCAGATCGGGTCGAAGAAGAACTCGAGTTCGTCGCTCACGCCCCTCGGGTACCCACGCCCGCCGCCCGCCAGGCGTCCCGGCGACGGGTCCACTCAGATCCCTCTCAGCCCGCTGGGTGAGACTGGGGGGCATGCGCATTCTGGTCGTCGACGACGACAAGGCGGTCCGGGACTCGCTGCGCCGATCGCTGGCCTTCAACGGCTATCAGGTCGAGCTCGCCGAGGACGGGCAGGCCGCGCTGGACCGGCTGCTCACCGACCGGCCGGACGCGCTCGTCCTCGACGTGATGATGCCGCGGGTCGACGGGCTCGAGGTCTGCAGGCGGCTGCGCAGCGCGGGCGACGACCTGCCGATCCTCGTGCTGACCGCACGGGACGCGGTGTCCGACCGGGTCGCCGGGCTCGACGCGGGCGCGGACGACTACCTGCCCAAGCCGTTCGCGCTGGAGGAACTGCTCGCCCGGCTGCGTGCGCTGCTGCGACGGCGGGTCATCGAACCGGCCGGTGACGGCGAGCGGCGCAGCGCCGTGCTGACCTTCGCCGACCTGTCGCTGGACCCCGACACCCGCGAGGTGTCCCGGGGTGAGCGGCCGATCAGCCTGACCCGCACCGAGTTCTCGCTGCTGGAGCTGTTGCTCGCCCATCCCCGGCGGGTGCTGACCCGCGGCCAGATCCTCGAGCAGGTGTGGGGGTACGACTTCCCGACCAGCGGCAACGCCCTGGAGGTCTACGTCGGCTACCTGCGCCGCAAGACCGAGGCAGACGGCGAACCGCGGCTGATCCACACAGTGCGCGGTGTCGGGTACGTGTTGCGGGAGTCGCCACCGTGACCGGTTCCCGGGTGACCGGCTCGCAGCAGCTCAGCGAGGGTGAGGAGCGGGTCGAGCAGTGGTGGCGGCGGCTGCGCGGCGACCGGTCGCCGGACCGCGAGCGGTTCACCCTCCGGGCCCGGATCGGCGTGCTGGCCGCGCTGGTGGCCGCGGCCATGGTGCTGATCGTGTCGTCGGCCGCGTTCCTCGTCGTCCGGCAGAACCTCACCAGTTCGCTCGACGAGACGCTCCGCCAGCGCGCCTACGCCGCGGCGCAGAGCGAACTGAGCAACCCGCAACTGCTGGCCGCGCTCCCGCCCGCCGTCCTCGGGGCCGCCGACCTGCACATCGCGCTGGTGTACGGCTCCGGCCTGGCGACCTCCTCCGACCCGACGTCGATGCCACCGGTCGGTGAGCCGGAGCTGGCGGTGGCCCAGGGCGGACCCACCCAGCCGGGGCGGACCGAGGTCATGGACGGGATCCCGTACCGGATCGTCGCGGTGCAGGCCGGGGACGGCCGTGCCCTGGTCATCGCCCAGCAGCTCGACACGATGACGCGGGTGGTGTCGCGGATGGGGACGGCGCTGCCCCTGGTCGGGCTCGGCGGTGTCGTGCTGGCCGCGCTGGCCGGGGTCGCCGTCGCCCGCACCGGGCTGCGGCCGGTGCAGCGGCTCATCGCGGCCACCGAGCGGGTCGCCACCACCGGTGACCTGCGGCCGATCCCGGTGTCGGGGTCCGACGAGCTGGCCCGGCTGACGCTCAGCTTCAACGCCATGCTCGGCGCGCTGGCCGCGTCCCGCGAGCAGCAGCGACGCCTGGTCGCCGACGCCGGGCACGAGCTGCGGACCCCGCTGACCTCGCTGCGCACCAACCTGGAGCTGCTCGCGGCCGCGGACCGGCCGGACGCCCCGGAACTGCCCGCCGAGGACCGTGCGGAGCTGCTCACCGACGTGCGGGCCCAGGTCGAGGAGCTCACGCACCTGGTCGGGGACCTCGTCGAGCTGGCCCGCGACGACACCCCGACGATGACCACCGAGGCCCTGGAGCTGACCGAGATCGTCGAGCGCGCGCTGGCCCGGGTGCGCCGGCGCGCCACGGAGACCGGGTTCGACGTCCACCTCACGCCCTGGACGCTCGATGGCGACGCCAGCGCCCTCGAACGGGCCGTGCTGAACCTGCTCGACAACGCCGTGAAGTGGAGCCCGCCCGGCGGGACCGTGCGGCTGTCGATGGTGCCGATCTCGCCGCAGTGGATGGTCGTGGAGGTCGCCGACAGCGGCTCCGGCATCACCGCGGAGGACCTGCCACACGTGTTCGACCGCTTCTACCGGGCCGACACGTCCCGCACGATGGCCGGCTCCGGGCTCGGGCTCTCGATCGTGGCGCAGGCCGTGGCGCGCCACGGTGGCGAGGTCCGCGCGGGCCGCGCCCCCGAGGGTGGGGCGCTGCTGTCCATCGCGCTGCCGGGCCGACACGTGGCGGAGCCCACCGACCCATAGCCTGGAGGGGTGGTCCGGGACGGCGGACCGTGCACGCGACATGACGGACGGTGGACGCATGGCCCAGAACAACGCGCCCGACGAGGGGACCGGGACCCACGAGGCGTCCGACGGGTCCGGCTCGACGGGAGCTGCGCGTCCGGCCGAGCCCGGTGCCGGTGACACCGGGCGGGAGACGCCGGACCGCGACACCGGCGCCGACGTCCGGAGCCACGGTGCGGAGCAGGAGCAGCCGGCGGAGGCCGCGCCCGCCGCCGAGCCCGCCGCTGAGCCCGGCGCGGCGCCCGCCGCCGAGGCCGGGACGCCCGCGGGTGGTGCCGTGCCGAGCGACCCCGCGGACGACGTGCCGCCGGACGGGTCCGCGCCCGGCGGCGCCGCCGGGCGTGAGGCGCCCGACACCGGCCCCGACGCCGACGCCGTCTCCACCCAGGACCCGCCGACGGACCGGTGGACGGTCCCGATGAGCCCGTGGGCGCGCGACGCCACCTCCGGCGGGGACACCGCGACCGCCGGCCACGCGCCCGGCGCACCCGGGCCGCAGGATGCGCAGCCGTCACCCCCGCCCTGGGCGTACGGGGCGTCGCCGTATCCCGGCACCGCGCCGTACCCGGAGGCCGGTGCGGGGCAGCACCTCTACGCCGCCGAGGTCGGAGCGCCGCCGCCGCGCCGGTCACGCCGGACGATCGCGCTGGTCGCGGGCGGTCTGATCCTGGCGCTGGTCGCCGGGGCCGTCGGTGGCGCGATCGGCACCGACATCGCCCGGTCCTCGGCGTCGGGTGGCGGGGTGCTCACCGATCCGGTGCCCGAGGTCGAGTCCGACCTGCCCGTGACCCCGGTCGAGGCCGTCGCCGCCCGGGTGCTCCCGAGCGTGGTGCAGCTCAGTGTCGACGGCGGCGCAGGCAACTCGGGCGGACGTGGCGAGGGATCCGGGATGGTGATCAGCGACGACGGGCTGATCCTCACCAACAACCACGTGGTGGAGCCGGCAGCCTCCGGCGGGACGCTGCGCGCGGTGATGCAGGACGGCCGGGTCGCCGTCGGGTCGATCGTCGGGCAGGACCCGCAGTCCGACGTCGCGCTGGTCCGGGTGCAGCTCGGCGGGCTCACCCCGGTCGAGCTGGGCAACTCCGACGGGGTCCGGGTCGGTCAGCAGGTCACCGCGATCGGGTCGCCGCTGGGGCTCGGCGGGTCGGTGACCACCGGCATCGTCTCGGCCCTGGACCGGGCGGTGAGCGTCGGTGGCGAGGCGGGCAACGCCTCCACCGTGCTCAACGCGATCCAGACCGACGCGGCGATCAACCCCGGTAACTCGGGTGGCCCGCTGGTCGACATGCAGGGCCGGGTGGTCGGCATCAACTCGGCGATCGCGACGGCGGGCCCCGGCGGCGGGTCGATCGGCGTCGGCTTCTCGATCCCGGTCAACCAGGCCCGCCGGATCGCCGACCAGCTCCGTACCGGCGGCCCGGCCACGCACGCGGTCCTCGGCGTCGAGGTCTCCGACGACCCGCAGCTCGGCGGTGCCGTCGTCCGGACCGTCACTCCCGGTGGCGCGGCCGAGAAGGCCGGTCTGCGGCCGAACGACCTCGTCGTGCGACTCGGTGACCAGCGGATCTCCTCCGGCACCGACCTGCAGGCAGCGGTCCGGTCGCAGCCGCCCGGTGCCACCGTCGAGCTGCAGCTGCGGGACCGGACCGTCCCGGTGACGCTCGGGGAGCAGTGAGCAGCGCCGGCGGTCAGGTCGGGCGGGGTGTGGCGCCTCTCACCTCGTTGACGTGTGAAACATCGTCGTGGTGGGCTGGACCGGTATTCGGTGGTGCCCCTCCGAATGCAGTCGAGCGCCGTGCCGGTGTGGGCTCCCCCTCCCCGTGCCGGCACGGCCTCCCCGGAATCGCGGCAGTCCCGGCGATAGGGTGACGACCATGGAGATGCCGGGTCCGCAGATCGGCCGTGCCCTCGTGGTGATCGTCGACGACAGGGTGAGTGCCGGTGAACGTTCGGACAACACCGGTCCGCTGGTCACCGAGCTACTGGAGGAGGCGAACCTCGTCGTCGACGGCGTGGTGACCGCCCCGGGCGAGGTCGTGGCGATCCGCAGCGCGCTGAACACCGCCGTGATCGGCGGGGTCGATCTGGTGGTGACGGTCGGCGGGACCGGGGTCTCGCCCCGCGACGTCACACCGGACGCCACCGCCGGTGTCCTGGACCGGCCGGTGCCCGGCATCGCCGAGGCGATCCGTGCCTCCGGGCTGGCCGCGGGGGCGGTGGACGCCGGGGTGTCACGCGGCGTCGTCGGTGTCTCCGGCAGCACGCTGGTGGTCAACCTGGCGGCCTCGCGCGCCGCGGTGCGTGACGGCATGGCCACCCTGACGCCGCTGGTCCCGCACGTGATCTCGGAGCTGTCCGGCCTGGAAGGCTGACCCACCCGTTCACACAGACAGACGGGCCCCGGTGGAAGAACTCCACCGGGGCCCGTCGGCCGTGCGGGGTCAGTTCGGCGGCGGCACCGGCGGGACGCCACCGTCCTTCCGGTCGTCCCCCGGCGGCGCCGGCGGGGTCGCCGGCGGCTGGGAGGCGGCCGGGTTGCCCTGCGGCTTCAGCGTGTCGCCACCCGGCGGTACCGGCGGCACCGGCGGGACGGCGTCGGGGCGCGTCCCGGCACCCGGGACCGTTCCGTCACCGTGGCCCAGCGCGCCCTCGACCTTGCCCTTCACCCCGTCGATCTGGTCGTGGTACTTGCCGCCGGTGGCCTGGTCGACCTTGCCGGCGGCCTTCTCCACGAGCGGGCCCGCCTTCTCCTTGGCCTTCTCCAGGTGCGGGCCGGCCTTCTCCTTCGCCTTTTCCAGGTGCGGCGCCGCCTTCTCCAGGGCGTTCTCCGCCGCTTCGCGGGCCTTGTCCAGGAAACCCATGACCGGTCCTCCTCTGTAGTCCTGGCCCCATGGTGGCACCGGAGGGCGCCGCCGTGGGGCGCCGCGGCCGCTGCGCGGTGTGGTGAAACAGGATCGACACCCGGCACACCCGCCGCGGCGGGCACGGCACCATGGACGGTATGAGCGACCCAGCGGACCGGCTGCGCCGGCGGATCGAGGAGATCTTCGGCGACGATCCGGCCACCACCGCCGACGAGCGCTCCGACGGCGGCTCCGCCGAGGAGCGCGACGACCGGGACCCCGATCGCTGGTTCACCGAGAACCGGCCACCGCACCACGGGGGCTGAGACCCCGGGACCCGCCGCCCGGTCCGTCGCGCTCGTGCACGTGTCTGCGGGACTGATCAGCGCAGCGTCACCGTGACCTCCCCGGCCAGCGTCGCGGCGGCGACGGCGGTCGCCTCGGCCTCCGGCAGCGCCACCAGGACCAGCGGTCCCGGACCGGACCCGGCGCCGACACCGCCGGGGGCGGGTGGCAGCACCGCGACCACCCCGGCCCGGGCAGCCAGCACCCGCGGCCCCTCCGGTCCGCCGGCGATCACGTCGACCCGCGAGCCTGCGGACAGCAGCGCCGCGACGGCCGGGTCTGCGGGCCGCAACGGCACCGCGGACGCGTCCGGGCCACCGGCGCGCACCGCGAGCTCGGGCCCGATCAGCCGCAGGTCGGTGAGGGGCTCGCCGGCCCGCACCGGGCCGGCGGGTGCCCGGCCGTCGACATCGGGGACCGCGCGCAGCGCACCACCGGGCACCAGACCGGGCGGCCAGGCCGCGACGGTCACGTCCGCCGGTCGCAGCGGGACGCCGGGAGAGAGGTCCCGGGCCGCGACGAGCACCGCGGCCCGTTCGTCGGCGGGATCGGGGGCCGCGGCCACCACCAGCGCCGCGACGGCCAGGACGGCGGCCGCCAGCCGGCGCAGGAGCAGCGCCCGTGCCCAGGACGGGCCACGCAGCACTCTGTCCCACGGGCGCCGTGCCCGCCGTCCTCCCTCGTCGTCCATGTCCACCCCTCCGCCGGCGTCACCTCGACGCTAGGGCGGGAGTGGGCGGCCGCCCGGCCCGATCACGGGCCTGTGGACGACTCCGCCACTTGTGGACGGAACCGGCGTCAGGAAGCGGCGGCCTTCGACGACGAGGACGACGACGAGGAGGACGACGATGACGAGGACGCGGCGGGCGTCGACGAGGACGACGAGGAACCGCTGTCCGACTTCGCCGGCGAGGAGCTCGCGGAGTCCGAGGACGACGACGAGGAGGACGAGCCCTCCGACGAGGTCGAGTTCGAGGACGAGTCCGACGACCCGTTGCCGCCGTTCACCGAGCCGGCCCGCGAGTCGGTGCGGTAGAAACCGCTGCCCTTGAAGACGATGCCGACCGAGGAGAAGACCTTGCGCAGCTTGCCCTCGCAGTCGGGGCAGGTGGTGAGGGCGTCGTCGGAGAACGCCTGCACTGCGTCGAAGCGGTGGTCACACGCCGTGCAGGCGTACTGGTAGGTCGGCACAACATCCTCCGGACTGCCTAGGCACTCGACAGCTGGCACTCCACCGCTGCGAGTGCCAGCATACTCTGCCGTCGCGGCGACTCCGACCCGTCCGTGTGGTCAGGACCCGTCATCGGGACGAGACGTGCACCACGCCGGTGCCCGGCAGCACCACCGCGCCGACCGCGACGTCGTGCGGCTCGGCCGGGATCTCGTCGAGGAACTCGTCGTCGTGCAGCGGTACGGCGGTCGTGGTGCCGGGCCCGACGAGCGGCAGCGTGCGGTCGTAGTAGCCGCCGCCGCGGCCCAGGCGCAGCCCCCGGCGGTCCACGGCCAGCGCAGGGACCAGCACCAGCGCCGCGGAGCTGATCGCGCCCGGCCCGAGGCGCTCACCGGCCGGTTCGCGGATGCCGAGCGGGCCGGGGGCGAGATCCTCCCGGCCGGAGTAGCGGGTCCAGTCCAGCGGCCCGGGCTCGGCGGGCACGATCGGGAGGAGCACCTCGTGCCCGGCGGCGAGCAGCGCGTCCGGGAGCGCGACCGTCCCGGATCCGAGTGCACCGGGCTCCGCGCCCACCGGCAGGTAGCAGGCGACCGGCCCGCGAAACCCGGCCGCGAGCGGGAGCACGTGCTCGATCAACGCGGCGGTGACCGCGGCGCGGGCGTCGGGGGAACGCTCGGCGCGGGCGTCGAGCAGCCGGCGCCGCAGCGGCCGTTTGGCGTCGCGGACCGGCACGCCCTGATCAGGGGACCGGTCGGTGCCATCCGCGCGAGCCGTCACGGCTACAGGGTAGTGCTGTGGATAGGCTCGCCGACCATGAGCGCGCAGACCTCCAGCCCGGCCGGGGCGTTCCGAACCGCCGTGGTGCCCGCGGCCGGTCTCGGCACGCGATTCCTCCCGACCACGAAGGCCGTGCCGAAGGAGCTGCTCCCCGTCGTCGACACACCGGGGATCGAGCTGGTGGCCGCCGAGGCCGCCGAGGCGGGTGCCCAGCGGCTGCTGATCGTCACCTCACCGGGCAAGGACTCCGTCGCGGCGTACTTCCGGCACGACGACGAGCTGGTCGAGACCCTCGAGGCGCGGGGCAAGGAGGAGCTGGCGCAGCGGGTCCGCCGCGCCCCCGACCTGCTCGCCGTGGAGTCCGTCTACCAGTACGAGCCGAAGGGGCTCGGGCACGCCGTCGCCCAGGCAGGCCCGGTGCTGGGCGACGACGAGGAGGCCGTCGCCGTCCTGCTGCCCGACGACCTGGTGTTCCCCACCGGGGTGCTGACCCGGATGGCGCAGGTGCGCGCCGAGCACGGCGGCAGCGTGCTCTGCGCCTTCGACGTCCCGCCCGAGCAGGTCTCGTCCTACGGCGTCTTCGACGTCAGCGACACCGATGACGACGACGTCAAGTGGGTGCACGGCATGGTCGAGAAGCCGCCCGCCGACCAGGCCCCGTCCAGCTACGCCGCCGCCGGCCGCTACCTGCTGGACCGGGCGATCTTCGGCGCGCTGGAGCGGATCACCCCCGGTGCCGGCGGCGAGCTGCAGCTCACCGACGCCGTCGCCGTGCTGATCGACGAGGGGCACCCGGTGCACGTGGTCGTCCACCGCGGCGGCCGGCACGACCTGGGTAACCCGGCCGGCTACGTCCGCGCCTACGTGGACCACATGCTCGGCCATCCGGAGTACGGCGAGAGCCTGCGCGGCTGGCTGAACGACCGCCTGAAGGAGTGACGTGCGAACGGTCACCGAGCACCTGACCCGGATCCTGGACGTGGCCGTGCGGCCCGCCCCGGTCCGGGTCGCGATCGCCGACTCCCAGGGCCTGCGCAGCGCGGAGGAGGTCGTCGCGGCGCGTCCGCTACCGGTCTTCGACCAGGCGGCCATCGACGGCTACGCCGTGCGCAGCGTCGACGTCGCCGGAGCCAGCGAGGCCAGTCCGATCACCGTCCCGGTGGTCGGCGAGATCGCCGCCGGGTCCCGTCAGCCGCTGCGGCTGCAGCCGGGACAGGCGGTCCGGGTGGCGGCCGGGGCGCCGCTGCCCACGCTGGCCGACGCCGTCGCGCCGCTGGGCTGGACCGACGCCGGCTCGGCCCGGCTGACGGTGCACCGTGGCGTCCCGTCGGCAGGGTTCGTCCGCCGGGTCGGCGAGGATGTCCAGTCCGGTGACGTCGCCGTCCGCGAGGGCGACATCGTCGGGTCGGCGCAGGTCGCCATGCTCGCCGCGGCGGGCCGGGACAAGCTGCTGGTGCACCCCCGCCCGCGGGTGTCGGTCGTCGCGGTCGGCGACGAGCTGGTCGAGGTGAGCCGGTCGGCGGCGTCCGGGCAGGTGGCCGACGTCTGCTCGCACGCGCTCGTCGCCGCCGCCCGCGAGGCCGGGGCGGAGACCAACCGGGCACGCACCGTCGGCGGCAGTGCCGCCGAGATCCGGGCTGCTGTGGAGGACCTGCTGCCGGCCAGCGAGATCGTCGTGGTGTGCGGGGTGGGCGGCGGCACGGCGGCGGCCGAGGCCAAGAGCGGCCTGTCCGAGCTCGGCGGGATCGACGACACCAGGATCGCCATCCACCCCGGGTCCGCACAGGGGTACGGTCGGCTCGGACCGGACTCGGTCCCGGTGTTCCTCTTCCCGTCGTACCCCGCGAGCGCGCTCGTGCTGTTCGAGGTGTTCGTGCGTCCCCTGGTCCGGCTCGCGCTCGGCCAGGAACCGCACCGCCGCACCTGGACCGCCCGGCTGACCTCGCCGATCGTCTCGCCGTACGGCAGACGCTCCTACCTCCCGGCCCGGCTGCTGCGTGAGGACGGCGGCGGGGAGCTGCTCGCCCAGCCGCTCGGGGTGTCGGGCACCCACCTGCTCGCGGTGCTGGCCGAGGTCAACGCGCTCGCGATCGTCCCGGAGGAGGTCACCGAGCTGACCGTCGGGGAGCAGCTCGAGCTCGTGGCCCGCGGCCGCGGCTGACGGCGTGCCCCCGCCCACCGTCCCGGAGCCGCCGGGCAGCCACCCCGGCTGGCCGGCCCGGCTCGGGCCGGTGCGGGTGGGCGAGCACGTCCTCCGGCTCCGTCCGGTCCGGCTGCGCGACGGCGGGGAGTGGGCCCGGATCCGGCTGCGCGACGAGGAGCACCTGCGCCCGTGGGAGACCACCACGCACGGTGGCTGGGCCCGCCGCAACTCGTCGGTCGAGTGGCCGGGCCGCTGGTACCTGCTGCGCTCGTCCGCGCGGCGGGGGCTGTCGCTGCCGTTCGCGATCGAGGTGGACGGAGTACTGGCCGGGCACGTCATGGTCGGCAACGTCGTGCGGGAGCCGCTGCTCTCGGCGTACGTCGGGTACTGGATGGACTCGCGGCTCGGCGGCCGGGGGATCACCACGGCGGCGGTCGCGCTGGTGCTCGACCACTGTTTCGGGCCGGTGCGGCTGCACCGGGTGGAGGCCACCGTCCGGCCGGAGAACGTCGCCAGCATCGCCGTACTGAGCCGGCTCGGGTTCCGGCGCGAGGGGCTGCTGCGCCGCTACCTCGACGTCGACGGGGCCTGGCGCGACCACTACGGCTACGCCCTGACCGCGGAGGAGATCCCGCCGGGCGGCTTCGTCGCGAAACTCGTCCGGGAGGGTCGCGCGGCACGGGCCTGACCGGCGGCTCCGAGCACGGTCAGTGATCATTCCCGAGTGGGTTGTGACCCACCGGAGTCACATGAGTACCGGCTGTCACTGCTTTCGCGCGGTCCGTCCGAGGGACCACGGCGCGTCGCGGCCGGATCCCGCGCCGTCTCCCTCTTATGGTGATCCACGGTGGGCGGGGTCGGGACCGGCTCACCGGGTGGACTGCGCCGGTCGGGGAGGAGGCAGCCGTGCCCAGCTCTCTGATCTTCGTGGGCCTGGTGGTGCTGTGGCTCCTGATTCTCGTGCCGACCGTCGCCCGGCGTCAGCAGGAGGTGGCGCGGCTCAGCCCGGCGCTGTTGTCCGGGCGGGTGCTGGAACGTCCGATGCGGCATCGATACCCGGAGGTGGGCCAGATGGAGCGATCTGCTCCGAGCACCGTCGGCGAGCTGGTCGAGACCCGGGGCGACGTCCCGGGTCAACGTGACCACGACGCCGACCGCTACGACGAGTTCGATGCCGAGATCGACGACGACGGCCGCGTGTACGGCCTCGACGACGACCTCGAGTGGGACGGCCGGGAGCGCGACCCCCGGCCGGCCACGGACCGCGAGGGGGACGGCCCCGGCGACGCGGATCTCGAGCTCGACGAGCAGGACCGGGGCGATCGCTCCGCCCTCGGGGACCGCCGCGGCGACCCGGAGGAGCTGGACGACCGGGCTGATCGGGACGACGACCGGGACGACGGGGATTCGTACGACCGGACTCCGGACGACCGGCTCGACGACACCGACCACGACGACGACGCCGACCTCGACCACGACGACCACCTCGACCACGACGGGCCGCACGACGAGCTCGACGAGGAGGAGGACCGGGACCCGCCGGCCCGCTACCGGCCCGGCCGGGGCGGGTTCGACCCGGAGGCCGCCGCCGCGACGGCGCACGCCAAGTACACGTTCCGCCAGCGCGTCGTCCTCGCGCTGCTGGTGCTGCTGCTCGCCGCGGGCGCCACCGCGCTGCTGGTCTCGACCGTGTTCTGGTGGGTGGCCGGCGCGCTGGGGGTCGGACTGGTCGGGTACCTCACCTACCTGCGCCGCCAGGTCCGGATCGAGGAGTCGATCCGGGCACGCCGCGCCGCACGGCTCACCGGTGCCCGCCGAGCCCCGGTGGAGGAGGTCGAGCCGGAGATCGGGGACCAGGACGAGCGGGACACCCCGGCTCCCGAGGACGAGGCCGCGGACGAGGACGGGACGGCGCAGGTCGAGGACGAGGTGGACTGGACCTCCGACGACGGCGAGCCCTCCCGCGTCCGCGGGACCGGCGAGCCGCTGGGGGTGCTGCCCGCCCGCCGCCGGACCGTCGAGGGGCCGGCCTCGACCGAGCACGAGTCGTCGCTGCCCCGGCTCGCGGCTGCCCCGCCGCCCCCGGTCCCGACCGGGACGTCGCTGGTCGACGTGAACGCCGAGGAGGAGCCGGACGTGCTCGACGACCCGATCACCCACCGGCGTGCGGTGGGTGAGTAGGGGTCTGTTAGTGTTCTCCAGGTCGGTCCGCGAGGGCGGGCCACGGGGCTGTAGCGCAGTTGGTAGCGCGTCTCGTTCGCATCGAGAAGGTCAGGGGTTCGATTCCCCTCAGCTCCACCATTTCCTCACAGGCCGGGCCCGGACGGGTCCGGCCTTCGTCGTCTCGTGGGTACGATCGCGCGGGTGCCCCTCCCCGCCCTGCCGCCCGTCGCAGACCAGGCCGAGAAGCTGATCGAGATCGGGGCCACCGGCCCGCTCACCCCGGACCTGCTTCGGAAGGAGGCGGCCGCGCTGCCCGACCGGCCCGGGCTGCTCGTCGTCGGAGGTCTGGCGCCGTCGGTGATCGCACCGCTGATGCGCCGCGCCGGCCGGCCCGGGTTCGTCGTCGAGGACATGACCGACGCCGACGACTTCGCCCCGGTCACCGAGGTCCCGGACACACCGGTGTGGCTGCTGGAGGACCTCGAGCGCGGGGACGACCTGCAGAACGCCTCACCCGCGGAGGCCGAGGAGCAGTTCGCCGCCCGCGCCCGGGTGCCGATGCTGCTCACCGAGGGCGTCCAGTGGGTGCTGCAGGCCCCGGAGGTGCTCGAGCGCAACCACTGCTTCATGACGACCGGTTCCCGGCTCCGGAAGGCGAACGGCCGGCTCGACGCCCGCACCCCCGCCGTCTGGATCTCCAACGGGACCGGGCGGGACGGGAAGGAACGCCGGGACGCGCCGAAGGTCGGCTGGTGCTGGTGGAACAACCGGCACACCTGGCTCGGGTTCGGCTCCGGCGCGCGCCGCTACGCGGTGTGAGTCAGCGTCGCCGCGACACCGGTCGCGGTGGCGAGCAGCAGGATCTCGATCGTCGCCCAGGCGAGGACCGGCAGCCGTCCGGCGGCCAGCCGGCGCCGGGTGAGGTAGCCCAGCGCTCCCGCCCCGGCGAGCAGCACGATCTTCGCCAGGAGCACGCCGCCGTAGGCGGTGGTGAACACCTCCAGCGGCGAGGACAGCCGGGCGGTCGCGGCGAGCAGCCCGGACAGCGCCAGTACCGCGATGCCGGCGCCGGCGAGCCGGGAGAACCGGGGGAGCGCCGTGCGCAGGACGTCGGCGTCCCGGGCCAGGACGAGTATCGCGCCGAGCCCGCCGACCCACAGCAGGGCCGCCGCCACGTGCAGCACGACACCCGGGACGGCGAGCACCGCCCGCGCCGACGCGGCCGCGTGCCCGGTCGCGGCGGGCGCGGCCGCCCCGATCACTGCCAGGACGAGCACGAGCACCGGCGGCCCGGTGCCCTGGCCGGGGCGCGCCGGGCGCCCGGCGGCCGCCCCGGCGAGCAGCAGTACCGCGACCCCGGCCAGTAGCAGGCCCTGACCGGCCCGGATCCCGGTGAGCTGGCCGGTGACGTCGCCGATCCGGACCGCGGTGAGCGGGACACCGGCGAGGAGCGCGCCGCGCGCCACGGCCTCGACGAGCAGCGCGGCGAGCCAGGCGGGCACGGCCGCCGCGAGCACCCGGTCGGCGCCCGGGACCCGGCCGGGTGCCAGGACGGCCACGAGTGCCGCCCCGGCGACGGCCAGCGCCGCGAGATCGGCCGCGGCCCGCGCGAGGGTCCGGGCGAGGTCCGGTCCGGTGCCGCCCGGCCCGATCCCGCCGGTCAGCGCGGCCGTGGCCACCGCCGCGCCGAGGACGACGGCGACCCAGGCGGCGGGTACGGCCGCCGGCTCCCGGGCCGGTGCGTCCGCGGAGCTCAGCTCCTCGCCCGGCGCAGCGCGTACACCACCCCGCCGCCGAGCACGACGACGGCGCCCAGCAGCCACGGCCACACCGGCGCGCCCTCGCCGTCCCCAGCCGTACCGGCGACCGGGGTCTCGGCGGTCCCGGTGGTCTCCGGCGTGACGAACGGTGCGTCGGACGGCCCGGCAGACGGTGCAGCGGGCACGGCCGCCGGAGCGCTCGCGGGCGCCGCCGCCGGGCCCGGCGCGGTCAGGGTGAAGGGGACGGTGCCCGACACCGGGTGGCCGTCGTCGGAGACGACCCGGTACTCGATCGTGTAGACCCCGGCTGCACCGAGCGGTTCCAGCGGCACGGTCAGGGTGCCGTCCTGGCCGGTGGGTGCACCGGCGGCACGGTCGGTGCCGTCCGGCCCGGTGACCGTGACGCGTGCGGTCCCGGCGGGAATGGCCTCGGTGAACGTCAGGGTCACCTCGGCCGGGGCCTGCGCGACCTCCGACTCCGCGGCGGGGTTGCTGGACTCGAGCTCGGTGTGCGCCCATGCGGGGGAGGCGCCGAGGAGGAGCGCGACGGCGCCGGCGACGAGGACGACGGCGGCGCGGCGGATCGTGGGGAGGGCAGTGCTCACAGAAGAGTGGTCGGTTCGGAACCCCCCAGGGTTCCGAACCGACGCCGTACTCACCTGTTCAGCGCAACGACCGGCCCGCAACCCTGTTCTCACCGCCAGGACGGTAGCCAGAGCTCCGCCTGCCAGTGTGCCTGGGTGATCGGGTCACCGACCAGGATCGGCCACAGCCACACGAAGTTGACCGCGATCAGCGCCACCCAGGCCGAGACGAGCAGCAGCCCGATCCGCCGCCGTCGTTCGCTCTGCCCGGTGTGCCCCAGCAGCCGTCCCATGACCAGCACGACCGCCAGCACCAGGAACGGCGCCACCGGCATCATGTAGAAGAAGTACATCTGCCGGTCCAGGTTGACGAACCACGGCAGGAACCCGGCGCCGTAGCCGACCAGCACCGCCGTCCACCGCCAGTCGGCCCGGGTCACCGCCCGCCACAGGCCCCAGGCCAGCACCGGGATCGACGCCCACCACAGCGCCGGGGTGCCGATCAGCATGACCGCCGACACGCACTCGGACTCGCCGCAGCCGGCCGCGTTGTCGGAGTAGCGGTAGAGCATCGGGCGCAGCCCCATCGGCCACGTCCACGGCTTCGACTCCCACGGGTGCGCCCCGGTCGAGGTGGTCGTCAGGTTCTCGTGGAAGGACAGCGCCCGGCCGTGGTAGTACCAGAGCGACCGCATCGCGTCCGGCACCCAGGCGAACGGCCCGCCGGTGCCGATCTCGCGCCCGACCTGGTAGCGGTCGATGGCGTTCTCGCTGCCGAACCACGCCCACCAGGACGCCACGTAGGTGATGATCGGGACCAGCGCGAGCGCCCACAGCGCCGGGGCGAGGTCCCGCACGACGGTCCCCGCCCAGGGCCGGGCGACCCCGGCGCGGCGGCGCAACGAGACGTCCCACAGCACGCAGAGCACGCCGAACGCGGCCACGTAGTAGGAGCCGTTCCACTTCACCGCGCAGGCCAGGCCGAGGCAGACCCCGGCCACCAGCCGCCACCAGCGCACCCCCCAGCGCGGCCCGAACGGGGTGTCGCCGACCCTGCCGTCGGCGACCACCCGGGCCATCCGGGCACGCACGTCGTCGTGGTCGCAGAGCAGCGCGGCGAACGCGGCCACCACGAACAGCGCGGAGAACGCGTCGAGCATCCCCATCCGGGACTGCACGTGCGAGAGCCCGTCGGCGGCCAGCAGGAGCCCGGCGAGTCCGCCGAGCGCCGTCGAGCGGGTGAGCCGGCGCCCGGCCCGCGCCACGAGCAGCACGGTCAGCACCCCGGCCAGCGCGGCCGCGGCCCGCCAGCCGACGCCGTCGTAGCCGAACACCAGCTGCCCCAGGGCGATCAGCTGCTTGCCCAGCGGCGGATGGACGATCTTCTCGTAGCCCGGGTTGTTCTCGACGCCGCCGTTGCGGACCATCTCCCAGGCGTGCGGCACGTAGTGCTTCTCGTCGAAGACCGGGGTGCCACGATCGGTCGGATCGCCCAGGTCGTAGAACCGCAGCAGCACCGCGATCAGCACCACGCCGGCCGTCACCAGCCATCCGCGCAGCCGGTCCGACGGCGGCGGGACGCCGAGCCGGGCAGCCTGTCCGGGGTCGGCCCGCCGCAGCGGCGGGGGACTGCCGAGGGGCGTCAGCCCCCGCTCCGGAGCCGTGCCGGCCACCCGGCTCCCGGGGTCGGTGGTCGAGGTGGCCATCGCCCTCGATCGTAGGCTGGACGGCGTGCCGACTCCCGCTGCCTCCGGACGCGAGGCGCCGTCCGCGTCCGCGCCGGGCGTCCTCGTACTGGCCGCGACCCCGCTGGGCGACCCGCGGGACGCCTCCCCGCGGCTGCGGGAGCTGATCGGTACCGCCGACGTGATCGCCGCCGAGGACACCCGCCGGTTCCGGACCCTGGCCGCGTCACTGCCGGTCACCTACACCGGCAAGATCGTCAGCCACTACGACGCCGTCGAGGCCGAGCGTCTGCCCGGGCTGCTCGCCGCCGTCCGGGACGGGGCGACGGTGCTGGTCGTGTCCGACGCCGGGATGCCCGCGGTGTCCGACCCCGGCTACCGGCTGGTGGCCGCGGCCGCCGCCGAGGACCTGCCGGTCACCTGCGTGCCCGGCCCGTCGGCGGTGACGACGGCGCTGGTGCTCTCCGGGCTGCCCTGCGAGCGGTTCTGCTTCGACGGCTTCCCGCCGCGCCGCCCCGGCGAGCGGCGCCGGTGGCTGGAGGCGCTGCGTGATGAGCGCCGGGCCGCGGTGTTCTTCGAGTCGCCGCGGCGCACCGCCGACACCCTCGCCGCCGCCGTCGAGGTGCTGGGCGCCGAGCGGCGGGCCGCGGTGTGCCGGGAGCTCACCAAGACCCACGAGCAGGTGGTGCGGGGCACCCTGGCCGAGCTGGCGGACTGGGCGGCGGCCGGGGACGTGCTCGGCGAGGTGACGATCGTGCTGGCCGGGGCGCAGCCGCGGGAGGCGCCGCCGGTGGAGAGCCTGGTCGACGCCGTCCGCGAGCGCACCGACGACGGTGAGCGGCTCAAGGACGCCGTCGCCGCCGTCGCCGAGGCGACCGGCGTGCCGAAACGGGAGCTGTACAACGCGGCCCTGGCCGCCCGGGACTGAGCCGGCCGGTCCGGCGGCGGGTGGCGCCGCGCGGCGCGTTCGTACCGGTGAATACGCTGGACACCATGAACGATGCCGTGCTGACCGCCGTGGCGTGGCCCTACGCCAACGGTCCCCGGCACATCGGCCACGTGTCCGGCTTCGGTGTGCCCTCCGACGTCTTCGCCCGGTACCGGCGAATGGCGGGGGACCGGGTGCTGATGGTCTCCGGCACCGACGAGCACGGCACCCCGATCCAGGTGCAGGCCGACACCGAGGGACTCACCCCGCGGCAGCTGGCCGACAAGTACAACGACGTGATCACCCGGGACCTGCAGGGGCTGGGCCTGTCCTACGACCTGTTCACCCGCACCACGACCTCGAACCACTACGAGGTCGCGCAGGAGATGTTCACGTCGCTGTACAAGAACGGCTACGTGATCCCCAAGACGCAGCTGGGCGCGATCAGCCCGTCCACCGGGCGGACGCTGCCGGACCGCTACATCGAGGGCACCTGCCCGATCTGCGGCTACGACGGCGCCCGCGGCGACCAGTGCGACAACTGCGGCAACCAGCTCGACCCGGCCGACCTCAAGAACCCGCGCTCGCGGATCAACGGTGAGGTCCCCGAGTTCATCGAGACCGAGCACCTGTTCCTCGACCTGCCGGCGTTCTCCGAGTCGCTCGGGTCCTGGTTGTCCACCCGCACCGACTGGCGGCCCAACGTGCTGCGGTTCTCGGCGAACCTGGCCAAGGACCTCAAGCCGCGGGCGATCACCCGCGACCTCGAGTGGGGCGTCCCGGTGCCGCTGGACGGCTGGTCGGACAACCCGATGAAGAAGATCTACGTCTGGTTCGACGCGGTGATCGGCTACCTCTCGGCGTCGGTCGAGTGGGCGCGGCGCAGCGGCGACCCGGACGCCTGGAAGCAGTGGTGGACCGACCCGGCGGCCCAGGCGTACTACTTCATGGGCAAGGACAACATCACCTTCCACTCGGTGATGTGGCCGGCGATCATGCTCGGGCACAACGGGCAGGGCGACCGCGGCGGCGAGCCGGGGGCGTTCGGGAACCTGAACCTGCCCAGCGAGGTCGTGTCGTCGGAGTACCTGACGATGAGCGGCTCCAAGTTCTCCACCAGCCGCGGCAACGTGATCTACGTCGGGGACTTCCTGCGCGAGTTCGGGCCGGACGCGCTGCGCTACCACATCGCCGTCGCCGGGCCGGAGAGCCAGGACGTCGACTTCACCTGGGACGAGTTCGTCCGCCGGGTCAACTTCGAGCTGGCCAACGAGTGGGGCAACCTGGTCAACCGGTCGATCTCGATGGCGCACAAGAACGTCGGCGCGATCCCGGAGCCGAAGGCCCCGCAGCAGGCCGACGCCGAGCTGCTGGCCTACTCCAAGGCCGGGTTCGACACCGTGGGCGGGCTGCTCGCGCGCAACCGGTTCAAGCAGGCCGCCGGCGAGGCGATGCGGGTGGTCACCGCGGCCAACCGCTACCTGTCCGACCAGGAGCCGTGGAAGCGCAAGGACGACCCGGAGCGGCGGGACACGATCCTGCACACCGCGCTGCAGGTCGTGCAGGACGCCAACACCCTGCTCACCCCGTTCCTGCCGCACTCGGCGCAGAAGGTGCACGAGGCGCTCGGCGGCACCGGGGTGTGGGCGGCGCAGCCCGAGCGGCAGACGGTCGAGGACCTGGGTGACGGGCCCGCGTACCCGGTCCTGACCGGGGACTACGCGGCCGAACAGGCGCACTGGGGATCCACCCCGATCGCGACCGGCCGGCCGCTGGCCAAGCCGGCGCCGATCTTCGCCAAGCTCGCGCCGGAGCTGGGGGAAACGGGCCCGGAGTGGGCCCCGGTCCAGCAGTGAGCCCGTCGTCCGGGCAGAGCGGTGCGCACGGCCGCCGTCCTCGCCCGGAGCCGCCGGAGCCGCTCGCGGCACCGACGATCGACAGCCACACCCACCTCGACGCGACCGGCTGCGAGACCGGCGCCGACGTCGTCGCCGCGATGGACCGGGCGGCGGCGGTCGGTGTCGTCGGGGCGGTCACGATCGCTGACGACCTGGCCGCCGCGCGCTGGGCGGTCGGCGCCGCGCACGCCGACGACCGGGTGTGGGCGGCGGTCGCGCTGCACCCCACCCGCACGGCGTCGGTGACCTCCGGCGACCTGGCCGAGATCGAGCGGCTCGCCGCCGACGAGCGGGTGGTCGCGGTCGGCGAGACCGGCCTGGACTACTACTGGGACCACGCGCCGCCCTCGGCCCAGCAGGACGCCTTCCGCTGGCACATCGGGCTGGCCAAGCGGATCGGCAAGCCGCTGATGATCCATGACCGGGACGCGCACGACGACGTCCTGCGGATCCTGCGCGAGGAGGGCGCCCCGGAGACGGTGGTCTTCCACTGCTTCTCCGGCGACGCCGCGATGGCGCGCGAGTGCGTCGACGCCGGCTACGTGCTGTCCTTCGCCGGGCCGGTCACCTTCAAGCGCAACGACGAGCTGCGGGCCGCCGCGGCGCTGGTCCCGGACGAGCAGTTCCTGGTGGAGACCGACGCCCCGTTCCTCACCCCGCACCCGCAACGCGGGCGGGCCGGGGAGCCGTACGTGCTGCCGTGGACCGTGCGCGGCATCGCCGCCACCCGTGGTGAGCCGGAAGCCCGCGTCGCCGAGATGGCACGGCGCAACGCCGAACGGGTCTTCCGGACGGGCGCAACCGAATAACGCCGCCCACCGCGGCGGATGGCGGAGTCGCTGTCACTCGGCGTGGATCACCGTCCGTTCGCCGCCGCCGGGGTGCCGGGGTGCTTCACGGTCGGTCACGGTCCGCTAACGTCGCTCGCCGTACCCGCCGGGATGGGGTCGCTCCCCCGACCCGCGGGACGACGGTCGTCCGCTCCCCAGCATGCGGTTCCGCTCCCCGGCTCCGCGCCGGCCGTCGTCTCCGCAGGTCACGCCCCCTGACCGGCCAGCCGAGACACCGGGACATCATGTTCGAGCGCAGCGTTGGTCTTTCCCCCGACGACGACGTCACGCGTCCCCTTCCCGTGTCCGGTGCGCCGGCCCCGGCCGGGCTGTCCGCCGACGAGGCCGGGTACGTCACCTACGACGGCCGGCACCGCGCCGGTGCCGGCCGGTCGAAGGCCGGTGTCCGCACCGTCGCCGCCGCCGCGCTGTTCTCCGTGCCGACCGGCGGGCTCGCCGCCGCCGTGATGACGCCGCAGGCCGAGCCGGAGCCGCAGACCCTGCGCGCCGACCTGGCCGCCGCGTCGACCGATCTCGGTACCGCGTCGATGGCGCTGGAGCAGCAGCGGTCGTCGCCCGCGTCGTTCGCCCCGGTCGCCGCGCCGGTCACCGGGTCGCAGATCGTCGCCGCGCAGGTCGTCGAGTCGCAGAAGCTGCCGGTCCCGGAGCGGGAGGTGCAGGACCCGAACCTGGAGGAGGGCACCCGCACCGTCGTCGACCCGGGCCGCGAGGGCGAGCGCAGCGTGATCTGGCGGGTGACCTACGACCAGGGCCGCGAGGTCTCCCGCGAGCGGATCGGCGCCGGCCAGGACACGCCGGCCGCGCCGCGCGTGGTGAAGGTCGGCACCAAGAAGAAGGCCGAGGAGATCGTGGAGGAGGCCCAGGCGAAGGCCCAGGAGAAGACGGGGTCCTCCGCTCCGGCCGTCTCCAACGGCGCCACCTGGGACAAGCTCGCGAAGTGCGAGTCCGGCGGCGACTGGTCGATCAACACCGGCAACGGCTACTCGGGTGGCCTGCAGTTCGACAAGCAGACCTGGCAGTCCTACGGCGGCGACGAGTACGCGCCCACCGCGGGCAAGGCGAGCCGCGAGGAGCAGATCTCGGTCGCCGAGAAGGTGCGCGACGACCGTGGCGGCTACAGCGCCTGGCCCTCGTGCTCCAGCAAGCTCGGCCTGAACTGAGGCCCGGCGGTCGAGGGCCGAAGCGGCCCCGGCGAGAATGAGCGTGTGAGCGAGAACGGGACCGCCCGGCTGCTGGGCCCCGCCGAGGTCCGGGTGCTGGCCGACCAGCTCGGTCTGCGGCCCACCAAGAAGCTCGGCCAGAACTTCGTGCACGACGCCAACACGGTCCGCCGGATCGTGAAGGTCGCCGGCGTCGGGGGCGACGACGTCGTGCTGGAGGTCGGTCCGGGCCTCGGTTCGCTCACCCTCGCCCTGCTCCCCGTCGCCGACCGGGTGCACGCGATCGAGATCGATCCCGTGCTGGCCGACCGGCTCGCGGAGACCGTCGCCGACCGGGCTCCCGATCTCGCGGACCGGCTCACCGTGACCGGCGCGGACGCGCTGCGGGTGAGCGCCGCCGACCTCGCCGTCCCCGGCCGGGCCGCGCCGACCGCGATCGTCGCGAACCTGCCCTACAACGTCGCCGTCCCCGTCCTGCTGCACCTGCTCGCCGAGCTGCCCGGCATCGAACGGGGCCTCGTCATGGTGCAGGCCGAGGTCGCCGACCGGCTCGCGGCGCGTCCCGGCTCGCGGGAGTACGGCTCGCCCAGCGCCAAGCTCGCCTGGTACGCCGACGCCCGCCGGGCAGGCCCCGTCCCGCGGTCGGTGTTCTGGCCGGTCCCGGGCGTCGACTCCGGACTGCTCTCCTTCACCCGGCAGGACCCGCCGCCCGGTGCCGACCGGGCCGCGACGTTCGCGGTGATCGAGGCGGCCTTCGCGCAGCGGCGCAAGGTGCTGCGCGGGGCCCTCGCGGGCTGGGCCGGTTCCCCGGCCGCCGCCGAGACGGCGTTGCGCGCCGCGGGTATCGACCCGATGACCCGGGCCGAGCGGCTGACGGTCGCGGACTTCGCCGCGGTGGCGCGGGCGAAGGCATCATGACGCCCGTGCCGTGCATCATGACGCCGTGACACTGTCGAGCGAACGCGTGGTCGGCACGGACGGGACCAGCCCCTGGCCCGCGCTGTGGGCGCTGGTCATCGGGTTCTTCATGATCCTGGTCGACGCCACGATCGTGACCGTCGCGACCCCGGCGCTGCTGAGCGCGTTCGGCACCGACGTCAACTCCGTGATCTGGGTGACGAGCGCCTACCTGCTGGCCTACGCCGTCCCGCTGCTGATCACCGGCCGGCTCGGTGACCGGTTCGGGCCCAAGCGCGTCTACCTGGCCGGGCTCGCGGTGTTCACCCTGGCGTCGCTGTGGTGCGGCCTGACGACGACTGTCGGCGGGCTGATCCTCGCGCGCGTCGCCCAGGGGCTCGGCGCGGCGATGATGACGCCGCAGACGATGGCCGTGATCACCCGCACCTTCCCGGCTGCCCAGCGTGGCCGCGCGATGAGCCTGTGGGGCGCGGTCGCCGGGGTCGCCACCCTGACCGGTCCGATCCTGGGCGGGCTGCTCGTCGGCGGTCTCGGCTGGCAGTGGATCTTCTTCGTGAACGTGCCGTTCGGTGTCGCCGCATTCGTCGCGGTCTGGAAGCTGGTGCCGTCCCTGACGGTCTCGAAGCGGCGGTTCGACCTGGTCGGCGTCGTGCTGTCGGCGACCGGCATGTTCCTGCTCGTCTTCGGTATCCAGGAGGGCCAGAAGTACGACTGGGGCCCGATCGTCGGCGCGGTACCGGTCTGGGCGCTGATCGTCACCGGGGCCGCGGTGCTCGTCGTCTTCGTGTGGTGGCAGGCCGTGCTCGGTAGCCGGCCCGGCGATCGGCCGGGCGGGTGGCTCGGCGGCAGCGAACCGCTGGTGACGCTGCGGCTGTTCCGGGACCGCAACTTCTCGCTGGCCAACATCGCGATCTGCACCGTCGGGTTCGCGATCACCGCCCAGGGCTTCCCGCTGATGATCTACGCGCAGAGCGTCCGCGGGTTCTCGCCGACCGAGGCCGCGCTGCTGCTCGCGCCGCTGGCGATCCTCTCCGGCGGGCTCGCGCCGTGGACCGGCAAGCTGACCGACCGGATCCACCCGCGGTTGATCGGCGGGTTCGGCATGGCCACGTTCGTCCTCGGTCTGCTCTGGCTGGCGCTGGTGATGGGGCCCGACACCCCTGTCTGGCAGCTCCTGCTGCCGATCTCGCTGCTCGGTGTGTCGAACTCGTGCGTGTGGGCGCCGATCTCCACCAGCGCCACCCGCAACCTGCCGATGGACCAGGCCGGGTCCGGGTCCGGGATCTACAACACCACCCGCCAGGTCGGCGCGGTGCTGGGCAGCGCGGGCATCGCCGTGCTGATGCAGTCCCGGATCGCCGCCCTGGTCCCCGGTGCGGGGGACGGGGGCTCGGGCTCGCCGGAGACCGCGGCCGCCGGCGGGCCGCTGCCCGAGGCGGTGCGGGGTCCGTTCGCCGACGCGATGGCCCAGTCGGTGCTGCTCCCCGCCGCCGTCCTGGTGATCGGCCTGGTCGCGGTGGCGTTCTTCGCCACACCGCGCCACCTCCTGGCCCGCCGGTCGGCCACGGTCTCAGCGGACGAGGTCGCGCCGGTCGGGGCCCCTCCACCCGGAGAACCGCTCGCGAGGTGAGCGGGTTCCGCGCACCCTGCACCCCGCCCACCCGGCCGCGGGTGAGCCCTCCCACCTGGATCGGCCGGTCGGCGGCACGACCTCGACCGCGGCCCGTAGGGTTGAACGGTGCTGTCCGCCGTTCCGCGACCGGTCACCGTCCGGGTCCCCGCGAAGATCAACCTGCACCTCGCCGTGGGCGGGGTGCGGCCGGACGGCTTCCATGACCTGGTCACCGTCTTCCACGCGGTGAGCCTGTTCGACGAGGTCTCGGTGGAGCGCGCCGACGAGCCCGCCCTGGACGTGCACGGCGACGGCGTCGCCGAGGTCCCCATCGACGCCACCAACCTGGCCTGGCGCGCCGTGGAGCTGCTGGCGCAGAAGGCGGGCCGCGACCCGGACGTCCGGGTGACCCTGCGCAAGGGCATCCCGGTCGCCGGGGGGATGGCCGGTGGCTCCGCCGACGCCGCCGGCGCGCTCGTCGCGCTGTCGACGCTGTGGCGGATGGAGCTGGGCCGCGACGATCTCGCCGAGCTGGCCGCCGAGCTCGGCTCGGACGTGACGTTCGGGCTGCACGGTGGCACCGCGCTCGGCACCGGCCGCGGCGAGCGGATCATCCCGGTGCTGGCCCGGCACAAGCTGCACTGGGTGATCGCGCTGGCCCGGGGCGGGCTGTCCACCCCGGCGGTGTTCGGCGAGATGGACCGGCTGCGCGGCGACGGCGAGGCCCCGGACCGCCCGGTCGAACCGGTGCTGGAGGCGCTCGCCGGCGGCGACCCGCGCCAGCTCGCCCTCAACCTCGGCAACGACCTGCAGGCCGCCGCCGTCTCGATGGCCCCGGACCTGCGCCGCACGCTGCGCGCCGGGGTCAACGCGGGCGCGCTGGCAGGGCTGGTGTCCGGGTCCGGGCCGACCTGCGCGTTCCTCTGCGCCGACGCCGACGCGGCCGTCGAGGTCGCCACCGAGCTGGCCGGGATGGGCGTGTGCCGCACCGTCCGCGTCGCGCACGGCCCGGTGCACGGTGCCCGTGTGATCGACGACGAACCCCCACCCGAACGCGGCGGGCCGTCGGCGTCGGACGCCTGGCCCCCGGCTCGTGCCTGATGAGAGTGAACGACTGATGGCGAACCTGCTCAACCTCGAGAACGTCACCGCGCACGTTCCCGGCGACGCCTCCCGCGTGCTGCTCGACGCCGTCTCGCTCGGCGTCGAACAGGGCGAGCGGATCGGCGTCGTCGGGCTGAACGGCGGCGGCAAGACCACCCTGCTCGACGTGATCACCGGCGAGCGCCCGGCCGAGGGCGGCCGGGTCAGCCGGGTCGGCGGCCTGCGGATGGCCCATCTCGCGCAGCGCGACCGCTTCCCCGCCGGGTCCCGGGTGCGCGACATCGTCCTGCAGCACTACGACGCCGACCACGAGTGGGCGGCCGATCCCCGCGTGCGGGACGTGCTCGACGGGCTGGGGATCACCGACGTCGAGCGATCCACCGACGGCCTGTCCGGAGGGGAGAAGCGCCGGGTCGCCCTGGCCGCCACCCTGGTCGGGGAGCTCGATCTCGTCGTGCTCGACGAGCCCACCAACCACCTCGACGTCGAGGGCATCGGCTGGCTCGCGCAGCACCTGGTCGACCGGCGGATCGCGCTCGTGGTCGTGACGCACGACCGCTGGTTCCTCGACACCGTCTGCACCCGCACCTGGGAGGTCGCGAACGGGCGCGTCGAGTCCTACCTCGGCGGCTACGCCGACTGGGTCTACGCCCGCGCCGAGCGCAGCCGCCAGGCCGACGCCGCCGAGCAGCGCCGCCGCAACCTCGCCCGCAAGGAGCTGGCGTGGCTGCGCCGCGGACCGCCCGCGCGCACGTCGAAGCCGCGGTACCGGATCGAGTCCGCCGAGGCGCTGATCGCCGACGTCCCGGCCCCGCGCGACACCGTCGAGCTGATGCAGTTCGCCACCAACCGGCTCGGCCGCACCGTGCTGGAGCTGGAGGACGCGACCGTGCACGTCGCCGGCCGCACGCTGCTGGACCGGGTCACCTGGCGGCTCGGTCCCGGGGACCGGGTCGGGATCGTCGGCATCAACGGCTCGGGCAAGACGACGCTGCTGCGCGCCCTGTCCGGTCAGTGCGACCTCGACGGCGGCCGCCGGGTGCAGGGCAGCACCGTGAAGCTGGCGCAGCTGAGCCAGGAGCTGATCGACCTGCCCGCCGACATGCGCGTGCTGGAGGCGACCGAGGCCGTCGCGAAGTACGTGCGGTTCGGCAAGCAGGAGATGACGGCGTCGCAGGTGCTGGAGCGGCTCGGGTTCCCCGCCTCCCGGCAGTGGACCCCGGTCGGACGCCTGTCCGGCGGCGAGCGGCGCCGGCTGCAGCTCACCCGGCTGCTGATGGACGAGCCGAACGTCCTGCTGCTCGACGAGCCGACGAACGACCTCGACGTCGACACCCTCACCGGCCTGGAGGACCTGCTCGACGGCTGGCCGGGCACGCTCGTCGTGGTCAGCCACGACCGGTACCTCACCGAGCGGGTCTGCGACCAGGTGCTGGCGCTGTTCGGCGACGGCTCGCTCACCCACCTGCCCGGCGGGATCCCCGAGTACCTGTCCCGGCGGGCCGCCGCCGGCCGCGGCCCGGCCGGCGCGGCACCCACGGCACCGCAGGCGTCCGGTGCGCCCGTGGCGAAGCCTGCCGCGCCCAAGGTGGACGCCGCCGCCCAGCGGGCCGCCCGGAAGGAGGCGCAGCGCCTCGAACGGCGGATGGAGCAGCTCACCAAGCAGGAGGAGAAGCTGCACGCCCAGCTGGCCGAGGCGGCGACCGACCCGGGCCGGCTGGTCGAGCTGGACCGCGAGCGCAAGGCCGTCGTCACCGAGCGGGAGTCGGTCGAGATCGAGTGGATGGACGCGGCCGAGCGCGCCGAGGGTTAGGTCCTCTCCTACTCAGGTAGGAGACGATCGGCCCGGATATCAGTATTTCGACCGATCCGGAACGCCCCGGTGTGCGGCTACCGTCGTGAACGCGTCACGGCGGGCTTGGGGAGCGTCGCCGGGGCGCGGGGGGAACGGGCCGGTTCCCGTCGCCGCTCGTCGGGGGGACGGCGACGGGACCGGCCGACGTCGTAGGTACGCCGCGGCTCCCGCCTCAGCGGGCCTTCTCGGCCACCTGCGCGAGCTCGTCCAGCTTCGTGAGGGTCTCCGACTCCGGCCGCGTCGGGAGCAGGAACGTCACCCGCTCGACGCCTGCCTCGGCGTATCCGGCGATCGCCGCCGGGTCCGGCGGGCCGGCGAACACGGTCGTCGGGACGTCCGGCTTGCCGCGGTCCGCGAGATCCGCCCGCACCCGCTTGATCTCGTCGAACGAGGTGTGCGCGCGGGGCAGCCAGCCGTCGCCGACCTCGGCGAGCCGGTTCAGCGCGGCCTCGCTCTCGCCGCCCAGGTAGATCGGCGGGTGCGGGGTACTGACCGGCTTCGGCCAGCAGAACGAGCGCTCGAGCTGGACGTGCTCGCCGTCGAACTCGGCCTCCTCCTGTGTCCAGAGTGCCTTGAGCGCGTGCAGCTGCTCGGTCATCAGCGGGCCGCGCTTCGCCGGGTCCACCCCGTGGTTGCGCATCTCCTCGCGGTTCCAGCCCGCGCCGACCCCGAACAGCAGGCGCCCGCCGGACATGAGATCGAGGCTCGCCGTCTGCTTCGCGGTGTGGATGACGTCGCGCTGCGGCATCAGCGCGATGCCGGTGCCGAGCAACAGGTCGGTCGTGGTCTCGGCCATTGCGGCCAGCGTGACGAACGGGTCGAGGGTCCGGTAGTAGACCCGGGGGAGGTCCCCGCCGCCCGGGTACGGCGACTTCCGGCTGGTCGGGATGTGGGAGTGCTCGGCGAGGAACACCGAGTCGAAACCGCGCTCCTCCAGTGCACGCCCCAGCGGTCCGGGGCGGATGCCCTCGTCGGTCACGAACGTCGCGATGCCGAATCTCATGGGCTCTGCATACCCGGCGGCGCCGGGCGGCACGCGGTCAGGTCCGCCCGGCCAGCCGGTGCAGCAGCAGTGCCTCGGCGAGCACGCCCTTGCCGAACATCTCCAGGTGCAGGGACTCGTCGATGCCGTGCCAGCGGCTGGCCGGGTCACCGACCCCGGTCACCAGCACGGCGGCACCCGGGAAGGTCCGCGCGAACTCGGCGATGAAGGGGATCGAGCCGCCGATCCCGGTCTCCACCGCCGCGTTGCCGTAGGCCGAGGAGAACGCGGCCCGGGCGTGGTCGTAGACCTCGCCGGTCGAGGACAGGCTGAACGGCTCGGCGACACCGGCTCCCGGCGTCACGCTCACGTGCGCGCCCCACGGCACGTTGCGCCGCAGGTGCTCGGCGAGGGACTGCTGCGCCCGGGCCGCGTCCTGGCCGGGGGCGAGGCGCATGCTCACCACGGCCCGCGCCCGGGGGAGCAGCACGTTGGCGGCTTCGGCGACCTTCGGCGCGTCGATGCCGAGCACCGCGACGGCCGGTTTCTGGTTGACCCGGTCCGGGATGCTGCCGGTACCGAGGAACTCGACGCCGTCGAGCAGGCCGGCGTCGGCGCGGTAGGTCGCCTCGTCCGGGTCGGGCGCGTCGGAGCTGCCGTGCACCAGGCCGGGGACGGCGACCTCGCCCTTGTCGTCGTGCAGGGTCGCCAGCGTCCGGCAGAGCGCCGTGAGCGCGTCGCCGACCGGGCCGCCGTAGATGCCGGAGTGCACCGGACGCTCCAGCATCGACACCTCGACGACGACGTCGACCAGCCCGCGCAGGCTGGTCGTGAGCGCGGGGACGTCGACGGCCGGGTTGGCCGCGTCGGCGATCACGATGACGTCCGCCGCGAGCGCGTCGCGGTGCTGCTCCAGCAGCGCGGTGAGGGTGGGGGAGCCGGACTCCTCCTCGCCCTCGACGAACAGGACGACGCCGACCGGGGGCGTGCCGCCGTAGGCGCGCAGCACCGAGAGGTGGGTCATGACGCCGGCCTTGTCGTCGGCCGCGCCGCGACCGTAGAGCCGCCCGTCGCGCTCGGTCGGCTCGAACGGCGGGCTGGCCCAGTGCTCGTCGCCGCCGGTGGGCTGGACGTCGTGGTGGGCGTAGAGCATGACCGTCGGCATGCCCTCCGGTGCCGGCCAGTGGGCGACCACGGCCGGAGCACCGCCCTCGGCGGCGATGACCTGCACATCGGTGGCACCGGCGTCGCGGGCCAGGCCGGCGACGGCGTCGGCGCTGCGGCGGGTGTCCTCGGCGTGCGCCGGATCGGCCCAGATGCTCGGGATGCGGACCAGGGTCTCCAGATCGGTGCGGGCACCCGGCAGGACCGCGTCGACGGCCTCGGAGAGCTCCGCTGGAGGGCTGCTGATCTGCTGCTCGACCATGTCGCCGGATGTTACGCCGGGGTGGTGTCGCGGCCGACCGGTCGCCGATCACGCGCGCCCGGCGACGGTGGGTCAGTAGGGTCGTGAGCATGTCCCGCTTCCTGGCGACCTTGCTGGAGTCCGCGACCGGCCCCGATCGGGAGCTGCGCGGGATGACGACGGGGGAGCCGCACCACGCGCTGCGGCGGAGCTGGGCGGACGTGCACGACGCCGCCCGGGCGACCGCGGACGCGCTGCGCAGGCCCGGGGAAGCAGGCGAGCCCGCACTCCCGTTCGGCGGCGCGATCGGCGTGCTCGCCGGGGAGCCGGTGTCGATCGCGCCGGTGGCGCAGGCGGTGTGGCTGTGCGGGGGCAGCGTGACGATGCTGCACCAGCCGACCGCGCGCACCGACCTCGCGGTGTGGGCTGCCGACACCGTCGCCACGCTGAAGATGATCGACGCCTCGCTGGTGCTGCTCGGCCCGCCGTTCGACGCGCTCGCCCCGGTCCTGACCGAGCAGGGCATCCCGTTCCGGACGCTGGACTCGCTGGCGGGAGACGCGGCCGCGTTCACCGCCTCGGCGGACGTGGCGGGCGAGGACGACACGGCGCTGCTGCAGCTCACCAGTGGGTCCACCGCGACCCCGAAGGCCGTCCGGATCACCCACGCGAACCTGCACGCCAACATCAGGGCGATGGTCACCGCGTCCGAACTGGACGTCACGACCGACCGGATGGTGTCCTGGCTGCCGCTGTTCCACGACATGGGGATGGTCGGGTTCCTGACCGTCCCGATGACGGTCGGGCTGGACCTGGTCACGGTGACCCCGATGGACTTCCTCGGCAGGCCGCGGCTGTGGGCCGAGCTGATCTCGCGCTACGGCGGCACGGTCACCGCCGCTCCGAACTTCGCCTACGCGGTGCTGGCCCGCCAGCTCGCCCGGGTCGACGACGGCGAGCTCGACCTGTCGTCGCTGCGGATCGCGCTGAACGGCGCCGAGCCGGTCGACCCGGCCGCGGTCGAGGCCTTCACCACCGCCGGGGCCCGCTTCGGGCTGCGGCCGGAGTCGGTGCTGTGTGCCTACGGCATGGCCGAGACCGCGCTGGGTGTCGCCTTCGCGCCCGTCCACAACGGACTGGTGGTGGACCGGGTGGACGCCGAGGCCCTGGAGGCACATCGGTTGGCGACCCCCGCGGCGTCCGGTCCGGCCCGTGAGTTCCCGGAGCTCGGCCCCCCGCTGCCGGGGATCGAGGTGAAGGTCGTCGGCCGGGGCGGGCGGGAGCTGGGCCCGCGCGAGGTCGGCGTGCTGCACCTGCGCGGGGACGCGGTGACCCCGGGCTACCTGACCATCGACGGGCCGGTGTCCACGCAGGACGGCGACGGCTGGTTCGACACCGGCGACGAGGGTTACCTGACGGACGGGGGCGCCGTCGTCGTCTGCGGCCGCACCAAGGACGTGATCATCATGGGCGGCCGCAACATCTACCCGACCGACATCGAGCGTGCGGCAGGCGCCGCGGAGGGCGTGCGGGCGGGCAACGTCGTCGCCGTGCGGATCGCGGCCGGCGAGGGCCGGCACCGGGAGTCGTTCGCCGTCGCGGTCGAGGCGAAGGGTGCCGACAGCGCCGAGGCGATGAAGGCGATCCGCGACGACGTCATCCGGCGTGTGGTCTCCGCGGTCGGCGTCCGCCCGGCCGAGGTCGCGGTCCTCGCCCCGGGCAGCCTGCCCAAGACACCGTCCGGCAAGCTCCGCCGCGCCGCCACCGCCGACCTGATCGTCTGACCCCGCCCCCTCCCTGAGGAGGGGCGGGTCAGCCGGACAGCGGGTGGAACCGGTTCTGCGCCGGCTCCAGACCGTCGGTGAGCAGCGCCTCGGCGGCGTCGGCGGCCAGGTCGAGCCCGAGATCGAGCTCCTTCTTCTCGGTGCCGGAGAACCGCTTGAGCACGTAGTCCGCCGGATCCTGCCTGCCGGGTGGGCGGCCGATCCCGAACCGCACCCGCAGGTAGTCCTTCGTCCCCAGCGAGCGGCTGATCGAGCGCAGGCCGTTGTGCCCGCCCTCGCCGCCGCCACGCTTGAGCCGGACGACTCCGAACTCGAGATCCAGCTCGTCGTGGACGACGATCACCTCGGTCGGCGGGATCGAGAAGTAGTTCACGAGCCCGGCGACCGGGCCGCCCGAGAGGTTCATGTACGTCCGGGGGACGGCCACGGTCACCGGGCGGCCGGCGAGCCGGCCCTGGGCCACATCGGAGTTCGTCCGCTTGTGCACCGAGAACCGGCCCGCGCCGGCCCGCGACGCCAGCAGTGCGGCGACGTGGACACCGACGTTGTGCCGGGTCTCGGCGTACTCCGGGCCCGGGTTGCCGAGCCCGACCACCAGAGCGGGGCCGGGCGGGGAACTCACTTCTCGGAGTCTCCCTCGGAGCCGGCGGAACCGCCCTCGGCGGACTCGTCGGAGGCGGTCTCGGCGGCCTCGGCCTGCTCCTCGTCGGAGGGCTCCTCGACGACGCCGGCACCCTCGGTGTCGACCTCGGCCTCGAGGTCCGCCTCGGTCGGCGCCGGGACGACCTGCACGACCAGGTACTCCTCGTCGGTGCGCAGCTCGACGCCCTTGGGCAGGTTCAGGTCCTTGGCGAAGTACTGGGTGCCGATCTCGGCGCCCTCGACGGAGACCTCGATGCTCTCCGGGATGTTCAGCGCGTCGGCCTCGATCACGACGGTGTTCATGTCCTGGGTGACCAGCGAGCCCGGGGCGGCGGTGCCGGTGACGTGGACGTCGAGCTCGACCTCGACCTTCTCGCCGCGCTTGATCACGAGCAGGTCGACGTGCTCGACGTAGGGGCGGAGCGGGTGCACGACCACGGTCTTGGTCAGCGCCAGCTGCGGGGCGCTGCCGGCCACGTCCAGCTCGACCACGGCGTTGCGGCCCTGGTCACGGACGACGGCCGCGAACTCCAGCGACGGCAGCGACAGGTGCACCGGGTCGGTACCGTGCCCGTAGAGGACGGCGGGGATCTTGCCTGCCCTGCGGGTGCGGCGGGCGGCGCCCTTGCCGAACTCGGTCCGGTTCTCGGCAGGAATGCGGGTCTGGGCCACGGGAGTGCTCCTCGTCGATATTGCTGCGTGAAGGGCGCGCGGCGAGAGGAGCCGATCGGGATCGGCCCACGTCGATCACGGCGGGTCAGCGTGCACCCGCCCTCGCCGCGGAGATGCGGGAAGTCTACGTGACCGGTGCCTACATCCTCCGGGCCCCTGCCCGGACGCCCGAGTCCGGCGTCGGCCGGGGCGCGCCGATGCGCTCTTCGTGATTGACCGAGCCTCTACCGGCTGCTAAACAGTCCTAACTGGTTAGGTAAGATTGAAAGAGGTTCGGACACGATGAGGTGGCAGAAGAACCGGCGCCGAGGTATGCGGCGCGCGGCAGCGGTGGGAGCCGTCGCAGCACTCGGCGTGGGAGCGCTGGTCGCGACGGCACACGCCGAGGCAGACGGGGGAGTCGAGCGGGAGTGGCTCGACATCGAGATCTTCGCGGACGTCCCGGCTCCGGGGCACCCCGAGGGAATCACCGTCGCCGACGACGGAACCGTCTACGTCGGCACGCAGCAGCACATCAGCGAGCCGCACACCGGCCCGTCGAAGATCTTCGCCTACGATCCGGCCGGTGAGCTCGTCGCGGAACACGTGATCGAGGGGCAGGATCCGCGGCACGGCGCCGGCGTCGTCGGCCTGGCCCAGGACGGCGACGGGATCGTCTATGCCCTCGACCGGTATCCGCAGCGGGTGATCGCGCTCGATCCGGCGACCGGTGAGCAGACCGACTACGCGACGTTCGCCCAGGTCAAGGAGCTCTGCGTGCAGGCGAGCGCGCTCACGCTGGTCACCCAGTGTGCGATCCCGGACGGTCTCACCTTCGGACCGGACGGTGCGCTCTACGTCACCGACGTGGCCCAGGCCCTGATCTGGCGTGTCCCGCCCGGCGGTGGCGAGGCGGAGGTCTGGTTCTCCGATCCGCGGATCGAGAGCGTCTTCGGCGCCAACGGGATCGAGTTCGTCGACGAGGACACGATCATGTTCGCCCAGTCCCTGACCGGCCCGGCGGACGGCCTCCCGCCGCGTCCGGACACGAGCAGGCTCTACACCATCGACATCGGACCCGATGGTGGCGCCGGCGAGCTCGAGCTGTTCTGGGAGAGCCGGCCGGCGGACGGGATCGACGGCTTCGCGATCGCCGAGTCGGGCAACGTCTACGCCGCTCTGGCGTTCGCCAACGCGGTGGTCGTGCTCTCGCCCGAGGGGCGCGAGATCGGCCGCAACCCCGCGAACCCGGCCGAGAACCTCCTGCTCGACGTGCCGATGGACGACCCGGCCAGCGTGGCGTTCCTGGGCGACCGTGTCCTGGTCACCAACCACACGTTGTTCATCGGGAATCCTGCCTCATGGGTTGTCCATGACGTCTACGCCGGCGAGCCCGGCCGGGCCGAGTTCCGTCCGCGGGTGCGCTGATGCCGACGGACATCGCCGTCACGCCGGGACGGCTGGACCGGAAGGCCGTGCTCGTCACCGGTGGCGCGCACGGCATCGGGGCGGCGATCGCGGACCGGTTCGTCGCGGAGGGCGCCGATGTGCTCGTCGCCGACGTGGCGGCGGGGCAGGAGGCCGGCGGACGTGCCGTCCGCTGTGACGTCTCGGTGCCGGAGGACGTCGCCGCGGCGGTCGCCGAGGCCGAGGCCCGGTTCGGCGGGCTGGACATCATGGTCAACAACGCCGGGCTCGGCTCGGCGCGGGACCTGGTCGACCTCGACGACGAGGAGTGGGCCCGGGTCATCGGGGTCAACCTCACCGGAACCTTCCACGGCATCCGGCACGCGGCTCCGGCCATCGGGCGCCGGGGTGGTGGCGCGATCCTGAACATGTCCTCGCTCGCCGGCGGACGGGCGTTGCCGGGGATGGGGGCGTACTCGGCGGCGAAGGCCGGGGTCGAGGCGCTGACCCGCACCGCGGCGGTCGAACTGCGTGGCGCCGGGATCAGGGTCAACGCGATCGTGCCCGGACTGATCGGGACCGCGGCCGCGCACGGCGGGGCTGCGGTGCTGGCCCGGGGCCTCGGGGTGGACGACGTCGGGGACTACCTCGACCGCAGACAGGGCCGGTGGGGGCGACCGGACGAGGTGGCGGAGGTCGCGGTGCACCTGGTCGAGGACGCCACGGCCTTCACCTCGGGACTGCTCTATGCGATCGACAACGGCGGCAGCGCCTCCTGACCGGGAGGGCGCGCGGAAGAGGGTGGACATGACGTCGACGGAGGACATGCCGGCTCACCGGTACGAGTTCGTGGAGTCGCTGCGCGACTTCGCCCGGCGGGAGTGCGGGACGCGCGAGCAGCGGCGCGCGCTCAGCGAGGGCGACCGGATCACGCACAGCGCCGAGCTGTTCGGCAAGCTGGCCGACCTCGGCTGGATCGGCTGTGCGATCCCGGAGGCCTACGGCGGCGGAGGCGGGAGCACCAGCGACGCCTGCCATCTCGTCGAGGAGATGGCCTACGGGAAGGCGCCGCTGTTCGGGCTGGGCGTCTCCCTGGTGAGCGCCACGGTCGTGCAGCGCTTCGGCACGGAGGCGCAGAAGCAGGACATCCTCGGCGGGGTCTGCCGGGGAGAGGTCCTGGCCACCGCGATCAGCGAGCCCGGCGCCGGCTCGGACGCCGGAGCGATGATGTGCCGGGCCGAGCGGCGGGGCGGGAAGTTCATCGTCAACGGGCAGAAGACCTGGATCTCCTGTGCGCACATCGCCTCCCGGATCCTGGTTCTCTGCCGGACCGACAGCACCGGGGACAAGCACGCCGGGATCACCATGCTCGACATCCCGGTGGGCACCCCGGGGCTCGAGATCCGTCCGATCGCGACGATGGGCGGCGACGAGGTTAACGACGTCTACCTCACCGATGTCGAGGTCGACGAGGACCGGGTGATCGGCACCGAGGGCGGTGCCTGGCACCAGATCATGCGCTGCTTGAACGCGGACCGGTTGATGTGCGGTGCGGTGTTCCTCGGTCACGCCAGGCGGGCGTTCGACGACGCGCTGGACTACATCCAGGAGCGGGAGCAGTTCGATCGGCCGATCGGCAGCTTCCAGGCGCTCCGGCACCGGATCGCCGACCTGGCCACGGAGGTGGAGTGCTGCCGGCTGCTCGTGCGCGACGCGGCCCGGAAGCTGGACCGCGACCCCGACCGGCAGGTGCCCCGGGAGGCTTCGATGATCAAGTTGAAGGTCACCGAGACCGCCAAGCGGATCGCGATCGAGGGCATGCAGATGATGGGTGGGGCCGGTTACACGCTGGAGTACGACATGCAGCGCCACCTCCGGCAATCGATCATCGCGACCGTCTATGCGGGCACCAGCGAGATCCAGCGAGAGATCATCGGCCGGTCCTACGGCCTCTGAGCATGTATCGAACCCAGACGATCGCAATCGAGGAGAACTGACGTGAGCAGAGCGTTCCAGACCGTCGTCGACGGCGGTGACTACTTCGAGGGCGTCCGGTGGCACGAGGGCCGCTGGTACGCCTCGGACGCCTTCCGGGGCATCGTGTGCGCGTTCGATCCCGCCGGGGTGCGGGAGGACCTGATGCAGGTCGACGCCTTGTGCTCGGGACTCGGCTGGCTCCCGGACGGCTCCCTGCTCGTGGTCTCGATGAAGGACCGGACCCTGCTCCGGCGGTCCCCCGACGGGACGGTCTCGACGCATGCGGACCTCGCGCCGGTGTCCGAGCACTGGATCAACGACATGGTCGTCGACCGGCAGGGCCGGGCATGGGTGGGCACCATCGGGTTCGCGATCGTCGACGGTGCCGACCCGGAACCGGGCGCCCTGTACCGGGTCGACCCCGACGGCACGGTCACCGTCGCCGTGGACGGGTTGTGGTGCCCGAACGGTGTCGTCGTGACCGCCGACGGATCGACCCTGGTCGTGGCGGAGAGCTTTGCGGCCCGGCTGACCGCGTTCACGATCGGCGCCGACGGTGCGCTGAGCGAGCGCCGGGTTCTCGCCCAGTTCGGTACACCGCCCGCTCCGGGGGCGCTGCCGAGATGCTCGGTGCCGCCGAGCTCGCCCCGGACGGGCTCGCGATCGACGCCGAGGACCACATCTGGGCGGCGGACGCCGTGGGCCGGCGGTGCGTGCGGGTCTCGCCCGACGGTGTGGTGGTCGACGAGGTCGCGCACCCGCGGGGCACCAACGTCTACAGCTGTGCGCTGGGTGGCGCCGACGGGCGGACCCTGGCGCTCGCGGCGGCCGACGGGTTCTTCGAGGCGGCCCAGGGGGTGACGGGCACCGCCGAGCTGGTCACCAGCACGGTCGAGGTGCCCGCCGCGCGATGAGCACCCGGCAGGCGGGGGTGGCGCCGGCGGTGAGCACCCCCGCGACGTTGCTGCGCAAGATCGCGGTCACCTACGCGGAGCGGGTCGCGGTGGCCTGCGGCGAGCGTTCTCTGACCTACGCCGCCCTGGCCGAACGGGCCAACCGGTTGGCGAACGCGCTGACCGCGAGCGGGCTGCACAAGGGCGACCGCGTCGCGATGCTCGGCGACAACTGCCTGGAGTCGCTGGAGCAGATCGTCGGCTCCGGGGCAGGCGGGTTCGTGCGGTGCTCGCTGCACGCACACGACGCCCCGGCCCGCCACCGGTACCTGATCGAGATGACCGGCTCGCGGGTCCTCGTGGTGCAGGACCACTACTACGACGCGCTCGTGGCCGAGCTGGACGAGGTGCCGGCGCTGGAGCTCGTGGTCGTCCTCGGTGACCTGCCGGAGAGCCCGGGCCGGGTGCCCGTCGTCGGGTACGAGGACTGGCTCGCCGCCGCGTCGCCCCGGCCACCCAGGGTGGCGCTCGAGGGGACCGACCCGAACGTCATCCGGTTCACCTCCGGTACCACGGGGTTCCCGAAGGGGATCATCATCTCGGTCGAGGGCACGATGGCGATGGGCAACGAGCTCGCGCTCGTGCTGCCCCGCTTCGACGAGGACGACCGCTATCTCGCGGCGGGCCCGCTCACCCACGCCGCCAGCATGTTCATCTACTCGCTGCTGGCGGTCGGGGCCACCACGATCGTGCTGCCCCGGTTCGACCCGGCCGGCTTCCTCGAGATCGTCGAACGGGAGCGGATCACCGCGACCCTCCTGGTCCCCACGATGATCCAGATGGTCGCCGAGCACCCGGATGCCGCGAGCCGCGACGTGTCCAGCCTGCGGGCGGTGATGTACGGGGCCGCGCCGATCTCGGAGGCGACCCTGTCGAAGGCGCTCCGGCTCTGGGGCAACATCATGTACCAGCTCTACGGGCAGAGCGAGGTGGTGCCGATGGCGGTGCTGACCCCGCGCCACCACCACGTGGACGGGACCGACGCCGAGCGGCGCCGGCTCACCTCCGCGGGACTGCCGACCCCGAACTCGTACTTCCGGATCGTCGACGAGACCGGCGCGGAGCTCCCGCCCGGCGAGGTCGGCGAGATCGAGGCGTCCGCGCCGTGCGTCATGGCCGGGATCTGGCAGAACGACGAGGCCGCCGCGGAACGGTTCACCGCGGACGGCTGGGTGCGGACCCGGGACATGGGCTACGTCTGCAAGGACGGCTTCCTCTACCTGGCCGACCGGAAGGAAGACCTGATCAACTCCGGCGGCTTCAACATCTGGCCCGCCGAGATCGAGCACGCGATCGCCGCGCACCCCGCCGTTCGCGACGCTGCCGTGGTCGGTGTCGCGCACCCGAAGTGGGGCGAGACACCGTATGCGGTCGTCGTGCTCCGGGAGGGACACGCGGTGTCCGAGGACGAGCTCGTCGAGTGGACCCGCCAGGAGGTCGGTTCCTACAAGAAGATCATCGGTGTGGTCTTCGCGGACGAGCTGCCGAGGACCCCGGTGGGCAAGCTGCTGCGGCGCCAGGTCCGGGAAGAGCACTTCGCTCGGTCCGCCGGTATCAGCGGTGCCTGAACCGACCGGCGGTGCTCGTCCGGCGGGCCCTCGTTCGCGGGCCTCGTTCGCCGGGCCCTCGGTCGCCGGGACAAAGGAGTAATACGTGCGTGAGGTCGTGATCAGCGGGGTCGGGATGACCCGTTTCGGGAAGCACCCGGACCGGCCGGTGTCCTCGCTCGTCGCGGAGGCGACGAGCGAGGCGCTGGCGGATGCCGGTACGGCCGCATCCGATCCGGCGATCGGCGCGGTGTACTACGGCAACGTGCTCGGCGGGTTGTTGCAGGGCCAGGAGTCGGTCCGCGGCCAGCACGCGGTGCGGGAGACCGGCCTGGCCGGGGTGCCGCTGGTGAACGTGGAGAACGCCTGTGCCTCGGGTGCGACGGCGTTGCACCAGGCGTGGCTGGCGGTGGCGTCCGGGCAGGTCGAGGTGGCCGTCGCGCTCGGTGCGGAGAAGCTGGTCGTCGGGGACAAGGGCCGTGCCCTGGCGGCGTTGACGTCGGCGCTGGACCAGGAGCGGCTGGCGGAGATCCGTGCGGAGCTGGGCAGCCGGGACACCGGTTCGGTCTTCATGGACGTCTACGCGCGCTTCGCGGCCTGGTACCAGGAGGCCTCGGGCGCGATGGCCGAGGACTTCGCCCTGGTCGCGGTGAAGAACGCCGCACACGGTGCGGCCAACCCCAAGGCCCAGTACGGGCGGGAGCTGACCGTCGCCGACGTGCTCGGGGCCCGGACGGTCAGCGGTGCGCTGACGGTGCCGATGTGTGCCCCGCTGTCCGACGGTGCCGCGGCGGTCGTGCTGACCACGCCCGAGCTGGCCGGGCGGCACGGTGCGGAGTCGGTGCGGCTGCTGGCCACCGCGCTCGGGTCCGGCCGTGCGGGGACCTATGGCGAGCTGGTGCCGTCGGTGGCTGCCCGGGCGTTCCGGGCGGCGGGTCTGGGGCCGGACGAGATCGACGTCGTCGAGTGCCACGACGCGGCGGCCCCGGCCGAGCTGATCGTCCTCGAACAGCTCGGTCTGTGCGCCGCGGGGGAGGCCCCGGGCCTGCTCCGCGACGGGCAGACCCGGATCGGGGGCCGGTTGCCGGTGAACCCCAGTGGTGGGCTCCAGTCCAAGGGTCATCCGCTCGGCGCGACCGGTCTGGCCCAGATCGTCGAGCTCGCCGACCAGCTGCGCGACCGTGCCGGGGACCGGCAGGTCGAGGGCGCGCGGCACGCCGTCGCGGAGAACGCGGGCGGCTATCTCGGACCGGACGCCGCCGTCGCGGCGGTCACCATTCTGGGAAGGACGGGAGCATGAGCGAGGACTCCACGCAGCCACGGGTCCGCCTCGAGTACCCGGCGGACGGTGTGGCCCGGGTGGTGCTGGCCCGGCCGGCGAAGCTCAACGCGCAGGACCGCCGGATGCTGCACGAGCTCGACGACGCCTACCAGCGGGCGGTGCGCGACGAGGCCGTGCGGGTGGTGGTGCTGGCCGCCGACGGGGAGGACTTCTCCTCCGGGCACGACCTGGACATCGAGCGTGCCTTCGACATGGACGGGGTCACCCCGCGCACCCTGACCGGCGGGTTTGACGCGCCCGGCGCCGAGGGCTGGTACGCGACCGAGGAGGAGGTCTTCCTCGGGCTGTGCCTGCGGTGGCGGGAGCTGCCCCGCCCGCTGATCGCCCAGGTGCAGGGCCGGGCCATCGGCGGGGCCCTGGAGCTGATCTGGCCGTGTGACCTGATCGTCGCCGCCGACGACGCCGTCTTCCTGGATCCGACCAGCGCGTTCGGGGCGGCCGCCGCCGAGTACTTCGTGCACCCGTGGGAGCTCGGGCACCGGCGGGCCAAGGAGATGCTGTTCACCGGGGAACCGATCGGCGCCCGCGACGCCCAGGCCCTCGGCATGGTCAACCGGGTCGCCCCGCGCGCGGAGCTGGAGGCCGAGACGCTGGCGCTCGCGCAGCGGATCGCGGCCCGTCCGCAGTTCGGGATCCGGCTGGCCAAGCGTGCGGTCAACCGGGCCCTCGACCTGCAGGGCATGCGCAGCACGGTGGAGTCGACCTTCGACACCCACCACCTCGCGCACGCGCACAACCGCGAGCGGTTCGGGGGGCTCGTCGACCCGGCCGGCGCGGCGATCATCCGGGCCGACGCGCAACGCGGACGGCCCGACCACACCAGCGATCGGAGTGACCACCCGTGACGCACGACGACGTCCGGTACGAGATCCGGGGCAGCGCCGCCTGGATCACCCTGAACCGGCCCGAGCGGCGCAACGCGCTGTCGGTCGAGCTGCTCGACGGCGTCGCCGCCGGGCTGCGTGACGCCGAGGGCGACCGGGCCGTCCGGTCGGTGGTGTTCGCGGGGGCCGGGCCGATGTTCTGTGCCGGTGCCGACCTCAAGCGGGTCCTCGGTGAGCTCGGCGGAGCCGGCGTGACCGACTTCCTGCGGCGGGCCGCGGCGCTGTTTGACCAGGTCGCACGGCACCCGCAGCCGGTGATCGCCGCCGTGCACGGCGGCGTGATCGCCGGTGGGCTGGAGCTGGTACTGGCCTGCGACCTGGTCCTGGCCACCCGCACGGCCACCTTCGCCGACGGGCACGCCCGGTACGGGTTGTTCCCGGCCGCGGGCGGCGCCACCCGGCTGCCCCGCCGGATCGGCGCGAACCGGGCCAAGCAGCTGCTCTTCACCGCCGAGAGCTGGAGCTCCGACCGGATGTACGAGGCGGGCCTGGTCAACGAGGTGGTCGACGACGACCGGCTGGACGCGGCGGTACAGGAGCTGACCGAGCGGATCGGCCGGCTCAGTCCGCTCGGACTGGCCCGGATCAAGGACGTTGTCGAGACCGGGCTCGACCGCCCGCTCGACGACGCCCTGGGCTACGAGCTGCGGGCCTGTGAGGAGTACGCGACGAGCCGGGACTTCGCGGAGGGCCTGCAGGCGTTCGCCGACCGCCGCGAGCCGGAGTTCGTGGGCGAATGAACATCACGGGAAAGGTCGCGGTGGTGGCCGGTGGTGCCTCGGGCCTCGGCCGGGCCGTGTGCACCCACCTGGCGGAGGCCGGCGCGTCGGTGGTCGTACTGGACCGGGACCGTGCGGGAGCGGAGAGACTCGCGGCCGAACTGCCGGCGGCGCTCGGGATCGAGGCCGACGTCGCGGACGCCGCGGCGGTGGAACGGGCGATCGACCGGGCACTGGACCGGTTCGGGGCGGTGCACGTCGGCGTCAACACCGCGGGTGTCGTCGATGCCGCCCGGGTCGTCTCCCGGCGCGGGCCGGCTCGTCTGGAGGACTTCGAGCGGGTCGTGCGGATCAACCTGTGCGGCACGTTCAACGTCATGCGGGTCGCCGTCGCGGCGATGCTGCAGAACGAACCGGAGAACGGCGAGCGCGGCGTCATGGTCAACACCGCGTCCGGGGCGGCGTACGACGGGCAGAGCGGCCAGGCCGCCTACAGCGCCAGCAAGGCCGGCGTGATCGGGCTGGCCCTGCCCGTGGCCCGAGACCTGGCGGGCACCGGGGTCCGGGTGAACACGATCGCGCCGGGCCTGTTCGAGACCCCGATGACCGAGTCGCTACCGGACCGGGTGCGGGCGGGGATCGAGGCGACACTGGTGGAACCGGCCCGGATGGGCCGGCCTGCCGAGTTCGCCAGGATGGTCCTCGGCATCGTCGAGAACGGGTACCTCAACGCCGAGTGCATCCGCCTCGACGCCGCGGTCCGTCCGCCGGCCCGCTGAGCCGCCCCGACACGGCCGATAACGTCTGCAGACAGGTGTCGCCGGCCCGGGCCGGCGACACCGAGAGGAGAGGGATGGCACGGCAGCGAGCCACCAGCGTCCAGGAGCTCGTCGACGCCGCGGCCAGGGTCTTCGAGCGCAAGGGGTACGTGGACGCCACGATCAGCGACGTGGCGACCGAGGCGGGGGTCAGCAAACCGACGCTGTACCAGTACGTCGACTCGAAGCGCTGGTTGCTGGAGACCATCGTCGAGCAGGTCATCTACCCGCTCCGGCACGGCGTCGAGGAGATCGTCACCAGCGAGCGTTCACCGCGTGCCAAGCTCGAGGCCTACCTTCGCCTCCAGGTGGACTCGGCGGTCCGGTACCGCACCTACTACCGGGTGCTCACCGCCGACGAGCACCAGCTCTCGCCGCAGGCGCTGCGCAACTACCGGTCATGGGCCCGCGACGTGAACCACGCGGCCGAGCAGCTGCTGCACGACTGCGCCCGGGCCGGAGTGGTGCGCGACGATCTGGACGTTCCGACGGCGGTGAACCTGATCAACGGGATGCTGCTGTCCGTCTCCCGCTGGTACCACGGGACGGGTCGGCTGAGCCCCGACGAGTTGCACGCCCACGTACTCCGCCTCCTGACCGGTTTCGTCCTCCCGGTCGTGGACTGAGAGCGGGCCTGCAGGGCGGTACGACCGGTCCGCATCCCGGCGACATCGAGCAGGTGGTCAGGCGGTCGTGACGTAGACGGCCGCATGCTCACGGGGTCGGACCTGACCGGTGCCTGCGGGGGACGGACCAGCCAGGACCACGCGCGGAAGGCTCCGGAACGGTCGGGAGGGGTGTCGCGCGCGTCCCGGCTGGTGGGTGGTGCGGAGTGGGATCGCCGGTCAGGCGTTGCCGTCGAACAGGCGGATCTGGGCGTGAGTAGTGCAGCGACCAGCACATGGGGCGCGTTCATGATCCACCGGGCAGTGAGAGCGCCCGCGACGGCCCCCTGGGCAGCCGTCCAGGCAGCGTCGATCGCCTTCCGTGCAACCTCCTCCGAGCCCGGCATCAGGTGTCCGTATGTCGTCAGCACGAGTTCATCTCGGAGGGCGCCTCGGTGCCGGGATCACCTGGAAGCCGATCCGGACGCCGTCGACAGTCCCTCCTGCCCGGTGCGGGTGATGTCGCGGGTCGGCGAGATCAGCGTCACGGTCCCGACCGGGAGGGCGGCGCCGTACATGTAGGCGGCGCGGCGCTCCATCGCGGTTCCGGCGTAGACGTTCTCCGCCACCGCGTGCTCGACGAATCCGTCGCGGGCCTGGATCGGGACCCGGCCGGCGGCGACGTCGTTGTCGGACACCACGCCCGGTCCGCCGCCGAAGTGGTCGACGTGGCTGTGGGTGTAGATCATTCCGGTGACCGGCCGGTTCCCCCGGCGCTCGCGGTAGAGCGTGAGGGCGGCCGCGGCGGTCTCGGTGGAGACCAACGGATCGATCACGATCACACCCGCGGTGCCCTCGACCAGGGTCATGTTCGACAGGTCGAGTCCCCGGACCTGGTAGATGCCCTCGGTCACCTCGTAGAGGCCGTGCAGCGCGACGCTGCGCCTGCCGCCACAGGCTCGGGTTCACCGTTTCGGGCCGCGACGCCTCGAGGACCGAGGACCAGGCGTCGGCGTCCCAGACGACCCGCCCGTCGGCGGCGTGTAACTGTCCCGGGCGCACCGCCCCGAGGAAACCGTGCGCGGCGTCGATGGAGTCCGCGGTGTCGGAGAAGGGCAGGTGTGCCTCCATGTCGGTGGCCGCTGCGGTGATCTCGGGGTCGGCAATCGTGTCGGTCACGGTCGGGTTCCTCCTGCCGGTCGGAACGCGGTGTCGCCCACCGCGACGGGACGTCGCAGCCAACGCCGAGCACGTGACCGCATCCTGGCGTTCGTGGCCCCCCGGGGACCCGCGCGGTGGTCATCGCAGCCTTGGTCGATCCCGATCGATGGTGCTCACGTCGCCACCGGCAGGCACTCGGCGAGCAGCTCGACGACGTCGCGCCAGGCTCGTTGCGCGTGCCGCGGGTGGTATCCGACGCCGGGAACCAGAGCCTGGCCGTACGTGCCGTCGGCCGAGACCGTGCCGTCCGGATCGGTGGGCGGGTGGTGGAAGGCGTGCAGGGCGCCGCCGTAGACCACGAGGCGCCAGTCGACGCCCGCGGCCTGCATCTCGGCGGCGAACGCGTCCCGTTGCGCGGGCGGCATGATCGGGTCCTCGGACCCGACCCCGGCCCACACCGGGCACCTAATGTGCGCCGCCTCGCCCGGTCGGCCCGTGGTCACGGCGTTGATCGTGCCGATCGCGCGCAGGTCGACGCCGTCGCGCCCGAGTTCCAGTCCGATGGCGCCGCCGGTGCCGTAGCCGATGGCGGCGATCCGGTCGGGGTCGGTGCGCGGTTCGGCGCGCAGCACATCGAGGGCCGCGTGGCCGATGTCCCGCATCCGGTCGGGGTCGGCGAGCAGCGGCATGCAGCGCGCCAGCATCTCCTCGGGGTCGCTGAACCAGCGCCCGCCGTGGATGTCGAAGGCCAGCGCCACGTACCCCAGCTCGGCGAGGGCGTCGGCTCGGCGGCGCTGGAAGTCGTTGAGCCCCGTCCCTTCAGGACCGATCAGGACCGCGGGCCGGCGGCCGACACCGGCCGGCTGCGCGAGATGTCCCACCATCGTCAGGCCGTCGGCCGGGTACTCGACCGAGCGTGTCGTCACCTCTGTCATGACAGCGGACGCTAGAGACCGGGTGGGCGGTGCGGGCTGATGTTCGCCGCCGGCGGACGGGCGGATCGTGTTCTGGAACGAGCCGGCCGCCGACGTAGTTGCTGTCGGGCGACGCGACCGGATGCCGGCCGCGCCCTCGACCGGATCAGTCGGCGACGACGTGCGCCACCTGACCGGACTGCAGGGCCACCCGCACCGAGCCGTCGGCCGCCACCGCCAGGCCGTGCGGTTCGGCTCCGTGCGCGAAGGTCTCTTGGGCCGTGATCCGGCCGTCGCGGTCGAGCCGGACGACCGAGCCGGTGGCCCACAACGTCGCCCAGCACCCGCCGTCGACCGTGGCCGCGACGGCGTGCGGACGGCAGGCCGGGTCGGGCAACGGGAACTCCTCGATCCGACCGTCCGGTTCGATGCGTCCGAGCCAGCCGGCACCGATCTCGGCGAACCAGACCGCGTCCGGGCCGCCGTGGATCCCGACGGGCGCCGCACCGGTGGTGGGCAGCGGGCAGGTCGTGATCTGTCCGGCGGTGTCGATCCGGCCGAGGGCGTCGGCCTGGTTGAGGGTGAACCAGACCGCGCCGTCGGGACCGGTGGTGATCAGGGAGGGCATCACGCCCTTCGCCAGCGGGAACTCCTCCACCGTGCCGTCGGGCGCCAGGCGCCCGACGCGATCGGCGGACAGCAGGGTGAACCACAACGCGTCGTCGGGGCCGGTGCACAGGCCGTACGGCCCGCCCTGCGGGGTGGCCACCGACCGCATTGAGATCGTGTCGGTGGCGTCCACCCGGCCCAGAGTCCCGTCGCCACAGCTGAACCAGACCGCGTCGTCGGGGCCGGTCGCCAGCACCATCGGCCGGGCGTTCCGGTCCTCGAGCGGGAATCGGTCGACATTTCCATCGGCGTCGACACGGGCCAGCTCACCGCGTTCGACGAGCGTGGTCCACGCCCGCCCTGCCGGATCGATCGCCATGCCGTAGGCGCCCGGCCCGACCTCGTACGTGATGGTTGCCATGCCGTCGTCCTTCCACAGGCGCGAGCGGCTCGCAACACGGTTTCGCGGGTCGAGCGGTTCATCGGATCTCGGTCCTGTCCGCTGTGTGGAGCATCCGTAGTTGGCCGAGCTCGGCGATGTTCTTCATGAGTTCGGCGTTGGCCCAGGCGAGGGTGTCCCCGACCGAGTGGCCCGAGTCGGGTGGCCACGGGAACGGGGCGGGGACGTCGAGCGCGTTCGTGTCGTTGCCGAGGTCGACGAGCAGGGCGCGCCAGTCGTCGGCGAGTCCGCGCAGCCACTCGATCGTCCCGGTGGCGGACCCGGGCCAGTGCACGTCCTCGCGCCGCGGCGGGTCGAGACCGCGTAGGTGATCATGTGCGGTCGTCCACCACCACCCGAGGTGCCAGCTCACCCACGCGCCGGTCAGTGCCGGCACCGGGTCGGGCTCGCGGCCCGCCTCGTCGAGGTCCCAGTCCGGAAGCCAGCTGCCGTCATCGCCGCGCCGGACGGTCCAGTGGTTGGTGGCCGGCACCCACAGCAGGTCGTCGTCGGTGAGCGTGGCGAGGTGCACCTCGGCCAGGGCCCACACGAGTTCGAACTGGTTCCGCAGGACGGTGAGGGTGTCGGTCATCGGGGCTCCATCGGGGTCAGCACTCCGCGGACGTCCTCGATCGCCTGCGCGGCATCGAGCACGACGTCTTCCCGCCATGCCGGGCCGATCAGCTGCACACCGACCGGCCGGCCGTCGGAGAGGCCGGTCGGCACGGCGACCGCGGGCGCTCCGACTGCGGTGGACCACACCGTGAGCGTCATCGAGCGCCCGAAGCGGCGCTTCTCCTCGACGGAGCTGGACTCCTGCCCGGGGGCGAAGGACGCTCGGGTGCTGACCGGGCCGAGCAGGAGCGGTTGGTCCACCGCCTGCTGGGACCAGGCACGCCGGACGGTCAGATGCCGGGCAGCGCGGTCGAGATAGCCCGCGAGGTCCAGCGGTGGGTGTTCGTCGAGGTCGAAGTCGATGTAGCGCGAGGCCTCCGGGCCGAGGAGTGCGCTGATCGCGGGCCAGTTCCCGGCGAACTCGGTCAGAACCATGCCCGTGTACACCTCCAGGGCGTCGTCGAGCATCGGCACCTCGGCCTCGTCGACCTGGTATCCGCGCTCGACGAGCGCTTGAGCCGCCTCGTCCAGCGCGGTGGCCACGGCGCTGTCCACACCATGGCCACCCGGGTCGCGGACGACGCCGACCGTGCGCGGAACTTCCGGCCCACGCCGCGGCACCGGGATGGCTCGCGGATCCCGTGGGTCGGCCACGGCGAGCACGTCGAACACGGCGCGCAAGTCGGCGACGGTCCGCGTGAGAGGGCCGTCGACGGGGAACAGTGCAACTGCCGGCGACGGGTCGGCCGAGCCGATCCGGTGATCGGCGGGGAACCGCCCGGGTGTCGGCTTCAATCCGGCGATGCCACAGAACTGCGCGGGAAGCCGCGTCGAGCCCCCGGAGTCGTTCCCGAGCCCACAAGCGGCCAGGCCGGCGGCCACTGCCACGGCATCGCCGCCGCTGCTTCCGCCGGGGGTCACCTGCGTGTCCCACGGGTTGACGGTGTCGCCGAACAGCTCACTGCGCGGGTGCATGCCGCTCAGCGTCAGGGTCGGCATGTTCGTGTGACCGATCACGATCGCGCCGGCGCGGCGCAGACGGTCGACCGGCGGGGCGTCGACCCCGGCCACGCGATCGCCGAAGGTCCGCAGGCCGTGTGTCGTCGCAAGACCGGCAACGTCGGTCGTCTCCTTGACCGTGATCGGCACTCCGGCCAGGGGGCCGACGGTGTCGCCACGCGCGACCGCGTCGTCGATGGCCGCAGCGTCACGCCGCGCCTCCTCGTCGCGCCGGGAGGTCACGGCCCCGAGTCGCGGGTTGAGGCGATCGAGGCGGGCCAGGTGGGCTTCCACGACCTCGGCCGCGCTGGTTCGGCCAGAGGCGACCGAGCTCTGGATGTATGTCGCCGTCCACGTGGTGGGGTCGTGCAGGGTGGCGGTCATATCGCTTAAGATACATAAGTGTTTCTGGATTCATCAGTGTTTTTGAGGGCGTCGTGCGCACCTACCGAGTGACGGTCAGGGGCTGCTTCGTCGAGCTGCCCGAACCGGCTGGTGGTCGCCTACGGGCCGAGACCGAGGGCAGGCACGCATTGAGGGCCTGGGCCGATCGCCACGGCGTCGATGTGATCGCCGATCGCGTCGACGTGACCTGTCTGGACGACATCAAGGTCCGGCGTCCGACCACTCGCGGGAGCGGTCGTGGCTAGGCGCCTGTCCCGTCAGGAATCGCAGGAACGAACTCGGTCCCGGCTGCTCGACGCCGCCGCCGAGGTGTTCGCGGAGACCGGAGTGGCAGGGGCCTCGGTGGAACGGATCGCCGATCGAGCCGGCTACACGCGCGGAGCGTTCTACGGCCACTTCGCCGACAAGGACGCCCTTGTCGCGGCGCTGCTGGAGGAGCGCACCCGCCGCGAGCGCGACGAGGTGGCCGGACTCGCCGCGGCCGAAGGCGACACATGGGAAGGGCTGCGCGCCTGGCATCGCACCCGATCTGCCCACGTCGAGGAGTGGCTGGCATTGCGGTTGGAGCTGGTTCGCCACGCGCTTCAGCGCACACCCGGCCGGCGATCTGTCCTCGCCGATCGGGAAGAGATCGCTCGTGAAGCACTGACCGGTGCCGTGGCCCGCGAGTTGGGGATCGATGCCACCGAGGCGTCCTTCGCCGCTCTCGTGGTGCACGCACTGGAGGACGGTCTGGCTATTCAACGTGCCCTCGACCCGGACGGGGTCCCGGCAGATGCCGTGGTGACCGCTACCGAACTGGTCCTGCGCGGCGCTCGTCGCTCGAGTGACGAACAGTCAGAACGCTGACCGTCGGCCGATATGGGGTCGTTCTTCCGATCCCGGTGCGCCCCCCGGGCGGCGGCTGCGCATCGGCTCTCGCCCTTGCCCCAGCCTCCGCTCGGTCCGGAGCCACCGTCGGAGACCTGCCAGATCGTGTTGTTGTGGACCTGGTCCTCGACCTCGAACAGTGCGGCGAGGGGTGGACAGCGCGATGGACTTGATGATCAGCAAGGGCGGCGTCCGGTCGTGTCGGCGGTGAACAGGTCGTCGAGCAGCGGCCGGGCATCGGCCGGAGCGGTGGCGTCGAGGTGCAACCCGTTGTGGGTGACGGTGAGGGTGAAGGTGAAGAACGGGCAACACGCCACCTCGTCGGCGACGAGGGCGGCGATCTCCGCGGTCCGCTCGGTCGGTAGCTCGACCCGAACGGTGGTCTCGTCGACCGGCTGTGTGGTCGTTCCCGCCAGGACCGTCCGCCAGCGCGCGAGACGGTCGGCATGGTCGTCCGGTCCCAACGAACACGCGATCGGCACCGAATCCGTCTCCCCGGTCGTGTCGGCGATGTCGGCCTGGTCGCCGGTCAGGGACGTACAGTCCGGATCACAGGGCGCGTCACGCGCGGGCTGTCCGTGGCCATGAAAAAGTCCCCGCTGGTGGCCAGGTTCAGGTCCCCGCGGGTGGCCTTGTGAGGTCCCCGCTGGTGGCCAGATAGAAGTCCCCGGTCCCTCGTCGTGTCGTACGCCGGGTTGAGGCCCTGGGCGGTGACGGTGGTGGTTGTCGAAGCCAGCCGCCGCACCACCCAGGGGTCTCCCATTGAAGTCTGCGAGGGAACGGATGGACATCATTTCGGCCTATCGGGATGTCGGCAGTTATCGCGGCGCGGCCGCGATCTGCGCCACGACACCGAAGACCGTGCGTCGGGTCATCGAGCGTCATGACGCGGGGGGTGTTGTCCCGCAACGCAAACCACGCTCCCGGAACTATGAGTCGGTCGCCGAGCTGGTCGCCGGGCGAGTGGAGAAGACCAAGGGCAGGATCTCGGCGAAGCGGCTGCTGCCCGATGCTCGCGCCGCGGGCTACGAGGGCTCGGCGCGCAACTTCCGCCGCCTCGTCGCGCAAGCGAAGGCCGACTGGCGCCGCGATCATCACCGCGGGCGGCGTCCGGCGGTGTGGTCCCCGGGCGAGCACCTGGTCATCGACTGGGGCGTGATCGCCGGGCTGCACGTGTTCTGCGCCGTGCTGGCCTGGTCGAGGGTGCGGTTCGTCCGCTTCGCCGTCGACGAACGCGCCGAGACCACCCTGAACATGCTGGCCGAGTGCTTCGAGACCATCGGCGGGGTCCCGAAGGTCGTGCTCGCCGACCGGATGGGGTGTCTGAAGGCCGCCGTGGTCGCCGACCTCGTGGTCCCGACACCGGACTACGTGCGCTTCGCCAGCCACTACCGGTTCCGCCCGGACTTCTGCCACGGCAACGATCCGGAGTCCAAGGGCATCGTGGAGAACCTCGTCGGCTACGCCAAAGCCGACCTGATCATCGGCTGCGACCTGGTCGACCTCGACACCGGGGACACCGGGGGGCCGGGACGCCCCGACCTGGCCGCGGCCAACGCCGCAGCGCAGCAGTGGTGCGCGGAGGTCAACGCGGTGACGCACTCGGAGATCGCGGCGATCCCCGCTGAGCGGCTGGCCGAACACGAGCTCGACGTCTTGGGCGGGCTCCCGTCGCTGCGCCCTCGGATCACCGGCCCGGCGGTGATCCGCAAAGTCGACCGGTTGTCCTGCGTGAGGTTCGGGTCGGCCCGCTACTCGGTCCCCACCACCGCGATCGGCACCCGGGTCGAGGTCCGCACCCACGCCGACCGCCTCACCATCCTGTCCACCGCCACACCCGGCGGCAGGGTCGGCGCAGTTGCCGGGGCCGGGGTGGTGTTGGCCGAGCACCGCCTGGTCGGGCCGGGCGAGGCGTCGGTGATCGACGCCCACTACGGCGGGCCGCGCCCCACGACTCCGGTTCGGGCGGCCCGCCCGAAGACCGCTGACGAGAAGACGTTCTGCGCACTCGGGCCCGCCGCGCAGGCGTTCCTGACCGGTGCTGTCGCAGCCGGATCGGCCCGCCTGGGCACCGAGCTCGGCGAGCTCCTCGCACTCGGCCAGGCTCACGGCGAACAGGCTCTGCTCGACGCGCTGGCCCGAGCGACGGCGTTCCGTCGTTGGCGGGCCGAGGACGTCCGGTCCATCCTCGCCGCCGGCGCTGCCGCACCGAGACCCCAACCGGCCGGGCAGGCGTTGGTGGTCGAGCTGCCCGCGGTCCCGACCCGCTCGCTGACCGACTACGCCGTCTTCACCGACACCGCCACACCCGCCGGCGGTGTCGTCGAGGGTGATGCGTCATGACTGCGAGCAAGCCCCCGGCGCTCGACGCGGACCTCGAGGCCGGGCTCAAACGACTCAAGCTCGCCGCGATGCGCCGCCTCGCGCCGGAGCTGCTGCTCACCGCCCGCACCCAGCGCTGGCGTCCTGAGGAGCTGCTGCGGGTCCTGGTCGAGGCCGAGGTCGCCGCCCGGGACGCCTCCAACATCGCCAACCGGCGCAAGGCGGCCGGGTTCCCGGTCGCCAAGACCCTCGACGAGTTCGACCTGTCCGCCTCCTCGATCCCCCAGGCCACGTTCGACTACCTCGCCTCGCTGGAATGGATCCGCGCCCCGGAGAACCTCGCCCTGGTCGGCCCGGCCGGCACCGGGAAGTCGCATCTGCTCGTCGCGCTTGGCACGGCGGCGGTCGAGGCCGGGCACCGGGTCCGCTACTTCACCGCCGCCGACCTGGTCGAAGCGCTCTACCGCGGCCTGGCCGACAACTCCGTCGGCCGACTCATCGACCACACACTGCGCCATGACCTGATCATCATCGACGAGATCGGGTTCGCCCCACTCGACGACACCGCCGCCCAACTGCTGTTCCGGCTCGTCGCCGCCGCCTACGAACGCCGCAGCCTCGCCATCAGCTCCCACTGGCCCTTCGACCGATGGGGGCGGTTCATGCCCGAACACACCACCGCGGTCAGCCTGCTCGACCGGCTCCTGCACCACGCCCAGGTCGTCGTCACCAGCGGCGACTCCTACCGCATGCGCGAAGCCCGAAACGCGAAGAAGGGAGCCGCCATCAACACCAGCTGAACAACCCCGGACCGGGGACTTTCACCCGGCCACCAGCGGGGACCACAAACTGGCCATTGACACGGGCAGCGCCCGGAGTCGGTCCTGGGCGCCACGCAGATCGCGGCGCACGTCCTGGAGGTCTCGCATCCTGGAGTCGAGGTCGGCGAGCTGCTCGGCCACCAGCGGCAGCAGTCGCCCGCGGACATCACGGCACATGCCGTCCTGCCACACCCCGAGCAGGTCCCGGATCCGGATGAGCGGGATCCCGAGGTCCTTGGCTGTGGCGATGAACCGGATTCGTTCGGCGTCCTGGTCGTCATAGGTGCGGTAGCCGTTGGGGGTGCGCCGGGTGGGCAGCAGGCCCTCGGATTCGTAGTAGCGCAGCGTCGTCGCCGGAACGCCGACGCGCTCGGCGAGCTGGGAGATGCGGTATCGGCCCACGCGGCAGACGGTAAACCTTCAAGCCGGGTCGAAGGTCAAGCGCGAACGCACCGGCCCTGCTCGGCCTCACCGCACGTCAGCGGCGCAAACACGTGCCGCAGCTGCTCCACCGACGGGGCGCCCGACAGGCCGGTCTCGCCGCGGTAGATGCGACACGAGAACGCGCCCGAACCGCTGGCCTGCTCCGCGAACGGGTCCGCTCCGTCGATCAGGATCGTGGGTGAACCCGCGAACTCAGGAGCCCCGGCGACCGCCTCCGCGGTCATGCTCCGGACCTCGACCGGAGTCGTGGCATGTCCGGTGTCGTCGAGCGCCCGGCGCAGACGCTCCGAGGCGACGTTCTCGTGGGGGCAGTTCGGCACCACCAGCAGCTCCACCCGCATCCCACCAGTGTGCTCCCCGCCCGCCGCGACGGCCGTAGCATCGCTTGGCGGAGGCGGTCGCATGGACCCGTACGACATCGGCGAGGAGATGCGGCGAGCCCGGGCCGAGTTCCACCAGCTCATCGCCACGGCCTCGCGAGAGGACCTGCACCGCCCGACCAACGGCACGCGGTGGACGAACCGGCAGCTGTTGTTCCACATGGTCCTCGGCTACGGAGTCGTCCGGATGCTGCTGCCCCTGGTGCGAACGCTCGGGCGCCTCGGCTACAGCCGAGGCTTCGCCGCCACCGTGAACGCCGGGCGCCGGCCCTTCCACGCGATCAACTACCTCGGTCCCCGCCTCGCCGCTCGGCTGTTGCCGTCGCGTGCCATCGCGGTGCTGCTGGACGCCGTGATCGGCTCGCTACGACGTCGCCTGGCCACCGAGACCGAGCGGAGCCTGGCCCTGTGCATGTCCATGCCGACGGACTGGGATCCCTACTTCACGCCGACGATGAGCGTGCTCGACGTCTACCACTTCGGGACCCAGCACTTCGACCACCATCGACGCCAGCTGACCCTCACGACACCGTCCGCCGAGAAGCCGTAGAGACCCGCTCCTGTACGCCGAGCGCGGGTGGTCGGGCACCACCGGGCCGTGGCGGCTCGGCGCTGCGTCCCCGCGGCGGTACCGTCGTCAGCCGAGGGTGTGGCGTCCGCCTCAGGGCGCCCTTCTCGAAACGGGACCGGACATGACAGAGACACCGATCGCCACTTCCGGCGCGGCTGCGCCGACCACCGAGCGGATCTGGCGCGAGTTCGGGACGCAGCTGCGCGGTTTCGTGCACCGGCGGATCCTCGACCCGGACCGGGCTGACGACGCCGAGATCATGCTGCGCATCCACCGCAACGTGCACCGGGTCACGGACCACGAGCACCTGGTGCGGTGGGTGTACCGGATCACCCGCAACGCGATCATCGACGAGTACCGGCGCGCGGAGCGCGAGCGGGCCCGGCTTGCCCCGCTGCCCGCCCTCGCGCCCGAGCCAGCGGCCCCGGCGGTCGACGACGAGCAGGCGGGCGTGCTCACCGAGCTCGCGAACTGCGTGCGCCCACTGCTCAGCGGCCTGTCCCCCGAACAGCGCCGCGCCGTGGAACTCACCGAGCTCGACGGCCTGAGCCAGGCGGGCGCCGCCGAGCGCGAGGGGCTGACGGTGTCGGGGATGAAGTCCCGGGTGCAGCGCGGGCGCCACCGGCTCGGCGAACTGCTCGGGCAGTGTTGTGAGCTCGTCCTGGACGCGCGCGGCGTTCCGATGGACTACACCCCGCGCCGCGACTGCCGCTGCGGCTGAGCCCGACCGCACGCACGAGGCCCCGCCGGATCGGCGGGGCCCTTTGCGCGGGACCGGTCAGTGGCAGCAGGGCCCGCCTTCCCCACAGGCCGCCGCACACGCGGAGGTCGACTCACCCTCAGGGTTGGCCGGGTCGTCGTCGGTGACGGCGTAGAACTCCCACCATCCGTGGGGCACGTCGGGGGCGGTGACGAACACCTTGTCCTGCACGGCGTGGCAGCACACGTCCTGCTCGGCCACGGTCGTCTGCAGCCCGGCCGCCCGGAACCGGGTCAGCGCCGCGGTCACGGTCGCGGGAGCCGTCGCCTCGACACCGATGTGGTTGAGCGACTCGGTCGCGGCGGAGTTCTCGATCAGCACCAGCTTCAGTGGCGGGTCCGCCACCTCGAAGTTGGCGTAGCCCGCGTGCTCCTTGTGCGGCGGCACCCCGAACAGCGCGGAGTAGAAGTCGGTCGCGGCCGCGATGTCGGTGACGTTGAGCGCGAGCTGGACCCGCGTGGTGGATGCGGTCGTGGTGGTCGGCATCGGTCCTACCTCCTGGTTCCCGACACCGGCGCGGCGGGCCCTTGTGGACCGTCGTCACCGGCTGGCCCTCCTGCTGACGCCCCGGTGACGACACGGACGCGCGGGCTCCGATGCGCGCGTCCGTGGGCAGAGCCCGTCGTCAGCACCGGACACACACCCGCATCGAGGAAGCTCCTCCGATGAGTCGTGATCTCGACACCGTTGGGAAGGAGTCCGAAGGTCGCGTAGGCCGTCCACATCGTCCGCTGGGTTCCCCGTCGTAGGGTTCCGTCCCGGTCCAGCTCGTTGCGCCTCCGGTGAAGAAGTCACGGCGGCGGCGAGGACGGTGCCGGCCGGCCGTGCCGCCCGATCGGCCGTGGTCATCGGTGAGAGCCCTCGTGATTCTGTGCCTCCCGGTCGGCAGCCGACGGTTCGGCGCTGCAGCATGCGCATCCGTCCTCACAACCGCCCTGGTGCGGCGACTGTGCCGGGGCGGGTCGCGAGTCGGCGAGGGCTGCCGGTCCGGTGGCCACGTCCTGGGGTGTGGAGCCCCGGGGTGCTGGTGCGCAGCAGGGGTCGTCCGGTTCGGGTGCGGGCTCGACGGTGATGTGGTGTCGGTCCGAGGTGGCCGGGGCGGCCGTGAGGCCGGGCAGGGTCCGTGCTCGCGCGGCGCGGACGGCGTTGAGGATGACCAGCACCTCGGCGGCCTCGTGGATCACGACGACGGTGGCCAGGCCCAGGACGCCCAATGCGGCGAGCGGGATCAGCGTGCCGATGATCAGCAGGGAGAAGCCGACGTTCTGCAGCATGATCGTGCGGGCGTGGCGGGCGTGGGCGAGGTTCTGCGGGAGGTGGCGCAGGTCCTCGCCCATCAGTGCGACGTCGGCGGTCTCGATGGCGACGTCGGTGCCCATCGCCCCCATGGCGATGCCGACATCGGCAGTGGCCAGGGCGGGGGCGTCGTTGACGCCGTCACCGACCATGGCGATCCGGCAGCCACCGGCGATCTCGGGCAGCAGGCGAGCCTTGTCCTCGGGGCGCAGTTCGGCGTGCACGACGTCGATCCCGGCCTGCTCACCGAGCGTCGCCGCGGTGCGGTGGTTGTCGCCGGTGAGCATCGCGACCTCGATCCCGAGCGCGCGCATGCGGCGAATGGCGTCGGCGGCTTCGGGGCGCAGCTCGTCGCGGACGGCGAGGGCGCCGAGCAGTGTGCCGGCGCGTTCGAGGAGGACGACGGTGGCGCCGTGGCCCTGTGACCGGGCGACATCGTCGGTCAGCGGGCCGGGGTCGATCCAGCCGGGCTTGCCCAGCCGCAGCTCGATTCCGTCACGGGTGCCGGTCAGGCCGTGCCCGGGCACGGCGGTGACGTCGTCGGCGGGCTGTACAGCGATCGACCATGGTGGCTCCTGGGCGGCGGTGAGGATCGCCCGGGCGAGTGGGTGTTCGCTGCGCGACTCCAGCGCGGCGGCGGTGGCCAGCACGTCGATGCGGTCCTGCCCGGGTGCGGTCAGGACCTCGATGACCTCGGGCCGGTTGCGGGTCAGGGTGCCGGTCTTGTCGAGGGCGACGGCGCGGATCCGGCCGAGTTCCTCCAGTGCCGCGCCGCCCTTGACCAGGGCACCGTGCCGGCTGGACGCGCCGATCGCGGCGACCACGGTCAGCGGTACCGAGATCGCCAGTGCGCACGGTGAGGCGGCGACGAGCACGACGAGGGCTCGTTCGAGCCAGAGCACCGGGTCGCCGAGGAGCGCGCCGATCCCGGCGATCAGAGCGGCGAGGATCATGATGGCGGGGACCAGTGGGCGTGCGATCCGGTCGGCGAGGCGTTGCCCGGAGCCCTTGCGTTCCTGGGCCTGCTCGACGATGTGCACGATGCGGGCGAGCGAGCTGTCGGAGGCGGGGGCGGTGACCTCGACCTCGATGGCGCCGCCGCCGTTGATCGTCCCGGCGTAGAGGTCGTCGCCCGGTCCTGCCTCGGCCGGGACCGACTCGCCGGTGATCGCGGAGGTGTCCAGGCTGGTTCGCCCGGACCGGATGGTGCCGTCGGTCGCGGCCCGCTCGCCGGGGCGCAGGATGAGGATGTCGCCGATGACGAGGTCGTCGGGGGAGATGGTGACCTCGTCGCCGTCGCGCAGCACCGAGGCCGATGGTGGGACCAGCCCGAGCAGGGCGCGCAGGCCGCGGCGGGTCCGGGTCACGGCATGGTGTTCGAGCCCTTCGGCGATGGAGAACAGGATCCCGAGCAGGGCGGCCTCGGCGATCTGTCCGAGTGCGACGGCGCCGATCGCGGCGATCGTCATCAGGGTGCCGACACCGATCCGGCCGTGGCGCAGGTTGCGCAGCGCGTCGGGCACGAACGTCGACGCCGCGACCACGGCCGCGACCAGCTCGATCCCGCCGATCAGTAATGTCGGACCACCGACGGCGAGGGCGATCACCCAGGCGACGGCGAGCAGCACCGTAGCGACCGCGGCGAGCTGCAGTTCCCGGACCTGCCAGATGCGGCCGGGTCCCTGGTCGCCTCCCGTAGCCGTGTCGTTGGGGGGTGCGGGTGCCGTGCCGGAGTCAGACACGATCGGCTCCTTCCGGCAGCGCGTCGCCGGCCCCGGCGGTGTCGACGGCGGTGTCGACGGCGATGTCGGTGTCGAGCAGCACCGACAGCACGGCGCGGCCCCGGTCGGAGAGCTGGTACATCACCATCCGGCCGTCCCGGCGTGAGGTCACGATCCCGGCCGTGCGCAGCTGGCGCAGGTGGTGTGACACCAGTGCCTGCGACGCACCGACGACCCAGGCGGTGTCGCACACGCACAGCTCGGCACCCTGGAGAAGGGCGGCCGCGATCCGCAGCCGGGTGGAATCCCCGAGTCCGCGGGCCATGTCGGCGGCCGGTTCGACACGAGTGGGGTCGGGCAGCGCGGCACGGATCCGTTCGGCGTGCGGAAGATCGAGACAGAGCAGGTCACACGCGTCATCCACGGCCATACAAACACTCTAACGATCGTCGATATGTTTGCCTATCTGTACTTCCGCAACGCCCGGGGATACACCTGGGTACGTGACGCGCGTGGACATCTGCGCGAGATCGATCGTGTGCAGGAGCGGGTCTCCGGACGCTTGTCGTGATCCCCTTCGTGCCGAAGCGGGCCTTCGGCGCTCCTCCGGGCCGCAGGCGCCGCCGGGGCCCTGTCACCGGGGTGGCCCTGGGTCAGCTCCCTGCCCGGGCCTTCTGTTCGACCGATGCGTCGACGACCTGGACCTTGTCACCCTCGACCAGGTCGTTGAAGAACGTCTGCGCCGGCCCGGGATCGAGCTTCACGCATCCGGCCGAGGCCCTGTCCCGGTCACCACCGTGGAAGGCCACACCGCCGTCGGCGAAGAACACCGACCACGGCATCGGTGCCGGCTGACCGTCCGGACCCGTGAACTCGCCACTCTTGTGGTCGGCGGACTTGCGGTAGACGCGGAACGAGTGGCCCGACGGGGTCTCCTGCCCGGCGCCGCCGGAGGCGATCGGAACGGGCCCGTACGAGACGGCGCCGTCGGTGATGAGCCACGCCCGCTGGGACTCCAGGTCGACACACGCCCGTGTGGACACCGTGCACGGGGTACCCGGCACCAGCGCCTCGGCGTGGGCCTCCTGCGCGACGGTGCTGCTCTCCGGGCCGGTGGCTGCGACCGCGGTACCGGCCAGCCCCACTCCGATCACCGCGACCATCCCCGCGACGAGTGCGCCGACCCGTCGCTGTCGGTAGCCCACCTGAGATACCTCCGTACATCGGTTGCGCCGAAGAGCCTGCCTACCGCTCGTCCGGCCCCTGTCTACGACGGGCTGACGCGATGCGGGGTTGCTCCATCAGGCGGCCGGTCGGTGACCGGATCGGCACGCAGGACGAGCGGTCGGATGCCGTGCCGGGCCCGTCTTCTTCCTGACGGCGGATGATCAACAGCAGCAGAGGTGGATCAGCCGGGATCGCGCGGGAGGTCAGAAGGGGTGGCGCGCGCGTCCCGGCTGGTGGGTGGTGCGGAGCGGAACCGCCGGTCAGGCGTTGCCGTCGAACAGGCTCGTCACCGAGCCGTCCTCGAAGACCTGGTGGATCGCCTCGGCCAGCAGCGGGGCGATCGGCAGCACGGTCATCTTCGGGAAGCGCTTCTCGTCCGGGATCGGCAGCGAGTCGGTGAAGATCACCTCGTCGGCGCCGCAGTTGGCCAGCCGCTCGGTCGCCGGGCCGGAGAGCACGCCGTGGGTCGCGGCGACGACGACCTTGGAGGCGCCCTGGGCGAGCAGCGCCTCGACCGCCTTCGCCACGGTGCCACCGGTGTCGATCATGTCGTCGATGACCACGCAGCAGCGGCCCTCGATGTCACCGACCACACGGTTCGCGACGGCCTCGTTCGGCTTCATCGGGTCACGGGTCTTGTGGATGAAGGCCAGCGGCGTGCCGCCCAGGGTCTCGGCCCAGCGCTCGGCGAGCCGCACGCGGCCGGAGTCGGGCGAGACGACCGCGATGGCCTCGTCCGGCCGGGTGTTCTTGATGTGCCGGGCCAGCACCGGAAGGGCGAACAGGTGGTCCACCGGGCCGTCGAAGAAGCCCTGGATCTGCGAGGTGTGCAGGTCCACGGTGAGGATCCGGTCGGCGCCCGCGGTCTTGAACATGTCGGCGACGAGCCGGGCCGAGATGGGCTCGCGCCCGCGGTGCTTCTTGTCCTGGCGGGCGTAGCCCCAGAACGGCATGACGGCGGTGATCCGCTTGGCCGAGCCGCGCTTCAGCGCGTCGACCATGATCAGCTGCTCCATGATCGCGTCGTTGATCGGCGCGGAATGCGCCTGGATCACGAACGCGTCGCTGCCGCGGACCGACTCCTCGAACCGGCAGAAGATCTCCCCGTTGGCGAAGGAGTACGCCGACTGCGGAGTGACCGTGACGTCGAGCTCCTTGGCCACGTGCTCGGCCAGCTCCGGGTGCGCCCTCCCCGAGAAGAGCATCATGTTCTTCTTCGGCGTGCCTGCGATCGCGCTCACCGTGCGGTGCCTCCTCGGCTGAGGTCTCTGTTGGTCCCGGCATCGTGCTCGGGGTCGTTCTGGCCGGCCACGCCGTTCCCGGAGGGGCCGGAGCCCGCCCGTTCGGCCGCCTCGGCGGCCGGGGTGCCCGGGCGCTTGCGGGTCACCCACCCCTCGATGGTGCGCTGTGTCCCACCCGACACCGCCAGCGCCCCCGGCGGGACGTCCTCGCGGAGCACCGTGCCGGCACCGGTGTAGGCGCCGTCCCCGACCGTGACCGGGGCGATGAACATGGTGTCGGATCCGGTCCGGACGTGCGAACCGATCGTCGTCCGCTGCTTGCGGACGCCGTCGTAGTTCACGAACACCGACGACGCACCGATGTTGCTCAGCTCGCCGATCGACGCGTCGCCGACGTAGGTCAGGTGCGGCACCTTGCTACCGGCACCGATGTCGGCGTTCTTCACCTCGACGAAGGTGCCGATCTTGCCGCCCGCGCCCAGGTGCGCGTTCGGGCGCAGGTAGGCGAACGGTCCGACTGACGCGTTCTCACCGATCTCGGAGTCCGAGCCGTGCGTGCGGACCACGGTCGCGCCCGCGCCGACGACGCAGGCGGCCAGCGTGGTGTCCGGCCCGATCTCGGCGCCGTCGCCGACCGTGCAGGCGCCGTGCAGCTGGGTGCCCGGGTGCAGCACGACGTCGGTCCCCAGTCGCACCTGGACGTCGACCCAGGTCGTGGCCGGGTCGACGACGGTGACGCCGTCGAGCATCCACCGCCGCAGCAGCCGCCGGTTCAGCTCGGCAGCGAGCTCCGCCAGCTGCACGCGGTCGTTGACCCCGCGCAGCAGCCACTCGTCGGTGCAGCGCAGCGCGTGCACCGGCCGGCCGTCCGCGACCGCGGTCTCGACCAGGTCGGTCAGGTACAGCTCCTGCTGCTCGTTGTGCGCGGCCAGCCCGCCGATGCCCTCGCGCAGGAACCGCGCGTCGAAGGCGTAGACACCCGAGTTGACCTCGGTGATGGCGCGCTGTGCCTCGGTGGCGTCGCCGTGCTCGACGATCGCGGTGACGGGATGGGCCGGGTCGTCGGTGTTGCGGACGATCCGGCCGTAGCCGGTGGGGTCGGCGGGCTCGCCGGTCAGCAGGGTCACCGCGGCCCCGGCCGCCTCGTGCTCCTCGACGAGCGCGGACAGCGTGCCGGTGTCGAGCAGCGGGACATCGCCGTAGGTGACGAGCACGGTGCCGGTGAGCTCCGGCGGCAGGGCCGACAGGCCGCAGCGCACGGCGTCGCCGGTACCCAGCCGCTGGTGCTGCAGCGCCGTCGTCATGTCGCGGCCCAGCTCGCCGGCGACGCCGGTGACGGCCTCGGTCACCCGCTCGTGCTGGTGCCCGACGACGACCACGAGGTGCTCCGGTGCCACGCCGGCGACCGCGTGCAGCGCGTGGCCGAGCATGGGACGGCCCCCGATGGGGTGCAGCACCTTGGGCGTCGCCGAGCGCATCCGGGTGCCGGCGCCGGCGGCGAGCACCACCCCCGCGGCGACCGCGGCGCGAGCGGGGACGGGATGGTCGTCGGTCGCGCCCTGGTGGGGCTCGGGCATGTTCGGTCCTCCTGCTGGGGGTTCACCGCCGCCCGGCGCGGGCGGCCCGTGCGCTCAGCTGCGCGGGACGGACCGGCGTGCGCCGGTCCGCCGCACCGGTACGGGATCGTACGGGCCCGGTCGTACGCGCCTCTCCCCGCCGCGGACGGGAATCCGACGAAGATCAAACTTTCGGGTGGTAACCCCGTCCGGCGCCCCTCGTTCAACCGGACGCGGCGGCCGAACCGGCCCCACGGGCGGCGACGGCGGGAGCGCGATGAAGCGCGAGTTCGGGAGACGCCGCAGGCGGTCCCGCGGGGCGACGGTCCTGGTCACGGTGCTCGGACTCGTGCTCGGTGCGCTGCTGGTCGGCACGGCCTCGGCGGCGCCGCCGGACGGGCCGGACGACCGCGATCACGCGCCATCGGCGGAGCACGACCCCGGTGCGGAGGACGGGGCGCCCGGCGGGCTCATCGAGGGCACCCCGTGCAGCACCGAGGCCCGCGCCTGCGTCGACCGGGCGGGCCGGCAGGCGTGGCTGATCGCGGACGGCCGGATCGAGGCCGGCCCGGTGCCCGCCGCTCCCGGCGGCCCGGGCCAGGAGACGCCGCTCGGCACGTTCGCGGTCGAGTGGAAGAACAAGGACCACCGCAGCGCGGAGTTCGACGACGCGCCGATGCCGTTCGCGGTGTTCTTCGCGCCGGGCGGGATCGCCTTCCACGAGGGCGACGTGAACTCGCCGTCGGCCGGGTGCGTGCGGCTGGACCGGGCGAACGCCGAGCGCTGGTACGCGACGCTGCAGGTCGGGGACCGGGTCGAGGTCCACGGGTAGCCCCCTGCGGGACCGTTTCGGTTCCACCGGCACCGGGAAGGTCCGGGGCGCAGGCACGGCCGGCGTGACCGGTAGTGCGCAATCGATACACCCGTACGGAGGTAGACGATGCCCACCCGCAGCGCCCGCACCGCCTGGAACGGCACCCTCGAGAAGGGGTCCGGGCAGGTCGAGCTCAGCAGCTCGAAGATCGGCACCTACGAGGTCAGCTTCCCGACGCGCTCCGCCGAGGACGCCGGCGGCCACACCTCGCCCGAGGAGCTGATCGCCGCCGCCCACTCGGCCTGCTTCGCGATGCAGCTCTCGGCGAACATCGGCGAGGCGGGCGGTGACCCGGAGTCGCTCGAGGTCTCCGCGGACGTCTCGCTCGGCCCGGACAAGGACGCGGGCGGCTTCAAGCTGACCGGCATCACGCTGAAGGTCCGCGGAGAGGTCTCGGGGCTGGACGAGGACGGCTTCCGCCAGGCCGCGCAGGCCGCCAAGGAGGGCTGCCCGGTCTCCAAGGCGCTGACCGGCGTCGAGATCACCCTGGACGCCGCGCTCGAGGGCTGAGTGTCCGCGGGCGCCGCGGGAATGCACCGGCCGGGTGCGGAGTTCCTGTGACCATGCACACGGCAGGGACGTGGCGGCGCCCGGGGGCGCGGCCGTGACGGCGGGTCCCCCCGCGGCGTTCCGGGTCGCCCTGGTCGTGCCGCTGCAGGGCACGGAGGCGCTGTACGGGCCGTCCTGCGTGCTGTGCTCCCGGCTCGCGGCGGAGGAGATCGACGACGAGGGCGGCGTGCTCGCCCGGCCGGTGACACTGCGGATCGTCGACGGCGGCGCGGCACCGGAGCAGGTGGCGTCCGAGGTCGACCGGCTGGTCACCACCGGGGAGGTCGACGCGGTGGTGGGCTGGCACCTCTCGGGGGTCCGGCAGCGGCTCGCCCGGCGGATCCGCGGGCGGGTGCCCTACATCTACACCGCGCTCTACGAGGGCGGCGAGGCGACGCCCGGGGTGTTCGCGATCGGCGAGACCCCGGAGAACCAGCTGTGCCCCGGTCTGACGTGGATGGCCGACGAGATCGGTGTGCGGCGCTGGTTCGTGATCGGCAACGACTACGTGTGGCCGCGGCGCTCCGCCGCGGTCGTCCGGCGGTTCCTGCGCGACCGGGACGACATCGACGTCGACGACGGGCAGTTCGTCCCGCTCGGGACGCCGGACTTCGGGGAGGTCCTGCGCCGGATCGAGCACAGCGGTTGCGACGGGGTCCTGATGTTCCTGGTCGGGCGGGACTCGGTGGAGTTCAACCGGCAGTTCGCCCGGTACGGCCTGGAGGAGCAGTGCGCCCGGTTCTCCACGCTCATGGACGAGAGCGCGCTGCGGGCGATGGGGGCCGCATCCGCCCGGGACGTGTTCGTCGCGTCCGGCTACTTCGAGTCGCTCCCCACCGTGGAGAGCCTGGCGTTCGGCGCCCGCTACGTCCGTCGGTTCGGCCCGGCGGCCCCGGTCCTCAACGCCCCCGGTGAGTCCTGCTACGAGGGGCTGCGGATGCTGGCGGGGCTGGTGAACCGGACCGGATCCGCCGACGTCCGGCAGCTGTCCGCGACCGCGGAGCACTACCGCCACCAGGGCCCGCGGGGTGCGGTCCTGGTCGGCCCGGCACGGACCGAGCAGAGCATGTACCTGGCGACCGCCGACGGCGGTGACTTCGACATCCTCGCCACGATCTGACCGGCGGTGGCCGTCCATCGGGTTCAGCGGGGCGGAGGGCCGTCGGACGTTCCCGTGCGCGGTGCCTGGATGCCGTCGGTCTCGCCGGCGTCGCGTCTGCGGCGCCACAGCCGCCGGGCCAGCTCACCGACTCCCGTCAGCGCGACGGCCAGGCAGAGCGCGAACACCAGGCCCTTGAGCGGTTCGCTCCCGAAGGTGACACCGCCGATGTGGCCGACCAACGACCAGCCGGCCGCCCAGCACGTCGCGGCGACGGCATCGAACGCGGAGAACCGGCGCACCGGATAGCGCACCCCGCCCATGGCGATCGTCGTCGCGGTGCGTACTCCCGGCACGGCCCGCGACGCCAGCAGGATCTGCCCGCCGCGCTCGGCGATCGCGGCCCCGGCCCGGTCGTAGGCGGCCCGGCCCCGAGCGCCCGCCCGGACACGCTCACCGAACCGGCCGAGCGAGCAGCGCCCGATCAGATAGGACACGTGGTCACCGGCGAACGCGCCCACGGCTCCCGCCAGGACGACCGCCACCAGCGCCACGTCACCGGAGGCGGCGAACACGGCCGCGGTGACGAGTGCGGCCTCCCCCGGAACGACGGGCAGGAACCCGTCGAGCGCGGCGAGACCGAACAGCACCAGGTAGAGCCAGGGCGAGTCGACCGCCTGGTGGACGAGGCCCATCGCGGCGTCGATCAACTCGTGGTCCTCACCGGTCGGAATCGGGGCCCGGCCCCTTTCTCCCGGGCCGGTACCCACCTCATCGCGCCGTGCCGGGGCCCACATCGGGCGTCGCCCGGAAACGAACCCTGACCAACCCCGACGAACCCCCGGCTGTCGATCCGGCCCGACCGCGCGCCGGGAGCGAACGGCCCCGGCCGCTCGTCGGGTATCCGAGGTGTGCTCACGGAACGTGTCCGTGTGTGGCTCCGGAGGATCAGTGCCCACGATCCGCATCTCAGTACCGGAGGATCGAACGTACGTGGTGCCGGCCCTTGATTTGTACGTATCGACTCTGCTTGCGAGTTCGTCGCCGGCGCGGCCAGTATTGAATGCAGATCGGCTCGACCGGGTCGATTCGAGAATCGCGATTCCGTACCGGAGTCGTATCCGAGAAAGAATGAGGAATCCATGGACCGGATCTCCCGCCACCTGGACACCGAGCACGTCGAGCTGCTCCCCGCCCGCACCCAGCTGAGCCTGCTGGGCGGCCTCGGCGGCGACGGCGGTGCCGGTGGCGACGGTGGCAACGGCGACGGTGGCGACGGTGGCGACTCGTCGGCCTCCGCGGACGGCGGCGACGGTGGCGAGGGCGTCAACGTCGCTGCGCTCAACGGCTTCAGCCTGATCGGCGACGGCGGCGACACCAACCAGAACGCCGAGGGCGGCGACGGTGGCGACGGTGGCGACGCCGACTCCGAGGGTGGCGACGGTGGCGACAGCGACGGTGGCGATGGTGGCGACGGTGGCGACAGCGAGTCCTGGGTCTTCCGGAACTGGAGCTGACCTGAACCACGGGAATCGTGACGCAACGGTTTCCGGGTAGCGGAGGGGTGGCCTGCCGGTCACCCCTCCGCTCGCGTTTCAGGTCACTTTCCGACCGTTCACGCATGCGAGGCGACGATGCAGACCTTGGTTCTCGACCCACCCACCGAACTCGTGGCGGCCCCGTTCCGGCGGGCCGCGGGCGTCGAGCTCGTGGGCCCGTACCAGGGTTCCGGCTACACCACACAGCGTTACGTCATCGTGCGCGGCGACGGTCAGGTCGTGCAGGTCTCCGAGGTGCTCTTCCGGATCGCCTCGGCGATCGACGGCCGCTCCGGGCCGGCGGAGCTCGCCCGCCGGGTCGGCGAGGAGACGGGCGAGAACCTCGCCGCGGGTGACATCGACGCGCTCGTCCGTGAGCGGCTCGTCCCGGTCGGTCTGGTCGAGTCCGGCGCCGGTGACCCGGACCCGGTGGCCGCCGACCAGGCGCACCAGCAGCGGCCCGATCACCTGCTGATGCTGAAGTTCCGGCTGCCGGTGGTGCCGCCCGCAGGGACCTGGGCGATCGCCGGACTGTTCAGCTGGCTGCACCGGCGGGCGATCGTCGTGCCGGTGCTGGCCGCCGTCGTCGTCCTCGACCTGATGGTGCTGTTCGGGGGCGGGGCCGCCGGTGCACTCGCCGGCGCCGGGAGCCTGGTGACGAACCCCGCGCTCGTGCTCGCCGTCCTCGGCCTGTTCCTCGCGGCCGGGGCGTTCCACGAGGCCGGGCACGTCTCGGCGTGCCGCTTCGGGGGCGCCCGGCCCGGTGCGATGGGCGTCGGGATCTACCTGGTCTGGCCCGCGTTCTACAGCACGGTGACCGACAGCTACCGGCTCTCCCGGGCCGGTCGGCTGCGCACCGATCTCGGGGGCGTCTACTTCAACGCGATCGTCCTCGGTGGACTCGGCGCGAGCTGGCTGCTCACCGGCGCCGACTGGCTGCTGGTGGTCCTGGCGCTGCTCCACGTGGAGACCGTCCGCCAGTTCGTACCGATGATCCGGCTCGACGGCTACTACATCCTCAGCGACCTGGTCGGCGTCCCGGACCTGTTCAGCTATCTCGGCCCGGTGCTCCGCAGCCGGCTGCCGGGCGCGACGCCGGACCCGAAGCTGGCGCAGCTGCGTCCCGGGGTGCGGCGCACGGTCGAGCTGTGGGTCGCGCTCGTCGTCCCGTTCCTCGTACTGTTCCTCGGCGGTTTCCTGCTCGCCGCGCCGGTGGTGGTGCCCGAGATGCTCGCCGGGGTCGCCGGGCACCTCGCCGACTCCGCCGCCGGTGTCCGGGCAGGGACGACCGCCGAGGCGGTGCTCGGCGCAGCCCGTGCGGCGCTGCTGGCGCTGCCGGTGGCCGGCGGTGCGCTGCTGCTCGGGCTGGTGGCCAAGCGACTGAGCGAGCCGCTGGTCCGGCGGCTCGTCGAGACGCGGGCGACGGCCGGCCGCGGCGGTCCGACGCTGGTGGGTGCGTTGCTGCCGGTGGCGCTGATCGGTGCGCTCACCGTCGCCGGTGCGGACGGGATTCCCGCGGCGGTGCGCTCGATGGACCCGCTGGGGCTGGGGGAGCGGCAGCTCACCGCGCTGGCGGCACTGATCGGTGCGCCGGTCCCGGCGGCACTGACCGGCGCGCCGGTCCCGACAGCACTGACCGGTGCCCCCGGCGCGGCGATCGGGGTGCTCCTCGGCGCGGTCGGCGCGGTGCTGCTGTGGCCGATGGCGCGCCGGATCGGGCTGCCGTTCCCGGTCGCCGGTCTGGCCGTCGTGCTCGCCGGGGCGGTCCCGCCGCTCGTGATGCTGCAGGCGTCGGCGGACCCGGCGGCGCCTGCCGCGTTCTGGCTGCTGGTGGCTGCGCTCCTGGCGGGGCGGGGGCCCGCGGCGGCCCGCGGCGCCTACCTGGCCTGCGCCCTGGCCGCCCTGACCTCGCCGGTCGCGGCGGTCGCACTGGCGGCGTTCGTCGCGCACGCGGCCGGTACCGGTCAGCTCGGCCCGCGGCTGCGCCCGGCCGGGCGGTGGGTGGTGGTCGTCGCCGCGACCGTGCTCGCCGCGCTCGGTGGCGGGATGCTGCTCGGCCTCGGCGGCGTGCTCCCGGACGCAGACCCGGTGCCGGTCGCGCTCGCTGCCGCGGGCGGGCTGCTGGTGCTGCTGACGGCACGGTTGCGGCGTCCCCTCGCGCCGGTGGGGACGGCAGCCGCGGCGCTGCTGGTGCTGGCCCAGTTCCCGGACACACGGACGGCGGCGCTGCTGCTGCTCGGCCCGGTACTGGCGATGCTCGGGGCCGGCCTGGCCGACCGGGTACTGGACCGCGCACGGCCGGCTCGGGCGGGTGCGGTGCTCGCCGTGACGGTGCTCGTGCTGGTCGCCGCCTCCGGCCCGGTGGTGAAGGCCGCAGCCGACGCCGCGGCGCCGCGACCGCCGGCCGTGGCCGCCGATGCCGGGGTCCCCGACGTACTCGGTATCGGGGATTGATCATTCGCGTCGCCCGGGCGGGCCCCTGCCACCCGGTGAACCACCCGGGCTCCCACGTCGAACCCACAGGAGAGAAGTCGACGACCGGGAGGCACGTCTGTGGCCCGTACGCCTGTGGCCCGTACGACGACGTCGTCCGGGCCCCGGCACGACGGCCCCCCACCGGTGCTGGGCGGTGACCCGCCGCTGGTGGGGCGGGAGACCGAGATCGCCGTCCTGCACGAGGTTCTGGCCGATCCGGGCGCACCCGGCCTGTTGCTGAGCGGGCCGCTGGGTGTCGGGCGGACCCGGCTGCTGCGCGAGGCCGTCCGGATCGCGCGTGGGCTCGGTCGCCGGGCCGTGCTCGTCACCGGGACCGGTGCGGGTGTCCCGCTCGGGCCGCTCGCGCACGTCGTGCCGCCGGTGCCCGGGGACCCGGACGGATTCGCCCGGATGCAGCACGCGCTGGTCGCGCTGCGCGGAGACGGCGACCACCCGGTCGTCGCGGTCGACGACGCCCACCGGCTCGACGACCTCACCCGGGTCGTCCTGGTGCAGCTGGCGCTCGCGGGAGACGCCACCGTCATCGCCACCGAGCGCAGCGACCGGGCGCCGGACGACCGGCTCCGCACCCTCGGGGACGACGTACGTCCGCTCGCCGTCGCTCCGCTCACCGGCTCGGACACCGACCGCCTCCTGCGCGGGATGCTCGGTGGTGACGTCGAGGCACGCACCGCGCAGCGGATGCGCGACCTGGTGCACGGCACGCCGTTGTTCCTGCGTGAGCTCGTGCGTGACGGCTACGAGAACGGCCGGTTGACCCGGCACGCCGGCCCGTGGCGGTGGGACGGTCCGCTGGAGCCCCCGAACCGGCTCGGCGCGTTCCTGCTGGCCGGGCTCGGGGCCGACGAGCGCGAGCTGCTCGAGCAGCTCGCGTGTGGCGTTGCAGCGGGCCCGGCCGGCTCGGTCGGCCGGGACGTGTTCGCCACGCTGCACCGGCGGCAGCTGATCCGCACCGACCGTGACGGGCAGGTGGCCGTGCCGCCGTTCGTGGCGGCGGTGGTCGCGGGAACGGCCGCCCCGGTCGCGCTCGCGGGCGGGGGGCCGGACCCGATCGCCACCGCCGCCCGGGCGAACCGGGAGCTCGACCATCAGCGGGCGGAGCGGATCGCCCGCCGGGCCCTCGACGACGACCCGGACGCCGGCGCCCACCTGGAGCTGGTGGAGGCGTTGCGCTGGCAGGACCGCGTGGACGAGCTGCGCCCCCTGCTCGATGCGACCGCCGACCGGGTGCGTACCGCCGAGGGCCGGGCGCGCCTCGCGCTGACCCGGGCTCTGCTCGCCCGGCGGGCAGGGGAGTCCGCGCTCGCCGCGGCCGAGACCGCCCTCGACACGGAGCCGGACGGTGCCGCGCCACCCGCCTCCACCGGGCCCGGGCGGATCGCGGCGGTGGCCGTGCTGGAGGCGGCCGCCCGGCTCGACGGACTCGCCCTGCCCCGGACCGGCTACCCGGACCGGACCTCGTCCGGCATGCGAGACGTCCCGGCCACGGCCGACGCCGGCGCGGGTGCGCCCGCCGGGCAGGACCTGCCCGAGGGACCCTGGAAGGCGCTGGCCGCCGCGTCCCGGGCGGGCCGGCTCGCGGCTACCGGTCGCCCCGCCGAGGCTCTCGATGCCGTCGCCCGCGCCCGGTCCGCCCTCGACGAGGACCCGGCCGGCCAGGCGGAATCCGCGCTCACCCGGCTCCTGCTGATCGACGCCGAGCTGTCCGCGCTGCGCGTCGCCGGCCGGTCGGACGACCTGGAGCGGGCCGCAGACGACGCGCACCGCCGCAATCTCGCCGCCCCGGACTGGGCCGGCGACGCCTGGATCGCCTGGCACTGCGGCCGGGCCGCGCTCGTTCGCGGCGACCTCGACGCGGCCGGCCGGTGGCTGGCCGAAGCACGTGCCGGGACGGCCCGCCGGGACCCGCTCGGCCTGGCCGCCGACTGCACCGCGACGCTCGCGCTGGTACGCGTGCTCTCCGGGGACCATGCCCGCGCGCGGTCGCTGCTCGCCGGGCTCTCCGAGCCGGTTCCGCTCGCGGCGCGGGCCGCCGTCGAGCGGGCCAGAACCTGGCTGAGGGCCGGCCGGACCGCCGCCGCCCCGGTCGGTGCGCTGCTGACCGAGGCACGGGCCGCGGCGTCGCGCGGGGACCTGGTCACCGAGGCCGTCCTGCTCCACGATGTCGCCCGGCTGGGGTGGCCCGGCCGGGTCGCCGACCGGCTCGCCGCCGTCGCGGCGCGGAGCCGGTCTCCACTGCTGCACCTGTTCGCCGCGCACGCCGCCGCGAGTACCGCGACCACGCCCGATACCGGGGCGCGGCTCGACCGCGTCGCCGCCGATCTCGCCGCCGCCGGGGTCCGGCTGGACGCCGCGGACGTCGCCGCTGCGGCCGCCGCCGCGCACCACCGGGCCGGGGAACGACGCCGGTCGGCCGCATCCGCGGCCCGCGCGACCGAGCTGGCCGGATCCGGCGGCACCCGGACGCCCGCCCTGGACCGGCTGGTCCGGCCACGGCTGACGCCACGGGAGCGGGAGATCGCCGCGCTCGCGGCCGAGGGCGCGAGCAACGCGGAGGTGGCCCACCGGCTGGTGGTGTCGGTGCGGACCATCGAGACCCACCTCGCGCACGCGTACGCCAAGCTCGGGGTCGACGGCCGGGCCGACCTGCTCGAGGCACTGCCGGCGGCGCTGGAAGGGGCGGCCGGCCGGTGACTGCGGTCCGGCCGGGAGGTCCCGGCCGGACCGTTTCACCTGTCCTGCCGGGGCGAGCCGACGCGTTGATGTCAGTTGTCGATGTCAGTCGATATCGCCCGGACCATGGCCGCGAACGCTATGGCACGTTCGATTCTTGATATCCGGGAGTGCGCCCCAATTCTGCGCGCAGAGCGCATTTTTCGAAATGGATCATTGAATGGTTTTCACTCGTTCGAGTGACTACCTCGGGAAGTGGGCGTGTCGTTGTGCGGAGCAGGTGAGGCGTCACGGCCTCGCAAGATCATGACCACCCGTTTCCGCGTCGGCCCCGAACCTTGCTCGGTGCTCCGCGGGCCCGACATGAGGAGTGCTCGTGTTCCCCGGATTCACCAAGAAGTTCCTGAACGACTCGATCACGCGCTCGGCCGAGAACCCGATGGACCGGCGCCGATTCCTGCGTGCGGCCGGGCTGACCGGTGCCGGCGTCGCAGGCCTGGGTGTCCTGGGCAGCGGGCTCGCCTACGCCGGCGACGGCAATGACGGTGGAGGCTCGCAGGTCTCCGACGCCGCGGTGCTGAACTTCGCGCTCAACCTCGAGTATCTCGAGGCCGAGTTCTATTTGCGCGCGGTCACCGGCGAGGGTCTCAAGGACTCGCAGATCGACGGCAAGGGTGAGCTGGGTCAGGTCACCGGTGGTCGCAAGGTCAAGTTCGAGACCGAGCTGGGCAAGCAGTACGCCCGCGAGATCGCGGACGACGAGAACGCCCACGTCGACTTCCTGCGTTCGGCCCTGGGCGACGCCAAGGTGTCGCGCCCGGCGATCGACCTGCAGGAGGCGTTCACCGCCGCGGCCCAGGCCGCCGGCGTGATCGGCCAGGGCCAGACCTTCGACCCGTTCGCCGACGAGACCAGCTTCCTGCTGGGCGCGTTCATCTTCGAGGACGTCGGGGTCACCGCCTACAAGGGCGCGTCCCCGCTGATCGCCAACAAGACCTTCCTCGAGGCGGCTGCCGGCATCCTGGCCGTCGAGGCCTACCACGCCGGGCTGGTCCGCACCCTGCTCCTGCAGGGCGGCGCTGCGGAGGCTGTCGGCAAGATCTCCGACGCCCGCGACTCGCTGGACGGTCCGGCCGACCTGGACCAGGGCATCACCGACGAGTTCGGCGACGCGAACATCGTCCCGGCCGACGAGAACGCGATCGCGTTCTCGCGGACCCCGGGCCAGGTGCTCAACATCGCGTACCTGAACCCGGCCGCCGTCACCTCCGGCGGATTCTTCCCGGCCGGCGTGAACGGCGAGGTCAACAGCAGCGATGCCAACAACTGACACCCGCTGTGGGTGGGCGCCGGTGTTCCGGCGCTCACCCGGGCTGCGCCCGGACCGGGCCGATGGCCATGACGCTGAAAAGGAGACTCCCTCATGGGTGCGATGAGTCCCACGCACTGGCTGATCGTGATCGTGGTGTTCGTGCTGCTGTTCGGCGCGAAGAAACTCCCCGACATGGCCCGGTCGGTCGGACAGTCCGCGCGCGTGCTGAAGGGCGAGATGAAGGGTCTGCGCAACGACGGCGCCGACGACGAGATCGTCTCCGGCCCCGACGACCCTCAGCCGGCTGCTTCTGTCACGAGTGCCGCCACCCCGTCGAGCACGCGGTTCAGCCCGAACTCGAACAGGGCGTCGAGGTCGACGGCGAACGCGGGATCCTCGGCCACCACGCTCGCGACCTCGGGGAACTCGTCGAGCCGCGGCCCCGGGACGCCTTCCTGAAGGCGCAGCCACGCCCCGCCGGACAACCCGGTGCGCTGGTCCAGCTCCGCTTTCAGCTCGATGTTGGTCGCCGTGCCGCGGACATAGTTCGCGATCGTGAGATGCACCATCGCCCTGGTCGAAGGGTCCAGCGGCAGCCCGCGGAGCTGCCGCAGTGTCCACTCCGCGAAGCGACCCATGCCGGGGAGTAGCCGGGGGTGGGTCAGCGAGACGGCCGACGGCAACCACGGGTGGCGCCGGTAGACGTCCCACTGCAGTCCGGCCGCCAGCTCCAGTCCGGTCCGCCAGTCCAGGGGATCGGTGGGGTAGACGATCTCGCCGAAGGCGGCGTCGGCCATGAGGTCGACCAGCTCGTCCCGGCCGGAGACGGGGCCGTAGAGCGACATCGTCGGCACCGCGAGCTCGGCAGCGACCCTGCGCATGGACAGCCCGGCCAGGCCGGCGTCGTCGGCGATGCCGATCGCCACGGCGACGATCCGGGATCGGTCGAGACCCGCACCGGAGGTCCGGGGCGGCCGACGCGCACGGTCCGCCCCGGCGACCACGGTGCCGACCCGGGGGACGGTCACGACCACACCCTGCCGCCGGAGCGTGTCGATGACCTTCGTGGCGGTCGCCTTGGCGACGTTCCACTCCTGGCAGATCCGCCGCGTCGAGGGTGTGGGGTCGCCCGGCCGGAACTCGCCCGCCACGATGCGGGCCCTGATCTCGCCGGCGATGCGCAGGTACGGCGGTGCGTCCTCCTCCGAGTCCATCGATCCCTTTCTGTCCTAGGTCAGTGGGTTGCCGGACGTTGCTCATCCTGCCTGACCAACCCGCTCTGACCTAGGGTAATAGCCGCAGAAGTACGCCAGGGCAGATCCGTACCGTCGTCGAGTACGCCGTACGACGATCTCCGGAGGCTGCTCCCGTGACTGTGAACCGCTACCTCGAAGGCCCGTTCGCGCCGGTGCACGAGGAAGTCACCGCGTTCGATCTCCCCGTCACCGGGCGGGTCCCCGACGAGCTGGAAGGTCGTTACCTGCGCATCGGGCCCAACCCGCTCGGGATCGAGGATCCCGCCGCTCATGTCTGGGCCGGTGGGGTGGGGATGGTGCACGGCGTACGGCTGCGGGACGGGCGTGCCGAGTGGTATCGCAACCGCTGGGTGCGTTCCTCGGGCGTGCTCGATGCACTCGGCGAGCCGCCGCGCCCCGACTCGCTCGACCCTGCGATGGACTTCGCGCCCAACACCCACGTGATCGGGCACGCCGGTCGCACCTTCGCCCTGGTGGAGGCCGGTGGACTGCCGTACGAACTGGGATACGAACTGGACACGCACGGGCCGTGCGGCCTGGGTGCCACGGACGGCGGTTTCAGCGCCAACGCGCACTCCAAGCTGGACCCGCGCACGGGGGAGCTGCACTCGCTGGCCTACCTGCCCGGTGTCCCGTTCGTCCAGCACATCGTGACCGACGCGAACGGTGTGGTCACGCGGTCGACCGACATCCCGACCGGCCCCGACACGCCGTACCTGCACGACTTCGCGCTCACCCAGAGCCACGTCGTCCTCTTCGACACGCCGCTCGCCTACAGCACGGCCGCGCTCGCAGCCGGTACCAGGCCGGACGTCGCGCTGCAGTGGTTCCCCGACCGCGGCGGCCGGGTCGGCGTCCTCCCGCGCGGCGGCGGCCCGGTGCGGTGGATCGAGAGCCGGGGGGTGCACATCAGCCACACCCTCAACGCCTACGACGACGGGGCCGGGATCGTCGTCGATGTCGTCTGCGGCGACGGGCCCGTCGACCAGACCGATCCCGGCGGCGTCCGCCCGGCACTCGAGCGCTGGACGATCGACCTGCTCGCCGGTGCCGTCCGGATGCAGCGACTCGACGATCGCCCGCAGGACTTCCCCCGCGTCAACGAGACGGTGGTGTCACTCCCGCACCGCTACGGCTACTCCGCGGTCACCGCGCACTACGACCTTCCGTTCACGGCAGATCCCCGCCGCCCCGACGAGGCGTTCACCAACGCACTCGTCAAGCACGACCTGCTCCGCGGGACCTCGGAGGTGCACGGCTTCGCCCGCGACGCCGCGGTCGGCGAGGGCGCCTTCGCCGCCGTGCCCGGCAGCACCGTCGAGGACGACGGCTACCTCCTGGCCTACGTGCACGATCCCGGGCGCGGCGCGGCCGATCTCACCGTGCTGGCGGCCCGGGACTTCACCGGCCCGCCCGTGGCCCGCATCCACCTGCCGGTGAGGGTGCCCCTCGGCCTGCACGGAAGCTGGGTCCCGGACGCCTGACGCCCGTGATCCCGAGCGGGCGGCGCTCCGTCGCGGGGTCATAGCAACGTCGCCGCGACCGCGACGAGCACGAAGGCCGTGACGATGATCGCGACACGGGCGTGGTGCAGCCGGTCCCAGCGCTGCTGCTGCTCCCGCCAGTCGTCGGGGTGACTCTCGGCGGTCCACGTCATCGACCGATTGTTGATCGGCACCAGCAGGGCGACGGACATGACGACGCTGAGGGCCAGCAACACGGCAGCGACGAAGGCCGTGGTGGCGGTCGGGGTGCCCCACGTCAGAGCCGTGAGGATCGCGACGAGGACCAGGGAGCCGATGTACCAGAACGGCATCAGTCGGCCCAGCATGCGCGCGCCGGCCGAACGTCCGGTCAGTGACGCGTCGACCGGCAGGCGCAACAGGATCGGGTTGATGACGAAGGCGACCGCGAACTCGACGCCGACCATGAGGCCGACGACGGTCGTGGTGACGACGGCGAGAACGGATGTCATGAGAGCCCCTCTCAGAACCTAGCGGTGCTAGAAAGCCTAGCGCTGCTAAGGTAGGTCGCCGGTGACACACACCGCAAGTGAGGGGCACTGATGGCAGATCGGACGACGGCACGTCAGCAGCGCAACGACGAACGACGCCGTCGCATCCTCGCTGCCGCCCGGGAGCGTGCCGACGCCGACGGGTGGGCAGCCGTCACGACCCGGCATCTGTCCGACGCCATCGGCTACACCCAGCCCGTGCTGTACGGCCACTTTCCCGGGGGCAAGTCGGAGATCATGCTGGCGGTCGCGCTCGAGGGCTTCGTCGACCTGACGCGGCGGTGCCGTGCCGCGCCCGGAGGCAAGCGCGGGCGGCCTGCGATCGAGGCCGTCGCCGTCGCCTATCTGGACTTCGGCAGCGAGCACCCCGCCGTGTACGAGGCCATGTTCCAGCAGCCGATCGACGCCCGGTTCGCCCAGGACGACACCCGGTCCGAACTGCGCGCGGGGTTCGAAGCACTGGCCGATGTGCTCGGCGACGACGGCGGCGGCACGGTGACCGAAGTGTTCTGGAGCGCCTTGCACGGCCTCAGCCTGCTGGAACGTGCCGGACGCGTACGCCCGGAACACCGCTCGCACCGCGTGGCCGAACTCGGCGCCCGTTTCGCGACGGATCCGACCCCGTAGCAGGGAGGTCCGGCCGGTTCGTTCTCCGTGCCAGGGCCTTGCTCCGCCGCCAGGATTCGAACCTGGACCATCGGAGCCACAATCCTGGCCGGGTTCGATGTCGTTGCACGTCCGGGCAGGTCAGGACACCTCGGTCGTCCAGCACGGTCCGCCGGAGACCGGCTCGGGAGTGGGTGATCGATGTCGTTGGAGATGAACTACGCCTGACCAGTATGGATGCCGCCGACATGAACCGCTGGCCTGCAAGTGGGTGCCGGTGGTGTGGCGGCTCGGCCGGCTGTTCGGATTCAACCGACCGAGCCTGAGCCGGCGAACGTTCCGGACCGTCCGACGGTCTAGTCACCGGTACCCGCGACTGTCGTAGGCAAACCAGATATCGGTGAGGGGCGCCCGATCACCACGTCCAGCCGTCCGCGGTGCGGTGCCGGCCGTCGTGTCCGCGGAGTCCTGCGACACACCCGGCCCCGTCTGCCGGGGTGGTCCCCGGGCACCGGGAGTGGTCGGCGATGAGGGCGACGAGAGTGTCTCGTTCGGCGAGCAACGCGCGAACGTCGGCGGCCGACGGTGCCCCTGTGTCCAGGTCTCGGCGGACCCGGTCGGCGGCGGTGTCCAACGGAGCCTCCTCGGCAGCGGGTCGCTGCTCGTGACCTCCGCCAGATCCGCCGGGGTGAGCAGGACCCCGCGAGGAAGGCCGCACAGCGACCGTTCGATGGTCGGCGAGAGTAGGGCAGATCCGGGTGAGCCGCTCGATGGGCGAGACGGGGAGGAGTGCGCGGCCCGGTCGGGGGAGACCCTGCCGGGCCGTTCCCATGTCAGGGCCTTGCTCCGCCGCCAGGATTCGAACCTGGACCATCGGAACCAAAATCCGAGGTGCTGCCGTTACACCACGGCGGATCGTGCACGGTCATCGTGGCACGCCCGATCAGGCGACTTCGCAGCGCACCTCCCTTCCCGGTTGCTTTGCGATGGCCCATCTCACGGACAAACACCCACTATCGGGCGGTGTGACCCCGGGCGCGGCGACCGTGCGTCGAGTTGACAGACTGCAGCGCGTGCTGAAGGCGGATGTCTCAGAGGTGGCGGCGACGGTGTCCGGCATCACGATCTCCTGCAGGTTGTGCGGCTCGACGGAGCTGCGCAGCTTCTGCGATCTCGGCGCGACGCCGCCCTGTGAGCTGTTCCTCACCACGGAGACGGCCGAGCAGCCGGAGCCGACGTACCCGCTGCACGTGCGGGTCTGCAACGCCTGCCTGCTCGCCCAGCTCCCCCCGGAGATCACGCCGGAGGAGACGTTCTCCGAGTACGCCTACTTCTCCTCGTTCAGCTCCTCGTGGGTCGAGCACGCTCGCCGGTTCGTCGACTCGGCCGCGGAGCGCGCAGGGCTGGGCACCGACTCGTTCGTCGTCGAGGTCGCGTCCAACGACGGGTACCTGCTCCAGCACGTCGTCGGGAAGGGCATCCGCTGCCTGGGCGTCGAGCCGAGCGTGAACGTCGGCGATGCCGCACGCGAGAAGGGTGTCCCGACCCTGACCGCGTTCCTCACCCCGGAGACGGGCGCACAGGTGCGGGCCGAGCACGGGCCGGCGGATCTGGTGTGCGGCAACAACGTGTTCGCCCACATCCCGGACGTCGTCGGCTTCGCGCAGGGCCTGCGTGCCATGGTCGCCGACGACGGCTGGGTCTCGATCGAGGTCCAGCACCTGCTCACGCTCGTCGAACGCAAGCAGTTCGACACGATCTACCACGAGCACTTCCAGTACTACACGCTGCTCACCGGGCAGCGGGCGCTCGCCGCGGGCGGGCTGACCCTGGTCGACGTCGAGCTGCTCGACACCCACGGGGGATCGATCCGGATGTGGGCGCGCCCGGCCGAGGTCGCGGCGGCGCCGTCCGACACGGTGCGCGAGGTGCTCGCCGCCGAGGCGGCCGCCGGCCTGCACACCCCGGAGGGGCACGACGGCTTCGCCGAGGCCGTCTCCACCATCCGCGACGACCTGGTGTCGTTCCTGATCGACGCACGCCGCCGCGGCAAGCGGGTCGTCGGCTACGGCGCGCCCGGCAAGGGCAACACCCTGCTGAACTACTGCGGCATCCGGCCCGACCTGCTCGAGTACACGGTGGACCGCAACCCGTACAAGCACGGCCGGTTCACCCCCGGCACGCGGATCCCCATCCACCCGCCGGAGCGGATCGCGCAGGACCGCCCCGACTACGTCCTGATCCTGCCCTGGAACCTGCGCACCGAACTGACCGAGCAGCTGGCCGGAGTCCGCGAGTGGGGCAGCCGGCTGGTCTTCCCGATCCCGTCGCTCGAGGTGGTCTGACGTGAAGGTCGTCCTGTTCTGCGGTGGCTACGGCATGCGGATGCGCGACGGCGCCTCCGACCTGCCCAAACCGATGCACCCGGTGGGTCCGCGCCCGCTGATCTGGCACGTGATGCGGTACTACGCCCACTTCGGACACAAGGACTTCGTCCTGTGCCTGGGCTACGGCGCGCACCACATCAAGGACTACTTCCTGAACTACGACGAGACCCAGTCCAACGACTTCGTCCTGCACCAGGGCGAGGTCGAGCTGATGGGCAGCGACATCAAGGACTGGAACATCACGTTCGTCCACACCGGGCTCGGGTCGCCGATCGGCGAGCGGCTGCGCCGGGTGAAGGCCCTCGTGGCCGACGAGGAGATGTTCCACGCGAACTACGCCGACGTCCTCACCGACGCCCCGCTGGACCGCATGGTCGAGCAGTTCGCGGCCACCGACGCCGTCGGACAGCTGATGGCCGTGCCGCCGCAGTCGGCGTTCCACTGCGTGGACGTGACCGAGGACGGGCGGCTCGACTCGATCACCACGCTGCAGGAGATGCCGCTGTGGGAGAACGGCGGCTACCTGATGTTCCGGCCCGAGGTCTTCGACTACATCGAGAAGGACTGCGACCTGGTCGGCGACGTCTGCGCCCCGCTCGCGAGCAAGGGCCGGATGTCGGCCTACCGGTACCGTGGGTTCTGGCAGCCGGCCGACACCGTCAAGGAACGCAACGCCCTCGAGGCCGCCTTCCAGAGCGGCGCCCGGCCGTGGATGCTGTGGGAGTCCCGCGACACCGACCGTGACCCGCTGCAGGCCGCGATCGCCGAGCTGCACCGCAGCAGCCACCAGCGCGACTGAGCGAGGCTTGCGCAGCGAACATCGACACTGAGTGCTGGACCCGTGGCGTACTGGGGGGACCGGAGACCGTGCTGAACCTGCTGCCCGAGCGGCTGGACCGCATCCTGCTGCTCGGCGCGCACTGCGACGACATCGCGATCGGGGCGGGTGGCGCTCTGCTGGAGCTCTGCCGTGCCTACCCCGGGGTGCACGTGACCGCGCTCGTGCTGACCGGGGCCGGTTCGCTGCGCGAGGAGGAGGAGCGGGCCGCGCTCACCGCGTTCTGCCCCGGCGCGCACCTCGAGGTCGTCGTCCTGGATCTGCCCGACGGCCGGGTGCCGCAGCACTGGGAGCGGGCCAAGACGGCGCTGGAGGACCTGCGCGCCCGGGGTGAGCCCGACCTCGTCATCGGCCCGTCGCCGCACGACGCACACCAGGACCACCGCACGCTGGCGCAGATGATCCCGACGGCGTACCGCGACCACCTGACCCTCGGGTACGAGATCCTCAAGTGGGAGGGCGACCTCGCACAGCCGACGGTGTACCTGCCGCTCGCAGAGCCGGTGCTGCGCGAGAAGATCGCGAAACTGAACGAGCACTACGGTTCGCAACGTGACCGCACCTGGTTCGACGACGAGACCTTCCGCGGCATCGCCCGGGTGCGCGGCGTGCAGTGCCACGCGCGCTACGCCGAGGCGTTCCACGTCCAGAAGCTGACCCTCTCCGTCGCGCCGATCGCCGGTTCCGAGCCGGCAGGCTTCGACACCGCCTGACCTCCACCACGCCCACACTCGAAGGGACCACCATGCGGGTACTGCTCACCGGACATCAGGGCTACCTGGGAACGGTGATGGCACCGATCCTCGCCGCCGCGGGCCACGAGGTCACCGGCCTCGACTCCGGACTGTTCGCCCAGTGCGTGCTGGGACAGCTCGACACCCCGGACGTCGCAGGCCTGACGACCGACGTCCGCGACGTCACCGTCGACCAGCTGGCCGGCTTCGACGCCGTCGTGCACATGGCCGCGCTGTCGAACGACCCGCTGGGTGCGCTCGCCCCGGAGATCACCTACGACATCAACCACCACGCCTCGACGCGCCTGGCCCGGCTGTCGAAGGAGGCCGGCGTCGGCCGGTTCGTCTACGCGTCGACCTGCTCGGTCTACGGTGCCCAGTCCGGCGACGACCTGGTCGACGAGGACGCCCCGCTGAAGCCGGTCACCCCGTACGCGATCTCCAAGGTCCGCGTGGAGGGTGATCTCGCAGACCTGGCCGACGAGCACTTCGTGCCGGTCTCGATGCGCAACGCGACCGCCTTCGGCTTCTCGCCGCGGCTGCGCGCCGACATCGTGCTGAACAACCTGGTCGGCCGCGCGATCCTCACCAACGAGGTCACCGTGCTCTCCGACGGCACCCCGTGGCGCCCGCTCGCGCACGCCGAGGACATCGCCGGTGCGGTCGTCGCCGCGCTGGGTGCCCCGGCGGACGTCGTCCGGGCCCGCGCCTACAACGTCGGCACCGAGCAGAACAACCGGACCGTCGCCGAGATCGCGAAGGCTGTCATCGAGGCCGTCCCCGGCTCGACGCTGAACATCACCGGTGAGGCCGGCAGCGACCCGCGCTCGTACCGGGTCGACTTCTCCCGCGCACGCAAGGAGCTCGGCTTCGAGGCGGGCTGGACCATCCCGGCCGGCGCGGAGCAGCTCGCCACCGAGTACAAGGCCCGTGGCCTGACCCAGGACTCGTTCGACAACTCCTTCACCCGCCTCGCCGTGCTCAACGCGCGGCAGGCGGCCGGGGAGCTGGACGAGTCGATGCACGTCATCCGCTGACGAGACCCCTGACGGCCGGCCCGTCCCGCGCTACGGTCGCGGGGCGGGCCGTCTGCCGTTCCACGAGGGGGAGCCATGTGCCGCAACATCCGGACGCTGCACAACTTCGAGCCGCCTGCCACGGCCGACGAGGTGGACGCGGCGGCGCTGCAGTACGTCCGCAAGATCGCCGGTTCGTCGAAGCCGTCGCAGGCCAACGCCGAGGCCTTCGACCGTGCCGTCGCCGCCGTCGCCGAGGCCACCCGGGAGCTTCTAGCCGGGCTCACGACGACCGCACCGCCCAAGGACCGCGACGCGGAGGCCGCCAAGGCCCGGGCGCGCGCCGAGCTGCGCTACGCCCGCTGATCAGGAGGCCGGGGCGGCCAGGGCGTCGATCTCCACCAGCATCTCCTCGCGGGGCAGGCCCGCGATCACCGTGGTGCGGGCGGGCAGCTCGCCGCTCGGCACGTGCCGGGACACGAACTCGCCGTAGGCCTCGTTCATCGCCGCGAAGTGCGCCCGCTCGGTCAGGTAGACGCGGAACATCAGCACGTCGGCGACCGACGCCCCGCCGGCCTCCAGGATCGCCCGGACGTTCTCCAGCGTCCGCAGCGTCTGGACCTTCACGTCGCCCGGTGCGATGTAGGTGGCGGTCGCCGGGTCCATCGGCCCCTGGCCGGAGACCTGCAGCAGCCCGCCCTTGCGGATCCCCTGGCTGAAGGTGTGCGCCGGGGCCGGTGCGTCCGGCGTCGACACGACGGTGGTGCTCATCTCGGTCGTCCTCTCAGGTGGGTCGCCAGCCGTGGTCCCGGGAGATCGCCCCGGCCACGGCCAGCAGTGACGGAACCAGCTCGATCAGCTGGTCGTAGGTGGTGACGATGCTCGGCACGGACACCGACACGGCAGCCACGGTCCCGGCAGGCCCGCGGATCGGCGCCCCGATGCAGTTGATCGAGGGCTCGTTCTCCTCACGGTCCTGCGCCCAGCCCTGCTCGCGCACGAGGGCGAGCTCGGTCAGGTAGGCGCCGCGGTCGGTGATCGTGTTCGGGGTGCGGGCGACGAAGTCCGTCCCGTCGAGCACCTGCCCGGCCGCGGCCGGGGACAGGTCGGCCAGCAGGACCTTCCCGGCCGCCGTCGAGTGCACCGGGCCGCGCAGCCCGATCCGGGACGCCATCCGGACGTGGTCGTGCGACTCGAGCTTGTCGATGTAGACGATCTCGCTGCCGACCAGCTCGGACAGGTGCGTGGTGTGGCCGTGCGCCCGGTTGAACGCGAGCAGGTGCGGCGCGGCGATCGACCGGACCTCGCGCTGGTCGAGGCCGCGTGAGGACAGCTCGAACAGCCGCGATCCCAGGTGGTAGCGGTGCTGGCCGTCGCGGTGCACGAAGTGCTCGTCGGCGAGTGTGCGCAGCAGCCGCAGCACGGTCGTCTTGTGCGCCTCGATCCGGGTCGCGAGCTCGTCCAGCGACGCCGGGCCCTCCCCGAGCACGGCCAGGATCCGCAACGCCTTGCCCAGACTGCCGCTCACACCGCCACACCCTTCACGAGTCCGCCCGGGCCGACGCGCAGGGCGGCCCACGCGCCGGCGTCGAGGTCGAGCAGGTGGTCGGGCAGCGGCGGGGCCGAGTCCCCGGGCACGACGAGCACCGCGGCGGCGCCGAGGTGGCCGCGCCGCAGGCAGCGGGCGACATCGTCACCGCGCACCAGTCCGGTCAGCAGGCCGGCGGCGAAGGCGTCGCCCGCCCCGACCGGCTCGACGACGTCGACCGCGAGCGCGGAGCGGGAGGTCGCGGTGCCGTCGGTGTGCACGGCCACCGCGCGGTCGGCGCCGTCCTTGACCACGATCAGCTCCGGGCCCGGGAGCAGCGCGCGGATCCCGGCCGGGTCACCGGTGCCGAACACCCGGACGGCCTCGTCGGCGCCGACCAGGACGACATCGGCGAGCCCGGCGAGGGCGACGACGGCCGCCGGGTCGCCGTCCGGCCACATCTGCTCGCGCCAGTTGACGTCGAACGACACCCGGTAGGTCCGCGGACGGGCGAGCAGCGCGGCCAGTGTCGCGGCGCAGGACGGTGAGACGGCCGCCGTGATCCCCCCGACGTGGACCCAGCCGGCCTCCGTGAGCAGCTCCCGGGCCCGGGGCCGCCCGAGGAGGTCCGGCCCGGTCGCCGAGGCGGCCGAACCGGTCCGGCGGTAGTGCATGCCGGTGCGCGGGCCGTCCGGGCCCGGCACCGCGGCCTTCGCGTAGCGGCCGGTCGGGCGAGCGGGGTCGGTCTCGATCCCCGTGGTGTCCACACCCGCGCCGGCGAGGGTGCGGGCGACCAGCGCGCCGTGCGGGTCGTCGCCGACCCGGCCGATCCAGGCGACGGGTACCCCGGCCGCGGCGAGATCGAGTGCCACGTTCACCTCGGCACCCGCGGCGCTCGCCGGGGCGGCGGGATCGTCGACCGCGTCGAGATCGGACACCAGCGCGAGGGCCTCGCCGAAGCACACCACGCCGCCCGCCGCGATCTGCCGACCTGCGGTTTCCACTCCTCGAACCCCTCCACTGCCGTTGACTCTGGCGTCGGGCCGATGCTAGAACGGCGATGCTAAATACGCAACTAGAGCTGCAAAATACGCAACGTCGCAGCTCAGAGTGGGGGTCCGATGACGAGCTCGACGGATGCCGGTCTCCGGCTCGGATCGCTCGGTGTGGAACGGCCCGGTCCGTTCGCGAAGTCCGTCCCGCCGCTCGCCGGCACGGTCGCCGAGTGGCTGGCGACCTCACCCCGGCTGTCCGCGCTGGCCACGCCGGTGCTGACGCTCGACCACGGTGCGCTGCACGCCAACGCCGCCCGGATGGACCGCTGGTGCGCCGAGCACGGCGTCGAGCTGGCCCCGCACGGCAAGACGACGATGGCGCCGGCGCTGTGGGACCTGCAGCTGCGGACCGGCTCGCGCGGCATCACCCTCGCGACGCCGTGGCAGGCCGCGGTCGCGATCGAGTTCGGCGTCCGGTGGATCATGCTGGCGAACTCGCTGGTCGACCCGAGCGCGCTGCGTGCGCTGGCCGCCGCCCGGGACGCCGACCCCGCGCTCGAGATCGTCAGCTGGGCCGACTCGGTCGACACCGTGGCGGCGATGGAGGCCGGGGCCGGGCGTCCGGAGCGGCCGCTGACCGTCGCCGTCGAGCTCGGGGCGCCGGGCGGGCGGACCGGGGCACGCTCGGTCGCCGAGGCCGAGCGGGTCGCCGCGGCGGTCGCCGCGAGTCCGGTGCTACGCCTGGGTGGCGTCGGCGGCTACGAGGGCGCCCTGGCACACGATCCGTCGCCGGAGTCACTGGCCACCGTGCGTGCCTACCTCGACGACCTGGCCGAGCTGCACCGGCGGCTGCTGCCCGCCTACGAGACCGCCGAGGTCGTCGTCACCGCCGGCGGCAGCGCGTACTTCGACCAGGTCGTGGCGGCGCTGGCCGGGCTCGCCGACGACCGCACCCGGGTGGTGCTGCGCTCGGGCGCCTACCTGGTGCACGACGACGGCTTCTACCGCGGCATCTCCCCGCTGGCCCGCGCCGAGGGGGAACCGTTCCGGTCCGCGATGCACGTCTGGGCCCGGGTGGTGTCGACCCCGGAGCCGGGCCTGGCGTTGCTCGACGCCGGCAAGCGGGACGTGCCCTTCGACGAGGGACTGCCCGAGCCGCAGCTGCTCGCCGACGACCTCGGCCGCCCGTCCCGCCCGCTGGCCGGGACGGTCACGGCGGTCAACGACCAGCACGCCTTCCTCCGCACCGACGACCCGGTCGCGGTCGGCCAGGTGGTGCGGCTCGGGTTGTCGCACCCGTGCACCGCGTTCGACAAGTGGCGCTGGATCCCGCTGCTCTCCGCAGACCCCGCCGTCGACGACCCGCAGGTCGCCGACCTGGTGCGGACGTTCTTCTGATGCGCACGCTGCTGCGCGGCGGGACCGTCGTCGACGGGACCGGGGAGCCGCGGTACGCCGCCGACGTCCTCGTCGAGGGCGACCGGATCGCCGCGATCGGTGACGGTGCGGTCGGTGACGGTGCGGGGCCCCGGCCGGACCGGATCGTCGACGTGACCGGGATGGTCGTCGCCCCCGGGTTCGTCGACATGCACGCCCACTCCGACCTGCGGTTGCTCACCGAGCCCGCGCACCTGGCGAAGGTCTCGCAGGGCGTGACGACCGAGGTGCTCGGCCAGGACGGGCTCTCCTACGCCCCGGTCGACGACGACGTCCTCGCCGTGCTCCGGCGCAAGATCGCCGGCTGGAACGGCGACCCGGGCGCGGAGCTGTTCACCTGGCGCAGCGTCGCCGGGTACCTGGACCGTCTCGACGAGGGCGTCGCGGGCAACGCCGCCTACCTGGTCCCGCACGGGACGGTGCGCGCGCTGGTCTGCGGCTGGGACGACCGGCCCGCGACCGCCGACGAGATCGTGCGGATGCAGGAGCTGGTCCGGACCGGGATGGCCGAGGGCGCGGTCGGGCTCTCGGCCGGGCTCACCTACACCCCCGGGATGTACGCCGAGGGCTCCGAGCTCGTCGAGCTGTGCCGGACGGTGGGGGAGCTGGGCGGATTCTTCGCCCCGCACCACCGCAGCTACGGCGCCGGCGCGCTGGAGGCCTACGCCGAGATGATCGGTGTCGCGGACTCGGCCGGGTGCGCGCTGCACCTCGCGCACGCGACGCTGAACTTCGGCCCGAACCGGGGCCGGGCCGGTGAGCTGATCGCGATGCTGGACGCCGCGATCGAGCGCGGCACCGACGTCACCCTCGACACCTACCCGTACCTCCCCGGCGCGACGACGCTGTCGGCGATCCTGCCGAGCTGGTCGCAGTCCGGCGGGCACGAGGCGACGTGCGCACGGCTGCGCGACCCGGCGGCGCTCGCCCGGATCCGGCACGACCTGGAGGTCCGCGGCTCGGACGGCTGCCACGGCGTCGTCGCGGAGTGGGACACCATCGAGATCAGCGGTGTCACGAACCCCGATCTGGCGGGGCACGTCGGCCGCACCATCGCCGAGATCGCCGGGAGCGGCGACCCGTTCGACGCGCTCGTCGAGATCCTGCTCGCCGACGACCTCGGTACCGGGATCCTGCAGCACGTCGGGCACGAGGAGAACGTGCGCGCGATCATGCGGCATCCCCGCCACACGGCGGGCAGCGACGGTCTGCTGGTCGGGGCGAAACCGCACCCGCGGGCCTGGGGAACGTTCCCGCGCTATCTCGGGCACTACTGCCGCGAGCTGGGCCTGTTCCCGCTGGAGGAGTGCGTCGCGCACCTGACCGGCCGGGCCGCCGCCCGGCTGCGGCTCACCGACCGCGGGCTCGTCCGGGAGGGGCTGGCCGCCGATCTCGTGGTGTTCGACCCGGACACGGTCACCGACACCGCGACCTTCGCCGAGCCGGCGCAGCAACCGGCCGGCATCCCGTACGTGCTGGTCAACGGTGTCCTCGCGATCGACTCCGGCGAGCGGACGCCGGCACTCGCCGGGCGCGCGCTGCGCCGCCGTGCCGACGGGAGCACGGCATGACCGGGCCTCCTTTGCTCTGCGCACCTCCGCGCACCACCGCCCCTTTGCTCTGCATACCCCGGCGCACCACGGCCCCTTTGCTCTGCGCACCTCCGCGCACCGGCCCCATCTCACCCGCAGGAGAACCCCGATGACGGCCTTCGTCGACTGGCTGCAGAACGACACCGCCGGGCTGCTGACGCTGGCCGCGGTCAGCGTGGCGCTGCTGTTGCTGCTGATCATGCGGCTGCGGCTGGAGCCGTTCATCGCACTGATCGTGACCAGCGTGCTGGTGGCCCTGATCGCCGGTGTCTCGATCACCGACCTGGTCGGGACGCCGCTCTCGGCGTCGGACTCACTGCTCGAGACCGGGTTCGCCGGGATCCTCGGCCACATCGCCCCGATCATCGGTCTGGGCACCGTGCTCGGGGCGATCATGGAGCGCTCCGGGGGGGGGCGGATGCGCTCACCGAGCGGCTGCTGCGGCTGTTCGGGCCGAAGGGGGCGCCGCTGGCGATGGGCGTCACCGGCCTGGTGCTGGGCATCCCGGTCTTCTTCGACATCGGGATCTTCGTGCTCGCGCCGCTGGTCTACGTCGCGGCACGGCGCGGCGGGCGTTCGCTGGTGCTCTACGCGATGCCGATGCTCGCCGGCCTGTCGATGACGCACGCGTTCCTGCCGCCGCACCCCGGGCCGGTCACCGCGGGCGGCCTGCTCGGCGTCGGCATGGGCTGGATCATCGCGATGGGCCTGCTCTGCGGCATCCCGGCCTGGCTGGTCAGCGGCGTGTGGTGGGGCGCGTTCATCGGGAAGCGGGTCCTCGTCGAGGTCCCGGCGGACGCACCGGGTGCGCCCGGACCGGCCGGCGGCGCTGCGGCGGCCGGCGGAGGTGGAGGCGGAGGCGCTCCCGCGGAGCAGGCGCCCGGTGGCGGCGTGGCCACGGGAGAACCGGGCGGCGGCGCGCCGTCGACCGCGACCGGCACCGTCGAGCCGGCCGGAGCCGCGACCGGCACCGTCGAGCCGGCCGGGGCCGCGACCGGCACCGTCGAGCGGGCCGGGGTCGCGACCGCACCGCCGTCCGTCGCGCTCATCTCACTGATCATCGCGGTGCCGATGCTGCTGATCCTCGGCGCGACCGTCGGGTCCGTCGCGCTGCCCGAGGGGTCCGGCCTGCGTGACGTCCTGATCTTCCTCGGTACGCCTGCCATCGCGCTGACGATCAGCGTGCTGCTCGCGATGTACCTGCTCGGTGTCCGGCGCGGCACGAGCATGGGCGAACTGAGCCGGATCTCCGGGGAGTCGCTGCGCCCGGTCGGCATGATCCTGCTGGTCGTCGGTGCCGGCGCGTTCTTCGGCAAGGTCCTGCAGGAGACCGGTGTCGGCGACGCACTGGCCGGGTCGATGACGGCGATCGGCCTGCCGGTGATCGCGTCGGCCTACCTGATCAGCGCGGCGCTGCGGATCGCGCAGGGCTCGGCGACCGTCGCCATCGTCACGACGGCGGGGATCATCGGGCCCACCGTCGCCGCCGAGAGCTACTCGCAGCCGCAGATCGCGCTGATCGTGGTGGCGGTGTCGGCGGGGTCGATCATCGCCAGCCACGTGAACGACGGTGGGTTCTGGATCGTGTCCAAGTACTTCAACATGTCGGTGAAGGACACCCTGAAGACCTGGACGGTCCTGGAGACGATCCTCTCTGTCGTCGGGTTCGCGGCGGCGGGGCTGGTGTGGATGTTCGTCTGACCCGATCCGGCCGCGTACCCGCCGAGATGCGGCTCAGGGGGAATTGTCGATCTCTCCGCGCCCCTGAGCTGCATCTCGGCGCGGATATGGGTTCGGCGCGGGAACCGGCCCGGCCCACGCAGCACCGACCGGCCCGGCCCGGGTGGCGCCGACCGACCCGGGCGAGGTCAGCCCCGGCGCGGGTCAGTCCGCTGTGGGGCAGCCCCGTGCGGGATGGGCCCCGGTGCGGGATAGGCCCCGGGTGTGGGCCAGCTCGCGTGTGGGTCAGCCCCGGCGCGGGTCAGCCCTGGTGCGGGTCGGCGCCGAGGGTGATCGGGGAGCCGTGCGGGGTGGCCGCGGCCGCACGCTGCCAGGCGGCGGTGCGGTCGTCGACGGAGCCGGTGTCGGTGACGCCGTGCTCGGTGAGCAGTTGCTCCAGGGCGGCGAGCCAGGCGTCCCAGTAGTCGCGGCCGGCCTCGATCTCGCCCCCCAGCGCCTCCGCGAAATCCTGACGGTCGAGCACCCCGCGATCCTGCAGGGCGACGGCCAGCGCGAAGGCGCTCGCCTGCCACGGCTCGTCGAACACGGGACCTTCAGGCCGGCTCAAGATAGCTCTCCCAGGCGTCGACGGAGATCGTCGTGGTGGGGTCGGCGTCCGGGCCCCACAGCTCCGGACCGGTGAAGACGACCGTGTAGAGCTGCTCGGGTGCCTCGCCACGGCCGTGCGCGCGGGCGTCGGGCAGCACGTGCGCCCCGCGCCGCGACTCGACGACCCCGCAGCGGCCGCGGACGTAGCGGGGGAGCCGGGTGTGCCCGCGCGGGTGCATGACGCGGGCGCGGACCCGCTCGCCCGCGGCGAACCGCGGCGGGGTGGGCACGTCCCGCTCGGTCGGGGCCCCCGTCGCGAGCACCCGGGCGGTGCCGGCCGGGTCCAGCGGTGCCGGGGCGGGGGCGCCCGGGCGCAGCGACCGGCCCTCGGCGAGCTCGTCCGCGCCGACCAGGCCGTGCTCGACGAGGAGCTTCTCCGTCGCGGCCAGCCAGATCTCGTAGTAGCTCAGGTTCAGGTAGAGCGGCGGCGGCAGCGACTCGCGGGCGTGCCGGGACTCGTCGATCGACCAGCCGCCGGGCCGTGCCGCGGCCAGGGTCAGCGCGAGCACGAGCGGCTCCCAGCCCGCGTGGAACCGGACGTCCTCGGGTTCCGGCTCCACCGGCCCGAACCCCATCGCGCCGCCGAGGTCGTGCGCGCCGTTCACGCCGGGACCTCGACCTGCCGGGTGCCGATCATCGAGTCCCGGGACACGATCGCGGCGAGCCGGTCGGTCGACCAGCCGTCGGTCCCCGGCGGGCGCTGCGGGACGACCAGGTAACGCAGCTCGGAGGTGGAGTCGTGCACCCGGACGGCGACGTCCTCGCCCAGCACCGTCCCGAAGTCCGCGAGCACCGCCCGCGGTTCGAGCACCGCCCGGGACCGGTAGGCCGGCGACTTGTACCAGACCGGCGGCAGCCCGAGGACCGGCCACGGGTAGCAGGAGCACAGCGTGCAGACGACGAGGTGGTGCTCGCGCCCGGAGTTGAACACCGCGGCGAGGTGCTCACCGCCGCGGCCGCCGTAGCCGAGCTCGGCGACCGCAGACGTGGCGTCCGACGCCAGCCGCTCGGCGTACGCCGGATCGGTCCAGGCCCGGGCGACGACGTGCGCACCGTTGCGGGGGCCGACCCGGTGCTGATAGGTCTCGATGATCTCGTCCAGCGCGGCCGGGTCGACGTAGCCCTTCTCGACCAGGATCGACTCCAGCGCCCGCACCCGCGCGTCCACCGCCCGCAATCCCTCGCCCATCCCACCGACGCTAACGACCTCGCGCCGGGCAGTCGAGTGTCACGCGGGTGCGGCCGGCCCGGCATCCGCGTGATACCCGCCGGCGCGACGAGCACAGGTTGACGCGCGTGATTAGCTGAGGCTCACCTATATGTTCGAGGAGGCGACGGCGTGACCGCAGCGGTGACCGAGCAGCGACCGGCGGTCCGGGTCGTGGGCCTGCGACGGCTGTCCGAGACATTCGTGCGGGCCGAGATCGAGGGCGACGGGCTGACCCGGCTCGACCTGCCCGGCGTGCCGGACGAGGCGTGCGTGTTCCACTTCCCGCTCGCCGACGGCGGCCGCGACGAGTACGGCCGCTGGTACACCCTGCGCGAGGTCAGCTCGTGCGGCACCCGGGCCAGCATCGACCTCGTCTGCCACGCCGGCGGCATCGGCGCCGACTGGGCGCGCCGGGCCCGGGTCGGCGACGAGCTCGAGGTCTCCCGCTCGCACAGCTGGTTCCGGCGCCCGGCGGGCGCCCGCTGGCAGATCCTCGTCGGCGACGCCGCGGCCGTCCCGGCACTGGCCCGGGTCGTCGCCGAGACACCTGCCGGGATCGACACCGAGGTCGTCCTCGAGGTCGACGAGATCCCGGCCGACTTCCCGGGCGGCGTCCGCATCCGGCACGAGCCGGCGCCCGGGCACACCAGCCGCCTCGCCGAGATCGTCGCCGGGCTGGAGCTGCCCGACGGCCCGGGATACGTCTACATCGGTGGGGAGGCGGCCGCGACCCGCACCGCCCGCAAGCACCTGCGCCACGAGCGGGGGTTGCCGGCGACGGCGTACGGGGTGCTCGGGTACTGGCGCCGCGACGCCGACACCTTCCGCCGCCGCTGGGCGGAGAACCGGGAGCGCTACGAGCGGGCCTACAGCGCCGCCGAGACCGCGGGCGCCGGCGACGAGGAGAAGACATTGGACCTCTACGAGGCGGCACTGGCGCGCGACGGGCTCCTCTGACCCGGCTCTCCTGACTCCGCTCCTCCGGCTCAGTTCCTCCGGGTCAGTACCTCTGCCTCAGCCCGATGCCGTGTCCCCGATGACGAGGGCGGCGAGCCCGAGCAGCAGCCGCTCGTCCGCCCCGGGCCCGATCCCGATCAGCTGCGCCCCGGCCGGGCGGCCCGGCCCGGCGACCGGGACGCTCACCGCGGGCCAGCCGGTCAGGTTCGCAGGCAGCGCCGGTTCCAGCAGCGCCGCGGCCACGGTGCTGCGCTCCCCGTCGACGTCGACCAGCCGGGCGCCGAGCGGGGTGGCGCGGACCCGGGTGACCGGGGTCAGCACCGCGTCGAAGCCGGCCAGGTGCCGGGCCAGCCGGGCGGTGAGATCCCGTGCGGTGCGCAGCGCGGCGGCGTGCTCGCCGGGTGGTGCGTCGGCGAGCAGCGCGAGGCCGGCCGCCGACTCCGGCTGGTAGTCCCCGCCCCGGCGGGCGAGCGTGCGGGTGTGCAGTGCGTGCGCCTCCGGTCCGAGGATCGGCATGTAGCAGGCGGCGAGCTCCTCGATGCCCGGGGTCGTGACCTCGGTGACGTCGATGCCGGCCCGGTCCAGGGCCGCCGCGGCGCGGTGCACCGCCGTGCGGACCTCGGGCTCGACGGCCGTCCAGTACGGGTCGAGCGCCAGCCCGACCCGGACGACGCCCGGGCGGTGTTCCGGGCCGGCCCCGGCACCGAGTGCGACGCGGGCGGCCAGCGCGGTGCCCGGGTCCGCGGCGAGCAGCCCCACCGTGTCCAGCGACGGCGCCAGGCGCACCGTCCCGGCGCTGGGCAGCGCGCCCCGGACCGGCTTCAGCCCGACCACCCCGCACAGCGCCGCCGGGATCCGCACGCTGCCGCCGGTGTCGGTGCCCAGTGCGAGCGGCAGGTACCCGGCGGCGACCGCGACGGCCGAGCCGGACGACGACCCGCCCGCGATCCGCGCCGGGTCGTGCGGGTTGCGGGCGGGCCCCTCAGCGGCGACGTCGCCGGTGGGGGCGAGCCCGAACTCGTGCGTGTGCAGCTTGGCGACCACGACGGCCCCGGCCGCGCGCAACCGGGCGACGACCGGTGCGTCCCGGGCCGCCGGAGCGGCCTCGGCACGGACCGCGGACCCGGCCCGGGTCGGCATCCCGGCCACGTCGATGAGGTCCTTCACCCCCACCGCGACGCCGTGCAGCGGTCCGCGCGGGCCGTCGCGGTGCAGCTCGGTGCGCAGTGCGGCGGCGTCGCGCAGGGCACGCTCGGCGTCCAGCGACACCACCGCGCCGTAGGGGTCGGCGCGCAGCCGCTCCAGCGCCTCGGTGACGTGCTCCACCGGATCCCGCAGGCCGGCGGGCACGGCCGGGGCGGTGCGGGGCGACGGCATGGAGATCGACGGTAGCCGGGGCCGGCCGGACCGTCCGCTCGTTGCCGGGCCTCGGCAACTGTGAGCTGTGTCAGCTGTCCGAGGTCCGGCCTTGACCGTCTCGTCACGACAGGTCGATGCTCGGGGTTCGGGCCACGACGGCCCGGGAACAGATCCGGGCCGCCCAGCAGCCCGGCAGTAGCGGACCGCTCGTCCGCTCCGGCCCGCCACGACGGCGGCACCGGCACCCACCGTCCGAGAGCGACGGCACATCCCGAACATCCGAGGTCGGGCCCCGGCGTGCACCGCCGCGGACCCGCGAGAGAAGCATGGGGACCCCACCGTGTGGATCTACCGCAGCAGGGCCGGCGAAACCGCCGTCCGGTCCTGGTGTCAGCGCCGTCTCGACGACCGGCTCCCGGACCACCGCCGTGAGCTGTGGCCCGGTCCGGCGGGGACGGAGTACCACGCCGCGCACCTGGTCATCGCCGGCGAGCAGCACGACCGGACCGTCGTGCTGCTGCCGGGGCGGCACGCCAACGCCGCGACCCTGGCCGATCTCATCGCCGTGCTCGCGACCCGGCGCCGGGTCGTCGCCGTCGACCTGCCCGGCGAGCCGGGCCTGGGGTCGGGCGGATGGCCCAACACCGACCGGATGCGCGACTACGGCGACTGGATCGACGACCTGCTCGTCGACGTGGCGCGCCGGTCCCCGGGCGGGGTCACCGTGCTCGGGCACGAGTTCGGTGCGGCGGTGGCGCTGGCCGCGCGCCCGGCGCCGCACCTGCGGGGACTCGTCCTGGCCGGACCGACCGGTGTGGTGCGCCGGGCCTGGACGCCCCAGGTCGCGGCCGCCCTCGCGGCCTGGCGCGGCGCCCGCGGCCGGTCCGGCGCCCAGCGGCTGCTCACGACCCTGGCCGGCCCCGGCTGGCAGCCGCAGTCGGAGCTGGTCGAGTGGCTGGACCTGGTCGGCAGGCACGTGGCGATGAGCAGCACACCCCCGCCGCGACCCGAGTGGGTGCCGCGGTGGCGCGAGGTGCCGTCCGTGGTGGCGGTGGGCGAGCACGACCCGGTGCTCGGCGACGGGCGCCTGGTCGAGCCGGTGCGCCGCCTGCTGCACACCGATGTCGTCACCGTCCCGGGTGCGGGCGCACTGCTGCCCTACGAGTGCCCGGAGACCGTCGCCGGACTGCTGGACCGGCTCGAGGCCCGCGCCGCGACGATCGGGGTGCCGGACACGGTCGCCCGGTGACACCCGCCGTGGACGGGTGAGGTTCCCCCCGGCCCCAGGTCGGGGGGGACCCGTCGGCGCACCGGCGTATCGTCGAGGGCGACTCCCCGCTCCGTGCCCGGGCCGGGGTCTGTCCCGTGCCTGTTGCACCAGCCCCGTCCCGAGGAGTCCGCGCCGTCGTGGCCATCCTGTCCGGTCTGCTCACCTCCGCCCTGTCCGACCCCGGACTGAACGCCGCCGTCGACGCCGCACGCGCGGCCGACACCCGCACCGGCGAGACCCCGGCCGTCCAGGTCGAGGGCCCGGCCGCACTGCGCCCGTTGCTCGCCGCCGGCCTGGCCGAGCACGCCTGCGTGCTGGCCGTGACCGCCACCGACCGGGAGGCGGAGGATCTCGCCGCGGCGGTGTCCGATCTGCTCGGTCACGGCGACGCGCTCGACGCGGCCACCGACTCCGTCACCGACAGCGCGGGCGCACCGGTCGTCGTGCTGCCGTCGTGGGAGACGCTGCCGCACGAGAAGCTCTCCCCGCGCCCGGACACCGTGGCCCGCCGGCTGACGATCTTCCACCGGCTCGCCGACGCCTCGACCGCACCCCGGGTGGTCGTCACGGCCGCGCGGTCGCTGATCCAGCCGGTCGCGCCGGGGCTGGGTGCGCTCGCCCCGGTCCGCCTCGCCGTCGGCGAGGAGCACGACTTCGCACCGCTGCTCGAGCGGCTCGTCGAGCTCGCCTACACCCGCGCCGAGATGGTCACCACCCGCGGCGAGTTCGCCGTCCGCGGCGGCATCCTCGACGTGTTCCCGCCGACCGCCGACCACCCGGTGCGCGTCGAGTTCTGGGGCGACGAGGTGTCCGAGATGCGGGCGTTCTCGGTCGCCGACCAGCGCTCGGTCGGCGAGGTGACGCAGGTCGTCGTGCCGCCGTGCCGGGAGCTGCTGCTCACCGGGCCGGTGCGGGAACGGGCCGCGGCGCTGGCCGCCCAGCAGCCCGAGGCCGCCGGACTCGGTGGCAACCCGCTGCGCGAGCTGCTGGAGAAGCTGGCCGAGGGCATCCCCGACGAGGGCATGGAGTCGCTGATCCCGGCGCTCGTGGGCGCCGAGATGCAGCAGCTCACCGACCTGCTGCCGTCCGGGTCGCGGGTGCTGCTCGCCGACCCGCAGCGGATCCGCACCCGCTGCGCCGACCTCGTCCGCACCGGTCAGGAGTTCCTGGAGGCGTCCTGGCTGGCGACCGGGGCGGGCGGGGAAGCCCCGATCGACGTCTCGGCCTCGGCCTACCAGGGCCTCACCTCGACGCTGCGGCACGCCACCGGCAGCGGCCGGCCCGTGGTGTCGCTGAGCCCGCTGCTGTCCGGCTCCGAGGACGTGATCGTCCCGGCCGTGCACGAGATCGAGCCCTACCGCGGCGACATCGACCGCGCGCTGACCGACCTGCGCGCGCACGTGGCCACCGGCGGGTCGGCCGTGCTGGTCCTGGCCGGGCAGGGCACCGCCGACCGCTCGCTGGAGCAGCTGCGCGAGGCCGAGGTGCCCGCCACCGCGGTACCGACGCTGGCCGACGCACCGGAGAAGGGCGTCGTCACCGTCACCTGCGGGCGCCTGCTGAACGGCTTCACCGCCACCGAGGTCGGCCTGGTGCTGGTCTCGGAGGCGGACCTGACCGGTAGCCGTGCCGGGCTGGACGCCGCCCCGCGCAAGACCACCCCGCGCCGGCGCAACGCCGTCGACCTGGCCGTGCTGGCGCCCGGCGACCACGTCGTCCACAACCAGCACGGCATCGGGCGCTTCGTCGAGATGAAGGAACGCACCGTCCAGGGCGCCACCCGCGAGTACCTGGTGCTGGAGTACGCGAGCTCCAAGCGGGGGCAGCCGGCCGACCGGCTGTTCGTCCCGACCGACGCGCTCGACGAGATCAGCCGTTACGTCGGCGGCGAGCAGCCTGCCGTCAACAAGCTGGGCGGCGCGGACTGGGCGAAGACCAAGGGGCGCGCCCGCAAGGCCGTCAAGGACATCGCGGCCGGGCTGGTGCAGCTCTACGCGGCGCGCCAGGCGTCGCCGGGGCACGCGTTCGGCGCCGACAGCCCGTGGCAGCGCGAGCTGGAGGACGCCTTCCCCTACACCGAGACCCCCGACCAGCTCTCGGCGATCGACGAGGTCAAGCGGGACATGGAGCGCCCGGTCCCGATGGATCGGGTCATCTCCGGCGACGTCGGCTTCGGCAAGACCGAGATCGCGGTGCGGGCGGCGTTCAAGGCCGTGCAGGACGGCAAGCAGGTCGCCGTCCTCGTGCCGACGACGCTGCTCGCCACCCAGCACCTCAACACGTTCGCGGAGCGGATGCGCGCGTTCCCGGTGGAGGTGCGCGGGCTGTCCCGGTTCACCGACACGGCCGAGGCGAAGGAGACGATCGGGAAGCTCGCCGACGGCACCGTCGACATCGTCGTCGGGACGCACCGGCTGCTGCAGACCGGAGTCCGCTACAAGGACCTCGGCCTGGTGGTCGTCGACGAGGAGCAGCGCTTCGGCGTCGAGCACAAGGAGCACATCACGGCGCTGCGCGCGCACGTCGACGTGCTGACCCTGTCCGCGACGCCGATCCCGCGGACCCTGGAGATGAGCCTGGCCGGTATCCGCGAGATGTCGGCCATCACCACCCCGCCCGAGGACCGGCACCCGACCCTGACCTACGTCGGCGCCTACGACGACAAGCAGGTCGCCGCCGCCGTCCGCCGCGAGCTGCTGCGTGACGGCCAGGTGTTCTACGTGCACAACCGGGTCTCCTCGATCGACCGGGCGGCGAAGAAGATCCAGGACCTGGTGCCGGAGGCCCGGATCGCCGTCGCGCACGGCCAGATGAACGAGGAGGTGCTCGAACGCACGGTCAACGCGTTCTGGCACCGCGAGTCCGACGTGCTCGTCTGCACCACGATCGTCGAGAACGGCCTGGACATCTCCAACGCCAACACGCTGGTCGTCGAGCGCTCGGACACCCTCGGGCTGTCCCAGCTGCACCAGCTGCGTGGCCGGGTCGGGCGGGGCCGCGAGCGTGGCTACGCCTACTTCCTGTTCCCGCCCGAGCACCCGCTCACCGAGACCGCGCACGACCGGCTCGCCACCATCGCCCAGCACTCCGAGCTGGGCGCCGGTGCGGCCGTCGCGATGAAGGACCTGGAGATCCGCGGCGCGGGCAACATCCTCGGCGCCGAGCAGAGCGGCCACATCGCCGGCGTCGGGTTCGACCTCTACATCCGGCTCGTCGGGGAGGCCGTCGCGGCGTTCCGGAAGCAGACGGGCGAGGACGGCGCCGAGCCGGAGGAGCTCGTCGAGGTGCGGGTGGACCTGCCGGTCGACGCGCACGTCCCGCACGACTACATCGACGGCGAGCGGTTGCGCCTGGAGGTCTACCGCAAGATCGCCGAGGCGCCGGACGACGCGGCCCTGTCCGCGATCGTCGAGGAGCTGACCGACCGCTACGGCGATCCGCCCACCCCGGTGCGCAACCTGCTGGAGGTGGCCCGGTTCCGCCAGCTCTGCCGGCGGCTCGGCGTCCGCGAGGTCGCCTCGGCCGGGGCCCAGCTGCGGATCGGCCCGATGCAGCTGCCCGACTCGGCGCAGCTGCGGCTCAAGCGGCTCTACCCGAAGGCGCAGTACAAGGCGGCGGCGCAGATGGTCACCGTGCCGAAGCCGGTCCAGGGCGGCCGGATCGGCGGGGCGCCGGTGCGCGACGTCGAGCTGCTCGGCTGGTGTGCAGAGCTGCTGGCGCAGATCGTGCCGGCCCCGGCACCGGTGCACAGCTCGGCGACCTGATCGCCGGGCCGGACCCGGCGCCGGCGCCGGGTTAGCGTTCTCCCATGCCGGTTTTCCTGCGCCATCCGCACCTGCACGACGACACCCTGGTCCTGGTCGCTCAGGACGACGTGTGGACCGTGCCGGTCGTCGGCGGACGGGCGTACCGGCTGACCGCCGACGAGGTGCCGGTGTCCGCGCCGCGGATCTCCCCGGACGGCTCGTCCGTCGCGTGGGCCTCGCGGCGCGACGGTGCGTGGGAGGTCTACCGCACCGGTGTCGAGGGTGGCGGGGTGCAGCGGCTGACCTGGTGGGGCGACCCGTCGACGCGGGCCGCCGGCTGGACCCCGGACGGCGCGGTCGTCGCGCTGTCCGCCCACGACGACCCGACCTCCCGGACCTGGGCGCACGCCGTCCCGGCCACCGGCGGGACACCGCGGCGGCTCCCGTACGGCTCGCTGACCGCGCTCGCCCACCAGCCGGACGGCCCCGCGGTGCTCACCCAGGTCGAGGGCGCCCGCGACGCGGCGCACTGGAAGCGCTACCGCGGCGGGCGGGCCGGCAGGCTCTGGCTGGACGCCGACGGCTCCGGTGAGTTCACCCGGGTGCTGTCCGACCTCGACGGCCAGCTCGAGTGCCCGATGATCGTCGACACCGCGGACGGGCCCCGGCTGGCGTTCGTCTCCGACCACGAGGGCTGGGGCAACGTCTACTCCGTCCCCCTCGGGACCGCCACGGCCGATGGCCTGCGGCGCCACACCGACCACGGTGCCGGTGGCGAGGCGCCCGACTTCTACGCCCGGCACGCCACCACCGACGGCCGCCGCGTCGTCTACGAGTGCGCCGGCGAGATCTTCCTGCTCGACGACCTCGGCGCGGCGTCGCGACCCCGTCGGATCGAGATCCGGCTCGGCGGCCCGCGCTCGGCCCGTGACCCGTTCCGCGCCGCGATCCCCGGCGACCTCGGGCCGGTGCGGCCGGACCGGACCGGCCGGGCGAGCATCGTCGGGGTGCGCGGCACCGTGCACCGGCTGACCCACCGCGACGGCCCGGCCCGCGCCCTGCTCGCCGAACCGGGCGTACGCGCCCGGCTGGCGCACCCCCTGGACGACCACCGCGCGGTGTGGGTGGACGACGCCGAGGGCGAGGACGCGGTGTGTGTCGCGCCGCTGGACGCGCACGCGCCCGAGGCCGCCGAACGGGTGCGGTACGCGGCCGGGCAACTCGGCCGGGTGCTGGAGCTCGTCCCGGCCCCGGACGGCACGGCCGTCGCGCTCACCACGCACGACGGGCGGCTGCTGGTGCTGCACACCGGATCGGCCCCGGAGCAGCCGGGCAACGCCTCGGACGACGACCCCGACGACGGGGTGGTCGACGACGCCCCCGACGACGCGGCGCCGGATGCCGGGGAGCTGCGCGAGCTGGCCCGCGGCGGGGCGGGCGAGCCGTTCGACCTCGCCTGGTCGCCCGACTCGGCCTGGCTCGCCTGGTGCGACCCCACCGAGGCCGGCCTGTCCCGGGTGCTGCTGACCCGGGTCGCCGACGGCGAGCACGTCGAGGTCACCCCGGCCCGCTTCCACGACAGCGACCCGGTGTTCACCGCGGACGGCAGGCACCTGGCGTTCCTGTCCCGCCGGGTGTTCGACCCGGCCTACGACCAGCACTCCTTCGACCTGACCTTCGGTACCGGGTGGAAGCCGTTCCTGGTGCCGCTGGCCGCGCGGACGCCGTCGCCGTTCGGGGAGAGCCCGAAGGGACGCCCGGTCGACTCCGCGGATGAGGGCCCCGAGGACCCGCCCGCGGCTCCGCCGGAACCCGCGCCCGACGACGACGGGGACGGTGCCACGACGTCCGCTGACCCCGCGCCCGCCGGCGCCGCGCCCGCGTCCGGGTCGAAGCCGGGGCGGGGCGGGAAGGCGGAGGACGGCGACCCGCCGGAGGTCGTGGTCGACGCCGACGGGATCGCCGACCGCGTCGTCGGGATCCCGGTCGAGGCCGCCCGCTACCACGGCCTCACCCCGGTCTCCGGCGGGCTCGTCTGGCTCCGGCTGCCCGGCGGCGGTGTGCTCGGGGACAGCCTCGCCGGCGAGGACGCCGAGCGGGAACGCGCCGTACTGGAACGCTTCGACCTCGCGCGGCGCTCGGTCACCGTGATCGCCGACCCGGCGTCCGGGTTCGCGGTGAGCGGCGACGGCACCCGGATCGTCGTGCGGGACCACGGCAAGGTCCGGCTGCTGCGCGCCGACCGCAGCAGCTCGTCGGCCCCGGACGGGGACGGCGGCGGTGACGAGTTCGAGATCGACACCCGCAGGCTGGTCGTCACGATCGACCCGTCCACCGAGTGGCGGCAGATGTTCGACGAGACCGCCCGCCTGATGCGCGACCACTTCTGGGTCGAGGACATGGCCGGGGTCGACTGGGCCGCCGAGACGGCCCGCTATCGCCCGCTGGTGGACCGGGTGGGCAGCCACGACGACCTGCTCGACCTGCTGTGGGAGCTGCACGGCGAGCTCGGGACCTCGCACGCCTACGTGATCGGCACCCGGCCCGCGGGCGACGGGACCGGCCGCCCCGGCCTGCTCGGCGCCGACCTGGAACCGGTGGCCGGTGGGCCCGGGTGGCGGATCACCAGGGTGCTGCCGCCGGAGACATCCGCCCCGGCCGCGCGCAGCCCGCTGTCGGCGCCGGGCGTCGACGTCCGGGCCGGGGACGTGCTGCTGGAGGTGGGCGGCGCCCCGGTCGACCCGCACTGGGGCGCGGCGCCGCTGCTGGTGTCTGCGGCCGGGCGCACCGTGGAGCTGACCGTGCGCTCCGGCCCGGACCGCGAGGACGCCGGCACCGTCCGCCGGGTCGCGGTCCGGCCGCTGCACTCCGATACCGAGCTGCGCTACCAGGACCGGGTGGCCCGGCTGCGCTCCGAGGTCGCCGAGCGCTCCGGCGGCCGGCTCGGCTACCTGCACGTGCCGGACATGATGGGGTACGGCTGGGCGCAGCTGCACCGCGACCTGGCCCGCGAGACCGCCAAGGACGGCCTGGTGCTCGACGTCCGCGGCAACCGCGGCGGGCACACCTCGCAGCTGGTGGTGGAGAAGCTGGCCCGCACCGTGATCGGCTGGGACCTGCCCCGCCACCGGGCGCCGTCGACGTATCCGGAGCAGGCTCCCCGCGGGCCGGTCGTCGCGCTGGCCGACGAGCGGTCCGGCTCGGACGGCGACATCGTCACCGCGGCGATCAAGCGGCTCGGCATCGGGCCGGTGGTCGGCGTCCGGACCTGGGGCGGGGTGATCGGCATCGACGGCCGGTACGGCCTCGTCGACGGCACCCGGATCACCCAGCCCCGCTACGCCACCTGGTTCGACGATCTCGGCTGGGGCATGGAGAACCACGGCGTCGCCCCGGACGTCGAGGTCGTGGTGACCCCGCAGGACCGGGCCGCGGGCCGGGACCCGCAGCTGGACCGGGCGATCGAGCTCGCCCTCGCGCGCCTCGCCGAGCACCCGCCCGCCCGGCCGCCGGACGTCGCGACCCGCCCGTCGATGGCGCGCCCGGCCCTGCCCGCCCGACCGGGTGGGGGAGATCGTCGCCACACACCGTGAGAGGGTGACCTGGTGCGGACATGCAGGATCCTCGGCGCCCTGGTGATCGTCGGGGCGCTCGTCGCCGGCTGCGGTACCGGGCCGAACCGGGCAGACTCGGCCGCGATCGTCGGCGGGAGCTCGATCCCGCTCGCCGAGGCCCAGCCCGCGATCACCTCGGTGCTCACCCGCCCCGGCCTCGTCGACGGGCTGGAGACCCAGGGCGGCTCGGAGGCCGACATCGGCCGCGCCGTGGTCTCCCAGCTCGTCATCCGGGACCTGCTCGGCCGCGCCGTCGCCGAGCGGGGCATCACGGTCACCGAGCAGCAGGTGACCGCGCAGATCGACCGGGCGGGGGGCGAGCAGGCGGTCACCGAGGGCTCTCTCGCGATCGGCGGCCCGCGGGCCTCGGTCCGGGACGACCTGGAGCTCGTCGCGCTGGCCCGCTCCGAGATCGACCGGCTGTCGGTCACCGCCGACGTCGCCGTCGCGCAGACCCGCGAGGAGGCCGTCGGACTGGCCCACGAGGTCGCCGCCGGGGGCGAGCGCGCCGAGACCGCGCTCGCCGGTGCCGCCACCACCCAGCGGAACCTGGCGATCCGCCCGGCCGAGACCCCGCAGGCCGCGCTGACCCCGCTGATCGGTCTCCCGGCCGGCCGGGTCGCCGCGTTCCAGCTCGGTACCGGTCAGGGCTGGGTCGTCGTCCGGGTGACCGACCGCAACCTGGACGGCCCGCCGCCTGCACCGGAGGCGAGCGCCGCGGACCGGCTCGACCAGCAGACCCTCGCCGAGGCCGGGGTCCGGCTGCTGACCCCGACCGCCCTGCGTGACGGCGTCGAGCTGAACCCGCGCTACGGCGTCTGGGACCCGGTCCGGATGATCGCCGTGCCCGCGGCGGAGGAGACCTCGCTGGTGCTGCCGGCCGGCACCACCCCGACCCCGCCCGCGAGCTGATGGCCGCCACGGTCGTCGTCTGCCCGCGCCGCGGTGCCGCGCTCCCGGCCGCCGCGCTGCCCGCCCTGCGTGCGGCGACCGAGGTGCTCGGCGTGCCGGGGCTCGACGCCGGGGCCGCGGCGGGCGCCGGGGACTGGGACGGCACGGACCCCGCATCGCTGCCCGAGGGCACCGTGCTGCTCGTCCCGGCCGGGCACCCGGCCGCCGGAGAGGCCGGCGAGGCCGGCGAGACCGGAAAGATCACAGTGCCACCGCCGACCGGCCACGCCGTGCTCGACGCGGTCGCCGTGATGGACGAGCTCCGCTCACCGGGCGGCTGCCCGTGGGACGCCGAGCAGACCCACGAGTCGCTGCTGCGCTACCTCGTCGAGGAGTGCTACGAGCTCTACCAGTCGATCGAGGACGGCGACCGCACCGAGCTGCGCGAGGAGCTCGGCGACGTCCTGCTCCAGGTGCTGTTCCACGCCCGTGTCGCCGCCGAGCACCCCGGCACGCCGTTCGCGATCGACGAGGTCGCGACCGGGCTGGTCGACAAGCTGGTCGGGCGGCACCCGCACGTCTTCGCCGAGGGGGAGCGGGTCGCCACCGCCGCCGACCAGGACCGCCGGTGGGACGAGCTGAAGCGCTCGGAGAAGCAGCGCGAGTCCAGCGTGGACGGGGTCGCGACCGCCCAGCCTGCCGTCGCGCTGGCCGCCAAGCTGGCGTCGCGGACGGCGAAGGCCCGGCTGCCCGCCGACCTGCTGCCCGACGGCGAGGACCCGGGGGAGCGGCTGTTCCGGCTGGCCGCGCTCACCCAGCTCGGCGGGGGCGACCCGGAGGCCGCGCTGCGCTCGGTCGCCCGCGCGTTCGAGGCCCGGGTCCGCTCCGCGGAGAAGGCCGCCGCGGCGGAGGGGAAGGACCCGCACGCCCTGACCGGCCCCGACTGGCGCCGGTACTGGCAGTCGCCCTGACCTCGCCCTGACCTCGCCCTGACCTCCCGCTGCGGCCACCACGCGCACGGCTACGGCTCGGTAGCGTGGAGGAAATGCGCATCCGGTCGCTGTTCGCGATCCTCGGCACCGTCGTGGTCCTCGCCCTGCTCGCCGTCCTCGTGATGGTGGGCACGGACCGGCGGCCGTCGTCGCCGCGCACCCCGGTGGACCCGGACAGCCCGCCCCCGGCCGTCGCCGCGCTGCCGGCCGGCACCGACGCCGCCGGCTGGGCCCGCGCGACCGCCCGCGACACCGGCATCCCGGAGCGCACCCTCGCGGCCTACGCCTCCGCCGAGGTACGCCAGCGCGAACGCACCCCGCAGTGCGGGCTGAGCTGGTCGACCCTGGCCGGGATCGGCAGCATCGAGTCCCGGCACGCGCGGATCGGGGGCGCCCGCCCGGGAAGCGACGGCCGGGCCGACCCGCCGATCGTCGGCATCGCGCTGGACGGCGACAACGGCACCCGCCGGGTCACCGACACCGACGGCGGCCGGCTCGACGGCGATCCGGTGCTCGACCGGGCGGTCGGTCCGATGCAGTTCCTGCCCGAGACCTGGGCCCGCCACGGCGCCGACGGGAACGACGACGGCGTCGCCGACCCCCAGCAGGTCGACGACGCCGCACTCGCCGCGGCCGGGTACCTGTGCTCGAGCGGGCGCGACGTCGCCGAGGGCGACGACTGGTGGGACGGCGTGCTCGCCTACAACGCCTCGGACAGCTACGCCCGCGACGTCTGGTCCGCCGCCGCCGGCTACGCCAGCAGCGTGCGACCCCAGTAGTCGTCGCCGTCGCGCAGACCGGCCGGGACCGCGAAGACGGCCGACCCGGTGTGCTGCAGGTACTCCATCATCCGGTCGGAGCGGGCCAGCTCGCGCTGCACCGGCACGAACTGGCGCTGCGGGTCCCGGACGAACGCGACGAAGAACAGCCCGGCGTCGAGGTGACCGCGGCCGTCGGAACCGTCGACGAAGTTGTAGCCCCGGCGCAGCATCCGGGCCCCGCCGTTGTGCTGGGCCGAGGCCAGCCGGATGTGCGCGTCGTCCGCGATCACCGGCCCGGCCGGCCCGGTCGCGGCGAGGTCGGCGATGTCGAACTCGGCGGTGCCGGTGAGCGGCGCCCCCTCGCCCTTGTCCCGGCCGACGATCCGCTGCTGCTCGTCCAGCGACGTCCGGTCCCAGGTCTCGATGTGCATCCGGATCCGCCGGGCGACCAGGTAGGAGCCGCCCCGCAACCAGTCCGGGCCCTCGTCGCCGACCCACACGTGGTCGTCGAGCAGCGCCGGCTCCTCGGCCTTGAGGTTGTTGGTGCCGTCCTTGAAACCGAACAGGTTGCGCGGGGTGTCCTGGCCGGTCGAGGTCGACGACGTCCGCCCGAACCCGAGCTGTGACCAGCGGACCTCGGTGACGCCGAAGCCCGCCCGCACCAGGTTCCGGACCGCGTGCACTGCGACCTGCGGATCGTTCGCGCACGCCTGGACACACAGGTCCCCACCGGAGCGTGCCGGGTCGAGCCGGTCGCCCTGGAACCCCGGCAGCTCGGCCAGCGGCGCCGGGCGACGGTCGGTGATGCCGAGCCGGTCGAACAGGGTGGCCCCCACCCCGAACGTCAGCGTCAGCGCGGCCGCGGGCAATCCGAGCGCCTCCCCGGTGTCGGCCGGGGCGTCGTGGACGTCGGCCGGGATCGCGCCGCGGTCGGCGGTCTCCCGGCCGGCCGTCATCCGCTCCGCGGCGACCGTCCAGCGTCGCAGCAGGTCGTCGACGGCGGCGCGGTCGGTGGTGGTCAGGTCGAGCGCGACGAAGTGCAACCGGTCCTGGGCCGGGGTGGTGATCCCGGCCTGGTGTGCGCCCCGGAACCCGACGACGTCGTCGGGCGCTCCCGTCGAGAACCCGTAGCCCGCGGCGGCGCCCGCCCCGGCCAGCACCGCACCGGCGCCGGCCAGGCCGAGCAGCCCCCGGCGGGTCACCTGGAGCGGGCTCACGCGGTCACGGTCCCCGCGACCCTGCTGACGGGCTCGGCGAGGGCGTCGATCGCCGCGGTCATCCTCCTGATGTCGTCCGGGGTCAGCTCGGTGTAGAGCCGGTAGCCGTCACCGACGCGGTAGCCCTGCAGCAGCGTGTCCACCGCCTGGAACCGCTCGTCGAGCAGCAGGCCCAGGGCCGGGTCCTCGGCGTCGATCACCGGACGCAGCGCGGCCACCGCGGCCTGCGAGCCCTCCACGTTGGCCTGGAAGTCCCAGAGGTCGGTGTGCGAGTAGCGGTCCTCCTCCCCGGTGATCTTGCCGGTGGCGACCTCGTCGAGCAGCTCCTTGGCGCCGTTCGCCAGCTGCACCGGGGTGAGCTCGACGGTCGCCGTGCGGTTCGCCAGGTCGTTGATGTCGGTCATCAGCCGGTCGGCGATCATCGGCGAGTCGGGCTGCAGTCCGGTCACCCAGAGGTCCTTCTCCAGCCGGTGGTACCCGGTGAACGGCACGCCGGGATCGCGCTCGTCGTCCTCCCGGCCGTCGATCTTCGGGTCGATGTCGCCGAACGACTCCGCGACCGGCTCGATCCGCTCCCAGTAGGTGCGTGCCACCGGGAACAGGGTCTTGGCCGTGGCCACGTCACCGGCCTTGACCGCGTCGACGAACTCCTGCGTCTTCGGCACGAGTGCTCCGACCTGCGAGGCGACGTAGCGCGAGTAGCCGGTGGTGGCCTCGGCGAGCCGGGCGTCGCCGTCGGTGGAGCGGGCGACCGAGCCGGTGACCGTGAAGGGCGCCCGGATGCCGTCGCCGGACATGCCGGGCTTGCAGGCGGTGGAGTAGGTCCCGCCGTCGGGAACCTCGACGATCAGGTCGCGGGACAGGCCGGGACCGATGTTCTCGACCTCGCCCATGATCCGGTCGCCGGTCCCGTACAGGTAGAACTCGGTGACCTTCGAGCCCGCGTTGGTGATCCGGAAGGTGATCGTCCCGGCGGGTGCCTGCGCGGCGGAGACCTCGCAGGCGGTGTCGGTCCCGGTCACGGTGATCGGCCCGTCGCCGCCCGCGGCGCCGGGTGCGGTGGAGGTGCAGCCGGTCAGGGCGGCCGCGGCGAGGGCGAGGACAGCGAGGCCTGCGGCCGTGCGCGCGTGGGGGGACATGGTTCTCCTGCGGGGCGAGAGGGCGCCGGGGCCCGGGACGGTCACGAGGTGCTCGGTGCCGGGCGGGTGCGGCGGCGGGTCGGAGGCAGGAACAGGGCCAGGACCACCACGACGTAGACCGACCAGACGACGGCCTCCAGCACGGTCGTCCGCGGGGAGAAGTTGAGCGTCCCCTTCAGCAGCGTGCCGTACCAGGAGTCGGGTGGGACGGCCGCGCTCACGTCGAACGCCAGGGTGGACAGGCCCGGCAGGACCCCGGCCTCCTGCAGGTCGTGCACGCCGTAGGCGAGGATCCCGGCGGCGACGAGGACCAGCAGGAAGCCGGTGACGGTGAAGAACCGCCCGAGATCGATCCGCAGCGCGCCGCGGTAGATCAGGTACGCGAGGACGACCGCGACGGCGATCCCGGTGAGGAAGCCGGCCAGCGGACCCGCCGTCTCGCCCGCGGCCTGCGCGGCGGCGACGAAGAAGACCGCGGTCTCGAGGCCCTCCCGGCCGACGGCCAGTGCGGCCATCACGACGACCGCCCACGAGCCCATCGCGACCGCCTCGTCGAGCCTGCCCTCGAGCTCGGCCGACAGCGTGCGGCCGTGCGAGCGCATCCAGAAGATCATCCAGGTGACGAAGCCGACCGCGACGATCGACAGGGAGCCGCCGAGTGCCTCCTGCGCCTCGAACGTCAGCGCCTGCCGGGTGAGGGTCAGCCCGAGCGTGACGCCGACGCTGACCGCGACGGCGATCCCGACGCCGAGCCAGACCTTCGGCAGTTCCGGTCGCCGCCCGGTCCGGACCAGGAAGGCGACGAGGATCGCCACGACGAGGGAGGCCTCGAGTCCTTCGCGCAGGCCGATGAGGGCGTTTCCGAGCATGACGGGGGCGTCCCTCCGACCTCGTGCCGGTACGGCAGACGCGAGGTGAGGGTGCGCTGCCCAGGGCGAAGGCTAGCCTCGGCACAGGGGTCCCGGAAGGGGTGCGTCGGCTTCCTCCCCGAAGGTCCCGCAGCGCCCTCGGAGTCCGCTTCGCCCCAGGTCAGGGCGTTCGTGCCGCTGTTCTCGGCAGTGTCGTCAGGGGGTGTCGTCGTCGGCGAGCGCGATCCGGGCCCGCACCTCGCCGAGCGCCTCCTGGTACTCCGGCCGGGGGTCCATCGCCGAGGCGATCTTCAGCTGGGTCTCGGCCTCGGCGAGCAGACCCAGGCGCTGCAGTGCCTTGCCGAGTGCGAAGCGCGCGTAGTGGTCCGCGGGATCGATCTCGATGACTCGGCCGAACGCCGACTCGGCCTTGCGCAGCTGCGCGGAGTCCAGGTACGCGCGACCGGCGAGCAGGTGCACCGAGGCGTCCGGGGAACCGCCGGTGCTCCCGGCGTCGAGGACGGCGCGCAGGGCGTCCAGTGCCTCGAGCGGGCGGCGCCGGGAGAGCAGCTCCTCGGCACGCCGGAACGCGGCGATCGGGTCCGTGGAGTGCGCGTGTCGACTGCTCATGGTCATCCCCACGTTAGGTGCGATTCGTGCCCGACGCGAGGTCCGTTCCAGCTCCGACGGAGACGGGGGTCGCAGCGCCGCCCGCGGGCCGCCGGTCGATGACTACGCTGCCCCCGAACGAGCCCCCCATGAGAACAGGAGTCACGGTGGCGGTCATCGAGCAGGTCGGGGCACGCGAGATCCTCGATTCGCGGGGTAACCCGACGGTGGAGGTCGAGGTCGCACTGGACGACGGCACGCTGGCCCGTGCCGCGGTCCCGTCGGGCGCATCGACCGGTGAGCACGAGGCCGTCGAGCTGCGCGACGGCGACAAGAACCGGTACGGCGGCAAGGGCGTGGAGAAGGCCGTCGCGGCGGTCCTCGACGAGATCGGCCCCGAGCTGGTCGGCGTCGAGGCGGTCGACCAGCGGCTGGTCGACCAGCGGCTGGTGGATCTGGACGGCACCCCGGACAAGTCGAAGTTCGGCGCGAACGCGCTGCTGGGCGTCTCGCTCGCGGTGGCGAAGGCCGGCGCGGAGTCGTCCGGGCTGGAGCTGTTCCGCTACGTCGGGGGTTCCAACGCGCACGTGCTGCCGGTGCCGATGATGAACATCCTCAACGGAGGAGCGCACGCCGACACCTCCGTCGACGTGCAGGAGTTCATGATCGCGCCGATCGGTGCGGAGACGTTCCGCGAGGCGCTGCGCTGGGGGACCGAGGTCTACCACGCGCTGAAGGCCGAGCTGAAGGACAAGGGCCTCTCGACCGGTCTCGGCGACGAGGGCGGGTTCGCCCCGGACGTCAAGGGCGGCACCCGTGGGGCGCTGGACCTCATCGCCGCGGCGGTGCAGCGGGCCGGATACACCCTCGGCACCGACGTCGTGCTGGCGCTCGACGTCGCGGCGACCGAGTTCCACGAGGGCGGCAAGTACGCCTTCGAGGGCAAGAAGCTGTCCGCGGACAAGCTCGCCGAGGTGTGGAAGGAGCTCACCGAGGCCTACCCGCTGGTGTCCATCGAGGACCCGCTGGACGAGAACGACTGGGACGGCTGGGTGTCGCTGACCGAGTCCATCGGCGACAAGGTGCAGCTGGTCGGCGACGACCTGTTCGTCACCAACCCGGAACGCCTGGAGGACGGCATCGCCCGCGGCGCCGCGAACGCGCTGCTGGTCAAGGTCAACCAGATCGGGACGCTGTCCGAGACCCTCGACGCGGTGACGATGGCGCACAACTCGGGCTACCGCTGCATGATGAGCCACCGTTCGGGGGAGACCGAGGACGTCACCATCGCGGACCTCGCCGTCGCCACCGGCTGCGGCCAGATCAAGACCGGTGCCCCGGCGCGGTCCGAACGGGTGGCGAAGTACAACCAGCTGCTGCGCATCGAGGAGCTGCTCGGTGACGCCGCCCGCTACAACGGCGAGCTGGCGTTCCCGCGGTACCAGGTGCCGGGTCAGGCCTGAGCGGAGCTTGCGGAGCGAGTATCCGTGCTGACTGTGGCGGATCGGGTGCCGTGACGGGTCCGCCCGGCGCGGCACCCGGCCCGACGCCCGATCGGGCGGCATCCTGGGGGTGACGCACACGCAGCGGTATCCGATCCCGGGCGACACCGGGGCCGGGACCGCCCGACCGGACGAGGAGGACGCATGGGCGATACGCGCGGTCGTAGCCGTGACGCGCGGGCGCGTTCCTCCGGAACCGGGCGGACCCGCGCGGCGGCCAAGCCGCGGGCGGCGCCGTCCCGCTCGGCCGAGCGCTCCCGCGACGCGCCGGCTCGGTCCCGGCCGTCCGGCCCGGCGCCGGCGCGGCCCCGGCTGACCCGGGCCCGCTCACGGGCCGGGGAGGTCGTCGCGCGGACGACCGGGCTGCTCGGCCTGTCGTCGACCAAGCGGGCCGCGATCCTCGCGCTCGTGGTCTGCGCGCTGGCGCTGACCGTCGCCGTCCCGCTGCACAACTTCGTCGGCCAGCGCCAGGAGCTCGCCGCCGTCTCCGAGCAGCAGCAGGCACTCGAGGCCGACGTCGCCCGGCTGGCGGCCGACCGGGCCCGGCTCGCCGACCCGGCCGAGGTCGAGGCGCAGGCCCGGACCCGGCTCGGCATGGTGACGCCGGGCGAGACCCCCTACGTCGTGCAGTTCCCGGCCCCGCCCGCCCCGGTGGTGGAGGACGGCCAGGCCGAGCCCGGGGTGCCGTGGTTCCGCACCCTGTGGGACGACGTCTCGGGCGAACCGCGACGATGAGCGGGTGAGCGCTCCGCAGGACCACCGGCCCCCTGGCCTGGAGACCGGCCCCGTCTCCCAGGACGACCTCGACGCCGTCGCCTGTCAGCTCGGGCGAGCCCCGCGCGGGATCCTGGCGGTCGCGTACCGCTGCCCGTCCGGGCATCCGACCGTCGTGCAGACCGCACCGCGGCTGCCGGACGGCACCCCGTTCCCGACGCTGTACTACCTCACCTGTCCCCGGCTGTCGTCGCGGCTCGGGACCCTGGAGGCCGCGGGCCGGATGAAGGAGATGCAGGACCGGCTCGAACTCGATCCCGATCTCGCCCGGCGTTACCGGGCCGCGCACGAGGCCTACCTCGCCGAGCGGGATGCGATCGAGCCGCTGCCCACGCACCCGGACGTCACGGCCGGGGGTATGCCGGACCGCGTGAAGTGCCTGCACGTGCACGTCGCGCACGCCCTCGCCGTGGGGGCCGGGGTGAACCCGTTCGGCGACGAGGCCCTCGCCGAGATCGGCGCGTGGTGGGGGGCGGGGGAGTGCGGCGCAGCGACCCCGGACCCGGCGACCCCGGACCCGGCTACGCCTGCGGGGTGACCCGCTCCAGCACGGTCCCGATCGCGTCCGACCCGGGCCTCGTCCCGGCGGTCCGCAGCGGGCCGGCCGCATCCAGTCGCGTCGCCAGGAACACGTCGGCGACCTCGGCCGGGGCGTGGCGCACCACCAGCGAGCCCTGCAGCGCGAGCGCGGCCAGCTCGGCGAGCCTGCGCGCCCGGCGCTCCTGCGGCGCGGCCAGCTCGGTGCGCAGCGCGGTGGTGACCGCGTCGAGCCGCGGGTCGGCACCGGCGGCGAGGTCGATCTCGGCCAGCAGCGCGTCCACGGCGTGCGGTTCGCGGGCGATCGCGCGTAGGGCGTCGAGCGCGGTGACGTTGCCCGAGCCCTCCCAGATCGAGTTCAGCGGCGCCTCCCGGTAGAGGCGCGGAAGGTCGGACTCCTCGACATAGCCGTTGCCGCCGAGGCATTCCAGGGCCTCCGCAACGACGGCCGAGGTCCGCTTGCACACCAGGTACTTGGCGACCGGCAGGGCGAGGCGCAGCAGCGCCGTCTCCCCGCGGTCGACCGCACCGGCGAGTCGCAGCGCGAGGACGGTCGCGGCCTCGGTCTCGGCGGCCAGGTCCGCGACGACCTCGCGCATCAGGGGCGCGTCGGCGAGCCGGACGCCGAATGCCGAGCGGTGCGCCACGTGGTGGGCGGCCTCGACGACCGCGGCCCGCTGGGTGCCTGCTGCCCCGAGGACGCAGTCGAGCCGGGTCATCGACACCATCTCGATGATCGTCCGGACGCCGCGGCCCTCCTCACCGACCCGCCACCCGACCGCACCGTCGTACTCGATCTCCGACGACGCGTTCGACCGGTTGCCGAGCTTGTCCTTGAGCCGCTGCAGCCGGATAGCGTTGCGGGTGCCGTCCGGCAGGACCCGGGGCAGGACCAGGCAGGTCAGCCCGCCGGGCGCCTGGGCCAGGGTGAGGAACAGGTCGTTCATCGGCGCCGAGGTGAACCACTTGTGCCCGGTCAGCCGGTAGCTGCCGTCCGGCCGGGGGTGGGCGACGGTGGTGCCGGCCCGGACGTCGGAGCCGCCCTGCTTCTCGGTCATCGACATCCCGGCGAGCAGGCCCGCCTTCGCGGAGGGGTCGGCGAGGCCGGGGACGTAGGAACGTGCGGTCAGGCCGGGCTCGTAGGCCGCGGCGAGCTCCGGGGCGTGGCGCAGTGCCGGGACCGCCGCGTAGGTCATCGAGATCGGGCAGAGGTGTCCCTGCTCGATCTGCGAGCTCAGGTAGAACCCGGCGGCCCGGGTGACGTGCGCGCCGGTGCCGGGGGCCGCGGACCACGGCGCGGCCGCGAGCCCGTGCTCGATGCTGACCCGCATCAGCTCGTGCCAGGACGGGTGGAAGTCGACCTCGTCGATCCGGTGGCCGGTGCGGTCGTGGGTGCGCAGCTCCGGCGCGTGGATGTTGGCGGTGCGCGCGTGCTCGCGGTGCTCCGCGGTGCCCAGCACCCCGGCCAGACGTTCGAGGACCGCCCGGTCGCCGCCCTCACGATCGAGCGCCTCGACGACGGCGGGATCGGCGGAGAGCAGGTCGCCGTCGGCCCGGGGCGGGACCTGGTTGGTGACGTCGTGCGTGCCCAGGTCGGCCAGCGGGGCCGGGCGGGCTGACGCCGCCGGCCGGGTGTGCGTCGTTGTCACGTACCCGAGAGTAATTTGCCGGCCGGTCGGAGGCCACGACTTCCGCGTACGGTGACCGTCGTCTTCCCAGTCGCCCACAGCTCTAGGAGTGCCTATGTCGCGGGTGGCCGCCATCGACTGCGGGACCAACTCGATCCGGCTGCTCGTCGCCGACGTCACCGAGTCCTTCGACGGGCATCGCGACCTGCGTGATCTCCACCGGGAGATGCGGATCGTCCGGCTCGGCAAGGGCGTCGACGCGACCGGGCGGCTCGATCCGGAGGCGCTGGAGCGGACCCGGGCCGCGCTGGTGGACTACGCCGTCGCCGCGCGTCGTAAGGGCGCCGAGCGGGTGCGGATGGTGGCGACCTCGGCGACCCGCGACGCGGCCAACCGCGAGGACTTCTTCTCGATGGTGCGCGACACCCTCGGGGTCGAGGCGGAGATCATCACCGGGGACGAGGAGGCGCAGCTGTCGTTCGTCGGTGCGGTCGGTGACCTGGATCCGGACGACGGTCCGTTCGTCGTCACCGATGTCGGCGGGGGATCCACCGAGGTCGTCGTCGGGGAGCTGCGCGACGGCGTCGCCGAGGTGACGGCGGCACGGTCGGTGGACATGGGATCGGTGCGGCTGACCGAACGGTGCCTGCCGTCCGATCCGCCGTCTTCCGAGCAGATCGACCAGGCGCGCCGGGTCGCGTCCGAGGTGCTGGCGGAGGCCTTCGCGTCGGTTCCGGTGGAGGGTGCGAAGACCTGGGTCGGCGTCGCCGGGACGATCACGACACTGTCCGGGATCGCGCAGGAGCTCCCGGAGTACGACCCCGAGCGGGTACACCTGTCGAGGCTCTCGCGCGACGAGCTGCACCGGGTCGCGGACCTGCTGATCCGGTCCTCGCGCACCGAGCGGGAGAAGCACGGCGCGCTGCACCCGGGCCGGGTCGACGTGATCGGCGCCGGCTCGCTGGTGGTGCAGGCGCTGGCCGACGAGCTGCACGCGCGCGCCGGGATCGAGCGCATCGTCGTCTCCGAGCACGACATCCTGGACGGCATCGCGCGTTCGATCGCATGAGCGTCACGGAGGCGGTGGCGGCGCTCGACCGCGAGATCTCCGAGTGCCGGGCCTGCCCGCGGCTGGTCGAGTGGCGGGAGCAGGTCGCGATCGAGAAGCGGGCCGCGTTCCGTGACCAGACCTACTGGGGACGGCCGGTGCCCGGCTTCGGCCCGGCCGACGCGTCGATGCTGATCGTCGGGCTCGCACCCGCCGCGCACGGCGCCAACCGCACCGGGCGGATGTTCACCGGCGACCGCAGCGGCGACGTGCTGTACGCGGCGCTGCACGCCGTCGGCCTCGCGTCCCAGCCCACGGCGGTCCACCCGGGCGACGGCCTCGAGCTGTACGGCGTCCGGATCACCGCGCCGGTGCACTGCGCACCACCGGCGAACAAGCCGACTCCGGCCGAGCGCGACACCTGCCGCGGCTGGCTGGAACGCGAGCTCGACCTGCTCTCACCGACCGTGCGGTCGATCATGGTTCTGGGCGGGTTCGGCTGGCAGGCGCTGCTGCCGGTGCTGGCCGGTGCCGGCTGGTCGATTCCCCGGCCTGCACCGAAGTTCGGCCACGGGGCGTCGGTGACGTTGCAGCCCTCCGGCCCCGGGCGGGAGCCGCTGGAGCTGTTCGGCTGCTACCACGTGAGCCAGCAGAACACCTTCACCGGACGCCTCACTCCGGCGATGCTCGAGCAGGTCCTGGCCGACGCCGCCCGCGCCGGCGGGCTCTCGCCGACCGGGCCGTAGTCGGTCCCTCGTCGGGCGATCGGCAGGTCAGGGGGTTGTCCCGCGGTCGCTTTGCTCTGCTCACCGATACGCACCGGCCCCGGAGAACCAGGTGTCAGGACTCCACCGCGGTGGCCGGGGAGTCCGGAGCGGGCTCCTCGAGGCGGCGGCGCAGTTCCCGGGCCTCACGGCGCAGCGCCCGGGTCTCCTGGAACTTGGTGGTGACGTCCCGGAGGGTCGCCGCGATGCCGACCAGTCCGGCGTCGTCGTCGAGGATGGGGCTGATGCTGAACTCGACCGAGATCGTGCTCCCGTCCTGGCGGAGCGCGGGCACGGCGAGCAGATCGTCGTCGTGGTAGCGGCTCCGGCCGGTCTCCATCACGTGCTGCCACCCGGTCCAGTGCGCGTTCCGCAACCGCTCCGGGATGATCAGGTCCAGCGATCGGCCGGTCGCCTCCTCGGCGGAGAAGCCGAAGATCCGCTGGGCACCGGGATTCCAGTACGTGATGACGCCGCCCCGGTCCGCCGCGATGATCGCGTCGGGGCCGGAGAGGATCGACCTCGCGACCAGGTTCGTGTCCGTCGAGGGCAGCGTGGGGTCCATGGATTGAGTATACAGTCGACCGCGATTCTCGCCGGTGATCAGCGCCCGCGGAGCTCGACGCTCGAGCAGGTCCTCGCCGCCCGCGCCGGCGGCCTGTCACCGACCGGACCGTAGTCGACCCCACTTCGAGCGATCGGCAGGTCAGGGGGTCGTCTCCGGTCGCTTTGCTCTGCTCACCCCTACGCACCGGGCGCGCCCCGGCCCGGGTCGAGATCGGGTACCGGGGCGCTCAGCCGGTGACGAAGCGGTGCAGCCGCATCGCGTCCTGCAGGGCGGGCAGGTGCCCGACGGCCGAGAGCAGCGGCCGCAGCCAGAGGCGCGACTCGCGGATCGCGGCCTCGTCGTACACCGAGATGTCGTCGAGCTCGCGCAGCGTCGGGTGCCGGTGTGCGAACTGCGCAGGCTCCCATCCCGAGCGGAATCCGGTGCCGAGGGCGCGGAAGACCGGCGTCCACCCCGAGGCGGTCACGATCCAGTCGGCGACGGCGTCGAACGCGAGCACCGCGCGCGGTGTCCCACCCACGATCCGGTCGACGACGGTGTGCACGTCCTGCGGTGGCAGGTACATGAACAGGCCCTCGGCGACCGTCAACGTCGGCCGGGCGGGATCGACGGCGGTCCACCAGCCGTCGTCGGGGACCGAGCCGGAGACCTGCACGACCTGCTCCGGGAACTCGTAGAGCCGGCGACGGATCGCCATCACCTCGGGCAGGTCGACGTCCAGCCAGCGGCACGACGTCGGCACGCCGACCCGCAGCGGGCGGCTGTCGAGCCCGCAGCCCAGATGGAGGACCTGCCCGTCCGGCTCCGCCGCGAGGAAGTCCCGGATCCAGTCGTCGAGGATCGCCGCCCGGCACGCGACCAGGGCGCGGTCGCCGGTGAACTGCCAGAGGCCGTGGACGTCGTGCTCGATCCGGTCGTACACCTCCACCGCATACGGGTCGTCGAGTATCGGCCGGCTCGACCGCGCGTCCTGGCTACGCAGGTAGAGCGTCATCAGCAAGGTGGCCGCGGCCCCGCGCAGGATCACCTTCTCGGTGCCCGTCATCGTCGCCCTCCCGCGTGGATAGGCTGACGCGGCGCCCCCGTAGCCCAACGGCAGAGGCAGACCCCTTAAAAGGGTTACCGGTGTGGGTTCGAATCCCACCGGGGGCACCCCGCTCCGCTCCTCACGTTACCCCCGCTGACCAGCGCGTTCCCAGTCGTGGGCGGTGCTCGCGGCCGGGCACCGCACCGAGATCATCGGCGTCGCGCGACCCCCGGCCCGAAGCCCCCAAACCCCGGTCTGAATCCCGCCGAGATGCGCCTCAGGGTCGGTTTGAGATCGACAATTCGCCTTCAGCCGCATCTCGGCGAGGATCGTCCGTGTCTCACAGGGCCGACCCCGGCGGGGCGGAATCGTCGACCGGGGCCGAGATCGCGATGCCCGAGCGACCCGTCGATCGCATCCACCATGCTCGTAGGTGATCCGCACGGGCCTTCGCTCAGCCGCCGGACTCGCCGAGTGTCACATGAGGGTCGTGCCCCGAGCCCTCACGTGACACTCGGCGTGGGCTTGCGCCGAGGGCGGCCGCTCCCTGGGTGGGCACGTCGGCGTCGACGATCCGGAAGAGGTCCCGCTCGGGCTCGCATACGATGGCGACGCCATGATCACCGCCTCCCCGGCCGGCCGGTTCTGCTGGTTCGATCTCAAGACCCGCGACGTCCACGGGACGTCCGCGTTCCTCGCCGCCACGCTCGGCTGGGAGAGCGCGTTACCTGATCCACTCCGGGCGACCCACCTCCTGGTGCTCGACGGCGCCCGCATCGGCAGCCTGAGCGATCTCTCGGGACCTGCCTACCCGCCGGGTCTTCCCGACCATGTCGCGCTCTACCTCGGTGTCGACGACGTCGAGAAGCAGACCGACACCGTTCGGGCCCTCGGCGCGACGGTCGTGATCGAGCCGTTCGAGCTGCCCGGTGTCGGACGCACGGCCTTCATCGTCGATCCACTCGGCGCGGGTGTCGCGCTGTGGGAATCCCTCGGCTTCGCCGGATGGGACCCGGCCCGCGACGACTCCCGTCCTGCTCCGACCTCGCCGGCCCACGCATCGTCCGACCCGCACGCAGCGGCCGACTTCTATCGGCACCTGGGCCTGAACCCCGGCGCCGCCCGCTTCACGCGCGACGACGACCGGAACGAATGGCAGCTACGCGTCACCGGCATGCACGCGGCGGTCACGACGCCGGGCGGTGTCGTCCTGCACCCGGGCGGCGGTGGAGCGCGTGTGCGCACCGCGACCACGTAGGAGTTTCAGCGCCGCCCCCGCAGCGAGGTGCGCCGCACCGATGGCCAGCGGGATGCACGCGAGCGCGACGGTCGGAACCTCGGCCGTCTCGACCTCGGCCCTGCGCAGCTCCCGCGAGGCCCAGAGCGAGTACGGCACGACCACGGTCGGCGCGGTGAGGAGCCCCGGTGTGTAGCCGCCGGTGACGACCGCCGAACCGACATGCGGCACGGCGTGGGCACCGAAGCCGGCCAGGACCGCCTGGAAGAACGGGCTCCGCCCGTCGGTCCGGTCGCCGTCGTACGCGGCCGCGGCGACCAGGCAGCCCACGAACCCGATGGCGAGGGCCGTGTGAGCCTGGTCGGGCTCCATGCGGCGCCACAGGGTGGCCGGGGCGGAAGGGAAGCGCCGTTCCAGGCGCGGACGAGCCCGGGCCATCCACCGGGGCATCATCACGAGCTCCTCGGCGTCGTGAACCAGCCAGGCCGCGAACAGGCCCCAGGTCACCGTTCGAGGAATCCGTCGCCGTGGTGTCACGCTTCGCTCCTTGGTCGTCGTCGACGAGGACGACGGTAGGCGCGGGGCGGGGGCACGGCGTCCATCGTTGGTCGCATCTCGCCGATCACCTCGCGGCACGACCGATCGCGGTGACGTACCGGAATCCTGCTCGTCGCGTTCCGCGGAACGCGGATCGCTGCCCCCGGTACGCCCGTACGCGACGCCCGGCCTTCGTCCGCTCAGGCGGACCGCACCAGACGGAACCCCACGTCGTCGATCCGCAGACTCGGGTGGCTGCGCCGGCGGACCGAGGCGCGACAGCTCCAGTGCTCGTCGAACCAGCCACCACCGCGCAGGACCCGGTACGTCCCGTACACCGCAGGGTCATAGAGGTCCCAGCACCATTCCCACACGTTGCCGATGACGTCGTACAGGCCCCACGCGTTGGGTTCCTTGGTGGCGACCTCGTGGGGGTGCTCGCCGGAGTTCCCGCGGTACCAGGCGATCTCGTCCAACGGGCCGTAACGGGGCCCGCTCGTTCCCGCACGGCAGGCGTACTCCCATTCGGCTTCGGTGGGCAGCCGGTACCCGTCCGCGCAGCGTTCCCACGTCACGTCCTCGTCGAGGCGGGTGTACGCGGGTGTACGCCCCTCCCGGGTGGAGAGGTCGTTGCAGAAGCGGACCGCGTCCCACCAGGTGACCTCGGAGACGGGGAGGTCGCGGGCGTCCGGACCGTCGTGCGCGGCGGCGTAGTGGCCGGTGGTGACCGGTCGGTCGGCGATCACGAAGGCCGCGACGTCCTCGGTCCAGCTCTGCCGGCTACGGCGGTCCGAGAGGGTGACGCGGCCGGCCGGCAGCGGAACGAATCGCGGTCCGAGGAGGGCTGTCACATCCGTGAACGGTAGCGGCGACCGCCGCTCCCGCAGCCCGGCCAGATCCGACCGCCGCGCCGGATCTCGGTACGGGTCTTCCACGACGACGTAACCTCACCGGATGCACCCCCTCGCCGCGCGTCGTACGCGGGCCTATGCGCGTGACTGTGTGCGGTACCTCGCGATCACCGTCGCGACGGCGCCCCTGAGCGCGCTCGCGGAGAAGGCACACGAGCGCGGGCGGTCGCGCGAGTTCGCGTGGGTCGTCAGTGCCGTGCCGCCGCTGATCGCCACGGTGGTCGCGGCGCGCGGTGAGGCCCGGTCCGGGACGACGGCGGGCAAACGGCACCACGGCCTGCGTGTCGTCTCGGCCGAGGGGGCCGCCGTCGGAACGGGGCGGAGTCTGCTGCGCAACGTCGTGAAGATCGCCGTTCCGTGGCAGCTCGGTCATATGGTGGCCGTGGAGTCGGCATTCGGCGGGTTGGAGCGGCGGGACCCGCTCACCATCACGGCCGCGGTCGTGTCGTACACGTTGCCGGCGGTGATGATCGCGTTCGTGTTCGGCAGGCAGGGGCGTGCGCTCCACGACCGCATCGCGGGCACCACGGTGCGGCCGGCCGGTCGGCCCGCCGGTTCGGCGCCCTCGTCGTGAACCCGGCCCGCGGATCCTCAGCCGGCCCGTGCCCCCGGGTTACGGGTCATGGCCCAGGTCCGCGGTCCACCGTGCGGCAGGTCGAGCGCCGTGTCGACCCGGAAGCCGAGCCGCTCGTAGAGCCGCACATTGCCGGGTAGCGAGGTCTCGAGATACGCACGGTGGCCGGCGCGATCGGCCTCGGCGATGCCCGGCCGGATGACCGCGGCGCCCAGGCCCCGCCCCTGCTGCCCGGGACGCACGCCGACGGTCGCGAGGAACCACGCCGGCCCGTTCGGGCGGTGCGGCGCCAGCGCCGCCTCCGTGTCCGCCGAGACGTCCGCGCGGTCTCCGGCGATCTCGGCCAGGCGCGGGACGAGGCGGGCGAACACGTCCTCGATGCCGGTCGACCCGGGCGTCGTCCAGACCGCGACCGCGTCGAGAACACCGTCCGAACCGTCGATCACCCACACCCGGCCGTGCGGGATGCCGATCTCGGACAGGAACAGGGTCTGGTTCTCGGCGAGGCGCCGCTCGTGGTCATCGGCCGCGAGCACGTGCCGGGTGAACGGGTAGTCGCGAAAGGCCAGGCCGAGCGTGTCGGCAGCGGCGGCGATGTCCGATGTGGATGCGATACGGACGTGCGGTGTCATCCGCGGTGACGCTACCGAGATCCCACGCGGGTGACGACCGGATTCGCGCTCACAGCACGGCGAGGAGGGCGGCTCCGAGCAGTCCACCCACGACGGTGGCGAGCCGCACGATCAACACGGTGGGACTCGATGCCGCGTCGATCGGGAACAGCCGGCCGCGGAACGCCCGGCCAGGAGCGTGATCACCGGGTCACGCCGTGCCGAAGTCGGGGAGGATCAGCGTCCCGTCGTCGGCGAGCGCGAAGCCCGGGTTGTGGGCGACCTCCCAGGGGTGACCGTCCGGGTCGGTGAAGACGCCCGAGTAGAAGCCGATCACGGAGACGGCCGCGGGCCTGGTCACGGTGCCGCCTGCGCGTTCGGCGGTGGCGATCAGGGCGTCGACCTCGGCATCGGAGCGGACGTTGTGGGCGAGCGCGATCCCGCCGAACCCGGCCGCCCGCTCGTCGGCCAGGCCGCAGTCCGCGGCGAGCTTCGCCCGGTCCCACAGGACCACGGCGAGCCCGCCGGCCTGGAAGAAGACGGTCTCCTCGACCTCCTGGCCCTGCCACCCGAGTGCCGCGTAGAACGCGCGGGCCCGTGACAGGTCCGCCACACCCAGGGAGACGAGGCTGATGCGCTGGTCCATGCGGGCACATTAGACGCGAGGGATCAGGACGATCCGGCCCTCGGCGTCGCCCGCCACCTGGCGCTCCCAGGCGGCGGTGACGTCGTCCAGCGCCCACCGCTCGTGCGGCAGCGCCAGGGTCCCGTCGACGACGGCGTCCGCGACGGCCAGCAGCGTCGCGGCCCGTTCGTCGCGTCCCAGCTCGTTGTTCGTGTAGCCGATGATCCGCAACGAGCGGCTGCGCAGCGTGCCGGAGTCGATCGGGCAGGTGTCGCCTGCGGAACTGCCGAGGTGCACCATCCGCCCGCCGGGGCGCAGCGCGCGCAGTGCCGCCGCGGCCGGTTCCCCGAACAGCGGATCGACGACCAGGTCGGCGCCGGGCCCGCAGGCCTCGCGGAGCCGCTCGGGGAAGGACCCGTCCAGCCCCAGCACCACGTCTGCCCCTGCCGCGGCGGCCCGGTCCCGGGCGGCGGGAGAGCGGGCCCCGGCCACCACCGTGGCGCCGGCCGCCTTCGCGAACCGGACCGCGGACAGACCCACCACGCCGCCGGCCCCGAGGACGATCACCGTCTCACCGGCGGTGAGCCCGCCGCGGGCGTGCAGGCAGGCGTGCGCGGCCACCGCCGACAGCCCGGCCGCGGCGACGGCGACCGGGTCGGCCTCGGCGGGAAGCTCCACGAGGTCGTCGGACGACACCACCGCGACGGTCGCCATGCTGCCGTCGCCGGGCCGCATCCCGGCCGTCGTCGGGAACCAGACCGTGCGGCCGCCGACCCGGCCGATCCCCTGCACCCCGGGCACGTACGGCGTCACCGGCACCCCGAAGTACGACGTGCCGGTGGCGCAGAGCAGGTCCAGCGGCGTGATCGGCGCCGCCAGCACCTCGACGGCGACCTCGCCCGCTCCCGGCCGCGGGTCCGGGCCGTCCTGCGCGATGGGCGGGCGGCCGGGCGTGGTGACCAGGGCGCGCCGGCTCACGTCGGTTGCAGGACGAAGTCGTACCGGGCCTCCAGCCACGGGGTGTCGCGGTGCCCGCCGTCCGGCGTCGGCCCCGGTCCGTGCTCGGTGAAGGCCACCACCAGCTCCTGCTTCACCCCGTGGACGACGTCGTCGTCCAGATGGTCCGCGCCCTCCCGGAACAGGTGCGTGATCAGCGGCTCGAAGCCGGGGACGGCGAGCATGAAGTGGATGTGCGCCGGACGCATGGGGCGGATGTCGGTCCGGCCGATCAGGTCCCCGACCGGGCCGTCCATCGGGATCGCGTAGCCGAGCGGCGCGATGGTGCGCACGCAGTAGGAGCCGTCGTCGAGGCTGGTGTACCGCGCCCGCAGCCGTGCCTCGTCGACGTCGAGCTGGGCCTCGTAGGCACCGTCCGCATCGGACTGCCAGACGTCGAGCACCGCCCCGGGTACCGGCGTCCCGTCCAGCGACCGCACGGTGCCGTGCACGTAGAGCGGGTCGCCGGGCAGCCCGTCGGACATGTCCCCGCCGTAGTTCATCTCCGGCGAGTCCTCGATGTAGAACGGGCCGAGCACGGTCGCCGGTGTCGCGTCGGGGTCGAACCGGTGGTTCTGTTCCACGACGAGCATCGACAGTCCGAGCACGTCCGAGGCGAGGATGAACTCCTCGCGCTTGGGGTTCGAGATCTGCCCGGTCGCGTTCAGCCAGCCGATCGCGGCCATCCACTCGGCCTCGGTCAACCCGGTCTCCCGGGCGAACGCGTGGAGGTGGCGGACGAGCGCGGTCATCAGCTCGGCGGTCCGCGGGTCGTGCGCGGTCGCCCAGCGGGCCACGGCGACGTCGGTGATCGTCTCCTCGGAGACGGTGGTCGGCTGCGTCACGGCGACTCCTCACGGTAGGGAGAGGGTGGGACGGATCTGTTGTTCAGGTCCACCGACAGGAAGATGTCGTTACCGACCGGGTTGCGCAGCTCCTCGGCGAGCTGCCCGATCAGCCCCGCGGTGCGGGCCAGCAGCGCGAACCCGCGCAGCAGCTCCAGCGGGAGGCCGAGATCGGCCAGCGCGGCGCCGCAGACACCCGCGCCGTTGAGCGCGAGCCGCTTCCCGAGCACTTCGGGGTGCACCCGGCCGATGGCGGCGAACAGCCGCAGGTGCGGGCCGAGCAGGCCCTCCTCCTCTGCGATCGCGAACAGCCGCGGCGTGCGTGGGTCCCCGTCCTTGTGGACGTGGTGGCCCAGGCCGGGCACGAACTGCTTCGCCTCCCGCTGCGCCCGGACGATCCGCAGCGCGCAGGAGTCCCAGCCCGCGTCGTCGTGCGGGAGCGGATCCGGCAGGTGCGTGTGCAGGAACCGCCCGCAGTCCTCGGTGACGCCGAGGAACCGCGACCCGCCGCCGAGCAGCCCGGCGGCCAGCGCACCCTGCACCGAGTCCGGCGCGGACAGGTGGGTGAGCCGGGCGACGATCGCGGTCGGGGTGAATCCGTGGTCGGCCAGCGCCGCGAGGACAGCCTCGAACACCCGCGTCTGCCCGGGCGTCGGACGGCGCTGGGTGGCCAGCCAGAACGCCAGCTCACCGAACCCGACCTCGCCCATCACGTCGTTCGCGAGGTCGTGGCCGAGCAGCGTGATGGTGTCCTTCGTGGACGCGCCCAGCGCGGTCGGGTAGCTGTGCTCACTCACCGTCGGTCAACCACTTCCGCAGGTCGGCGCCGTGCTCGTCGAGCTCCGGCGGGGGTAGCCGGTAGACGGCGGGGGTGGTCGAGAAGCGGACCGGGTGCCGGGTCGTGGGCACCGCCCGCGGCCCCTCGCCGACGGTGACGACCGGCTCCAGCCCGAACCGCTCTGCCATCGCGAACCCACCGTCGATGGTCTGGATCGGACCGGCCGGCACGCCCGCCCCGGTGAGCACGTCGAACCACTCGACGGCGCGTTTCGTGGCCAGCCGCTCGACCAGGATCGGCCGCAGCTGCTCCCGGTTCGCCGTGCGGTCGGCGTTGCGGGCGAACCGCGGGTCGTCGGCGATGCCGGGGATCTCCAGCACCGCGCACAGCTTGCGGAACTGGGCGTCGTTCCCGACGGCGACGATCAGGTCGTCGTCGGCGGTGGGCAGCGGTTCGTAGGGGAAGACACTCGGGTGCGCGTTGCCCATCCGGTAGGGGACGGTCCCGCTCGCCACCCAGGCCGAGCTGTGGTTGACCAGCCCGGTCAGTGCCGAGGACAGCAGGTTCACCTCGACGTGCTGGCCCTCGCCGGTGCGGTCGCGGTGGCGCAGCGCCGCCAGGATCCCGATCGTGGCGTGGTTGCCCGCCATCACGTCGAACACCGAGATCCCGGCCCGGAACGGCGGACCGTCCGGGTCGCCGGTGAGGCTCATCAGCCCGGACATCGCCTGCACCATCAGGTCGTAGCCGGGCACGTGCGCGCCGTCCCCGGAGCCGAACCCGGAGATCGACGCGTAGACGACGCCCGGATTGGTCTCCCGGACGCCGTCGAAGTCGAGCCCGAAGCGCGCCATGCCGCCCGGACGCAGGTTCTCGACGACGACGTCGGCGCGCCGGACCAGCTCGCGGGCGGCGGTCCGGTCCGCGTCGTCGCGCAGGTCGAGGACGATCGACCGCTTCCCGCGGTTGACGCCCAGGTAGTAGGTCGACTCGCCGTCACGCTCCGGCGGCGTCCAGGTGCGGGTGTCGTCGCCGGCCGGGCCTTCGACCTTGACGACGTCGGCGCCCATGTCGGCCAGCAGCATCGTCGCGTACGGCCCGGCGAGGATCCGGGAGAAATCCGCCACCAGGACGCCCGCCAGCGGCCCGCCGCCGGGCTCGGGTGCTGCGGGTCCGGCCATGAGGTCCTCCGCTGCTCACGATGCGGACACGTGTCCGCAGAACGCGATCGTCGCCCCGCGGGACGCGGTGGTCAAGCCGGGGTCGACACGGTCACCTGGGGAACGGCTGCCAGCCGGGCGAAGTCCGCACTGATCTCGCCCGCGGTCTGCAGCAGCAGCGGCAGGTGGTGCTCGAGCAGCCTGTCCACCGACGTCTCGGCCGCATGGCAGTTGACGTTGACGCCGGCGATCACCCGCCCCTCGCCGTCGCGCAGCGGCGCGGCCACCGACCGGATGCCGTGGGCGAGCTGCTCGTCGGTGAGCGCCCAGCCGCGGGCCCGGACCTGACGCAGCTCGGCGTCGCGTTCGGGGCGGTCCGGCTGCCAGCGCGCGGTGAGACCCGAGCGGGTCGGTTCGGCGAGGACCCGCTCCAGCTCCTCGGGCCCCAGCGCCGCGAGCTGCACCTTCCCCAACGACGTGGGCAGTGCCGGGAACCGGGTGCCGATCTGCACGGCCAGGGCGACGATCTTCGGGACGGCGACGCGGGCCACGTAGACGATGTCGGAGCCGTCGAGCTGGGCGATCGAGCACGACTCGTTCGTGCGCTCCACCAGGCGCTCGAGGTGTGGACGGGCGACGTCCCAGAGCCCGGTCGAGCGGACGTAGGCGACGCCCAGGTCGAGCACCCGCGGGGTGAGCGCATAGCCGCGGTCGGAGGCACGGACGTAGCCGAGCTCGATGAGGGTGAGCAGCACCCGGCGGGCCGTCGGTCGCGCCAGCCCGGTCGCGGCCGCGACATCGGCGAGGGTCATCTCGGGATGCCCGGGCCGGAAGGCCGTGATCACCTCCAGCCCGCGGGCGAGGGCCTCGATGAAGTCCGGCCCCGTTCCCTCTCGTGGCATGGTGCCCCCTCGTCGACTGCTGGAACGCTCACGGTAGCCGGTCGTGTCCGCTGTGCGGACATCTGTGACCGATGGTGGCACGGGACCGCGCGACCGCGCGTTGACAGCACCAGCGTCCTACGAAAGAGTGACGATTCGCCGGGACTGCGTCCGCACAGCGGACTTTCGTCCGATGGATCGCGAGTCGCGAGGGAGCGTCCGGATGAGCGAGTCGATCGTCCTCCGCGGGGGGACCGTCCTGACGGTGGACGCGAGCCGGAGCGTCCTGCCCGGCCACGACGTCCTGGTGACGGGGGACCGGATCGCCGCCATCGGGCCCCGGCTCGCCGTCCCCGAGGGGACCGAGGAGATCGACGCAACCGGCGGCATCGTCATGCCGGGCATGATCGACACCCACCGGCACATGTGGCAGACCACGATGCGCGGCTACGGGGCGGACTGGACGCTGACCCAGTACTTCGTCTGGAACTACCTGGAGTGGGGCAAGATCTTCCGCCCCGAGGACGTGTACGCGGGCAACCTGCTGGCCGCGCTGGAGGCCCTCGACGCCGGCGTCACCACCACCGTCGACTGGTCGCACGGGCTGCAGACCCCGCAGCACGGCGACGCGGCCCTCGACGCCCTGCAGGCGACCGCGGGACGGTTCGTCCTGGCCTACGGCAACATCCAGGACTCCCCGGCGAACTGGACCGCAGCACCCGGCTTCCGCGACTTCGTCAGCCGCCGGATCTCCCCCGGTGACGACATGCTCGGCTTCCAGCTGGCCTTCGACGTCACCGGGGACCCCGAGTTCCCCGAGCGGGCGGCCTTCGAGGTGGCCCGCGAGCTGGGCGTCGGGGTGACCACGCACGCCGGGGTCTGGGGCGCCACGAACGACGACGGCATCCGGCTCATGCACGAGCACGGCTTCATGACCCCGCAGACCGTCTACGTGCACGCCGCGACCCTGTCCACCGACTCCTACCAGCGGATCGCCGCCACCGGCGGCTCGGCGTCGGTGTCCACCGAGAGTGAGCAGAGCGCGGGGCAGGGGTACCCGCCCACCTGGGCGCTGCGCGCGCACGGCATCCCGGTGTCGCTGTCGATGGACACCTCCATGTGGTGGAGCGCGGACCTGTTCTCCGCGATGCGCACCACGCTGGGCGCCGACCGCTCCCGGGAGCACCTCGAGGCGCACGGACGCGGCGACACGGTGACCCACTCCGCGCTGCGTGCCGACCAGGTCGTCGAGTGGGCCACCCGCGGTGGTGCCCGTGCGCTCGGCCGTGAGACCGATCTGGGCAGCGTCGAGACCGGGAAGAAGGCCGACCTCGTACTGATCAAGAACGACCACTCACCGGTCTCGTTCCCGGTGCACCATCCTTACGGCCACGTCGCGTTCCAGGTGCAGCGCGGGGACGTGCACACGGTGCTCGTGAACGGCCGGGTGGTGAAGCGGGAGGGCCGTCTGGTCGATGTGGACCTCGCCGCCGCCCGTGCCGCCGTCGAGTCCACGGTGGAGCACCTGCGGTCCACGATGGGCGAGCAGGCGTGGGAGCAGGGGATGAACCCGGAGATCCCGCAGGCCGAGATCCTCGACAATCCCTACACCTACACCGAGTACCGGTCGGCCGCCACACACAGCGCATGAGCTGCCGCTGGCCCGACCCGCCGGTCACCGAGGACCGCACGGGAGCAGGCCCGCCCCACGGCGGCCGGCCCGGCGTGCCTGCGGGCCACCGGGCGCGGCGCCGGCCGGGATATCGCCGCCGCTTCCTGCGCGGCGGACCGGACGAGTTCCCGGTCGAGCCGCGCGACCCGGCCGATGAGTCCGTGCCCCGGCCGGAGTCGTAGGGGAATGGGGCGGCTGCGCTACATCGTGATCATGTCCGTGGACGGCTACCTCGCCGACGCCGAGGGTCGCTACGACTGGGCCGTGCCCGACGACGAGGTGCTCGAGTTCGTCACCGAGCGCGAGCGTGCTGCCGACACCCATCTCTACGGCCGCCGGATGTACGAGGAGATGCGGGCCTGGGAGGACATCCGGTCGGGGCATCCCGAGCTCGACCTGGAGTTCGCCCGTACCTGGCGGGCCGCGACCAAGGTCGTCTACTCGTCGACGCTGCCCGAGGTCACCACGACGCGGACCCGGCTGGAGCGCTCGTTCGATCCGGCCCGGGTCCGCGACCTCGTCGACGGCGCGCCGAACGACGTGTCGATCTCCGGCCCGACCCTCGCGGCGGAGGCGCTGCGGCACGATCTCGTCGACGACGTCGAGCTCTACCTCGTGCCGGTGATCATCGGGGGCGGTCTGCGGGCGTTGCCGGTCGGCGTCCGGGCCGGGCTGGAGCTCGCCGAGCAGCGCCGGTTCGGCAACGGCTTCGTCCTCCTGCACTACCGCCGCCCTCAGGTCGGCCGGTAGCGGTAGCGCGTGAGCCACACGCACCAGCCCACGATGCCCACCACCAGCACGCCGACGACGATCCACACCGGACCGACCGGCAGCTGGGGCGGTTGTTCGCGCGTCGCGTACACCGTCGACATCGGGACGACGGCCAGGAACGCCAGCATCGCCCCGAACGTCCACCCCATATCGCGGGCCAGCATCCGGCGCAGCCGCGGCACCCGGTCCGGGTGCATCCAGTACTCCTTGTGCGGGACGTTCACCACGGTCAGCGGGCCCCGCGTGACCAGCAGGTACACCCCGGCGCCGACCAGGAACATGATCGCGCCGAAGAGCGCGCCCAGACCGAGGAACTCCGCGCGGGCCCCGAACCGGGTCGGGGTGCCGGACGCGTCGAAATGCAACGGGACGCCGTCCGGCGGCAGCTCGGTCGCCGCCCACAGCAGGGCGGCGGCGTAGAGCGCCGTACCGGCGAGCAGCGGGAACCACGGACGCATCGGGTGATCCTCTCAGCGGCCCGGTGCCGGTGCTGGGTGACGGCCGCCATCGGCAGGGACCGGATCAGCGCGGTGGGGCGAGCCGGTCCAGTACCGCCCGCAGCGTCCGCCGCGCGCGCTCGATCGGCGCCCCGTGCAGGACGACGTCGTTGCCCAGCCCGCCGGCCAGCGCCACCAGCGCGTAGCCGTCGGTGCCCGGGTCGGGGGAGCCCGCGTCGGCGACCACCCGCACGGCGAGGGCCAGGATCTCCTCATCGCCGTCTGTGAGGATCGCGCGCGCCCGCTCGTCGACCTCGCGGGAGGCGAACGCGGCGTGGATCCGGATCGCATCCCGGGTCTCCGGGTGCTCGCCGAGCAGCTCGTCGAGAATGGTCGCGAGCGCGTCGCGCTCGGAGCCGCCGGCCGCGACCGCCCGCTCCTCGATCCGTCGCTCCATCCGCCGGTGCGAGCGGTCCAGGGCGTGCAGCAGCAGCGCCTCCTTGCTGGCGAAGTAGTGCTGCACCCGGCCCATCGAGATGCCGGCCTCCGCTGCGACTGAGCGCAGGGACACGGCCTCGGTCCCGGCGCGTGCGACGAGGGTGAGGACGGCGTCGGCGATCTCGGAGCGCCGGGTCTCGTGGTCCACGGAACGGGGCATGCGGTCATCGTAGCAATGCGATCGCATTGACACGGTGCATGGTTCGTTGCTTCAATGCGATCGCATTGAAACGAGGGGAGATGTCGTGAAGGCAGCGCAGAACGTCGTCGGGTTCGCCGGGGTGATCCTCGGGGTGATCCCGCTGTTGCAGTACCTGTTCGTCGGCCGGATCGGGCTCTGGCAGTTCGTCGTGGGCGAGGCTCCGTCGTTCCCGTGGCTGTATCCGCTGGCAGCGCTGGTCGTGGCCGGTGTCGCGCTCGTCGCGCTCGACCGGGACACCGCGATCCGCTGAGTCAGGTCCGGCTCGGTGACCCGTAGCGCAGCAGGTTGTTGTCCGGGTCGTGGTGGGCACCCTCGCGCAGGCCGTACGGGGTGTCGACCGGGGTCACCGCCCGCCCGCCGTCCACTGCGGACCAGCGGGCGTGCAGGGCGTCGGCGTCGTCGACGTGCAGGTAGGCGCAGCCCGCCGTCCGGAGGGGGTCGTGGTCGGGGTTCACCGACACGTGCAGCTCGACGCCGTCGAGGCTCGCGAAGCCGTACTCGTCGCCGTAGGGCCGGGTCGAGAAGCCCAGCGCCCGGTAGTGCTCGAGCCACCGGGTGAGGTTCGTGGTGGAGAAGACGGGTGCGACCGAGTGCAGCGTGGACATGCCGGTCAGGGTGCCCGCATCCTCTGCGGGTGACCACGCGCGACGAGGAACTGGGCCGCAGGCTGGTGCACGGGCTTCGCCCGGTGTACGTCGAACTCGCCGAGTACGACCCGGCCTGGCCGGATGCCTACGCCGCGGTGGCAGGCCGGTTGCGCCGGGTGCTGGGGGAGCGGGTGCTGCGGATCGAGCACATCGGGTCCACGTCGGTGCCGGGACTGGCCGCGAAGCCGGTGATCGACGTCGTCGTCGGGCTGGAAGATCCCGACGACGAGGACGCCTACCTCCCGGACCTGATCGCTGACGGCTGGGACCTACGCGTCCGTGAGCCCGGGCACCGGTGCCTGCGGGGAAGCGCCGGGGCGCTCGGCGCCAACCTGCACTGCTACGCCGACGGCAGCGCGGAGATCGTCCGCTACCTCGCGTTCCGCGATCGGCTGCGGGCGCACCCGGACGAGCGGCGACGCTACGAGGAGCGCAAACGTTCGCTCGCCGACAGGCAGTGGGACGACATGAACCACTACGCCGACGCCAAGGGCCCGCTGATCGAGGAGATCATCGCTCGAGCCGGCGGGCCGTCCCGCTGAGCGCGGTGCCCGCGCTCGCGGCTGGGCCCGACATCGAGATCGTCGGCGTCGCCCGGACTGGAGCCGAAGACCGCCCTGCCCCGGCGAGAATCCCGCCGAGATGCACCTCAGGGGCGGCCGGAGATCGACAATTCCCCCTCAGCCGCATCTCGGCGAGAATCGTCCGCGTCCCATGGGTCCGGCCGGCGGTGGGTGCGGATCGTCGGCCGGGTCGCCGTCGCTCAGCCGCCCGGGCGACGGGCCCGTGCGGCGAGCATCTCCTGGGTCGCGGCCCGGATCTCGGACTCCGCGACCTCCTGCGTCCCCGCGGCGGTGACGGTGATCAGGTTGGGGAACAGCGCACGGGTCAGGTCGGGGCCCGCGGTGGCGGTGTCGTCGTCCGCGGCGTCCCAGAGTGCGTTCACGGCCAGGGAGATCGCGCTGTCGCGGTCGGCGTCCGGCCGGTGCAGCTTCTTCATCGACGCCTCGGCGAAGACGGACCCGGACCCGATGCTCGTGTAGCCGGAGCGGTTGTGCGCGATGCTGCCCGACGGGTCGAACGTGACGATCCGGGCCGGGAACCCGTCGGCCGGGTCGTAGCCGACGTAGAGCGGCAGCGCCACGAAGCCCTGCATCGCCGCGCCCAGGTTCTCCCGGACGACCGCGGAGAGCCGGCGGATCTTGCCGTCCTCGCTGATCCGGGCGCCCTCGACCTTCTCGTACTGCTCCACCTCGGCGGCGAACAGTTTCAGCATGAGCACGGCGTGCCCGACCGAGCCGGCGAACCCCGCGGCCGAGGTGTCGTCGATCGCCATGACCTTGACCAGGTCCTTCTGAGCGATCAGGTTGCCCGAGGTGGCGCGCCGGTCACCCGCGAGCAGTACGCCGTCCGCCCAGGTGAACGCGATGATCGTGGTGCCGTGCGGGGCGCGCAGGTCGGTGGCCACGCGCTGCGCGGGATCGCGCGGAAGGGCGGCGGGGAGCGCGTCGGGGGCGTGCGCGCGCAGCAGATCCAGGAACGACGGGCCGGTCATGGGAGGCAGCGTGCTCCATTCGTGTGGGGCGGTCGAAAGGTGATCCTTCCTTCCCCGGGCGGCGCGGTCCAGCCGTGCGGGGTGCGAGACTCCGACCGTGAGCGCACGGGATCGGGTCGGGAGTTTCTGCACGCGGTACGGGCTGCGGGTGCCCGTGCTGGAGGCGCCGATGGCGGGGGCCTGCCCACCGGGCCTGGCGGCCGCCGTCGCCGGGGCGGGCGGGATGGGCGCCTCGGGCGTCGTCAACGACCACCCGGAGAAGATCGCGGACTGGGTCCGGAGCTACCGCGACCTGGCCGGTGACGCGCCGTTGCAGCTGAACCTGTGGATCCCGGACCCGCCGGCGCCCGCCGCCGTGGACGCCCAGGCCGCCTTCCTCGACTCCCTCGGCGGGACCGCGGCCCCCGCTCCCGGCCCGGGGCCCGAGTTCACCGCCCAGTTCGACGCCGTGCTGCGGGCCCGGCCCACCGCCGTCTCCACGATCATGGGCCTGCTGACCCCGGAGCAGGCCGCGGCCGCCCGGGACGCCGGCATCGCGTGGTTCGCGACGGTGACCACCCTCGACGAGGCGCTGGCCGCCGAGCGGGCCGGCGCAGACGTCGTCGTCGCGCAGGCGATGGAGGCCGGCGGGCACCGTGGGACGACCGATCCGGCCGCCGGCGAGGACACGTCGGTCGGGATGTTCGCGCTGCTCCCGTGGCTGGCCGACGCGCTGAGGGTGCCGATCGTCGCGGCCGGGGCGGTCACCGACGGCCGGTCGCTGGCCGCCGCGCTGACCCTCGGCGCGACCGCGGTGCAGGTGGGGACGGCTCTGCTGCGCACCCCGGAGGCGGGGATCGACGCCGGCTGGGCCGCGACCCTCGAGGGGCTCGCCCCGGAGGACACCGTCACCACCCGGGCGTACACCGGGCGGCTCGCCCGGGGCATCCCGACGGACTACGTGCGGGCCTGGGCACGCCCGGACGCACCGGCCCCCGCGCCCTACCCCCACCAGCGACACCTGGTCGCGCGCTACCGCGCGGGAGAGCGGGGCGGGGTGGACCGGGTCAACCACTGGGCCGGGCAGGCCGCCGGCCGGGCGCGGACCGAGCCGGCCGGGGAGGTCGTCGCGTGGATGTGGCGCGAGGCGCAGGGGCTGCTGCCCTGACTCGGCCCACCGTGTCGACTCAGCTCACCATGTCGTCGAACTCGCCCTTCTTCGCGCCGTCGACGAACGCCGAGATCTCCGCCGGGGTGTAGACGAGCACCGGCCCCTCGGGGTCGCGGGCGTTGCGGACGGCGACCTGGCCGTCGTCCAGCACCGCGAACTCGACACTCTCGCCGCCCTCCGGCGCACCGGCGGGCCGGCGCCACGTGACCGGACCGAGATCGACGGCGCGGATCCCGTTGGGGTGGGACATGTGGAACCTCCGGGGCTGTTATCAGACAATTGCGGAGTGTGACCGATGGGCGTGCGTCCGCACTTGCATCCGCAAGCGACATCGCCGACCATGAGGATGAGCCACCGCGAAGGAGTTCGGAGAATGCGCCGGTCGACGCAGGAAGGCTACGCCGTACGGTCGTCGTCGACCGCCGAGCGGAGTGACGACACGGACGCGCCTGACGTTCTCACGGTGACGTCTGTGATCGATAACCGAGCACACAAGGTGATCGGTTCGGAACTGTGCGCGTCGCACGCGATGCGCACCGGGCGCTACGAGGCAGTGTGCGGTCACCTGGTGGCCCCGGCGCCGCTGGTCGATGCGGACGGGGCGCCGTGTGCGCGGTGCGTCCAGCTCGATCCGACCCCCGCGGCCGTGTCCCCGCGCCGCCGCCGGCGGGGACTGCGCCGCCTGCTCCCGGCCTGAGCCCCGGGCCTCCGAGTCCCGGACCGGAGGTCAGCGGGCCAGTCGGTCCGGATCAGGCTGCTCGCGTGGGCGCAGCGGGCCGCGGCTGCGCCGCTCCAGGAACCGCCGCCCGGTGTGCGAGAGCTTGCTGAGGGTGTTCGGGCCGCGCCGGCGCTCGAGCGCCTCGCCCAGCCTGCCGAGCAGCCAGGCGAGGACCGGCGCGCCCACCGCCAGTAGCAGCCACACCCGTAGGTGCCGGGAGAACAACGCCCACATCGTTCGGCCCACCTTCGCTCGTCTCGTCGTCGGGTTCCGCGACCGTAGTACGGCACCCCGACACCCGCCCGGCACGTGACCGGACCGGCCCCGGCTCGTTGATCCGGAGTGGGGCGGATCCGATGCCCGCCCGGATGCCCGGTTCTCGAGGAGGTACGCCCGTGTTCGCACCCGGTACCGGCGGTGTCGTGCTGCTCGCCGTCGTACTGCTGCTCGCCGCCGTGGTCCTGGTCAGTCCGGCAGGGCGCCGGGCGGCGACGTCGGTGCTCGGCTCCGTCGTGCGCTGGCCCGGCCTGATCCGTTCCGAGCTGCGTGGCGACGCCCCGCTGGGTGACGCCGACCGCCGGGACGAGACCACGCCGGAGATCCCCGTCGTGCGGGACGAACCGCTGCCACCGACGCGGACGTTCCCGCAGCTTCGGCTGCCCGAACGCTGAGGTTTCGCCGATCTTCGTGGAGGCAGTGTCGCGGGCTGCCCGGTACGCGGTAAATTTCCCTTTACCGGCGGGAACGACCGGCGCTCACTCGACGTTGGAATGATGCGAGGGTTCGCCGCAGGCGGTTCCCGTACACGTCCGTCGAGGAGGATCCAGGTGCGCTCCACGAGCAACCCGGCGTTCCGCAACCTGCCCACCCAGCAGGGCGGCCACGCCACGTTCGACCGCTCAGGTGGCGGCATGATGGGCGGAGGCGCCGCCTACGCGGGCGCGCAGACGTCCCATGTCGACCCGAGCCAGGCCTCGCAGGAGGTCGGCCGCCCGATCACGATCGACGACATCGTCCAGAAGACGGCGATCAGCGCGGGTCTCGCGCTCGTCGCGGGTGTGCTGACGCTGATGTCGGGCATGGCCATCCTGGCCCTGCCGGCGTTCATCGTCGGCATCGTCGTCGCGCTGATCGTCATCTTCAAGCAGAAGCCCAGCGCGCCGCTCACGCTGACCTACTCGGCGGCGATGGGTGTTGCGCTCGGTGGCATCTCCATCGGGTTCAACAACCTCTACCCGGGCATCGCGTTGCAGGCCGTGATCGGCACCGCCGGTGTGTTCTTCGGGATGCTCGTCGTCTACAAGACCGGTGCGGTCAAGGTCACCCCGCGGTTCACCAAGTGGATCATGGGCGCGATGATCGGCGTCCTCGTCCTGATGGTCGCCAACCTGGTCGGGAGCTTCTTCGTCGAAGGCGGCCTCGGCCTGCGTGACGGTGGCCCGCTGGCCATCATCTTCAGCCTCGTCGTGATCGGCGTGGCGGCCTTCAGCCTGCTGATGGACTTCGACGCCGCCGACAACGCGGTCCGGGCCGGGGTGCCGGAGAAGTACTCCTGGTACATCGCGTTCGGCCTGATGACCACCCTGGTCTGGCTCTACATCGAGATCCTGCGCCTGCTGAGCTACTTCCAGAACAACTGACACGCCCCGACGCCGCGGACGCCCGACGGGTGTCCGCGGCGTCGTCGTGTCCGGAGCCGCTCCGGCGCCGCCCACGGGCGGCCGTGGGCGGGTGCCGTTGCGAGTGGTCCGTCGTACCGTGTCCGGTGTGTCCGGGAACGACCCGGTCGCCACCGGGGTCGCCGTCTTCCTGGCGGTCTCGTTCGGTCCCGCGGTGCTGCTGTGGCTGCTGTTGCGGATGCCCACGATCGTCCACCGGGTCGGCGAGGTACGCCGCCGGCGCAGACCTCCGCCGCCCGCGCCGGCCGGGCCGCCCCTGGAACGCCTTCTCGCGGACCTGCGCCGGCTCGACCGGGAGCGCCGCGACCCGCCGCCCACCCGGGTCCGCCGGCTCGCGCTGCTCGCCGCCTACGACGACGTGCTGCTCGCCACCTGCCGGGCCGTCGGTGTCGACGACCCGGCGCTACGACCGTGGGTCGAGCACGGCGGCACCGCCGGGGCACTCGACGCCGGCCGCGATCTCGCCCGGCTGCGCACCGAGGCCGACCTGGAGGTCACCGGGGTGCGGATCGACCCACCCGGGCCGGCCGTCGCGTGACCGCGCGGCCCGGGTGCGGCGGGAATCGCTCAGGACAGCCGCTCGAGCACCATCGCCATGCCCTGCCCACCACCGACGCACATGGTCTCCAGGCCGTAGCGGCCGCCGGTGGAGCGCAGTCCGTTGAGCAGCGTCGTGGTGATCCGGGCGCCGGTCATGCCGAACGGGTGACCGAGTGCGATGGCGCCACCGTGCACGTTCAGCTTCGCCTCGTCGATGCCCAGGTCGCGGGCGCTGGGCAGGACCTGGGCGGCGAACGCCTCGTTGATCTCGACCAGGTCGATGTCGTCGATCGACAGCCCGGCGCGGCCCAGCGCCTGCTTCGACGCCTCGACCGGGCCGTAGCCCATGATCTCCGGCGAGAGACCGGTGACCCCGGTGGAGACGACGCGGGCCAGCGGGGTGATGCCGAGCTGCTCGGCCTTCGTGTCGGACATGACCACCAGGGCGGCGGCGCCGTCGTTGAGCGGGCAGGCGTTGCCCGCGGTGATCCGCCCGTCCGGCCGGAACACCGGCTTGAGCTCGGAGAGCTTCTCGTACGTCGTCCCCGGGCGGGGCCCGTCGTCGGTGCGGACGGTCGTGCCGTCCGGCAGCGTCACCGGAGTGATCTCCCGCTCGTAGAAGCCGTCCGCGATCGCCTTCTCGGCACGGTTCTGCGACTGCACCGCGAACCGGTCCATCTCCTCCCGGGAGACGCCGGAGTGCCGGGCCAGGTTCTCCGCGGTCTGCCCCATCGCGATGTAGGCGTCGGGCAGCAGGCCCTGTTCGCGGGGGTCGGTCCAGGTCTCGGAGGCCTGCTCCGCGGTCTCCTGCGTGCGGGCCTCGGCGCCGGCGAACAGCGGGTTGTGCGTGTCCGGCCACGAGTCCGAGGTGCCGTACGCGAACCGGGACACCGTCTCCACCCCGGCCGACACGAACACGTCGCCCTCACCGGCCTTGATCGCGTGCAGCGCCATCCGGGTGGTCTGCAGCGACGAGGAGCAGTACCGGGTGATCGTGGCGCCGGGCAGCGAGTCGTACCCCAGCGCGACGGCGACGATGCGGGCCATGTTGTTGCCCTGCTCGCCGCCCGGCAGGCCGCAGCCCAGCATCAGGTCGTCGATCTCGCCCGGATCGAGCGCCGGCACCTGGTCGAGTGCGGCGCGCACCATCTGCACGGTCAGGTCGTCCGGGCGCATCCCGGCCAGGGACCCCTTGTTCGCGCGGCCGATCGGGGACCGGGCCGCGGCGACGATCACGGCTTCGGGCATCGTCGTCCTCCTCTTCGCAGGATGTGTTTCCGGCGGACACTACGCAGCGGTAACCGGGCGTCCCGTCCGGACGTGACGAACCTGTCAGGGGTACCGGGCATGCTCCCGTCCATGACGTCGTGGGGAGAGTTCCGCAGTGCTGAACCCGAGTTCGCCGGCCTGGCCGAGCGGATCCTGCAGCGCGGTGTCGCACTGGTGATCGCGACACTGCGCGCCGACGGATCGCCGCGGGTCTCCGGCATCGAGGTGGTGTTCGATGGCTCGGGGGTGGGCACCCAGCTCGCGTTCGGCTCGATGCCGGGCGCCCGCAAGGGCGCCGACCTGCGCCGGGACCCGCGGTTCGCGCTGCACGCCGCACCCGCCGACCAGTCCGGCGGGGACCTGGGGGAGGGCGACCTGAAGGTGTCCGGCCGGGCGGTGTGGAACGGGCCCCTCTCCGGCCCGGTCGCCGGCGACGGGTTCCGGGTCGACCTCACCGAGGTGGCCTGGGTGGGGCTGAACGACGCCCGCAACCGGCTCGTCGTGCGCTGGTGGACACCCTCGTCGGGGTTGCGGTCGGTGGAGCGGGAGTGAGGAGGTGCGAGGATGCGCCCATGCGCTATGTCGAGCATGTCGTCGACCTGGTCGGGAACACCCCCCTCGTCCGGCTGGGGCCGGTGGCGGAGGGGATCGCGCCGCCGGTCCTCGCGAAGGTCGAGTACCTGAACCCGGGCGGCTCGGTGAAGGACCGGATCGCCCTGCGGATGATCGAGGCCGCCGAGGAGTCCGGGGAGCTGAGGCCGGGCGGGACGATCGTCGAGCCGACCTCCGGGAACACCGGTGTCGGGCTCGCGATGGTCGCCCAGCGCAAGGGCTACCGCTGCGTGTTCGTCTGCCCGGACAAGGTCGGGGAGGACAAGCGCAACGTGCTCCAGGCCTACGGCGCCGAGGTCGTCGTGTGCCCGACCGCGGTCGACCCGGAACACCCGGACTCCTACTACAAGACCTCCGACCGGCTCGTCGAGGAGATCGAGGGCGCCTGGAAGCCCAACCAGTACGCCAACCCGGCCAACCCCGAGTCGCACTACCACTCCACCGGCCCGGAGATCTGGGAGCAGACCGACGGGAAGATCACCCACTTCGTCGCGGGCATCGGCACCGGCGGCACGATCTCGGGCATCGGGCGCTACCTCAAGGAGGTCTCCGGCGGTGCCGTGAAGATCATCGGCGCGGACCCGGAGGGCTCGGTCTACTCCGGCGGCACCGGGCGTCCGTACCTGGTCGAGGGGGTCGGCGAGGACTTCTGGCCGAGCACCTACGACGAGGGCGTGTGTGACGAGATCGTCGCCGTCTCCGACGCGGACTCGTTCTTCATGACCCGCAGGCTCGCCCGGGAGGAGGCGCTGCTCACCGGCGGCTCCTGCGGGATGGCGGCGGTGGCCGCGCTGCGGGTCGCCGCGACGCTCCCGGCGGACGCGGTGGTCGTCGTCCTGCTGCCCGACGGCGGCCGCGGCTACCTCGGCAAGGTCTTCAACGACGCCTGGATGGCCAGCTACGGGTTCCTGCCGCCGTCGGAGGGCGCCACCATCGGCGACGTGCTGCGCCGCAAGGACGGGTCGATCCCCGCCCTCGTGCACGCGCACCCGAACGAGACCGTCGCCGACGCGGCGCTCTACCTGCGCGAGTTCGGTGTCTCGCAGATGCCGGTCGTCAAGGCCGAGCCGCCGGTGATGGCCGCCGAGGTGGCCGGCGCGGTGGTCGAGCGCGACCTGCTGGACGCGTTGTTCACCGGCCGGGCCCAGCTCGCGGACCGGCTGGAGGACCACATGTCCCCGCCGCTGCCGACCCTCGGCGCGGGCGAGTCGCTGCAGGACGCGATGAAGGCCTTCGCCAAGGCCGACGGCGCACTGGTGCTGGTGGACGGCAAACCGGCCGGCGTCGTCACCCGTTCCGACGTCATCGCGTTCATGGGTAACGGCTGATCGGCGCGGTCCCCGGTACGGCCGAGGGCGTGCACTCCGGGGGACCGGCGTAGCCTCGGCGCACATGCAGGGCTTCTCCACGCGTGCCATCCACGCCGGTCAGGAACCGGATCCGACGACCGGTGCCGTCACCACGTCGATCCATACGAGTTCCACCTACGCCCAGGACGGTGTCGGTGGCACCCGCGGGGGGTACGAGTACTCGCGCAGCGCCAACCCGACCCGGACCGCACTGCAGGAGTGCCTGGCCGCCCTCGAGGGCGGCCGGCACGCGGTCGCGTTCGGCTCGGGTATGGGCGCGACCGACACGCTGCTGCGGATCCTGCTCAAGCCCGGTGACCACCTCGTCATCCCGCACGACGCCTACGGCGGCACCTTCCGCCTCGTGGACAAGGTGCTGTCCGGCTTCGGCGTCGAGTACACCCCGGTCGACCTGGGGGACCTCGACGCGCTGCGCGCCGCGCTGCGTCCCACCACGAAGGTGATCTGGTCGGAAACCCCGACCAACCCGCTGCTCGGCGTCGCCGACATCGCCGGGCTGGCCGCGATCGCGGGCGAGGCCGGGGCCCGGCTCGTCGTCGACAACACGTTCGCCTCGCCGTACCTGCAGACCCCGCTGGCGCTGGGTGCCGACGTCGTCGTGCACTCGACGACCAAGTACGTCGGCGGGCACTCCGACGTCGTCGGCGGCGCGTTGATCACGAATGACGACGAGCTCGCCGAGCGCGCTCTGTTCACCCAGAACTCGGTCGGCTCGGTGCCCGGCCCGTTCGACGCGTGGCTCACGCTGCGCGGGGCGAAGACCCTGGCCGTCCGGATGGAGCGGCACTGCGACAACGCCGAGCGGCTCGTGGAGCTGCTCATCGCGCATCCGGCCGTCTCGGCAGTCCTCTACCCGGGGCTGCCCGGCCACCTCGGCCACGAGGTCGCGGCCAAGCAGATGCGGCGCTTCGGCGGGATGGTGTCGTTCCTGACCGCCGGCGGGCAGGACGCGGCACTGCGGGTCTGTGCGGAGACGAAGCTGTTCACGCTCGCCGAGTCGCTCGGTGGCGTCGAGTCGCTGATCGAGCACCCCGGCCAGATGACGCACGCGTCCACCGCGGGGTCGATGCTGGAGGTGCCGAACAACCTGGTGCGCCTCTCGGTCGGCATCGAGGACGCCGACGACCTGATCGACGACCTGCGCACCGCCCTCGACGCCGTGCGCTGACCTCCGTCCGGAGGCGGGGCGTCAGCTGCGCGACTGCTCCGTGGGCGGCACCGGATCGGTGACGGTGGGCGGCGGGACGACGAGATCGCCCGGGTCGACGCAGCCGCCCACCAGCGACCAGGTCCCGTCGGCGCGCAGGTCGTAGTGACCCGGGTCGTCGCAGCCTGCATCGCGCACGGTCGTCACGGCCAGGGCCGCCAGTCCGGCGGCCAGCAGCAGGGGCGCGGTGGTGCGCAGCCGGGTCATTCGCAGTCCCTCCCGACACCGGACGCGCGGCTACTGGGGGATCACGTCCGGTGAGATACCGGTGAGGTTACCGGCGTGGATGGAAGACTGCCCGGATGGTCGCCTCACCGGACGCACCGGTCACCCCACCGGTGACCTCAGCCGACGTCTACGCCGCCCGTGAGCTGCTGAACGGGGTGGTCCGGTCCACTCCGGTGGCCGGCGCCCGTGCGCTCTCCGACCTGATCGGCGTCCCGGTCCGGCTCAAGTGCGAGAACCTCCAGCGCACCGGCTCGTTCAAGATCCGCGGCGCGTACACCAGGATCGCCCGGCTCACCGCCGCCGAGCGCGAGGGCGGGGTCGCCGCCGCGTCCGCGGGCAACCACGCGCAGGGTGTCGCCCTGGCAGCCCGGCTCCTCGGCGTGCGGGCCACCGTCTTCATGCCGGAACGGGCCGCGCTGCCCAAGGTGGACGCCACCCGCGGCTACGGCGCCGAGGTCGTCCTGACCGGGCGGACGGTCGACGAGGCCGTCGAGGCGGCCACCGCAGCGGCCCAGCGCTCGGGCGCGGTGCTCGTGCACCCGTTCGACCACCCGGACATCATCGCAGGTCAGGGCACGGTCGGATGCGAGATCGTCGAGCAGGTCCCGGACGTCGGCACCGTGCTCGTCCCGGCGGGCGGGGGCGGGCTGCTCGGCGGGATCGCCGCGGTGCTGCGCGAGCGGCGGCCCGGTGTCCGGATCGTCGGTGTGCAGGCGGCCGCGGCGGCGGCGTGGCCGTCGTCGCTGGCCGCGGGGCAGCCGCTGGCACTGGGCGCGATGCGGACGATGGCCGACGGCATCGCCGTCGGGCGGCCGGGGTACGTCACCTATCCGCAGGTGGCCGGCCTGGTCGACGAGTTCGTCACGGTCGGCGAGGACGCCCTGTCCGGGGCACTGGTGCACTGCCTGGAACGGGCGAAGCTGGTCGTCGAACCGGCAGGCGCGGCCGCCGTGGCGGCGCTGCTGGAACACCCCGGCCGGTTCCCGGGACCGATCGTCGCCGTGCTCTCCGGCGGCAACGTCGACCCGCTGGTGCTGCTGCAGGTCATCCGGCACGGGCTCGTCGCGTCGTCGCGGTACCTGACCCTGCACGTGCAGATCGCGGACCGGCCCGGCGCGCTGGCCGAACTGCTGTCCCGGGTCGGGACGCTCGGTGCCAACGTCACCGATGTCGCGCACTCGCGGATCAGCGGGGCGCTGTCGGTGGGGGAGGTCGACGTGGAGCTCAGCCTGGAGACCCGTGGCCCGGAACACCGCGACACGATCGTCGCGGGACTCCGCGACTCCGGGCACGCGGTCTCCACACCCTCCTGAGCCGAACGCCGCACCCGACCGTCACCGCACGACGAACGGGGCCCGGCCTGCCGGCCGGGCCCCGTGTCGGGTCGTGCGCCGGATCAGCCGGTGAAGGCCTCGACCTCGACGAGGCTGACCTTCATGCTGCCCCCGTCGGGCAGCTGGTACTCGCGGGTGTCACCCGGCTTCGCACCGAGCAGCGCCGCGCCGAGCGGGGAGTTCGGCGAGATCACCTGGAGGTCGCCGTGGCTGCCCTCCTCGCGGGAGCCGAGCAGGACCCGCTCGGTGTCCTCGTCGTCCTCGTACTTGACCGTGAGGACCGTGCCGGGGGAGGCCTCGTTCACGCTGGTCGGCGTGGTGCCGACCTGGGCGGTGCGCAGCAGCTCCTGCAGCTGGCGGATCCGGGCCTCCTGCTGGCCCTGCTCCTCGCGGGCCGCGTGGTAGCCGCCGTTCTCCTTCAGATCGCCCTCCTCGCGGCGGGCGTTGATCTCGGCGGCGATGACGGGTCGGTTCGCGATCAACCCGTCCAGCTCGGACTTCAGCCGGTCGTAGGCGTCCTGGGTCAGCCAGGTGGCCTGGGTATCCGTCACCGTCATCAACTCCTCCAGGAAAACAGGGCGTGTCGCCGCCGAACGCCTGGCGCCGGCGGGCGCACGGGGGTGGCGGTTCTGGACGGCACGCCCCGAGTAAGGAAAAACACGACCCGCTGGCGGGCCGTGTGGGAGCAATCCTAGCACGGTGCGCGCCGCTCATCGCAGCCGTTCGGTGAACGGACCAGGGGTGTCGATGGTTCCCGGAACCCCCGTTATCGCAGGTGAGCCCGCTGGTTCCGGCACAGAGGAAGCCCTGTCGATGTGAAGTGAACCGCTCGCCGCGGTCCGTCCGGCACGGCCGGCCGGCGCCGGGAACACGGACGCGACCGCCGGTGTTGCAGACCGCGGAGCCCCGCGCTCGGGGCGATCGCTGTCGGTCCCCTCTGCCAGGATCGCTCCCGAGCACGCTCTCGCTGCCCGCGCGACCCGGTCCACCCGGCGTGCGGGAGATCCGAGCCTGGTGACCGTGGAGGAACCCGACCAGATGAGACACACCGAACCCGTTCTCGCCCCGGGAGAGCGTCCGCGGCTGATGGCGGTGCACGCGCACCCGGACGACGAGTCGTCGAAGGGTGCGGCCACCGCGGCCCGGTACGTCGACGAGGGGCACGACGTCGTCGTCGTGACCTGTACCGGCGGCGAACGCGGCAGCATCCTCAACCCGGCGATGGAGCGGCCGGACGTGCTGGAGAACCTGACGGACGTGCGGCGGGCGGAGATGGCCGAGGCCGCCCGGATCCTCGGCGTGCAGCACATCTGGCTCGGGTTCGTCGACTCCGGACTGCCCGAGGGCGACCCGAAACCGCCGCTGCCCGAGGGCTGCTTCGCCCTCGGCGACGTCGAGGAGCAGACCGCGAAGCTGGTCGCGGTGATCCGTGAGTTCCGGCCGCACGTGATCGTCACCTACGACGAGAACGGCGGGTACCCGCACCCGGACCACATCCGGACGCACGTCATCTCGATGGCGGCGTGGGAGGCCGCGGGCGACCCGGCCCGCTTCCCGTGGGCGGGGCCGCCGTGGCAGCCGCTGAAGCTCTACTACGGCCACGGCTTCTCCAAGGGGCGCCTCGAGGCGTTCCACCATGCCTTCCTGGATGCGGGGGAGGAGTCGCCGTACGGCGAGTGGCTGGCGAACTGGACGGCCGACCGGCCCGACCCGGGCACCCGGGTCACGACGCAGGTGCCGTGCTCGGACTGGTTCTCCCGCCGCGACGACGCGCTGCGCGCACACGCCACCCAGATCGACCCCACCAGCCGGTTCTTCTTCACCCCGCTGGAGGTGCAGGCCCGGGTGTGGCCGACCGAGGACTACGAGCTGGTGCACTCGCTGGTCGAGACCACGACACCGGAGTCCGACCTGTTCTCGGGCATCCCGTTCGAACGCGCCGAGGAGCAGCACGGGGAGCAGCGCAGGGCCGGATGACACGCGAGTAGCCTGGGGACCGGGCCGCCCCGGGTGGCCCGCAAGGGTATGAGGGGCGAGTTCGGAGGCGTTCGGCGGTGCTGGTCGACACGGTGACGGTGTGGGACGTTGCGACGGGTTTGCTCGTCCCCATGCAGGACCGTCCGCCGCCGCCGGGGCAGCTGCCCGAATGGGGTAACGCCGCACCGGCCGGGCTCGCGATCGTGCTGGTGCTGATGCTCGCGACGGCCTTCCTGATCCGGAACATGAGCAAGCGGCTGACCCGGTTGCCCGAGTCGTTCGAGCCGGACCCGGAACCGGCGGAGAAGGCCGAGGCCGAGATCGACAAGGAGCCGCGCAGCTCCTGATCCGGGTCTGTCAGGCTTGCGCGCATGCCGAATCGGCTCGTCGCGGCCACCAGCCCGTACCTGCTCCAGCACGCCGACAACCCCATCGACTGGTACCCCTGGTCGGCCGAGGCGTTCGCCGAGGCCCGTCGCCGGGACATCCCGGTCCTGCTCTCGATCGGCTACGCGGCCTGCCACTGGTGCCACGTGATGGCGCACGAGTCGTTCTCCGATCCCGGCGTCGCCGCCGTCGTCAACCGCGGGTTCGTCGCGATCAAGGTCGACCGGGAGGAACGTCCGGACGTCGACGCCGTCCACATGGCCGCCACCCAGGCCCTCACCGGGCAGGGCGGTTGGCCGATGACGTGCTTCCTCACCCCGGACGGCGAGCCGTTCCACTGCGGTACCTACTTCCCGCCCGAGCCGCGGCACGGTCTGCCGTCGTTCCGGCAACTGGTCGACGCCGTCTCCGCCGCCTGGTCGTCCGACGGCGACCGCGTCCGGTTCGCGGCCGGCCGGATCGCCGAGCAGCTGGCCGAGCAGGCCGGCGCCGATCCCGAACCCGTCGCGGTCGGCGAACAGACGCTCGACGACGCCGTCGAGGAGCTGGCCGCGCAGTACGACAGGTTGCACGGCGGGTTCGGCGACGCCCCGAAGTTCCCGCCGTCGATGGTGTGCGAGTTCCTGCTCCGCCACCACGAGCGGACCGGTTCGGAGCAGGCGTTGCGGCTGGTCACCGGCACCTGCGAGGCGATGGCCCGAGGCGGGATGCACGACCAGCTCGCCGGCGGCTTCGCCCGCTACGCGGTCGACGAGGGCTGGGTGGTGCCGCACTTCGAGAAGATGCTCTACGACAACACGCTGCTGTTGCGGGCGTACGCGCACCTGGGGCGGCGCGGATCGGCGCTCGGCGAGCGGATCGCGCGATCCACCGCGGAGTTCCTGCTCCGCGACCTGCGCACCCCCGAGGGCGGTCTGGCGTCCGCGCTCGACGCGGACACCGACGGGGTCGAGGGACTCACCTACGTCTGGACGCCTCGTCAACTGCGCGAGATCCTCGGCGCCGAGGACGGCGACCGCGCCGCCGCCCTGCTGCAGGTCACCGACACCGGCACGTTCGAGTACGGCACCTCGACGCTGCAACTGCCGCGCGACCCGGACGACGCCGCCTGGTGGGAGCGGGTCCGCGCCACGCTGCTCGCGGCGCGCGACACCCGGCCGCAACCGGCCCGCGACGACAAGGTGGTGACGGAGTGGAACGCGCTCGCCGTCGTCGCGCTGGCCGAGGCGGGATCCGCGGCGGGGCGGGCGGACTGGGTGCGCGCGGCCGGTGAGATCGCGGACCTGTTGCTGGACGTGCACGTCGTCGACGGCCGGCTGCGCCGCTCGTCGCGCAACGGCGTGGCCGGGGACGCCGACGCCGTCCTCACCGACCATGCGCTGCTCGTGGCCGGTCTGCTCGCGCTGCACCAGGTCACCGGCAGCCCGGCGCGGCTGGCGTCCGCGCTCGACCTGCTGGACACCACGCTCGAGCGGTTCGCCGCCCCGGACCGGCCCGGCGCCTACACCGACACCGCCGCGGACGCCGCCGACGCGGCCCTGTTGCCGCACCGGCCCCGGGAGCTGACCGACAACGCCTACCCGTGCGGGTCGTCCTCGCTGGCCGACGCGCTGGTGACGGCCTCCGTCCTGGCACCGCCGGAGCGGTCGGCGCGCTACCGGGACGCCGCGGAGCAGGCACTGCGGACGGTCGGCACGCTGGTGCCGCGTGCGCCGCGGTTCCTCGGGCACTGGCTGACCGCGGCCGAGGCGCTGGTCGCCGGTCCGTTGCAGGTCGCGGTGGTGGGGGAGCCGGGCGGTGGGCCGCTGACCCGACGGGCTCGGCGGGACGCTCCGGGCGGCGCGGTGGTCGTCGCGGGGAATCCGGATGCCGAGGGTGTCCCGTTGCTCGCCGGGCGCGGCACGGTCGACGGTGCGCCGGCCGCCTATGTCTGCCGCGGTGTCGTCTGCGACGTCCCGGTGACCAGCTCGGATGACCTCTCGGAACTACTCGCGCGGTGAGGTGTAACTGTGTAATCCTGTAATCATCGATTGCGGAGGTGCGCGATGAACACAGGACGAGGACGGGGCGGCAGGCAGCAGGGGGACGTACCGCCTGCGGACGACGCGGCGGCGTGGTTCTCCGGGCGGCTGCCGGACGGCTGGTTCGCCGGGGCACCGGAGGTCACCTGCGACCGGGACGAGATCGTCGTCGTGGGGGAGCTGCCGGCCCTGGAGGACGGGCGTTCGGACACCGGCGCCGAGGGCGACGCGGCCGACACCGCTGCCGCCGAGGCCGGCCGGATCGCCCGGTTCCGGGAGGAGACCCGGGAGCAGCGGATCCGGATCGCCCGCCAGGCCGAGGCCCGCTACCGGCGCAAGGTGGCCTGGGGCGCGCGCCTCGGCGGGACCCGCGAGCTCTTCACCACGGCGTCGGTCCCGGTGATGACGCGGTTGCGGCAACCGGAGCGGATCGTGCTGGACACGCTGGTCGACGCCGGGGTGGCCCGGTCGCGGTCGGACGCGCTGAGCTGGTCGGTCCGGCTCGTCGGGCAGCATGCCGACGAGTGGCTGGCCGAGCTGCGCTCGGCGATGGAACGGGTGGACGACCTGCGGGCCAGGGGCCCCGCGAGCTGATCGTCGCAGCTACGTCAGCGCAGCAGCACCAGCCAGATTGCCACGTGGTGGCAGGCCCAGGCCAGGACCGTCGCCGCGTGGAAGAGCTCGTGGTACCCGAAGGTCGCGGGCCACGGGTCCGGTCGGCGCAGCGCGTACACGACGGCGCCCGCGGTGTAGAGCGCCCCGCCGACGAGCAGCAGGACGAGCGCGGCGACGCCACCGCCCCGGAGCAGGCCGGGCAGGACGAACACCGCCACCCAGCCGAGGGCGATGTAGATCGGGACCCCGACCCATGCCGGGGCGGTCGGCCAGGCGAGCTTCAGCGCCACCCCGGCCAGCGCCCCGCCCCAGACCACGGCGAGTACCCACGTCGCGGTGCCGGAGGGCAGCGCCAGCACCGACACCGGTGTGTAGGTGCCCGCGATGAACAGGAAGATCATCGAGTGGTCGAGCCGCTTCATCAGGCGTCGCCGGGCGGGGTCGGACCAGGTGCGCCGGTGGTAGAGCGCGCTGACCCCGAACAGGCCGAACGTGGTGAGCGTGTAGACCGCGGTCGCGGTCGCTGCGGCCGCGCCGACCAGCGCGCCGGCGAGGCTGATCAGCGTCGCGCAGGCGAAGACGGAGGCGACCAGGCTCCACAGGTGCAGCCAGCCGCGCATCCGGGGCTTGACCGGAGCAGGGGACGTGGTGCTCGCCGGGTACACGTCCCGACGTTACGTCGTGTGGCGGTGGACGTCCCGTCGGGCGGAGGTACGCCACACGCCGGCCCGGCAGTGGAGTTCCGTGCCGGGCGTTCCCGGGCGGGGCACTAGGCTCCGGGGTCGTGGCCGTCCGAGACCTGCTCTACACGGTGTACGAACGCAGGATCCTGCGCCAGCTCGTCGGAGCCGAGAGCCCCAAGCACGTGGCGCTGATCCTCGACGGCAACCGCCGCTGGGCGCGTGAGGCGGGCTTGGCCGACCCGGCGGAGGGGCACCGCGCCGGCGCGGCGAAGATCGCCGAGATGCTCGGCTGGTGCTCCGAGGCCGGTGTCGAGGTGGTGACGGTGTTCCTGCTGTCCACCGACAACCTCGGCACCCGATCTCCGGACGAGCTCAAGGACCTGCTGGAGATCATCGCCGGGGTGGTGGACGACCTGTCCGGCCCCGACACCCCGTGGCGGCTGCGGGTGGTCGGCGCGATGGAGCTGCTGCCCGGATCGCTCGCCGAGCGGCTGACGGCAGCGGTGGCGCGAACCAGCGACCGCGGCGGGCTGCAGCTGAACGTCGCCGTCGGCTACGGCGGGCGGCAGGAGATCGCCGACGCGGTGCGGAAGATGCTGCTGACCCAGGCCGAGGCCGGTCGGACGATCGAGGAGCTCGCCGAGACCCTCGACGTCGACCACATCGCGGAGCACCTCTACACGTCCGGGCAGCCGGACCCGGACCTCGTCATCAGGACCAGCGGGGAGCAGCGGCTGTCGGGCTTCCTGCTCTGGCAGTCGGCCCATTCGGAGTTCTGGTTCTGCGAGGCCTACTGGCCGGAGTTCCGCCGGGTCGATTTCCTGCGCGCGTTGCGTGACTTCGCCGCTCGGCATCGCCGTTTCGGCGGCTGATCCGAATTCGCCCGTAACCTTCGGCGCGCTCGCTCGTTAAGGCGTTTTCACCGGAGGGATTAAGCGCCGGAGAAAGGTGAAGGCCCCGGGGGCGAACCCCCGGGGCCTTCGGATGCGCGAGGCGCGGGCTACTTACTTGTGGCCCTTGCCGCCGCCCTGGTGCTCGCCGTCCTCGGTGTCGATGTCGACCTGGTCGCCGTTCTCGGCGGCGTTGGTGCAGTCGACGCTGTTGTCCGACTCGACGCCGGACTTGTTCTCGGCCTCGGACATGAGGCCACCCAGCGCGCCCTGGATGAGGCTGTTGCCGTTGAACGCCGTGCCGCAGACCTGCGGGGACACGTTCAGGTTGTTGTTGGACAGGTTGACCAGACCCGAGCTGTTCTTCTGGGCGACGCCCTCGGTCTTCTCGTGGTTCTCGTTGTAGCTACCGGTCGTCTCGGACGGGTTGAAGCTCTCGTGCGCCTTGTACGAGTCGCCCTCGCCGGCGAACGCCAGCGGGCTCATCGCGACGAGCGACGCGGCGCCGGCCGCCACAACGATTCCAGCCTTCTTCAGCACAGTCCGTCTCCTGTCGAGTCAGAGAGCACGCTCGAATCTCCGTGCGCACTCTCGGTACCTGTCGACGCTCGAACCGGGGAGCCCGCATCGACTGCGCGTCAATCTATCGGAGGCTTTCCGGGCCGACAATCTGACCCTGCGTATTTTTTCGAGTCGGAGGTCGATCCATTCGTGTACCTGGGGATTTGTGGGCTGGACCTGCCCCGGCGCCCGGGCGTGTCGCGAAGGGGCGACCCGGCCCAGCGCGATGCACCCGATCGGCGCAGCGACTTCACACTGCGCACCCGCGGGATCACGCGGCGCCCCGCCCGCCTCCGTTCGCCCCGCCCCCCGTCCGGCCCGACGTCGCAGACCTCCTGCGACGAGTGACCCCTGCGAGGTGGGGCACGGGGCAGGTGCCCGGCCTGACGTCGCAGACCTCCCTGGGGTCTCACAGCGTCGGCAGGGTCTGCGAGCTTCGAGCGAGCCCTGCGATGTGGGGCGGTGGACCTGCCCGGCCGGCGCCGACGCGATCCGGCCGGCGCCGACCCGGTCCCGGCCCGGCGTGTGCCCCGGCCCGGTCTGCGCCGCACCGATCCGCCTCATCCGGCCGACGTCGCAGACCTCTTCGCGGTCTCGCAGCGTCTGCAGCGTTTGCGAGGTGTGAACAAACCCTGCGAGCTCGCGCCGGGGCCGGGGCCGGGGCCGGGGCCGAGGGCTGGGGCTGGGGCTGGGGGCGAGCTGGGAGCGTGGAGTGGTCACTCACCGTGTTCGACGGTCGGGCATCGTGGAATGCCGTCGCGAGGCCGGTCATCCGGCTGGGTGAGGAGCTGGGGAAAGAGCGCCCCCGCGCTCACCTGTCGTGAAACTTCCAGGGGTTCGTCAGCCGGTCGAGTGACCGACCGGAAACGCAAAAATGCCCCGGAGCGAACCGCTCCGGGGCATTTTCGGTGATTCGACCGAGATCAGTCCTCGATCGAGTCCCCGGCGCCCGACTCCTGCGCGCAGTTGTCGGACTGGTCGGTGACCGAGTCGCCCGACTTCGCCTTGGCGTCGCCCAGGACACCCAGGGCGCCGGTGAGGCCGTTGAGGGCCGAGGCGTCCTCGACCGGGACCTGCACGCCCAGCACGTTGACCGGGATGTTGTTGTTGCAGGCCTGGATCGGCACGTTGACGTTGTTGCCGTTCAGCCCGGAGACAAGGCCCTTGGCGTCCTTGTCGATGACGTTCTCGGCACCGTGGTGGTGGCCGCCCTTGCCGTGGTCGTCGCCGTGGTCGCCGGCGAAGGCGAGCGGGCTGACGGCGAGCAGGGACGCAGCGGAAGCCGCAACGACGAGTCCAGCCTTCTTCAGCACAGTTCTTCTCCAGTTGAGTCTCTGAGTCCGCCCGAAGTCGGTCTCACGCCTGCCGGCACGCTGACAAAGTGGGGGGAGCCCGTACCGACTGAGCAACAATCTACTCGCTCGCATTCCCCGGCCACAAATTCCGCAACCCTATCGGGGGACCTTATTACTTTCTGTTCGGATACTCCCCGGATCAGGCATTCTCCGAGCGGTCCCGGCGCGGCGCAGAGATCGAACATGGTGACGCACCGTGAGGCAATGCGTCCGAACGGACGCATACCCCGGCGCAGGGGCCGTCGTTCGACTTCTGTCGCGCCTACGCTCCGGTGGTGCCCCTGGCCCGGCTGTTGCGTGCGACGACCGAGCTCGCGCTGCGCCTGGATCGCCTCCGCCCCGGTGTCCTGGACGGCCCGGCCCCGGATCCGGGCCTCGCGCACCGGGTAGGGAACGAGGCCCGGCCGGACCCCCGCGACCTGGTCGCGGACGCCGAGCGGCTCGGCCGGGAGGCCGCCGCGTCCGGCCTGCCCCGCGTCCGCCGGCACTACCTCGAAGCCATAGTGGCTGCGCTCGACTGTCAGGCACGGCTGCTGGCAGGAGAGCGCATCGGCTACCTCGAGCAGGTCCGGGCGATGTTCGGGGTGACCCCGAGCCGGCCCGATCCCGACCGGTACCGCGAGGTCCACCGCAGGCTCGGCGCGCTGCTGCCCGGCCGCGGACCGGTGGCGGAGCGGATGCGCGCCTACCGGGAGGCCGACGTCGTCGTCCCCGCCCGGCTCGGCCCGGCGGTGCACGCGGTGACCGCGGAGCTGCGCCGGTGGACGCACGACGAGCTGGGGCTGCCTGCCGACGAGCACGCCGCCGTCGAGCTGGTCGGCGAGCGCCCCTGGACCGCGTTCACCCGCCACCACGGCGGCTTCCGCAGCCGGATCTCGATCAGTACCGCGGCCGGCGTCCGGGCCGGGTCGCTGCTGCCGCTGCTCGCACACGAGGTCTACCCGGGACATCACACGCAGTACTGCCGCGCCGGGATCGCGGCGGCGCGCCATCCGGAGCTGTCGCTGCGGCTCGTGCACGCGCCGCATGCGGTGATCGCCGAGGGGGCGGCCGAGGTGGCCGCGTCCGTCCTGCCGGGCCCCGGGTGGGGCGCGGTGGCGCAGCGGGCGCTCGCCGGTGCCGGCGTCCGGATCGACGGCGGGCTCGCCGAACGGATCGAGACGGAGCTGGACCTGCTCGGGCGGGTCCGGCTCGACGTCGCGTTGCTGCGGCACGTCGACGGCGCCGGACCGGACGAGGTCACCGCGTATCTGGCCCGTTGGCTGCTCGTCTCCGACCAGCGGGCGCGGCGGATCCTCGGTTTCCTGGACCACCCGCAGTGGCGCGCCTACCCCGTCACGTACGCCGAGGGGGCGCCGCTCGTCCGGGCATGGCTGGCCGCCCACCCGAGCGGGCCGGTGACGGGCCTGCGGGACTTGCTGGACACCCCGGTACTCCCCGCGGATCTGGTCACGGACGGTGGCGACACCGTCCGGAACGGTTCCGGACCGGCAGTGCTCACCGGGACGCCGCACGCCCACCCGCAGTACTGAGGTACCGACGAACGGCGCGCCGCCATTCGTGTCACCGCAGCTCGAACCGACGGCGGACGGTAGTCGCCACACGGTGAACGGCAGGTTACGAGTCTTCCATCGGAGTTCTTCTCACCTCTCCGGCGGAGAGTCGCTATTGACCGCACGAGGGTGACCACTAGTAGCGTCATCATCGATGGGTCGTATCCGATGCGGCTCGTCCGGGAGGCCCTGAACGTGGTGTCGAAACGCACCCGAGAGGGCCGGCACCCGGCCCTCGCGGGCGTGCCGGCCGGAGGACCGCCATGGTCGTCCGACGTCGCGTCCCGCATCAGGACCGGCCGGCCCGACGCAGAGCAGGTGTGGTGCCGCGCCTGCGAGGGAGTACCCGTGACCGATCGTCGTCCCGCCCTCACCGAACAGGCCGCCGCTCTTCCGCAGGGGCCCGTCGGGGACGCACCGGCAGGTTCCACCCGTTGCTACGTGCTCGACACGTCCGTGCTGCTGTCCGACCCGTGGTCGTTGCTCCGTTTCGACGAGCACCAGGTCGTCCTGCCGCTGGTCGTGATCTCCGAGTTGGAGGCCAAGCGTCACCACCCCGAACTCGGCTGGTTCGCCCGGACCGCACTGCGCCAGCTCGACGAGATGCGCGTGAAGTACGGCCGGCTCGACGCGCCGATCCCCGTCGGCGACAAGGGCGGAAGCCTGCACGTCGAGCTCAACCACTCCGACCCCGCGGTCCTTCCGGCCGGCTTCCGCACGGACTCGAACGACTCGCGGATCCTGGCCTGCGCGCTGAACCTCAGGGCCGACCCCGCCTCCACGGCGGAGGTCACCCTGGTCACCAAGGACATGCCGCTGCGGGTCAAGGCGGCGGCGGTCGGGCTGGACGCCGACGAGTACCACGGCCAGGACGTCCTGTTCTCCGGCTGGACGGGGATGACCGACCTGGAGGTCGCCGCCGACGACGTGGACACGCTGTTCCGGGACGGCGTCCTCGACCACGACGCGGCCCGGGAGATCCCCTGCAACACCGGGGTGCGACTGGTCGGGGCGTCGAATGCGCTGGGTCGGGTCACCGCGGACAAGCGGGTCAAGCTGGTCCGGGGCGACCGCGAGGCGTTCGGGCTGCACGGACGCTCGGCGGAGCAGCGGATCGCGCTGGACCTGCTGCTCGACAACGAGGTCGGGATCGTCTCCCTCGGGGGGCGCGCCGGTACCGGTAAGTCGGCGCTCGCGTTGTGCGCCGGGCTGGAGGCGGTGCTGGAGCGCCAGGCGCACCGCAAGATCGTCGTCTTCCGCCCGCTCTACGCCGTCGGCGGCCAGGACCTGGGGTACCTGCCGGGCGGTGAGAGCGAGAAGATGCAGCCCTGGGCGCAGGCCGTCTTCGACACCCTCGGCGCGCTGGTCAGCCAGGACGTCATCGACGAGGTCATCGCCCGCGGGATGCTCGAGGTCCTGCCGCTCACGCACATCCGCGGGCGGTCGCTGCACGACACCTTCGTGATCGTCGACGAGGCTCAGTCGCTGGAGCGCAACGTGCTGCTCACGGTGCTGTCCCGGCTCGGCGCCGCGTCGCGGGTCGTGCTCACGCACGACGTCGCGCAGCGGGACAACCTGCGCGTCGGCAGGCACGACGGGGTCAACGCCGTCATCGAGAAGCTGAAGGGGCACCCGCTGTTCGCCCACGTGACGCTGACCCGCAGCGAGCGCTCGCCGATCGCCGCGCTGGTCACCGAGATGCTGGAGGGCCCGAACTCGTAACCGGACCGGCGCCCGTGGCCCCCGCGCATCCGATGCGCGGGGGCCACGGCGTGTTCGCGATACCTGCTCCTGACGATGGCACCGGCCCGGCCGCCGCGAGGACCCTCGGCCGACATGACGACCTCAGAGACCCGGACCGACGCCTCGACCGCTCCGGAGACGATGCTGCGTGACGGCTACGACGCGTTCGCCCGCGGCGACATCCCGTCCGTCCTCGCGACGCTGGCCGACGACGTGCGGTGGACCGAGCCGGCGGGCTCGGACTACGCCGGCACCTTCGTCGGGCCGCAGCAGGTCATGGAGAACGTGTTCGCCCGCGTCGGCGCGGAGTGGAGCTCGTTCGCGGCCGTCCCGGAACGGTTCCTGCCGTGCGGCGACACCGTGGTGGTGATCGTCCGCTACGAGGTGACGCACGCCACGACCGGGCGCTCGGCCGTCGCGCGCGCCGTGCACGTCTGGGAGTTCGCCGACGGGCGGGTGACAGCGTTCGAGGGTGTGGCGGACACCCACCTGATGCGCGAGGCGGCCGGGATCTGACCGCCCGGCGCCCTACAACCCGTGCGGGGTGCCCTCGGTGAACCCGGCGGTGGTCTGCACCCCGACGACCGAGCGCTCGTGCAGCTCGTCCAGGGTGCGGGCTCCGGCGTAGGTGCACGCCGACCGGACGCCCGAGCAGATCTCGTCGAGGAGGTCCTCGACGCCCGGCTGGTCCGGGTCGAGCCGCTGCCGCGAGGACGAGATGCCCTCCTCGAACAGTGCCTTGCGGGCCCGGTCGAACGCGTTGTCGCCGCGGGTGCGGGCGCTGACCGCCCGCTTCGAGGCCATCCCGAACGACTCCTTGTAGGCCCGGCCCTGCTCGTCCCACAGCAGGTCCCCGGGGGACTCGTAGGTCCCGGCCAGCCAGGAACCGATCATCACCGACGCGGCGCCCGCGGCGAGGGCCAGCGCGACGTCACGGGGGTGCCGCACGCCACCGTCCGCCCAGATCACGGCGCCGCGCTCGCGGGCCGCGGCGGCACACTCGGCGACCGCGGAGAACTGCGGTCGCCCGACGCCGGTCATCATCCGGGTGGTGCACATCGCGCCCGGGCCGACACCGACCTTGACGATGTCCGCGCCCGCGTCGACGAGATCGGCCACCCCCTCGGCGGTGACGACGTTGCCCGCCGCGATCGGGACCGGCGCGCCGGTCTCCGAGACGACCCGGCGCACCGCACCCAGCGCGTCGATCATCTTCTCCTGGTGGCCGTGTGCGGTGTCCACCACGAGGACATCGGCGCCCGCGGCGAGCAGTGCCTTCGCCTTCACCGCGACGTCGCCGTTGATCCCGATCGCGGCCGCGGTGCGCAGCCGGCCCTGCGCGTCCAACGCCGGCGAGTAGATCCCCGCCCGGATGGCGCCGAGCGGGGTGAGCAGGCCGGCGAGCCGGCCGTCGCCGTCGAGACCGAGGGCGACGGTCCCGCCGCGACGGGCGTCGAGCTGCTCGAACACCTCCCGCGGCGCGGTGTCCATCGGCAGCGCCAGCGGGTTCGGGTCGAGAACCTCGGCCAGCCGGGTGAACCGGTCGACGCCGGTGCAGGCGGCATGGTCCACCGTCCCGACCGGGCGGCCGCCGTCGTCGACGACCACGACGGCGTCGTGCGCCCGCTTGGGCAGCAGGTTCAGCGCGTCGGCCACGGCGTCGCCGGGGGTGAGCACGAGCGGGGTGTCCCAGACCGGGTGGCGGGACTTCAGCCACGACACGATCCCGGCGACGGCGTCGGTGGCGACGTCCTGCGGCAGCACGGTCAGCGCGCCGCGCCGGGCCAGCGTCTCGGCCATCCGACGGCCCGCGACGGCGGTCATGTTGGCCGCCACCACCGGAACGGTCGCGCCGCTCCCGTCCGGGGTGCTGAGGTCGACGTCGAACCGGGACGCGACCGAGGACCGGCGCGGAACGAGGAAGACATCGTCGTAGGTGAGGTCGTGATCCGGCGATCGTTCGTCGAGGAAGCGCACGGTGTCGGAATCCTACGCCAGTGCCGGGCTCTCCCGCCGGTTCAGCCGGACAGCAGCGCCCGTACCGCCGGCAGCGGGTCCGCCTCCTCCGGCGTCTTGTCCGGCCGGTAGCGCACTACCCGGGCGAACCGCAGCGCGACGCCGCCCGGGTAGCGGGTGCTGCGCTGCGCACCGTCGAGCGCGATCTCCACGACCAGCTCGGGGCGCAGGTACACCACGCCGGGCTCCTGCGCCCGCGCGTACTCGGGGAACGTCCTGGTCTGCCACTCCAGCAGCTCGTCGGTCATCCCCTTGAACGTCTTGCCGACCATCACCGGCTCCCCGCCGTCCGGGTCGCGGGCACCGAGATGGATGTTGGACAGCGATCCGGTCCGCCGGCCGTACCCCCACTCCGCGGCGAGCACGACGAGATCGAGGGTGTGCACCGGTTTGACCTTCTGCCAGGCCTTGCCCCGCCGCCCCGCCGCGTACGTGCTCGCCAGGTCCTTGACGACGACGCCCTCGTGCCCGGCGCCGAGTGCCCCGTCCAGTAGCGCGGCGGCCTCGTCCGCCGACGGCCGCCGCGCACCGGGCATCCGCAGCGGTGCGTGCTCCTCGGCGGCGAGCAGCCCGGCGAGCGCGTCGAGGCGCACCTGGAGAGGTTCGTCGACGAGATCGCGGCCGTCGAGGTGCAGCAGGTCGAAGAAGAACGGGGAGAGCAGCGCCGAGCCGGCCGCGGTGCCCTCGGTGCCGAACCGGCTCATCGTGTCCTGGAAAGGACGGGGACGGCCGTCGTCGTCGAGCGCGAGGGTCTCGCCGTCGAGCACCACGGTGTCGCAGGCGAGCCCACGGGCCAGCTCGACCAGCTCGGGGACCCCCGCGGTGATCTCGCGCAGGGTGCGGGTCCAGACCCGGACGTCGTCACCGCGGCGGTGCACCTGGATCCGGGCGCCGTCGAGCTTGTGCTCGACGACGACCTCGTGGCCGAGCGCGGCCAGCGCGGCGTCGAGCGAGTCACCGGGGGAGGCGAGCATCGGGCGGATCGGGCGGCCGACCTCCAGCCCGACCGCGGCGAGCGCCTCCTCGCCGCCCCCGAGCGCGGTCGCGGCGGTCTCCGGGAGCTGCCCGGAGAGCATGAACGCCCGCCGGACGGCGGCCTGCCCGGCGCCGGACGCGACGGCCACCGCGTCGACCATCAGGCCCTCGAGCGCACCCTGGCGCAGCTCGCCGGTGAGCAGCCGGTGCAGGAACCGCTGCTCGTCGGCGGTGGCCGCACCGTAGAGCCGGTCCAGCAGGTCGCGGCGGCGCCGGGCCGAGCCCTGCCCCGTGGTGCCGACGAGCTCGTCGAGCAGGCCGTCCACCTGCTCGACCGTCAGGGACGGCTGCGCGGCGGGCGCGACGTCGACGGCCGCGAGGGTCCGCCACCCGGTGCCGAGCCGGCCCTGCCGGGGAACCCCGGACAGCCACGCGACCACGGGCACGACCTCGCCCGGTGTGGCGGCACGCAGCAGGTCCGCGAGTGCGGCGGTCTTCTCCTTGCGCGCACGGGTCGCCCCGACCGCGGACGAGGTGGTGACGACGTCGGTGAACAGCACCGACTCATGAAAGCAGCGACCCCCGACGGTCGCGCGTCGCCGGAGCAGGCCCGGGTCCGTGCGGGGCGACGGGCCGGCCTCGCGGGGCCCCGTCGACCACCACCGGCCGCCCGCCCGTTCCGGGGCCGCCGGGCAGGATCGCCCGCCGCCACAGCTCCGCGACGGCGACCACCCCGCGGCAGGTCCCGTCCGCCGCGACGACGACCAGGTCGTCGTACCCACGGGCCGGATCGCCGGACAGGCTCAGCTCGAGCGCCCGGGCGAGCGGGGTGCGCTCGTCGACCGTCCGCGGCGGGTCGGCCAGCGACCGCGCCGGCTTGTCCGCCCAGAGCGCGTGCCCGAACCTCCCGGTCATGTTCAGCAGGAAGCGGCTCCGGTCCAGGTAGCCGACCGGGCGGTGGGCGGGGTCGACGAGCACGACACCGGCCGAGTCCGGGTGCTCGCGCAGGATCTCGCGGGCGGTGCCACCCGTGGCGTCCTCGGGCAGCGTCACCGTGGGCGTGGCGAGCCCGCGGACCGGCGGCCCGGACACCGGCGGCCCGGCCGGGTTCGCGGCGGCGGGTGCGGTCGCACCACCCGGCCCGGGGCCGGCCGGGGTCCGCGCCGGGGCGTGGGCGACCGGCGTCGCGCGGAGCAGGGCCAGCAGCTCGGGCCCCGTCGCGGGGCTCGGTCCGGGCACCGGCCGCGCCCCGCCGAGCAACGGCCCCTGCGCGAACACCACCCCGCACGTGTACAGGCCGACCAGGCGGCCCGGATCCCGCACGCCGGTGGCGGCCACCGGGGCGCCGACCACGCGCGAGACCTCCAGCACGGCCCGGACGACGGCGCCGGCCCCGGCGTCCAGCACGCCGTCGGACAGCTCCGGTTCCAGCTTCACCACGTCCGGCCGGACCGCGGCGACCACGTCCGGGCCGAACCCGCGGCCGGCACCGTCGAGCCCGATCCGGAAACCCCAGCGGCGCAGCTCCGCCAGGGCGGGGACCAGGTACTCGGCGGCCGCGGCGGCCGCGATCGGGGGACCGATCTCCAGCATCGGCGCGACCGCGGTCCCGTCGAGCATCGGGCGCAGGCGGTCCCGCGCGTACAGCACGGTGTCCGCGGCGACGTCGACCTGCACCGGCGCGGCCCCCGACCCGGCACGGGCCGACGCGACGGCCGAGACGGCGGTGCTCGCGTCGAGCTCGGCGATCTGCCGGGCGCTCCAGCCACGGTCCCGGGCCTGCGCGGCGACGGCGTCGTGGTGGCGCCGTGGCACGACCTCGACCCCGGCGAAGCGGCCGCTGCGCAGGTCGTGCACGGGCTCGTACGCGAAGCGCTCATCCGTCATGCGACAGGTCCGTCCGAGTGGCGTTGATCGACAATCGACCACACCGTGTCACGCCCATGTGGACCGTACGGGGACCACGAGGTGAACAGCGGATGGACTGACCCGGCGCGACTGACCGGTCGCGATCCGCTACGAGCGCTTCTCCCCGCGGGTCATCGCCAGCACGTCCAGTGCCCGGTCCAGCTCCTCCTCGGTGAGCGTCCCGGACGCCACGTGCCCGCGCTCCAGCACGACCTCGCGGATGGTCCTCCGCTCCTTCAGCGCCTGCTTGGCCACCGCGGCGGCCTCCTCGTAACCGATCTTCGAGTTGAGCGGCGTGACGATCGAGGGCGAGGACTCGGCGTACTCCCGGGTCCGCTCCAGGTCGGCCTCCATCCCGTCGACGACCTTGTCGGCGAGCAGCCGGGACGCGTTCGCGAGCAGCCGCGCCGACTCCAGCACGTTGCGCGCCATGACCGGCATCATCACGTTGAGCTCCAGGTTCCCCTGGCTGCCGGAGAAGCCGACGGTGGCGTCGTTGCCCATGACCTGCGCGCAGACCATCATCGTGGCCTCGCAGATCACCGGGTTGACCTTGCCCGGCATGATCGAGCTACCCGGCTGCAGGTCCGGCAGGTGGATCTCGGCGAGCCCGGTGCGCGGGCCCGACGACAGCCACCGCAGGTCGTTGGCGATCTTGTAGAGCGAGACGGCCACGGTGCGCAGCGCACCGGACGCCTCCACCAGGCCGTCCCGGGAACCCTGGGCCTCGATGTGGTCGGTGGCCTCGGCGAGCTGCTCCAGCCCGGTGGCCTCGCGCAGCCTCGCGACGACGCCGCCGCCGAACCCGGCCGGCGCGTTCAGCCCGGTCCCGACCGCGGTCCCGCCGATGGGCAGGACCGCGAGCCGGGGAAGCGCGTCGCGGACCCGGTCGGCGCCGTAACCGGCCTGGCTGGCCCAGCCGCCCGCCTCCTGCCCGAGGGTGATCGGGACGGCGTCCATCAGGTGCGTGCGGCCGGCCTTCACGACCTCCGACCACTCGTCCGCACGCCGGCGCAACGCCGCCTCGAGGTGCTCCAGCGCCGGGACGACGTCGGTGGCGAGTGCCTCGGTCGCGGCCAGGTGGATGCTGGTGGGGAAGACGTCGTTGGACGACTGCGAGGCGTTGACGTGGTCGTTCGGGTGCACCTCGGTGCCGGCGCGGACCGCCAGGGTGGCGATCACCTCGTTGGCGTTCATGTTCGACGACGTGCCCGAGCCGGTCTGGAAGACGTCGACCGGGAAGTGGTCGTCGTGCCGGCCGGCGGCCACCTCGTCGGCCGCGGCCGCGATGGCCGCGGCCGTGTCGTCGTCGAGCACACCCAGCTCGCCGTTCACCCGGGCGGCGGCCGCCTTGACCAGGCCGAGTGCGCGGATCTGGGCGCGTTCCAGGCCGCGGCCGGAGATCGGGAAGTTCTCCACGGCACGCTGGGTCTGGGCCCGCCACAGCGCGTCGGCCGGCACCCGGACCTCGCCCATCGTGTCGTGCTCGATGCGGTAGTCCTCGCTCATGGGATCGATCCTGCTCCTCCGGGCGACTACCCGCCGCCCGGGGTGAGCAGGGGATCACGGCAGCGGCGGGGCCTCGCCCTCGACGCCGTCGAAGTCGACCGAGGAGAACTCGCGCAGCTTGGTCAGCCGGTGGTAGCCGTCGATCAGCCGGACGGTGCCGGACCTGGACCGCATCACGATCGACTGGGTGGTCGCGCCCCCGCCGCGGTAGTGCACCCCACGCAACAGCGGACCGTCGGTGATGCCGGTGGCGCAGAAGAAGACGTTCTCGCCGCGGACGAGCTCGGCGGTGGTGAGGACCTTGTCGAGGTCGTGACCTGCGGCGACCGCCTTGCTGCGCTCCTCGTCGTCCGTCGGCCAGAGCCGGCCCTGGAGCTCCCCGCCCATGCACTTCAGCGCGGCCGCGGTGATGATCCCCTCCGGGGTGCCGCCGATGCCGTAGAGCATGTCGACGCCCGACGACGGGCGGGCGGCGGCGATCGCTCCCGCGACGTCACCGTCGGAGATGAAGGAGATCCGGGCACCGGCCTCGCGGATCTCCTTCACGATCTGCTCGTGGCGCGGGCGGTCCAGCACGCAGACGGTCACGTCGGCGACGTCGATGTGCTTCGCCGCGGCGACCCGGCGGATGTTCTCGGCGACCGGGGCGGTGATGTCGATGGCGTCGGCGGCCTCCGGGCCCACCGCGATCTTCTCCATGTAGAACACCGCGGAGGGGTCGAACATGGCGTCCCGCTCGGCGACGGCGAGCACCGCGAGGGCGTTCGGCATGCCCTTGCTCATCAGGGTGGTGCCGTCGATCGGGTCCACGGCGACGTCGCAGTGCGGGCCCTCGCCGTTCCCGACCTCCTCGCCGTTGAACAGCATCGGCGCCTCGTCCTTCTCGCCCTCGCCGATCACGACGACACCGCGCATCGACACGGACGAGATCAGCTGACGCATGGCGTCGACGGCGGCACCGTCACCGCCGTTCTTGTCGCCCTTGCCGACCCAGCGGCCTGCCGCCATCGCCGCCGCCTCGGTGACCCGGACCAGCTCCATCGCGAGGTTGCGGTCGGGTGCTTCGCCGCGGCGGTTGGCGGACGGGCTGGCGGGCTGACTCACGGACGTCTCCTTCACGGCGGCGTGCTGCTGCCGCCCGGTCGGGGGCGGCGGCCCCGATACTCGCACGTGAGTGGCCGGGGGAGGTGTGATGAGCGACCGACGCCATGCCTGGGAGACCATGGGCGGGTGAGTTCCCGACCGGATCCGAGCACGTCCTCCTCCGACGACGGCGGCGGTGACCCCCCGCGCCCGCCCCGGATCGGCCCGCGTGCCATGCGTAAGCCCGAGCGCGGCGAGACCTCGATCCGCGACATGCTCGGCGCGCTGCTGATCCTGATCCCGGTCGGGCTGCTGCTGTTCTCGGTCGGCAACTCGTGCTCGTTCGCCCCGACCGGCCCGGTCGAGGACCCGAACTCCGGGCCGAGTGTGAACGTCGAGGACCGGCTGACCGAGTACGCCCGCGGGTCGGCGTTCGAGCTGCGGGTGCCGGACGTGCCGTTCCGCCCCAACTCCACGGACCGCGGCCCGGTCGAGGGCGGCGGCACCGCGGTCCGGGTCGGCTACGTGACTCCGGACGCCGACTACCTGAGCCTGGTGCAGACCGACGCCTCCGCCGAGGGGGTCCTCGCCACCGAGTCCGGGACCTCCGAGCGCGGGGACGGCGCGCCCCGGATGCAGGGCACCGTCGACGCAGGTGGCCTGACCTGGGAGATCTACCAGAGCGACGGCGGGGAGCCGTTCCGCATCGCGACCCTGCCCGGCCGCCCGGACGTGCGCGCGCTGATCACCGGCTCGGCCTCCGACGAGCAGTTCCGCACCCTCGCCGAGGCCCTGGCCACCGCTCGCGTGCTCCCCGCCGGCGCCGCCGGGAGCTGACGCCTGCCGGGAGTGACCCGGCCCGCGAACGTCGGCGGGAGCGTGGGCTTCGGCGCGAGTCCGACCTCGTGCGGGCGGGGGCGTGGGATCAGGCGTCGTCCGGGTCTGCCTCGGCGAGCTTGTCCTCGATGCGGGTGCGAGCACCGGCCAGCTGGTCCTCACAGCGCCGGGCCAGAGCCTCGCCGCGCTCCCACAGGGCGACCGACTCGTCCAGGCCGAGGCCGCCGACCTCGAGCGCGCGCACGACCTCGACGAGCTCGTCGCGGGCCTGCTCGTAGCCGAGGGTGTCGACGGCCGGTCGCTCGCTCATCAGGTCTCCTTCGCGGTGGTCGCGGCCTTCGTGGACCGGCGGCGCCGGGTGGGCGATCCACGTTCGCCCGGCGCCGCGGTGTCGCGGGTGGTGGACGGCGCGGGCTCGACGCCGTCGGTGGCGGATGGCGGGACGTCGGCCGGGCCGGTCGCGGTGGCGGCGACCGCGCCGTCGGCGACCCGGATCCGCAGCGCCGTCCCGGCGGGAGCGTCGGCGGCCGAGCGCAGCAGCGGCGGGACGTCGTGGTCCGTACCGCGCAGCTGCACGATCGCGTAGCCGCGGGCCAGCGTCGCCGTCGGCCCGAGCGCGGCCAGCCGCGCGGTCAGGTGCTCCAGCTCCGACGACGACCGGTCCACCCGCCGCAGGACCGCCCGGTGCGCGGCGGCGCGGGCGTCGGCGACCTCGCGTTCCCGGGACTCGACGAGCCGCAGCGGCTCGGCCAGCACCGGGCGATGGCGCAGGTCGGACAGTCGTCGCTGTTCGCGGTCGACCCAGCCGTGCAACGCGCGGCGGGCCCGGTCGCGCAGCCCGGCGATCCGCGCGGTCTCCTCGGCGAGATCGGGGACCAGGCTGCGGCCGGCCTCGGTCGGCGTCGAGCAGCGGACGTCGGCGACGTGGTCGACCAGCGGCGTGTCCGGTTCGTGCCCGATCGCCGACACCACCGGGGTCCGGCAGGCGGCGACCGCCCGGCACAGGGTCTCGTCGGAGAACGGGAGCAGATCCTCCACGCTGCCGCCACCCCGGGCCAGGACGATCACCTGGACGTCCGGGTCGCGGTCCAGCACCTGCAGCGCGCCGACGATCTGCTCCACGGCGAGCCCACCCTGCACCGCGACGTTCTCGATCCGGAACCGCACCGCGGGCCAGCGCGAGGTCGCGTTCCGGACGACGTCGTGCTCGGCCGCCGAGTCCCGCCCGGTGACCAGGCCGATGGTGCGCGGCAGCAGCGGTGGGCGCCGCTTCAACGCGCGGTCGAACAGCCCCTCGGCGGCGAGCAGCTGCCGCAGTCGTTCGATCCGGGCCAGCAGCTCGCCGAGCCCGACGGCGCGGATGCGGTCGACGCGCAGCGAGAGCGTGCCCCGCCCCAGGTAGAACGACGGCTTGCCGCGCACGATCACCCGGCTGCCCTCGGCGACGGCGCCACCGGACTCGCGTACCAGCGCGGACGGTGCCGTGAGCTGCAACGACACGTCCGCCGCGGGGTCACGCAAGGTCAGGAACGCGGTACCCGAGCGGGCGTTGACCTGCGCGAGCTGGCCCTCGACCCAGACCACGCCGAGCCGGTCCACCCACTCCGCGATCTTGCGGGCGACCGTCCGGACCGGCCAGGGGGCCTCCTCCGACGTGGTCACTTCTCCTGGGAGAGCGTCGCGAGCCGGTTCGTCAGCATCGTGACGTAGGCCGGGCGGTTGTCGTGGGCGGTCTCCCAGGCGAGCAGGTCGGACAGGTCGTCGACGCTCAGTGTGCGGAGCTTCCCGCGCAGCTGGGGGACCGTCAGCGTCGGGTACTCGGGGACGGCGTACGGCGCACCCGCCTCCGCCTCCGGCCGGTTGGACGCCGTCGCCGGACGTTCGGGCCGATCGATCGGGATACCGGTGCGGGCCGGACGCAGCGCGGAGACCGAGCCGTTGCGCCGCTCGGCCTCGCGGTCGGCCGGGGACACCGGAGCGACCGGCTCCGCGGGGAGCCGGAAGTCGGCGGTGTCGGCCAGGTCGTCGTCGAACATCGCCCAGCTCGGGACGTCGTCGGCGACGCGCAGGGTGCCCAGCGCGCGGTCGCCCTTGATCGCCAGTTCGGTGGCCTTCTGCTGCAGGCGCATCGACACCTGCAGCGCCTGGCTGACCGCGGTCACCGGCAGCTCGACGGCGTGCCGGGGCAGTTCGCGGGCCTGCTCGACGGCCGTCACGACGAGGCCGGCTGCGATGCGCACGGGGAACGGCAGCGGTGACATGCGAGCCATTGTCCACCGACCCGCGGGTCCGTGTCGCGTGCGGGACGGTCGAGCGTGTCACGTGTGGGGGCCCGGGCCGGGGGTGGTCCGTACGCTGGAGGCATGTCCGGTTCTGCCAAGCAGGTCCTGCTCGCCAAGCCGCGCGGTTACTGCGCCGGTGTCGACCGCGCCGTCGAGGCCGTGGAGCAGGCGCTCGACCAGTACGGCGCCCCGGTGTACGTCCGCAAGGAGATAGTGCACAACAAGCACGTCGTCGAGACCCTGCGCGACCGTGGCGCGATCTTCGTCGAGGAAGCCTCAGAGGTGCCGGAGGGCGCGCACGTCGTGTTCTCCGCACACGGGGTCTCGCCCGCCGTGCGCGACGAGGCGAAGGGGCGTGAACTGAAGACGATCGACGCGACCTGCCCGCTGGTGACCAAGGTCCACCAGGAGGCGAAGCGGTTCGCCCGCGAGGACTACGACATCCTGCTCGTCGGGCACGCCGGGCACGAAGAGGTCGAGGGCACCGCCGGTGAGGCCCCCGAGCACATCCAGCTCGTCGAGTCGGCCGCCGATGTCGACACGGTCACCGTCCGGGACCCGGACAAGGTCGTGTGGCTGTCCCAGACCACGCTGTCGGTCGACGAGACCATGCAGACCGTGCGCGCGCTGCGCGAGCGGTTCCCGAAGTTGCAGGACCCGCCGTCGGACGACATCTGCTACGCCACCCAGAACCGCCAGGTCGCGGTGAAGACGATGGCCCCGCGGTGCGACCTGGTGCTGGTCGTCGGCTCCCGGAACTCGTCGAACTCGGTGCGGCTGGTCGAGGTGGCACTCGGTGCGGGCGCCGGGTCGTCGTACCTGATCGACTACGCCAAGGAGATCGACGACGCCTGGCTCGACGGCGTCCAGACCGTGGGCGTCACCAGCGGGGCCTCGGTGCCGGAGGTGCTGGTGCGTGCCGTCGTCGAGTACCTCGCCGAGCGCGGCTTCGGCTCGGTCGAGGAGGTCGACACGGCCGAGGAGACGCTGGTCTTCTCGCTGCCCCGCGAGCTGCGCCCGCCGCGTCCCGCCGTGACGCGCTGAGCGTGACGCGCTGAGCGTTCCCGCACGGGAAACACGAAGGCCCCGGACCGACGCCCACATGCGGTCCGGGGCCTTTCGTCGTGCGCGGGGCCGGTGATCAGCCGCGGGCGGCGTGCACCGCCGCGGCCGAGACCACCTGGACCTGGTCGCCGACCTCGAGGTTGTTGTACCAGGTCATCGCGTTCTCCTTGGTGAGCCGGACGCATCCCGCGGACGGGGTGTCGACCCGGCCCTCGTGGAAGGCGATGCCGCCGTCCTGGAAGAACACCGACCAGGGCATCGGGGCGGGCTCACCGTTGGTGGCGGTGTACTCACCGCTGCGGTGCAGCTCCTCCTTGCGGTACACGCGCAGGGAGTGACCCACCGGGGTCTCCTTGCCCGGGCCGCCGATCGCGACCGGCACCGGGCCGTGGGTGATCTTCCCGCCCTCGAACAGCCAGGACTGCTTCGAGTCGAGGTCGACGCAGGCGTTCGCGGTGACCGTGCACGGAGTGCCAGGAACCAGGGGCTGCTCGTGGAACGCCTGTGCCGCCGGTGTCGCGGCCAGCGCCGTGCCGACGCCGATCAGCGCGATCGCGGTCGTCACGAGTGCGACGAGGACCGCGGGCCGGGGGAAGCGGGTGATCCGGTTGGTGGACATCGTTCTCCAGGTCGTCCGGCGTGCGTCGGGGGAGCTGCGGGCGGGGCCACACCTGTCCCCGCTCTGTATGACGTCCGGGTGGGCGGGGGGTTGCGTCGATTCTCCGTCGATGTCGCCCGGCCGGGTCAACCGGGTACACCCGAACCGCTCACCAGCGACGACGCCGGGCGGCCCGATCGTCGATCGCGGTCCGTCAGCGGGAGGGTCGGCGTGTCCGGGCGGACGAGCCACCGCGTGTCGCCGACGAGGCCCGCGAACCGCCGGGCGCCCGGTGCCCGTCCGGATCCGACGAGCGGAAGCCACCGCTGTCGGTGCTACCGCGGCCGTCCGCGGCACCGCGGGGCGTCGATCCGGTACGGGCCGAGCCCGATGAGGACGTCCGGCCGCGTCTCGTCCGGGGCTCGGGTTCGCCGCCACCGGTACGCCCGCCACGCGTGCGGCCGCGCTCACCGGCCCGGGCGCCACCACGGCCCTCATCACCGCGGTCCTCGCCGCCTCGGTCCTCGGCGCCGCGGTTTTCGGCGCTGCGGTTCCCGGCGCCCGAGCGGGAGCGGCCCGTCGACCTGGAGCCCGACCGTCGACGGTCGGCCCTCGCGGAACCGGCCCCCGGGGAGCCGGCTGCCGGAGCCCGGCCGTCCGGGTCGCGCCCGCCCGGATCCCGGCCGAGCCCGGCCCACAGCCGGCCGACGGCGTCGTCCGGGCCGAGCCGCTGGCGCAGTAGCCGGAACGCGGTGACCAGCAGGACGACCACGGTGGTCACCGCCATCGCCGGGAAAGCGTTGATCAACGGAGCGCCGGCCATGAGCACGCTCTCCGCCGTGCCCCCGCCGGTGGGGGCGCCGATCAGCACTGCCATCACCGGCACGACGACGGCGAGCAGCAGCGGCGGCTGCACCGCGGGCAGGAAGATGCTGCGGCGGCGTACCCAGCCGACCGCGAGCACGCAGCCGAGCAGGTATCCGATCTCGAAGACTCGGCCGACCGTGCCGATCCGGATCAGGTCGACGAACACGCCGAGTGCGGTGGTTCCGAGGGCGAGGCCGACCGCGGCCACCGGAGGGATGCCGAGCACCGGGCGCAGCAGCGACCGCTCCCGGACCGGCCAGCCGCCACGAGCGGGAGCGGGGGACCGGGACGTCGACCCGCCGGGCCGGCGGGCCGAGCTCCTGCGCGTCGAGTTCACCCGGTCAGCCTAACTCCCACCTCCGCAGGGAATCCGGCCCGTCGTCCGGCTCCGCGGCCGGGACGCCGGACGTCCCGGACCGGCCGGCGTCGGCCCAGGGTGTGCGGACCCGGCCGTCCCCGGCGTCGGGCTCCGCGGGGCGCCCGAGGTCCTCGAGGGACACGAGCGCCTCCCCGGCCGACGCCACCAGCTCCGGTGCCGAGACGCCCCGCGGCGTGCGGTCCACCGTCTCCGGCGCGTCGAGCTCGCCGTCGGTCACCTGGAGCTCGGTGAACCGGCGGGCGCTGACCAGCACCCTGGCCTCCAGCGAGGACACCGTGCGGTTGTAGCTCTCCACCACCGAGTCGAGGCTGCGCCCGAGCCGGGCCACGTGCGTGCCCATCGTGGCGAGGCGACCGTGCAGCTCCCGGCCCAGCTTGTGCACCTGGGCGGCGTTGCGGGCGAGTGCCTCCTGCTTCCAGCCGTAGGCGACCGTGCGCAGCAGCGCGACCAGTGTCGTCGGCGTCGTGAGGACCACGTTGCGGCCGAACGAGTACTCCAGCAGTCCGGGGTCCGAGCGCAGGGCGGCCTCGAGGAACGGGTCCCCCGGGACGAAGAGCACGACGAACTCGGGCGTCGGCTCGAAGGCCTCCCAGTACGCCTTGGCTGCCAGCTGGTCGACGTGGGCGCGCAGCTGGCGGGCGTGTGCGGTCAGCTTCTGCGCGTGCACGTCCGGGTCGGAGGCCTCGACGGCCTCCAGGTAGGCGGCGAACGGGACCTTGGCGTCCACCACGACCTGCTTGCCCCCGGCGAGCCGGACCAGCATGTCCGGGCGGACACCGCCGTCCTCGCCGTCGGCCGAGACCTGCGTGGAGAAGTCGCAGTGCTCCACCATCCCGGCCATCTCGGCGACCCGCTGCAGCTGCATCTCGCCCCAGCGCCCCCGGACCTGCGGCGCCCGCAGCGCGTTGACCAGCGCCTTGGTCTCGGTGCCGAGCTTCTCCGAGCTCGTGGCCATCGCCCGGACCTGCTCACGCAGCCCGGCGTAGGCGGACTCGCGGTCCTTCTCCACCGAGCGCAGCTGGCCCTCCACCCGCCCGAGCGCGGCGGCGACCGGATCGAGCAGCTGCTCGACCGCCTTGGCCCGGGTCGCCTCCTCACCCTGCGCCCGCGCCGACAGCGCGGAGGTCGCCTCCTTGAGCCTGCTCTCGGCCAGCGCCACGAACGCCTCGTTGTTGCGGGCCAGCGCGTCCTGCGACAGGGCCGCGAACGAGTCCTTCATGCCCGCCTCCGCCTCGGCGCGGGCGTGGCGCTCGGCCCGCAGCGCGGCGGTCGCGCCCGCGGCGTCGGACTCGGCCCGCCGGGCCCGCGCGGTCGCCTCGTCGAGCGACTCGTGCAGCTCCTCGACGCGTTCGAGCAGGCCGGTGCGCTCGGCCCGCAGCCCTGCCGCGTCCGCCCGGGTGGTCGCGGCGGTGTTCGCGGCGACCCGGGCCGTCTCCGCCGCGTCGGCGCGGAACCGGGCGGCGGCGAGCAGCCAGGTGACGGCGGCGGCGACGACCGCGCCGAGCAGCGATCCGACGAGCAGGCTGATGGCATCCACGTCGCGCAGCGTGCACCCGGCCCCCGACAGTTTCCGCGGAGCCCCGGGGCACCGGGTGTGTCCCGGGACGCTCAGTCCAGCCGCAGATCGGCCGACTCGTGGTCGAGCAGCCACCGCTTCACCGGCAGCCCCCAGCGGAACCCGCCGAGCGAGCCGTCGGTGCGCAGCACCCGGTGACAGGGCACGAACAGCGCCGCGGCGTTCTTCGCGCACGCCCCCGCCGCAGCCCGGACGGCTGCGGGCCGGCCGGTCTTCCCGGCGTAGCCGGTGTAGGTGACCGGCGCACCGGCCGGGACCGACCGCAGCACCTCCCAGGCGTGCTCGCGGTACGGGCCGGACCGCTGGCGGACCCCGACGTCGTCGATCGCCGAGAGGTCGCCCTCGTGGTAGCGGTCGACGGCCTCGCCGACCGGGCCGAGGTCGCCCTCGACCGTCTCGGTGGGGGCGAGCGAGGCGTGGATCAGCGGTAGCAGGTCGTCGACCGAGGCGGTCCAGCCCGAGGCCAGGACGTACCCGTCGGTGTCGACGACGGCGGTGAACGGCCCGGCCGGGGTGGCCCGGGTCGCGAAGACGGCGGTATTCATGCGCTCCTCCGAACGGTGGTGGTGGCGGGCGCGGCGGCCCGCCAGAGGTGGGTGGCGGCGTAGGAACGCCATGGCGCCCAGGCGGCGGCCCGCGCGACGAGCGCGTCCGCGTCGCCGGGCAGACCGAGCGCCGCGGCCCCGCGGCGCACCGCGAGATCGGACGCCAGCAGTTCGTCGGGGTCGCCGAGGACCCGCATGGCCAGGTAGCCGGCGCTCCACGGCCCGATCCCGGGCAGCACCAGCAGTTCGGACCGCAACGACCCGGGGTCCCGGCCGGCATCGAGCACCAGGGCCCCGGACGCCAGGGCCGCACACAGCCCGCGCAGCGACTCCGCCCGCCGGGCCGGCCCGGCGAGCTCCACCCCGGCCAGGGTCTCCGGCGGCGGGAAGAGCAGGTCGGGGCCGTCCTGGTCGCGCAGCGCGGCCGGCAGCACGGTCCCGTGAGCCCCGGCCAGCCGGGACGCCGCGGTCCGCGCGGCCGCCACCGAGACCTGCTGGCCGAGCACGGTGCGGACCGCGGTCTCGGCCGGGTCGGCGCTGCCGGCCAGCCGGATCCCCGGTGTCGCGGCGACCAGCGGCGCGAGCGCCGGGTCGGCGGCCAGGACGGTGTCGACGGCGTGCGGGTCGGCGTCGAGATCGAGCAGCCGGCGCAGCCGCGACACCGCCGGGCCGACGTCGCGCGGGTCGCTGGTGCGCAGAGTTGCGAGCACCGCACCGGCGCGGGCGGTCAGGTCGAGCGTGACGGCCGCGGGGCCGTGCGGCAGTCGCAGCGTCCGCCGGTAGACGCCGCCGTCGACCTGCTCGACCCGGTCGATCGCCCGCGCCGCCAGGTGCTCCAGCAGTCCGTGCGGGTCGAACGGAGCCCGGTACGGCAGCCGGAGCGTGATCGTTCCCGGGGCGGGCTGCACGGTGTCACGCCGCCGGCCCGCCTCGGCCCGCAGCCGCGACGGCGGCACCCCGTACACGGCACGGACGGTGTCGTTGAACTGGCGGACGCTGCCGAACCCGGCCGCGAACGCGACGTCCGCGAGCCCGAGCGGCGTCGTCTCCACCAGCACGCGTGCGGTGTGCGCGCGCTGGGCACGGGCCAGTGCGAGCGGCCCGGCGCCGAGCTCGGCGGCCAGGATGCGGCCGAGCTGGCGCGACGAGTAGCCCAGCCGCGACGCGAGCCCGGACACCCCCTCCCGCTCGACGACGCCGTCGGCGATCAGTCGCATCGCCCGCCCGGCCGCGTCCGCCCGCAGGTTCCACTCCGGGGATCCAGGGACGGCGTCGGGCAGGCAGCGCCGGCAGGCCCGGTAACCGGCCGACTGGGCCGCCGCGGCGGTGCGCAGGAACTCGACGTTGCGCGCCTTCGGCGGCGGCACCGGGCAGGACGGCCGGCAGTAGATGCCGGTGGTGCGCACCGCGGTGACGAACTGGCCGTCGAACCGCGCGTCCTTGGCGGCGACGGCGCGGTAGCAGGTGTCGTGGTCGAGCAGCACGACACCGACTCTGCCACCGCGCCGCCCGGAGGACTCGCGGGAATCGGTCGTGGGTGTCGGGCCCGGCGGGCGTCAGTTCCGGCAGACGTCGCCGGAGATCCAGCCCTGCTCGCAGGCGAACTCGATCTGCTCTTCGCGCTCCTGGGCGTTGTCCGGGGCGCCGCGCGGCGGGCCGTCGTCCTCCGGGGTGGCCCGTGGTGGGTCGGGCCGCTCGACGCCGCCGCCGGAACCACCGGAGTCGCTCCCGGACCCGCCGCCGGAGCCGGTCCCGCCACCGTCCGGCGCACCGCCGGAGTCCGGCGGCGCCGGGGCAGGACCGCCGGAGCCGGAGCCGGAGCCGGCCCCGGAACCGGAGGAGCCCGGACCGTCGGAGCGTGCGCCGGACGAACCGGCCGCGGTGTCCGGTTCCGGTGGCGCAGGCGCAGGATCGACGGCCGGCGGCGGCGGAGCGGGTGCGGCCGGTGGCGGTGGGGCGGAGGTGGCCGGTGCCGGCGGCGGCAGGGCTGGTTCCTCCGTCCCGGTCGAGGTCAGCGATACGGCGGACACGGTCCCGGCGGTGACGAGCACGGCCACCCCGGCGGTCAGCACGGCATGCATTCCCGGCAGGCGCATGAATCCCCCTCGGTCTGGGCGCCTCGGTTCTCACCCCACGCGGACCGGTAGTGCGCCCTCAGGGTGATGCGACCCGGTCGTTACGGCGAACGATGCGTCACGACCCGGTGCTCGGCGCAGTATGGCGTACGCCGCTCGGCGTAATGACAGCGACGTTCCGTGACATCTCGCAACAGGGGATCGCCGATCGTGCGGGCGCGGGTACGCGATCATGAAACGACCCGGACCGAGAGGAGGCGATCATCGCGACCGAGACCGTGGACGCCCGTCCCGAGGGCCGTCGTGCCGGACGGGTGACCGCCGCCCGCACCCGCATCGTGGGCTGGGTGCTGCTGCTCGTGCTGGCCTCCCTCGGAGTGGTCACGCTGGTGACCTGGATGCTGCTGATCGACGAGACCGACAGCCGGATCGACGAGGCGCTGCACTCCGAGATCGCCGAGTTCGCCCGGGTGGCAGCGACCGGGGTGAACCCGACGACGGGGCAGCCGTACGGATCGGTCGACGAGATCCTCCGCTCGGTGATCGCCGCGAACGTCGCGCGACCGAACGAGACGATCGTCGGCTACCTCGACGGCGAGTTCCGCCGGGAGTCCCGTCGATCCGGTCCCCAGGTGCTGCTGCAGCACGACCCCGGTTTCCGTGCGCTGGTCGCCGACGTGCGGACGCCCTCCGGTGGCTCGTACCCGAGCGGGTCCGGCGAGGTCCGCTGGTCGGCGCTACCGGTCGGGCTGGCAGGGGACCCCGCCACCGGCGTCATCGTGATCGGCTACTTCACCGAGCGGGAACACGGGTTCGCGAACGAGGCGGCCCGGCTGATGGGTCTGGTGGGGGTCGGGACGGCGCTGGTGACCGCGGTCGGGGCCTGGCTGGTCGCGGGCCGGATCCTGCGGCCGTTGCGCGACGTGGCCGCGACCGCACGGACGATCACCGGCACCGACCTGTCCCGCCGTGTCCCCCAGCACGCCCGGGCCCGTGACGAGATCGCGGAGCTGGCCGGGACGCTGAACGCGATGCTCGACCGGGTGCAGTCGGGAGCGCAGGCGCAACGCCGGTTCGTCGACGACGCCGGGCACGAGCTGCGGACCCCGATCACCATCGTGCGCGGGCACCTGGGCGTCCTGAACCCGCGCGACCCCGACGACGTCGCCGGCACCGTCGCCCTCGTCGACGACGAGCTGGAACGGATGAACCACCTCGTCTCGGAGATGCTCGCGCTGACCCGCGCCGAGCAGCCGGCGCTGCTGCGCCCGGAGATCGTCGACGTCGCCGGGCTGACCCGGGAGCTGTTCGGCAAGCTCACCGCCCTCGCCGACCGGGACTGGCAGCTGGAGTCGGTGGCCACGGTCCGGGCCCGGCTGGACCCGCACCGGATCACCCAGGCGGTCGTCGCCCTGGCGGACAACGCGACCCGGTTCACCGGACCCGGCGACCGGATCGCGCTCGGATCGGAGGCGGTGGGGGACCGGCTGCTGGTCCGGGTCGCCGACAGCGGCCCCGGCGTCGCCCCCGAGGACCACCGGCGGGTGTTCCGGCGGTTCGCCCGTGGCGCGGATGCACCACGGTCCGACGGCGCCGGATTGGGACTGTCCATCGTGGAGGCGATCGCGACGACGCACGGTGGGCGGGTGCGACTCGAGAGCACGCCCGGCCACGGCGCGACATTCACCCTGGACCTGCCGAGGAGCGCGCCGTGAGCAGCCGGATCCTGGTCGCCGAGGACGAGCCGCGGATCGCGTCGTTCCTCAAGAAGGGCCTGGTCACGGCTGGTTTCGAGGTCACCGTCGTGGCCGAGGGCGCCGGCGTCTACGCGCACGCCGTCGGCGGCGGGTTCGACCTGCTCGTGCTCGACATCGGCCTGCCCGGGATGGACGGGTTCGACGTGCTGCGGCGGCTCCGCGCGGCGGGCAGCGCGATCCCGGTGGTCATCCTGACCGCCCGGGACAGCGTGCAGGACACCGTCGCCGGGCTCAGCGGCGGTGCGGACGACTACATGGCCAAGCCGTTCCGCTTCGAGGAACTGCTGGCCCGGGTACGGCTGCGGCTCGAACGTGCCCGGCCGGTGCCCGATCGGGACGTGCTGGCGTTCCACGGTCTGCAGCTGGACCCGCGGACCCGGCACGCCGCCGTCCACGGACGGACGGTGGAGCTCTCGGCCCGGGAGTTCGCGCTGGCCGAGACGTTCCTGCGCCATCCCGGACAGGTGCTGTCCCGCGAGCAGCTGCTCCGGCTGGTGTGGGGGTCGGTCGACACGCTGTCGGGGGCATCCTCGAACGTCGTCGACGTCTACGTCCGCTACCTGCGGCGCAAGCTCGGGCCCGGGTGGATCGCGACCGTGCGCGGGGCCGGCTACCGGCTCGAACCCGGCTGACCGGCGGCGACTACCCTGGTCGTCCGTGTCCCTCACCCTCGGCATCGTCGGTCTGCCCAACGTCGGCAAGTCGACCCTGTTCAACGCGCTGACCCGCAACGACGTCCTCGCGGCGAACTACCCGTTCGCGACGATCGAGCCGAACGTCGGCGTGGTCCCCCTGCCCGACGCGCGCCTGGGCAGGCTCGCCGAGATCTTCTCCTCGGACAAGATCCTCCCGGCGACGGTCTCGTTCGTCGACATCGCCGGGATCGTCAAGGGCGCCTCCGAGGGGGCGGGCCTGGGCAACAAGTTCCTGGCCAACATCCGCGAGTCCGACGCGATCTGCCAGGTCGTGCGGGTTTTCGACGACCCGGACGTGGTGCACGTCGACGGCCGCATCGACGCCGCGAGCGACATCGAGACGATCGCGACCGAGCTGGTCCTGGCCGACCTGCAGACGCTGGAGAAGGCGATCCCGCGGCTGGAGAAGGAGGCGCGGACGCAGAAGGACCGGCGCCCGGTGCTGGACGCCGCGCAGGCCGCCGGGGAGATCCTCAACGGCGGGCGGACGCTGTTCCAGGCCGGTGCCGACACCACCCTGCTGCGCGAGCTGACCCTGCTCACCACCAAGCCGTTCCTCTACGTGTTCAACGCCGACGAGGCCGTCCTGTCCGACGAGGCCCGCCGCAAGGAGCTGACCGACCTGGTCGCCCCGGCGCAGGCCGTCTTCCTCGACGCCAAGGTCGAGGCCGAGCTCCTCGAGCTCGACGACGAGTCGGCCGCCGAGCTACTGGAGTCGATCGGGCAGGACGAGCCGGGCCTGGCCCAGCTCGCCCGCGCCGGCTTCGCCACCCTCGGGCTGCAGACCTACCTGACCGGCGGGCCCAAGGAGGCCCGCGCCTGGACGATCCCGCAGGGCGCCACCGCCCCGCAGGCGGCCGGCGTCATCCACACCGACTTCGAGCGGGGCTTCATCAAGGCCGAGATCGTGTCCTACGACGATCTCGTCGCCGCCGGGTCGATGAACGCCGCGAAGTCCGCCGGGAAGGTCCGGATGGAGGGGAAGGACTACGTCATGCACGACGGCGACGTGGTCGAGTTCAGGTTCAACGTGTAGCCGCATCGCGACGCTGTCACAACACTACTGTTTTCGGTATAGTTGTGACGTGCCTGCCGGGGTCAAGTACCGGGATATCGTCCGCGAGATAGCGCTCGATCACTACGGCTACGTCACCACGAGGGATGCGGCCGAGGCAGGCGTTCCTGCCGTCGAGCTACCCAAACTGGCAGCTCGCGGCGGTTTGGACCATGTTGCGTACGGCCTGTATCGCGTCCCCGACGTTCCGCCGACGAGATATGACCAGTTCGCCGAGGCCCTCCTGAGGGCCGGTGAGGGGGCGTACCTCCACGGAGAGTCGGTGTTGGCCTTGTTCGGGCTCGCGGACGTGAACCCTCGGCGGATCAAGGTCGCAGTTCACAGGCGTGCGCGCGCAAAGCTGCCGGCGTTCATCGAGCTGACGCAGGTGGGAAGTGGTGCGCGTACGACACTCTACGAGGGTCTCGAGTCGCAGACCGTCGCCGAAGCCCTCCTTGAATGCCGTGGACGTATCGAGAACGAACGTCTGGTGGCCGCCGCCGAGCAGGCGAGAACGGAAGGTCTGCTCACCACCGCTGAGTGGCAGCGCGTGACGAAGCGGAGTCGACAGTGAGCTATACCGGCGCGCCGACGAGTGTGCGCTCATCGGAGCAACGCATACGCAATCTCGAAGGCGACGATGGCTTGGCGTTGCGTCGCAGGGTCGGCATGGCGCTGGTCGTCGTCGGCCAGATGCTCCCCGGAGGGGCGGTCAAGGGCGGCAGCGCGATGGCGCTGCGCTATGGGCGCGGAACGCGATTCACCCAGGACCTCGATGCCGCACGTGTGCAGACGCTCGCCCGTTTCCGCAGCGACTTCGAGGAAGCGCTGGCACGGGGCTGGGCCGGTTTCACCGGCCGATTGGTCGAGAAAGGGGCACCGCGGCCGCCGGCCGTGCCGACCGCATACGTCATGCAGCCCTTCCAAGTGAAGCTCGACTATCGGGGCAGACCGTGGTGCTCAGTGAAGTTCGAGCTCGGCCACAACGAGATCGGCGACGCCGACGAGCCTGAATTCCGTCTCGCGAAAGACTTGGCCGAGCTTCTCACCGAGGTCGGCTAGAACCGCCGAAGCCGGTGCCGGTGATGCGCGCGGACCACCAGGTCGCACAGAAGCTCCACGCTGTTTCTGGTGAGGGCAGTGAACGTGCTCGCGACCTCGCCGACCTCCAACTCCTCAACGAGCGTGAGGATCTCGACCTCGAGCAGATCGCCGCGACGTGCGTCCGGCTCTTCGGCTACCGGAGGCAGCAGGCGTGGCCGCCGCCCATAGTTGTGGGGGAGAACTGGGACACCCTCTACGCCGAGGCCGCAGAAGGGCTGGACGTGTTGCCCTCCGCCGACGAGGCTGTCGCGTGGGCCAACGAGTTCGTGCACCACATCGCAGTGGCCGGTGAAGTCGGACATCGACGCTCAGATGCTCCGTAACTGCCGGAACGTAGAATTTGCTCATGCGGCTCGATGCGTCCTCGTTGATCGATCCGGCCCTCCTGCCGCTCGTCGAAGAGTCGCGGGCGTTTTATGCGCGCAGACGCTCTGGCCACGGACCGAAGAGCAGGAGTGAGCTCCTCGCCGTCCGTGAAGCGATGCCCGCGCCCGCTGAGTGCGAGCCATCTCCGTCACTGGAGACGGTGAGCGCTGGAGGGCGAAGCGTGGCTGTGCGAATTCACACGCCGACGGAGCAGTCTGCCCATGGTGTGCTGTTGGAGATTCACACCGGTGGCTTCTATCTAGGCTCTGCCGCGGGGAGCGATGTCCGGAATCGGCGGCTCGTCGATGCGCTCGGCATCGCCGTAGTGAGCGTGGACTATCGACTTGCCCCTGAGAACCCATGGCCGGCAGCGCCCGACGATTGCGAGACAGCAACGCTGTGGCTTGCCGAGAACGCCGTAGCACGGTTCGGCACGACACGACTGGCCATGAGCGGATTCTCCGCAGGCTCCACGCTGGTGACCACTGCGCTGATACGGCTCCGCGATCGCGGGGTTCATGCATTCAGTGGCGCTGTAGTTCAATGCGGGACGTTCGACCTCTCCGCGCAGACGCCGGCTGGGCGCCTCATCGCTGACGAGTACTTTCTCGCTGCATACGCCGGCGACGCGTCAGACCGCACTGACCCGGACATCTCCCCCGTCTTCGCGGAGTTGAAGGGCCTGCCGCCGATCCTGATGGTGATCGGCGAAGACGATGTTCTCTTTGACGACAATCTCGCCATGACGGCGAGGCTTCTCGCAGCCGGTGTCGAGGTTGACCTGCGCGTCTATCCCGCGTCGCCGCATGCCTTCACGGCGCACGCAACCTCGATGGCAGGAGCAGCACTTGAGTCGATCGACGAATGGCTTCGCGGGCAGATCGGATACGCGGTCCAACTCCCCGCCATGCGCCGCTGCCATTGACTGTGAGACGGGCGTGGCAGCGCGTAACCCCCGTGGGTCTGCCGCCGGCCGTGCACCGGCAGGCCGAGGAGATCGCGGAGCGTCACTGAGCACCACGCCCGGGCGTCGACTGTGGATTCCGCGTGGCCGCCAGTCCGTGGGCGGTGGCCAGGAGGCGCCCGCGTGGTCCGCCAGGGCTACGGCGCGCGGCGGTCCTCGCGCAGATCGAGCCGCATCAGGACGCGCGGGTGACCGGCGAGCGTCGAGGTCGTATCGGCGGCGTGGGTGAAGCCGGCCGCCTCGAAGTTCCTGCGGATGCCGGCGTAGGCCATCGTCCGGTCGACCGCGGCGCCCCGGTTGTCGAGCGGGTAGGCCTCGACCATCGGCGCCCCGTTCGCTCGGGCGAACTCGACGGCGCCGTCGATCAGTGCGTGCGAGATGCCCCGTCCGCGGTGCCCGGGACGCACCCGGATGCACCACAGTGACCACACCGGCAGGTCGTCGAGCTGCGGGATCTTCCGGTTGCGGGCGAAGGTCGTCTCGCTGCGCGGGGCGATCGCCGCCCAGCCCACCGGCTCGTCGCCGTCGTAGGCGAGCACGCCCGGCGGCGGGGTGGCGGCGCAGAGCTCCTCGACGAGCGCACCCCGTGCCGGGCCGCGGAGCTCGTTGTTCAGCCTGGACGGGATCCGGTAGCTCAGGCACCAGCAGACGTTGGAGCCGGGGTTCTTCGGCCCGATGACGGCGCGGACGTCGTCGAACACGGTCGCCGGGCGTACGTCCATGTGCTCACGATGCCACCCTGGACCGACGACCTGATCGCCTCGGCTCAGGGGCCCGCCTGCTCGGGGCGTCACACCATCTCGCGGCTCCATGGGCCGTCGGCTCTGACGCGGTCGCCGGAGCGGCCGCGTGCCTCGCTCGTCGTCGCGGCCCCGGCGGGCGACCGTGAGCGCTGGGTGGCCGTCGCCGGCCGCACCGCGGTGGAGACCGGCGGAGAGCGCGACCTGGTCTCCCGCCTCGCCGCCCGCTACTGGGACCTCGAGGACCGGGCCGACGATCTCGCCGCGATCCTGGACGAGGACCAGGTCCGCGTCGTCCTCCACCCGGAGACCGTGCACCGCTACGTGTTCTGAGGTTCTCATCCGACGAGGACCAGTTCCTTCGTGGGCACGCTCCTGTGCACGACGGGTGACATGTCGGGCGGTTCCCTGTTCCGCCGCTGGTAGCGTCCTCGGCATGTCTGCTGCTTCGTGTGCGGCCGCCTGCGCCGCGGTGACGAGGGCGTTCCGCTAGCGGCGGGGCGTTCGCTTTCACACCTTCTTCCTGAGCGTCCAGCCGCTTCGTGTCGGACCGGAGCGGCCTGTCGTGCTGCTCCGAACCTCCTCTGAGCGACGGAGCACCTGGTGTTCTCAGGCATTCTTTCTTCACCCGGGCACGGCCCGTCCCCGGCGCGCGCACGGCTGGTGCTGTGCGCGATGTCGATGCTGCAGTTCTTCATCGCGGTCGACGTGACCGTGGTCAACATCGCCCTGCCCTCTATCGGCGCCGACCTCGGCGTCGGCGGTCACGCCTTGACCTGGGTCGTGGTCGGCTACACGGTCACCGGTGGCGGCTTGCTGATGCTCGGCGGTCGGCTCGGTGACCTGCTGGGCAGGCGGCGCGTGCTGGTGCTCGGCACCAGCTTGTTCGGCGCTGCGTCCCTGCTCGCGGGCCTGGCACCCGAGTTCTGGCTGTTGGTGGTCGCCCGCCTGCTGCAGGGAGCCGGCGAAGCCATCGCACTGCCGGCGGCGATGGCCGTCATCGTCCTCCAGTTCCCTGACGGTCCGTGCCGGTCGCGGGCTCTGAGCGTGTGGGCGGCGGTGGCCAGCTGCGGGCTCGTGCTGGGGTTCGTCCTGTCCGGGATCATCACTGCCCACCTGGGGTGGCGGTGGATCTTCCTCATCTCGGTGCCGTTCATCCTGGTGGTGGTGTTGGCAGCAGTCTTCCTGGTCGGCGACCACCGGACTGTGGACGAGGACAGCCCGCCGCTGGACCTTCCCGGCGCGCTGCTGCTGACCGCCTGCCCACTGCTGTTCATCTTCGGTGTGGTCGAGGCGGCCGAACCGGACACTCCCGTGTGGGTCGTTCCGGTGGCGCTGATCGCGGCAGCGGCTGCCGGGGCCGGGTTCGTGCGCGTCGAGGCCCGCTCGCGCAACCCATTGCTGCCACTGCGCTTCTTCTCCGATCGCAGGCGGGTGGCGGCCAACCTGGCCACGATGCTGCTCAGTGGGGCATTGTCGACCTCGTTCCTGCTCTTCACCTTCTACCTGCAGGACAGGCTTGCCCTGGGGCCGCTGGGCGCGGGCCTGATGATGGTGCCGCTGGCGCTGGGACTGATCATGTTCTCCATGCTGGTGCCTCGGCTGCTGGGTCGCTGGGGAGCGCGTTCCTGTGTGCTCGCCGGAATCGGGTTCACCGCGGCGGCCATGGCAACGATCGCGATGGTCTCCGCCCTCGACGCGGGTGGCGTGGCGCTGGTTCCGGCCATGGTGCTGATCGCGGCCGGAATGGGTTTCGGCATCGTGGGACTGCAGTACATCGCGGTCAGCGGGGTCACCGAGGACGACGCGGGGATCGCGTCGGGCGTGCAGCGCGCGGCCGACCAGCTCGGCGGCGCGACCGGGGTCGCGGTCTGCGTCGGGATCGGGTTCGCCCCGGCCCGGCACGCCCTCGACCCGTACCTGGTCACCGCCCTGCTGGCCGCCGTCGGGCTCATGGTGGGCGCGGTCGTGGCCTGGCGGATGCCGGCTGCGGACCTGCACGAACGGGCCGGGTGACCCGCGCCCCACGTCGCAGGATCAGGCCCGCAACAGGTCAGCCGTGCGGTGGAGCCGGGCCGCCCATGCAGCGTCGTGGTCGGCTCCGTTCAGTGCCTCACCACGTGCTCGAAGGCGTACCCACGCTGCCGCCCGACCGGGGTCGAGGCCCGCCGCCGCGGCGTAGCGCTCGACCCAGGACCACGCAGTCCGGGAGTCGCACATCGCGCGCCATCGCGTCCACGTCCGCCTCGGGCCAGTACGCGCCCACTGTCGTTCCAACCCGTCCACCAGGACATGATCGTGGTGACGCCGCTGGCGAACGAGCAGGAGCCGGCGAGCGACGAGGTCGAGCCGGCTCAGATCCACGGGCCGGCGCGACCCGTCTCAGATGTCCCGCTCTCCCGAGTCGCCGGTGTGATCCCCCTCGGGATCGGGGAGCCTGATCATCGGGTCGGTGGCCAGGTCCCCGGCCCGGATCCGGTACACCCACAGGGTCCGGCCGTAGTACTTGTCGGTCTCCCCGACCCAGGTGAGGCCGAGTCGTTTCGCGGTCGCGATCGCCGGGGAGTTGTCCGGGCGGGCCACGGCGAACAGCTCCTCCACGTCCGGCTGGGTCAGCGCCCACTCGATCAACGCGGTCGCGGCTTCGGTGGCGTAGCCACGCCCCCACGCGTCCGGGCGCACCTGGAAGCCGATCTCCAGGTCCTGGTCGTACGGGGGCAGGAGGCGGATGGCCAGCCCGCCGACCACCGTCCGGTCGGTGCGACGCTCGATCGCCCACCGGCCGCGTGGGGCCTCGAGGTTCTGCTGGGCCTCCGCCCAGGCGGTCAGCACCGCTCGCATCGCGTCGGCGTCGCCGATCCGGTCCGTGGACGGCGTCAGCCACCCGGTGACGTCGGCGACCCCGTAGATCGCCAGCGCGTCATCGGTGTCCTCAGGTCGCCACCCGCGCAGTCGCAGACGCCCGGTCACCAGTTCCAGCGTCATTCCAGCACGTTAGCCCCCGGCCCGTCCGGCCGTCGAGAACCCGTCGGTGGGCTCGCCCGCGCGGTCCCGGGCGGACGTCGTCGGCCACGGTGCCGTCTCCGGCGATCCGGGTGACACCCGAGCGCGGTAGCGCCGATGGCGTAATTCTTCGCGAGAAGCGTTACTCCAGACGGGCCACGTCGTTGTCCGGATTGACGAACGCACCGACTGTCTCGGGTTCGCGATGGGCTATCGCGACCTCTCGAGGGGCTTCAGGGTGCCACCGTTCGGCGATCGATATGCGCCCGACGGTCGACCGAGGTTCGCGGAACGGCCCATCGGCCGTTGGTCCGTGCGCCTCGTTCTCGCACGTCGATGATCAAGCGTGGCGGTATCGCTTTCGCATTCGCCGAATCTGCCGAGCAGTAGGACGCATTGCCGTGACGGGCGTTGCGCCACTGTGCTCTCGGTCACTTTTCTGTGGACTTGTGTAACGAACTACAACGGGGTCTTTCTTATACGGAGAGTAGCTATCCGACACCTGCTGGATAGCACTCTGTGTAGTTGATCAACGACGAGTCGCCGGGCGACGGCGACCGAAACGGACAAAACACCGCAGAAGTGAGGGTCACCGTCCCTTTGCGGGCCGGGGGCACGTACGTTCCGAGGCACCGGACCGTGACACAGCGTTAAGACCCGACGGCCGGCCACACAGAAGAGAAGGAGCGCCATGAACGCCCCCGAGACGACGAACCCCTCCCGCCGTACCGCGCGCAGGATCGCCACCGTCGGCGCGCTGTCCGTGCCGCTGGTGATCGGCTCCGCCGGTATGGCCTTCGCCGGCGGCTACGGCGACGGCGGCCAGGACAAGGACCGCGACTGCGGCCCGTCGTCCGCTTCCCAGGAAGGCGGCCTGCTCGGCCTCGACGCCGCCGTCGACCCCGCGCTGAACGTCGGCGGCGTCCTCAACGAGGGCCCGGTCTCGCAGCACACCAAGAAGCTCGACGCGTCCAACTCGGGCATCGTCCAGTCCGGCTGCGGAGCCGGCGAGGCCGTCCAGGTCGACGACCTGGTGGGTCTGGGCCTCGACGTCAGCCCGTCCGCCAACATCGGCGGCATCGGGAACTCCGGCCCGGTCGAGCAGTCGACCGTCGACGTCGACGAGTCCAACAGCGGTGTCCTGCAGTCCGGCTCCGGCGAGGGCAGCCACGGTGGCGGTCACGCCTCGCAGAAGGGCGGCCTGATCGACATCGACGCCGCGGTGAACCCGTCGCTCAACATCGGCGGCATCCTCTCCAGCGGCGCGGTCTCGCAGTCGACCACGTCGGTGGACCAGGGCAACTCGGGGATCGTCCAGGGCTGAGCAGCCCTGGCGTGAGGCACGTGCCGCCCGGGCCGCTGGACCCGGCCCGGGCGGCACGGCCGACCGGAACAACCAGGCTTGCTCAGAAGTCCCGGCGGACCAGCATCCGCCACGCCCACCCGGCCGCGATCTCCGGGGCGGGCAGCGGATCGCGTTCCAGCCAGCTCGCCGCGACGCCGAGCAGCGACCACGTCATCCCGGCGGCGAACACGTCGAGCGGGATGCCCGCGTCGAGCTCCGTGAACCCCATCCGCCGGGCGATGTCGGCGACGAAATCCTGGATCCCGGCCGCCGCCTCCGGGGCGGTCGCCCCGCCGAGCGCCTGCCGGTAGAGCGTGTCGTGGTCGGCGACGTGGGCGAACCAGCGCCGGAGCGCGTCCGGGGGTTCCGGGCCGACATCGGTCGTCACGAGCTCGGACAGATCTGCCCCCGCGGCGAGGGCCTGCGCGCTCAGCGCGTCCGCGAGCAGCGCCTCTTTGTCGGTGTAGTGCTGGTAGAAGCTGCTGCGGTTGACCCCGGCCCGCTCCGCCACGTCCGCCACCGCGATCGACTCCAGCGGGTGGTCACGGGCCAGGGCGAGCAGCGCGTCCTGCAGCCGCCCACGCGTCCGCACGACCCGGGGATCCATGACGAGCATCCTCGCAGGCCCCGCCGTCCGGCTCCGTCACCGACCGTCGGCATCGGACGCATCGAGCTCAGTCGCAGTCGAGCACCGGTGTCCACGTCGCACCGCACGGGGCGGGCGGAGCGGAGGCCGTCGCCGGGTCGGCGGCTCCGCCGAACCCGCTCAGCGCGAGGACGGCGACGGTGCCGATCAGGAACATCCGGGGTCCGGCGGGACGAGGCAGCGGGCGGCGTCGGTGCGTGACCATGCCCGTCCATCGGTCGTGCCCCGTTGCGCCGTTTCGCGGTACCGGGTGGAGTCATCAGGATTGCCGATGCCGCGGACGCTGTTAGGTTCACCGTCCGTCCGTTCCCGGGAGGCGCTCGTTGGCCGCTTGCACGATCACTGTGCGGGAGCTGGGTCCCGACGGTTGGCAGATCTGGCGGGACCTGCGGCTGGCCGCGCTCGCCGAGGCGCCGGGGGCGTTCCACAGCCGGCTCGAGGACTGGCTCGGCGCGGGGGAGCCGGAGTGGCGGGAGCGGCTCACCGCGCCCGGCCACTACCTGGTCGCCGAGCTGGACGGGCGGCCCTGCGGCCAGGTCGTCGCCGTGCCGCCGGACCAGGACGGGACCGCCGACCTGATCGCGCTCTGGGTCGCGCCGCACGTCCGCGGTCGCGGCGCCGCCGACGCCCTGGTGATCGAGGTGCTCGCCCGCGCCGCCGTCTGGGGTGCCACCCGTCTGGCGCTGCACGTCGTGGTCGGCAACGAGCGGGCGGCCGGCCTCTACCGCAGGCACGGGTTCGCCGACCTCGGCCCGATCGAGCGCCCGGACGGCATCACCGAGCACCGGATGGAGCGGGCCGTGCCGTCCTTGTGACCGTGCGGTCCACATGCTCTGAACCCGCCCGGACCTGCGCAGACACCGGAACTGTCGGGGGTCGGTCGTAGCGTCCGCGCCATGACCACCGTCGCCCGGCCTGCCGCTCCCGCACCCACCCTGTCCGAGGTGGCGGCTGCGCTGCGGTCGTCCTGGGATCGGGAGACCTGCGACGACGCCGACGTGGCCGACTGGAGCCCGCGAGCTCCCTCCCGCGGCCAGTGCGGGGCGACGGCGCTGGTGCTGCACGACCTGTTCGGCGGGGATCTCCTGCTCGCGGAGGTCTGGCTACCGGACGGGCGGCTGCAGGGGTACCACTGGTGGAACCGGCTTCCCGGTGGCACCGAGGTCGACCTGACCGGCGACCAGTTCGGTCCCGGCGAGACCGTGCAACCGCCCCGGGTGGTGGTGCGACCGGTCGGGCCGCCGCGGCGTTGCGGCGCCCAGTACGTGCTGCTGCGGCGACGGGTGCGTGCCCGGCTGGCGGCGGCCGCGGCCGGTGGTGCGGGATGAGCCGGTGGCCCGGCCTGCTCGCCGGGATCGCCCGGTCAGTCCGTGGAACCTCCCGCGGCGTGCCGCCCGGCGGCGTCGTCCGCGCGGCCCTCGCGCAGCAGGTCCCGGATCTCCTTCAGCAGCTCGATCTCGGTCGGCTCGGCCGGGCCCGCCTCCTCGCCGCGCTTGCGCCGTTCCGCGATCGACTTCAACGGAAGCACCACGAGGAAGTACACGACGGCTGCGGTGATCAGGAAGGTGATCAGCGCGTTCACGAAGCTCGCCCAGTCGAAGGTCACCCCGTTCACCTGGAACTCCCCGGCCAGCTCCCCGCCCCCGGAGAAGAGCTGGATGAGCGGCTTGAGGAAGGCCTCGGTGAACGCCGTGACCACCGCGGTGAACGCGGCACCGATCACCACTGCGACGGCGAGATCGATGACGTTCCCGCGCATCAGGAAGTCCTTGAAACCCTTGATCATGCGTGTCCCCTCCGGATCGTCCCGGTCGGCGGTACCGACCGGCCGGGACCCGAGCCTGGCACCGTCCGCAGCGGACGGACAGACCCGACACCGGTGACGTCGACGCCGCAGGTGCGCTCAGCCGCGGCCGGTGCGCACCGCGGCGGCCAGGGTGCCGAGCAGCTCGTCGGTGGTGTCCCACGACATGCAGGCGTCGGTGACCGACCGGCCGCGCACCATGTCCGGGCCGAGCTCCTGGCGCCCCGCCTCGAGGAAGCTCTCCATCATCAGCCCGGTGACGCCTCGCTCGCCCGCGGCGATCCGCTCCGCGATCTCGCTCACGACGACGGCCTGGCGGACGTGGTCCTTCCCGCTGTTGCCGTGGCTGGCGTCGACGACCACCCGCTCCGGCAGGCCGGCCGTGCGCACGGTGGTCGCGGCGGTGGCGACGTCGTCGGCGGAGTAGTTGGGCCGGGCGCCGCCCCGCAGGATGACGTGCGTGTCCGGGTTGCCGGTGGTGGTCACCAGCCCGGCGAGCCCGTCCGAGTTGACCCCCATGAACACGTGCGATGCGGCTGCCGCCCGCATGCCGTCGACGGCCGCGCGGATGTCGCCGTCGGTGGCGTTCTTGATGCCGACCGGCATCGACAGGCCGCTCACGAGCTGGCGGTGGACCTGGCTCTCCGCGGTCCGGGCACCGATCGACCCCCAGGTCACGACGTCGGCGATGTACTGCGGGGTGATCGGGTCGAGGAACTCGCAACCCACCGGGAGCCCCAGCGCGGAGATGTCGAGCAGCAGCTTGCGCGCGGTGCGCAACCCGCGGTTCACGTCGAACGTGCCGTCCAGGCCGGGGTCGTTGATCAGGCCCTTCCAACCGACGGTGGTACGCGGCTTCTCGAAGTAGGTCCGCATCACCACGCACAGCTCGCCGGACAGCTCGTCGGCGCGGGCGGCCAGCCGGTGGGCGTAGTCGATCGCGGCGTCCGGGTCGTGCACCGAGCACGGGCCGACGACGACGAGCAGCCGGTCGTCGGCACCGTTCAGCACGTCGGTCACGGCGGCCCGCCCGCGGGTGACGGTGTCGGCGACATCGGTGGTGCAGGGCAGCTCGTGGCGCAGCAGCGCGGGCGAGATCAGCGGACTGATCCGTTCGATGCGCCGGTCGTCGAGTGGCGCGTCGAGGAGCGGGGCGGAGGTGGTACGCATCGGGTGCGGCGGTCCTTTCCCGGCGGACCGCCCCGGATCACTGCACCCGAGCCGGTCCATGATGCCGGCTCGAGGGGATGGAGGTCAGCGCGCTACGGCACCTGCCAGCCCATCCCGGGCCGGCCGGCGAAACCAGTAGTAGAAGGCGCGCTGCACGCCACGACCGTACCCCACCGGCCGTCCACGGAACGAGCGGCGTGTCCAGGGGGTGGACGTGGTACGACCGACGCATGCGGATCGCACTCGCCCAGATCTCGTCCACCCGGGACCCGGAGGAGAACCTCGCCGAGGTCGGTCGGCAGGTCCGGGCGGCCGCCGGTGCCGGGGCCCGGCTGGTGGTGTTCCCCGAGGCCACGATGTGCTGCTTCGGCGTCGCGCTCGGCCCGGTCGCCGAGCCGCTGGACGGTCCGTGGGCGACCCGGGTCCGGGAGCTCGCCACCGACTCCGGCATCACCGTGGCGGCGGGGATGTTCACCCCCTCCGATGACGGACGGGTCCGCAACACGCTGCTCGTCACCGGCGGCGGTGTGGACACCCACTACGACAAGATCCACATGTACGACGCCTTCGGGTTCGCCGAGTCCGACACGGTCGCGCCCGGCGCCGACCCGGTCACCGTCGAGGTCCCGGATGCCGCGGGGCCCGGGAGCGGTGCCACGACCGTCGGCCTGTCCACCTGCTACGACGTGCGCTTCCCGGGGCTGTACCAGCGGCTGGCCGACACCGGTGCCGCGGTACTGCTCGTACCCGCGTCCTGGGGTGCCGGGAAGGGCAAGCGCGAACAGTGGGAGCTGCTGGTCCGGGCGCGGGCACTGGACACCGGTTCGTTCGTCGTCGCGTGCGACCAGGCCGACCCGACGACCCTCGGCCGGGAACACGGCAAGGCACCCACGGGCATCGGGTACAGCCTCGTCGCCGGTCCGCGCGGCGAGATCGTGGACTCCCTGGGCGCCGAGCCGGGCCTGCTCGTCGTCGACGTCGATCCGGCGGCGGCCGAGCGGGTCCGCGAGCAGGTCCCGGTGCTGCGCAACCGCCGGTTCTGACGCGCCGGCCCCCGGGTCAGCCGCCCGCGGAGGAGATCCGGTCGGAGATCTGCCCGGCCAGCTCGGTGTCCTTGGCGGTCAGGCCGCCCTCGGAATGGGTGGAGAGCCGGAAGGTGAGTGTGGTGTAGCGGATGTCGATGTCGGGGTGGTGGTCGGCGTCCTCGGCGTCCTCGGCGACCCGGTCCACCACCGACACGGCGGCGCCGAAGTCCGGGAGCTTCGCGGTGCGGACGATCGTCTCGCCGTCCCGCTCCCACCCGGGAAGCTTCGTCAGGGCTTCGGCGATCTCGGTGTCGGACAGCAGGGAGTTGGCCATCTGCCCATGGTGGCGCAGACCGGTCGCCCCGTCTCGCCGGAACGCTCAGCCGTCGCGGCGGGTCAGCAGGAACACGGTGATCCCGGCTCCGGCGACCGCGAACCCGGCGGCCCGCACCGTGGTCGCCCACGGTGCCGCGGTCTCCACGGGCACGGCCGTCACCGCGACGAGCACCTCGTGCCAGTGGCCGGAGGGCAGCGCCGGTGCCACCGGGCCCCAGACGATCGCGGCGAGCGGTGCCAGGGTGAGCGCGGCGAGCCCGGCGACAACGACGACGGCGGACGAGCGGACGGCCGCGGACAGCGCGAGCAGCAGCATCCCGAGCCCGGTCAGCTGGACGGCCGACCAGCCGGCGAGCAGCACCGCCCGGCCGAGCGTCGAGCCGGTGCCGTACGGCCCCGTCCCGAGGACCAGCGAACCGGCGAGCAGCGACATCCCCACCACGACGACCGCCACCAGGACCGACGCCGCCACCACGGCCGAGGCCTTGAGCAGCAGCAGACGGCCCGGGCCGACCGGCGAGAGCCGCAGCCCGTCCAGCGTGCCGCATCGTCGCTCGGCGGCGAACGCGTCCGCGGCGACGAGCACGACCGGCATGCCGAGCGAGAGCGCGGCCGGTTCGGAGAGCGCGACCGTCAGGACCCCGAGCGTGTGGGTGAGCTGATCCGGTCCACCGGCCAGGGCGAACGCCGCGAGCACGGGGACCAGCGCGGCCGTGAGCAGCACGACGGCGGTCCGCGGCCGGATCAGGGCCAGTTCCAGTTCGGACCGCAGCAGCCGGGGCAGCGGGGCCGACCGCCTGCGGATGGTGGCGCGGGGCGTGCGGCCGGTGCCGGCCGGCGCGCTCACCGGGGCGCCCCGTACGGCGGCGCCCACGCCGGGTCGGCATGGGCTGCTCCGTACGGTGGCGCCCACGCCGGGTCGGTGTGGGCGTGGGCGTGGGCCATCGGCGCCGCGGCGTCCGGCGGTCCGCCGGGGACGGGGTCGCCGGTGAGCCGGGCGAACACCTCCTCCAGCCGTGCCGACGGCCGGGCCACCTCCTGCACCGCGACGCCGGAGTGCACCAGCAGTGCGACGACCTCCGGCGCCGCCGGCCCGGATGCCACGTGCACCCGCGCGTAGGGCCCCTGCTCGGCATCGATCCCGCGTGCCTGCAGCGCCCGCACCGCCCGGCCACCGTCCGGTGTGGTCACGAGCAGGGTGCCGGGGCCGTCGGCGAGCAGGTCCCGCAGCGGCCCCGCGGTCACCAGGCGCCCCCGGTGCAGGACGGCGACGTGCGAGCAGGTCGCCTCGACCTCCGCGAGGAGATGGGAGCTGATCACGACCGTGGCGCCCGCCGTGTTCATCTCCGTGATCAGCCGCCGCACGTCGCGGGTGCCGGCGGGGTCCAGGCCGTTGGTCGGTTCGTCGAGCACGACGAGGCGCCGGCGGGTCAGCATGGGAACGGCCAGCCCCAATCGCTGCCGCATGCCGAGCGAGTAGCCGTGGACCCGCCGGTCGGCGACGTCGGCGAGGCCGGTCCGGCGAAGGACGGCGTCGACGGCGGCCGGGATCCGTGCGGTGTCCAGCAGCGGCTCGGCCGCGGCGTACCGGAGCAGGTTCTGCCGCCCGGTGCGGTGCGGGTGCACCGCGGGACCCTCGATCATCGCGCCCACGTGCGGGAGCACCTCCGCGGCGCGGCCGGGCAGCCGCCGTCCCAGCAGTTCCACCGCGCCCTCGGTCGGGGCGAGCAGGCCCAGCAGCATCCGCAGCAGGGTCGTCTTGCCCGCCCCGTTCGGTCCCAGCAGGCCGAGGACCGCACCCATCGGGACGTCCAGGTCGACACCGTCGACGGCCCGGACGGGCCCGAAGCCGCGCCCCAGGCCGATGGCGCGGACCGCCGGTGGGCGCCCGGGCGGGACGTCGAGTGCCGGCTGGTCGGTGCGGGTCTGCTGCACGGGGCCAGCGTGGACGGACGCGCTCGCGAGCGCGGCGATTCCGCGAGATCCGCGCTGCCGGACGGCGGACGGCGGGCGGTCCGGGCATCACCACCTTTGCGAGGATCACCGGCGTGCCGGTGCTGAGCCTCGACCACCACGTGGACGGACCCCCGCGGCTCGTTGCGGGGGTGCTCCGGGAGACCGCGCCGGCCGCCCGCGCGGTCGCCCGCACCGGCGCCCGGCTCTCGGCTCCGGTCGCCCTGCTGGTCGCCGGCGACGAGGTGCGGGTGGAACTGCCCGGTGGGTTCGCCGCCTGCCGCACCCGGATCGTCCGGGCGGGGGTCGACGGGGTGTGCTCGGAACTCGCGGCGGGCCCCGTGGCGGCGCTGCGGCACAGCACCCAGGTGGTCCCGGACGGCGACGGCACCCGCGTCCGCGACGAGCTCGGGTGGGCGCCGCCGCTCGGTGCGCCGGGCCGGCTCTCCGATCCGGTGCTGAGCCGGTACGGCCGCCGGCTGCTCGGTGCCCGCCGGGACGTCCTCGCGGAACGTGTCGCGGAACTCGGGCGGGCGCCGGTCGTCGTCGGGGCGGCGATCGTCCGGGCCGGGCGGTTGCTGGTCGCACAGCGGTCCTACCCGGCCGAGCTGGCCGGGCGGTGGGAGCTGCCGGGGGGCGGGGTCGAACCCGGTGAGACCGAGGCCGGTGCCCTGGTCCGCGAATGCGCGGAGGAGCTCGGGGCGCGGGTCGCCGTCGGCACCCGGCTCGGGACCGACCTGCCGATCGGGCGCCGGGTACTGCGGATCCACACCGCCCACCTCGTACCGGGATCGCCGGAACCGGAGGCCCGCGAGCACCGGGCGTTGCGCTGGGTGGGCCCGCACGAGGTCGCCGCTCTCGGCTGGCTGGACGCCGACCGAGCGGTCGTCGCGGAGCTGGCTGCGCTGCTGCGGGGCTGACGCGGCCGACGGTGCCGAACCGGAGATTCCCCGGAATCCGGTGGAACCGTCCGGGCCCGGGCGTCGTCCAAGCCACATGACGTACACAGCCGCCACCCCGCTCGCCGATCCGGCGCCGGCGGGCCCACAGCCCGCACCCGCACTCGCACCCACGATGCGGTCCACAACCGCGGGCCACGACCCGGCCGCGCACGAGCGCCCCGGCCCACCGCCCGCACACGAGCGACCCGGCAGGCCGCCCGCACACGAGCGACCCGGCAGGCCGGCTGCACACGAGCGTCCCGGTAGGCCGGCCGCACACGAGCGCCCCCGCAGACCGGCCGCACACGAGCGTCCCGGTGGACCGGCCGCACACGAGCGCCCCGGCAGACCGGCGAAGGGGCGCCGGCGTGGCCGTGCGGCCGGGCGGAGCCCGCTCGACGAGCTGGTTGCCGCCCAGGGCGGTCTGGTGACCCGGGCCCAGGCGGCCCGGCTCGGCCTGTCGCCGGACTCGGTCGACCGCCGGCTCGCCGCCCGCCGCTGGGTGCCGGTGCACCCGCGGGTCTACCGCGACACCCGGTACCCGGCCACCGAGGAGACCCGGATCCGGGCCGCGGTGCTGTGGGCGGGGGAGGGCGCCGTCCTGACCGGGGCGGCCGCCGCGTGGTGGTGGGGCCTGCTGGGTGCCGCTCCCGGCGCCGTCACCGTGACCGTGCCGCGGCGCCGGGCTCCGCGGCCCCGGCCCGGCATCCAGGTGCGTCGTCGCGGCCTCGACCCGGCCGACGTCACCGAGCATGCCGGGATCGCCGTGGCCGCCCCGGCGCTCGCGGTGCTGGAGGCGACCCTGGATCCGCAGGTGGCCGGTGAGGCACTCCTGGTCCGCACACTCGCCGGAGCCGGAGCCGGAGCCGGAGCCGGAGCCGGAGCCGGAGCCGGAGCCGGAGCCGGAGCCGGAGCCGCACCCGCACCCGCACCGGTCCCGGACCTGGCCGGGCTCACCGCGACGCATGCCCGCAACGCCGGTGCACACGGGTCGGTGGCGATCGGCCGGATGCTGGCCTCGGCGTCGCGGCAGGCCGGCGAGCACGCGGTGCACCGGCTCCGCGCCCTGCTGGTGCGCAACGGCGTGCCGGGCTGGCGATGTGAGCACGAGGTCGCCGGGGTCGTGCTACGGCTGGCGTTCCCGGCGGCCGGGGTCGCCGTGGAGATCCGTGGCGCCGGTGCGGAGAACGCGGAGCGGCCCGGGATCCCGCCCGGCGACGGCAGCGGCGCCGGCTGGCGGCGCGCGGTGCTGCGGCGCAACGGCTGGCGGGTGGTCGTCCTCGATCCCGCCGATCCGTGGCTGCGACCCGGGGCCACGCTCGCGGCACTGCGATTCGACCAGGCCGAGCAGCGGATGGGACAGGGCGGGGCCGTGCCCGGTCGCGGACGGGCGGAGAGGTGAACCGCGGGGAACGGGGACGCGTCGGTCCGCTGCCATACACGTGCGGTGACCCGCCCGATGGTGTGATCTCGGACATGCTTCTGCGGGGCGTCGCGGGTGCGGACCGGTCGCGCCGGCGGGGGTCGCGCCGGGCCGGAGAGGCACCGCGCAGAACTCCGCGGAGCGACCGCGCGCGGATCTTGGACCGGGCGGCGGGAGGTCGGACCCGAACCAGCCGCGTTTCGCCACGGACCGGTTTTCGCGCTGGTCAGCGCGACGCGAGAAAGTTCAGTAGATCCGTGCGATCTTCAGGGCGCGCTGGAAGGACTTGCCACTGAGGTCGTCGGCGCCGGCCTTGTGCAGCCGCATCGCCACGACCGGACAGCTCTTACAGCGCTTCGGCTTGGATCGGCAGCACTTCTTCTTGACCTTACCCATGATGAGGTCAGGCTAACCTGCACCACGCGAGGGGAACAGGTCTTGCTGCCGATACCGTAGTGGTGTGACCATCCCTCGTTCCGCCTCGGCCCTCGACGCTGCCTCCGCCATCGGAAGCGACGCCGTGCCTGATTCCGCAGGCCGCCCCGAGTTGCGCAACGTCGCGATCGTCGCGCACGTCGACCACGGCAAGACCACTCTCGTCGATGCCATGCTGCGCCAGTCCGGCGCCTTCGGTGAGCGCTCCGAGCTCGTCGACCGGGTCATGGACTCCGGTGACCTGGAGCGCGAGAAGGGCATCACGATCCTCGCCAAGCACACCGCGGTGGCGTGGAAGGGCTACACGATCAATGTCGTCGACACCCCCGGCCACGCCGACTTCGGCGGCGAGGTCGAGCGCGGGCTGTCCATGGTGGACGGCGTCGTGCTCCTGGTGGACGCGTCGGAGGGGCCGCTGCCGCAGACCCGTTTCGTGCTCCGCAAGACCCTCTCCGCCGGCCTGCCGGTGATGCTGGTCGTCAACAAGACCGACCGTGGGGACGCCCGGATCGCCGAGGTCGTCGACGAGTCCCTCGAGCTGCTGCTGGAGCTGGCCGACGAGCTGGAGCTCGACGAGTCGGTCACCACGAACCTGCTCGACCTGCCGGTCGTCTACGCCTCCGGCCGGGCGGGCAAGGCCTCCCGGATCCGCCCCGGCGACGGCGAGCTGCCCGACGCCGACGACCTCGAGCCGCTGTTCGAGACGCTGCTCGACGTCGTCCCGCCGCCGGCCGACGACCCGTCCGCGCCGCTGCAGATGCACGTCACCAACCTCGACGCGTCCAGCTTCCTCGGCCGGATCGCGCTCTGCCGGATCCGCGGCGGCGTGGTGCGCCGCGGCCAGCAGGTCGCCTGGTGCCGGGAGGACGGCAGCACCCCGCGGGTCAAGATCACCGAGCTGATGATGACCGAGGCGCTCACCCGCGTCCCGGCCACCGAGGCCCGCGCCGGTGACCTCGTCGCCGTCGCCGGGATCTCCGACGTCACCATCGGCGACACCCTCGCCGACCCGGAGAACCCGGTCGCGCTCCCGCGGATCGACGTCGACCAGCCCGCCATCTCGATGACGATCGGCACCAACACCTCGCCGCTGGCCGGCCGTGACCCGATCCCGGGCAAGAAGCTCACCGCCCGGCTGCTCAAGAACCGGTTGGACGCCGAGCTGATCGGCAACGTGTCCGTCCGCGTGCTGCCGACCGAGCGCCCGGACACCTGGGAGGTCCAGGGCCGTGGCGAGCTCGCGCTCGCCATCCTGGTCGAGACGATGCGCCGGGAGGGTTTCGAGCTGACCGTCGGCAAGCCGCAGGTCGTCACCCGCACGATCGACGGCAAGGTGCACGAGCCGTTCGAGCAGCTCTCGGTCGACGTCCCGGAGGACGCCCTGGGCGCCGTCACCCAGCTGCTCGCCGCCCGCAAGGGCGAGATGGGCGACATGGTGCACGGCGACGGCCGGGTCCGGCTGGAGTTCCGCGTCCCCTCGCGCGGCCTGATCGGCTTCCGTACGGAGTTCCTGACGATCACCCGTGGCGCCGGCATCGCCAGCCACGTGTTCGACGGCTACGGCCCCTGGGTCGGTGAGATCCGCACCCGCAACAAGGGCTCGCTGATCTCCGACCGCACCGGCCCGGTCACCCCGTACGCGATCGACCAGCTCGCCGACCGCGGCACGCTGTTCGTCGGTCCGACCACGCTGGTCTACGGCGGCATGATCGTCGGTGAGTACACGCGCAACGAGGACCTCGAGGTCAACATCACCCGGGAGAAGAAGCTGACCAACATCCGCTCCTCGACGAGCGACGTGCTGGTCAAGCTGATCCCGCCGACGATCCTGAGCCTCGAGCAGTCGCTGGAGTTCTGCGCCTCCGACGAGTGCGTCGAGGTGACCCCGCAGAGCGTGCGGATGCGCAAGATCGAGCTGGACCCGAACGCCCGGGCCCGCGCCCGGTCGCGGGCGAAGGCCGCGGCGAACACCGACAAGTGATGCGGGCCCGCCCGGTGGGCGGGGCCGGCGGGGCCGGTGGGGATACTGCGCGGGTGACTGCACGTCGACCGTCCCGCGCGCTCCCCGCGCTGCTGCTGGCCGGCCTGCTGGCGCTGACCGCGTGCTCCGCGGACCCGCAGCCGGCGCCCCCGCCGGACCCGGCTCCGCCCACCGAGGCGGTCACCAGCCCGACCCGGGTGGTGGCCGCGGTGGACGACCTGGGGCCCGGTTTCAACCCGCACCTGCGGTCCGACCAGTCACCGGTCACCACGGCGATCGCGACGATGGCGCTGCCGTCGGTGTTCCGCCCGGACGCCCAGGGCGTCCTGGCGCTGGACCCGACGGTCGCCACCAGCGCCCAGGTCACCTCGCAGGACCCGTTCACGGTCAGCTACGAGCTGAACGTCGAGGCCGGCTGGTCGACCGGCGCGCCGATCGCCGCCGAGGACTTCGTCTACCTCTGGCAGCAGATGCGGGTACAGCCGAACACGATCGGCTCGGCCGGCTACCGGGAGATCACCGACGTGCGGTCCCGGGCCGCGGGGAAGGCCGTCGACGTCGTCTTCGACCAGCCCTACCCGCACTGGAAGGAACTGTTCACCAACCTGCTCCCGGCGCATCTGCTGAAGGACGCGCCCGGCGGCTGGACCGCACCGTTCGCGAACGGCGTCCCCGCATCGGGCGGCCCGTTCCGCCTGATGCAGGTCGACCGGCTGCGCGGTGAGGTCCTGCTGGTGCGCAACGACCCGTACTGGGACACGCCGGCGGTGGTCGACGAGGTCGTCCTGCGGCGGACCCCGCCGGACACGTTGCCGACGGCGCTGGAGAGCCAGGGCGTCGACCTCGCCCTGCCGGACGCCCGTCCCGAGATCACCGAGGCCCTCGACGTGCTGGCCCGCTCGCCGGAGCCGCCGACCGTCCAGCGCGGGCCGCGGCCGACGGTGCAGCAGCTGGAGTTCCGCACGCAGGACGGGCCGCTGGCCGACCCGCGGGTGCGCGAGGGCATCGCGGCGACGCTGGACCGCGCCGCGATCCGTGAAGCGGTCAGCCCGCAGGCCGTCCCGGCCGACGCCTTCGGTCTCGCGCCCTCCGACCCGTCGTACGTGCCGACCGCGCCCGCCGGTGCCCCCGGGCGTCCCGACCCGGCGACCGCGGCAGCGGCGTTCGCCGAGGCCGGCTACGTCCGCGACGCCGAGGGGCGCTGGTCGCTCGGCGGCCGGCCGCTGACCGTCGTGGTCGGCGCCGGTGCCGAGCGCTCCGAGGACGTCGAGGTCGCCCGGGTGGTCGCCGACCAGCTCGAGGCCGGCGGAGTCGGCTCGACCGTCGTCGCACCGCCCGCGCCGGAGCTGCTGACCAACGCCGAGGTCGCGCCCACGACGCCGACCCCGACGAGCACACCGGCGCCCGGTGCGGGGGCGGCACCGGGGCAGACGGCGCCCCCGACCGCCACCGAGACCCCGACCCCGACCTCGGCGGCGCCGACGACGACGCCCGGTGCGGACGGATCGGTGGCGGTGGACGTCCTGGTCGCGCCGCGGCCGGCGTACGGGGCGGTCGGTCCACGGCTGGAGTCCGAGTACGGCTGCCCACCGGACGACATCCCCGACGACCTGCCCGGCGTGTCCTGCTTCCCGATCCTGCAGCCGCTGCTCGACCAGCTGCTGACCGGCCCGGCGGACCCGGCGGTCGTCGCCGAGGCAGAGCGGGTGCTGTGGCGCCAGCTGCCGGCGCTGCCGCTCTACCAGACGCAGGGCCTGGTGATCAGCAACCGGGAGACCGACGCCGCGACGCGCGTGACCCCCGGCCCGATCTCGACCGGTCCGATGACCGGGGCGGAGACCTGGGCCGAGCCGGAGGGCTCGAGCGAGGTCGTGTCGACGAACGAGGCGGGCGAACCCGAGAACTGAGCCACCCGGGTGCGCGGCGGACACGCTGCGTTCCCGCCCTCGGCCGTCGAGTGGTACGTGTGTACCAAAATGGTCTCGAAGTGTGTCGGAGGTCTGGGAACCCCGTACGCCCGTTGTTACCGTCCGGTACGGCGCGACGGCGGTCACATCGGGTCCGAGGTCTCCCTTCGGTCACGATCGGCGACGGGCGTCGCGACAGGGGGACGCGATTCCTACCGTGCCCCCGGACGGGCTAACCGGCCGTACATCCGGTAGTCCATCCAGTCCTGGACGGGTGCCACACCGGCGTGCGCCCGCTGACCTCGAGAGGCACGGCACATGAGGGGTAGAAGGGCGGCCGTCTCGGCCATCGCCCTGAGCGCGGTGGTGGGGTTGGTCCTCACCGGCTGCAGCCAGCAGAGCAACACCGGGACCGCGGGGGGCGACGGTGCCCCGTCGGTCGGCTGGCCGGAGACGCCGCTCCCGGAGCAGGTCCCGGGCAAACCGGGTGGCGTCTTCCGGCTCGGTATCACCGAGCCGACGTCGATCGACCCGTACAACACGCAGGAGTCCGAGGGCTTCCTCGTGACCCGACAGCTGTTCACCGGACTGGTGCAGGTGCAGCCGGACGGCACCGAGTACCCGGGGGTGGCCGAGACCTGGGAGCCGAACGAGAACTGCACCCAGTGGACGTTCACCCTCAAGCCCGACCAGAAGTTCTCCGACGGTGAGCCGCTGACCTCCGAGGCGTTCAAGCGTGCCTGGGAGCGGGTCTCGGCCCAGGAGTCGGCGTCCGAGGTGGCCTACCACCTCAACCAGGTGCAGGGCTTCAGCGAGATGCAGAGCGGCGCGGCGAACGAGCTCACCGGCCTCGACGCGACCGACCCGAACCGGCTGGGCGTGACGCTGTCCGAGCCGAACTGCGAGTTCGAACTGCGCACCGCGCACCCGGCACTGTCCCCGGTCCCGGCCTCCGCCGGCCCGGCCGACAACAAGACCTACAACGACCTGCCGGTCGGCAACGGACCGTTCATGATGGACGGGCCGTGGCAGCACAACCAGGGCATCCGTCTGGTGCGCAACGAGAACTACACCGCCGGTCCGAAGGCCAACCTGGACGCCGTCGAGATCACCATCACGCCTGCCGACGGGGGCGCCGAGGCCGAGTACAACGGCTTCCGCAACGGCACCTTCGACTGGGCCCGGATGCCCACACCGGTCCAGCCGCAGGCCCGCGCCGAGTTCGAACCGCAGGGCAAGTGGCTCTCGCGCAAGACCGCCGGCATGAACTACCTGGCCGTGCAGGTCACCAAGCCGCCGCTGGACTCGGTCGCCGCACGCAAGGCGATCTCGATGGCGATCGACCGAGCCGCGATCATCCAGGGCGTGTTCAACGGCAGCCAGACGCCGGCCACCACGCTGGTGCCGCCGTCGCTGCCGAGGGCCTACCAGCCGGGGGTCTGCGATGCCTGCGAGTTCAACGTCGAGGAGGCCAAGCGCCTCGCCCAGGAGGCGGGCTTCCAGCCGGGCACCGTGCTGAACTTCCAGTACAACACCGGCGCGGGGCACGAGGAGTACACCGCCGCCGTCCGCCAGCAGCTCGAGCAGAACCTGGGCATCACGGTCGACTACACCGGCGTCCCGTTCCGTGACCAGCTGGACAACCAACAGTCGCCGGATGCGTCCGGGATCTACCGCGCGGCGTGGGGGGCGGACTACCCGACCCCGGTCAACTTCCTGGGCTCGCTGCTCGACACCAAGTCGATCGGCGCCGCGGCGCCGAACGAGCCCGCGCTGGGCAACAACCGCGGCCGCTACTCCAACCCGGAGTTCGACCGGCTGCTCGCCCAGGCCGCCGCCACCCGGGACGAGGCGCAGCGCAGCGACCTCTACAAGCAGGCCGAGCAGATCGCGATCGGCCAGGAGCTGGCCCTGATCCCGCTCTGGGAACGCCAGCAGTACCGGCTGGTCGACACCGAACAGTTCGCGAACGTCGGCATGGACTTCCTCGAGAACCCGACGCTGGACACCATCACCCTGAAGTGATTCCACGCCCGCCGTCCGCCTCCCCGCGATCCGGGGGCGCGGGCGGCGGGCGCGGGTCCCACCCTGACGGGAAACCACCACATGGGCCGCTTCATCGCGCGGCGCGTCCTCCAGGGCGTCCTGGTCGTCGTCGTCGCCTCGTTCCTGATCTTCCTCGCCACCTTCGCGCTGGGTGACCCGTTCGCCTCGTCCGGCGAGAAGTCCGTGCCCCCGGAGATCGCCGCGATCAACCGGGCGAAGTTCGGCATGGACCAGCCGCTGGTCATCCAGTTCCTCAACTACCTGGGGAACCTCGTCGTCGGCGACATGGGCGTCGACTTCGACCAGCGCCGCCCGGTCACCGAGCTCATCGCGCAGACCCTGCCGAACACGATCATCCTGGGGATGGTCGCGGTCGGCTTCCTGATCCTGTTCGGGATCAGCGCCGGCATCCTGGCGGCGGTCAAGCGGTACTCGTTCTGGGATGCGCTGGTCACCGTGCTCACCACGCTGATGATCGGCATCCCGGTGTTCGTCATCGCGATCTTCCTGGTCGCGAACGTGGCGGGCGTCGGGCCGTTCCCGCCGGTGCCGCGCAGCTTCACCCTCGAGGTCCCCTGGTACCTCGACGTGGTCCTGCCCGCGTTCTGCCTCGCCATCATCGAGGCCGCCTTCGTCGCGCGACTGATGCGCGGCTCCCTCCTCGAGGTCATGGGCGCGGACTACGTGCGCACCGCCCGGGCGAAGGGACTGCCCGAGCGGACGGTGCTCGCCAGACACGCGGTGCGCAACTCGCTGCTGCCGGTCGTCACGTTCGTCGGCCTGACACTCGGCAGCTACATCGGCGGCGCGATCATCACCGAGACGATCTTCCAGTACAACGGCACCGGCTACCTGCTGGCCCGGGCGATCGCGACGAACAACTCGCCGGTGCTCATGGCGATCGTCGTCTACTCGGTCATCGCCTACGTGTTGCTGAGCATGATCGTCGACATCCTCTACGCCTACCTCGACCCGCGGATCCGGCTCAGCTGACGCGCCCGCGTCCACCGGCCACCGATCCCGAACCCCTCGCGAGGCGAACCCTCATGAACCCACCACCTCCCGGCAGCACAGCGGCCACCACCCCGGCCGATCCGGCCGACACCCGGGCGACCGGCCCCGGTGGCGACCCGACGTCCGCGCTGCCCGGTGTCCCGTCCGGCGACGCGGCCGGCCGCCCGCAGGGGCCCGGCCAGTTCCGCGAGATCTGGCGTCGCTACCGCCGCAACAAGCTCGCGATGCTCGGCCTGGTGATCGTCGCGTTCCTGGCCGTCGTCGCGATCATCTCGCCGTTCTCGACCCCGTTCGACCCGTTCGAGCAGAACCTGCTCAACACACTGCAGCCGCCGTCGGCGAAGCACTTCTTCGGCACCGACGTGCTCGGCCGCGACCTGTACTCCGGCGTCATCTACGGCACCCGTCTGGCGATGCTCGTCGGCCTGTCGGTCGTGCTGTTCTCGCTGGTACTGGGCCTGACCCTGGGATCGCTCGCCGGGTTCAAGGGCGGCTGGGTGGACGGGCTGATCGCCCGGGTCATCGACATCTTCCTGGCGTTCCCCACCCTGGTCGGCGCGATCGTGATCGTCCGCGCCACCGGCGACGGCGTCATCCCGGTGGTGGTCGCCCTCGTCGCGCTCGGCTGGATGACGACCGCCCGGCTCATGCGCGCCCAGGTGCTGGCCCTGCGCGAGGCCGAGTACGTCGAGGCGGCCCGCTCGATCGGGGCGGGGACCGGGCGGATCCTGCGCCGGCACATCCTGCCCAACGCCGTCGCGCCCGTGCTGGTCTACTCGCTGACCAACATCGGCGTGGTCGTCGTCGCGATGGCCTCGCTGTCGTTCCTCGGGGTCGGCGTTCCGCCGGACGTCCCGGAATGGGGCCGTATGATCGCCTCCGCCCGCGACTACCTGTCCGTCGACGGTGTCTCCCATCTGTGGATCTTCCCGTCGCTGGCCATCGCCCTCACCACGCTGGGCTTCGCGTTCGTCGGCGACGGCCTGCGCGACGCCCTCGACCCGAAGCTCCGCGGGGGGAACTGACCATGACGACCAACACCGCCGAGCACATGCTCGAGGTCCGCGACCTGCGGGTGCACTTCGCCACCGACGGCGGCGTGGTCAAGGCCGTCGACGGCGTCGACTGGTACGTCGACAAGGGCGAGACCCTCGCGATCGTCGGCGAGTCCGGGTCGGGCAAGTCGGTGTCGGCGATGAGCCTGATGGGGCTCGTCCCGGCCCCGCCGGCGACGTTCCCCAGCGGTGAGGTGCTGCTGGAGGGCCGGTCGCTGTTGACGATGCCGGAGGCCGAGCAGCGCAAGCTGCGCGGCAAGGACATCGCGATGATCTTCCAGGACCCGCTGACCGCCCTGAACCCGGTCTACAAGGTCGGCGACCAGATCGCGGAGATGATCCGGGCGCACGACCGGCAGGCGGGCCGGGCCACCGCCCGCCGCCGGGCCGTCGACCTGCTCGGCGAGGTCGGCATCCCGAACCCGGCGACCCGGGCGGTGCAGTACCCGCACGAGTTCTCCGGCGGCATGCGGCAGCGCGCGATGATCGCGATGGCGCTGGCCAACGACCCCAAGGTGCTGCTGGCCGACGAGCCGACCACGGCGCTGGACGTCACCGTCCAGGCACAGATCATGGGTCTGCTCGAGAAGCTGCAGGACCAGCGCGAGACGGCGATCGTCCTGATCACCCACGACCTCGGGCTGGTCGCCGCGCACGCCGACCGGATCATGGTCATGTACGCCGGGAAGGTCGTCGAGACCGGGACGAACGACGAGATCTTCGCCGAGCCGCGGCACGCCTACACCTACGGCCTGCTGTCGTCGCTGGCCCGGATGGACCAGTCCCGCCCGGAGAAGCTGGAGCCCATCCCCGGTCAGCCGCCGAACCTGGCGCACGTGCCGTCGGGATGCGCGTTCCACCCGCGCTGCCGTTTCGCCACGGCGGCCTGCACCGAGAAGGTCCCCGAGCTCGTCCGGGTCACCGACCGGCCCGGGCACCGGCACGCCTGCCTGCACCACGAGCAGGTCGCCGACGCCGTCGCCACACCGCGGGAGCCGGCCGTACACGTCGGCGACGTCCCGGCCCCGCAGGCCGCGACCGGTGAGCCCATGCTGCGGACCGACGGGCTGACCAAGCGTTTCCCGATCAGGTCCGGCGTGCTGATCCAGCGCACCGTCGGTGTCGTCCAGGCGGTCGACGGGATCGACCTGGAGATCCCGCAGGGGCAGACGCTGTCGCTGGTCGGCGAGTCCGGCTGCGGCAAGTCCACCGCGGCGCGGGCGATCCTGCGGCTGCACGAACCGACGTCCGGGACGGTGCACGTCAACGGCCGCGACGTCACCGCGCTCGCACCGCAGGCCCTGCGCGCGGCCCGGGAGGACATGCAGATCGTCTTCCAGGATCCGTACGCGTCGCTCAACCCGCGGATGACGGTGCGCTCGATCCTCTCCGAGAAGTACGAGCTGCTCGGCGGTGAGCTCACCGAGAACACGATCGCCGAGCTGCTGGAGACGGTCGGTCTGTCCGCGGAGTACGCGCAGCGCTACCCGCACGAGTTCTCCGGCGGCCAGCGGCAGCGGGTCGGCATCGCCAGGGCGATCGCGCTGAACCCGAAGTTCGTCGTGCTCGACGAGCCGGTCTCCGCGCTGGACGTCTCGATCCAGGCGCAGGTGCTGAACCTGCTCGAGCAACTGCAGCGCGACTTCGGGCTGACGTACCTGTTCATCGCGCACGACCTGTCGGTGGTCCGGCACATCTCGGACCGGGTCGCGGTGATGTACCTGGGCAACGTCGTCGAGGTCGCGGACCGGGACGACCTGTTCGACCGGCCGCAGCACCCGTACACCCAGGCACTGATCTCGGCGGTGCCGATCCCGGACCCGCGGGTGGAGCGCGAGCGGGAGCGGATCGTGCTCACCGGGGACGTGCCGAACCCGGCCGACCCGCCGTCGGGCTGCCGGTTCCGCACCCGGTGCTGGAAGCACCTGGAGCTGCCCGACTCCGACAAACAGCGCTGCATCGACGAGCAGCCGCTGCTGCAGATCGGCTCCGGGCCGTCGCACCGGGTGGCCTGCCACTTCGCCGAGGAACGCGAGGTCCTCCGCAGCTAGGGCTCGTGGGCCCCGCGGCACGCCGGCTGGGAGAATGACCGGCGTGTCGCTGGTGCTGGGGATCGAGACGTCGTGCGACGAGACCGGAGCGGGGCTCGTCCGGGACGGGGTGCTGCTCGGTGAGGGCCTGGCATCGTCGGCGGACGAGCACGCCCGCTTCGGCGGGGTCGTCCCGGAGGTCGCGGCCCGCGCGCACGTGAGCGCAGTGGTGCCGATGGTCCGGGCCGCCGTCGACGCGGCAGGCGTGTCGCTGTCCGACGTGGATGCCGTCGCGGTCACGGCCGGGCCGGGGCTCTCACCCGCGCTGCACGTCGGCGTCGCCGCGGCGAAGGCGTACGCGGCGGCACTGGACGTCCCGCTGTACGGCGTGCACCACCTGGCCGGGCACGCCGCCGTCGACGTCCTGGAGCACGGGCCGCTGCCGCAGCGGTGCGTCTGCCTGATCGTCTCGGGTGGGCACACCTCGCTGCTGTCACTCGGGGACCTCGCGCGGGATCCGGTCGAGCACCTCGGCGACACCGTCGACGACGCGGCGGGCGAGGCGTTCGACAAGGTCGCCCGGCTGCTCGGGCTGCCCTACCCGGGCGGGCCGTCGGTGTCGAGAGCCGCGCTGGAGGGGGACCCGGCGGCGATCGCGTTCCCGCGGCCGATGACCGGGCCGCGCGACGCCGTGTTCGGCTTCTCGTTCTCCGGTCTGAAGACGGCCGTCGCCCGCAACGTCGAGGCCGCACAGGACGCCGGCAGGCCGGTCCCGGTGGCGGACGTCGCGGCGTCGTTCCAGATGGCGGTCGTCGACGTGCTGGTGCGCAAGGCGCTACGGGCCTGCGCCGAGCGCGGCGCGGACACCCTGCTCATGGTCGGCGGGGTGGCGGCGAACCGGGTGCTGCGTGCCGAGATGGAACGGGCGTGCGCGGCCGCGGGCATCACGCTGCGGGTGCCGGTGCCGCGGCTGTGCACCGACAACGGCGCCATGATCGCCGCCCTCGGTGACCTGCTGGTGCGGGGCGGCATCGAGCCGGCCGGGCTGGCGACCACCGCGGTGCCGACGGTGAGCCTCACGGGTGCGTCCGTGCCGGTCCCGCCCGCGGCCGGGGACGCCGCCGAGTTCCCGCTGCCGGCCTCCGTCGCGGTCGCAGCGGGCGTACCGACGGGCGAGATCCGAGGCTCCTAAGCTCCACGGGTGTCTCCCGCCCGCCGACTGCTGCTCGTCCACGCCCATCCGGACGACGAGACCCTGACCACCGGCGGCTCCATCGCCCGCTACACCGCCGAGCCGAACTGCGAGGTCACCGTCGTGACCTGCACCCTCGGAGAGGAGGGCGAGGTGATCCCGCCGGAGTTCGCCGAGCTCGCGCCCGACCGGGGTGACCAGCTCGGCGGGTACCGGATCCGCGAGCTGGACGCCGCGCTCGGCGCGCTCGGCGGTCCGGAGCACCGCTACCTGGGCGGTGCGGGCCGCTGGCGCGACACCGGGATGGTGCTAGCCGGGCACGGCACCCGGGCCGCGCTGCCGCCGCAGCTGCACCCGCGCGCGTTCGCGGCGCCGGAGGTCTTCGGCACGCAGCTCGCGCAGCTGCTCGACATCGTCGACGAGATCCGGCCGCAGGTACTGGTGTCCTACGCCGCCGACGGCTCGTACGGGCACCCGGACCACGTCCGCGCGCACGAACTGACCGCGGCCGCCGCGGCCGCACGCCCGGACGTCGTCGCCAAGCTGTACTTCGCGGTGCGGTCCACCGAGGTGCTGGAGGTGGGCCTCACCGAGCTGCTCGCGGCATGCGACGGCGCCCCGGAGCGGACAGGTCTGCGCTGGCCGGAGCCCGACGAACACCCCGGCCACGACGACGCGTCGATCACCACCCGGATCGACGTGACCGCGTACGACGACGCGCGGATCGCCGCGATGCGAGCGCACGCCACGCAGATCGACGTGCGGACCGGACCGGGGTGGGCAGCGTACGCGATGAGCAACGGGATCGCACAGCCGCTGCTCGGCGTGGAGGAGTTCGTGCTGCACGGGGCGGACCCGGCGGGCACGGCCGAGACGGACCTGTTCGACGGGGTGGACGCGTGAGCGACCCGACCCGGCTGCCGCTCGCCGCCCTGCTGGCGATGATCTCGGTGCTCCTCGTGGCGTTCGAGCTGATGTTCCAGATGTTCTACATCGGGCCCGTCCCGGTGCCGCTCGGGACCGTGATCGTCGTCCTGTCGCTGCCGTGGCTGGTGCACATCACCGTCACCGAGATCTCCGCGACGACGGCCGGGGCTGCCGCGCCGGTGCTCCTCTGGTTCGTGTCCGTACTGGTGCTGGGCCTGTTCGGGCCGGGCGGTGACGTGCTGCTGCCCGGGACCTGGCAGTCCATGCTGCTGTTGGTCGCCGGGTCCGCGGCCGGCCTGGTGGCGTTCCGCCGGGCGATCGAGAACCTGGCAGGGAGCAGGGGAGAGAGGGTGCGGTAGATGATCGGCAGGATCACCGACGAGCAGATCGTGACGGTGCTGCGGCCGTTCGTACGGGCCACCCGGCCGGTGCTCGACGGCCTGCGCGAGTCGGACCCGTTCGGGCTGCGGGCCCGGGTGGCGCACGGGTCGCCGGAGTCGCCGGAGGAACGCACACTCGCGGACAAGATCCTCGACACGCTCGCGTCCGTGCAGGTCCCCGGGACGGCGGCGTGGGCGCGGATGACCGTCGACGCCCGCGCGCACTGGTGGGTGTACCGGGTCGGCCGGTTCACGACGCTGATCGCCGCGATCCCCGGTCTCGGCGGGGTCCTGGCCCGGACGCTGCCGGTCTCCGACGCCGTCGGCGCCGCGGGGGAGGGGCTGCTGCTGGTGGCCCTGGCCGGCGAGCACGGTGTCCGGGACGAGGACCGGCTGGTCGAGCTGCTGTCGTCGGTGCTGTTCCAGCGCGAGCTCACCCTGGCCGGCCGGGCACTGACCGCCGAGGAGGACGCCGCCGCCGACGCCCGCGCGTCGGAGCTCACCGGGGAACTGACCGAGACCGGCACGCGGGCGAGCTTGAAGAAGGTCGGTGCCGCCGTGTGGCGGCTGGGCCGGGCGCTGTGGTCGGTGGAGGACGAGCTCGACAAACGGCCCAACGGGCGCTTCTACCACCACTGGATCGGGCTGTTGCCGGTCGTCGGTGTCGTCGGGAAGTACCTGGGCGAGTGGTCCGGGCTCAAGCGCGCGGCCAAGCAGGGCCGCGCCTGGCTGGACCGGCGCGGGCTCGTCGCTCAGACCTGATCCGGCCCCGCCGGCCCGGGCTCCAGGTAGTGGTACCGGTGGTGCTCGGTCCACCCGTCCCGTGCGTAGAGCGCCCGGGCCGCGGTGTTGTCCGCGGTGACGTCGAGCACGGCGTGCCGGGCACCGTGGGCGCCACCCCAGGCCAGCGCGGCTGTCATGAGGTCGCCGGCCAGGCCACGACGGCGGTACTCCGGTCGGACGTGCAACCGCGAGACGTAGACGTGGTCCTCGACGACCGCGGCCCGCACCGCCGCGACCGCCTCGTCGCGCTCCGAAACGATCACCCCGAAGCCGACGAGTGGGGTGGGTTCCTCGGTCGCTTTGCTCTGCTCACCTCTACGCACCGCGGGGTGCTCCGCCGTCGCTTTGCTCTGCTCACCGGGGCGCACCACCCCGTCGGGGAGCGTCGTCCGGCCGGGGACGACCACGGCGTCGGCGGGCGACCCGGGTTCGGGGACGGGTTCGTCGAAGACCGACCACCAGCCCTCGGACGGTGTGTCGGCCAGACCGGTGACCGGTGCGGCGGAGGGTGCGACGACATCGAGCGGAGTGACCAGTACCAGACACTCGCCCGCGTCCGCGAGGACTCGCCAACCGGCGTCGAGCACCCTGTTCGACCAGGGCGAGCCGACCGGGGCCTGTACCAGCGGTGCGGCGCCGTGTTCGCGGGCGAACGCCCGGACCTGCTCCAGCGCGGCCTCGACCAGGATACCGGGGTCACCGAGCGCCAGCGCCGAGTTCGCCCGCTTGGTGTATCCGCCCGCGGCGCGCAGGAGCCAGCCGCCGAGCTCACGCCGCACCGGAGCCGGCCACGCGGCCGACCGCAACCGCTCCAGCCGGGCGACCGCGGCCCGGGACGCCCGGCGGGCGGGCGCCGGTGGCACCTCCCGGACGGCCACGACGGCATCGCGCTCCACCCGTACCGGGCCGGACCGGGTGTGGACGACGACAGCCTCCGGCCCGTCGGTGCTCAGCTCCCCGACGGCGTCGGTGAAACGTGGGCCCGTCGCGTCGTCGGGAGCGATCCGGCGCCGCAGCGCGACACGACGTCCGAGCAGCTCGTCCAGCATGACGCCGACCACCTCGTTCCTGCCCCTGCCGGAGCGCGGGTTAACCTGCGAGAGTCCCAGTTTGACCGGGCGCCCCGCCACCACATGATCTTCGGGGGCCCGCGGCCCGAGTGGAGGACCACCGAAGTGACCTACGTGATCGCCGAACCCTGCGTCGACCTGCTCGACAAGGCGTGCATCGAGGAATGCCCGGTGGACTGCATCTACGAGGGCGGCCGGATGCTCTACATCCACCCCGACGAGTGCGTCGACTGCGGTGCGTGTGAGCCGGTCTGCCCCGTCGAGGCGATCTACTACGAGGACGATGTGCCGGACCAGTGGGCCGCCTACACCAAGGCCAACGTCGACTTCTTCGACGAGCTGGGCTCGCCCGGTGGCGCGTCCAAGGTCGGGAAGGTCGACCACGACGTCGAGCCGGCCAAGAGCCTTCCCCCGCAGGAACACAACGAGTGAGCCGACTGAACCTGCCCGACTTTCCGTGGGATTCACTGCTTCCCGCGCGTGAGCGGGCCGCGGCGCACCCGGGTGGCATCGTCGACCTCTCGGTCGGAACCCCGGTGGACCCGGTCCCCGGGCCGCTGCGGGAGGCGTTGTCCGGCCCGGCCGCCGCGGAACCCGGCTACCCGACGACGCACGGCCCGGCGCCGCTGCGCGAGGCGATCGTGGCCTCCCTGCAGCGGCGTTTCGGGGTGCCCGGCATCGACCCGGCCGCGGTGCTGCCGACGATCGGTTCCAAGGAGCTGGTCGCCTGGTTGCCCACGCTGCTCGGGCTCGGGGCGGGCGACACCGTCGTCATCCCGGAGCTGGCCTACCCGACGTACGAGGTCGGCGCGCGGCTGGCGGGCGCCGACCACATCCGTTCCGACGGGTTGACGGCGGCCGGCCCGGCCAGGGTGAAGCTGGTGTGGCTGAACTCACCGTCCAACCCGACCGGCCGGGTCCTACCGGTCGAGCACCTGCGGAAGGTGGTCACCTGGGCCCGCGAGCGGGGCGCGGTCGTCGCGTCGGACGAGTGCTACCTCGGCCTGCCCGGCGAGGCCGACCCCGCACCGCGCTCGGTGCTGCATCCCGACGTCTGTGACGGCGACCCCACCGGTCTGCTCGCGGTGCACTCGCTGTCGAAGATCTCGAACCTGGCCGGTTACCGGGCCGGTTTCGTCGCCGGTGACCCGGCCCTGGTCTCGGGGTTGCTGGAGGTGCGCAAGCACGCCGGCATGATCGTCCCGCGGCCGGTCCAGGCGGCGCTGGAGGCTGCAGTCTCCGACGACGCGCACGTCGCCGAGCAGGCTGCCCGCTACGACGCCCGCCGCACCCGGCTGCGGGGCGGGCTGGAGAAGGCCGGGCTCGAGATCGAGTACTCCCAGGCCGGCCTCTACCTGTGGGCCGGCGCGGGTGAGCAGTGCAGGGCCACCGTGGACCGGCTCGCGGATCTCGGGATCCTCGTTGCGCCCGGCGAGTTCTACGGGCCTGCCGGTGCCCGGAACGTCCGCGTGGCACTGACCGCGGCGGACGAGCGCATCGACGCCGCCGTCGAACGTCTCGGCGCCGTCTGACCCGTCGCCGGGCGTCGATCCGCCGGCTGAGCGCGGCGGCCTGCCGCGCCCACCGTTCGTACCGGTGAAGGAGCTGCTGATGTCGTCAGCGAGCACGTCGCCGCCGACCACGCGGGCGGTCCGGCCGGCGGTGGTCCTGCTCGGCGTGCTCGCGCTCGCGGTGAACCTGCGGGCCGGGTTGGCCGGGTACCCGCCGCTGCTGGAGACGGTGCGGGCGGATCTCGGCATCGGAGCCGGTGCCGCCGGGCTCGTCCAGGCCGGCGCGGTGCTGATGATGTCCGCCGGTTCCTTCGGCGCGGCCGCCGTCGCGGCCCGGATCGGGCGGGAACGTCTGCTCGGCGTCGCGGTCGCGATCATCGCGGCCGGGAGCCTGCTGCGCGCGGTCCCCGCCCTGCCGACGCTGATCGGCGGGAGCGTGCTGGTCGGAGCGGGGATCGGTGTCGCCGGGGTTCTGCTGACCGGGGTCGTCAAGGAGTATCTCGCCGACCGGGCCGGAGCGGTGACCGGCGGATACGTCGTCTCGATGATGGTCGGTGCGACGGTCGCGTCGGCGGTCGCGGTGCCGCTGGCCGTCGCGCTCGGCGGGTGGTCGTTGTCGCTCGCGGTGTGGGCGGTCCCGGCCGTGCTGGCCGTCGCGGTATGGGTTCCGGTCGCGGCGCGGATCGGACGAGGCCGCTCGGCGGTCCCGGCCGACGACGGTGCGTCCGAGCGCGACGAGCCGCGCATCTGGCGGGACCCCTTCGCCCGCCGCGCCGCCTGTTACCTCGCCGGCTCGTCGACGATCTTCTACGGCTGGCTCACCTGGCTCTCGCCGTTCTACGAACTGCAGGGCTGGTCGGCACAGAGCGCGGGACTGCTGCTGGCGGTCTGGAGCATCGCGCAGATTCCTGCCGCGCTGCTGTTCCCGGCGATCGCGGAACGACACAGGCGGTGGCGGTTCTGGGCGTCGCTGACCGTGCTCAGCAGCATCGCCGGAACCGTGGGGGCGTTGCTCCTGCCTGCCCCGGGCACGCCCTTGCCGTGGTTGTGGGCGGTACTGATCGGGATCGGCGTCGGCGCCGGGTTCCCGCTCGGTCTCGCCGTGATCGCCTGGCGGACGCCGACGCCCGCCCGCAGCGCGGCGGTCAGCGGGTTCGGGCTCGGCGTCGGCTACTGCGCGGCCGGGATCGGGCCCCTGGTGATGGGGCTGCTGATCGATCTCGGGGGATTCTTCCCGGCGATCGTCCTGCTGGTCGCAGCAGCCGGGCTCCAGGCGGCCGCGATCTGGCGCATCGGCGACCGCCCGGAGTAGCTCAGAGCTCCTCGGCACGTTCGGAGAGCTCCAGCCAGGCGTCCCACCACTGGGCGCGCAGCACCTCGGCCCGGGCTCGCTCGCGCTCCACGAGCCGGCCGCCGACGAAGATCTCGTGGGCGTCCGGGGAGGTACCGAGCTCGTCGAGCAGGGCGCGGATGCGGTGCTCGGCCACACAGGCGTCCTGGTGGTCGCCGAGGACCTCCTGAAGTCCCGCTGCGGCCTTGAGCATCGTCCGGACGCGCTTGGCGTCCTCGGTGCGCTTGCCCTTCTCGTCGCGCATCGCCGGCTCGACCAGCTCACCGGTGTAGCGGAGCCGCTTGGCCCGGATCCGCAGGTCGTGCAGCGTCATGTCCGGCGGGTTCGACCCGGCCCGGCGCACGGCCTTGGTGAGCCGGCGGGTCTCGACGCGCACCAGTTCGACCAGGGCCGGGCGGGCGACGTCGTCCGGCGGTTCCGGCAGCGGCGCGGACACCGTCTCGACCAGGCTGCGCCGCAGGGCGGCGTGCCGGTCCGAGTCGAGCTCGTCCAGCATGGCCGCGCGTGCCGCCACCCGGTCGCCTTCCAGCACGGCCACCAGGCGCTCGCCGGCGGCCTGCTCGGCGGGCGGCAGCGTCGCCACCTCACCCCGCAGACGTTCGATCATGACGTCGAGATCGCGGACGGGGCCGAGCGCGCGACCCAGGCGGCCCAGATCGGACCGGAGGCGGTCGGCCCAAGTGTGCTCGAGCAGGGGCCGGGCCGCCTTGAGCGCGGCACGCATCCTGCGCACCGAGACCCGCATCTTGTGCAGGTCCTCGATGTCCTCGCCGGCCCGGACACCCGGTTCGTGGTGCAGCATCGCGCGCGACCGCTTGTCGAGCAGCGCCCGGACGTGGTTCACCGCCGGCTCACCGGGCCCGGCCTTCAGCGGTTCACCGAGGTCGGCCACGCCGTACAGGTTCGAGGGAGGCTGAGGTGCCCCGTCCATGCTCACGGTCCTAGTTCGCGTGCAGCGCGGCGTTGAGTGCGATGCCGTCGCCGGTACGCGGCAGTGCCTCGACGGCACCGGTGACCGAGTTGCGCCGCAGCAGCAGCCCGTCCTGGCCGGAGAGGCCGCGCGCCGCGGTCGTCGTCCCGTCCGGCAGGGTGACCTTCGTGCCGGCGGTGACGTAGAGGCCCGCCTCGACGACGCAGTCGTCACCGAGTGAGATCCCCAGGCCGGCATTGGCACCGAGTAGGCAGCGCCTGCCGATCGAGATGACCTCCTTGCCGCCCCCGGAGAGCGTCCCCATCACCGATGCGGAGCCACCCAGGTCCGAACCGTCACCGACGACGACGCCGGCCGAGATCCGGCCCTCGACCATGGACGCACCGAGGGTGCCGGCGTTGAAGTTGACGAAGCCCTCGTGCATGACGGTGGTGCCCTCGGCGAGGTGGGCGCCGAGCCGGACCCGGTCGGCGTCGCCGATGCGGATACCCGACGGGACGACGTAGTCGACCATCCGCGGGAACTTGTCGACGTGCGTGACGGTCACCGGGCCGCGGCTGCGCAGCTTCGCGCGGGTCAGCTCGAAGCCGGGTACGGCGCACGGGCCGTGGTTGGTCCAGACGACGTTGGCCAGCAGACCGAACTGACCCTCGAGGTTGACCTGGTGCGGCTGGACATGCCGGTGGCTGAGCAGATGCAGGCGCAGGTAGACGTCGGCGGCGTCCGCCGGGGCGTCGGCGAGCGAGGCGATATCGGTGCGGACGACCTCGGTCCGTACCCCGCGCAGGTCGTCGGTCGTGACCAGCGCGGCGAGGTCCTCGGACGGGTCGATCACCTCGGTTCCGGCCGGCGCGGGCGCCGGGTACCAGACGTCGAGGACGGTGCCGTCGGTCGTGACCGTGGCCAGGCCTGTTCCGGAAGCGCCTTCGCGGCGGTACTCGGTGCTCACGGGCGCCGAACCTACCGTCCTGATGGCGTCCGTGGCGCAGCGCCGTGAGTGCGCCGGGCCACGTCCGCCGCGGCTGTTGCGGCGACCGCCGCGCTCGCGAGCTGAGCGGCGGCGCGCAGGTAACGCTCGACCCGATCGGGAGCGAACGGTGGCCGAACGGGCGGCGGAAGGGTCCCGCATCGCCGACACTGGGCCTGCCGCTGGATCCACGCCTCCACGGTGGGCGGTGGGTGGGCCCACTGGTACTGCGCGACCCGCACCTCCCAGACGCTGCGCCGACGCATCACGTCCCGCATCTCCCGGTCGCGCCGGAACGTCTCGGGCGGGCGAGCCAGACCGAACCGGTCACCCCACCATTCCCCGGGCGCCGGATCGACGATCGTGTCCAGGTGGGACGGGTAACGGCGGCCCGCACCGTCCCGCATGTCGTCGCCCGGCGGGTCCTCCATCGGCGGCACGCGCCGGTTGTCCTCGTCGATCGCGACGAGCCGCAATCCCGCCACGGCAAGGATCGCCACGAGCGTCCCCAGGCCGGGCACCAGCGACCGGCTCTCGATCCGGCCGATCGTCGAGCGGGACAGGCCCGTGCGCTGGGCCAGCTCGCGCTGCGAGAGATCGGCGCGCCGGCGCACCGCACGGACCAGACCCGATGCATCCGGAACGGCGAGGTCGACGATCGCGATCGGCGGCTCCTCAGGCAGCCGGTCTCCGGCGTCGTTGCTGTTCATGGCTCGATCCTGGCGCCGTCACGGGCCGTCGGACCGGCGAATCCGGCGGCTGTGGACAGTGGGACGACATGGGGACGGATGCCCTCGAAAGTCGGGCGCAGCCCGGTCGACGTCGGTGCGCCGTGCTACGGGCGTCCGGCGGAATGATCATCGCGCTGGCGCTGGGACGGGGTGCTTCGGCGTCGCTTTGCTCTGCTCACCGGGAGGCGCCGCGCGCCCACCGGTCTCCAGCCTCTCGCGCCGCGGCGGTGCATGCGGCCGGGGCGGTGCGCATCGGTGTGCAGAGCAAAGCGCCGGAAGACCGACCCCTACCGTGGCGTCGGCGGATGATCATGTTCCGGTCGGTGGCGCGGAGAAGCCGGGCGGGGATCGAGCTGGGAGGGGTCGGTACCGTCGCGCCGGTGACGAGGACGCTGCCCGCCCTGGATCTGACGGTCGACCCGGTGACGTTGACCGCGGCGCTGGTCGACGTCGCGAGCGTCTCCGGGCAGGAGAGGGAGCTCGCCGACGCGCTCGAGAGCGCACTGCGGACCCAGGCTCCCCACCTGGAGGTGCTGCGGTCCGGCGATGCGGTCCTCGCTCGGACGAATCTGGGCCGGTCGCACCGGGTGCTGCTGGCCGGGCACCTCGACACGGTGCCGATCGCGGACAACGTCCCGTCGCGGCGGACCGGCGGGCTCGTGTACGGCTGCGGCACCTCCGACATGAAGTCGGGCGACGCCGTCTTCGCCCATCTCGCCGCCGTGCTCCCCGAGCCGCGGCACGACGTCACGTTCGTGTTCTACGACTGCGAGGAGATCGAGGCCGAACGCAACGGGCTCGGCCGGATCGAGCGCGAGCACCGCGACTGGCTCGACGCCGATCTCGCGATCCTCGGTGAGCCGACCGACGGCGTCATCGAGGCGGGCTGTCAGGGGACGCTGCGGGTCGAGCTCCGTACCGCGGGCCGGCGCGCGCATTCGGCACGGTCCTGGTTGGGGGACAACGCGATCCACCGGGCCGGTGACATCCTGTCCAGGCTTGCGGCCTACCGGCCTCGCGATGTCGAGATCGACGGCTGCGTCTACCGCGAGGGACTGCAGGCGGTCCGGATCGGGGGCGGTGTCGCGGGAAACGTCGTGCCGGACGAATGCGTGGTCACGGTCAACTTCCGGTTCGCGCCCGATCGCTCCGCCGAGCGGGCCGTCGAGCACGTCCGTGAGGTGTTCGACGGCTTCCCGCTCACCGTCACCGACCTCTCGCCCGGAGCGCTCCCCGGGTTGTCCGCACCGGCGGCGGCCGAGTTCGTCGAGGCCAGCGGTGCGACCCCACGGGCGAAGTACGGCTGGACCGACGTCTCCCGGTTCGCCGCACTCGGGATCCCGGCCGTCAACTACGGACCGGGCGACCCGAACCTGGCGCACACCCGGGAGGAGCACGTCGCCGAGGACGCCGTCACCGCCTGCGCGGCGGCGCTACGGGCCTACCTCGCATCCTGAACCATCCGGCCGATGGCGGCGGCGACGACCGGAATACCGTGAGCCGCATGGCCGACCAAGACACCGACCCCCAGAAGCTGCCGGAGAAGCAGCGCGGTCCGGTGGTGCTGCGCCGCAGCCGCAGTATCGAGCCCACCACGACCGACCAGCGACTGCTCGACTCGCGGGGGCCTGCGGACTGGGTGCACACCGATCCGTGGCGGGTCATGCGGATCCAGGCCGAGTTCGTCGAGGGCTTCGGCATGCTCGCCGAGCTGCCCCGCGCGGCGACGGTGTTCGGTTCGGCCCGCACGCCGGTCGACTCACCCGAGTACGAGCAGGGCCGTGAGCTCGGCGCGCGGCTCGCCGGGGCCGGATTCGCCGTCATCACCGGCGGCGGGCCCGGCACGATGGAGGCGGCCAACCGGGGTGCGTCCGAGGCCGGCGGGCTCTCGGTCGGGCTGGGCATCGAGCTGCCGTTCGAACAGGGCCTGAACCCGTGGGTCGACCTCGGGATCAACTTCCGGTACTTCTTCGCCCGCAAGACGATGTTCGTGAAGTACTCGCAGGCGTTCGTCTGCCTGCCCGGTGGGTTCGGCACGCTCGACGAGCTGTTCGAGGCCCTCGTCCTGGTGCAGACCAAGAAGGTCACCAAGTTCCCGGTGGTCCTGCTCGGGACGGAGTACTGGGGCGGGCTCTACGACTGGATCGCCAAGACGGTGCTGCGCGAGGGCAAGATCTCGGAGAAGGACCTCGACCTGCTGCACCTCACCGACGACATCGACGACGCCGTCGACGTCGTCGGTGAGGCCTATCACGCCTGGGAGGAGACGCACTGATGGCAGACCCGGAGCCGGGGTTCGCGGTCTGTGTCTACTGCGCCAGCTCCGACGGCATCGCACCGCGCTACCTCGAACTCGCCGATGCCGTCGGACGGGAGATCGCCGGGCGCGGATGGACCCTCGTCTCCGGCGGCGGCCGACGCTCGATGATGGGCGCGCTCGCAGCCGGCGCACGCGAGGCGGGCGGCCGCACCGTCGGGATCATCCCGAGGTCCATGGTCGAGCGGGAGTGGGCGGACCACGACAGCGACGAGCTGATGGTCACCGACAGCATGCGGGAACGCAAGCAGCACATGGAGGACCGGGCTGACGCGTTCCTCGCCCTGCCCGGCGGCCTCGGTACCTGCGAAGAGCTGTTCGAGGTGTGGTCGGGGGGAGCCCTCGGTCTGCACGGAAAGCCGGTGGTCCTGCTCGATCCGGACGGCCACTGGGACGGTCTGCTCGACTGGGTCGGCGGGCTGACCGGTCGAGGGTTCGCCTCCCGGACGCCGATGGAGCGGCTGCGCGTGGTGCGCGACGGTGCCGATCCCGTCGCCACCGCACTCGACGCATGCGCGCGGCCCGTCGGATGAGCGGACAGCCTGCGCGGACGGAGACCCGCGGCCGTGACACCCCGGGCGGGGAACGGGCCACCCGGCTGGCCGCGCTCAAGGGAGACCGGCGTGTCGTCGTCGTCCTGCCTGCCCTGGACGAGGAGACGACGGTCGGCCCCCTGGTCGCGGGCCTGCTCCGGTTCACCGTCGGCTCGGACGCGCTGGTGGACGACCTCGTCGTCCTCGACTCCGGTAGCACCGACCGCACGGCGCAACGCGCCGCTGCAGCCGGCGCGCGAGTGCTCTCCCGGGAACGGGCGCTACCGGGCGTCCCGGTGCTCCCGGGCAAGGGGGAGGCGTTGTGGCGGGCGGTCGTCGCGCTGGGGGAGGACGGTGCGCGGACACAGCCCGACCCGGCCGATCTGATCTGCTTCGTCGACGCCGATCTCGTCGACCCGCACCCCGATCTCGTCCCGCGGTTGCTCGCGCCGCTCCTCACCCGCCCCGGGACCGCCTTCGTCAAGGGCTATCACCGTCGCCCGCTGGACGGCCCGGAGGGCCACGAGGGCGGCCGGGTCACGGAGCTGCTGGCCCGTCCGCTGCTCGCCGCACTGCGGCCCGGCCTGGGGCATGTCCGGCAGCCGCTCGGCGGTGAGTACGCCGCGACCCGGGAGGTGCTCGACCGGCTGCCGTTCGCCACCGGCTACGGGGTCGACATCGGCCTGCTGCTCGACGTCGCGGAGCTGCGGGGGATCGACGCGATCGCGCAGACGGACCTCGGTGTCCGGCGGCACCGCAACCGGCCGGTGCACGAGCTGGCGCGGACCTCGCGCGAGGTGCTCGCGACCGCGCTGGACCGTTGCGGGGTGTCGGACTCCGGCGCCGGGCTGGTCGGCTTCCGTCCCGTGGACGACCCCGACGGTCCTGCGTGGCGGGCCGAGACGCACCCGCTCCGGCAGGTCGACCGTCCCCCGCCCGGTGGCGTCCGTGCCGGTGGGGCCGCCGAGCCGGTGCGGCCCGGGGCGCACGTCCGCGTGGGGTGAGTACCGCCGTCGCCGGCTCGTGATGTGATGGCGGCATGGGGACCGCGCTGGTGTACGTGCTCGTCCTCGCCGTCGTGGCGGCGCTGGTCTTCGTGCTGGCGGCCGCGGTCTTCGGGCGTGGCGAGGAGCTCGCCCCGCTCGCCCCGGACGCGACGCCGACCCGGCTGCCGGCCCGCGAGGTGTCCGGGTCGGATGTGCAGGACCTGCGTTTCCAGCAGGTCCTGCGGGGCTACCGGATGGCCGAGGTCGACTGGGCGCTGGACCGCCTGGCCGGCGAGCTGGACCGGGTCCGGGACGACCGGCACGAGCTGACCGAACGGGTGGCCCGGCTGGAGGCCACCATCGCGCGGATGCGCACCGAGGAGGGCTCGGATGACGAGCAACGACGGCAGTGGTGAGCGCCGCGGTGAGCAGAGCAGGGCGGTGCGCCGCGGTGAGCAGAGCAGCACTGGTGAGCAGAGCAGCACTGGTGAGCAGAGCAGAGGCCGGATGGAGCTCACCGTCCCGGTCGACGTGAACGTCCCCGCCGGCGTCCTCTGGGAGGTCGTCTCCGACCTCGAGGGGCAGTCCGAGTGGATGCTCGGAACGCGGGTCGAGGTCATCGGCGGTGACGGTCGTTCCGTCGGCACCGAGCTGCGCGCCGTCACCGGGATCGGCCCGCTGGGCATCACGGACACCATGCGGGTCACCGAGTGGACCGAACCGCCCGCCGGGGGGTCCGGCGACCGGCGGATCGTCGTCACCCACACCGGGACGGTTCTCCGGGGCGACGGGGTGTTCGCGGTCGAGGAACTCGGGCCGCGCCGGTCCCGTTTCGTGTGGAGCGAGCTGCTCGATCTACCGTTCGGCCTACTCGGCCGGCTCGGCCGGCCGGTCGTGCGGCCGGCGCTCCGGGCCGGTGTCGCCCGGTCGCTGCGGACGATGGCCGAACGGACCGAGGACCGCTACCGGGCGGGCCGATGATCAGGACCGGTGGTGCGCCGAGGTGAGCAGAGCAAAGGGACCCGAGGAACCGGACGCCAGGCGTCGCTGCGACTGGGCACTGTCCGCGCCCGACTACGTCGCCTACCACGACGAGGAGTGGGGCCGCCCCGTCCACGGCACCGCGGCGTGGTTCGAGCGGATCACCCTCGAGGGCTTCCAGGCCGGCCTGTCCTGGATCGTCATCCTGCGCAAGCGACCGGCGTTCCGGGACGTCTTCCACGACTTCGATCCCGAGGCGGTCGCCCGCTTCGGCGAGGACGACGTCGCCCGGCTGCTCACCGACGCCCGCATCGTCCGGAACCGGCAGAAGATCGAGGCCACCGTGTCGAACGCCCGGGCGGTGCTCGACCTGGCCGAGGCCGGCACCGATCTGGGCGGGTTCCTCGCCTCGTTCGCCCCGGACCCGGCCGACCACCCGCGCCCGGCCCGGTTGGCGGACGTCCCACCCAGCACACCCGCATCGGTGGCGCTGTCGAAGGCGCTGAAGCGACGCGGTTTCCGGTTCGTGGGGCCGACGACCTGCTATGCGCTCATGCAGGCGACCGGCCTGGTCGACGACCACGTGGCGTACTGCTGGCGGGCGACGGGCCGCGGCGACTGACCGTGGACAGCCGCCCCGGCGCGTCGGACGGTCGTCGTGTCGTTGCGCTGTGTGAAGGTCGCGATGATCGCGGCCGAGCCGTGATCGCCTCGGTTGCACCTCGCCACCGGTGATGGGGGACAATGTGGTTCCACGGTCGGCGCGTCCCCCGAGCGCGTCCCCGCGGAACGACTGTTGTGGATGTTGACGGAGGACGGACGAATGGCCGCGATGAAGCCCCGCACCGGCGACGGGCCCCTGGAAGTGACCAAGGAGGGCCGGGGCATCGTGATGCGCGTCCCGCTCGAGGGTGGTGGCCGTCTGGTGGTCGAGATGACCCCGGACGAGGCCTCGGCCCTCAGTGAGGCACTGAAGGCGACCGTCGGCTGAGGCCCCGGTGACCGTGACGTGACGGGGCCGGGCGACCGGCTCCGTCACCGGTCCCCCGGTCACACGACGCGCTCATACGACGCGCTCGTAGACCTCGACCGTCCGCCGGGCCATCTCCGACCAGGTGAACTCGGAGACCGCACGTTCCCGTCCACGCTCGCCCATCAGCGCCGCCCGGTCCGGGTCCGCCACCAACGCGTTGACCCGGTCGGCGATCGCCTCCTCGAACGTCGCGGTGTCGGACGGGTCGTAGTGGACCAGCAGTCCCGTTCCGCCGTCCACGACGACCTCCGGGATCCCGCCGACGTCGGACGCGACCACCGCGGTCCCGCAGGCCATGGCCTCGAGGTTGACGATGCCCAGCGGCTCGTACACCGACGGGCACACGAACACCGTCGCCGCCGACAGCAGCTGGCGTACCTCCGTGGTCTTCAGCATCCGCTGGATCCAGACCACCCCGTCGCGCGTCTCCGACAGCTCGGCCACCGCCCGCTCGGTCTCGGCGGCGAGCTCCGGTGTGTCCGGCGCCCCCGCGCAGAGCACCACCTGCGCGGCGGGGTCGAACCGGTGCGCAGCCGCGACCAGGTGCGTCAGCCCCTTCTGCCGGGTGATCCGCCCGACGAACACCACGATCGGCCGGTCCGGGTCCACCCCGTGCTCGAGCAGGGTGTCGCGGGCCGGGTCGGGCGCGTAGAACTGCGTGTCGATCCCGTTGTGCACCACGTGCACGAGCTCGGGATCGATCGCCGGGTAGGCGGCCAGCACGTCGCGGCGCATCCCGTGGGAGACGGCGATGACGGCGTTCGCGGCCTCGTAGGCGGTCCGCTCCACCCAGGACGACAGCCGGTACCCGCCGCCGAGCTGCTCGGCCTTCCACGGGCGCAGCGGCTCGAGCGAGTGCGCTGTGACGACGTGCGGCCGCCCGTGCAGCAGGCCGCCGATGTGACCGGCCATGTTGGCGTACCAGGTGTGCGAGTGCAGCACGTCGCAGCGCTCCAGCTCGGCCGCCATCGACAGGTCGACACCGAGCGTGGTCAGCGCGGCGTTGGCGCCGTCGGGCAGCGGTGGGGCGGAGTGCGCGCGGGCGCCGGCCGGGGCGTCGATCCCCGGCTCGGCGAAGCAGTGCACGTCGACGTCGAGGAGCTCCCGCAGGGCGGGGACCAGATGTCCGACATGGACTCCGGCACCGCCGTAGACGGCGGGCGGATATTCACGGGTGAGGAGGCCGGCGCGCACGGCGGCTGACGCTACTGCGTGCGGCCGCCGGCACGCGAGTGACCGCCGCGCCCGGTCCGGTCCGCCGCGCCCACCGCCCCGAACGTGTGGCCCCATCACTGGGAGCCCACTAGTGTTCACGCCATGCGACCGCTCGCGTCCGGACGTCTTCCCGGGAGGGTGCTCGGCATCGTGCTGGCCGGCGGTGAGGGGAAGCGGTTGTGGCCGCTCACCGCGGACCGAGCGAAGCCTGCCGTGCCGTTCGGTGGCAACTACCGGCTCATCGACTTCGTGCTGTCCAATTTGGTGAACGCCGGGATGGACCGGATCTGTGTGCTGACCCAGTACAAGTCGCACTCGCTGGACCGGCACATCACCACGACGTGGCGGCTGTCGTCGGTGCTCGACCAGTACATCACCACGGTTCCGGCGCAACAGCGGCTCGGCCGCCGCTGGTACACCGGCAGCGCCGACGCGATCTTCCAGAGTCTCAACCTGGTCTACGACGACGAGCCCGAGTACATCGCCGTCTTCGGTGCCGACCACGTGTACCGGATGGATGCGGCGCAGATGATCGCCCAGCACGCCGAGTCCGGCGCCGGCGTCACTGTCGCCGGGATCCGGGTGCCGCGGGCGGAGGCCAAGTCGTTCGGCTGTATCGCCTCCGACGAGTCCGGGAAGATCACCGAGTTCCTGGAGAAGCCGTCCGACCCGCCGCACGTGCCGGACGACCCGGACGTCACGTTCGCCTCGATGGGCAACTACGTGTTCACCACCGAGGCGCTGCTCGACGCGCTGCGGGCCGACGCCGCGAACGCCGACTCCGACCACGACATGGGCGGCGACATCATCCCGGCGCTGGTGGGCAAGGGCGAGGCACACGTCTACGACTTCGCCGACAACGTCGTTCCCGGGGCGACGGAGCGCGACGCCGGGTACTGGCGCGACGTCGGGACGATCGACGCCTACTACGACGCGCACACCGATCTGGTGTCCGTGCACCCGATCTTCAACCTCTACAACGCTCGCTGGCCGATCCGCACGGCGACGCCCGCGCTGCCGCCGGCCAAGTTCGTCGAGGGCGGCATCGCGCAGGACTCGGTCGTCGGCGCCGGCACGATCATCTCCGGGGCCATCGTGCGCCGGTCGGTGATCAGCCCGAACGTGATGGTCCAGGGCGGTGCGGAGGTCTCCGACTCGGTGGTGCTGCCGGGCGCGCGGATCGGCCGGGGGGCCGTGGTGCGCCGGGCGATCCTGGACAAGAACGTCGTGGTCCCCGACGGCGCGCTGATCGGGGTCGACCTCAACCAGGACCGCAGCCGCTACACCGTGTCGAACGGCGGCGTCGTCGTGCTCGGGAAGGGCGCCACGGCCCAGTAGGAGCTCACCTCACGGCAGGGGCTCATCTCACGGCGCTGGGACGTCACGGCGGACGGCGCACAACATGCCGTCGGACACCGGCAGCAGTGCGGACAGCAGGCGCTCGTCGTCCCGGACGAGGTCGGCGGTCTCGCGCAGTGCGGCCGTCCCCGGCCCGTCGCCCGCGGAGTCCTCGGTGATCCGGCCGCCGTCCAGCACACCCTCGAGGACCAGTACCCCGCCCGGTCGCAGCAGCCGGATCGCCTCGGCGAGGTAGCCGGGGTACTCGCCCGGCACCGCGTCGGCGACGACGAGGTCGTACCCGCCGTCGGTGAGCCGGGGCAGGACGTCCAGGGCCATCCCGTTGATCAGCCGCAGCCTGCCGGGTCCGTACCCGGCGCCCAGGAACGTGCGCCGCGCCGAGCGCTGTAGCTCGGGATCGACGTCGATGGTGGTGAGGACGCCGTCGGACGCCATGCCGCGCAACAGGTACAGCCCGCTCACACCGGCTCCGGTGCCGATCTCGACCACGGCCTTCGCAGAGATCGTCGCGGCCAGCACGGACAGCGCCGCACCGCCGGCCGGGGTGATCGGATGTGCGTCCGCCGACGTGCCGTGCGCTCGGGCGTCCCCGAACGCGTGGTCCTCGGTGAGGTAGCCGTCGGCGTACGCGGCCGCCCCCGCGGGTGTGCTCATGAGGCAAGATTATCTACGGCAGGGGTGGAACGGATTTCACAGACTTCTCTCAGACGCGTTTCACCCCCTCCTCATCAGGCGAGTGCACCCTGTAGAGCAACGAACGACACTCTCGCGGTCGATCCACGATCCACGCGGCGACCGCGATTCACGGAGGTGCCCTACCCCGATGCCCGCTCCTCGTACAGACGACGACGCCCCGATCCGGGACGCCGCCGCCGGCACCCGCCCCGGCGAGGGTGCCGACTGGACCCCGCCCAGCTGGGACGAGGTCGTCCGGGAGCACGCCGATCGGGTCTACCGGCTCGCGTACCGGCTGTCCGGCAACCAGCACGACGCCGAGGACCTCACCCAGGAGACGTTCATCCGGGTGTTCCGCTCGCTGGCGTCCTACAAACCGGGCACGTTCGAGGGCTGGCTGCACCGCATCACCACGAACCTGTTCCTGGACATGGTCCGCCGCCGTGCCCGGCTGCGGATGGAGGGCCTGCCCGAGGACACCGACCGGCTCCCCGGCGGTGGCCCCGAGCCGGAGACCGTCTTCGCGATCAACCACCTGGACCCGCACCTGCAGGCCGCGCTGGACGAGCTGCCGCCGGACTTCCGGGTCGCGGTCGTGCTGTGTGACGTCGAGGGCCTGTCCTACGAGGAGATCGGCGCGACGCTCGATGTGAAGCTGGGCACCGTGCGCAGCCGGATCCACCGCGGCCGGACCGCGCTGCGGGCGTCGCTGGAGCGGCACCGCGCCGCGGCGGCGGCCGCGGAGCGCGACGAGGTGGTGGCAGGGGACCGCGGCTCGGTGGCAGAGTTGGTTCCGTGACCGATCGACGGCGTTTCCAGGTCGTCCCCCCGGACTGGGGGGAGACCCACCTGACGCTCGAGGCGGTCGTCGCCTACGTCGACGACGAGCTGGCCTCCGGCCCGCACGACCGGGCGACCCGGCACCTGGAGCGGTGCGCGGACTGCGTCGCCGAGGTCGCCGAGCAGCGGCGCGCCCGGTCCGCGCTGCGCGGAGCCGACGCGCCGACCCTGCCCCCGTCGCTGATGAGCGCGCTGCGCTCGATCCCGCAGGACACCGAGCTGCCCCCGCCGCCGGCCGGCCTGTCGCTCACCCAGGAGGGTGAACTCGTCTCGGTCCTGCGCCCCGCCGCGTTCGACGGGGAGCAGCGCCGGTCCCGGCGGTCGCGCCGGATGCGACTCGGTACCGGGGCCGCCGTGTCCGGGATCGCGCTCGGAGCGCTCGCGTTCGGCCTCCCGGCCGCGACGTCGCAGGCCCCCGCGCCCGCCCCCGGCGGACAGGGGCCGGGTGCGGCCGCCGTCGCCCGGTTCGCGACCACCCCCACCCCGGCGCCGCGGCAGCGCTCGACGTCGGCGATGCCCACCCCGGGCACTCCCGCGTCACCGACCGGCAGCGCCGCGCCGGGCACCCCGGCGCCGACCGTGCGCAACGCAGGCCTGCCCTTCCCCGGCTGAGGCCGGTCCCGCCGACACAGGGACTTCACCACCGGACGGGCACGCTGGTCCGGTGCAGTGGGGGATGGAGCGCCGATGACCGATACCCCGGATCCCCGGGACGGTGACGGCTCGAACGACGGCACGACGCCGGTCCGGCTGCGCCCGCGTCCGCTGGAACGCCCGGACACCGATCCCGCCGAGCGGACCGCGTTCGGCAGGCCCGAGGGCGTCGACTCGTCGTTCGCACCGCCCCCGTCGCACACCGGCACGTCCGGGTTCGCCGCGACGCGGCCACCCACCGCCGCCGTCGCCCGGGCCTTCGGCCGCCCGGAGACCGCGGGGTCCGGTCTGCAGCGCCCGCCCTCGTCCGGCCCCGACGGGATGGCCACCCCCGGTGAGCAGAGCAGGGAGCCGTTCTGGCCCGGCGGTTCCGCCGCGGATCCCTGGCGTGATCCCGGCACCCCGGTGGTCGCGGCGCCACCGCACGGTGCCGGTGAGCCGGGCCCGGCCCCGGAACCCGAGGACGGTCCGCGGCTCAGCGTCCGCGAGGTGCTCTTCGGCAAGAGGGTCCAGCCACGGGCGCTGGCGATCCTGGGGGTCCTGGCGCTCGGTGCCGGTGCGCTCGGCGGCGTGGTCGGGCACTGGACGGCGGCCGGCGCGAGCGCACTGACGAGCCCCGGCGCGGTGCTGGCGGCCGCGGAGGAGGCGAAGGAACGGCCGCCCGGCTCGGTGCCGGAGGTGGCCGGTCGCGTCCTGCCGTCGGTCGTGTCGCTGGAGGTGACGGTCGGGAACCAGGCGGGCAACGGCTCCGGGGTCGTCATCGACCCGGGCGGCTACGTACTCACCAACGACCACGTCGTCGCCCCGGCCACCGGGCCCGGTCAGGGCACGGTCGAGGCCGTGTTCGCCGACGGGTCCCGGCTGCCGGCGACCGTGGTCGGCACCGACCCGATGACCGACCTGGCAGTGGTGAAGGTGCCGGTGGCGAACCCGACCGTCGCCGCGATCGGCCGGTCGTCCGAGCTGGCCGTGGGCGACGCCGTCATCGCGATCGGGTCCCCGTTCGGGCTCGCCGGCACCGTCACCACGGGGATCGTCTCCGCCGTCGACCGTCCGGTGCGGCTCGACCCGGAGGGCAGCGCAGGCGACGCGGTGATCGACGCCGTGCAGACCGACGCCGCGATCAACCCCGGTAACTCCGGCGGCCCGCTGGTCGACGCGACCGGCGCCGTCGTCGGTATCAACACCGCGATCCGCAGCGCCGGCAGCGCCGAGGCCGGCGGGCAGGGCGGGTCGATCGGGCTCGGGTTCGCCGTCCCGATCGACGACGCCCGCGCCATCGCGGAGGAGCTGATCCGGACCGGCCGGGTCGAACACTCCGACCTCGGGGTGAACGCGCGCTCGGTCACCGACGGCGCCACCGACGGCGCCCAGATCCAGAACGTCGTCGCGGGCGGTCCCGCCGCGGCGGCCGGCGTCGCCGAGGGCGACGTCGTCGTACGGGTCGCGGGCCGCCCCATCGCGAGTGCCGACGAGCTCGTCGTCGCTGTCCGGGAGCACGACCCGGGCGCACAGGTCCCGGTCGAGCTGGTCCGCCAGGGCCGGCCGCTCACCGTCACCGCAACCCTCGGTCGGCGCTGACCGGAGTGGCTCCCGACCGGGTCACGGCAGCCCGCCGTACCCTGTCGGTGTGTTCGAGAACATCGGCATGTGGGAGATCCTGGTCCTCGTCGTCGCGGGCCTGTTCATCCTCGGCCCGGAGCGCCTCCCGGAGGCCGCGCGCTGGCTGGGCAGCGCCGTGCGCAAGGTCAAGGAGTACGCGACCGGCGCCCAGAACCATCTGAAGAAGGAACTGGGCCCGGAGTTCGACCAGATCCAGCAGCCGCTCAACGACCTGCGCAGCCTGCGGTCGTTCAACCCGCGCCGCGCGATCACCCGCAGCCTGTTCGCCGAGGACGAGCCGGTGAAGCCGAACGGGTTCGCCCCCGGCGCCAACGGCGCGTCGGCCGCCGGTGCGGCGATCGCCGGCGGCGCCGCAGGTGGGGCGGCGGCGAGCACCCCGCCCCCGGCGCGTCCCGCGCAGCAGCCGCCGCTTGCCGCGAACGAGCAGCCCCCGGTCGACCCCGACGCCACCTGACGGGCGCCGGGGCCGGGCCGGTGCGGCTCAGCCGAGCAGGGCCGGCCGGCGCAGGTGGTGCTCGGTGGCCTGCTGGTACGCGTGCGCGGCGGCGAGCACGGTGGCGTCGGCGTGCCGCGGTCCGACCACCTGCAGCCCGACCGGCAGCCCGGCCGAGGTGAACCCGCACGGCACCGACGTGGCCGGCTGCTGGGTCATGTTGAACGGGTAGGTGAACGGGGTCCACGACGTCCAGCGCGGGTTCGGCCAGCCGTCGGGGACCTCCCGGCCGCCCTCGAACGCCGTGATCGGCAGGGTCGGGGTGAGCAGCAGGTCGTACTGCTGGTGGAAGGCACCCATGAGCGTGCCGAGCTCGTTGCGGACGGCCATCGCGCCCAGGTAGTCGAGCGCGGACACGGCGGCACCCTGTTCGGCGATCTCCACCAGCGCCGGGTCCATGGCCCGGCGGGCCTCGGCGCCGATCGGCTCGAGGGACTTCGCGGCCGCGGCGAACCACAACGTGTGGAACGGCTCGATCGGGTCGACGAACCCGGGATCGGCGGTCTCCACGGTGGCACCCAGCTCCCGGGAGAACACCGCGACGGCCTCGGCGACCAGCGCGGCGACCTCCGGATCGACGTCGACGTAGCCGAGGGTCGGGGAGAACGCGATCCGCAGGCCCTGTGCCCCGCCGGCGAGACGCTCGACCGCGGACTCGCGGGGCACGTCGAACGCCCACGGGTCGCGGGTGTCGGGCTGGGAGACGACGTCGTGGAGCAGGGCCGTGTCGGCGACCGTGCGGGTCATCGGGCCGACGTGGGCCAGGGTGCCGAAGGCGGAGCCCGGGTAGTGCGAGATCCGGCCGTAGGTGGGCTTGTGCGCGACGGTGCCGGTGAACGCAGCCGGGATGCGGACCGATCCGCCGGCGTCGGTCCCCAGCGACAGCTGTCCCATTCCGAGCCCGACGGCCGCCGCGCTGCCGCCCGACGAACCGCCGGCGGTCAGTGCCGGGTCCCACGGGTTCGTGGTGACGCCGCCGGACGGGGAGTCGGTGACACCCTTCCAGGCCAGCTCGGGCGTGGTGTTCTTGCCCAGCAGCACCGCGCCCGCCGCGCGGACCCGGGCGACCGGCGGGCCGTCGACCTCGAACGGACCGTCCGGCGACGTCGTCGTCGAGCCGCGCCGGGTCGGCCAGCCGATCGTCAGCAGCATGTCCTTGATCGACGTCGGGACGCCGTCCAGCGGGCCGATCGGTTCCCCGGCCTGCCAGCGGGCCTCGGAGTCCTTGGCCTGGGCCAGCGCGTGGTCGGCGTCGACCAGACAGAACGCGTTGACGGCGCCGTCGAACGCCTCGATCCGGTCCAGGGAGTCCCGGGTGGCCTGGACGGGGGAGATCTCGCCGGTGCGGTAACCGGCCAGCAGCTCGGTCGCGCTGAGGTCTGCTGTCGTCACTGGTTGCCTCCGGAGGTGCTCACGTATCCACGTTCCTTGTCCACGACATTGCGCAGCTCGTCGCCGTCCCGGTAGCGCACCAGGTTGTCCACGAACAGCTCGACGAGCATGTCCTTCCAGCCGACGACGTCGCCGGACATGTGCGGGGAGATCAGCACGTTCTCCATCGCCCACAGCGGGGAGTCGGCCGGCAGCGGCTCGACCTCGAAGACGTCGAGCGCGGCACCGGCGAGGCGGCCGCCGCGCAGTGCCTCGGTGAGGTCGTCCTGCACGATCAGCGGCCCGCGGCCGACGTTGATCACCCGGGCCCGCTCGGGCAACAGCGCGATCGTGCCGGTGTGCACCATGCCGCGGGTCGCGTCGGTCAGCGGCGCCGCGAGCACCAGGTAGTCGGAGTCGGGGAGCAGGCCGGGCAGCTCGTCGAAGGCGTGCACGCCGTCCGCGGCGCGCCGGCCGACCAGTCGCACGGTCATCCCGACGGCGGTCAGCAGCCCCGCGATGGCGTGCCCGATCGGGCCGCTGCCGACGACGGTGACGACCTTGCCGGCGACCGTCTCGGTCTCCCGGTGCTGCCAGAGGTGTTCGCGCTGCAGCGTCAGCGACCGTGCGGTGTCCTTGGCGAACGCGATCACGGCGCCGAGCACGAACTCGGCCATCGGCCGGTCGAAGACGCCGCGGGAGTTCGTGAGGGTCACCGGCGCGGCGAGCAGCTCGGGGAACGCGACCCGGTCCACGCCCGCACTGGCCGTGTGCACCCAGCGCAGCTCCCGGGTCAGGTCGCTGCTCCAGACCTGTTTGACGGCGTCGGAGGTGAAGTCCCAGGTGAGCAGCACATCGCTGCCGGGCAGCGCCTCGGCCAGCTCGTTCTCCGTCGAGGCGAACCGGAGATGTGTGTCACCCGCCTTCGACCCGAGTCCGGGCGGATGCTCGCCGCCGTGCAGCACGGTGACGACGTTGTGGTCCTGACCAGCGGAAACCGGCAAAGCACGATCCTGTCGTGGGGAGGTCGGGCGGCGTTGACACGCTAGGAAGCGCACCTAGGATTGTCAACAATCCGCCTATCCGGGCGGAGGCGTTTCCCCGCACCCACGATCGACCCCGGGGGTCCGAGTGTCCAAGCTGATCAGGATCGAACTCGCGAAGCGTGGCGTCGGCTGCACGGCCGAGCTGCTGGAGAAGGAGGCGCCGCGCACGTCCGCGGCGGTCTGGGAGGCGCTCGCGGGCGGCCCGCAGGGCGGCGACGCGCAGCATGCCAAGTACGCCCGCAACGAGGTCTACACGATCGTCCCGCGGTTCGGTCCGCGGATCGGTCAGGAGAACCCGACGGTCACCCCGATCCCGGGTGACGTCTGCTACTTCGACTTCCACGGCGGGATGCTCGACGCGGCGTTCAAGGACGACCAGGGTATCGACGCCGCGGCGGGCGGGATCGACCTGGCGATCTTCTACGGCCGCAACAACCTGCTGCTCAACGGCGATGTCGGGTGGGTACCGGGCAACGTGTTCGCCACGATCGTCGACGGGCTGGACGCGATGGCGACGGCCTGCCACGACGTCTGGCGCTCGGGCAGCGTCGGGGAGCGGCTCGTGTACTCGAGGGTCGACAGCTGAGTCGGCAGCCGGAAGGGCTTGCGATCTTCCGCAGGTCTGTAGGATTGTCGACAACATGAGCACGGTTGGCATCCTGTACCCCGGCTACTCGGCCGAGGACGATTACCCGCGCGCCGAGAAGCTGCTGGCCGACGGCAGCACGCTCCCGCTGGTGCACACGGAGATGAAGGAAGACGCCCACCGCGAGGACGCGCTGCTCGACATCGGTGGCGACGAGGTCCTCGCCGAGGGAGCGCGCCGGGTCGCGGCCGAGGCCGGCCCGCTCGACGCGATCGTGTGGGCGTGCACCTCGGGCAGCTTCATCTTCGGTCCCGAGGGTGCGGCCCGGCAGGCGGCCACCCTGGAACGGGCGGCGGGCGTGCCGGCGTCGAGCACGTCGTTCGCGTTCGTGGACGCCTGCCGGCGGCTCGGCGTGTCGACGGTGGCGATCGGGGCGACCTACCCACCGGACGTCGCAGGCGCCTTCGTGCAGTTCCTGACCCACCACGACATCTCGGTGCTGACCGTCTCCGCGCGCGACATCATCACCGCCGCCGAGGTCGGGACGCTGCCGGTGGAGACGGTGCTCGAGTTCGCCGAGGCGGTGTCGTCGGACGCGCCGCAGGCCGACGCGGTGCTGCTGCCGGACACCGCGCTGCACACCGTGGAGATCCTGGACGCGCTCGACGCCCGGCTCGGCAAGCCGGTGCTGACCGCCAACCAGGTCAGCATGTGGCAGGGGCTGCGCCTGGCCGGCGCCGACATCGACCGGCCCGGGCTCGGGACACTGTTCCGGAAGGGATGAGCCGGATGGGCCTGGACGTCTCGGAGCTGGAGCCGGTCAGCCGGCGGTCCACCGCGGAGATCGTCGCGGACCGGATCCGCACCGCGATCATGCGCGGTACCTTCGCGCCGGGCGCCCAGCTCGGCGAGGTGGACCTGGCCACACGGCTCGGCGTCAGCCGCGGGCCGCTGCGCGAGGCGATGCAGCGGCTGGTCGCCGAGGGTCTGCTGCGCAGCGAGCGGCACCGCGGGTTGTTCGTGCGTGAGCTGGGCCCGGACGACGTCCGGGACGTCTACCTGGCCCGGACCGCGGTCGAGCGCGCGGCCGCGCTGCAGGTCCTGGCCGGCGACCGGCAGCTGGCCGTCGTGGCGCTGGAAATCCCGTTGGGGGCGATGGAGTCGGCCGCGGCGGCCGGGGACGCGGTCGCGCTCGCGGACGCCGACCACGACTTCCACGCCGCGCTGGTCGCCGCCTCCGGGAGTCCGCGGTTGCGCCGGATGACCGAGGGGCTGCTGGTCGAGACCCGGATGTGCCTCGCCGCGTTCCAGCAGACGGCTCCGCCGGCGGCCGAGCTCCTCGTCGAGCACCAGCGGCTGCGCGATGCGCTGCGCGACGGGCACACCGGGCTGCTGCTGGACCGTCTGGCCGCGCACATGGACGACGCCGTCATCCGGATCCTGGCAGCGATGCCCGGCGCCGCGTGACGGGTGTGTGAGGCCGCGCGCTCCGGACCCGGCTGATCGTTGCCCTGGGTAAAGTAGCGGCACGTGACGGGCGTGCTCGAGGGTTTCCTGGTCATCGGCGTCGTCGTCGGTGTCGGGTACATGCTCGGGCGTAGCGGGCTGCTCGGTGAGCAGGGGTCCCGGGTGCTCGCGCGCGCGGCGTTCTTCGTCGCGACGCCCGCGCTGCTGTTCATCACCCTCTCCCGCGCCGACGTCGGCGCGGTCTTCTCCTCCGGGCTGCTGGTCACCGCGGTCGCCAGCTCGCTCGCCTGCCTGCTCTTCGTGCCGGTCGCGCTGCTGCGCCGCCGTCCGGCGGGGGAGACCGTGATCGGGTCGATGGCGTCGGGCTACGTCAACGCCGGCAACCTCGGCATCCCGATCGCGACCTACGTGCTCGGCGACCCGGCGGCCGTCGCGCCGGTGTTGCTGTTCCAGCTCGCCGTGCTGACGCCGCTGTTCACGACGCTGCTGGACGTCCTGCCCGGCGACGGCCGCGGTGAGCGTCCGGGCTGGATGCGCATCGTGTTCGCGCCGCTGCGGAACCCGATCGCGATCGCCACGGCGGCAGGCCTGGTCGTGTCGGGAACAGGCCTGCGGCTTCCCGAGCCGGTCACGGCCCCGGTGGAGCTGCTGGCGGACCTCGCGGTGCCGGCGATGCTGCTGGCCTTCGGCCTGTCCCTGTACGGCACCCGGCGTCCGGGCACGGGCGAGACGGCCGGCTCGGTGTGGATCGCAGTGGCGATCAAGAACGTGGCGCACCCGCTGATCGCGTGGGCGTTCGCGGCCGGGGTGCTCGGGCTGAGCGGCCCGGCACTGCTGGCCGCGGTGGTCCTGGCCGCGCTGCCGACGGCGCAGAACGTCTTCGGCTACGCCCTGCGCTACGAGCGCGCCGTCACGCTGGCCCGGGACACCGCACTGGCGACCACCGTCACGGCGGTGCCGGTCCTGCTCGTCGTCGCGGCCCTGCTGACCTGACCACGATCGTGTCCCCTGGCCGGACGGCCGCTGGTGGGATGCTCCTCTCCCGGCGCTTTGCTCTGCGTACCGATGCGCACCACCCCTGGTGAGCAGCCCCTTTGCTCTGCTCACCGGTGCGCACGGGGCGCCCGCCGTGGCCGCGGTGAGGCCGCGGAGCCGCCCCGGTACGGCCTCGAAGCTGCCCGGTGCGTAGGGGTGAGCAGAGCAAAGCGAGGCAGAACCGACCCTTGCCCAGAGCCGCCTGCGCGTGATTCCCTAGGATTGTCGACAACTCGACAACCCGTGTGGTGACTCGAGACGACATCCGAGAATCCCTTCCGGACGCCGGACACCCCGACGCATCAGGAGCTGCGAACCCATGGCACAGCTGTCCCCGCTGCTGAAGCAGGCCACCCCGGTCCAGGCCGCCCGCGGTGAGGGCGTCTACCTGTACGACACCGACGATCGCCGGTTCCTCGACTTCACCGCCGGCATCGGCGTCACCTCGACCGGGCACTGCCACCCGGCGGTGGTCCAGGCCGCACAGGAGCAGGTCGCGACGCTGATCCACGGCCAGTACACGACCGTGATGCACCAGCCGCTGCTGCGGCTCGTCGAGCGGATGGGCGAGGTGCTGCCCGACGGCATCGACTCGGTCTTCTTCACCAACTCCGGCTCCGAGGCCGTGGAGGCGTCGGTCCGGCTGGCCCGGCAGGCCACCGACCGCCAGCTCGTCGTCGCGTTCGACGGCGGCTTCCACGGTCGCACGATGGGTGCCGCGGCGCTCACCACCTCCGGAGCCAAGATCCGGGCCGGGATCGGACCGATGATGGGCGGGGTCGCGTTCTCCCCGTTCCCGTACGCCTACCGCTACGGCTGGTCCGAGGAGCAGGCCGTCGCGTTCGCCCTGAGCGAGCTCGACCGCCAGCTGGCCAGCACCGCGCCGGCGGCCGACGTCGCGGCGTTCATCGTCGAGCCGGTGCTGGGCGAGGGCGGCTACGTCCCGACCCCGGCCGCGTTCCTGCAGGGCCTGCGCGAGCGGGCCGACCGGCACGGCATCCTGCTGATCGCCGACGAGGTGCAGACCGGCTACGGCCGCACCGGGAAGTTCTGGGGCCACCAGCACACCGAGGGTTTCGTCCCGGACATCATCGTCACGGCGAAGGGCCTCGCGTCCGGCTTCCCGCTCTCCGCCATCGCCGCACCGAAGGCGATCATGGAGAAGGCCTGGCCGGGCTCCCAGGGCGGCACCTACGGCGGCAACGCCGTCGCCTGCGCCGCCGCGCTCGCCACGCTCGAGGTCGTGCAGAAGGAGAACCTCGTCGAGAACGCGCGGGTGCAGGGCGAGAAGCTCATCGCCGGGGTCCGCGAGTCCGCGCAGCACCACCCGGTCATCGGCGACGTCCGCGGGCGCGGCCTGATGGTCGGCATCGAGTTCGTCGACGCCGAGGGCAAGCCGGACGGTGCGACCGCGGCGAAGGTGCACGCGGCCGCGGCTGCGCAGGGGCTGCTGCTGCTGACCTGCGGCGTCTACGGCAACGTCGTCCGCATGATCCCGCCGCTGGTCGTCACCGCTGAGCAGATCGACGAGGGCCTCGCGCTCTGGGCGAAGACGCTCGACGACGCGCTCGGCTGAGAGCCATCCCCGGGGGTCACAAACGGACGGCCCCGCACACCGACAACGCGGTGTGCGGGGCCGTCCGCTGTCTGTGGCCGGTGCTCAGCGCCCGACGGGGGAGATGTTGAGGCTCATCCCGGCCAGGCCGCGCGAGCGCACGGTGAGCTGCTCCGCGATCCCCTCGAGGGCCTGCGCGGCCGCGGACTCCGGCTTCCCGAGCACGATCGGGGTGCCGGCGTCGCCGCCCTCGCGCAGGGCGACATCGAGCGGCACCTGCCCGAGCAGCGGCACCGGGGCGCCGAGGATGCGGCTCAGCGAGTCCGCCACGATCTGCCCGCCGCCGGAGCCGAAGATCTCGTTGCGCGAGCCGTCGGGCATCTCCATCCAGGACATGTTCTCCACGACGCCGGCCAGGCGCTGACGGGTCTGGGTGGAGATCGCGCCGGCCCGCTCGGCGACCTCGGCGGCGGCCTGCTGCGGGGTGGTCACGACGAGCAGCTCGGCGTTCGGGACGAGCTGCGCGGTGGAGATGGCGATGTCACCGGTGCCCGGGGGCAGATCGAGCAGCAGCACGTCCAGGTCGCCCCAGAAGACGTCGGCCAGGAACTGCTGCAGCGCGCGGTGCAGCATCGGGCCACGCCACACGACGGGCGTGTTGCCGTCGGTGAACATGCCGATCGAGATGACCTTCACCCCGTGCGACTGGGGCGGCATGATCATGTTCTCGACCTTGGTCGGCCGGTCGGCCGCGCCGATCATGCGGGGCACCGAGTGGCCGTAGATGTCGGCGTCGACCACGCCGACCTTCAACCCGCGGCGCGCCATCGACACGGCCAGGTTGACGGTGACCGAGGACTTGCCGACCCCGCCCTTGCCGGACGCGACGCAGTAGACGCGGGTCAGCGACCCGGGCTGGGCGAACGGGATCTCGGGCTCGTCCGAGTCGCCCCGGAGCGAGCGACGCAGCTCGGTGCGCTGCTCGTCGCTCATCACGTCGAGCTCGACCTCGACCCGGGCGATCCCCGGAACCTTGCCGACGGCCTCGGTGACCCGGGAGGTGATCGTCTCGCGCATCGGGCAGCCGGCGACGGTCAGGTAGACGCCGACCTCCGCGAGCCCGTCCGCGGAGACAGCGACGCTCTTGACCATCCCCAGCTCGGTGATCGGCTTGTGGATCTCCGGGTCCTCGACGGTGCCGAGGGCGGCGCGCACGGCCTCTTCGACGGTGCTGGTGCTGCCGGTGACGGACATGAGCGCAATGACCTCTTTCTGCTCGTGACGATTCCATGCTACGTGGCGCGCCGGAGCGGCCCACGTGTCTCCCGGCACCCTCCTCGCACCAGGGTGTCACCGGTCCGGGCGGGGTCTGGAAACATCACCGGCGATGGAGGACACGGTCGGCGCCCCGGGGCGCGAGCACCCCGGGCGACGGCGGGTGATCCCGACCCGCGACGAGCTCGCCTCGTGGCGCAGCTTCCTGCGCGCGCACGCGGGCATCACGAAGCTGCTCGAGAGCGAGCTCGAGATCGAGCAGGACCTCTCCCTGGCTGCCTACGACGTCCTCGTCCAGCTCTCCGAGGTCCCGGGCCACCAGCTGCGGATGACCGAGCTGGCCGAGGCCGTCCTGCTCTCCCGCTCCGGGGTGACCCGGCTGGTGGACCGGCTGGAGAAGGTGGGCCTGGTCACCCGGGCGAAGGTCGCCGCCGACGGCCGCGGGGTCACCGCCCGGCTGACCGACGCGGGCTACGAGCGGCTGCGGATCGCCGCGACCACGCACCTGCGGGGGATCCGGCGGCACTTCGCGGACCGGCTCGACGCCGACGACCTCGCCGACCTCGAGCGGATCACCCGCAAGCTCATCCCCTGAACCGCTCCTTCTTCCGGTACCGCTTGCGTTCCGCATCCGCGGCGGGCGCCGGGCCGGTCCCCGCCGCGGCCCTGGCCACCGCGTCGTCGAGCCGCTCGGAGAGCCTCTCCAGTTCACCGCGCAGGTAGTCCCGGCTCGCCGTCTCACCGACGGCCAGCCGCAGCGCCGCCAGCTCGCGGGCCAGGAACTCGGTGTCGGCCTTGGTCCGCTCCGCCCGCCGCCGGTCCTCGTCCAGCGCGATCCGGTCCCGGTCGTCCTGCCGGTTCTGGGCCAGCAGGATCAGCGGTGCCGCGTACGCGGCCTGGGTGGAGAACGCCAGGTTGAGCAGGATGAACGGGTACGGGTCCCACTGGCCCCACCAGGCGACCATGTTGAGCAGGATCCACACCACCACGATCACGGTCTGGGTGGCCAGGAACCGGCCCGTCCCGAGGAACCGTGCGATCCGCTCCGACAGCCGGGCGAAGCCGTCGGGGTCGAACTCGAAGCGGCGCCGCCCGAGCTGCGGCTGGTCCAGCCGCCGTCCTCCGCCTGCCTCAGGCACCGCGCACCCCCGAGTCCTGCGGGTGCCCGTCGGTGGCGCCGTGCCGCACCTCGGCGGACGCGAGGTCGCGGTCCCGCCAGCCCTGCGGCAGCAGGTGGTCCAGCACGTCGTCGACGGTCACCGCGCCGAGCAGATGCCCCTCGGTGTCGACGACCGGGCCGGCGACCAGGTTGTAGCTCGCGAACCAGCGGGTCACCGCCCCGAGCCCGGTCTCCGGGCCGAGCTGCGGCAGCTCGGTGTCGACCAGGCCCGCGACCAGCTCGAACGGCGCCGCGCGCAGCAGCTGCTGGGCGTGCACGCCGCCCAGGTAGCGACCGGTCGGGGTGGCCGTCGGCGGGCGGACGACGAACACCATCGACGCCAGCGCCGGTGGCACCTCGGGATGGCGCACCCGGGCCAGTGCCTCGGCGACCGTCGCGTCCGGGGACAGCGTGATCGGCTCCGGTGTCATCAGCCCGCCCGCGGTGTCCCACTCGTAGCGCAGCAGCCGGCGCACCGGCTCGGACTCGCCGGGTTCCATGAGCTCCAGCAGCCGGCCCGCCTCGTCGTCGGGCAGCTCGCCGAGCAGGTCGGCGGCGTCGTCCGGGCTCATCGCCTCCAGCACGTCCGCCGCCCGGTCGTCACCGAGGTAGGTCAGCAGCTCACGCTGGTCGGACTCGGACAGCTCCTCGAAGATGTCGGCGAGACGCTCGTCGTCGAGGGCGTCGACGACCTGCCGCTGGCGCCCGTCCGGCAGCCGGGACAGCGCCGCCGCGACGTCGGCGGGGCGCATCGTGTCGAACACCGCGAGCAGCCGGTCGGCGCCCTGGGTGGCCGCGACGTCCAGCCCGGAGACCGACTCCCAGCCGTGCACCTCGACCCGCGGACGCCGGGACAGCCCGGCCCGGCGGAACCGGACGGCGACCTTCGCGACGGCCCAGTCCCGGGTGCGGGTGGGCTCGATCGCGACGTCGACGACGACGCCCACGGCGCCCGACTCGCGCACCGTCACCGACGAGTTCAGCAGCTCGCCCAGCACCAGGGTCTCGTTGGGACGCTGGTCGAACCCGCGCAGGTTCACCGATCCGCTGGCCAGCGTCGCCGCCGACGGTGCGATGTCGGAGACCCGCAGCATCGGGACGAAGATGCTGCGCCGCGCGGACAGGTCGACGACCAGCCCGAGCACGCGTGGCGGCCGGCTGTCGACCCGCAGCGACACGACGACGTCGCGGACCCGCCCGATCTGCTCACCGTCCGGTCCGAAGACGGCCAGGCCCGCCATCCGTGCGACGAACACCCGTGCCGAGGCCATGACGCCGAGCCTATTCGGGTCGGGGAGGGCGGGCCGGACGGCACGCGCAGGCGGGTGATTAGGCTCCGCCGACGTGAGCGAGCCCAGCAGCGACCTCCGTGACGACCCGACCGGCGACGCCGGGCACGTTCCGGGGCCCGATCCCCTCCGCTTCGACATCGTCGACGTCTTCACCGACCGCGCCTACGCGGGCAACCCGCTCGCGGTCGTGCACGGGGCCGAGGCCCTCTCGACCGCCCGGATGCAGGCCATCGCGACCGAGTTCAACCTGTCGGAGACCACGTTCCCGCTGCCGCCGACCGGCGACGGCGACGAGAGCGCCGACTACCGGGTGCGGATCTTCACCCCGGTCCGGGAGCTGCCCTTCGCCGGTCACCCGAGCGTCGGTACCGCGTGGGTCCTGGCCCGTGACGGCGTGATCGGCCACGGCGACCGGATCCAGGAGTGCGGCGCCGGCCTGCTCCCGGTCCGGGTCGACGGCAGCGGCGCCCGCGTCGAGGGCGGCCGGCCGTTCGTCGGCGAGGACCTGGACGCGGTCCGGCTGGCCGCCGCGGTCGGTCTGGGCCCCGACGACGTCGACGGCGCGGCGCTGCCCGGTGTCGCCGGAGCCGGCGTCGACTACGCCATCCTGCTCGTGCAGCCCGACGCCGTCGCCCGGGCCCGTCCGGACGCGGCCGCGATCGCCGCGGCGCGTGGCGGCGGGGAGGGCGTCCTGGTGGCCTCGGTGGACGCCACGGCCGAGCGGGTGCGCGCGCGGATGTTCGCCCCCGGGGTCGGGGTCGCCGAGGACCCGGCGACCGGGTCGGCCGCCGTCGCGCTGGGGGTGTTCCTGGCCGACCGCGGCCTGGTCCCCGACGACGGCGAGCACCCCTTCGTCGTCACCCAGGGGGTCGAGATGGGACGCCCGTCCACCCTCTACGCCGGGGTCCGCACCGAGGGCGGGCAGGCCGTCGGCACCTGGGTGGGCGGCACGGTCGTCGCCGTCGCCGGTGGTTCCCTGACCCCGCCCCCCGAACCGGGGTGACTCGCGGGTAACCCCCGGCTGACCACCGGCGGCTGAGAAACCAATCACCTGCACGGGGCGATCCGCGGGCGGTCGTGCCAGCATCACCTCCAGCCGGAGGCCCGCCGCCGTGCAAGGCGGGCGAGGACGAACTCGACGAGGAGCCCGCCTGTGAGCACCACCCCCCAGTCGCGAGTGCAGCGTGCCCGCCGTTCCTGCCTGGCCGTGCCGGGCTCGAGCCAGAAGTTCATCGACAAGGCGCGCACGCTGAACTCCGACCAGGTCTTCCTGGACCTGGAGGACGCCTGCGCCCCGCTGGCCAAGCCGGGCGCCCGCACGACGATCGTCGAAGCCCTCAACGAGGGCGGTTGGGGCGAGAAGGTCCGCGTGGTCCGGGTCAACGACTGGACCACCGAGTGGACCTACCGCGACGTGGTCGAGGTCGTCGAGGGCGCGGGCGCGAACCTCGACGCGATCATGCTGCCGAAGGTGCAGACCCCGGAGCAGGTCGTCGCCCTGGACCTGTTGATGACCCAGGTCGAGAAGACGATGGGCCACGAGGTCGGGAAGATCGGCATCGAGGCGCAGATCGAGAACGCGCTGGGCCTCACCAACGTGAACGCGATCGCCACCGCCTCGCCCCGGGTGGAGACGATCATCTTCGGCCCGGCCGACTTCATGGCCTCGATCAACATGAAGTCGCTGGTCGTCGGCGAGCAGCCGCCCGGCTACGACGTGGGCGACGCCTACCACCACATCCTCATGTCGATCCTGATGGCCGCCCGCGCGCACGACAAGCAGGCCATCGACGGCCCGTTCCTGCAGATCAAGGACGTCGACGGGTTCAGCCGGGTGGCCGGTCGCTCGGCCGCGCTCGGCTTCGACGGCAAGTGGGTGCTGCACCCGGGCCAGATCGACGCCGCGAACGAGACGTTCTCGCCGGCGCAGAGCGACTACGACCACGCCGAGAACATCCTCGACGCCTACGAGTACTTCACCTCGGAGGCCGGCGGGAAGCGCGGCGCCGCGATGATCGGTGACGAGATGATCGACGAGGCCAGCCGCAAGATGGCGCTGGTGATCTCGGGCAAGGGTCGTGCCGCGGGGATGTCCCGTACCGACAAGTGGACCCCGCCGGAGTCCTGAGCCGCCGCTCGGACCCCCGCTGACCACCGACGCCCAGGAGGCACCATGGCCCGGCTCGCGCAGACCGCCGGTCTCACCGACATCCAGACCGAGATCCTGTCCACCGTCCGCTCGTTCGTGGACAAGGAGATCATTCCGCACGCCACGGCGCTGGAGCACGCGGACACCTACCCGCAGGACATCGTCGACGGGATGAAGGAGATGGGGCTGTTCGGCCTCATGATCCCGGAGGAGTACGGCGGCCTCGGCGAGTCGCTGCTCACCTACGCGCTGGTCGTGGAGGAGATCGCGCGCGGCTGGATGAGCGTGTCCGGCGTGATCAACACCCACTTCATCGTGGCGTACATGCTGCGCCAGCACGGCACGCAGGCGCAGAAGGAGCGCTACCTGCCGAAGATGGCCACGGGGGAGACCCGCGGCTCGTTCTCGATGTCGGAGCCGGACCTGGGCTCGGACGTGGCGGCCATCAAGACCAAGGCCGTCGAGTCGGGTGACGGCAGTGGTGACTACGTCGTCGACGGCGCCAAGATGTGGCTGACCAACGGCGGCACCTCGAACCTCACCGCCGTGCTGGTCAAGACCGACGAGGGCGCGGAGAAGGCGCACCAGAACCTGACCACGTTCCTGGTCGAGAAGCCGGAGGGCTACGGCGAGGTCGCGCCCGGCCTGGTCGTCCCCGGCAAGATCGACAAGATGGGCTACAAGGGCGTCGACACCACCGAGCTGGTGTTCAAGGGGCACCGGATCTCCGGTGACCAGATCCTCGGCGGCGCCCGGGGCAAGGGCTTCGCGCACATGATGGACGGCGTCGAGGTCGGCCGGGTCAACGTCGCCGCCCGGGCCTGCGGCATCGCGATCCGGGCCTTCGAGCTCGGCGTCGAGTACGCCCAGCAGCGCTCCACCTTCGGCAAGCCGATCGTCAACCACCAGGCGATCGCGTTCAAGATCGCCGAGATGGCCACCAAGGTCGAGGCCGCGCACCTGATGATGGTCAACGCCGCGCGGCTCAAGGACCGCGGCGAGCGCAACGACGTCGAGGCCGGCATGGCCAAGATGCTCGCCTCGGAGTACTGCAAGGAGGTCACCGAGGAGTCGTTCCGCATCCACGGTGGGTACGGCTACTCCAAGGAGTACGAGATCGAGCGCCTGATGCGCGAGGCGCCGTTCCTGCTGATCGGCGAGGGCACCTCGGAGATCCAGAAGACGATCATCTCCCGCGGCCTGCTGCGCGACTACAAGCTTCGCTGATTCACGGTGTCACGGCCCCGCTCCCGGAGACCCCGGGGCGGGGCCGTCGCACGTTTCGGATCGGGACCCGTCCGGGGACACGAGGCACGTGCCCGGCGGGACGCCGCTAGGCTCGCCGGGCACACCGGGCGGCCGTCGACCGTTGCACCGGTAGCGAAACCGGAGATCACGAGGAGAGCGTCATGACCAACCCGTTCGGCGGCCAGGCACGCCCGGCACCGGGCCTGCCGCAGCTGCCCACTCCGCCGACCGGGTGGCCGGTGGGCTCCTACGCCACCTACGAGGAGGCGCAGCGCGCGGTCGACCACCTCGCCGACTCCGACTTCCCGGTGCGCGACGTGACCATCGTGGGTGTCGACCTGATGCTCGTCGAACGGGTCATCGGCCGGCTGACCTGGGGCCGCGTCCTGGCCTCCGGCGCCGCGTCCGGCGCCTGGCTCGGTCTGTTCGTCGGTCTGCTGCTGTCGCTGTTCTCGCCGGACGGCAGCTTCCTGCCGATCCTGGTCGGTCTGGGCTCCGGTGCGGTGTTCGGCATGGTCTTCGCCGCCGTCGGCTACGGCGCCAGCCGGGGCCGCCGCGACTTCCAGTCGGCCAGCCAGATGGTCGCAGGCCGCTACGACGTCCTGTGCGAGCCGCGCAACGCCGAGCAGGCCCGGGAGCTGCTCGCCAAGCTCGCGATGGGCGGCCCGGGCGGCGGTTTCTGACCTCCGTCGTGATCGGGCACGGCCGGTACCGCTGAACCCGGAAGCATTGCGCCGCACGGGTGGCCGGAGCGTCCCGAACGGCGGTACGAGGCCCGGTCGGCGACTCCCGGACCCGCCCGACCGGGCAGTGTGCCGTGATCGACCGGGCGCGTCGGGTTCCGGGGAGAGCGCTCGCCGGGGCAGGATCGCGGCGTGAACGGCGAGGCGTGGCAGAGCGACGAGATCCGCCCGTCGACGGTGCACCGCGCCTACGGGCGCGGGGCGAGCGGGTACGACGCGTTCGTCGGCTCCATCCCGGGCTACCGGACCCATCTGCGGGTCTCGGCGTCCCGGATGGGGCTGGGGGACGGGCCGGGCCTGCGGCTGCTCGACATCGGCTGCGGGACCGGTGTCTCCACCGAGGCACTGCTCACCACGGTGAAGGGTGCCGAGGTCGTGGCGGTCGACGCGTCGGCGGAGATGCTCGCGGTGGCCCGGAAGAAGAACTGGTCCCCGCGCGTGACGTTCGTGCACACCAGACTCGAGACGCTCGCCGAGGCCGGTATCGAGGGTCCGTTCGACGGGATCCTCGCCTCGTACCTGGTGTCCAACCTGCCCGACGCCGAGCACGGGCTGCGCCTGCTGCTGTCGCTGCTGGCACCCGGTGCGCCGCTGGCGGTGCACGACTACGCCGTCGGGGGCTCCCGGGGCCGGACCCGCTGGGCGACCGCGAACTGGACCTACCTGCTGCCGATGGCGTCGATGCGCTGGGGCGTGTCGGACCTGGCCCGCTACCGGATGAAGCGGGTCGGTGGTGCCGGCGGGCCCGAGCAGATGGTCCACCGGATGGAACGGGCCGGGTTCGACGACGTCCGGGTGCAGACCGTCGGCGGGGTGCAGCAGCACCTGGTGCACACGTTCCTCGGCCGGCGTCCCGACGAGCCGGACGTGGTGGGGGAGCGCCAAGCCCGCTCGTCCGCGCTGGCCGCGGCCGGGTGGCGGCCGGACCGCGCGGAGCCGGAGCCGGACGACGTCGGCTCCGAGCCGGTCGACGAGGGCGGTCCCGGTGATCCCGGGTACGCCGACGAGATCCCCGAGGAGGTCCGGGAGGACACCGGCGGGGACGGCGACGCCGAGCCCGACGCCGATACCGAGCCGCCCACCCCGCCGTCCGGGAACCGGCAGGTGTGAGCGGCAGCCGGGGCGTCCGACCCGGTGCTACAGCCAGCCGTTGCGCCGGAAGTTGCGGTACAGCAGCCCGCAGATGGTCGCGATGAGCAGCAGCACCATCGGGTAGCCGAAGTCCCAGTGCAGCTCGGGCATGACGTCGAAGTTCATGCCGTAGACACCGGCGATCATCGTCGGCACCGAGATCAGGCCGGCGTAGGCGGTGATCTTCCGCATGTCGTTGTTCTGCCGCATGCTGATCTTCGCGAGCACCGCGTCGACGAGCGTGGTCAGGAGCTCGTTGAACCCGGCGACCTGCTCGGCGACGCCCCCGAGGTGGTCGTCGACGTCACGGAAGTAGGACCGCACCTCGTGCGGTACCAGCGAGCTGTAGCCCTCGGACAGCTTGCGCATCGGTCCGACCAGCGGCATCACGCAGCGGCGCAGGTCGAGGATCTCGCGCTTCATGACGTAGATCTGCTCGGGGTTCATCGTCGAGCGCGGCGAGAAGACCTCGGCCTCGACGGCGTCCAGGTCGCCCTCGATCTGCCGGACGACCTCGATGTAGGAGTCGACGACGTGGTCGGCGATGGCGTGCAGCACCGCCGCGGGGCCGAGCTGCAGCTGCTCCGGGTCGTCCTCGAGGCGCCGCCGCACCTCGCGCAGGCCGGTGTGGCGGCCGTGCCGGACGGTGACGACGAAGTCGCGTCCCACGAACGCCATGACCTCGCCGGTCTCGACGATCTCGTTCGCCGTCGTCGGGTCGGCGTGCCCGACGTAGCGCACCGTCTTGAGCACCATGAACAGCGTGTCATCGTAGCGCTCGAGCTTGGGCCGGTTGTGCGCGTGCACCGCGTCCTCGACGGCGAGCTGGTGCAGTCCGTAGGTCTCCGCGACCCCGGAGATCTGCGCCTCGTCGGGTTCGTGCAGGCCGATCCAGGCGAAGCCGTCACCGCGCTCGCGGACCTCGGCGATCGCCTCCTCGTGCGTCCAGCGACCGGGCAGCCGCTCACCGTCGACGTAGACCGCGCAGTCGACGACGTAGGAGGACAGCGGTACCCGCAGCCGGGTGGCTGGGGTGTTCGTGGCGGCGGCGCGCCGGTTGCGGCGGGTCCGGCCCGCCGAACGGATCGCGGGGCGCAGCTGGGAGAGCGAGGGCATCACGGTGGACCTCCGTGGGCGGCCGGGCGCAGGGCTGCTCGGGGCGGCACCTGCACCGTGGGACGTGCGGCCACACCGGGGCGGCCGCCTGACGCGCGACACGCCTCCCGCCGGGGTCAGCCCGGGAACACGCTCCGGGCAGGGAGCAGCGGGAGGCGGCACATACTGCTCGCCGGTGTCTGGGGCTCGGACGACACCGCGCTCACCTCCCCTGCTGTCGGGTCCGTCCTGTTCGTCGCACGTACGCGGCCGAGTGTGTCGGGATTGTGAGATGTCCGACCGGGCACGTGTGAGCCGGGCCGCCCTGTCCCGGGCGGGCCGCCCGATAGATTACCCCCGCAACGGATCGAGAACATGATGGGAGCGTGGACGGTGCAGTTCGGGCGCTACTACGAGGAGTTCGAGGTCGGGGCGGTCTACAAGCACTGGCCCGGTAAGACGGTCACCGAGTACGACGACCACCTGTTCTGCCTCCTCACCATGAACCACCACCCGCTGCACATGGATGCGCACTACGCGGAGGAGACGACCGACTTCGGCAAGAACGTCGTGGTCGGCAACTACATCTACTCGCTGCTGCTGGGCATGTCCGTGCCGGACGTCTCGGGCAAGGCGATCGCCAACCTCGAGGTCGAGTCGCTCAAGCACACCAAGCCGACCTTCCACGGCGACACGATCTACGGCGAGACCGAGGTCCTGGACAAGACGCCGTCGAAGTCCAAGGACGACCGCGGCGTCGTGTACGTGGAGACCCGCGGCTACAAGCAGGACGGCACCGTCGTCTGCACCTTCCGGCGCAAGGTGATGGTCCCGAAGCAGTCCTACGGCGACGCCCGAGGCGGCGAACAGCCCGGCCGCCCCACCCCCCAGCCCTGAGCCGCCCCCGCAGGTCCCCGCCGCCCGCGCCGTCCGGCGTCCCCCACATGCCCCGCCTCGCAGACCGTTCGTGTATGTCGCAACGGCTGCGACGGCTGCGAGGTCGGGAATGTGGTTGCGACATGAGTGTCCGGGGCTACCGGCGGGGGAGGCAGCTCCAGCCGGCGAGGGTTTCGGTCAGGCCCTCGACCACCGGGAGTGCGTCGTAGGCGGCTCGGTCGACGAAGCGGGCGTCGTCGGCGTCGTCCCCGGGGTGCGGGGTCGTCGGGGAGCCGGGTGCGGTGTCGCACAGGTAGTCCGCGATCCGGTAGGGGGCGCGCGTCACGGTGCCGACCAGCCGCCCGGGACGGACCGTCAACCCGGTCTCCTCGAACAACTCGCGGACGACGGCGGCGTGGTCGTCCTCCCCGGGCTCGACCCGCCCGCCGGGGACCGACCAGCGCCCGCGACCCGGCTCGTTCACCCTGCGTACCAGGAGCAATCGGCCGTCCGGGTCAAAGACGATTCCACCCACGCAGGCGACGTGTCGGCTACTGTCGGTCATCCGAATCAACGGTACGCTGCACTGGTGCCGGTACCCTGCGCCCGCCGGGCTCGGGTACCAATGACGAGGTTTGTTCCAACGGGCCGGAACGGGTGACGGTTAACGTGCGCAAGATGCTGATCGTGGTCGCGGTGGCGCTGGGTATCTTCCTGATCGTGACCGCCCCGCAAGCGGCGGCGGGCTCGGTCCAGAACGTCGGCAACATCCTGTACGACGCCGCGCAGTCGATGTCGACCTTCTTCACCTCGCTCGTCTGATCTGTGCTCGCGCCCCGGGAGATCGACGAGTACCTGCTCCCCACGGAGCGGCGCGTCATCCGTGTGCGCCAGCACTGGGCCGTGATGGCCAAGCCCATCCTGCAGACGGCGGTGTTCATCCTCGTCGTCGTCGGTGTCGAGCAGTTCCTGGACGGCTCGACGAACGCCGGCGTCGGGGTGCTGATCGACAACCTCGCGTTCTACCTGGTGCTCGTCGCGGTGCTGCGGTTCACCGCGCAGACGATCCTGTGGTGGATCGAGCGCATCGTGATCACCGACAAGCGCGTGATGATCGCCCAGGGGATCATCACGCACAACGTCGGCATGATGCCCCTGGGCAAGGTCACCGACCTCACGTTCCGCCGGACGCTCGCCGGGCGCCTGCTCGGCTACGGCACGATGGTCGTGGAGTCGGCAGGTCAGATCCAGGCGCTGAACGAGATCGACTTCATGCCCCGCCCGGAGGAGATCTACGAGGCGCTCTCCGAGCTGGTGTTCGGGGAGAAGGGCAAGACCCGGGCGACGGGCATGCTCGCCAAGCCGCGCTGGCGCCGCTGACCTCCCGACCGGCAAGATCCCTCGCCGCGGGCGGGCGGCTATGGTCGCGGTCGTGTCCCGGCCTGTGATCGACCTGCACACCCACTCGACCGCCTCCGACGGCACCGACAGCCCGGCCGGGCTGGTCCGGGCGGCGGCAGCGGCCGGCCTCGACGTCGTCGCGATCACCGACCACGACACCACCGGTGGGTGGGACGAGGCCGTCGCGGCCCGCCCGTCCGGGCTGGCGCTGGTGCGTGGCGCCGAGTTCTCCTGCCTGAGCCCGACCGGGCGCGACGGCGAGCCCCGCTGCTCGGTGCACCTGCTCGGGTACCTGTTCGACCCGCGGCACGAGGCGATCGCCGCCGAGCAGGAGCGGCTGCGCACCGAGCGGGTGCAGCGGATGCACCGCATGATCGGTGCGATGGCCGCCGACGGGTACCCGGTCGACGTCGAGACGGTCTTCGCGCACCTGCCGGAGGGCGGCAGCGCCGGGCGGCCGCACCTGGCACAGGCGCTGGTCGCCGCCGGCGTCGTCGAGTCGGTGGACGCCGCGTTCGTCGAGCTGCTGCACAACGACAGCCCGTACTACGTGCCGCGGGCCGACACGGCGGTCGAGACGGCAGTCGAGATGATCTCCGCGGCGGGTGGGGTCTCGGTGTTCGCCCACCCGCTGGCCCGGGTCCGCGGGCGGGTGGTCGAGCCGTCGGTGCTGGTCGAGCTGGCCGGGCGCGGCCTCGGCGGGGTCGAGGTGGACCACCCGAACCACGTGGCGCAGGACCGGGAGCTCCTGCGGGGGCTGGCCGCCGAGCACGGGCTGATCGTGACCGGCTCGAGCGACTACCACGGCACCAACAAGCCGACCCCGCTCGCCGAGGAGACCACCGCCCCCGAGGTCTTCGAGGCGATCGCCGACCGTGCCACCGGTGTGGCGGTCGTCCGGGACTGAACCGGCCCGTGGCGGAGCACGCTCGCGGGCCGATCAGGGAGCGCCGGGCGGTGCGCCGGGTGGCCGGGTGACGGGCGATCGACGGAGGGCGACCGGGGTCGCTGTACCGTTGGCGGATGGCCCGGACCACGCCTCGCACCACCGGGTGTCCGGACGGCCAGCTCGGCCTGGACCTGCTGGATCCGGATTTCGGTGCGGCCGCGCTGCACCGGGTGACCCCCGCCCGTCTCGACACCTGGGACACCTGCCCACGGCGCTTCCGGATGCTGCACGTCGACCGGCCGGCACCGGCCCGGGGCGGCGCGTTCGCGCACACCACGCTGGGCGCCGTCGTGCACCTCGCGCTGCGCGCGCTGGCGGGCCTGCCTGCGGACCGGCGGACCCCGGCCGCAGCCGCCGCACTGGTCGGCAGGCACTGGTCCGGCGAGGGGTTCGCCGACGCCGCGCAGGCCGCCCGCTACCGCGAGCGGGCCCGGGACTGGCTGGCCGCGGCCGCGGACGGGCCCGCCGGGCGGAGCGAGCCGGTCGCCGTCGAGCGGTGGGTGAGCGCACCGGCCGGCCGCCTGCTCGTGGAGGGCCGGATCGACCGCCTGGACGACGACGGCGGCGACCTGAGGGTCGTCGACTTCAAGACCGGCCGGCGGGTCCCGTCCGCCGCCGACGCCCGCGACTCCCGCCAGCTCGCGCTCTACGCCGTCGCCGCCGGGAACGTCTTCCGCCGCCGGTGCCGGCAGGTGGAGCTGCACCACGTCCCGACCGGCACCGTCGCCGCGTGGGAGCACGACGACGACTCGCTGGCCGCGCACGTCGCGGCCGCCGAGCGGACCGCGGACGAGGCCGCCGCGGCGACCACCGCGCTCACGGCGGGCGGGGATCCGGAGACACTGTTCCCGGTGCGTACCGGTACGCAGTGCGGAACCTGCCCGGTCCGGCGGCACTGTCCGCAGGGGCGGGCCGCCGTGCCCCAGCCGCGCCCGTGGGACCTGTTGGCCCCGTGAGTACCGATCACCCTCGCCCCGACCCCCGCGGACGCCCGGCCCCGGACGCCCGTCCGCCCGGCCCGCCGAGGGCGCAGCACGCTCCGCGCGGCGGTGGTGGGTTCCGGCCGGGTAGCGGACCCGAACCGCCCACCAGGCCGACCCGGGGTGCGGTACCGGGAGGTCCGCAGGACGGCCCGCGTCCGGATGGACCGCCCCGGTCCGCACCGGGTGGGCGGCGTGCCGCCCCGGGGCCCGGCGGCCCTGCGCCCGGCGGCCGACCCGGTCGCAGCGGCGGGCCGGGCGCGAACGGCGGCGGTCCGCGCGACGGGAGCGAGGGAGCGGGCTCGCGGCGCGGGCTGCCCGGCGCCGGCCGCGCGGAGCGCCACGACGACCACCCGGCGGCCCGCCCGCCCTCCGGTGGCCGGGGCACCCGACGGCCCCCGCGCCCGGCCGGTTCCCCGACGGCACCGGTCCGGCCCTCCGGGCCCGGCCGGTTGCTGCGGGGGCTGAGCGGCGTGCTGGCCGGCGGCATCGTCGTGCTCGCGGTCGGGCTCGGCGTCGTCGAGTGGTTCGCCGGTCGCAACGGTGTGCCCGGCCCGGGGGCGGCCGACCTGACGGCGCATTTCGCCGCGGCGGTCGCCGCCGTCGCCGGGCAGGTGGTGGCCGACCGCCGCGGCGACCGGACCGGAACACTCGCCGCCCTCGGCGTGGTCGGGATCGCCGCCCTGGTGCTCGGCCTGGGCTGGTTCCTGTAGCGGACCGGGCGCCCGGCGCTCAGGCCGGGCCGAGCACCACGATCTCGTCCCCGCGCAGCTCCACCAGCAGACCGCCCTGCGCCGCGACCTGCACCGGGCCGGTCCAGGCGCCGCGGTCGACGGGCACGGTGCGGGCGACGGCCCCGGTGTCCGGGTCGACGTCGGCGACGCCCCCGGGCACCGGGACCAGCAGACGGTCGCCGTAGCGGGCTCCGGGCCCGGACGTGCCGGGAACCGACCAGCGGGGCTCGAGCGTGGCGCTGTCGAGGGCGACGGTGGCGCCTCCCGTCCACCAGTAGCGGGTGTCCTCGTCGGACGAGGTCCGGGCGACGCCGTCGGCCGGGACGCTGATCTGGGCGCCCGCGGCGACCGGGAACTCGCCGACCTTGCGCCCGCCGCGGTCGTAGAGCGCGAGCCGCGGGGTGCCGGGGAGCAGCACCGCGGCCCGCTCCGCGGAGAGCGCGATCAGCTGTGCCCCGTCGGTGCCGATCTCGGCGGACGAGTCGAAGGCCGGCTGGTCGCCCTCCGAGCCGCTGGGCCGGATCACCGACAGCCGTTCGGACGCCTCGCCGGGACAGCGCTCGAGCACACCGGCCCGGTCCCGGGCGGTGGCGAAGGACCGGAAGGTGCATCCGGCACGCGGCTGGTCGCCGGGCTCCTCCGGCGCGCGGACGGTGCCGTACTCGGCGGTGCGGACGAGATCGGAGCGGAAGGTCTCGAGATAGTCCACGCCGGTCGCCAGCACCGGGTCCTGGCCGATCAGCCGGGTGCCGGGGCGTGCGTCGAGGGTCCGGGTCGGGCCGCGCTCACCGGTGTCGGGGCCGAGTGTGGTCAGCTCGGAGCAGTACTGGTCGTTGCGGTAGAGCGCCATGACCCGGCCGTCGGCGACACCGGTGGTGCACAGCGGCAGGTCACGGGTGTAGCTCCACCGCTGTGCCCCGGTGACGGCGTCGCGGCCGGAGACCCGGGACCCCTCCGCCACGACCACACCGTCGCCGGCCACGAGGACGGTCGGGGTGGCCGGGCTCGGGGCCCGCCAGAGCTCGGTGAACGTCGGTGGCACGGCCCCGGCCGGCGGCGGGGGTGTCGCAGCGGCGGTCGCCGGGACGGACTCGGTGTTCGCCGCCGGGCTCTGCACACCGTAGAGCAGCCCCGCTCCGCCCAGCAGCAACACGAGCACCGCGGCGACCATGCGGTCGCCGCGGTGTCGTCGTTCGGCTGGTACCTGCGGCCAGGGCATCCATCGGAGCCGCAGGTCCCGCGGCCGCAGCACGCTGGGACGAACTCGTCAGCTGGCGGCGGCGTCGGCGTCGCCGGTGGATCCGTCACCGGCGTCCGAGCGGCGGCGGGAACCACCACCACGGCGCCGGCGGCGGCGCGGAGTGCCCGCATCGCCCTCACCGGTGCCCGCGTCGGACGCCGGGCCGTTCTGCGGGGCGGTGGCCCCGGAGCCGGCGCCCGCGTCGGCAGCGGGAGCCTCGGCGTCGACCGTGACCCCGCCGCGGGTGCGCGTCCGGGCCCGGCGGCGGCGGGGGCGACGGGTGTCGTCCTCGGCCGGGGCGCCGCCCCGGTCCGGGCGGCCGCCGCGCTGCTTGCGGGCGCCCTGGTGGTCGCCCTCGGCGTCGATGTACTCGGCGTCCAGCCCGACCCGGGTACGCGCGGACAGCGGCAGCCGTCCGCTCGCACCGGGCGCGATGCCCAGGTCGGCGAACAGGTGGTCGGACGTCGAGTACGTCTCGACCGGCTCGTCGATGCCCAGGTTCAGGTCGTCGGAGATCAGCTTCCAGCGGGGCATCTCGTCCCAGTCGACCAGCGTGACGGCGACGCCCTCCTTCCCGGCACGCCCGGTGCGGCCGATCCGGTGGATGTAGGTTTTCGCATCCTCGGGGCACTGGTAGTTGATGACGTGCGTGACGTCGGTGACGTCGATGCCGCGCGCGGCGACGTCGGTCGCGACCAGGACGTCGACCTTCTGCGAGCGGAACGCGCGCAGCGCCTGCTCGCGGGCGCCCTGGCCGAGGTCACCGTGCACCGCGGCCGCGGCGAAGCCGCGCTCGGCGAGGTCGTCGGCGACCCGCTGCACGGTCCGCTTGGTCCGGGCGAAGATCATCGTCAGGCCGCGGTCCTTGGCCTGCAGGACGCGGGTGACCAGCTCGACCTTGTCCATCGCGTGCGCGCGGTAGACGAGCTGCTTGGTCCGCTCGTGGATGGAGCCCTGGTCGGCCTCCTCCGCGCGGATGTGCGTCGGGCGGGTCAGGAACGCCCGGGACAGCTGCACGATCGGGCCCGGCATGGTGGCCGAGAACAGCATCGTGTGCCGCTGCTCGGGCAGCATCCGCAGGATCCGCTCGACGTCGGGCAGGAAGCCCAGGTCGAGCATCTCGTCGGCCTCGTCCAGGACGAGTGCCTTGACCCGGCCGAGGACCAGGTGCCGCTGCTCGGCGAGGTCGAGGAGCCGGCCCGGGGTACCGACGACGATGTCGACGCCCTTGCGCAGCGCCTCCAGCTGCGGCTCGTAGGCGCGGCCGCCGTAGATCGCGACGACGCGTGTGCCGAGGTTCTTGCCGGCCGCGGCGATGTCGCGCGCGACCTGCACGCACAGCTCACGGGTCGGGACGACGACCAGCGCCTGCGGGACGTCCTTGGAACGGTCGGCCGCCTCGCCCTCGGCGGTCGCGGCCGGCTGCTCCTTCGGCGGGACGACCCGCTGCAGCAGCGGCACGCCGAAGCCCAGCGTCTTGCCGGTGCCGGTGCGGGCCTGGCCGATGACGTCCTCGCCGTCCAGGGCCAGCGGAAGGGTCAGCTCCTGGATCGCGAACGTGCGGACGATGTCGTTCTCCGCGAGTGCGGAGACGATCTCGTCGCGGACGCCGAGCTCGGCGAACGTGGGGGGAAGCTTGTCTCCCTCGGCGGGGAGCGGGGAGCCGGACGGAGCGTCGGCGGGGGTGATGCCGGTGGCCTCGAAGCCCGGGTCGGCTTCGGGCGGGGTCTCGGGGCTGCTCTCGGAAACGGACAGGGTGATCGCCTCTCTCCGCGCACAGGAGCCGTGGCGTGGCTCTTCGACCGGCACCGGGTCCGTGGAGGACCGGGCGGGAGAGCCGCCGAGGCGCTGCGCGCACCAGTTCGGGTGCGGGCCCCGGTGAGACGCCTGCGGCCGGTGTAGGGCCGCCCGTCCCGTTCCCCGGTTCCCGCGCGGTGGGCACGTCGGACCGGTAAAGGCGACGCGCTTCCCGAATGGTACCTGGCGTGACCCGATCGCACGAAGTGCGCGACCGGGTGGCGCACGGTGAGATGCCTCGCCCCGGGCGTGTCAGGTGGTCGGGGCGCCGCGGCGGGCCCCGTTAGGGTGGCGCCATGACCTCCGACGCCGGCGGGCCGAGTTCGGTGACCGTCGAGCTCCTCGGCGTGCTGGCCTACGGCGAACTCTCCGCGTTCGACCGGCTCGCCGAGGACGCCCGGGCCGCGCCCACCCTGGCCGGCCGCGCGCAGCTGTCGACCATGGCCGCCGCGGAGATCGGGCATTTCAGACTGATCGAGGACCATCTCGGTGGTGCCGGGGTCGCGGTCGCCGACGCGATGGCGCCGTTCGTGTCGCTGGTCGACAGCTACCACGCGTCGACGGCTCCGCGGAGCTGGCTGGAGTCGCTGGTCAAGGCCTATCTCGGGGACGGGCTGGGCGCGGACTTCTACCGCGAGGTCGCGGGCTGGGTGGACCCGGCGACCGGGGAGCTGGTCCGCAAGGTGCTCGCCGACACCGGGCACTCGGCGTTCGCCGAGCGCGAGGTGCGGGCGGGCTGCGCGGCCAACCCGGCGCAGCGGGACCGGCTCGCGCTGTGGGGGCGGCGGCTGCTGGGCGAGGCGGTCACGCACGCCCAGCGGGTGGTCGCCGAGCGCGACGACCTGGCCGAGTTCATCGTGCTGGGCTCCGGCGAGCGGGGCGGCGTCGCCGGGTTGATCAAGACGGTGCAGGTGGCGCACGGCAGGCGGATGGGCAGGCTCGGGCTGTCCTGATCCAGGTCGACTAGCCTGGCGCGGGCAGGAGCGAGACGTGACGGATCGGGAGGAGCACCGGTGAAGGTCAAGATCGGCATCGCGGAGACCCCGCGGGAGCTCGTGGTGTCCAGCGACAGCACCCCGGACGAGGTCGCCCAGCAGGTGAGCGGGGCGATGAAGTCCGACGACGGGCTGCTGGACCTCACCGACGACCAGGGCAACCGGTTCGTCGTTCCGGTCGGGCGGATCTCCTACGTGGAGATCGGCCCCGCTGAGGAGCGCAAGGTCGGGTTCGGCCTCGGCGGCTGAGCCCACGGGACGATGCCGACGGGCCCGGTTCCCCACGCGGGGGACCGGGCCCGTCGGCGTTCCACGGGTGCCACGGCGTCAGTCGGACTCCGGGGGCGGGGGGCCGTCCACCGGGAACGGCGGGTGCCCGGTCCCCGCGATCCGGAGCCCGCCCCACGGGTCCGGGTCGGACAGCGTCCCGACGGCGGTGTGCCCGGGCGTCCGGATCTCCGCCCCGCCGCCGGCGTCGAGCAGCTCGCCCAGCGCGGGGTGCGCGAGGACCCGGCCCGACCAGTGCAGGCGGCCGTCGAACGGCTCGTGCCGGGAGTCCAGCAGTACCTCGACGTCGAGGGTCCGGCCGCCGACAACGAGCGTGGCCGGGCCGCGGTAGCCCTCCTCCGGCCCGCTCACCGCGACTCCCGGGCGTCGGTGGGGGTGTGCGGATCCGGGACCAGGCGCAGGATGTCGGCGTTCGCGGTCGGGGAGTCGATCCCGCCGACACCGGCGATCCCGCCCCAGATCAGCGCCGACAGGTAGTTGGTGAGTGCGTCCCGGCTCATCGTGCGCCGGTCCAGCCACCACTCGCCCGCCGACTGGACCATCCCGATCAGGCCGTGCGCCCAGGCCTCCACTCCGCCGGAGTCGCGCCCCTCGGCGCGCAGCCGCTCGCCCAGCAGGGTGGCCAGCAGGGCGGCGATCCGGCCCCGGACGTCCTCGACGATCTCCGCGCCGGGTGCCGGCTCGGCGGGGTTGGCCACGACGAAGCGGTAGAGCTGCGGCTCGTCCTCGATGCCGTGCAGGAACGCGTCGATCACCGCGGCGACGTGCTCGATCGGCTCGGCCTCGACGGCCAGTACCGGGTAGATCCGTTCCATCAGCATGTCCGCGGCGCGTTCGCCGACGGCCCGCTGCAGGTCGGCACGGTCGGCGAAGTGCCGGTAGAGCACCGGCTTCGTGATGCCGGCCGCGGCGGAGATCTGCGCGACGGACACCCCCGGTCCGTGCTCGCGGATCGCCTCGACGGCCGCCTCGACCATCTCCGACCGCCGTTCGTCCCGGCGCCGCGAACGCGGGTCCGGCTTGACATCCCTCTGCACCTGGGGCACGTTACCAGTGGTAACCGTTACCGGCGGTAACAGCAAGGAGGCTGCGGTGTCCGGAACAGCACACGTCGTCGGCCGGTCGGGTCGGGCCGGCGGCAGGACAGGCCTCGCCGACCGGGAGGACACCGCGCGCCGGCTGCTGCGGAGCTCGGTGTCCAAGTCCTACGACCCGGCGATCGACATCGACTGGGACGCCCCGCTCGTCGAGGGCGGGTACGGGATCATCCCCGAGCGCGTCTCGCTCTACGGGACCCCGCTGTGGGAGGGCCTGACCGAGGAGCAGCGGGTCACGCTGAGCGTGCACGAGTTCTGCAGCGTCGCCCGGATCGGGCTGTGGTTCGAGATGATCCTCATGCAGATGCTGCTGCGCTACGCCTACGACCGCGACCCACGCCGTGCGCACATCCAGTACGCGCTGGTCGAGATCGCCGACGAGTGCCGGCACTCGATGATGTTCGCGAAGGCCACCGAGCGCTACGGCGTCCCGGACTACGCGCCGCGGCGGCTGACCCACGAGCAGGGCCGGCTGATGAAGACGATCGGCAGCGGCCCGGCGATGTTCGCCGGCACCCTCTACGTCGAGGAGATCCTCGACCAGCTGCAGCGCGAGGGGATGCGCGACGAGCGGGTCCAGCCGCTCTCCCGGATGATCAACAAGATCCACGTGACCGAGGAGGCGCGGCACGTCCGCTACGCCCGCGAGGAACTGCAGCGGATCATGCCGAGGACCGGTCGCGCCGAGCGGGCCTGGGCGCGGTACCTGACGGCGCGGATCGCGTTCGTCGTCGCCCGGAACCTGATCCATCCGGACGTGTACCGCAGCGTCGGGATCGAGCCGGCCATCGGCCGGAAGGCGGCGCTGGCCAACCCGCACCACCACGAGATGCTGCGCTGGTCGGCGCGCAAGCTCGTGCCGTTCCTGCGTGAGCAGGGGATCGTCGGTGGGTCGACGGAGATCCTCTGGAAGCGCGCACACCTGATCTGATCGAGAGGAGACTCGTCCGGATGAGCAGGCGGATCGTCACCCGGGACGGGACCGGGCTGCACGTGCGGGAGTCCGGCCCGGCAACAGCGCCGGTGACGGTGCTGCTGGCGCACGGCTGGACGCTCGACGAGCGCTGCTGGGCGCCGGTCGCCGACGCCCTCGCCGTCGGCACCGCTGCTGCCGCCGGGACCCCGGCGACCCGGGTGGTGCGCTACGACCACCGCGGTCACGGCCGTTCCGACGACACCCCGGACGAGGCCAAGACCCTCGAGAACCTCGCCGACGACATGGCCGAGGTGATCGAGCAGCTGGTCCCCGAGGGGCCGCTGGTGCTCGCCGGGCACTCGATGGGCGGGATGGCGACGATGACGCTCGCCCAGCGTCATCCGGAGCTGGTCGCGTCCCGGGTGACGGGGGTGGCGCTCGTCGCGACGGCCAGTGGCGGGCTCGGCGGTGCCGCCACGCTCGGCATGACCGGCCTGCCCGCCACGATGTTCCTGGCCGGCAAGGACAGGCTGACCGCGAGCCGGCGATGGACCGACCGGCGGTCGCTGGCCACCCGGCCGGCGCTGCTGCGCGCGGGGCTGCAGCCGCTGTTGCTGGGCCGGCGCCCGGACCGGCTGGCGGTGCGGACGACCTGCGAGGTGATCGCCGACTGCCGTCCGACGACGATCTCCGGCTTCACCCCGACGCTGACCGCGCACGAGGGCGACGAGGCCCTCGCGGTGTTCGACGGCCGCCCGGTCGAGATCATGGTCGGCTCGTGCGACCGGCTGACGCCGCCCCGCTACGCCCGCCGGATCCGGGACCGCCTCCCGCGGGCGAGCCTGACGGTGTTCCCGGACGCCGGGCACATGCTCCCGGTCGAGCGCGTGGACGGGGTGACGGCACGGATCGCCGCGCTGGTGCGCCACGCAGCCGGGGCCCGTGCGACCTGAGCGGTCCGCGGGCTCCGGGACTGCGGGCTCCGGGGCTGCCTGCGCCGGAGCTGATCTGCTGCGGCGCTGCCTGCTACGGAGCTGACTGCTGCGGGGCCCTGGCTCAGAGCTGTTCGGCGCTGTCCGGCAGCTTGGGAAACCCGGCGATGCCCCGCCAGGCCAGCGAGGCCAGGAGGGAGACGGCCTCGTCGCGGGGGACCTGCTGCTCGGAGTCCAGCCAGAACTGCGCACCGACCTGGCTGAGCCCCACCAGGCCCACGGCGAGCAGCCGGGCCCGGTCGTGGTCCAGCCCGGCGTCGGTGGTGACCGCCCCGGCGACCGCGTCGATGCACCGGCCCAGGGCGCTGTCGACGACCGCGGCGGCCTCGGCGTCGCCTCGCAGATCGGACTCGAACACCAGGCGGTAGGCACGGCCCTCGCCCGCCACGAAGTCGAAGTAGGCGGCGACGGCGGCCTGTACGCGTTCCTTGTTGTTCTCGGTGCGCTCGATCGCCCCGGAGACCCGCTCGACGAGCTCCTCGGCGTAGGTCGTGAGCAGGGCCTGGTACAGCTCCAGCTTGCCGGGGAAGTGCTGGTAGAGCACGGGCTTGCTGACGCCGGCCCGCTCGGCGATGTCGTCCATCGCGGCAGCGTGGTAGCCCTGGTCGGCGAAGACGTCGCGAGCGGCCAGCAACAGCTGCGCGCGCCGCGCGCCACGGGACAGTCGTGCGCCCCGAGGCGTGGCGGTTCCGGTCATCGGCCCCCTACCTTTCACCCGGTGTGGGGTCACCCTACCCGCAGGTAACCGGGAATTTCGAACGATGCGTGACCGGGGTTCCGGCCGGCCGGGCAACCGGGTCTCAGCTGCGCAACCGCAACCGCCGCGCGTGTACCGCGACGGCCCCCAGAACCGGTACCGCGGCGACCAGCGGTGCCGGCGCACCGGCCACCGCGACGAGTGCCCCGAACGCCGTGACGGCCACCGCCGCGAGGACGCCGGCGCGTGCGTGCGCGCGGGCCCGGCGGGCCAGTACGAGAGCCGTGGCCACCGCGCCGGGGCCACCCCGGACGACGATCCTCGTCGATCCGGTCCCAGGCCCGGGAACCGGGTCCGCGCCGTCCCGGGTGTCTGTCCACGGGACCAGCTCGATCGCCGGATCGGCTCCCGCCGGCGCTGCGGGTTCGCTCCACGGGGTCATCCCGATCGCCGGATCGGCTCCCGCCGGCGCCGCGGGATCGCTCCACGGGATCAGCTCGATCGCCAGATCGGCACCCGCCAGCGCCGCGGGATCGCTGCCCGGATCCGCCGCGACCGCGACGGTGCGACCCCGCACCCGCAGCCCGGCGACGGCCGCCGCCCGGCCCGCGGGGTCCAGCTCCGGCCGGACGGCGTCCGGGTCGGCCGGGTCCAGCCCGGCGGCCGCGGCGAGCGCGCGGGCGGCGCCGTCGTCGTCCGGGGTCAGCAGCACCGGCTCGGTCCCGGCCGCCCGCAGCGCCGCCACGCCCGTCGCGGCCTCCGGGTGCGGTGCCCGGGTCAGCGCGAGGACGGCGCGGGCGGCGCCGTCCCAGGCGACGGCGGCGACCTCGCGACCCGCCGCCTCGGCGCGTTCGCGGTCGGCCGCGATCCCCGGCGGCAGCCCGATGCCGTGCGCGAGCAGCCAGCACGGGGAGCCGAGCAGCACCGCGTGCGCGACGACCGTCGCCCCGGTCCGGTCCGCCACCTCGACCGCGGTCCCCTCCGCGCCCGGCCGGACGGCGGCGTGGGGCACCGGGGGACCGGCCACCAGCTCCGCGACCAATCCCGACATCCCCGCTCCCGGCTGCTCGTCGGCCTCGGCCACGTCCGGGAGAGGTCCGGGCGCCGCGGCCGCCAGCGCCCGCGCGAGCGGGCCCAGGCCGGAACCCGGCCGGGCCCCGGCAGCGACCGCCCCGGCCAGGCGCAGCACCGTGGCCGTGTCCTCGCCGCGTGCGGTATGGACGGCGACCGCGCCGGGCACGGCGCCGGTCAGTACGTCCGGGCCGGCCAGAGCGACGGTGTCCACCCGCTCCGCCGGCCGCGGACCGCCGGTCGGATCGGTCCAGCCGATCGGGTCGTGCCAGGCCCCCGGTCGCGGGCCGTCTGCACCGGCCGCCGTGGGCAGCGGGAGCCGCACGTCCGGTCCGCCCGCGCGGTCGGCGGCGCGCACCGCCGCCGGGACCGCGGCCAGCAGCACCACCGGGCAGGCGGCGAGCAGCACCGCCAGCCCGGCCGGCGCCGCCGTGGTCCACGGCTCGCCGAGCCCCGCCCGGAACCCCGCGACGGCGAGCGCGGCCAGCGCGGCGGTGGGGACCAGCCGGCGGCTCCACCGGTCGGCGACGACCCGCAGGCCGTCCTGCCCCGGGTGGTGCGCCGCGCGGGTCCGGGGCCACCACGACGTCCCGGCGCCGCCGGCGCCCCGGTCCTGGTCCCGGAGCCGGCTCCGGTCCCGATTCGGGCTCCGGCTCCTGCTCCGGCCCCGGTCCTGGTCCCGTTCGCCGGCGCCCGCGACGATGCCGCGAGCCGCACCGGACCGGCCGGTGTCCTGCACGGCGATCGCCAGCACGGTCAGCAGTGCCGCCACCCCCGGCAGCAGCGCCGGCCCGCTCAGCAGCGCCGGCCCGCTCAGCAGTGCCGCCGGTCCGGTCAGCAGCGCCACCGGTCCGGCAGCGTCGTCCGAGCCGGCCGGGGACACCGCCGGGACGAGCAGCGCCGGCACCGACCACGCGAGCGTCGGCAGCGTGGCCAGCGAAACCCCCGTGTCCGCGGTGACCGCTCCGGCCCGCAACGCGCGGGCGGCGCGCCGGTGGCCGTCCCATCCGGTCCCGGCCACGACGGCGACGGCCAGCAGCACGGTCACCACCGGCACCATCTGCACCACCGGCATCACCGCCACGACAGGCACCACGGATGCCGCGGCGGGCAGCAGCGGGCCGAGAACCGGCAGGATCAGGGCGACGGCGGCGGCGACCGCAGCAGTGAGCGGGGAGCGGCGCACCGGCTCAGCTCCCCGGCGCCGTCGGCAGGGTGAACTCGCAGGACCGCAGCTCGCCCCCGGAGCGGTAGTCGAGGAACAGCCGGTAGCTGCCCGCGGCGGGCACCGACGTGGTGAACGCGATCCCGGGCCCGGCCCGGTCGTCCGGACCGGCGCCGGTGACCTCGGGACGGACGGGGAAGCGCGCCAGGTCGCCCTGCCGGACGGCGGTCATCCGGCCGAACGCGCCGCCGTCGACGGGCTCGAGATCGGTGACCGGGGCCCCGTCGCGGGACGCGGTGACGAACAGCCGTGACTCCCCGCCCGGCACCAGCGCGCCGTCGACCCGGACCTGCTCGTCGGCGGAGCCGCAGAGCCCGGACCGGTTCTCCCGCGGGAACTGGAAGGCCCCGTACGGCCCGGGGACGTGGACGTCGGTGCCCAGATCGACGCGGGGCCCGCCGGTCGGGGTGAACGCGGCGTAGAGCCGCCACACCCCCTCACCGGGGAACGTCACCGGAGCCCGCCACACGCCGTCCGCGCCCTGGGTGGCGCGCAGCCGGGTGTAGCCGGCGACGTCGCGGCGGACGACCGCGACGTCCATCACCCCGGTTCCGTCGCCGGGGTCGTCGAACCGGGTCACCGGCGCACCGTCCGAGCCGGTGACGGTGAACGCGATCTCGGTCGCCTCCCGCCACGGGAACACCGACCGGACGGGGGAGAGGGTGTAGCCGGCGGTGGTGGACAGCACGCCGCCCGGCTCCGACGCCGCCACCGACGACGCCTGCCGGGCCGGGAGCAGCTGCTCCTCACCCGCCGGGCCCCGGCCGTCCCCGGTCGTGAGCGCATCGAGTGCGCCGCCCGCGGTCCAGGCGCCGGTGAAGACGAGTACCGAGGCGGCGCCGAATCCGATCACCCGGGCTGCGGTCGATCCCGCGATCCGCCCCATGAGTCCTCCCGTGCTCGGTGTCGTCGAGGGTGCGACGCCCTCCGGTACAACGCTCGGACGCGGGTCTCGTTGCGCTCCGTGGGCATATGTGGACGGACAGTCACACCTGGGAGGCGGGGACCACGGGATGCGGCGGCGTCGTCGTCGACACGTCATCCTGGTGGGATGGTCGTCGGCGCGTCGCTCTCCGTTCAGCCCCCCGTCACCGAGCCCGGCCCGGGGCCCGGGACGACTGCGGGCGCACCCCCGGCCGACGCCGTGATGTCCGGGGCGCCGCGTCCGGACCAGGCGCCGTGGCCGGGGCGCACGGTCACCGCGGGCGGGGTGTCGCTGCACGTCCGTGAGACACCGGGCACCGGCGACACCGAGGCCGTCTACGTGCACGGGCTAGCCGGCTCGGCGACCAACTGGACCGACCTCGCGGGCCTGCTCGGGGGCCGTGCGCCCGGCCTCTCGGTGGACCTGCCCGGCTTCGGGCTGTCCGAACCGACCGCGACCCGCGACTTCACGCCGGACGGCATGGCGGACGCGCTGCTGTGCTGGCTGGCCGGTCGCGGTCGCCCGGTGCACCTGGTCGGCAACTCGCTGGGCGGGCTGATCGGCATGACCATCGCCGCCCGTCGTCCGGAGCTCGTCCGGTCGCTGACGCTGGTCTCCCCGGCGATGCCGGACCTGCGCCCGGACCCGCGCCGGCTCTCCGACCCGCGGATGGCGCTCGCGATGGTGCCGCTGCTCGGTCGCGGTGCGCGGCGCGCGATGGCGGCGGAACCGCTGCGTGAGCGCGCCGAGCGGATCGTGAAGGTCTGTTTCGCCGACCCGCAGCGTGGCTCCGAGCGCCGGTTGGAGGAGCTGATCGCCGAGCACACGCACCGGGCGACGCTGCCGTGGGCGGCCGAGGCGTCCGACGCCGCGACGCGTGGCCTGCTCGCGTTGTGGGCGGGCAGGTCGTTGTGGCAGCGCGCGGCGCGGGTGCGGGCGCCGTCGCTGGTGGTCTGGGGTGGTGCGGACCGGATCGTGACGCCGCGGCTGGCCCGCCGCACCGCGGCCGCGCTGCCCGGTTCCCGCCTGGTCGTGCTGCCCGGGACGGGGCACGTGGCGCAGATCGAGAGGCCGGAGGAGGTCGCCCGCGCCGTCGCCGGGTTGTGGGACGAGACCTGATCGCGGCGGCACGGGAAGATGGGGCGGATCCGGGGCGTTGAGGCACCCGAGACCGCACGCGACACGCGAGGAGTGGACGAGATGGCGCTACCGCCGCTGGTGGAGCCGGCTACCGAGCTCACCAAGGAAGAGGTGGAGAGGTACAGCCGCCACCTCATCATCCCGGATGTCGGGATGGTCGGGCAGAAGCGGCTGAAGAACGCCAAGGTCCTGGTCGTCGGTGCCGGTGGGCTCGGCTCGCCCGCACTGCTCTACCTCGCCGCCGCCGGCGTGGGAACGCTCGGCATCGTCGAGTTCGACGTCGTCGACGAGTCCAACCTGCAGCGCCAGGTCATCCACGGTCAGTCCGACGTGGACCGCCCGAAGGCGGAGTCGGCACGGGACTCGATCCTCGAGGTCAACCCCTACGTGGAGGTCCGCCTCCACGACGTACGGCTGACCAGCGACAACGTCCTCGACGTCTTCCGGGACTACGACCTGATCCTGGACGGCACCGACAACTTCGCCACCCGGTACCTGGTGAACGACGCGGCGGTGCTGCTGGGCAAGCCCTACGTCTGGGGCTCGATCTTCCGGTTCGAGGGCCAGGCGTCGGTGTTCTGGGAGGACGCCCCGGACGGGCAGGGCCTCAACTACCGCGACCTCTACCCGGAGCCGCCGCCGCCCGGGATGGTCCCCTCCTGCGCCGAGGGTGGCGTGCTGGGCGTGTTGTGCGCCTCGATCGGCTCGATCATGGTCAACGAGGCGATCAAGCTGATCACCGGTATCGGCGACCCGCTGCTCGGTCGTCTGGTGATCTACGACGCCCTGGAGACCACCTGGCGCCAGGTGAAGATCCGCAAGGACCCCGAGACCCCGAAGATCACCGAGCTGATCGACTACGAGGCGTTCTGCGGCACCGTGACCCAGGACGCCCAGGACGCCGCGGCCGGCAACACGATCACCGTCGGCGAGCTCAAGCAGATGATCGACGCGGGCAAGGACTTCCAGCTGATCGACGTCCGTGAGCCGCACGAGTACGAGATCGTGAGCATCCCGGGCGCGACGTTGATCCCGAAGGACCGGATCCTGTCCGGCGAGGCGCTCGCGGAGATCGCCCAGGACAAGCCGGTCGTGCTGCACTGCAAGTCCGGTGGTCGCTCCGCCGAGGCACTCGCCGCGCTGCACAAAGCCGGCTTCTCCGACGCCGTCCACGTCGGTGGGGGCGTGCTGTCCTGGATCAAGCAGATCGACCCCTCGCAGCCGATGTACTGATGCAGTCGACGTACTGATGCAGTCGACGTACTGATGCAGCCGATGGACTGACGTCTGCGCTGTCCCGGCACCGGCCGTCGCCCCGATCCGATGGGGCGGCGGCCGCTGTCGTTCACAGCGTGTCGCCGCGCAACCACTCGGGGTCGTCACCGCCTCCGGCTGGGCCACTCGGGTGGTGATCCACCGTTCGCCCTCGGATTTCCCTCGCACAGCGAAACATTTCGACCGTCCATCGCGAATTGTCGGTGCACGCCGGTGATCGGCGGACGGGCTGGCGGGGGAGGTCTCGGTGGAGGAACCGGTGCGCGGTTGCGCTCTGGACGGGTGTGGGGAACCGATCGAGTCGGAGGTCGGTCGTCCGCAACGCCTCTACTGCTCCGCCGCACACCGGCTGGCGGCGCGCCAGGCCCGCCGGGCCGCCGCACAGCGAGCCGGCGACGAGCGGCTCGCCGAGACCCTGCCGTGGCTGCGCGAGCCGGAGCCCCCTGAGCCGGCGCCGCGACCGTCCCGTTCGGCCGACGCCGCACCGCCGTCGTCGTCGGGCCCGCGGACGCCGTTCCGGCACCGCCGCGGCCTGGCGTTGGTCGCCGCCACCGCGTTGCTGGTGGGTGCGTACGTGCTGACCACGGTGCCGGGGACCGGCGCAGGCCGGCCGGTGGCCCAGGAGCGCACCCTGGACGAGTGGGCAGGACAGGCCCGTGTCGCGCTGGGGGCGCTGGACGAGCAGCTCGGCACCCTGGAACGCAGCGAGCAGGCCTGGCGGCGGTCGCCGCACGCCGACGGCGGCCGGCCGGTCGCGGTGACCCGGCTCCAGCAGCACCGCGACACCCTGGCTCAGCAGCGTGCCGCGCTGCAGGCCCAGCTGGGCGCCCACGCGTCCCGCCCCGCGGCCGCCGACGAGCTGGCCCTGGCCGAGCAACAGCTCACCGAGATGGAACAGATCGTCGCGGAGCTGCCGCCACCGTCGCGCCGGACCAGCGACCAGATCGCTGCCGCCACCTCGCTGGAGGAGCAGCGTGACCTGCGGGCCCGTCGCCGGGACGCCAGCGCCGACGAGCTGAAGGCGCTCGACGAGGGTGTCGAGCGGGCGCGGACGGCGGCCTTGCCGGGCGACCCCTCCGGCACGGAGGAGGTGTCCGGCGACGTGCTCGCCCTCGCCCGCGGCGAGGAACCCGAGATGCCGGGGCCGGCGCGCCCGCGGCAGCCTCCGCAGGTACTGGCCGGTGGCCGGGAGCCCGGCGGCGACCGGGAGCGCGACGACGTCGCCACCAGCGGCCCGCCGGACCCGCGTGGCCCGGTGGACGAGACGCTGCCGCGTGGGGAGGGGGCCGAGGGTGCCTCCGCCCGTGGTCCCGGCAGCGTTCCCGGTGGCGTGCCGGGTGGCGTTTCCGGTGGCGACGGCCCGGAAGCCCGGCCCGGTGCCACGCCCCCGCCGCCCGGCGACACGGCGCCCCGCCCGGAGGCACCCGACCCGCAGGTGCCCGACCGGCAGGCGCCCGCTCAGGAGGCGCCCGTCCTGGCATCCGGTCCGGATGCGCCGGACCCGACGGCTTCCGCCTCCGCTCCGGGAACGCCGGACCCGTCAGTTCCGGGGGCGTCGAACCCGGCCTCCGCTCCGGATGCGACGCCTTCCCCGAAGGGATCGGAGGGATCCGGAGCATCCGAGGCCCCCGCTGGTGCGACGCCTTCGGGAGACTCACCCGGCGGCCCGAAGGCTCCCGCTGCCGCCGCGGTCGCCGCCGGTCCCGGAGGGACACTCGGCGGTGCCGTCTCCGATGCGGCCGACGGGGTGGCGTCCCTGACCGACGGCCGGAAGAACGGCGGCGAGGCATCTCGCACCGGGAACGATGGTGGTGCCGGGAAGGACCGCACCGGGGATGCCGCCGCCGCAACCGAGCCCGGCGACCATCCAGCCTCGGAGGTGCGTCCCGCGCCGGCGCCGTCGGCGGACGCGGGGGAGACGCCAGCCCGACCGGCTGAGCCCGTCGGCCAGGTCGTCCGCGGGGTCGGTGACGCCGCGGAGGGTCTCGGCCGGACCGTGGACGGCGTCATCGGGGCTGGTCCAGGTACCGGGCCCGGCGGTGAGAACCGGCCGGCCGGTGACCGCGCGACGAAGGACGGCACGACCGGCGCCGGAGCGGAGGCCGGCCGTGACCGCTCCGCGGGATCCGACGAGACGGGCCGCGAGCGTTCCGCGGAACGCGGCGGTGAGTCGGATGGAGTGCGTTCCGCGGAACGCGGTGGAACAGGCCGCGAGGGTTCTGCGGAACGCGGCGGGGTGGATGGAGTGCGTTCCGCGGAACGCGGTGAGATGGACGGGGCGCGTTCCGCGGAACGCGGGGGGACTGGCCGCGAGGGTTCTGCGGAACGTGGTGGGGCGGATGGGGTGCGTTCCGCGGAACGCGGTGGAACAGGCCGCGAGCGTTCCGCGGAACGCCGTGGGCCGGATCGCGAGCGTTCTGCGGGACCCGGCGAGACGGGGCTCGGCGGCCGCGCCGACGGGGCCGAGGTCGGCCGCGAAGTCTTGGGCGGGGTGCGTGGTGGGGTGTCGGAGGCCGCCCGCCAGGAGCGGGATCGCTCCCAGGCCGTCCTACCCGACGCGCGTGACCAGGGGCCCGGCGCCGGCGGCCCGATCGCGCGGGACGCTCGCGGTACCGGCAGCGGTCCGGGCACCGGGGGCAGCGATGGCGGTGCGGATGCCCGGGGCGGCGGTACCGGATCGGATACCCGTGGCCAGGAGCCGATGGCGGAGGCACGTGGGGGCGGCGTCCGGGCGGACGGTGGTACCGAGGCCCGTGCCCCGGGTTCCGGTTCCGGTTCCGGTTTCGGTTCCGGCGGGATCGCCAGCGCGGTCGCCGGGCGGTACGTCGAGGCGGTGATCGGGAAGGAGGCCGCCCGCTCGGTGCTCGCGGAGGCCGATCGGCGGGCCGCCGAGCAGATGGCCGATCGGACGACAGGGCGCAGCGGCGAGAACGCCGGTTCCGGCGAGCGGTCCCGGGTGGACGTCTCCGACGGGTCCGGTGCGGACACGTCCCGTTCGGGCGGAGCCGGCGACACCGGTCGGCGTGCCTCGGATTCGGGCGCCTCGGATTCAGGTGGCTCGGACTCGCGTGCCTCAGATTCGCGTGGCTCGGACTCGCGCGCCTCGGACCGGCGTCGTGGCGGCAACCGTGAATCGCGTCAGGATCGCTCGACGTCGCGCGGATCCGGGTCGACCGGTGCGGACTCGGGTGCCGAGCAGTCGAACCGGGGACGGTCCGGCGCGCGCAGCTCCGGGGACACCGACTCGGCATCGAGGAAGTCGAAGTCGCCCGAGTCGAAGGCGACCGAGCCGAAGTCGCGCGAGTCGAGGTCGGGCGAGTCGACGGCACGCGGCAGCGGCTCCGATCGGAGCGGCGCGCGCGGCGGCGCGAGCAGCCGCGACTCCGGCGGGGGCCAGGGCGGGCGAACCTCCGACACCCGCAGCTCTGACACCCGCAGCTCTGACACCCGCAGCTCTGACACCCGCAGCTCGGGCAGCCGCAGCTCGGGCAGCCGCAGCTCGGACACCCGAAGCTCGGGCCGGAACTCCGACAGCCGAAGCTCCGGCAGCCGAGGCTCCGACAGCCGCCGTTCCGACAGCCGGCGCTCGGACACTCGAAGCTCGAACAGCCGGCGATCTGACAGCCGGGGCTCTGACGCCCCGAGCTCGGGCGCTCGGGAGTCGCGCGGCGGTTCGGGAGACCGGGAGTCGCGGGACAGGGATTCGCGGGATCGGGGCTCGGGGAACCGCGACTCGGGCGGTCGCGATCGAGGCGCCCGGGCTTCGGGCGAGGGAACGGCGGGCGGCGGCGACTCGGGTGAGCGGGCATCGGGCGATGGCGATTCGAGTCGCCGGGGGTCGGACGGCGGAGGGCGGGAATCGGGTGATTCGGGTTCCGGGGATCGGGGCGGCCGCGGTTCGGGCGGCAGCGAGTGATCAGGCCGCTGATCGGCCGGCTTCCGGACGTTCGACGCTCTGCTACGCCGCGTCCGGAATCGACGGTGCGGTCACCCGGTCACCTGATCGTGGCGCCGGTCTGCACGCTCCTGGCGTGGCGCGGTAGGGGGCGTGCGGTCACGCGGGTACCGTCGCCGTCGTGACCGCAGCCCGCACGCTCGCCACCGCGCCGGCCGCGAGCGCCCTGCCCGAGCACGTGCGTGTCGCCTTCGGTGTGCGCGACACCGCCCCACGCCCCGTGGTGTGGGCGGGACAGCGGGCCTGGCAGTGCGGCGACGTGCTGCTGCGACCGGTCTCGGACCACGTCGTCGCGGCCTGGTCGGCGACCGTCCTGGAGAACCTCGAGGTCGACGGCGTCCGGCTGGCCCGCCCGGTCCGCTCCAGCGACGGGCGCTGGGTGGTCGGCGGCTGGGCCGCATCCCGCTACGTGCCCGGCGCGCCCGAGCCCCGGCACGACGAGGTCGTGGCCGCGTCGCTGCGCCTGCACGCCGCGACGTCCACCGTGCTGCGGCCCCGGCTGCTCGACGACCGGGACGACCTGCTGTCCCGTTCGGCCGCCGCCGCGTTCGGTGAGCGCAAGCTGGACCTGCACGCGGAGACCGGTGGAAGCCTGTTCTCCGAGCTGGCCGCCTACCGGCGCACCATCCGGCTCACCCCGCAGGTCGTGCACGGCGAGCTGTTCGGCGCGATGCTGTTCGACCCGACCGGACGCCCCGCCGTGCTCGACCTCGTGCCGTTCTGGCGCCCGGCCGAGTGGGCCGCCGCCGTCGTCGTCGTGGACGCGGTCGCCTGGGGCGGTGCCGACGACGACCTGATCGAGCGCTGGTCGGAGCTGCAGGAATGGCCGCAGTCGCTGCTGCGCGCGGTGCTGTACCGGCTCGCGCTGCATGCCCAGCACCCGGACGCGACGAGCGACTCGCTGGCCGGGATCGAGCGGGTCGCCGGGCTGCTCAGCCGCCGGCTGTAACCCCGGGTAAGTACCTGCGCCCCGGCGCCACATGTCTCACAGGCTCGCGCGGGTGCGTGTGAGAGAAGTGTTGCGGGGGTGTCACGCGGGGCCATCCGGCTGAAACCGGGGCTACCTAGTGTCGTCGACGACGTGACCGTCGGCGATCAGGAGACCGATCCGTGACCACCACCGCTGCCCGCGGCAGCCGCATCGGCGGCCGTTGGATCGACCACTGGGACCCCGAGGACGAGGGGTTCTGGGAGCGCACCGGCCGGAGGATCGCGAGCCGCAACCTCTGGCAGTCGATCTTCTCCGAGCACATCGGATTCTCGGTGTGGACCATGTGGTCGGTCCTGGTCCTGTTCATGGGCCCGGAGTACGGGATCGACGCCGCCCAGAAGTTCTTCCTGGTCGCGGTGCCGACACTGGTCGGGGCGATCCTGCGCCTGCCCTACACGTTCGCCGTGGCCCGGTTCGGTGGTCGCAACTGGACGATCTTCTCCGCGACGCTGCTGATCGCCCCGCTGATCCTGGCGATGATCGTCATGGAGCCGGGTGTCTCGTACACGACGCTGCTGCTCGTCGCCGCGGTGGCCGGTGTCGGTGGCGGCAACTTCGCCTCGTCGATGGCGAACATCAACGCGTTCTACCCGGAGCGGAGCAAGGGCGCGGCGCTGGGGCTGAACGCGGGCGGCGGCAACCTCGGCGTCCCGGTGGTGCAGCTGCTGGGCCTGCTGGTGATCGCGCTGCTGGGCGCGGGGCAGCCGCGGGTGCTGATCGCGATCTACCTCCCGCTGGTCGTCGTCTCCGCCGTCCTCGCCTGGCTGCGGATGGACAACATCGCCGCCATGTCGAACGACACCGGAGCGTTCACCGAGGCGTGCCGGGACCGCCAGACCTGGATCATGTCGTTCCTCTACATCGGCACCTTCGGCTCGTTCATCGGCTACTCGTTCGCCTTCGGCCTGGTCCTGCAGAACCAGTTCGAGCGCACCCCGCTGCAGGCCGCCGCGGTCACCTTCATCGGTCCGCTGATCGGGTCGCTGATCCGCCCGGTCGGCGGCACGCTGGCCGACCGCTTCGGCGGGGCGAAGGTCACGTTGTGGAACTTCGCCGGCATGGCCGTCGCGACGGTGGTCGTCATCGCCGCCTCCGGCGCGCACTCGCTCGCCGCGTTCACGCTCGGCTTCATCGCCCTGTTCACCCTGTCCGGCCTGGGCAACGGCTCGACCTACAAGATGATCCCGGCGATCTTCAGCGGGCGGGCCCGGGTCGCGATCGCCGAGGGTGCCGACCGGGAGACCGAGCTCGCGACCGCACGCAGGCTCTCCGGTGCCGTGATCGGCATCGCCGGCGCGATCGGCGCGCTGGGCGGGCTGTTCATCAACCTGGCCTTCCGGGAGTCGTTCTCCGCGGTGCAGTCGGGCACCCCGGCGTTCTGGGCCTTCCTCGCCTTCTACCTGGCGTGCATCGGCGTCACGTGGGCGGTGTACCTGCGACCGGTACAGGCCGCCGTCCCGGGCGGCGCGGCTCCGGCGCGGGTCTGAGGCGTGGAGGCCGCTGCACACCGGACCGCGACCCACTGCCCGTACTGCGCGCTGCAGTGCGGGCAGTGGATCAGCCCGTCCGGCGAGGTGGACGCCCGCGCCGTGTACGTCAAGGAGGACAGTCCGTCCGGTGTGGGCGGGATGTGCCAGAAGGGCTGGACGTCCTCTGCACTGCTCACCCATCCGCACCGCCTGACATCTCCGCTGGTCAGGCCCTCGCGAGGTGCCGGGTTCGTGGAGACGGACTGGGGCTCGGCGCTGTCCCGGGTCGCGACAAAGCTCGCCGCACTGCGCGCCGAGCACGGCCCCGACTCGGTCGCGGTCTTCGGCGCGGGCGGGCTCACGAACGAGAAGGCCTACCTGCTCGGCAAGTTCGCCCGGGTCGCGCTGGGCACGTCGCAGATCGACTACAACGGCCGGTTCTGCATGTCCTCGGCGGCCGCGGCCGGCAACCGTGCGTTCGGTGTGGACCGCGGGATGCCGTTCCCGGTGACCGACCTGGACGACGCGGAGCTCGTCGTCCTGGCCGGCGCGAACGTCGCCGAGACGATGCCACCGCTGATGGCGCACCTGGCCGCGGCCCGGCTCGTCGTGATCGACCCTCGTCGCACCCCGACCGCGGACCGCGCGATCGCCTCCGGGGGCCTGCACCTGGCACCGCGGCCCGGCACCGATCTGGCGCTGGCACTGGGGATGCTGCACGCCGCCGTCGTCGACGGGCATGTGGACCCGTCCTACGTGGACGACCGCACGACCGGGTTCGACGACGTCTGGCGGGTCGTGTCGCAGTGGTGGCCCGAACGTGCGGAGCGGGTCTGCGGGGTGGCCGCGACGGACATGCGCACCGTGGTGCGGTGGCTGGCCGGGACGCGCCGGCGCTATGTGCTGACCGCGCGCGGCGTCGAGCAGCACGCGCACGGCGTGGACACGGTGACGGCGTGGATCAACCTGTCGCTGGCGCTCGGTCTGCCCGGGCGCCCGGGGTCGGGATTCGGCACGATCACCGGCCAGGGCAACGGGCAGGGTGGGCGGGAGCACGGCCAGAAGTCCGATCAGTTGCCGGGCTACCGGCACATCACGGACCCGGCGGCGCGGGCGCACGTCGCGTCGGTGTGGGGTGTTCCGGAGCCGTCGATCCCGGGGCCGGGACGCAGCGCCGTAGAGCTGCTCGACGCGCTCGGCCGCCCCGGTGGGCCGAAGGCGTTGCTGGTGTTCGGCTCCAACGTGCTGGTCTCCGCCCCGGACGCCCAAGCCGTCGCCGAGCGCCTGGACGCACTGGACCTGCTGGTCGTCGCGGACGTGCTGCCCGGGGAGACGGCGTCGCGGGCCGATGTGCTCCTGCCCGTGGCCCAGTGGGCCGAGGAGGAGGGCACGATGACCAACCTCGAGGGCCGGGTGCTGCGCCGCCGTCGGGCGGTCGCCCCGCCTCCGGGGGTGCGGACCGACCTGGAGGTGATCTCCGGGCTGGCCGCCGCGCTGGGCGCGCCGGGGGAGTTCCCGTCGGATCCGAGGACCGTGTTCGACGAGCTGCGCCGGGCGTCGTCCGGCGGGATCGCCGACTACACCGGCGTGTCGTACGCACGGCTGGACGCCGGCGAGGCGCTGCACTGGCCCTGCCCCGCCGAGGGCCATCCGGGGACACCGCGGCTGTTCACCGACCGGTTCGCCCACCCCGACGGCCGGGCCCGGATGGTGCCGGTCGACCACGTCGGACCGGACGAGGACGTCGACGCGGACTACCCGCTGCGCCTCACCACCGGCCGGGTGCTGGTGCACTACCAGTCCGGCGCGCAGACCCGCCGGGTCACCGAGCTGGCAGCGACCGCGCCGGAGGTGTTCGTCGAGGTGCACCCGGACACCGCCGCCCGGCACGGACTGGCCGACGGGGACCTCGCCGACGTGACCTCCCGCCGCGGGACGACGACGGCGCGGGTCCGCTGCGTGCCGTCGCTGCGCCCGGACACGGTGTTCCTGCCCTTCCACTTCGGCGGGCCGGGCGCGGCGAACAACGTCACCAACCCGGCCCTGGACCCGGTGAGCCGGATGCCGGAGTTCAAGGTCGCCGCGGTGAAGCTGGAGGCGGCGGCCCCGGCAGCCGCCGACCGCACCCGCACGACGACATCACTCCCGGCGCATCCCTGACCCTGACCGCCGTCGCCCCCGGGGCTGCCGCCGCCCTCCCCGGCCTCCGGGGGCGGCTCACGGGGTGGGGGCGCGCGGAATGAGCACCTTGTAACCCCGGGGCAATCGCGGGGCGTCTGTGCGTAACGAGCCGTTCCTACCGTCGGTCCCATGAGCAGGCACGTGGTGGTGATCGGGAACGGGATGGTCGGTGCCCGGTTCGCCGAGGAGGTCCGCCGGCGCGATCCGGACGGTGCACGGGTGTCGCTGACCGTCCTCGGCGCCGAGTCGCACCCGGCGTACAACCGGGTCCTGCTCTCCACCGTGCTCGCCGGCGGACTGCGCCCCGGGATGGTCGCGCTCCCGGCGGCCGACGGGGTCGAGGTGCACCTCGGTGTCGCCGTGACCGGGATCGACCGGGCCGCACGCGTCGTGCACGCCGACGACGGCTCCACCCACCACTACGACGAGCTGGTGCTCGCCACCGGCTGCCGGGCGTGGCTCCCGCCGGTCGACGGGCTCGGCGCCGACGGTGTCCCCGCATCCGGTGTGAGCGTCTTCCGCGACCTGGACGACTGCGAGCGCATCCTCGCCACGGCTGTGCCGGGGGCCCGGGTCGCCGTCGTCGGCGGTGGACTGCTGGGAGTGGAGGCCGCACGCGGGCTGACCGGGCGCGGGGTCGCCGTCACCCTCGTCCATCCGCGCACGCATCTCATGGAGGGCCTGCTCGACCCCGAGGCCGGCGACGTCCTCGCCGGCGCGCTGCGCGAGATCGGGATCGACGTCCGGTGCGGCGTCGGGGCCAAGGCCTGGGACCCGGCCACCGGCCTGGACTGCGACGACGGGTCCCGGATCGCCGCGGACGCCGTCGTCGTCGCCACGGGGGTCCGCGCGAACACCGTGCTCGCCGCGGACGCCGGGCTCGCGGTCGACCGCGGGATCCGTGTCGACGACCGCCTCGCGACCGACGACGGCCGGGTGCACGCCATCGGCGACTGCGCCCAGCACCCCGGCGCCGCACCGGGACTCGTGCAGTCCGGCTGGGAGCAGGCCGCCGTGCTCGCCGACCTGCTGACCGGGACCGACCCGGCCGCGCGGTACCGGGGCACCCGCCCGGTCACCCGGCTGAAGGCCCAGGGCATCGACCTCGCCGCCGTCGGGGACGTGGACGCGGGCGACGAACAGCTGCGGATCTCCGATCCGTACCGCGGCCGCTACGGGGTTCTCTCGCTGCGCGCCGACCGGGTCACCGGCGCCGTGCTCATCGGGCTGCCCGACGCGGCCGCGACGATCACCGGGCTCTACGACTCCGGTGCACCCGCCCCGTCCGACCGGCTCGCGTTGCTGCTCGGCCGGGCGCTGCCGGGCGAGGCGGCACCGGTCACCGACCCGGGCCGGCTGCCCGGCACCGCGATCGTCTGCCGCTGCAACACCGTCACCAAGAACGCACTGGTCGCCGCATGGCGTGCGGGCGCCACCGACGTCGACGCGCTGGCCCGCCGGACCCGTGCCACCACCGGTTGCGGCAGCTGCCGGGACGCCGTCTGCGGGATCCGGGACTGGCTGGGCCGCGCCGACCCCACCGCTGTCGACCTGTGGCAGGCGGACGCGGTGTGACGGGGGAGGGGCCAAGAGTCGGGCTGCTCCACATACCGGAACGCACCCGGTGTCCGAGATGGGCATCTGGCCTAGCTGGATAACTCCACAGTGTCCTGTCATCGCATACCCTGGAGGGTGATCGACGACGGTGGGGGATCGATTGAGCACGCTGAGACGAGCCTCGGACGTCCTGCGTTTCTGGCGAGCGGTCGAGTTCTTCGACCCGCAGGACGTTCCCGACGCGAGTTGGAGCGACAAAGAGCGAGTCGTCGACATCGAGCCGGATGGGCCACTACCTTGGCACTCGGACCATCCGCTCCGGAACGTCCCCTTGGATTCGAAGTACGAATGGTGCTACACCGTCTACCTCGGCCTCTATCCGACGGCGCGAGTGGTGACCGAGTTGGAACGGGTGCTCGGGCCGGAGTCGCCCCATATCCCGCGCAAGAAGGAGACGCTCTCCGCCGTCGCAGGCTTCGTCGTCGACGGCCGCGGGGTCATTGCTCCAGAGTCGTCGGTGCTGTCAGGCGCTGCCTGGGCAACCGGCCGACTCAGCTGGCCCGGGCCGACCGACAGTGGCTGGCTTGACGGGCTGGACGACGAGCAGGAAGCTCTGCGACGAGGGTTGGCTGGGTTGAGTGGTCCTGAACCACCCAGTTCCGATACGTCGGAGCCCGATTCTGCAGGTGGCAGGCCCGAAAGCCACGTCGTTGCGGTTGTCGGACGGCACTTCTCCTCGGCAGCCACCGACGCGCTCGAGGAGGGAGCGAGATCAACCGGGACAGCCGTGACCGGCGTGACCGCGGCCGCCGTTGGCGCCGTGGCCGGGCCGCTGTTCGGCGGTGTGGTCGGAGCTGTGGCAGGGAAGTTCGTCGAGAGGGTCCTCAGCCTTCGCCGTTCCGAAACGACTGGCTCCGGCGATGCCTCAGAGAAGCCGGCGACGCCGACGCGAACTCCGGCTCGCCTTGACGCGACCGCTGACTACGTCACCGCTCGCCATCTGGCCGAGTTCGTCGAGGACCTGGCGGCAGCACTCGACATCGGCGACGCGCTCGCGCCGTCCGGAATCCGGGTGAAGTGCTGGCTGCGGCTACGTCGGCCCGAGCAGCCCGATCGATCGATCGATCCACCGATGCTGAACAGCATGCTTGTTGACGATCTGGACCGGATCGCTCGGTCAGTGGGTGAAGGTGACGCGGGCCGGGCCCTGCTCGACTACCTGACCGACGACGCGGGCCTCGAGCGATCGACCCGGATCGACGTTCGCCAGGACCGTGAGACCGTCTTGGCCGCCGTGCGGCCGGAACGCAAGCCGGCGGGACGATGGCCGGAGAAGATCTCGCAGCCGCTGGTGATGGCCCAGCAGTTCGCCGTCGACGCCATTCGCGACGACCTCACCGGCGGCGAGGGCGTGTTCGCGGTGAATGGGCCGCCAGGCACCGGCAAGACCACCCTACTGCGAGACCTCGTCGCCGCGCTCGTCGTCGACCGGGCCGACGTCATGGCGAACCTCGACCGTCCCGAGCAGGCGTTCGCGGGCGAGGAGACCTATGACGACGGTGAACGGAAGCGATGGATCCACGTGTTGCGGCCGGAGCTGACCGGATTCGAGATGGTCGTTGCGACGAACGGCAACGACGCTGCTCAGAACATTACCCACGAGATTCCGGACGCGTCGGCTGTCGCCACCGAGTTCGACGCCCGAACCTACTGCGACTACTTCCCGGAACTCGCCGATGACCTGGTAGAGAAGGAGACCTGGGGACTCGTCGCTGCAGCGCTCGGTAAGAGGGGGAACAACCGCAAGTTCACCAGCAGGGTCGTCTGGGGGGACGGCCCTCCACGACGAGCTGGATGTCCGGACCCTCCTCGGCGTACGGGCCTCAAGAACTGGTTGGATGAGTCCGAGCCGGGATTGTCTTGGACCGATTCCGTGAAACGATACCGCTCGGCGCGCCGTGAGGTCGACGAGCTGGTCCGTCGGCAGGTCAGCATCGTCGCCGCTCACGACCGCGTTGCGGTACGCCGGAGTCGAGTAGAGGTGATCGAGCGCGAGCGGCGAGAGGTTGACGAGGAGTTGGCCGTTCAACGCGGTAATGAGCAACGCCACCGCGCCCGTTTCGACACGATCTGCAAGCGTCTGGTCCGGCTGGATGCCGATCTCGACCGACAGAGTGCGGAACGGCCTGGTTTCTGGGATGCGCTCTTCACCGTTTGGCGAGTTCGGCGTCGATGGCTGGAAGAGCGTGCCGAGCTGATTGCGCGCCACCGGGAGCTACGCGATACGCAGGACCGCGTCGAGCGCGGGCTGGAACGGGCAGCTGAGGCGGTGCAAGGCCTTATAGAAGTGCTGGCGAACCTGGATCGGGAGCGCGAAGTATGCTTGGTCGCTCTCGCCCGAGACGAGGACCTGCTGGCCAGTAGCGGGCTGCGCGCGCCGGATCCGCTTGCGGACGAGGACACCTTCGAGATGACGGCCCCCTGGGCCGACGGGGACCTCGATGCGGCGCGATCCCGCTTGTTCCTTGCTGCACTGAAGCTCCACAAGGCATTTCTCCGGACGGCCTCTCGGCAGTTGACACGGATGCTCATGACAGCAAGCCGGGTGCTCGGCGGCGATCGATCCCTCCCACGGCCTGTCGTACGTGCGGCGTGGCAGGCGTTGTTCCTCGTCGTCCCGGTCGTATCGACCACGTTCGCCTCGCTACCGCGGCTCTTCCACGGGCTCGGCCGAAACGATCTCGGGTGGCTGCTCGTTGACGAGGCGGGACAAGCCACACCGCAGGCGGTCGTCGGCGGGCTGGCGCGCTGCCGACGAGCCGTCATCATCGGCGATCCGATGCAGCTGGAGCCGATCGTGTCACTTCCCGTTCCCGCGCAGCGCGCACTCGCCCGGCACTACGGCGTCGACGAGCAGTGGCTGCCGGACCGGCGATCCGCGCAAACTGCCGCCGACCGCGTCAACCGATTCGGTACCGCGGCCCCGCCCGGTGATCCGACGGCTGTGGACCCGGGGCCCGACTGGGTCGGGGCGCCCTTGCGGGTCCACCGTCGCTGCGATCGCCTGATGTTCGATATCTGTAACGAGATCGCTTACGCCCACGCTCCGATGGTCTTCGGCACCCTTCGAAAGGACCCCTCGTTCCCTCGACCGAGCATGTGGTTCGACGTTCGGGGCGAGGCGCAGGGCAATGTCGTCGATGCCGAGCTGGACCAGCTGGTGGCCGTCGTCGGTGCACTGCTGCGGCTCAGCATCGGCGCCGAGCAGATCCGGGTGATCACGCCGTTCACGGACGTGCGGCGGGACGCCCGCAGCCGGGTGCAGAAGGAGGTGAAGGTCGGCACCCTCCACTCGGTGCAGGGAACGGAGGCCGACGTCGTCATTCTGGTCCTCGGCGGAGGTACGGAGGGCGCGCGCAAGTGGGCGGCCGAGACCCCGAATCTGCTCAACGTGGCCGTCTCCCGAGCGCGCCAGTGTCTGTGCGTGATCGGAGACCGGCAGAGCTGGTCCGCGCTCCCGTACTTCTCGACCGCGGCTCGCATGTTGCCGGTCCGTGAAGGCTCGTCGACGTAACGGTGGACCTGTCACGCAGGGCCGACCATGCTGAGCGGACCGGAACTCACGGTCCTGGTCTCTGCTGAATGAGGACCTCGTAACGCCCATGCAACCGAGGGCCGTCCCAGCGTAACTCCGCTTTCCTACCGTCGTGGCGATCGATCGTTGCGAAGGGGTTGCGCATGAGCCGTCTGGTCGTCGTCGGGAACGGGATGGTCGGGCACCGGCTGGTGTCGGCGCTGCGCGATCGCGACACCGGCGGGGTCTGGGAGATCACCGTCCTCGGCGAGGAGGCCCGTCGCGCCTACGACCGGGTCGCGCTGTCGTCCTACGTGGACGGTGTCTCCGAGCAGGAGCTGCGCCTCGACGACGAGGACCTGCGCGACGACCCGCTGGTCACCCACCACCTGGGCGACGCCGTCGCGCGGATCGACCGGGACGCCCGCCGGGTCACGACGGTCTCGGGGCGGACCGTGGACTACGACGCGCTGGTGCTCGCCACCGGCTCGTACCCGTTCGTCCCGCCGGTCGAGGGGCGCGACCTCCCGGGGTGCTTCGTCTACCGCACCCTCGACGACCTCGACGCGATCACGGAGGCGGCCGCCGCCGCGGTGGCGACCACCGCGCCGGGACGGCGGTCCGCGGTCGTCGTCGGGGGCGGGCTGCTCGGGCTGGAGGCCGCGCGGGCGATGCGGTCGCTCGGGCTGTCGCCGCAGGTCGTCGAGATCGCGCCGCGGCTGATGCCGGCCCAGGTCGACGAGGGCGGCGGGGCGCTGTTGCGCACGCTCGTCGCCGACCAGGGCATCGCGGTGCGCACCGGGGTCTCACTGACCGGGGTGGCCCGAGATCGGGGCCGGCTGGTCGCGACGCTGTCCGACGGCGTCGAGCTGGACGCCGACGTCGTCGTCTTCTCCGCCGGCATCCGCGCCGCCGACCGGCTCGCCCGCGACTGCGGCCTGCCCGTCGCCGACCGCGGCGGGGTGCTCGTCGACGACCGCTGCCGCACCGTCGACGACGCCGTGTGGGCGATCGGGGAGTGCGCCGCGCTGGAGGGGCGCACCTACGGCCTCGTCGCGCCCGGGTACGCGATGGCCGAGGTCGTCGCGGACCGCCTGCTCGGCGGACCGGCGCGGATGACGCCCGAGGAGCTCGACATGTCCACCCGGCTCAAGCTGCTGGGTGTCGACGTCGCCAGCTTCGGTGACGCGCACGCCTCCACCGAGGGCGCGCTGGAGATCGTCGTCGACGATCCGGTCGCCCGGACGTATTCGAAGCTCGTCGTCTCCGACGACGCCTCTACCCTGCTCGGCGGGGTGCTGGTCGGCGACGCGTCCCGGTACGGCGCGTTGCGCCCGCTGGTCGGCGCGCGGCTCCCGGACGACCCGGTCACGTTGATCTCGAAGGGCGGTGCCGAGCCGGATGCGTCCGCATTGGCGGACTCCGCGCAGATCTGCTCCTGCAACGCGGTCACCAAGGGCGACCTCTGCGCGGCGATCGACGGCGGCGCGCACGACGTGCCGGCGCTGAAGGCCTGCACCCGCGCCGGAACCACCTGCGGATCCTGCGTCCCGACGCTGAAGCGGATCCTCGAACAGCAGGGCGTCGAGGTCTCGCGGGCCCTGTGCGAGCACTTCGACCACTCCCGCGCCGAGCTGTTCCAGATCGTCGCCGGGGCCGGGATCACGTCGTTCTCGGACCTGATCGCCGGGCACGGTCGCGGCACCGGATGCGACATCTGCAAGCCGGTCGTCGCCTCGGTCCTCGCCACCCTCCACAACGAGCACGTCCTCGACGGCGAGCGGGCGTCGCTGCAGGACACCAACGACCACTTCCTGGCGAACCTGCAGCGCAACGGCACCTACTCGGTCGTCCCACGCATCGCCGGCGGCGAGGTGACACCCGAGGGGCTGATCGTCATCGGCGAGGTCGCCCGCGACTTCGGGCTATACACGAAGATCACCGGTGGCCAGCGGATCGACATGTTCGGCGCCCGGGTCGAGGACCTGCCGGCGATCTGGAGGCGCCTGGTCGATGCGGGCTTCGAGTCGGGGCACGCGTACGGGAAGTCGCTGCGCACCGTGAAATCCTGCGTCGGGACGACCTGGTGCCGCTACGGGGTGCAGGACGCGGTCTCGCTGGCCGTCGAGCTGGAGCTGCGCTACCGGGGGCTCCGCTCGCCGCACAAGCTCAAGTCCGGTGTCTCGGGCTGCGCGCGCGAGTGCGCCGAGGCCCGGTCGAAGGACTTCGGGGTGATCGCCACCGAGACCGGCTGGAACCTCTACGTCGGCGGCAACGGCGGCTTCACCCCACGGCACGCCGAGCTGCTGGTCGCCGACGTCGACACCGCGACGCTGATCCGGACCATCGACCGGTTCCTGATGTTCTACGTCCGCACCGCCGACCGGCTGCAGCGCACCGCGCCGTGGATCGAGTCCCTGGAAGGCGGCCTGGACCACCTGCGGTCGGTGATCGTCGACGACGTGCTCGGCATCTGCGCGGAGCTGGACGCGGCGATGCACCGGCACGTGGAGTCCTACGCCGACGAGTGGGTCGGCGTGCTGAACGACCCGGCGAAGCTCTCCCGCTTCGTCTCCTTCGTCAACGCGCCCGAGACGCCCGACCCGGCGATCCGGTTCGTACAGGAGCGGGGCCAGCCGATCCCCGCTCCCGCCCGGCCGGGCGAACCCGTCCTCATCGGCCTCCCGGAGGTGTCCCCGCGATGACCGCCCAGCTGGACGTACGTGCCGGCCCGCCCGCCCGCACCGGAGAGGAACCCACCGGCTGGCTGACCGTCTGCACGGTGGAGCGGTTGCTGCCCGGGCGCGGCGCCGCCGCGCTGGTCGGCGACGTCCAGGTGGCCCTGTTCCGCCTCGCCGACGGCTCGCTGCACGCGGTCGGCAACATCGACCCGTTCACCGGCGCCGGCGTGGTGTCCCGGGGGCTGGTCGGCGACCGGGCCGGGGAACCGACCGTCGCCTCGCCGATCCACAAGCAGGTCTTCGCGCTGCGCGACGGCCGCTGTCTGGACGACGAGAATGTGAGCCTCCCCGCGTTCGCCGTCCGGGTCGTGGGCGGGAACGTGCAGGTCGGGATACGGTGAGCTCGGATGCTGTCGACGCACCCGGGCTCCCCGCCGCCCCGCGGCCGATGGCGACCGTCCGGAGGAACGGAGGACGGGTGACCCGATCCGCCGCACAGGACACCGCAGCCGGGACCGGTGCAGCGTCCGACACACAGCCCGTCCCGCCGCTCGCCGGGTTCACCGTCGGGATCACCGCGGCCCGGCGCGCCGAAGAGTTCGCCACGATGCTGGAACGTCGTGGAGCAGTGGTCCAGCACGGCCCGGCGCTGCGGATCGTCGGGCTCTCCGACGACGAGCGCCTGGAGACGCGGACCCGCGAGCTCGTCGCCGCACCACCCGACATCACCGTCGCCACCACCGGGATCGGCTATCGCGGCTGGATCGAGGCCGCCGACGGCTGGGGTCTCGGTGAGGAACTCCTCGCCGCGCTCGGCCGGTCCGAGATGCTGGCCCGGGGGCCGAAGGCGCGCGGTGCGATCCGGGCGTCGGGTCTGGTCGACACCTGGTCGCCGGAGTCCGAATCCACCGCGGAGGTGCTGGAGTACCTGCTCGAACGCGGTGTCGAGGGCCGGCGGATCGCCGTGCAGCTGCACGGGGAGCCGCTGCCCGACGTCGTCGAGGCGCTCGAGCTGGCCGGCGCCGAGGTCGTCACCGTGCCGGTCTACCGGTGGGCGCCGCCGGTCGACATCGGACCGCTCGACCGGCTGATCGACACCACGCTCGCCGGCGGGATCGACGTCCTGTCGTTCACCAGCGCGCCCGCCGCGGCCGGGATCCTCGCCCGCGCCGCCGAACGGGGCCTGCGCGAGGACCTGCTGACCGCGCTGCGCGGACCGGTGCTGGCACTGTGCGTCGGACCGGTCACGGCGGCGCCGCTGGAGAGCCTGGACGTGCCGACCGTGCAGCCACAGCGCTCCCGGCTCGGCGCGATGGTGCGGACCTGCGAGTCGGCCGCGCCGGCCAGGGCCCGCCGGCTCCCGATCGCCGGGCACCTGCTGGAACTGCGCGGGCACGCCGTCGTCGTCGACGGCCGGTTGTGTCCGCTGCCGCCGACACCGATGGCACTGCTGCGGGTGCTGGCTCGTCGCCCCGGACGGGTGGTGTCGCGCGCCGAGCTGCTCGCAGCCCAGGGCGGGGCCGGTGACGAGCACGCCGTCGAGAACTCCATCGGCCGGCTGCGCGCCGCGCTCGGTGTCCCCGGGCTGGTGCAGACCGTGGTCCGCCGCGGCTACCGGCTCGCGCTGGAGCCCGGGCACGACGGGCATTGCGCGGACGTCCCGGAGGACGATCGGTGAGCCGTCCGGACTCCGCGCTGCCGCTGCTGCTCGTGGCGCACGGGTCGCGGTCCGACGCCGCCGACGCCGTCATCCGGTCGCTGGCCTCGGCCGTCGCGGCCCACGGGCCGCAGGTGGAGGTCTGCTACGTCGACGTCCGCGGCCCGACGGTCGCCGAGGCCGTCCGCTCGCTACGGGAGCGCGGGCACGACGGCGCCGTGATCGTCCCGGCGTTCCTCGCCGCCGGCTACCACGTGCGCACCGACCTGCCCGCGCAGCTCGCCGAGGCCGGCGCCGACCCGCTCCGGTTCCGCACGACCCCCGCCATGGGGCCCGACCCGCTCCTGGCGGCGGCCGCGCTGGACCGGCTGCGTACCGCCGGGTACCGCGACGGGGACGCCGTCGTGCTGGCGGCCACCGGCTCCTCCGACCCGTACGCGGTCGACCAGGTCCGGCAGGCCGGCGGAATGCTGTCCTCGCTGGTCGGGCGGCGGGTCCGCGTCGGGTTCGCCGCAACCGGGACGCCGACCGTGGCCGCGCTGGTCGAGGGCATGCGCGGCGCCGGGGCGGGCCGGGTGGCGGTGGCGTCCTGGCTGCTCGCGCCCGGCGTGTTCCAGGACCGGGTACGCGAATCCGGCGCGGACGTCGTCGCGGACGCGCTGGGTGTGCACGACGACGTCGTGCGGGCGCTGCTGGACCGCTACACCGCCGGCGCGGCGGAAATCGAACGCGCCGCTTGAGCGGTGCGCGGCAGGATCGCATGGTGATCGACGCCGACCTGGTCGCGCGGCTGCGCGCGGCCGGCTGCGTGTTCGCCGAGGACGAGGCCGCGCTGCTCGCCGCAGCCGCCACCGGAGCCGCGCGCGACGACCTGGTCCGCCGGAGGATCGCCGGGGAACCGCTCGAGCACCTGCTCGGCTGGGTCGCGTTCGACGGTCTCCGGGTGCGGGTGGCGCCCGGGGTGTTCGTCCCGCGCCGCCGCTCCGAGGGGCTCGTGCACGCGGCGGTCGCCGAGCTGCACCCCGGCGCGGTCGTGGTCGACCTCTGCTGCGGCTGCGGGGCGCTCGGTCTTGCGATCGCCCGCCGGGTCCCGGTGGAGCTGCACGCTGCCGACGTCGACCCGGCCGCCACCGTCTGTGCCGCGACCAACCTCGCCGGGACCGCAACGGTGCACACCGGGGACCTGTTCGACGCGCTGCCGCCGTCGCTGCGCGGCCGGGTCGACGTGCTCGTCGCGAACACCCCGTACGTCCCGGCCGCCGCGGTCGCGGACATGCCGCCCGAGGCCCGCGACCACGAACCGCGCAGCGCTCTGGACGGGGGCGACGACGGCCTCGATCCCGCCCGCCGGGTCGCCGCGGGCGCGTCGGCGTGGCTCGCACCCGGCGGGACACTGCTGATCGAGACGAGCCGTGCCCAGGCACCCGTGCTGGAGGAGGCGTTCGCCCGGCACGGGCTGGAGCCCTCGACCGGGACCGACGACGAGCGCGACGCGACCTGGGTCGCAGGGCGTGCGTCGCGCTGACCTGCGCGGACTCCGTGGCGCGCCGCGGAGGACGGGGGCGTTCTCGCGTCGCTTTGCTCTGCTCACCGTGACGCACCACCGCCCTCGCCGGCGGCGGTCGGCCGGTCCAGGTCGGCCCCGGGGAGGAGCGGTCACGCCATCCAGGCCACCGCCGCGAGCAGGGCGCCACCCAGCAGCACCACCGCGCCGTCACCGATCCTGCGCCACCCGCCGGAGCCGGCCGGCAGGACGGGCCACCGCCGCAGCCCCAGCACCGCGCAGGCCACCCATCCCGCGGCGAGAGCGGCCCACACCGCACCCGGCACCACCGCCCACGGCCCCTGGGTCAGGAGCAGGACCAGCGCGGAACCGCCGAGGAGTACGGCGCCGACCAGTCGTGTCCGGCTGCCCGTGCGCAGCAGGGAGACGGCCGAGCCGACGAGCATCAGCAGGCCGATCGCCGCCGTCACCCAGATCGCGGGTGCGGTCGCCGGGCCGGTGGTGGACGACGTGTCCAGCAGCAGCGCCATGCCCTGCTCGTCGACCCAGCGGTCGGTGTTGTTCAGGACGACGACGGCCTCGCCGCGCTCCCGGTCGAGAACCAGCAGCGCGCGATGCCCGCCGGTGCCGCCGTTGTGCCAGGTCACGGTGCGGTCGCCGACCTCGGTGACGTGCCAGGCCAGGCCGATCTCCCCGGACCCCCCGGCCGGGGCGATCGGTTCGAGAGCGGCCGTACCCGGGGCCCGCCCGGCGAGCACCGCCTCGGCGAACCGCGCCAGATCGGTGACGGTCGTGGTGGCCGACGTCCCCGACGGCGCGAAGCCCTCGCCCCACCAGGACGGCGCCCGCCATCCGTTCGACAGCATCGGCACGACGGCCGGATCGGGGCCGTCGACGGTGATCCGGGTCGCGGTCATGCCGAGCGGGTCCAGCAGCCGCGTGCGCAGCAGCGTGGGCCAGTCCGGTGCGCCTGCCGCGCGCGCCTCGGCGTGCCCGAGCAGCGACATGCCGAGGTTGGAGTAGGCGTAGGTGCCGTGCTCGCCGAGCGGGGTGGCGCGTGCGTCGTCGATCAGCTGGGCTGTAGGGACGCCGTAGGGGTTCTCGTGCGCCAGGACCGGCCCGACGGACGCGGCGGCGGTGGCGGGCGGGACCGACGGTAGGCCGGACGAGTGCGTGGCCAGTTCCTGCAGCGTCACCGACCCGGCGGGTGACCCGCCCAGCTCCGGGAGCCAGGTCCCGAGCCGGTCGGTGAGCCGGAGCTCGCCGCGCTCGATGCCGTCGGCCAGCAGCATCCCGGTGAAGGTCTTGACGATCGAGCCGGGTTCGTAGCGGGTGTCCGGGCCGGGGACGACGCCGGTGTCCCCGAGGCCGGCGACGGCGACGGCGCCGTCCCGCACCCGGGCGGCGGTGACGGCGCCGAACCCCCGCGGGTCCCCGAACGCCCGCTCGAGGTCCGCGGCCAGCTCCGGATCACCGGACGGCTCGTCGGCACGCGGCTCGTGCGGTCCGACGGCCAGGCCCAGCAACAGACCACCCACCAGCGCCGCGGACACGAGCAGCACGCCCCGGCGCCGCGCCCCGGCCGGTGTGGCGGGCGGGATGGCAGGCGCGGCGGTCCGCGCGGTGTCCGTCATGGTGTCGATAGTACGTAACTACGGAATTACGTACAAGCGTCAACGGCGACGGTGCTCCCGGGGCAGCCGCCCGTCCACCATCAGGATCCCCTCGGCGCGCAGCCGGGCCGCTTGCTCGGCCGCGAGGTGCGGGGCGGCCCGGCCGTCCGAGCGCAGCACCCGGTGCCAGGGCAGGTCACCGCCGTCCTCGGCGAGGATCCGCCCGACCAGCCGGGCCGAGCGCAGGCCGGCGAGCTCGGCCACCTCGCCGTAGCTGAGCGTCTGACCGGGCGGGATCGACGCGATGACGTCCCGCACCCGTTCCACCGTCTCGGAGTCCACACCCGGATCCTCGTCCCGGCCGGGGCGGCGCGTCACTGTCGGGGGTCCGTGGTCGAATCGAGCCATGACCCGAGCAACCGCGGAGCAGGCGTCCCCGCGCCTGGTACGCGCGGACCCACCGCCCGTCCCCGCGCGGGTGTGGACGGGTGCGGCGGCCCGGGTGCTCGACCACGACCGGGGGCCGCTGCGAGTACTGGGCGGACCGGGTACCGGCAAGACGAGCCTGCTGCTCGACGCGGTCGTCCGCCGGGTCCGCGAGGGCGCCCCGCCCGGCTCGGTGCTGCTGCTGGTCGGCAGCCGCCGCGCCGCGGAGGAGCTGCGTGGGCGGCTCACCACACTGTTGACGGCGGGCGGTGGCGAGCTCGCCGGGGACTTCGGCGTTCGGACCACCCGGGAGCTGCTGGTCCGGACGGTGCACTCGTACGCGTTCGGGGTGCTGCGCCTGCACGCTGCCCGGCACGAGGACCCGCCGCCCCGGCTGCTGGCGTCCGCCGAGCAGGACGTGGTGGTTCGTGAGCTGCTCGCGGGGGAGATCGAGAGCTGGAACGGCAGTGTGCCCGGCTCGGGCTGGCCGGAGCGCCTCGATCCGGCGCTCGGCCTGCCCGGTTTCGCCGCGGAGCTGCGCGAGCTGCTGCTGCGCGCCGCCGAGCGGGGTCTCGGCCCGCAGGAGCTCGCACTGCTGGGCGAGCGTCACGGCCGCGACGAGTGGGTGGCCGCGGCCCGCTTCTTCCGTACCTATGAGCAGGTCACCCTGCTCCGCGGTGCCGCGGGCCGCGGCGCTCCGCAGGCCACCGCGCCCGCGCTGGACTCCGCCGAGCTCGTCGCCGCCGCGCTGGACGTGCTGGCCGCCGACCCCGGGCTGCGCGACCAGGAACGGCAGCGGGTCCGGCACCTGATGGTCGACGACGCGCAGGATCTCGACCCGCAGCAGATGGAGCTGGTCGCGACGCTCGCGGCGGACGCGGAGTCGACGCTGCTGGCGGGCGATCCCGACCAGGCGGTGCTGACCTTTCGCGGGGCGGATCCGCAGGGCCTGAACGCGATCGACGCGCCGACCGAACTGCTGACGGTCGACCACCGCCAGACCCCCGAGGTGCGGACGGCGGGACTGCGGCTGGCCGAGAAGCTCCCCGGCTCCGGGCGGACCCGGTCCCGCCGCGGGCCCGAGGCCGACACCGATGCCCCGCCCGGCCCGGTGGAGGCGGGGGCCGGTGAGGCCGTGCAGGTCCGGGTGTTCGGGTCCCCGTCCGCGGAGGCCGGGTGGATCGCCGATCGCCTGCGCCGTGCGCACCTGGTCGACGGGGTCCCGTGGGCGGAGATGGCGGTGCTGTCCCGTTCGGCCCGCCGTACCCTGCCCGCGCTGCGCCGCGCGCTGGCGGCGGCCGGGGTCCCGATCGCCGCCCCGCCGGACGAGGTGCCGTTGCCGCGTCAGCCCGCCGTCGTCCCGCTGCTGCTGGTGTTGCGGGCGGCGTCGCGACCGTCGTCGATCGATGCCGATCTCGCCACCTCGCTGCTCACCTCCCAGCTCGGTGGCGGCGACCCGATGCGGATGCGCCGGCTGCGCCGCGGCCTGCTGCGCATGCACGCCGCCGCGGGGAACGACGTCCGGACCTACCCCGACGACGAGGACCCCCGGCCCGGCGAGGGGGACCCGGCCGCCGCGAGCAGCGATCCGCTGCTGGTGGAGATGCTGCGCGAGGCCGTCGACGGCCGGCCCGACCCGCTCGCCATGCTGTCCCCGGCCGAGGCCGCCCCGATGCGCGACGTCGGCAGGCTCCTCGACACCGCCGCCCGCTCCATCGCGGCCGGCGACCCCGTGGAGGAGACGCTGTGGCGGGTGTGGCGGCGCACCGGCCTGGCCCGGCGATGGACCGAGGCGAGTGCCCGCGGCGGGCCCGGTGGCGCGGCCGCCGACCGGGATCTCGACGCCGTCCTGGCCCTGTTCGACGCGGCCGCTCGCTACACCGACCGGCTGCCCGGCGCTGATGTCGGCGGGTTCCTCGAGTACCTCGCCGACCAGCAGCTGCCCGGCGAGACGCTCGCCCCGCAGTCCCCGCGCGGCGGGGCGGTCGAGCTCCTGTCCGCGCACGGGGCGCGCGGTCGCGAGTGGACGGTCGTCGCCGTCCCCGGCGTGCAGGAGGGGGTCTGGCCGGACCTGCGGTTGCGCGGCAGCCTGCTCGGCCACGAGCAACTCGTCGATCTCGTCGCCGGCGTCGCGGAGCCCGGCTCCGCGGTGTCCCGCACGGCGCCGCTGCTCGCCGAGGAACGGCGGCTGTTCCACGTCGCCTGCACCCGGGCCCGATCGGCCCTGCTGGTCAGCGCGGTGCAGGGGGAGGACGAGCAGCCCTCGCGCTTCCTCGACGAGCTGGACCCGCGCCCGGCCGATGCCGCCGAGGCCCGCCCGGTGCACCGGCCGGAACGGTCGCTGGTGATGGCCGAGCTGGTGGGCGAGCTGCGCCGCGCCGTCACCGCACCGGACCGCGGCGACCCGGAGCGGGCGGCCCGGCGGCGGCGCGCGGCGACCCAGCTGGCCCGGCTCGCCGCCGACGGCGTCCCCGGCGCGCACCCCGACGACTGGTACGGCCTGGCCGAGCTCTCCGACCACGCCCCGCTGCGCGCCGACGGCGAGCTGGTGCCGATCTCCCCGTCCGACGTCGAGACGATCGCCGGCTGCCCGCTGCGCTGGGTGCTGTCGCGCCACGGCGGGGACGAGACCGGGGCGCTGTCGGCGGTCACCGGCTCGCTGGTGCACGCGCTCGTGCAGGCCCGCGCCGCCGGCGCGGACCCGGGCGAGCTGGAGGAAGCGCTGCGGTCGGCCTGGAAGCGGCTGGATGCGGGAGCGCCGTGGTTCGGCCGCCGGGAGCTGGCGCGGGTCCGGGAGATGCTGGCCGCGTTCGACGACTGGGTGCGTCGCAGCCGGGCGGAGGGGCTCGGGCTGGTCGCCGTCGAGCAGTCGATCCAGCTCGACCTCGGCGGTGACCCGGCACCGGAGGAACCCGGCGTCGAGGGCGATCCGCCGCCGGACGTCGAACCGCTGCTCCTCGACACCGACGGGGCCGGCGGCGACGCCGCGGGGGCCACCACCCGCCGGGTGCGGCTGCGCGGCCGGGTGGACCGGCTCGAGCACGATGACCAGGGGCGCCCGGTGGTCATCGACGTCAAGACGGGCAAGACGGCGACCTCGGCGCGGGCCACCGCCGAGCACCACCAGCTCGCCGTCTACCAGCTGGCGGCGTCGCTCGGGGCGTTCGACGAGCTGGTGGGTGCCGGCGTCGAACCGGGCGGGGCGCGGTTGCTGTTCCTGGCCGACCGGAAGGCGAGCGGGGAGGCGAAGGAGCCACGGCAGACACCGTTGCAGCCCGAGGAGATGGGGCACTGGCGGGACGTGCTGATGCGCTGCGCCGAGGACTCGGCCGGGGCGGTCTTCGTGGCGCGCGCCGGGCCGGACTGCGACCGCTGCCCGGTGCGGACCAGCTGCCCGGCCGTCGAGACGGGCCGGACCGTCGTGGACGGATGATTACCTGCGGAGGAACGCCGGGCGACCCGGCCGCGCCCGGAGTGACCGGTGGCGCGGCCGGGGCCGGCGCCGGTGTCAGCCGATGCCCAGCGCGCCGGCGAGGCGGGCCAGACCGTCCTCCGGGTCCCGCATCTGCGGCGTGATCAGCTGAGCGCAGACGTGGTCGGCGCCGGCGGCCAGGTGCTCGTTCAGCCGGGCCGCGACCTGCTCCGGCGTGCCGTGCGCGACGAGCGCGTCGATCAGCGCGTCGCTGCCGCCGTCGGCGATGTCGTCGTCGGTCCACCCGAGACGCTTGAGGTTGGTGGTGTAGTTCCGCAGTCCGAGGTAGGGCTTCTGCACGGCGGGCCTGCCGAGCGCGCGGGCGGCCTCCGGGTCGGTGTCGAGCACGACCTTGTGCTCCGGGGCCAGCAGCCGGTCCGGGCCGAGGCTGTCGCGGGCGATGCGGGTGTGCTCGGGCGGCGTGAGGTAGGGGTGCGCCCCGGCGGTCCGCTCCCGGGACAGCTCCAGCACCTTCGGCCCGAGCGCGGCGAGCGCGCGCCCGCCCAGCGGGATACCGGCGTCGTCGAGCCGGTCCAGGTACTCGACGATGGTCGCGTACGGGCGGGTGTAGTCGCTGGTCGCCTCGGGGTGGCCCACCCCGACGCCGAGCAGGAACCGGTTCGGGTGCCCGCCCGCGACCCGGTGGTAGGAGGCGGCGACCTCGTCCGCCGGGGTCGACCACATGTTGACGATGCCGGTGGCGACGACCAGCGACGACGTCGCGTCGAGCAGCGACTCGGCCAGCTTCAGATCCCCGGGAGGCGACCCGCCGATCCAGATCGCGCCGAAGCCGAGCGACTCGATGTGCTGCGCCAGCTCGGGGGTGAGACCGCTCGCGTGCCGCCAGACGCCGTATCGGCCGAGTGAGGAAGTCATGTAGTCGACTACCACCGGACGGGCGCGATCATTCCCGGTTCTACGATGGCATCCCCGATACGAGAGGCTGGGCGTCCAGTGATCGACCTCAAGGCGGCCCGACAGGACCCGGACCGGTTCCGCACGGCGCTGTCCCGTCGCGGCGCGTCCGCGGACTTCGACGCCCTGCTGGAGGTCGACGTCCGCTGGCGGGAGCTGACCGACCGCGTCGGCGGCCTGCGCGCCGCGCAGAAGCAGCGGCCCAAGGGCAAGCCGACGCCCGAGCAGGTGGAGCAGTTCAAGAAGGAGAAGGACGAGCTGCGCGCCGCGGAGGAGGACCTCGCCGCGGCCGACGCCGAGCGGACCGTTCTCCTCGCCGCGATCCCGAACCTGCCCGACCCGACCGCCGCCGACGGGATGGCCGAGGAGGACGCGGTCACCGTCCGGACCTGGGGCGAGCGGCCGTCGTTCGACTTCGAGCCGCGTGACCACCTGGACCTCGGCTCGCCGGCCGGGCGGGTGGACATGGCCCGCGGCGCCCGGTTGTCCGGGTCTCGGTTCGCCTACCGGTTCGGTGACGTCGCGATGCTCGAGATCGCGCTGTTCCGTTTCGTGATGGACAAGCTGGTCGGAGAGGGTTTCGTACCCGTGCTCGGCCCGGTGCTGGCCGGCGAGAAGGCGATGTACGGCACCGGCTTCCTGCCGACCGAGGAGTCGAACCTCTACCAGCTCGAGAAGGACGGCCTGTACCTGACTGGTACGTCCGAGGTCGCGCTGGCCGGCATCCACATGGACGAGATCCTCGGCGTCGAGGACCTGCCGGCCCGCTACGTCGCGTTCTCGACGAATTTCCGCCGCGAGGCCGGTGCCGCGGGCAAGGACACCAAGGGCATGTTCCGGGTGCACCAGTTCGACAAGGTCGAGATGTTCGTCTACTGCCTGCCCGAGCACTCCCAGGACGTCCACGAGCAGCTCCTCGCGTACGAGGAGTCGATCGTGCAGGACCTCGGCCTGCCCTACCGGGTGCAGAACATCGCCGTCGGCGACCTCGGCAACCCGGCCGCGAAGAAGTACGACATCGAGGCCTGGTTCCCCGTGCAGGAGCGCTACCGCGAGATCACCTCCTGCTCCAACACCACCGACTACCAGGCACGACGGCTGAACGTCCGGTTCCGCCGCGAGGCGAACGCGCCGACCGAGAACGTCCACACGCTCAACGGGACCGGCGCCACCGCCCGCGCCATGCTGGCGATCATGGAGAACTTCCAGGACGCGAACGGGACCGTCGCGGTGCCCGAGGTGCTGCAGCGGCACGGGGCGCCCGCGACCGTCGGGGCCCCGCCCGCCTGAGCGTCGCGCCGCGAGCGGGAACCCGCAGCGGCCGGGCGGGCACACCGTGACGGGGGCGACCCGGGGCGCAACCGGACTTGCGTCCGTGCGTCTCTGTAGTCGTGGACGGAACGGGGCGACCTGTATCCGGGCTCGGGCCCGGCGCGCGCCCCGTCGTGCCGAGGCCGCGGCGTGCGGCGCGGCTGTCCGAGCAGCTGGGACCGTCCGAGCAGCTGGGACCGCCCGAGCGACTGGGACCGTCCGAGCAGCCGGGACCGCCCGGGCGACCGGGACCGGTCGTGCGCCAGCCCGGCGCCTCGGGACGGCCGGTCACGGGGTGGCCCGGCGAGCAGGACCCCGGTCAGGCCCGTGCCGAGCTGCCTCGCCCGGCAGATTCGCCCCACTCGACTGAACCATTTCGCCCGCCTGAGCCTCGCCGCCCGGCTGGTTCGGCTCGCCCGGCCGAGCTGCGTCCCCCGGCTGGTCCGGCTCGCGCGGCCGACCTGCCTCGCCCGGCCGACCTGCCTCGCCCGGCTGGTTCGGCTCGCCCGGCCGACCTGCCTCGCCCGGTCGGCCCGTCCCGGCTGTCCGAGCTGCCCCGGCCGGCAGGCCCACCTCGCCCGTCCGAGCTGCGTCGCCCGGCGGTTCCGGCCGACCCCGCCGAGATGCGCCTCAGGGGGAATAGTGGATCTCTGGACACCCGTGAGGCGCATCTCGGCGGGGATCCGGCGCGCCCTGCTGCATCGCGCCGACCCGTCGCACCGGATCTCGCGCCGGACCGCGCCCCGGATCTCCCGCCGGACCGCGCCCCGGATCTCGCACCGGTCCTCACCCCAAACGTCGCTCCGACCCTTGCCCCGCACGTCGCCCCGGATCTCGCACCGAACGCCGCCCCGGACCTCGCGTCGCGCTCGCAGCGCCGTCGGGAGCACACCGGGCTCCGCCGTCGGGTCGCGCACGGCGCCGGTGTGATGGCGCTGGTGCTGGTCGCCGTCACCGGCCTGATCTGGACGGTCCTCGTCCCACCGGACGGCGAGGTCGGCGGCGTCACCGCGACGTCCGCGCTCGACAACCAGTTGCCGCCCCCACCGCCTCCGCCTCCGCCGCAGCAGTGGCGCCAGGTCGGCGGTGACGAGTTCGACGGCACCCGCGTCGACCGGTCGAGCTGGACGGTCTACAACTCGCCCGGCGGGTTCGGGAACGGTCTGCGCCGCCCGTCGGCGATCTCCATGGACGACGGCCTGCTCACGATCACCGCCCGCCCGCGGGCTGCGGGCGGCGGCGTGTCCGGTGGCATGGCCATGCACAGCGGGCAGCCCTACGGCCGCTGGGAGTTCCGGGCGCGCACCGACCCGGGCACCGGCTACAGCCCCGCGATCCTGCTCTGGCCGGACTCCGAGCGGTTCCCGGCCGACGGTGAGCTGGACATGATGGAGATCCCCTACGGCGACCGCGGCGCGGCGACGGCGTTCGTGCACTACGGCGCGGAGAACCACGTCCTGTCCACCGAGACGCCCGGCGACTTCACGCAGTGGCACACGTTCGCGATGGAGTGGCTGCCGGACCGGATCACCTGGTACGTCGACGGCGAGAAGAAGTGGGAGGTCACCGACCGGCGGGCCATCCCCACGACGCCGATGCACCTGTGCATCCAGCTCGACCAGGGCCCCGCGGTGAAGTGGATCCCCGCCCCGGACGCGACCACTCCGGACGAGGTGCGGCTGCAGGTCGACTGGGCGCGGGTGTACGAGCCGGTCTGAGTCCGTCCGGCCACGGGTCCACTGCGCTGCCGATGGTCACCGCGGTCCGGATCGGGCCGGTGGGCGCGCCCGGAAGCGTCGGCGGTGCCGGGTAGAACAGGGGCATGGACCCCACCCCGGTCGAGCTCGCCACGGCGCTCGGCCTGCACCCGCCGACCGAGGAGCAGGCCGCGGTGATCGCCGCCCCGGCCGGTCCGGCACTGGTCGTCGCGGGGGCCGGGGCGGGCAAGACGGAGACGATGGCCGCCCGCGTCGTCTGGCTGGTCGCGACCGGGCGGGTGCTGCCCGAGCAGGTCCTCGGCCTCACCTTCACCCGCAAGGCCGCCCAGCAGCTCGGCACCCGCGTCCGGTCCCGGTTGCGGCGCCTCGCCGGGGCCCGGCTCCTCGACGACCTCGATCCCACCGGAGCCCGCAAGGCCGCGCTGCTCGCCGGGGAACCGACCGTCTCCACCTACCACGCCTACGCCGGCCGCCTCGTCGGCGAGCACGCCCTTCGGCTGCCGGCGGAACCGGCGAACCGGCTGCTCAGCCCCACCGCCGCCTGGCAGCTCGCGCACCGGGTCGTCTCCACCTGGGCCGCGGACCTGGAGATCGACCGGGTCCCGGCGACGGTCACCGGATACCTGCTGGCGATCGCGGGGGAGCTGGGTGAGCACCTGGTCGAACCGGCCGACGTCGAGCGGCTCACCGCCCGGATGCTGCCGGTGCTCGAGCACGCCCCGCCCGGAAAACGGCAGCGGGCGGAGCCGTCCGCCGGGTACAAGGCGCGCATCGCCGGGCAGCGGATGCGCCTGGAGTTGCTGCCGCTGGTGGCGGAGTTCGCCCGCCGCAAGCAGGCCGAGCAGGCGATGGACTTCTCCGACCAGATGGCGCTCGCAGCCCGGATCGCCGAGGCCGATCCGGAGGTCGGGCGGATCGAGCGCGGCCAGTACCGCGCGGTCCTGCTCGACGAGTACCAGGACACCGGGCACGCCCAGCGGGTCCTGCTGCGCGCACTCTTCGGCGTGCCGCCGGGTCTCGCGCCGGACCCGGGACCGGAACCGGAGCACCGCTCGGTCACCGCCGTCGGCGATCCCTGCCAGTCGATCTACGGCTGGCGTGGGGCGAGCGCCGGGAACCTGGCCCGGTTCCGCACCGACTTCCCTGCCCACCGGGGTGACCCGGCACCGGTGCACGGCCTGCTCACCAGCTTCCGCAACCCGGCCGAGGTGCTCGCACTGGCGAACCGGGTGTCCGAGCCGCTGCGGACGGCGCCCGGCTCGGTCCGGGTCGGGGAGCTGCGCCCGCTCGACGGCGCGGGCCCCGGCGACGTCCGGGCCGCCCTGCTGGCCGACGTCGCCGCCGAGGTCGACTGGGTCGCCGACGGCGTCGCGTCCCGCTGGCACGCCGGTGTGGAGGACGGGGGAGACCCGCCGACCGCGGCCGTCCTGGTCCGTCGCCGCTCCGACATGGACGCGCTCGCCGCCGCCCTGCGCGACCGCAGGGTGCCGGTCGAGGTCGTGGGGCTCGGCGGGCTGTTGTCCACCCCCGAGGTCCGTGACCTGGTCTCCGCGCTGCGGGTCGTGACGGACCCGCTGGCCGGGCCCTCCGCCGTCCGGCTGCTGACCGGGCCACGCTGGCGGCTCGGCATCGCCGATCTCGCCGCGCTCTGGCAGCGGGCCCGGGAGCTGGTCCCGGCACGCCCGGCCCGGTCCGGACCGCTCTCGGCGTCCGATCTCGCACTCGGCGCATTGCCCGGTGAACAGGCAGAGCAGGCAGGCCTGGTCGACGCCCTCGACGACCCGGGGGCGCCGGACCGCTACTCGCCTGCCGGGTTCGACCGGATCCGGCGGATCGGCCGCGAGCTGTCCCAGCTGCGTGCCCGGGCCGCCGCGCCGCTGACCGACCTGGTCGCCGACGTCGAGCGGACGCTGCTGCTCGACGTCGAGACGACGTCGCGCCCCGGGCCGACCGGGCGGGCGCACCTGGACGCGTTCGCCGATGTCGTCGCCGACTTCGCGAGCGGCGCCGACGTGCCGTCGCTGCCGGCGCTGCTCGACTACCTCGACACCGCGGAGCAGGCCGAGGAGGGGCTCACCCCTGGCGAGGTCGAGGTCGCCCCGGACCGGGTGCAGATCCTCACCGTGCACGCCGCGAAGGGCCTCGAATGGGAGGTCGTCGCCGTGCCGCACCTGGTGGCGCAGGTCTTCCCGGGCCGCAAGATGTCCGGGAGCTGGCTCAAGGACCCCTCCGACCTGCCGGTCCCGCTGCGCGGCGACGCCGACGACCTGCCCGGACTCGACCTGCCACCGCCCGGCGCGGACCGCAAGCAGGTCGAGAACGCCCTCGACGACCACGACGACGCGCTCGACGAGCGCCGCCTCGCCGAGGAACGCCGGCTGTTCTACGTCGCGCTCACCCGCGCCGAGCGCACCCTGCTGGTGTCCGGGCACCGCTGGCCTGCGACGGGGGAGCGGCCGAAGGAACCGTCGGTGTTCCTCACCGAGCTGGCCGAGATCCTGAGCGGTCCCGGCGGCTCGGAGGTCGGCGAGCTGGAGGTGTGGGCGCCGCCGCCCGAGGCGGACACCGGCAACCCCGCGCTCGGGGTGGAGCGCACCGCCACGTGGCCACCGGACCCGTTCGGCGACCGCGCCGACGACGTCCGTGCCGGTGCCGACCTGGTCCGGGACGCGCTGCGGGCGCGGAAGCCGAAACGCACGCGTCCGGCCCGGCGCGCCGGCGCCGATCAGCTCGCGCTCGATCTCCCCGGCCCGGCACCGGAGCCGGCCGCACCGGAGCCGGCTGCGCCCGAGTCGACCGCGTCTGGGCCCACCGTGTCCGGATCGGCCGCGCCGGGATCGACCGCGTCCGGACCGGCCGCGCCGGGATCGACCGCGTCCGGTCCGACCGGGTCCGGGTCGACCGCCGAGCCCGGCATCGTCGACGGCGAGGGTGACCCGGAGGGCTGGGCCGCCGACGTCGACGTCCTGCTCGCCGAACGCGCCGCGGCCGCGGACCGCCCGACCGTCGCGCTGCCCGGACGGTTGTCGGTGAGCCGCCTGGTGGAGCTCGCCGACGACCCGGACGCGCTCGCCGTCCGGCTGCGGCGACCGGTGCCGATGCCGCCGAACCCGCACGCCCGCCGGGGCACCGCCTTCCACGCCTGGCTGGAGCAGCGGTTCGGCGCGGAGCGGCTGCTGGACATCGACGAGCTCCCCGGGGCCGCCGACGAGTCGATCACCTCGGAGTCCGACGCCGCCGAGCTGGCCGAGCTGCAGGCCGCGTTCGAGGCCTCGGAGTGGGCGGACCGCATGCCGGTCGACGTGGAGGTGTCGTTCGAGACCGTGCTCGCCGGGGTCGCGGTGCGCGGCCGGATGGACGCCGTGTTCACAGACCCGGACGGCGGCTGGACCGTCGTCGACTGGAAGACCGGCAGCCCGCCCGGGGCCGATCGGGAACACTCGGTGGGGGTGCAGCTGGCCGCCTACCGGCTGGCCTGGGCGGCATTGCAGGGCGTCTCGCCGGACCGGGTGCGGGCGGCCTTCCACTACGTCCGCGAGGGCGTGACGCTGCGCCCCGCCGACCTGCTCGACGCGGACGGGTTGCACGCGCTGGTCGCCGGCGTCCCGGCTGCCTGAACCAGGGCCCCGAAACGCCCGCGAGCCCGCGCCCCGGGATCTCCGGGATGCGGGCTCGCGGGGCCGTGCGCCTGCGCGGTGTGGGTCAGTGCGCTTCTGCCTTGGCGATGCCGGCACCGGTCAGCGACCGGACCTCCATCTCCGCGTACTTGCTGCCGTCGTGCCGCTTCTGGCCGACGTAGGTACCGATCACCCCGAGCAGGAACGACAGCGGGATCGACACCAGGCCCGGGTTCGACAGCGGGAACAGCATGAAGTCCGAGTTCGCGAAGATCGACGGGCTCGACGACTCCGGGCCCTTCCCCGACACCACCGGCGAGAAGATGATCAGGATCACGGTGGCGGCCAGGCCACCGTAGATCGAGAACAGCGCGCCCGTGGTGTTGAACCGCTTCCAGAACAGCGAGTAGAGGATCGTCGGCAGGTTGGCCGACGCCGCCACCGCGAACGCCAGCGCCACGAGGAACGCCACGTTCTGGTCCTTGGCGAGGATCCCGCCCACGATCGCGACCAGACCGATCACGATCGCGGTCCGCCGCGCGACCCGGACCTCGGTGGCCTCGGTGTCCTTGACGTCGCCCTTCTTGATCACGTTGATGTAGACGTCGTGCGCGAACGACGCCGACGCGGTGATCGTCAGACCGGCGACGACCGCGAGGATCGTCGCGAACGCGACCGCGGCGATGACGCCGAGCAGCACCGGCCCGCCGAGCTCGAACGCCAGCAGCGGCGCCGCCGAGTTGACCCGGCCGGGCGCGTTCTGGATCGTCTCCGGTCCCACCAGGGCGCCGGCCGCGTAGCCGATGACCAGGGTGAACAGGTAGAACAGGCCGATCAGCCAGATCGCCCACTCGACCGACTTCCGTGCTTCCTTGGCGGTCGGCACGGTGTAGAAGCGCATCAGCACGTGCGGCAGGCCCGCGGTGCCGAGCACCAGCGCGAGACCGAGCGAGATGAAGTCGATCTTGGACGTCGTGCTCACGCCGTACTGCAGGCCGGGGGAGAGCAGCGCCGCGCCGTCCTCCGGGTTGGCGGCGACGGCCGCGCCGAGCAGTGCGGAGAAGTTGAAGCCGAACAGCGCCAGCGCCCAGATCGTCATGACCAGGACACCGGTGATCAGCAGCACCGCCTTGATCATCTGGACCCAGGTGGTGCCGCGCATGCCGCCGATCAGCACGTAGGCGATCATCACGACACCCACGACGGCGATGACCGCGCCCTGCGCGAACGTGCCCGAGACTCCGAGCAGCAGCGACACCAGCGCGCCCGCACCGGCCATCTGGGCCAGCAGGTAGAAGAACGACACGGCCAGCGTCGAGGTGGCGGCCGCCGCGCGGACCGGGCGCTGCCGCATCCGGAACGCCAGCACGTCACCCATCGTGAACCGGCCGGTGTTGCGCAGCAGCTCCGCGACCAGCAGCAGCGCCACCAGCCAGGCGACGAGGAAGCCGATCGAGTAGAGGAACCCGTCATAGCCGTTGACCGCGATGGCGCCGGCGATGCCCAGGAACGACGCCGCGGACAGGTAGTCACCCGCGATCGCGAAGCCGTTCTGGGTGCCGGAGAACCCGCCACCGGCGGTGTAGAAGTCCGACGCCGTCTTCTTGGAGTGCCGGCTGTTGACGTAGAAGACGATCCCCAGCGTGCCGATCACGAAGACCAGGAAGATCGAGATGTTCAGGAACGGGCTGCTGCCCGCGGTGGCCTGGGCCAGGACGGTGGTGCTCACTTCGCCCCCTCGATCTCGTCACGGATCTTCGACGACAGCGGGTCGAGCTTGCGGTCCGCGAAGCGGACGTAGGCCACCGTGATCGCGAACGTGGACACGAACTGCAGAAGGCCCAGGATCAGGCCGATGTTGATGTTGCCGACCACCGGCGTCGCCATGAAGTCCGGGGCGAAGCTGGCGAGCAGCACGTACAGCAGGTACCAGGTGAGGAACCCGGCGGTGACCGGGAAGACGAATCCGCGGAGCCGCTTGCGCAGCTCCTGGAAGTCGGGGCCGGCCTGTACGGCCGCCCAGTCGGGAGCACCGGGCGGTTGCGCCCCGGCGTGCTCATCGGGCTTGGACGTACTCACGTATGCCTCCTTGCATAAATCCGCGCGCGGCCACGGACTGCGCAACAGGAGATGCCCTGGCGGCCGTGTACGGAACCCCACACGCGTGCCCTGTTCGTGCCGTGATGCGAACGGCGGACGATCGGACGATCGGCCGCGTCAGAACTCGACCAACGGTCTTGACAGAAGCTTGTCGGTTATGTAGGCGATCAGTCGCGATCGGCCAGATGGAGCCGCAGCATCGTAGCTTCTGCCCACGACGGAACGTGATCGCCCAGTGACACTGCGATCATCACCAGGAACGCGAGCGGTACCGACCACAGGGCCGGCTGGGTGAGCAGCATGCCCGCCGTCCCGCCCAGTGCGAGTGCGCCGCCCAGCGCCATCGACCCCACGGAGCAGGCCAGCCCGGTGACCATTCCGGCGTACGCGCCGCGCGCCGTCAAGCCCCGCCACCACAGTCCGAGCACCAGCAGCGGGCAGAACGTCGACGCCGCGACGGTGAACGCCGAGGTCACGGCGGCGCTGACGTCCACCCGGACCATCAGCAACGCCGCCGGGACGACGGCGGCCGACGCGGCCAGCGCGGTGAGCCGCAGCCGTCGCAGACCGCTGGGCATGAGGTCGTGCGCCAGCGCCCCGGACAGGGCCAGCAGCAGGCCCAGCGAGGTGGCCAGGAACGCCGCGAACGCTCCCGCGGTGAGCAGAGCGGTGAGCACGGACGCCGTCGAGCCGTCGGCGACCCGCCCGGGCAGGGTGACGACCGCGGTGTCGGTGCCCTGGGACAGGTGCAGCTCCGGGGTGAGCACCGTCCCGAGCAGCCCGTAGACGATCGTGAACAGGTAGAACGTGCCCAGCAGCGCGACGGTGATCGCGGCGGTCCGGCGGGCGCTGCGGCCGTCCGGACTGGTGTGGAAGCGCACGATGATGTGCGGCAGCCCCATCGTCCCGAGCGCCGTGGCCACCAGCACCGACCAGGTCGCCACCACCGGCGCGGCGTCACCGGTACCGAGCAGCGGCAGTGCCCACTGCTCACCGCCGGGCACGGGCAGTGACGCCCGGTCCCCGCCCAGCTCGGGCACCGCGGCGCCGTCCGGGAACAGCCACACCTGGTCGGCCCGCGCCTCGTGCGGGCCGGGTGCGAGCTCGACGGGGACCCCGTCCACGGCCACCAGGGTCGGTTCGGTGACGACGAGCTCGGTGTCCAGCCGGAAGTCGACCGGCGTCTCGCGGGTGAAGTGGGTGAACTCGGGCGGTGCGGCCATGTCGGCGCGCAGCGTGGGCCCGGCGAGCAGCAGCAGCCAGATGGCCGGGCCGGCGAAGAGCAACAGCTTCAGCGCGAACTGGAACGCCTGGACGTAGGTTGCGGCGCGCATCCCGCCCAGGGCCAGCGTGATGCCCACGGCGAGCCCGGACACCACCACGCCGACCCAGTAGTCCACCCCGGACACGAGGGTGAGCAGCTGGCCGGCCGCGACGATCTGCGGCACGAGGTACAGCACCGCGATCACCACCACGACCACCGCGCAGAATCGGCGCAGCGACCGCGAGCCCAGCCGGGCCTCGGCGAACCCGGGCACGGTGAGTGCCCCGCTGCGCCGCATCGGCGCCGCCACCAGCGCGAGCATCAGCAGGTAACCGGCGGTGAACCCCACCGGGTACCAGAGCGCCCCGGTGCCTTCCTTGATCACCAGTCCGGCGACGCCGAGGAACGACGCCGCCGACAGGTACTCGCCGGACACCGCGGCGGCGTTGAGCATCGGCGAGGTCCGCCGGGACGCCACCAGGAAGTCCGACGTGGTGCGCATCGCCGCGACGCCGCGGGCCCCGATCAGCACGGTGACCAGCAGCAGCACGACGACGGCGGCTCCGGTCACGGCGGGGGTGCCGGGGGCGTCCCCGGCCCGTCGTCGCCCGGCCGTTCGGCCCGCTCGGCCCGCTCGGCCCCGCGCAGGTGCCACCACGCCAGCAGGGCCAGCAGCGGGTAGGGCAGCCAGGCCACCACGATCCAGCCCAGCGGCAGCCCGCCCACCCGCCACCCGGCGAGTCCCGGCGCGGCGTGCAGCAGCACCGGGAGCCCGAACAGCAGCACCGCACCGCACGCCAGCGTGACCGCCACCCGGCGCAGCTGGGCGCGGCGGACCGTGCGCGCGTACTCCGCGCGTGCCGGGTCGAGCACCGTCTCCGGGACGGGGTGCGCGGGCGCCGGACGGGATCGCGCACCGGGTTCCGGCGGCGCGGTCACGGCGACCCGGCGCGGCCGGTTCACCGCAGGCCCCGCTCCCGGCCGCTGTCCAGGGCGTCCGACGACGCCGCGGCCATCAGCTGCTCCCTCAGCTCACGGGCGTGCCGGCGGCTGACCGGGGCGTCGCCGGCGTCGGTGTGCGCGAGCAGTCCGCCACCGGCGTCACTGCGCAGCTCCAGCACCGCGGGGAGATGCAGCAGGAAGCTGCGGTGCACCCGGAGGAACCGGTGCGAGTCCCAGTGCTCCTCCAGCCGGGACAGCGGAATCCGCACCAGGTGCGATCCGGACGGGGTGTGCAGCCGGACGTAGTCGCCGTGCGCCTCGACGAACCGGACGTCCTCGCGGCGGACGTAGCGCGTCCGGCCGGCGAGCTCGACCGGCAGCACCGCGAGCTCGTCGACCCGCGGGGCGGCCGGGGCGCTGTCCTCCTCGTGCTGCGCGGGGGACGGCGAGCTCGCGGTCCGCCCGGCGCGGGCCCGGTGCACCCGGGCCAGTGCCTCGGCGAGCCGGTCCGCACCGACCGGTTTGAGCAGGTAGTCGACCGCACCGAGGCCGTAGGCGGCGACGGCGTGCTCCTCGAACGCCGTCACGAAGACGATCTCCGGTGGGGCAGCCATGGCCGCGAGCACGCCACCCAGCTCCAGGCCGTCCATCCCGGGCATCGTGATGTCGAGGAACACCGCGTCGAACCGGCCGGCCGGGATCGCCCGCAGCGCCTCGACCGCGTCACCGGCCCGTGCGACCTCGCCGACGTCCGAGGCGTCGGTCAGCAGCGCGCAGATCTCGTCGAGGGCGGGGGCGACGTCGTCGACGGCCAGTACCCGCAGCAGGTCGGCGGCGCCCCGGGGGTTCGCTGTACTCATCGGACGACCACCCCTGGCTGGAACCGCGGGATGCGCAGCACGATCCGGGTCCCGGCACCCGGCGCGGTCTCGATGACCAGGCCGTACTCCGCGCCGTACACCGCGCGCAGCCGCCGGTCGACGTTCACCAGCGCGAGCCCGGCCCCCTCGGCGGTGCCGGCGAGCACCGCGCGGGCGTGCTCGGGGTTCATGCCCGGCCCGTCGTCCTCGACGGCGATCACGCAGACGTCGCCCTCCGCCTCACCACTGACCTGCACCAGCCCTCCGTCCGGTGTCTTCTCGACGCCGTGCTGCACGGCGTTCTCCACCAACGGCTGCAGCGCCAGCACCGGCACCGGTACCGGCAGCACCTCGGGTGCCACCCGCACCTGTACCCGCAGCCGGTCGCCGAGCACCGCGCGGGCCAGCGTCAGGTAGGCCTCCACCGACCGGAACTCGCCGGCGAGCGGGGTGTAGTCGCCGCGGGCCGCCAGGGAGTGCCGGATGAACTCGGCGAACGTCTCGAGCAGGTCCCGGGCCCGGGCCGGGTCGGAGCGCACGAACGAGGCGATCGTGGTGAGCGCGTTGTAGACGAAGTGCGGCGAGATCTGGGCGCGCAGCTCGCGCAGCCGGGCGGCCTCGGCCTCGGCCTCACCCTCCTCCAACCGGGCCCGCTCCAGCGCGTCGCCGGTGAACCCGGCGATCCGGCGGGCGGCCGCGTGCGGCACGCCACCGCCGAGCACCAGTACCGGGGCGTCGGGACCGGGATCGGTGCCCAGCGGCAGCGCGAGCAGGTCGTCCTCGGAGAGCCGCCGCCCGTGGGCCCGCCTGCCGAGCGCGACGCCGTCCTCGCGGCCGGGGCCCCACCACGTCTCCGGACGGCCGGGCAGCAGCAGCCCCGCCGCGTCGGCGCCACACAGCCCGGCGAGCCGCCGCAGCGCCTCGACCGCGACGGGGGAGCCGGCCGGTGCGCGCAGCCCGGCGGCGACGGCGACGCCGGCGTCGAGCACCTCGGTCGCGTCGGCGGACGAGCCGCCGGACGACCGGAAGCGGCCGGTGAAGCGGGGGCGCAGCGATGTGCGCGCACCACGATCGGAGTCACCCTCGGCCCGCACCCGATCAGAATAGGGCCCGGGGCCCGCTCCGGCGGGGCGTGGCCGCCGGTGGGTGGCTAACCTGCGGCATGTGATCGGCTCCTCCCGCCTCGCCGCGCTCGACCCGCAGGCCGAGAACGCGCTGCGGATGCCGGACACCCGGTCGAGCCCGGTCCGCTCCCTGCTGACCCGGCTCACGGTCGCGCTGTTCGCGCTCGGTGCGACGACGATGATCGTCTACTTCGGGCGCGACGGTTACCAGGACAACAACGGCGCGGGCGCGATCTCGTTGATGGACGCGCTGTACTACGCCACGGTGTCGCTGTCGACGACCGGCTACGGCGACATCGTCCCGGTGAGCGAGATGGCGCGGGCCGTCAACATCGCCGTGATCACCCCGTTGCGGGTGCTGTTCCTGATCGTCCTCGTCGGTACGACCGTCGAGCTGCTCACCGAACGCTCCCGGCAGTCGTTCCGGATCCAGCGCTGGAGGTCGCGCGTGCGCGAGCACACCGTCGTCGTCGGTTACGGCACCAAGGGCCGGGCCGCGGTGGAGACACTGCTGGGTGACGGCGTCGAGCCCGAGAAGATCGTCGTGGTGGACACCGACCGGGCCCGGCTCGACGTCGCGTCCGGGCTGGGGCTGGTGACCGTGTCCGGCAACGCGACCCGCTCGGCGGTGCTACGGATCGCCGGCGTGCAGCTGGCGACCACGCTGGTCGTCGCGCTGGACCGGGACGACACCGCGGTGATGGTCACCCTGACCGCCCGCGAGCTGTCCCGGTCGATCTCGATCGTCGCCGCGGTGCGCGAGGCGGAGAACGTGCACCTGCTCCGCCAGTCCGGTGCCAGCTCGGTGATCGTCTCGGATGAGACGGCGGGGCGGCTGCTGGGCGTCGCGACCCGGTCCCCGGCCGTCGTCGAGGTGGTGGAGGACCTGCTCACCCCGGATGCCGGCTTCGCCATCTCGCAGCGCCAGGTCGAGCCGGCCGAGGTCGGCGGCTCCCCGCGACACCTGCCCGACATCGTGCTCGGGGTGGTCCGGGACGACCGGCTCCACCGGGTCGACGCGGCCGCGGTGGACGCCCTCGAACGCGGTGACCAGCTGCTCTACGTGCGCAAGGCGACCCCGCCGGACGACGAGTAGGCACCCCGGGGGCTCGGTTCCGGCGCCGGGCACCCGGCATAGGCTCTGCAACCGTGCGCCTGGCCACCTGGAACGTGAACTCGGCGAAGTCCCGACTGCCCCGCCTGCTGCCCTGGCTGGACGAGCGGTCGCCGGACGTCGTCTGCCTGCAGGAGACCAAGCTCTCCGACGACGACTTCGCCGCGACCTTCGACGACGCGCTGGCCGAGCGCGGCTACGCGGTCGCGCACCACGGCCAGGGCCGCTGGAACGGCGTCGCCCTGCTCTCGCGGGTGGGGCTCGACGACGTCGAGCGCGGGCTGCCCGGCGAGCCCGTCTTCACCGACGGCGGGTCGTCGGAGCCCGACGCCCGAGCCGTCACCGCGACGTGCGGCGGACTGCGGGTGACCTCGGTGTACGTGCCGAACGGCCGGGAGCCCACCGACCCGCACTACGCGTTCAAGCTGCGCTGGCTGGCGGCGCTGCGGGACATGGTCGCCGCCGGCGACCCGGCGACGGCGGTGGTGGCCGGGGACATGAACATCGCGCCGACCGACGACGACGTCTGGAACCGGCCGGCGTTCGACGGCTCCACCCACGTCACCCCGGCCGAGCGCGCCGCCCTCACCGAGCTCTGCGGCACCGGGTTGCGCGACGTGCTGCGCGAGCGCTGGCCGGACGAGCGGGTCTTCACCTACTGGGACTACCGCGCCGGGCGGTTCCACCAGGACCAGGGTCTGCGGATCGATCTCGTGCTCGCCGGGGACGCCGCGGCGGACCGGCGCGCGGCGGTCTGGGTGGACCGCAAGGCGCGGAAGGGGAAGCTGCCGAGCGACCACGCGCCGGTGGTGCTCGACCTCGACGAGGCCCCCGACGGGGACGCCGGACCGGTCGTCCCGCCGCCGTCGTCGCCGGCGCCCGTGGTCCGAAAGAAGTAGCCGCTCACCGCCCGGTACCCCCCGAGACGTGTGGTTCCTGTTGCGCAGCGCATGTTCACCCTGATAGCCCAACGCAGGTGCACCGCAACCCCCGGGGGATCACCATGAACAGCAATCGCATCGGCCGCACGGTCGGCGCCTCCGCCGCCGCGTTCGCGCTCGTCGGGCTGACCGCCTGTGGTGGCGAGACGCCGCAGGTCCCGAACATGCCCACCGAGCTGCCGCAGATTCCGGGTGTCGGCGACCCGCGCCAGGCGTTCGGCGACGCGCACCAGAAGGCACTCGGTCTCGCCGCGCTCGGCGGAGTCGGTATGGAGCAGGGCGTCGGGCAGCAGGTCAAGGACCTCGCGCCGCAGGTTCAGAGCGAGGGACAGCAGATCGACGAGAAGCTGCGCGGGCTCGCCTCGTCGGCCGGCATCACGCTGCCCGACCAGGTCTCGCCGGAGGTCCAGGCCCAGGTCGACGACCTCAAGGCCCGTACCGGTGACCAGTTCGACCCGGCCTGGCTGCAGGCCGCCCAGGAGCAGGTCGGTCAGCTGAACGAGCAGGCGCAGACCCTGCTGAACGTGCCCGGCCTCCCTCCGGAGCAGCTGGAACAGGCCCGCGCCCAGCTGACCAGCCTGGGTGAGCTGAAGACCCAGCTCGACGAGGCGGCCGCCGCGGCCGGTGCGGGCACCCCGGGTGCCGACGGCTCCGGCGACGCCGCGGGCGGCTCGGGCGATGCCGCGGGTGGCTCCGGCGATGCCGCGGGCGGGGAGAACGGCGCCGGTGGCGGCGAGGCCGGTGCCGGCGGTGGCGAGGCCGGTGCCGGTGGCGGCAGCGGCTCGGGTGAGGGCGGCCAGGCGGCCGGTCCCGAGGCGGGCGCCGGTGGCTCCGGTGGTTCCGGTGCGAACGGCTCCGGCCAGGAGGGCACCGGCGGTTCCGGCTCCGGCTCGGCCGAGGGCTCCGGTCAGGGCGGCGCCCCCGCCGTCGACGCCGGTACCGGCGGCCAGGCCGCGTCGCCGGCCGACGCCGTGCTGCCGGTCGCGCTGGGCGGTGCCGGGCTGGCCCTGCTCGCCGGTGGTCTGATCCGGCTGCGCCGCTCGCGCGCGTGAGGAACCGGCGCCGGCACCAGCAGGACGGCATCCGGGGAGCGGCGGCTCTGCTGCTCTCCGGGGCCGTGCTGCTGGGCACCGGCGCCGGGATCGCCATGGGCGACGGTCCGCAGATCACCGCCGAGGATCTGGGGACCGTCCCCGCCGCATCCTCCGGCCCGGGCTCCGCGCAGCCGGTGCCCGCCGCCGAGGTGCTGCCGGTGCTGGTGCCGCCGGACCCGGCGTCCCCGCTCTCCGCCGCCGGACCCGGGCGGGAGCGGTCCCGCCAACCGGCCGCGGCCCCGCAGGAGCCGGCCGGCCCGGCGGCCGTGCCGTGGGGTGAACCGGCTCTGCCGGCGCCCGTCCCCGCGGAGGAACGGGCCCGACCGCTGTCCGGCCCCGCCGCGCCTGCGCCGCGCCCGGCCGGTCCGGCCCCGATCGCGCCGAAGGAGCCGTGGACGGTCTCACCGATCCACCGCCCACCGGCCGACCCCGTTCCCGCCGCAGCCTCGCAGCCGGTCGTCCCGGCGACCCTGGAGCTCCCGGCCCGCGGGATCACCGCCCCCGTCGAGTCGGTCGGTACCGGCCCCGACGGCGGCATGGTCATCCCCGAGCAGGTCCGCAACGTCGGCTGGTGGTCGCCGGGGGTGCTCCCGGGCGGTGCGGCGGGCAGCGCCGTGATCGCCGGGCACGTCGACTCGCGCACCCACGGCGTGGGTGTCCTCGCCGTGCTCCCGGAGCTGACCGTGGGGGAACCGGTCGCCGTCCGCGGCGCCGACGGCCGTGCCGCGACGTACCGGGTCACCGCCCGGCGCGAGTACGGCAAGTACGACCTGCCGAGCGAGGTGTTCCGCCGGGACGGCCCCCCGCAGCTCGTCCTGATCACCTGCGGCGGGGTGTTCGACCCGGCCACCGGCAGCTACGAGTCGAACATCGTCGTCTACGCGGTGCCCGAGCCGGCCTGACCTCGCGAGGGGCACGCCAGCGCTGTTCGATCACGCGAGGTCGACGCCCATGTGCCCCTCGTCGACTCCCGGTCCGTGAGTGGGCGTCGGCGACCGGCGCTTACCCTGACCTGCGTGAGCAGCAGCACCGTCACCGGTCCCGACCAGAACGCCACCGAGGCCCCGGAGTTCGCCGCGGTCCGCGAGGCCGCGCAGCGCGCCCGCGCCGCCGCCCCGGCCGTCCGTGCCGCGGCCCCGGGCGCGGTCGACGAGGCACTGCGCGTCGCCGCCGCGCTGATCCGTGACCGGGCCCCGGAGCTGCTCGAGGTCAACGCCGCCGACGTCGAGGCGGCGCAGCGACGCGGCATGGCTGCCGGCCTGCTCGACCGGCTCCGGCTGACCGAGGAGCGGCTCACCGATATCGCCACCCAGCTCGAGGTGCTCGCGGCGACCCCCGAGCCGCCCACCGAGTGGCCGGTCCGCACCCTCGACACGGGGGAGCGGGTGTTCGAGCGCCGCATCCCGGTCGGCGTCATCGGTGCGGTGTTCGAGGCCCGCCCGAACGTGACCGTCGACGTCGCCTCGCAGGTACTCAAGGCCCGCAGCGCCGCCGTGCTGCGGACCGGATCGGCGGCGCTGGGCAGCGCGACGGCGCTGGTCGAGCGGGTGCTGCGGCCGGCTCTGGCCGCGGCGGGCCTGCCGGAGGGCGCCGTGCAGCTCGTCCCGCTGCCCGGGCACGGCGGCGCCGAGGCACTCGTCGGCCTGCCGGACCTGGTGCCGCTGGTCGTCGTCCGTGGCTCCGGCGAGGTCACCCGCAAGCTGTCGGTGCTGGGCGCGACCGCGGGCACCCGGGTGCTCGCGCACGCCGACGGCGGCGGCGTGCTGTACCTCGATTCGAGCGCCACCGAGGCCGAGGTGACCCGGCTGGTCACCGACTCCACCGACCGGCTCGGTGTCTGCAACCGGCTGAACCTGCTGCTGATCGACCGGCCGGTCTACGACACGCTGCTCCCGGTCGCGAAGGCCGCGCTGGACGCCCGCGAGGTCGAGCTCTCCCTGCCGCCGCACAGCCACCGGCTCGGCCACGAGTGGGCGCTGGACTCCGGCGCCGAGGCGCACGTGACCGTCGCCGCGGTCGACGGCCCGGACGACGCCGCCGACACCGCCGCTCGCGAGACCTCCGGGCTGGCGGCGACGATCTGCGCCTCGGACGAGGCGGTCGCCCGGCGCTTCATCGACCGCTACACCGGTACCGGGGTGTTCTGGAACGCGACGTCGCGGCTGCTGGACGGCTACAAGCTGCTCGGCCTGCCCGAGACCGGGATCAACGTCGACCAGACCCCCGGCCCGCGTGGCCCGGTCACCTACCACGACCTCGGCCTGCGCCAGTTCGTGGTGCTGCCACCCGCCTGATCACCCACGTCGTCGGGGGCGCGGGATAGCCTCGCGAGCGTGTCCCCGACCCAAGTCGCGACCCCCGCCCTCGAACTGCATCGGGCGACGCTGTCCAACGGACTGCGCGTCCTCGTCGTGCCGGACCCGGCCACCCCGGTGGTCGGCGTCTCGGTCCACGTCGACGTCGGCTTCCGGTCCGAGCCGCAGGGCCGTACCGGTTTCGCGCACCTGTTCGAGCACCTCATGTTCCAGGGCAGCGAGAGCCTGGAGAAGCTGGAGCACTTCCGCCAGGTGCAGTCCGCCGGCGGGATCTTCAACGGCTCCACCCACCAGGACTACACCGACTACTTCCAGGTGCTGCCCGGCGCCGCGCTGGAACGCGCGCTGTTCCTCGAGGCCGACCGGCTGCGCGCGCCGAAGCTCACGGTCGAGAACCTGCGCAACCAGGTGGACGTGGTGAAGGAGGAGATCCGGCTCAACGTCCACAACCGGCCCTACGGCGGGTTCCCCTGGATCCTGCTGCCGCCGGTCCTCTACGACACGTTCCCGAACGCGCACAACGGCTACGGCGACTTCTCCGAGCTGGAGCAGGCGAGCCTGGACGACGCGGCCGCGTTCTTCGACACCTTCTACGCCCCGGGCAACGCGCTGCTCACCGTGCACGGCGACCTCGGTGAGTACGGCGTCGACGGCACCCTCGCGCTGGTCGAGCGGCACTTCGGTGACATCCCCGCGCGGCCGGTGCCGCAGCGGCCGTCGTTCGCCGAGCCGGTGCCCGGTACCGAGCGCCGGCAGAACGTGCTCGACGCGCACGCCCCGCTGCCCGCGCTGGCGCTGGGCTACCGGGTGCCCGACCCCGCCGCGGACCCCGACGGCTACCTCGCGCACGCCATGCTCGCCTCCGTCCTCACGGACGGGGAGGCCGCCCGCCTGCAGCGCCGCCTGGTGCACACCGACGGGCTGGTCACCGACGTCGCGGCGGGCAACGGCCTGATGGGCGGCCCGTTCGACGCTCGCGACCCCGACACGTTCACCATCACCGCCGTGCACCCGGCCGAGGTCTCGACGGACCGGGTGACCGCCGCGGTGGACGAGGAGCTGGACCGGCTCGCCGAGCAGGGCCCGGACACCGCCGAGCTGGCCCGCCAGTCCGCGCGCTGGGCCGCCGCGCTGCACCGCGAGGACGACCGGGTGATGTTCCGGATGCTGGGTCTCGGCGCCCGGGAGCTGCTCTACGGCCGGGCGGAGCTGGCGTACGAGCTGCCCGCCCGGCTGGCCGCCCTGACCGGCGACGACGTCGCCGCGGCCGCCGCCCGGCTGCGCTCGGCCGGCCGCGCGGTGCTGACCGTCGAGCCCGCGGCCGGCGACAGCCCGGACAGGACCGACAACACAGAGGGGACCATCGCGTGACCGCCGCCCGCACCCACCGCAGCGCCGAGGAGATCGGCCGCACCGAGCGGGGCCCGCGCGAGCTGCCCGCCCTCGGGAGCACCAAGCAGGTGCCACTGCCCGACGTCGTCACCGAGACGCTGCCGAACGGGCTCACCGTGCTCGCCGCCCGCCGGCCCGGCGTCCCGCTGGTCGAGGCCGTGCTGCGGATCCCCGCGGCGTCCCCGGAGCCGTCCGCGGACGCCGCCCGGACCGCCGGCACGGAGGTCCTCGTCGAGACGATGCTGACCGGCACCGCCACCCGGGACCGGGTCCGCATCGACGACGATCTCGCCGCCGTCGGGGCGGAGCTGGGCGTCGCCGTCGACCCGGAGTGGCTGCAGGCGGGGGGTTCCGCGCTGGCGTCCGGGCTGCCGGTCGTGCTCGACGTCCTCGCCGACGTCCTCATCCGCGCCACCCACCCCGACGACGAGGTGGTCCGCGAGCGCGCCCGGCTCGCCGAGCGGATCGCCGTCGCCCGCGCCCAGCCGCGCACCGTCGCCCGCGAGGCGTTGATGCGCAAGCGCTTCGGCGACCACCCGATCGTCTCCGAGATGCCGACCGCCGAGGCCGTCGGCGAGATCACGCCCGAGCGGGTCCGCTCGCTGCACGCCGACGTCGTCGTACCGGACGGCGCGCGGCTGGTGCTCGTCGGCGACATCGATCCCGAGGCCGCGATCGCCGAGGTCGCCCGCCGGCTCGGGGACTGGACCGGTGACCACCCGGCCCGGCGGCTGTGGGCGCCCGAGCCGCCGCGGGCCGGTGATCTCGAGCTCGTGCACCGCCCCGGCTCGGTGCAGTCCCAGCTGCGGCTCACCGCGCCGGGCGTGGACCGCACCGATGAGCGCTACACGGCGTTCCAGCTCGCCAACCTGGTGTTCGGTGGCTACTTCTCGTCACGCTGGATGGAGAACATCCGCGAGGACAAGGGCTACACCTACGGCGCGCACTCCGGCCAGGAGTTCGTGCCGGGCGGTGCGGTGCTCGGGTTCGACACCGACGTCGCGTCCGACGTCACCGCGGCCGCGCTGCTCGAGACCCGCTACGAGCTGGGCCGGATGGTCGCCGTCCCGCCCACCGAACAGGAGATCGACTCGGCCCGCCGCTACGCGATCGGCTCGCTGCTGATCTCGCTCGACAGCCAGTCCGCGCTGGCCGGGACGCTGTCGGCGCTGGACGCGGCAGGCCTGGACCTCGAGTGGCTGCGCGAACGGCCACGGCGGCTGGAGGACGTCACGACGGCCGAGGTCACCGAGGCCGCGGCGGAGCTGTTCGCGCCGTCCCGGTTCACCGGCGTGATCGTCGGCGACGCCGAGGTCATCGGACCGCGCCTGGCGGCGCTGGGCGGGGTGAGCCGCCCGTGAGCCGCGGATACTTCGAGCTGACCGACCAGCCCGTCCTGTCGCGCAACATCCTCGACCGGGACGAGCGGCTGCGCCTGGACCCCGTCTACGTGCGGGACTCCTGGCCGAAGGCCCGGGTCGTCGTCGTGGACGAGTCCGGGCGCACCCCGGTCGACTGGCAGGTCGATCCGGACCGGGAGTTCCGCGAGACCGACGCCGCCGCCTGGGACGCCGCGGCCGGCCGGGGCGGGCAGGTCCGGACCCGCGCCGGCACCGATCTGGCCCCCGAGCCGCCCGCCGAGGCGGTCCTGCTCGGCGAGTCCGAGGGCGTCCCGTACTGGGCGGTGCGCGGCGGCCCGGCCTGGACCGCCGCCGACGATCCCGGGGAGTGGGCCGATCTGCGCGCCGCCGGCGCGTTCCTCGACCCGCTCGGGTCCGGGTTGCTGACCTGCGCCGTCTCCACCCTGAACTGGCACGACCGCGCCCGGTTCTGCGCGGTCGACGGCACCCGCACCCGGCCGCACAACGCCGGCTGGGCCCGGATCTGCGAGAACGGGCACGAGGAGTACCCGCGCACCGACCCCGCGGTCATCTGCCTGGTGCACGACGGCGCCGACCGCGTCCTGCTGGCCCGCCAGCCGGTCTGGCCGGTCGGGCGTTACTCGGTGCTCGCCGGGTTCGTCGAGTCCGGCGAGTCGCTGGAGGCGTGCGTGCACCGCGAGATCGCCGAGGAGGTCGGGCTCGACGTCACCGACGTCCGGTACCTGGGCAGCCAGGCGTGGCCGTTCCCGCGGTCGCTGATGGTCGGGTTCCATGCCATCGCCGACCCCGACGCGCTGCTGGTGCCGCAGGAAGGGGAGATCGCCGACGCACTGTGGATCACCCGCGATCAGCTGCGGGCCGCGCTGGCCCGCGGTGACTGGGGAGCGCCGGAGGGCCGGGACGCGCACGAACGGACCGATCCGGTCGTCAGGCTGCCGGGCCGGGTGTCGATCGCGCGGACGATGCTGGACGCGTGGGCGGCCGTCGGGCTCTGACCGCCCCGTGACGTACGACGGCGGCCCGGGCATGTGCCCGGGCCGCCGTGCTCCGTGGTGGGAGTCTCAGGCCGCGATGCGCTGCTGCACCTCGGAGAAGCTCGGGTTGGTCGCCACCGACTCGTCCGGGAAGACGACCGTCGGGACGGTGCGGTTGCCGCCGTTGGCCTGCTCGACGAACGCCACGGCGTCCGGATCGCGCTCGATGTCGACCTCGCGGTAGGCGATGCCGGCCTCGTCGAGCTGCAGCTTCAGCCGCCGGCAGAAGCCGCACCAGCTGGTCGTGTACATGGTCAGGTCTGCCATGTCCGCTACAACGGATGACGGCGGCCGGATCTTCCCGGCTCGCACGCCGTCCCGGAACCGTCGGCGGCGGGTGTCAGGATGGGGTCGTGCCGTCCCCGACCTCTGCTCCCCGCCCCGCCCGCGCGACCCGGACCGGGGCGGCGCCGGCGCCGGGGGACCAGATCGGTCCCGACGGGCTGGACCCCGAGCAGCGTGCCGCCGTGGACGCCCCGCGCGGTCCGGTCTGCGTGCTGGCCGGCGCCGGCACCGGGAAGACCCGGACGATCACCCGCCGGATCGCGCACCTGGTGGGCCGGGGGCACGTCGCGGCCGGGCAGGTCCTCGCGGTCACGTTCACCGCCCGCGCGGCCGGTGAGCTGCGCACCCGGCTCCGGATGCTCGACGCGCCCGGCGTGCAGGCCCGCACGTTCCACGCGGCCGCGCTGCGCCAGCTCCGCTACTTCTGGCCGCAGGTGATCGGCGGGTCGCCGTGGCCGCTGCTCGACGGCAAGTTCCGGATGGTCGGGCAGGCCGCCGCGCGGGCCCGGGCCGGCACCGACTCGGACGCGCTGCGGGACCTGGTCGCCGAGATCGAGTGGGCCAAGTCGTCGCTGGTCGCGCCGGTCGACTACGCGGCCGAGGCCGCCCGCCGCAAGCGGGACACGCCCGGCCCCGCCGACCAGGTCGCCGAGGTCTACGCGGCCTACGAGGAGCTCAAGAACGCAGCGGAGATGCTGGACTTCGACGACCTGCTGCTGCACACGGCGGTGGCGCTGGAGGAGCACGCCGGGGTCGCCGAGGAGTTCCACTCCCGGTACCGCAGCTTCGTCGTCGACGAGTACCAGGACGTCACGCCGCTGCAGCAGCGCCTGCTCGACGCCTGGGTCGGTGAGCGCGACGACCTCACCGTCGTCGGCGACGCCAACCAGACGATCTACACCTTCGCCGGTGCCTCGCCGCGCTACCTGCTGGAGTTCCCGCGGCGCTTCCCGGACGCCACCGTCGTGCGGCTGCAGCGCGACTACCGCTCCACCCCGCAGATCGTCGGGTGCGCGAACCAGCTGATCGGCGCCGCGCGGCACCGGCCGGCCGGGTCCCGGCTGCAGCTGATCGGGCAGCTCCCGCCCGGGCCGGACCCGGACTTCTCCGAGCACGACGACGAGCCCGCCGAGGCCGCCGCGGCGGCCGGCCGGATCCTGACCCTGATGAAGGACGGCACGCCGCCGTCGGAGATCGCGGTGCTGTTCCGGATCAACGCCCAGTCCGAGGCCTACGAGCAGGCGCTGTCCGACGCGGGGATCCCCTACCAGGTGCGGGGCGGCCAGCGGTTCTTCGCCCGCCCGGAGATCCGGCGGGCGATGATCGCGCTGCGGGCCGCCGCACCCGAGCAGCGACCCGGGACCGATCTCGTCGCCGTCACCCGCGCGGTGCTCGGTGCCCGTGCCGGTCTGTCGGACGAGCCGCCGAAGGGCGCGACCCTGCGCGCCGCGTGGGAGTCACTCCTCGCGCTGGTCGGGGTCGCGGAGGAGCTCGCCGCCATCGAGCCGCAGGCCGACCTGAACCGGTTGTGCGCCGAGCTCGACACCCGCGCGGACTCCGCACAGGCGCCGGTCGTGCAGGGCGTGACGCTGGCGTCGCTGCACGCGGCGAAGGGTCTCGAGTGGGACGCGGTGTTCCTCGTCGGGCTGGCGGACGGGACGTTGCCGATCGGCCACGCCGGCGACGACGAGCACGCCGTCGAGGAGGAGCGGCGGCTGTTCTACGTCGGCATCACCCGCGCCCGGCGGGTGCTGTCGATGTCCTGGTCGTTGTCGCGGGCGTCCGGGCGCGGACCGAAGCGGCGCCGGTCCCGGTTCCTGTACGGGCTGATCCCGGACTCGCACCCGGCGTCGCGGGTCGCGGGCGAGCGCCGTCCCGGGGGAGCCCGTCCGAAGTGCCGGGTGTGCGGCTCGCCGCTGTTCGGCAGCACCGCCACCAAACTGATGCGCTGCGACGCCTGCCCGTCCGATGTGGATCTGGAGCTGCTGGACCGGCTCAAGCAGTGGCGGGCGGGCGAGGCGAAGCAGCAGGACGTCCCCGCGTTCGTCGTGCTCACCGACGCGACGCTGACCGCGATCGCCGAGCAGCGACCGTCCGACGCGTCGGCGCTGGTCGGGATCCCGGGCATCGGCGCGGCCAAGCTCGACCGGTACGGCGACACCGTCCTGCGGCTGCTCGCGGAGCACGACGCCGACCGGTAGGCCCGAGCCCCTCTTCGGTCGGCCTCCGGTGAACTTCCGGAGAGACTTCGGATATTCGGTTGCAACGGTGTGCGCGGCACTTCTAGTGTCGACGACACCGAGTGGAGCAGCTCACTCGACACCGGCATGCGTCGCGCGGGAGACCGCCCGGCCGGACCACGGAGGAGGTGGCAGATGAACTCGATCGTGATGATCGATCGGATCGGCCCCGCCGTGGTGTGCGCTTCCGCCGAGCCCGTCGCCGCCGTCGCGGCGATCCCGGCATCCCGGAAGCCCGGCGTGCGACGTCGCGGGGCGGAGCAGCTCCTCGTCGCTGCGCCCACGCCTCGTACCCGGGGAGACGTGTACCCGGCCGGCCCGATCTTCGACGAGCACAAGTGCACAGGTGCGTCCGTTCCCGGGCGCCGAGGGGGTACCTGACCCTCAGCGCCCGCGCCGAGTCCCAGATCGGGGCCGTGGAACCCACGCACAGGGTTCCACGGCCCCGATTTTTTTGTCCGCAGATCCGTCCCGAGAGATGAGAAGTCCTGACACCAGAGGTCCTGACACCGAGAGTCCGAGAAGTTCGATCGAGGAGGTCGATCGTGTACGTCCGATCCGCTCCGTGTGACGGCGGAGTGATCCAGAACGAGACCGGCGGCGGTTGCGCCGGTTCCGACGAGACGCGGCTGCGGGCCGCACCGGCCGAGCGGTCCGGCGAGCAGCGGTCGGCGCTGCCCTGCCACAACCGCGACGCGGACCTGTGGTTCGCCGAGTCGCCAGCCGAGCTGGAGGAGGCCAAGGCGCTCTGCGCGGTCTGCCCGGTGCGCGGCGCCTGCCTGGCCGGTGCCCTCGACCGTGCCGAGCCGTGGGGGGTGTGGGGCGGCGAGATCTTCGAGCGCGGCCGGGTGATCCCGCGCAAGCGCCCGAGGGGCCGCCCGCGCAAGGCCGACCTGGAGCGCGACCGGGCCTACGCCCTGGCCGCCGGCAGCTGACCACGGGCCCCCGGCCCACCCGACCCGAGAAGGAGACGACCGAGATGAACGACCTGATGACGGCGCCGCCGGTGCCGACGACCACCCGCCCCGCAGTCCGCGGCACCCACGCCGTCCACCTCGTGAACCAGGAGAACGCGATGACGCTCATCCATGAAGCCCTGGCGAGATCGCATCAGCAAGAGGCTCAACGCGTGGCCGACGAGTACCGGCTGGCTCGGCGGGTCACCGCCGGCCGCCGGTGGTCGCGCCTCGCGGCCTGGGCATCGACCCGGGCCGAGCGCGCCCGGATCCGAGCCCGCTGAGGCTCACTCGACACCACGATGCCCCGTCCGGACCTGGTCCGGGCGGGGCACCGCCATGTCCGGACCCGGACGCTTTGCTCTGCTCACCTCGGCGCACCACCCGCGATCACGGGTGGGGGCCATCGCAAGCGGTCAGGCCGGCGCCTGCCCGGCGAAGGCGGCCGCGAACTCGGGTGACGGCGGGATCTCGGTGATCACGTCGACGAGTACCCCGTCCGGCCCGGCCACGATGAAGTGCCGTTGCCCGAAGTCCTCGTCGCGCAGCTCGAGCGCGACGGGGAGCCCGGCCCGCACGGCCAGGCGCTCCCACTCGGTGTCGACGTCGTCGACCTCCAGGTTCACCAGGACGCCTGTCGCGGACCGGCCGCGGAAGGCCTCCGGGAGGGTCGGATGGTCGCGGTCGAGTACCGCCAGCTCGAACGCCTCCCGGCGCAGACTGACGTACCAGTCCGCCTCGAAGGTGACCTCGAAGCCCATCGGGCCGGTCCAGAACGCGCGGGCGGCCGCGACGTCGTCGGTGGCGAGCACCGGATAGCAGCTGGTGAGCACGGCTCCTCCAAAGATTCACATACCATCGGTATGCGAGTAAGGTACTGGCGTACCATCGGTACGTCAACGGAGGTGGACGGTGGGTGTGCGGGCCGAGCAGCGGGAGCGGACGCGGACGGCGCTGCTGGACGAGGCGGAGCGGTTGTTCGCCCGGGACGGCTACGGCGCCGTCGGGCTCCCCGCCGTCGTTGCGGCGGCGGGGGTGACCAAGGGCGCGCTGTACCACCAGTTCGACGGGAAGGCGGCGCTGTTCGGGGCCGTGCTGGAGCGCGTGCAGGCACGCGTCGCGGACCGGGTGGTCGCCGCGGCGGAGGTCGAGGCCGGTCGATGGGCGCAGCTGCGGGCCGGGTGCCGGGCCTTCCTCGACGCCAGCACCGAGCAGGCCACCGCGCGGATCATGCTGGTCGACGGGCCCGCCGTGCTCGGCTGGCCGGCCTGGCGGGAGATCGACGAGCGCACCTCCGGCCGGCACCTCGCCGAGGCACTGGCAGTGCTGGTCGAGCACGGTGAGCTCGATCCGCAACCGGTCGAGCCCCTGGCCCGGCTGCTGTCCGGTGCGATGAACGAGCTCGCGATGTGGCTCGCCGGGCCGGACACGACCGGCGCCGACCGGGCCGGCGCCAGGGCCGCGCTGGACCGGGTCCTGGAGGGGCTGCGCCCCCGCGGCTGAGCCGACCCGGGCGCGACCCGATCCGCCGGCCGGCCCGATCAAGCGGCCGGTCCGATGAGCCGGCCGGTCCGATCAACCGACCAGTCCGATCAGCCGGCCGGTCCGGTCAACCGGTCGGGCGCAGGATGCTGACGGCCAGGCCGCGGACTACGAGCGGGGCCCGGTCAACCGGGGGCGCGGTCAACCGGCCGGCGCGGTCAGCCGGTCGGCGCGTCCGGCTCGAACATCTCCGGCTGCCATTCGGCGACGATCTCGCGCAGCCGCACCCGGGCGTCGAGCTGGCAGAGGATGCCGACCGTCCCCATCGTCACCCGGTGGACCAGCAGGAACCGCGGCGGGAGGTTCAGGGACCGGCCGATCGCGGCTTCCGGGCTGCGCAGGTCACCGACCCGCTCGGCCTGTCGCTGGATCCAGCGGCGGCTGAAGTGGAACTCCTCGGTCTCCAGCGGCTCGGTGAACGGGGCGAGGTAGCCGAGGATCTGCTCCTGCTCGATCCGGGCGCCGTCGCGGACGAAGCCGGCCGAGCGCATCAGCGCCATCAGGTCGCCGTCGCGTCCCCGCAGGGCGTACTTGGTCATCGCGACGAGTTCCGGGGGCATGCCGTCGGGCATCCGGGCGACGGCGCCGAAGTCGAGCACGAGCAGCCGGCCGTCGTCGAGGATCCCGAAGTTGCCCGGGTGCGGGTCGGCGTGCAGCAGGTGGGACCGGTCCGGCGCCGAGTAGTGGAAGCGGGCCAGCCGGTTGCCGGCGTGGTCGCGCTCCTCGACCGTGCCGTCGCGGATGATCGACGCCAGCGGCCTGCTCTGCACCCACTCGGTGATGACGGCCTTCGGGGCCGACCCGACCACCCGCGGGATCCGGATCTCCGGGTCGTCCTCGTACATCGCGGCGAACTCACGCTGGTAGGTGGCCTCGTCGCGGTAGTCGAGCTCCTCCTCCATCCGGTTGCGCAGCTCATTGATCAGCGGCCTGATCTCCATCCCGGGAACCAGCGGCTGCAGGATCCGGCTCATCCGGCCGAGCTGGCGCAGGTCCGAGCGGAGTGCCTCCTCCGCGCCCGGGTACTGCACCTTGACGGCGACCTCCCGGCCGTCGCGCTTCCAGATCGCGCGGTGCACCTGGCCGATGCTGGCCGAGGCCGCCGGGGTCTCGTCGAACTCGGTGAACCGGGACTTCCAGCTGCGGCCGAACTGCTGGGTGAGCATGTGGTCGACGTCGTCCATCGGCATCGGCGGCGCCGCGGACTGCAGCTTGGTCAACGCCTCCCGGTACGGCTCTGCGTACTCGTCGGGGACGGCGGCCTCGAACACGGACAGTGCCTGCCCGAACTTCATCGCGCCGCCCTTGAGCTCGCCGAGCACCGCGAACAGCTGTTCGGCGCTCTTCGCGGCGAGCTGGGCCGAGATCTCGTCCCGGTCGCCACCGGTGAGCCGGCGTCCGAAGCCCGCGGCCGCACGCCCGGCGACGCCGAGCGGGATGCCGGCGAGCTTGGCGGTACGGGAGGCCGTACGGCGGGGAATGTCGGTCACACCTCGATTGTCCACCCGGTGGCGGGCTGCGCGCACGCCGCGGTCGACCCCGTCACCACACCGCAGCCACAGCCGGGACGGGCGGGGACGGCGTGGCGGGTGATCGTTGCCGTGTCCGGGTCGATCTCCAGCTCGGCAGCCCAGGACACCGGTGGGTCACCCCCGCGGACCGGCCCGTCCAGTGCGGCGAGGACCTGTCCGACGGCGAGTGCACCGGTCGTCGCGACGACGTGCGACTCGGCCGTCCGGGAACCGGGGGTGGACACCTCACCGGCTCGGTCCGGACACCGCAGGCACGGCCCGCGCCCGGGCAGTACCAGCGGGCCGACCACCCCGAGCCCGTTGCGCAGCGTGACGACGAGGTGTTCGACGGCGCCGTCCGGACCCGGCGCCGGGCCTCCGGCGAGTACGACGAGGTCCGGCGGGACCCGCCCGGCGGGGACGGCCGCCGCGCCGGCGTCGTCGAGCAGCGTGCGCAGCGCCGCGGCCCGCTCCCGGCCGGTGTCGGACGGGGCGAGACCGGCCGCGACGTCGCCCGGCCCGGCGCGGCCGCCGACCCGCGGGTCCACGGCTCCGACACCGGCCCGGGCCAGCCCGGCGACGACGGCGACCCCGAGCGCCGAGTCCCCGCGCACCTCCACCAGCGCGGACTCCCGGCGCCGCCGGACCCGCGCGGCGAGGTCGGGGTCGGTGAGCAGGCCGGCGCGCAGCAGTACGCAGAGCAGAGCGGCGAGCGCATCGCGGTCCGGGCCCGGCGGGGCACCCGCCAGCAGGCCCCCGACGTCGCACGCTCCGCCGGTGAGCCGGTCCAGCGCGGCGGCGGCGGCGGGGGAGAGGTCGTCGAGCACCCGGGCCCGTGGGCCGGACCCGATCCGGTGGGCCCGCGGGCCCACCGCGACCAGGGCGAGGTGCGGGGTGAGCGCGAGCCGCGGTGGGAGGCCGGTGATCGGGTCTCGGTCCATCGCGCCACGGTGCCGTGACCGGCACCCGCCCCGGGCCGCGACCGGACCGGCCGTTCACCGGAGCAACCGACCCCGGCGACGTGCGCAGTGCGGCCCGGTGCCCGACCGGCGGCTCACCCTGGGCGACCCGGCGGCCTACCCTGGAGGGCATGGCTAGCCCCCCGGTCGAGGTCCGTCGCAGCGCCCGCCGGAAGCGAATGGTCAGTGCCCGGCGCGAGGGGGACCACGTCGTCGTGTTCATTCCCGGCTGGATGTCGGCCGAGCAGGAACGCGACTGGGTCGCCGAGATGGTCAAGCGGATCGAGGCGAGCGAGGCTCGGCGGCGCTCACCCGGACGCAGCGGCGACGAGGCCCTGCTGACCCGCGGCCGGGAGCTGTCGCAGCGCTGGCTGGAGGGCCGCGCGGATCCGGTGTCGATCCGCTGGGTGCCGACGATGCGGACCCGCTGGGCATCGTGCACCCCGGACGACGGCACCATCCGGATCAGCGAACGACTCCGGGACGCGCCCGGCTGGGTCGTCGACTACGTGCTGGTGCACGAGCTCGCGCACCTGCTGTCCGCCGCGCACGACGACGTCTTCTGGTCCTGGGTGCATCGCTACCCCCGCACCGAGCGGGCGATCGGCTACCTGGAGGGGCTGAACGCCGCGGCGGCGCTCGGCATCGTCGGGGTGGACGGGGATCCGGCCACCGCCGACGAGTCGACGGCCACCGAGCTGCCCGAGGGTTCGCTCCCGGCGCTGCCCGGCGGTCCGGTCGCTGCCGCCGGCAACTGACCCGGCGCGCGCCGCACGCCGCATCCCACACGCCGGGCCCCGACGTCGCAGCCGGCTAGCCAAGCTCTGACGTCGCAACCCGCTCGTCGGACTCTGACATCGCAACCGGCCCGCCGGGCCCCGACGTTGCAACCGCCTCGCCGGACCTCGACGTCGCAGCCGGCTTGCCGGCCGAGCACAGGTTGCGGAGGCTGCGAGGCCCCCGCTTCCTGTGCGAGGTCAGGCTTCGCGGTGCCCGCCGCCGGTGTCCGGGTCGTCGTCGGAGTCCGTGCTCTCCGCGGCGGTGTCCGAGTCTTTACCCGCGTCGTCCTTACCCGCGTCCTGCTCCGGGGTCTTTCCGGCGTCGGCGGCCATCTGCCGCTCCAGCTCCGCGATCGGGTTGTCCGGGACACCGCTGCCACCGGAGCCGCCGCGGACGAACGCCTCGGGGGCGTCCAGGTCGTCGGCCGAGGGGATCAGGTCCGGGTGCGCCCAGACGGCGTCGCGGCCGTCGATACCCCGCTCGGAGCCCAGGAGCTGCCACAGCTCGGCGGCCGCTCGCAGCCGTCGCGGCCGCAGCTCCAGCCCGACGATCGTCGCGAACGCCTGCTCGGCCGGCCCGCCGGATGCCCGCCTGCGGCGCATGGTCTCGCGCATCGCCGAGGCGCCGGGGAGCCGCTCGGAGAGGGCCTCGGCCACGACCGTGTCCACCCAGCCCTCGATCAGTGCGAGCAGGGTCTCCAGCCGGGCCAGCGCGGCCTTCTGCTCCGGGGTGTCCTCCGGCTCGAACATGCCGGACTGCATGGCCTCCTGGATCGACTCCGGGTTGGACGGGTCGATCCCGCGGGCCAGCTCCTCGATCCGGGAGGTGTCGACGGTGATGCCGCGGGCGTAGTCCTCGACGGCGCCGAGCAGCCGCTCGCGCAGCCAGTGCACGTGGGTGAACAGCCGCTGGTGGGCGGCCTCGCGCGCGGCCAGGTAGAGCGTGACCTCACCGGCCGGGCGGTCCAGGCCCTCGGTGAACCGGGCGATCGCCTCCGGCAGCAGCGCCGTCGTGCGCTCCGGGCCGACCGGGATGCCGAGCTCGGTGGAGGTCAGCACCTCCTTGCCCAGCTGGGCAAGGCCCTGTCCGAGCTGGCTGCCGAACGCCATCCCGCCCATCTGGCCGAGCATGCCGAGCATCGGGCCGGCCGCGTTGCGCACCTCGTCGGGCAGGCCCTCGACCCACGCCGAGGACAGCCGGTTGGCCACCGGGTCGCACAGCCGCTTCCAGGTCGGCATGCCGGCGCGCACCCAGTCGCTGGGCGTCCAGGCCTTCACCTCGCCGCCCGCGGACGGGAACGACGTCGCCGGGTCGAGCCACATCTCGGCGAGCCGGACGGCCTCCGACACGGCCGTGCGCTGCTGGTCGGTGAGCGACGACGTCGTCTGCGCCAGCTGCTGGGTGGCGAGCTGCGCGGCGAGGTCGTAGTTCACCGGGCCGCCGTCGCCCGGGCCGGTGCCGGCGTGGCTGAGCATCTGGCCGAGCTGGGACAGCATCTGGCCGAGCTGGTTCATGTCGAAGTTGCCGGCCGCGCCGCCGGGCATCCCGGGCATGCCCGGCATTCCCGGAAGGCCGCCCGCCCCGAACGCGGCGAACGGGTTCTGCTGCGGGTCCTGCCCGCCGCCACCGGCCGGATCGTGCGAGGCCGGGTGCGAGCCGTACCCGAACGGGTCCTTCGGGCCGTCCTGCCCGCCACCCGTGCCGCTACCCCGGCCGGACGAGCCGGACTCGCGCTCCTCGTCCTTGTCGCGGTCGCGGTCGGCGGGGCCGAAGCCGAACGGGGTGTCACTCATGGGCCCCACCGTACTCGCGACGCCGGGACGGCCGCCGCTGGTGACCGGCCTGTTCGCCGGTGGCGGAGACGGGAACTACGAGCAGGCGGGCGGCGTTCCGCCCGCGTCCAGGGTCTCCAGCGCGGCGACGGCCTCGTCGAGCGTCCCGACCCGGGCCAGCACCAGCCCGTCCGGGGCGTCCGCCGCCGCCTCCGCGCAGTTCGCCGCGGGCACCAGGAAGACCTGGGCGCCGACCTCCTGCGCCTTGAGCATCTTGAACCGGATGCCGCTGATCGGACCGACCCCGCCCTCGGCGTCGACGGTGCCCGTGCCCGCGACGAACCGGCCCCCGGTCAGCGGGCCGGGCGTGAGCTTGTCCACCAGTGCCAGGCTGAACATGAGGCCCGCGGACGGCCCGCCGACGTCCCCGAGGGTGATCTCGAGTTCCTGGCCCTGCGTCGGAGAGGTGGCCGGCGTGATCCCGAGGAACGCCCGTGCCGGGTCGGCGGGGTGCGCGGCCGGGGTGACGGTGATCTCCCGGGGTGTCCCGTCGCGCACGATCGCCATGGTCAGCGGTTCACCGGGCGGCGCAGGGGCGAGGGTGTCGAGCAGGACCTGCACCGACGGGATCGGCATGCCGGAGACCGCCCGGATCTCGTCACCCGGCTCGAGTACACCGGCCGACGGCGAACCCTCGGTGAGCGTCCCGACCGTCACCCGGGTCGGCAGACCGAGATGGGTGAGCGCGGCGGCCTCGGCGTTGGCGATGGAGCCGTCGAACTCCTGCTGGTTCTGCGCCGTCACCTGCTCGGAGCTCTCCCCGGGCGGGTAGAGCGACGAGCGCGGCGCCAGCCGGTGGTTGCCCGAGGCCCACAGCCCCAGGGCGCCCAGCGTCGTGATGCCGTCGGTGACCCCGACGGTGGTCATGTTGAGGTGCCCCTCGGTGGGGTAGGTCGGCAATCCCTCGGCGGACACCACCGGCGTGCCGTTCACCTCGCCGAGGGTGTCGAACGTCGGGCCCGGCCCCAGCGCCACGACGGGGGCCGGCACCACCGACCCCACGACCGTGAGGCCGAGCAGCACCAGCAGCGCCGTCACCCACGTCGAAGATCGAACGCCCACGCGCGCACCCTACGGTCGGGATCGGGGTCCGGCGCGGCCGGGTGCGCCGGGGAAAGCGCGGTCGGCCTGCGTCGATACCGGTCACCCGAGGGTGACGGGGACGTGTCCGAAGTGTCGTGTTCGAGATGAAATCGCCCGACACGCCGGGACTCAACCGGGAACTCACGGCGTCGCCGTAGAGTTGAACCGGAGAACCGTGCCGTCGCTCCCCGCCGGCCGTGTCTTTCGAGTCGTACCCGAGCTGTGGAGCGTGCCCGTGTCGTCCATGCGGCCCCCCGTGGGAGCGCCGTCGCTGACCCGTCGAACCCGGATTCTGCTGGTCGCCGCGGGCGTCCTCGTAGTGCTCCTGCTCGGCGGCTCGCGCCTGCTGAACTTCTACGTCGACTATCTGTGGTTCGGTGAGGTCGGTTTCCGGGGTGTGCAGCTCACGCGGCTGTTCACCCAGATCGTGCTGTTCGGTGTCGTCGGCCTGGTGGTCGGCGGCCTGATCGCCCTCACGTTGTGGCTGGCCTACCGGTACCGCCCGGTGTTCGTGCCGGTGTCCGGTCCGGAGGATCCGGTCGCCCGGTACCGGACGACGATCATCCAGCGGCTGCGCCTGTTCGCCGTCGGCGTGCCGGTGCTGATCGGCGTGGTGGCGGGCCTCGCCGCGCCGGTGCAGTGGCAGACCGTCCAGATGTTCCTGCACGGTACGCCGTTCGGGGAGGTCGACCCGGAGTTCGGCAACGACATCGCGTTCTACGCGTTCACCCTGCCGTTCATGCGGATGGTGCTGAACTGGCTGTTCGTCGCCATCGCCATCTGCTTCGTGCTGGCGCTGGTCACGCACTACATCTTCGGCGGCATCCGGCTCACCGGCCGCTCCGGTTTCGTCTCCACCGCCGCGCGGGCCCAGCTCGCCGTGCTGGCCGGTGTGTTCGTGCTGCTCAAGGCGGTCGCCTACTGGTTCGACCGGTACGACCTGCTGTGGTCGAACCGCAACTCCGAGACGTTCTACGGCGCCACCTACACCGACCTCAACGCGGTGCTCCCGGCCAAGCTGATCCTGCTGATCATCGCGGTCGTCTGCGCGCTGGCGTTCTTCGCCGCCGCGTTCCGGCAGAACCTGCAGATCCCGGCGGTCGCCGTGGTCATGCTGGTGATCTCCTCGATCCTGGTCGGCACCGCGTTCCCGCTGGTGCTGCAGCAGTTCGTCGTCGCGCCGAACGCGAACGAGCGCGAGGCTCCGTCGATCGAGCGGAACATCGCCGCGACCAGGAACGCGTTCGGCATCGGGCCGGACAAGGTCGACATACAGCCCTACGCCGGTGACTCCGAGGCGACACCGACACAGGTGCGGGCCGACACCGACACCATCCCGAACATCCGGCTGCTCGACCCGGGCAAGCTGAACCGCACGTTCACCCAGCTCCAGCAGCGCCGCAACTTCTACGGCTTCACGCCGAACCTGGACATCGACCGGTACACGGTCAACGGGCAGACCCAGGACTACGTCATCGCGGCCCGGGAGATCGACGCGAACGCCCTGGTCGGGAACCAGCAGGACTGGATCAACCGTCACCTCGTCTACACGCACGGCAACGGGATCGTCGCCGCGCCGGCGAACCAGGTGAACGCCGCGCTCGAGGACGCGGGTGGTCAGGGCGGTCTGCCGAAGTTCACCGTCTCGGACACCCAGACCGAGGGCCAGATCCCGGTCGACCAGCCGCGGATCTACTACGGCGAGCTGCTGGACAACCAGTACTCGATCGTCGGTGCGGAGCCGGGCACCCCGCCGCGGGAGTACGACTCCGACGAGGCGCAGTACACCTACACCGGCGCCGGCGGCGTCCCGATCGGCGGGATCTTCGACCGGGCGGTGTTCGCGCTGGCCTACGGCGAGCGGAACATCCTGTTCAACAGCTCGATCAACGACGACTCGAAGATCATGTACGTCCGGAACCCGCGGGACCGGGTGCAGGCCGTGGCGCCGTGGCTGAAGCTGGACAACGACCCGTACCCGGCGGTCGTCGACGGCCGGGTCAAGTGGATCGTCGACGGCTACACCACGCTGCAGGACTACCCGTACGCCGAGCGCGTCCAGCTGGGCGAGACGACGGCCGACTCCCGGCTCGGGCCCGGCGGCCAGCAGCTGCCCAACGAGACGGTCAGCTACCTGCGCAACTCGGTGAAGGCCACGGTCGACGCCTACGACGGCACCGTGAAGCTCTACGCCTTCGACGAGTCCGACCCGGTGCTGCAGACCTGGCAGAAGGCGTTCCCGGGCACCGTCGAGCCGCGCTCGGCGATCAGCCCGGACCTCGAGGCGCACCTGCGCTACCCGGAGGACCAGTTCAAGGTCCAGCGGGAGCTCCTGACCCGCTACCACGTGGACAACCCGGGCGAGTTCTTCTCGACGGTGTCGTTCTGGGACGTCCCGTCCGACCCGACGGTGCAGGGCGGAACGGGCGGAACCGGTGGCTCGCAGGACGCGCAACCGCCGTACTACCTCTACGCCGGGCTGCCCGGCCAGGACGGCCCGTCGTTCCAGCTCACCAGCGCACTGGTGAGCCTGAGACGTCAGTTCCTGGCGGCCTACGTCTCGGCGAGCTCGGATCCGGCCACCTACGGCCAGCTCACCGTGCTGCAGCTGCCGAACGAGACGCAGACGCTGGGCCCGCAGCAGGTGCAGGCGCAGTTCCTCGGCTCGCCCGAGGTCTCGTCCGAGCTGAACCTGCTGCGCCAGAACCAGACGACGATCGACTACGGCAACCTGCTCACCCTCCCGGTGGCCGGCGGCCTGCTCTACGTCGAGCCCGTCTACATCGAGCGGGCCGGGCAGGACGCGTCCTACCCGCAGCTGGCCCGTGTGCTGGTGAGCTACGGCGGCCGGGTCGGTTACGACGCCAGCCTGTCCGCCGCGCTGGACCAGGTGTTCGGTGCCGGTGCCGGTGCCGCCGCCGGTGGGGCCGCTCCGACGCCCGGTCAGCAGCCGGCGCCGCAGACGCCTCCGGCCGAGGGCGAGGCGCCCACCACGCCGGCGGCGCCGAACGCGGCACAGACCGCGGCGGCCCAGGAGATCCGGCAGGCGCTGAACGACCTCAAGGCCGCTCAGCAGGCCGGTGACTTCGCCAAGCAGGGCGAGGCGCTGGCGGAGCTGGACCGCGCGGTCTCGTCGTTCCAGAGCACCGGCGGCTGATCACCGCAGGCCACGACGGGCCCGGTACCCCCAGCGCGGGGGTGCCGGGCCCGTCATGTACGGTAGTGACACAACACAGAGACGGGATGCACGCAGTCCCGATCGACGCGGGGTGGAGCAGTTCGGTAGCTCGCTGGGCTCATAACCCAGAGGTCGCAGGTTCGAATCCTGCCCCCGCTACAACGCAGACGAAGGCCCCCGGATCACTCCGGGGGCCTTCGTCGTTGTGTGTGCGGGCGTCGCGGGAGCCGTCGTTCTCGTGGCGCCGTCGTGTCGCGCGCGGTCGTTCTCGGCCTCGGGTGCCGGGGCGGTGGGTCCCGCTCGGCGGGTGGGGGCCCCTGCGGAGGCCGTCAGGGCTGTCATGTACGGTAGTGACACAACACAGAGACGGGATGCACGCAGTCCCGATCGACGCGGGGTGGAGCAGTTCGGTAGCTCGCTGGGCTCATAACCCAGAGGTCGCAGGTTCGAATCCTGCCCCCGCTACCACACGATGTCCCAGGACAGCGGAAAAGGGCCGGACCTACGGGTTCGGCCCTTTTGCTGCCGGTCGCCGGTCGCCGGTCGGGGTCCGGCCACGGCGAACCCGCCCGGCCGGTGAGCGACCCTCCGCCTCAGGACCCGTGCGGTTCGACCTCCAGCACCCGGTAGCCCTTCTCCGACGTGAGCCGGGTCGTCGGGAAGCCCTGGTCCTCCAGCCACTGCTGCAGCGAGTCCGACCCGAGGTTCTTCGCGACGACGAGGTAGGCCCGCCCGCCCGGCATCAGCCGCGGCAGCCACCGCAGCAGCAGGCCGTGCAGGGCCGGTTTCCCGGACCGGATCGGCGGGTTCGAGTAGATGCCCGCGAAGGCCAGATCGGCCGGCACCTCGTCCGGGTGGCAGGCCGTCACGTTGCCCAGCCCCGCGGCGGTCGCGTTGCCCCGGGTGAGGCCCAGCGCGCGCTCGTTGAGGTCCACGGCCCACACCGGCAGCCTGCGGCGCCGGGACGCGAGCGTCAGCGCGATCGGCCCGTACCCGCACCCGACGTCGAGCAGCGGTCCGCGGACCGGGGGCATCGGCGCGGCGTCGAGCAGCACCTTGGTCCCGCGGTCGATCCGGCCCTGCGAGAAGACCCCGGTGTCGGTCGCCAGCTCGAGATCGACACCTGCGGTGTGCAGGCGGACCGATCCCGGTCGGCTCGCGACGGACGGTGTGCTGCTGAAGTAGTGGTCACCCACGCCGCAGGATGCTACGGCGCGCAGAATGGAGCCATGACCACCCCGCACGACGTGCCGATCCGTGAGGAACCCATCCGGATCGGCCAGTTCCTCAAGCTCGCGAACCTCGCCGAGGACGGCGGGCACGCCCGGGAGCTCCTCGAGTCCGGCCTGGTGACGGTGAACGGCGAGCCCGAGTACCGGCGGGGCGCGCAGCTGCACCGCGGCGACGTCGTCACCGTCGACGGGCACCGCGCCCGCCCCGCTTAGCGGCTCAGGTCCCCGTCACCAGCCCAGCTGGCGCTCGAAGTGGTCGGCGAACAGCGGGGCCATCGTCTCGGCGTAGGTCGCGGTCAGGTGGTTGTCGTCCATGTAGACCAGCACGTTGCCGACCTCGGCCGGGCAGAGCTCCGGATCGCAGATGGCCGGTGCGGTGTCGACGAACGACACGTTCGGCGGGACGTCGGGCACCGCCGCGTACGGCGGCGGCGTGGGATAGACGTCGTGCCGCGGGAGCCCGCAGGCCTCGGCGTGCCGGCCCTCCCGGCTGATGCACTCGGGCACGAAGAAGTCCGGGCGCGGGTTGTCCCGCACCGCGACGACGTGCACCCCGGCCTCGTGCATCCGCCACCAGGCGTCGACGAAGCCCTGCGGGGTCACCTCGGTGAGCCCCGGACGGGCCTCCCTGGTGGCCAGCGTCAGCACGGCGTCCGGCTGCAGTCCGGCCAGCTCCTCGGCGACCGCGCCGTTCCAGGCGGTGCAGCCGTCGTCGGCCGGGTCGGTCTCCGACACCGTGGAGAACGGGCAGGCCCCGCGGAACATGCCGACGATCTCCCAGTTCCGCTGCGCGGCGACCGGCATCAGGGAGGCGACGTACTGCTGGGCGTGCGAGTCACCGACCACGGCGAGGGTGCGCTCGGCGGGCTCCTCGCCGGGGGGCGGGATCGTGCAGTAGTGGATCTCGACGTCGTCGCGCTGGAGCGGGCCGCAGTTCCAGGTGCCGCGGTGGTAGCTCCAGTCGTCGGGCGCCCCGGCCAGCGAGGGCGTGAGCGCCACCTCGGCGGCGGGGTTCCCGGCCGCGGGATTCTCGTCGGCGGGGTTCTCGGCAGCAGGGTCCTCGTCGGCCAGGCCCGCGTACTCGAAACCGGGCGCCAGCGCGACGGCACCCGGGTGACTCGGCGAGCCGGCCTCGACCTGCACCGAGGCCCGCACGGTGGCGGCGCCGAACCAGCCCGCGGAGCCGATCAGCACGACCAGCGCCAGCGCGCCACCGGCGCGCAACGCGTGCCGCACGCCGAGACGGCCGATCGGCTCCTCGACGAACCGGTGGGTGAGCCAGGCGAGCACGAACGACACGGCGACGACGGCGGTGCCCGCGCTCAGCGAGAGCCGCTCTTGGCCGGTGGTCACCAGCGTCAGCACCAGGATCGGCCAGTGCCAGAGGTAGAGCGGGAACGAGAGGTCCCCGACGGTCCGCAGCACCGGGCCCGACAGCAACCGGTCGACCCCGAGCCGGTGCCCGGACCGCCCGGCCACCAGCACCATCGCCGCCGCCAGCGTCGGCCACAGCGCCGCCCAGCCCGGGAACGCCCGGTCGACCGGGAGCAGCACACCGCAGGACACCAGCGCCAGCACGCCGAACCAGCCCAGCGTCGCCCGGGTGCCCGGGGTCAGCTCCGGGCGGTCCTCGATCCGGGAGATCCAGAGCGCCAGCAGGCCACCGAGGGCGAACTCCCAGACCCGGGTGAGGGAGTGGAAGTAGGCGAGCGGCTGGTTCACCAGCGTCAGGTACACCGAGTAGCCCAGCGACGCCCCGCCGATGGCCAGCAGGGTGCCGGTGAGCCGGGTGTGCAGGTCCGCCCGGTCCCGCTGCGCGGCGAGCACCACCCCGGCCACGAGCAGCGGCGCGAGGAGGTAGAACTGCCCCTGGATGGACAGCGACCAGAAGTGCTGGACGATGCTCGCCGCATCGTTGCGCGCCGCGTAGTCGACGGCACCTGCCGCGAGCTCCCAGTTCTGCAGGAACAGCAGCGACGCCACGGTCTCGCGGACCGTCGAGAGCCATCGGCTCTCCGGCAGCAGCACCGCCCCGGCCACGACGCCCGCGGCCAGCACCACGGTGATGGCGGGCAGCAGGCGGGACAGCTGGCGCCGCCAGGTGGCGAGGATGTCGACCCCGCCCCGGACGCCCGCCCGGTACAGCCCGCCGACGATCAGGAACCCGGTGATCAGGAAGAACACGTCCACACCGCCGGAGACCCGGTCGAACCAGACGTGGTAGGCGACCACCAGCAGCACCGCGAGGGCACGCAGTCCCTGCAGCTCGGGCCGGAAACGGGAGCGGGAACCGCTCGGCGCGGCGCCGGTGCGGGCGGACGGTGCGCCACCAGGGGTCGTCACGAGCCGGGGGCTCCTCTCGGGCGGTCAGTAAACCCGACTTTACTTTCGCCTCGTGCGACGACGACGGCGGCCGGCAGGTTTCCCTGCCGGCCGCCGTCGAGGTGTGACGCGGTGTGGATCAGTATCCGATGTAGCCGCCGGCGGATCCGGTGCGGCCACCGGCCTCGAGCGTCTCGACGCCGTAGCGGTCGACCATGTAGCGGACGCCCGCGGTGATGTTCGCGATCGGGTCGGTGACGCCCCGGTCGGCGAAGTCCGGGTGCACGTAGGCCTCGAACGTCGACGGGATGACCTGCATCAGGCCCTCGGACGGGGTGCCTGCGGAGGCGTTGGAGTCCCAGTCGTTGATGGCGTCGGGGTCGCCGTTGGACTCCTTCATGATGATCTGCTTCAGGCCATCGGCGTAGGACTGTGGCATACCCATGTGGTCCAGCGCCTCGGCGATCCAGGCGTCCACACCGCCCTGCGAGATCAGCGCGTCGAGCCGTGCCTGCTCGGCCTGCCGCTGCTGCTCGGCCGCGGCCGCCTTGCGGTGCTCCTCGGCGATCGTGGCCGCGATCTCGTGCGCCTTGCCCAGTGACGCGAGGTCGCTGGCCCCGGCGGGGGCGGCGGTGGCCTGCAGCGCGCCGGTGGCGGCGCCGGAGTGCTCGAAGGAGACCGGGCTGAAGTAGCCCGAGGGGCTGCCGTCGGCCGACGACGTCGCCGACGGGATGGCCGTGTCGAACGCGGCCAGCGTCGTCGCCGTCGTGGTCTCCTCGGCGTCGGCCTCGGTCGCCGTGCCGTCCACCGTGGTCGGTACGACGGCGGCGAACGCGCCGGAGGCGAGCACACCGAAGGCGGCACCGGTCGCCGCGGTGCGGGTTCCGGCTCGGCGGGCGGCGTGGGTGTGCGCCGGTCCGGCCTGTCCTGGGGAGCGGACGGTTCGGGCAGCGGTCATTGCTGCGGGTGCGGTCGCCACGGGTCGGGGGAACACGCGGCGGCCACCGGGGGAGCGGTGTCCTGACAAGGGGGAAACCCTTTCGAGATCAACGGACAGCGCCGTCGCGAGCGGCCGGGTCGGGGGGCCCGGGTGAGCCGGTCGGGGGGCCGGCTCCTGGCCCGCTCGTGATCGGGCCGTGATGACTGGCAAGAACCGTAGAGGCACCGGTCGGGCGGGTCCAGCCCTGGGGGCGTCCGTCGCCGCGCAGGAGACACCGTTCACCGAGAAATCGATCTTGCACGTCCGGTCGGGCAACCCGACGGGCGGCATATCGGTGCCGACGGACGGTCGTCGCCGCAGGTCGCGGGCGTGGTGTGCATGTCATGATGCTGAAGCAAGCTTCACTGTCCGGCGTGGAGGTTCCAGCGCTCCGGGCGGTGCCCCCGGATCGAGGAGGTGTCGGGACGGATGGAGTCGAGTGATCTCCTGACGATCGGCGAGATCGTCGAGCGGAGCGGCTTCCCGCACTCCGCGCTGCGCTACTACGAGCGGGAAGGGCTGATCACCGCGAGCCGGACGAGTGGCGGGCAGCGCCGCTACCGGCGCAGCACGCTGCGCCGGCTCGCGTTCGTCCGGGCAGCCCGTTCGATCGGCATCGGACTGGACGAGGTGCGGTCCGCGCTGGACTCGCTGCCCGCCGAGCGGACGCCGAACAAGGCGGACTGGTCCCGGTTGTCGAAGGCGTGGCGCAGCCGGCTCGACGAGCAGATCGAGGCGCTGGTCGCGCTGCGGGACGGACTGGACGGATGCATCGGCTGCGGCTGCCTGTCCATGACGTCGTGCAGGTTGCTCAATCCCGGCGATGTCGCCGCCGCCCAGGGGGAGGGCGCCCGGCGCCTGCCCTCGGCACTGCGCAAGCCTCCCGTGCACGGCAGGTGAGGCCGGGTCCCCGAGCCGGGCACGGCAGGTGAAGCCGGTCTCCGAGTGGCCCGCGGGCCCTGCGGCGCTGGCTAGTGTGGCGGCCGTGACGGATCTGGTACCGGACCGCTGGTTGACCTTCGACGGCCTCACCAACGCCCGCGACCTGGGTGGCCTGCCGCTCGAGGGCGGCGGCCGGGTCCGGCCGGGCGTGCTGTTGCGCACCGAGTCGCTCGAGGACCTCAGCCCCGGCGACGTGGCCCGGCTCACCGGCGACCTCGGCGTCGTGCAGGTGCTGGACCTGCGCAAGGACGAGGAGCTCGTGGTGTACGGGGCCGGAGCGCTGGCCGAGGCCGGCATCACCGTGCACCGGCTGAGCTTCATCCCGGACACCGGGCGCGCGCTGCCCGAGCTCGGCGAGGACACCGACCCGATGGTCGGGCACTACCTCGGCTACCTCGGCGACCGCGCGGTGAACGTCGTCTCCGGGGTCCGCCGGGTCGCCGAGCGGGAGACCGGGGCCACCCTCGTGCACTGTGCGGCCGGCAAGGACCGCACCGGCGTGCTGGTCGCGCTGATCTCCTCGGCCGTCGGGGTCGCGCGCGAGGACGTCGTGGCCGACTACGCCCTGTCCGCGACCCGGATCGAGGCGCTGTTCCGGCGCTGGACGGCCGGTCGCGGCGAGCCGATGCCGCCGGAGGAGGACCTCGACCGGCACCGGCCACGGGCCGAGATCATGCAGACCTTCCTGGAGCTGCTCGACGAGCGGCACGGCGGCCCGGTGCAGTGGCTGCTGGACAACGGCCTGACCGAGGACGAGCTGGTCCGGCTGCGAACCCGGCTGCGCGACGACGACCCGGCCTGACCGGCGTCCGCGCCGGGCGAGGCTTTACGGCAGTTCCTCGATCGGGACCATCGGGTCCAGCTTGCGCAGTGACCCCGGGTCGCCGGTGACCGCGGGCCAGCCGCGGCGGCGGGCTGCGGTGACGACCTGGCCGGTGACGATGTCGTCGAGGCCCTGGCTGGCCATCAGCAGCCCCGCCTCCTGCGCGCTCTCCGGGGACAGCTCGTGGATCACGGTGTTCGGGAGGCCGAGCAGGACCTGCAACGCGGCGTGGTGCTCGGCCTCCACCATCGACCAGGCGCGGCCGAGTGCGGCGCTGGGCACCGCGAGCACGATGTTCTCCTCCACCGCGGCCCAGACGAGGGCTCGCATGTAGACGGGGCGGCCGGTGGCGAAGGCGGCCAGCGCGGAGGCGTCGAGAACGCGTCCGCCGATCATCGGGCGGCTGCGCCGACGGCCACGGGCGGGACCGGGCGCAGGGAACGCCGCGCCGCGTCCAGCTCGTCGGCCGGCGGGGGGCCGCCGTAGAGGCTCGCCAGGGTGGCCAGGGAACGGTCCCGGTGCTGCCTCGCCTGGACGGCCTCCGCCACGTAGGCGGACAGGCTCGCCGCAGTTCCACGGGACACCGCGTCCCGTGCTTCCGCTACCAGCTCGGCCGGCAGCGTGACCGTCACTCGCTCGCTGCGCATACCGGAATGCTACTCCCTGCATACTGCGGTGGCCACGCAGCACGCCGGGGCTGGGCAGGTTACCGACGGGTATGCAAGGCTGCCGGGAGGGACAGTGGCGACCTCACGCAGAACGGTGCACGCATGGACCTGACCTTCACCCCGGCCGAGGAAGAGTTCCGGGCGGAGCTGCGCTCCTGGCTCGCGGCGCACATCCCTCAGGAGTGGACCCGGGCCGGGTTCTGGGAGTCCCTCGGCGACGACGAGAGCTTCCGCCTGCGCCGGGACTGGGAGCGGGACAAGGCCGACGCCGGGTTCGCCGGTATCGGGTGGCCGACCGAGTACGGCGGCCGTGGCGGGACGCCGGGGATGAAGGCCATCTACGACGAGGAGATGGTCCGCGCGTACGCCCCGCGCACGGTCAACACGCTGGGTCTCACCTTCCTCGCGCCGACGGTCATGGCGATCGGCACGGACGCGCAGCGCAAGGAGATCATCGGACCGATGCTGCGCAACGAGGTGATCTGGTGCCAGGGCTTCTCCGAGCCCGGCGCCGGGTCCGACCTCGCGGCGCTGTCCACCAAGGGCGTCCGGGACGGCGACGACTTCGTCGTCAACGGGCAGAAGGTGTGGACGACCAACGCCGTGCACGGCGACAAGATCTTCACCATGGTCCGGACCGAGGCCGGCTCGCAGAAGCACCGCGGCATCTCGATGCTGCTGATCGACATGAACCAGCCCGGGGTCACGGCGCGTCCGCTGAAGCAGATGAGCGGGGCGAGCGAGTTCGGTGAGGTGTTCTTCGACGACGCCCGCGTCCCGGCGACGGACTGCCTCGGCGAGATCGGCGACGGCTGGCGCACGGCGATGCTGCTGCTGTCGTTCGAGCGCGGGGCGTCCGGCATCTCCCAGTACACCGAGTTCCGCAGGCAGTACGACGAGATCGCCGCCGTCGCGCGGAAGCTGGGCCGCGACCGCGACCCGGTGATCCGCGACGAGCTCGCCCGCGTCCTCACCGAGCTGGAGTGCCTGAGGCTGCACTCGATGCACGTGCTCACCCAGGTCGAGCAGGGCCGCGACCTCGGGTTCGAGGCGTCGATGACCAAGCTGCAGTGGTCGGAGACGTTCCAGGACCTCTGGGAGGTCTACGACCGGATCCTCGGCGAGGACGCCACGCTCGACACCCTGGCGGACGGCACCGACCTGCGGCCGATGCACGCCCAGGCCATGTGGTCCCGCTCGGTGACCATCTGGGGCGGCTCGTCCCAGGTCCAGCGCAACATCACCGCCGAGCGCGTGCTCGGCCTGCCTCGTTAGCCCCGGCAAGGAGTCCCCATGTATTTCGCGCTCACCGAGGAGCAGCAGGAGTTCGGCAAGGCGGTCCGCGGCTACCTGGCGGAGCGGTTCGATCTCGCCGCCGTGCGGGAGGTCGTCGAGGCGAGCGACTCCGACGGCAACCCGGCGGCACTGTGGACGGCGGCCGGCGAGCAGGGCTGGCTCGCCGTCACCGTCCCCGAGGAGCACGACGGCCTGGGGCTGGGCCTGGTCGAGGCCCAGGTAATCGCCAGGGCGCTCGGCGCGGGCGTCGCACCCGGGCCGTGGCGCGGCACCGTGCTCGCCGCGGAGGCGATCCGGCTCGCCGGATCCGACGAGCAGCGGGCGGCCTGGCTGCCGAGGATCGCGGCCGGCACGGCGATCGGCGCGTTCACCACCCGCGGCAGCGTCTCCACCGGCCTGCCGGTGGTGGAGTACGGGGCGGTCGCCGACGTCGTCGTGGGGCCGTCCGAGCCGGACCTGCCCGGGCTGTCCCTGATCACCGGGGCCGCCGCGACGCCGGTCGGCAGCTACGACGGCACCACCCGGCTCGCGTCGCTGTCCGCCGGTGGCGGCTCCACGGCCGAGCCGCTGCCCGGCGCCACCGTGGAGCTGCAGAAACAGCTGACCGACCGGGCCACCGTGCTCGTCGCCGCGGATCTCGTCGGGATCGCCCGGGAGGCGCTGACCCGCACCGTCGCCTACGACCGCGAGCGCGAGCAGTTCGGCGTGCCGGTGGGCTCGTTCCAGGCGATCAAGCACGCGCTCGCCGACCTGCACGTCGGGGTGACAATGGCCGAGCACGCGGCGCTCTACGCCGCCCACGCGCTCGGAACCGGGCTCGCCGACGCCGATCTCGCCGTCGCCGTCGCGAAGGCCAAGGCGAGCGAGGTGGCGCTGCGGTCGACCGAGGCGATGATCCAGTACCACGGCGGTATCGGGTACACGTGGGAGCACGAGGCGCACCTGTTCTACAAGCGCGCCCGGCGGCTCGCCGGCCAGTACGGAGACGTCGCGACCCAGCGGGAGCGGATCGCTGCGCTGACGGTCTGAGCCCGCTTCGGCCCTCTGCGCACAATGGATACCGCGCATCCGGCGTAAGCAGGGTGAATGTGCCGTGTGGACTCGCGCCCGGGCGCCGACCGTGGGACCGTCGCACGATGGCCCCCGTCACACCGGTCAACGCCACGGCTGCCGCCCTGCTCGGCCTGCTGCACAGCGGTCCGATGACCGGTGGCCAACTGGTCTCGGCGGCGGGTGAGCGGTTCGGGCTCTTCTTCTCGGTCACCCGCAGCCAGGTCTACCGCGAGCTGCCGGCGCTCACCGAGGAGGGCCTGCTCCGGCTGGGCAAGCGGGGAGCTCGGGCCAGCCAGCAGTACGTCCTCACCGCCGCCGGCAAGCGCGCGTTCAAGGCGTGGCTGGCCGCGGGCGGCGACGCCGACGCGGTCCGCAGCCCGCTGGTGCTGCGGCTGCTGCACGCCGGGACGTTGACGGTGAAGCAACGCACCGAACTGCTGCGGTCGGCGCGGGAGGCCTATGCCGAGCGCCTCGCCGCGGCCCGCGCCGCGGCCCGTGCCACCGACGACCCGTACGGCAGGCCGGTCGCCGACTTCGCCGTCGCGCACACCCGCGCGATGATCAAACTGATCGACGCGATCCCGGAGGAGTGAGCCACCGGGCGGATCGCGGGGGAGCCGGCCGACACGCCGCCCACCCCGCGTACCCTCGATCGATGTGACTCCCGACGTCCAGGCCGACCTGAAGGACCTCGACACCACGCTCTCCAGCATCGAGGCCGTGGCCGATGTGCCGCGGCTGCGCCAGGAGATCGAGGAGCTGTCCGAGCAGGCGGGGCGCCCGGACCTCTGGGACGACGTCGAGGCCGCTCAGAAGATCACCAGCCGGCTCGCGTACGCCCAGGGCGACCTGCGCCGGCTCGACGACCTGCGCCGCCGGCTCGACGACCTCCCGGTGCTCTACGAGCTCGCCGAGGACGAGGCCGACTCGTCCGCGACCGCCGATGCCGACGCCGACCGCGCGAAGCTGCGCAGCGAGATCGCCTCGCTGGAGGTCCGCACCCTGCTGTCGGGTGAGTACGACGAGCGCGAGGCCCTGGTCACCATCCGTGCGGAGGCCGGCGGTATCGACGCGGCCGACTTCGCCGAGATGCTGATGCGGATGTACCTGCGCTGGGCCGAGCGGCACGGCTACGGCACCGACGTCTACGACACGTCCTACGCCGAGGAGGCGGGCATCAAGTCCGCCACCTTCGCGGTGCACGCGCCCTACGCCTTCGGGACGCTCTCGGTCGAGGCGGGCACGCACCGGCTGGTGCGGATCTCGCCGTTCGACAACCAGGGGCGCCGCCAGACCTCGTTCGCCGGGGTCGAGGTGGCGCCGGTCGTCGAGTCGACCGACCACATCGAGATCGACGAGAAGGACCTGCGGGTCGACGTGTTCCGCGCGTCGGGCCCCGGCGGCCAGGGCGTCAACACCACCGACTCGGCGGTCCGGCTGACCCACATCCCGACCGGGATCGCGGTGGCCTGCCAGAACGAGCGCTCGCAGCTGCAGAACAAGGCGTCCGCGATGACGGTGCTGCAGGCCAAGCTGCTCGATCGGCGCCGGCAGGAGGAGCGCGAGCTGATGGACACCTTCAAGGACGCCGGCTCGTCCTGGGGCAACCAGATGCGCAACTACGTCCTGCACCCGTACCAGCTGGTGAAGGACCTGCGCACCGAGCACGAGGCCGGCAACCCGTCGCAGGTGCTCGACGGCGAGATCGACGACTTCATCGAGGCCGGCATCCGCTGGCGCCGCCAGCAGGCCGACCAGTCGTGAGGCGCGCGGCGTCGACCGTCCTCGCCACCGTATTCGCCACCGTGCTCGCGCTGGTCCTGGCCGGGTGCACCGGCGCGGACGCTCCGTCCGGCGACGCGGCCGCCCCCGCCCCGCCACCCGATCCACGTGAGGTCGTCGCGGGAGCCGGGCAGGCACTCGCCGACGCCGGGTCGGCCCGGCTGAGGGTCGCCCTCGACCTGCCGACCGGCCGGGTGGAGGCCTCCGGCCCGGCGCGGTTCGCCCCGTTCGCCGCGGACCTCACCGTCGCGCTCGGCACCCGCGGTGCGCAGGTCCGGGTCGTCGGTGACGACGCCTGGATCCGGCTCGGCGGTGCCGATCGCTGGCAGCGGCTCTCTACCGGCATGCTCCCGGTCGGGGCCGTGACCGGCGCCCTGCACACCGCGCCCGGCCTGCGCGACGTGACCGAGCAGCCCGGCCGGGAGGACGTCGGCGGCGTCCCCGCGCTCCGCTACACCGGCACCGTCGATCTCGCCGCGGCCCGGACCGCCGCCCCGGACCCGGCGACCGCGACCCGGATCGACGAGCTCGCCGGGCTGGTCTCGCCGACCCCGCGGTTCACCGCGTGGCTCGGTGCGCCCGACGCCGCCGGGCCGGACCGCGGCCGGCTGGTGCGGCTGCGCCTGGAACCCGCTGCGCCCGGTACCGGTACACCGGCCGCCGGACCGATCACACTCGACGTCGCCGAGCCGGGCCTGCCGGTCGAGGTCACCGCGCCGTAGCCGCGGAGCCGTGTGTGGACCAGGCCCGGACCCGCTCGGCGGCCGGGCGTGACCTCGGAGCGCTCCCGCGGGCGGGCGGGCGTGTCGTCACGGGGTGTATACGCGCGGCGGCGGTACCGTCCCGCTCCGTGATCGAGCTGCGGGACGTCACCAAGCGGTACCCGGCGTCCGGCCGGCCGGCGCTGGACCGGATCTGCGCGACCGTCGACCCCGGCGAGTTCGTGTTCCTCATCGGGCCCTCCGGATCGGGCAAGTCGACGCTGCTGCGGCTGCTGCTGCGCGAGGACGTGCCCACCTCCGGCACCATCCGGGTCGACGGCCTCGACGTCGCGAAGCTGCCCCGGCGCAAGGTCCCGAAGCTGCGCCAGCGGATCGGGTGCGTCTTCCAGGACTTCCGGCTGCTCCCCAAGCGCACCGTCGCCGGCAACGTCGCGTTCGCGCTGGAGGTGCTGGGGCGCAAGCGGTCCGAGATCGAGATCGCGGTGCCCGAGCTGCTCGAGCTGGTCGGCCTGCAGGGCAAGGCCGAACGCATGCCGCACGAGCTGTCCGGCGGCGAGCAGCAGCGGGTGGCGATCGCGCGCGCGTCGGTCAACCGGCCGCCGCTGCTGCTGGCCGACGAGCCGACGGGCAACCTCGACCCCGAGACGAGCCGGGAGATCATGCAGCTGCTGGAACGGATCAACCGCGGCGGCACGACCGTGCTGATGGCCACGCACGACGACACGATCGTGGACGCGATGCGGCGCCGGGTGGTCGAGCTCGCCGACGGCGTCGTGCTGCGTGACGAGGCCCGCGCGGTGTACGGGGCGGGCCGCTGATGCGCCCCGCACTGCTCACCCGCGAGGTCTCCTCGGGCCTGCGCCGCAACGTGACGATGACCGTGGCGATGGTGCTGACCACGGCCGTCACCCTGATGTCGGTCGGCGCCGGGCTGCTGATCCTGCGCAGCATCGACGACATCTCCGAGCTGTACACGGACCGGCTCGAGATCCAGGTCGCGCTGACCCCGGAGGTCTCGGGGTCCGATGCGGACTGCTCCGGGCCGGTGTGCGCGTCGCTGCGGGACGCGCTCCAGGTCGCACCCGGTGTCGGTGAGGTGACCTTCGAGTCCCAGGAGCAGGCCTACACCCGGTTCCGCGAGCTGTTCGCCGGGCAGTCCGTCGCCGACGTCGCCCGTCCGCAGTCGCTGCCCGCGACGCTGCGGGTGACCCTCACCGACCAGCAGGGCGGGGCCGCCGCCGCGACCGCGGCCGTCGAGGGCCGCCCCGGGGTGCGCGGGGTGATCGACCAGCGCGACGTCGTCGGGACGCTGTTCGACTTCCTGAACGGTGTCCGGAACGTGGCGTTCGCGCTCGCCGTCGTGCAGGCGGTCGCCGCGGTGCTGCTGATCTCCAACACGGTGCAGGTGTCGGCGTTCACCCGGCGCACCGAGGTCGGGGTGATGCGGCTGGTCGGCGCGACCCGGTGGACCACCCAGCTGCCCTTCCTGGTGGAGGCGGCGATCGCCGGAGCGATCGGTGGTGCGCTGGCCGGGGCGGGCCTCGTGGCCGCGAAGTACGCCGTCGTCGACGACCTGCTCGGCGCGATCGGGCAGGCCGGGGTGGTCCCGCCCGTACGCCTGGCCGACGTCCTGGTCGTGTCGGTGCTGCTGGTGCCGGTGGGCGCGGTCGTCGCCGGGGTGACCGGGTACGCGACGCTGCGCGCCTACGTGAAGGTGTGAGTGCGTGGCCGGGATATGGGTGGCGCCTCGTGGGTAGTCTGGTGCGGTGAAGGAACAGGGCCGGAAGGTGATCGCGCAGAACCGTCGGGCCCGGCACGACTACGCGATCCTGGAGGAGTTCGAGGCCGGGGTCGCGCTGAAGGGGACCGAGGTGAAGAGCCTCCGTCTGGGCCGGGCGTCGATGGTGGACGCGTTCGCGACCATCGACGACGGCGAGATCTTCCTCCGCGGGCTGCACATTCCGGAGTACGTCCGCGGGAGCTGGACCAACCACGAGCCGCGGCGCACCCGCAAGCTGCTGCTGCACCGCGGCGAGATCGACCGGCTCATGGGCAAGACCCGTGAGGGCGGTCTGACCCTGGTGCCGTTGTCGCTGTACTTCAGCGACGGCAAGGTCAAGTGCGAGATCGCGCTGGCCCGCGGTAAGAAGGACTACGACAAGCGTCGCGACCTGGCGAAGAAGGACGCGCAGCGGGAGATGGCCCGTGCCGTCGGCCGCGCCGCCAAGGGTCGGGCCCGCAGCCTGAAGTAGCCCGAGGGCCCCGCACCGGTGGGGCCTAGGGTGGGGCCCGTGGATCTCCCCGCGCCACCCCGCGACGACGCCGACGTCCCCCGCTGGACCGCCGAACTCGGCCTGCCCGGCCTGGTCGACGTGCACGTGCACTTTCTGCCCGAACGCATGCTGCACAAGGTCTGGGCCTACTTCGAGGAGGCCGAGACGCACTACGGCCTCGCGTGGCCGGTGCAGTACAAGCTGACCGAGCAGGAGCGCTACGCACGGCTCGAGGAGCTCGGCGTGCTGCGCTTCGCCCCGCTCACCTACCCGCACAAACCGGGGATGGGGGAGTGGCTGACCGGCTGGGCCGGTGAGTTCGCCGACGCGCACCCGCGTGCCGTGCGGACCGCCACGCTCTACCCGGAGCCGTCGGTGACCGAGTACCTCGGGCGAGCGGTGGACGCCGGCGCCCGGATGGTGAAGGTGCACGTCCAGGTGGGCGCGTTCGACCCGCGTGACCCGCTGCTGCGCGATGCCTGGGGGCTGCTCGCCGAGACGGGCGTCCCGGCCGTCGTCCACTGCGGGGACGGGCCGATCCCCGGTGACCACACCGGGCTGGGGATCTTCACCGAGGTGCTCGAGGCGCACCCCGGCCTGCGGATCGTGCTCGCCCACGCGGGGATGCCGGACTTCCGTGGTGCGCTGGAGCTCCTGGAACGCTTCCCCGGCGTCGTGCTGGACACGACGATGGTCGGCACCGCCTTCAGCGAGCGGATCGCCCCGCTGCCGAAGGACTGGCCGGCCCGGCTGGCGGAGTTCCCGGGCCGGATCGTGCTCGGCACCGACTTCCCGAACATCCCCTACCCGTACGCCGAGCAGCTCGCCGCGATCCACGGCTGGGCGGCGGCCGAGCCACGGCTCGGGCACGACTTCCTGCGCTCGGTGCTGTACGACGCCCCGGCCCGGGTACTCGGTGTGGACCCCACCGGCTGACCCACCGCTGCCCCACCCGAGATGCGGTCCGGTGTCGTCCGGAGATCGACAATTCGCCCTCGTCCGCATCTCGGCGGGTGGGCGAGGGCCCCGACCCGAGGAGAACCCGTGGTGAACCCGCAGCAGGACCCGGCCGCAGACCCGGTCGACATCGCGGTCTACGGCGCGACCGGTTTCGTCGGCGCGCTGACCGCCCGCTACCTCGCCGAGCACGCCCCGCCCGGCGTGCGGGTCGCGCTGGCCGGGCGGTCCGAGGCCAAGCTCGCCGCCACCCGTGCCGCGCTGCCCGCCGCGGCGGCCGACTGGCCGCTGATCGTCGCCGACTCGACCGACCGGGCGGCGACCGACCGCCTCGCCCGCGCGGCCCGCGTCGTCCTGACCACGGTCGGGCCGTACGCGAAGTACGGGCGGCACCTCGTCGAGTCGTGCGCCCGGGCCGGGACGCACTACGCCGATCTGACCGGCGAGGTGCTCTTCGTCCGGGACGCGATCGACCGCTGTCACGGCATCGCCCGGTCGACCGGCGCGCGGATCGTGCACTCCTGCGGCTACGACTCGGTGCCGTCCGATCTCGGGGTGTGGCTCGCGCACACCGCAGCCGAGGCCGACGACGCCGGCGGGCTCACCGAGGTCCGGACGGTCGCGACCATGCGTGGCGGTGTCTCCGGCGGGACGATCGACTCGCTGCGCGGCCAGCTCGACACCGTCCGCGCCGACAGGGCGGCCCGGCGGCTGGCCGCGGACCCGCACACGCTGAGCCCGGACCGCACGGCCGAGCCGATGCCGGCGCAGCCGTCCGACGCGGGACCGCCCGCCCGGCTCGACGACGGCGTGTGGACGGCGCCGTTCGTGATGGCCTCCCACAACACCCGGATCGTGCGGCGGTCCAACGCGTTGCTCGGGCACGCCTACGGGCGCGGCCTGCGCTACGGCGAGCTGCAGGGGTGCGGCCGGGGCCCCGCGGGTGCCGCTGCGGCGGTCGCGGTCACCGGCGGCCTCGGTGTCCTGGTGGGCGCGTTCGCGGTGGCGCCGCTGCGGCCGCTGCTCGACCGGGTGCTCCCGGCGCCGGGCTCCGGACCGTCCGAGCGGACCCGGGCGAACGGCTGGTTCCGGATGGACGTCCGCGCGACGAGCGGATCGGGCCGCCGCTACCGGGCGCGGGTGTCCGGGCCGGGCGATCCCGGCTACGCCGCGACCGCGGTGATGCTGGGCGAGAGCGGGCTGGCGCTCGCGCTCGGCGGGTCCGCGCTACCCGACCGCGCCGGCTCGCTGACCCCGGCGACGGCGATGGGCGACGTCCTCGTGGACCGGTTGCGGGCGGTCGGGCACACCTACGAGGTCTCGCCCGGCTGACACACCGGGAACCGGAATGAATCCGGCGGCGTCGGGCGTTATGCTGGGTGTCCGCCCGGGTGGTCCGGGCGGCGACCGGCTGGACACCAGACGGAGACCAGGGGGTGAACGGTTTCGACTCCGATCGTTGATCGAGGTGAAGCGTGCCGAGGAAGGCGACGATGATCTCGTTAACCATGCGTCGCAAAAAAATAAGTGCCGACAACAGTCGCACCGCCCCGCAGAGCGCTTACGCGCTCGCTGCCTGATTTACAGGTAGGGGCTGTCGGGCCGGAGGCGTCCCCGCTCCGGTTCCCGGCATCATCTAGGGGACTCACCCTGCGGTTCGGCCGCGGAAGCGCAGGGGACAACACACAGCGGCTGGGATCGTCACACCGGCTTGTTCGCGTGACCGGTGGATCCGAGTAGAGACACTGCGAACTGCGCACGGAGAAGCCCTCGTGAACCGACGGAGGACCCGGGTTCGATTCCCGGCACCTCCACCACCGACGGCCCCGTCCCGGACCCCCGGGGCGGGGCCGTCGTCGTGTGCGGAGGCGCTCGTGGTGGCATGCTGGGGCACGTGCGTGTGAACGTGGACAGAGAGCTGTGCATCGGGGCCGGGCAGTGCGTCGTGACCGCCCCGGAGGTGTTCGACCAGGACGACGACGGCATCGTCGAGCTGCTCGTCGACAGTCCGGCCGAGTCGGACCGGGACGCGGTGAAGGAGGCCGAGCACGTCTGCCCGGCGCAGGTCATCACCGTGCAGGACTAGCCGCAGCTAGCCCACTGTGACCCCGATCAGCGTCCCGACCAGGTAGGTCGCGCCGGCGGCGATCGCGCCGAACACGAGCTGGCGCAGGGCGGCCTCCCACCATGTCCGCGAGGTGAACCGGGAGGTCAGGGCGCCCGCGACGAGCAGCCCGATCCCGCCGACCGCCAGGCCCAGCGCGAGCGACGAGTACCCGAGCAGGAACGTCACCAGCGGCACGATCCCGCCCACCACGAAGGCCGCGAACGACGAACCGGCGGCCACCCACGGCGAGGGCCGGTCGTCCAGGCTGACGCCGAGCTCCTGGCTCAGGTGCACCCGCAGCGCCAGGTCGGGGTCGGCGTGCACCTCGCGTGCGACGGCCTCGGCGGTCGGCGCGGACAGGCCCAGGTCCCGGAAGGTCTGCGCCAGCTCGTGCTGCTCGGCGCGCGGGTGCCGGGCGAGCTCGCGCCGCTCGACGGCGGCCTCGGCGTCGACGGCGTCGTTCTGGGTGCCGACCGAGGCGAACTCGCCGAGCGCCATCGAGAAGGCCCCCGCGACGACGCCGGCCAGCCCGGTCAGCAGGATCATCTCCCGGTCCGCGCCGCCCCCGCCGACCCCGGCGACCAGCGCGATCGTCGTGACGAGGCCGTCCATCGCACCGAACGTCGCCGCCCGGAGCCAGCCGCCGGAGACGTCGCGGTGCCGATGGTCGTGGCGGTGCGCGGCCAGCTCGGCCTCGAGTCCGGGATCGTCCACGGTGGGAGACGATAGGACCTCGACCAGCGCGAACCCAGCCAGCGCAGGCTGGGCTCGGCCGCGGTGAGCATGCCCTGCGAGCGGTCTTGATCAGCGCCCCGACCGTGTGAACCGGCGCCGCGGTCGTCCTCGCTAGGCTCTCGGACCGTGACGCCCGCCCGCCTACCGGACCTCCTGGGTACCGCCGTGCGGATCGCGTTGGCAGCCGTCTGGCTGGTCTCCGGCGGGATGAAACTCGCCGATCCGATCCAGGCAGCGGTCGCCGTGGACGCCTACCGGATCCTGCCGGACGCGCTCGTGACGGTGGTCGCCGCGGTGCTGCCGCTGCTGGAGATCGCGCTCGGCGTACTGCTGCTGGCCGGCGTCGGCACCCGGCTCGTGGCCGTGGTGAGCGTGCTGCTGCTGGCCGGCTTCGTCGCCGGCCTGGTCCAGGCGTGGGCGCGCGGGTTGTCGATCGACTGCGGCTGCTTCGGCGGCGGAGGACCGGTACCGCCGGGCGAGGAGCAGTACCCGCTCCTGCTGCTGCGGGATCTCGGCTTCCTGGCGCTCGCGCTGTGGCTGTCGGTGCGGCCGCGCACGCTGCTGGCCGTCGACCGGATCTGGGACGCGCCGGTCGAACAGGACGACGTCCGGCGGCAGCCGTCGGACGCGGAGAGGACGTGGTGATGGGACGGAGCGAACGGGATCGCCGTCAGGCCGCACAGGCCCGGCTCCAGGCGGCGGGGATCCAGCCGCCGAAGGCGAGCGGGGGCGGGAGGCGTGGGCTGGCCATCGCGGGCGTGGTCCTGGTCGCCGCGCTGGCCACGGGTGTCTACGTGGCCTGGCAGAACTACGCCGCCGGGACGGAGCCCGCCTACGCGGTCGCCCGCGACGGCGTCGTCGTCACGGCGGGGGATCCGGCCGCCCCGGTCACCGTCGACATCTACGAGGACTACCTCTGCCCGGCGTGCAAGCAGTTCGAGCAGGTCTACGGCGACGAGGTCACCACCGCACTCAACGAGGGCCAGGCGAAGGTCAACTACCACCACATCTCGATCCTCGACGACCGCTCGAACCCGCCCGGCTACTCCACCCGGGCCGGCAACGCGGCGCTGTGCGCCGCCGACGCCGGCATCTTCCCGGCGTACCACGACCGGCTCTACGGCGACCAGCCCGGCCAGGGCGCGGCCGGCCGGACCGTGGAGGAGCTGACGGCGCTGGGGACCGAGCTGGGCGCGACCGGGGACTTCGGCGGCTGCGTCGGACGGCAGGCGGACACCCAGGCGATCGCCGACGCGACGGGCGGAGCCGCGGCGGACCCCGCCGTCGCACCCGGTGGCCGGTTCGGCACCCCGACCGTGCTCGTCAACGGCGCCAAGATCGACATCAACGACTCGGGCTGGCTGTCGAACGCGATCAGTTCGTGAGCCGGACGGTCAGCCGCGGCAGGAACCACTGGATCAGCGGTCCGACGCCCAGCGCGTAGGCCACCGTCATCACCCCGAAGACGCCGCCGAGCAGCCAGCCGGTGAGCACCACCAGCACCTCGATCGCGGTCCGTACCAGGCGCACCGACCACCCGGTACGGGCCGCCAGGCCGGTCATGAGCCCGTCCCGCGGGCCCGGCCCGAGGCCGACGCCGATGTAGGCCGCCGTCGCCGCCGCGTTGAGCACGATGCCGGCGGCGGCGAGCCCGATCCGCCCACCGAGGGCCTGGACTTCCGGCAGGACGGCCAGCGCGAGGTCCACCGTCAGCCCGATGACCACGACGTTCGCGACCGTCCCGATCCCCGGTCGCTCGCGCAGCGGGATCCACAGCAGTAGCACGACGACCCCGGTGAGCACCGTCAGCATCCCGATCGACAGACCGGTGTGCACCGCGAGCCCCTGGTGCAGCACGTCCCACGGCATCGAGCCGAGCCCGGCCCGCATGATCATCGCCATCGAGATCGCGTAGACCACCAGACCCAGCACCAGCTGGGTCAGCCGCCGCCCGCGGCGGGACGTCCGGGCGAGCGACCAGCGGGACCCGTCGCGGGAGAGTGTCACGAAATGGCATGCTGCCCCACGAAGTGGTCCGACGTCATCGGGCCAATCCGGCGGAAGTGGTCTGGAAATGGACGGGATCGGTGCGGCCCGGCTGGCGGAGCTGTGCGGCGACGTCCGGGACGGGCGCGGCCCGGCGTACCGCACGCTGACCGACGCGATCCGGGTGCTCGTCGGCGACGGCAGGCTCCCCGCGGGGACCCGGCTGCCGGCCGAACGCGCTCTCGCCGAGGAGCTGCAGGTCAGCCGGGTCACGGTCACCCGCGCCTATCGCGACCTGCGGGAGGGCGGCTGGGCCGGCGCCCGCCACGGAGCAGGCACCTGGGCCCTGCTCCCGGACAGCCACGGCCGGGTGGACGGCGTCTGGGCACCCGGTCCGGTCCGCGGCGGAACGATCGACCTGGCGCACGCCGCGCCCGCGGCCCCGGACGTGATGTCCCGGCTCGTCCGCCGGGCCACCGACCGGCTCGACGCCGAGCTCGCCGGGCACGGCTACGGCCCGGACGGCCTGCCTGCCCTGCGTGAACGGATCGCCGCCCGGTTCACCGCGCGCGGGGCGCCGACCGGCGCGGACCAGATCGTCGTCACGGGTGGGGCGCTGCACGCCATCCATCTCGTCGTCGGTGAGCTGGCCGGGGCGGGGGACCGGGTGCTCGTCGAGCATCCGACCTACCCGTCGGCGCTGGACCTGCTCGCCGACGCCGGTGCCCGCCCCGTCCCGGTCGCCGTCGAGCACGACCCGGCCGAGACCGCGCTGCCGCGTGCGGCCCGCCAGACGGCGGCCCGGGCGGCGTACCTGATGGCCGACTTCCAGAACCCGACCGGCCGGCACCTCGACGACGACGCCCGCGCCCGGCTGCTGCATCGGCTGGCGCGGCACGCGACGGTGGCCGTGGTCGACGAGACGTTCGCGGAGCTGGACCTGAGCCGGAGCGGGCGAGCCGCGCTGCCGTGTGCGGCGCACGCCCTGCGGGAGGACGACGTGGTCACCGTCGGCGGTGCCAGCAAGATCGCCTGGGGTGGGCTGCGGCTGGGCTGGATCCGGGCCGGACGGGAGCGTGCGGCCCGGCTGCGGCGACGGCTGGCCCGGTCTCAGATCGCGCCACCGGTCCTGGAGCAGCTGATCGCCGTAGAGGTGCTGGACGCCGTCGAGGAGATCCGGGCGGAGCGGATCGGCCGGCTGCGCGCCCGTCGCGACCATCTCGTCGCCGAGCTGACGGCCGTCCTGCCGCAGTGGCGCTACCGGGTCCCGGACGGCGGACTGGCGCTGTGGTGCGACATGGGCGCGCCCCTGTCGACGGCGCTGGCGGCGGTGGGCCCGCGGCACGGCCTCGGTCTCGCGCCGGGCCCGCGGTTCGGGGCGGGGCACGCGTTCGACGACCGGCTGCGGATCCCGTTCATCCATCCCGAGCCGGTGCTCACCGAGGCGGTCCGGCGGCTGCGCCGGGCGGTGGACGACGTGGCCGGGTGCGCGCCGCCCGCGGACCCGGCCCGCGCCGACCTCGTCGTCTGACCCTGACCCGGCCGCTACAGGATCAGGTCGATCACCAGCACGATCACCAGGCCGGACACCGAGATCAGCGTCTCCATGATCGACCAGGTCTTCACGTTCTGTCCGACGGTGAGCCCGAAGTACTCCTTGACCAGCCAGAACCCGGCGTCGTTGACATGGGAGAAGAACAGCGACCCGGCGCCGATGGCGAGCACCAGCAGCGACGTCTGGAGCGGGTCCAGGGTCGGCAGCAGCGGCACCAGGATGCCGGCCGCGGTCACCGTCGCCACGGTCGCCGATCCCGTCGCCAGTCGGATCGCGACCGCGACCAGCCAGCCGAGCAGCAGCGCGGAGATGCCCGCCCCGGTCGCCCAGCCGGCGATCATCGCGCCGATCCCGGTGTCGACCAGCGTCTGCTTGAACCCACCGCCCGCGGCGACGATGAGCACGATGCCGGCGATCGCGGGCAGCGACCGTTCGAGCGACCCGGTGATCTCCGTGCGGGTCATCCCGGAGCCTGCGCCCAGGGTGAACATCGCGACCAGCACCGAGAGCAGCAGCGCGATCAGCGGGGTGCCCGCGAAGTCGAGGACGGCGCGGACCGGGTTGTCCTCGGGGAAGGCGATGTCGCCGACGGCCTTGCCCATCATCAGCACGACCGGCAGGAGCACGGTCAGCAGCGTCGTCGCGAACCCGGGGCGGCGGGCGGGTTCCTCGGCGGGCGCGTCTCCGCTCGCGGGTCCGGTACCCGCGCCCGTGGTCACGGCCGTGTCGAACAGCGCGGGCGGCGTGACGTCCACCCAGCGCGCGGCGAGCTTGGCGAACAGCGGCCCGGACAGCACGACCACCGGGATCGCGACCACCACGCCCAGCAGCAGGGTGATCCCGAGGTCGGCCTCCAGGATGCCGATCGCGGCCAGCGGGCCGGGGTGCGGCGGCACCAGGCCGTGCATCGCGGACAGCCCGGCCAGGGCCGGGATGCCGACCGCGATCAGCGACGTCTGCGCGCGCCGGGCGACCAGGAAGATCACCGGCATCAGGATGACCAGGCCGATCTCGAAGAACATCGGCAGGCCGATCAGGGCCCCGACGGCGGCCATCGCCCAGGGCAGCGTGCGCGGGCCGGACCGGGAGACGATCGTGTCGACCAGGCGGTCCGCGCCGCCGGAGTCGGCGAGCAGCTTGCCGAACATCGCACCGAGCGCGATCAGCGTGCCGACCTCGGCGGCGGTGGAGCCGAAGCCGTCGGAGTACGCCTCGACGGCGTCGCCCATCGGCATCCCGGCGATGCCCGCGACCAGCAGTGACCCGATCGTCAGCGCCAGGAACGGGTGCAGCGAGAACTGCGTGATCAGCAGGACGAGTGCGACGATGCCGACGAGCGCGGCGGTCAGGAGCCGCCCGGCGGAGGCGACCGGCTCGGCCTGCTCGGCGGCGGCGAGGAGCCCGGGGAGAGCCGACAGGGTGATCACTGGGGGGTGGCCTCCGTTCCCGACACGACCGCGGCGCCCGCCGCGACCAGCTCGGTGACCGAGCGGTCGAGGTCCAGGCTCGCCCCGGTCTCGCCGGCGTCGAGTGGTTCGAGGGTGGCGAGCTGCGAGTCGAGCAGCGTGGGGGGCATGTAGTGGCCCTCGCGGCCGGTCATCCGTCCGGCGAGGACGTCGCGGTCGCCGCTCAGGTGCAGGAAGACGGTGCGCGGGGCGTGGTGGCGCAACCGGTCGCGGTAGACCCGGCGCAGCGCCGAGCAGGCGACCACCAGGCCGGTGGACGAGTGCCCGGCCAGCTCGGCGCCGACGGCGTCGAGCCAGGGGCCCCGGTCGGCGTCGGTCAGCGGTGTCCCGCTGCGCATCTTGGCGACGTTGGCCGCGGGGTGCAGGTCGTCGGCATCGACGAACGCGACACCGAGGTGGGTGGCGAGTGCCGCGCCGACGGTCGACTTCCCGGAGCCGGACACCCCCATCACGACGACCAGGGGCGGGACGGGTGGTGAGCACTGCTGCTGCATCGCTGCATCGGCTCCTCGTGGGGTGGCTGCTCCGGCACGTGACCCGGGAGTACCCCGGTTCGCACGGAAGAGCGTGCAACACAAGTACTACTTATTCAAGCGTGGATCGATACAGGTATGTGTAGTCGGTGCGATCTGTGGGAAAGGTGCGAGGATCGGCGGGTGATCGGAACCGGTGGCGCCGGCCTGCACGCGGATCTGCTCGACCGGATCGGCACGCAGGTCGCGGGTGGTGAGCTCGCGCCCGGGGCGGTGCTGCGGGCCGACGAGCTGGTCGAGCGCTACGGGGTGTCCAGGACCGTGGTCCGCGAGGCCGTCCGGGTGCTCGAGTCGATGGGGCTGGTCCAGAGCCGTCGCCGGGTCGGGACGACGGTCGCGCCCCGGGAGCGCTGGAACGTGCACGACCCGCAGGTGATCCGCTGGCGGCTCGACGGGCCGGACCGCGACGACCAGCTGCGGTCGCTGTCCGAGCTGCGCCAGGGCGTGGAACCGGTCGCCGCGATGCTGGCCGCGTCCCGGGCGACGCCGGAGCAGTGCGGGGAGCTGGTGGGCGCGGTGATGGACATGACCGTGCACGGTCGCGCCGGTGACCTGGCGGCCTACCTCGAGGCCGACGTGCGGTTCCACCGGACGTTGCTCGCGGCGTCCGGCAACGAGATGCTCGCGGCGATGGACGGTGTGGTCGCCGAGGTGCTCGCCGGCCGGACCCGGCACGACCTCATGCCGGCCCGGCCCGAGCCCGTGGCGATCCGGCTGCACGGCGACGTCGCCGACGCCGTCCGGTCCGGGGACGCCGCCGCGGCCGATGCCGCGATGCGGGCGATCCTGACCGAGGCCGCCACGGCGGTGCGGGAGGTCACCGGTGACCCCCCGGAACCCCGATCGGGGTGATCCACCGGAGCCGGGCACAGCGCCCGGTCGTCCACTGTTGATCTCCGGTCGGGCCGATGGAGTCGACCGCCGGGATTGCGGGTACGCCGTGCGGTCGCACGAAGGCGCCGAACGGGTGAGAAGATCTCGCAATGTCCGTGCTGCGCGTGACCGGAGAGCTGCAGCGTCTCGGTATGTCCGGCTACGAGGCCAAGGCCTACGTCGCCCTCGTCATCGCAGGCGAGGCGGTGAACGGCTATGAGGTCGCCAAACGCTCCGGCGTCCCGCGGAGCACCGTCTACGAGACCCTCGGCAAGTTGGTGGGGCGCGGGGCCGCCTACGAGGTGCGGGCCGACGACGGGGTCGGCTACGTCCCGCTGCCGCCGTCGTCGTTGCTCGACCGGATGCGCCGGGACTTCGACCGCACGGTGGGCGTCCTGGAGGACGAGATGCCCCGGCTGGCGTCCCCGACACAGGTGCGGCTGGTGCACTCGCTGGCCGAGCGCCGGACCCTGCTCGAGCGCGCCGAGGACGTCATCGCCGCGTCCCGGCGCGAGCTGTTCGTCTCGGGCTGGCCGGAGGACCTCGACGAGCTGAAACCAGCGCTGCGCCGGGCCGAGGAGTACGGGGCCGTGGTCTCCACGGTCGTCTTCGGCCGGGATGACGACCAGGTCGGCCGGACGACCGAGCACCGCTACTCCAGCCCCGAGGTCGTCGAGGCCAACCTGGGACGACGGCTGCTGGTCGTCGTCGCCGACCGCGCCCAGGCGGTGATCGGCGGGCTCACCGCCGACCAGACCTGGGGCCTGTACACCGACGACCCCGCCGCCGTGCTGCTCGCCGTCGACTACGTGCGCCACGACATCGCGCTGCACCTGGTCGCCGAGCGGTTCGCCGACGACGGCTTCGCCGAGTTCTGGGCCCGGGACCCGGGCATCGAATGGCTCCGGGAGATGCCGGAGCCGTACTCCGGTGGGGAGAACGGGGAGCGGACCGGCTGAGCGGGTTTCGGCCGGCCGGGCCGACGTGGTCGAGGGGAGGGCCCCCCTTCCCGGGGCGGGATCCGGGCCGTGTACTGTTCTTCATGTCGCAAGGGGCTGTGGCGCAGCTGGTAGCGCACTTGACTGGCAGTCAAGGGGTCAGGGGTTCGAGTCCCCTCAGCTCCACCCAATAGCGCCAGGTCAGGGCCTTGATCACTTCGGTGAGAGAGGCCCTGACTGCATTTCCGGGGCCGGTGCTCTCACGAAATCTCACATGTAGTTGTCGTGGTCAGCCGAGCAGCGCTTGCTCGACCTCGTCGAGGGTCATGCCCTCACCGTCCGCGAACGCCGAGACTGCGGCCTGTCCACCGTGCTGCCCGGTCCGGTTGCCGGCCGTGTCGTCGACGAGGACGAACAGTCCGAAGTCGAGGGCTCGCTCGTCCCGGCGTCGTGACTTGACGAGCAGTCGCCCCTGCCGCTCAGCGGCCCGTCTGAGCCGGTTCTCGCGAACCTTCTCCGTGCTGGTTGCCATGCTGAGAAACGTACCGGAAGCAATGCGCGAAGACAAGCCCGGAGGCATGCTGCCGTCATCCGAGCAGTTCAGTGAGCTTGTCGCGCCCCTGTTCAAGGTCCTTCGCCGACGGGTGCACGTACACCCGCTTCGCTAGCGACAGGTCCGAGTGGCCGGCCCACGCCGACACGATCACGTCCGGCACTCCGTTCGTCGCGAGGTAGGTCAGGCAGGCGTGCCGGGCGTCGTACAGCCGGACCTTCCGCACTCCCGCCTCCGCCATCGCTTCGTACGCCCGGCGCCGCAACCAGTCGGTGCGCTGCGGTGCGCCCAGCTCGTCGACGAGCACGTACCCGGTCATGGTGTACGCCTCCCCTCCGGCCGCGAGGCGCTCCTCGGTCTGCAACGTCTTCAGTCGCCGCAGGGCCGCCGTCACCGACGCCGGCAGCGGCAGTGACCGCTCTCCCGCGCTCGACTTCGGACCCTTCTCGACCACCACCTGGCCCCGGTCGCCCGCGACCAACGTGCGGGTGTTCGCCACGTCCAACGTGCCCGCGTCGAGGTCCACGTCGGACCACCGCAGCCCGCACACCTCCGCCGGACGCAGCCCCAACAGGGACAGCAGCAGGACGGCGTGCAGTCGCTTCCCATCAAGGGAACCGAGGAAGTGCCGCACCTCGGCCGCGGACCACGGCACCCGCTTCACCTTGGTCGCCGCCGGCGGCTTCACCGGGGCGGCGACGTTGAAGTCGAGCATGCGGTGCATCACCGCCGCGTCGAGCGCCGACCGCAGCCGAGACAGGGTGAGCTGCACCGACCGGGGCCCGAGCCCGGTGCCAGGCTTCCCACCCCGACGCCGGCCCTCCGTCGACATCCAGTCGACCAGGTCCTCTACGTGCCGCGTGGTGAGCTTCTGCAGCTCGACCGCGCCGAGCCGTTCCCGCGCGGGCCGGAGGGCGTCGGCGTAGTTCCGGATGGTCGCCGCCTCCTTCCCACGGCTGGCGGATCGCAGCCATTCGCCGAGGTACTCGTCGACGGTGAGTTTCGACCGGTGCGCGTAGGTGCCCCGGTTGACCTCGGCGAGGATGCGGGTCAAGTCCTTGTCGGCGTCGCCCTGCCTGTCGAAAGTGCGAGTGATCTGCTTGCGCTTGCCGGTGGCCGGGTCGCGCCCGACGTCAACCACGAACCGGTACCGGGTGCGGTCGCCGACGGTGATCCGTCGGACCCTGCGATCAGCCATTGCCGCTCTCCTCGTCGCTGTCCACATGGGCCAGATTGGCAGTGAGCTGCCCGGGCAGGGCGCCGGTACGGACGCCGGCCCGGCGCATCGACCGGCGCAGCTCGGCGAGCCGCTGCTCGAGGTCGGGCCGTGCGGCCGCGTCTGCACTGCGCCAGTCGTCGAGCAGCTCGTCCTGTCGGCGGTAGAAGTCGAGGGGCGCCCCGCCCGTCTCCCATGCCCGGAACGCGTCCGAGGTCACGAACCGCTCGCCCGCATCGTTGTGGGTGGGCAAGGGTTCCTCACCGGTGAACCACTGCGCCGCGTCCCACGCCGACACGACCCGCCCGGGCAGGATCTCGACAAGCTCCCGCAGGCCGACGGGGATGGCGAGCAGCACCGGCGGCACGCCGAGCGCCGCGGCGAATATGCCGAGCTCGTCGATGGTGACGTCGCGGCGCCGGCGCCCGGTCGTCGGATTCCTGCGGCCGGTCTCGATGTTCGCGATAGCCGCAGCGGTCATCTGTTCGGGTGCGCCCAGGTCGCGGCATCGGGCGGCGAGTTGGTCCCTGCTCATGCCGGCGCGGCGGCGGAGCCGGTTGATCTGCGCGGCGGTGATCTCGCTCAACGGCCAGGCGGCCGTGACGTCGTCCGAATCAATCATATCGACACGGTACCTCGCCGGTTTGCGTACCGTCCACACGACCCGTACAGTCCGTGGTGCGCATCATTCTGCGTACTGAGCATGTCGATTTGATGAGGATGGACGGCGATATGAGCGCACCGGCTCGACGGGAAGAGGACACGGCCACCCTCGACGAGATCAAGAACTGGGGCGCAACCGTCAGCGTCCCCCGCGCCTCACTGGGCGCCTACGGCTTCAGTCCGTCGCACGGATACGAGCTCGTCGCCGCGGGGCAGTTCCCCGCCCGGGTGATCAAGGCGGGCGGTCGGCTGCGCGTCGTCACCGCCTCGATCGTCGCGTCGCTCGAGACCCCATGACATGCGAAACGGCCGGGGCGGCACACCCCGGCCGTCGCCGAACTAGCTACCTGACCAGCACCGGAGAGCATACGTGAACGCCCCCCGCGACACCACCGGCCCCGCCAGGCCGATCAACACATGGCGGGTCTGCGGGCGCCCCGTCACCGACGAGCCCAACTCCGGGTGCACCTGCCCCGGGCACGGCCCGAGCCTCCGCGACGCCGCCGCAGCCTTGCACCGGCTCACCACCGCCGACACCGGCAGCGAGCAGGCCGCGCCGTGAACAAGCCCCTGTTCGTCCCGCTCATCGACGAGGACGCCGACAGCTTCACCATCGCCCGCGCCCTCGCCGAGGCAGGGTTCTACGTCCTGCCCACTCGCAACACCGGCGATGCCAAGCACGCCGGGTCGGTGCTCGGTACGGGGTGGCCGGCGAAGTCCAGCCGCGACCCCGAGCAGATCCGGGACTGGTTCGCCAACACCGACCACCGCGTCGCCATCCACTGCGGCCGGTCCGGGCTCATCGTTGCCGACGTCGATGACCCCGACAAGGTCACCCCCGAGCTGGCCACAGCCGTCGCCGCCCTCAAACCGCCGTTTCAGTCGACCCGCGAAGAGCAGCCCCGCCGTGGTCACTACCTGTTCGCGCAGCCCCCCGGTCGTCGCATCGGCAACCGCGCCGGGGAGACCGGGCGGGAGTGGGGCGAGTGGCGCGGCGACAACGGCATCATCCTCGTCGGCGGCCCCGGCCGCGTGTGGCGGCAGACCGAGGAAGTCCCCGAGCTGCCCCGCAACGTGTCCGACCTGCTCCCCGACGTAGGAGACACCGCGTCCGCCGTCGGCGACGCTGAGATCGAGCGGTTCGTCGCCGAACACAAGCTCAACCTCAGCGCCAAGAGCCTCGACGCCATCATCGCCGGATTCAACGCCGAGGTCGACGCCGGCGCCTCCCGTCACGTCGCCGCCACCGGCGCCGCATGCTGGGTCGTCCGTGAGGCCATGGAGGGCCGCTTCCCTGCCCGCACCGGGCTCCGCCGCCTCGCCGACGAGTTCGTCGCCGCACTGACCGAGACCGGCCGCGACGGACGCGCCATCACTCGCCCCCAGGCCGAGAACGAGTTCGAATCCATCGTCGGATGGGCCGTCGCGCAAGAGTGGCGCCCCGGAACACCAGGCATCTCCGACGAGACCACACCACCAGCCGAGGACCCCACCGCGGGGGTTCGCGAGCGGGCCCGACAGATTCAGGTCGACCTCGAGACCGAACGACTGCGCATCAAGGAACAGGCCCGTCAGCAGCTCGACGCCGAACGGCTCGCCAACGCCCCGGCTGTCGAGGACGTCGTCGTGTGGGACGACGCGCTCGAAACCCTGCCGCCGCCCCGCATGCTCGTCACCCGCCTGATTCCGGCCTGCGCCGTCGGATGGCTCGGCGGACCCTCCGGGTCCTACAAGAGCTTCGTCGGCGTCGGGATCACTGCCAGCATCGCCTACGGCGTCCCCGCGCTCGAAGGGGCAGGCCTCACTCCCCGCGAGCAGCTCAAGGTGCTGTACGTAGCCGCCGAGGGGTCGAGCGGGGTCGGCCTGCGCCTGCGCGCCGTGCGTCGCCGGCTCGACATCACCGCCACCCGCGGCGTCGCGCTCTACCCGCGGGCGTTCGACCTCGGCTCGCCCGCCGACACCGAACGCATGATCCGATTCGCCCTCGCCAACCGCATCGGGTTCATCGTCGTCGACACCTGGCGGCAGACCACCGTCGGTGTCGAGGAGAACGACAACACCGCCGTCGGGATCGTCATGCGCCGCCTCATCGAGGTCCGCGACGAGCACGGCATCGGTTCCCTGTTGATCGACCACACGAACAAGTCCGCCCAAGGCCTCGCCGACCTCGGCGGCGCCGGCGCCAAACGCGCCAACGCCGACTACGTCCTGATGATCGACCTCCCGAACGGGAACCGCGACGCCGACCAGCAGCGCACATTGCGCGTCGCCAAGTTCAAGGACGCACCCGACGGCGAGACCTGGCCCATCCGCCTCGCCCGCGTCCCCGAGATCGTCGACGAGGACGGAGTGCCGGCCGCCGTCGCCATCATCGGCGCCGTGGCCGGGGCAGAGGCGCTGCTCGGCGACCGCGGCGGGGACTGGTGGACCGACCTCGCCACGGACAGCGTTCCGGAGCAGGTCGCGCGGCTCACCGGCCGCGGCAGTGACGCCGCCCGCGACGTGTACCGCGTCCTCGCATTCATCGGCGACCGCGAGGAGGGCAGCACCCGCGGTGCCCTGATCCGCGCCGTCAACGCCGCCCCCGGCCGCGACTACAGCGACAGCAGCGTCGACCGCGGCCTGCGGATGCTGCGCGACGACGCCCAGGTGATCGCCAACGTCAGCAAGGGCCGGTTCGCCCTGTCCGATCAGCACCTCCACGGGGCGGCATGAGACCGGCTACGGGCACTCGTCCATCGGCTTGTCCGCCGCCCCCGCCGGACGACTCCCGGGACGAGTCGGTGGACAAGTGCGGACGAGTCGCGGACAAGTCTCTGACCTGCACGGACGAGTCGGGACAAGTGTGGACAAGATCATTTACAGGTGGGGGGACAAGTGGGGGACGACGACTATGGAGTCGTCCCCTTGTCCGCCCGGTCGTCCGCGCAGTGGTCCATGGGCAAAACGAGGGCTCAGAACCGGCGAGGAACAACCCCGGCCGCGATCCACCCAGCACCCCGGCCGTCGCTCCCCAGACGCTCCCCACCCACCGCCGAGGTGACCTCCCATGACCACCACCGACGCCCACATCGGGCGCACCGTCCTCGCCCTCGACGAGCTGCTCGCCGACGACGACCTCCTCGCCGCCGCCCTCGCCGAGGCCCACCGAACCCGCACCGCGCACGACGACCAGGCCGACGCCGCCGCCCGCGACGCCGAGGCGTTCCTCGACCGGCTCGCCCCCGCCCTCGGCGGCACCCGGTCCACCGCCCGCCCCGGTGCCATCCCGGCATGGATCCGACTGCCGCTGCTCACCACGTTCGTCCGCTGGACCCTCGGCTACGCCGACACGTGCCTGCACGATCCGAACCCGCGCCGGCCGCAGCTCGTCTACAGCACCGCGTGGCGACCGGACCTCGTCACCTGCATGACCTGCGCCGGCCTCCACCTGCTCCGCCCCGGTAGCGACGCCGACCGCACCTGCGACCGGTGCGGCCGCATCACCGCCGGCACCGACCACGACGGCATCGTGCCGGGGGCGGTGACCTACGGACCCCTCGCCTTCTCGTGGGGCGCCTGCACCGACTGCCGCCCGTCCGCCGACGCCGAGCTCGAGGCCGCCGCGTGAACGCCACCGAGCGCGGTCCGGCGGGGTCGCACGCCCCCGCGGAACCGCAGACACGATGCACACGCGCGGGCGTCGGGGCCGCTCTGCGGACGGCTGAGACGCGTGATTTCGACGTGATCGGTGCCGCATCCAAGCAGGTCAGCGAGTTGTCACTTGTGGACCTGTCAAGTGACGTGGCCCGTGGCTGAGGTGGCGCGCGGCTACTCGTGGGAGCCATTCCGGGACGGTAACGAGGCCGGCCTCCGGCACGGCGCCTACAGCGAGCGCCGCATCGCCCCGTTGGCCGCCGAGGTCGAGCAGCAAGCCCGCGCCCTGCCGACGTGGCCCTCCTACCTCGACGAGCCCGTCTATGCGCCGGCGGTGCGGGCATGGGCCCGCGCCGAGGCCGTCGTCGAACTGTTGTGGACCTACCTCGCCGAGCGGGACCTCGACGCCGCCCTCGCCTCGACGACGGAGTCGACCACCGAGGCCGAGGAGTCCCGGGGGAGCAGCCGATCTCGCACCTCGACCCGCGCGACCGAGTCGGCCCTGTCGATGCTCGATCGAGCCGAGGCCCGCGCGGCGAAGGCCCGGCAGCGGCTCGGCCTCGACCCGCTGTCCCGCGCCCGCCTCGGTCGGGACGTCACCGCGGCCCGTACCGACCTCGCCCAGATGCTCACCGCCGAGCAGGAGCGCCTCGACGCCGCACAGGCCGCGCCCGGCCCCACACACCAGCCCACCCCCGATCGGCCGTCCACGGGCGACACAGCGCCCCGGCCGCACACCTCCGGAGATCACCAGTGACCACCACACGAGCCCGCCGGCTACCGCAGGTCGGCGACGTCGTCCGCATCGAACGCGACGCGGTCGAGCACCCGTCACGGGGAACCTGGCCGTCGTGGCACGGCCGCATCGGCACGGTCGTCGTCGTCAACGCCGACCGCCGACCCGACCGCACCGAGTACGGGGTGACGTTCGGGACGGTGCGTGCCCGGGCCGACCGCGACGGCGCGCCCGCGTCGAGTGATCCGCCGGTGTGGTTCCTCGCGGTCGAGCTGCTCCTGCTCGGTGCGGCCACGTCGCCGACGGCGGTGGCGGCGTGACCGCCCCCGACCTCGGCGCCCTCGTCGCGCAGTACCAGGACCTCGCCGCGCGGTACGACGCCCTCACGGCCCGATACGAGGACCTGGCCGCGCAATCCCGACAGGCCACCGAGGACCTCGCCGTCGAGACGCTGCGGGTCGACCTGTTGGAGATCGGGTTCGAGGTCGCCGACGAACGCCACCGGGCGGGCATGTGCCCCCGCTGTGCAGTGGAGGTGTCGACGTGACCGCCCCGACCGCGGGCGGGCTGCTCGACGTCGAGCAGTTCGCCGCCCGTGTCCTCGGCCGTCCCTTGTGGCCGCACCAGCTCGAGGTCGCCCGCAGCCCGGCCCGCTACCGCGTCGTCTGCGCCGGCCGGCAGGTCGGCAAGTCGGTGCTGCTCGCCGTGCTGGCCCTGCACGCGGCCGCCACCCGGCGCAACGTGACGGTGCTGATCGTGTCGGCCGGCGAGGACGCGGCCAAGCGCCTCCTCGCCGACGTCGCCGGCCTGGCCACCGGGTCCGCGGCGCTGTCCGGGTCGGTGCTCGACGAGACAAAGTCGGCGCTGACCTTGAGCAACGGGTCGACGATCCGCAGCGTGCCGGCGTCCGAGCGGGCGATCCGCGGATGGCCGGTGGACCTGCTCATCGTCGACGAGGCCGGGTTCGTCAGTGACGAGATCTGGCGCTCGGCGGAGCCGGCCATCATCGCCCGCCCGGGGTCGCGGGTCATCGCGACGTCGAGCCCGTGGGGCGGCCCCGACGCTTGGTTCCGGTCGCTGTGGCGGCGGGGCATGGACCGGCCCGACGAGCAGGTCGCGGCGTGGCACTGGCCGTCGACGGTGTCGCCGCTGGTCGACGCGGCCCTGCTCGAGGAGATCCGGCAGCGGGAGCCGGCGGACTACTTCACGCGGGAGTACCTCGCGGAGTGGGGCGACGCGGCCGGCGCCTACTTCACCGAGGACGAGCTGACGGGTGCGGCGGCCGGCTACGAGCTGCGCGACCCGGGCACGGTGCCGGTGCACGGCCGGGCGCTGTGGCCGATGGTCGGCGGCGTCGACTGGGGCCAGGCGGTGGACGCGAACGCGTTGGTGACGCTGTCGGTGCTCGACCCGGCGGACGCCCTCGACATGCGGTGGCGGCTGTACGTGCCGTGGCTCGAGGCGCAGCACCGGGCGCCGTGGTCGTCGTGGATCGACCGCCTCGTCGAGGTGTCAGGCCGGTTCGGGATGCGGGTCCTCGCGAGCGAGCGCAACGGCGTCGGCGCCTACCCGACCGAGGACCTCGAGGACCGGCTGCACCGCGAGCGGGTGCGGACGCGGGTGGCGCCGGTGTGGACGGACGCGCGCCGCAAGCAGGCCGGGTTCGGGAAGCTGCGCACCCTGTTGCAGGGCGACCGCCTGGTGCTGCCTCGCCACCCGGAGCTGCTCAAGCAGTTGCGCGCGCTCGAGTTCGAGCAGTTGCCGGCGGGTGGTGTGCGGATCGCGGTTCCGGAGCGGGCCGGTCACGACGACCTCGCGATGGCGCTCATGCAGGCCATGTCGTGTGTGCAGACGGGGCGGCTGCGGGACGCGCTTGGTGCGAGTGGGGCGCCGTCGTGGCGGCCGGACCGGGACGTCGTGACGACCGGGCGGGGCGCTGCGGTGCCGCGACGGCCGGTGCCGATGCAGTCGTCGCGGTGGATGGATCTGCCGGCGGGGGAGGCGGCCGGCGATGGGTGGTGATCGGCCCCGCGGTCGCCTCCGGGCCCGTGCCCTGCGCAGCACGCGACTCAAGGACTTGCCCGATCTGCCGTGGACGGCGGAGACGGGCGCGGTGTGGGCCATCGAGCCCGGCACCGCAGCGGGGGAGCGCGATGAGCTTTCCCGCAACCAGACCTCCGACGGCCGGACGCCGTCGGACAACCCGAAGGAGAACTTCTCATGACCAGCAACCTCATGTCGCAGGTCCTCGACAGCATCGCCGCCGACCGGGCCGCCGAGCGGGTCCGCACCCGCGTCGACGGTGCGGTCGACACCCTGCGGGGTGCGCCGGCCGAGGCCGAGCAGGTCGTCGACCGCCTCGTCCGCGAGCTGCACCGGATCCGCACCGCCGACCTTGAGCGGCTCGGGACCGACTGGCGTGACCAGCAGGTCGAGAAGGCCGTTGCCGATGCGACCGCGGCCGCGGATCGCCTCGAGCAGTCCGCCACCGACTCGGTCCGCGCGATCGCCGAGTGGACCCGCGGCCAGTCCGGCCCGGTCGACGTGAACGCCGCCCTGCTCTCCGAGACTCGGCAGACCAAAGCGTGGAACCGGCAGCGGGCACAGCTCGATGCCGGCGTCGACGCGCTCACCCTGGTGCAGCAGGCGCAGGCCGCCGGCGACCACGACGCCGTCCTCGCCCTGCGGGCGGAGTACGGGGCGTACGCGGCCGCAGCGGGCCAGAGCCGTCATGTGAGCGACCCGGCCGTCGTCGACCGGCACCTCGACGAGGCGGTCATGGCGACGGCGCCGAAGGGGGAGCGCGGCCGGCTGCGGGTCGAGCGGGACCTCGCCACCGGGGCGGAGGGCGCCGAGCTCGCAGTCGGGTCGCTGCGCAAGCAGATCGACCGCTACACCTCCCCGGGTAGTAGCCGGGCGCTGGACCACGCGGTCCGGGTGCAGGACGTCCGCGCGAACGCCGGGGTCGAGGGGATGGCGCCGGCACCGCAGGACTGATCCACTGACCTACTGAGACGGCCGGTCCCTCCCCCCGGGGGCCGGCCGTCTCGCCGTTCCGCGGTCGTTCCGGGCTGCCCCGGACAGCGCTCGCCCCGGATAGCGGTCAGCCCGGCCAGCCGGCGCCACCTGCGGCGGCGTGCAACGTCTCGGCCCGCTGTAGCGAACGTGTACGTATGAGTTGGAGCGTCGACCCCGAAAGCTGGCAGCTCGTGCACTCCGAGGGCCGGACCACGTTCACAGCGGAGGAGATCGAGGAGATCGAGGAACAGGTCATGCCCGGCTGTCCCCGGTGCCGCCGGCCGATCGTTCCCGAGATCTACCGGTACCCGGGCCTGAGTGAACCGCTGTACGTGCCGCAGTGGCGGTCCTGCCCGAACGGCTGTACCCCGCGGTGACCCCCTGAGGCGTCGCTACCGGTCCGACCGGAACAGCTCGGCGAGGTAGCGGCCGGCCCGCACTCGCCGCCCGGTGCCGTCGCAGCGGCCGCAGGGCCGCCACGCCCGCCCGGACGGTGACCGGCGTTTGCCGGTGCCGGAGCAGCGGCGGCACGCGGCATATGGCCACCACACGCACGCGGCGACGTAGACCGCGGTGGCGGCGAGGGAGAGCACGGCGAGGGTGGTCACCGCGCGGCCGGGGCGGCGGCGAACAGGTCGAGCTGCTCGCCGTCGACCTCGACCGCGGTCTGCGCGAGCGTCGCGAGGGCGGCGAGATTGTCGAAGCGGGCGGCCTGCCACTCCGGGGTGCCGCGGACGGCGGCGGGGTCGCTAGCGGGCGTCGTGGGGGTCATCGAAGGCCCTTCCTGAGGGTGTTGTGGGGTCCGGAGGACAGGGCCCGCTAGGCGCTAGTTCCCTGGTCAGCGGCGATCTCCGCCGCTAGCGCAGGTGCTAGGTCTAGCGGGCCCTGCCGCTAGCGGGCGATCTCCGCGCGGGCCCGGTGGTGCGTCTCGATCGCGGCGAGGACGTCGGCGCGGGTGACGCCGCGCCGGTTCGCGCCGGCGCCCTCGTCGGTGCGGCCCCACACCTGCCCGGTGGTGATCCCGAACGGCTTGAGCGCCGCGGCCAGGGCCTCCGGAGTCCACCCCGCGTACAGGGCGGGGCGGTGCTCGGCGAGGCGGTGCAGCACGGTCTCGGACCACACCCGCTCGTCGGTGACGGTGGCGAACACGACGGCCAGGTCCTCGAGGAGCTGCGCCGCCGGCGTGAGGCCCTCGTCGACTACCTCGCCGGCCGCGTGCCCGGTCAGCGTCCCGGCCGCCTCGCGGGCGGCGCGGGCCCGCTGCGCGATCTTCTCGGCGGCCGGGCCGTCGACGTAGTAGGTGCGCACCACCTGCGGGTCGTCGCCGGCGCCGACGAGGTAGCCGATTCCGCGGTCGGACGGGGTGAGCGTGGTCGCCCGGATCCCGTTGCGGTAGGCGGAGGTGCCGAGCACCATGTCGTTCTCGACCTGCCCGGTGACGCGCAGGCAGAAGCGCAGCCCGACGTTGCCAGCCACCCCGGAGGGCACGGACTTGGCGTCCGGGCGCTGCGTCGCGATCACCAAGTACACGCCGAATGCCCGGCCGCGCTTGATGATCCGCTCGGCGACCTCCCCGGCCTCCTTGCCGAGGTCGGGGTGGGTGAATAACTCCTGCGCCTCGTCGATGACCTGCACGATCGGGTGCAGCCCGGAGCCCTTGCGGGCGGCGAGTTCCGGGGTGACCTTGCGGTCCGGGACCGCTGTCCGGGGCAGCTTCGCCACCGTCTTCGCGCGCCGACCGACCTCGTCGAGCAGCTCCCGCAGGCTGTCCAACGTGGCGGCCAGGGCCTCGTCGTCGACACCGGAGGCGTACCGGTGGGCGACCAGGCCGAGGGCCTCAAGGTCGCCGCTGCCCTTGTGCTCACCGATGCGGAGTTCGCAGTGCGGGTCGAGCGCGGCGGCCAGGGCGAGGACCCGCACCGCGGCGGTCTTCCCACCGCCCGGCAACGCGCCGATGAGTGCGTTGGTTTCCTCGAGCGCGACCTTGACGGGGCGCTGGCGCTGGTCGGTGCCGAATGGGAACCGGCCCCCGATGACCTGCACCGCGCCGGCCTTGGCGAGCGGCCACACCGCCGGACGGACCTTGTTGAGCGGCTGGTCGCCGACCCACAGGACGAGCCGGCCCGCGTGCTGCTCGGACGAGGCTTCCGGCCACACCGCCGACAGCGGCCGGCGCAGCCCCGAGGCGAGCCGGTCGCGCCGTTCCATGACGTCGGAGACGGTGACGCCGTGCGGGAGGTCGACGTCGGCGCGCCACCCGGGGCCGTCCCGGGTGATCGGCGCGACGAACGACGGCGGGACGGCCTTGGCCGCCATCGCCGAGATGCCGAGGGACTGGAGGGCGCGGGTGACGACGTCCGCGGTGAGCCGGGGCGGGGCCGCCGACGAGGTGGTCGCCACGTCGGTCACCCGTCGGTCGCGTGGGGTGCCGACCTTGCCGAGGACTGCGACGGCGACGACCAGGGCGAGGGCGAGCACCCACCCGGGCGCCCACCACCATCCGGCCACCGCCGCGACGGCGGCGAGCACAGCGCAGGCGCCGGCGATGATGGCGCGCTCGTGCACCCGCCGGTTCCGCTCCCGGGCGAGGGTCATGTACCCGCTCGCGTCGCCGCGCGATACCGCCCCGGCCCGCAGCGGGGCGCCCTCGGCGTCGAGGACCCACCGTTCGGCCGCCACCACCGCGACGGCCAGGCCCCGCGGTGCCCGCAGTGCGAGGCGCAGCGCGTACAGCGGCGCCCGCGACAGGTGGTAGGCGGTGACGTGCGCGCCGAACTTCGCCAGCCACCCGGCGAGGTGGCGGGCCTCGTCCCGGTTCCGGAGATACGCGGGGACGATCGGGCGGCGCTCGGTGTCGCGGGTGGCGAGCGCGGTGGCGTAGATCGTCGTCGGGGTCGGCTCCGGGTCGACCGGCACCCGCTCGTCGCCCACCCCTTCACCCGGGGCGGGTGCCACCGGGTGAGCAGCGGGGGATACAGCGGGCGATGAGAAGTCCTGCACGAGGTCGGTCACCGGGTGCTCCCATCGGGTCGGGCGAGGCGCCGCCAGTCGCGGGCGGAGTCCTCAGCGCACATGCGGGCCACGACGACGGCCTCGTGGCATAGGCCGGACAGCGGCAGGTGGTCGGTGGCGTCGCGCCATGCCTGCGCCTCGCGGTCGCAGGTCTCGGCGTGGGCCTCGCACCACGCCGCCGTCTCGGCCGGGGCGGCGTCGGGGGTTGGCGGGTGCAGGGCGACCCGGTCAGCGAGAGCCCGCTTCACCCGCGTGTAGACGTCGTCCTCGGTCATGCCGGCACCTCCTGCGGGTGGCCGTTGCGGCGGGTGGCGAGCAGCTCGCGGGCGGCGTGCTCGGTGATGCCCAGCTCTCGAGACAGCCGGCGGCGTCCGGCGCCGGCGGCGATGAGCTCGGCCGCCGGGTCGGCGGCCGGGTCGGCGGCCAACTGCTCCTGCTCGTCGGCGTCGAGCGCATCGACCCACCAGTCCGGCGGCAGGTCGACCTCGTCGACCTCGTCGAGGTGACGGATCACGATCGGGTCGGCGTCGACGGGCGGGCCGGCTGTCTCCTGTGGTGCTCGGCCGACGAGGACGGCGAGGTGCACGGTGCCGCCGACGATCGCCGGTGGCACCGCGCCGACCAGCACCGCCACCCACCACGGCGGTACGACCGAGTGGGCGTGCATGGCGAGCTGGCCGGCGTTCCCTGCGACGGTCGAGGCGAGCAGGACCCATGTCATGCCGGCTGCGAACCGGGCAGCGTCCCGAGCGACCCGCGGCGAGAGCCACACGGCGCACGACACGGCCGCGCCGGCGTCGACGGCGATCGGCAGTAGCCACGCGAAGTGGCCGGGGATGCGCACGGCCAGTGCGAGGCCGCGCAGGGCGTCGAACGACAGGACGGCGGCGGCGACCAGCACGACCGCCATGCCCGCCCACGTCGCCCACAGGACGAGCGGTGTCCGCCGGGTGGTGTTGGTGGCGCTCATCAGTCGCTCTCCTTGAGCATGCGGGCCGCGTCGCGGCGGATCTCGCTGGCGTGGCGGCGGACGATGCGGCGGGCGTCCCGGTCGGCGTCGCGGCGGACCCGCGCCCGGTCAGCACGCGGCACGGACCGCAGTTCGCGGCGGACGAGGTCGTCGTCGGCGCCGCATCCGGTGCCGGTCCCGGCGGCATGGCGCCCGGCCCGCCAGAAGGTGATGGCGGCCTGCGGGTCGGACGTCGGCAAGGTCGCCTGCACCATGCCGCCGTCCTTCCACATGCGCATGGAGCGCACCCGGCCGCCGAGCGCCCGGGCCGCGGCGGCATGCCCGGCCTCGTGGCGAGAGATGAGCCGTTGGGTGCCGTGGCCGTGCCCCATCACGGCGCGACCGGACGCAGCTCGTCCGCCGCGGGTGCGCCCGGCGAGCGCCCACACGGTGATGGCGATGCAGCCGAGGCCGAGGATGCCGGCGGTGTGGGGGCCGGCGTGGGCGACGAGGATCCCGAGGATGACGCCGCCGACGATGAGTCGGCTCATGCGTTCCCCCCCCGAGCACGTCTAGGACCGGGTCGAGGCGGCGCCGCCATGCGGGGCGACGGGCCTCACGGTCCCGGTGCGCCTGCATGGCGCGTCGGATCTCGGCGACGGCGGCGGGATCGGTCACCGCGCCGCGGTAGCCGTGGTGCTTGAGGCGGGCGCCGAGCTCGGCGGCGAGCCGATCGCCGGCGGTGATCCCGTCGGGGCCTTCCACGTCGGAGGGCACGAGGTCGGTGGTGGTCATCGCCGACCACCCCGCCGCGGGCCGTAGGGGAACGTGCCGCGGTGGGCGCCACCGGCCCGGCGGGCCCGGTACAGCAGCCACCCGCCGGCCACCAGCGCGACCAGGCCGGCGGCGAGCAGGACCGCGGACCAGGGCAGCGGCGACCAGGCCGAGGCGGCGCACAGCACCGACGAGGCGGCGAACAGGACGGGGGCGCGGCGGGTCATCGGTGGCCCTCCGCTCGGTCGGCCGCCGTGGTGAGCGCGGCGGCGAGCAGGTGGGCCTGCGCGGGGGTCAGGATCTCCGCGGTGGCGGAGCCGGGGACGTCGAGCAAGACGAGCGGTTCCGGGGCGGCGTAGTCGGCGACGGAGAGCGCGACCTCGACGCGGTGCCCGGGGACGTCGACTGCGATGCGGCCGAAGTGGCAGGTCCAGTCGACGTCCTCGCGGTGGCCGGCGGGCTGCGCGCACCACGGGGGGCAAGCGGGGGAGTGGGTACGGTCGTGCATGGGTCGGACCTCCATCCGATCAAGGCCCCGGCCGGTGTTCTGATCACCGCGATTCCGGGGCCGTCCCGTCTCACCGATCCCTCACGGGACGGGCGGACGGGGCGGGTTTGGAGGCCCTGAGATGGACGTCAGGCGGAGACTCCCGCAGGTCAGCGGACTGTGCGGACGTCACGGACGTTTCGCACACCGCTGGCAGTCAAGGGGTCAGGGGTTCGAGTCCCCTCAGCTCCACCCTGTGGAAGACCCGGCATCGTTTCGGCGATGCCGGGTTTTTTGCGTTGGTGACCTGCGATGACGTCGCCGTTCATGATCGCGGTACGGCCGTCCTGGCCGATCATGGTGGAGTCCACTGTGGTCTCAATCTGGAGCAGTCCTGGAGCACGCCCGTCCGGCCGGTGAAATGAGGTCAGGATCCTGCTCCAGGATCGTTCGGCCGTTCGGTGGTACCTCGGTGGTCCGGCGGTGGCACCGGTGCGACCTCAGCCGCCGGTCGCTGACCTCGTCGGCTCGTCCAGCGGGGCCTGCTCGACCTTGCCGGTAGCCTATTGCCGGCTCGCATAGGGCGGCTGGATGTCGCGTTCGGGTCGACGGAGCCGGCGACGTCTTCGTGTGCGGACTCGGCTTCGCCTCAATGCGCAACCCTAGCTGCCGACGTCTGCCGACGTCGCCACGCGTACGCAGACCCTGCGAGCCGCCCAGACTCCCGATAGGAAGACTCATCCACCTCATCGGGCCCCGCCGCCGCTGGTCGTTGTGGTGGCTTCCACCGGTCGCCGTCGACAGCCACACCGTCGGCCCGGGTCGCGGTAATTGTCGGCATGCTCGGCGAATGACTCGAGGTGGCGGTGCTGATCACCGACCTCGTGAGGCTGGACGGGTTGTTGGCGCGTTCGTGCCAACGAACGCATCGCTTGTCGCCTCGTACGCATTGCGGGCTTCACCGCCGTCCTCATCGGCTGCTGCCAGCCAGCGCCGCCGCAGACAAGTTGCACGAGTACCTGACCCCCGTCACCGCAGCGGACGCAGGAGAACGCCGCAGAACCCAGCACAGCCGGCGTCGGGTACGGACTTGTGCTCTGGTTGGTCAGCTACCCGGGGTCGGGCCCCGGCCATGACGGTCCTGCCGCCAGTCCAGCACGACGGTCCCGGCCGCCATCACCTTCATCGGCACGCACGTGAGAGTCGGATCGCCGCGGTCGGAACCGATAACCAGGTCCGGGCGGCCGCCGTACTGCTTCTCTCCTCCCAGACTGCCTGAGACCTGTCAGCCGGCCCCGGCCCCGGCCCCGGCCCCGGCCTCGACGTCGAGGGTCAGGGCCTTCGTCCGGCGGCGGAGCCGCCCATGCTCGTGACGACGGTATTTGCCAACCTCAGTCAGATCCGCTGAGCTTCCCTCCGGACGCGACCGGCCAGGCTGGACCACTGGTCCGTCTCGTCCGGCGAGCATCCACGAGTCGACGGGCCGTAGCGGCGAATGCCGCGCGGCAACTCGGTGGCTTGTTACCTGGGTCCGCTCATCACGCAGGCTACTGCCGCGTTGCGAGAGTGGCGTCGGCCCGTTCAGGGCGCTGTTCGCGGACTGCGAGCATCACCAGAGCGCCAAGCGCTGGACCGGCGGCGAGGGTCAGGAACGCGACCATGAACGAGCCGGTGGCGGCGTAGGCTCCGCCGACCGCCAGCGGGACGATTACGCTGCCGAGCTGCCAGAACGCGTTGGCGAACCCGGACGCGGTGCCGGTGACGGCGCTCGGTACGAGTCGCGGTACCAGCGCGACGAGCAGCGTTGTCCAACCGTAGGCGGCGGCGCCCAGCAACGGGGCGAGCCACAGGAAGGCGGTCGCGGAGCTGAGGTTGCCGAAGACGAGCAGCGTGACGACGAACAGTGCCAGGATCAGTACGGCGGGCATCCGGCGGGCGCCGCCGAAGAACCGGTCGCTGACGAAGCCGACGATCGGTTTCACGACGACGGCGGTGATCGCGAAGATCGCGACGACCGCTCCAGCCGTTGCGGGCGTGATGCCGTGCCCCTTGATCATCAGGGCGTTGGCCCAGGTGATGAACCCGTACAGCCCCCAGAACCCGCCGAAGCCGGCGATCGCGGTCAGCACGAGATTCCGGTTGGCGAGCATCGCCGTCCAGCTCGAGGGGGATCGTTCGCTGTCCACCGGGGCGGTGGCTGACGGGCTCGCCTCGGCCTCGGAATCGAGCATCGGGCCCGGGCGCAGAACGAAGAACAACAGCACTGCGAGCACCATCGAGATGACACCGAAGAAATGGTATGAGGTGTCCCAGCCGTGCCAAGCGATCATCGCCGGAACCACGGAGTTCGCGATCGCGGTGCCCAACGATGTGGCGGTGACGAAGATGCCCATCGGCAGTCCGAGCTGTGTGGACGGAAACCAGCTGGCGACCAGCCGGATACCGGCCGAGTAGTCGGCTCCGGCGAACAGGCCGACCATCGCCTGTACCGCGATGCCGACCGTGGCTGAGGTGGTGGAACCGAACAGTGTCATAAACGCGCCGGCGCCGAACAGCGAGATGGACAGCATCCATCGCCCGCCGAGACGGTCGGTGCCGATGCCGCCGAGCGCGTTCGAGATGACGTAGCCGATGTAGTAGGCGGTGGCGAAGACACCGAGGCTGGCGAACGGGACGGCCAGATCCTCGCCGACGAACACCGATGCCGGGCCCCAGGTCGAGCGGTCGATCGAGGTCAGGGTGAACGAGAGCCAGCAGGCGAATAGGACCACCCAGCGGTAGGACGACAGTGTCGCCGCGCCCGCCGGGCCGGCAGGGACAGTGCTCATCGTTGAGACTCCGTGGTGGGAGAGGGTGCGGGAGGCGGCGCCGCGCTTCGCTGTGAGGTCGCAGTGCCGCCGTGGTCAGAGGTCGAGCACGAGTCGTGGGGACGAGCAGCTGCCTACACAGATCATCATCGAGGCGCCGCGGGCTCGTTCTCGTTCGGTGAGGATCGTGTCTCGGTGAACCGGCGTCCCCTTCAGGACCTTTGCCTCGCAGGTCCCGCAGAAGCCCTCCTCGCAGGAGGACATGATGTCCGGACGGACCGTGCGGACGGCGTCGAGGATCGAACCGCCTGCGGCGACCGGGACGGTCTCGCCGGTGGAGGCCAGCTCGACCTCGAACGCGCCGTCGGTGTCGGAGACCGTGTCCGCCACGCTGCTGAGGCTCGGGTCGGTGACGAAGCGTTCGAATCGGACCGGCAGCTCGGGACGAGTGAGCGCCGCCGCATCGCCGAGCGCGGCCAGCATGCCGGGCGGCCCACAGCCGTAGACCGCAGCGCCCGCAGGAGCGGCGGCAAGGATATCCGCCAGTGGCAGCGGGCCGTCGACGTCGTCGCTGTGCAGCGAGACAGCTCCGTCCGAGACCGTGGCGAGTCGCTGCAGTTCGCCGGTGAACGCGAGCGTGTCCGCCCGCCGGCCGCCGAAGTGCAGCTCCCAGGGCGTTCCGTCATCAACGGCGTGGCGGACCATCGCGAGGAGCGGGGTGATACCGATGCCACCTGCGACGAACACATAGGACACGGCCGGTTCAAGGATGAATCGGTTGCGTGGCCCGCGGATCTGCAGGTGTTTACCGACCAGACCGGAAGTGTGGATCTCCGCGGACCCGCCGCGGCCGTCCGCTTCGTGCAACACGGCCACGGTGTACTCGGGGTCGTCCGTATCGCCGCACAGTGAGTACTGGCGGACCAGCCCTGAGGGCAGCATCAGGTCGACGTGTGCGCCGGCTGTCCAGGCCGGGAGCGGTGAGTCGCCGCGCAGTCGCAGCGACAGCACGCCCGCCGCTTCGTAGCGGGCTTGTGCCACGAGGACTTCGTGCGTGTCGTCGCCGTTCACGAGGGTGCTCCGGCCAGATCGCCGTCGCGGGCACCGCCGCGTAGAACCTGCAGGAAGGGCAGGGTGAACCGGGTGTCGTCGAGGACGACGACGCTGTCGGCCGCCTCGCGAACCGTGGTCGCAGAACGTTCGGCTGCCGGGTCGTCCCAACGGGCACCCGGGCTCGCGATGACAGCACCGAGGAGGATGCCGTTGGCCCGTGCCGCGTCGCCGATGCGGATCACCATGTCGCGGTCGACGCCGGCGAGGTCGTGGGTGAGGACGACGACCACATCGGTGGCGTGCACGGCGTGCTCGAGGGGGCTGCTCACCGCAGGCGGTCCTCCCGCGCCGGGGGCAGGGTCGTCCGGGGGCGGTGCCGCCAGCTCTGCGCCGGCTATCGTGATGCCGGCCAGCTCGGAGTCATCGTGGCCGTTGAGCCAGAGCCGGGCGGTGGGATCGAGTGCGACCAGTAGGACGGCCGCTTCGTAGGACCGTCGGGTGGGGATCGACGCCATCGGGACGACTCTCCTTTCTGGGGAGGGGTCAGATGGAGACGAAGTCCTGACCTGGCTTCACGATGAGGGCTTCCTGCGCGCCCTCCTGGAACGGAACCGATTTGGGCAGCAGCACCGATGCGGACCGGACCCGGTGGTGTTCGGCGTTCTCACCGGGCAGGCCTGCTGCGTCCTCGGCCGCGTCCTCGGCTGCGGCGAGCAGGCGCCGGCGAGCCAGGATGATTGCCGCATCGCTGGTGCCCAGACGCTCCTTCGTACGGTCCACGATCGGACCCATGCTCTCCTGAAGGGAGAAGTCCTGGGCGGCGATGCCTTCAACGCCGGAGAAGCTGCGCTTCTCGCGCTGGGCCTTGCGGTCGATGAGGTAGTCGTTGGATCTGTTCGCGGCCGTGCGGTAGGTACCCGGGATGTTGCGGGAGTGGATCCCGTCGCCGCGGTGCATCGACTCCAGCTCGTCGTCACGCAGATCGCGGGTGGGGTGGTAGTTGATGCTCCACGCCCAGCAAGTCTCGTCGTCGATCGGGACCCAGGCGTGGGCGCCGAGCGGATTGTGTGTCCCGAACGGAGGGATGATCGTGTACCACGGCATGATCCACTGGGTGATGCGCCAGTAGTAGCGCTCGTCGTCGACGTTGCGCCGCGCTCCGATCAGCAGGCCGCCGTCGGACTCGATGACCTCGAACTTCGGCCGGGTGTCTGCTTTGAGGTAGGTCAGGCCCTCGGTGCCGGCGTGCATGGGGTCGTCGTCCATGTTGAATCGGTGCGCGAACGAGACGTGGCTGGAGTCGATGCCTCCTTCCATGGCCTGCATGTAGTTCGTCTCCTGCAGACGCTTGGACACGAACACCTGGGAGTCGGGCAGCATCGCCCATTCCAGTTCCGGTAGGTCGGGCTGGTGCTCGGCCGGGCCCATGTAGGTCCAGACGACTCCGCCGCGCTCGATACACGGGTAGGCCTTCTGCTTGATCTTCTCTCGGAACCGGCTCTCGGGCGGCTCCGAGGGCATGTCCACACAGTTGCCGTCGACGTCGTATTTCCAGCCGTGGTAGGCACACCGCAGACCGCACTCCTCGTTGCGGCCGAAGAACAGCGAAGCCGTACGGTGGCTGCAGAACTCGTCGAGCAGACCGAGCCTGCCTTCGCTGTCCCGGAACGCGATGAGGCGCTCCCCGAGCAGCTGTACCCGCACCGGGGGGCAGTCCGGCTCCGGGATCTCTTCGGTGAGCAACGCCGGAATCCAGTAGCGGCGTAGCAGGGCACCCATCTCGGTGCCCCGGTCGGTGCGGATGAGTCGTTCGTTCTGCTCACGCGTCAGCACGGGTATTGGTTCCTTTCAGTCGGTGTCAGGACGTCATCTGGTGGTAGGGACGGACAACGACGTGCGGGGATCGCGGCCCGTCACCGACGGCGAGGCGGGCGAGCATGTCCCCGACACCGTCGAGTGAGGTCACAGCGACCGGGATCCGCGCGAGACGCGATTCGCCGGTGGCGAGTGCCGCGATCGCGGCGCGGACGGCTTCCGGCGAGCGACCGCGGACCCCCTGCACCGACAGGCCGCGGCGGATCATGTGGGCGGTGTCGACCGGGACCGCTGCCGGCGACTTCGGCGACGTCAGGATGAAGCGACCGCCGTGGCCGAGCAGCTCCATCGCGGGGCCGACGACCTCGGGCGCGCCACCGGTGGTGTCCACCACCAGATCGGGGCGCTCGCTTGCGAGTCGGGGCGTGTCGTCGGTGACGGCCGGGACAGCGCCGAGGGCCTCGGCGATGCTCAGCCGCTCGGCGTCACGTGGCAGTCCGGTGACGACCACGCGCTCCGCACCGCCGGCCAACGCGGCCGCCGCGACAGCCAAGCCGTGGTAGCCGGGGCCGAGGACGATCACGGTCTCGCCGGAACGCAGCCGGCCCGCGCCGAGCGTCCAGTCCAGAGCGTTGGCGTAGGGCAGTACCCAAGTGGCCAGCTCGTCGTCGAGCGTGTCCGGCAGGCGGTGCAACACGGCATTGGCGGGTAGGTGGAGATACTCCGCATTGCCGCCGAACAGGCCGGGAGCCTCGGTGACCGGCACGGTGCCGATCCGACGCCCACCGCCCCAGATGTCGGTCTGAGGGCAGAGCCGGTACGGGCCGGTACGACAGGTAGAGCAGGAGCCACAGGGCAGGTACTCCTCGATCACCACGCGGTCCCTCTGGCCGACGTCCCAACGCCGCGCAGCGGCCTCTCCTACTGCGGCGACCGCGCCGACCGCGTGGTGCCCGAGCACGGTCGGCCCTGGCACGCCGCGGGCCTGCAGGGCGACGTCGGTGCCGCAGATTCCAGACGCGGCGACTCGCAGCCATCCGGTGTCCGGATCGGGTGCGGGCACTGGCAGTTCCCGCACCTCACAGCCGCCGCTGGGCAGAGCGACGCTCGCCCGCGCCGTGGCCGGCAGGCAGGGCATCGCCTCTACGGGATCCATGCTTGACTCCTTAATATCACTCTGTGATACTTAACTATCGCCGAGTGATTTATTGAGACTAAGCCGCCACGCAGCAGGCGTCAACGGAGGGAACGACGATGGCTACAGCACGAGCTGGCGCCGACAGCGGCAGGCGGGCTCTGGATCTGCTGTTCGCATTCACCGAGCAACGACCTGTGCTCTCTGTGCGAGAGCTCGCTGAAACCCTGGTGATTCCGATCCCGTCCGTGCATCGCTATGTGGCGCTGCTGCGAGACATGGGCCTGCTGGAGGAGTCGTCGCGGGGGCGATATCACCTGTCGATGCGGGTAGCTGCGCTCGGGCGGGCCGCCCGTCGGGCCGCGCCGATCGTGGACACCGTCGAGCCGCTGATGCGCGCACTCTCCGAGCAGATCGGGGAGTCGGTGCTGTTGATGCGTCTGGTTCACGGCGCCCCGGTCTGCATTCACCGGGTCGAGACACCGAGCCGGTTCCGGCTGTCTTTCGAGCCGGGCCAACTGCTGCCGGCTCTACGCGGCGCGAGCGTCCGGCTGTTGCTCGGATCGCTGGATTCGGAGGGTCGTCGGCGTTACCTGGACGAGGCCATGGAGTCCGGCGCGCTGCCACCGGTGAACGGGCGCGAAGCATTTCTCGACGACGTCGAGCGCGACGTCGAGCGCGGCTGGTCGGTCAGTAACGAGGAAATCGACCAAGGCGTCTGGGCTCCTGCCGCCGCCGTGTACGAGGATGGGCGGATCGTCGCGGCGATCTCCGCACCGTGTCCGGCCTTCCGAATCAGCGAAGCACGTCGTACCGAGATCATCGAGTTGGTTCGCGGCGCCGCTACGGCGGCGTCAGACGCGCTCGGTAGCTGATCCCTCACCGTCACCGGGCCACCCGCGTGTCTGCCTGGACTGTGGACTCCCACGTCGAGCCCTACTGGCCTCGGAGCGCTCAGAAGCGGCCCTGTGCGGCGCGGTGATGCTCGGCCTCGATGACACCGCGGGGGTGCATCTCTGTGTCCAAGGTCATTGACTGACTTTTTGGAGCAAGTCTGGAGCACGTGAGCGGTGCCGGTTCGAATCGGGTTGCGTTGGACTGAATCGTACTGCACCGGTTGACCTGCACAGCGACGCATTTCCCAGTTCAGGCAAGGCGCGAAATGATCCTGGCAGTCAAGGGGACAGGGGTTCGAGTCCCCTCAGCTCCACCCTTCTTCACCAGCCAGGACTCCGGTCCTGGCTTTCTTTTTGTCCGGGGCCGGGCATCGGTGAGTGACTAACTGAGTGTCTATCGCTCCGGGCTTCGGGGCCATCCGCCCGTCAGACATCAGGCCAGGTCCTCATCGGCCGGAAGATCTCGTCCATCGCGATGGCCCCGTGCTCCAGCACCGGCCGGAGCTGCTGCCGGTAGACGGCTTCTGTGACGGCGGTGCCGCTGTGCCCGACCAGTCGCGAGATGTGTTCCAGGGGAACGCCCGAGTCGGAGAGCAGTGACTCGAAGCTGTGCCGCAGTTCCCGGGCCGTCCACTCCGCGGCATCCAGGCCCGCGGCGGCGGCGATTCGGCGGAACGACCGGCAGACGTTGACAAGCCTCTGAGCGGCGTCCGTTCCTTCTCGATACTCATCCCGGCGGTGGTCTTTGATCCACGTTGGTACCCGCCTCGGCTGCTTCTGGGTCGGGCCCGGGCTCCTGCCGGACGACGACGATGGGGGTGCCGTCCGTGGGGACATCGACTCGATCGGCGGCCGACTCGGTTTCGTCGTCGTCGGGCGGGGCCGGCCCGCCTGCGAGCAGGTCGGACATCCATTTGGTGCTCGGGTCGATGTCGAACAGTAGGGCCTTGGCCAGCAGGGTCAGTGGGATCGCGAGGATCGCGCCGACCGGTCCGATGATCAGGGTCCAGACGGCCAGCGAGAGGAACGTGAGTGTGAGCGAGAGGTTGACCGTGTCGGACATGACCTTGGGCTGGATGATCGACTGGATCACGAAGTTGATCCCGGCGTAGACCACGATCACGATGAGCATCAGCTCGGGCCCGCCTTCGAGCAGGGCCAGCAGTGCCGGTGGGACGAGCCCGATGAAGTACCCGATGTTGGGGATGTAGCCGGTGACGAACGCGAGCAGCCCCCATACCAGCGGCAACGGCACGCCGAGCCACCAGAGGATGCCGGTGTCGAGCACCGCGACGATCAGCCCGAACATGGTGGTGACCAGCAGGTAGCTGCGGGTGCCCCGCACGAAGGTGTCCAGTGGGGCGATGAAGTCCGGGCGTCGACGCCGAGCTTGGGCCAGCCGGCTGGAGAACCCGACCGCGTCGAGGGCCATGAACGCGACCACGAAGATCAGGAACAGCAGGTTCGAGAACGTGGTGGCCAGCCCTGTGAGGATGTCGCGCAGTACACCGGCGATGCTGCCCAGGGAGATCTGATCGAGGGCGGCCTGCAGCTCGTCCTGCCCGACTCCGAGCGACGCCAACCAGGTCCGGAGGTTGACCACGAGTTCGACGAAGCGGTCCTCGTACTGGGGCAGGATCGTGGCGAGCTGGGCGATCGAGAGCGCGAACGCTGCCGCGAGCCCCACGATCACGGCGAGGAGCGCGAGGAGGGTGATGGTTGTCGCGAGCCACATCGGCAGGCCGAGTCGGCGCAGGATCCCGGTCAGTGGATGCACGGCGACGACGAGAATGAGCGCGAGCACGACGGGCGCCACGATCCCCGCGAACTGCTGCACAGCCAGGGCCGCGACCAGCAGCCCGGCGGCGGCGAGCACGAGGATCACGCCCCGAGGCACCCGCGTGCCAGGGTCGGTGCCGCTCGTATTGGCCACGGCTATACGGTCCCCCCCGAAACGCGGACGGGCGTCACCCCAAGCGGATGAGCGACCAAGCTAGTGGTTCCGGTCGTTAGTTCGTCGGGGGTCTGAGGTCGTGCCAGGCGGTGGGGTCGTTGAGGTAGAGGCCGCAGGCGAGGTCGAGTGCGTCCTGGCAGGTCCCGAACGGGAGCCCGTGGGGGAAGATCGACTCGGCGTAGTCGTCGTGGCTGGCCCGGTAGATCGCGACCTGCCAGTCATGTGCCGATCCGACGTAGCGCAGCCGACGCAGCGGCAGGATCTCGGTCTCGGTGCTGGCCCCGATGTAGGTGAACACGCCGTGGTGACGCATGTGCAGTTCGGTGATCTGGGGCCAACGCTCACGGGTCCGCGCGCGTAACCGTTGCCGCACGGAGGTCTTGGTCGACTCGGGGAAACGGGGCGCCACCTGCTCATCGTGACAGTCCGCAGCTTCGCGACATTCTCACTGAGCTACGCGTGATCACCGATCCATGGCGGTGACCCGCAAGCGGCGAGAGGTCGGCTCGTGATCAGCACCGGCACCCTCTCTGATCGCGGACAGTGCGAGCCGCCGGCAGGCGGTGACCAGGCTGGCCGAAGGTGCCTGGCCAACTGGTACCTGTGCGCGTGACCGGACCACTGCGTCCTCGTCTGGTGGTGCAGCTCTTCTCCGCGCCGCTCGAGCGCGGCATCTGCCCCCGAGAAGTAGCGCGGCTTGTGCTCCAGGCCCGCGGGCGCCGACCGCCGTTGCGCTGAGCCGACGCCCGTCGACGCGGTGGGCTCGGCCCGCGCCGACGGTGACCGCTCCGGAGGTGGCGAGACCGGAGGGGACGCTCAGCAGCCGTTGCGGTCGCGGAGCGGGTCGCGCTCGTCGGGGTCGGACGCCGCGGAGGCCCCGGCCCCTGGCGACGGTGATACTTGACCGACGGCATCCTGAGTGCGCTGCTGGGGTGGACGGCCTCGCTCGGGTTGACGCGGCTCGCGACGCCGGTGACGGATCACCCACTCCGCGACGCCGAGATTGATCACCCAGCCCGCTGCGGTGAGCAGCGCCGTGCTGACCTCGCCGGTTCCGAAAACAGCGGCTCCGAAACCGAGAGTGAAGATCTGCGTGCTCGCGGCCAGTCCAAGGGCGTAGGAGCGGATCATCCATGCCCGGTGCCGGATGATGTTGCGACGCTTGATTGCGGTGAAGCCCACGACGATGGCCGTCACCATTGCGACGCCGAAGAGCAGGCGGAACACGTACAGCAGCTGCTCGGTGCCGTCGGTGTGGGAGTAGAAGAGGGTCAGCCAGAGCGCGGAGAGCGCCGCGGTCAGCCCGAGGGGCACCAGGAGGCGTCCGACGCGGGGATGCCAGGTGGAGCGCCGTCGCAGCGCCGTGGGGAACTGGAACGCGCCCAGCATCGTGAACAGCGTCCCGGTCGCGGCATGCACGCCGAGAGCTACCGACGAAGCGACGGACGGGGGTCCGCCGACGCGACCGACGGGCCCCCGGCGAGTGCGACCAGGAGCCGGGCGAGGACGGGAACGAACGCGAACAGGGCCAGCGCGACCGCCAGTAGCCAGGGCCGGACGGCAGCCGGTGCCGGCCGCTCTTGGGTGCCGGCTCGATCCACGGTCGCCCGAGATGAGCGCTGCCCGGGACCCTCCCACCGCTTGCTTGTCACGTCGCAGTAGTCAGATCGTGCCGCGGGTCGGCGCCGGGGGACGAGATCGTGCGGCGCTCGACAGACCACAGGGAGTACCCGAGCCAGGCCATAGCCAGACCGACCGGGATGGCTGCGAAACGCCCGATGGCGTGTGGCAGCAGCGGAACCACCAGCGTCAACACCGCCCCGACGCTGAGAAGCGCACCGGCCCAGCGATCCAGGACACGGGCGCGGAAGATCGCGAGCCCGAACAGCGCGCCACCGAGGACATACAGCACCGCTGCAATCGGGCTGATCGCCGGGAGTGAACCAAGGTCCACCTGGGAGGCAGCGCCGGCGAAGACGCCCTCGAAGCCGTCAACGAACTGCGGTGCCTGGGCCGCCAACGGCGGCATGATGAGCGTTTCGGCGAAGTTGAAGGCGGCTGTGAGGAGGTAGAAGCACCAGAACAACACGAAGCCGACCAGGCCCAGGATTCCGGACGCGGTGACTTGACGCAGGTAGATGCCAGTCACGCCGATCATGCCGAAGACGGCCATGAGCTCGGTCATGTAGCCGACTACCGCCCAGGCGCTCGTGGTGACCGTGGCAGCATTCTCCGCCGGGTGGACGAACTGGATGATGATGTACAGGAGGCCCGAGGCGACGGCGAACAGGCCGGCCGCTCGGGTGAGGTGAGAAGTAGAGATGGTCACACTCGGCCTCCTTGATCGAGAGCTCCCGCAGGGCCCGGAGGGCGAAAATCGTCCTCCGAGGTGGAGAACCCCGTCATCACCAGTCTTGGCGAGTGATTCGAGATCGCCACCAACGGCCAGGGACAGGACGCCGTAGGCCCGGCCCCGGTACAGCGGGATGCAACTCGCCGCTGATCCGTCTCGGCACCCCGGGTCGCAACGTCCTGTCAAGATTCTTTCGGGTATGGCGGACCCTTCTTTGGTCCTGTATTGGTTAGCCTTCGCTTATCCATGTCTCGTCAAGGAGCCAGCAGTGTCCAACGCCGGGCGGCAACTGGCCGCCGTCATCGCCCTCATGGGGCTGCTCGTTGCGGGCTGTGGGGGAGCCGGCGGCGACGCCGAGGGCCCTACGCGAAGCGTGCAGCACGCCATGGGTGTCTCCGAGGTTCCGATGAACCCGGAGCGCGTCGTCGTCCTCGACACCGGTGAGCTCGACTCGGTCCTCGCACTGGGGATCAAGCCGGTCGGGGCCGTGCGCGCGGACGAAGTGGCCGGCCCCCAGGCCTATCTCGGGCAGCAGGCTCAGGGGATCGAGCCGGTGGGCACCATCGAGTCGCCGAACCTCGAGGCGATCGTCGCGCTGAAACCCGACGTCATCCTGTCCAACAGCGTGCGGCATGAGGACATCTACGCGCAGCTGAACGAGATCGCCCCCACGGTCTTCGCCGGCTCGGTCGGCGAGTCGTGGAAGGAGAACCTCCGGCTGGCCGGCACGGCGCTGGGGAAGTCGGACCAGGCCGAGCGCATCCTCGCCGACTACGAGAACAAGGCGAAGCAGGTCGGCACGGCGTTCGGCGACCCGGCGCAGGTCGAGGTGAGCATGGTGCGGTTCATGGCGAACGGCATCCGCCTCTACGGTGAGGGCTCCTTCATCGGGACGATTCTGAGCGACGTCGGCTTCGCCCGACCGCCGATCGCGCGCACCGACGAGACGTTCGTCCAGATCGGACCGGAGCAGGTCTCGTCCGCCGACGGCGACCTGCTGTTCTACGCCGGTTACGGCAATGACGGCCTCGATGAGCAGGCGAAGCTGGCCGCCGGCCCGTTGTGGCAACGGCTCGGTGCGGTCTCGCGCGGCGACGCCCACCCGGTCAGCGACGACCTGTGGTATCTCGGGATCGGGCCGATCGCAGCGAACCAGGTTCTCGACGAGCTCCCGCGCTACGTGCCGCAGCCCTGATTCCCGGCGCAGCCGGTGCCCGGGCTGCGAGCCCGCGGTACCCAGGTCGACGGCGACGCCTGGTGCCCGGCGCCCGGGTCGTCGTTCACGACGGCCCGGAGGCACGGAGCACAGGTGCCTGACGGGCCTCGCCGTCATCCGGCCGGTGTCCGATGTGCATCGACCCTCCCTCGGCTCCGTGACCGTGTCGGCCGTGTCCGCCCCGGCGTCGCTCCCGGCCCGGCACCCCGCCCGCATGTCCGCGCCGGCCCGGTACGAACCCTCGATCGTCCGACCCGGACGAGCACGCCATGACCCGGCCAAGGGGGTATGAGATCGGGGGAGCGGGGTAGTCGAACGGTGCCAGGAACCGATGTGAGGAGCGATGTCGTGGCGAGGGCGATCTGGACGGGCGCGATCACGTTCGGACTGGTGTCGATCCCGGTCGGCCTGTTCGCCGCGACCGAGGACCACACGGTGCACTTCCACCAGTTCGAACGGGGTACATCGGACCGGGTCCGCAACCAACGGGTGAACGAACGCACCGGCGAACAGGTGGACCACGGCGACATCGTGAAGGGCGCCGACGTCGGTGGCGGCGACCATGTCGTCGTCGAGCCGTCGGAGCTGGAGTCGATCGCCCCGGGCCGTTCGCAGAGCCTGGAGATCTCCGATTTCGTCGATCTCGACGAGATCGATCCGCTGTACTTCCAGCGCACCTACTGGCTGGCGCCGACCGGCGACGGCGAGGCCGGCCCGTACGCGCTGCTGCTGCAGGCGATGACCGAGACCGGTCGCGCCGCGATCGGGACGTTCGTGATGCGCGGCAAGGAGTATCTCGCCGCCATCCGGGCGGACCGCGACGTACTGGCCCTGGAGACCCTGTACTTCGCCGACGAGGTCCGCGATCCGCGTGCCGAGCTGGAGCACCTGCCCGGTCCGCGCCGCGGCGGTCGTGACGACCGCGAGCTCGACATGGCGACCCGGCTGATCGAGTCCATGAGCGCGCGGTGGGAGCCCGAGCAGTACCACGACACCTACCGGGAGCGGGTCGAGCAGCTGATCGAGGACAAGCGTCGCGGCCGCGAGGTCGTCACCGAGGCCGAAGCGCCCGAGCCGACCGGGATGTCGGATCTGCTGGAGGCGCTGCAGCGCAGTGTCGACGACGCCCGCGGTGGTGGATCGGGGGCCGGGAAGTCCCGCCGGCCCGACGGTGGGGAGCCCCGGAAGCGGCGCGGTTCCGGCGACCCGGACGGCGACCGGTCCGCGGACCCCGGGACCGACCTGCGTTCGGCGACCAAGGCGGAGCTGCAGCGGATGGCCCGCGAGCTCGATGTGCCGGGGCGCTCGTCGATGAACCGCGACGAGCTGGCCGACGCGGTCGGGTCGGCCGGTCGCAAGGCGTCCTGATGGCCGATCCCGGCGAGGGTGACCTTCCCGCGCCGCTGTCGCCCATGCTGGCCGTGGCCGGGGATCCGCCGACCGGTGCGGGCTGGGCGTTCGAGTTCAAGTGGGACGGCATTCGCGCGGTCGTCGCGGTGGCCGGCGACCGGGTCCGGATCACCACCCGCAACGGCAACGACGTCACCTCGGCCTACCCCGATCTCGCCGAGGGGGTGCACGCCGACCGCCCGCTGCTGCTCGACGGCGAGATCATCGCCTCGGACGCCGCCGGCCGTCCGGACTTCGGGCTGCTCCAGCAGCGGATGCACGTCGCCGCGCCCGGCGCCCGGCTGCTCGCCGAGGTCGGCGTCTCCTACGTCGTGTTCGATCTGCTCGTCGACGGTGACGACCGCCTCGTGGACGAGCCCTACGACGCCCGGCGCGAGCGGCTCTCGGCGGTCGGCGCGGACGGGTGGCCGCGGATGTCGGTCCCGGCGGCGTTCACCGACGTGGCCGGTGATCAGGTGCTGCGCGCCGCACGCGAGAACGGCCTCGAAGGTGTCGTCGCGAAGCGGCGCGACGCGCCCTACGAACCCGGCCGCCGGTCACACGCCTGGACGAAGACGGCGCTGCTGCGCACCCAGGAGGTGCTGATCGGCGGCTGGCGCCCCGGCAACGGGCGCCGCAGCGGCTCGGTCGGGTCGCTGCTGCTGGGCGCGCACGACGAGCAGGGCCGGTTGCGCTTCCTCGGCCACGTCGGGACCGGGTTCACCGAGGCGATGCTGGGTGACCTGCTCGAACGGCTGGAACCGCTGCGCCGCCGGGACAGCCCGTTCGACGAGACCGTCCCGCGCGAGCACGCCCGCCGGGCCCGCTGGGTCGATCCGCGACTGGTCGGGGAGGTCGAGTACCGGCGCCTGACCACGGACGGGCGGCTGCGGCACGCGGCCTGGCGGGGTCTGCGCCCCGACCGGGAGCCTCCGGAGGTCCGCCTCACCGCGCAGGCCGGCGACACCGCGACGCCCGCTCCGGCCGGCGACGCCACCGCGTTCGGCCCGGCCGGGGACTCGGCCGGCCCGGACGAGCGCCTGGCTCCCTACCTCGCCAAGCGCGACCTCGACGTCACCCCGGAGCCGGGCGGCGGAGAACCCGGCACCGGGCCGCCGATCTTCGTGGTCCAGCGCCATCGTGCGAGCCGGCTGCACTACGACCTGCGCCTCGAGGTCGGCGGCGCGCTGGCCAGCTGGGCGGTGCCGCGCGGGCCGACGCTCGACCCGGACGTGCGCCGGATGGCGGTGCAGGTCGAGGACCACCCGATCGACTATGCCGGTTTCGAGGGCGTGATCCCGGCCGGCCAGTACGGTGGCGGGTCGGTGGTCGTCTGGGACCGCGGCACGTGGACACCCGCCGACGGGACCGATCCGGAGGCCGCGCTCGAACGCGGCGAGCTGCACTTCGACCTGCACGGCGACAAGCTCGCCGGCCGGTTCGCGCTGGTCCGCCGCGGGCGCTCCGGCTCGGGGGAGCAGAAGCAGTGGCTCCTGGTGCACAAGCACGACGAGCACGCCGTCGTGGGCTGGGACGCCGAGGACCACCGGCGTTCGGTGCTCAGCGGCCGCACCACCGACGAGGTCGCCGCGGCACCGTCGGCGATGTGGCAGGGCGACGCACCGGCCCGGCACGCCGAACTCCCGCTGGGGGCGGACGCCGGCTCCGGGACCGGGCCGGTGACCGAGGACGAGCTGGCCGCGCTCGACGCGCTCGGTGTCAAGGGCACCTGGAGGGTCGGCGGACACGAGGTGGCGCTGACCAACCTGGACAAGACCCTGTTTCCCGGCACCGCCGACGCACCACCGACGACCAAACGCGACCTCGTCCGCTACCACGCCATGATGGCGCCGCACCTGCTGCCGTACCTGGCGGGCCGCCCGGTCAACCTGCACCGCTACCCCGACGGCGTGGACCGGCCCGGGTTCTGGCAGAAGGAGGTGCCCGAGCACGCCCCGGACTGGGTCCGGCGCTGGCACAACGTCGACGCCGACCCCGGCGAGACCCGCTGCTACGCCGTCCTCGACCACGTCGCGGCCCTGGTGTGGGCGGCGAACTACGGTGCGGTCGAACTGCATCCGTGGACCTCCCGGCTGCCGGACGTGCGGCAACCGACCTGGGCGCTCATCGACATCGACCCGGGCTCACGAACCGGGTTCGACGACGTGCTGGTGCTGGCCCGGCTCTACCGCACCGCTCTGCAGCACCTGGACCTGGCGGCCGCGCCGAAGGTCACCGGGCAACGCGGCATCCAGATCTGGGTGCCGATCGAGCCCGGCTACACCTTCGACGACACCCGCGCCTGGGTGGAGCGGCTCTCCCGCGCGGTCGGACGCACCGCACCCGAGCTCGTCTCCTGGGAGTGGCACACCGACCGCCGGAAGGGCTTGGCCCGCCTCGACTACACCCAGAACGCGATCAACAAGACCCTCGTGGCGCCGTTCAGCCCGCGGCCGGCGTCCCATGCCCCGGTCTCGATGCCGGTGACCTGGGACCACCTCGACGATCCCGACCTGCGCCCGGACCGGTGGACTGTGCGCACCGCAGCCGAGCACCTCGCCGAGGCGGGTGACCCGCTGGCCCCGCTGATCGATCTCCGACAGCGTCTACCCACACTCTGAGCCGATCCCGCCGTCGTCCGGCCACACCGATGACGGCCGGTCACGGGCGCGGCAGCAGATCGGACAGGTCGAGCGCTGCGCCCTCGCGGCGGAGGAGCTCGGCGTCGCGGCGGTCGAGTGCCGCTGTCGCGGCGTCGAACAGCTGCTGGGTCCGCACGTCGCGGGGCCACCGCATCCCGGTCCGCGTGTGGCCGGCTCGGGTGGCGGCGTAGAGCCGCACCGCCTCGCGGTGCTCACCGGTCAGCGCCAGGGCATTGGCCCGCAGCTCGACGACGGTCGGGACGTCCTGCAGGCCGAGCTCGTGGCAGGCCCCGATCGCGCGGTCCGACCACGTCAGCGCCTCCGCTCCCCGCCCGTGCCCGAGCAGCCCGGTCATCGCGACGACGGACACGATCCAGGCGCTGTAGAGGTTCCCGACGTGCAGAGCCTCGTCGTAGGCCGCTGAGCAGCGGTTCAGGACCCCCGTCGCGGGCTGCTCGTCGACGTCGCAGAGCAACCGGGCGGCGTCGGCGAGCGATCGCAGGGAGGGGTCGCCGGTGCGGACGGCGACGCCGTCGGCGGCGGCGGTGACGGTCCGGACCAGGTCGGGATGACCGCTGATGTACAGCGGTCCGGTGAACACCCCCAGGTGGTCGCACAGGTACAGGTCACTCTCGACGGGCAGATCGGGCAGCGACGCCAGGGCACCCTCGAGGTAGGGCCTACCGGCGTCGACCCGGCTCTGCATGGTCAGCAGCGAGCCGACGGCGAGGTGCAGCAGGAAACGGTCGAGCGGGCCGGCCAGGTCCTCGACGGTCAGGGCGCGCCGTAGCCACTCCATCTGCTCGAGGTTCATGCCGCGGAAGTACCAGTACATCCCCAGCCGGGACGCCAGCCGGACCCCGAGGGCGGAGGGTTCGTCGACCAGGGTGTGCTGCAGCGTGGCGCGCAGGGCTGCGAAGTCGTCGTCGACCGCGTCGTACCACGCGCGGGACGTGGAAGCGCCGATCCGCGGTTGGGCCTCGACGAGCGCCGCGGCGGCGCGGTCACGGCGCACGACCGCCTCACCGAGGCCCGCGGCGCCCACGTGTTCGGCGTGGCCGCGGACGATGGCGAGCTGCGCGAACCGGGAGGGGCCGCCCGGGCGGAGCGGTCCCAGCGGGGTGAGGAGGGAACGGTGCACGAGGCGGGCCAGGACGTCCTCGACGCCGTCCTGATCGCCCACCGCGGACGCCAGCGCGGCGGTGAAGGGGCCGGGCACCACCGACATCCGGCAGTGCAGCGCCGCCTCGTCGACGGGCAGTACCCGGTAGCTCATGTCCACCGCGCCGCGCACCGTCGTGTGGTGCGCGGCGTGTCCGCGACCCACCCGTGCCAGAGCGCCGGCGTCCCGGCGCACCTGGGCGGCGATCTCCTCGAGCGAGTAGGCCCGTGCCCGGCCGGCGGCCAGCTCGAGGGCCAGCGGTACCCCGTCGAGGGCCGAGACGATTGACGCGGCCCAGGCCGACGACGGAGCGTCCCGCTCCACACCGGGCACCGTCGTCGACAACCGTTCCAGGAACAGCTCCAGGGCCGGAGCCAGGGCCGCGTCGGTGCCGGGGTCCGGGCTCGGCAGGGCGAGCGGGGCGATCGGCAGCACCCGCTCGCCCTCGATGTCCAGGGGCTCGCGGCTGGTCGCGAGGACCGACAGCTCGGTGTCGTCCACGAGCAACTCGTCGAGCAGGGCCGCGGCGTCGTCGAGGACGTGTTCGCAGTTGTCGAGCACGAGCAGCATGCAGCGGCCGTGGGTGAACGCCCGGAGCGCGTCGGTTCCCGACCCCACCGCCGGCGCGGGGACCCCGAGCGTCGAGGTGACGGCGTCGACGACCCGACCGCGCGTCGCCGAGACGAGATCGACGAACCAGACGCCGTCCGGGAACCCGTGCGCGGCGCGACGGGCGGCCTCCACCGCCAGCCGGGTCTTGCCGCACCCTGCTGCGCCGACGAGGGTGACCAGCTGGTCGACCGACAGCGCCGCGTCCGCCGCGGCGAGCTCGTCCTCCCGTCCGATGAGGCGGTTGCGCACCGTCGGGAGCCGGATCTCGGGCTCGTGGCGCACCGGCGGTGCCGGCACCGCCGGCCGCGAGGGGCTCGGTGCCGCAGGCACGCCGGCGCGGTCGTCGGTGAGGATGCGGGCCTGTGTCTCCCGCAGCGCCGGCCCCGGCTCGACCCCGAGTTCGTCGAGGAACAGCTCACGCACCTCGTGGAACGTCCGCAACGCGTCGTGGGTGCGTCCGCTGCGGTGGTGGGCGAGCATCCGGCTCGCCCACAGCCGCTCGCGCAGCGGGTGTTCGGCGAGGGCGGTCTCGAGCTCGGCGAGGGCCCGCTGTGGCTCCTCGACCCCCAGGAGCGCCTCGATGTGGTACTCGCGGAGCTGACCGTGCAACTCCTCGAGCCGCGCCACCGTGGCCGCCGCCCACGGCTCGTCGCTGACCGGTGTGAACGGCCGTCCTCGCCACAGATCGAGGGCGTCCGACGTGCGGCGCAGCGCCCGTCTCGGCTGGCCGCCGGCCAGCAGGTCGCCGGCCTCGACGGTGAGCTGCTCGAAGCGCAGCGAGTCCACCTGCCCGGTGCCCACGACGAGGCGGTATCCGGCGTTGTCGCGCTGCAGGAGTCGCGACGGTGCTCCGCTCGCCCGTTCCGGTTCGAGCACGCGGCGCAACCGCCAGATGTGGGAGTCCAGCGTCGAGGTGGACCGGCTGGTCGCGGAGGCCCCCCACATCGCTTCGATCAGCGCGTCCGTCCCCACGCGGCGGTCGGCGTGGACCAGCAGCAGGGAGAGCGCCGCCACCAGCCGGGCACCGCCCGGCGACCGCGCCGCCTTGCCACGACCGATGAGGATCGGACCGAGATCGCGGAAGTACACCGCGGCCGGGGCCTGCGGCGGCTTCACCGGCGCCACACTCATGGGTGAATCCTGCCGGAGAACCGGGCCGCCGACGAGCCGCGGAACAGGTGGCGGAGGCCGGTGCCGAGTGCGAACGGCGTGGCCGGCGGACCCGATCCCGATCGGCGGCGTGGGCAGAGACGCTGTCAGTCGGCACCGAATGCTCGCCGGAGCGCGGACTCCTCGTCGGAGGTGAGCGTGCTGGCCGCACACGCCGGTGTGGTGTCCGTGGTGGTGAGCGCGTCGCGGATCCGGTCGAGATCGGCGTCCGCGCCGACCACGAACAGTGCCGAGGTGCCGGGAGTGGTGCGGTCCCGGACCTGCTGGAGGAGCCGCTCCGGGAAACCGATACGCCGCAGTCCCGCGGGCGGCCAGGGCGGGCCGGTCAGCCCGGCCAGCGGCGCGAGAAACAGTATGCCGAACAGCAGGCCCCAGAAGGCCCCGGAGAGCATCGCCTCGCCGGACACGGCGCCGACCTGGTAGGTCATCGGGCGCCGTTGCCCGGACGGCCATTCGGCGACGGCACTGTCGCTGATCCTCAGAGATCCCCGGTTCTGCAGCCGTTCCAGGATCCGCAACCCGCTCGCCGCGCCGCCTGCGGCCTGGAAGGTCCAGACGCTCACCGTGCTCACCGTGTGTCCTCCTGCGTGGGCAGCCAGTTGCCGTGCAGACCCAGCGGGACGCGGACCGGCATGCGGACCCTCGCGACCGGGCCGGATGCCGGGTCTGCGGCGGGCAGGACCACGAGGTGGGACTCGCCGGTGCCGAAGGCGATGGTGAAGGTGAGCCACCAGCCCCGGTCCGGGTCGTCCGATCCCGGGTCCGGCGCGAAGGCCGGTTCCCCGACCGCGACGCCGTCCGGCTCCCACCGGGCCGTCGTGCCGGCGCGGGTGTCGTGCCAGGCGAGACCGTCGCGCACCCCGGGGTGCGGCGTCGGCCGGGTGGTGCGCAGTGCGAACGCCGACACCGGGTGCTCCCGGCCCAGGAGGCGGTCGTCGATGCGCGGGAACTCGACGTCGAGGTCGGAGACGGTCTCGCGGCGCACGGTGCCCGAGGCCGGATCGATGGTCGCCCGGGTCAGCCGCGGGGTGCCCGACGGGCCGGGGGTGATCCCGGACGGCTTGGTCCACTCCGAGTACTCCAGGACGACGACGTCGGCCGCGGGGTTCGCCGAGTCCGTCGCCTCGTGGGCGTTGACGGTGTGCCACAGCCAGAACGTCTCGTCGGTGCACCAGCGCACCGGGCCGCCGTCGCGGGGGACCAGCGCGATCCGGGTGCCGGCGGCCGGGTCCCAGGCGAGCAGGGACCCGCCGCGCATCGCCGCCTCGATGTCGAAGAACAGGGGGGAGACCACGAGCACCACGTAGCGCGGTGTGATCGCCATGTCGTGGATCATGGTGGGCCGCTCGACGCCCTCGACCGGCCGGGGCGGGGTCGGGACGCCGTCGCGGCCGATCGACGTCCAGGTCAGGAACGGGGGCTCCAGGTTGTAGTGGAAGGCGATCATCTCGCCCGTCCGTGGGTCGATCTTGGGATGGGCACAGATGCCCGCGGCGAGGGTGCCGCCGAACGTCTCCGGGCCGAGCGTCTCCAGCTGCGGTGACATGCGGTAGGGGAGGCTGAACTCGGCCAGCGCGAGGAGCGTCCCGCCATGCCGGACGACGTTGATGTCCGGCAGCTCGCGGTCCGTGCCCGCCAGCTCCGGACCGACCTCGTCGGCGTCCGGCCGGGAGGGGCTGAGCAGCCCCGGCCAGAGCGCGCGCCCGGCCTCCTCCTCCTTGACCACCATCGGGGTGCGGACGAAACGGTTGGTGTAGCGGGCCCGCCCTCCGGAGAGCTCGACCCGGTGGAGCATGCCGTCCCCGTCGAGGGGATAGGTGTAGCTGCCGATCGGCGAGAAGCGCGGGTTGGGGCCGTTGCGCAGGTAGGCGCCGTCGAGGTCGGCCGGCAGTTCGCCCTCCACCGGCAGGCCTGCGACGTCGACCTCGGCCGTCACCGGCGCGAACGGGCCGGTCAGATGGATGTCGGTGGCGGCGTCGAACGGGGTGTGCCGGGGGTGGGTGGTGGGCTGAGTGGTCATCGTGCGACTCCCTCGTGCTGGTCGGTCCGGTCAGCTGCGCGGGTCGGTCAGACCCGGTGTGCGGCGGGTGCGTGGTCGTCGGCCTCGGAGCTGACCCGCCGGGTGTAGCGGACCGCCCACCAGATCAGCAGCGCCGGAACCACCCAGTTGAGCGCCAGGTCGACCGGGCGGGTGGGCAGGGTCGTGGGCAGCTCGGTGACCAGCCCGGCCACGGCGTTGCTCACGCCCATCAGCGCGATCACGGCGCCCCACGCGGCGCTGATCCGGCGGTTGACCGAGCGGAACACCGGCGAGTCCCAGTACTGCCGCGGCACCGTCTCCCGGGCGTACTGCTCGGTGAACGGCATGACGGGCAGCAGCGCGAAGATGACGACGGCGAGCAGGAGCGTGGCCAGTGATGTGCCGTAGTCGGTGAGGAAGCCGTCCGCGGCGGGGGCGAGGGCGCCGGCGACGCCGAAGACGGCGAACACCACCGCTCCGGCCACCTCCAGCACCTTGGGTGACCCGCCGCGAACGAGCGAGACGACGACGAGCGCGGCGGCCACGACGAAGGCCAGCCAGGCGGCCGTCGTGACCGCGCCCGCGCCCTCCCGGGTGGCGACGAGGCCGAACACGAACCAGGGAACGAAACCGGCGAGAACCTTGAGCATCGACATGCCGGGAGCGTGGCGCCGTGGACTCCAAACCGGCTTCAATCGCTCTCGCAGCCCCTCGGAGGAGCTGCACCGGGTCCGGTGGAGGCCACATCACTGTGGCCGGGCGCGTGGGGCTACCCCGTCGACTCGGCGAAGGCGGCGCGCTCCTGACGCAGGCCGGTCGCCACCGCGGCGTGTGCCGCCGTCGCGAGCGCTTGTCCCACCGGTGAGCGGGTTCCCAGGTACCGGGTCGGCTCCTCGCCCTCGGCGGGGACGGGGCACAGCAGCGTCACCGTGTCGGTGCAGGTTCCCGTCCCGGCGACCCCGGCCTCCCAGAACGCCTGGGTCTTGGCCTCGGTCACCGTGATCACCGCGTTGACCAGCGCATCCGGGGTCGCCGGATGGTCGAGCCATACCACCGCGTTGACCGTTCCGGCCCGGGGGTACTCGCTGACCTCGGCGTCGTGCACGGCCGGCCACTTCGCGTGGGGCCCGACCCCGGTCGTCACGCACATCGTCACCCCGGGCCGGGCGACGGTCACGGCGGCATGGACGTCGACGGCGGTGAGCAACCCGATCCCGGCATCGGGAGCGAGCCCCACCGTCTCGGCCAGCCGGGCGAGGTACTCGGCGGGCGAGTCGTCGTCGAAGTCGTTCGGCACCGTCGCGTTCAGGACCCACCGGCTGGTTCCGAGCCCGCCGCCGAGCACCCCGCTCGACAGGCTCCGCCACGCGCGGTCGGACTCCCACCGCATGACGGGCCGCCCCCCGACCTGGTGCAGGGAACTGGTCCAGCCACGGGGCCGCGGTGACGTGATCACCTGCTCGATCCTGCCAGGGAGTGACAGCCGGCCGGCCCCCGGCGCGGAGGGCCGAGCGGCTCGCGGCCTTCCGCGTCGAGATGCGCCTCAGCGGGAATTGTCGATCTCCACAGACCCCTGAGCCGCATCTCGACGAGGATGCTCCGTGCTCGGACGGACTCGTGCGGGCGGTCCTCGACCCCGGCGAAGCGTTGTCGCTGGTCAGGCCTCGGCAAGGGGCCCGGATCGTGCAGGTCAGGTGGCCGCCGTGCTGCGACCGCCGAGGTGCTCGGCGAAATGCCGTTCGATGGCGCGGTAGAGCCGGACCTGGTTCTCCGGGTTGGCGAAGCCGTGCCCCTCGTCCTCGGCGACCAGGTACTCGACCGGGACGCCGCGTGCGCGCAGCGAGTCGACGATGTTGTCGGACTCCGCCGCGACGACACGGACGTCGTTGGCGCCCTGGGCGACGAGCAGCGGGGCGCGGATCCGGTCGACCATGGTGATCGGCGATCGGGCCCGCATGTCGGCCTCCTGTTCCGGGATCGCCGGGTCGCCGACGTAGCGGTACCAGTTGTTCACGTTGAACGCCCGGGTGAACGGCGGCAGGGTGCGCAGGAAGTTGGCGAGGTCGGACACGCCGACGTAGTCGACGGCCGCGGCGAAGCGGTCCGGGGTGAGGGTGACACCGAGGAGTGCGGCGTAGCCGCCGTAGGAACCGCCGTAGATGCCGACCCGGCCGGGGTCGGCGTAGCCCTGGTCGACGGCCCAGTCGACGGCGTCGATCAGGTCGTCGTGCATCGCCCGGGCGAACTCGCCGATCGCGGCGGTGACGTGTCGCCTGCCGTAGCCCAGCGAGCCGCGGAAGTTGACCTGCAGCACCGCGTAGCCCCGGTTCGCCAGGAACTGGGCGTCGCTGCTGTACCCCCACGCGTCGTACCACCAGGGTCCGCCGTGCACCACCAGAACGAGGGGCAGGTTCCGCGGCTCGACGCCGACCGGGAGCGTCAGGAAGGCGTGCAGGGGCAGCCCGTCGCGGGCGGGGAAACCGACGGGTTCCATGGGGGCCATCGCGTTCGGATCCCGGTCCGGGTGGGCGCGGAACAACAGCCGGGCATCCCCGGTGGAGTGGTCGTAGAGCCACGTGACGCCGGGGTCGCGGTCGTGGACGAAGGTGGCGATCCAGCGCCGGCCGGACTCGTCGGAGGACAGCGTGCCGAGCACGCCGTCGGAGAGCGTCCGCAGTCGTGTGTAGACCTCGGCGAAGTGCGGGTCGAGGACCTCGATGTGCGGGCGGTCGCCGACGAAGCGGGCGGCGAGGACCTCGCCGGTGCGCCGGCTGGTGTAGATCGGGGGCGGGAGTACGCCGGGCAGCATCGTGCCGCTGATGTCGAGGTCGTGACCGTCGACGGCGGCGACGACGGTCTCCTCGCCCGTCTCGTGGTCGATCCGGACCAGTCGCAGGTGGTCGTCGTCCTGATAGGACCCGACGAGCAGGCCCCTCCCGTCGGCGGTGATCTCCTGGGGATGGACGCTCATCGGGTGTTCGGCCCCGCCGAGGCGGCGCAGCAGCCGCGTCCCTCCGGTGGCGGGGTCGATCGCGGAGATCTCGACGGTGCCGTCCTCGGCGAGCGCGGTCCGGAACGCGGGCTCGCCGCGGCGGTCGAGCAGGACGGCGGCCGTCGGGTCGTCCTGCTCGCGGTGCAGGGTCGTCTCGCCGGTGGCGACGTCGATCCGGAACATGTCGAAGAACATCGGCCGCCGGTTCATCGTGACCAGCACGCTGCCCGGAACCGACGGCAGCGGCTCCGCGCCCACCACGCGCGATCCCGGGTCCATCGGGGTGAGGTCGACGGCGGGTGAGTCCGGGTCCTCGAGATCGACGCGGTAGAGGTGCCAGTCCTCGTTGCCGTCGGTGTCCTGCAGGTAGAGCAGCCAGCGGGGGTCGTCGGTCCAGTGGTAGGTGGTGATCCCGCGTCGGGAGTCGTGGGTGACGCAGATGGCCTCGTCGTGGGTGCGGTCGATGCCGCGGACCCAGATGTTGCGACGCCCGTGGGCGGGGGCGAGGTAGGCGATCCGGGTGCCGTCCGGTGAGATCGACGGGTTCGCGAACTCCGGGTCGGCGAAGAACTCCTCGATGTCGATCAGCTCGGGCGTCGACCCACGGGGCGGGGCGGTGGTCATCCTCTACTCCAGCTCAGATGCAGGACGGTCGGGCAGCACTGCGGCGCCGTGTCCGGCTCGCCGGTGTCCGGCGGGTCGGGGCGTGAGCTCCACGAAACACCGTGCCGCTGCGGCATGGTCAACCCGGCGGCACGATCGAGTGCCGCCGGGGACGGCGGCGCTGAACGCCGGGGTTCCGCGGAACGCCGCCGGGCGACAGTGGGTACTCGGGCCGCGGGATGGAACGACCGTCCGTTACCACGCTGCCCCGCAAGCCGCCGGCTCATCGACCGCTGTGGCCTGCTCGCCGCCGTCCAGGACGGCACGCCACCCGCCGGCTCCGGGAGCACCGCCGAGACCGTCGCCCACGCCCGAGAGGCCGGCGTCGCGGTCGAGGAGAACCCTCGAGCGAGCGGCCGGGGCGTCAGACGCCGACCGTGGCGCCTGCCCGGAGCAGCACGCCGTCGAGGAACTCCACGAGCTCGTCGTGCGCGTCGAGCGGCAGGACGTGCGCCACGTACTGGTCCGGCCGGACCACGACCAGGCACCCGCGGTCGCGGTCGATGCCGCGCAGGTCGAACACGTCCGCCGACGGGTCGGGGCTGAAGACCTTCTCGTGGTCGGGAAGCCCGAACGGGCCCTTGCGCGGGAACAGCACCGCAGGCAGGTCACCGACGACGACGTCGCGGTGGCCGGGCTGGAGCACCGCCCGCACGTCGAGCACCGAGTCCGGGTCGGCGCCGTCCGGGGTGTAGCGGGCGATCGGCGACTGCGCCGAGGCGAGGAACGCGGCGAACCCGCCGAGTCGCGAGCCCGGTGCGGTGCCGGAGCGGTCGGCGAACGCGTAGAGCCGCCAGGCCCCGTCGGCCCGGGCGGCGTGCCCGAGATGCATCGGCTTGGCATCGGCCACCCGCACGACCGGCGCGGAGTGGAAACGCATGCCGATCGGGAGGCCCGTGGCCAGGTCCTGGTGCTCGGGTGTCGCGGTGATGGCCGACGGCGTGTACCGCACCGCGACTCCGGCGGTGAAGCGGCCCTGCTCGCGGAAGTAGTGCTGGAACCGCTCGGGGTCGGCGGCGGAGCCGTCGCCCGGGCGTGCGCTGAACATCGTCGAGAACTCGCGGTCGAAGTCGATGAGTTCCTGTGCGACGGCCTGGCGCTCGGTGCTGTAGGTACGCAGCAGCTCGGGCCGGGCCGTGCCGCGCAGGACACCGCCGAGCTTCCAGCCGAGGTTCCAGGCGTCGGCCATCGAGACGTTCATGCCCTGGCCGGCCTTGGCGCTGTGCGTGTGGCAGGCGTCGCCTGCGATGAACACCCGCGGCGGCCGGGATTCGGTGGCGTCGTCGAACTGCCGGCAGAGCCGCTGGCCGATCTCGTAGACCGCCCACCAACCCACGTGCTTCACGTCGATCGAGTACGGCTGCAGGATCCGGTTCGCGACGGCCGCGAGCTTCTCCGGCGTCGCGCTGCGGTCGCGCAGCATCTCGCCGTCGCGGTCGTTGTCGAGCTCGATGTAGAGCCGGACCAGGTAGCCGCCCTCGCGCGGGATGATCAGGATGCTGCCGTGTTCGGAGGTGATCGCGGACTTCAGCCGGATGTCCGGGAAGTCGGTCACCGCCAGCACGTCGAGCACGCCCCAGGACTTGTTCGTGGCGTCGCCCTCGAGCTGCAGGCCGATCGCGTGGCGGGTGGAGCTGCGCGAACCGTCGCAGCCGACGACGTAGCGGGCGCGCACGGTCGAGGTCTCGCCGGTGGGCTCGCCGTCCGCCACGTGCTCCAGCGTCACGGTGACCGGGTGCTCGGCGCCCGACTCGTGATCGACCTGGACGTCCGCGGCGTGCAGCCCGTAGTGCGGCTCGGCGCGGGCGGCGGAGCGGCGCATGTGGTCGCGCAGGTACTCGAGCATCCGGGCCTGGTTGACGATCATGTGGGGCATCTCGGAGATGCCCTCCTCGACGTCGTCGATGCGCCCGGTCCGCACGATCGACGAGGGGTCGGCCGGGTCCGGGCGCCAGAACGCCACCTCGTTGACCTGGTAGCCCTCGCCGATCAGCCGGTCCGCCAGCCCGAACGCCTCGAAGATCTCCACCGAGCGGCAGGCGACGCCGTCGGCCTGGCCGACCTCGAGCGGGCCGTCGCGCCGGTCGACGATCACGGTGTGGATGTCCGGGAACTCGGCCAGCTGCGCGGCCAGCAGCAGCCCGGCCGGGCCGCAGCCGACGATCAGCACGTCGGCGGTCTCGGGCAGGCCCGCCGGGCGGTCGGCGAGTGCGGGGTCGGGCTCCGCGACGAACGGGTCCCCGGGTTTGTACCCGTCGAGGTAGAACTGCATCGGTCGGTTCCTCCAGTGTCGCTGCGGCTGCTGCCAGCGTGGCGCGCGTTATGCCCTGGAGGACAGGACGTTCTTCCGTGCAGAATCACGGCGGCTCGGACGCGCGCAGGTCGCGGTCGATCGCGGCGGCGGCCTCGGCGAGCGCGGTGCCGAGGTCCGGAAGCAGCCTGCGGTGGTAGCGCGCGGTCGGCATCGCCACCGACAGGGCCGCGGCGGGGGACCGGGCGGCGTCGCCGATCGGGTGGCCGATCGCGGTGAGGCCGGTCTCGGTGCCCCCGTCGTTGATCGCGAACCCACGCCGGCGGGTCTGCCGGACGATGCGGACGACCTCCTCGGAGGTGACGCCGCCGGCGTCGTCGGCGTACCGCGACTCGATCTCCTCCCGGGACAACCGAGCGAGCAGGGCACGCCCGCCGGAGGCCAGGTGCGCCGGCAGCAGCCGCCCCTCCCGGTCCCCGACCCGCAGGACGTGGTCGCACTCCGCGGTGGCGACCATCTGGACCTGCGTGCCGAGCAGCACCATGACGTTGGCCGACTCCCCGGTCCGGTCGACGAGTGCCCGCAGGTGCGGCAACGCCGCGTGGCGAAGGTGGGCGACCGGCTCGATCCGCGCCGGGGACCCCAACACGGGGCCGGCGGCGTAACGACGGTCCGTGCCCTGCACCGCGAAGTCGCGGTAGACCAGCATCGACAGCAGCCGGTGCGCCGTCGACCGGGCCACGCCGAGCCGGCCCGCGGCCTCGCTCACCCTGAGCGGACCTTCCTGCTGCAGCAGCACCGCCAACCGCAGCGCATGATCGACCGACTCGATGCTGTACGCGGGCTTGTTCCTCACGAGGGAACCGTAGGCGCGCCGAGTGTCACGCAAAGGCTGGGCCGCGAGCATCTGCGTGACACTCGGCGACCGCTCAGAGCGTGAACACGTGCCGCTCGGTGCCGTGGACGAGAGTGTGAATGGTCAACTCCAGCAGCTCCGCCCTGCCCGGAACGTGGTGTAGAGGGTCGCCGGGCCGACACCGAGCGCCTGGGCCGACGCCCGCATCGACAGCGCGCCGCCGATCTGCGCTCCTGACCGGACGACCACCGCTTTTGAGCTCCGGCCGAAGCGGGGCGCGTCAATCGCCGCACCCCACCTGCAGGAACTGCTGCACGTAGCTGGTCCCGCCGGACACCACACGTCCCGGCCAGATCAGGGCCCCGGCGGGCTCAGCCGGCGCGCTGCGGCAGCGCGACCGAGGACGGGTTGGCCGGGCCGGACAGCACGTCGATCCGGGCGCCGTCGGCGTCCGGGAGCACCCCGGTCTCCCGTGGGTCGTATCCGGTCACCGTGATCTGGACCCGGTGCCCGGCCCGGATCAGGTACGACGTCGGCAGCATCGCGAATCGCAGCCGTGTGGCCTCGCCCGGTGCCACGGGTGCGGCGTCGGCGGCGTGTGCGCGGTGCCAGGGCACGCCGGGCGGCAGCGCGTACGGAGCGGGGTGCTCGGCGCGCAGCGACACCTGCTGGCGGCCCTCGGTGATCACCGTCGTCGTCCCGTCCGGCGCGACGTCCTCGAGGTAGGCGAACACGTGTGCGTCGCGCCGGTCGGTCCGCACGGTCAGGTCCGCGACCGGTGTGCCGGTGAGCTCGGTGTCGCGGTCGAGCACCGGTCCCGTCCAGCTCGTGCCGCTGCCCGGGACGTGGCAGGGCTGGATCGTGGCCCCGCTGCCCGGATCGGTCGGGCACTCGGCGGCGGTGTCCACGGTGAACCCGCGCGCCCCGGCGGCGGTGGAGCCGAGGACACCATCACCGCCGAGCGCGGTCGGGGGCGCGGTCGTCCCGGCCGGCGGCCAGCTCTGCGCCGACTTCCACTCCAGGCCGGTGGCGTCGGCGGCGTCCGAGTCGGGAGTCGCGTAGTGGATCGGCGGCTCGGTGTCGATGCCGGTGTCGATACCCTTGAGGTGCTGGTCGAAGAACCGGTGGGCCTCCTCGACCAGCCCGAAGCCGGTGTTCTCGCAGTGCTCCCACGGCCCGATCAGCAGTCGGGAGCCGGGCACGTTCAGCAGCGTCGCCACGCCCTGCCCGCGCAGCTCGTCGCGCCACCCGCCGATCACGTACACCGGCACGTCCGCGGCCCGGATCTGGTCGGCGTAGGTGGCGACGCTGCCCTCGGACCAGAACCGGGACTGTGGGGCGGGCGACCAGCTGTCACGGAAGGGCATGCCGCGCCACATGTCGGCGAGCGGGGTGGCCTTCTGGTGCTCGACAGCGGCCTCGCGGAGCAGGGTCCGGCTCCCGTCACCGTCGACCGGGTTGTTCGCGAGGTCCTGCTCGACCGTGCGGGACGGCCCGTAGCCCCACTGCGCGGAGATGCCGCCGACCCGCCAGGCGTCGTACTTGTCCCAGGAGAAGCAGCCGGCGAGCACCGCCTTCAGGTGCGGCGGGCGGACGGTGAGTGCGTGCATGGCGGCATCCCCCGTGTTCGAGCAGCCGTAGACGCCGACGTTCCCGTCCGACCACGGCTGGGCGGCGAGCCATTCGGTGACGTCGTAGGCGTCGCCTGCCTCCAGCCGGTCGTTGTAGCCGCGCCGGACCCCGAACGACTGCCCGTTGCCGCGCCGCGCGACCTGCGCGACGACGTAGCCGTGGTCGGTGAGCGTCGGGATCGTCTGGATGCCGCCGGTCTCCGGGCCGGCGCCGTCCTCGGGTTTGCGGTCGATCGAGAGGCTGTGTTGCCACAGCACCGGAAACGGCCCGGGGGCGGCCCGGCCGTCCACGGCCGGCCGGTCGAGCCGCACGGCGAGCCGGGTGCCGTCGCGCATCGGCAGGTAGAACGACTCGCTGACGTGCTCGGTGAACTGCGTGGCGGGCCGGTACGAGCCGAGTGACGACTCCGCCGAGGCGTTCTCCTGCCGGGGAACCACCAGCACCGCGACGACGACGGCGGCGACCAGGCCGACGGCGACGAGCGCGGACACGGTCAGGGTCCGGCGACGGGACGGGCGGGGGTTTTCGGGCATGGCAGGGCCTCCGTGCAGCGATCGGTGGTGCAACGGTCGGGTCGTGCGGGTGGGGCGCCGGGCTCAGGGAGCCGGTGCGCCCTCGCCGAGCGCGGTCTCACGGACGAGCAGCACCGCGCCGAGTGCGAGCACGGCGAGCGGGAGGGTGGCGAGGAAGACGAGCTGCAGCCCGTGCGTGTAGGACTCCCGCACGGCGTCGGCCAGCGGCGGGGGCAGTGCGGCGACCTGGGCGGGTGTGCCGAGCAGCAGCGCGACGTCGTCGTCGGTCGCGGGCAGGCCGGCGGCGGCCAGCGCAGCGGGCAGGTCGGCCCGCAGCCGGGCGGCGATCAGCGCGCCGAACGCGGCCACCCCGACCGCGCCGCCGAGCGTGCGGGTGAAGGTCGCCGATGAGCCGGCCACGCCGACGTCGCCGGGGCCGACGGCGTCCTGCGCGGCGAGCACGAGCACCTGCTGGGTCAGTCCGGTCCCGGCGCCGAGCAGCGCCATCCCGGCCGCGACCTGCCACGCGGGGGTGGCCGGGGTGAGCGGTGCGAGTACCGCCAGCCCGGCGACAAGCAGCGTGCAGCCGATCGCGGGAAACCGTTTCCAGCGCCCGGTCCGCACGATCAGCCGGCCGACCACGGCCGAGGCGACGATCATCGTCCCGATCTGCGGGAGCATCAGCAGCCCGGCGGTCATGGCGTCGTGGCCGTGCACCACCTGCAGGAACTGCGGCAGGTAGATGATCCCGCCGAACATCACCGTCCCGACCAGCAGGCTGGTGGCGCAGACGATGGTGAACGTCCGGCTCCGGAACAGCCGTGGCGGCAGGATCGGATCGGGCGCGCTGTGTTCGCGCAGCACCGCGAGCACGGTCGTCACCACGACCACGCCCGCCAGGACCGCGGTCGCCGGTGACGACCACGGCCACGCCACCCCGCCGGCCGACAGCAGCACGACCAGCCCGCCTGCGGCGAGTGCCAGCAGCGCTGCCCCCAGGTGGTCCAGCGGCGCGGTGCGCGGTGCCGGGCGGCGGTCCGGCGCGAGCCGAACCAACAGTGCCGCGGCCAACGTCACCGGCACGACACCGAGGAAGCACCAGCGCCATCCCGGTCCGGCCGGGCCGACCAGCAGCCCGCCGATCAGCGGTCCGGCCACCGAGGCGGTACCGAACGAGAGCCCGAACCAGCCGGTGTAGCGGCCCCGCTCGCGGGCCGGTATCAGCACGGCGACCAGCGCGTTCGCACAGGCCAGGATGCCGCCCGACGCGGCGCCCTGCAGCGCCCGGCCGACGATCAGCCAGCCCATCGTCGTGGCCAGCCCGGCGACCAGGGACGAGGCCACGAACAGGGCGATGGCGGCGAGCAGCATCGGGCGCGCTCCGCGGCGGTCGGCGAGCTTGCCCCACACCGGCGTCGCCGCCGTCATCGTCAGCAGTGCGGCCGCCGCGACCCAGGCGACCCGGTCCTGCCCGCCGAGCTCACCGGCGATCGTGGGCAGCGCGATCCCGATGATCGTGTTGGTCAGCGAGCCGGTGAACAGGGCGACCAGCGCGCCCGCCAGCACCGCGGGCGCCGAGAAGCCGGCCCCGGCGGCGGTCCCGCGGGTGGTCGCCTCAGCCATCGGCCCGGGGCAGGACCTCGGCCTCCAGCCACCCACCCACCGCGCCGTCGAGGTAGTCCGGGGCGGACCGGCGGGCGTCGACGTTGTCGGCGTGCAGCTCCAGCACCGGGATCCCGGCCGCGCGCAACGCACGGGTGGTCGCCCAACTGCCGCGGGCGTCGTCGGACACCAGGTGGACGACGCCGTGCACGCCGTGCGAGCGGGCCTCCTCGACGTACCACTCGGCCGACCACGGCGGGGTGTAGAGCTGGTCGGAGAACGCTGCGAACCGTGCGGCGAGGGTCCGGAGCGGGTCGTCGCCGTAGCGGATGTAGCCGTCGGCGGCGATCGCCAGGTACATCGACCAGACGAACACGGCGCCGTAGCGGTCCTGGAAGCGCCGGTAGAAGTCCAGGTCGAACCACAGTCCGCGGCCGACCCACATCAGCCGGGCCCGTTCGCCGCTGCACACGGCGGTGCCGCCGGTGACCCGCTCGGCCACCTCGTCGTGCAGCTGTTTCGCGGCGTCCCGGGCCCAGACGGTGCCCCGGTGCCACTGCGGGATCATGACGGCCGGGATGGAGTCGGTGACCGCGACCGGGCACGGCCGGGCCGCGGCGATCAGGTCCCGGGTACGCCGGTTCCACTCCTCCTGCTCGTTGGTCAGCGCCAGTACTTCGGCGAAGCGTTGCTCGGAGAACCGCAATCCGGTGGTCTGCTCCAGGAATCGGATCAGCCCCTCCAGCTCGCCGACCATCAGGTCGAGCCGGTCGGTGCCGACCGCGGACTCCCAGTGGTGCGGCATCAGCTCCCACCAGCGTTCCGGGACGGTGTCGGCGGCTGCGCTCTCCAGCGGGTAGAAGGTGACGCCGGGCTGGTCGCCCCAGACGTCGAAGATCTTGCGGGAGGCGTCGCCCGTGGTCTCGGCCAGCACGACCGACGGCATCGGGAGCCCGCCCCACGGCGCGGAGGCCGGGTCGGGGTCGAAGGCGCTGCCCAGCGCGGTCGAGCTGTACTGCTCGGTGTAGTCGGGGTAGCCGCGTTCGCGCAGCCGGGCCAGGTGGTCCTGGGTACGCCGCTTGGTCGCGACGATCGATGCCCACCACTGGTTGACGACGTAGGGGATGCCCATCGCGCGGAAGATCTCCTGGGGGGCGTCGGCGTTGACCAGGGCGAGCGGAGCTCCGGGGATGTGGTCACGCTGCAGGTCGGCGAACCACCGACGCTGGTACGCCGTCGCGGCGGCTGCGCTGGGCAGCCGGTCGGCGCGGGTGGGCGCGCTCATGCGGCCACCGCCGGCGTCCGCAACTCGGCGAGTGCTCGGTCCAGCCCGGCCGGGTCGACCGCACCGTAGGGCTGGTGTTCCAGCAACGCCGCGGGCACGCCCGCCGCCGCCCGCTGCGCGGACCAGTCCCACGCGGGCGCGTCGTCGTGCTCGCGGACGTAGCCGAGCAGCGCCGCCGCAGCGCGGGAACGAACCCCGGCCGCGGTGTGCGCGGCCCGCTCCGCGATCGACGCCCGCGGCGCGGCGGGCCCGTTGTGCTGGTAGCGCTCGGCCAGCGCGAGATCCAGTCCGGCCGGGCCGGCGGGCATCCCGACGTCGGTGCGGGACAGCAGGTCGCCGTGGTCGTGATCCTCGCCGACGACGAGTAGCCCGGCGCCCTCCAGCGTCGCGTAGACGTCGGGGGAGTCGTGGCTGCTGCCGGTCAGATACACCGGGTGCCCGGGCCGCGGGTCCCGGTCGGGCAGCTCGTCGAGCAGCGCGGCCAGCAGCGTCGCCGACCGGTCGGCCGGCAGCGACGTCGACGCCGCGACCACGCCCAGGTACTCCGTGCCGGTCAGCCGCCGCTCGGCCCGCAGCGCCCCGGCCGCTCGCAGCAGCCCACGCACCCGGTCGTGCGTGACGACGGCGGCGGCCAGGTCGTCGTCGCCCGCCGGGCGTCCGGCCCGCTCGGCCAGCCAGGCGCGGAGCCCACGGACCTTCGCCCACACGTAGCGGGTGGTGGTGCGGTGCGGCAGGTGCAGGACGTCGACCAGGTGCACCGGCGGGAGTGCGGTCTCCGGCTCCACCCGGCGCAGCTCGCGTAGTACGTAGAACAACCGCAGCGACGCCTCGCAGTCCCGCGAGACGACGAGCACCTCCAGCGGCCCGTAGGCGCCGGCCAGCAGCCGGGTCAGCACCGAGCAGGCGACCGGGTCGAGCCCGCCGCCGAGGAGACGGCGTCCCTCCGCGGCGTCCTCGTGTGGGGAGCCGGCCAGCCGCAGCGGGAGGTAACCGGCCGCGGTCAGCAACTCGACCGGCACATCGGCGCCGATGTATCCGGCGACCGGCCGGTCAGGTGTGTGGGCAGGGTCGAGCAACGCAGCGAGTGCCGCGGACATGGTGGTCTCCCGGGGAGTCGGTCAGATGACGGCGTCGGCGGCGAGTTCGGCGATCTCGTCGTCGCGGTAGCCGAGCAGGTCGCGGTAGACGCGGTCGTTGTGCTCACCGAGCGTGGGCGCGGGCTCGTCCAGGCCGACGTCGGCGCCGGAGAAGACGATCGGTATCCCGGTTGCGGAGAGGTCGGCGGTCGCCCCGTGCCGCGGGTGGGTCAGCGGGACGACCTCGCGGCGGTCGCGCACCAGCGGGTCACGCACCGCCTCCCGCGGGTCGCGGACCTCTGCTGCCGGGACGCCCTCGGCGGAGAGCCGGTCGATGATCTCGTCTCGGGGAAGCTCCCGGCACCAGTCGCCGATCAGCGCGTGCAGCTCGTCCGCGCGCTCGACGCGCTGGTCACGGGTGCGGTAGCGGTCGTCGTCGACGAGGTCGTCGCGGCCCATCGCGCGCAGCACCCCGCGGGCGAACGCGTCGGTGGGCGCACAGAGTGCGATGTGCCCGTCCGCGGCCTCCATGATCCCGAACGGGGCGAGCCGGGGCACCATCGCGCCGGTGCGCTGCTCCAGCCCGACGGCGTCGTAGGCATCGAACGGTTCGCAGGCGACCAACGAGGTCAGCGCCCCCAGCATGGAGACGTCGACGTGCTGGCCCTGCCCGGAACTCTCCGCCTGCAGCAGCGCTGACACGGTCCCGACGACCGCGTACAGCGGCGCCAGGAGGTCGCCGACCGGCAGTCCGAACCGGACCGGGTCACCCCCCGGCTCGCCGGCGGTCATCATCACCCCGGACAGGGCCTGGATGATCGAGTCCATCGCCTTGCCCGAACCCGGTCCGCCCTGCGCACCGAATCCGCTGATCGAGGTGTAGACCAGTTTCGGGTTGATCTCCCGCACCGCGGCGTAGTCGATACCCAACCGGCTGGTGACTCCCGGTGAGTAGTTCTCCACGAGCACATCCGCACTGCGCACGAGATCGGTGAACACGGTCTTCGATCGCGGGTCCTTGAGGTTGAGCGTGACGCTGAGCTTGCCGCGGCCGCGGACCAGCATGGACACCGACATGTCGTCGTCGTGCCTGCGGCCCAGTGCCAGGCCGTCCCGGCCCAGGTAGGGCGCGTTGTTACGGGAGGTGTCCCCGCCGGTCACGGGGTTCTCCACCTTGATCACCGTGGCGCCCAGCCCGGCGAGCAGCAGTGTCGCGTAGGGGCCCGCCAGAGCGGTGGTCAGGTCGATGACGGTGCGGCCGGCAAGCGGCTGGTCGGTCACGTGGTCTCCTCGATCGTGCCCGCCCCGGCGACGACCCAGTCGTCGCCGCGGCGGACCAGCCGGCCGTTGAGCCGGGCGCGGGTGGTGATGTCGCGGACGTAGTCGACGACGGGCGAGTCGGGCCCCTGCGGAACCGGACGGCCGGCGTCGTCGATCCGGCAGGGCACGATCCCGGCATCGACGAGGCCGTCGCGGTCGAACCGGCAGGTGGCGACGACGGTGTCGCGGCTCTCCGGATGGAACGGGTAGTACGGCATGTCCGGGTCGGGGGCGAAGCCGTAGAGCGCCTTGCGCTTCTCCGCCCAGGCTGCGCGCTCGGCGCTGTCGCCGCCTTCGGTCGGCGTGAGTGCCCGGGTGACGGTCACGAAGTTGCCGAGCCCGTGGAAGATCGGCTTCCCACGCCAGACCTCGATGCCGCGCATGATGTGCGCGTGATGGCCGAACACGGCGTCGGCACCGGCGTCGATCGCGGCTCGCGCGACCGGCGACTCGTACATCGCCACCGCGGCGGGGGTGTGCCCGACGCCCTTGTGCAGTCCGACCAGCACCACGTCGACGTCGGCGCGCAGCCGGGCCACGTCATCGGCCATCGCCGCCAGCGACTCCGGATCGGCGAAGGTGTAGATCCGCGGTGGGCCGCCGGGACTGGCGTGGTCGAGCTCGTAGTGGGTGAGCACGTGCACGTAGGCGCAGCCGGCCTTGCGCGAGGTCGCCCAGGACTCCCGTGGGCCGACGCAGTTGTACGACAGGACTCCGATCCGCAGACCTCCGCGCTCGACGATCGCCGCGGCCCTGGCCGCGGCGAGATCGGCGCCCGCTCCGGCCGGGACCAGGCCTGCCTTGTGGGCGTGCGCGACGGTGTCGGTCACCCCGATCTCGCCGGCGTCGAAGATGTGGTTGCCGGCCAGGGTGACGACGTCGACGCCGGCGTCGCGCAGCGCGTTCAGCGCGGCCGGGTCCGCGGGCGGTGCCGGGACGTCGGTCGAGACCTGCGCCGTGGTCGTCGAGTGGGGGACCTCGACGTGCCCGACCGTCAGGTCCGCGGCGCGCAGCAGCGGCGTCGACGGTGCCAGGAACGACGCCGGGTCCGGCTCGTCGAGGATCAGGTCCCCGACCGCAGCGACGGTGATCATGTAGAAACCTCCCGGGAATGGCGGGACAGGAAGGCACGCAGCCGCTCGCTCGACGGGTTCCCGAATACCTGCGACGGCGGGCCGGTCTCGACGATCCGGCCGGCTTCCATGAAGATCACGCGGTCGGCGACCTCGCGGGCGAAGGCCATCTCGTGGGTCACCACGACCATGGTCAGCCCATCCCCGGCGAGGGTTCGCAGCACGCCGAGAACCTCCTCGACGAGCTCCGGGTCCAGAGCCGACGTCGGCTCGTCGAACAGCAGGATCCGGGGCCTGGTGGCGAGTGCGCGGGCGATCGCCACCCGCTGTTGCTGGCCGCCGGAGAGCTGGCGCGGGTAGTGGTGCAGCCGATCACCGAGGCCGACCCGTTCCAGCAGCGCGACGGCGTCCCGGTCGGCCTCGGCGGCGGAGCGGCCGTGCACCCGCCGGGGCGCCTCGGTGACGTTGCGCAGCGCGCTGAAGTGGGGGAACAGGTTGAACTGCTGGAAGACCATGCTGATTCGGCGGCGCTGTGCGGCGGTACCCTTCGGGGCGAGCGGACGTACCCCGCCGCGATGCTCCTCGTAGCCGAGGAGTTCGCCGTCGAGGTACATCCCGCCGCCGTCGATCGGCTCGAGCTGGTGAACGCAGCGGACCAGTGTCGACTTTCCGGAGCCCGACGGGCCGATCACGACGACGACCTCGCCCTCGGTCACGTCCAGGTCCACCGCGTCGAGTGCGGTGTGGTCACCGAATCGCTTCGTCACACCGTGCAGGGCGAGGACGGGGCTCACGAGGCACCTCCGGGCGCGACGGTGCGGACGTGGCCCCGGGCGAAGCGGTGCTCGAGCCGGCGCTGGCCGATCGTGAGCAGCGTGACGACCGCCAGGTACCAGATGCAGGCGACGAGGAGCATCGGGACGATCTCGTAGGTCTGGTTGTAGATGACCTGCACCGAGTGCAGGAGGTCGTTCATGGCGATCACCGACACCAGGGCCGTCCCCTTCACGACCGTGATGAACTGGCTGCCGGACGGTGGGATGATCACTCGCATCGCCTGGGGCAGGACGATCCGGAAGAACGTGTGCCCTGCGGTGAACCCCATCGCCGACGCGGCCTCGCGCTGCCCCTGGTCCACACCGAGGATCCCGGCCCGGATGATCTCGGCCATGTAGGCGGACTGGACCAGCGACAGCCCGATCACGCCCGCGGTGAGCGGGGTGATGAGATCGTTGGCGTCCCAGCTGACCAGGTCCGGCCCCCCGAACGGAACCCCGATCGATATCTCGGGCACCAGGTAGGCGAGGTTGAACCAGAAGATCAGCTGGACCAGCGGCGGGATCCCGCGGAAGACGCCGACGTAGATCGTCGCCGCCCATCGGATGGGCCCGAACTCGGAGAGTTGCGCGGCGGCCAGCGCCCCGCCGACCACCGAGCCGATCACCATGGCGAGGACGGCGAGCAGCAGCGTGGTGCCGAGGCCTCGGAGAACCGAGGGGGCGAACAGGTGGGCCGCGACGACGTCCCACTGGAACCGCTCGTTGCCGATGAGAAACGCGACGAGCTCGACGGCGATCAGCAGCAGGACCCCGGAGGCCACCCATCGGCCCGGCCGGAACCGGGCGTGCGCCGTGGCGACGTCGTGGGTGCGTGTGCTGGGGCGGGAGCTCGGTGCGGTCGTGGTCACGGCGCGGTGCCTGCGTTGTACTCGGGGGCCGGCACCGTCACGTCGGTGAGGCCCCACTCCTGCATGATCTGCTGGTAGGTGCCGTCGCGGAACAGTTCCTCGAACGCATCCTGCATCGCCGGGCCGAGTCCGCCGTCCTTCGGCACGAAGAGCGCGAGCTTGTCGGCGGTCGCGCCCTGCTCCTCGGTCTGTGTGACGTAGGTGTAGGAACCCTGCTGCTGGGTGGTGACGTCGATCGCGGCGGCCTGCGTCATCCCGGCGGCCTCGGCCCGGCCGGCCTGGGCGGCGAGCAGGGTGGCGTTGGTGTCCGCCAGACCGATCGACTCGACGGCGCCACGACCGGTCCGTTCGCAGTAGGCGGAGAGTCCCCGCAGCTGCTCCTCGACCACGCTGGCGGTGATGACGGCGACCCGGCGGCCACACAGATCGTCGGTGGAACCGATCGGGGTCGGTGCGCCCGCCGGCACCACGTACGAGGTGCGGGTGGTCATCCACGTGACCGTGTCGAACTGACGTTCCCGCTCGGCGGTGACCTTGACCGGCCCGTTGAAGGCGTCGTAGCGGCCGGCGAGCATCCCCTGCAGAGCGGCGGGCAGGCTGTCGACCACGCTCGTCTCGATCCGAACGCCGAGCACACGGCCCAGCGCTTCCTGGAAGTCGGCGTCGATGCCGGTGATCGAGCCGTCGGCGCCGACCGTGCGGTACGGCGGGTGCGAGTCACCGGCGAAGCGGATGACTCCGGCCTCCTTGATCGAGTCCGGAAGGGCCGCGTGCAGCGCGGGGTTCGCGCCGGGTGGTGGGGCCGAGTCGGAGGCGTCCCCTGTCGTCGCCCCGCATCCGGAGACCAGCAGGGTCGATGCGGCGAGCGCAGCGAGCATCCAGCGGCGCGTCCGGTGAAGAGGGATATGGCGCATGGCGAGGTTCTCCCTGCGTTGGGTCGTGCCATGTGGTCGTCGGGCCGGGAGCACACCCAGGCAACTGCCGACGATGATGTCGACGAGCGTCGCATGTGATGTTGCCAATTACAACACCGATTTCACCCGGGCGGATCCAGAACCGGTGACACGTACGCTGACGACAGAGGGAGGGGTGTCGATGTCGGATGGCGGACGAGGGCGGGCCGAGCCCCAGCTCCTGCTGACCTCCGTGCTGGGTGACCACTGGTACTGGCGCGACGAGTGCATCCCGTCCGCGGCGCTGGTGCGGCTTCTCGCGGAGTTCGGGATCGGCCAGGAGAACGCGCGAGCTGCGATGCGCCGGCTCGCCGCGAAGGGCCTGCTCACCGCCTCTCGAACGGGACGAACGACGGCCTACGGCATCCCGCCTCGCACCAGCGATGTCATCGTCGACCGCACGCACCGGATGCTGACCTTCGGTGTCTCCGTTCCGGAGTGGGACGGGTACTGGACGGTCGTCGTGTTCTCGGTGCCGGAGCAGGAGCGCGAGGTGCGCACCGCTCTGCGATCCAGGTTGCGGGTGCTCGGCCTGGCTGCGCTCTACGACGGAGTGTGGGTCTCTCCGCGCGACCTCGCGGAGCCGGCACGCGACCTGGTCGCCGAACTGGGCATCGGGCGGGCGACCGTGCTGCGCGCAACCGAGGTGCCCGGGGGGCCGGCCGGAGGTGGCCCGGCCGCTGCGTTCGACCTCGACGGACTGGCGGCGGACTACCGCGAGTTCGTACGAACCTACGAGCCGCTGCGCGACGAGCTCGCCGCTGGTCGCATCGGTCCGGCCGACGCCCTGCGGATCCGTACCGAGGTGCGCGTCGCCTGGCGGTCGTTCCCGGAGCGGGACCCCGATCTTCCGGCCGAGATGCTCCCCGAGGGTTGGCTTCGCGCTGAGGCTCAGCGACTCTTCCTGGAGGTCTACGACCGGCTCGGCCCGCTGGCGGAGCACCGGTTCCGGCAGGTGCTCGCCGAGTTCGACCCGGAGCTCGCCGATCTCGCTTCGCATCACGACAGTGCGCGCATCGCGCGGCTGTACGCCGAACTCGGGGATCGGCGCGCCCGGGGTGACACGCCGTTCGAGCAGGCTGTCCAGGCCCGCCGGTTGAGCGAGATGCGCCGCGGTCGACCGCCTGCTTGATTGCCAGGCTTCCTTTCGAAATTCGAGTGACGCAGGCCACTGACACTTGCATTGAATGCACCGGCCCTCGCAGTGTCTCGGAAGATTCATCAGGAAACCTGATGAACGGAGCGAGGAGGTTCGGGTGGCGTTTCTCGATCCCGCGACGTGGCAGGGCCGGGTCTTCACCGGGGTGTGGGGTTCCGGCGGCGTCGGTGTCAGGGAGGTCCGGGAGCCGGCGACCGGCGCCGTACTCGGCTCGGTGGGTGTCGCCGGTGCCGCCGACGTGGCCGCCGCCGTCGAGCGTGCTGCCGAAGCACAACGCGACTGGGCGGCGACCCCGCACACCGAGCGGTCGGCGGTCCTCCTCCGTGCCGCCGCGCTGTTCGCCGAGCACTCCGATGACATCGCCGACTGGCTGGTCCGCGAATCGGGCTCGGTGCGGCTCAAGGCGGGGATCGAGATCGACGGTTCGGCGGGGGAGTGCACCCAGGCCGCCGGCCTGGCGTCGGCCCCGTACGGGGAGCTGCTGCCCGCCGCGGACCGGATCAGCCTGGAGCGCCGGGTGCCGGCCGGCGTCGTCGCGGTGATCTCACCGTTCAACTTCCCGCTGCTGCTGTCGATGCGCTCGGTGGCGCCGGCGCTCGCCCTGGGAAACGCGGTGATCGTGAAGCCGGACCCGCGGACCGCGGTGTGCGGCGGCGTCGTCATCGCGCGGGTGTTCGAGGAAGCAGGGCTCCCGGCCGGGCTGCTGCAGGTTCTCCCCGGCGACGCCGAGGCAGGCGCCGCGCTCGTCGAGCACCCGCAGGTGCCGGTGCTGTCGTTCACCGGGTCCACCCGAGCCGGTCGGGTGATCGGCTCGAAGGCCGGTGAGCTGCTCAAGCGCGCCCACCTGGAGCTGGGCGGCAACAGCGCGCTGATCGTCTGCGCGGACGCCGACCTGGAGGCCGCCGCGTCCTGCGGGGCGTTCGGCAGCTTCCTGCACCAGGGGCAGATCTGCATGGCCACCGGCCGTCATCTGGTGCACCGCTCGCTGTACGAGCGCTACATCGAGCTGCTGAGCAAGAAGGCCGAGCAGCTCCCGGTCGGTGACCCCTACACCGACGAGGTCGCGCTCGGCCCGATCATCGATGCCGGCCAGCTGGACAAGGTCCGGGACCTCGTCGAACGCAGTGTCGCCGCGGGCGCCCGGCTCCTGCAGGGCGGGACGGCCGACGGTCCGTTCTTCCGGCCGACCGTGCTCGCCGACTGCCACCCCGGCGTTCCCGCCTACACCGAGGAGGTGTTCGGCCCGGTCGCGTGCGTGCGCCCGTTCGACACCCTCGACGAAGCGGCCGCCATGGCGGCCGAGACCGAGTACGGGCTGTCCCTCGGCGTGATCACCGCCGACCCGGCCGCCGGACTCGCGCTGGCCGACCGCATCCCGTCCGGACTCGTCCACATCAACGACCAGACCGTCAACGACGACCCCGCCGCCCCGTTCGGCGGTGTCGGTGCCTCCGGTATCGGCCGGGTCGGCGGGGCCCGAGCGAACCTCGAGGCCTTCACCGAGACCCAGTGGGTCACCGTCCGCGCCGAGTCCGCCCGCTACCCGTTCTGAGCCCTGCCACCGAAAGGACGCTTGTCATGGCTGCTCCGATCAGCACCCGCGAAACCGCCGAGGTCCCCTGGGGCAACACCGTTCTCGTCGAGTTCGACGAGGGCATCGCCTGGGTCACGCTCAACCGCCCGGACAAGCGCAACGCGATGAACCCGACCCTCAACGACGAGATGGTCGCCACCCTGGACGCGCTCGAGGCCGACCCGCGGTGTCGGGCCCTGGTCCTCACCGGCGCCGGCGACGCGTTCTCCGCCGGCATGGACCTCAAGGAGTACTTCCGCGAGGTCGACGAGTCCGGCGACCCCGCCCTGCAGAGCCGGGTCCGCCGCGCCTCGGCCGAGTGGCAGTGGAAGCGCCTGGCCAACTGGTCCAAGCCGACGGTCGCCATGGTCAACGGCTGGTGCTTCGGTGGCGCCTTCACCCCGCTGGTCGCCTGCGACCTGGCGATCTCCGACGAAGCGGCGCAGTACGGGCTGTCCGAGATCAACTGGGGGATCCCGCCCGGTGGCGTCGTCAGCCGGGCACTCGCCGCGACCGTCAGCCAGCGCGACGCGTTGTACTTCATCATGACCGGCGAGCCGTTCGACGGCCGGCGCGCCGCGGAGATGCGCCTGGTCAACGAGGCCGTCCCCGCCGAGCGGCTGCGTGAGCGGACCCGCGAGCTGGCGCTCAAGCTCGCGTCGATGAACCCGGTCGTCATGCGCGCGGCGAAGGTGGGCTACAAGCTCGCCCAGGAGATGCCGTGGGAGCAGGCCGAGGACTACCTCTACGCCAAGCTCGAGCAGTCCCAGTTCCTCGACGCCGAGCGCGGCCGGCAGAAGGGCATGACCCAGTTCCTGGACGACAAGACCTACCGTCCGGGTCTGTCGGCGTACTCGGACGAGTAACCCGATGCGTGACGAGGGGCTGGGCTCCTGGCCCGCGCGCCGGGCGCGGATGACGCCGGGCCGGGTCGCACTGCTCCACGGCGACCGCCGCGACACCTACGCCGACCTGGCCCGGCGGACCGCGGCGCTGGCCGCCGGACTGCGCCGGCTCGGGGTCCGGCGCGGGGACCGGGTCGGTTACCTCGGTCCGAACCATCCGGCCTACGTGGAGACGTTGTTCGCCACCGCGACGCTCGGGGCGGTGTTCGTGCCGGTCAACGCCCGGCTTGCGGCTCCGGAGCTGGCGTTCGTGCTCGACGACGCCGGTGTCGCGGTCCTCGTGCACAGCGATGCTGCGGCATCACTGGTCGACGCGGCCACGGAGCCGCATGACGAGACCGCCGCGGCGCAGGCACCCGGTGACGGCACGGGCATGCCGCGCACCCCCGCTGCTGCGGCCGGGCCGCTCCGCGCGCGGCTGGTCATCGGCGGAACGTACGACGCCCTGCTGGAGATGCCGGCCGAGCCGGTCGACGAGCCGGTCGGGCTCGACGACCCGTGCCTGATCATGTACACCTCCGGGTCCACCGGGCGGCCGAAGGGAGCGGTGCTCTCGCACGGCAACCTCACCTGGAACTGTGTGAACGTGCTGGTCGAGTCGGACCTCTCCGGTGACGAGGTCGCACTCGTCGCCGCCCCGCTGTTCCACACCGCGGCACTGGGCATGACCTGCCTGCCCACCCTGCTCAAGGGTGGCACCTGCGTGCTCATGGAGTCGTTCGAACCGGGCACGGCGCTGGAGCTGATCGCCAGGCACCGGGTCACGCTGCTGTTCGGCGTTCCCGCCATGTACGACGCGATCGCCGCCCGTCCGGAGTGGATGGACACCGATCTGTCGAGCGTCCGGACCCTGCTCTGCGGCGGGTCGCCGGTACCGGATGCGACCACACACCGGTGGCTGGAGCGGGGTCTGACCTTCGTGCAGGGCTATGGGATGACCGAGACCGCGCCCGGCGTGCTGATCCTCGATCCGGCGTCGGCGCGGACGAAGGCGGGCACCGCGGGCGTGCCCTCGTTCTTCACCGACGTACGGATCGTGGCCCCCTCCGGGGAGCCGGTCGCGTCCGGGGAGCGGGGCGAGATCCTGGTGCGGGGGCCGAACGTGATGATCGGGTACTGGAACCGGCCGGACGCCACCGACGAGGCGCTGGCCGGAGGCTGGATGCACTCCGGCGACGTTGCGACGGTCGACGGCGACGGCTACGTCACCGTGGTCGACCGGATCAAGGACATGATCGTCTCGGGTGGGGAGAACGTCTACCCCGCAGAGATCGAGTCCGCACTGTACGAGCACCCGGCGGTCGAGCTGTGCGCGGTCGTCGCGGCCCCGGACCCGAGGTGGGGCGAGGTACCGCGCGCGGTCGTCGTGTTGCGGGTCGGTGGGACGGCGAGCGCCGACGAACTCCGGACCCACCTGCGTGCGCGCCTGGCCGGGTACAAGGTGCCCAAGCACGTCGACTTCGTCGACGACCTGCCCCGGACCGGGTCGGGGAAGGTGATGAAGGCGGCGCTGCGGGAGCGGTTCGGATGACGGCGACGACGCCCGTACGGGCGGTGCGGGAGGATCCGGAGGTGCCGGACCGACCTCTCACGCTGTACCTCGTCAAGCGCTTGGAACTGGCGATCCGGGCACGGATGGACGAGGCGCTGCGCCCGCACGGGCTCACCACCCTGCAGTTCACCGCGCTCACCGCGCTGCGCGAGCGGGACGAGCTGTCCTCGGCCCAGCTCGCCCGGCGCTCGTTCGTCACTCCGCAGACGATGAACGAGATGGTGCGCTGGCTGGAGAACCACGGCTTCGTCGTCCGCCGACGCGACCCGGACAACCGCCGGGTTCTGCTGCTGACACTGACCGATGGCGGCCGTGACCTCCTCGAACGCTGCGACCCGTTGGTCGCGGCGATCGAGGAGGAGATGCTCGGCGCGGTGCCGGACGTCCAGCATCCGCTGTTCCGGCAGAGCCTGGAACTCGGCTACACCGCGCTGGCCGACCGGCAGAAGGGGACGTCGTGACGCTCGACCTCGACCGGCTCGTCGCGATCGACGTGCACACCCACGTCGAGCAGGACGGCCACGGCTCCGGACCGGTGGATCGAGGACTTCGCGGCGCTGGAGATCAGGGACGAGGTGCGGCCTCTCGTGTTGAAGGAGAACGCTGCACGCGTCCTCGGGATCACGGCAGGCTCCACGTAGCGGATTCCTGTTCCGGCTGGCCGTCGTCCTTGTAATCGGTCGGCGCCGGCGTCCCCGGCGGAGGTCGTCTCCGGCGCACAGCCTCACGGGGGCGGAGACGGTTCTCACCCGATGGTGTGATCTTGTGGGTGCGACTGATCACGTGGGCAGAGGGCCGCCTGGGCGGGCGTCCGACCGCCTCGCACAGGAAGGCCGGTTGTCCGCGCATGAACTCGAGAGAACCGAGGCGGGCGGGCCTGCGTGCCCTCCTGCTCATCGTCCTGGTGTCGGTGCTGGGCATGGCGCCGGTGTCGGTGGCCGGCGCTCAGGAGCCGCCGGCGCCGGGCAGCCCCGACCCGGGGCCCGAGTTCGCCCCGACGATGGTGGTCCTGGACGAGTCGGGGTCGATGACCGGGCCCGACCCGTCGGGCGGCACGAAGATGCAGGCCGCCCAGCAGGCCGTGCGCACGATGATCGACGCCACGCCCGACGCCGCCCCGGTCGGTCTCGCGGTCTACGGCACGTCGACCGGGAACTCCGAGGCGGAGCGTGCCCAGGGCTGCGAGGACGTCACCGTCCTGCAGCCGCCGTCCGCTCTCGACCGGGCCGCGATCACCGGCGCGGTCGACTCGGTGACCCCGCGCGGCTACACCCCGATCGGGCGGTCCCTGCAGGTCGCGGCCGAGGAACTGCCGCAGGAGGGCCCGAGGTCGATCGTGCTCGTCTCCGACGGCGAGGACACCTGCGCCCCGCCGGAGCCCTGCGAGGTCGTGCGTGAGCTGGCCGGCCAGGGACTCGACCTGGTCGTGCACGCCGTCGGGTTCGGCGTCGATGACACGGCTCGAGCCCAGCTCAGCTGCGTCGCCCAGACGACCGGCGGCACCTACACCGACGCCCTCGACGGGGAGGCACTCTCCCAGGTCCTGCCACGGATCACGGCCACGGCGCTGCGCAACTACGAGCCGACCGGGACCCCGATCACCGGCGGTCCCACCGTCGAGGCCGCCCCGGTCGCGGCCCCGGGCCAGCACCTGGACACGATCGGGCAGAAGGAGACCCGCTACTACTCCGTCGACGTGCCGGCCGGGGCCACCGCGTACTTCACCGCCACGGTCACCTACCCGCGCGTCCCCGGCGTCGGGGTCCTCGACGACTTCAACGCGCTGAACCTGCGCACCTACGGCGAGGCGGGCGAGGACTGCAACGAGTTCGAGGCCGCGCAGCAGTCGCGGTCCAGCGACGGAGCGACGCTGACGGTGTCGACCACCTGGACCGGGGCGGCGGAGGAGCGGACCGGCGGAGGAGCGGATCGGTGCAAGGGGCCCGGCCGCTACGTCTTCGGCCTGGTCTGGAACCGGGTGTCGGAGGGCGTCCCGGCCCGGCTGCCGGTGGAACTGCTGGTCGGTGTCGAGCAGCCGGTCACCGAGCCCGGCCCGGTCGCGGTACTGCCGGCTCCCACGCTCGCCGGGACCGACGCCGCGCCCGTGCCGGCGGCCGGCGGCGGGTCCTTCGCCACCGCGGGAGTTCTCGACGGCTCCGGGAGCTACACCGACACCCTCCAGCGCGGCGAGTTCGTCTTCTACCGGGTGCGACTGGACTGGGGACGGTCGCTGGCCTACCGGGTGCGGTTCGCCGAGACCCCCGGCCGCGGGCTGGCCAACCTCTCTCCCGTGCACACGACGTTGTACGCGCCCACCCGGGAGGAGATCGACGACGCCACCTTCCCCTACTCCGGCCGGAACGTGGTCCTGCCCACCCACGACCCCGCGCTCACGACCGTCCCGGTGCGCTATCTCAACCGTGACGCCGACGTCCTCGCGGCCAGATCGCAGAGCCTGCCGGGCTGGTACTACATCGGCGTCCAGGTGTCCCCGCCGCACGAGGAGGACAGCCGGACCGCCGCCCCGATCCCGGTCCGGATCGATCTCACCGTCAGCGGTGCCACCGAGCCCGGGCCGGTCTACGCCACCACTGCCGGGGCCACCCCGTTCGAGTCCGCCGCGGTGGCGGAGGGCGGGCCCCCGGCGGGGGTCGATTCGGACGACGCGGGCCCCGGGTTCCCCGGCACACCGGTCGTCGTGGCGGGCCTCGTCCTGCTCGCCGTAGGGACCGGCGGGGCGCTCGTCCTACGGCGACGCCGACGCGGCTGACCCTCCACCGGCGCCGAATGTCACGTGAGTGTCGTGGTCACCGCATCCACGTGACATTCGGCCGGGCGGCCGCACGAGTGGGTGGCGGTGTGCGGGGCGGGCTCGCGGCGGGGCGGGGGAGGGGCACGATGAGACGATCATGTTCGACATCGCGCTCGTGCTGGTCTCCCTCGCGGTACCGGTCGTGTCCCTGCTCCTCGCGGTCGGCGGCTGCCTGTTCGTCCGGCGCCGCATCCGCCGGGATCCGCGACGGCTCAGCAACGCCTACTGGCTGCTCGCCGCGGCGCTGCTCGTCGGCAACGCCGCGGCGACGCTGGGGTTCGTCGGCGGCAATCCGGTGGTGGCGACCGGACTCGTCCTGATGCTGGCCTCACCGCTGATCGCACTCGTCTTCGCCGGGTTCCTGCTCCTCAACGGGGTCGTCATGCTGCGCCGTGAACGGGCGAGCCCGGGGAACTCGCTGTCCCTGCTCGGCGGGATCCTCGTCGTCGTACTGCTGGCGGCGGCCGTCCCGGTGCTGCTGGCCGACTCGGTGTGGCTGCGGGCGCTGTGGTTGCTGTGCGCGCTGGCGGCCTTCTTCCTCGCCTTCCAGTTCGTCGCGTTCCTGCTCTACGCGCGGCTGTACCAGTGGCTGGTGCGGGACCGTCCGGCCGACTGGGTGGTGGTGCTCGGTTCCGGTCTGCACGGAAGCGCGGTCCCGCCGCTACTGGCCTCCAGGATCACGGTCGGGATGGCCGAGTTCGCCCGCCGCGGCGCGCGGTTGCTGGTCCTGTCCGGCGGCAAGGGGACCGACGAGCAGCTCGCGGAGGGCGAGGCGATGAGCCGGTGGGCCGTCGCGCACGGCGCCGACCCCGCCGCGCTGCGGGCGGAGACCGAATCGCGCACCACGGAGCAGAACCTGCGGTTCAGCGACGCACTGGTGCAGGCCGAGCGAGGCTCCGGGTGTCTTCCCGAGAGCGCCGGAGCCGGACTGATCGTCACCAGCAACTACCACGCGTTCCGCGCGGCCGTGCTCGCCCGCAGGCTCGGCGTCGACGCCCAGGCCGTCGGTGCTCCGACGGCCGGGTACTACTGGCCGAGCGCCGTGCTCCGGGAGTTCGTCGCCATCCTGCGCGAGCACCGCGTCCTGGTGGCGGTCCTGCTGCTCCTGGTGTCGCTGCCGGTACCCGCCGTCGTCCTGCTGGTGGCCTGAGATCGAGTGTCCGGTGGGTTCCGGCGAAGGTCGCCGATAGCGGGTACCCCGTCCTCATGTCGACACTGCACTCGCTCTTCGCGCTGAGCATCCCGTTGCTGGAGATCTTCGTCCGCGGCAGCGCGACCTACATCGCCCTGCTCGCCATGATGCGCGTGATCGGCAGGCGGGAGGCGGGCGGTCTCGGGATCACCGACGTGCTGCTGGTCGTGCTCGTCGCGCAGGCGGCGGCGGTGGGGTTGCACGGCCAGGCGAGTTCGGTGACCGATGGCGCGGTCCTCGTCGGCACGATCCTGTTCTGGAGCGTCGTGTTCGACGCGCTGGCCTACCGCTGGCCCCGGATCGGACGGCTGATCAAGTCCGAGCCGCGGCTGCTGATCCGCAACGGCGAGTACAACCTGCAGGTCCTGCGGCGGGAGCTGATGACCCGCGAGGAGGTGCAGTCGCAGCTGCGGCTGCACGGTGTCGACGACCCCGCCGAGGTGGAACGCGCGTACATCGAGCCGAACGGGTTGATCAGCATCGTCCGCCGCGACCACGGCGAGCCGGACGAGCCGGGCCGCCCGGACGTGACGCTGTAGGCCCTGCTCAGAACCATCCCGCCGGAGCCGTACCCGACATCGCCCCCGTCAACCGCCGGGCAGCGTCCCGGACGGCGTCGGCGATCCGGGCGACCGGGGTGCTCGCGCGGTCGATCCGGCGGGTCACGCTGAAGGCGGCGACCGGCGTCCCGGTGTGGTCGAAGGCGCACGCCCCGACCGACTGCATGCCATCGGTGATCATCTCGTCCTCCCGGGCGTAGCCCTGCGCCAGCTCGGCGGCCAGCACGGTCCGCAGCGCCCGCAGCGAGGCCGGGCCGTGCGCGGTACGGGTGACCAGCGACGACGAGTGCCCGAACAGCGCCCGCAGCTGGGGCGCGCCCAGGTGGGCGAGGATCGACCGCCCGTTCGCGGTCAGCGAGGCGGGCAGCCGGACGCCGACCTCGGTCACCAGGGTGACCGGCATCGGCTGCCGGGCGGGACGCTCCTTCACCAGGTAGAGCGTGTCCGCCCCGTGCAGGATGCCGAGGTGCGCGATCTCGCCGGTCCGGGCGGCGAGACGGCGGGCGGCAGGTCTGCCGAGGAGCTCCAGCGAGCCGTGCCGCAGGTAGGCGCTGCCGACCTCGAACGCGCTGACGCCGAGGCCGTAACGCTGCTGGTCCGGGTAGTGGACGACGAAGCCGCGCTCGGTGAGCACCGTCAGCAGGTGGTACGCCGACGACCGCGGGATCCCGAGCTCCCGGACCAGGGTCGCGCCGGGGACCGGCCCGGGCCGGGCGGCCAGGTACAGCAGGACGTCCAGCGCCCGGCCCACCGCGGGCGAGGTGCTGCTGCTGGTCACGGTCCTCACCGTAGTCGGAAGTCTCGGATCTCAGACGACTCAGGGAGCGAGGTGCTGGCTCGGCACGGCCCGGACGCGGTGCACTGACCCACAGCGACGACGAAGGAGCCCGCCATGACGCCGTCACCGTCCCGCGCCGCGGTGCGCGCCCCCCGCGGCACCGCGCTCAGCTGCCGCGGCTGGCCGCAGGAGGCCGCGCTGCGGATGCTGCTGAACAACCTCGATCCCGAGGTGGCGGAGCGTCCCGAGGACCTCGTCGTCTACGGCGGCACCGGGCGGGCCGCCCGCAGCCACGCGGCGCTCGACGCGATCCTCGACTGCCTGCGCGAGCTCGCCGGCGACGAGACCCTGCTGATCCAGTCCGGCAAACCGGTCGGCGTCCTGCGTACCCACGAGTGGGCACCGCGGGTCCTGCTGGCCAACTCCAACCTCGTCGCCGACTGGGCCGACTGGCCCGAGTTCCGCCGCCTCGAGGCCGCCGGACTCACCATGTACGGCCAGATGACGGCCGGCTCGTGGATCTACATCGGAACCCAGGGCATCCTGCAGGGAACCTACGAGACGTTCGCCGCGGTGGCCCGCAAGCGCTTCGGCGGATCCCTCGCGGGCACGATCACGCTGACCGCAGGCCTGGGCGGCATGGGCGGGGCGCAGCCCCTCGCGGTCACGATGAACGACGGTGTCGTGCTCTGCGTCGAGGCCGACCCGGCCCGGATCGAGCGCCGGATCGCGCACCGCTACCTCGACGTGCGCGCCGACGACCTCGACGACGCGCTGCACCGTGCGATCGAGGCCCGCGACGCCCGCCGGGCGCTGTCGATCGGCGTCGTCGGCAACGCCGCCGAGGTGGTCCCGGAACTGCTGCGCCGGGGCGCCCCGATCGACGTCGTCACCGACCAGACCTCGGCCCACGACCCGCTGTCGTACCTGCCGGTCGGCACGGCCGTCGAGGAGATGGCCGACGCCGCTGCCGCGGATCCGGAGGCCTTCACCGCGCGGGCCAGGGCGTCGATGGCCGCGCACGTCGAGGCGATGGTCGGGTTCGCCGACCGGGGCGCCGAGGTGTTCGACTACGGCAACTCGATCCGCGACGAGGCCCGCCACGGCGGCTACGAGCGCGCGTTCGACTTCCCCGGCTTCGTCCCCGCCTACATCCGCCCGCAGTTCGAGGAGGGCCGCGGACCGTTCCGGTGGGTGGCGCTGTCCGGCGACCCGGCCGACATCGCGGCCACCGACCGGGCGATCCTCGAGCTGTTCGGCGCCGACGAGAGCCTCCGGCGCTGGATCACGATGGCCGGGGAGAGGATCGCCTTCGAGGGGCTGCCCGCGCGGATCTGCTGGCTCGGCTACGGCGAGCGGCACCGGGCGGGCCTGCGGTTCAACGAGATGGTCGCCTCCGGCGAGGTGAGCGCCCCGATCGTGATCGGCCGCGACCACCTCGACGCCGGGTCGGTGGCATCGCCGTACCGGGAGACCGAGGCGATGCTCGACGGATCCGACGCGATCGCCGACTGGCCGCTGCTCAACGCCCTGGTCACCACCGCGTCCGGCGCCACATGGGTGTCGATCCACCACGGCGGCGGGGTCGGCATCGGCCGTTCCCAGCACGCCGGCCAGGTCTGCGTCGCCGACGGCACCGCGCTCGCCGCGGCCAAACTGGAACGGGTGCTCATCAACGACCCGGCGACGGGAGTCCTGCGGCACGTCGACGCCGGCTACCCGCACGCCGCGCAGGTCGCCCGCGAGCGCGGCGTCCGGATCCCGATGGAGCCGGGCTGGTGACCGCGTTCGACTCGCTCTGGACCGAGCTGGCAGGCGTCGGCCGTGACCCGGGCACCGGCGGCTACCGCCGCTACGCCTGGGACGACGCCGACCTGACCCTGCGCGAGTGGTTCACCGGCTGCGCCACCGCCCGCGGGATGGACGTCGAGCGCGACCGCAACGGCAACCTCTGGGCCTGGTGGCTGCCGCACGGCTGGACCGGCGACCCCACCGGCGCCTTCGTCACCGGGTCGCACCTGGACTCGGTGCCCGACGGCGGTGCCTTCGACGGGCCGCTGGGCGTCGCGTCGGCGTTCGCGGCGATCGACGCGCTGCGGGCCGAGGGGGTCCGCCCGCGGAGCCCGGTCGGGGTCGTGGCGTTCGCCGACGAGGAGGGCGCCCGGTTCGGGGTCGCCTGCGTCGGGTCGCAGCTGTCCACCGGGGCGCTGGACCCGGACCGGGCCCGCGCGCTGCGTGACGGCGACGGGCGCACCCTCGCCGAGGTCCTCACCGGCGCCGGGGTCGACCCGGCCGGGCTGGGCCGCGACACGACACTGCCGCAGCGGATCGGGGTCTTCGTCGAGCTGCACGTCGAGCAGGGCCGCGCGCTGGACCGGCTCGGCGTCCCGATCGCCGTCGCGTCGTCGATCTGGCCGCACGGCCGCTGGCGGCTCGCCTTCCGCGGCGAGGCCAACCACGCCGGCGCGACCAGGATGGACGACCGGCACGACCCGATGCTGCCCTACGCGGCGACCGTCGCCGCGGCCCGCGCCCGCGCCGTGCAGCACGGCGGCGTCGCCACCTTCGGCAAGATCGCGGTGGCCCCGAACGGAGCGAACGCGATCGCCTCCGAGGTGAGTGCGGTGCTCGACGCCCGTGCACCGTCCACACCGGAGCTCGACGCGCTCACCCGGGACCTGCTCGCCGACGCCGCCCGGCACGCCGGCGCGGAGGGCACCCGGCTCGAGGTGGTCGGCGAGTCGCGGTCGGCGGCCGTCGACTTTCCGGAGGGCCCGCGGGAGCGGATCCGCGATGCACTCGGCGGCAACGTGCCGGTCCTGCCGACCGCCGCCGGGCACGACGCCGGGGTGCTGGCGGGTGTCGTGCCCACCGCGATGCTGTTCGTGCGCAACCCGACCGGCGTCTCGCACTCGCCGCGGGAGTGGGCCGAGCGCGACGACTGCCTGGCCGGGGTCGACGCGCTGGCCACGGTGATGCGCGACCGGATCGCCCCGTGACGGCCGCTACCGGTGCGTGGTGGTGCGAGCACGCCTGGACCGGCTCCGGGGTCGTCGAGAGCGACGTCCTGGTCACCGTCGAGAACGGCCGGTTCACCCGCGTCGAACCGGGCACGTCCCGACCGGCGGACGTCCCCGCGCTGCGCGGCCTCGTCGTCCCCGGGCTGGCGAACGCGCACTCGCACGCCTTCCACCGGGTGCTGCGCTCGCGCACCCAGGCCGGGCGCGGCACGTTCTGGACCTGGCGCGACCTCATGTACGACGCCGCGCAGCGCCTCGATCCGGACACCTACCGGGAGCTGGCCACCGCCGTCTACGCCGAGATGGCGCTCGCCGGTGTCACGTGCGTCGGCGAGTTCCACTACCTGCACCACGACCGCGGCGGCGCCCGTTACGCCGAGCAGAACGCGATGGGCCTCGCGCTCGTCGACGCGGCGCGCGCCGCGGGGATCCGGCTCACCCTGCTCGACACCTGCTACCTCGGATCTGATGTGGACGGCGCACCGCTGCGCCCGGAACAGCTGCGGTTCGGTGACGGCTCCGGTGCGGCGTGGGCGGCCCGTGTGGACGAGCTGTCCGCACGAGCGTCTGATGTGGACAGAGTGCTCATCGGTGCGGCGCTGCACTCGGTCCGGGCGGTGCCCCTGGACCAGATCGGAGCGGTCACCGGGTGGGCCGCCACGCACGACGCCCCGCTGCACGTGCACGTCGCCGAGCAGGTCGCCGAGGTGGCGCGCTGCCGCGAGGTGCACGGCCGCACCCCCGTCGAACTGCTGCACGACGCCGGGGCGCTCGGCCCGCGCACCACCGCCGTGCACGCCACCCACCTGACGGCCGGCGACGTCGACGCGCTGCGCTCCACCGGCACCGGCGTGTGCTTCTGCCCGACCACCGAACGGGACCTCGGGGACGGCATCGGGCCGGCCCCGGAGCTCGTCGCGGGGCCCGGCCCGTTCTCGCTCGGCTCCGACAGCCACGCCGTGATCGACCTGCTCGCCGAGGCCCGCGCGGTGGAGCTCGACCAGCGGCTGCACCGCCGAGAGCGCGGCGTGCTCGACGCGGCGACCCTGTTGCGCTGCGCCACCGAGCACGGTCACCGGGCGCTGGGCCGGCCCGACGCGGGCCGGATCGCCCCCGGCCTGCGCGCCGACCTGGTCGCGATCGACCTGGCGACGGTCCGCACCGCGGGCGGCGGGCCGACCGCGCAGACCGCTGTGTTCGCCGCGACCGCGGCGGACGTGACCGACGTCGTCGTCGACGGGCGGGTGGTCGTGCGAGAGGGCCGGCACGTGACGGTCCCGGACGTGGCCCGCCGGCTCGCGTCCATCACGACGACCCTGCTGGAGGGAGGCGCCGCATGACCGTGCTCTACACCGACATCGGTGAGCTGGTCACCAACGACCCGGCCGCCGGGGACGGCACGCCGCTGGGCGTGCTGCACGACGCGGCGGTCGTCGTGGACGGCGCGACGATCGTGTGGGCCGGTCCCGCCGCGCACGCGCCCGCCGCCGACCACCGGGTGTCCTGGGACGGCGACGCCGCCGTGCCCGGCTTCGTGGACAGCCACGCCCACCTGGTCTTCGCCGGGGAACGCTCCGCGGAGTTCGCCGCCCGCGCGTCCGGACGGCCCTACACCGCGGGCGGCATCCGCACCACGGTCGCGGCCACCCGTGCCGCCGGTGAGGACCGGCTCGTCGCCGGTGTCGCGCGTCTGACGCAGGAGATGCTCGCCGCCGGGATCACGACCCTCGAGTGCAAGAGCGGCTACGGCCTGACCGTGGACGACGAGCGGCGCGCTCTGGAGATCGCCGGCCGGTTCACCCCCGAGACCACCTACCTCGGCGCGCACGTCGTCCCCGCCGAGTACGCCGAGCGCCGCGACGACTACGTCGACCTGGTCCGCGGCCCGATGCTCGACGCCTGTGCCCCGCACGCGCGCTGGGTGGACGTGTTCTGCGAGCGCGGCGCGTTCGACGCCGACGAGTCCCGCGCCGTGCTCGAAGCCGGCGCGGCCCGCGGGCTCGGGGTGCGGCTGCACGCCGGGCAGCTCGAACAGGGCGACGGCGTCCGGCTCGCAGTGGAGCTGGACGCGGCCTCGGTCGACCACTGCACCTTCCTGTCCGATGCCGACGTCGAGGCGCTCGCCGCGAGCCGGACCGTCGCGACGCTGCTGCCCGGCGTCGAGTTCAGCACCCGCACCCCCTGGGCGGACGGCCGTCGGCTGCTCGACGCCGGCGCGACGGTCGCGCTGGCCACCGACTGCAACCCGGGCAGCTCGTTCACCACGAGCACCGGGTTCTGCGTCGCGCTCGCGGTGCGGCACATGGGACTGAGCCCGGCCGAGGCGCTGCACGCGGTCACCGCGGGCGGGGCGGCGGCGTTACGCCGTACCGATGTCGGGGCCGTGGTGCCCGGCCTCCGCGCCGACCTGGTCCGGCTGGCGGCGCCGTCGTACGTGCACCTCGCGTACCGGCCCGGGGTGCCGCTGGTCAGTGAGGTCGTGGCCGCCGGGGTCCGGTACGCCGTCGGGCAACGGCCGGTGTGCGCCGGCCCATGAACGCCGTTCATCTTCATGGCGGCTCGAGTCGATGCCGGTCGTTCGGCGGGCCATGAGTGCGGCCCTCGCTCGCTCCTCGGTTCCTTCCACAGAACTCGACGACGAAGGCGGTGGCAGCGGTGCCGAGCGCGACGTATGGCCCGGACGGACGGTCGGGCGACACCCGGACGGCGTCATGACTGATCCGGACGTCCTCGTGGTCGACGGGCAGAGCCTGAGCTGCGCCGACATCGTCCGGTTCGCAGGTGGGGACGTGCTGGTCGTGATCGCCCCGGAGGCGATGGCGCAGGTCCATCGGGTGCACGAGACGGCGCGGGCGGTCAGCGCCGCGCGGCCCGTCTACGGCCGGACGACCGGCGTGGGGGCGAACCGGGATGCCGTCGTCGGGACCGGGGACGCCGAGACCCACGACCTGCGCCTGCTGCTCAGCCACGCCGCCGGGGTCGGGGAGGTGCTCGACGACGCCGTGGTGCGCGCCGCGATGCTGGTCCGGCTCAACCAGCTGGCCGCCGCGGGCAGCGGCATCCACCCACGGATGGTCCGGGGCCTGCACGACGCCCTGCGCGCCGGCGCCCTGCCGACGGTGCACGACGCCGGGTCGATCGGCACCGGCGACCTGTCCGCGCTGGCCGAGATCGGCCTGACCCTGGCCGGGCACCTCCCGTGGGCGCGCGGACACCTCGACCCGGTCGATCTCGCTCCCGGTGACGCGCTGGCGTTCCTCTCGTCGAGCGCGGTCACGCTGGCCCGTGCGGCCCTGGTCGCGGACGAGCTGGGCCGGCTGCTCGGGGCGGCGCACACCGTGGCGGCGCTGTCGTACTGCGCGCTGGGTGGATCGGCGGAGGCGTTCGCCGAACAGGTCCATGCCCGGCGCCCGCACGCCGGCGCAATGCGGGCCGCGGCGCGGATGCGGCGGTTGCTGTGGCACGAGGGCGATCTCAGCCCGGGCCGGCGCATCCAGGACCCGTTCGGCCTGCGCGCGTTCCCGCAGGTGCACGGGCCTGCGCTGGACGGCGTCGAGCACCTGCACCGGGTGCTCGAGATCGAGGTGAACGCCGCCGCCGAGAACCCGCTGGTCGACGCCCGCACCGGCGCGGTGTTCCACCACGGCCAGTTCTCCACGGCCTACCCGGCGCTGTCCCTGGACAACCTGCGGGCCGCCGTGCACCACGTCGCCGAGCTGTCCGCCGCACGGCTCGGCGACCTGGTCGAGCCGGACTTCACCGGGCTCACCCCGTTCCTCGCGAGCGGTCCGGCGGGCAGCTCGGGGATCATGATCCTGGAGTACGTGGCGCACGACGCCCTGGGCAGGCTCCGGCACTCGGCCGGGCCGGTCACCCTCGGGACGTCGGTGATCTCCCGCGGCGTGGAGGACCACGCCAGCTTCACCCCGCACTCGGCGCGCAGCACCGCCGCGGCCGCCGCCGGCTACCGCACGGTGCTGGCCTGCGAGCTCGTCGCCGCGGTCCGGGCGCTGCGGCTCGCCGACACCGCCCCGCGTGGCGAACTGCTCGCGGCCGTGTACGCCGATCTCGTCGAGGCACTGCCCGACGTGCGGACCGATCATCCGCTCGGGGCCGAGATCCGGCTGGCGAGCGAGCTCGTCGACGGGCTGGCGGCGGTGTGACCGGACCCGATCGGGCACCCGGATGTCACCGGGACGACTCCTGCGCCTCGCTCGCACGGAACATCGCCCGGTCACGCTGGTGTCATGAGTGAGAGCAGCACCCAGCACGCGGACGCGTCCTGGCCGCACCCGGAGAGCGAGGCGGCCCGGCACGACGGCCGGTACACTCCCGAGCGGCACGCCGTGTGCGTCCGTGGCACCGACGTCACCGGTTCGGTCCGGGACCAGTGCAGGACGGGGCGCCGGTCAGCGCTCCGCGTCCCGCGCCCCCGTGCGCACCGGGCGTCCCACCAGAACGCCGTGCCCGCCCGGCCCGGCGACGATCGCCCGGTGCGTCCGGCCTGAGATCTCTCCACCACCCATCGGCGGCACAGCACCGGGAAGCATCCGCGTTCCGCGAGCGAGCGCCGGATGGTCGCTGACCTGCGACGACGGACAGTTGATCGAACGTATGTTCGAGTAGAATGGGTTCATGCCCAGCGAGCGGCTCGCCACCGCGCATCGCCTCCTCACCGAGGCGGTCGCCGCGCTGCGGGCCGCCGCCGGGCCCGAAGCCACCCCTGACGAGCGCCTGTCGGTCCTCACCCTGTGCGAGGGCGGAGTGCGGCGGCTCGACCAGGTCACGGTCGCCACCGTCGGCGCGCTCGACCGCGAGGGCTCGTTCACCGAGCGCGGCTACCGCAACCCCGCCCTCGCCCTGGCCGACCTGCTCAACTTCGACCGTGCCGACGCGCGGCGCCGCACCCGGGCCGCCGAACAGGTCCATCCCCGCACCGTCCTCGACGGCACCCCGCAACCGCCTGTGCTGCCGGCCACGGCCGAACGTTTCGCCGACGGCCGGATCGGGCTGCGCCACGTCGACGTCATCGCCACCGTGCTCAGCAGCCACGCCGCCCGCCGCATCGACCCCGACCGCCTCGCCCTGGCCGAGACCGAGATCGCCGAACACGCCTGCGTCTACAACCCCGGCGAGCTGCACACCTGGGCGACCCGGCTGATCGAGGCCCTCGACGAGGACGGGCCGGCACCCGACGACACCCCACCACCACAGATCAACACCCTGAAGGTGGTGGCCAACCGCAACGGATCGGGCGGGCGGATCCAGGGCCGCTACGACGACGCCGCCCAGTTCGACGCGATCGCTACCGCCGTCGACGCGCTGTCCGCGCCCCGCGACAACCTCGACGAACGCCGCCCCGAGGAACGTCAGGCCGAAGCTTTGTCCGAGCTCTGCGCCCAGGCCCTCGACCACGGTGACCTGCCCGAGACCGGTGGCCGGCGCCCGGTCATCAGTGTCCTGGTCACCCTGGACGATCTGCAGCGCCGCGCCCGCGCCGCGGTGCTGGACTTCGGTGGCCAGGTCACCCCCGAGACCCTGCGGATGCTGGCCTGTGACGCCGGTGTCGTGCCGATCGTGATGAACGGCCGGGGTCAGCCCCTCGATGTCGGCCGGATCAAGCGCACCATCCCCGACGGGCTACGCCGGGCGGTCACCGCCCGCGACCGCGGCTGTGCGCATCCGGGCTGCAACCGGCCCCCGTCCTGGTGCGAGGTCCACCACATCATCCCGTGGGAGACCGACGGCGAAACCTCACTGCAGAACTGCGTGATGTTGTGCCGGGTGCACCACCGGCTGCTGCACCACTCGGCATGGCTGGTGCGGATCCGCGACGGACTCCCCGAATTCGTCCCGCCCCGCTGGATCGACCCGATGCAACGACCACGAGCACAACCACGCCTCGCGGACGTGGCATGACCGCGAGCCCGGAGGGCGTGTGATGCCGCTACGGCTCGCACGTCCCCGAGCACTGTCCCAGCGTCCCGCAGAAGGTCACGGTCGTTCCCCGCGGTCCCCGTTCCACCCGGACGTCCTCGGCGACCGCTTCGATCATGTCCAGGCCGCGTCCGCGGAACCCGTTGTCGGCAGGCGGGTCCCGCCATCGTCCGTGGTCGGAGACCTCCAGCTCGACCCGCGGCCCGTCGGCGGTCCCGTGCAGCACGACGACGCCGGACGGGTCGCCGCGGTAGGCGTGCTCGGCGGAGTTGGACACCGCCTCGTTCACCGCGAGGACCAGGTCCTGTGCGGTGGCGCAGGGTTGCTCGGCACCGCACAGCGAGGTGAGCCAGCGTCCGGTCACCCTGCGGGACCGCCCGGCCGCGGCGGGTTCTGCGGCGAGCTCCACGTGCAGGATCGAGGACATGGTGGGCAGGTACCCGCTGCGCAGGCGGACGACTCATCCGGCCGTCCCGGGCGCGTCGTCCCGGGAGCCGGGTAGCGGTCACCTTCCGTGTTTCGTCCGGCGGCTGCGGGGAACCCTGCCGCATTCCCGCACACCACCTCCCGTTCACCGGGAGTACGGTCGTGAGTTACCGATTTGGTCCGCTCCGGACGGCGCCCGCGCCGCCGACCCGACCGGCGTCCGGAGGCTCCCGGCGCCGCCGTCGCGTCGCCGCATCCCGCGTCCGGGCGGAGGACGAGAGGACCCCGTATGGCTTCGCAGGAGACAACCGGCACGACGGACGAGCGCGCGGCCGCCACGCAGACGCTGACGGCCACGGCCGCCCGGATGGAACGCGCTGCCGAGCGCGCCGAGCAGGCCGCCGACCGCGTCCGGCGGGCCGCTCAGGTCGCCGCCGAGACCACGGGCACCACGGCCGGTGAGCGCGAGGACGGCGGGAAGCCCGGCAAGAACAAGGGCAAGAACAAGAACAGCGACGGGGCGACGAGCAAGAAGAAGGACAAGAGCAAGAAGGACAAGAGCAAGAAGAAGGGCGCGGACGACGACGGCGGGAAGTCCTCGTCGAAGAAGTCCGACAAGAAGTCCGACAAGAAGTCCGACAAGAAGGCCGCGGAGAAGTCCGCCAAGAAGGCCGAGAAGAAGGCTGCGAAGAAGGCCGACAAGGACTCGAAGAAGGACCAGAAGAAGGCCCTCCGCGCCGAGGAGAAGGCGGCCGAGCAGGCCGTCCGGGACGCGGCGAAGGCGGAGAAGAAGGCCAAGGCGCAGGCCGAGGAGCAGCGCGCGGCCCAGAAGAAGGCCGCCAAGGCGGAGAAGCGGGCCGCCAAGGAGGCCAAGGCCGCCCGGCTGGAGAAGGTCGCCACCCGCGACGAGGCCGCGAAGGCCGAGAAGAAGGCGAAGAAGGCCGCGAAGGAGCAGGTCGTCGCCGGCCGGCCCGGTTCCGGCGTCGGCACCCCGGAGACGGCGCCGTCGGAGAAGAAGGCCCGCCGCCGCGAGGCCGAGCTCGAGGCGGCCCGGATCGCCGCCGCCGTCGAGCACAAGGTCGGCAGCGACTCCCCGGTCGAGGTGCACCACACGAACTCCGACCGCTGATCCCAGGAGGCACAGGCCGGCCGGGTCGTGTGCCGGGTCAGTCCCGGTAGACGCCCGGCCGCTTCTCCATGTACGCGGTGACCGCCTCCTGCAGGTCGGCCGAGATCAGCGCCCCGCTGTTCCAGGTGGCGATCTGGTCCAGGCCGTCGGCGACCGAGTGGTCGCGGGCGTAGGTGATCGCGTACTTGGAGCCGCGCAACGCCAGCGGCGGCTTCGCGGCCAGCTCCGCCGCCAGTGCGGCCACGCCGTCGGCGAGCGCGTCGGCGTCGTCGTACACGCCGTTGACCAGGCGCAGCTGCTTCGCCTCGGTCCCGGAGACCGGCCGGCAGGTGTAGGCCATCTCCCGGGTCACGCCCTCGCCGACGATCCGCGGCAGCCGCTGCAGCACGCCGACGTCGGCGGCGAGGCCCATGTCGACCTCCTTGAGCACGAACGACGCGTCGGCCGTCGCGTACCGCAGGTCGCAGGCCGCGGCGAGATCGAGGCCCGCGCCGAGGCAGACCCCGTGCACCGCGGCGATCACCGGGACGCGGCAGCGCTCGATCGCGGTCAGGCAGTCCTGCAGGTCGAGGATCACCCGGCGCAGCTTCTCCGCGCCGTGCCCCGGCGACGGGTCCGACGCGGTCTCCTTCAGCCCGCCGAGCATCGCGACGTCGATGCCGGAGCAGAAGTGCTTCCCGTTGCCGCTGATCACCACGACCCGGACCGACGGATCGGCGTCGAGCTCGTGGATCGCGTCGCGGAGCCCGAACCACATCGGCTCGTGCAGCGCGTTCGCCGCTTTCGGCCGGTCCAGCCGCAGCCGGGCGACCCCGTCCGCCACCTCGACCGCGATGTTCGTCGGCTCGCCCATCCGCTGCACTCCTCGCATCCGTTCCGTCCGGCACCGGAGAGGCTACCCGGGAGTAACCTCCGGCTGACACGATGCGGTGGTGCAGGACGCAAGCCGGGACGCCCGGACGTGGTGGGTGGCCTGCGGGCTGCTGTTCGTGACGGCGTTCGGCACCAACGTGCCGACGCCACTGCTGCTGGTCTACCGGGTCGAGCTCGATCTCGCGGCGAGCACCCTGGCCGCGGTGTTCGGCGTCTACGCGCTCGGGCTGGCACCGTCGCTGCTGCTCGGTGGCCCGGCGTCGGACCGGTTCGGACGGGTGCGGGTGCTGCTGCCGGCCGCACTCGGCGTCGTCGGGGCGTCGCTGCTGTTCCTCGGTGGCGGCTCCGCGCTGTGGCTGCTGTTCGCGGCCCGCTTCGTGCAGGGGCTCGCATCCGGCGCCGTGTTCTCGGTCGCCAGCGCGTGGCTGCAGGACCTGGCCGGGACCGCGGGCGCGCCACGGGCCGCGCGGGCGGCGTCGATCGCGCAGACCGCCGGGTTCTGCCTCGGCCCGCTCACCTCCGGGCTCCTCGCCACCTACGGCCCGTGGCCGCTCACGCTGCCCTACCTGGTGCACGTCGCACTGATGGTGCCGGCGGCCGTCGCGGTCGTGCTGGTCGTCGGGACCGGGTCCCGGCCCGCCGGGGTGGTGCCGCGCGGGCTGCTGCCCCGGCCCGGGCTCGACGTGCCGGGGCGTCGCACGTTCGTCCGGGTCGTCGTCCCGACCGCGGTGTGCGTGTACGCGTTCCCGTCGGTCTCGGTGACGGTGCTGCCGCTTCTGCTGCCCGACGCGTCGGGGCTGGTCGCGTTCACCGGACTGCTCGCCGCGCTGACCCTGGGCACCGGCACGCTGGTGCAGCCGTTCGCGCACCGGCTCGGCCCCCGCACCGGGCCGATCGGTGCCGGGCTCGGCGCACTCGGCTTCGCGGCGGGGACGGTGGCGGCGTACTCGTCGTCGATCGTCGCGGTCGGCGTGGCCGGGGTGCTGCTCGGCGCCGGCGGCGGGCTGTGCCTCAACGCGGGCCTGACCCTGGTCGGGCGGCTCGCCCCGGCGGCCGGGCGCGGGGCGGCGAACGGGCTCTTCTACACCGCCGCCTACCTCGGGTTCGCGGCGCCGTACCTGGCGACGGCGTTCGTGACGGTCGACGCGCTGGCGTGGCCGCTGCTGATCCTGGCCGCGGTCACGGCGGCGACGGCGGTGTGGCTGGTGCTCCGGACCCGCGCCGACGACGGCTGACCCCGACCGTCCCGGTGCCGCCCGGGCGGCTCGGCCTAGGCTCGCTGGCGTGCCCGACCTGACCAGCACCGCCAATCCGCGCGTCAAGCACCTGGTCCGGCTGCGCACCCGCCGCCACCGCGACGCCGCGGGCGTCACCCTGATCGAGGGGCACGACGAGCTGGCGCTGGCCCTCGACGCAGGGGTGTGTCCCACCGAGGTCTACTGGGCGCCCGACCTGGTCCGCGACGCCGCGCTGCTGGAGCGGACGGCCGGCGCCCGGACGTTCTCGGTGAGCCGCGAGGTCTTCGCCCGCATCGCCTACCGCGAGTCCCCGGACGGCTGGCTCGCCGTCGCGCCCGCCCCCGGCCGTCCGCTCGACGAGCTGGTACTGCGCCCGGACGCGCTCGTGCTGGTCGCCGAGGGCGTCGAGAAGCCCGGCAACGTCGGCGCGATGCTGCGCACCGCCGAGGCCTGCGGGGTGGACGCGGTGGTCGTCGCCTCCGCGGAGCGGGCCGGGACCGACTTCGCCAACCCGAACGTCGTCCGGGCCTCGAAGGGCACGGTGTTCGCCGTCCCGGTCGCGTCGGCCTCCACCTCGCAGGTGATGGACTGGTTGCGCCGCAACGAGATCCGCACCTTCGTGACGACGCCGGCGGGGGCGACCGAGCTGGGTCACGCCGACCTCACCGGGCCGTCCGCGCTGATCGTCGGCACCGAGGCCACCGGGGTCACCACGGCATGGCTGGAAGGCGCCGACGCCACCGTCGTCATCCCGATGCACGGCACCGTCAACTCGTTGAACGCCTCGATCGCGGCCGCGGTCGTGCTGTTCGAGGCGGTCCGGCAGCGTACGTCGGTGAGCTGACGCGGCGATCCCCGCGCGCTGCGTAACCTGCGCTCATGCCGAGCGTGCGCGACGTGCTCCTGGCCCTCGCGGTGGCCGTCGTCGCGGTGGCCGGTGCCCTGCTCGCCGACGCCTCGGGCCGCCCGCTGCTGCCCTGGGGCGTGGTGCTGATCGGCGTCGCCGCGCTCGCGCTGTGCTGGCGGTCGTCGTTCCCGGTGCCGGTGCTGGCCGCGGTGATGGTGCCGACGGCCCTCTACTACTGGCACGACCACCCCGACGGGCCGGCCTCGCTGCTCGTCGCCGTCGCCGTCTACACCGTCGCGAGCCGGACGACCTGGCCGCGTGCGGTGCTGGCCGGGCTGGTCGTGGTCGCGGCCTGGACCGGCACCGAGCAGCTGGTGCTCAGCCCGCCGGTGGGTGTGCACGTGGACCGCTACCTGTGGATCGTCGTCACCACGGCGCTCGGGGTGGCGGTCGGTGCGGTCCGGCGCGCGGCGCAGGCGTCCGCGGAGCGCACCGAGGAGCGGCTGGCCCGCCACGTCGAGCAGGAACGGCTGCGGATCGCCCGGGACGTCCACGACGTCGTCTCGCACAGCCTCTCGATGATCGTGGTGCAGGCCGGTGTCGGCGCGCACGTCGCGGCCCGCAGGCCGGAGGAGGCCGTCGCCGCACTGGAACGGATCCGCGACGCAGGCACCGACGCGCTGCGGGAGCTGCGCGGCACCCTCGACCTGCTGCGGTCCCCGGACGACTCCGATCCGATGCCCGGCGGGCTGGACCGGCTGGACGAGATCGAGAGCGCCGGGCGGGCGGCCGGGATCGCGGTGCGGGTCTCCGGGACGCCCGGACCGCTGCCCGCCCAGGTGGACCGGGCGGCGTTCGGGATCGTCCGGGAGGCGGTGACGAACACGGTCCGGCACGCGCCGGAGGCCTCCGAGGTACGGGTGTCGCTCGACCGGGCCGGCGGCCTGCTGCGGCTGCGGATCAGCGACGACGGCGGCGGCGTCGCGGCCACCCCGGCCGCCGGTCGTGGCCGCCCACCCGGGCAGGGCCTGCGCGGCCTCACCGAACGCGCCGAGGCACTGGGCGGGAACCTGACCGCAGGCCCCGGTGCCGACGGCTGGACCGTCGACGCGTCGCTGCCGGCGACTGCGGCACCGTCCGGCGGCTCCGGGACCATGTACCGGATCGGGCGGCGCGCACGGGATCGGGCGAGCATCCGCGCGCGTCCGGCGGGCGACACGGGTGAGGGGAATGGGCACGGTGGATGAGGTGCGGGTGCTGCTCGCCGACGACCAGCCGCTGATCCGGGCGGGGCTGCGGGTGCTGCTGGAGACCGAGGACGGCTACGCGGTCGCCGCCGAGGCCTCCGACGGCGCCGAGGCGGTGCGCCGGACCCGGCAGACCCGGCCCGACGTCGTGCTGATGGACATCCGGATGCCCGGCACCGACGGGCTCGACGCCCTCGCCGACATCACCGCGGACCCGGAGCTGGCGGACACCCGGGTGATCGTCCTGACCACGTTCGATCTCGACGAGTACGTCTACCGCGCCCTGCGCTGCGGGGCGAGCGGGTTCCTGCTGAAGGACACCGAGCCGGTGTCACTGCTGCGTGCGATCGACCTGGTGCACGCGGGGGAGGCGTTGCTCGCTCCGTCGGTGACCCGGCGGCTGATCACCGAGTTCGCCCGGCACGGCCCCGCCGCACCCCGCGTCGTCGACCGGCTCGCCGTGCTGACCGGGCGGGAACGCGAGGTGCTCGGCCTCGTCGGGCGCGGGCACACCAACGGCGAGATCGCCGCCGAACTGGTGATCAGCCCGGCCACCGCGCGCACGCACGTGGGCAGGCTGCTGACCAAGCTCGACGCCCGGGACCGGGTCCAGCTGGTCGTCATCGCCCACGAGACCGGCCTGGTGGGCACCGCGCGCTGACCCCCCCCGAGGCGGATCCCGGGGGGACTACGTCGAGACGCGTAGGTCCAGGTGACGTTCCCGCGCCGATGTGCGGGCACCCGTCTCCCGGCGAAGCTCGATGTCATGAGCAGAGCGTTCACCCGCCGGGGCTTCCTCGCCTCGGTGCTGGCCGGGGCCGGCGTCGCCGCGGGCGGGATGCTGCTGCAGTCCTGCGCGAGCGTGCCGGTGTCGGCACCGCGCCCGCCGCCGGTGCCCCGGCCGCTCGCGATCCCGCCCCTGGCACCGTCGACCCGCGTCGGCGGTGTGCGGGTCTTCGAGCTGGCGGCCGCCCCCGGCACGAGCGGGTTCCTGGCCGGCGCGAGCACCCCGACCTGGGGCTACGGGCTCCCGTTCGGCGGTCCCACGCTGCGCGCCGCCCGCGGCGAGCGGGTCCGCGTGCACGTCACCAACCGGCTGCCGGAGACCACGACCACGCACTGGCACGGCATGACCCTGCCCGCCGCGATGGACGGCGGCCCGCACCAGCCGATCGAGCCGGGCGCCACCTGGAGTCCGGAGTGGACGATCGAGCAGCCGGCCGCGACGCTCTGGTACCACCCGCACCCGCACGGGCACACCGAGCGGCACGTGCACCGCGGCCTCGCCGGGCTGTTCCTGATCGACGACGCCACCGGCAACGCCGCCACGGACGATCCCACCGGCAACGCCACCGACGACCCCACCGGCAACGCCGCCGCCGACGGCCCCGATCCGTTGCCGCACCGCTACGGCGTCGACGACATCCCCGTCGTCGTCACCGACCGGGTGTTCACCGCGGACGGCTCCTTCGACGAGACCCGTCGCAACGCGCACGGCCTGGTCGGCGACACGTTGCTGGTCAACGGCACCGTCGCGCCGTACCTGGCCGCGACGACGTCCCGCATCCGGTTGCGGCTGCTCAACGCCTCCTCGGCCCGCTGCTACCGGTTCGCGCGCTCCGACGAGCGCCCGCTCGTGCTCGTCGGCACCGACTCCGGGCTGCTGCCCGCGCCGCGCCCGGTCCCGGACGTCCTGCTCACCCCCGGCGAGCGCGCCGAGGTGCTGCTCGACCTCGACCCCGGACGCCCGGTGGTCCTGCGCTCGTTGCCGCAGGACCTCGGCGCGGTCTCCGGCAACGAGCGCACGATCGGCGCGCTCGACACCCTCGACGTGCTGCAGATCCGTCCCGCCGCCGAGCTCGAACCGGCGCCCGCGCTGCCCGGTTCGCTGCCGCACGAGCCGGGGCCCGATCCCGCGGCGGCGACGACCGTGCGCCGTTTCGAGCTGCGCAACAACACCATCAACGGGGAGAAGATGGACATGGCCCGTGTCGACGAGGTCGTCCCGGCAGGCGCCACCGAGATCTGGGAGCTCGTGAACCTCCATTCCCGGCCGCACAACCTGCACGTGCACGACGCCCGCGGTCAGGTGCTCGAGGCCGACGGCCGGGCGGTCGGGCCGGAGCTGCGGACCTGGAAGGACACCGTCTACGTGCCACCACGCACGACGACCCGGGTGCTGCTGCGGTTCGGCCGCCACACCGATCCGGGCACGCCGTACATGTACCACTGTCACCTGCTCTACCACGAGGACCAGGGGATGATGGGTCAGTTCGTCGTCGTACCGCCCGGGAGCACCGAGGTGCCCCGCGTCCTGGCCGGTGGCGGGCATGGGTAGGTCACTGGCCGCGGTGCCGTTCCGGGTGTGGGCGGTGTTCCACGGGCTGCTGGTGCTGACCCAGCTCGGGGCCGCCGGGGCGCTGCTCGACGCCGTCGACCTGGCCCTCGAGACGCATGGCGGGATCGGCGGTGCGCTGATCGTGGTCGCGATGGTGCAGACCGTGCTCGCCGTCGTCGCGACCTGGCCGGGCGGGATGCCGGTCTGGCCGATCGCGGTGAGCGTGGCGCTGGTCGTCGCCGACACCGCCCAGGTCGCGATCGGCTACTCCGGGCTGCTCGCCCTGCACGTCCCGCTCGGTGTGCTGATCGTCGTGGCCCAGGTCGCGGTCGCGGTCCGCGCGCTGCAACCGGTCCGTCGGGAGCGGCCCGCCGCGCTCAGCCGGTGAGCTCGGCGCGGCGGTACCGGGCTGCCGTGCTCAGCCGGTGAGCTCGGCCCGCAACCGCTTCTTGTCGGTCTTGCCGATCCCGGTCAGCGGGAGCTCCTCGACGAAGCGGATCGCCCGCGGTACGTACATGTCCCCGGCCCGCTGCGCGACCAGCCCGGCCAGGTCGTCGGCCGACGGCGCCGGGCTGCCGGGGACGACGGTGGCGTGCACGGCCTCGGTCCCGTCGCCGTCCGGAGCGCCGAACACCGCGGCCTGGCGCACTCCGGGGTGCTCCATCAGCGTGTCCTCCAGCTCCGCGGTGTACACGTGCCCGCCGACCACGACGACCATGTCCTTCACCCGGTCCACCAGGTGCAGGTAGCCGCTCGCGTCCAGCCGCGCGACGTCGCCGGTGCGCACCCAGCCGTCCACGATGGTCCCCGCGGTCAGCTCGGGCTGCTTCCAGTAGCCGTCCATCTCGGTGCCGGTGCGCACCCACAGCTCGCCGCACTCCCCGGTGCCGGCCGGGGACCCGCCGGCATCGATGATCGCGATCTCGGTGCTGGGCACGACCCGCCCGACCGTGGCCAGCAGATCCGGCCGGTCGTGCTCGGCCGGGGTGAGGACGCTGATCCCGCCGGCCTCGGTCTGACCGTAGAACTGGGTGAACACCGGCCCGATCCGCCGGTGCGCCTCCGCCATCCGCCGGGCGTTCGCGGGCGCCCCGCCGTAGATCACCGTGCGCAGCGACGACAGGTCGGTCCGGTCGAGTGCGGGGTGGTCGAGCAGCCGGTACATCAGCGGTGGCAGCAGCCAGGTGTGGGTGATCCGCTCGCGCTCGACGGCGGCGAGGAAGTCCCCGGCGTCGAACCGGTCCTGCAGGACGACGGTGCCGCCGCCGGCGAGGATCCGGTCGGCGAGCCCACCGCCCGCGTGTGCGATCGGGGTGGCGACCAGCAGCCGGGCCGACTCCGCGGCGAGCCGGGAGAGCGTCCGGTGGATCGTGGCCGCGCGGGCGTGGTGGCCGAACGTGTAGGTGATGCCCTTCGGGTGCCCGGTCGTGCCCCCGGTGTGCCGGATGGTCGCGACGTCACCGGCGTGGGTGCGGCCGTGGATCGGCGTGGCCGGGGCGTCCGCGGCCGCCGCGAGCAGATCGGGGACCAGGGCCCGGGCCTCGACCGGCCGGGCACGCTCCAGCACGTCCACCGCGTGCGGTGACTGCGTGAGCACGAGATCGGCGTCGACGTCGTCGACGATGCGCGCCTGTGCCGCGGCCGACAGCCCGTCGTGCGGCTGGGTGGCCCCGGCCCCGAGCAGGTTCACCGCCCAGCGCGCCATCAGTACCTCCGGGGTGTTCCCGGCCAGCAGCGCGACGATCGTGCCGGGGCGGACCCGGCCGTCCAGGGTGTGCGCGAGCCGGTGCACAGTGTCCGCGACCTCGCCCGCGGTCCACCGCCGGTCGGCGTGCACCAGCACCTCACGGTCCCGATGCGTCCCGAGCGCGTCGAGGATCTCCTCGACGTCGGAGCGGGCGTGCCCGGCGGAGCTCGATCCACCGTGTACACCCGTGGTCGCCGCCACCATGGGGCGCCTCCTTCGTCCTCGTCACCGTTGTCTATCGCAACGATCGACGAGGAGCCGGGAATCCCGAGGGTGACGTGATCGACACCTACGCGGCGAGGGCGAGGTCCCGGCGCCGCTCGGTCCGCTCCAGCCGGACCGCGGCGTACAGCGCGACCAGGCCGAGCAGGGGCAGCACGGTGGCGACCGCGGCCGGCGACATCCAGCCCCAGCCCGCGGCGAGCACCAGCCCGCCCAGCGCGGCGCCGAGGGCGTTCGCGACGTTGAACGCCGCGTGGTGCAGTGCGGCGCCGAGTGTCGGACCCTCGCGGCCGGCGTCCATCAGTCGGGTGGCCAGGGCGGGCGTGGTGGACGTCGTGGTGAAGGCCAGTGCGAACAGGGCGATCAGGGCCGCGACCACCGACGACGCCGTCACCGCGAACACCGCCATCGACACCGCCGCCGCGCCGAGCCCGACCGCGATCGTCCGCACCGGGGCGATCTCGGCCAATCGGCCGCCGACCTGGTTGCCCAGCGTCATCCCGACGCCGTACACGGCCAGCGCCAGCGGTACGGCGGAGGCGGCGAGGCCGGACACCTCGGTGAGCACCGGGGTGATGTAGCTGTAAACGGCGAACGAGCCGCCGAACCCGGTCGCGATGACCGCCATCGTGATCCACACCTGGCCCCGGCGCAGGGCCGAGAGCTCACCGCGGATCGAGCCGGAGCGCTCGTCGCGCACGTCCGGCACGAGCACCCACACCGCCACCACGGTCAGGACGGCGATCACGCCGGTCGCCAGGTACGCCGCGGGCCAGCCGGCCGCCTGGCCCAGCCAGGTCGCGCCGGGGACCCCGACGATGTTCGCGATCATCAGGCCGCTCATCACGGTCGCGATCGCGCGGGGCCGCTTCTCCCGGGGCACGAGCGAGGCCGCCAGTACCGAGGCCGCCCCGAAGTAGGCGCCGTGCGGCAGCCCGGCGAGGAACCGGGTGCCGACGAACGTGCCGAAGGTCGGAGCGAACGCCGAGGCGACGTTGAACAGCGCCAGCGCACCGGCCAGCGCCAGGACGAGGTGCTTGCGCGGCCACCGGGCGCCCAGCACGGCGAGCACCGGCGCCCCGACGACGACGCCGAGCGCGTAGGCGCTGATCGCGATGCCCGCCTGCGGCACCGAGACGCCGAGATCCGCGGCGAACGCGGGCAGCAGGCCCATCGAGGCGAACTCGGTGGTGCCGATCGCGAGCCCGCCCAGCGCCACGGCGAACAGGGCGGGACCGGCCTTCCCGGTGCCCGGGGCAGCGGTGGGAGAGTGAGGAGAACGCGCAGCCATAATTTTCATCGCCCCACGAGGATAAAGAGCGTGCGCCCGGAGGTGTCAAACGAAATGGGCTCGGTGTCAGCCGATTCACGCCCGGGGCGGGCCGAGACCGACCGCTGGCGGGCCACCGCCGAGGCGCTCGCCGAGGTCCGCCGCGACCCCGGCCTGACCCGCGTCGAGCTGGCCCGGCGGTTGCGGCTGGCCAGCGGCTCGGCCACCGAGATCGCGGGCCGGCTCCGCGAGCTCGGCTGGGTGGCCGAGGAGCGCGCCCCCTGCGGAGGGCGCGGGCGGCCCACGACCCGGCTGGTACCCGCTCCGGACGGCCCGGCCGTCGTCGCCGTCGACGTACGGTTCGAGGGCTGGCGAGCCGGCCTGGCCGGGCTGGACGGCGTACCGGTGGCGGTGCGGTCGGGGCGGCACGCCCGCCGCGACCCGGACGCGGTCGCCACCGAGCTCGACACGGTGGTCGGCGACCTCGTCGGCGCCTACCCCGGCCCGGTCGTCGCGGCCGGGATCGGAGTGGCGGCCACCGTCATCGACGAGCACCTCGCCCAGGGCGCCGGCCAGGGGTGGAGCCCGCTCGACGTCCGCCGGATCGGCTCCGGGCACGGCCTGCCGGTGCTGGTCGGCAACGACGCGAACCTCGCCGGGGTCGCCGAGGTGCGCGACGGCGCCGCGGCCGGGGCCGGCACGGCGCTGTTCCTCACCGTCGAGGTCGGGGTCGGCGGTGCGCTGCTCCTGCGCGGGCGCCCGCAGACCGGGGCACGGGGCGCGGCCGGGGAGTTCGGGCACCTCCCGTTCGGTGATCCGTCCCTGGGCTGCGCGTGCGGCGCCCGGGGCTGCTGGAACAACGGGACCGACGGCCGGGCGCTGGCCCGGATGCTCGGCGAGCCGGAGCCCGACGACCCGTACGGCTACAGCCGCCACGTGCTCGACCGGGCGGCGGACGGGGAGCCCGGGGCGACGTCCGCGGTGACGTCCGCGGCGGCCTCACTGGCCCGGGGGACGGCCGGGCTGGTCAACGCGCACGACCCGGAGGTCGTCGTCCTCGCCGGGCTCGCACCCGCGCTGCGGGCCGCCGCGCCGGACGCCTTCGCCGTCGCCTACGAGGCCGGGCTGATGGCGTTCCGGCGGGCGGAGCCGCCACCGGTCCGCGACGCGGCGCACGGCGCCGACGGCGTCCTGCGCGGGGCGGCCGCGATCGCGCTGGACCGGGCCACCTCGGCGCGGGGTCTGGCCGCGCGGCCGGGCTGAGCGGTCCGTCGCGGGATTCGCCCGCGTGACCCGCGGGAATGTCACGATCCGGTCATCGGAATCGATCCTCGCACTGCGCGGCAACGCGTTCGGCGGTACTTTTCTCCCACATTCCTGGGAGGGAGTAAAAGAAATGATCATCCTTGGTGTGATCCTGCTGCTGGTGGGGTGGTTCACGAGCATCTCGCTGCTCTACTACCTGGGCGGCCTGCTCGTCATCATCGGCGTCGTCCTCATGATTCTCGGCGCGGTCGGCCGTCCGGTGGGCGGGCGCAAAGCATGGTTCTGACCAGGCCGGTCGTGCGCGCGCCACGGTGATCCACCGGCGCGCACCGGCCGGCACGGCATGACACGGGGGCGTGTCCCTGAGGGGGACACGCCCCTCGTCGTGTGCGTGGGTGAGTGATGTTTCGCCGCCGCCGGTAGTGGGTATTCGGGAATGTGGTCCGGCTACGGGCCAAGAATGCGGCCGGGCGTGCGGATTCCCGGTATTCCGCGCACGTCATCCGGTTCCGCGGGCACCGCCCCACCGAGATGCGGCACACGGTCGTCCGGAGATCGACATATCGCGCTGAGGTGCATCTCGGCGGGAGCCGTCCGTGTTCGGACAGTCTCGGGCCGGGCCGGGCCGGGGTGAGTCGAGTCGGGTGCGGTGCAGCGGTGCGGTGCGGTGCGGTGCAGCGCAATGCGGCGCGGCGCAGCGCGGTGCGGGCCGGGCAGCGGTGCGTCGTAGGCTCGCGGGCGTGATCGGGAGCCGAGTCCTGCCGCCGCGGCGGATGCGTCGCCACGCGCTCCGCTCCGGGGCGCTCCCGGCGCTGGCCGCGCTCGCCCTGCTCGCGGGGTGCGGCGGTGATCCGCCCGCCGCCCCGCTGAGCGAGGGTCCGCCCGGCGCGTCGCCTGCCGACGGCGTGACCCGGATCGCCGAGCTGTCCGCCCAGCGGGCGGTGGTCTCGAGCCGGGTCGCGGCGGCGAAGCTCGGCACCGGACAGGCTGTGACCGACCCGGAGCGGGAGGCCGCCGTCGTCGCCGACGCCCGCGCCGACGCCACCCGCGCCGGCGTCGACCCCGAATGGGTCGCCCGCGTCGTCGCCGACCAGATCGCGGCGAGCAGCCAGGTGCAGAACGACCTGCTCCGGCGGTGGAACGACCGCCCGGAGAGCCGGCTCGCGGAGCGTCCGGACCTCGCGCAGGTGCGGCCGGAGCTGGGCCGGATCGGTGACGAGCTCGTCGCGGCGATGAAGGTCGCCGCTCCCGCCCGGGTGCACGAGGACTGCCCGTCCACGCTGGCCCAGGCGGTCGTCGCGCGGGCGGAGAGCCTCGACGACCTCCACCGGGCGGCGCTCGGCCGCGCGCTCATGTCGGTCTGCGACCGCACCCCGGAGTGACTCCGCGCGGGTGACGGTCGTGTTTCGGGGGCCTGCAGGTCTTGCGTACCCGGATAGTACGTGCTCGGATTAATAATCCGAGACATGGAGGTGGTCGCGATGGACCAGAACCTGTTCAACGACATCTGTCTGCAGCAGCTGACCCTGTCCGGGGTCCATGAGGGCGAGACGGTGGTGGTGCTGACCCGTGGTGGGGAGCGGGCCGAGTACGCCGATGCGTTCCTGTGGGCGATCGGGCGCCTGGGCGCGTCGGGCTATCACATGCGGTTGCCGTCGCCGGCGAGTGCGGGTGGGGCGTGGGCGGTCGGTGATTCCGGGCTGGGCCGGATTCCGCTGGCCGTGGATGCGCTCAAGGCGGTCGACATGGTGGTGGACTGCACGTTCCTGTTGTTCTCCCCGGAGCAGTTCGCGATCCAGGCGGCCGGGACGCGGGTGCTGACCGCGGTGGAGCCGCCGGAGCTGCTGGCCCGGCTGATGCCCACGACCGAGCTGCGTGAGCGGGTCGAGACGGGTGCGGAGCTGCTGGCGAAGGCGTCGACGATGCGGATCACCAGCCCGCACGGCACCGATGTGACCTACCAGCTGGGCATGTACCCGACCATGAGCGAGTACGGCTACACCGACACCCCGGGCCGGTGGGATCACTGGCCGGCGGCGTTCGTGTTCACCGGTGGTTCCGACGACGGCGTCGACGGGAAGATCGTCCTCGCCCCCGGGGACGTGTTGTTGCCGTTCAACACCTACGTGCAGACCCCGGTGGAGATCACCATCGAGGCCGGGTTCATCCGCGACATCCGCGGCGGCGCCGGTAGCAGCGGCTTGGATGCGGATCTGCTCGCCTCCTACATCCGGTCCTTCGACGACCCGCGCGGCTACGGCATGTCCCATGTCGGGTGGGGGTTGGACGAGCGGGCGCACTGGCACGGGCTGACCCAGTTCGGTGGCGGGATGGGTATGGAGCTGCGTTCCTTCTACGGCAACGTGATGTTCTCGATCGGCCCGAACAACGAGCTGGGTGGGCCGAACGACACCGCGTGCCACTTCGACATCCCCATGCGCGGCAACTCGCTCTACCTCGATGACGAGCTGATCGTCGACGCCGGTGAGCTGACCGTGCCCGAGATGAAGCCGGTGACCAAGCGATGAGCCCTGATCAGCAGCGGCGTGACCATCACATCGGGATGATCGTCCCGTCGTCGAACCTGACGATGGAGACCGAGCTGCCGCGGATGCTGGCCGCGCGCGAACAGGCCCATCCCGAGGATCGGTTCGTGTTCCATGCCGCGCGGGCCCGGATGCAGCACGTGACCCCGGAGCAGTTGCGGGCGATGAACGAGCAGGCCAAGCGGGCCGCGGCCGAGCTGGCCGACGCCCGCCCCGACGTGGTCGCGACCGCGTGTCTGGTCGCGATCATGGCGCAGGGGCCGGGGTATCACTGCACCGCCGAGGACGACATCACCGCCGCGCTGCGCGCCGAGGGCTCCCAGGCCCCGGTGGTCTCCAGTGCGGGGGCGTTGCTGTCGGGGATCTCCGCGTTGGGTGCGAAGCGGGTCGCGATCATCACCCCGTACATGGAGCCGCTGACCAAGGCCGTCGTGGACTATCTCGAGGATGCCGGGGTACAGGTGGTGGACTCGCTGTCGCTGCAGGTGCCCGACAACCTCGCCGTGGCCCGCCTGGACCCGGCCGACCTGCGCGAACACCACCGCAAACTGGACCTGACCGGCGCCGACGCGCTGGTGCTGTCCGCGTGTGTGCAGATGCCGTCGTTGCTGGCGATCGAGCCGGTGCAGGACGAGATCGGCATCCCGGTGCTGTCCGCGGCCACCGCGACGACCCACCGGATCCTCACCGAGCTCGGGCTGGAGCCGCGGGTGCCCGGGGCGGGGGCGCTGCTCGCGGGCTGACCGCGAGGCGAGTGCCCCGTGGCCCGCGCTCACCCTCGAGGGCGCGGGCCTATCGGCGTGTTCGGATTCGCGGGGACCTGAGCGGTCGACCTGGACAAGACGGCGCCGAGTCCTGTACATGTTTGTACATGTCTGAACAGGGCGGTCGGTCGAAGCGGGCCCAGCTCGTCGCGGATCTGGCGACACGGATCCGCTCCGGCCGGCTCGGGCACGGTGAGCGGCTGCCCGGGGAGAACCAGCTCGCGCAGACCTATGCCGTGTCCCGGGGGACCGTGCGCAGCGCACTCGCCGAGCTGCAGCGTCGCGATCTCATCGAGACCGAGACCGGGGTCGGCTCGTTCGTCACCTTCGACGGCGCCCGGCTGGACCAGCAGCTCGGCTGGGCCCGGGCGCTGGCCGGGTCCGGTGCCGAGGTCACCACCGAACTGCTCGGCATCGTCGCGGGCGGCGATCCCGCTGTCGAGGAGCGGGAGGGCCCGCTGGTCACGGTCCGTCGCCTGCGCCGGTCCGACGGCCGTCCGGTCTCGCTGGAGACCGCGTCGCTGCCCGCGACCGCCGAGCTGGCCGGGATCCCGGAGCGTGGCCTGGTGGACGGATCCATCACGGCGACCCTCGCCGCCGCTGGACTGCACGGTGCGACCGGTGAACAGTGGATCTCCGCCGAGCCGCTCGACGCCACCGACGCCGCCCGTCTCGAGCGAGCGCCCGGTGATCTGTTCCTGCGGGCGACGCGGGTCACCCGCACAGCCGGCGGAGGACTCGCCGAACACGTGGTGAGCCTGCTCGACCCGCAACGCTTCCGGTTCCACCTCGCTTTCGGCGGCACCGCGACGACCGGGGACGCACGGTGAGCGGTGAGCAGGATCGCGCGCTCGGCACGCTTCTCGGCCTGGCCGTCGGCGACGCCCTCGGCATGCCGACCCAGTCGATGTCCCGCAAGGCGATCGCGGCCCGGTACGGGGCCGTCGACCGGCTGCTCGACGGCGCCGACGACCAGCCGATCGCTCCGAAGCTCCCGGCGGGGACCGTCACCGACGACACCGAGCAGGCGTTGCTGCTCGCCCGGATCCTCGTCGCCCACGAGGGACGGGTGCCCGCGCGGGTGTTCGCCTCCGCGCTCGGGGACTGGGAGAAGGAGATGCTCCTGCGCGGGTCCCTGGACCTGCTCGGACCTTCCACCCGCCGCGCGCTGACCCGGCTTGCCGAGGGTGAACCACCGGAACTCGCCGGTCGCGACGGCGTCACCAACGGCGCTGCGATGCGGGTCGCCCCGATCGGTATCGCCGCGACCGGTCCGCGGCTGCTCGACGCCGTCGTGGAGTCCGCGGTCGTCACCCACAACACCGCTCCCGGGATCGCCGCCGCCGCCGCGGTCGCCGCAGCGGTCTCCACCGCGGTGTCCGGTGCGGGGCTTCCCGCCGCACTGGCCGCCGCCGTGGACGCGGCCCGGGCCGGCGCCCGGCGCGGGAACTGGATGGCCGGCGCCGACGTCGCGTCCAGGCTCGAGGCCGCCGTCCGGCTGCTGCCCGGGCTGGCCCCGGACAGGCTCGCCGACACCGTCGCCGGCGTCGTCGGGACGTCGGTGACGGCCACCGAGTCGGTCGTCGCGGCGCTCGGCCTGGCGGCGGCGCTCGGCGACGACCCACGGGACGCGCTGGTCACCGCGGCCTCACTGGGCGGGGACACCGACACGATCGCCGCGATCTGCGGCGCCGTCCTCGGTGCGGTGCACGGTGCCGCCGGCCTGCCCGCGGATCTGGTCGCGAGCGTGCGCCGGGTCAACGCACCGCTACTCGACCCCCTCGACGACGTGGTCGAGGGGTTGCTCCACATCCGGTCCACCTCTCGATAGGAGGCTGTCATGGCCACCGGTACGACCGACACCGATGCCGGTCCCGCAGGTGGGACCCTCGAAACGCGGGGCATCGAGCCCGTGCCCCTCGCCGAACGCCATGGGCGGCCGGGTGAGCTGTTCTGGGTCTGGTTCGCCGCGAACATCTCGATCCTGGGCCTCCCGCTGGGTGCGACGCTCGTCGCGTCCGGGCTCACGGTCTGGCAGGCCGTCATCGCCGCGGTGTTGGGTGCCGTCGGCTCATTCGCGATCGTCGGCGCCATCTCGATCGCGGGCCGCCGCGGCGGTGCGCCCGGGCTGACCCTGTCCCGGGCCGTGTTCGGTGCGCGTGGCAACATCGGCCCGACCCTGGTGTCACTGATCTCCCGGCTCGGCTGGGAGACGGTCAACACGACCACCGCCGCGTTCGCGCTGCTCTCACTGGTCACCATCGTGACGGGTACCAGCCCGGCGGCGAAGGACCATCCGGTGATCACCATCGCGTGCATCGCGGTCTTCGTGCTCTGCACGGTGCTGGTCGCGGGTCTCGGCCACGGGTTCCTGGTCGCCGTCCAGCGCTGGGCGACCTGGGTGTTCGGCGCGCTCAACATCCTTGTCGGTGGGTTCCTGGTCGCCACCGTGAACTGGACCGCCGTAGCGTCGGCGACCCCGGCGCCGATCGGCGCGGTCGTGGCCGCGGTCGGCCTCATCGCGGCCGGAACCGGCATCGGCTGGGCGAACGCCTCGGCCGACATGTCCCGCTACCAGGCACCGTCGGTGCGGGCCGGATCGCTGGTGCTGTCCGCGGCCGCCGGTGCCGGGATCCCGCTGGTGCTGCTGATCTCGCTGGGCAGCCTGCTGGCGGCCGGCGACCCTGCACTCGCGGAAGCGGGCGACCCGGTTGCCGCCATCCGGGACATGCTCCCGGTCTGGATGGCGATCCCGTACCTGGTCGCCGCGTTCGGCGGGTTGCTGCTGTCCAACCACCTGTCCGTGTACTCGGCGGGGCTCACGACGCTGACCCTCGGCGTCAAGCTGCCGCGTGTGTACGCGGTGGTCCTCGACGTGCTGGTGACCTTCGTCGGCGCGATCTACTTCATGCTGGTCGCTGACGGCTTCTACACGCCGTTCATCGCCTTCATCAGCGCGCTCGCGATCCCGATCACGGCGTGGGTCGGTGTGTTCGTGGTCGACATGCTGCGCCGCCGGTACTACGACCCGGACGCCCTGATCGACACTTCGCCCACCGGTCGTTACTGGTACCGCGGTGGGATCGAGCCGCGGGCCACGACGGCCTGGGCCGTGGCGATCGTCGCCGGGTACCTGTTCGCGACGGTCGGCCCGGCGTCGACACCGTGGTTCACCGGCCCGCTCGCCGGTACGTGGTTCGGCGAGAACGGACTCGCCTGGGTGATCACCTTCGTCGTCGCGGCCGGGGGGTACGCCCTGCTGGGCGGAGCCCGGGAGCCCCGGTGACCGGCCGGCTCGTGCACACCGGGCAGGTGCTCGTCGACCTGGTCATGCGGGTCCCCGCGTTGCCCCCGCCGGGCGGCGACGTCCTCGCCTCCGACACCGTCATGCTTCCCGGTGGCGGGATCAACGTCGTCGCCGCGGCTGCCCGGGCGGGCGCCGCAGTGACGTACGCCGGCGGGCACGGCACCGGGCCGCGCGGAGAGCTGGTGCGGGCAGCGCTGGCTGTCGAGGGCGTCACCGTCGCAGCGCCGCCGGATCCGCACGTCGACACGGGTGTCTGTGTGGTCCTGGTCGAACCGTCCGGGGAACGCACGTTCGTGACCGGCAGCGGGGCCGAGTCCGGCCGGGCGATCCCGTTGCCGCCCGCGGCGCCGCACGACGTCGTGTACGTGTCCGGCTACAGCCTGCTCGTCCCGGACAAGGCCGACCGGCTCGTGTCCTTCGTGGCCGATACAGCGGCAGCGGTGCTGCTCGATCCCGGACCGCTGGTGACCGATGTTCCCGCGCACACGTGGGAACGGATGCTCGCCGTGACCGGTGTGCTGAGCTGCAACGCCCGGGAGGCACACCTGCTGTCCGGAGAGCCGGACGCCCTCGCGGCGGGTCGGGAGCTCTCCCGACAGCTCCCGGACGGCGCGACCGTCGTGGTCCGCGACGGTGCCCGGGGCTGTGTGCTGATCCGGGACGGGCAGGCCGAGCGGGTCCCGGCGCCGCCGGTCGAGGCCGTCGACACGAACGGCGCCGGTGACGCCCACTGCGGTGTGCTCGCTGCCGAGTTGCTGCGTGGCGCCGACTGGCCCGAGGCCGTGAGACGGGCGAACGCCGCCGCGGCACTGGCCGTCACCCGGTACGGGCCGGCGACGGCACCGACCCGGGCCGAAGTGGACACTCTTCTGGCCGCCTGATCCGGCTCAGCGTGACGCACCGACCGCGGTCGCGAGGCCCTGCGTGGCCTCCTGCACCTCCCGGTAGGCCGGCCCGCAGGTCGCGGCGTCGCCACCGCCGGGCATGCCCGGGGCCGCCTCGCAGCCGGCGGTGGCGAAGCGGTCCAGGGCCTGCTCGGTGGCGTCGGCCTGGTCGGCGGCGGCCGGGACGTCCCGCCGGATCTGCGGCAGCACGTTTCGGATCTCACCGGTGAAGCGCGCGCAGCGACCGAAGACCTCGGCCGGGTCGCGGGTGAGGCGCCCGTCCGCGGAGAAGTAGCGGAACTTGGTCCGCAGCGACTCGGCGCCGGGCTCACCGACCCGGTCGGACGAGCTCGTACCCGGTCCGGAGTCGTCGGGGGCCCGGTCCAGGGTCGCCGGGCCGGATGAGCAGCCGGACAGCACGAGCAGGGCGGCCACCACGACGGTGGCCGCCCGGACGGACGCGCCGGTCCGGGTTCGGGTACCCACGTCCGCGACAGTAGGCCCGAAGGGGCGCGCACGCGCCCCGGCTCAGCAGCCCGGCGGGCCGGGCGCGACGCCGACGGTGGCACCGGAGGCCCGCGCACGGTGCCGACCGGTACCCGCACCCACCGACGACAGCGCCCCGGACCGCCCGGTGGGGGCGTTCCGGGGCGTTCGCACCGTCCTCAGCCGACCAGCGGCTCCAGCGTGCTGCGCAGCAGCCGCAGCGACTCGGCCGGGTTGTCCCAGAACACCATGTGCCCGGCGTCCGGGATCGCGACGAGCTCACCGCGCGGGTTGGCAGCGGCGATCTCGGCGGCGCCGTCGGCGGTGACCACGGGGGAGTCCGCGCCGTACAGCACGGTCGTCGGGGCGGGCACCGACGGCCAGGCGTCGAAGAAGTCCTCGTTCTCGAACCCGGCGTGGGTGGCCCGGATCGCGGCCTCGTCGCAGGAGGACAGCCAGCGCGCGCGCAGCCCCTGCTCGGCCCGCGGCCAGCGCGGCCAGGCGCGGGCGACCTCGTCGGCGTCGGTACCGCGCACGGCCTCGGTGAGCTGGCCGAGGAACGCCTCGAGGGTGGTCGGGTAGGGCCCGCGGCCGGGCCCGGACAGCGGCGGGTCGACGAGCACGGTCCCGCGCAGCGGCCGCGCGGTGGCGGTGACGGCGGCGATCCGCGCGCCCATCGAGTGCCCGACGACGACCGGCTCCGCGCCCAGGTCCAGTTCGGACAGTACGGCGAGCACGTCGTCGGCGTAGTCGCCGAGGGTCCAGGAGGTTCCGGAGTCGGACAGCCCGCGGCCGCGGACGTCGAGCAGCAGCGGCCGGCACAGGTCGCTCAGCTCGCGCGCGACGAAGTCCATCGTGATCGCCGGGCTGGTGATGCCGGGCACGATCAGCACCGGGGTGCCGGAACCCTCGTAGTCCAGCACGTGCAGCCGGACGTCGCCGTTGCGCGCCCAGCGCGACACCGCCTGGACATCGGCGAGGTCGGCCAGGGCGTCCTGGCGGACCTGGCGGGTGGTGAGGGTGGAGGTCACAGCCGTCCTTCCAATGTCGCGTCCTTGTATGTCACAGTGTCTTCAGGTAGGCGATCGCGTCGTCGAGACCGACGACGTCGCCGTACTTCGCGTCGATGTCGAACAGGGCGGCGTCGTGCGGGCCCTGCGCCCGGTCGCCGACGCACTCGCGCGGCACGAGCACCCCGAATCCGGACTGGACGGCGTCGACCGCGCTCGCGCGCACGCAGCCGCTCGTGGTGGCCCCGCAGACCAGCACGGTGTCCACACCGGATGCACGGAGCACGGTCGCGAGTCCGGTGTCGAAGAACGCCGATGCGCCCTTCTTGGTGAGCGCGTGGTCGGTGCCGCGCACGTCGAGGCGGCCGTCGAACGCGACGGCGTCCGAGCCCTCGACGAGCCCGCGCATGCCGGGCGCCTTCACCAGCCAGGGCAGGGTGTCGAGCTCGGCCGGGGTGAAGGCGATGGTCGTCCACACGACCGGCGCGCCGATCGGGCGCGCGGCCTCGACCAGCGATGACGTCGCGGCGACCACCTCGGACAGGTCGCTGCCGGTGGGCGCGGCCGGGTCGGTGAACCCGGCCGTCAGGTCCACGACGACGATCGCCGGCCGGGTCCCGAGGCGGCTGCGGGCCCCGAACCCGGCGCGGTCGTAGGTGGCGTCGGTATCGGCTCCGTGCAGGCTCATGCGGTGCTCCCTGCTGTTCGTTCCGTGTCGAGCGCGGCCTGCAGGACCGCGCGGCGGCGGGACGCGCAGTCGTCGACGGCGTCCACGATGGTCTGGTAGCCGGTGCAGCGGCACAGGTTCGAGGCGACGACCTCGCGGATCTCCTCGCGGGACGCGTCGGGCTCCTCGGCCAGGTAGCCCTCGGCCAGCATGAGGAAGCCGGGCGTGCAGAACCCGCACTGCAGGCCGTGGTGATCGGAGAAGCACTGCTGCAGGTCCGACAGCTCGCCGTCCGGCCCCGCCAGCGACTCCACGGTGCGGATCTGCGAGTTCTCCACCTGGACGGCGAACAGCAGGCAGGCGCGCGCCGGCTGGTCGTCGACCAGCACCGTGCAGGCCCCGCAGATGCCGTGTTCACAACCGACGTGCGTGCCGGTCAGCCCGAGGTCGTGGCGGAGCACGTCGGCCAGCGTGCGCCGGGGGGAGATCGCGAGATCGTGCCGCTCGCCGTTCACCCGCAGCTCGACCAGCTGCACGTCGGTCATGACCTCTCCTCGGACGACAGGGCCGCGAAGATCGCGGCGCGCGGGATCGGGGTGGAGTCCAGCTCGACACCGGTGGCCCGCAACGCGTCGTTGACGGCGTTGAGGACGGCGGCCGGTGCGCCGATCGTCCCACCCTCGCCGGCGCCCTTCGCGCCGTCCGAGGTGAACGCGCACGGCGTCTCCAGGTGCTCGATCCGCACGTCCGGGATCTCGGCGGCGGTGGGCACCTTGTACTCCATGAAGCTCGGCGCCAGTGGCTGGCCGAGCTCGTCGTAGGTCACCTGCTCGAACAGCGCCCCGCCGATGCCCTGCGCGATTCCGCCGCGGGCCTGGCCCTCGACGACCTGCGGGTGGATCGCCACCCCGCAGTCCTCCACGCAGACGTAACGCAGGATCTCCACGCCGCCGGTGCCCGGGTCGAGCGCGACCACGCAGCCGTGGGTGGCGTTGGAGAACGTGCCGTCGCCGCCGACGTCGAAGCTGGCCGTCGCGGTCAGCCCGGGGCCGACGTCCTTGGGCAGCAGGTGCGCCCGCAGGTAGGCGACGTCGGCCAGCTCGGTGAACGGGTACGTGCGGTCCCCGGCGCGGACGCCGCCCCGCCCGTCGAGACGGGTCGAGTCGATGTCCGCACCGGCCAGGTGCGCGGCGATCTCACGGAGCTGGTCGCCCAGCTTCACCGAGGCCGCCGACGCCGCCGACCCGCCGATGGTGACCGAGCGCGACGCGAACGAACCCCAGCCGTAGGTGATCCGGTCGGTGTCGCCCTGCACGATCTTGACCTTGTCGTAGCCGATCCCGAGCCGGTCGGCGACGATCTGGGCGAACGTCGTCTCGTGGCTCTGGCCGTGCGACAGCGTGCCGGTGGTGACGGTGACCGTCCCGTCCAGGTCCATCGTGATCTGCGAGATGTCGAATCCCGGCACGACCTGCATCTTGCGCTGGGCGAACGCTCCCGAGCCGTAGCCGGTGCGCTCGGAGAAGCAGGAGTACCCGACCCCGATCACCCGGCCGTCCGGCGAGGAGTGGTCGAGCCAGCCCTCGTCACGCAGCACCTGCTCGCACAGGTTCAGCGACTCCAGATAGGACCCCGGGTCGTAGGTGACGTTGTTGATCCCGCGGTACGGGAACTCGGTGATCAGGTTGCGGCGGCGGACCTCCAGGGCGTCGAGGCCCAGCTCGCGGGCGGCCCGTTCCATCAGCCGTTCCATCACCATCACGTACTGCGGGCGCGACACCCCGCGGTACGGCGCGGTGGGCGCCTTGTTGGTGGTGACCGCGCGGCCCCGCACCCGGTACGCCGGCACCGTGTACACGCTCGGCATCTCCGCCGAGGCCATCAGCGGCTCGATCCCGGCCGTGAACGGGTAGCAGGAGTAGGCGCCCATGTCGCAGACGACGTCGGCGTCCAGGGCGAGGATCTCGCCGGTCTCCGAGAACGCGGCGCGGGCGGTGTAGTGCTGCTCGCGGGCCAGGAAGCTCGCGGTCAGCGCCTCGCGCCGGTCCTCGATCCACTTCACCGGGCGGCGCAGCCGGCGGGCCGCCGCCGCGGCCGCGATCTCCTCGCGGCCCACGACGCACTTCTGCCCGAACCCGCCGCCCATGTCGGGCACGGTGACCCGGACCTGCTTCTCGTCCAGGCCGGCGCACCGCGCCAGCACGGTGCGGACCTGGTGCGGGACCTGGGTGCAGGTGCGGACGAGGAGCTGTTCGTCGCGGTCGTCCCAGTCGGCGACGACGCCGCGGGTCTCCAGCGGCAGGGCGTTCTGCCGCCCGGTGTTCGCCTCGACGGTCACGGCCGTGTGCGCCGAGGCGAACACGTCGTCGATGCCCTCGGTGGCGAACAGCGAGACGTCGACGAGCACGTTGCCGGGTGCCTCGTCGTGCACCGGTGGGCCCGCGGCGGCCAGCGCGGCGGCCTCGGTCACCACCGGGTCGAGCGGGTAGTACTCGACGACGGCCGCCTCCACCCCGTCCTCGGCCGCGTACGGGTCGGTCGCCAGGACGATGGCCAGGGGCTCACCGGCGTAGCGGACCCGGTCGCGGGCCAGGACCGGCATCGACGTCGGCGTGAACTCCTCCGCGGGCCGGTCGAGCAGGGCGGTGATGTCGGCCAGCCCGAGCTCGGCGGCGTCGAACGCGGCGACGACGCCGGGCACCTCCCGCACCTCGGACAGGTCGACCGAGGTGATCCGGGCGTGCGCCTCGGAGCTGCGCACGAACGCGGCGTGCAGCATCCGGGGCAGGGTGATGTCGTCGACGAACCGGCCGCGGCCGGCGAGCAGCCGCGGGTCCTCGCGCCGTGGGACGTTCGCCCCGACCCAGGTGCCGTCACGGCGGAAGCCGGGCTCAGCCATCCTGACCACCCGCCTGCGCCCGGGCCCGGGCCACGAGGGTCCGGACGAGCCCGCGGCGGTAGGCCGCGGGCGCACCCGGTTCGTCCCGCAGGCCCAGGGCGCCGGCGATCTCGTCGGCGGTACCGGCCGGGCGGACGAGCAGCGGCTCCGTCGCGACCCCGCCGAGCACGACGGAGCCGGTGTCGAGATCCGCACCGGCGGCGACGATCGCGAAGTCGCCCCGCCGGTCGGCGTACTCGGTCAGTGCGGCCCGCGGTGCGGGCCGGTCGAACACGATCTCCACGATCACCTCGTCGGGTTCCAGAGCGGTGGTGAACGGCCCGAGGAAGAAGTCGCCCGCGCCGATCTCCCGGCGCCCGGCCGGGCCTTCCGCGACGATCCGGGCGTCCAGCAGGACCGCGAGCAGGCACCACTCGGCGGTGGCGTCGGCGTGCGCGATGCTGCCTCCGACCGTGCCACGGGTGCGGATCGGCAGGTGCCCGACCCAGCGCATGGCGCGCGACAGCACGGCGAAGTCCGGGCCCAGGTCGGCCTTCTCCACGGCCCGGTGCGTGGTCAGCGCCCCGATCCGCAGTCGCGAGCCGTCGCGGCGGATGCCGGCCAGACCGGGTACGTGCGTGATGTCGACCAGGTGGCCCGGGCGGGCCATCCGGAAGTTCATCATCGCGACCAGGCTCTGGCCGCCGGCGAGGAGCTTCGGCTCCTCGTCGGCCAGCTCGGTCAGCAGGTCGACCGCGCCGCGCACCGAGGACGCCCGGTGGTAGGTGAACGCGGCGGGCTTCACGCCTTCTCCACCACCTGCGTGTCCAGCTCCTCCTCGGTGCCGGTGATCCGGTCCAGCTCGCGGCCCTTGGTCTCCGGGGCGCAGAAGGCCATGAACACCACCGCGCCGACGACGAGCACGCCCATCAGCGTGAACGTCAGCGGCAGGCCCAGCACCGGCCAGAGCACGGTGCCGAAGACCAGCGGGACGAACCCGGTGACCGCACGGCTCGACGACGACGCCCATCCGAACCCGGACGCCCGCAGCTCGGTCGGGTACAGCTCGGAGACGTAGGCGTACATGACCGGGATGACGACCAGCGCGAAGAACCCGAACACCGCGATCATCACGATGGCCGCGGTCGGGGACTCGATCACCAGCGAGAACACGATCAGCGACAGCGCGGCCAGCGGGGCGGCGATGCCGATGACCCACTTGCGGCCGAGCGTCTCGACCAGCAGCACCGAGGTGATCACGCCGAGGATGCCGACCGCGTTCATCACGGTGGTGGACCCGAACGCGGCGACCTCGCCCATGCCCTGCGCCCGCAGGATCGACGGCATCCAGGACAGCGCGGCGTAGTAGACGACCATCACGGTGATGAACAGCGCCCAGGCGACGCCGGTGATCTTCGGGGAGAACGCCCAGACGAGCTTCAGCTGCTCGGCCACGGCGGACACGCCGCGAAGGCGCGACCGCGTGGACGCCGGCGCCACGGCCGGGATGGAGTACGGCTCGGGGGTCGCGCCGGTCCGGCGGACCATGTCGTCGATGACCACGCGGGCCTCCTCCTCACGGCCGGTGCGGGCCAGGAAGAGCGGGGACTCCGGAACGCCGCGGCGGACCCAGAACAGCAGCAGCGCGGGCAGCACCATCAGCGCGAGCATCCAGCGCCAGTTGCCGTCGACCGGGACCAGCAGGGTCGCCGAGACACCCGCCAGCGTGGTGCCGATCGGCCACCAGCCGTCCATCGCGGCGAGTACCCTGCCGCGCTGCTTTCTCGGGGAGAACTCGCTGACGATCGCGTAGTCGACCGGGATGCAGCCGCCGAGGCCGACACCGGCCAGGAAGCGCAGGACCAGGAAGATCTCCCAGGTCGGCGACAGCGCGCCGAGCACCGAGAACAACGCGAAGATCATCAGGGTGATGCTGAAGGCACGCTTGCGGCCGATCCGGTCCGCGATCGTGCCCCAGACGACGGCACCGACGGCCATGCCGACCAGGTTCGCCGTCGCGACGAGGCCGCGCTCACCGGTACCGAGGTCGAACTCGGTGCCGAGCAGCGGTGTCAGGAAGCCGTTGAGGGCGACGTCCCAGGCGTCGAACATGTAGCCCAGGCCGCCGATGATGAAGATCTTCCCTTGGACGTTCCACCGCCAGGGCAGGTCTTGGACGACCTGGTCTCCGGTACGCACAGTCGGTACTCCTCAGCGTTGATGGTCGCTGCGCAAGCTGCGCTCAGCGTCGATGCTCGCTTCGCAAGCTGCGCTCAGCGGGCGAACTGGTAGGTGATGGCCTCGTTGTCGGGATCGTGCAGGGGCGATCCACGCCAGAGCCAGTCGTAGGAGACGTCCGACTCACCGTCGAAGGTGCGCAGCTTCTCGTCACGCGCGCGCTGCTCGGGGCCGTCGGGCAGGTGGTAGAAGCTCATGTTCTGCAGCGAGGCGTCCTGCACCATGCCGGCGTGCTTGGCGCGACGATGCACGTAGCGCGACAGCGCACCGTCCATGTCGGACCGGCCGGCGGCGCCGAGCTCCTCGGCCAGCACGGCGGCGTCCTCCATCGCCTGGGAGGCGCCCTGCGCCTGGTAGGGGAGCATGGCGTGACAGGCATCACCGAGCAGGGCGACCCGGCCGTCGACCCACAGCGGGTCGCGCCGGCGCCGGTAGAGGGCCCAGGCCGACACGTCGTCCTTGGCCTTGGACAGCATCGCCGGGACGCGGTCGTCCCAGTCGGCGAAGTCGTCGACCATGTCCTGGGCGGTCGCCGGGCCGCTCCAGTCGCGCTCCACCTGCTCGGTGCACGGGACGATCCCGACGACGTTGAGGTACTCGCCGTTGCGGATCATGTAGTGCACCAGGTGCTTGTCCGGGCCGTACCAGATCGTCGAGTGGTAGCGGTCCAGCAGGAACCGGGTGGCCGGGTCGCCGGCGATCAGGTCACCGGGGATCAGTGCCCGGTAGGCCATCTCGCCGGAGAAGACCAGGGTGTCGTCGAACCCGGCGAGGTCCCGCACGCTCGACCGGATCCCGTCCGCGCCGACCAGGACGTCCCCGGCGAACCGCTCGCCGCGGGCGGTGATCGCGACCGGGCGGTCGGGGTCGGTGCGGTCGAGCTCGACGACCTTCGCGTCGGTGTGCACGGCGACCGCCGGGCCCGCGCCCTCCGGGGCGACACAGGCATCGAGCAGGACCCGGTGCAGGTCGGCCCGGTGGTAGTGCCAGTAGGGGGCGCCGTAGGCGTCGACGACGCGCTGCCCGAGCGCGAGCTGGGCGATGACGCTGCCGTCGGCCCAACGCCGGCGGACCTGGTCCTGCGGAGCGGTGTGGATGCGCTCCATCTCCGGCCGCAGGCCGAGCCCGATCAGCACGCGGCTGGCGTTCGGGGCGGTCTGGATGCCGGCGCCGACCTCGCCGAGCTGCGGCGCAGCTTCCAGCACGGTGACCCGGAAGCCCTGCTGGCGCAGCGCGAGCGCGGCGGTGAGCCCGCCCAGGCCGCCTCCCGCCACCGTGATCTCCAGGGACTGGCTGGGTGCCACAACTACCTCCTCGCGTCCATCGGGCCGTGTGACGTGGCCCGCACGGGAAGTAATCCGAGCACGTACTATCCGGATACGCAAGAGTTCGCCGGGAATGAACCCGTACCGAAACGCGGCGTGACCCGTCGTTCACATCCGGCGACACCGGGTCGCCGGATCGGTCACGCCCAGTCGTCGAGAGGGTCGCGCTCCGCGACCGCCTCCCAGTGCGCTCCGAGCGTGTTCAGTAGGCCGGCGATCTCGGTGCGCCGCTCCTCGGGGACCGCGGCGAGCAGCTCCCGGTCCAGGCGCCGGGTCCGGCGGGTGGCCTCCTCGAGGGCCTCGTCGCCGTCGTCGGTGAGGGAGAGGATCTTGCGGCGGGCGTCGCGTGGCGACTCGGTGCGGGTGATCAGGCCGCGCCGTTCCATCCGCCGGCAGACGTCGGCCATCGTCGAGGTGTCGAGGGCGACGGCGCCGGCCAGCGAGCTCTGGTCGGAGTCGGGGTAGGCGCGGATCGCGGACAGCACCGCGAACTGCGGCCCGGTCAGGACGGCGTCGACGTGCCGGCTCCAGGCGGAGAGGTAGGCCTGGTACATGCGGCGGGCGCCGTAGCCGGGAGCGGCGACCAGATCCGCGGGCGGTGCGGCCGTGATGCTCGGCTTCTGTGTCCGGCGCCGGCCCAGCGGCTCGCCCATGACTCCTCCGTGATCCACCCGGACCCGGCCGTCCTCCGGTTCCGACGCCGATCCTACGTGTCCGGACGATCACGCCCGGTGGCCGGGCGCCGCGACCGGTCAGCGCGGACGGAGGCCGTCGACCAGGAGATCGAGCAGGCGCCCGGCCTGGGTCCGTCCCTCCGGGTCGGCGACGGCCATGCAGACGCCGCTGGTCCCGACGAGCACGTCCGCGGCGTCCACGTCGGCGCGCAGGGTGCCGTCGGCCACGCCGGCCTCCTGCAGTGAACGCACCGCGTCGACCATGCGCTCCCGGCTGCGCGCGAACGGGTTGCGCCCGTCCGCGACGAGCGCGTGCAGCGAGTCGGCGAGGTGCCTCTTGGTGATCACGTAGTCGACGAACCGGTCCATCCAGGCGCGCAGTGCCTGGTCGGCGGGCAGCTCGGTGCGCAGTTCGGCCGCCGCCGCGCACAGCCGGTCGAGCTCGTTGCGGTAGACCGCCTCGACGAGTGCCTCGCGATTCGGGAAGTGCCGGTACAGCGTGCCGATGCCGACCCCGGCGTCCTTCGCGATGCGGTCCAGGGCGGGCGGTGCGCCGCCCGCGCTCGCCACGGTGAAGGCGCGGACAGCTGCGGCGAGCAGCAGCTCACGGTTGCGAGCGGCGTCCGCGCGCAGCGCCGGACGGGTGCCGGTGTCGCCGGTGTCGGTGGGCATGTCGTGCCTCCTCGGACAGGATCGGCTCCACGATACGGCTTGCGATCCGGAGGGTACTCCGGATAAAGTTCTGTGCATACGGAGAGCCCTCCGTTTCCACCTCCCGGGTTCGCTCCGCGTGTCCCGAGCAGACGGGAGCACTGTTCATGTCATTCCGCTTCACCTCCACCCGATCCCTGCCCGCCGCGGAGGAGATCCCGGTTCCCGGGTCGACCGCCGCCGATGTCCTCGCGGGCGTCGATCTCACCGGCCGCCGTGCGGTCGTCACCGGTGCCGCGTCCGGCATCGGGCTGGAGACCGCCCGTGCCCTCGCCGCCGCCGGTGCCGAGGTCACCCTCGCCGTCCGCGATGCCGATGCCGGTGCCGCCGCCCGGGCCGGCATCGTCGCCGACACCGGCAACGAGCACATCCGGGTCGGCGAGCTCGATCTCGCCGACCAGCGTTCGATCGCGCGCTTCGTGCGGCTCTGGGACGGGCCGCTGCACATGCTGGTGCACGCCGCGGGCGTCGTGGGCGCTCCGCTCACCCGCACCGCCGAGGAGTGGGAACTGCACCTCGCGGTCAACCACCTCGGGCCCGCGGCACTGAGCACGGGCCTGCACTGGGCGCTGACCGCGGTGGATGGCGCCCGGGTGGTGCACGTCTCGTCGTCCACCCACGAGCTCACGCCGCTCGACCTCGACGACCCGCACTTCATGTCCTCCCGCTACGACTCCGAGCTGGCCCACGCGCGCTCCCGGACCGCCGCGGTGTTGCACGTGGTCGAGGCGGCGCGCCGCTGGTCCGGGGACGCGATCGCGGTGAACACCGTGCACCCCGGAACCATCGGTGCCGCGACGGTCGTGCTGGCCGCGGCCTCGCCGCTGGCCGGTGGGATCAGCGGGCGCTACTTCGAGGACGCCGCCGGGCGCGGGGTCGCCGCGCACGCACTGGACCCGGTCCTGGCCCGCCGGGTCTGGCGCTGGACCGGGCGCACGCTGCGCGAGGTGTGGTTCTCCGGGCTGCCCGTGGTGGCCTGATCACCTCACTGTCGCAGCCACACCGTGGTGTCGGCGGGCACCTCGTCGCGGGCGGTGAGCGGGCCGCTGGCCAGGAGCACCTCGGCGTCCTCGGGGAGTGAGACCGGCGACGACGAGACGTTGACCAGCGCGGTGAAGCCGCTCTCGCCCTCGTTCGACGTCCGGGCCAGCGCCAGGGTGCCCTCCGGGGAGTCCAGCCAGGTCAGCGTGCCGCCGCCCAGCGCCGGGTGGGCGTGCCGGATCGCCAGCGCGTCCCGGTAGAGGTGCAGCACCGAGTCCGGATCGGACTCCTGGACGTCCGCGGCGTGCCGGGCGAAGACCTCGGGCTGCGGCAGCCAGGCGGGGTCGCTCAGAGCGGCGCCGGCGGAACGAGCATTGACGGAGAAGCCGAACGACGGCTCGTTCGCGGCCCACGGCAGCGGCACCCGGCAGCCGTCCCGGCCCCGCTTGCTGTGCCCGGACAGCTCCCAGGTCGGGTCGTCGAGCTGCTCGACCGGGATGTCCTCGACCTCGGGCAGCCCGAACTCCTCGCCCTGGTACAGGTACGCGGTCCCGGGCAGCGCCAGCATCAGCAGGGTCGCGGCGCGGGCCCGGCGCAGCCCGAGCTCCGGGTCGGCCGGCAGGTCGAGCACGTCGTCGAGGAGCCAGCCGCGACCGGCCTCGGGCTTGCGGGCCAGCCGGCTGGGGTGGCGGCAGACGTCGTGGTTGGACAGCACCCAGGTCGCCGGCGCGCCCACCGCGGTGTTCTCGGCGATCGCGTCGTCGATGTTGCGCCGCAGGTCGTCGGCCAGCCAGGCGGCGGTGAGGAAGTTGAAGCTGAACGCGGTCTGCAGCTCGTCGGGCCGCAGGTAGCGGGCCAGCCGCTCCGGGTCCGGCACCCACGCCTCGGCCACGAAGACCTTCGGCGGGTCGTAGGAGTCACCGATCGCGCGCCACGACCGGTAGACCTCGTGCACGTCGTCGCGGTCGAGGTAGGGGTGGCCGCCGTCCTGGACGTCGTTCACGCCCTGCTCGATGTCCGGCAGCCCCGGCTGCTTGATCATCGCGTTGGCGACGTCGACCCGGAATCCGTCGACGCCCCGGTCGAACCAGAACCGCAGGGTCCGCTCGAAGTCCTCCCGGATCTCCGGGTGCTCCCAGTTCACGTCCGGCTGCTTGACGTCGAACAGGTGCAGGTACCACTGGCCGTCGGGAACCCGCTCCCAGGCGGGACCGCCGAACATCGACTCCCAGTTGTTCGGCGGCTGCGCCCCGTCCGGGCCGCGGCCGTCGCGGAAGACGTAGCGCTCCCGCTCCGGCGAGCCGGGGCCGGCAGCGAGGGCCTCACGGAACCACTCGTGCTCGTCGGAGTGGTGGTTCGGGACGATGTCGAGCAGGATCTTGATCCCGCGCTCGTGCGCCTCGGCGACGAACGCCTCGGCCTGCGCGGTGTCGCCGAACCGCGGGTCGATCGCGCGGTAGTCGGCCACGTCGTAGCCGCCGTCGGCCAGCGGTGACGGGTACCAGGGGTTGATCCAGATCGCGTCGACGCCGAGCCGCGCGAGATGGTCCAGCTTGCTGCGCAGCCCGGCGATGTCGCCGGTGCCGTCACCGTTCCCGTCGGCGAAGCTGCGGATGTACACCTGGTAGACGACGGCGTTGCGCCACCAGTCGAGGTCGTGGGCACTCATGTTTCATACTGTTCCACGCTGTTGCAACAGCTGTCGAGGTCGGCGCAGAATGTCCCCGTGACGGACGAGCCGCTTCCCGAGGTCGTCCGCCGGGCGGGCGTCCGGCGGGTGGCCGAGCTCGCCGGGGTGTCGCCGGCGACGGTGTCCCGGGCGCTGCGCGACGGCACCCCGGTCTCCCTCGGTACCCGGGAGCGTGTCCGCCGGGCCGCCGCGACGCTCGGCTACACCGTGCCCGTCCGCGCGGCCACGGTGGCGGTGCTCGCCCGGTTCCCGACCCGCTGGTTCTTCGCCGAGGCGGTGGCCGGCGTGGAGTCGGTGCTCTCGGCGGACGGGCACGCGCTACAGCTGCACAACCTCGGCGACCCGCAGGGCCGGGCGCACTTCTTCAGCACGCTGCCCGTACGCGGGCGGGCGGACGGGCTGATCGTCGTCGCCTCCGCGATCGACGACGCCGAGCGGCTCGCGCTGGATGACCTCGCGGTGCCGGTCGTGGTCGTCGGCGGCGAGATGGCGGGCCGGCCCCGGATCGGGATCGACGACCGGGCGGGCGCGCGCGCCGCCGTGCGGCACCTGGTGGGTCTCGGGCACGCCGAGGTCGCCCTGGTGTCGTTCGACCCGGACGAGGCGTGCGGACAGGCCACCACCCGCGACCGCCGCGCGGGCTGGGCCGACGCCCTCGACGAGTCCGGCCGCACCCGGGGCCCGGTGCTGGAGGTGGGCGCCGACGTCGACGCCGGTGACGCGGCGGCGGGGGAGCTGCTGTCGCTGCCCCGGCTGCCGACGGCGGTGTTCGCGATGTCCGACGAGGCCGCGCTCGGCCTGGTCCGGACCCTGCGCCGGGCCGGGGTGGACGTGCCCGGCCGGGTGTCGGTGGTCGGGTTCGACGACCACGAGATGGCCGCCGTCTCCGATCTCACCACCATCGGGCAGCCGGTCCGCCGGCAGGGCGAGCTGGCGGCGCAGGCGCTGCTCGCCGCGCTCGACGGCACCGAGCCGGCAGCCGTCGAGCTGCCGACCCGGCTGGTCGTGCGGGGTACGACGGCGCCGCCCGCCCGCGGCTGACCGGTACGCCACCGCCGGCGCAGGTTCGGTGCCGGACGACACCGGCTCACCGATCCGGTCGCGGCTCCACCAGCCTGCGCAGCAGCGACTCCGCGGGGCCCGGGCGCCCGGCACGCTCGGCCAGGACGGCGACGCCCACGGTGATCGCCCACACCATCAGCCCGATCACCGAGGCGCCCGCGGGCCCGACGGTGCCACCCAGGTCGAGCAGGTACGGCTCGAACAGCAGCAGCCAGGCGACGGACTGCGCGAGGTAGCAGCTCAGCGACCGCCTGCCGCACGCGACGAGCGCCGCCGTGCCCCGTCCGGAGCGGGACCGGGTGGTCAGGTACGCGGCGAGCAGGCCGATCGCGGCGGCGTAGCCGAGGCCCCCGGCGTACCCGGTCGCGGTGTGCAGCGCCCCCGCGGCGAACGCGCCGGAGAAGTCCGGGGCCCACAGCCCGGTGGTGCGGGCGGCCTGGGGGAGTGCCCCGATCACGGCGATCGCGATCCCGGTGACGGCCACCCGGCGCAGCAGCACGCGGTGCCGGGCCGGGTCGGTGAGCACTCCGCGGCGGGCGGCCCAGACGCCGACCAGCACCGGGGCCGCGGCCATGATCGCGTTGAGCGGGGTGAGCACCGGGAAGACGGCCACCCTGATCAGGGCGGACGTCAGTGGGTCGGCGGGCGTGTCGACGCCGTCGGTGGGATCGGGCATGGCAAGCACCGCGCCGTAGGCGAGTGAACCGGCCACGGCCGCGATCGAGGCCGCGACGAGCAGTCGCCTGCCCGGGCCGTCCAGCATCCCGGCCAGGAGCACCGCGAGGATGCCGTAGGCCGCGAGGATGTCGCCGGTGAACAGCAGCACGGTGTGGGCGATCCCGAAGACCACGAGCCACAGGCCGCGCCGGCGCAGCAGACGCCGGGCGCCGTCCGTGCCGATCACCGGTTCCCGGCGGCGCAGCAGCTGGACCAGGCCGTAGCCGAACAGCGCCGCGAACATCGGGTACGCCCGGCTGTCGACGAGCAGGGTCAGCAGTGCCTGTGTCACACCGTCCACGACCGGGGCGGCCCCCGGGGGCGGCGCGAGCCCCCGGCCGGTGAGCACCTGTGCGTGCGCGAGCGCGATCAGGGCGAGCATCGCGCCGCGGGCGAGATCCGGTGCGAGGGCGCGGTCGGTGCCCGGCAGCCTCGTGGGTGGTGCGGACATGAGTGGCCCCCCGTTAGGATACGGACGCGTAGCGATCGCAGAATAAGATACGCTTCCGTAGCTAGCAAGGAGGATCGTGGCGGCACGTTCACGACGCCGTGGGGCCGAGCTGGTGGCGGCGCTGCACGAGGCCGTGCTCGCCGAGCTCGACGAGGTGGGGCTGGGCAGGCTGACCATGGAGGGCGTCGCGCGGCGGGCGGCGACGGCGAAGACGACGCTCTACCGCCGGTGGCCGACCCCCGGCGCGCTGCTGCTCGACGCGATCGGTGCGGCCTACCCGGTCGAGGAACCGTCGCCGGCCGCCGACGACCTCCGTGGGGACCTCATCCGCTCACTCGAGCTGCTCCTGCAGTGGTCGCGGCACCCCAGTTCGCGGGCGGTGCAGGTGATCCTCACCGAGCGCCACCGGGAACCGGAACTCGCCGCCGGGCTGCAGCACGTCTTCGACGCCTCGGGGCGCCGGTTCACCGCGACCGTCCTGCACCACTACGCCCGGCTGGGGCACCTCGACCCCGCGTTGCTGACCCCCGTGGTGGAGGACCTCGGGGAGGCTCTGGTGCTCAAGTACGGGATCGACACGGGCGCCGAGCCCGGCCCGGACCGCCTCGCCGAGATCGTCGACCAGGCGATCCTGCCCGCGGTCGGGCTCAGCCGGTGAAGCGCGCCGGGCGCAGGTCCACCCGCCGCAGCAGCTGCGCGTTGAGCGCGACCACGATCGTCGACAGGCTCATCAGGACCGCTCCGACCGCGGGGGGCAGCACGATGCCGACCGGGGCCAGCACGCCCGCGGCGAGCGGCACCGACACGACGTTGTACCCACCGGCCCACCACAGGTTCTGGAGCATCTTCCGGTAGCCGGCGCGGGACAGCTCGATCACCGACAGCACCGCGCGCGGGTCGGACGAGGCGAGCACGACGCCGGCCGAGGAGATCGCGACGTCGGTGCCGGCTCCGATTGCGACGCCGACGTCGGCACGGGCCAGCGCCGGCGCGTCGTTGACGCCGTCCCCGACCATGGCGACGACCGCGCCGCGGCGCTGCAGCTCGGCCACCCGGTCGTCCTTGCCGTCCGGGAGGACCTCGGCGAACACCTCGTCCACACCGAGGTCACGGGCGACCGCGTCGGCGACCGGGCGGGCGTCCCCGGTGATCATGACGACCCGGACGCCACGGGCGTGCAGCGCGTCGACCGCTTCCCGCGACTCGGGCCGGACCGTGTCCGCGAGCGCGAGGGCGCCGACGACTTCCTGTGCCCTCGCTCTGCTCTGCTCACCGGTACGCACCACGTACAGCACGGTGGCGCCGTCGGCACTCCAGTCGTGCGTCGATCGCTCGAGGTCCGCGGGGACGTCGAGATCGCGCTCCCGCAGCAGGGCCGGGCCGCCGACGGCGATCTCCCGGCCGTCCACGGTCGCGGTGACGCCGCGTCCGGTGTGCGAGCGGAAGTCCCGGGCACGGGGCACGTCGAGGCCGGCTGCGGCGTCGACGACCGCCCGCGCGAGCGGGTGCTCGCTGTCGGCCTCGACGGCGGCGGCCAGCGCGAGGGTGTTCTCGGCTCCGGCGACCCCGATGACCTTCGGCTCCCCGGTGGTCAGGGTGCCCGTCTTGTCGAACAGGACGGTGTCGACGGTGCGGGTGCGCTCCAGCGCGAGCCGGTCGGTGACCAGGATCCCGGCGCGCGCGGCACGGGCCGTGGAGATCGCGACGACCAGCGGGATCGCCAGGCCCAGAGCGTGCGGGCAAGCGATCACCAGGACGGTCACGGTACGGGTCACGGCCTGGGGCAGCTCGCCGAGCGACGACCAGACGGCGAGGGTCAGGACGCCGGCCCCGGCGGCGAACCAGAACAGCAGCGCGGCCGCCCGGTCGGCCAGCGTCTGCGCTCGCGACCGTGACTCCTGGGCGCGTGCGACCAGCCGGCGGATCCCGGACAGCGCGGTCTCCTCGCCGACCGCGTCCACCCGTACCCGCAGCGCCGAGTCGGTGGCGACGGTCCCCGCGACGACCCGGTCACCCCCGGCACGGGAGACCGGCCGGGACTCGCCGGTGATCATCGACTCGTCGACCTCGGCGGCTCCCTCGACGATGCTGCCGTCGGCCGGGACCCGCCCGCCCGACCGCACGAGCACGGTGTCGCCCACACCGAGCAGGGCGGGGGAGACGGTCTCGACGGTTCCGTCCGGCCCGATCCGTTCGGCGGTGTCCGGGAGCAGTGCGGCGAGCGCGTCCAGTGCGCCGGAGGCCTGGCCGAGTGCGCGCATCTCCAGCCAGTGGCCGAGCAGCATGATCACGACGAGGAGCGCGAGCTCCCACCAGAAGTCCAGTGCGCCGATGCCGAGCGCATGCAGCAGGCTGGCGCCGTAGGCGACGGTGATCGCCAGGCCGACGAGCAGCATCATGCCCGGCCGGCGCGACCGGATCTCGGCGATCGCACCGGTCAGGAACGGCCACCCGCCCCAGAAGTAGACGATCGACCCGAGGAGCGGCGGGATCCACCCCGACCAGGACGGCGGGGTGTAGCCGAACACCATGCCGACCATCGGGCTGAACGCGACGACCGGCACCGCCAGGATCAGGGTGATCCGGAAGCGGTCGCGGAACATCGCGGCGTGGTCGCCGTGTCCGTCGCCGTGCCCGTCATGGTGTCCGTGGTCCGATGCGTCGCTGTTCATGGCCGTTCCTTCCCGTGGGGGTGCGCTACCGCAGGAACGTGATACCCCTAGGGGGTATTCCGACAGGATTACCGTGCCTTAACCCTCGCGCAGTGCGCCGCTACCCGCCGGACCCGCACCGTCCCTTCCGTGCAGACCGTGCAGACCGTGCAGACCGTGCAGAGCCCGACACCGGCCACCGGACCGACGGGCACGCCGCCCGTGCGGGCGATCCGTTCGACGCCCCCGGGCACCGGCCCGCTCGCCGCCGCCCGGCTCGCCGGGAGCGCGGCCACGGCGGCATGCTGGCTGCGCGCGCTCGCCGGCCCCGGAGGCGACGACCCGGCGTCGGTCGCCGCGGTGGTGGACGCCCTCGGCACGCTGCGCACCGAGCTGCGGTCGCTGCGGCCGCTGCTCGACAAGGAGCACGCGGTGCGGGTCCGCGCGGCCACCGACGTCCCGGCGCGGGCGCTGGCCGCCCGGCACGACCTGGACCTGCGGATCGCGCTGCTCGACGGCGTCGCCGACGACCCCGAGGCGCGCGTGCTGCGGGCCGCGCTCGTCCGGACCCGGCGCCGCTCCCTGCTGGGGGTCCTGGACGCCGGGCTCGCCGCGGACCTCGGCGCGCTCGCCGCGGGCCGGGTCCCGTTGCGGGCCGGCGCGCCGCTGGGCGACCCGGCGTTGCCGGCGTCGGTGCTGCTGCCGCCGCTGCTGCACCGGCGCCTGCGCAAGCTGGTGCGCGACACCGACCCGTGCGACGCCGGCGCGGTGCACCGGCGGGCGGCCGAGCTGCGGATCGTGCTCGCCCTGGCGGTCGACGCCGGGCTCACCGGCACCCCCGTGCCCGGCACCCGGTCGGTCGGGCACACCGCAGATGGGACCGGGACCGCGACCGGGGGCAGAACCGGCACCGGCACCGGCACCGGAGCTGGGACCGCGACCGATACCGGACCTGGGACTGGAGCCAGAACGGGACCCGCGATCGGGACCGGAGCCGAAGGCGCCCCGCCCCGACCGTCCGTGCTCGCCTCCGTCGACCGGGAAGTCGCCGACCTGCAGCACCGGGCGGCGGCCGTCCTGCTCGCCGACGCCGCGGCGGAGCTGGCGGCAGACCTCCCGCCCGGGCCCGCCCGCGACGCGCTCGCCGCCGTCGACCGGCCGGACCTGCGCGATCCGCTCACCGCTCTGGGACCGCTGCGCGACGCACTGCCCGTCGACACCGACGGCCCCGCCAAGCGGGCCGCGGGCGGTGTGCTGCTGCGCCCCGGCCCGGGTGGCCCGCAGGTGCTGCTCGTGCACCGGGCGCGGCACGGTGACTGGTCCCTTCCGAAGGGTGCCGTCGCGCCGGGGGAGTCCGACGTGGACGCCGCACTGCGCGAGGTCCGCGAGGAGACCGGACTGCGGTGCCGGGCGGGCGCCGAGGTCACGGGCGTGCGCTACCGGGACCGCAACCGTCGTGCCAAGCAGGTCCGCTACTGGTTGATGACCCCGCTCGCCGCGTCCGGCCGCCCGGACCCGTCCGAAGTCGACGGAGTGCGCTGGGTGCCGCTGCACGAGGCGGCCCGGTGGCTGATGAGGGAACGCGACCGCGCCGTCGTCGGCGGTGTTGCGGCCGAGCACAGCCTGACCGGGCACAGCCTGACCGGGCACAGCCTGACCGAGCACAGCCTGACCGAGCACACCCAGATCGAGCACGCCCTGACCGGGCCGGGCCGGGTCGCCTGATGACCACCGTGTTGTGGCGGTTCCGGGACCTGCTGGCCGGGCACCGGGGCCGGCTGGCGGCGGGTGGGGTGCTGACCGTCGTCGCGGCGGGACTGACGCTGCTGCTGCCGTGGCCGCTGGCCGTCGTCGTGGACGCGGTGCTCGGCGGGGCGGGTGTGCCGGACGTCCTGGAGCCGGTCACCCGGCTGGTCGGCACCGGCGCCGGGCTGGTCGTCGTGTGCGCGCTCGGGCTCTGCCTGGCCGCGGCGGCCGGCGCCGCGGCGACCTACGGTGCCGAACGCCTGCTGGCAGGGGTGGGCGAGCGGGTGCTGGCCGACCTGCGGCACCGGCTGTTCGCGCACCTGCAGGCACTGCCGCTGCGCTACCACGACACCCAGCGCGTCGGGGACCTCGGCAACCGGCTCACCGCCGACACCTCGACCGTGCAGACGCTGTTGGTCGCGGTGCTGTCGGTGCTGCTGCCGAACGTGACGCTGCTGGTCGGGATCATCGCGGTGACCCTCGCGCTGGACCCGGCGTTCGCGCTGCTGTCGCTGGCCGTCGGACCGGTGCTCTACGTCGTCCTCGTGCACTACCGCGCGGTCATCAAGTCCTGGGCCGCGATCGCCCGCGCGGCCGAGGGCCGGGTCGCCGCGCACGCCGTCGAGTCGCTCGGCGCGATCCGGCTGGTCAAGACGTTCGCCGGCGAGGCCCGCTCGGAGTCGCGCCTGCGCACCCACGGCCACGAGCGGATGTCGGCCGGGCTGCACCGGGTCGACCACGCCGCGCGGCTGCCCGCCGTCGTCGAGGTCCTGGTCCACGGTGGACGCGCGGTGGTGCTGCTCGCCGGCTCGCTGCAGGTGATGGCCGGGGCGATGGATCTCGGCGTGCTGCTGGTGTTCCTCACCTACAACGAGCGGCTCTACCAGCCGGTCCGCCAGCTCGCGAAGCTGCAGACGACGATCAGCAAGGGGCAGGCGTCGGCGGACCGTGTCTGCGAGGTGCTCGACACCGCACCCGAGGTCGCCGACGTGCCCGGCGCCCGTCCGCTGCCGCCGCTGCGCGGGCACGTGGAGCTGCGGGGCGTCCGGTTCGGCTACGACCCGGCCCACCCGGTGCTGCACGACGTCTCGATCGTCGCCCGGCCCGGCGAGACGGTCGCACTGGCCGGGCCCACCGGCGCCGGGAAGTCCACGGTCGGCGGGCTCCTGCTGCGCCTGCACGACGTCCAGGCCGGTGCCGTGCTGCTCGACGGCCACGACGTCCGCTCGGTCACCGGGAAGTCGCTGCGCGACCAGGTGTCGGTCGTCCCGCAGGAACCGGTGCTGCTCGCGGGCACGATCCTCGACAACATCGGCTACGGCGCGCCCTACGCCACCCGTGAGCAGCTGATCGCCGCCGGCCGGGCCGCGCACGTCGACGAGTTCGCCGAGCGGCTGCCGGACGGCTGGGACACCGTCCTCACCGAGCGCGGCTCGACGCTGTCCGGCGGGCAGCGCCAGCGGATCGCGATCGCCCGCGCGCTGGTGCGCGACACCCCGGTCGTCGTCCTCGACGAGCCGACGTCCGGGCTCGACGCGGTGTCCGAGTCGCTGGTGATGGCGGGCCTGGAGCGGCTGACGACGGGCCGCACCGTGCTCGTCGTCGCGCACCGGCTGTCCACCCTGCGGTCCGCGGACCGGATCCACGTCCTGGAGCGCGGCCGCGTGGTGCAGTCCGGTACGCACGCCGAGCTGGTCGCCGCGTCCGGGCTGTTCCGCGACATGCACCGCCTGCTGTCCGAGAGCGACGACGGCGCGGCGGCGAGCCGGTCGATCGCGGCGACCGTCGGTGGGCCGTGGTTCCCTGGCACTGAGCGAGGCTTGCCGAGCGAGCATCGGCGGTGAGTGCGGGAGGTGGGCCGTGGTCAGGGTCGAGGGGCACTGGCGGAACCGCAGCTGGGTCCGCACGCACTACCGGCATCCGCTGCGCCCGGACAGGGAACAGACGGGCCTGGTGTTCCCACCGGCCCGGGTCGTGCGGATCGACCTGTCCGCACACGGCGGCCCGTTCCCCGCGGAGCGTGTCGACGCCCGCCCGGGCCCGGCGCTGCCGTCACCCCGGCCGCCCGGCGACGGCGGGCCCTGACCCGGCGCCGCGAGGGCAGGATGGACCGATGCCGCGACTGATCGAGACCGCCAGCCGGGTGACCGCCGCCGGATCCCCGCCGAAGACCATCGACGAGTACGTGGGCCGGGTGAACACCGGTGCCGCGAACGTGTCGGTGGCGCACATGCACAGCCCGCCCGGCTGGGCGGAGCCCGGCCAGACCCCTGAGTTCGACGAGTACACGCTCGTGCTGCGCGGGGAGCTGCGGGTCGAGCACACCGGTGGTGAGCTCACCGTGCCCGCCGGGCAGGCGGTGCACGTGGCCCCGGGGGAGTGGGTGCGCTACAGCTCGCCCGGGCCGGACGGCGCCGAGTACGTGGCGGTGTGCCTGCCGGCGTTCGAGATCGGCGCCGCCCACCGCGACGGGGACTGAGGCCCGGCGGTCGAGGGTCGAAGCAGCAGCACTGAGCTGAAACCTGTCGGCGTGACAGCCGGCCCGATCGCGAGTAGACGTGGAACCGGACGAAGGGGGAGGTGCCGTGATGAGCCGGACGATGCTCGCGCCGGCGTTGCTCGCCGTGCTGGCCGTGCTCGGCTGTGCCGACGCCACGGCCGCGCCGGGACCGGGTGCACCCGGGACAGGGGGCGCCGCCCCGCGTTCCGCCACGGCCGACGACATCCTCGGGCGCTGGTTCCCCGCCGACGGCACCGCGCAGGGCCGGGCGTTCGCCGAGTTCGCCGCCGACGGCGGCTGGACCGGCTCGGACGGGTGCAACGGGCAGCGCGGCACCTGGACCCTCGGACCCGACGGCGACGGAACATTCGACGGGACCGCGGGCATGAGCACGATGATCGGCTGCGAGAACGTCCCGATCGCCCGGTGGATCGCCGACGCGGGCCGGGCCGAGCTGCACGGCGGCGACCTCGTCCTGCGGGACGCGTCCGGTGCCCAGCAGGCCCGCCTGGTGCGCGAACTGCCCTGACCAGCGCCGGGCAGCCGGGTCATCGCTGCAGCGGCAGCCACTCCAGGACGTCGCGGATCCGGGCGTCCCAGTACGCCCACTCGTGGTTCCCGGCGCCGACGTGCGTGGTGACGTCCAGGCCCGCGGCGCGGGCGTGCGCGACGAACCGCGTGGAGTGCCCGTGCAGCGGGTCGTCCGATCCGGCGCAGACGTAGAGGGGCGGGACGCCCGCGGCGCCGGCCCGGTCGACGAGTGCGAACAGGTCGGCCCCGGTGCCCGTGACCGGCTCCGGACCGAAGATCCGTTCCCAGATCCGCGGGTCCTCGTCGCGCTGCGGTCCCCGCACCAGCTCGGCGATGTCCAGCGCACCGGACAGCGACGCCGCCGCCCCGAACCGGCCCGGGTCACGCAGCGCCCAGCCCAGCGCGCCGTACCCGCCCATCGACAAGCCGGCCACGAACGTCTCCGCCGGGTCGTCGCTCACCCGGAAGAACCGGTGGACCAGCTCCGGCAGCTCCTGTTCGATCCAGGTCCGGTAGCGGCCGCCCAGCGCCTGGTCGGTGTAGAAGCTGCGGTGCACCTGCGGCATGACGACGGCCAGGCCCAGCTCGTCGGCGTAGCGCTCGATCGCGGTGTAGCGGGTCCAGGCGGTGTCGTCGTCGGACAGCCCGTGCAGCAGGTAGAGCACCGGCGGTGGCCGGTCGAGATCCCGCACCCCGGCACCGATCCGGGTCTGCGACGGCTGCGGCAACAGGACGGTGATCGACGTGGCCAGCCCGAGGGAGTCGGCGACGACGTCGCAGCGCAGCCGGGCCATCAGCGGGCGGAGCCCGGCAGGCGCGAGCCGGTCGGCGGCCTCACCGGCGCACCGTGGCGAGGAACTCGCGCACCACCGCGGTCCAGCGGGCCTCGGCGTCGAACAGCGGGCCGTGCCCGGAGCCGTCGAACCACTCGGTGCGCACCGAGCCGCCCGCCGCGGCGTAGCGCTGCAGGACGGTCCGGATCTGGCCGACCATCTGCTGCGGCGGGAACACCTCGGCACCAGGCCATCCCGGGATCAGCCCGGCCTGCCCGAGCGTCCCGGCCTCGAGCATCGAGCCGTCGGCGACGATCAGGTCCGCGGAACCGTGCGTCCACAGCAGCGGCGGCTTGGTCTCCAGACCGACGATGCCGTCCCAGCGCAGGTGCTTCGACGAGAGTGCGTTGAGCACGCCGGTGTCGCCGGCCGCGAAACCGGGCCAGTGCTGCGACGCCGCCGCGGAACCGGGGTAGCCGCCGTCGCCGATCGTGGTCAGCAGGATCTCCTCGACCAGCAGGTCCTCGCGTTCCCGGGGCAGCCGGAACGCCGGCGACCAGTAGGTCCGGCGCATCACGTTCCGGATCGAGAACGGACTGTCGGTGCCGGTGTCCCCGTCGCGCAGGCGCCGCACGAACTCGGGGTTCGCGCCGCCCGCGCCGGAGCCCGCGCCATCCGGGTGCACCGGGGTGCCGTCGTCGCGGACGCCGCCGTAGCCGTAGGGCCCGACCGGGCCGATCAGGGCCAGTGACGCCGTGGGACGGGTGAGCGCGAACCGGGCGATCGCGCCGCCGCCGGTGGACCAGCCGGCCAGGTGCGGCGGTGCGGTGATCCCGAGGGCGTCCAGCAGGGCGGCGAGGTCGTCGGCCCAGTCGTCGAGGCCGCGGGTGGCGTCGATCGGGGCCGGCTCGCTGCGCCCGAACGAGCGCATGTCCGGAGCGAGGACCCGGAAGCCGTCGGCGGCCAGGGCCGGCATGACGTGTTCGTAGAACCGGCCCGTCGACAGGTTGCCGTGCACCAGGACCAGCGGCGGACCGGACTCGGGCCCGGCCTCCAGCAGGTGCATCCGGATCCGGTCGGTCGGCACCTCGCGCGCACGCACGCCGGGCAGCAGGTCCACGAGAACCGATCTTCGTCGCGACCGCGTGACCGGGTCAAGCAAACCCGGCTGCACGGCGTCCGGCCCGCAGGGCAGGATCGCAGGCGCCATGAGTCATGTCCTGATGTCCACGTCGGCCGCGCACGGCCACATCCACCCCAACCTGCCGGTGATCGCCGAGCTGGTCGCCCGCGGCCACCGGGTCACCTACCCGGTACCGGAACGGTTCGCCGACGCCGTCGCCGCCACCGGTGCCACCGCGCTGCGGATCCACACCGACCTGCCCGACCCGGCGAAGGGCGAGCAGTGGCCCGACGGCGGCGTCGAGGCGATGCGGCTGTTCTCCGACGAGGCTCGCTCGGCGTACGCGCAGATCTCCGACGCGCTGCAGTACGAGCACCCCGACATCGTCTGTTACGACGGCAGCGGCTGGGCCGGTCACGCGCTGTCGCGGGTGTGGGGGACACCGCGGGTGGAGCTCGCCCCGCACATGATCGCCTGGGACGGCTTCGAGGAGGACATGGCCGAGGCCCTCGCGCCCCTCGAGGAGCCGGAGGGGCTGGCCTGGCGCTCCGAGCTGGACGGCTGGCTGGACGAGGTCGGTGCCGGTGTCGGGAACCGCGAGTTCCTCGGCAGGCCCGACCGGTCGGTCGTGCTGATCCCGGAGGCGATGCAGCCGAACCTGGAGCGGGTCGACCGGGAGCGGTACACGTTCGTCGGCCCGGTGATCGGCGACCGTTCGCACCAGGGGCTCTGGCCGAAGCCGACCACGCCGCTGCTGCTCGTGTCGCTCGGGTCGGCCTACACCGACCGGCCGGATTTCTGGCGGGACGTCGTCGCGGCGATGCATGGCACCGGCTGGACGACGGTCCTCGCGACCGGCCCGCACGTCGCGCGGGAGGACCTCGGCGAGATCCCGGACGATGTCCTGGTCCGCGAGTGGGTCCCGCAGCTCGCGGTGCTGGCGCACGCGTCGGCGTTCGTGACGCACGCCGGGATGGGCGGCTGCTCGGAGGGGCTCTGGCACGGCGTGCCGATGGTCGCGGTGCCGCAGGCGGTCGACCAGTTCGGCAACGCCGCACGGCTCGCGGAGCTCGGGGTCGGCGAGCACCTGCCGGCCGGCGAGGTGACCCCGGAGACGCTGCGTTCGGCGGTGCTGCGGCTGGCGTCGTCGGAGGTGGTCGCGCAGCGGTGCGCAGAGCAGAAGGCGGTCGCCCGGGCCGCCGGCGGCGCGGTGCAGGCTGCAGACGTGGTCGAGTCGCTGATCCCCCGGGGCGTGGGGTCGGCCTGTGCCGGGTGCGTGTGCGGGGCTGGTGGGTGCGGCGGGCGCTGAGTCCGTTCCAGCCGCCCCGGGTGACGCCGTCCGGATCGGTTCGTCCGATCGGGCCCCCACCCGGCGTGGTCGTTGTGGGTCCGGCGTTGCGAATGGCAACGTCTGCGGCTTGGTCGGGGGACGGGGCGGTGCGCCCGGAGAGGTTGGGGCGCGTGCGCAGGACGATCGTCACGATGCTCGCGGTGCTGGGGGTGGCCGTCGGTGCTGCCGCACCCGCAGCCGCGCAGACGCCGGGCGGGGAGCCGGCGGCCGGGCAGCCGTCGGCCGTGCAGAACCCGGCGGTGCAGAACCCGGCGGCGCAGAACCCGGCGGCGCAGAACCCGGCCCGGCAGGACCCGGCCCGGCAGGACCCGGCCCGGCAGGACCCGGCGCAGCCGCCGCCGACCGTCGCGTGGGGGCCGTGCACCGACCCGTCACTGGCCACGGCGGGCGCGGAGTGCGGGATGCTGGCCGTCCCGCTCGACCACGCCGCCCCCGGCGGCGAGAAGATCGAGATCGCGCTGTCCCGGATCCGGCACACCGTGCCGCAGGCCGAGTACCAGGGCGTCGTCCTGGTCAACCCGGGTGGCCCCGGCGGCCCCGGGCGCGGGCTGAGCCGGCTCGGCGGCGCCGTGCCGAAGGACGCGGGCGCCGCCTACGACTGGATCGGTTTCGACCCGCGCGGCGTCGGGGCCAGTGAGCCGTCGCTGAGCTGCGACACGGACTACGGCGGGTACGCCCGGCCCGACTTCCGGCCGGAGAACGGCGCCGAGGCGGCCTGGCTGCCCCGGACGAAGGCCTACGCCGAGGCCTGCGCGGCCGCGGGCGGTGAGCTGCTGAAGCACATGCGGACCGAGGACACCGTCCGCGACATGGACCTGATCCGGCAGGCGCTGGGCGCCGAGCAGATCAACTACTACGGCTTCTCCTACGGCACCCTGCTCGGCCAGCTCTACGCCACGATGTTCCCGGACCGGACCCGCCGGATGGTGCTGGACGGCGTCGTCGACCCGCGGGACTGGTGGTACCAGGCGAACCTGAACCAGGACGTCGCGTTCGAGCGCAACATCGGCGTCTTCTTCGACTGGGTCGCGAAGAACAATGCCATCTACGGCCTCGGCGACACCGGCGACGCCGTCGAGAAGCGCTTCTACGACCTCTACGAGCAGTTCCGGAAGGCCCCCGCGGGCGGGAAGATCGGCTCGGCGGAGTGGACCGACATCTTCCTGCGGGCGGGCTATAACGTCGGCGAGTACGGAGCCGTCGCCGACGCCTTCCTCGCCGGTGCGCGCAACGACGCCGCTGCGCTCAAGGCCGCCTACGACCGCGCCGGGTCGCCGACCGACGACAACACCTACGCCGTCTACCTCGCCACCCAGTGCACCGACGCACCGTTCCCGCGGGACTGGGCGACCTGGAAGCGCGACAACACCGAGATCGACGCGAAAGCGCCCTTCGAGACCTGGGGCAACGCCTGGTACAACGCGCCCTGCCTGCACTGGCCGGTGGAACCCGGCCCGGCGCCGGTCGTCTCCGGCGAGCTGGAGACCGGTCCGCTGCTCATCTCCGAGACCTACGACGCCGCGACGCCCTTCGACGGGGCGCTGCAGGCCCGGCGGACCTTCCCCCGCTCGTCGCTGATCGAGGGGCTCGGCGGGCACACCCACTCGGCGTCGCTGTCCGGCGTGTCCTGCGTCGACGACAAGGTCGCCGACTACCTGCTGACCGGCGCACTCCCACAACGGGTCGCCGCGGACCGGTCCGACGTCCGGTGCCCCGCCGTGCAGCCGCCGGAACTCATCGCGCCGGGCTGAGGAGGCCTCACACCCCGTGTCCCCGCTTCACACCCGTTGCTGCGGGTGTGAGGCGGGGCGAACGGGTGTGATCAGGCGAAGTGGACGTACTCGTACTCGAACGGCTTGCCGTTGATCCCGTTCGACGGCGGGGCGATCCAGCCGGCGATCTTGCCGGGCTCGTAGACCGGGCGCATCAGGTTCTGCACGTGGGTGCGGTCCGCGTCCGAGGGCAGCCAGTCGTCGCGGCGGGCCTCCCACGTGTCCGTGCCGACGAGATCGCCCTTGGGTGTGACGTGGTGGGTGGAGAACAGCCCGACCTCCCGGTTGAACCCGACGTGGGGCAGGTACACCCGATCGTCGAACCCGTTCTTCTCCAGGATCCGGTTCCACCGCTTCACCCCGGACTGGCAGTCCTTCACGTACTCGTTGCGCAGGTCCAGGTTCAGCGCCAGCAGCGCCGGGACCTCGTCGGTGACCACCGCGCCGTCGCGGACCTGCTCCATGCCGTAGCCGTCGTCGGTGAGCAGGTGGTCGTCGGTGCGGCGTTCCTCCTGCCAGCGGCCCTTGAGCCCGGCGGTGAAGTAGTTGGCCGCGTTCGTCGACTGCTCGGAGCCGAACAGGTCGAGCGACACCGAGTAGTGGAAGTTGATGTACTTCTGGATCACGTTCAGCGGGACGCCGCCGTGCGGGGCGATGTCGGCGGTGTCGTGCTCGCGCATCAGCTCGCAGGTCCGCTGGATCACGCGGTCGATGCCGGTGGTGCCCACGAACATGTGGTGGGCCTCCTCCTTCAACATGAACTCGCAGGTGCGTGAGAGCGGGTCGAAGGCGGACTCCTTCAGCGTCCCGAGCTGGTACTTGCCGTCCCGGTCGGTGAAGTAGGTGAACATGAAGAAGCTCAGCCAGTCCGGGGTCTCCTCGTTGAACGCACCGAGGATGCGCGGGCTGTCGAGGTCACCGGAGTTGCGCTGCAGCAGCGCCTCGGCCTCGTCGCGGCCGTTGCGCCCGAAGTACGCGTGCAGCAGGTACACCATCGCCCAGAGGTGGCGGCCCTCCTCGACGTTGACCTGGAACAGGTTGCGCAGGTCGTAGAGGCTGGGCGCGGTCTCGCCGAGGCGGCGCTGCTGCTCGACCGAGGCCGGCTCGGTGTCGCCCTGGATGACGATCAACCGCTGCAGGTCCGCGCGGTACTCACCGGGTACCTGCTGCCAGACCGGCTCGCCCCGGTTCTCGCCGAACGCGATCCGCCGGTCGTCGCCGCGTTCGGACAGGAACACGCCCCAGCGGTACTCCTCCATGGCGACGTGCCCGAACTGTGCCCAGCCCTCCTTCCCGACGTCGACGGCGGTGCGCAGGTAGACGTCCTGGGTCGGCACGGCCGGGCCCATCGTCTTCCACCAGTTGATGAAGTTCGGCTGCCAGGACTCCAGCGCGCGCTGCAGCTTGCGGTCCCCGGCGAGGTCGACGTTGTTCGGGATCTTCTCGGAGTAGTCGATACTCATGGCAATCACACCCGCTTGCGGTCGAAGTCGGCCCTGCGGCCCGTGCCGTACTTGCGCAGTGCGCCGTCCGGTCCGGAGGCGTTCGGGCGCACGAAGATCCAGTTCTGCCAGGCCGTGAGCCGGCCGAAGATGCGGCTCTCCATCGTCTCCGGGCCGACGAACCGGTGGTTGGCCTCCATCCCGGTCAGGGCGTCGGGGGACAGCGACGCCCGCTCCTCGAGCATGATCCGGACCTCGTCGTCCCAGTCGATGTCGTCCGGGGCGTCGGTGACCAGACCCAGCTCGGCGGCCTGCCGGGCCTCGAGCCTGCGGCCGGTCTCCTGGCGCAGCTTGGCGACGTGGTCGTCGTCGCCGTGGAACCGCGAGCCCAGCCGGGTCACGCCGTTGCTCATCGGGAACGGTCCGAAGTTCGACGCCGTGAGCATGATCTGGGCCTCGTCGCCCTGTTCGGAGTCGTCCTCGTCGAGGGTGCCGTCGAGCATGTACTGGCGGTCGCAGGCCAGCGCCAGCTCCAGCAGCGCCCCGGCGAAGCACGAGCCGGGCTCGATCAGCGCGATCAGCGACCGCGAGGTGACGTCGAGGCGCTTGAGGGTCCGCTTGAAATAGTGCCGGATCTCGTTGACCAGCCAGTCCGAGCCGGAGTGCTCGGCGATGACCTGCTCGAACGCCAGCGCGTCCTCGAGGTCGCCACGGGTCCGGATGATCCAGGTGCCGAGCTCCAGCTCGTTGCTGCGCAGCCGCAGGATCAGGTCGTCGAGCTCGCGAGTCATGGCCAGCGGCCAGAACGCCGCGCCCAGCTCGTGCACCCGCTCGATCGAGGACGGGACGCCGCCCTCGGGCCCGTCGATGGTGATCTCGACGAGGCCGCGGTCCCGGTCGAACGTGGCGTGCACGTGCGAGTAGGCGATGCCGTCGGCGGTCTCGGTGCGCTGCAGCGGGGGCAGCTCGATGCCCTCCCCGCCGGGCAGCCGCCCGGACTCCGACGCGGCGGACGCGGCGCGCTCGCGCACCGTCTCGTCCCACTTGCGCTTGGGGATCACCTCGTCGACCAGCTTCCAGTCGACGGCCTGCTTCCCGCCGAAGCCCTCGGACTTGGTGGCGAACACGTCGGCCCGGTCCTTGCGGACCTTGCGCTTGTCGGTGACCCGGGTCAGCCCACCGGTGCCGGGTAGCACGCCCAGCAGCGGGACCTCGGGCAGCGCGACGGTCGACGAGTTGTCGTCGATCAGCAGGATCCGTTCGCAGGCCAGGGCCATCTCGTAGCCGCCGCCGGCCGCGGTGCCGTTGACCGCGGCGAGCCAGGTCTGGCCGGAGTGCTCGGTCGCGTCCTCGATGCCGTTGCGGGTCTCGTTGGTGAACTTGCAGAAGTTCACCTTCCACGGGTGCGGGGACCCGGCGAGCATCCGGATGTTCGCGCCGGCGCAGAAGTTGCGGTCCTTGGCGCTGGTCAGCACGACGGCCCTGACGCCGGGGTGGGTGAAGCGCAGCCGCTGGGTGAGGTCGTAGAGCTCGATGTCGACGCCGAGGTCGTAGGAGTTCATCTTGAGCTCGTAGCCCTCGACGAGCCCGCCCTCCTCGTCGACGTCGAGCTTCACCCAGGCGACCGCCGGGTTCTCGGGGTCGATCTCCAGCTGCCAGTGCCGGTACGACGACGGATCCCGGTCGAAGTCGACCGGAGGGGAACCGGCGTCGGTGGTGGGGCCGGAATCGGTCATGGGACGGGCGCCTCCTCGCGTCGCGACGCCTAAAGGCTACAACATGACGACGCGACGACGAAAGATTGTGGAGTGTCCGCCCGGCGGTTCAGCCCGAGTTCTGCACGGCCCCCGCGCGGATCTGCTTGCGCAGCTCGCCGACGTCGTTGCGGACGAACCCGTGCACGGCGAGCCAGTCGGTGACCTGCTCGGGGTCCGGGTGGCCGTGCGGCACCACGTTGTAGATGTAGTTCAGCCGGCGCTTCCCGGCCTCGTCCTCGAGCCGGGACAGCACGTACGAGCCGGCCCCGGTGCGGCGCATGTCCGGGTGGACCAGGACGAGGATCTCCGCATCTCCCCAGGACTCGTCCAGCCGGCCGTACGCGACGGTCGCGCCGGTGTCGTCCTCGACGCGCCACCACTCGTCGCCCAGCGCGTCGCCGGACGCGGGCCGCCCCAGGCCGAACAGGGCCGGGTCCAGCTCGCCGAGCACCCCGGCCTTCCGGGTGTCCCAGCTCGCCGGGGTCTCCGGGATCCACTCCCACGCGTTCACGCCGGTCTCCTCGCCGTCGCCGGTGACAGGTCTCGGTGCGAGTGAACCCCGTCGATCGGGATCGGCCAAGGGGTCGTCGCGAAACGCGACACCCGTCCGCCGGATCCACGAGGGACCGGCCCTCGCGATGATCACGAATCCGGAACCGGATCGGACGCGGGACGGGCGGATCGGTTCCCGATCCCGGATCACTCGATCAGGTGACGGTCTCCGGCTCCGCCTGCCGCCCGGCGACGCCCGCCAGCCCGGACGCGTGCTCGCGCAGCCGGTAGCGCTGGATCTTCCCGGTGGGGGTCTTCGGCAGCTCGTCCACGGTGACGACGGTGCGGGGCCGTTTGAAGGCGGCGAGGCCGTCGCGGCAGAACGCGATGAGCTCGTCGGCCGAGGGCGCGTTCGCGGGGTCGCCCGGGACGACGAACGCGACCGGCTTGTCCAGCCCGTCGGCGTCCGGGACCCCGACGACGACCGCCTCGGCCAGTCCGGGGTGTTCCAGCAGTCGGGCCTCCACCTCGCCGGGGGAGACCCAGATCCCGCCGACCTTGAGCACGTCGTCGGCGCGGCCGAGGCAGGTCCACGAGCCGTCGTCGTTGCGGACGTACTGGTCGCCGGTGCGCATCCAGCGGCCCTGGAAGACGAGGCGGTTCACCTCGGTGCGGCACCAGTAGCCGGTGCAGACCGAGTCGCCGGCGACGTAGAGCATCCCCTGCTCGTTCGGGCCGTCGATCACCGTGCCGTCCGGGCGGCGCAGCTCCACCTCGTAGCCGGGCACCGGGAACCCGGAGCTGCCGGGCACGACCTCGCCGGGCCGGTTGGAGACGAAGATGTGCAGCGCCTCGGTGGAGCCGATGCCGTCGAGCACCTCGAACCCGTAGCGGTCGCGGACGCCGTGGAACATCCGCGCGGGCAGGGCCTCGCCGGCCGAGGCGCCGCGGCGCACGGTGGCGAAGCGTTCGGGGGGAAGCTCGGCGGCGAGCATCGGCCCCCAGAAGCTGGGGACGGCGAAGAACAGCGTCGCGCCGTGCTCGTGGGCGAGCCGGGAGTACAGGTCCGGGTTCGGCCGGGAGGGCTCCAGCACCGCGCACGCGCCGGCCGAGAGCGGGAAGAACATCGAGTTGCCGATGCCGTAGGCGAAGAAGAGCTTGGCGACCGAGAGGCACACGTCGTCGGGCCGGATGCCGAGCACCTGGTCCGCGTAGGTCTCGCACACGTAGCGGATGTCGCTGTGCCGGTGCATCGCGCCCTTGGGCTTGCCGGTGGTGCCCGAGGTGTAGAGCCAGAGTGCCTGCGACTCGGTCCAGGTGGGTGCGGGCTCGGGCATCGGCGGGCCCGCGGCGAGCAGGGCATCCCAGGTGAGCGACTCGACCCCCGGCGGGACCGTCGGCGCCGTGTCGCCGGTGAGGACGACGCGTTCCAGGTCGGGCGCCCCGGCGGTGGCCTCGGCGAGCTGCGCGGCGAACGCCTCGCCACCGAGCACCGTCGTGGCCCGGGAGTCCCGGATCAGGACGGCCAGCTCCCGGCCGGTCAGCATCGTGGAGCTCGGCACGGCGACCGCGCCGGCCCACATCGTGGCGAGGATCGCGGTGTAGAGGTCGATGTCGTCCGGCATGACCATGAGGACGCGCTGCTCGGGACGCACCCCGGCCGCGCGCAACGCCCCCGCGACCGCGCGGATCCGGTCGGTCAGCTCCGTATAGGTGAGGGAGCCTCCGGGGAACCGGACGGCCGTGCGGCCGCCGTCGCCCGCCGCGACCCGGGCCGCGGTGAGATGGGCGGCCGCGTTGAACGCGTCCGAGCTCCCGCTCGGAGCGGGAATGGGCGTGGCGGTGGTGGAACGGACGGGCTCGTCAGCACTGACGACATCGGCCATGGTGGGTGGCTCCTGTGCCGGTTCGGGGACCTGTGATGCTACACACGTCCGACGTGTCGTCAACGGTCTGTAGATCGACCTGGCCCGTCGCCGGGCGGGTGCCGGGCGCTGCGTAGGCTCCGCCGTCGTGGGGACCCTTGTCAGCTTCCACGCCCATCCCGACGACGAGTCGATCGGCACCGCCGGCACGCTCGCGAAGGCCGCCGCGCTCGGGCACCGGGTGGTGCTCGTCTTCGCCACCCGCGGTGAGCTCGGCGAGCCGGTGCCCGGCGTCCTCGCCGACGGCGAGCAGCTCTCGCTGCGACGTTCCGCGGAGTGCTTCGCCTCGGCGAAGGAGCTCGGCGTCGCGCGCGTGGAGTTCCTCGGCTACGTCGACTCCGGGATGATGGGCGAACCGACCAACGACGCGCCGTACTGCTTCTGGCAGGCCCCGGTGGAGCCCGCCGCCCGCCGCCTGGCGGTGATCCTCGAGGAGGAGGAGACGGACGTCCTCACCACCTACGACGACAACGGCGGCTACGGCCACCCCGACCACATCCAGGTGCACCGGGTCGGCGGCCGGGCAGGCGAGCTGGCCGGGGTCCCGGTCGTCGCGCAGAACACCACGAACCGGGACTGGATGATGCGCGGGATGCGCGGCCTGCAGAAGGACCGCGGCGCCGACTGGCAGCCCCCGGAGATCCCCGACGACGGCTCGTTCGGCAAGCCCGAGTCGGAGATCACCCACCGGGTCGAGGCCGTCGAGTACGCCGAGGTCAAGCGCGCGTCGATGCGGGCGCACGCCAGCCAGATGGGCCCGGAGCACTTCATGCTGACGATGCCGGAGCCGGTGTTCGCGATGGGCCTGGGCACCGAGTTCTACATCGTCGAGGCGCAGCCCAACCCGGCCTCGGCGCCCGAGGTGTGGACCGACGTCTTCGAGCCGCTGCGAGGTTCGTGAGCGCCGACGGCGCGCGTCACGGGCGCGAGAGCGCCAACCGGTCCCAGGTCCGCATCAGCAGCCCGTGCGCGGGACGCTCGACCAGCCGGGTCAGCAGCCAGCCGAGCAGCACGGCCGTCCCCATCATCGCCGCTGACTGCAGCAGCGGCCCGGCGCCGACGTCCTGCAGCCTGCGCATCAGGACGTAGCCGACGGTCTGGTGCATCAGGTAGACGCCGTAGGAGATGCCGGCCAGCCACCGGACGGCCGACGCGACCGGGGCCGGCGTCCACGCGCCCGGGCGCGGCAGCCGGGAGACCAGGGCGACGACGGCGATCCCGGCGCACACCAGGCCCGCGGCCACGAGGTCGAGGTGCGCGGCGTCGAGGTGTACCCGCCCGTCCGGGCCGGGCGCGAAAGCGTGCAGGAACTGCGCCGCGCCGCACAGCACCAGCAGGGCCACCGCGTGCCCGTTGCCCATCCGCCGGGTCGACCACAGCCAGATGGCGATCCCGGCGACGAACAGGTGCAGCCGGTGGAACCCGAACCCGTCGGCGAGCATCCGGTACCAGGTGGGTGGCTCCGCCATGCCGACCGGCGCCGCCCGCAGCGGCCACAGCACCAGCGGGACCAGCACCATCGCCCAGAGCAGCGCGCGCAGCCGCCGGCCGGCGCCCCAGCGGGTCGCGCTGAGCACGGCCGCGGCGGTGAACGCCATCAGCTGCAGCGGGAGCGTCCAGAAGGCCGGGTCGAGCCAGGGGAAGCGGGCGGGGTCCCAGTTCCCGAGCATCAGCCAGTTGGCGACCAGCTCGCTCGGGGGTGGCGCCCCCCACTCCTCGGGGGACAGGAAGCGCAGCGCGAGCCAGGCCACCGGCACCGCGACGACGAACGCCGGTAGCAGCCGTGCCACCCGCCCCCACCAGTAGCGGCCGGGGGAGTGCCGGCCCAGCGTGGCGCAGGCGAAGTACGCCGAGACGACCAGCAGCAGGCTCGCGCCGACCTGGTGGTCGAAGGAGAAGCGGCGGGGGATGAGCTCCGGGTGCAGGACCGGCCCGAGGTGGGTCGCGTGGTAGAGCACCACGAGCAGCACGAACCCGCTGCGCAGCACGTCCCAGCCGGGTTCCCGGCGTCGGGAGCCGGGTCGACCGGGGTTCGGCGTCGGTACGACCACCCCGCCACGGTAGGCAACCGGTTCTGCTCGGCCGTCCGGGGTACCCCGGACGGCCGTGGACGTGATCCCTGACACCAATGGGCCGGTGGAAGGCGGACCTGGCTGCGTGTCCGGGGAGGGCTCGTTCTACCCTCCGTAGAGCACAATCGGCAGGCGCCGTGCCGGCGGTCCGGGATCCCTCGTGGATCTTCCGGACCGGACGGGCGTCGCTCGCCGGTCGGGAAGTAGAGTCCTCCCGTCCGCGAGGACGTGCTCAGGTCAGGCAAGTGCATGGAGGCCCAGGTGACAGCCGTCGAGCCCAAGCCGATCTCGACACGCCCGTATCCGGCGCGCCGGGACGGTAAGGGATCCACGTTCCTCAAGATGCTGAGGACCACGGATCCCAAGGACATCGCGATCCTCTACCTGGTCACGTCGTTCAGCTTCTTCGCGGTCGGCGGCGTGATGGCGCTGCTGATCCGCGCCGAGCTCGCGCGACCGGAGCTGCAGTTCCTCTCGACCGAGCAGTACAACCAGCTGTTCACCATGCACGGCACGATCATGCTGCTGCTGTTCGCGACGCCGATCGTGTTCGGCTTCGCGAACTACATCGTGCCGCTGCAGATCGGTGCGCCCGACGTGGCGTTCCCGCGGCTGAACGCGTTCTCCTACTGGCTGTTCCTGTTCGGCGGGCTGATCGTGCTCTCCGGGTTCCTGACCCCTGGTGGTGCCGCCGACTTCGGCTGGTTCGCCTACACCCCGCTGTCGGACGCGGTCCGCTCGCCCGGCGTCGGCGGTGACCTGTGGATCATGGGGCTGGTCGTCTCCGGTCTGGGCACGATCCTGGGTGGCGTCAACTTCATCACCACGATCGCCTGCATGCGGGCGCCCGGAATGACGATGTTCCGGATGCCGATCTTCACCTGGAACATCTTCATCACCGCGATCCTCATCCTGATCGCGTTCCCGATCCTGACCGCGGCGCTGCTGGGCCTGGCCGCGGACCGGCACCTCGGCGCGAACCTGTTCGACCCGGCGCACGGTGGCGTGATCCTCTGGCAGCACCTGTTCTGGTTCTTCGGCCACCCCGAGGTCTACATCGTCGCGCTGCCGTTCTTCGGCATCGTCTCGGAGATCTTCCCGGTGTTCGCCCGTAAGCCGATCTTCGGCTACAAGGGCCTGATCTTCGCGACCATCGCGATCGCGGCGCTGTCCATCGCGGTGTGGGCGCACCACATGTACGCCACCGGCGCGGTACTGCTGGCCTTCTTCTCCTTCACGACGTTCCTGATCGCCATCCCGACCGGGATCAAGTTCGTGAACTGGATCGGCACCCTCTGGCGCGGCAAGCTCACCTTCGAGACGCCGATGCTGTTCTCGCTCGGCTTCCTGACGACGTTCCTGTTCGGCGGGCTGACCGGCGTCCTGCTCGCGATGCCGCCGGTGGACTTCCACGTGTCGGACACCTACTTCGTCGTCGCGCACTTCCACTACGTGCTCTACGGCACGATCGTGTTCGCGACCTTCGGCGGGATCTACTTCTGGTTCCCGAAGATGACCGGCCGGTTCCTGGACGAGACCCTCGGCAAGATCCACTTCTGGCTGACCTTCGTCGGGTTCCACATGACGTTCCTGGTGCAGCACTGGCTGGGCAACGAGGGCTACCCGCGTCGCTACGCCGACTACCTGCCGTCCGACGGGTTCACCACGCTGAACGCGATCTCCTCGATCGGCGCGTTCATTCTCGGCGCCTCGACGCTGCCGTTCTTCTACAACGTGTTCAAGAGCTACCGCTTCGGCCGGGTCTGCACCGTCGACGACCCGTGGGGCTTCGGCAACTCGCTGGAGTGGGCGACCTCGTCCCCGCCGCCGCGGCACAACTTCACCGAGCTGCCCCGGATCCGGTCCGAGCGCCCGGCGTTCGACCTGCACTACCCGCACCTGGTCGAGAAGGTGCGTGCCGAGGCGCACGTCGGCGGGCGAGCGCATCCGACCGAGGTCCTGGCGCACGAGGTCGGCAAGGAGTCCATGCCGGACGACGACCCCAAGCACAACTGAGGTGTCGGTAGCCCCCACCACCGGTCCGGCCCGTCCCACCGTGCTCGTCACGGTGAGCGGTCCGGACCGGCCGGGTGTCAGCTCCGTCCTCTTCGCCGCCCTCACCGCCGCCGGGGTCGAGCTCCTCGACCTCGAACAGGTGGTCGTGAACGGGCGGCTGACCCTCGGCGCCCTCGTGGTGCCGGTGGGGGACCCGGAGGAACTGCAGGAGTCCGTCGGTGAGGCGATGGACTCCATCGGCATGTTCGTGCACATCGAGATCCAGCGCGACGGTGACGTCGAGCCCCGCCCGGAGGCGACGCACGTCGTCACGGTGCTGGGCCGGCCGATCACGGCCCGCGCGTTCGGGGCGATCGCGGCCGAGCTCGCCGCGGTCGGCGCGAACATCGACGCCATCCGCCGGGTCGCCGACTACCCGGTCACCGGCCTGGAGCTGCTCGTCTCCCCGGTCCCGGACGGCGACCCCGCCGCCTACCCGCCCGGCACGCTGCGCAAGCGGCTGGTCGAGGTGGCCCGGCAGGCCGGGGTGGACGTCGCGGTGGCCCGGGCCGGGCTGGCCCGCCGCAACAAGCGGATGATCGTCTTCGACGTCGACTCCACCCTGATCCAGGGCGAGGTCATCGAGATGCTCGCGGCGCGCGCCGGCGCGGGGGTCGAGGCCGAGGTCCGGCGGGTCACCGAGGAGGCGATGGCCGGGCACCTCGACTTCGCCGAGTCCCTCACCCGCCGGGTCGCGGTCCTGAAGGGGCTGCCCGTGTCGGTCGTCGACGAGGTCGCGGCCGAGATCGAGCTGACACCGGGCGCGCGGACCACGATCCGCACCCTCAAGCGGCTCGGCTTCCGCTGCGGGGTCGTGTCGGGCGGCTTCACGCAGGTCATCGCCGGGCTCGCGGACGAGCTGAAGCTCGACTTCGTCGCGGCCAACGAGCTCGAGATCGTCGACGGGATGCTCACCGGACGGGTCAGCGGCGAGATCGTCGACCGGGCGGGAAAGGCCACCGCGCTGCGCCGGTTCGCCGAGGCGTACGAGATCCCGATCGAGCAGTCGGTCGCGGTCGGCGACGGCGCGAACGACATCGACATGCTCTCGACCGCCGGGCTCGGGGTCGCTTTCAACGCCAAGCAGGCGCTGCGCGACGTCGCGGACACCTCGGTGTCGGTGCCCTACCTGGACGTCGTGCTGTTCGTCCTGGGCATCACCCGCAACGAGGTGGAGGCCGCGGACGCCGCCGAAGGTGTGCTGCGCCGGGTCCCGATCGCGTGAGCGAGGTGGCGGGGGACCCGGTCCTGCGCCTGCTCGCCGAGCGCTACGGGACCGGGGCCCACCGGCGGGACGTCCCGCCCGAGCCGGACGGTGCCGACCGGGCCGACGGTGCCGAGCGAGTCGCCGGGGCCGGCGGTTCCGGCCGGGTCGTCCGGGCCATGCCGGTCGTGTTGCGGATCGAGCGTGACCCGCTGCCGGGCCGGACGCCGCTGCTGGAGGCCGCCGCGACCGCGGCGGTGGCCCTCTGCCTGGATCCCCGCGCGCAGTCCGGTGGTGAGTGGCACGAGGCGGTGGCGGCCTGGATCGACGGCCGGATCCGCAAGATCGCCCGCCGGGCCCGGGGCGCGCACTGGCAGGCCGTGCAGGAGCTGCCCGGTGTGACGATCGCGGTCGCGGGGGCCGAGGCCCGCGCGTTGCTGCCCGGCCCGGTCGACGAGGCCCCGAGGACGGTGGCCCGGCTGCAGATCGGTGGCACCGAGCTGGCCTCGGACTCGCCCGGCGCCGTGGTCGCCGGGGCCGCGCGGGTGTGGCTGAACCCGCGCGTGGAGATGAGCGTCGGGAAGGCTGCGGCCCAGGTCGGGCACGCGTCGATGCTCCTCGGTGCGGCCCGCGGCTGGCCGGTCGCGGAACCGCAGGACGTGCCGCGGTGCGCGGTCCGGACCCCGGCCCCGGACGCCTGGGACCGGCTCTGCGCGGAGCTCGCGGCCGGGGACTCCGACCTCGTAGCCGTCCGGGACGCCGGGTTCACCGAGGTCGAGCCCGGAACGGTCACCTGCATCGCCGCCGAGCGGGAGTAGCCGGCCGGCGGGCGTCGCGGAGCCCGTGCTGCGACCCCGGCCGGGGATGCGGTTCACGATCGCGAACAGGCGCGCGGCCGGTGTCTCCAACACGGCCCCGTCGAGCGGGCGCGCGACCATCCTGACCCGATGACCACACCCCACAGCAGCGAGCTGCCCGCCCTGCACACCGACGCCGACGTGCACGAGCGCGTGTCCATGCTGGTCGGCACGGCTGTCACCGACCGACAGCTGTGGATCATGTTCCTGGACGGCGACGGTGTACAGGCTCCGGTGCTCATGCCGATCGCCGAGATGCCGGCAGCGCCCGATCCGGGGATCGTCGATCGGCTGGCGGAGGTGCTCGGTTCCCTGCACGGCGACCTGGCCACCGAGCAGGGACCGGGGTCGGTGGTGCTGACCTGGGAACGCCGGGGACCGGACCGGCCGCAGCCGGCCGACCGGGCCTGGGGCCGGGCCCTGCTCGACGCCTGCGGGGTGAGCGGGACCCGGTGCCTCGGCACGTTCCTCAGCACTCCCGCCGGGGTCATCCCACTGTCCTGACGGCGTTCGGGCGGGTTCCCCCACATCATCCTCACCCTCGGGAGCCGCGCGGGCGACGCAGGGTGCCGTGCACCCTCCCGCTGAGGCGGCCGGCACCGGTCGCACGGGAGCCGGCCGCCTGCGGCACGGGTCAGACCGTGGTCTCCAGGCGGACCTCGACGTTCCCGCGGGTCGCCTTCGAGTAGGGGCACACCTGGTGCGCGGCCTCGACGAGCTGCTGGGCCTCGGCCCGGTCCAGGCCCGGCAGGTGGGCGGTGAGCACCGCCGAGACCGTGAAGCTGGTGTCGTCCGGCGTCAAGGCGACCTGCGCGGTGACCGTGGCCTCGTCGGGCACCGTCGTCTTCTTCTTGCGGGCGACCATGCGCAGCGCGCCGTGGAAGCAGCTCGCGTACGCCGCCGCGAACAGCTGCTCCGGGTTGGTGGCACCGCCCGGGCCGCCCAGGGCGGGCGGCATCTTCAGGTCCTGGTCGACGGTGCCGTCGTCGGTCCGGACGTGGCCGTCGCGGCCGCCGCCGGAGGAGACCGCCTCGGTGCTGTAGATCGGGTCCGTCATGTCCGCTCCTCGTGATCGTCGAATTAGGTTGTGCACAACCTATCTTGCCACGGTGCCGGGATGTGGCGATCTCCGGAGCTGTCTCTTCTGTGATGTCCGTAACCGGAACAGACCCGCCGCGTTACGGAGAGTATGAACTGGCAGCACGAACGGCCCCCTCATCCGATGTTCGGCGCGGCTCCACCGGGGCGGTCGGACGCCGGGCGGGACGTCTGGGTCACCGCTGCGGACAGCCCGGAGTTCGTCGAGCTCAAGGCCCGGCTGCTGCGGTTCATCGTGCCGGCGACGGTCGGGTTCCTCGGCTGGTTCTTCCTCTTCATCGCCCTCAACGCCTGGGCCCCGGAGCTGCTGGGCGCCAAGGTGATCGGTGAGATGACGCTGGTACTGGTGCTGGCGGTGGGGCAGTTCGTCTCGACCTTCGTGCTCACCGCGGCGTACGTCCGGTACGCGAACCGCAGGCTCGATCCACTCGCCGACCAGATCCGCGGGCGGCTCGAGGGGGGCCGGGCGTGAGCGCCACGGTGCCCGCTATCGCGGCCCCCGCGGCGGGTGACCCGCTGCTCAACATGGCGGTGTTCGTCGCGTTCATCCTGCTCGCCTTCGTCATCGTGATGCGGGTCCGGCGGCGAACCGGGACGGCGACCTCGGACTACTACACCGCGGGCAGCGGGTTCACCGGGCCGGAGAACGGACTCGCGCTGTCCGGCGACTTCCTGTCCGCTGCCACCTTCCTGGGCATCGTCGGCGCGGTGGCGGTCGCCGGCCCGGACGGGTACATCTACGCCGTCATCGCGTTCGTGGCCTGGCTGGTGGCGTTGTTCTTCGTCGCCGAGCTGCTGCGCAACACCGGGCGCTACACGATGGCCGACGTCCTGGGGCACCGGCTGCGGCAGCGGCCGGTCCGCGCCGCGGCGGCGACCTCGGCGGTGGTGATCTCCACGCTCTACCTGCTCGGGCAGCTCGCCGGCGCCGGTGGCCTGATCGCGCTGCTGCTGAACATCACCGACGCGGCGGGCCAGTCCGCCGTGATCGCCGCCGTCGGCGCGGTCGTGATCGGCTACGTGCTGGTGGGCGGCATGTCCGGCACGACCTGGATCCAGATCGTGAAGGCGTGCCTGCTGCTCGTGACCGGGCTCGTGATGGCGGCGTTCGTGCTCGGGACCTCCGGGCTGAGCCTGTCCACGCTGCTCTCGGCGGCGGTCGACAACCATCCCGGTGGCGAGGCGGTGCTGGCGCCCGGCCTGCTCTACGGCGGCAGCCTCACCGCCAACCTCGACCTGGTGTCACTGGGGCTGGGGGGCATCCTGGGGGTGGCGGGGCTCCCGCACATCCTGATGCGCTTCTACACCGTGCCCGACGCGCGCCAGGCCCGGAAGTCGGTGGTCTGGGCGATCTGGCTGATCGGTGCGTTCTTCCTGCTGGTGCTCGTCCTCGGCTACGGCGCCACCGCCCTGGTGGGCCCGGCGGCCATCCTGGCCGCACCCGGCGGGGTGAACTCGGCGGCGCCGTTGCTGGCACAGGCGATCGGCGGGCCGGTGCTGCTCGCGCTGGTCTCGGCCGTGGCGTTCGCGACGATCCTCGCCGTCGTCGCCGGACTCATGATCACCGCGGCCGCCGCGTTCGCGCACGACGTCTACGCCCGGCTGTGGCGCAACGGCCGGGCCACCGCGGAGGAGGAGGTCCGGGTCGCGCGCCGCACCACCGTGGTCATCGGGCTGGTCGGTATCGGGGGCGGGATCCTGGCCAACGGCCAGAACATCGCGTTCCTGGCCGCCCTGACCTTCGCCATGGCCGCGTCGGCGAACCTGCCGACCCTGCTGTACTCGCTGTTCTGGAAGCGGTTCACCACCACCGGCGCGGTGTGGAGCATCTACGGGGGGCTCACGGTCACCCTCACGCTGATCATCTTCTCGCCCGCGGTGTCGGGTACGCCGTCGTCGATGCTGCCCGGCCTGGACTTCGCGTGGTTCCCGCTGAGCAACCCGGGACTGGTCTCGGTGCCGGCAGGCTTCCTGCTGGGCTACCTCGGTTCGGTGCTGGGCCGCGAGAAGCCCGATGTCGCGGGCTACGCGCAGTTGTCGGTCCGGGCGCTGACGGGGGCAGGGCTGCAACGGACGGTCCCGGGCGACCCCTCCGTCCCGCCGCCGCCCGGGCGGCACCGCGACGCGCTGCGCGGGCGGGTGCCGGTCGGCGGCCCGGGGCACCCGGCCCCGGCCGCGCCCCGGGTCCCCGCCGGAGGGGCGCCGCGCACGCCGCTGCCGCCCCCGACCCGGGAGGAGGCGCTGCGGCTGGGCCGGCGCAGGCCGGGCCTCCCCGGAGAGGACATCCCCGGCCGGGGACGGTGAACCGGCGGGGAGACGGTGAACCGGCGGGGAGACTGCGAACCGGCGGGGAGTCCGCGAGGCCCGGATCGGGTAGCCGGGTGGGGTGATCCCTCTGGTGACGCTCGGGCACGGCACCCTCGCCGCCGGCCCGCTGGCCGAGCTGCTGCGGAGCGCGGACGTGCACCGGGTGGTGGACGTGCGTACCGCGCCGGGCAGCCGGCACAACCCGGACATGGTCCGCGACGCGATGACCCGGTGGCTGCCCGAGCACGGTGTGGGCTACCGGTGGGAGCAGCGCCTCGGTGGGTGGCGCCGGGACCCGCCGGACTCGCCGGACACCGCGCTGCGGAACCGGTCGTTCGGCGGCTACGCCGCCCACATGCGCACGTCCGGCTTCCGAACGGCGGTCGACGAGCTGCTCGCCGGTGCACGGGCCGAGCGCACCGCGGTGCTGTGCTCGGAGGCCGTGTGGTGGCGCTGCCACCGCCGGCTGATCGCGGACTTCGCCGCGTGCGTCCGGGAAGTGCCGGTCGAGCACCTCATGCACGACGGGCGGCTCGTCCCCCACCCACCGACCGACGGTGTCCGGCTGCGCGAGGACGGCCTGCTCGTCTACGACGTCGTCAGGACCCCGTCGCCCGGTACGGGCTGACCCGCCCGGGCGCCGGAGGTCATGCGTCGCGCAGGCGGCGCAGGGCGCCGTGCACCTTCTCCCCGTCGGTCGTCTCCCAGAACGGCGGCAGCGACGCGCGCAGGAACCCGCCGTAGCGCGCGGTCGCGATCCGCGGGTCGAGGATCGCGACGACGCCCCGGTCGTCGGTGGAGCGCAACAACCGCCCGGCACCCTGGGCGAGCAGCAGCGCGGCGTGCGTCGCCGAGACCGACAGGAACCCGTTGCCGCCGCGGGCGTCGGTGGCCTTCTGCCGGGCCGCGACGAGCGGGTCGTCGGGCCGCGGGAACGGGATCCGGTCGATGATCACCAGCGACAGCGACGGGCCGGGGACGTCGACGCCCTGCCACAGCGACAGCGTCCCGAACAGTGAGGTCTCGGGATCCTCGGCGAACCGCTTGACCAGCAGCATCGTCGAGTCGTCGCCCTGGCAGAGCAGCGGTGTGTCGAGCTTGGGACGCAGTGCCTCGGTGGCCTGCTTCGCGGCCCGGGTGGAGGAGAACAACCCCAGGGTGCGGCCGCCCGCGGCGCGGACCAGCGCCTCGATCTCGTCGAGCGTCTGCGGGGCGAGGCCGTCGCGGCCGGGGGAGGGGAGCCGCCGGGCGAGGTAGAGGATCCCGGACCTGCCGTGGGCGAACGGCGAACCGACGTCGAGTCCCTGCCAGCGCGGCGCCTCGGGGTCCTGGACCGGGCCGTGCCCCTCGGGGGTGGCGGGCGGGGTGTCGCCGGACTCCTTCGGCTGCGACGCCGGCAGTCCCCACTGGCGGGCCAGCGCGTCGAACGAGCCACCCAGCGCCAGGGTCGCCGAGGTCAGCACGGTGGTACGGGTGTTGAACAGGCGCTCGCGCAGCAGCCCGCCGACCGACAGCGGCGCGACCCGCAGCACCTTGTAGCGGGAGCCGTCGGGCCCCTGCTCGCCGAGCCAGACGACGTCGCGCCGTTTCGCGGGATCGGTCTCGGCGAACGTGTCGACCAGCCGGATGCAGGTCTCGGAGACCTCGTCCAGCACGGCGAGGGCGAGCTTGCGGGCGGCCGCACCGTCCGGGTCGCCCTCGTCGGAGCGCCGGTTGGCGCCCATCGACTGCCGGCACCCCGCGGCGGCGGACAGGATCGCGTTCAGCGCGCCCGAGGCGGCCGTGGGCAGCGACTCCCAGCGGGCCGGGGGCAGGTCGTCCAGCACCGCGCCGAGGCCCTCGCCGGCCTCGGCGAGCCGGTCGGCCAGCTCCTGGTCGACGAGCTTCCCGCAGCGCCGGGCGGCCGTCGCGACGACGCCCGCCGTCAGCTCCGCGGTCGCGGCGCCGGTGACCCGGTCGACCAGTTCGTGCGCCTCGTCGACGATCACGGCGTCGTGCTCGGGCAGCACCTGCGCCTCGCCCATCGCGTCGATCGCGAGCAGTGCGTGGTTGGTGACGACGATGTCCGCCCGGCCCGCCTCGGCGCGGGCCTTCTCCGCGAAGCAGTCCTCGCCGACCGGGCACCGGCTCGCGCCCAGGCACTCCCGGGCGGTCACCGACACCTGCCGCCACGCGGCGTCCGGGACGCCGGGGACGAGCTCGTCGCGGTCCCCGGTCCCGGTGTCGGAGGCCCACTCGTGCAGCCGCTTCACGTTGCGGCCCAGCGCGGAGATCGCGAACGCGTCGAACAGCTGCTCATTGGGATCGTCGGCGGCATCGTCCATGTCGCCGTGCAGCTTGTTCAGGCACAGGTAGTTGCGGCGCCCCTTGAGGATCGCGAACGTCGGCTCCCGGCCGAGGATCTTCTTCAGGCTCTTCGCGACCCGGGGCAGGTCGCGGTCGACGAGCTGACGCTGCAGCGCGATCGTCGCCGTCGACACCACGACGGTGCTGTCCCGGGCGATCGCGTGCCGGATGGCGGGCACCAGGTAGGCCAGCGACTTGCCGGTACCGGTGCCGGCCTGTACGGCCAGGTGCTCCCCGGACGACAGCGACCGGCGTACCGCGTCGGCCATCCGGTCCTGCCCCTCGCGGCGCGACCCGCCGACCGAGGACACGGCCACGTCCAGCAGCTCGTGCACACCGGGCAGGTCACGGGTCTGCAGGGGAGCGGGCACGGACCGAGGTTACCGAGCGCCCCCGACAGCCACGGGCGGACGGGGGACCGCGCTCCCGTGCGCACACTGCGTAACCGCAGTGCTCACGCCATGTGATAAGAGGCGGCCGGTGCCCGGTGAGCGGAGACACAACGTCACGATGGAGGGGTGACTGCCACTATCCCGACCGAGAACGCCACGGTCCCGCAGCCGGGCGAGTTCCCGGTGCTGATCGAGCACGAGGCGCGCTACGCCGACCTCGACCCGAGCCGCCGGATCGGCCGCGACGCACTGGTGCGCTGGTTCGAGGACGCCCGGGTCGCCGTCGAGCGTGACACCTTCGGTGCCGACCTGGTCGCACGCCTGCAGTCCCGGGTCCGGCTGCTCCTCGCCGCGATCCGGGTGGACGTGCTCGCCCCGCTGCGGGTCGCGGGCTCCTACCGGATCGGTGTCGGTGTGAGCCGCATCGGCACGACGTCGTTCTCCTACCGGTACGCCGTCTTCGCCGGCGACGAGTGCGTCGCCGCGGGCGAGTCGACCTCGGTGCACACCGACGGCGAGCGGCCGGCCCCGCTGACCGACGAGGTCCGCGACGCGCTGGGCACGCTGCGCATCGAGGCCCCCGCCCCGGTCCGGCCGGAGCGTGGCGACGCCCGCGCGGTCCGCGAGAACTACCCGTTCCGCTGGGACGTCCGGACCCGCTTCACCGACCTGGACACGAACCGGCACGTCAACAACGTGGCGCTGGCCTCCTGGTACCTGGACGGCCTGGCCGAGCTGCACTCCGACGTCCTGGGCTACCCGGCGGGCGGCCCGCTGGACGGGCTGTCCCCGTCGTCGCTGTCGGTGCAGTACCTCGACCAGGTGCACTACCCCGGCATCTACCAGCTCCGGGTGGGCGTCGAGGAGATCGGTGAGGACACGGTCCGCTACGTCTGCGGCCTGTTCGACGAGCGCCGCCTGATCGGCTTCGCCGAGGCCGAGGGCTTCCACCACGCCCCGGGCGAGAACGGCGACCCGGTCCGCCTCGCCGAGGCACTCGCCCCGTTCCGCTTCAAGGGCTGAGCTCTCCAGGGCTGAGCTCGGGCTTCCAGGGCTGAGCACTCCCCGCGTCGTGGGGCCGGACCGGCTCCACGACGCGCCGGGCCGTGGCCGGCGCGACGGACGCGGCGCGGCGCGGCTGCTACCCGGCGACGGTGACGCCGGCCTCGCGCAGCCGCGCGAGCGCCCGCTCCGTCGTCTCCGGGGCCACGCCCGCACAGTGGCCGAGCAGCACCGTCGTGCGCAGGCCGAGCCGGGCCGCGTCCAGCGCGGTCGCCCGGACGCAGTGGTCGGTCGCGAGCCCGGCGACGTGCACCTCGGTCACCCCGCGCTCGTCCAGCCAGTCGGCCAGGGGCACACCCGACTCGTTCTCGCTGGCACCCTCGAACCCCGAATAGGCGCTGCTGTAGGCGCCCTTGTCGAAGACGCACTCGATCGGCGCCACGTCCAGGGCCGGGTGGAACGACGCCCCGGAGGTACCCGCGCGGCAGTGCGGCGGCCACGAGTCGACGAAGTCCGGGGTGTCGGAGAAGTGCGGCCCCGGGTCGACGTGCACGTCCCGGGTGGCGACGACGTGGTCGTAGTCCCCGCTGCGCGCGAGCGCCCCGATGCGCGCGGCCACGGCCGCGCCACCGGTCACCCCGAGGGCGCCGCCCTCGCAGAAGTCGTTCTGCACGTCGACGACGATCAGCGCGCGGGTCTCACGGGTCATGATCACCCCTGCGGGAAGGTCGTCGGGATCGCGGGCTCGCCGCGGGACAGCTTCAGGCCCTCCCACGGTACGGCGACCAGCGCCGTCCGGAGCCGCTCGCGCGCGTCGTCGAGGGTCGCCCCGGTCGCCTCGGCGGTCAACTCCCCGCCGCGGACCAGCGGTACCGGCAGCACCCGGTCGTCCGGGCCGAGCGCCGGTTCGGACCCGTGGCCGAAGACGACCTCCTCCACGGCCGTCCCGGTCGGCTTGTGCCGGCGCAGCGCGGACTTCCGCCCGCCGCGCGACTCCTTGGCGCTGGACCGCTTGCTCACCGGGCGCCCGTCCACCTCGACGAGCTTGTAGACCATCCCCGCCGTCGGTGCTCCGGAGCCGGTGACCAGCGACGTCCCGACGCCGTAGCTGTCGACCGGTTCGGCCCGCAGCGACGCGATCGCGTACTCGTCGAGGTCCCCGGACAGCACGATCCGGGTGGTCGTCGCGCCCAGGGAGTCGAGCTGCTCGCGGGCCTGGCGGGTCAGCTCACCGAGGTCACCGGAGTCGATTCGGACCGCGCCCAGGCCGGTCCCGGCTGCCTCGACGGCGTTCGCGATGCCCTTGCGGATGTCGTAGGTGTCGACGAGCAGCGTGGTGTCCGTGCCGAGCGCGGCGACCTGGCTGCGGAACGCCGCCGGTTCGTCGTCGTGCAGCAGCACCCAGGCGTGCGCGGCGGTGCCGGCCGTGGGGATCCCGAAGCGCCGCCCGGCAGCCAGGTTGGACGTCGTCGCGAACCCGGCCAGGTAGGCCGAGCGCGCCGCGGCCACGGCCGCCTCCTCGTGCGTGCGCCGCGAGCCCATCTCGATCAGCGGACGCCCGGCCGCGGCGGTGACCATCCGGGCCGCCGCCGACGCGATCGCGCAGTCGTGGTTGTAGATCGACAACGCGAGTGTCTCCAGGATCACCGCGTCGGCGAACGTGCCGGTCACGGTCAGCACGGGGGAGCCGGGGAAGTAGAGCTCGCCCTCGGGGTAGCCGTCGATGTCACCGGTGAAGCGGTAGTCGCGCAGCCAGGCGCAGGTGTCCTCGTCCACCACCCGGGACAGGAGCTCCAGCTCGTCCGGGCCGAAGCGGAACCGGGTCAGCGCGTCCAGCAGCCGGCCGGTGCCCGCGACGACGCCGTAGCGGCGGCCGTCCGGGAGGCGGCGGGCGAACAGCTCGAACACGCACTGCCGGTCCGCGGTGCCGTCGGCGAGCGCGGCAGCCACCATCGTGAGCTCGTAGCGGTCGGTCAGCAGCGCCGGACCGGGATTCGGGGCGGTCGGCGACGGGGAACCGGTCATGGTCGGAGCCTATGCCCGCTGTGCCACCATGGAGCGCATGCCCGCGCCGTCCCCGTCGCCCACCGAGCAGGTCTCGCCGGCCGTCGACCCCGACGCGCACGAGGCCACCGATCCCGACTCGCCGTGGCAGGCGATCGTGTGGAACGACCCGGTCAACCTCATGTCGTACGTCACGTACGTGCTGCAGAAGGTCTTCCACTACCCGGAACCGAAGGCCACCGCGCTGATGCTCGACGTGCACCACAAGGGCAAGGCCGCGGTCTCCTCCGGGGACAAGGACACGGTGGAGGGGCACGTGGCGCAGCTGCACACGGCAGGCCTCTGGGCCACCATGCAGCGTTGCTGAGGTCGGGGACATCATGAACGGTTGGAAGCGCAGCGGCCGCGGTGAACGGGCCCGCTACACCTCGGGTTTCTCCGGCGAGGAGGCCGCCGTCCTGCGGGGGCTGTTCACCGAGATCCGGCAGATGCTCGCCGGGCGCTCCGAGCTCGCGCCGGCCGACGAGCTCGCCGAGCTGACCGGGATCCGCACCGGCCCGACCAGCCGGCCCACCGACCGCGTGCTGGCCCGGCTGCTGCCCGACTTCACCAGCGAGGACTCCGATCTCGCCGCCGGGCTCCGGTCGCTGCACGAGCCGGAGCTGATCGAGGCCAAGGACACCGCGGCCGCCACGGTGCTGGACACCCTGCCCGAGGCGGGCGGCCGTCTGGAGCTCACCGCCGCGCAGGCCGACGCCTGGCTGGCGGGGCTGAACGACGTCCGGCTGGCGCTGGGCACCGCCCTCGACGTCAGCGAGGAGATGCCCGAGCAGCTGCCCGACGACGACCCGCGGGCCCAGCACCTGGGCGTCTACCACTGGCTGACCTACGTGCAGGACTCGCTGACCCGGGTCCGGATGAAGGCCCTCTAGCGGCATCCGGGGAGTGTGAGCCTCGTCGAGGGAGGTGCGGCGCCACCCGGTCACCGGCGTATCGTGATCGGCGTGCTGGCCATCCGAGCGGACCTCGTCGACGAGATCGTCGCGCACGCCCGGCGGGACTACCCGCTCGAGGCCTGCGGCCAGCTCGTCGGGCCGGAGAGCGGCGACGCGGCGCACCGGTACGTCCCGATGACCAACGCCGACGAGCTCGCCAGCGACTTCGCGTTCGCTCCGGCCGAGGACATCGCGCTCGAACGCGACCTCGACGCCCGCGGTGAGCGCCGGATGCTCGTGGTCCACTCGCACACCCGCGTGCCGCGCAGGCCCCTGACCGACAGCGGACTGCCCGAGGCCTACCCCTCGGTGAAGGACGTCGCGCAGATGGAGTGGACCCCCGACCAGCACTGGCTGATCGTCGGGCTGGCCGCCGCCGACGGCGAGCCGGAGGTGCGTTCCTACCGCCTGGCCGACGGCGAGGTCGTCGAGGACGATCTGCAGGTGGTGGAGTCCTACATGTTCTCCCACACCGGCCCCGACGACGTGCCCGACCGGGCCTGAACCACCGTCGGCGCACCCGCGCGACGGTCACGCGGGAATGTCGCCGGGCTCCGGCCGCGTTGCCGCGTCAAGAGCACGACCCCGGCAACGACCCCAGGAGTGATCACCGAGATGGCTGTCTCCGTCTCCATCCCCACCATCCTTCGCACGCACACCGGCGGTGAGAAGACCGTCGAGGCGAAGGGCGACACCGTCTCCGCCGTCATCGACGACCTGGAGTCGCGGCACAGCGGCATCAAGGACCGTCTGCTCACCGACGGCAAGCTGCACCGCTTCGTCAACATCTACGTCGACGACGAGGACGTCCGCTTCGCCGGCGGGCTCGAGGCCCCGGTCAAGGAGAGCTCGAACCTGACCATCCTTCCCGCCGTCGCCGGCGGGAGCTGAGCATCTCGTTCCGGGTGCCGGGCGGCGTCGTCGCCCGGCACCGTTCGTGAGGAGAACCTGTGCGTTACGACTCGCTGCTGCACGCCGTCGGCGACACCCCGCTGGTCGGGCTCCCGTCGTTGTCGCCGTCGGCGGACGTGCGGCTGTGGGCGAAGCTGGAGGACCGCAACCCCACCGGCTCGATCAAGGACCGGCCCGCGCTGGCGATGATCGAGGACGCGGAGAAGCAGGGGCTGCTCACCCCCGGCTGCACGATCCTGGAGCCCACCTCGGGCAACACCGGCATCTCGCTGGCGATGGCCTCCCGGCTCAAGGGCTACCAGCTGGTCTGCGTGATGCCGGAGAACACCTCCGAGGAGCGCCGCCAGCTGCTCGCGATGTACGGCGCGCAGATCATCTCCTCGCCCGCGGCGGGCGGGTCCAACCAGGCCGTCGCCGTCGCCAAGCAGCTGGCCGCCGAGCACACCGACTGGGTGATGCTCTACCAGTACGGCAACACGGCCAACACCGACGCGCACTACCGCGGCACCGGCCCGGAGATCCTGCGCGACCTGCCGTCGGTCACGCACTTCGTCGCCGGGCTCGGCACCACCGGCACGCTGGTCGGAGCCGGGCGCTACCTGCGCGAGCAGAAGCCCGGCATCCAGATCGTGGCCGCCGAACCCCGCTACGGCGAGCTGGTCTACGGCCTGCGCAACCTCTCCGAGGGCTTCGTGCCCGAGCTGTACGACGAGTCCGTGCTCACCGGCCGGTTCTCCGTCGGGTCCTACGACGCGCTGCGCCGCACCCGCCAGCTCGTCGAGCAGGAGGGGATCTTCGCCGGCATCTCGTCCGGGGCGATCCTGCACGCCGCGCTCGGCGTCGCGAACAAGGCACTCGACGCCGGTGAGCGCGCCGACGTCGTCGTGATCATCGCCGACGGCGGCTGGAAGTACCTGTCGACCGGCGCCTACTCCGGCGACCTGGGAACCGCCGCCCAGGGCATCGACGGGCACCTCTGGGCCTGACGGCTCGTGCGGGCGGGAGCCGGGCACCCGCGTTCCCGGTCACGGGGCGCGTAGCGCCGGTACCGTCGACGACATGACCGCACCCCCGTCCGGCCGGGCTCCCGCGCGAGTGCTGCCACCCGCGCCGAAACGGGCCGCGGCCATCATGATCGTGTTCACCGCCGCGCTCTACCTGTTCGAGGCGATCGACCACGCCTCCGGCAGTCTGGTGGAGGGCGCGGGGGCCATCTACCCGCGCGACACCTCCGGCCTGACCGGCATCCTCACCGCACCGCTGGTGCACGGCGACTGGGCGCACCTCGTGGCCAACACCGTCCCGTTCCTGCTGTTCGGGTTCCTCGCGATGTCGGGTGGGCTCGGCCAGTGGTTCGCGGCCACCGCGACGATCTGGGTGATCAGCGGGATCGGTGTCTGGCTGATCTCGCCGGCCCCGGTGATCGGGGCCTCCGGGATCGTGTTCGGCTGGTTCCTGTTCCTGCTGGCACGCGGCTTCTACGCCCGCAACGGCCGGCAGATCGTCCTCGCCCTGGTGCTGTTCCTGTTCTACGGCTCGCTGCTGTGGGGCGTGCTGCCGTCGGATCCGAGGGTCTCCTGGCAGGCACACCTGTTCGGCGCGATCGGCGGCCTGGTCGCCGCGTCCTGGGTGGCGAAGGCCGACCGGCGCGCCACACCTACCCTGAGGGCGTGACGGACGAACCCGGCCTCGACGCCCCGATCGGGATCTTCGACTCCGGCGTCGGCGGGCTCACCGTCGCCCGCTCGGTGATCGACCTGCTGCCCGCCGAGCAGATCGTCTACCTCGGCGACACCGCGCACAGCCCGTACGGGCCGCGCACCATCGCCGACGTCCGCCGGCTCGCCCTCGAGATCGGCGACGAGCTCGTCGAGTCCGGGGTCAAGGCTCTGGTCATCGCCTGCAACACCGCATCCGCGGCCTGCCTGGCCGACTTCCGCGAGCGCTACCCGGTACCGGTCGTCGAGGTCGTCCGCCCCGCCGTGCGCCGCGCCGTCTCCGCCACCCGCAACGGCCGGATCGGCGTCATCGGCACCAAGGCGACCATCGCGTCCGGGGCCTACGCCGACGCGTTCGCCGCCGCCCGCGACACCGAGATCACCTCGGTCGCCTGCCCACGGTTCGTCGACTTCGTCGAACGGGGCACGACCAGCGGCCGCCAGGTCCTCGGCGTGGCCCAGAGCTACCTCGAGCCGCTGCAACGGGCCGGGGTGGACACCGTCGTGCTCGGCTGCACGCACTACCCGCTGCTGTCCGGCGTGCTGGAGATCGTGCTCGGCCCGGACGTCACGCTGGTGTCCTCGGCCGACGAGACCGCCCGCACGCTGGTGCGCACCCTGCACGCGCACGACCTGCTCCGCGACGACACCGCGCCCCCCGCGCCACACCGCTTCCTCGCCACCGGGGACCCGGAGCCGTTCCGGCGGCTCGGGCGCCGCTTCCTCGGCCCGGAGATCGGGACGGTCGTCGGACGGGCCGGGGCCGCGGTGTCCCACGACGCAGGGGTAACGTCCGGGCCGTGATCGGTACGCTGGTCCTGGTGATCACGGTGGCGCTGTCGGCCACCGCGCTGTTCGGCCTGGTCACGACGGCCATGAACCGCCCGCCCGGGCAGGTGCACCGGGCCGCGGTCGGGATCTGCACGGCGCTGATCGTGGTGCAGGCCGCGATCGCCGCGTACCAGGTCTTCGCCGGTGGGGTGAGCCTGCCCGAGCAGACCACCTTCCTCATCTACCTCGCCGTCGCGATCTGCGTGCCGCCGATCGCGCTCCAGTTCGCCACCGCCGAGCCGAGCCGGTGGGGTGGCGCGGTGATCGCCGTCGGTGTCCTCGGCACCCTCGTCGCGGTGCTCCGCCTGCAGGGGCTGTGGGTCCCCGGTGCCTGAGCCGCGGCACGAGGTGCGTGCCACCGCGACCGGCCCCGGGCGGATCCTCATCGCCGTCTACGGGATCTTCGCGCTGTCGGCGAGCGCGCGTGCCGGCGTCCAGATCGCGGAGCGGTTCGACGAGGCCCCGCTGGCCTACTCGCTGTCCGCCGTCGCCGCGTTCGTCTACATCCTCGCGACCGCCGGGCTGGCCGGCACCGGCCCCGGCTTCCGGCGGCTCGCCTGGTTCGCGGTGACGTTCGAGCTGGTCGGGGTCCTCGCCGTCGGGGCGTTCACCACGCTGGTGCCCGGCGACTTCCCGCAGAACACCGTCTGGTCCTGGTTCGGGCTGGGTTACGGCTTCATCCCGCTGGTGCTGCCGTTCGTCGGGATCTTCTGGCTGCGCCGCACCGGCCGGCCGCGTTAGGGTCGCGCATGCGGCTGATCGTGCTCGGATGCTCCGGCAGCGGCCCCGGACCGGAGTCCCCGGCGTCCGGCTACCTGATCGAGGCCGGCGCCACCCGGCTGGTCCTCGACCTCGGTAACGGCACCCTCGGCGCGCTGCAACGCCACACCGACCCGTGGTCGCTCGACGCCGTCGCCTTCAGCCACCTGCACCCCGACCACTGCTCGGACTTCGCGTCCCTGGTCGTGTACCGCCGCTACCACCCGCGGCCCCCGTACGACCCCACCGCGGCACCGCTGCCCGTGCACGCCCCCGCAGGTGCGCACGCCCGGTTCGCCCGCGCCTACGCGCCGTCGGAACAGGAGGTCGCGGCGACCGACCTCACCGACGTCTTCACCTTCGCTGATCTCGCCGCCGGGGCACCCTTCACCGTCGGCACCGGGCCGGACGCGGTGACGGTGACCGCGTACCCGGTCCGTCACCCGTGCCCGGCGTTCGCGCTGCGCGTGGAGCACGGCGGGTCCGTGCTGACCTACTCCGGTGACACCGCCGCCTGCGACGGTCTCGTCGAGGCCGCCCGCGACGCCGACCTGTTCCTCTGCGAGGCCAGCTGGCCGCACGACGACACCAACCCGGCCGGGGTGCACCTGTCCGGCCGGGAGGCGGGCGAGCACGCCGCCGCCGCGGGCGCCCGGCGGCTCGTGGTCACACACGTCCCCGCCTGGTACGACGGCGCCGATCTCGCCTCGGAGGCAGGGGACGCGTTCGACGGCCCCGTCGCACTGGCCTTCCCGGGCGCCGCGTTCGCGGTGTGACTTCCTACGATGTCCCGGTGACACGACCTGAAGGCAGAGCGGACGGACGGACCGACGACGAGCTCCGGCCGGTGACGATCACCCGGGGCTTCCAGAAGCACCCGGCGGGATCGGTGCTGGTGGAGTTCGGTGACACGAAGGTGCTGTGCGCGGCCAGCGTCACCGAGGGGGTCCCGCGCTGGCGGAAGGGTTCCGGCCTGGGCTGGGTCACCGCCGAGTACGCGATGCTGCCGTCCTCCACCGACACCCGGGCCTCCCGGGAGTCGGTCAAGGGCCGGATCGGCGGCCGCACCCACGAGATCTCCCGGCTGATCGGCCGGTCGCTGCGCGCCTGCATCGACCTGCGCGCGCTCGGCGAGAACACCATCGCGATCGACTGCGACGTGCTGCAGGCCGACGGCGGCACCCGGACCGCGGCGGTCACCGGCGCCTACGTGGCCCTGTGCGACGCCGTCACCTGGCTCGGTGAGCACGGCAAGCTGACCGACCCGAAGCCGATCTCCTGCCAGGTCGCCGCGGTGTCGGTCGGGGTCGTCGACGGCCGGGTGCGCCTCGACCTGCCCTACACCGAGGACTCCCGCGCCGAGGTCGACACCAACGTCGTCGCGACCGAGACCGGCACGCTGATCGAGGTCCAGGGCACCGGCGAGGGCGCCACCTTCGCCCGCAAGACCCTCGACGCGATGCTCGACTCCGCGCTCGCCGGGATCACCGAGCTCGCCCGGATGCAGATCGAGGCCCTGGCCGCCCCGCACCCGAAGCTGGAGGCGGAGAAGGCCGACGCGGAAGGGTCCGGATGACCTCGCGTCGTGTCCTGCTCGCCACCCGCAACGCGAAGAAGCTCGTCGAGCTGCGCCGCATCGTCGACGCGGCCGGGCTCGCCGGTGTCGAGATCGTCGGGCTGGCCGACGTGCCGGAGTTCCCGGAAGCCCCGGAGACGGGCGCGACGTTCGCCGAGAACGCGCTCGCCAAGGCCCGGGACGCGGCCGCCGCGACCGGCCTGCCGGCGATCGCCGACGACTCCGGGATCACCGTCGACGCGCTCAACGGGATGCCCGGGATCTTCTCCGCCCGCTGGGCCGGGCGCCACGGCGACGACGAGGCGAACCTGGAGCTGCTGCTCGGACAGACCGCCGACGTCCCGGACCCCCGGCGCGGCGCCGCCTTCGTGTGTGCGGCCGCCCTGGTGACACCGTCGGGTGCGGACGCACCCGGCACCCCGGACGCCGGCGGCGAGACCCCCGGCCGCACCGTGGTGCACGGCACGTGGCGGGGGACCCTGCTGCGCGCGCCGCGCGGGGAGAACGGGTTCGGCTACGACCCGATCTTCGCGCCGGAGGGGGAGTCCCGCTCGTCGGCGGAGCTGTCCGCCGCGGAGAAGGACGCCGCGTCACACCGCGGCCTGGCCCTGCGGGCCCTGGTCCCGCACCTGCAGGCGCTGCTCGCCGACGCCTGAGGAGGTCTACTCGGGGGCCGGCTCCGCCAGCACCCGCTGCGCGATCTTGAACGCCGAGTTCGCGGCCGGCACCCCGCAGTAGATCGCGGTCTGCAGCAGGATCTCCTTGATCTCGTCGTTCGTCAGGCCGTTGCGGCGGGCGGCGCGCAGGTGCATCTCCAGCTCGGCCCAGTGCCCGTGCGCGACCAGGGCGGTGAGGGTGACCGCCGAGCGCATCCGGCGCTCCAGGCCCGGCCGGGTCCAGATCTCGTTCCAGGCGTAGCGGGTGATCAGCTGCTGGAACTCGGCGGTGGTGTCGTCGGTCTTCTCCAGCGCCGCGGCCACGTAGTCGGCGCCGAGGACCTCCCGGCGTACCGCCAGACCGTCGGCGTCCAGCTCGGAGGGGTCGATCCCGTTCGTCGCGGCACTCATGGCCGAAGCCTCTCACCCGGAGCCCGCTCCGGGCCGCGGCACCGGGCGTGACGACGGTCGCGGCGGCGGCGTGAGTACCGTGATCCGCGTGCGGTGGTGGCGTCTGCTCCTGGTGTGTCTCGGGCTCGTGCTCGTGGCGAGCCTCGTGGTGCTGGGGGCACGGGCCTACGGCTTCTCCGTCGTCCCGCAGTTCGGTGAGCTGCGGGAGGTGGTGGAGTCAACCGGCGCGTGGGGGCCGGTGGCGTTCGTGCTGCTCCAGGTCCTGCTCAACGTCCCGCCGTTGCCCCGGACCGTGTTCACGGTGTCGGCCGGGGTGCTGTTCGGCGCCGTCGCCGGGACCGCGATCACCTTGGTCGCCACCGCGCTCGCGGCGGTGGTCGCCTTCGCACTCGTGCGGCTCACCGGGGGCCGCCTGATCGCCCGCTACGCCGAGCACCCGCGCGCGGTGTGGGTACGTCGGCGCCTCGACCACCACGGGACGCTCGCCGTCACCTCGCTGCGGCTGATCCCGATGGTGCCGTTCGCGGCGATGAACTACCTGTCCGGGCTGTCCCAGGTGCGCTTCCGGGCGTACCTGGTCGGGACGGTCATCGGATCCGCGCCGAGCACGATCGCGATCGTCGCGCTGGGCGACGCGGTCACCGGGCACGTGTCCCCGTCGCTGCTGGTCGTCTCGGCGACGTGCGCGGTGCTGGGGCTGGGCGGGGTGGTGCTGGCGGCGCGGAAGCCGCTGCCCGACGAGCCCGCGGCCTGAGCCGCGGGCCCGGGGTTGTCCGGGGCACCCGCTGTGGTGCCGGCGGCGGGATTCGAACCCGCACTTTCGGCCACCTAAAGACCGGGCCTCTGCCGATTGGGCTACGCCGACTACGCCTTTCGGACGCACCATGTCTCGGTCTGAGCATGGCAGTTCGGACACAGGATACGGAGGTTCTCCAGCCGGTTGTCGGTGTGGTCCCCGTTGACGTGATCCAGGTGCAGAGGGACCGGTCGGCCATGCCACTCCGAGATCCCGCAGACCTCGCAGCGAGCCTCTTTGAGTCCGGCGGCGATGAGCCGGCGACGCAGGTGGTCGGTGTTGGTGTAGGGGGAGTCCCTGACCAGGATCTCGGCGAGGGGCCGCAGGGTGCGGGTTCGGACCTGGCGACCGCGGGACCAGCCCTGCCCCAGGAAGTGCCCGCTGTCGAGGCCGAGGCGGCGGATGTGCCCGACGATCATCCGGTGCATCCCACCGCTCGGGGTGTAGCCGAGCCGGCGCAGGACCGCGGAAACCGACTCCGACGCCCGGACCGCTTCGGCGAGCTGCTCGTCGGTCCAGTGGTTGCGGCGCCGGCCCTCGACCGAGCCGGGTAGGTGGCTCGCGTCGATCCCCAGCCGCAGGATGTGTCCCCGCAGCCAGTCGTAGCGGCCCGGCTTGATCCCGAGACGGTGGCAGACCTCGCTCAACCGGCTCGACGCCGCCACCGCCTCGACGAGCTGCTCGTCGGTCCACCGACGGGGGCGCGGCATCACGCGCCGCCCGCCGGCCGGCCGGCGCGCATGTCAGATCTTCCAGTCCCTGCGCAGCTTCGCGACGTGCCCGGTGGCCTTCACGTTGTACTTCGCGTCGGCGATGGTCCCGTCCTCGGCGACCAGGAACGTCGAGCGGATGACACCGGTGACCGTCTTGCCGTACATCATCTTCTCGCCGAAGGCGCCCCACTCGGTGAGGACCGTCCGCTCCGGGTCGGAGAGCAGCGGGAAGGTCAGGCCCTCGGCGTCGCGGAACTTCGCGAGCTTCTCCGGCTTGTTCGGGGAGATGCCGAGGACGTCGATGCCCGCCTCGTTCAGCTCGGCCAGGTGGTCCCGGAAGTCGCATGCCTCCTTGGTGCAACCGGGCGTGCTCGCCGCGGGGTAGAAGTAGACGATCACCTTGCGGCCCTTGTGGGCGGCCAGCGAGACGGGCGTGCCGTCGGCGTCGTCGAGGGTGAAGTCGGGGGCGGTGTCGCCCGCCTGCAACCGGGTGCTCATGACGATCAGCCTGCCACCCGCTCGCGGCGCTGCCGCGCCGAGATCGCGGCCTGTGGACAACTCCGCGAATCGGGCGTCGGCTGTGGACGGGCGGGGCCGGGGGGAGCGCGCGGACCCGTCCGTGGCACGGCGCGCCGCGGGCCGGGACGCGCGGGGCACGGGCCCGGTGGCTACGGTGTGTGCCACGCCGCCCGCACGTCGCCGGCGGGCGCGAGCAGCAGGAGAGCCCCGGCGCGCGGAGCGCGCACCGGCCGAGCCGAGGAGACATGGTGGCCCGCGACCCCGAGAACATCCAGCGTGAGATCGAGAAGACCCGGGATGCGCTGGCCGAGAGCCTGGACGCCCTGGCGGACCGGGCGCACCCGAAGAACCTGATCGAGGGGGGCAAGGAGCAGGTCGCCGAGAAGCTCGCCGACCCGAAGATCAAGTACACGCTGATCGCGGTCGGCGCGCTGATCGGGCTGGTCGTGGTCCGCTCGATCTTCCGCTAGGACCCGGCCCCGGAGCACATGCGGACGCCCGGCCGGGCAGCAACCCCGGCCGGGCGTCGGCGTGTCCGGAACAGCTCAGGTGAGCGAGTCGCGGAACTCCAGGACCGCGTCGCGGGTGGCACGCTCCGCCAGCGGCTTGCGGTAGCGGGCGACCCGTCGCGCCGCACCGAAGCCGACGACGGCGACGAGCTCGTCCCCGCGCAGGTACCCGATCGTCGTGCCCTTGATCTCGCCACCGGTGTCCGCGCCGTCGGCGAACCCCTCGCCGTGCAGTGCCAGGAGGCCGTCGGCCAGATCCGGCCGCCCGATGAGCTGGATCTTCATCCCGAACTGGTCGGACCAGAAGTAGGGCACGCTCTCCGGCGGCGGGTCCGCACCGGCGATGTCCGCGGCGACGGCGGCCGCCTGGTCGGTCGCCGACGTCCAGTGCTCGTGCCGGATCCGGTCGCCGTAGCGCGGGTCGGTCCAGGCGGCGGCGTCGCCGACGGCCCACACGCCGTCCAGCCCCTCGACGCGGCCGTGCTCGTCGCACACGATCCCGCCGGACAGGTCGAGCCCGGTGGACGCCAGCCAGTCCAGCTCGAGGCACGCGCCGACGCCGACGACGGTCACGTCGGCCTCGACCGATGTGCCGTCGGACAGCGTCGCGCCGGATGCGGTCAACGAGGACACCGACACCCCGCACCGCAGGTCCGCGCCGCCGGCGGAGATCAGCCGCCCGGCCAGCGCGCCGACCTCGGGGCCCAGCACCCGCGCCATCGGCACGCCGTCGGCCTCCAGCACGGTCACCGCCAGCCCGCCCTTCACCGCGGTGCTCGCGACCTCCGCCCCGATGAACCCGGCACCCACCACGAGCAGCGACGACGCGTTCGCGAGCGCCTTGCGCAGCCCGGTCGCGTCGTCCACGGTGCGCAGCAGGTGCACCGACTCGGGCTGCTCGGCGAGCCTGCGGGCGGCGACACCGACGGCGAGCACGACCGCGTCGGCGTGCAGGGTGCTGCCGTCGTCCAGCTCGACCTCGTTCCCGTCCGCACCGGCCCGCAGGGAGACGGCGGACCGCCCGAAGTGGGTCCGGACACCGAGGGTCTCGAGGTGGTCGCCTGCGGCCAGGTCGATCCGGTCCCGGTCCCACTCGCCGGCCAGGTACTGCTTGGACAGCGGTGGCCGGTCGTAGGCGGGCGGTTCCTCGGTGCCGACGAGGCCGATCCGGCCCTCGTAGCCTGCCCGCCGCAGACCCTCGACCGTCCGCAGGCCACCCAACCCGGCCCCGACCACCAGCACGTGCTCCGGCTCGCTCATCGCACCCCTCGAGAGAAACGGCACTGTTCCAGAGGATGATCCTCCCCGGCCGGTGGACGCGGTACCGGGGGAGGTGGTCCTCACAACGTGCGGTCGTCCGGATCGAGCCGGTTGCGGAGCCGGCTCAGGGTCTGCGCCAGCAGGCGCGACACGTGCATCTGCGAGATCCCGACCTCGGAGGCGATCTGGGTCTGCGTCCGGTTGCCGAAGAAGCGCAGCATGACGATGGTGCGTTCGCGCGGCGCCAGATCGGCGAGCAGCGGTCGCAGGGACTCGCGGTAGTCGACCCGGTCCAGCTCGGCATCGGCGTCGCCGACGAGCTCGCCGACGGTGGCGCTGCCGTCCTCGGAGGAGAGCATCTCGTCCAGCGACGAGCTCCGGTAGGCCTCGGCGGCCTCCAGGCCTTCCAGGACCTCGCTGACCGGCACGTCGAGGTACTCGGCGATCTCGGACGGTTTCGGCGCCCGGCCGAGGGGCTGGGACAGCTCGGACACCGCGCCGTTGATCGACACGTGCATGTCCTTGAGTCGCCGGGGAACCCGCATCGACCAGCTCTGGTCGCGGAAGTGCCGCCGGACCTCACCCGAGATCGTGGGGACGGCGAAGGAGAAGAACTCGCCACCCTTCTCGGGGTCGAACCGGTCGATCGCGTTGATCAGCCCGACCGTCGCGACCTGGACCAGGTCGTCGAGCGGCTCGCCGCGGTGGTTGAACCGGCGCGCGATGTGCTGGGCGACCGGCAGGTAGCCGGTGACCAGCTCGTCGCGCAGCTCCTCCCGCCGGGTGTCGTCCGGGTCGAGCGCGGCGTACTCCTCGAGCAGCGGGGTGAGGTGGGCGTACTCGGAGTCCGCCGTCACAGCCCGGGTCCGGCGAGCTTGTGCAGCCGGATGGTGAGAGCGGAGCGTCCCCCGTCCGCCGCATCCGTCTCGACGGCGACCTGGTCGGCGAGGGTCTGCAGCACCCGCCAGCCGAAGCTGTCGGTGGGCAGCGTCGCGTCACTGCCGGTGTGCACCTGCGCCGCGACGTCGATGCGCTCGTCGTGCACGTCGAAGGTGCACCGCAGCGACGAGCCGGGCGCGGCCAGCCCGACCAGCGTCGCGCAGGCCTCGTCGACCGCCATCCGCAGGTCGGAGATGGCGTCGAGGTCGAAGTCGGCCCGGGCGGCGAGATCGGAGGCGACCGCGCGGACCGTCGGGATCAGTGCGGGCCGGGCCGCGGTACGGATCTCGACGCTGGCCGCGCCGGGTACGCCGTCGCCGGCGGGAGCGCTCGCTGGGTCCTCCTTGGCCACGCTGGCATGTCCTTTCGGGTCGGGGGCGGTCACGGCGCGAGTACGCCGATCACGGGCAAATCATGTCTCGCCTGCGCTCGATGTGCAGGCCGGGGCGGCTCCCGGGCCGGGGATCCCGGACCGGTCGGGCACGACGGTGAACAGCTGCGCGGAACCGGTGACCTCGAGCGGCCGGAGCACGGCCCGCCCGGTGGCGACGACGAACAGCCTGCGCTCGTCGCGTGCGGCATGGCGGGCGGCATCGATGAGGACCCCGAGCCCGCTGGACGCGAGGAACGTGACGCCCTCCAGGTCGACGGCGACCGCGCGGTCGCCGTGCCCGTCCAGCAGCTCGTCGAGGGCGACGGCGAGCCGCGGCGCGGTCAGGGCGTCCACCTCGCCACGGACGGTGAGCACCGTGAGACCGGCGTGCGGGTGCGAGAACGACACCCCGAGGTCGACGGGGGCGTCCTGGACCCGGGCGTCGTCGCCCCGGGACGGCTGGGCAGGCGCGGATCCGGCCAGCGGGATCACCTCCGGGTGGGGGCGCGACGACGGTCGCGGCGCGGATGTCGTGGTCTCGACGGGCGGCGGCCCGGCCCCGTCGGGGCACTCGGCGCCGGGGCCGTGGTGACCCTCCACGACGGTCCGTGGAGGAGCGGTGACGACGATACCGGCCGGTCCCGACAGCCGAGCGGTCGCCGCCGCACCGGCTCCCGCGACGTCCTGGCTGTGGTGATCGGTCTCGTCGAGGTGCCGTGACCGTCGTTCACATCCCGGTGTCGACCGTCGGGCGGGGATCCGGCGCCGTTCGACCGCCGGACCGCTCACGGCGACCGGCGGGCGTCGGAATCGGTGATCGCTGCGGCGCCCGCACAGTGCCGACGGGCGGATCGACCGGGTCGAGGTCCGCTCGCGGAGCGGCTGACCCCACTCGTCCGGACGGGTGGTGGTTCGGCGCGGGTGCCCGCCCCCGGGCCGGTCTAGTCTCCGGCGACGGCAGCAGGCAGGTGCGGGACTCGGAAGGCGCGTGATCGTCGTGGGGCAGGACGTGGCCCGGCCGCGCAGGCTGGTGGCCGTGGCGCTCACCGAGTCCGAGTCCGTGCGGGCCGGGGGTGCCCTGGCCGAGCTGTCCGGCGGGACGGGGGAGACCGACCTGCTCGTCGTGCGGACCGATCCGGTCGGGCCGCTGCGGCTGGTGGAGCCGGCGGACGCGGAGGACTACCCGGCCGACGAGGCGTCGGACCCGGACGACTCACCGATGACGATGCCGGTGACCCGGGTGCCGGCGATCCCGGTGCGACTGCACCGGCTCGGGCTGCGCTGGACCGTCCAGGACGCCGACGAGCCCGACCTGGTGGCCGCGCTGTCCGAACTGGTCGGGTTCGACCCGGACGACGGCACCTACTGCGTGGCCCCGGCGTCGATCGGTCCGGTGGTGGACCAGGAGATCGAGGTCGTCCGGCGCGCGGTGCGGCGGGTGGCCCGGGTGTACGGGCTGCCGGTGCTGCCGTACGGCCCGCCGGGCGGCGACGGGGGCGTACGGGTGCGTCACGCGACGGCGACGGCGGTGCGCTGCCCCGCGGGCGGGCAGGCTCCCGCGGTCTGAGCGGCTCCGCGCGGGCGGCCGGAGCGGGTCCGTGCCGCCGGCCGCGCAGCAGGGGCGGGCTCAGCCCGCGGCGGCGACGAGGTCCGGGGCCTGCGCGGCGACGGCGTGCCTACCGGCGTCACGGCGCTCGAGGATGGCGCGGCGCTCGGACTCGCCCAGCCCGCCCCAGACGCCGAAGGGTTCGCGGCTCGCCAGCGCGAACCGGCGGCACTCCTGGATCACCGGGCAGCCGCGGCAGACCTGCTTGGCCTGCTCCGTGCGGCGGGAGCGGGACGGGTTGCGCTCGCCGTCCGGATGGAAGAAGACGGCACTGTCCATGCCACGGCAGGCGCCGAGACGCTGCCACTGCCAGATGTCGTCCATCGGGCCGGGTAGCCGGGAAACATCGCTCACGTGCTCACCTCGTCGATCGGGGCCCGGGCGGACCGGTTGCTTGTTCTCCCGGTTCCCGGGCGGCCCCGAGGTCAAACCTGCGGGCCGCGCGGATCAGTGCGCGGCACCTGCGCGATGCGCGAGCGGTTGCCGCGTGCCGGGTCCCGGCCGGCGCGATCCGGGACCATCGCCCCTGTTCACGACCGAGGCGCCGGTGGCGGGCCGGGCGGGTCCGGGCGAGCCCTCCGCGTAGGTGTGAGCTGCGTCATACTCCGTTCGGGTCAGGAGTTCAGGGCGGTCTCGACGTCGTCGTGGACGTCGAACAGGTGGTGCAGCCCGGCGATGGCGAGCGGCCGGAGCACCCGCGGCTCGGTGCAGGCGACCCGCAGCTCGACCCCCGTCCGGTGCGCCTGCTCGCGGATCTCGATCAGCGCGGCGAGGCCGCTGGTGCCGAGGAACCGCACGCCGTCGAGCTCCAGCACGATCAGCGACGCCGTGGCGATGCGCGCGATCACGTCGCCGCGCAGCTCCGGTGCGGTGAGCATGTCCAGCTCGCCGCCGACGGCGACCACGACGACGCCCTCGGACGGGGTGGACGCCTCCAGCCGCAGCCCCTCACCGAGGTCGGCGGCCTCGGCGGATCCGGCCGTCGCCGGTGGCGGTGTGCGGGTGGCTCCGCCGGGCCGGCCGTCCGGGGCACCGGGGCCGGGAGGGCGGGACTCGTTCATCGGTCCGACGGTAGGCACCGGACCGGGGGCACGCCACTCGGAGCGATGTCCGGCCCGGCGACGCGGTGATCACGGGCTTGATCACGCGCCGCTCGCCGGATCAGCGCAGCCGGTGCGTCCCGTCGGGGGTGCGTGCGGTCCACCCGGTTCGGCCCAGCAGCTCCAGCAGCGGGACGGCCACCCGACGGCTGGTTCCGAGCGCCTGCCGGGCGGCGCTCAGGGTGAACTCCCCGTCGAGGCCGCGCAGCACCTGCAGAGCCCGGTCCGGTGCGTCCGGCAGCAGCACCACCTCCGGGGTCAGCCGGAGCAGCTCACCGGCCCGCTCCAGCGCCGCCAGCTCCCGGGAGCCGAGGCCGAGCTGCGCCAACCGGTCGGCGTCGGGCGCGGCGAACGGGTCCGCCTCGAGGTCCGCGCGCAGCCGTGCGGCGGCGGCGAGGACGTGCTCGGGCGGCCCGGCGTCGGCGGCGGTGCGGACCCGGCCGTCCCGCACGACGAGCCCGGAGCCGGTGTCCGGCGGTGCCCCATCGGCGAGCACGGCCTCCACCAGCGTGGCGTCGGGCAGGCCCGCGGCCCGCCGGGCGGCCGCGAGCGGCAGCCCCGGGTCGAGGGGGTCGGCGGCGTCGTGCGCCGCGACGGCCCGCTCCAGCGCGGTGACGGCGGCGACCGCGGCGTCCGGGTGCACCAGCCACCCCGTGGCCCCGGGCACGCGCCGTCGCAACGCGGCCACCTCGGAGGCGGGGACCCCCCAGCGGACCAGGTCCGCGGCGCGCGCGGTGCGGCGCCGGGCCAGCTCGGCCGCGGCATCCGGAACGCCGGTCGCGCCGGCCAGCGCCCGGGCCCGCAGCCGGGCGGCGCCGCGGCGGCGCAGCTGTGGCGGGGCCGGGTCCAGGACGGTCACCCCGGCCACCACCCGGTGCGCGCCAGGGTCGCGCAGCACGGCGCGGTCCCCGATCCGCACGGGCAGCGGATGCTCCGCGCGGAGCCGGACCAGGTCGTCGCCGAGCGGTCGCACCCGGACCGGGACGGCGGCCGACCCGGCGTGCAGCGTCAGGCCCACCGGGGAGTCGATCTCCGGGGCGGGGCCGCCGACGCCGTGCAACCGGACGTCGGCCTCGATCGTGACCGGCCAGGCACCGGGAGCGAGCAGGACGTCACCGCGCCCGACCCGGTCCCGCGGCACCCCGCGCAGGTTGAGCGCCACCCGGGCCACCGCCCCCGCTGCGTCGACCGGTTCGCCGAGCTCCTGCACCGTCCGCACGGTGACGGGGACCCGCCCGGCCGCGCCGTGCAGCTCCAGCTCGTCACCGGTGCGCACGGTCCCGCTGCCCAGCGTTCCGGTGACCACCGTGCCGGCACCGCGGACGGTGAACGCCCGGTCCACCCACAGCCGCACATCACCGTCCGGGTCGGCCGGCGGCAGCCCGGTGACCAGCTCGGCGAGCGCGCCGCGCAGCGTGTCGAGACCGGTGCCGGTCTGCGCGGACACGGCCACCGCCGGCCAGTCGCCCAGCCCGCGGGCGGCCAGCCCGGACCGGGCGTCGTCCAGGGCGAGCTCGGGGTCGAACAGGTCGGTCCGGCTGACGACGAGCAGCCCGCGGGTGATTCCGGCGGCGGCGAGGGCGTCGGCGTGCTCCCCCGACTGCGGCATCCAGCCCTCGTCGGCGGCGACGACGAACATCGCGGCCGGGACCGGGCCCGCTCCGGCGAGCATCGTGGTGACGAACCGTTCGTGCCCGGGGACGTCGACGAACGCCACCGGCCCGGCCCCCGGCAGCGTGGTCCAGGCGAACCCCAGGTCGATCGTCATCCCGCGGCGCCGCTCCTCGGCGTACCGGTCGGGCTCCATCCCGGTCAGCGCGCGGACCAGCGTCGACTTGCCGTGGTCGACGTGCCCGGCGGTGCAGAGCACGTACACCGGCTCAGCCTCCCCGTACCGCGCGCACCGCGCCGGCCAGGACCGCGTCGGCGGACGGCGGCACGGCGCGCAGGTCGAGCAGGCAGCGGTCGCCGGCGACCCGGCCGAGCACCGGGGGGTCCCCGGCGCGCAGGGCCTCGGCGTAGCGGGCGGGCAGCGCGACGGCGGCGCTGGGCAGCTCCACCCCGGGCGCCCCGCCACCGCCGACCCCCGCGACGGTGTCGACGGCCGTGGCCGCCACCCCGTCGGCGGCGAGCGTCGTGGCCAGTGCCTCGGCCCGGGTGCGCAGTGCGGCCGGGTCGGCGTCGAGGAACTCCCGGACCGGGGTGGGCGGCCCGGTGACCGAGGCCTCCAGCGCGGCGAGGGTCAGCTTGTCCACCCGCATCGCGCGGGCCAGCGGGAACCGCCGGACCTGCTCGACCAGCCGCGTGCCCCGCTCACCGCCGCCCAGCAGCAGACCGGCCTGCGGGCCACCGAGGAGCTTGTCGCCGGACGCGGTGACCAGGTCGGCCCCCGCGGCGAGGGCGCCTGCGGCGTCCGGCTCGCCGGGCAGCAGCGGGTGCGGGGTGAGCAGCCCGGAGCCGATGTCGGCGACGACGGGCGGGCCGAGCCCGGCCAGCTCGCCGACGTCCACCTCGGACACGAACCCGCTCACCACGAAGTTCGAGGGATGCACCGACAGCAGGAAGGCCGTCTCGGGGCCGATCGCGTCGGCGTAGTCGCGCAGGTGGGTGCGGTTGGTGGTGCCGACCGGGCGCAGCCGGGCGCCGGTGGACTCGATCAGCTCCGGGATCCGGAAGCCGTCGCCGATCTCGACGAGCTGGCCGCGGGAGATCACGATCTCCCGGCCGGTCCCGGCGAGCGCGGCACAGACCAGGGCGAGCGCGGCCGCACCGTTGTTCGCGATCCACGCGGCGCCGGCGCCCGGAACGGCGTCGCGCAGGGCCGTGACCGCACCGGCGCCGCGGGTGCCGCGCCGGCCGGTGCTCAGGTCCAGCTCGACGTCGCAGGTTCCGGCCGCGGCGCCGATCGCCGCGACGGCGGCGTCCGACAGCGGGGCCCGGCCGAGATTGGTGTGCAGCAGCACGCCGCTGGCGTTGAGTACCGGACGGATGCCGGAGGCCGTGGCCGGGAGCGCCGCGAGCGCGTCCGCGGCGACGTCCGACGGGTCGATCGCGCCGTCCCGGGCCCGTTGCTGGGCCGTGGTGACGGCACGCTTGACCCGGTCCCGGCCGAGACGCTCGGCGGCCGCCACCAGCTCCGGCTCGGCGAGCACGGCGTCGGTGCGCGGGACGCGGCGGCGCGGGTCCGCCGCGCGGTGCGGGCGCGCTGTGGTCATCGGCGCACCGTAGCGGTCAGGGATTGCCGGTGTGCCCGGTCGTCGGGGCGGGTTCGGTGTCGTGCCACGGCGTGCCGGCCGGTTCGGCCCCCTCGCGCACACCGCCGCTCTCGCGCACACCGCCGCTCTCGCCCGCACCGCCCTCGTCGCCCGCCGCGCCGGCCCGCTGTTCGGGCAGCGACACCGCGGGCAGCGGGCCGGTGTCGCCGCCGCGGCCGCGCCCGCTCACCATCCGGGCCGGTCCGTCGAGCCGGTTCAGCTCCGTGCCGAGCAGCGTGTGCAGCCGGGCGATCTCGTCCCGGACGCTGCTGCGCAGCCCGGCCACGTGCGAGTGCATCGACGCGGCGGTGTCCGCCAGGAGCTCGCCGTCCCGGCGGGCGGCGGCACCGGCGGCACTCTGCCGGTCGACCTCGGCGGCCGCTTCCGCGACGATCCGCTCCGCGTCGGCGCGGGCCTCGGCGGTGATCCGGGAGGCCTCGGCGCGGGTCCGCGCACGCAGCTCCTCGGCCTCGTGCTCGGCCGCCCGGCGGCGCTGCGCTGCCTCGTGGTCGGCCATCCGCAGCACCTTGTCGGCGCGCATCCCGAACGTCTCGACCGGGCGGGACCGGGCCTCCTCCAGGGCGGCGGCGAGCGCGTCGGCCCGGCGGGCGGCCTCGTCCCGGGTCGCCTCGGCCTCCTCCCGCGCCCGTTCCGCGGCGGCGAGCCGGGTCAGCAGCTCCTCGACGACCGCCGTCTCGTCCGTCCGGTTCCCGCCACCGGGCGCCCCGGCCCGGGCCCCGTCGCCGCCGCGCGGCGGTGACGGCACGCGCTGGGGGAGCTCCGCGACGGCCGTCTCGCCGGCGCGGGTCGCCTCGTCGTCCCGGACGTCCTCGGGCCGCCCGTCGTACTCGCCCACGTCGTCGACCGTCCCCCTGTCCGGCTCCTCGTCGGAGCGGCTCCCGCCGACCGGGCCGGCCCGTCGTCCCTCTCGCACGTCGCTCACGCCTTCCTCACGGTCGGTCAGTCTCGGCGTCCGGCGGTGTCCGCGCAGCCCCCGTTCGGCGGACGGCCCCGGTCCGGCGGCCGACGGCGTGCTCCTCTCCGTGGTCGTCGGTGGTCCCGGGTAGGATCTTCGGTGACCACTGTCACGTTCGGAGGAACGCATGTCCGACACCGTATCCACCCGGCGGCTCACCGAGTTCAGCCATGGCGCCGGATGCGGCTGCAAGCTCGGTCCCGGGCAGCTGGCCGAGGTGCTGGCCGGTGTCACCCCGCCGGCGCACCCGGACCTGCTCGTGGGGACCGACACCGGTGACGACGCCGCCGTCTGGCGCCTCTCGCCGGATCGTGCGCTGGTCGCCACCACCGACTTCTTCACCCCGATCGTGGACGACCCGCGCACCTGGGGCGCGATCGCGGCGACCAACGCGGTGTCCGACGTGTACGCGATGGGCGGCACCCCGCTGTTCGCGCTGAACCTGGTGTGCTGGCCGTCGGGCGATCTCGGTCCGGAGGTGCTCGCCGAGGTCCTCGAGGGCGGCGCCGCGGTCGGCCGGGAGTGCGGGTTCGCCGTCGTCGGTGGCCACACGATCGACGACCCGGAGCCCAAGTACGGCCTGGCCGTCATCGGCGAGGTGCACCCGGACCGGATCCTGACCAACGCCGGCCTGCGCCCGGGCGACGCGCTGGTGCTGACCAAACCGCTCGGCATCGGCGTGATCTCGACGGCGGTCAAGCGCGGCGTGCCGGCGGGGGTCCAGGCCGCGGTGGCCGCGATGACCACGCCCAACGCGGACGCCGCGGTGGCCGCCCGGGAGGCCGGCGCGACCGGCTGCACCGATGTGACCGGCTACGGCCTGCTCGGGCACCTGACGAAGATGACCGTCGCCTCCGGTGTGGACGCCACGGTCGACGCCGGTGCCGTCCCGGTGCTGGACGGCGTGCGGGACCTGATCGCCGGCGGTGTCGTCCCCGGAGGGACGCTGCGCAACCGGCAGTGGATCGACGACCGGGTCACCCGCGGCACGATCTCCGAGGACGAGCTGCTGCTGCTCTCGGACGCCCAGACCTCCGGCGGTCTGCTGTTCGGGGCCGAGCCGCAGGCCGCCGCGGGCGCGGTCGCGCGGTTGCGGGAACAGGGGCACGACGCCGCGGTGATCGGGTTCGTCACGGAGGGGACGGGCCTGGTCCACGTGTGACGCGGCCTAGGGTCGGGCGGGTGGAGCCCGTCGACCGTAGTTGCGCCCGTACCCGAGCCTGGACCGACGAGGCGATGCGCCGGGTCCAGGCCGACGCGAACCGCTCCGCGGACACCCATCTGCACGTGCTCGACCTGCCCGTCGAGTGGGGCGTGCGGGTCTACCTCAAGGACGAGTCGGTGCACCCCACCGGCAGCCTCAAGCACCGGCTGGCGCGGTCGCTGTTCCTGTACGCGCTGGCGTCCGGCTGGATCGCCGAGGGGACGACCGTCGTCGAGGCCAGCTCCGGGTCGACGGCGGTGTCCGAGGCGTACTTCGCGCGGCTGCTGGGGCTGCCGTTCGTCGCGGTGATGCCCCGGTCGACGAGCCCGGAGAAGGTGCTGCTGATCGAGCGGGAGGGCGGCCGCTGCCACTTCGTCGAGCACGGCCCGGACGTCTACGCCGAGGCCGAGCGGCTCGCCGCCGAGTCCGGTGGCCACTACCTCGACCAGTTCACCTACGCCGAGCGTGCCACCGACTGGCGTGGCAACAACAACATCGCCGAGTCGATCCTCGCGCAGCTCGCCGAGGAGGAGCACCCGGTGCCGGAGTGGATCGTCGTCGGGGCCGGGACCGGCGGGACGTCGGCGACCATCGGGCGCTACCTGCGGTATCGGCGGCTGCCCACCCGGCTGGCCGTCGTCGACCCGGAGAACTCGGCGTTCCTGCCGGGCTGGGCGACCGGCGCCGCCGACTACGCCACCGGCATGCCGTCGCGGATCGAGGGGATCGGACGGCCGCGGATGGAACCGAGCTTCGTGCCCTCGGTGATCGACCGGATGTTCCCGGTGCCGGACGCGGCCAGCATCGCCGCGGCCCGGCACCTGCGCGACCGCACCGGCCGCTGGGCGGGCGGTTCCACCGGGACCAACCTGTGGGGCGTCTACCAGCTGGTCGCGGAGATGCTGCGTACCGGGCGGACCGGCAGCGTCGTCACGCTGATCTGCGATGGCGGCGAGCGGTACCGGCACAGCTACTACGACGACGGCTGGGTCGCCGAGCAGGGGCTCGACCTGGACCCCTACACCGGGACACTGGAGAAGTTCGTCGCGACCGGCCGTTGGGAGCCGCCCGCGGCGTGAGCCGGCTCAGGGCGCGAGCAGGGCCGCGGTGGCGAGCAGCCGCCGCTCCGAGCCGGGGCGCCCGACCAGCTGGACGCAGGTCGACCTGCCGCCGTGGTGCACCGGCGTGACCAGCGACGGCAGCCCCGCCAGGTTCCAGACGGCCAGCCCGGTCGTCCCCGCGCCGGCCGGCCCGGCGGTGGCGGGCAGCAGCGCGGCCTCGGCGCCCGCCTCGTCCAGCCAGCCCACGAGCCGCTGCCGCCAGGAGGCCGGGGTGGCGGGCCGGAGCCCGCCGAGCCTGCGGACCCGGCGCCCGCGGCGCAGGGCACTGCGCGCGGCCCGCGGCAGGCCGGCCGGGTCGAGGTCGAGGTCCTCGATCCGGCGGGCCAGCCCGGCCTGCCGGCGGCGGGCCCCGTGTACCGCCAGGACCGCGCTGTAGGGAGGGTCCGCGGCGAGCAGGCGGACACCGGCGGCGTCGAGCATCCGGACGGCGGCCTGCACCCCGGCCGCGGCGGCCGGATCCGCGAGCCGGCTGCGCCCGATGCGCAACGAGCAGGCCAGCGAACCGAGGTGAGTACCGGCCGGGCCGGGCCCCCCGGGGTCCGCTGCGCCGGACGGCGGGCGGCCGAAGGGGTCCCCCGGCCCGCTGCGCGATGCCGTGGCCGGCCCGCGGCGGGCGGGAACGGACAGCACGTCGAGCGCGACCAGGAGGTCCTGCGGGGTCGCGGCGACCACGGTCGTCTCGGCCAGGCCCGACCAGCGCCGCTCGGCGGTGGCGGGCAGCGGGAGCACCCGCCGGCCCGGTTTGAGGGCCACCAGGCCGTGCGCGGCCGCGGCGGCCCGCAGCGCGCCGTCGCCGTCGACGCCGATCGCGAGTGGCACGGTGCCGGCCGCGACCGCGGCGACCGTGGCCCGGCCGCCGGGGGAGCCGTCCGGGCCGATGTCGAACTCCGCCGTGCGGGCGCTGCCGGCGATCAGCGCACCGGCGGCCCGGAGCCGTCGTACCGGCTCGTCGCCGCGGCCGGTCACCGAGACACCGTCCTCCACCGCGACCGGCACGCCGGCCAGCGGCAAGGCGAACCGGTCGGTGCGCCGGTCCAGTGCCGCGGCCGCGGCGCGCAACATCTCGGGATCGACCGCCAGCAGCGGGTGGCGGGCGCCGCCGGCACCGGTCCGGGCCAGCAGCGCGTCGGCGACGGCGACCGCCGTTCGGCGGCCCTCCCGGACCGCCCCGGCGATCTCCGGCACGCTCCACGGCTGCCCGTCCGGGGTGCCGGGCCCGGACGAGGCGGTGCCGGGGAGCGCGCTCACCGTCGGTGATTCTGTTCGGCGGAGGCGGACGGGAATCGAACCCGCCTGGCCGAGATACTCGGCCACGTCGGTGTTGAAGACCGCGGGGGCCACCAGGCACCCATACGCCTCCAGGTCTCGTCAGACCGTGCGGAGTGCCTCCGGCACGCCGTCGGCCACATCGAACATGGACAGCAGGTTGGTCGCCTCCAGGGCACGCGTCACGGCGTGTGACCCGCACACGAGCCGCAGCCGCATGTCGGCGTTCTGCGAGGACTCCTTGGCCTCGACGAGTGCAGCCAGGCCGGCCGACCCCAGGAACGTCACCCGGGACAGGTCGACCACCAGCAGGCTCGCGGACGGGATCTGCATGGCCAGGCGCTCGCTGAGCACCGGTGCGGTCATCGTGTCGATCTCGCCGTGCACGTGGACGACGACTGCGCCGTCCCCGTGCTCGACCACCTCGAAGCGGACGACCTCGCCGACGTCGGGGGTCTGCTCGTCCCCCACACCGGTGGGCGTCTCACTGCTCATGTGTCTCGTGCTCCCTCGACGGTCGTCGGCAGTGGCTCAACCCGGTAGGGCGTCACCGTGGGTGACATCGGACGCCGATTCTTGACGTGCCGTTCATGCTGTCCCCGTCCCAGCCTAGTCAGGAGGAGTTCCTACCCTACGACCGCGGTCGCGCGTCGCACAAACATCGTTCGCGGCCGGGTGCGCGGGCTCCCGGGAGGGGCCGCGCGGGATGACAGGCTGGCGCCCATGAGCGCAGAGCAGCCTGCACGGTACGTGGTCAGGATCGGCGTCCGGAGCTACGAGATGGACGTGAACGGGCACGTCAACCACGCCGTATACCACCAGTACGCCGAGCACGCCAGGATGGAACACCTCCGTGCGGCCGGGCTGTCCCAGCATGCGCTCGGCGATCACGGGCTCACGGTCGTCCTGCTCTCGACGACGGTCCACTTCCGCGCCGAGCTCCGCCACGGTGACGAGCTGGAGATCGATTCGGAGATGGCCTTCACAGATCGGAAGCCGTTCACGATGCGTCACCGGATCGTGCGGGTGGCCGACGGTGACGGAGCGCCCGCGAAGGACGTCGCGGCCGAGGCGGAGTGCACGATGGGGGTCCTGGACACCACGGCCCGGCGGCTGGTCGCCGATCCGCACGGCCGCCTGGCGGCGGCCGCGGCGGCACCGGCACTCCTCGGCCCGGGCCCGTCCTGACCGGATACCGCTCCGCGGCGCTCTCGCGCAGCCGGCCGGCGCGGGTGGGGCTCGGTGGACCCGGGTTCAGGCCGGGACGGCCGGGTCGGTGTTCGACCGGTCGCTGCGCTCCGCCCGCTCGGACCGGTCCGACCGGTCCGACCGGTCGGCCGGACGGGCCGGTCCGGGTTCCCGGGAGGGCACCGGCCGGACCGGACCGGTGCCGGTGGGCGCCGGTCCGTGGTATCCCGGCACGACGGCGGGCAGCGACCGCCCGATGAGCGGCGGCACCGCACCCCCGGCACGGCGCACCGCGCGGCGGGAGCGCAGGTAGGCGCGCGGTCCGGTGAGCAGCCCTCGGGCGCGGGTCTGGTCGGTGTCGGCCGGCATCGCGTCCCCGGCGCCCGCCTCGCGGGCCGAGATGTGCCGCAGCCGTGCGAGCGCGGCCGGCAGCCGGCGCAGCGCGACCGACCGGCCCTGCGGGGACAGCGCGACCTTGGCCAGGAAGCTGCCCAGGCCGACCGCGTAGCCCTCCAGCTGCTTGCGCAGCGCGTCCTGGTCGGGCCGGTGGTGGTGCCACAGGTAGGCGCCCGGGGCGTAGCCGAGGACGTGCCCCGCCAGGATCATCCGGACGAGGAACTCGCAGTCCTCGCCGCCGTGCGTGGGCGTGCCGGGCCCCATGGCCTCGTCGAACGCGCCGACCGACCGCGCGGCGGTGGCCCGCACGGCGAGGTTGGCGCCGATCCCGAACAGCCCGGGGGCGAACGGGAAGATCGGCGAGTCCTGGGGCGGCGCCTGCATCGAGAACCGGCGGGTGGTGAAGCCCTTGTTCCAGGCGAGGGCGACGTCGGCCGCGCGCTCCTCGGGCGATCCGAGCCGGGCGGCGAGGACGGGCCCGGACACGCAGGCGAGCTCCGGGTCGGCGGCGAACGCGCCGCAGAGCCGGGACGCCCACGCCGGGTCGACCTCGGTGTCGTCGTCGGTGAAGGCGACGAGATCGGTCCGCGCCTCGGCGAGCCCGCGGTTGCGGCCGACCGACGCGCCGCGGCGCGGCTCGCGGACGTAGCGGACCCGGGGTGAACCGGTCGCGTCCACGACGTCGCGGGTGAGCTCGTCGTCCGGGTCGTTGTCGACGACGACGACCGACAGCGCCGGGTGGTCGGACGCGAGCACGGCGCGCAGACAGCGGGCGAGCGACTCGGGACGGTTCCGGGTCGCGATCACCACGGTGAGCGGGTCGGTCGCGACCGGGGCCGGGGCCACCCGCTCGGGCGGGCCCAGCGTGATCAGGGCGGACTCGAGATCCGCGACGGTGGCGCGGCCGTTCCGCAGCGGGACCGTGACCTGCCCCTGCGGGGTGCCACCGACCGTCACCAGCAGGCGGGCGGCGTGGAATCCGGGCCCGGCCCGGAGGTCGCGCAGCGGCGCGAGTCGGTCCAGCTCGCCCACCCACGTCGCGGCGTCGGTCGTCGAACACATCCCTGGCATGCGACACAGTCTCGTCCACCCGCGCTGAGACCACACTGAGAGTGCCGGATCGTGCCCCGTCGACGACTCTGCGTCGTCGTCGGCGACCGGTTCACCGGTTCCGGTACCGCTGTCCGGTATCGGTGCAGGTGGACGCCCGGCGTGCTGAACCGCAGCCGGGCGGTGCGGTGTCGCCGGCCGAGCCCGCGGGCGCGACGAGCGTGCCGGAACCAGCGGGGACACGCCGTGTGCGGCTCTGGGATCGGCGTGTCCGCCCGGTACCGGTGCCACGTTCGGGTGAACGGCGGCATGGTCGGCGGCGACCTGTCCGGTGAGCAGCCACGACCGTGATCGGTTCGGACACGATCGGGTGGTCAAGTCGTCCGGTTCGGGTCTGTTCGGGGCGCCCTGACCGGTTCGCCGGTGTCCGCGGGGTCCGTCCGGGTGCACCTGCGCACACCGCGGGTAGGTTCGGATCATGAGTGAGCGCCCCACCGCGTCCGTGCTGGTCACCGGTAGTGAACTGCTGACCGGCCACGTCGCCGACGCGAACGGCCCGTTCGTGGCGCGCGCGCTGGCCGACCTCGGCTTCGCGGTGCGCCGGGTGCTCCTCGTCGGGGACCGGCCCGACGACCTGCGCTCCGCGCTGGAGTTCGTCGCCGGCGACGACCTGGTGGTGACCAGCGGTGGGCTCGGCCCGACCGCCGACGACCTGACCGCCGAGATCGTCGCCGAGTTCTGCGCCGCCCCGATGGCGGTCGACACCGAGTTGCGCGGCCGGATCCACGCGAAGGTCGCCGGTTGGGCGACCCGGGCGGGCTGGGCCGGCCCGGCGCTCGACGCCGCGACCGAGAAGCAGTCCCGGGTGCCGCACGGAGCGTGCGTGCTGGAGCCGGTCGGGACCGCCCCGGGACTGGTGGTCACGCGCCCGGGCGGCCCGATCGTCGTCGTGCTGCCGGGGCCGCCGCGCGAGCTCACCGGCATGTGGCCGGCGGTGCTCGTCGCGGAGCCGGTCGCGGAGCTGCTCGCGACGGCCCCGCGCGCCGAACCGATCCTGCTGCGCTTCGCCGGGCTCCCCGAGTCGGAGATCGCGGCGACCCTGCGCGAGGTGGAGCAAAAGCTGGACCTCTCCCGGGTCGAGGTCATCACCTGCCTGCGCCGCTCCGAGCTGGAGGTCGACCTGCACCCGCTCCCGGGGGCGGCCGAGCTCGCCGGGGAGCTGGCCGACCGGGTCGTGCGGGCCCACCGCCGCAAGCTGATCAGCGACGACGGCCGGACCACCGACGAGCTGCTGGCCGGCGCACTGCTGGAGAAGGGGTGGACGGTGGCGACCGGTGAGTCCTGTACGGGTGGCCTGCTGGCCGGGCGCCTGGTCGACCGCGCCGGCTCGTCCGCGTACGTCGCCGGGGGAGTGGTCGCCTACTCCGACGAGGCCAAGACCGCACTGCTCGACGTGCCCGCCGCCCTGATCGCCGAGCACGGCGCCGTCTCCCCGCAGGTCGCGCGGGCCCTGGCGGACGGCGCCCGGGCCCGGTTCGGTGCGGACGTCGGCGTCGGGATCACCGGCGTCGCCGGGCCGGACGGCGGAACCGAGGCCAAGCCGGTCGGCTACGTCTGCTTCTGCGTCACCACCGCCGACGGCGAGGTGGTCGCCCGGGACCCACAGCTGCCGGGTGGGCGGGCGGACGTCCGCGAACGGTCGGTGGACCTGGCCATGCACCTGCTGCTGCGGGTCACCGGCCGCACCGGCCCCGGCGCCCACCGGTAGACACACGCGCGCCCCGCCCGGAATCCCGGACGGGGCGTGGTGTGCAGGGAACCCGGCTCAGCCGCGGGCTGTGCTGACGGCCCGGCTCAGCCGCGGGCTGTGGCCAGGCGCTCGCCGGCGTCGGCCCAGTTCACGACGTTCCACCAGGCCTTGACGTAGTCCGGCTTCACGTTCTTGTACTGCAGGTAGAACGCGTGCTCCCACATGTCGAGCATGACGATCGGCGTCTGGCCGGCCGGCAGCTGCGACTGCTGGTCGTAGAGCTGGTGGACGAGCAGCCGCTGCCCGAGGGTGTCCCAGCTCAGGATCGCCCAGCCGGAGCCCTGGATGGTGGTCGCGGCCGCGGTGAAGTGCGCCTGGAACGCGTCGAACGACCCGAAGTGCTCGTCGAGTGCCGCGGCGAGGTCGCCGGTGGGCTTGCCCCCGCCGTCGGGCGAGAGGTTCTTCCAGAAGATCGAGTGGTTGACGTGCCCGCCCAGGTTGAAGGCGAGGGTCTTCTCCAGACCGACGATCGCGCCGAAGTCGTTTTTGTCGCGAGCCTCGGCGAGCTTGTCGAGCGCGCCGTTCAGGCCGGTCACGTAGGTGTTGTGGTGCTTGGAGTGGTGCAGCTCCATGATCTCCGGCGCGATGTGCGGGGCGAGTGCGCCGTAGTCGTACGGCAGATCCGGGAGCGTGTACTCGGCCATCGGTTGTCTCCGACCTCCTCGGTCACGGGGGAGCGCGGCGGATGCCACGCACGATCACTTGCCACTATGTCGCAACAGCCGCCTACCCGCGATGGCTGGCTCTCACGCATGGACGGATCGAGTCGCCAGGCGTAGTCTTCTGCAAGTCACTTGCAGCAGTGTGGTGACACGGTGCCGGTGATCGTTCTGGCAGCTCGACACCCGCCGTCGACGGCGCCGCGCCGGGATTCCCGGACGCGGCGCCGCCGCGTCTCATCCGCGACCCGCTATCCGAGGAGCTCGGCGAGCTTGCGGACCGTGGCCCAGTTGCGGACGGTCCCGCCGCCGTCGGCCGCCGTGGTCTTGGCGCTCACGCGGACGGCCAGCGCGCTGCGCCCGATCCCGTCGGGCAGGTGCAGGTAGACGACCCGCCCGACGACGGCGGCGTCCTCCTGGCCGCCCTTCGTCCGCTCGATCGTCACGGCGGCATCCAGCCGGGCCAGCTCGGCGTCGTCCGGGGGTGCGGCACGGAACACCACGTGCAGCTGCTTCGGCTCGGTGACCTGCGGGAACGGGTTGGCTTCGACGGCGGCGAGGTACTCCTCCCGCCCGAACACCACGACCGGCCGCGGGACCGCGAAGTCCTCCCGGAGCACCTCCTCGACCGCCGCCGCCACAGTGGCCGGCTCCGGGTCGGTGCTGGTCAGTACGACGTTGCCGGACTGGATGTAGGTGGCGACATCGGTGAAGCCGCGCTCGGCGAGCAACCGCCGCAGCTCGGCCATCGGGACCTTCCCGGACCCGCCGACGTTGATCCCGCGCAGCAGCGCGACGTGGGTACGCACCGCGGTCACCCTGCGCCGGACGCAGCAGAAGCCTGCTCGGCCGGTTTCCGTCCGATCAGGAACCCCTGGGGGACCGGTGCGGCCGCATGGCGGGCCTCGGGTGCCCGGACGAGCCGGGCGACCAGCCCGAACCCGGCGGCCTCGAGTGTCGCGACGACGGCGTCGGGATCGAGGCGATGGAAGTCCAGCGACACCTCGTGCCCGAACGCCTCGTCGAAGTGCAGGGTGTCGTCGCCGACCTGGAAGGCGAGCAGCACGTACCCGCCGGGTCGCAGCACCCGCTCGAACTCGGCCAGCACCGCGGGCCGGTCGTGCTCCGGGACGTGGATCAGCGAGTACCAGGAGACCAGTCCGGCCAGACTCACGTCGTCGATGTCGAGGTTGTGCATCTCGCCGACCCGGAACCCGACCTCGGGGTAGGTACGGCGCGCGAACTCGACCATCGCCGTGGACAGGTCGATGCCGCTCACGCTCAGGCCGTGCGTCGCCAGATACGCGGCGGTGCCTCCGTGGCCGCTGCCGACCTCGACCGTCAGCGGATCGGGGTGGTCGCGCCGCACCATCTCGGCGAACGCGGCGAGCAGCGCCCGATCCAGCGGCGCATCGTCCAGCGCGGCGCGGAAAGGTCCAGCACAACTCTCGGCGATGGCGTCGTAGCCGCCTCTCGTGGCGGTCAGATATGCGGGCTCGGTCACGGCCCGGAGACTATGACGGGCCACCGACATCGACGCCGTCGTCCGCCCGGATCTCGCAGTGGGGCGCCGCGGAATCGCGCACCGCCGGTGGCGCGCCAGGGCCGGGGCGATGATTTCCCCCGTTGCGCACCGGGTGGTTCACTGCGCTGTGACCGAGCAACCCTCGACCGTCGTGACCAGCAGCCGGGAGATCGCCGCCTCCGCAGAGACGATCTTCGACCTGATCGCCGACCCGGCCCGGCAGCCCGAATGGGACGGCAACGACAACCTCGCCGAGGCCGCTGCCGGCCAGCGGGTCCGCGGGGTCGGGGACGTCTTCTCGATGACGCTGACGCGCAGCGGCGTCCGGGAGAACCGGGTGACGGAGTTCGCCGAAGGACGCCTGATCGCCTGGCTTCCGTCGGAACCGGGGAGCCCGCCGCCCGGGCACCTGTGGCGCTGGGAGCTGGAGCCGGTCGACGACGGCCGGACGCTCGTCCGCCACACCTACGACTGGTCCCGGCTGACCGACGACCAACGCCTGCAGCGGGCCCGGTCGACGACCGCCGAGCGGCTCCGCGCCTCCCTGGACCGGCTCGCCGAGGTCGCCGAGTCCCGGTGACCACGCGCGGGCCGCGAGCACCGGCGCGGGTCTCGCCGAGCCGAAGGGCATCCGTACCCGGGTCCCCTGACGGTCCCGGCGGACGCGATCCGCAGTCTCGACGCCCGCAGCCCGGCCCCTCGACTCCCGAACTCGACGCAAACGTCGAATGACCGGCGATCGAGGCGTCCGGCATTCGCCGTCATGATCAACGGCACACCAGGGCTGTGGGACGAAGATCGGACAGCCCTGGTGTGCCGTTGATCTTGGATGGGCGGGCGAAACATCCCGAGGGGCTTGCGCCGAGGAGCACGAAGCGGCGCTGACCGACGAGGTTCTCGCTGGTCAGCGCCGCTTCTGACGCCTGGATCAGGCAGCCTGCTTGGTCTCCCAGAAGATCTTGTCGATCTCCGCGATGTAGTCCAGCAGGTCCTGGCCGGACTTCGGGTCGTTCGACCCCTTGGTGCCGGAGGCACCGGCGGCCTTGGTGGCCTTGTTGAACAGCTCGTGCAGCTGCGGGTACTTCTCGAAGTGCGGGGGCTTGAAGTAGTCGGTCCACAGCACCCACAGGTGGTGCTTGACCAGGTCGGAGCGCTGCTCCTTGATCTCGATGGCGCGCGCCCGGAAGTCCGCGTCGTCGTTGCCCTGGTACTTCTCCTGGATGGCCTTGACCGACTCGGCCTCGATCCGGGCCTGGGCCGGGTCGTACACGCCGCAGGGGAGGTCGCAGTGCGCGGTGGCCTCCAGCCGCGGGCGGAAGATGCGGGACAGCCGCATGGAATCCTCCCTGGTTGGGTGATCGTTCTGGCGTGGCCGACCCTACCCCTGCGGACCGGGTGAGGCAGCCGGGCGTGGCCGCGAGATCCACTCTGGAGGGAGGCCCGGTGCGCTGGCGGAGGGTGACGGTGCGGGGCCCGTCGATGTCCCCGGCACTGTCCGACGGCGACGTCGTTCTGGTCCGGTTCGGCACCCCCGTGCGTCCCGGGGACGTGGTGCTGGTCACCTGGGACGCGCGGCCGGACCAGCTGTCGGTGAAGCGGGCGGTGCGCACCGACGGCGACGGCTGGCACGTGCGCGGTGACAACCCGTTCGGATCGACCGACTCGGCGACGCTGGGCCCCGCCCGGGTCCGGGCGGTCGCGCGGCTGCGGCTGTGGCCGCGTCCCGGCCGGATCCGCGCGGCGCGCCGCTGACGCCGGACACGCTCACCTGACACAGCACGCTCACCGGATACCGCACGCTCACCGGATACGGCGCGCTCACCGCAGGGTGCGGAAGTACCCCCGCAGCTCGTCCACGAACGTCTCCGGCTGCTCCAGCGCCGCGAAGTGCCCGCCGACGTCGGGCCGGGAGAACCAGCGCAGGTCGGTGAAGCGGCGTTCCAGCCAGTGCCGTGGCAGCTTCACCATCTCCTGCGGGAACTGGGCAATGCCGGTCGGCACCTCGACGTCGTCCATCCGCCGCCGGGCGAAGCTCTCCCAGTAGAGCCGTGCCGACGACGCACCCGTCCCGTTCAGCCAGTACTGCATCACGTTGTCCAGCAACCTGTCCCGGCTGATCACGTTCTCCGGGTGCCCGGCACAGTCGGTCCAGTCCCAGAACTTCTCCACGATCCAGGCGCACTGGGCGACGGGGGAGTCGACCAGTCCGTACCCGATCGTCTGCGGCCGGGTGGACTGCTCGGCGGAGTACCCGGCGCCGTACCGGCTGAAGGCCTTCGAGAACGCGATGTCGTCGCGCTCCTGCTTCGACAACGGCTGCGCGCCGTCCCTCGGTTTCGGGGCGAGCGCCATCGTCAGGTGGATGCCGTACAGCATCTCCGGTGCGGCCGTCCCCAGCGCGGAGGTGATCATCGAGCCCCAGTCGCCGCCCTGCGCGGCGAAGCGGGAGTAGCCGAGCCGGTCCATCAGCTGTGCCCAGGCCACGGCGATCCGCTCGACGCCCCAGCCGGACACCGCGGGCTTGCCGGAGAACCCGAAGCCCGGCAGCGTCGGCAGCACGACGTGGAACGCGTCCGCCGGGTCCTCGGGATCGGTCAGCGCCGGCAGCACGTCCAGGAACTCGACGAGCGAGCCCGGCCAGCCGTGGGTGAGCAGCAGCGGCATGGCACCGGCGTGCCGGGACCGCGCGTGCAGGACGTGCACCTCGACCGAGTCGTCGCCCCCGCCGTCGAGACCGGTGCGGAACTGCGGCCAGGAGTTGATCTCGGCCTCCACCCGGCGCCAGTCGTAGCGGGTGCGCCAGTACTCGCACAACTCACGGGTGTAGTCCAGCGGGATGCCCTGCTCCCACCCGTCGACGGTCGCCGGGTCCGGCCAGCGGGTCCGGGCGAGCCGCTCGCGCAGGTCGTCGAGCTCGGTCTCGGGGATCTCGATCCGGAAGTCGCGCACGTTGCCACCGTGGCACGCCCGGCGGTGCGGCGGGGGCGCGCCGCGGCATCCGAATGATCACGAAGCGGGGAGCGCTCGGCTGATCCCGCGGGCGGCCGCCCGGACGGCGGGCACCCAGGTGTGCGGGTTCGTCCCGGCCGCCGGCACGACGATCGACAGCGCGGCGACGACCGGCCCGCCGCCCTGGCGCACCGGTGCGGCCACCGACAGCGACACCGCCTCGATCTGCCGGTCGGAGATCACGAAGCCACCCGAGCGGGCCTGCGCGAGCAGCGCACGGACCGCGTCCGGGTCACAGACCGTGTGCGGGGTGAACCGGCGCAGCGGCCGGGCCAGCGCCGTCTCGACGTCGGCCGGATCGGCGTGGGCGAGCAGCACCAGCCCGACGCCGGTGGCGTGCGACGGCAGCCGGGACCCCGGCCGGGAGACGATCGAGACGGCGTCCCGGCTGGAGAGCCGTTCGACGTAGACGACCTCGCCCGGATCGTCCGGGTCCAGCACGGCGAGCTGCACGTTGTGCCGGGTGACCTCGTGCAGGTCCTCCAGGAACGGCATCGCCGCCTCCCGCAGGCCGTGGCTGGCCGGCGCGAGGTGCGCGATCTCCCAGAGCCGCAGGCCGATCCGGTACCGGCCGTCCTCGCCGCGGTCCAGCGCGCCACCGGCCGTGAGCTCGCCGACGATCCGGTGCGCGGTGGTCAGGGGCAGCCCCGTGCGCTTCGCGATGTCGGACAGGCCGAGCACGGGAGCCTCGGCGGTGAACGCCCCGAGGACGTCCAGAACCCGCGCGGTGACCCCGGAGCGGATCGGTCGTGACGCCATGACCGGGCATTCTTCCGCACTGCGGAAGTGGAGTCGAACGGGGGCGGCCGGGTCGGGGACAGTTTCTCCCATGACGCGGCGGCACGAGTCCAGGACACAGGTCGGCATCGTCGGGGCGGGACCGGCCGGCCTCGTCCTGGCGGCGCTGCTCGCGCGGGCCGGCATCGACTCGGTGGTGCTGGAGGCCCGCAGCCGCTCCTACATCGAGGCCCGCGTCCGGGCCGGTGTTCTCGAGGCCCCCACCGTCGACCTGCTCCGCGAGGCCGGCGTCGCCGGGCGGCTGGACCGGGAGGGCATGGGGCACACCGGTATCTCGCTGCGTTTCGCCGAGGCCCCCGGCGGGCCCGCCGAGGATCACCGGATCGACTTCGCCGACCTCGTCGGGCGGGGGATCACCGTGTACGGCCAGCAGGAGGTCGTCAAGGACCTGCTCGCCGACCGGATCGACGACGCCGGCCTGCCGGTCGAGTTCGAGGTCTCCGATGTGGATCTCCATGACGTCACCACCGACGCGCCGTCGATCACCTACACGGCCGCGGACGGGACGGCGCACCGGTTGCGCTGCGACGTCGTCGCCGGGTGCGACGGCTTCCACGGCGTCGCCCGGACGGTGGCCGCCGGGGCGGGCGGGGAGCTGACGACGGCCGAGCGCGTCTACCCGTTCGGCTGGCTCGGCGTGCTGGCGAAGGCCGCGCCGACCACCGACGAGCTCGTCTACGCCCACCACGACAACGGCTTCGCGCTCTACTCGATGCGCAGTCCCGAGGTCACCCGGCTCTACCTGCAGGTCCCGCCGGATGCCGACGCGGGCGACTGGTCCCAGGACCGGATCTGGGACGAGCTGCAGACCCGCCTGGCCTGCGACGGCTTCACGCTGAACGAGGGCGAGTTCCTCGAGAAGCCGAGCGTGACCGGGATGCGCAGCATGGTCGCGTCCCCGATGCGCCGCGGACGCCTGTTCCTGGCGGGCGACGCCGCGCACATCGTCCCGCCGACCGGGGCCAAGGGGATGAACCTGGCGATCGCCGACGTCCGGGTGCTGGCCGACGCCGTCGAGCGGTACTACCGCGACGGCGACGAGAGCGGGTTCGACGCGTACTCGGCGACCTGCCTGCGACGGGTGTGGCGGGCCGAGCACTTTTCCTGGTTCATGACCTCGATGCTGCACCGCTTCGACCCCGCGACCGAGGCGGGCGACGCGTTCGGCGTCGGCCTGCAGCGCTCGCAGCTGCGCTACACCGCCACCTCCCGCGCTGCCGCGACGAGCCTGGCCGAGAACTACGTCGGCCTGCCGCACGGTGCCGTCTGACCCGCCCCACCACCACCACGAGAGAGGACGACGTCGATGGCTCGGCCGACGCCGACGATCCCGCCCTATGCGCCGGTGCCCGACGGCACCCACGCACCCCTGGACTTCCCCGGCTACAAGAGCACCGGGCTGCGCGCACCGAAGGAGCAGCCGGTGATCCTCCCGCACCGGCTCACCGAGGTCACCGGGCCGCTGCTGACCGGGCCGATCCGCCCCGGTGACGAGGACCTGACCATCGGTGAGCACGGCGAGGCACAGGGCCAGCGGATCGTCGTCTTCGGCCGGGTCTCCGACTCGGACGGCCGCCCCGTCCCGGACACCCTGGTCGAGGTCTGGCAGGCCAACGCCGCCGGCCGGTACGCACACGCGTGGGACAACTGGCCGGCCCCGCTGGACCCGAACTTCACCGGCGGCGGCCGGGTCCTCACCGACTCCCACGGCGACTACTCGTTCACCACGATCAAACCCGGCGCCTACCCCTGGGGCAACCACCACAACGCCTGGCGCCCCGCGCACATCCACTTCTCGCTGTTCGGGCGGGCCTTCACCCAGCGGCTGGTCACCCAGATGTACTTCCCGGACGACCCGCTGTTCGCCCAGGACCCGATCTACAACTCGGTGCCCGAGGGCGCCCGCGAGCGGATGGTCTCCACCTTCGACCTGGACACGACCCGGCCGGAGTGGGCGCTGGCGTTCCGCTTCGACATCGTGCTGCGCGGCCGGAACCAGACCGTGTTCGAGGAGCCGCACGCATGAGTCATCAGCTCACGCCTTCCCAGACCGTCGGGCCCTACCTCGCGCTCGGGCTGCCCTGGACGGACGGCCCGGACGTCGTGCCCGAGGGCACCCCGGGCGCGGTGACGATCGGCGGGACCGTGTTCGACGGCAACGGCGAACCGGTCGTCGACGCGATGATCGAGACCTGGCAGGCCGACCCCGACGGCCGGTTCGACCACCCCGACGACCCCCGTGGCGAGCAGAAGCCGGCCGCCGAGGGGTTCCGGGCGTTCGGCCGTGCCCCGACCGACGGGCAGGGCCGCTGGAGCATCCGCACCCTGCTGCCCGGGGCGCTCCCGGCGTACGACGACGCTCCGGACGAGGCCCCGCACATCGACGTCTCGGTGTTCGCCCGTGGCCTGCTCGACCGGCTCGTCACCCGGATCTACTTCCCGGACTTCGCCGACGCGAACGCCGCCGACCCGCTGCTGGCCACGGTGCCCGCCGAGCGGCGGGACACGCTGGTCGCCCTCGCCGAGGGACCCGGGCGCTACCGGTTCGACATCCGGCTGCGCGGGGTGGGTGAGACGGTCTTCCTGCAGATCTGACGGCCGGGCCCGGCCCGTCCGGCGCCCGCTGTGACGCCCTGCCGGGGTTCGGGTCGTGCACATCGGGTAGGACCTGGGAAGATCCTTGTGAGCGGAGGATTCGACAGGAGGTCCGGTGGGCGCAGCATCAACCCCGGGACGACGGCGGCCGGCCGCCGGGCGCGCCCGTGGGCACCTGCGTCGCGTTGCTCGCCGGACCGCGGCCCGGTACCCGCTGGCCACCCAGCTGGCGCGCTACGCCGTCGTCGGCGGCGGGGCCACCGCGTTCAACGCCGCGCTCTTCCTGCTGGTCCGGCCGTGGCTGGCCGCGGTCCCCGCGAACCTCGTCGCGCTCACCGTGACCACCGCGCTCAGCACCGAGCTGAACCGCCGCTTCGCGTTCGGGGGCGCCCGTGCGCACCGGCTCCGCGAGTGGGTGCAGGATCTGGGCACCGTCGCGTTCTACGCCACCTACACCTCCGGGGTACTGCTCGTGCTGCAGTGGCTGGACCCCGCGACCACCCCGGCGCACGAGGCGGCAGCGGTCGCGCTGGCCAGCATCGGGGGCGGGCTCCTCCGGTTCGCGGTGCTGCGGTTCTGGGTGTTCGATCTGGACGGAGCAGGCAGCAACGACGACGCGACGCACGCTGGAGGTCCCCCGCAGTGTTCGGCGACTTCACCGCCTTCGACCTGACCGCAGGCCCGGACCGGGTGCCGATCCACGGCGTCCGGGGCGGTGCGGGGCCACCCGTCCTGCTGCTGCACGGATTCCCGCAGACCCATGCCATGTGGGCGCCGGTGGCCGAGGAGCTGGCCCGCGACCACACCGTCGTCTGCACCGACCTGCGCGGCTACGGCGAGTCCGGACGCCCGGAGTCCGGCGACGACCACGCCGGCTACTCGTTCCGGGCGATGGCGGCCGACCAGGTGGACGTCATGTCCCGGCTCGGGTTCGACGAGTTCGCGGTCGCCGGGCACGACCGCGGCGCCCGCGTCACGCACCGGATGCTGCTCGACCACCCCGGCCGGGTGACCCGGGCCGCGCTGCTCGACATCCTGCCCACGGCGTACGTCTACGGGAACGTCGACCGGGCGCTGGCGACCGCGTACTACCACTGGTTCTTCTTCATCCAGCCCGCCGACCTGCCGGAACGGCTCATCGCCTGCGACCCGATCGGCTATCTGCACACCCTGCTCGGCGGCTGGGGCTCCGGGCTGGACGCGCACCCGGTACCGGCACTCGCCTCCTACGAGCGGGCGTTCGCCGATCCCGCCGCGCGGCACGCGATGATGGAGGACTACCGCGCCGGCGCGACCGTCGACCTGGAGCACGACGCCGCCTCCGCCGACGCCGGACAGCGGATCACCGTGCCCACCCTCGCGCTGTGGGGCGCGTCCGGGGTCGTCGGTGCCAATGCGGAGAGTCCGTTGCAGGTGTGGCGCCGCGCGGCCGCCGACCCGGACCTCGTCACCGGGCGGGCGCTGCCCGACGCCGGGCACTTCCTGGTCGACGAGCAGCCGGGTGCCACGCTCGACGAACTGCGCGGGTTCCTGCTGCCGCACTGAGAGAAGCTTGCGGGACGAACCCTGCGCCGACAGCGGACATCCTGGAACAATCGCCCCATGCGACGTACAACGCTCTCCCGGGCAGTTCTCGGCACCCTCGCGGCGCTCGCCCTCGTGTTCACCACCGCCGGCGCGTGCGGCGGCGGGGAGGAGGCCCCCGCGCCGCCTCAGCAGCAGCAGGAACAGCAGCAGGGCGGCGACGACGACGGCGACGACGGCGACCAGGGCGACCAGGACGACCAGGGCGGCGGCGGCCAGGAGGACGACGACTGATCCACGCACGGGAGGGCCCCGGCACCCCATGGGTGCCGGGGCCCTCCCCTCACACACTCAGCTCTTGACGGCGTGCACGACACCCCAGGTGAGCTTGCCGGCGTTGCCGCCGTCCACCCAGTGCTGCAGGCCCGCCTTCATACCGGTGATGTAGGACTCCGAGATGGCCGCGGACAGCTCCTGCTCGCGGGCGACGAGCTCCTCGCGGACCCTCCGGTAGTGCGTCGGGAGCTGGTCGGCGTGGTCGTGGAACGTCACCGAGGTGAAGCCACGCTTCTCCAGCCCGCCGGTGTAGAAGCCGGGGGAGGCCATCGTCGACAGCTGGATCCGGTCGAGGATCGGCTGGATCGACGACTGGTCCAGACCGTCGACGGCCATCGGGTCGGTGAACACGACCTGCCCGCCGGGCCGCAGGACCCGGGCGATCTCGTCGAGCACCCTGTCCCGGTCGCCGGAGTGCAGGAACGCGTCCTGCGACCAGACGACGTCGATCGAGGCGTCGTCGACGGGGACGTCCTCGAAGGTGCCGGTCGCGACCGTCAGCAGCTCGTCGAGCCCCTGTTCCTTGGTGAGCCGCGTGTTGCGGTCGTTCTCCACGGGGGACAGGTTGAGGCAGTGGACCTTCGCGCCGAGCCGGCTCGCGAGCTGGCGGGCGGCGCCGCCGTAGCCCGAGCCGAGGTCGAGCACCTGCATCCCGGGCCCGACACCGGCGATCTCGCCCATCCGCGCGACCGTGCGGCGGCTGGCGGTGGCGATCTCCTCGTCCGGGGTCTCGTAGAGGCCGACGTGGATGTCCTCGCCGCCCCAGACGCGGGAGTAGAAGGTGTCCGCGTCCTCGGAGTCGTAGTAGCTGCGAGCCGTGCTCTCGGCCGCCTGTGCCTGGGTCACGGGGTCTCCTCCTCGAGCGTCTCCTCGAGGTAGGCCTTCTCCGCGATGTGCACGAAGAAGTCGGGCTCCTCGTCGGAGTAGGTCGACTGGAAGTCGCCGTAGGTCTCGATCTTCTGGAACCCGACCTCGTGCATGAGCCGCCGCGTGTAGTCCTTGCGCAGCGGGAACATGTTCAGGTGGTACTCGGAGCCGTCCGAGAACTCGTACCGGAACCGGGCCAGCCCGTCGTCGACGTGCTCGGGCTCGGCCACGACACCGTCGCCGCAGTAGTAGTACTGGTGCTTCGAGCTGAACCCGTTGTCCAGGATCGAGTCGTAGTTGCGCTGGTCCAGGATCAGGACACCGTCGTGCTTGAGCATCGCGTAGAACTCCGCGAGTGCCTTGCGCCGGTCCCGCTCGGAGAACAGGTGGGTGAACGAGTTCCCGAGGCAGATGATCGCGTCGTACTCGCCGTGCACGTCCCGGTTGAGCCAGCGCCAGTCGGCCTGCACGACGCGCAGGATGTGCCCGCCGAACTTCATGCCGTTGGCGAAGGCCTTCGCCAGCATCTCGGCGCTGCCGTCGGCCGAGACCACGGTCTCGAAGCCTTCCTCCAGCAGCCGGACGGAGTGGAAGCCGGTCCCGGTGGCGACGTCGAGAACGCTCTTCACTCCGTGGTCGCGGAGCTGCTGGACGAAGAACTTCCCCTCGCTCTCGTAGCGGGCCCGCCAGTCGATCAGCTCGTCCCACTTGTCGACGAACGTCTGCACGTACTCGTGCTTGTAGTGGGTGGACTCGCGGACCTCGGTGGGTTCGTCACCGAACTCCTGAACTGTTCGTCCCAGCTCGGGCAGCTCGCTGTCGGTGCGATGGTCGGCCGTCATGTACCGCGTCTCCTCGACACAACTCGGGTGTTTCGGGGCGCCCCGACCGTAGAACGGGGGATCGGGTGCCGTCCGGCCCCGGGGCGGGGGTCTGGATCGGTCGCGAACGTTGTGTTATACGCAACGCCGGGGGTGGCGGCTGTGGTCCATGACACGCCGCGGGCCGGTGACCAGGATCTCCGGCCCGCGGCGTGCGGGCGGTCCGACCAGTGGTGCAGTCTCCCGGTGCCGGGCCTCGGGTGAGAAGACGGACACGTTCGGGCGTTCAGCGTTTGCGGAGTTGCACGGCGGGAACTTCCGCTACGTGAAACGCCAACGAATTTTGTGATGTCGGTCACTGCATGGATTTGCAGTTCACTCGTTCGCGCCAACGGCGCCACTCCACAGAGCCGCGAGAGCGCGTTCCCGTTCCCGCCGTCCCAGGCCACGGAGGTCCGCGGTTCCCCGTTCGGTGACGACGACGTCGACGTCGTGTGACGGCGTGGTCACCGGCCCGCCGAGGTGCTCCACGAGCGTCGGACGGCCGCGGTGCGAGGCCGGCAGCGCGATCACCGACAGCCCCGGCCCGCGCGCCGCCGCGGCCGCGAAGTCCGGGTGCCCTCCGATCATCCCGGCCGCCGACCCGGCGACGCCCTCGACGTTCACCTGGCCGCTGCCGTCGATCTCCAGCGCGGTGTTCAGCGCGATCAGCGGCCCCGGGTCCGAGCTCAGCCGGGAGATGTCGTGGGTGTACTCGACCGGCCGGACGATGCCGTGACCCGCCCGGCCCAGGCCGTCCGCCCAGTCGTAGAGCCGCCGGCTGCCGTGCAGCGCGAGCGCCGACGGTGTGCCCAGCAGCAGGCCCCGCTCGGCCAGGTCGACGACCGGGTCGGCGAGCAGTCCCGAGTCGACGTGCACGGCGACGCCGAGGGCCGCGACCAGCGCCGTGGCCAGCCGCCCGGGGCCGAACTGGATCCGCGCACCCGCCGGGACCAGTGTGGCGACCGCCTCGGCGATCCGTTGGTCGGCCTCGGTCGGTGGCGGCGTGCCGACCGTGAACGGCGTGCCGTCGACCTCGCCCAGCACGGTGACGTCCGGCAGCGGGGCGCCGCGCTCCGCGTGCGGTGCGTGGCGCGCGACGACCGCCGCGACCGGCACCCCGTCCTCGGCGAGCCCGCGCATCCAGGACGACTCGGCACCGAACCGGTACCCGTCGGCGTGCTCGACGACCGTGGCGAGCACCAGGTCCGGTCGCAGCGGCCCGGCCAGCAGTGCCGGCAGCGCGGACAGCCGGGCCGGGACGCGGTGCGCGGCGCCCGACTCCACCAGAGCCCGCGCGCCCGGTCCGCCGACGACCGTGCGGATGTCGGCGAACGCGTCGGGGTCGAGCTCCGGCGCCGGCCCGGGGACCCAGCCGAGCACCAGCCGCACCCCGCCGGTGCGGGCGGCCACCCGGCTCAGCGGGCCGGCGAGCACGTAGGGCATCCCGCAGGCGTCGGCGATCGCGATCCGGGCACCCGGCCGGACCAGTTCGCCCAGCGCCCGCTCGGCGGCGGCGTCGTCGAAGGCCTCGTCGTTCATACCTGTCATCCGATCATGGAGCTGACCTGCGGGATACTGCACCCGGGGTTAGCGTCGGGCCCCATGGGCAGCGATCGGGACAGTGGCGAGTTCGTGCGGGAACCCCTCGGGGTGGCCGAGCGCATCACGGCGGACGGGGCGTCGTCGTGGCCGGTGGCGGCGGGCCGGTACCGGATGGTCGGGGCGCGGGCCTGCCCGTGGGCGAACCGGGTGATCATCACCCGGCGGTTGCTGGGGCTGGAGGACGCGATCTCGCTCGGCATCGCGGGCCCGCTGCACGACGAGCGGAGCTGGCGCTTCCACCTCGATCCGGGCGACGTCGACCCGGTGCTCGGCATCGAGTACCTGCGCGAGGCGTACGAGAAGGCCGTTCCCGGGTACGACGAGGGCGTCACCGTCCCGGCGATGGTCGATGTCGACTCGGGCAAGGTCGCCACCAACGAGTACGCGGCGCTCGAACGCGACCTGTCCACCCAGTGGCGTGGGTTCCATCGCGACGGCGCCCCGGACCTGTGGCCCGAGCAGTACCGCGACGAGATCGAGGAGCTCGGGAAGGGGATCTTCCACGACGTCAACAACGGCGTCTACAAGTGCGGGTTCGCCTCGTCCCAGGCCGCCTACGAGCGTGCGTACCGGGCACTGTGGGCCCGGCTGGACGCGCTGTCCGGGCACCTGTCGACCCGGCGCTACCTGGTGGGGGACACGATCACCCAGGCCGACATCCGGTTGTGGGTGACGCTCGTCCGGTTCGACGCCGCCTACCACGGCCACTTCAAGGCCAACCGGCACAAGCTCACCGAGCTGCCCGTGCTGTGGGCCTACGCCCGCGACCTGTTCCAGACCCCCGGGTTCGGCGACACCATCGACTTCGAGCAGATCAAGCAGCACTACTACGGCGTGCACACCTCGCTCAACCCGTCCGGTGTCGTCCCGGTGGGTCCGGACGTGTCGGGCTGGCTCACCGGACACGCCCGCGAGCAGCTGGGCGGCCGCCCGTTCGGTGACGGAGGCCCGCCCGGCCCACCCCCGGCCGCCGAGCGCATCCCCGCGATCGGCTGACGCCACCGCCCCACGCCACCGCCCCAGGCCCCGCCCCACGCCACCGCCGCCCCGCCCCGCCCCGCCCCACGACACCCGCCTCACGAGGGGCACACGAGCGTCGTCCTCCCGAGATCGAACTGCCCCCACGTGCCCTTCACGGGTCTCGCGGGACGCTTTGCTCTGCTCACCTGGGCGCACCACCCCTCCGGGGGGAGAGCGGGGCGGGACACGCGGGGTGGCGGGGCGTAGGCGGGCGGGGCGGCGCGGTGCTGTCACGATGGTCGGCGATGCGAGGACGAACCGAGCGGCCGGCGCCGCGTGCCCCCTCCGCCGCGCGCCGGCCCCGCGGTCCCGGGCTGCTCACGGCGGCCGTCGTCGGGGCGCTGGTCGCGGGCACCGTGGCCGTCGCGGCTCCGGCGCTCACCGCGCACAGCGGTCCGTCCGCGCCGGCGCAGCCGCAGGCCGCGCCGGCGAGCGTCGAGCAGGTCACCGACACCTGCAGCCCGATGGTCACCGCGCTCTCCCCGCGGGACCGGATCGCGCAGCGGCTGATGGTCGGCGTCGACGCGTCCGACCCGGCCGGTGCGGCGGCGATCGTGAAGGGGTCGCAGGTCGGCGGCGTGTTCCTGGGCGGCAACGCGACCGCGCTGCTGCGGGACGGCCGGATGCAGGCCCTGCAGGATGCCTCGCGCACCCCGCTCGCGGTCGCCGTCGACGAGGAGGGCGGCCGGGTCCAGCGGATCGACGAGCTCGACGGCGACATCCCCAGCGCCCGGCAGATGGCCGCGTCGAGCACCCCCGAGCAGGTCACCGAGATCGCCCGCACCCGGGCCGAGCAGCTGCGGGCCCGCGGTGTCACCTGGAACCTCGCGCCGTCGGTGGACGTCTCCGACAAGCCGCGCTCCTCGGTCATCGGTGACCGGTCGTTCTCCGACGACCCGGACATCGCGACGAGCTACGCGCGGGCGTGGGCCGAAGGGCAGCAGGCCGGTGGGGTGTACGGCGTCCTCAAGCACTTCCCCGGGCACGGCAGCGGCTCCGGTGACTCGCACGAGGGATCGGTGAGCACGCCGCCGCTGGCCGAGCTCGAGCAGCGCGACCTGAAGCCGTACGCGGCGCTCGTCGGTCCGGGCACGCCGCTCGACGGCCGGATCGGCGTGATGCTGGGACACCTGGAGGTCCCCGGGCTGACCGGTGAGAACCCGGCGACCGTCGACCCGGCCGCCTACCGGCTGCTGCGCGAGAAGTACCGGTTCGACGGGGTCGCCATGACCGACGACCTCGGCGCCATGAAGGCGATCACCGACCGGTACGGCCTCGCCGAGGCCACCACCCGGGCGCTCGCGGCCGGCGCGGACATCGCGCTGTTCTCCAACGTGACCGCGGTCGGCCCGCTGCTCGACGCCGGGGAGAAGGCCCTCGCCGACGGCCGGATCACCCCCGAGGCGAACGACGCCGCCGCGGCCCGCGTCCTGGAGTCCAAGGGGCTGTGCTCCCGGCGCTGACCCCACGGGCCGAATGGTCGCGCCGATTCCGTCCGAGCACGTATCGTCCTCGCCGAGATGCAGCTCAACGGCCTGCGGAGATCGACACTTCCCGCTGATCCGCATCTCGGCGGGAGAACCGGTCGGCTCCGGTGAGCCGGACCGGCGCAACGCACGAGGGCCCCGCACAGCACTGTGCGAGGCCCTCGGCCGGGAAGGACGGTCAGGACCCCATGTCCAGGCCGCCGTTGACACTGATCACCGAACCGGTGACGTAGCCCGCGCGCTCGTCGACCAGGAACTGGACGGTGCGCGCGATCTCGTCGGCCTGGCCGAGGCGGCCGACCGGGATCTTCGCCAGGATCTTCTCCATCGCCTTCTCCGGCACCGCGGCGACCATCTCGGTCTCGATGAAGCCCGGCGCGACACAGTTGACGGTGACGCCCTTGCGGGCGACCTCCTGGGCGAGCGACTTCGAGAAGCCGATCAGGCCCGCCTTGGAGGAGGCGTAGTTCGCCTGGCCGATCGAGCCGATCTGGCCGATCACCGAGGAGATGTTCACGATCCGGCCGAACTGGTTGTCGGTCATGTGCTCGAGCACGGCCTTGCTCATGTAGAAGGCCCCGGACAGGTTGATCCGCAGCACCGCGTGCCAGTCGTCGACGGTCAGCTTGCGGACGGTCTTGTCGACGGTGATGCCGGCGTTGTTGATCAGGTAGTCGACCCGGCCCCGCTGCTCCAGCACCTCGGAGACGACGCGCTGGCAGTCCTCCGGCGAGCCGACGTTGCCCTGGTGGACCGAGACCGAGGCGCCCTCGGCGCCCAGCTTCTCCTGCAGGTCCTCGGCGGCCTTGGAGTTGGACGAGTACCCGGCGGCGACGTGCACGCCCTGGCGGGCGAGTGCGGTGGTGATGGCCGCGCCGATCCCACGCGCGCCTCCGGTGACGATCGCGACGCGCTGGTCCGGGTGGGTGTCGGAGATGGCGGTCATGCGTTGCCTCCTGCGTTGTGGGCGTCGAGAGTGCGCTTCATGCCTCGTTGGACGGCGTCGGCCAGGTAGGGCCGCACCTGGTCCGGGGTGACGATCCGGTGCACCGAGCCGACGGATTGCGCCCGCTCGATGGAGTGCTTGGTGTCGAACTCGTCGGCGACCTGGCCGAGCTTCTCGGAGCGGACGTCCGGGCGGAGCGTGGCGAGCTCGCCGCGCAGCCGGGCCGTGGTGGCCTCGTCGCCGGCCTCGGTGGCCTCGGCGATCCGGGCCTCCAGGCCGGTCACCCGCTCGTCCTTCGCGGTCCGGTCGTTGACCTCGCTGGCGAAGACGACGGCGGCCGCGGGTGCGCCGCCCAGCACGGAGGCGTACGAGCCGGTGATCGCGGCGATCTCCATGTTGTCGTTCAGGGTTCCGGAGAACACCACGAACGCGCCGCCGTGGTAGCGGGAGACGACACAGAAGACGATCGGGCCGTCGAAGTTGACGATGGCCCGGCCGATCTCGGCGCCGTTCTCCAGCTGCAGCCCGCGCAGCGACTCCGGCGAGCCGTCGAACCCGGACAGGTTCGCCAGCACGATCAGCGGCCGGTTGCCGGACGCCGCGTTGATCGCCCGCGCGCACTTGCGCGAGGACCGCGGGAACAGGGTGCCCGCGGTGAACTGCGACGGGCCGTCCACCGGGCGCGGGCCGCGGCGCGGGAGCGGCCGCGACTCGATGCCGATCATGGCGACCGGCTGCCCGCCGAGGTGGGCGTCGAGCGCGACGACCGACTCGGCGTCGTGCATGTCGGCCCACCGCTCGGACGTCGGGTGGTCGGCGTCGGCGACACCGCGCAGCACCGAGCGGATGTCGAACGGCTTCTTGCGCTCGCCGTTCGTCGCGTCCGCCCAGATCTCGCCGAGCGTGCCGAACTCGCAGTTCGGTCCGGAGTGCGGCGCGGTGGTGACGTCACGGGAGACCGGGTCGGTCGTCGGCGCCGCCCGCGGGAACCGCTCGCCCGGCAGTGTCCAGGTGTGTGCGTAGTGCTGCATCAGCACCGACACCGCCCCGGACAGGTTCGGCGCCCAGTACTGCGCCTGCCCGTTCGGACCCATGATCCGGTCGTAGCCGCCGATGCCGAAGTTGTCCTCGGCGGAGACGCCGCCGGAGTAGTCCAGCGACTGCTTGCCGGTCAGCACCATCGCCGAGTCCGGCGTCATGACCAGGATGCCCTTGGTGTGCATGAGCATCGTGGCCTCGGCGTTCCAGTAGGGCTGGGCGCCGACGTTGATGCCGGTGACGACCACGTTGAGCTCGCCGCCGTCCTGGGTGAACTCGATGATCCCGCGCAGCACCCGGGAGATCCAGTCCATGTTCTCCGTGCCGGAGTCCATCGCGATCTTCGCGCCGGCCGAGACGGCGAACCACTCGATCGGCACGTCCAGCTCGCGGGCGAGACGGATCGCGGCCAGCACGCGGCGGCACTCCGGCTCGGCGATGGCGCCCAGCGCCCGGGTCGGGTCGCCCAGCAGCACGACCCGCTTCATGCCCTCCGGGTAGCGCCTGCTCGGGACCGAGACGACCCCGAGCACCAGGTTCGCCGCGTTGCCCCCGGGGGCACGGTCGACCGGGTGCGGGACGCCGTCGGCGTCCAGGTCGTACTCGGTCCAGGTGCCCGCACCGGCGTCGATCGGCGCGGTGAGCAGCGGGACGATCTCGTACGGGTAGACCGCACCGCGGCGGCGGGCCTTGAGCACCTTCTGGTCGTAGGCGTCGAGCTCGCGCATCGGCTGGGTCGGCGGCTCGTCGAGCCGCAGGGTGAGCCCGGCGCCCGGCGGGCGGGACATGCGCAGCAGCATCGAGCGGGGGCCGCCCTGGCCGCCGGTGACCGAAGCGTCGGCGCTGCGGAACTCGACCAGCACCTGCTCGATGCCGAGGTTCGCGGTGCGCGGCGCGAGCCGGCGCACCACGGAGTCGAGCTCGGCCAGCGGGATGTCGACCTCGGGCCACAGGTAGAGCGCGATCCGGTTCCAGGACGTCCGGGCGAGGGTCCGGTCCCCGGCCCGGGCCGCGCGCAGCGAGTTGATGCAGGCGTCGAGGGCCCGCTCGAACTGCGGCAGCGAGCGGATCCGCCCGGTCTCGTCGTCACGCAGGACGGTGAGCTCACGGACGTCGGCCATCGCGACCAGCCGGTCGTCGCCGCGGACCTCGCGGCCGATGGCCCGGAAGAGGTGCACGTCGAGCGCCGCGGGCAGGCGGGTCAGCTCGAAGTTGCGGTAGCGCCACAGCCGCAGCCGGTCGGCGACCAGCGGGTGCATGCCGCGCAACGTCCGGTCCTCGACCAGCTCGCCGGTCTCGTCCGGGCGGAAGGTGAACCAGGTGGGCGACTCCGCCTCGTCCGCGCCGGCACCGGCCGTCCGCGGGTTCGGGCGGACGGCGACGGCGACCCGGTGCAGGATCCCGCCCGGCACCCGGCCCAGCGCGGCCCGGACCCGCTCGGCGCGGGCGTCGGGGTCACCGCCGTCGTCGGCCTTGGTGGAGGTGACGTAGAGGTCGACCAGCGCCGTGCGGTTGCCGTCGAGCTCCGCGACCCGGCGGCGCAGCTCCTCGGCCACGGCCGCCGCGGCCGCGGGGTCGTTGTTGTCGATGACCGAGGCGAACAGCGTGCGGTCGTTGCCCAGGTGCTGGTAGCGCGCCGTCAGCAGCGGCTTCCCGGCGTACTCGGTCAGCTCCAGCTCGCGCAGCGGCCGTACCCGGTAGTAGCGCCGGGCCATGACCTCCAGCAGGACGGCGTCGTGCCGCTCGCCGAACACCCCCAGGATCGGTTCCGAGGAGGCGACGAGCGTGTCGATCCGCCGGGCGCGGTCGGGCGTGTCCGGGTTCTGGGCGAGCACGTCCAGGCTCTCCCGCACCTCGGCGAGCACCCGGGAACGCTCGGCCGCGACCACCGGGGCGTCGAACGCCCGGTAGCGGACCAGCCGGGCGGTGTCCCCGACGACCGGGTGCCGCAGCTGGGTGGCGACGACGACCTCGTCGATGGTCCTCCGGTAGTCCTCGCGGGCGGTGGTGGACAGCGCGGCGAGCGACTCGGGGTGCTGCAGCCGCCAGTTCAGCAGCTCCAGCACGACCGGCACCTGCTGCGGCGCGCGGCGGTGGGCCAGGAACATCCGGTACAGCGCCGGGCCGAGGTCGTCGAGAGCAGCGCCGGCGGAACGAGAATGGGCGCGGTCGTCGCCGGCCGAGATGTCGGTGATCCCGTAGTGCGCCAGGGCCCGGCGCAGCTTCGCCTGGAACGACTCGGGCAGGCCCTCGTCGTCGGCGTCGCGGCTGCGCAGGTAGGCGTAGAGGTACTCCTGCGGGTTGCGCTCGGTCTCGCCGGTCTCGTCGTCGGTCTCCGAACGGTTGCGCGACAGTGCGCACAGGTCGGCGAAGATCTGCAGGACGGCGGTCTCGCCGGCCAGCACGGCCGGGTCGTCGGCGGCCAGCTCGTCACGGGCCGCGGCGAGCCGGCGCAGCTGCGGGCGTGCCTGGCGCTCGTCGACGTCGAAGCCCAGCACCTGGAAGCGCAGCGCGGACAGCGCGTCCGCGGCGGCCGCGGCCGGGTCGGGGTCGGCGCCGGTGTCGGTGAACGCGGAGAAGTCCGCGCGGTCGCCCGCGGGGGCGGCGGCGGCTTCGGCAGCGTCGGCGGCGGGCTCCAGGCGGATCAGCTTGGTGCCGCCGTCGACCTGCGTGTTGGCCGGGACGAGCAGCTCGGCGACGGTACCGTCGAACGGCGCCCGCAGCGACGTCTCCAGCTTCATCGACTCGACGATCGCCACGGTGTCGCCCTCGGACACGGTGTCGCCGGGGGAGACCGGCAGTGCCACGACCATCGCCGGGGCGGGAGCGCGGACGATGCCGGCCTCGCCGCCGGAGACCCGGTGCACGGAGCCGTCCACCTCGACCAGGTAGTCGGGGCCCTGGGCGACCGACAGCACCGTCCAGCTCTGCTCACCTATGGTGAGCCGGCGCTCGTACGCACCGTTGCGCTCGACGTCGACGTCGACCACGGCACCGTCCAGCTCGACGCGGTAGCGCCCGGCCCGGGTGCGGGCCACCCGCAGCTTGTAGGACTGCCCGGCCGCGGTGACGTCGGTCTGGTGCCAGGTCTCGTAACCCACCTCGGGCCGGCCGGCCTCGGCCGAGCGGAACAGCCGGTCCTGCTGGCGGGCGACGTGCCCGTCGTGCGACTGGATCGCGGTGGCCAGCAGGGCGACGTCGATCCGGCGGGGCGGCGCGTAACCCTCGGCCATCATGGCGTCGAGCCAGGTCGTCTGCAGATCGCCGGAACGCAGCTCGTCGCGGTCGAGCAGGTCGAGCAGGAACGCCTTGTTCGTGGAGCCGCCGTCGATCACCGCGGCGGTCTGGCGCAGCGCGCGGGACAGCCGGGCGCGGGCCTCGTCGCGGTCCCGGCCCCAGGCGATGACCTTGGCGATCATCGAGTCGAACTGCGGCGGGATGACGTCGCCCGCGGCGACCCCGGTGTCCACCCGGATGCCGGGTCCGCTGGGCAGGGCCAGGTGCTCGATCCGGCCCGGGGCCGGGGCGAACTCGCGCTCCGGGTCCTCGGCGGTCAGCCGGGCCTCGATGGCCCAGCCGCTGCCGGTCGGCACGGTCTCGGCGACCTCGGCGAGCGCCCCGCCGGCGGCCACGTGCAGCTGCAGCTTCACGATGTCGACGCCGGTGCACGCCTCGGTGACCGGGTGCTCGACCTGCAGCCGGGTGTTGACCTCGAGGAACGAGAGGAGCTTCTCCTCGGGCTGGTAGAGGAACTCGACGGTGCCGGCGTTGACGTAGCCCGCGGCGCGGGCCATGTCGGCCGCGGAGTCGCGGAGCAGCTGCTCCTGCTCGGCGTCCAGCGCGGTCGACGCGGACTCCTCGATCACCTTCTGGTTGCGCCGCTGCACCGAGCAGTCGCGCACGCCGAGCGTCCACACGTCACCGCCGGCGTCGGCCACGACCTGCACCTCGACGTGCCGGCCGCCCGAGACCGCCCGCTCCAGGAAGACCGTCGCGTCGCCCGCCGTCCGCGACGCCTCGGACGTCGCCCGCTCGAACGCCTCGTCCAGCTGCTCCGGGCCCGCCACGAACCGGATGCCGCGACCGCCGCCGCCCGCGGTCGCCTTGACCATCAGGGGGAAACCGATCGTCTCGGCGGCCTTGCGCGCCGCGTCCAGGTCGGCGACCGGGCCACCGGACCACGGGGCCATCGGCACGCCGACCGACTCGGCCAGCTGCTTGGACGCGATCTTGTCGCCGAGCCGGCGCATGACCTCGGCCGACGGCCCGATGAAGGTGATCCCGAGCCGCTCGCACAGCTCGGCGAAATCGGCCTTCTCCGAAACGAAGCCCCAGCCCGGCCACACCGCGTCGGCGCGGGTCACGCGCAGCGCCCGCTCCAGCTCGGCGTGGTCGAGGTACGGGCTCGCGCCCATGTGGTCGGGGTCGTCCGGTCCGATCAGGACGGCCTCGTCGGCCTCCCGCACGTACATCGAACGCCGGTCGACGGCGGTGTGCAGGGCGATGGTGCGCAGCCGGCGGTCCGGGCCGTTCTGGGCGTTCCACTCACGGACGGCGTTGATCAGTCGCATGGCGGGTTCACCGCGGTTGACGATGGCGATGCGCGAGAACATGGTGGTCTTCACTGCTCCTGATGGCTGCAACGGCGGGTGACGGTCTATTCGAGCAGGACGGCTGACCCGCCCTGTACTACCGGTCGGAACCGGGCCTGTCACTCGCCGAACGCGATGCGGACGTCGTCGGACGTGGGCGCGGACGGGACGGGCACCTCGGCGGCGGTCGCCGGGTCGAGGAACACCTCCGGGGCCATCACGGCCGGATCGACCTCGAGCACGGCGTAGCCACCGACCGCCCCGGCGCCGAAGCCGGGCGCGAACACCCGCTTCCGCCCGCTCACGGCGCCGTCGGCGACCGCGTCGAACATCGCGATCGGGATGGACGCCGCGGAGACGTTGCCCATCGACCCGATGTTGAAGTAGAGCTGCTCGGCCGACAGCCCGGCCTTCTCCGCGAGCTGCAGGATCATCGTCTTGTTCGCCTGGTGCGGGACGATCAGGTCGATCGCGTCCAGCATCGTGCCGTCCCCGCCGGGACCGGGCTGCTCGCCCAGCTCGGAGATCATCTGCGCGAGGTAGCGGGCGACCAGCGCCTTGACCTCGGGGCCGTAGACGGTGATGTCGTTGTCGAACTCCGGGTTCGGCCAGATGATCGAGTTGACCTGGGAGTCCGGGCCGGATGCGTAGGTCTGCAGCAGGTCGACGTCGCCCCGCTCGCCCTCGGCGGCCGGTGCGATCACCATGGCCGCCGCCCCGTCCCCGAAGATCATCCGGGAGGTGCGGACGTTACCGATCTTGTCGGAGAACTTCTCGACGCAGACCAGCAGGACCGGCCGCTCGACCTCCTGCAGCTGGCGGACGGCCTCGGACAGGCCGTAGGGCAGCCCGGCGCAGGCGGCGATGATGTCGGCCGAGCAGTGGGTCTGCAGCAGGCCCAGCCGGCCCGACAGCCACGTGGACAGCGACGGGATCAGCCGCTCGCTGGTGCAGGTGGCGACGAGCACGGCGCCGATCTCGGAGCGGTCGCGCCCGGAGTGCTCCAGTGCGCGGACGGCCGCGGACCAGGCGAGGTCCTCGATGTCCAGCTCGGTGTAGCGGCGCTGGTCGATGCCGGTCTTGGTGGAGATCTCCGCGGCGCTCATCGGCGACCAGGAGAACGCGGAGTTGCGGACGACGTCGTCGTTCGAGCAGACGTGCTCGCCGCGGGCCACGGCCAGCGACTCGATCCGGGGCTGGACCCGGAAGGCCTCACGGACCCGCACCGGGAGCAGCGGTGTCTGCGGCTGCACCGGCTCGGCCTGGGTGGAGATGCGGCCGCGGCGGGTCGGCCGGGCACCGGTGGCGCGGTCGAGGAACGCCTCGACGTCGCGGTTGCGCGGGTGGAACGCGATGACGTAGTCGTCGTCGCCGATCTGCTCGGCGGTGCGCAGCTCGGTCGCGGCCCGGTCCCAGGGGTACTGGTTGTGCAGGACCATCGCCCACCGGGTGAGGGCCTCGAGCTCCGGACGGTCGGCGTGCGCGTCGAGGATCTCGCCGAAGGAGAACACCGGGTAGTCCGGGTCGTGGTGCGGCACGACGAACGTCTGCGCGCCCGGGGTGGTCAGGAACTCCTGCACGGTCGGCTTGAGGGCCGGCAGCTCGGTGGCGTGGTGGCGGCGGTTGCCGAACACGTCGAAGAGCAGGTCGAAGATCTTCTGTTCGGCCGCGTCGTCCCAGGTGGACGGCAGCGACCCGAAGGCCTCGCGGACCGCACGGACCTTCTCCTGCGCGTCGCGCCACGGGGTCAGCGTGGGGAGGAAGACGTCGCTGCGGTGCCGGGGCAGGTCGCGCCAGCGGGTGGGGCGCTTCTCGAACATGGTCATCGAGTAGCGGTTGACCCAGAACAGGTTCTGGCCCATGTCCCGGAGCAGCGCGAACCGGCTCTCGTACTTCCCGGCCGTGACCCGCTCGAGGATGTCGGTCCCGGTAGGGGCCTTCGCCTCGAAATCGCGCCCGACGATTGCCGTGAACTGATCGAGATCGTCAATTACGGAGAAATCGAGTTCTCCGAGAAAATTGGCGGGAAAGACCAGACGGTCGTGGTTGTTTACCACGAACGGCTTCATGTGACGACCTCCAGGGGTGGCGCCTGCCGGGCTGAAACACCAGGCCGAAAGTGTGTACGGCCGGGTGAGCGATGCGGATGCGGTACCCCAGACGGTATCGGTGAACAGGCGCGATCGGAATGTGATCCGGCCCCGGAGTGTGCGCTCTCACGGATAGTCGGTCAACTTGGACTGTTACCGGCGAGAATGTTACCGGCGGGTCTACTCGCCGGTTTATGTATTGATTCGGTCGTCTGTGCAGGTGGTCGGCACGACATCATCCACAATGGAGTGATCACGGCGGGTGTCCGGGCGGTTCCGCCGCGTGCACGTGCACGTGCAGGGCGACCGGGTTCCGGCCGGCCCGGCCACCCGGTTCAGGCAGCGGCCGCGGGTGCGCCTGCGGCGTCGGTGGGGTGCGTGTCGCTGATCGCGGGGGCGGGGGTGAGCGCGACGAGCAGCGCGGCCAGCAACCCCGCCACGCCGGCTGCGAGGAACGAGATCGTGTAGGCGGTGCCCGCCGGGAAGACGCCCCCGTCGATCATGAACGCCGTCGTCACCGCGGCCACCACGGCGGTGCACGAACTGGTTCCGAGCTGGCGGGCCAGGGTGTTGAGGCTGTTCGCCGCGGCGGTCTCGGCCTCCGGCACCGCCCGCATGATCAGCAGCGGGATGGCGGAGTAAGCCAGGGCCGCACCGACCGCGGTGACGGTCGTGACGAGGATGAGCATCCCGAGCGTGCCGGGCATCAGCGCGAACGCCAGGTTCCCGAGACCGAGCAGCACGGTGCCCAGTACCAGCGTCGTGCGCGGCCCGCGCACCCGAGACAACTGCGCGGACGCGGTCGAGAAGACCACCATCGCCCCACCCATCGGGAGCAGCACCAGCCCGGAGGTGACGAGCGAGAGGCCGAAGCCGTACCCGGTGGACGTCGGCGCCTGCAGGATCTGGGTCGCGAGCACGAAGCCGGCGAACATCGCGAAGCCGACCAGGACCGAGGCCAGGTTGGTCAGCAGCACGGCCGGTCGCGCGGACACCCGCAGGTCGACCAGCGGGCTCGCGACACGCAGCTGGTAGCGACCGGTCACCAGCGCCAGCAGCACGGTGGCACCGAGCAGGCCGAGTACCGGCGGCGACGTCCAGCCCCAGTCGTTGCCCTTGGAGACCGCGAGCAGCAGGCAGACCAGGGTCCCGCTGATCCCGACCGCGCCGACGGCGTCGAACCGGCCGCCGGTCTGCAGCCCGGACTCGGGGACCAGGCGCCGCACCAGCAGGATCTGGAACACCGCGACCACCGCGGCACCGGCGAACAGCCAGCGCCAGTCGGCGAACTGCGCGACGACGCCGGTGACCGGAAGCCCGATCGCGGCGCCGAAACCGAGCGACGACGACATCAGCCCGACCCCGGTGCCGACGCGCTCCGGCGGAAGGACGTCCCGGATCAGGCTCATGCCGAGCGCGATGACGCCGAACGACGCACCCTGCAGCACCCGCCCGACGAGCAGCAGCTCGATCCCCGGCGACACCGCGCCGAGCAGCGACCCGGCACCGACCAGGCCGAGCGCGACCAGCAGCATCCGGCGCTTGCCGTACATGTCCCCGAGCCGGCCCAGCACCGGCGCCGACACCGCGCCCGCGACCAGCGTCGCGGTGATCAGCCAGGACGCCGTCGACGGGCTCACCGACAGCAGCTGCGGGAACAGCGGCAGCAGCGGCACCACCATCGTCTGCACCAGCGAGACGAGCAGCCCGCACGAGGCGAGCACGATGATCGTCACGAGGGGCCGGGGAGGTGCGGAGGTTCCGGGCGTGGCCTGGGCAGGGCGACGGTCCCGGAACACATGACCTCCGTAGGTCGTGACGGCGAGCAAGGGTGCCGGATCAGATGAGCACGGTCGTCAGGTCCGGGGCAACACGAAAGTTTGCATTGGCAGCATTCTCACCACCGCCCTGCCGCGTCCCGGCATGATCACGGTCCGGGGAGTGCCGGGTGCGCGTGACGACCTGGGGACTCCAAGGCCCAGCCGTCGATCTCCACCGCGAGTCGCCGCTCGGGGAACGCGATGTCGATGAACCAGGGTCCGAACGGCAGTCCGAGGACGAAGCCGTCGATCCCGGCCCTGCGCAGGTGCCCGACGAGGCGTCGTTCGGCCCGTGAGTCGGCGCGGTCCGCGGCTTCGACGAGCAGTAGCCGCGCGCGGGGGATGCCGGCGGCGCCGATGTTGCGATCGTGGGCGGCCGAGAGCTCAGCGAACGGGAGGCCGCGCTGGAGCGCCCGGTCGAGGAACGTCGCGCCGTCGGGCAGCGTGGCCGCGGCTTCGAGTGCGGTGGGTACCCCTCGATCCACTCACCGCGTGCGATCCGTGCGCGCACGGTGTGGGCGGACAGCCCGCAGTCCCGGGCCTCGGCGCGGATGATCACGCCGTGTTGCCGGCGCAGCACGTCCTCGAATCGCACCGGAGCAGGGTCGCGGGCCGCGCGATCGGGCGAGGTGGATCAGCGGGACGCGTTCCCGGGAGTGAAGATCCGCGTCCTGGGAGGCCCGGAGTGGGATGCCGCGCCCGGGACTCCCAGGACGCGGATCCTGTCGTGGGGCGAGGATGGCGGGTATGAACCGACGCCGCTCCCTCGCCGACGGTGTCTCCGACCGGTTCCGTGAGCTCTGGTCGGAGCGCCGCCCGTGCATCCTCGTGACCCTGCGGCGGGACGGGACGCCGCACGCGGTGCCGGTCGGCGCCACCCTCGACATCGAGGAGCGGACCGCCCGGGTGATCTGCAGCGGGGGCTCGCAGAAGGCCCGCAACGTCGCGGCCGCCGGACCCGAGGGCACCCGGGTCTCGGTCACGCTGGTCGAGGGCCGGACCTGGTCGACGATCGAGGGCGTCGCCGTCGTCCGGGACGACCCGGAGTCGGTGCGTGACGCCGAGCGCCGCTACGCCCGGGAGTACAAGGAGCCTCGGGTGAACCCGCAGCGGGTGGTGCTGGAGATCGTCGTCGACCGCGTCCTCGGGAACGCCTGAACGCGGGGATAATCGACGGCGTGGACCTGCCGGAGACGACGTTCCTCGGCCACAGCACGCTGCGGCTGCGGATGGGTGGGCGCACGGTGCTGACCGACCCGGTGCTGACCGGCGTGATCGGGCCGCTGCGTCGGGTGGTGCCCGCGGTCGACCCGGCCGAGCTCGCCGGCGTCGACCTGGTGCTGATCTCGCACCTGCACGCCGACCACCTGCACCTCCCGTCGCTGCGCAGGCTGCCGGCCTGCACCGAGGTCGTCGTGCCGGCCGGGGCGGGGGACTGGCTGCGACGCCGCGGGGTGCCGCGGGTCTCCGAGCTGGCCGTCGGGCAGGCCCGGGTGTTCGGCGGGCTGCGCGTCACCGCCACCCCGGCCGACCACTCCGGGCACCGCTGGGGCCCGCGGCTGACGCACGGCCCGCAGGCCGACGCGATGGGACACCTGCTCGAGGCCGACGGGCTGCGCGTCTACAGCGCAGGCGACACCGGCCTGTTCCCGGGCCTCGACGACGTCGCCGCGCAGGGCCGGATCGACCTGGCCGCGCTGCCGGTGTGGGGATGGGGACCGAGCCTCGGCCCGGGGCACCTGGACCCGGCCGGTGCCGCCGAGGCGGTCCGCAGGCTGGCCCCGCGGGTCGCGTTGCCGGTGCACTGGGGGACGCTCGCGGTCACCGGCCTCCGCTCGGTGCCGGGCCGGACCGGTGGCCGGATGCGTGAGCTGCTGGTGCGTCCGCCGTACGACTTCGCCGACGCCGTCACGACGGCCGGGCTCCCCACCTGCACCGTGGTCCTGCCGCCCGGGGCCACCGCCGGGGCGCCGTCGTGAGCGCGCTCGCCGCACTGCTCGCGGTGGGGGACGAGTGGTTCGAGGCCGAACTCTCGCCGGACGCCGGCCGGATCGCCTACCTCGTCGTCGCCGGCGGGGTGCTGTTCGGATCGGTCCTGCCGGTGGTGCCGACCGGGGCGATCGTCGGTGCCGCCGCGGCGACGGCGATGACCACCGCCACGCTGTCCCTGCCGCTGGTGCTGGTGCTGGCCTTCGCCGGGGCGCTGACCGGTGACCTGGTGACCTTCGCCGTCGCCCGCCGGGGGAGCGCCCCGGTGCTCGACGCGGTCGCCGGCGGCCGGTTCGGCGGCGCCCGCACCGGGGAGCGGATCGCCCGGATGCGGGGCGCGTTCGCCGGCCGCGGCTGGCTGCTGGTGCTGGTGGGCCGGGTCGCCCCGGCCGGGCGGGTGCCGACCCTGATCGCCGCCGCCGCGGCCGGGATGGCCTGGACGAAGCTGGTGCCGGCCGTCGCCGCCGGGGCGGTGCTGTGGACGTTGCTCTACGGCGTCCTCGGGGTGCTCACCGGCAACCTCACCGACTCGCCCCTGGTCGCGGCGGCGATGGCGGTGGGCCTGGTCGCCCTCGTCGGCGGCCTCACCGCCGTGCTGGGACGGCTGCGTGCCCGGCTGCGCGCACGTCGCGCCCGACCGGCAGCACCCGCCGACCGGTAGGCACGGCACGGCACGGCACGCCACCGGCGAGGGTTCAGCGCCGGCCGGCCCGCGCCTGCATCTGCGCGTCGATCTCCTCCAGGCTGCGCCCCTTCGTCTCCGGCATCAGCCGGTACAGGAAGACGAACCCGGCCGCACCGATCACCGCGAAGATCGCGAACAGGCCGGACTCGCCGAGCGAGGTGATCAGCGTCAGGGTCGTCGCGGCGATCACCAGGTCCAGGCCCCAGTGCGTCGTCGCCCCGAGCCCGGCGGCCTTGCCGCGCACCGCCGTCGGGAACACCTCGGAGTTCACCAGCCAGATCGCGATACCCAGGCTGGCCGCGAACGCCGCGATGTAGACGCACAGCGCGACCACGATCAGGATCCCCACCACGCCCTGCTGTGAGGGCAGCAGGAACAGCACCACCAGCGCCACGAGCGACGCGACGACGACCGCGAGGCCGCCGAGCAGCAACGGCCGCCTGCCCCACGCGTCGATCCGGGCCAGCGCGATCCCGGTGACGATCGTGTTGACCAGGCCGATCCCGACGGTCGCGAGGATCGCGCCGGTCTCCGACCCGAAGACGCCTTCGAGGATCGTCGGCGCGTAGTAGAGGATCGCGTTCACCCCGACCAGCTGGTTCACCGCCGCCACGCCGATGCCCAGCGTCAGGGCCGGGCGCAGCTGCGGGCGGCGCAGGTCGGCCCAGCTCCACCGGGACTCGTCACGGGCGGCGGCGCGGATCTCGGCGATCTCCGCATCGGCCTCCTCGGGGGTCCGGCCGATGAGCGCGGTGCGGGCCTCGTCGAGCCGCCCGCGCAGCACGAGCCAGCGCGGTGACTCCTGTGCCCCGGCCAGGCCGACGAGCATCGCCAGCGCCGGGACGGCGGCGAGCGCCAGTGGCCAGCGCCAGCTGCCCGCCTCGGCGAACAGCGAGTTGACCAGGTAGGACAGCAGGATCCCGACCGTGATGAGGAACTGGTTCATCGAGACGAGCCGCCCGCGCGACGCCCTGGGGGCGATCTCGGCGATGTAGAGCGGCACGCAGACCGAGGAGACGCCGATCGCGAGGCCGAGCAGGACCCGGGCGGCGAGCAGCGTCCCGGCGCCCGGCGCCAGCCCGGACAGCACCGCCCCGACCAGGAAGACGGCCGCGACACCGAGCAGCGTCCGGCGCCGGCCCAGCGCGTCGGTGATCGCACCGCCGGCCAGTGCGCCGACCAGCGCCCCGGCCAGCAGCCCGGAGACGATCAGCTGCCGGCCGCCCTCACCGAGCCCGAACTCCGGCCCGATGAACAGCAGCGCCCCGCTGATCACGCCGGTGTCGTAGCCGAACAGCAGCCCACCGGCCGCGGCGACGGCGGTCGCCAGCCCGATGCCGCGCCCCTGCCCCGGTCCCTGCCGATCCCGTGCCGCCATGGGCGCCCCTCCCGGTCGTTCGCACGTCACCGTGCAACGGTCGGGACCAGGGTCGCCGGATGGATCCGGGGATGTCCACCGGACGCAGCAACGCAAAGGCGGGAGTCGCCGGGCGGCGACGGGACCGGCCGGGCGCGACAGGAGGGAGGGGTCGCGCCCGGCCGGAGACCGCGGGGTGTCCGCCGATCAGTCGCCGAAGGGGTTGAAGCCGAACGGCAGCTGGTCGCCGCCGCCCGGTGTCGTCGCCGAGCCGTTCTGCGCGTTCGCCGCGGTGGTGTCCTGCACGCTGCCCAGCGTCACCGGGAGCTCACGGGCCTCCGCCCCGCTGCCGACGGTCAGCGTGACCTGCTGGCCGGGGGTGAAGTTGCCGACCCGGGCGATCAGGTCGGCGAAGCTCGCCACCGGGTACTGGTTGACCTTGGTGACGATGTCGCCCGCCTGCAGGCCGGCGTTCGCGGCGGGTGATCCGGGTTGCACCGTCGCGATCTGCGCGCCGCCCGAGCCCGAGGTCGCGCCGGAGGGCGACACCGAACCCTGGACGCCGAGCTGCGGCTTGGTCGCGACGCCCTCGGACATCAGCTCCTGGGCGACCCGCTTGGCGGTGTCCACCGGGATGGCGAAGCCCAGGCCGATCGACCCGGCACCCTGCCCGGTGGTCGCGATCGCCGAGTTGATCCCGATGACCTGGCCCTCCAGGTTCACCAGCGGCCCGCCGGAGTTGCCCTGGTTGATCGGGGCGTCGGTCTGCAGGCCGTTGTAGACGACCGGGGCCTCGCCCTCGCCACCGGCGGCGACGGTCCGGTTCAGGGCACTGACGATGCCTGCGGTGACCGTGCCGGACAGGCCCTGCGGCGAACCGGTCGCGACGACCTGCTCACCGACCTGGACGCTCCCGGACTCCCCGAGCGTGGCGGCCTTGAGCCCCGAGGCCCCCTCCAGCCGGAGGACGGCGAGGTCGTAGCTGGGGGACGTGCCGACGACGGTCGCGCGGTACTGGCTGCCGTCGGACGTCGAGACCGTGATCTGGGCGCCGTTCCCGGCACCGGAGACGACGTGGTTGTTGGTGAGGACCTCGCCGTCGGCGGTCAGGACGATCCCGGAGCCCTCGGACGCACCCTCGGCCGTGCGGACCTGGATGTCGACCGTGCTCGGGGTGATCGCGGCCGCCGCGCCCGCGATCGAGCCGTCGGCCGCCTGGGCCGGGGTGTCGGGGGCGGCGGCGCTGGACAGCGTCGCCGCGCTCGGGGCGGTGGAGTCGCCGAGAACGGCGTAGGCGCCACCGAACCCGACGCCACCGCCGATCAGGCCGGCGGCCAGCGCCACCGCCACCGTCCCGGTGGCGAGCCGGCGTGGCGGCTTCGGTGCGGGCCCCTGCCCGGGGAACGGCGGGTACACCGCGGTGGGCGGGCTGCCCGCGCCGTGCGCCGGGATCGTCGGGTGGCTGCCCGGGTTGCTCGCCGACCACGGTGGCGGGGGCTGGGTGCTCGGGCCACCGCCGTGGCGGTGGTCGGTATCGGTCATGCCGGTCGCCTCCTGTGCGCGGATGCCGTCGGCGCGCTCGGAGCCGGCCCCGTGCGCACGCTGCTCGGACCGGGTGGGTTCCGTGGCGTCGCCTCCGGTGGAGGTCCGTCCGTCGGCGCGCTCGCCGGGACCCGGTCCGTACTCGGTCATGGCCCCACTGTGCGCCGCGACCCTGAGACGATCCTGTGATCGCGCTGGGAATCCCTCGGGCGTCGGGTGTGAGGTGGCACGCCGCCGTGCCCGGCCCGTTCAGCTCACGGCGCCGGCCACCGCCAGCCCCAGCCCGAGCAGTACCAGGCCCGCGCCGCCGCGTGCCCACCACCGCTGGCTGGTGCGGTCGGCGGCGGTCAGCTCCGCCTCGGAGCGGGTGGAGAGCACGAACGGCTGCTTCGGGTCCTGCGGCCGCCGGATCACCAGCGGGCCGTCGCGGTCGTCGACCTCGCCGAGGACGTACATCCGGACGCCCGGGCGCAGCACCCACTCCTGGTGCCGGTAGCCGACGGTCCGGTCCCCGCGCTGCCCGCCGGCACCGGTGGACCCCTGTCCGTCCGCCGGATCGAACCGGTCGAGCACCTGCTCGACCGGCTCCGGTCGCTGCCCACCCGGGTCGACGCCGACGTGGTGCCCGTCGCGCACCAACGGCCAGCCGTGCGGCGAGGTCCGTTCGGACACGGTCTCGGTGTGCGTGCTGGTGCGCATCCGGCCCTCGTCGTCGCGCTCGCGCCGCTCGTAGCGGCGTTCGACGCGATGCGCGTGCCAGACGCACTCCACCCCGGCCAGCTCGGACCGCAGGATCCCGACCGGCGCGGGAGCGGTCTCACCGACGACCTCGCACACCAGGCGGAACCGGCCGGGCCCGCCGTTCAGCTCGGTGGAGATCCGGGCCCGCTCGAGCAGCTCGGGCACCGGTGGTGTCTCCGCGGCCATCATGGCGTGCACCCGCCGCTGGGTGTGCACGGCCGCCCAGAAGCAGCCCCCGCCGGCGAGCAGCAGGACGATCCCGATCCACAGCACGACCGGAATCTACGTGCCGGGCGAGCCGGACTACCCGACCAGCTCGACGATCGTCGCGTTCGCGGTCCCGCCGCCCTCGCACATCGTCTGCAGGCCGTACCGGATGCCGCGGTCACGCATGTGGTGCACCAGCCGGGTGAGCAGGATCGTCCCGGAGGCGCCCAGCGGATGCCCGACGGCGATCGCGCCGCCGAGCGGGTTGAGCCGGTCGGTGTCGGCGCCGAGCTCGGCCTGCCAGGCCAGCGGCACCGGGGCGAACGCCTCGTTCACCTCGAACGCGCCGATGTCGCCGATCGACAGCCCGGACCGCTTGAGAACCTTCTGCGTGGCCGGGATCGGCCCGGTCAGCATCCGCAGCGGGTCCGCACCGGACACCGCGCCGGAGTGGTAGCGCACGATCGGGGTCAGCCCGAGCTCGGCCGCCCGCTCCGGGGTGGTCACCAGGACGGCGGACGCACCGTCGGAGATCTGCGAGCTGTTCCCGGCGTGGATCACCCCGGACTCGGAGAACGACGGCTTCAGCTTCGACAGCGTGTCCACGCTGGTCCCGCGGCGCAGGCCCTCGTCGGCGGTGAAGCCGGGCGCCCCGGGGATCGCGGCGAGCTGGCCGTCGAAGGCGCCCGAGTCGATCGCGGCGGCGGAGAGCTCGTGGCTGCGGCTCGCGTACTCGTCGAGCCGGGTGCGGGACAGCCCCCAGTCGCGGGCGATCCGTTCGGCGCCGACGCCCTGGTTGAAGTCGTTGTTCGGGAACTCGCCGGACTCCAGGTCCTCGGCGTAGCGCGCCCGTGCCAGCGGACCGTACGGGCGTCCGAGGTCGCGGCCGGCACCGAGCGGCACCCGGGTCATCGACTCCACGCCGCCGGCGACGACGACGTCGTACTGCCCCGCCAGGACCATCCCGGCCGCGAAGTCGAACGCCGACTGGCTCGACCCGCAGGCCCGGTTGATCGTCACGCCCGGGACCGTCTCCGGCCAGCCGGCGGCGAGCAGTGCGTACCGGCCGATCTGGGCGGCCTGGTCGCCGACCTGGTTGACGCAGCCCCACACGACGTCGTCGACGACCCCGGGGTCGATCCCGGTGCGCTCGGCGAGTGCGGTCAGCACGGCCGCGGACAGGTCGACCGGATGGACCTCGGACAGCGACCCCCGCCGCTTCCCGATCGGGGTGCGGACGGCCTCGCAGACGACGGCTTCGGGCATGGCGGGTTCTCCTCGGTCAGCGGTGACACCGGACTCGTTCGCAACGCTAAGCCGTAGGCGGCCCGCTGTGCCACGAACGTCATGAGAGTGCGGTCACAGGCCGTCGCTCGGGGTCGAACGGGCCCGGATCGATGAGGTAATGTCCGATTCACGCGAAGGGGAGTAGCTCCCAACGCCGCGTTCGACATACTGGTCGCCCCCTGCGGGGCCGACCCGGGCGCGACGGCCTGTCCACCACCAGGCGAGCGAGACCTTCGATCCGCACAGCGCCGGATCGAGGTCGCCCCATCTCCTCGGTCCGGCGCGAGATCGAATGGGTGGACATGGACGGGTTCCTGGTCGCGTTCGCGGTCAGTCTCGGCGTCGTCTTCGTGGCCGAGCTCGGTGACAAGTCCCAGCTCATGGCGCTGACCTTCGCGACGCGGTTCAAGGCACTCCCGGTCCTGGTCGGCATCACGATCGCGGCCGCGGTGACCCACCTGGTGTCGGTCGCCGTCGGGTACGGCCTCGGGACGTCGCTGCCGACCGGCTGGATCACGCTGGTCGCCGCGCTCGCCTTCATCGGCTTCGGTCTGTGGAGCCTGCGGGGCGATGCCGACGGTGACGCGGACGGGCAGCGGCCGCCCCGGCCCAGGAGCGGTTCGGCCGTCGTGACGGTCACGATGGCGTTCTTCCTCGCCGAGCTCGGCGACAAGACGATGCTCGCGACCGTCGCACTGGCCTCGCAGTACCACTGGGTCGGTGTCTGGCTGGGCTCGACCGCGGGCATGGTCGCGGCCAGTGGGCTCGCGATCCTCGTCGGCCGCACGCTCGGCAGGCGGCTGCCCGAGCGGATGATCGAGATCGGCGGGGCCGTGCTCTTCCTGGGCTTCGGTGCCGTGATGCTCGTCGACGCGATCCTGGAGCTCGGCGGCCCCGGCACCGGCGAGGCCGTGCTGGCCGCGATGGACCATCGGGTCACCGGGTGGGCGGCGCTGGTGCTCGGGGCGATCGCCACCGGCGTCGTCCTGGGGACCCGGGTGTGGGCGCGCGGCGCCCGCGGCGGCCGCCGGCTCGAGTTCGCCCGCGCCCCCGGCAGCCCTGCCTGGTGGGCGCGGATGTCGTTCGCCGCGGGCGCCGTGCTCGGGCTCGTCGCCCCGCTGCTGGTCGGGCTCGGGGTGCTCGGGCCGATCTCCGTGCTCGCCCGGCCGGTCGTCGCGTTGGTGGGGGCCGGGTTGCTGCTGGTCGGCTTCGGCGTCCTCGTCACCGCGACGAGGCAGTTCGGGGCGGTCCTGCGGGAGTCGGCCCAGGCCGGTGCTCCCGTGGCCGACGACCCGGACGCGGCGCGACGGCCGGTGCTGGCCACCGGCGGGCTCTACCGGCGGGTGCGCCACCCGGGGATGACCGGCCTCGTCGTCGGCTACGGCGGGATGCTGTTGATGGCACCGACGCTGCTCGGGCTGCTGGCCGGTGTGCTGATCCTGGTCGCGGTGCAGATCCGGGCGCGTGGGGTCTACGAGCCGGGGCTGGGCAGCGCGCTCGGCCCCGAGTACGACGCCTACCGCAGGCGCACCGGCCGATTCCTCCCGCGGGTGCGTGACCGGCGCTCGACCGCCGGCGTCTAGCACCTGACACCTGACACCTGACACCGCCGCACACCCCTTTCCTGCTCGGCACACCTGCCACGACAGGTGTGACGAGCGGCGAAGAGGTGTGCGGACGCGGCGACCGCCTTCCGCTCGACGGCTCCCACTCGGTACGGTGTACGAGGAACGGTATCCGTGCGGAGGGGGACAGCGTGACGATCCTGGTCACCGGGGCGACGGGGAACATCGGCCGGCTGGTCGTCGACCATCTGGGTGCCCGCACCGACGAACCCGTGCGGGCGCTCACCGTGAACCCGGCGCGCGCCGCGCTGCCGGACGGCGTCGAGGCCGTGCGCGGGTCGGTCCGCAAGCCGGACACGCTGGACGGGGTGTTCGACGGCGTCCGCGCGATGTACCTGGCCCCGGTCGAGGAGACGGCTGCCGAGGTCGTCGCCCGTGCCGCGGACGCGGGGGTGGAGTACATCGTGGACCTCTCCGGTGAGCCGGAGAGCTGGTGGGGGAGCGTCACCGCGGCGGTCGAGGCGGGCGGGCCGGCGTGGACGCACCTGTGGCCCGCGGACTTCGTCGAGAACCTGCAGATGTGGCTGCCGCAGATCCGGGAGCACGGCATGGTGCGGGAACCGTGGCCCGAGCTGGCCAGCACGCCGACCGCGATGACCGACATCGCGGAGGTCGCCGCCGTCGCGCTCACCCGCGGCGGCTACGAGGGCACGGCCCTGTCGCTGACCGGTCCGGTGCCGGTGACCCGGCGTGACATGGTCGCCGCGGTCGCCCAGGCCACCGGTGTCCCGATCAGGTTCGAGCAGGTCACGCCGGACGAGGCGGTCGCCGCGCTGACGCCGTCGATGGGGGCCGAGGATGCGGACCTGATGGTCAACACGATCCTCGGGTTCCTGCACGAGGCCGAGCCCGTCCCGAACGGGGTGGTCGAACAGGTCACCGGCCGTCCGGGGACGACCGTCGCGGCCTGGGCCCGCGACCACGCCGGGGAGCTCCGGGCCGCGATCACCTGACGGCCGGCGCGGGTGCGCCGGGCCGCCGGGGACGAGGGGTCAGACCGTGGTCGGCTGCAGCTCGCGGCCGGCCAGCTCGGCCTCCTTCTCGCGGATGATCGGCAGCACCTTGGCGCCGAAGTACTCGACCTCCTCCTGGAAGTGCAGGAAGCCGAGCAGTAGCAGGTTGGCGCCGCGGCGCTTGTACTCGATGGCGCGGTCGGCGATCTGCTCGGGCGTGCCGATGAGCTGGGTCTTGAAGCCGTCGTTGTACTGGACCAGGTCGGCGAACGACGAGTCCGCCCACATGCCGCGCTTGTCGCCGGTGGAGTTCCCGGCCTGCTGGACGGCGTTGCGGAAGCCCTCGACGGCCGGCTTGTTGGCCTTCTCGACGATCTCGCGCAGGGTGTCCCGGGCTTCCTTCTCGTTATCCCGGGCGATCATGAAACCGTTGAGGCCGAACCGCACCGGCTGCAGGCGCTGCGCGGTCTTCGCGTGGCCGAGGACCTCCTCGACCTGCTCGCTGAAGCCGTCGTAGTCCTTGCCGTTGGAGAAGTACCAGTCCGACACCGTGCCGCCGTTGCGGCGGGCCGCGGTGGAGTTGCCGCCCTGGAAGATCTCCGGGTGCGGGCGGCCGGGGACGTCGACCGGCTTCGGCTTCAGGTCGAAGCCGTGCACCCGGTAGAAGTCGCCGGAGAACTCGGCCCCGCCCTCGCCCGCCGTCCAGATCTCGCGCAGCACCCGGATGAACTCGTTCGTGCGGCGGTAGCGCTCGTCGTGCTCCAGCCACGGCTCGCCCATCGCCGTGAACTCGTCCTTCAACCACCCGGAGACCACGTTGAGCGCGACCCGCCCGCCGGTGATCTGGTCGGCGGTGGCGATCCACTTCGACAGCACGGCCGGCTGCCACAGGCCCGGGTGCACGGCCGCGATGAGCTTCAGCTTCGTGGTGGCCAGCGCGAGGGCGAGCGAGAAGCTGGTGGCCTCGTGCTGGTGGTCGGCGCCGTAGCTGGCCATGTAGCGGATCTGGGACAGCGCGTACTCGAAGCCGTTGTTCTCGGCGGTCTGCGCGAGCTTGACGTTGTAGTCGTAGCCCCAGTCGGTGCGCTGCTCGATGTCCGAGGTGACCAGGCCGCCGGACACGTTCGGGACCCAGTAGGCGAACTTGAGCGGTTCGCTGATCTGCGCGTTCACGGTGTGGTCGAGGTTGCCGATGGTGTCGGACACGGAGGGGCTCCTGGTTTTGTCGATGCTGCGCACAGCGACAGGGGTGCACGGACGGCGCGCACCCCACGTCGGGCGGAGAGAGGAGAAAAGGGGAGGACGGACCTGCGGAACGAGTGATCAGCGACAGGCCTGGCTCACGACGACCTGGTGGTCGACGTGACGGCGGCGCGTCAGCAGGAATCCGGTCACGGCCTCCACCGAACTCGGCGGCCACCCCGTTGTCAACCGCACGCGGGACAGGTCACCCGGTGAAGAGCCCGGCGTGCTCCGCCCGCAGCCGGTACTTCAGCACCTTCCCGCCGACCGTCTCCGGCAGCGCCTCGGCGACCACGACGGCCTTCGGCGTCTCGAACCCGGCCAGCCGCGCGCGGCAGAAGGCGATCACCTCGTCGGGGTCGGGCGCGGCACCCGGCGCCGGCACGACGACCGCGGCCACCGCCTCGCCCCATCGTTCGTGGGCCAGTCCGATCACCGCCGCCTTCGCGATCGCCGGGTGGTCCTGCAGCACCGTCTCGACCCGCATCGACGACACGTTCTCCCCGCCGGACTTCACGATGTCCTTGTAGCGGTCGACCATGATCCGCAAGCCCTCGTCGCTGTCGTCGACCACGGCCGCGTCGCCGGAGTGGAACCAGCCGCCGCGGAACGCCTCCCGGGTCGCGTCCGGGTCCCGGTAGTACCCGGCCGCCATGATCGGGGAGCGGTAGACGGCCTCGCCCGGTCCACCCCGCACCGGGTCACCCGCCTCGTCGACGACGTCGGAGGCGAGCAGCCCGCTCGGGACGCCGACGTAGTTCACCGACGGCGCCGTCGCCGCGTGCGTGTCCGGCCATCGGCTCGGCCAGAACCGGTGGCAGGCGATCGCCTCGGTCTGCCCGAAGATGCCGACCGTGACCATGCCGGGCGCGCACCGGGGCGCGAGGCGCTCCAGCAGGGCCGGGGCGAGGGCGCCCCAGCCGTAGAACAGGGTGGTCACCGACGCCCAGTCCAGGCCGGGGTCCCGGTCGAGCTCGTCGGCGAGCAGGCCCACGAACTGCGGTGACCCCGCCCAGAGCGCGGTCACCCGGTGCCGCCCGACGGCCGCGGCGACATCGGACGGGACCGGCCGGCGGCCCAGCACGACGGATCCACCGGCGAGCAGCGCGGCGTTCGGGAAGATCACGTCGCCGACGTGGTAGATCACCGGCAGGAACGTGCCGACGACCAGGTCGGTCTCGTGCCGCAAGCCGCGCGACAGCGAGAGCGCGAAGTTCAGCCCGGCGGTCTGCGCGTAGTGGTGGGACAGCATCACGCCCTTGGGTAACGCCGTCGTGCCCGAGGTGAACAGCAGCTCGGCGATGTCGTCGCCGTGGATCTCCACGTCCGGCTCGGTGGCGGGGTGGCGCTCGACCAGCGCGGCGAACGACGGCGAGCCCGCCACCGGGCCGCCGCCGATCGTGATCGTCGCGCCGACGGCGAGACCGCAGCCGGCGAACACCGGCTCGGCCCGCGGCCACAGCTCGGCGTCGACCAGGGTGAACCGCGGCTGCACGCGCTCGACCAGCGCGGCGAGGACGTCCGGGGCGAGGCCGGGGTTGACCGGCGCGGCGACCATCCCGGCCTTCGCGATCCCGATCTTGGCCAGGTACGCCTCGACGGAGTTCTCGCACACCAGCAGCACCACGTCCCCCGCCTCGAGACCGGCCGCGGCCAGGGCGTGCGCGAACCGGTTTGCCACGGCGTCGCCCACGCGGGCGGTGACGGCGGCGAACCGGTCGTCGCCGTACGCGCCGGGGACCCCGGTGAGCACGACCTGGTCGGGGCGGCTCCAGGTGAGCCGTTCGAGCACGTCGCCTGCGCAGGTGCGCTCCCAGCGCCGGACCGCACGCCGTCCGCGCAGCGTGGTCACATCGATCTCGCCCGGGGCGGGGAGCGCGGTGCCGTGTGCGATCAGCGGGAGGCCGGTGCGGGACCGGGTGGTGTCACTCATGCCGCCGGCTCCTTCGCCGTGGGGGACGCCGGTCACTATGACGTGATCCGGGCCACGACGGCAAGGGCATCAGTAAATTTCGGTTCACTACATCGGATCGACGCCGAGGCAGCCGTGCGCGATGCCGGTCAGCAGGGCGGTGAGCCGCTCGGGGGCGAGCCCGCTGCGGAAGAACAGCGTCGACTGGATCGCCCCGACGCACGCGTGCACGAGCACCCGCAGTTCGCCGTCGGCCATCTCGGAGCGCAGCGGGGCCAGTGCGTGCACCCACTCCTCGACGTGGTGGCGCTGGCGCCTGCGCAGCGAGCGGCGCTCCTCCTCGGGCAGCGTGTGCACCTCGCGGTGGTAGACGGCGAGCTCCGCACGGTGTCCGATCGCCACCGCGATGTGGTCCCTCACCAGCAGCGACAGTCCTTCACGGTCGGACGTCGCGGCGGCCAGCGCCTCGGCGGCCCCGGCCTCCAGTCGCGTCATCCCGCGGTCCAGCAGGGCGACCAGGATCGCCTCCTTGGAGGGGAAGTGGCGGTAGATCCCGGACCCGACGATGCCCGCCTCGGCGCCGATCTCGGCCATCCCGACGCCGTGGAAGCCGCGGCTCGCGATCAGCCGCGCCGCCGCGGCGAGGATCCGCTCGGCGCGGTCGGGGTCGCGGCGCCGGGGCGGCGGGGTGGTCGTGGACGAGGTTCCGGCCGGCATCTGGTCAGCATGGCAGTCGCGCGGTACGGTTCGCCACAAGTGAACCCTCGATCACTGGGAGCCGGTGTGGACTTCAGCGAGACCGACGAGGAACGTGATCTCCGGTCCGCCGTGGCGGCCATCGCGGGGTCCTTCGGCAGTGAGTACTACCTGCGGTGCGCCCGGGAGGGCAGGCACACCCACGAACTGTGGGCGGCGATGGGGGAGGCCGGGTTCCTCGGTGTCAACGTCGCCGAGGCCTACGGCGGTGGCGGCGGCGGCCTGGTCGAGCTGTCCGCGGTCTGCGAGGAGGCGGCGACGCAGGGGGCGCCGCTGCTGCTGATCCTGGTGTCCGCCGCGATCTCGGCCGAGGTGATCGGCGAGTTCGGCTCCGAGGAGCTGCGCAAGCGGTGGCTGCCCGGCCTCGCCGACGGTTCCACCAAGGTCGTCTTCGCGATCACCGAGCCCGACGCCGGGTCGAACACGCACAAGATGGCCACGCACGCCGTCCGGGACGGCGACGACTGGGTGCTGAACGGCACCAAGCACTACATATCCGGAACCGATGATGCCGAGGCGGTGCTCGTCGTAGCGCGTAGCGCAGGCGGAGCGCGCATCGATACCGCGCGGACCGGGCGCAAGCCCGACGGGAGTGCGCTCCTGTCGCTGTTCGTCGTGCCCGTCGACTCCCCGGGCCTGGTGCGCACCCCGCTCCCGGTCGACCTGATCGCGCCGGACAAGCAGCACGTCCTGCACTTCGACGACGTCCGGGTCCCGGCGGGCGCCCTGGTCGGCGCGGAGGGTGACGGTTTCCGCCAGGTCTTCCGCGGACTGAACCCGGAACGGATCACCGGAGCCGCGCTCGGCGTCGGCATCGCCCGGTTCGCGCTGGCGAAGGCCGCCGAGTACGCCCGCACCCGCCAGGTGTGGGACGTGCCCATCGGCGCCCACCAGGGCGTGTCGCACCCGCTGGCGAGGGCCCGGATCGAGACCGAGCTCGCCGCGCTGATGACCCGCAAGGCGGCCTGGCTCCACGACCGCGGCCTGCCTGCCGGCGAGGAGTCCAACATGGCCAAGTACGCCGCCGCGGAGGCCGCGATCCACGCACTGGACGCGGCCATGCAGACCCACGGTGGCAACGGCCTGGCCAGCGAGTACGGGTTCATGCCGTACTGGGGAATGGCCCGGCTGATGCAGGTCGCGCCGGTGAACCGGGAGATGATCCTCAACCACGTCGCCCAGCACGGCCTGAACCTCCCCCGCTCCTACTGATGCTCACCGACGAGGTGCGGGAGCGGAACCTGATCCAGCGGGTGAACGTCGCCGACTCGCTGACCCGCAGCGCGGCGGCCCGGCCGGAGCAGCCGGCCGTCGTCGACGGCGAGCGGAGCTGGACCTACGCCGGGCTGGACGCGTGGGTGTCCCGGCTCGCCCGCGGGTTCGCCGGCCGCCGGTACGCCCGCGGCGACACGCTGGCCCTGGCCGCGGGCAACAGCGCCGAGTTCCTGGCCGTCTACTTCGCCTGCGCCCGGCTCGGCGTCGTCTGCGTGCCGATCAACCTCGGCTGGCGGGCCGACGAGGTCGCCTACGTCCTCGGGCACTCGAGGGCCCGCGGGATCGTCGTCGAGTCCCAGCTGGTGGACGGCCTCGCCGAGGCGCTGCGGAAGGTGCCCGCGGTGGCCGACGTGATCGTCGCGCCCGGCCTCGGCGCGGCCCACGCCACGGAGCCCGCGGACCGGAGCTGGTCCACACTGGACGAGCTGGAGGGTGCGGACGGCCCGGTCGAGGTGCTCGTGGAGGACCGCGACCCGCTGAGCTACCTCTACACCTCGGGGACGACGTCGTTCCCGAAGGGCGTCGCCGCGTCGCACCTGGCGATCACGATGGAGTCGTTCTCGGTCGCGCTGGACTCGGGATGGAACGCCGCCGACCGGTTCCTGGCGATGATGCCGATGTTCCACACCGCGCAGCTCAACGCGTTCTGCACGCCCGCGGTCCTGGTCGGGGCCACGATCCACGTGGCCCGCGGGTTCGATCCGGAGTCCTTCCTGGACACGATCGAGCGGGAGCGGATCACGCAGGTGTTCGGCCTGCCGATGATGTACCGCGCCGCCCTGGAGCACCCGTCGTTCGCCGGCCGCGATCTCTCCTCGCTGCGCCGCGCCGTGTACGCCATGGCGCCCATGCCCGAACCGCTGATCCGTGCCTGTATGGAGGGGTACGGCTCCGACTTCGCGCTGCTGTTCGGCCAGACCGAGATGAGCCCGTGCACGACGCTGTTCCGGCCCGAGCACCAGCTCACCCACGTCGGCGCCGTCGGTACCCCCATCACCGGGGTCCAGCTCGCGATCATGGGCCCGGAGGGCGAGCTGCTCGGCCCCGGCGAGCAGGGCGAGATCGTCTATCGCGGCCCGTCCACCATGAACGGCTACCTCGACGATCCCGAGGCGACCGGAGCGGCGTTCCGGCACGGCTGGTTCCACTCCGGCGACGTCGGGGCCGTCGGCGAGGGCGGCGTGCTGTGGTTCGCCGACCGGCACAAGGACGTGATCAAGACCGGTGGCGAGAACGTGGCGTCGCTGGAGGTCGAGCGCGCCGTCTACACCGCCGACCCCGGGATCGCGGAGGCGGTCGTCGTCGGGCTGCCGCACGCGCGGTGGAGCGAGGCGATCACCGCGGTCGTCGTCCCGAAGCCGGGGTCTTCGGTCGACCCGGACGCGCTGGTCGCCGCGCTGAAGCAGCGCCTGGACGGGTTCAAGGTGCCCAAGGCGGTGCTCGTGGTGGACGAGCTGCCCAAGACCTCCACCGGGAAGATCCGGAAGAACGTCCTGCGGGACCGGTACGAGGGTCACTACCAGGGAGAGGAGCGCTGATGGCGGTCCTGCGGTCCACGCTGGACACCACGTCGGAGGACTACCGGCACAACCGCACGGTCCAGCTCGAGGCGATCGCCGCGCTCGACGCGGAGCTGGAGAAGGTCGTCGCCGGCGGGGGCGAACGGTACGTGCAGCGCCACCGCGACCGCGGCAAGCTCCCGGTCCGCGAGCGCCTGGAGCTGCTGCTCGACCCGGACTCGCCGTTCCTGGAGCTGGCCGCGCTCGCCGCGTGGGGCACCGAGTTCACCGTCGGCGCCTCGATCCTCACCGGCATCGGTGTGGTGTCCGGTGTGGAGTGCGTGGTGATCGGCCACGACCCGACGGTGCGCGGCGGCGCGATGAACCCGTACTCGCTGCGCAAGACGCTGCGCGCGCTGGAGATCGCCCGGCTCAACCGGCTCCCGGTGATCAACCTGGTCGAGTCCGGCGGCGCGGACCTGCCGACCCAGGCCGAGCTGTTCGTGCCGGCCGGGCGGATCTTCCACGAGCTGACCGAGCTGTCCTCGCTGGGCATCCCGACGGTCGCGCTGGTGTTCGGCAACTCCACCGCCGGCGGCGCCTACGTGCCCGGCATGTGCGACCACGCGGTGCTGGTCGACAAGGGTGCCAAGGTCTTCCTCGGCGGCCCGCCGCTGGTCAAGATGGCCACCGGGGAGGACGCCGACGACGAGGCGCTGGGCGGCGCCGAGATGCACAGCCGGGTCTCGGGCCTGTCGGACCACTTCGCCGTCGACGAGCCGGACGCGATCCGGATCGGCCGCGACATCGTCTCCCGGTTCAACTGGCGAAAGCTCGGCCCGGCCCCGGCGGCGACACCCGCCGAACCGCTCCACGACCCGGAGGAGATCCTCGGGCTGCTCCCACCCGAGTCGAAGATCCCGTTCGATCCGCGCGAGGTGCTCGCCCGTGTCGTCGACGGCTCCGAGTTCGACGAGTACAAGCCGCTCTACGGGTCCTCGCTGGTCACCGGCTGGGCGAGCGTGCACGGCTACCCCGTCGGGGTGCTCGCGAACCACCGCGGGGTGCTGTTCAGCGAGGAGGCCAAGAAGGCCACCGAGTTCATCCTGCTGGCCAACCAGACCGACACCCCGCTGATCTTCCTGCAGAACACCACCGGCTACATGGTCGGCGCGGACTACGAGCAGGGCGGGATCGTCAAGGACGGTGCGAAGATGATCAATGCGGTCACCAACTCCACGGTGCCGCACCTGACGATCAACATGGCGTCGTCGTTCGGGGCCGGGAACTACGGCATGTCCGGGCGGGCCTACGACCCGCGGCTGATGTTCGCCTGGCCGAGCGCGAAGCTCGCGGTGATGGGCGCGGCGCAGCTCGCCGGGGTGATGTCGATCGTCGGCCGGGCCTCGGCCGAGTCCCAGGGTCGCCCGTTCGACATCGACGCCGACGCGAAACGGACCGCGGCGATCGAGGCGCAGATCGAGCAGGAGTCGCACGCGTTCTACGTGACCGCCCGGCTCTACGACGACGGCATCGTCGACCCCCGCGACACCCGCACCGTGCTGGGGATGTCGCTGTCGGCGGTGCACAACCAGCGAGTCGAGGGGCGCCGGGGCTTCGGCGTCTTCCGGATGTGATGGACATGATCACCAAGCTGTTGATCGCGAACCGCGGCGAGATCGCGTCCCGGGTGCAGCGGACCGCGCACCGCCTCGGGATCGCCACCGTCGCGGTGTTCTCCGACGCCGATGCGGGCGCACCGTTCGTCCGGGACGCCGACGAGGCGGTCCGGCTGCCCGGTACCGCCCCGTCGGACACCTACCTGCGTGGCGACCTCGTGATCGCCGCCGCCCGGGCCACCGGCGCCGACGCCGTCCACCCCGGGTACGGGTTCCTGTCCGAGAACGCCGGGTTCGCCCGCGACTGTGCCGACGCCGGGCTGCTCTTCGTCGGGCCGTCGCCCGCGGCGATCGCGTCGATGGGGTCCAAGGTGGAGGCCAAGGCGATGATGGCGGCGGCCGGGGTGCCGGTGCTGCCCGGCGTGACCGTCGGCCCGGACACCGACCTCGGCACGGCCGGGGCGGAGGTGGGCTTCCCGCTGCTGGTCAAGGCGGCCTTCGGCGGTGGCGGTCGTGGCATGCGGGTGGTGCGCACGCCGGCCGAGCTGGCCGGTGCGGTGGAGTCCGCGCGCCGGGAGGCGATCTCGGCGTTCGGCGACGGGCTGGTGTTCCTGGAGCGCTACCTGGTCGACCCGCGGCACGTCGAGGTGCAGATCCTGGGTGACTCCCACGGCGACGTGGTGCACCTGTTCGAGCGGGAGTGCTCGATCCAGCGGCGGCACCAGAAGATCGTCGAGGAATGCCCGTCGCCTGTGGTCTCCGAGGCATTGCGGGCCGAGCTCGGGAAGGCGGCCGTCGCGGCCGGGGAGGCGATCGGCTACACCGGCGCCGGGACGGTCGAGTTCGTCCTCAGCGGAGCGGACTTCTACTTCCTGGAGGTCAACACCCGGCTGCAGGTCGAGCACCCGGTCACCGAGCTCGTCACCGGGCTGGACCTGGTCGAGCAGCAGCTCCGGATCGCCGAGGGTGCGCCGCTCAGGGCGCAGGTGCGGGACGCCACGATCACCGGGCACGCGATCGAGGTGCGGCTCTACGCCGAGCAGGTCACCCCCGACCCCGTCGACCCCCAGGACGCGGGCTCCGAGGGTGGCGTCACGGGCCTGGATGCTCCACAGCGCGGGGCCGGGGTGTCCTACCTGCCGGCGACCGGGGTGCTGGAGCGGTTCTCGGTGCCGGGGGCGGTGCGGGTCGACTCGGGTGTCGAGGACGGGTCGGTCGTGTCGCCGCACTACGACCCGATGCTCGCCAAGGTGATCGCGCATGCCCCCACCCGGTCCGGAGCGGCCCGGGTACTGGCCCGTTCCCTCGCGGGGGCGGAGCTGCACGGCGTCGTGACCAACCGGGACCTGCTCGTCGGGATCCTGCAGGCGCCGGAGTTCCTCGCCGGGGACACCGACACGGGGTTCCTGGTGCGGCACGACCCGGTCGCCCTGGGCGCCGGCACGCTCGCCGAGGGCGGGCGCCGGCACGCCGCCGCCGCGGCCCTCGCCGCCCAGGCGTCGCACCGGGCCGGCGCGCGCGTGCTGGCCGGGATGCCGTCCGGATGGCGCAACGTCGGCGGTGCGTTCCAGCAGGTCACCTACCGGCTGGGGGAACGGGAGCTGCCGGTGGGCTACCGGTTCCGGCGGGGTGGTCTGGACCTGCGGGTGTCCGGCGAGCCGCTGGACGCGGTGCCGGTGTCGGTGACACCGCAGAGCGTGGTGCTCGAGGTCGACGGCGTCCGCCGGACCTACCGGGTGCACAGCGCCGACGGGGTGTCCTACGTGGACGGATCCGACGGCGCCGCGGCGTTGCACGAGGTACCACGGTTCGCCGACCCCAACGCGGTCACGCACGCGGGATCGCTGCTCGCGCCGATGCCGGGATCGGTGGTGCGGGTGCTCGCGACGGTGGGCGACGCCGTACGCGCGGGGCAGCCGCTGGTCGTGCTCGAGGCGATGAAGATGGAGCACACGGTCGCCGCGCCCGGGGACGGTGTACTCGGGGAGCTGGGGGTCGCGCCCGGCGACCAGGTCGAGACCGGGCAGGTGCTCGCCGTCGTCGACGCGGAGACGGTGGTCTCGGCGGCCCCGAACCGGGGCGGAGGGGATGCCCGGTGAACGGCGCCGTCCGCTACGAGGTCCTCGACGGCGTCGCCCGGCTGACGATCGACCGCCCCGAGGCCCGCAACGCGCTGTCGGCCGAGGTCCGCGACGGGCTCTGGGCGGGCACCCGCCGGTTCGTCGACGACGACTCCGCCGCCGTGCTGATCCTGACCGGGGCCGGGGAGAAGGCGTTCTGCGCGGGCGGTGACCTCAAGGAGATGGCCGACACGGCCCTGGAGATCCCGCCGCCGGACTTCCTCCCCCAGTTCGGCCGCAACATCGACGTGCCGAAGCCGACGATCGCGGCCGTCAACGGCGTCGCCTACGCCGGTGGGTTCCTGCTCGCCCAGCAGTGCGATCTCGTCGTCGCCGCCGAGCACGCCCGGTTCGCCGTCAGCGAGGTGAAGGTCGGGCGTGGGGCGCCGTGGGCGGCACCGCTGTCCTGGCTGGTCCCGCCGCGGGTGGCGCTGGAGATCCTGCTGACCGGCGACCCGGTCGACGCGCACCGGGCCCGGGAGGCCGGGCTGGTCAACCACGTCGTCCCGGCCGCCCAGCTGCATGCGAAGGCGCACGACCTCGCCCGGCAGATCGCGGCGAACGCGCCGCTGTCGGTGGCGGCGGCGAAGCGCACTGCGTACCTGTCGGCGTCGTGCAGCCGGGATGAGGCCTACGCACGAGCCGAGGAGATCTGGGCGCCGGTCTACCGGTCCGCCGACGCGCAGGAGGGGCCCGCCGCGTTCCGCGACAAGCGGGCCCCGGTCTGGAAGGGGAGATAGTGGCTGTCTCGATGGAGGCGCTCGCCGACGACCTGGCCGCCGAGTCCGCGGACCTGCGCGGGCTGCTCGCGCCGCTGTCCGAACCGGACTGGAAGCGGGACACGCCCGCGCCCGGCTGGACGATCGCCGACCAGGTCTCGCACCTGGCGTACTACGACGACGTCGCGGTGCGTTCGGCCGTCGACCCGGACGCGTTCCGGGCCGAGCTGGAGCGCCTCGACGCCGAGGGTGGCGTCGACCCGGACGCGACCGCCGCCCGCTACCGCGACCTGTCCGGTGAGTCGTTGCTGAGCTGGTTCGACGAGGCCCGCGCACGCCTGGTCACGACGTTCCGTGCACTGGACCCGTCGCTGCGGGTGCCGTGGTTCGGCCCCGCGATGAGCGCGGCGTCCTCGCTCACCGCGCGGATCATGGAGACCTGGGCCCACGGCCAGGACGTCGCGGACGCCCTCGGCGTCGTCCGTGAGCCGACGGCGCGGCTGCGGCACGTGGCGCACATCGGCGTCGGCGCCCGGGCGTTCAGCTACGTGGCCCGGGACCGGACACCGCCCGGCGAGCCGGTCCGGGTCGAGCTGAGGGCACCGGACGGCGGCACCTGGACCTGGGGACCCGGCGACGCACCGGACCGGGTCACCGCGCCCGCGCTGGACTTCTGCCTGGCCGTCACCCAGCGCCGGCACCGCGACGACGTCGACCTGACCGTGACCGGGCCGGTCGCCGCCCGGTGGATGGAGATCGCGCAGGCGTTCGCCGGGAAGCCCGGTCCCGGCCGGGCACGGGGGCAGTTCGGATGAGCCGCCCCGTCCGCATCGGCAATGTCTCCGGTTTCTACGGCGACCGGATCGACGCCGCCCGGGAGATGGTCGAGGCGGGGGAGGTCGACGTCGTCTGCGGCGACTACCTCGCCGAGCTGACCATGCTCATCCTCGCCAAGGCGCAGGACCGCGACGGCGGCGTCGGCTACGCCCGGACCTTCCTCACCCAGGTCGAGCAGATCCTGGGCAGCTGCGTCGAGCGCGGCATCCGGATCGTCGCCAACGCCGGCGGGCTGGATCCCGCCGGGCTCGCCGACGCCGTCCGCGCGGTCGCGGCCGGACAGGGGATCACCGCGCGGGTCGCGCACGTCGAGGGCGACGACCTGCGCTCCGACCTGTCCGCGATCAGCCCGCCGGTCGAGGGCGCACCGGTCTCGGCCAACGCCTACCTGGGGGCCTGGGGGATCACCGAGGCGCTCGCCGCGGGGGCCGACGTCGTCGTCACCGGGCGGGTCACCGACGCGTCGCTCGTCGTCGGGCCGGCGGCCTGGTGGCACGACTGGGCGCGCGACGACTGGGACGCGCTCGCCGGCGCCGTCGTCGCCGGGCACGTGATCGAGTGCGGGCCGCAGGCCACCGGGGGCAACTACCCGTTCCTCGACGAGATCACCGACCGCCGCTACCCGGGCTTCCCGATCGCCGAGGTCGCCGCCGACGGCGGCTGCGTGATCACCAAGCCGGACCGGACCGGCGGGCTCGTGTCGGTCGGGACGGTGACCGCGCAGCTGCTCTACGAGATCGGCCCGCCCGCCTACCTCGGACCGGACGTCACCGCGCACTTCGACACGATCCGCCTCGAGCAGGCCGGGGAGCACCGGGTGGCGGTCACCGGTGTGCGCGGGAGCCCGCCGCCGCAGACGCTCAAGGTCGCCCTCAACGAGACCGGGGGCTACCGCAACACGATGACGCTCGTCCTGACCGGGCTCGACATCGAGGCGAAGGCGGTCCACGCCGAACAGCTGCTGTTCGGGATCGTCGACCGGGACGCCTTCGACGACGTCGATGTGCGGCTGCTGCGCTTCGACCGCCCCGACGCGGCGTCCAACGCCGAGGCCACCGCGCACCTGCGGATCACCGTCAAGAGTGCCGACCGCCGGGTGGCCGGGCGGGCGTTCTCGAACGCCACCATGCAGCTCGCGCTCGGCGGGTACGCCGGGTTCCACACCACGACCCCGCCGACCGACGCGTCGGCGTTCGGGATCTACCGCCCGGCCCGCGTGCCGCGCTCGGCGGTGGCACACACCGTGGTGCTGCCCGACGGCGAGCGCCGGACCGTCGCCGACCCGCCCGCCTTCTCCCCGACGGATTCGCAGGTCAGCGCCCCGGTGCGTATCGGTGAGCAGAGCAAAGGCGCCACCAGGCGGGTCCCGCTCGGCGCGGTCGCCGGCGCGCGCTCGGGCGACAAGGGCGGCGACGCGAACGTCGGTGTCTGGGCCCGCGACGACGCCGGGCACGCCTGGCTGGCCTCGTTCCTCACCGCGGGCCGCGTCCGCGAGCTGCTCGGGTCCGAGGCCGCGGAGCGCGACGTCGAGGTGTTCGAACTGCCGAACCTGCGGGCGGTCAACGTGGTCGTGCACGGGCTGCTCGGCGACGGCGTCGCCTCGGCCACCCGGCCCGACCCGCAGGCCAAGGGGCTGGGGGAGTACCTGCGCAGCCGGCTCGTCGACGTCCCGGAGCACCTGCTGCCGTAACGCGGGCGTGGTCCGGCACGAGGCCCCGGCAACCGGCGGAGGGGACACGGCGATGGCCACACTCGACTTCGACGAGCGCGCGGCCCGGCACATCCAGCGGGTCTACGCGACGCCGGACGTCGTGGCCCAGCGACTCCGGGTCCTGGAGCTGCTGGACCCGCGCCCGGGCGAGCGGGTGCTCGACGTCGGGTCCGGGCCCGGCTTCCTGCTGGACGCGATCGCCGACCGGACGGGACCGCAGGGCCGGGTGCACGGCCTCGACCCGGCGCCGGCGATGCACGCGATCGCGGCGGAGGTGACGGGAGGACGGGCGACGGTCCGTCTCGACGAGGGCGACGCCGCCGCCCTGCCCTATGCCGGCGACACCTTCGACGCCGCCGTCTCCACCCAGGTCTACGAGTACGTCGCGGACCTGCCGCGGGCGTTCGCCGAGCTGTGCCGCGTGGTGCGGCCCGGCGGCCGGGTCGTCCTGCTGGACACCGACTGGGACTCGGTCGTGTGGCATGCCGCGGACCCCGCCCGGCACCGGCGGGTGATGGCGGCGTGGGACGGTCACCTGGTGCACCCGCACCTGCCCCGCACCCTGCCGGGGCTGCTGCGCCGGGCCGGGTTCCGGGTCACCGGCCGGCATCTCGTACCGATCTTCAACCCGGAGTACGACCCCGACACCTACAGCGCGCTGACCATCGACACGATCGCCGCGTACGTCGCCGGCCGTGACGGACTGACCGGCGCCGACGTCGACGCGTGGGCCGCGGACCTGCGCGACCGTGGCGAGGACTACCTGTTCAGCCTCAACCGGTACTGCTTCGTCGCCGAGAGGGGTTCGTGACGACCGGGCCGGACCGGTCGCATGACGGGTGCCCCGCGGCCGGGAGCGGCCGCGGGGCACCGATGGACCGGGCTCAGACCCGTTCCGGCTCGCGCTCGCGCTGCCCGCGGACCGCGCGCAGGACGATCGGCACCACGAACAGGAGCGCGATCGCCGCGTAGACGGTGATCGCCAGCGGGGTGGAGAACAGCGTCGTCCAGTCACCGTCGGCGATCTGCAGGGCGCGGCGCAGCTGCAGCTCGGCGTCCGGGCCGAGGATCACCCCGATGATCGCCGGCAGCACCGGGAGCCCGAACCGGCGCATCAGGAACCCGACGGCACCGATGGCCAGCAGCACCAGCAGGTCCACCGGCTGCCCGGAGACCGCGTAGGCGCCGATGCAGGCGAAGAACAGGATCCCCGCGTACAGGTAGGGCCGCGGGATCCGGAGCAGCTTCGCCCAGGCGGGGGCCAGCGGCAGGTTCAGCACCAGCAGCATGACCAGCCCGATGAACAGGCTGGCGATCAGCGTCCAGACCAGCTCGGGCTCGCGCTCGAACAGCAGCGGGCCGGGCTGGATGCCGAACTGCTGGAACGCGGCCAGCATGACCGCGGCGATCGCCGTCGTCGGCAGGCCGAGGGTGAGCATCGTGGACAGGGTGCCCGCCGAGGACGCGCTGGCCGCCGACTCCGGTCCGGCGACGCCCTCGATCGCGCCCTTGCCGAACTCGTCGCGGTGCTTCGAGAGCTTCCGCTCGGTCACGTAGGCCATGAACGTCGACATCTCGGCACCGCCGGCCGGGATGGAACCGAACCCGAACCCGATGAAGGGGCCGCGCAGCCACGGCTTCCAGGTGCGCCGCAGGTCCGCGCGGCCGAGCCAGGGGCGGCCGACCGGGATGACCTCCTGCTGGGTGCGGCGCAGGTGCGCGGCCACCCAGAGCGCCTCACCGACCGCGAACAGGCCGACGGCGACGATGACGACGTCGATGCCGTCGGCCAGCTGCGGCACACCGAACGTCAGCCGCGGCTGCCCGGCGATCGGGTCGAGGCCGACCAGCCCGATCGTCAGGCCCAGCGCCAGTGCGGCGAACCCGCGCACCCGGGACGCGCCGAGCACGCCGGTGACCGCGACGAACGCCAGCACCATGATCGCGAAGTAGTCCGGGGCGCCGATGTTGACGGCCACCGAGGCGATCAGCGGCGCGATCAGCACCAGCCCGGTGACGCCGACGAGCCCGCCGACGAAGTGCCCGATCGCCGCCGTCGCCAGTGCCTGGGCCCCGCGACCGGACTTGGCCATCGGGTTGCCCTCGATCGCGGCCATCACCGACGCCGACTCACCGGGCGTGTTGAGCAGGATCGACGTCGTCGAGCCGCCGAACATCGCGCCGAAGTAGATCCCGGCGAACATGATGAAGGCGCCGGTCGGCTCGAACGCGTAGGTGACCGGCAGCAGCAATGCCACCGCCATCGCCGGGCCGATGCCCGGCAGCACGCCGATCGCGGTGCCGAGCAGCACCCCGACGGCGGCGAAGAACAGGTTGCCCGGGGTCAGCGCGTTCGCGAACCCGTTCATCAGCAGGTCGAACGTGCCCATCAGCCGAACACCCCCATCAGCGGGCCGCCGGGCAGGTCGACGCCGAGCACGGCGTCGAACAGCACCCAGGTCAGCAGGGAGACGCCGGCGGCGATGGCCAGGTCCCGGGCGACGGTGCGCGAGCCCAGCGCGTAGGTGGCCCCGAAGAACAGCACGGTGCCCGCGATCGGCCAGCCCAGCACCGGGATGAGGGCAGCCGTGGCGATCAGCACCCCGGCCAGCGAGCCGACGGTGCGCAGGTCCATCGGGGTGTTCAGGTCGACGTCCTCGCCGCCCTCGGCCTCGCCCCGGCCGCCGCGCAGCACGTCCACCGTGAGCAGCACCGCGAGCAGCAGCAGCGCCGCGCCGAGCACCAGCGGCACCAGCTGCGGCCCGAGCGGGTCGGAGTCGTTGGTGCCGCCGCCGGACTCGGCGAGCGTGTCGACGACGACGAGCAGCCCGGCTGCCGCGAGCAACGCCGAGACGCCCAGCTCGGAATGTCCGCGTAGCCGGTCCCGCAGGCCGGGCGGCCCGCTCGGGGGTGGATCCTCGGTGATCGTCATACCAGCCCCAGCCTCCTCAGGACCCGCTCCACGCGGTCGTTCTCGGTCTGCAGGAACGCGCCGAACTCCGGCCCGGGCTGGTAGGCGTCCTGCCAGCCGTTGAGCTGCAGCGCCTCCTGCCACTCCGGGGTCCGGACCAGCTCGGCGTAGGCCTGCTCCAGCTCGGCGCGACCCTCTTCGGACAGTCCGGGCGGGGCGACGACGCCGCGCCAGTTCGAGAACTCGACGTCCACACCGGACTCGCGCAGGGTGGGGGCGTCGACGCCGGGGACCCGCTGTCCGGCGGTCACCGCCAGCACCCGCAGGTCGCCCGACTCGACCTGGTCGGCGAACTCGCCGAGCCCGGACACGCCGAACGCCACCTTGCCCCCGAGCACCGAGGCGAGCAGCTCACCGCCGCCGTCGTAGGAGACGTAGTTGACGCGGGTCGGGTCCAGCCCGGCACCCTCGGCCATCAGCATCGGTGCCAGGTGGTCCGGGCCGCCCGGGGAGGAGCCGCCGCCGACCGGCGTGCCGGCCGGGTCGCGCCGCCAGGCGTCGAGGAGCGAGCCGATGTCGTGGTACAGCGAGTCCGCCGGGACGACGATGATCTCGGTCTCCTCGGTGAGCCGCGCGATCGGCGTCGTGTCGGCCAGCGTGGAGGGCGAGTCGTTCGAGTAGACGCTGCCGACCACGCCCAGACCCATGCTCATCGTCAGCCGGTCGTTGCCCGCCTCGTTGACGGTGCGGCCCAGCCCGACGGTCCCGCCGGCACCCGGCAGGTTGAACACCTCGGCCGGGCCGGTGATGCCGGACTCCTCCATCGCCTTCGCGGCGCTGCGCGCGGTCACGTCGTAGCCGCCGCCGGGGGCGTTCGGGACGAGCATGCGCAGGCCGCGCAGCTGGGTCCCGTCACCGCCGCCGCCGAGCGCGCCGACCGCGGGCGGCACGAGCAGCACCGCGACGAGCGCCACGAGCGCGGTGCCCAGCAGGGGGCCGATGCGGCGCCGCGGTGGAGGATCGCCCGGCGGAGCCTGTGCGGGCCGGGTCGTCGTCGACCGGTTCATGATCTCCCGTTTCCACGTCGAAGGGGGACGGGGGGGAGTGTGCGCAGGGGGCACCGACGCTGTCTGCCTTGATGACACAAGGGTCGTTGTGGTCTTTTCGTTCACGTGGTGGACCCGGCCTAACCTGAGCCCATGCCACGACGCGCCGGCCGCCGCGGCCGCCCGCTCGCCCAGCAGTTCCTGGGCTGGCAGCTGACCGTGGTCGTGGTGCTGCTCGCCGCGGTCGCGGCGCTGGCGGCGGTGCAGTCCGGCGAGTCGTTCCGGGAGACCCAGGGGCGCCGGATGCTCTCGGTCGCCGAGGACGTCGCGTCCGTCGCGACCGTGCGCGATGCGCTCCAGCTGCCCCGCTACGACCTGTTGCCCGCCTTCGCCCGCAGCGCCGAGAACCTCTCCGGCGCCGACGAGATCGAGATCGTCGACGCGGGCCTGACGGTGCGGACGTCGCCGGATCCGTCCCGGGTGCGGCAGCGGTTCGACCCCGGCACGAGCACCGCGCCCGCCGGCCGGGCGTGGGTGGGTAACCCGGACGGGCGCACGGTCGTCGCGCAGGTGCCGGTCATCGGCGACCGCGGCGAGGTGGTCGGGCTGGTCTCGGCGGGCATCCGGTCGCCGTCGTTCCTCGGCTCGCTGTTCACCGTCGCACCGGAGTCGCTGGCCCTGCTCGGGCTGGCGCTCGGCGTCGGCGTCGCCGGGTCGCTGCTGCTGGCCCGCCGGGTCCGCAGGCAGACCCTCGGCCTGGAGCCCGACGAGATCGTCGAGCTGGTGCAGCGCCGCGAGGCGATGCTGCTGGGGATCAAGGAGGGCGTCGTCGGGCTGGACACCGCCGACCGGATCACCCTGGTCAACCCGGTGGCCCGCGAGCTGCTGGAGCTGCCCGGCGTCCGCCCCGGCGACCACGTGGACGACCTCGGCCTGGACGAACGGCTGCGCGAGGTGCTCACCGGCGCGGCCGAGGGGGAGGACCAGCTGGTCCTGCGGGGCGCCCGGGCGCTGGTGCTGAACCGGATGCCGGTGCGCCTCGGTGGGCGGGACGGCACGGCCGTCGGCACGGTGGTCGGCGCCGTCGTCACCCTGCGGGACCGTACCGAGCTGACCACGCTCCAGCACCGGCTCGACACCTCGCACACCGTCACCGACACGTTGCGTGCCCAGGCCCACGAGTTCTCGAACCGGCTGCACACCATCGCCGGGCTGACCGAGCTGGGTGAGCACGACGAGGTGCGCCGGTTCGTCGCCGGGATCGTCGCGGCGACCGAGGGCAGGCGCCGCGAGGTGTCCTCCCGCGTCGGGGACCCGGCGACCGCGGCGCTGCTGATCGCGAAGAGCAGCCAGGCCGCCGAGCGCGGGATCGAGCTGGCGCTGGACCCGGACACCCGGCTCGAGCCGACCGACCCCGGGCGCGACCCCGACCTGTCCGCGGACCTGGTGACGGTGCTGGGCAACCTGCTGGACAACGCCGTCGACGCGACCGCGGCGACACCGGCCGGCGCTCCCCGGCGGGTGGAGGTCGGCCTGACCGGAGGCGGTGCCGATCCGGTGCGGGTCGAGGTCCGCGACTCCGGTCCGGGGGTGGCCTCCGAGCTGGCCGAGGAGGTGTTCCGCGCCGGGTTCAGCACGAAGGCGGCGCGCAGCGGTGGCCGCGGGCTCGGCCTGGCGCTGGCCCGGCGGGCGTGCCTGCGCCGGGGTGGCACGATCACGGTGCGGTCCGCGACCGGGGCCGGCGCGGTCTTCGAGGCGACGTTGCCGCTGCTCACGGCGGAGGTTCGGACATGAAGGTGCTGGTCGTCGACGACGACTTCATGGTCGCGCGGGTCCACTCCGGCTACGTGGAACGGATCGAGGGCTGCACCGTCCTCGGTGTCGCGCACAGCGGCGCCGAGGCCCTCGAGCTCGCCGCGCGACTGCGCCCGGACCTGGTGCTGCTCGACGTCTACCTGCCCGACCTCTCCGGCCTCGAGGTCCTGTCGCGGCTGCGCACCGGTGCCGCCGACGACCCGTTCGTGCTGATGGTCACGGCCGCCGACGACCCGGCCACGGTCGCCGCCGCGCTGCACGGCGGTGCCCTGCACTACCTGGTCAAACCGTTCGACTCGGCCGCGCTCGCGGCGCAGGTGCACCGGGCCTCGCGGATCCGCCGCGAGCTCGACCACGTCCGCGGCCAGTCCGACATCGACCGGCTCTTCGGCACCGCCGGGATGCCGTCCGGGCCGGCGGGTGGGCCGGAGCGGATGCCGAAGGGGCTCACCACGCCGACCGCGGAGCTGGTCGCCCGCACCCTGCGCGAGCGCACCGCGGCCGGGCCGGACGATCTGTCCGCCTCCGAGTGCGCCGAGGCCACGGAGCTGTCCCGGGTCAGCGCGCGCCGCTACCTGGAGCACTTCGTGGCGACCGGTGTGGTGACCGTGCGGCTGCGCTACGGCGGGACCGGCCGCCCGGAGCGTCGCTACCGCTGGGTCGGCTGAGCCGGCTCCGCACCGGGCACGGTGGCGACCGTGGCGATCGCGGCCACCGTGGCGTCCTCGGCCTCGGCCGCGTGCTCCAGCAGCTCCGCGGCGAGCACCCCCAGCACGGCCGCGGGCAGCGCGTGGCCCATCCCCTCGATGGCGACCAGGGTGGCCGCCGGCCCGATCCGCTCCGCCAGGAAGGCCGCGTGCGGTGGTGGGTGCACCGGGTCCTCGGGGGCCTCGACGACGAGCGTCGGGACGGTGACCGAGCCGAGCTCGGCGCCGCGGTCGAGACCGTCGATGTCGGCCAGGGAGTGCGCGGTCGGCGGCTCCAGTCGCCCGGAGTGCGCCATCACGCGTCGTTCCAGCTCCGCGAACTCACGCGGGTCGAACGGCAGCACCCCGCCGGACAGCCGCCGCGAGTGCTCGACCCGCCAGGCCAGCTCGCTGCGCTCGTCGCGCGGGTCGTGCATCTCCTGCCACATCCGCAGCAGGTCCAGCGGCGGGCCCGGCAGCCCGGCGTGGCCGGCGTCGAGCGCCGCGGTGCACAGCAGGGCCGCGCTCGCCAGCCGCTCGGGCGCGTCCAGCACCAGCAGCTGCACCAGCAGCCCGCCCATCGACATGCCGACGACGTGGGCGCGCTCGATCCCGCAGGCGTCGAGCACGGTGAGCGCGTCGCCCGCGAGGTCGGCGATGCCGTACGGATGGTCCTCGAACGCCTGTGACGACCGCCCGGTGTCGCGGTGGTCGTAGCGGACCACCCGGTGCCGCTCGCGCAGCTGCGCGACCAGCTCCTCCGGCCAGGCGATCCCGCACGCGTTCGCACCCATGACGAGCAGGACCGGCAGCGCCGGGGAGTCCCCGGCGGCGGGCAGGTCCTCCACCCAGAGGAGCACGCCGGGCTCGACCTCGACCTCGCGTTCCATGCCCCGCAATCTGTCAGACGGCCCACACACGCGACGGCCCGGCCCGCCGGGAGGCGGAGCCGGGCCGTCGCGAGGCGCGGAACGAGGTCAGCCGACCTCGTCGATCAGCGCCTGGCGCTGACGCTCGCCGAGACCGGCGGCCCGACGCGACGCGTCGATGCCGGCCTTCTCCATCACCTTCGAGACCTTGGCCGGGCCCCAGCCCGGGACGCTCTTGAGCAGGTCGGCGACCTTGGTCTTGCCGATGATCTGATCGGACTTCGCGCGCCCCAGGACCGCGGGGATCGTCTCCTCGCCGCTGGCGATCTTGTCGCGGAGTTCCTTGCGGGCGGTGCGCGCGGCGGCCGCCTTCTTGAGCGCCTCGGCGCGCTGTTCCGGAGTCAGGGTAGGCAGTGCCATCGCTGACGCCTCCTCTCGGTTCCACGCACCCCGGGTCCGGGGTGGATTTCCATCGCGGATCGCGGTACAGACTGGCAGAGACACCCTCACGACCTGCGGGAACCCCCTCCTCGGGGCGTGTCGGCACCGGATCGGGTGTCGTGGGGGGCTGCTCGGCGCAACCGCTCGACCGCCCGTCGCACCACCCAGTGCCGACCCTGTTGTCGCAGGTCAGAGCCGTGCGGCCGGGCCGTTCACCGGAGGTTCAGCGTGTCGCGCAGGCCCGCGACGTCCCAGAGCGTGCGCACCTCGTCGATCCGGCCCTGCCGGATCCGCACCAGCTGCACCGCCAGCACCTCCACCCGTCGCCCGGTCGGCGCCACCCCGGGCAGCAGCCACGGCAGCTCGCGGTCGTGCACGAACCCGAACCGGACCTCGTCGACGACCCGGCGGACGTCCACCGTCCGGGACAGCCGGGTCCGGGTGAGCTCGCCCGGCAGGGTGGCCGTCAGGGCGCTCAGGTGCCCGGTGACGGCGTCCCGGCCGGTGCCGCCGGCACCCGTCGGCAGCTCGGTCCAGACCACGCCCTCGGCGAGGACGTCGACGGCCGGTCCGGGGTCACCGGGCCCGTAGAGGCCGGCCGCGGCACCGTCCCAGATCCGCGCGACGTCGCGCATCAGCGTCTGCATCGCCGGGGTCACACCGTGCACGCTGCCATGCCGGTGCGCGATCGCCGAACCGGACGGGCGCCGGACGCGCGAACGCCCGGGTGGCCGCGTGGCCACCCGGGCGTCGGGCGGGGATACCGGGGTCAGGCCGAGGCGGCCGGCTTGTCCTGCGGTGGGGCCGGGGTCCCCGGCGCCGTCCGCGGGTCGAGCTCCGGCCGGTGCTCGACGTTCTCCTGCGGGTGCGCCGACTTCACCGCGGCCTCGTGCGGGTCCTCGGACTTGTCGTACGAGGCGGTGACGCTGATCAGGCGGTGGCCGCGGTAGCGCGCGTACCGCAGCGAGCGGACCCAGTTGTAGAGCGTGCCGAGCCGGTTGCCCCAGCCGATCAGGAACATGACGTGCACGTAGCACCACATCACGTACCCGAGCCACCCGGTGAACTTGGCGCCGCGGACGTCGGCGACGGCCTCGCGGGCGCCGATGGTGGCCATCGAGCCCTTGTCGAAGTACTTGAACGGCGCCGGGGTGGTGTCGTCCCCGTTCGCCCGCGCCGTGATCAGCTTGCCGACGTAGGTGCCCTGCTGCATCGCGACCTGCGCGACCCCCGGCAGCCGGTCGATGGTCGAGACCATGTCGCCGACGGCGAACACGTCCCGGCGCTCCGGCAGGCTCAGGTCCGGGTCCACGGCCAGGCGCCCGGCCCGGTCGACCTCGCCACCGGAGGCCTTGGCCAGCAGCTCGGCCAGCGGGGAGGCCTGCACACCGGCCGCCCACACCTTGGTGCGGGCGACGATCCGCTCCTCGCCGTTCGGGCCCTTGACGGTGATGGAGTCGGCATCCATGCCGGTCGCCATGGTGTTCAGGCGGACCTCGATGCCCTTCTCCTCCAGAGTCTTCTTCGTGTACTTCTGCAGCTTCTTCGCGAACGGCGGCAGCACGGCAGGCGCGGCGTCGAGCAGGATGATCCGCGCCTTGCGGGTGTCGATGGCCCGGTACTCACGCGGCAACACGTGGCGGGCGAGCTCGGACAGCTGCCCGGCCAGCTCCACGCCGGTCGGACCGGCACCGACGACCACGAAGGTCATCCAGGCCTCCTGCTCGGCGGGGTCGGTGGCGACCTCGGCCAGCTCGTAGGCACCGAGGATGCGGGACCGGAGCAGGCGGGCGTCCTCGATCGACTTCATGCCGGGAGCGTGCTCGGCCCACTCGGGGTGCCCGAAGTAGGCGTGCGTGGCGCCGGCGGCGACGACCAGGGTGTCGTAGGGCAGGTCGATGTGCTTGCCGTCCGGTGCGGCCGCGTGGACGACCTTGGCGTCCAGGTCGATGTCGCCGACCTCGGCGAGCAGGGTCCGGACGTTGCTCTGCTTCTTCATCACCCGGCGCAGCGCCGGCGCGATGAGGCCGGGGGACAGGATCCCGGTCGCGACCTGGTAGAGCAGCGGCTGGAAGAGATGGTGGTTCGTGCGGTCGACGATGGTGACGTCGACGTCGGCGCCCCTGAGTGCCTGGGCGGCCCGCACGCCGCCGAACCCACCGCCGACGATCACGACCTTGTGCCGGCTCTGCCGTTCGTCGCGCTCTGCCGTGCTCACCTGAGTCCGCCCCTCGTCGGTCGGTCCCGGCGCGGTGTCACCACGCCGCTACTCGGCCGGTGCGGTCCTCGCCGCCGAGTGACAGGGCGGTGCACGACGGCCGTCCCGGGCCGGTCCCCGACCGTACGAACCCCGGGACTCCGGAGCAAACCGGACCGCCACAGAAACGCCTTTCAGCGTCGGAACTCACATCTCGATCAAGCGCAAGCCCCGGGTGCGACCACGCGGACGTGGGACGATGAGGTCATGTGCGGGATCGTCGCCGCTTTCGGCGGGACAGCGGTGGGAACACCGAAGGACACCGACAAGTACGAGAGGATGCTCGCCAGAGTGGCGCACCGCGGGCCGGACGACACCGGCGTGCAGGTCGTCGGGAACACCTGGCTGGGCCACCAGAGACTCTCCATCATGGACGTCAGCGGCGGACACCAGCCGATGTCCGACGCGTCGGGGACGGCGTGGATCGTCGGCAACGGCGAGATCTACAACCACGAGCGGATCAGCAAGGCGTTCCCGGACGGCACGGTGCGCACCAAGTCCGACACCGAGGCGGCGTTGCACGCGGTCATGTGGGACGGGCAGGTGGCGGTCGCGTCGCTGAACGGCATGTTCGCCATCGCGATGGGACGCGAGGACGGGTCGGGCCTGGTCGCCCGGGACCCGTTCGGCGTCAAGCCGTTGTACTGGGTGCCGCCGGCCGGCCTGGTCGACGGTGCCGACGACTCGACGCCGCACACCGCGCCGGACCCCGAGGCGACGGTGCTGTTCGCGAGCGAGCTGCGGGCGTTCGACGCCGAGGACCGGCCCTACGTCGAGTCCTTCCCGCCCGGATGCCTGTGGAGCCCGTCGTCGGGCCTGGTCCGGTTCGCCGAGGCGGTGCCGGTCGAGGTCCGGCCGAGCCGGCGGGCGGTCCGTCCCGGCTGGGACGACGCCGACCTGTCCCAGATCCGCGAGGCCGTCATCTCCGCGGTCCGCCGCCGGATGATGTCCGACGTCGGCGTCGGCGTGTTCCTCTCCGGCGGCCTGGACTCGGCCCTGGTCGCGGCGATCGCCGCGCAGGAGGCCCGGGCCCGGGGCGAGCAGCTGCCGACCTTCGCCGTCGGCACCGAGGACTCCGGCGACCTGCTCGCGGCCCGCAAGGTCGCCGCGCACATCGGCTCGGACCACCACGAGATCATCGTGACCCCCGAGGCGATCGGCGAGGCGCTCGACCACGCGGTCGAGGTCATCGAGCACTACGACCCGGCGCTGGTGCGCAGCTCGGTGCCGAACCTGATCCTGGCCCGCGAGGCGGCGAAGAAGGTCAAGGTCGTGCTCACCGGGGAGGGCGCCGACGAGCTGTTCGCCGGGTACCCCTACGTGCACGCCGAGGAGTACGCCGACCCGGACACCCTGCAGGCCGAGCTGGTCCGCTCGCTGGAGCAGCTGCACCACCTGAACCTGCAGCGCTGCGACCGCACCACGATGTACTTCGGGCTGGAGGCGCGCGAGCCGTTCCTGGACTCCGGCCTGGTCCGCACGGCGCTGGCGCTGCCGGCGGAGTGGAAGCAGCGCCCGGACGGCCGCCCGGAGAAGGCGATCCTGCGCGAGGCGTTCGAGGGCTGGCTCCCCGAGGACCTGCTGTGGCGGGGCAAGGAGCAGTTCGGCGACGGCTCCGGTGCCGGCACCGTGCTCGCCGAGCTGGCCGGGCGCAAGGCCGAGGAGGCGCGCCGGTCGGGGGAGACCCGCTCGGTGCCCGCGCAGCCGGAGGGCTCGTGGCCGCTGCGCAGCGATGAGGAGTTCCTCTACTACGAGATCTGGCAGAAGCACTTCGCCGGGATCCGCCCGGACCGGGTCCTGGGCGCGTTCGCCGAGTCCTGACTGAGCCCGGCCGAGGGCTGACGGGACCGGCCGGCCCCCGTCAGCCGTCCTGGCGGCGGACGCCCTCGACCGGACCGAGGCCGTTGGTCGTCGTGTCGGTGGAGGACGACCCGTCCTCCTCACCGGCGGGGACGTCGGAGGCGCCTGCGGTGGCGCACGAGTCGGCGACCGACTGCGGAGCCGCCGACGCGGGCTCCGGGGCGGGCTCCGCCGAGGCCGAGCCCGACTCCGGGGTCGCGGACGACGACGGGGCCTGCTCGGAGGACGGCGGCGCCGCCGGAGCCGGTGTCGGGGCGGCGAGGGCCGGGTCCGGCGGTGGCGGCGGGTCGGCGATCGCGTCCCGCACGACCTGCTGCATGTAGTCGACGTCCGGGTCGCCGGTCTCGAAGAACCCGCTCGAGGAGTTCGGGTCCGGCAGCGACGGGTCGAACGCGACGCTCTCCAGCCGGAACCCCTCGTCGACGAGCACGGCCAGCGACGGCAGCACCTGCTGGGGCATGTCGGTCGCGACGTTGTCCTTGGCGACCGCGGCGATGCCCTGGAAGCGGCTGATCAGCTCGGTCGCGCTGGTCTCGGTGATCACGGCCTGGATCAGGCAGCGTTGCCGGCCCATCCGCTGGTAGTCGGTGCCGTCGCGGCGGGAGCGGGCGAACCACAGCGCGTCGTTCCCGTTGAGGGTCTGGAGGCCGGGCGGGATGTAGTAGTCCGGTGTGGTGTGGCGGCCGAACGCGGTGACCCCGCCGACCGGGATCGGCTCCGGGCCGACGTTCAGCGTCACCCCGCCGACCGCGTCGATCATCGACGAGAAGCCGGCCATGTTGACCTCGAGGTAGTAGTCGATCGGGAGGCCGGTCATGTACGAGATCGTCGACTGCAGCAGGTTGATCCCGGGCATCGGGGTGGGTCCCGGCGGGGCGAGCTGCGGATGCTGTTCCCCGTAGGCGTAGACGCCGTTGAGCAGGTAGTCCCCGGCCGATCCCGAGGGGTCCCGGAACCCGTTCGGGAACTCCTCGGCGGCCGGTGACCCCGGTGGGAACTGGGCGCGCTGGATGTTGCGGGGCAGGCTGAACAGCGTCGTCCGGCCGGACGTGGTGTCGATGCTGGCGACCATCATCGTGTCGGTCCGGGTGCCGGTGCGGTCGTCGCCCGCGTCGCTGCCGAGCAGCAGGACGTTCAGGCGGGGTTTGCCGAGTGCCTCGGCCGCGGACGTCCCGCCGCCCTGGAACAGCGAGTTCAGCAGCCCGCGCTGGGAGTTCAGGAGCTCGACGCCGTACCCGAACGGCACGGCGACGGTGAGGCAGAGCAGCGCCGCCATCCCGGTCCCGAGGATCTTCTGGCCGAGGGCCATGCCACGAGGCCGGGCCAGGGCGTAGGTCCGCGCGATCTGCGCGATCCAGCCGACGCCGCCCAGCACGAGCGCACCCGCGATGACGGTCAGCGTGGTCGTGGACAGCAGGTTCTGCAGCAGCGTCGAGCGGCGGGTCAGCAGCACCAGGAGCGCGAGCGACCCGATGACCGCGACGAGCGTGCCCAGGATCAGCCCGCCGGTGCGGCGGCGGCGCAGGGCGAGGTGCCCCGTGCCGGGCAGCACGGTGGACGCCGCGGTGAGCCCGAGCGCTGCGCCGAGGCCGGCCCGGGCCGTGTCCTGCGGACGCCGTCGCTCGTCGCCCGTGGGGCGCTCGGCGGGAGGCTCGGCCGGCCGGGTCCCGGTATCGGGTTCGCCGTCCGGCACGGCCGCTGCTGTCGCTGCCGCACCGCCCGCTGTCGCTGCCGCACCGCCCGCCGCCGCTCGGATGCCGGGGGGACGGGGTGGACGGGCCGGTGCGGTCCGGCCCGGTCGCTGCGGTGCGCCGGGCCGGTCCCCGCCCGGGCCGGACGGATGCTCGGTACGCGTGGCGGGCCCGGCCGGGGGCGGTGCGCTGGTGGAGCGGGGTGCGCGACCGGCGGGCCGTGCGTCGGGAACGTTCCCGGGCCCGGCCGGAGCCCCGGTGGGGGCGGTTGCGGAGCGGGGCGGGGCGCCGGCCCGACCGGCCGGTGCGCTACCAGCGCCGGCCGGCGCGCCACCGGCGCCGCTCGGACCGCCACCGGGGCTGCTCGAACCGCCACCGGCGCCGGCTGGAGTGCCGCCGGGTCCGGCTGGTGCGGCGCCGCCGGGACGGTCGGGGCGGTCGCCGGGTCCGGGCCGGTTGTCCGGACGGGCGGCGGGGCCGGAGGCACCGGGTGGACCGCCCGCGGGGCCGGGACGGCCCGGCGCCGTGCCCGGCCGGCCGCGGAACGCGCCGGTCCCGGCGGGCGGGAGGTCACCGCGGCCGGAGGCCCCGGGGCCCGGGTGGCCGGGACGGCCCGGGACGACCGGCAGCTCGCCGCTCAGCCGGGCGGCGCGGTCCCGCTCCGCCGGTGGTACGTCCGGCTCGGCGGCACGGTGGCGCCGCCGTTCGGCCGCGGTGTCCGGCCGGCCGGGGGTCTTCATCGTGTCGCCGATCCCACGGCGGGACGCACCGATCGACCGGATGTCGGTGGGGCGGCTGTCGCTGTGCCCGCCGGAGTCGGCGCGGGTGCCGCGCCCGGACCACGCGGCCGCGCGCTCGGCCTCGGCGGCGGCTTCGCGCTCGCGGCGGCGCAGCCAGGGGCCGTCGGGGTCGTCGTCGGGCCGGTCGGGGTCGCCCGGAGATTCGGAACCGTCGCGGGGCCTGCGAGGCCCCGGCGGGCCCGGCGGAGGAGGGCCGGACCGTCGAGGGCCCGACCGAGGAGGGCCGGACTGCGGAGCGCCTGCCTGGGAAGAACCGGACTGAGGAGGGCCGGGTTGGGAAGGCCCGGACTGTGGAGGCCCGGACTGCGGAGGGCCGGGATGGGCAGGGCCGGACTGGGGAGGGCCTGGCTGGGCAGGACCCGCCTGCGGGGGGCCGGATGGCTGGTCGGGACCGGTCGCGCCCGGAGGCCTGCCGGTGCCACCGGACATGTGCCGGCCGGGACCGTTGCCCGCCGGGCGGTCGTCGCGCGGACCCCGGCCGCTCGGCGGACCGGCTGCCGCCGGACGCCCGCCACCGGGCGGCGGGCCGGAAGGCTGTGAGCCGGGAGGTGGCGGCTTCGGGGAGCCGGGAGGTGGCGGGTTCGGGGCGTTGCTGCCGCCGGGAGGTCCGGACGGCGGGCCGGGCGGGGGGTTCCTGCCGGTGCTCCCGGCCGGTGGCGGGCCCGGCGGGACGGCACCGGTGGTGTCGCGGCGCGGATCACCCGCGCCGGACTGCCCGGAGCCGTCGCCGCGGGTCTCGTCGCGCAGGTGCGGGCGGTCGTCGCGCCGGGGACGGCGGCCGTCCCGGGGACGCCCGGGGCGCCGCGGGTCCTGGCCGCTCGGGTGGGTGCCCTCGCGTGGTCGGTCGTCCACCCCGGGCACCCCCTTCACAGGTCGGCTGGTCGGTACCGTCGGGTCCACCGTGCCGGGTTCCGGGGCCGCAGCACGGGCATCTGCCCGGCGGCGGCACCGGCGCGCGGGTCATCCGAGAATACTTGCCGTGATCACGATCTCGGTGGGTGGCCACCCACCCGTGTGGGGTCTCCGGACAGGCCGGACATACCCGTCACTGGTACGAGACGAACACGGGCGATTCGGGCCGGACGTCGTAGGTCTGACGCGGCGTGAACGTCGGTGAGTCCTCGTCGAGGAAGTTCTTCCAGCCCCACCAGAGACCCTCCGGACGCGGTGCCGCATGGAGCACGTTCCAGGTCTCGATCTTCTCCTGTGGAGTGCCGAACCCGTCCGCGTGCAGGATGGTCGCGAGCTCCGGGCGAGCGGTCACGACGTCCTGCCGGTCGGCGATCATCGGGACCCTGAACTGGTGCAGCAGGAACACCTTCTGCGGCAGCCCGCGGTCCCGGACCAGGCCGGCCAGCCAGTCGGAGGTCGCGTTGACCTCGGCGGCGTCCACGGATCCGACCTGGACGCCGTGCCGCTGGCCTGCCTCCAGCCGCCACTCCGGGTCCAGCGCCAGTCCCACGTGCGGCTGCGCGAGCAGCTCGGTGTAGCGCTTGGCCTGGGTGAGGAAGTCCGCACGGCCCGGCTGCAGGTCGATGACGACGTAGACGCCCGCCCGGCCGGCCTCCTCGACCCACGGGCGCAGCTCCTCGACGCTCATCTCGGCGGAGTAGTCGCCGTCCGCGCCGGGCGCGCTGTCGGCGACGGTCGCGATGATCTCGAACGCCGGCACCACGGGTTCGGGCACGAGCGGCGCGAAGTCGGCCGCGAGGTCGTGGGCGCGGGCGATCGACCGCGGCAGGTCCTGCTCCCCGAGCACGCCCATCGACGGCGTGCCGGGATGGCCGTAGAGCGCCGCGATCCGGCGGCCGGGGAACACCTCGGTACCGCCGCCGGGGAGCTCGGGCACCGGCGGGTCGGCGGTCGTGGCCGGGGCCGCCCCCTCCGGCTGGGACGGCGGAGGAGCCGCGTCGGCGGGCGGATCGGACATGCACCCCGCGAGGAGCGCGCAGATCGCGGCCAGTGCGGCGAGCAGTGCGACGGGCCGCATGCGGCCCGCCGATCGGTGAGGGGACGTGGACGGCTGCGGCACACCGTGGAGAGACACCGATCACCAATCTAGTGCCCAGGCGATCAGCGGGCCCCTCGGCAGCGCGGACCGTGACGGCGGAGCTCCGGCGGGTTACCGGGGCAGGATCGGGCCGTCCGGGCCGTCCTCCGGGCCCCGCTGCGGGCGCGGTGGGCGCCCCCGCAGGATCCGCTTCAGCCCGGCGGTGTGCCGGCGGCTGACCGGTAGCTCGACCGCGCTCGGCCCGTTGCCCAGCCGCACGACGTAGCCGGAACCGGCCATCCGCAGCTCGGTGATCAGCGGCAGCGCCACCAGGTACGCCCGGTGGATCCGCACGAACCCAGCGTCGCCCCACCGGTCCTCGAGCACCGAGACCGGGATCCGGACCAGGTGGCTGCCGTCCGTGGTGTGCAGCCGGGCGTAGTCGCCCTGGGCCTCGACGAATCGGATGGATGAGCGCGGAACCAGCTTGGTGGTCCCGGCCAGCTCGACCGGCACGACCTCGTCGTCGGGCGTGGCGGGCGGGGCGCCCCGGCGGCCGGGGGGAGCGGGGGCGGCCGGTGCGCCGGGGGGCGGGCCGCCCGCCTCGGCGCGGTGCGTGGTCCGCAGGGCGATGGTGCGGTCCAGCGACCCGGAGAGACGCTCGCCGCGCAACGGCTTGAGGAGGTAGTCGACGGCGCCGACCTCGTAGGCGTCGACGGCGCGGTCGTCGTGCGCGGTCACGAAGACGACCGGGGGCGGGTCGGCCATCGCGTTCAGCACCCGGGCGAGCTCCAGCCCGTCCAGGCCGGGCATCCGGATGTCGAGGAACACGACGTCGACGGTCGGTGTCGCCGCGTCGGTCTGCGAGCCGTGCAGGATGCGCAGCGCCTCGGTCGCGTCCGGCGCGGTGAGCACGACGTCGACCCGCGGGTCCTCGCCGAGCAGGTGGGCGAGCTCCAGCAGGGCCGGCTCCTCGTCGTCCACCGCGAGGACGGTCAGCCGGATACCGGCCGGGGCCGGATACGGCTGCGGTGGCTCGGGCGCGCGGGCGGGTTGCCCGGGCAGGCCGATCGGGCGATGGTTGCTCGCCCCGTAGCCGGGCGGCATGCCGTAGCCGGCCGAGCCGGCGACGACCGGCATCGCACCGGAGGCGTGACCACCGCGCGCGTGGCTGTACACGGCTCCTCCTTGCCCCGGGCGCGCCGCCCGCTGACCGGTGACTACCGGCACACCGTATCGAGACCGCGCAACGTCACCGACGGCCGGTCCTCCGTACGTCCTTCCACGATCCGGGGTGGGCCGTTCCGGTGGTTCCGGTGGCGCAGCGTGAACACGCCCAGCGGCCGGACGAGGGACGCCGTTCGCCGGACGGTGGGCCGCGACCGCCCCGGCGCGCCGGGCCCCGCCGGGTGGACGGCCCGGGCCCCGCCGATCGGACGGGCCGGGGCCGGGCCGCATTGTGGCACCCGGTGCCGAAACGATAGCCTGCGGTGAAGCCCGTCACGTGTCAGCGTGACGAGACTCCCGACCCGTGAACGAGTACCGCGACCGACTGCGAAGGGGCAGGCATGGCGAGCACGAAGGACTGGTTCGAGAGCGTCGCGGAGGCGCAGCGCCGGGCGCGCAGGCGGCTGCCGAAGTCGGTCTACTACGCACTGGTGGGCGGTGCCGAACAGGGCATCACGTTGTCGGACAACGTTGCCGCGTTCGACGAGATCGGATTCCGGCCGCACATCGCGGACCTGCCGCCGCAGCGCGAGCAGTCCACGACGGTCCTGGGGCAGGAGATCGACCTGCCGGTGCTGATCTCGCCGACCGGTGTGCAGGCGGTCGACCCGGAGGGCGAGGTCGCCGTCGCGCGGGCCGCCGCGAGCTCCAACATCCAGAATCCGTTGAACCCGGAGCAGACGGTGTCGACGGGGATGGGCCTGTCGTCGTTCGCGTCGCGGTCGGTCGAGGACGTCTGCGCGGTCAACGACAAGGTCTTCTTCCAGGTCTACTGGGCCGGCTCCCGTGAGGACATCCTGGCCCGCGCCCTGCGGGCGAAGGAGGCGGGCGCCAAGGGCCTGATCGTGACGCTGGACTGGACCTTCGCCACCCGCCGGGACTGGGGCAGCCCGCCCATCCCGGAGAAGATGGACCTCAGGGCGATGGCGCAGTTCGCCCCCGAGGTGATCACCAAGCCGCGCTACCTGCTGGACTGGGCGCGCTCGGGCAAGCTGCCCGACCTCACGGTCCCGAACATGGTGCCGCCGTTGGGCGGTGCGGCACCGACGTTCTTCGGCGCCTACGGCATCTGGTGGACGACCCCGCAGCCGACCTGGGACGACATCGCGTGGCTGCGCGAGCAGTGGGGTGGCCCGTTCATGATCAAGGGGATCATGCACCCGGACGACGCGCGCCGCGCCGTCGACGCCGGTGCCTCCGCGATCTCGGTGTCCAACCACGGCGGCAACAACCTCGACGGCACCCCGGCTGCGATCCGCGCGCTGCCCGCCGTCGTCGACGCGGTCGGTGACCAGGTCGAGGTCGTGATGGACGGTGGGGTGCGCCGCGGTGCCGACGTCGTCAAGGCGCTCGCGCTCGGCGCCCGGGCCTGCATGATCGGCCGCGCCTACCTGTGGGGCATGGCCGCGCAGGGCGAGCGCGGTGTCAGCAACGTGCTGTCGATCCTCTACAAGGGCATCGACGAGGCGCTGCTCGGACTGGGCAAGAACTCCGTCCACGAGCTGACCCGGGACGACCTGATCATCCCGGAGAACTTCACCCGCGCCTCGAAGCTCTGATCCGGCTCCTACCCGCCCGCCATCGCCCCGACGACGAGCAACGGCTCCTCGCCGCGGGCGACGGCGGGCGGCAGCGCCGCCCCCGAGGGCTCGTGCGACAGGTCCTGCTCGCAGGCGAAGTAGCGCACGAACGCCCGCCGGGTCCCGGTCGTGCGGTCGCGGATCGCGCCGCGCAGGACCGGATGACGCTCCTCCACGGCGTCGAGCACCGCGCCGAGGCGCACCGGCGGGCCGGCGACGGTGAGTGCGAGCTCGCCGTCCACCCGCGCCAGTCGGCGCAGCTGGGCGGGCAGCACGACGCGGACCGTGCAGAGCACCGGTGCCGTCGCCTCCCCGACCGGGCGCACATCGTCGGCCGGGTGCACAGGATCCGCCGGGCGCACAGCGTCGGCCGGGTTCACAGCGTCTGCACCTCCACCGACAGCACCGACGGCAGGTCCCGCACGATCGGCGCCCAGCTGTCCCCGGCGTCGGCGGAGGCGTAGACCTGCCCGCCGGTGGTGCCGACGTACACCCCGCAGTCCTCGAGCCGGTCGACCGCCATCGCGTCGCGCAGCACGTCGACGTAGCAGTGCTCCTGCGGCAGCCCCGCGGTCAGCGGCTCCCAGTCCGCGCCGCCGGACCGGCTGCGGTAGACACGCAACCGGCCGTCGGGCGGGTAGTGCTCGGTGTCGCTGGTGATCGGCACGACGTAGACGGTGTCCGGATCGTGCGCGTGCACGTCGACGACGAACCCGAAGTCGCTGGGCAGCCCCTCGCCGATGTCGTACCAGGAGGAGCCGCCGTCGTCGGAGCGCATGACGTCCCAGTGCTTCTGCATGTAGACGGTGTCCGGCCGGCCCGGGTGGCGGGCGAGCTTGTGCACGCAGTGACCCACCTCGGCGGACGCCTCGAGGATGCCCTCGCTGACCAGGCCGCGGTTGGACGCCTGCCAGGTCGCGCCGCCGTCCCCGGTGCGGAACACACCGGCCGCGGAGATCGCCACGAGCATTGCGTCGGTGTCGCGGGGATCGGGGCAGATCGTGTGCAGGCACATCCCGCCCGCTCCGGGCTGCCAGTGCGGCCCGGAGCCGTGCTCGCGCAGTCCGCGGACCTCCGACCAGCTCGTACCGCCGTCGGTGGAGCGGAACAGCGCGGCGTCCTCGACCCCGGCGAGCACGGTGTCCGGCTCGGTCGCGGACGGTCGCAGGTGCCAGACCCGGGTGAACTCCCAGGGGCGCGGCGTGCCGTCGTAGGACTGGTGCGTACCGGGGACGCCGGCGTAGGTGAAGTCGTTGCCGACCGCCTCCCAGGTGCGCCCGCCGTCGTCGGAACGCTGCACCTGCTGGCCGAACCAGCCCAGCGACAGCGACGCCCAGACCCGGTCGGGATCGGCGGGCGAGCCCGTCACGTGATAGGCCTCCCAGCCGCCGAACAGCGGCCCGGTGACCTTCCAGTCCCGGCGCGCACCGTCCGCGGTCAGCACGAACACACCCTTGCGCGTCCCGACGAGTACCCGTACCCCGCTCATGCCGTTCTCCCTCTCGTCGCCGTATGAGGGGTGGACCGGTGCGGGTGCCGGATCTCATCGGCGCCGGAGGAGCTAGAGCGGGAAGGACACCTTGGTGAGTTCCTCGGCGCGCTCCCAGAGGGCGCGCTGCACACGCCGGTCGTGCGAGGCGGCCGTCGAGCCGACCGGGCGCGGTGAGCCGCGCATCTCGCGGAAGCCGTCGGGCCCGATGTAGGAGCCGCCGGGCAGGTCCGGGACGGTCGCCGCGTACAGCGCGGGCAGCGCGCCCGCCGCCCCGGACTGGGCGAACCTCCGGATCAGCACGCCCATCACGGCGTCCTGGACGGACTCGGTGCGCGAGTGCAGGTTCGTCGCGGAGTAACCGGGGTGCGCGGCCATCGAACGCAGCCGCGAGCCCGCCGCGACGAACCGGTGCTCCAGCTCGTAGGCGAACATCAGGCAGGCGAGCTTGGACTGCCCGTAGGCGGCCCAGCGCTCGTAGCGCCGGCGCTCGACGTTCGGGTCGTCGAGGTCGATCCGGCCGATCCGGTGCATCTGGCTGGACAGCGTCACGACCCGGTCGGTGATCCGGTCGGCGAGCAGCCCGGTGAGCGCGAAGTGGCCGAGGAAGTTCACCCCGAACTGCGTCTCGAAGCCGTCCGCGGTGCGGCCCTGCGGGATCGCCATCAGCCCGGCGTTGTTGACCAGGACGTCGACGGAGCCCTCGATGCCCGCGGCGAACGAACGCACCGACGTGAGATCGGCCAGGTCGAGATGGTGCACGCTCGCCGCGCCGCCCAGCTCGGTGGCGACGGCGTCGCCCTTGGCGGTGTCGCGCACCGCCAACACCACCCGGGCACCGGCGTGGACCAGCGCGCGTGCGGTCTCCAGTCCGAGACCGCTGTTGGCGCCCGTGACGATCACGGTGCGGCCCTGCTGGGGCGGGATCTCGGCGGTCGTCCAGGGAGCGGGAGAGGACCAGAACACGGGCGGGGCTCCTTCGCGGGGACGGGATCGCCGATCCCGGTCTACCCGCTCCCCTCGTCTCCTGCCACCGCAGCCGGAGCGGCGCGCCGGGCGGACAGCGCGGCGTCGAGCAGCAGGAACAGCAGCAGCGAGACCCCGAGCACCGGCAGGAGCAGCCCGGTGAGGACCGCGGCCAGCGCGACCACCCCCACCGAGGCCGGCGACGGCCGCTCCCGCGATCCGGGCGGACCGGCCGCACCCCGCGCTCCGCCGGGCAGCACCGGGCGGCGCAGCCACCACATCCGGTAGCCCCACACCACGAGCACGATCACCGCGGACGCGAGCGCGGCGAGCGCGACCAGGTTGGCGGTGCCGAACAGCAGCCCCATGTGGGCGTCGATGCCCCAGCGGGCGAGCTTCGCCGCGAGGGGCCAGTCGTCGAACGCGAGCCGGTCGGTGATCACGCCCGTCGCGGGGTCGACGGCGACCGAGTCCTGCTGCGACGGCCAGCTGCGCTCGGTCTGCTGGACCGACCAGGCCTCGCCGGGATCGCCCGGGACGATCTCCACCGGACCGTCGAGCCCGTCGGCGCGGGCGGCGGTGAGCACCCGGTCCGCGGTGCCGGCGACGGTGTCCGTGGTCGCCGGAGCGGCGGTGTCCGCGGTCGCGGGGGTCGCCGTGCCCGCGGTCGCAGGGGCGGGCGTGTTCCCGGCCGGGTCGGTGGCGGACGTGGCAGGTAGGGCGGTGGCGACCGCCGGCGTCGTCCAGTCCATCGCCGAGCGCAGCGCGCCCACGTTCGCTCCCGCGAACTGCGACCAGGTCAGCCCGGTCGCGGCCAGGAACAGCAGCCCGACCGACGCCCAGACACCGACCGCCCCGTGCCAGGACCGCAGCCGCGCCCGGGGCGAACCGCCACCGCGGGGCAGGAACCGTTCCCGCCGCGCACGGACCCGCCGGGTGAGCTGCACGACGAGGCCGGACGCCGCCAGCACCGCAAGCCAGGAGGCGGCCAGCTCGGAGTAGACCTGGCCCGGGGGACCCAGCAGCAGCGACCGGTGCAGGTTGTCGATCACTCCGCGCACCGGGAGCCACTCGGCGTAGGTGTCCAGGGTGGCCTGCGGCTCGGCGGTGTAGGGGTCCACGAAGACGGTCCGCCGGTAGCTCTCCGGCAGCCCGGCGTCGAACGACACCCGGGTGGTGACGCCGGGCTCCGCGGACGGCCGCACCTCCGCCACCGGCAGCCCCGGCCGGGTCGCGACCGCGGCCGCGACCTGCTCGGACAGCGGCAGCTCCGGCCCGGTGACCGGAACGTGCAGCGCGTCGTCGTGCACCCACCGCTCGATCGCGGGGGACAGCGTGTACAGCAGCCCCGTGACGGCCGCGACGAGCAGGAACGGACCGACGAGCAGGCCCGCGTAGAAGTGGATGCGGGCGATCAGCGGCCTCAGCCCGCGGAAGGTCGCGCCGCCGGTCGGTGGCGGGGCGGGTTCCCCGGGAGCGGTGTGCAGGGCGGTGCTCACCAGCCGGCCACCATGGCGGCGAGCATCAGGACCATGCCGAGGCTCATGACGGCGTGGCAGGCGGCGTCCTCCCGGGCGCCGAGCCGCGGGGTGCCGGGCCGCCGGGCACCGAGCTGCCGGGTGCCGGGCCGCCGGGCGCCGAGCTGCCGGTCATCCGGCTGCGGGGCATCCGCGGCGATCGTGTCGACGTCGGCGGTCGGGCGGACTCCGGTGAGCACTCCCGGCCGGCCCGCGTCGCTGTGTTCGACACTCCCGGCCGTGCCGGTGCTCTCGGCCGTGCCGGTGCTTTCGGACATGGCGGCGCCCGCGGACGGCGCCGGGACGGGGCCGGCACCCGGGTCGTCGGGCGTCCAGGGGTCACCCGCCCGCGGGCTCCCGCTCACCGCGCGCGCCGCCCAGAACCCGGCCGCGACCAGCAGCGCCACGCACAGCACGACGGTCACCGCGACCGCCCAGCCGGCCTGGCCGGCGTGCATCGTGTGGTCGGCCCCGGAGGCACCGTGCGCACCGTGCGACCCGCCGTGGCCCTCGTGCCCGCCGCCACCGGACGCGGACACGGCCGTCGGCATGATCACGGGCATCGCCGCCAGCATCCAGACCATCGCCCCCGCCATCAGGCCGTGCGCGGCACCGGCGACCCGCCCGGGCCGGCCGCAGTGGATCCCGCGGACCGTGGTCACGGCGAAGAACGCTCCGAAGATCGTGAACAGCGCGATCTGCACCCACAGCCCGGTGCTGCCGTACCAGGTCCACGTCATGACGACCATCGCGGCGCTCATCACCACGTGCGCCAGCTCCGCGGTGCGGTGCGCCGCCGGCGTCCGGGCGGACACCGCCGCCGACCAGCGCGCCAGGGCGTAGGCGCCGGTGAGGGTGAACAGCACGGTGAGCGTCACGGCGATCGGTACGGACGAGATCACGTGGTCTCCTCGGTCTCTCGGGGAGCGTGCGCCACGGTCGCCCGGGGCACGCAGCAGTGGTCGCCCGGGGACCGTGTCCGGTTCCCGCGGTGCGACGCCGGTCACACCTGCCTCGGCGTAACGCGGTGATTCCCCGGCGGCGGGACGTCGCGGCCTCGGTCCGGGATGTCGCACCGTGCCGGGGACGGCGCACCGGCTGCAGTCGGTGCGGGGCACTCGCGCGGGGTGCGAAGGGCCTGCCGAGCGGGTGGGTCAGTGCGGCGCGGAGCGGACGGCGCGGCCGGCACCGGGCCCGCTCGCGGAGCCCGGGGCAGCGCCCGAGCCGGTGCCGGAGCCGCCGCCGCTGTCGGCGCGGAGCGCGCGGACCAGGTCCTCCCGGGCCCGGGCGACCCGGGACCGGATGGTGCCGATCGGGCACCCGCAGACCTCGGCGGCCTCGGCGTAGCCCAGGTCGAGGATCTGGGTCAGCACGAAGGCCTCGCGGCGGTCCGGGGCGAGGTCGTCGATCAGCGCGCGCAGCAGCACCGCCTCCTGGGCGCGGCTGCGTGGGGCGGCCACCCGTTCCAGGGCCTGCTGGGTATCCGCACCCAGGTCCCGGATCCGGGGCCGGCGCACCGCGGTCCGTACGGCGTCGGCGGCCACCCGCCGGGCGACCGACAACAGCCAGGTGCGGGCACTGGAGGTCGCCGCGAACGTCGGCAGGGTGCGCAACGCCCGCAGGTAGGTCTCCTGCGCGAGGTCCTCGGCCTCGGCGGGGCCGCTGCGGTGCACCAGGAAGCGGTGGACGTCGGCCTGCGTCGCGCGAACGAACGATGCCAGCGCGGCCTGGTCACCGGCTCCTGCGGCCAGCGCCCACGCCGTCACGGTGACGTCGTCGTGGCGTTCGGACACACGCTCACGGTAGCCGCCCCCCGGCGGGCCGGGGACCGCGCCCACCAGCCGTTCCGCGGGGAGGGGCTCCGGTGATCGACGGGAGGAACCGTCCGTCCCGGCGGCCGGCGGCTACTGTCCGCCGGGTGGACGACGTCTGGGTGAGCTGGTCGGGTGGGAAGGACGCGGCGGCTGCGCTGGTTGCCGCGCAGGCGTCCGGGTTGCGGGTGACCGGGCTGCTCGACACCGAGACCGGCGCGGGGGCCGGGACGGCCGGGATCCCGATCCACGGGGTGCCGCACGAACTGGTCGCGGCCCAGGCCGACGCGCTCGGGCTCCCGTTGCACACCGTGCTCCTCCCGGCGCCCTGCTCGAACGAGGAGTACACAGCCCACGTCCGGACGGCGCTCGCCGCCGCGATCGGGGTGAGCCGGCTCGTCGGCGGGGACATCGCGCTGGCCGACGTGCGGGCCTTCCGCGAGGCGGTGCTCGAGGGCACCGGGATCGCCGGGCACTTCCCGCTGTGGGGCCGGGACACCGGAGCCCTCGCCCGCGAGATGATCGACTCCGGGCGCCGCGCGGTCGTCGTCGCCGTCGACCCGGCGCGGATGCCGGGGGAGCTGGTCGGGCACCCGTTCGACGCCGCGTTCCTCGCCGCGCTGCCCGCCGGCGTCGATCCGTGCGGGGAGAACGGCGAGTTCCACACCTTCGTGACCGGTGGTCCCGGCTTCGTCCACGACGTCCCGGTGGCGGTCACCGGCACCGTCGAGCGCGACGGGCACCTGCAGGCGGTGCTCGAACGCGGGTGACGGGCCGGCGCCGCGGCGTTCAGCCGGCGATCCGCCGGGCCAGCAGCCGGAAGGCCGGGGTCGGCAGCTCGGGGGCGAGGTCGATCGCGCAGGTCCGGGCCAGGATCTCCAGGGTCCGCGGGCAGGCGTCCGGCCCGTGGTCGATCTCGCCGTCCACCGCCGCGTACGGGTCGAGGGCCGGGTGCAGCGGGTTGCGGGCCTGCAGCGAGCGCCAGTTGGTGTAGACGTGTCGGCCGGTGTCGATCAGCCGGTGCACGCCCCGGTTCGCTCCGAACCGCGCGGCGGCCTCGGGGGACCCGAACTGCACCGCCAGCCCGGCGGCCTGCACCGGGTCGTGGTGCGGGATCGGGCGCAGGTCCCGGCCGACCCGCCCGGCCAGGGCCTCCAGCACGAGCCCGCGGTGCCGCCGGCGGCGGGCGATCTGCGCGTCGAGGGTGGCCAGCTGCGGGCGCAGCACCGCCGCGGACAGCTCCGGCATCCGCAGGTTCACGCCGACGATCAGGTTCGCGTCGGCCCCGGTGAAGCCGTCCCGCTCGTAGCTGCCGACGTCGTGGTACATCGCCGCCCGGTCGAACAACGCGGAGTCGTTCGTGACCAGGGCGCCGCCCTCGCCGGCGCGGATGTTCTTGTGCTGGTTGAAGCTGAAGCACCCGGCGTGCCCGATCGAGCCCACCCGCCGCCCGCGGTAGGTGACCCCGATCGCCTGGCAGGCGTCCTCGACGACCAGCAGGTCGTGCGCGGCCGCCACCTCCATGATCGGGTCCATGTCCGCGACGTGGTTGCCCATGTGCACCGGCAGCACGGCCCGGCTGCGCGGGGTGATCCGTGCATCGAGATCGACCGGGTCCATCGTCAGCGACGCGTCGACCTCCACCAGTACCGGCACCGCTCCCACCGCGAGCGCGGCGGCCGCCGTCGACACCCAGGTGTAGGCGGGGACCAGCACCTCGTCGCCCGGCCCGATCCCGGCCCCGACGAGCGCGGCGACCAGCGCACTGGTGCCGCTGTTCACGGCCAGTGCGTGCCGGGTGCCGACGTGCGCGGCGAGATCGGTCTCGAAGCGGGCCACCTCGGAGCGGTCACCGCCGGTGAAGCGGCCGAGCTCACCGCGTCCCAGCACCCGGACGGTCGCGGCCATACCCCGCGCGGTCGTCGCCATCGCGGCGAGCCCCATACTTGTCCCTCCGGCCCGGCACATCGGGGTCTCCCGGGCCGGGCGACGACAACGAACGACACCGAAATGGTTCCGTGCAGACCGCAGGAACCGGACATGACGGTACCGATCGCCTCTCCGGTACGTTCCCACCCCCGAGGGACGTATCGGCCACCCGGCGACACCGCGTCACGATCGGAAGGATCCGCGCCGATGCTCATCGACACCCGGCGAGCGCTTCCCGGTTCCTGGTTCGAGGCCGAGGTCTGTGTGATCGGCAGCGGCCCGGCCGGCGCCGCCGTCGCGGCAGAGCTCGCCGACCGGGGGCTGCGCGTCGTCGTCCTGGAGGGCGGGGGATCGGGTCTCGGGCGCACCGCGCGCGACACCTACCGGGGCGTCACCGGGCGTGGCTCCCACGATCCGGTCGACGCCGTGCGGCAGAAGCGGCTCGGCGGCACCTCGCTCGTCTGGGGCGGGCGCTGCGCCCCGCTCGACGACGTCGACTTCGCCGAGCGCGACTGGCTGCCCGGCACCACCTGGCCGATCACCCACGACGAGCTGCGGTCCTGGTACCCGGTCGCCCAGCGGCACCTCGACGCCGGGGCCTGTGAGTACTCCGCCGCCGGGTCGGGCTTCCCGACGACCCCGTCCGGGGTGTCGTCGGACGTCCTGAACTGGGACGACCTGTGGCGGTGGAGCCCGCCGACGTCGTTCGCGCCGCGGGTCGAGGCGATGGCACAGGCCGGGCGGATCCGGCTGTTCCTGCACGCCACGGTCGCCCGGCTGGAGCGCGACCCGGTCTCCGGAGCGGTGACCGAGGCCGTCGTCGTCCCGCGGCCGGGGCTGGACGTGCGGGTCCGGGCGCGGCACTTCGTGATCGCCGCGGGCGGCCTGGAGTCGACCCGCATCATGCTGGCCTCCGACGGGTACGGCGGCACCGGCATGGGGGCGGGCATCGGCGACGAGTACGGCCAGGTCGGCCGGCACTACATGACCCACCCGGTGGGCGAGGTCGGGCGGCTGCGGCTCACCCGCGCCGGGCGGGAGCTGGGCCTGGGCTACCTCCCCACCGACGACGGCGTGTACGCCCGCCGGATGCTGGCGCTCTCCGGCCGCGCCCAGTCCGACCACCGGCTCGGCAACCTCAAGGCGGCCCTGTGGTTCGCCGACCCGAAGGACCCCGACCACGGGGACGCGCTGCTGTCGACGTTCGCGCTGACCTACTGGGGGATGGGCAAGCTGCGCACCGGGTTCAAGGCGGCCGGCACGCACGCCCAGTACGCCCACACCAGCGGCATCGGCCGGCACGTCCGCAACGTGGCGGTCGACCCGCTGCGGGTCGCCCGGTTCGCCCGCGGCTGGGCCCGGCCGCGGATCACCGGCGAGCGGCGGGTGCCGTCGTTCATGCCGCTGGACTCCGGGCACTGCCGGCTGCGGTTCGACGCCGAGCAGACCCCGGACCCGGCCAACCGGGTCACCCTCGACCGCGACCGCGACGCGCTGGGCCAGCACCGGCTGCGGGTCGACTACAAGGTCGCGCCCGGCGACCGGGAGTCCATCGCGACCTCGCTGACGCTGATCGGCAAGGAGCTGGAGCGGGCCGGGCTGGCGCACGTCGACCTGTCCGACATCGACCGGGTGCAGGACATGGACATGACCGACGGCACCCATCAGATGGGGCTCCTGCGGATGTCCGACTCGCCGCGCACCGGCGTCGTCGACCCCCGCTGCCGGGTCTACGGGACACCGAACGTGCACGTCGCCTCGAGCGCCGTGTTCCCCTCCGCCGGGGCGGTCGGACCGACCCTGGCGCTGGTCGCGCTCGCCTGCCGGACCGCGGACCTCATCGCCCGGGAGGCGTGACCGGAGGCCCTGTTCCCGGGAGCCGGCCGGCGGGGTCGGTGTGCCGGCCCGCAGCAGCGCCGGTCGTCACCCGGGAGGGTCGGCCGTCGGCCGTGGTCTGGAGACTCGCGCGGAGCTGCGCGACGATGTGGACGTGGACGATGTGGACGTGGAGGTGCCGCCGAGCCCGTTCGTGAGCGTGCGTGTCACGGCGGTGGCGTCCACCGGGCGGCGACCGGAGACGGGCTGAGGCGATGACCCCGCGACAGGCGTTCGTGTACCGGCACCCGTTCCTGACCATCGGGGGCATCCTGGCCGTCGAACTGGGTCTGATCGCGACGCTGCACCTCGTGCTGGGCTGGAGCACCCTGGCCATCGTCGTCGTGGGTCTGGTGGTGCTGGTCGTGGCGACCCTGCTGATGGGCTGAGCCGTTGGGCTGAGCCGACGGGCGCAGCGCCGCGCCGGCGCGCGCCGGCTCAGTGCCCGGCGGCGACCCGGCTGCCCGCGGTGGTCAGCCGCTGCGCGAGCGTCGCCGCGGCCGGCTCGTCGACCCGCCCGACACTGACCCGCAGCATCCGGCGGTCGTCGGGCAGGAACGCCGTCCCCGGGATGACCAGGGTGTCGTGCTCCAGCACGAGCTCCCGGACGACGTCGAGCGTCGGACGCCCGTCGAACGGGTGACGCACCCAGGCGAAGAACGCTCCGAGCGAGACGATCTCGAACCCGCCCGGCCGGTCGGCGAGTGCGGCACCGAGCCACGTCCGCCGCCGGGCGATCTCGGCCACCCGGTCCGCGCGCCACGCCCCGGCCCGGGTCAGCCCGGCCAGTGCGGCTTCCTGCCCGATCCGCGGCGCGCAGATCGCGACGCAGTCCAGCAGCTTGAGGATCTGCCGGTTCAGCTCCGGCGCGGCGACCACCGCGCCGACCCGGTACCCGGGCAGCGCCAGGTCCTTCGAGTACGAGTGCAGGCTGACCACCGTGGACCGCCAGTCCGGATCGGCGAACAGCGGATGCGGCGGTGCCGTGGTGTCGCGGAACGACCGGTAGGTCTCGTCGACGATCAGCGCGATGCCGTGGCGCCGGGCGAGCTCGGCGAACGCGACGATTTCGGCGGGCGGGACGACGACCCCGCTCGGGTTGCCCGGTGTGACCAGCACGATCGCCCGGGTCCGCGGGGTGATCAGCGCCTCGGCGTCGGCGGCCCGCGGGACCAGGTGCTCATCGGGTTCCAGGTGCACCGGGGTGACGCCGCGCATCCGGAGCCACATGTCGTGGTTGAAGTAGTAGGGCAGCGGGCTGATCACCTCGTCACCCGGCCCGGCGAGCGCGTCGGCGACCACCACGAAGGCCTGGTTGCAGCCGGCGGTGACGACCACGTCGTCCGGGGTGACGGTGCCCGCGTAGTCACCCGACAGCTCGCCGGCGATCGCCCGGCGCAGCGGCGGGAGCCCGGGCACCGGGGCGTAGCCGGCACCGCCGGGATCCCGGGCGACCTCGACGACCCGCTCGGTGACCTCCGGTGCCGGCGCGTACGGCGGCGCCGCCTGGGAGAGGTCGAGCAGCGGGTGTTCCGCGTCGCGGGCGGGGTCGCGTTCGGCGGCCAGCGCGAGCGCCGCGCCGATCGGGGAGTCGATCCCCGCAGCCGTCGTGGGGTCGATTCGCACCGTTGCCAGCCTTCCTGGTCGCCCGTCCGGGCCTGTCACTACTGCGGGTAAGCCGTGATGGTCAGGAACACGACGGGCAGCTGGACCAGCCGCTCCGGGCCGTGCGGGCCCTCGCCGTCGAAGGTCAGCGAGTCACCCGGCCGCATCTCGTACCGGGCGTCGCCGTGGACGTAGACCATCATGCCCTCGAGCATGTAGAGGAACTCGGTCCCCGAGTGCTGGAACACCGGGAAGACCTCGCTGGCCTCGGTCAGGGTGCACAGCAGCGGTTCGAGCCGCTTGTGCTCGCCGCGCAGTGCGCCCAGCAGCCGGTAGAGGTGCCCGACGTGGCTCCCGCGCCGGATGATCAGCGCCCCCTGCCCGGACGGGGTGAAGACCGCCTCGCGATCCGCGTCGGCCCCGCGGAACAGGGCGGTCACCGGGATCTCCAGAGCCGCGGCCAGCCGCTTGAGGATCGAGAGGCTGCAGGAGGTCTGAGCGTGCTCGATCTTGGAGAGCATCGCCTTCGAGATCCCGACGTCCCGTGCCAGCGCACTGATGGTCAGCCCCTTGAGCACGCGGTGCTCGCGCGCCCGCGCCGCGATGACCTTCTCGAGGTCGTCGGAATCGGTTTCCCGCGGCACCGGCTGCAGGGCATGCGCCGGCTCGAGGGAACCGAGCGGTCGTGGACTCACCTCGGCCACAGTACCCGGTACGTCCTGGTCGGCAGGCCGGTCGGCGGTCATCGCGCGCCTCCTCCGAGACCGTACGGCGGCGGTCTCACGCACTCACGGCGGCGAGCACCTGACCGATCACGACCATCCCCACGCCGCCGGCGATCACCAGGTACGGCCGGATCCCGGCCCGCCGTTCGAGCACCCCGGAGCGGCCGCCGTCGGCGGTGGGCAGGTCCTCGTACATCGTGGCCGGGAAGACCCCCCCGTCCTGGATGAAGTGCCGGTACACGAACACCGGGACGATCACCGCCGCACCGACGAGTCCGAAGACCAGCGCACCGCCGCCCCAGACGCTCGATCCCCAGCCGAGCAGCAACGCGTTGACGAACGCCAGCACCGTTCCCATCGCCAGCAGCACCGTCGGCGCGCGGAAGGGCCGCGGGGCGGAGGGGTTGTCGACGCGGTGCATCCAGCCCGCGTTGAGGTTGAGGAAGTTGAAGATCATGTAGCAGACGGTGGAGGCGGCCAGGACGAACACCGTGTCGCTCAGGAGCAGCAGCATCAGGTTGAAGACGAGGTCCGTCCACATCGCACGGGTGGGTGCCCCGTGCCGGTTGGTGTGGGACAGGAAGCGGGGCAACCAGCCGTCGCGCGAGCCCTGGTAGAGGGTCCGCGACGACCCGGCCATCGTGGTCATGATCGTGAGCAGCAGGGCGAGCACGAGCATCACGATCAGCAGGTTGGCCGCGATCGGGCCGCCACCGACGATCTCGGTCATCGCCTGGCCCACGCCGTCACCGTCGACGATGCCCGGCTCCGCCAGCCGTTCGACACCGAGCACACCCTGGAACGCGATCGGGACCAGCAAGTAGATCACCAGGCACGCGAGGCCCGCTGCCAGGATGGCGCGCACGGTGTCCCGGCCGGGATCGCGGAACTCGGCGGTGTAGCAGATCGAGGTCTCGAAGGCGTAGGCCGACCAGGCCGCGAGGAACAGACCGCCGGCGAGCAGCGTCCAGCCGGACAGGTCCCACGCGCCGCTCAGTGGCACGAACGGCGTGAAGTTGCTCGACATCACGTCGCCGGTGATCAGCGGGACGAGCCCGATGACCAGCAGCGGCACGAGCACGGCCAGGCCGATGATGGTCTGCACCCGGGCCGCGCGCAGGATCCCGCCGTGCTGGAGCGCGAAGACCAGGAGCAGGAACAGCGCGGCCACGACGAACGTGGCGTTGATCCGCAGCGCGAGGCCGTCCTGCAGGAAGTCCAGTGGCAGCAGCGTCAGCGACCAGGTGTTGACGACGGCGTCGGCCGGGAACAGCGCGGTCAGCACGTAGCCGGCCGCGAGGCTGGAGCCGATCATCAGCACCGGCGACCAGGCGAGCCAGTTGCACCAGACCGACAGCGGTGCGATGAACTTGGAGTACCGGACCCAGGCCATGGCCCCGTACACCGAGGCGCCCCCGGACTTGCGGGGGAACAGCCCGGCGATCTCGGCCCAGATGAACGACTGGATCAGTCCGAACGAGATGGAGACCGCCCACACCAGGACCGACGGCGCGCCGATCGTAGAGGCGATGGTGCCGATCGAGAACAGCACCAGGGCGGGGACGCCGCTGGCGATCCAGAACCCGCCCTTCCAGTCCAGGGTGCGGTGCAGCCGGTCATCGTCGGCGGTGCCCTGCGGTGACGCCGTGCGTTCCGGGTCGGGTGCGATATCGGCCATTGTCGAGCTCCTTGCTCGGTGCCGCCCGCGCCCACGGGCGGGATGGCAGGTCAGATGATGTCTCGCCCTTCCTCACGGGCCTCTCGCCATTCGGCGAGGAATGCTCGGGAGATGACGAACAGGACGCCGGCGACGAGCACCGGCCAGATCAGGACGTAGATGCTCAACCAGATGGGGTTCACACCGTGCTCCACCTTTCTCCTCAGGTGTCGTCAGGCCTCCGGAAGACGGTCGTCCCGAGGTTCCAGGGCCTCCTTCTCGTCGAAGTTCCCGGTCCGCTGCCTGATGACGTCGAAGTCGAACGACCGGCGGGAGTTGACCGACATCCCGAAGCACACGAGGGTGCTCACCGAGTAGGCGATCAGCGATGCCGACAGGACGTGGTACTCGTGCACGGCGCCGAAGGCGAACGGTGTGACCACGATCGTGGCCAGCACCCCGACGACCTGCCCGGCCCGCAACCCGAAGAACCCGAACGTCATGAGGCCCGCGATGACCCCCACACCGATGATGGAGAGCACGTCCACCGCGGGTCCGAGCAGCCCGCCGAGTGCGACGAGCTGGAACCGGACGGGGATGAACAGGGCCAGGGCCACGATGACGGACACGGTGAAGGCCGCGTTCGTCACCTTCTTCCAGTAGAAGCTGGCGATCACCGGGAACACCAGGGCGCCCCAGAGCGCGCCGACGAAGACCAGCAGGTCCAGGATGTCGAGCTGCATACTGGCGAACACCAGCGCCACCGCCGTCGCGGCCACCATCGTCAGCCGGCCGATCAGCAGCATCAGGCGGGGGTCGGCCTTGTCCTTCCCGGCGATGTTCTGCCCGTAGATGTCCGCCATCGCGATCGAGGACAGGGCGGACAGGTCGGAGTCCGCGGTGGAGCACAGCGACCCGATGATCAGGACGAAGAACCCCACCAGGAGTGCGGTCGGCAGGTAGGTCGCCGCGATCTGCGGAATCAGGTTGTTCGGGTCGCCGTCCAGCGGTTCCATCCCCAGGTACAGCGCCAGCACGCCGAACATGCCCATTCCGATGACGGTTCCGCCGTATCCGATCGTGGCCGTCACGAAGGTCTTGCGGATGAGGTCCTCGCGGACCGCGAAGAGGCGTTGCGCGATCGTCTGGTTGCCGATCGCGTAGGCGAGCACCGCGGCGATGTACGGCGCACCCTGCTGGAGGAATGCCTCGCTGGAGAAGAAGCTGCCCTGTTGCGGGGTCAGGTTCGCCGCGCCGGTGCTGAAGGCCTCGGGGAACCCGGAGAGCAGGAAGATCGCCGGGATGAGCACGATCACCACGCCGAGCATCGCGACGACCTGGATGAAGTCGGTGAGCACCGACGCCCGGAAGCCGGACCAGACCGTGTAGACGAGCAGCCCCACCGCGATCACCACGACACCGTGGGCGAACTCGAACGGGGTGAGCAGGGCGATCAGCACGCCGCCGGCGATCAGGTTCGAGGTCAGGCTGATCACGCTGCCGACCACGTTGGAGCCGGCGAGCATCAGCTGGCTCGACCGCCCGTGCCGCGCGTACATCACCTCGGCGAGGGTGTGCGCCTTCGGCGCGACGGCGCGGATCCTGCGCCCGAACGGGTAGATGAACAGGATCATCAGGGCGCCCCACAGCCCGTAGTGGATCGGTCCCGACACCCCGTAGAGGTATCCCGAGGTCGCCGATGCGTACATCGAGGACGCCCAGATCCAGGTCGCGGTCATGCTGCCGGCCGAGATCCCGAACCCGACGCGGTTGCCCGCGGTCATGTAGGCGTCCGCGTCCTCCTGTTTCTTGGCGATCTTCCGGACGATGTACAGCATCGTGCCGAAGAAGACGACCAGGATCAGGGCCGTGGTCACCCCGTCGAACCTCACCAGGTCCATACCGGCTCCCCGCACTCCACGCTGAGTCCCCCTCCGTGCCGTTCCGGCCGACCGGGGTGGCGCCCTTGCCACCCCGGTCGTACCCCGGTGATCACCCTGGCCGTCCCCGTCAGTGGGCCGGGGGCTCCCAGCCCTCGAGCACGGGCGGCTGCCAGTGGTCGCCGACGGTCGGCGAGCCCGCGAGCCACGAGCCCAGCTCCGGCTGCGGGAACTTGGCGTGCCGGTACTTCAGCCAGATCCCGTACGAGTTGCCCTCCTGCAGGTGCTTGATCAGCACCTTGCGGGCGTACTCGTCCTCGCGTCCCTCCGGGATCGGAAAATGGATCTTCAGGAACGCGTTGGTGTACCGGTCGAAGACGGCCGGGATGCCGTCCTCCGCCATCAGATGGATGTCCTCCAGCCAGTTGATGTCGTCGCCGGGTGTGGCGGCGTCGAGGTCGACGTCGTCGACCAGCGCGGCGTCGAACTGGTAGGGGAACGTCTTGCCGGTCAGTTCCTCGGTGTCGATTCCCTGCCGGGTGGACAGCTTCCGTTCGGACAGGTCGAACAGATCAGACATCGCGGCGGCCCCCGGTGTCGTTGGCGATGTGCTTGGCCAGCAGATCCTTGATCTCGGTGAGCGTTTGTTCCTCGGTGACGCCGGGGATGTACTTGGTCCCCGCGAGCGGGACCCGGGCCATCGCGGCGGCCTCGGTGGTCAGTGCGGCGAGGTCCTCGGGCTCGAGGCTGTGCACGTCGGTCTTTCCGCACGCGCGGGCGAGCATCTGGACCTCGAGGGTGAGCGTGTGCAGGAAGTTGTAGACGCGCTCCGCGGCCTCCTCGACCACCAGCCGCTTGCGCAGCTCCGGGTCCTGGGTGGTGATGCCGGCCGGGTCCTTGCCGGTGTGCCAGTGGTAGAATTGGCTCGCCGGGACGCCGAACGTGCCCTCGTAGTCGGCGCCCTCGATCTCCTTGTTGGAGCCCAGCGCCATCAGCGCGGCGGTACCGATCGCGACGGCCGTGGCGCCGAGCGCGATGCACTTGGCGACGTCACCGCCGTTGCGGATGCCACCCGCCACCACGAGGTCGATCTCGTCGGCGAGGCCGACGTCCTCGAGTGCCCGGCGGGCCTCGGGGATGGCGGCCAGCAGCGGGATGCCGGTCTCCTCGGTGGCGATGTGCGGTCCGGCACCGGTGCCGCCCTCGGCGCCGTCGAGGAAGATGACGTCCGGCCCGCACTTGGCCGCCATCCGCACGTCGTCGTAGACGCGCGAGGCACCCAGCTTGAGCTGGATCGGGACCTGGTAGTCGGTCGCCTCGCGGATCTCCTGGATCTTGAGGGACAGGTCGTCCGGGCCGAGCCAGTCCGGGTGGCGGGCGGGGCTGCGCTGGTCGATCCCGGCCGGTAGCGAGCGCATCTCGGCGACCTGTTCGGTGACCTTCTGCCCCATGAGGTGGCCGCCCATGCCGACCTTGCAGCCCTGCCCGATGAAGAACTCGACCGCGTCGGCCAGCATCAGGTGGTGCGGGTTGAACCCGTAGCGGCTCTGGATGACCTGGTAGTACCACTTCGTCGACAGGTCACGTTCCGGCGGGATCATCCCGCCCTCACCCGAACAGGTCGCCGTGCCGGCCATCGAGGCGCCCTTGGCGAGTGCCATCTTCGCCTCGAGCGAGAGCGCGCCGAAGCTCATGCCCGTGATGTAGATCGGGATGTCGAGCTCGAGCGGCTTCTTCGCGAAGCGCCCGCCGAGCACGGTCTTCGTCTCGCACTTCTCGCGGTAGCCCTCGATCACGAAGCGCGTGAGCGTGCCCGGGAGGAACACGAGCTCGTCCCAGTGCGGGATCTTCTTGAAGATCCCGGCCCCGCGCATCCGGTAGCGGCCGAGCTCGGCCTTCATGTGGATGTCGTTGACGACCTCGGGTGTGAAGATCCTGCTGTGGCCGAGGACCGTCTTGTCGGACGGCGCTGTCTCGTCAGCCATATGACTCTCCTTCACAGGACGAGCTTGCGCTCGGACGGCTCGAGGTTGTCGTAGTTGTAGAGCTTCTTGCCGCAGACGAACTTGCGGAACGCGTCCGGCCGGTCCATGCCGTAGATGCGGAACTTCCGGTCGAGCAGTTCGTCGTCCTCCGGCGTCAGCTCCGCCTCGATGCAGTCGACTCCGAGCGAGGCGACCTTGCCGCCCACGTAGATCGCACCTTCGTACATGGAGTCGCCCATACCGGGCCCGACGTCGCCGCAGATGATCTGGCGGCCGCGCTGCATCATGAACCCGGTCGTCGACCCGGCGTTGCCGCCGACCAGGATTGTTCCGCCCTTCTGGTCGATCCCGGTCCGGGCGCCGACGTGTCCCCGGACCACGAGGTCGCCACCACGCAGGGCGGCTCCGGTCAGCGAGCCGGCGTTCTTGTCGACGACCACGACGCCGGACATCATGTTCTCCCCGAGCGCCCACCCGACCCGGCCGGTCACGTGGATCTCCGGGCCGTCGCCGAGGGTGGCGCCGAAGTAGCCGAGGCTGCCGTCGATGGTGATGCGGCACCGGGTGAGCAGCCCGACGGCGAGCGAGTGCTTCGCCCCGGGGTTGCGGACGGTGACCTGCGTGATGCCCTCGTCGTAGACGAGGCGGCGCAGCTCGAGGTTGATCTGTCGAGTGCTCAGGTCGGCCGCGTCGAACACCGCGGAGTCGCCGTCGATCTGCGACGTCTTGGGCGCCTCGGCGTCGGGCTCGACGAGGCCGCGCGCGTCGTAGCGGACGGTTCCCCCCAGGCCCTTTCGGGCAGGTACCGCCTCGTGCCTGTCATTCACCGCGACCACACCAGCACCTCCCGCTCATAGGGGTCGTACGAATCGATCTCCTGGGGCAGCACCGCACGGATGGCGCCCTCCTCGGAGGCCAGGGCCACCATGTTGTCGGCCTGGTACAGCACCAGCGGCTTGGCCGCCATCTCGTCCTTGGCCATGCCGAGACTGGTCTCGGTCACCACCAGGTAGGTGAACACGCCGTCGAGGTCGTCGAGGCTCTGTTTCATCGACGTCTCGAGGCTCATCCCGTCGGCCATCCGCTCGGCCAGATAGACGGCGATGATCTCCGAGTCGCATTCGGACTGGAACCGGTGACCGGAGCGCTCGAGCCGCCGCCGCCACTGGTGGTAGTTGGTCAGCTGACCGTTGTGGACCACGGCGACGTCGGAGAACGGGTAGGCCCAGTACGGGTGCGCACCGGCGATGTCGACATCGGACTCCGTGGCCATCCGCACGTGGCCGATGGCGTGCGTACCCCGGAACGAGTCCAGCCTGTACTGGCCGGCGACGGTCTCCGCGTCGCCGAGGTCCTTCACGATCTCGAGCGAGTGGCCCAGCGAGAGGACCTCGCAGCCCGGGATGTTCTCGACGTAGTCCGCGAGCGGCTTGAGCTCGCCCTCGTACGTGAAGGTGGCCCGGTAGGCGTAGGCGGACTCGCTCTGGATCCGGTCGACCGTGGCGCCGATCTTGGACAGGCGCGACTCCACCTCGCGCCGGCTGCGCTCGAGCCGCTCGGAGAAGTCGAAGTCGCCGGTCTCGTTCGGGTCGGCCAGCTTGAACCGCATGACCAGGCTGTCCTGCGGCTCACCGTAGAGCGCGTAACCGGAGGAGTCCGGGCCGCGATGCTTCATCGACTGCAGCATTCTGGTCATCTCATGGCCGACGTCCCCGGGGCCGTCCAGGTGGATGATTCCCGCGATCCCACACATGTCTGCTGTTCCCTTCGGGCGGTCACGGAACTTCGGTTGCTCACGGAAGGATGTCGAGGTACTCCTTGACGTCCCATTCCGTGACGGTGGCGCAGTAGCGCTCCCACTCGTCGCGCTTGTAGTGCTCGAACACCCGGTACATGTCGCCCGGCAGGGCGCTGCGGACGACCTCGTCCGCCCGGAGGGCCTCGAGGGCGTCGCCCAGGGTCATGGGGATCTTCTTGACCTCCTTGCCCTCGGCCATGGCGTGGTAGATGTTGCGCTCCTCGGGAGGTCCCGGATCGAGGTTGCGTTCGATCCCGTCGGACATCGCGGCGATCAGCGAGGCGAACGAGAGATAGGGGTTGACCGCGGAGTCCACGGACCGGTATTCGAACCGGTCGGGGGCGCTCACGCGCAGCGCGGTCGTGCGGTTCTGGTAGCCCCAGTCCGCGTAGAGCGGGGCCCAGAAACCGGTGTCCCACAACCTCCGGTAGGAGTTCACGGTCGGCGAGGTGATGCAGGTCAGCGCGGAGAGGTGCTCGAGCACCCCGCCGATCGCTGCGAGGCCGATCTTGCTCGGCATCCGCTGGTCCTCGCCGTCGGGCAGGAACACGTTCGTGTCCTGCTCCCACAACGACATGTTGTGGTGGCACCCGTTGGCCGACACGCCCATGAACGGTTTGGGCATGAAGCAGGGGTAGACGTCGAACTCACGGCCGACCTGCTTGCAGATCTGGCGGTAGGTGGTGAGCCGGTCAGCCGTCAGCTCTGCCCGGTCGAACTGCCAGTTCAGCTCCAGCTGGCCCGGGGCGTCCTCGTGGTCACCCTGGATCATGTCCAGGCCCATCGCCTCGCTGTACTCCATCACCCGGTGAATCAGCGGCTGGAGCTCGGAGAACTGGTCGATGTGATAGCAGTACGGCTTGGTCATGCCCTCGACCGACGGTGTCCCGTCGGCGTTCTTCTTGAGCCACATCATCTCGGGCTCGGTACCGACCTTCAGGTGCAGGCCGGTCCGCTGCTCGAACTCCGCGTGGAGTCGCTTCAGGTTCCCGCGGCAGTCTGAGGTCAGGAACGCGCCCGGCTCCTCCGGCTCCTCGCGGCCGCGGAAGAGCGTGCAGAAGACCCTGGCCGTCTTCGGGTCCCAGGGCAGGACCTGGAAGGTCTCGACATCGGGCAGGCCGATGAGCTCGCACGCCTCCGCCCCGTACCCGATGTACTCGCCGTGGCGGTCGATGAAGAGATTGGCAGTCGATCCGTAGACCAGCTGGAATCCCTTGTTCGCGAAGCGTTCCCAGTGCGCGGTCGGTGCTCCTTTCCCCATGATCCGGCCGGTGACCGAGACGAACTGGAAGTAGATGTAGCGGACGCCGCTCTCATCGATCTTGCTTCGAACCTCGCGAATGGCGTCGTCGCGTCCTGGTTGATCGAGGTGGGCGTCGAGATCGGTCGGCATTGTCTGGACCTCCGAAGGTCTCGGGCATCTGGGCCCGGCGTGAGCACGGCCACACCTGGTACAGCCCAGCCGAGTAGACCGCGTTTACTCACAGGTGACAACCCCTGTGTCTCGGACGACCTCGTCGAGGGCTCGTCACGGGCGGTTCCGGGCAGGTTCCGAGCGGGCATTTCGGTACGCATCTGCTGGTAGAACCCTCATGTGGCGGATTGCCACGGCCGGCGATCTTCGGTCGGACGGTGAAGCGCCCGCAAAAAACGTCCACTACTGGTGGACGTCGTTCACCACAACTCGTATGCTCCCGGTCACACCTGATCGACACCACCACGAGCCTGGAGGCACTGCGTGGACGGATCGACCAATGGCGTGTCCCGCACCAACGGGAACGGCAAGCTCCGTGGTTACTCCGCGTGGAGCTTGTTCCAGCATGGTGTGTCGGATGCGCAGTGGCCGCGGGCGTGGCGGGGTCATGATCTCGCCGATACCTATGACGTGATCATCATCGGTGGTGGTGTGCATGGTCTGGCGACGGCGTATTACCTGGCTGTGAATCATGGGATCACGAATGTGGCTGTGTTGGAGAAGTCCTATATCGGTGGTGGTGGTTCGGGGCGTAACACGGCGATCCTGCGGTCGAACTATCTGACGCCGGAGGGTGTGCGGTTCTATGACCGTTCGGTGAAGTTGTATGAGCATCTGGCCGCGGATCTGAACTTCAATGTGATGTTCTCCCAGCGTGGGCACATGACCTTGGCGCACAACGACTCGTCGTTGCGGACGATGCGGTGGCGGGCGGAGGTCAACAAGCTCCAGGACGTCGATTCGGATGTGATCGACCCGGGCGAGGTGAAGAAGCTCGTCCCGCACATGGATGTGTCGCCGTATGCGCGGTACCCGATCCTGGGGGCGCTGTATCACCCGCCGGGTGGGATCGTGCGCCACGACGCGGTGGTGTGGGGGTACGCGCGTGGGGCGGATGCGCACGGGGTGCACATTCATCAGAAGACGACGGTGACCGGTATCGACGTCGACGGCGGGAAGGTGACCGGGGTGCAGACCGACCGGGGGCGGGTCTCGGCGCCGGTGGTGGTGAACTGCACGGCGGGCTGGTCGACGTTGATCTCGGATATGGCCGGGGTGGAGATGCCGGTGCAGACGTTCCCGTTGCAGGCGGCGGTGACCGAGCCGGTCAAGCCGTTCCTGGACACGGTGGTGGTGTCCGGGACGTTGCACGTCTATGTCAGCCAGACCGACCGTGGTGAGTTGGTGTTCGGGGCCAGTGTGGATCCGTTCGCGTCGTACTCGATCCGGGGGTCGTTGGAGTTCACCGAGGGCCTGGGCGGGCATGTGCTGGAGTTGATGCCGGCGTTGTCGAAGATGCGGTTGCTGCGCCAGTGGGCGGGTCTGTGTGACATGACGCCGGACTATTCGCCGATCATGGGCCCGACCGGGGTGGAGGGTTTCTACGTCGATGTGGGGTGGGGGACCTACGGGTTCAAGGCCGGTCCGGTGTCGGGGGAGGCGATGGCCGACTGCATCGCGCACGGCCGCCCCCCGGAGATCATTTCGGCGTTCGGTATCGAGCGGTTCGCCGCGGGCCGGTTGGTGGGTGAGAAGGGTGCTGCCGCGGTGGGCCACTAGCCCGGGTGGCGGCCTGTCGCCGAGCCCCGACCGACCCGACCGACTGTTTCCGGCTGCGCGCGCGGCTGTGGAGAGGTGAACACGCTGATGATGGTGTTGTCGTGCCCGTGGTGCGGGCCGCGCAATGTGACCGAGTTCCGTTATGGCGGTGAGCGTCGGGCGCGCCCGGAGGTGGAGACGGTGTCTGCGCAGCAGTGGCGCCGGTTCCTGTATGCGAAGTCGAACCCGCTCGGGACGGTGGCGGAGTCGTGGTATCACCGGGCGGGGTGCCGCCGGTACTTCGCCGTGGAGCGTGACACCGCCACCAACTCCCACCACGCCCACCGGGCCCAGGGGGCGACCTGATGACCGCGGCCACGACCACGACCACGACGGCCCCGGCGCGGCTGGCTCCGCAGCCCGGTGAGGTGATCGACCGCTCCCGGCTGCTGGAGTTCCGCTGGAACGGCAAACCCTGCACCGCGCACCCCGGGGACACGATCGCCTCCGCGTTGGCGGCGGCTGGGGAGCGGGTGTTGTCGCGTAGCTACAAGTACCACCGCCCGCGGGGGATCCAGACCGCGGATTTCCACGACCCGGGCTGCATGGTCCAGGTCGGTGACGAGCCGAACGTGCGCGGCGCGCATCGGTTGGTGGCCGAGGGGATGGAGGTGCGGTCGCAGAACACGTGGCCGTCGCTGAAGTATGACCTGAAGGCGGTCAACGGTCTGGTGGGCCGGTTTTTGGCGACCGGGTTCTACTACAAGACGTTCATCAAGCCCGAGCCGTTGTGGCCGATGTATGAGAAGGTCCTGCGCCAGTTCGTGCACGCCGGCACGGTGTCGTCGGAGCCGTCCGGTGCGGTGTTCGACAAGCGTTACGCCCACCCCGACGTCGTCGTCGCCGGCGGTGGCCCGGCCGGGATGGCCTCCGCCGTGGCCGCAGCCCGCACGGGTGCGCAGGTGATGCTGGTCGAGGAGGAACACCAGCTCGGCGGGCACCTGCGCTGGGGGACGGCCGGCGATCTGGCGGCGTTGCGGGAGTTGCGGGCGCAGGTCGCGGCCGAGCCCGGTATCGAGGTCCTCACCAACTCGGTGGCACTGGCCCGCTATGACGACAACTGGGTCCCGATCGTGCAGCGCGGGCTGCCGCACGTGTTCGAACGGTTGATCAAGGCGCGGGCGCGGTCGTTCGTGGTCGCGCCGGGGTTGATCGAGCGCCCGTATGTGTTCGAGGGCAACGATCTGCCCGGGGTGATGCTCTCGACCGCGGTCCGGCGCCTGATCAACCTGTATGCGGTGCGCCCCGGACAGCGGGCGGTGGTGATGAGCGCCAACAGCTCCGGGGATGCGGCGGTGGAGGACCTGCGGCGCGCCGGTGTGGAGATCGCCGCGGTCGTCGACGCCCGCCGCGGCGAGCACGTGGTGCGCGCCGAAGGCCGGGGCGGGGTCCGTTCGGTGACACTGGCCGACGGTTCGCAGATCGCGTGTGACCTGTTGGTCACCGCGACGGGGTGGACCGCGCCGACGTCGTTGCTGAACATGGCCGGGGACCTGCCGGTCTACGACCCGGGCTCGGCCCGCTTCGTCCCCGACCCCGCCGTCCTCCCGGACACGGTGCTGGCCGCGGGAGGCGTGGTGGGTGACGGCACGGTCGACGACCTGGTCGCCCACGGTCACGCGGTCGGGCAGGAAGCCGCCCGCCGCGCCGCGCACACCGCCGATGTCACCCGCGCACAGCTGCCCACCCGCCCCGACCACGCCACCACCACCGGCGAGGCGCACACCCCACGGCCGGTGCCGCCGTTGCGCCCGGCTCCGCATCCGGAGTTGTTCCGTAGCAGCACGCACGGGTTCGTGGATCTGTGTGAGGACGTGTCGTCGAAGGACATCGTCAGTGCGGTGAAGGAGGGCTACGACTCCGTCGAGCTGGTCAAGCGCTACACGACGGTCACGATGGGTCCGACGCAGGGCAAGTTGGAGACGGTCAACGCGGTCGCGGTGTTGGCCGAGGCGACCGGGCGCAGTATCGCCGAGACCGGCACCACCACGTGGCGCCCGATGTATGCGCCGGTGACGCTCGGTGCTCTGGCCGGGCGGGTCCCGGAACCGGTGCGCCACTCCCCGATGCAGCCCTGGCACGAACGTCACGACGCGACGGCGTTGGTGGCCGGGCAGTGGATCCGCCCCGAGCACTACGGCGACCCGGCCGCGGAGGTGCGGGCGGTGCGTGAGCGGGTGGGGTTGATCGATGTCACCCCGATCGGGAAGCTGGACCTGCGCGGCCCGGACGTGGCGAAGCTGCTGAACCTGCTCTATGTCAACAAGTGGTCGAAACTCCCGGTGGGTGGGGTGCGGTATGGGGTGATGTGCGCCGACGACGGTGTGGTGATGGACGACGGCGTCACCGGCCGGCTCGGTGAGGATCACTACCTGATGTCGACCACGTCGTCGGGGGCGGCGACGGTGTGGGAGTGGGTCGAGGACTGGTTGCAGACCTCGCACCCGGACTGGCAGGTGCACGTCACCCCGGTCACCACCGCCTACGCGAGCATGAATTTGGCCGGGCCCCGCTCGCGGGAGCTTTTGGCCCGGGTGACTGATGTGGATCTGGGCTCCGACGCGTTCGGCTACATGCAGGTCCGGACCGGGACCGTGGCCGGGGTCGAGGACTGTGTGCTGTGGCGGATCGGGTTCACCGGCGAACTGTCCTATGAGATCCACGTCCCGGCCTCCTACGGCCTCCACGTCTGGGAACACCTCATGGAGCAGGGTCGGGATTTGGGGATCGCGGCGTTCGGGGTGGAGGCGCAACGGGTCCTGCGCCTGGAGAAGGGGCATTTCATCGTCGGTCAGGACACCGATGGGCTGTCCCAGGGCTACACCGCCGGCCTGGGCGGGTTGATCAAACTCGACAAGGCCGATTTCGTCGGTAAACCCGAACTCGTCTGGCAACACCAGCACGGTGACTATCCGGTGTTGGTGGCGATCCAGCCCGAGGACAGCCGGATCGTGCCCGCGGAGGCCAGTCAGATCGTGCGGTCGGACGGGCGGATCGCCGGGCGGATCACCTCGTCGCGGATGTCACCGACGTTGCGCCGCTCGATCTGCCTCGGCCAGGTCGATCCCGACCTCGCCGCGCCCGGCACCCGCCTCACCGTGCACCTACCCGACGGGGCCGATATCACCGCGCGGGTGATCGAAGGGCATGCGCACTTCGACCCGAAGGGAGAACGCCAACGTGCCTGACACCGTCGTGGCCCGGACCCCGATCACCGCAGCCGATCCCGTCGAGCGTGACGGATGGCAGATCAGTGCCCGGCGCAGCACCGCCGACCTCACCCTCACCGACGAATCCGCCCGGGCCAAAGTCCTGGTGCGCGGCCCGTTCGGTGGGGCGCTGCGCGACATCGTCGGTGCCCGGTTCGGGCGGGCGGTGCGCACCGAACAGGCCGGACACCCCGTACTCGCCGTCGGGTCCGGGCCCGGGGAATGGCTGATCATCGGCCCACCCGCCACCGCCCGACCCCTACGCGACCACCTCGAACATGCCGCACAGGCCACGGGTGAGTTCGTGTCGGTGCTCGACCTGACCCACGGCCGCGCCCTGATCCGGCTGCGCGGCCGGCGCAGCGCCGAGGTCCTGGCCAAGATCTGCGGTATCGACCTGCACCACGACTCCACACCGGCCGGCGCCGCGCTGCGCACCTCGGTCGCCGGCCTGGCCACCGACCTGATCCGCGACGACGACCCCGACACCACCACACCCTCCTACCTGCTGCACTGCGAACGCTCCAGTGGCCAATACCTGTTCGACGTCCTGCTCGACGCCGGCGCCGAGTACGGCATCGACGTGACCGGGCCGGAGCACCACACCTGAACGTCCTCCACAGCTGCGTCCGACGCAGCACCCCACCATCGGCCGGGAGGTACCCATGCCGAGTACTGAGGGCATTGCCGCATTACGTGTGGAACACCGGAACCGCCAGGTCAGATGGGGTTTCATCTGGGCGCTGTGGTGCGCGGTGCTCTGGGGAGCCTGGTACGTACCCGGCACGGTGATCTACGAGGTGGAACCGTTCGCCGGCCTGACGGACAACTACCTGCTGGCCGCACTCGTGATCACCATTCTGAACGCGATCGCCGTCCTGCTGGCCATGTTCGTCTGGATGGGCGCCCTCGGGAAGATCAGTGACTACGGCCGGACGCTGATGCAGCCCCGGATCTCCCGCTGGTACCTGCCGGCCGGTGTCGCCGGGATGCTCGCGATCTTCGGGTCGATCCTCGCCATCGCCTACGTCGGGACGGCGTTCGCCGCGGTCGCCGCCCTGCTCTACCCGATCGTCGGTGCGTTCGCCGCGCGGGCCTGGTACGGCGAGACGATCACCAAGCGGGCCGCGTTCGGCATCGCCGTGATCATGCTGGGCGGCGTCGTGATCTTCGCTCCGGGGCTCGCCGCCGACGAGGGCAGCGGCCTGCTCGGCTACGTCGGGGGCGTGATGGCGATCATCGGCTGGGGACTGGAAGGGGCCATCGCCGGCCGGGCACTCGACGTCAGCGACCCCGACATCGGGCTCCCGCTGCGGTTCACGGCCGAAGTGGCGCTCTGGCTGGTGATCGCGGTCCCGCTGGCCTCGATCCTCGCGGGCGGGGCGTTCTGGTCCGCCGTCGGGGCGGCCCTCACCTCGGGCCCGGTCCTGCTGCTGATGGTCCTGCTGGGCCTGACGTTCGGGTTCTGCTATGTGTCCTGGTACAAGTCTTTCCCGCTGATCGGGGTCGGTCGCGGGCAGGCGATCGCCGCCCTGTACGGGCCGCTGTCCCTGGTCTGGATCTTCGTGTTCACCCTGGAGCTCCCGGGGGTCGAGTTCATCATCGGGGCCCTCATCGCGGTGCTCGGCAGCTTCATCCTGTTCACCGAGCGCCGCGACGTCCTCGAAGTCATCCGCTCCGTGCCCAGCAGGCACCGGGCGCCCCTCACCACGGACGGGACGAGCTGATGGCCCGCGTGCACATCAAGGGATTCGTCCTGCAGAAGCTGCTGCGGGACGGTCCGCTCTGGGACCACGAGGTGGTCGCGGCCGTCGAGGACGAGTACGGGGTGTCCGGTGAGTACTGGGCGGGGACCGTCCGGCTGACGCTCACCGACCTCTACTCGGGCGGTCTCCTCGACGAGGTGGGGGCGGACGTCGACCCCTCCCGGGCCGGGGCCGGGGGCGGGGGCGGGGAGAAGCTCATGCTCCGTTACCAGGTGAACGGTTTCGGCCGTGAACGTATGGCCCAGTCCGGATTGTCGGAGGCAGTGCGATGAGTGAGGCAGCAGCGACGAGTGAGGCAGCAGCGACGACCGGAAGCAGCAGCGACGAGTGGAGGCAGCGATGAGTGAGTGGTACGCGTATCCGGCGGGTCCGATCGTGGCGACGATCCTGTTCATCGTCCTCCCACTGCTCGCCCTCTACCAGGCCCGGACGTTCGTCCGGAAGCTCTGACCCGTCCCGGTCCCGGGGGGAGCCGGGCGGGTCGTGCAGGAAGGGAGACGATTTCCATGGCAGTACCGACCGACCGGAGGCCGGACCGTCGACGCCTGCTGCTGCCCGGCCTGCTCTCGCCCGAGCCCGGGCTCGAGACGTACTGGGTCCGCGCCGGCGGCCTGACCGGTGTCCGGCTGGCCGCCGGTGACCAGCTCACGGTCGTCGACCTGGAGGGTCGCCAGGTCGCCGAGCTCACGACGCTGCGGCTCGAGGGCACGCAGCAGCCGGTCCTCGACATCGCGCCCGACGGCCCGGCGACGGTGCTCCGGGCCCTCGTCGGGCGCCATACCCGGATCGCGGACCCGGTCGTGGCCCAGCTCGTCCGCCAGGGGCTCGACCCCACCCGGCTCGACGCGGCCCGGCTGTTCGGGGAGTGGTCGCCGGCCGGTGCCACCGAGACGTTCACCGCGCAGGCGCCCGGGACGGTGGTCGTGGCAGCCCCCGGTGGCGAGATGCGGCTCGACGCGGTCGAGGCGAACCCGCCGTCGGACCTGTTGATCGAGCTCCGGCGGGCGAACCGCGGCCTCGTCCCGCCACCGCCGCTGCCCGAACCGCTTGCCGAGCCGGTCATGGACTTCCGGGTGAACAGCGCGACCGCGCTGGGCTACGAAGTGAAGGCCGGCCAGTACATCCAGATCATCGACGTCGAGGGCAGGCAGTGCTCGGACTTCCTGGCCTTCCACTCGCACCGCCTACAGGAGGGGCTCGAGCGCGGGCTCGACTCCACCGCGACCCGGTACTTCATGGGGCAGGCGTACCCGCAGCCCGGGTTGCACGGGAAGTTCTACGACCAGGACATGCAACCCCTCATCGAGGTCGTCCAGGACACGGTCGGCAGGCACGACACGTTCGGTCTCGCGTGCAACGCGAAGTACTACGAGGACATGGGCTACCCGGGCCACGTCAACTGCACCGACAACTTCAACGCCGAGCTGGACCGCTACGGCATCGCCCCGCGCGCCGGGTGGCCCGCGCTGAACCTCTTCTACAACACCGCCTTCGACGGCCACAACCAGCTCGTCTTCGACGAGCCGTGGTCGCGCCCCGGGGACTACGTGCTCCTGCGGGCCGGGACCGATCTCGTCTGCGGGACCTCCGCGTGCCCGGACGACGTCGACCCGTCGAACGGCTGGGTCCCGACCGACGTCCACGTCCGGGTCTACGACGCCGAACGGAAGTTCTCCATGGCCATCGCCCACCGTGTCACCCCGGAGCAGCCGGCAAAGCTGACCAAGCAGACCGCCTTTCACTCGCGGACCTCCGCGCTCACCCGGCAGTTCACCGAGTACCGCGGCTACTGGCTGCCGGCGAGCTTCGACGGGCACGGGCCGCAGGAGGAGTACTGGGCGTGCCGGGAGCGGGTCGCCGTGATGGACCTGTCGCCGCTGCGCAAGTTCGAGGTGCTCGGGCCCGACGCCGAGGCGCTGCTGCAGTACGGGCTCACCCGCAACATCCGCAAGCTCTCGCACGGCCAGGTCGTCTACTCCGCCGTCTGCAACGAGACCGGCGGCATGATCGACGACTGCACGGTGTTCCGGCTCGGCGACACCAACTTCCGGGTCGTCTGCGGTGACGAGTACACCGGGACGTGGCTGCGCGAGCAGGCCGGGCGGCTCGGCCTGGACCGGGTGTGGGTGAAGCACTCCACCGACCAGATGCACAACATCGCGGTGCAGGGCCCCGCGAGCCGCGACGCGCTGCGCGACCTGATCTGGACCCCGGACACCCAGCCCGCGTTCACCGACCTGACCTGGTTCCGGTTCGCGATCGGCCGCCTGCGCGACCACAACGGCATCCCGGTCGTCGTGTCCCGCACCGGGTACTCCGGCGAGCTCGGCTACGAGCTCTGGTGCCACCCCGGCCACGGCCCGGAACTCTGGGACGCGGTGTGGGAGGCCGGCCGTCCGCACGGGATGCTCCCGCTCGGCCTCGATGCACTGGACATGCTGCGGATCGAGTCGGGACTGGTCTTCGCCGGCTACGACTTCTCCGACCAGACCGACCCGTACGAGGCAGGCATCGGCTTCACCGTGCCGCTCAAGACCAAGGAGGACGACTTCTCCGGCCGCGACGCGCTGCTCGCCCGCAAGGCGAGCCCGCAGCGCACGCTGGTCGGCCTGGAGCTCGACGGCAACGAACCGGCCGGACACGGGGACTGCGTGCACGTCGGCCGGTTCCAGGTCGGGGTCGTCACCAGCGCCACCCGGTCGCCCGTCCTGCGGAAGAACATCGCGCTCTGCCGCATCGCGGTGGAGCACGCCGAGATCGGCACGGACGTCGAGATCGGAAAACTCGACGGACACCGCAAGCGCATTCCTGCACGCGTCGTGCGGTTCCCGTTCTACGACCCGGACAAGGAACGGCCCCGTTCGTGAATGGATCCCACCGAGGCGAGGAATGAGAACATGGCAGGACGAGTCGCGATCATCGGAGCCGGACCGAGCGGCCTGGCGATGCTCCACGCGTTCGAGCGGGCCCGCGCAGGCGGCGCGGACGTCCCCGAACTCGTCTGCTTCGAGAAGCAGAGCGACTGGGGTGGTCTGTGGAACTACACCTGGCGCAGCGGTCTCGACGAGCACGGCGATCCGTGCCACGGGAGCATGTACCGCTACCTGTGGTCGAACGGGCCCAAGGAGTGCCTGGAGTTCGCCGACTACACCTTCGAGGAGCATTTCGGGCGGCCGATCCCGTCGTTCCCGCCCCGTGCTGTGCTCGAGGACTACATCCTCGGCCGGGCGAAGAAGTCGGGCGTGCGCCGGCACATCCAATTCGACACGGCCGTCCGCTGGGTGGATCACGATGCCACGAGCGACACGTTCCGGCTGATCATCGAGGACCTCGGGCGGGGGGAGAGCCGGGAGGAGGAGTTCGACCACGTCGTCGTCGCCAGCGGGCACTTCTCCGTCCCGAACGTGCCGTCGTACCCCGGATTCGAGCAGTTCCCGGGCCGGATCCTGCACTCGCACGACTTCCGCGACTCCCAGGAGTTCGCGGGCAAGGATCTCCTCGTCGTCGGGGGCAGCTACTCGGCGGAGGACATCGCCCTGCAGACGAAGAAGTACGGAGCGCGCTCGGTCACCATCAGCTACCGGTCGGCCCCGATGAGTTTCCCGTGGCCCGACGGCATCGAGGAGCTCCCGCAGCTCGACCGCGTCGAGGGCCGCACCGTGCATTTCGTCGACGGTTCGAGCCGCGACGTCGACGCGATCATCCTCTGCACGGGATACCGGCACCACTTCCCGTTCATGGCCGGTTCGCTGCGGCTCAGCACATCGAACGTGCTCTATCCGCCGAACCTGTACAAGGGCGTGTTCTGGGTGGACAACCCGAAACTGATGTACCTGAGCATGCAGGACCAGTTCTACACGTTCACGATGTTCGACGCCGAGGCGTGGTACGCGCGCGACTACGTACTCGACCGGATCACACTTCCGGACCGCGCCGAGATGGAGAAGGACATCGCGGTGTGGCGGGCCCGCGAGGACTCGCTCGACGGCCCGTCGGAGCAGATCGACTTCCAGGCCGACCACATCGAGGACCTCCTCGCCGAGGTCGACTATCCCGCCTTCGACATGGCCCTGACCAGGGAGCACTTCAAGACCTGGGAGCACCACAAGACCGAGAGCATCGTCGGTTACCGCGACCAGGGCTTCTCGTCGCCCTGTACCGGAACCCCGGCGCCGATCCACCACACGGCGTGGTGGGAGGCACTCGACGACTCGCAGGCGACCTTCCTCGACCAGCGGGAGAAGAACCCGACCGCCTGACGTCCATCCGGTCCGCACCGCGGAGAGAAATGGGGAATTGACACATGCTTCCCGAGAAGTCCCGCTACGTCGTCATCGGCGCAGGTATCCACGGGCTCAGCACCGCCTGGCACCTGGCCCGCGGCCTGGCCGAGACCGGTCAGGGAGACGGCAGCGACGTCGTCGTCGTGGACAAGACCGACGTCGGTGCCGGCGCGTCCGGTGTCGCGTGCGGCGTCATCCGGAACAACTACTTCCAGCCGGCGATGCGCAGGTTGATGGCGCACTCCGTCGAGGCGTGGGAACGCGACGCCGAGGCGCTGTCGTACCACGGCGTGGGCTACATCCAGATCGCGCCGGACGCGATGGCCGACGACGTCCGCCAGATCGCCCGCGAGCAGAACGAGATCGGCTACGAGTCGGTGCTGGTGGAGGGCGCCGACGAGTGCCGCAGCTACATGCGGGAGATCTTCTCGGACTGGCAGGCGCCCGGGGTCTCGATCCTGCTCCACGAGAAGCGGGGCGGCTACGCGAACAACACGCTGTCGCTCGCCGGGCTCGCCGCGAAGGTGCGGGAGGCAGGCGTCCGGATCGAGACCGGGGTCGCGGTCACGGGCTTCGAGCGCGACGGCGAACGGGTCGCTGCGGTCGTGACCGATCAGGGCACCGTCTCCTGCGAGGCCGTGGTGGTGGCGGTCGGGCCCTGGGTACGCGACATCTGGTCGATGCTCGACCTGCCCTCGTCGATCACCGTCCGGGACGGTTCGGGCCAGGACCATCCGGACCAGCCGATGTGGACGTACTGGGCGCTACAGGAGGGCACGCTCGAGGTCGACCCGCACGAGTTCACCGACAACACGGGCGGGTTCCCCCCGGTCGTGCACGTCGACTCGGACGCTCCGCTGTACGACGACGAGGACGGCTCGCTGATCACCGACGAGATGTGGGGGATCTACTACAAGCCGGACTTCCACTTCGGAGGAGTCCAGGGAGGCGCGTCCCCGCAGCGGATCGACCGGCCGTCGGGCGACGTCGCGGTGGACCCGTACGGGCCGGCCAGCCCCGAGTTCGTCGTCGACGACTCGTTCGTCCGCATGTGGACCTCGGCGCTGGCCGCGTGCCACAAGCGGTTCGAGGGCAAGCGCGGCGTGTACTCGAAGGAGCCCTCCGGTGGCATCGGCGCGTTCACCCCGGACAGCTTCCCGGTGTTCGACACGTTCCGCGCCAACGCCTACGTGATCGCGGACGCCAACCACGGCTACAAGATGCTCGGGGTCGGCGAACTGGTGGCGAAGGAACTGCTCGGCGAACCGCAGGAGCTGCTCGCACCGTTCCGCTTCGATCGGTACCGCACCGGCGACCTCCACCCGACCAGTCACTCACCGTTCCCCTGGAGCTGACGAACCGAATGCAGGAGATCTGATGAACGAGGCGAGGTCAGAGCTCTCCCGCGCCACCGTCGTGGCGCCCGACCGGCGGGACCAGTGGGCCCGGGATGGGGCGCTGCACGACCAGGGGCATCTGTTGATGTCCTGTCAGGACGGTCCGGGGATCGTGGCGTCGGTGACGGCCTTCCTGCAGGCCCGGGGTGCGAACATCGTGCAGGCGGATCAGAACTCCACCGATCACGAGGGTGGGAAGTTCTTCCAGCGGATCGTGTTCCATCTGCCCGGGTTCCTGGATCGGCTGCCCGCGCTGGAGCAGGAGTTCGCCGATCAGGTGGCGACCCGGCTGGGTATGGAGTTCCGGATGACGGCGGCGGAGATCCCGAAGCGGGTGGCGCTGTTCGTGTCGAAGTTCGACCACTGCCTGCTGGATCTGTTGTGGCGGTGGCGGCGTGGTGAGCTGCCGGTGGATGTCGTGCAGGTGGTGTCGAACCATCCGGATCTGGAGAAGGATGTGGCGGGTTTCGATGTCCCGTTCGCCCACATTCCGGTGTTCAAGGCGACCAAGGAGCAGGCCGAGCAGCAGCAGCTCGATCTGCTCGACGGCCGGGTCGATCTCGTCGTGCTGGCCCGGTACATGCAGGTGCTCAGCGGTGACTTCCTACACCGGGTGGGGGTTCCGGCGATCAACATCCATCATTCGTTCCTGCCCGCGTTCGCCGGTGCGGGGCCGTATGACCAGGCGAAGAAGCGTGGGGTCAAGCTGGTGGGGGCCACGGCGCACTACGTGACCGAGGACCTGGACGAGGGTCCGATCATCGAGCAGGACGTCGCGCGGATCACGCACCGTCAGTCGGTGCGGGAGATCGCCCGGCGCGGCGCCGACATCGAGCGGGTCGTGCTGGCGCGTGCGGTCGAGGCGCACTGTGACGACCGGGTGCTGCTCAACGACACCACGACGATCGTCTTCTGAGGGGCGCACGTGAGCGCAGTACTGATCGACGGGAAGGCCGCGGCGGCGGAGTTGCGGGCCGAGATCGCGCGCGAGGTCGCCGAGCTGCCGCGCGCGCCCGGACTGGCGACGCTGCTGGTCGGCGACGACCCCGCCTCGCACATCTACGTCCGGAACAAGCGTAAGCAGTGCACGCAGGCCGGGATACGCGACCTGCACCGGCACGTCCCCGGGGACGTCTCGCAGGACGAGCTGGCCGGGATCATCGACGAGCTCGCCGACGATCCCGAGGTCACCGGCATCCTGTTGCAGCTCCCGGTGCCCGGCCACCTCGACGCGAACGCGTTGCTGGCCCGGATCCCGCCGACGAAGGACGTCGACGGGCTCACCGAGCGCAGTGCGGGCCGGCTGGCACTCGGGAAGCCCGGTCTCGTGCCGTGCACGCCGGCGGGGGTGATGCACCTGCTCGACCGGGCCGGCGTGGCGCTCGAGGGAGCCGAGGCCGTCGTCGTCGGCCGGTCCTCGTTGGTCGGCAAGCCGCAGGCCCAGCTGCTGCTGGCTCGCAACGCCACCGTGACGACCTGCCACTCCCGCACCCGCGATCTCGACCGGGTCACCCGCCGTGCCGACGTGCTGGTCGCCGCCGCCGGGGTGCCGCGGATGATCGGCCCGGACGCGGTGAAACCCGGAGCGGTAGTGATCGACGTCGGCATGCACCGGCTGGAGTCCGGCCTGTGCGGCGACGTCGACACCGAGCGGGTCGCCGAGGTCGCCTCCGCGATCACCCCGGTCCCCGGTGGGGTCGGGCCGATGACCATCGCGATGCTGTTGCGCAACACCGTCCGCGCCGCGCGGCTGCGCAGTGAGGACACCGTCGGGACCCGCGGGTGAGCGCGTCGGCCGCTGCCGTGCTCGGGACGAGCGTCCCGATCGTGCTCGCCCCCATGGGTGGCGTGGCCGGTGGCGCACTGGCCGCTGCGGTGTCCCGCGCCGGTGGGCTCGGCATGATCGGTGCCGGCTACGCCGACACGGACCGGCTCGCCGCGGAGCTCCGGATCGCCCGGGGTGCCCGGGTCGGTTGCGGGTTCATCACCTGGTGCCTCGAACGCGACCCACGCGTGCTGGACGTCGCCCTCGACCACCACGTCGCCGCCGTCATGCTGTCGTTCGGTGACGTCGGACGGTTCGCCGCGCGGATCCGGGCGGCCGGCATCCCGCTGATCTGCCAGGTGGCCGACCGGGACGAAGCGGCTCGGGTGCTGGATCACGGAGCCCAGGTGATCGTGGCGCAGGGTGGCGAGGGCGGCGGCCACGGCGCCCGGCTGCGGTCGACGCTGACGCTCGTGCCGGAGGTCTGTGACCTGGTGCGCGAGCGCGGGGAGACCGTGCCGGTGCTCGCTGCGGGCGGGGTGGCCGACGGCCGGGGATTGGCCGCCGTGCTCGCCCTCGGTGCCGGCGGGGCGGTGGTCGGGACCCGGTTCGCGGCGACCGCCGAGGCCACGGTCTCGCCCGCGGCACTCCAGCGGATGGTCCGTGCCCGGGGAGACGACACCCTGACCACCCGCGTCTACGACGACGTCCGCGGCGTGAACTGGCCCGACGGCTACGCCGCCCGGGCGCTGCGCTCGCGGTTCACCGACGCGTGGCACCGGAAGGGGACGGGTGGCGTGCCGGTGGAACACCTGCAGGAGGCCACCGCGCAGTTCCGGGACGGCACCCGGCGCGACGACCCGGACACCGTCCTCGTCCACGCCGGTGAGGCGGTCGGGCTGATCGACCGCGCGGAGTCGGCGGCCACGGTGGTCCAGCTGATGGCGGCGGAGGCCCGCTGCGCGATCGACGCACTGCATCAGGCTGCGATCTAGCGTCACCCGGTCCGTGCCGGGCACACGCAGAACTCGTTGCCCTCCGGGTCGACCATCACCGTCCACGTGCGACCTGCCTCTGTGACCTCGCGCTGCACGCGTGCACCTCGGGCGACCAGCCGGGCGACGGTCTCCTCGCGCCGGTCCACCCGCAGGTCCAGGTGCGTGCCCGCGCCGCCGGCCGGCGCGGCGTCGACCGTCTGGACGACCACCTGCGGGCCCGTGCCCGTCACCGGCTCGAGGACGAGGTAGCGGTCGCGCCGGTAACGGAGCCGGTAGCCCAGCGCCTCGCACCAGAAGCCGGCCGCGCGCTCCCCGTCGACGGCGTTGATCGTGATCTCCAGCGAGTCCATCCGGCTACTCCTCGCGCTCGGCGGCGTCCCGCGAGGCCCGCCCGGTGCGGTACCGCGGCCAGTCCAGCGCGGTACCCGGAGGCCCCCAGACGACCATCACCACCGCCGTAGAGGTGCCGGGATTGCGCAGGTCGTGCTGCTGGCCGGCACGCGCGAGAACCGCGTCGCCCGGCTCGAGGTCGAACCGTTCCCCGTCGACGGTCATCCGGGCGGTGCCGTGCAGCAGCACGTAGATCTCCTCGAGGGCTTCGGCGCCCGGCGGGTGTGCGTGCAGACCCTCCGAACCACCGGGCGGAAGCTCCCAGCGCTGGATCGCGACCGGGAGCGCACTCTCCTCGCGGAAGTACCACTGCACGTCGGTGGGCCGTTCCCCGCTGTGCAACGTGATCCCGAACTGCGCCCGGCCGGACCGCTCCAGCATGGTCCGGAGAGTAGCCCGGTTTCGCCGGGTGAGGGCGGTCCGCGATCACCAGTCGTGACGATGACGGGCCTGCGCGGTCGATGATCACATCCGGGGCGGGGGTGGTGGCGTGTCGACGAGCTGGATCCTGTTCTGGACCGCAGTCGGGTGCGGGGTGCTGTTCGCCGGGTGCGCGCTGTGGGCGCAGCTGCGCGACGGAACCCGGACACGGCGGTACCGGTGGCGTGACGCCGGGCTGCCCGTGGCAATCATGGCGTTCTGCACGGCGTTCGGTGCGCTGGCGTTCGTGCTGGACTCCGGCAACGCGGACCGGACCCTGTACGAGATCGTCACCGATACCACGGCGGTGGAGGTTCCGTTCGCCGAGCGGCACACGTTCACGGTCGAGCACCCGGGCGCGCGGCACCCGATCCTGATCGCCGTCGAACCGGCGGGTCCCGCCATGCGGGACCCGGTGCGGATGCGGATCCGCCTCGCCGGTCCGGACGGCCGCACCGCGATCGACGACGAGCTCGTACTCGAGGCCTGGTGTGCACCGGACTGCGAATGGGACCGGTTCTCCACCGACGTCGTACCCGCGGCCGCCGGCACCTGGGACCTCCAGATCACGGTGGGCACGCCGGGTGTCTCGGCGATCCACGTGTGGATCGGGGACGACGAGAAGACCGACGGAGAGCGTGCCCCCGGCTTCTGACCGCAGCCGAGGCGCCGGCACGCCCCAGGTCGGTGCGCCGATTCCCACAGGCCGCTTGCGCCCAGGAGGGCTCGCCCGCCGGAACCATGTCGGGGAGATCGTCCTGCACCCGTAGGGGCGCAGCGTGCGACCGGTATCCGCGCCGCGCTCAGGGGGTGTCGGGAACGCGTGAGGGCGGCGGTTCCGTCGTGAAGAGGCCGAAGTGGAGGATGGCGCGACACCTGGCGGTGCGGCCCCCGCGGCCGCTGGGCGTTGCGACCGGCTGAACGGCCATCGCCATGGGCAGGGTGAGGAGCACGTCCTGGGTCGTGACCGACGGGCGCAGCACGCCGGCGGCGCGGGCGCGCGTCATGAGCGGCTCGAGTGCCGCCGCGGTGCGGTCGGCGAGATCGCTGAGGCCGAGCACGTCCTCGCCCGCGACCGTCCGGGCGAGCCACGGGGCTTCGAGCTGGACGTCCAGCAGGTAGTGGTACAGCTGCTCCGCGCCGTCGTCCACATCGGTCAGAGCCGCCGCCCGGGCCTCGATCCTGCAGACGTTCTCCTCCAGCACGGCAGCGGCGAGCGCCTCGCGGTCGGCGAAATGGCGATGCAGGGTGGTGCGGCTGACCCCCGCGGCGCCGGCGATCTCCTCGAGCGGGACGTCCGGCCCACGCGCCCTGAAGACGTCCGCGGCTGCCGAGACGAGGCGCTTGCGGTTGCGCGTCGCGTCGCGTCGCGTGGGTGCCTCGGACATGGAGCGAGGGTAGCGACAACGGACCCGCTGCGCGTGGAAACGTACTTCGATGTACGGTTCACTCTGCTACCGCGACGAATGTCGCTTGCTCGCACCGCCCCGGCCCTCCGGGGCCCTTCGCGACGCGTGCCCGGGCAGGCGCATCCCGACCCCTTCGCGTCTCGACGAAAGGCCCGATTCATGGACGACGCCACGACGTCCACCGGCTCTCCCCTCGGCACTCCCTCCGGACCGGGCTTCGACCCGGACGCCCTGCGCGAGCGCTACCGCCGGGAACGCGACCGGCGACTGCGCCCGGACGGCAACGCCCAGTACCGGCGCGCCGCGGGAGAGTTCGGCTACTACGCGAAGGACCCCTACACACCGCGGGCCGAGCGCGAGCCGCTGACCGACCGCGTCGAGGCCCTGGTGGTGGGCGGTGGTTTCGGTGGCCTGATCACCGGCGCCCGGCTGCGCGAGACCGGCGTCGAGTCGATCCGGATGATGGACGAGGCCGGGGACTTCGGCGGCACCTGGTACTGGAACCGCTACCCGGGCATCCACTGCGACATCGAGTCCTACGTGTACATGCCGCTGCTCGAGGAGGTCGGCTACGTCCCGCAGTGGCGGTACGCCCCCGGCGAGGAGATCCGCCGGCACGCGGTGGCGATCGCCGAGCACTACGGGCTGTACCGCGACGCGGTTTTCCACACCCGGGCGACCGAGCTGCGGTGGGACGAGGACACCGCCGAGTGGGTCGTGCGCACCGACCGCGGGGACGTGATGCGGGCCCGCTACGTCGTCGTCTCCTCCGGCACGCTGACCCAGCCCAAGCTCCCGGGCATCCCCGGTATCGAGGACTACCGCGGGCACACGTTCCACACCAGCCGGTGGGACTACGGCTACACCGGCGGTGACGCCGACGGCGGCCTGACCGGGCTGGCGGACAAGCGGGTGGCGGTCGTCGGCACCGGTGCCACCGGTCTGCAGGCGGTCCCGCACGTCGCGCGCGACGCGCAGCACCTGTACGTCTTCCAGCGCACGCCGTCGACGGTTGACGTGCGGGACAACCGGCCCACCGACCCGCAGTGGGCGGCGTCGCTGGAGCCCGGCTGGCAGCGCGAGCGGATGGAGAACTTCCTCGCGATCCTCTCGGGTGAGGAGGTGGACGAGGACCTCACGCAGGACGGATGGACCTCCACCGCCCGCCTCCAGCGCAAGATGATCACCGGCGCCGTCGACACGACGCTGGACCCGGCCGAGCGGGAGCGGCTCGACGAGCTCGCCGACTTCACCACGATGAATGACCTCCGCGCCCGGGTGGACGACCTCGTCTCCGATCCGGCCACGGCCGAGGCCCTCAAGCCGTGGTACCGGTACATGTGCAAGCGGCCCGGGTTCAGCGACCAGTACCTGCAGGCCTTCGACCGGCCGGACGTCACGCTCGTGGACACCGCCGACCACGGCGGCATCACACGGATGACCGCGACCGGGATCGTCGTCGGCGAGGACGAGTACGAGGTGGACTGCGTCGTCTTCGCCACCGGCTTCGAGGCCGGTGTCTCGGGCGTGCTCTCCGGAACGCTGCCGGTGTACGGCCGGGGCGGGACGACGCTGGGCGAGGCCTGGGCCCGCGGCCCGCGGACCCTGCACGGCTTCTACTCGCACGGCTTCCCGAACCTGTTCCACCTCGGCCCGCTGCAGAACGCGACCTCGGTGAACTTCGTGCACATCCTGCAGGAGCAGGCCGGCCACATCGCCGCCGTCGTCGCTGCCGCGGGCAAGGCCGGTGCGCGCTACGTCGAGCCCACGCGCGAGGCCGAGGACGCCTGGTGCGCGACCATCCGGGAGGTCGCGGTCGACAACTCCGAGTTCCTGGCGGGATGCACGCCGGGCTACTACAACGGCGAGGGGACGAGGCGGGCGGCGCCCGTCTCGTACAGCCCGGGACCGGTCGCCTTCCACCGGCTCCTCGCCGAGTGGCGGGAGAGCGGCATGGACGACGTCCTGGTCGCTCCGGGCACCGATCAGCACGATGACTGACGACCTCGTCGTCATCGGTGCGGCTCAGCGGGTCCGGTAGCGCGCGTAGATCAGTCCGCTGTCGAACGAACGCTCCTCGACCAGGTCGAGATCGAGGCGCACGCCGTCGGGGAAGAACCGCGTGCCGCCGCCGACCACGCTCGTGGTGATGAACAGGTGGTACTCGTCCACCAGACCGGCCGCGATCGCCTGGGCCGCGAGGTTCGGGCCGTCGACGGTGAGATCGTGCTCGGCCGCGGCCTTGAGCTCGCGCACCGCGTCCGGATCGAAGGTCCGCTCGATCCTGGTCCTCGAGCTGGACACCGACTCCAGCGTCGTGGAGTACACGAAGGTATGCACCTCCTCGTCGTCGGCTCCGGTGCCGAGGTCGCCCTCCGCCGCCTCGGCGTAACCGTCGAGCGAGGTGATCATCGAGTAGATGAGCTCTGCCACGGGGCTCCTTCGGGTACGAGCGCGTCAGCCTGCGCAGTGGTCCTGCAGCCTGTGACCTCCGCTCGACCCGGAACTCATCGATCGGCGGGCCACCGCGGGGTGGGCCCGAGCAGCTCGCGCAGGACGGCGAGGCCGTCGTGGAGCTCGGTGAACGAGGTGGACAGTGGTGCCGGTCCGATCCGGATCGCGTCGGGTTCGCGGTAGTCGGGCAGCACGCCGCGTTCCCAGAGGGCGTCGACGACCTCGCGGAAGCTGGCCCGGTGGATCGTGACGTGCCCGCCGCGCTGCTGTGCCTGCCGGGGGGAGATCAGTTCGACGCCGTACGGGGCGAGCCAGGCGTCGACGAGTTCGAGGGTGAACTCGGTGAGCGCCACCGATTTCGCGCGGACCGCGACGATCCCGGCCTCGTCGAGCAGGTCCAGCGCCGCCAGCAGCGGGACGGCGGCGAGGATCGGGGGAGTGCCGCTGACGACCTGCCGGATCCCGGCGGCGGGGACGTAGCCGGGGCCCATCGTGAACGGGTCGTGCCGGCCCATCCAGCCGTGGATCGGCTGCTGCAGGTCGCCGTGCAGGTCGCGGCGGATGTAGGCGAATGCGGGGGAGCCGGGTCCGCCGTTGAGGAACTTGTAGGTGCAGCCCACGGCCAGGTCGACGCCCCAGGCGTCGAGGGCCAGCTCGACCGACCCCACCGAGTGGCATAGATCCAGCAGGACGTAGGCGCCCGCGCCGTGTGCCGCCGCGGCGATCGCCGGTGCGTCGGCCAGCCACCCGGACCGGTAGGAGACGTGGCTCAGCAGCACCAGCGCGGTGTCCGGTCCGGCGGCGTCCGCGACCTGGTCGGGGGTGACGCCGTCGTCGAGGCCGGTCTCGATCCAGCGCACCCGCCCGCCCCGTTCGGCGGCGATGCCCTCGACGACGTAGCGGTCGGTGGGGAAGTCGTCGGCGCAGGCGACGATCACGGTGCGGGCCGGGTCGGCGGCCGTGGCGGCGTCGACGGCGGCGCGGGCGAGCTTGTAGAGCAGCACGGTGGTGGAGTCGCCGAGCACGGTCTGCCCGGGCGCGGCACCGAGCGCGGCGGCGGCGATCCGGTCCCCGGCCCGTTGCGGCCAGTCCATCCAGGGCCCGTCGGGGCCGTCCTCGGTCCAGCCGCGGATCAGCCGCGACCCCCACTGGTCGCGGACGAACTCGTCGAGCCGGGCGGGCGTGGCCGCGACCGGGCGGCCGAGCGAGTTGCCGTCGAGGTAGGCGACGACGCCGGGGGCGGGCAGGAACCGCTCCCGCAGGGGGGCGAGCGGATCGGCGGCGTCGAGTGCCGCGGCGCGTTCGGCCCAGGTACCGGTGCGGGTCGTGGTGGTCATGCCTGGATCTCGGTCCGGACGGCGAGCAGCTCGGGGAAGAAGGTCAGGTTCAGGGCTCTGCGCAGGAATCCCACTCCGCTGGAGCCGCCGGTGCCGGGTGCGGCGCCGATCGTGCGTTCCACGGTCTTGACGTGGCGGAAGCGCCACAGCTGGAAGTTCTCCTCCAGGTCGACCAGCTCCTCGCAGGTCTCGTAGGCCTCCCAGTACTGGTGGGAGTGCTCGTAGATGTGGCGGAACACCGGCACCAGGTCCGGGGTGAAGGTGTAGGGCTGTGTCACGTCACGGTTCAGGACCTCGGCCGGTACGGCGTGCCCGTCCCGATGCAGGTGGTGCAGGAACTCGTCGTAGACGGTCGGCTCCTCGAGCAGCGTGCGCAGCATCGTCCGGGCGGCTGCGTCGTGGGCGAACACGTCGAGCATCTCGGCGTTCTTGTTGCCGAGCACGAACTCGACGGCCCGGTACTGGAAGGACTGGAAGCCCGAGGAGGTGCCGAGGAAGCGGCGGAACTCCGCGTACTCCGACGGTGTCAGGGTCGCCAGCACCGACCACTGCTCGGTCAGCTGGTGCTGGATGTGCTTGACCCGGGCCAGTCCCTTGAGCGCGGGGCGCACGTCGTCGGCGCGCAAGCGGTCGCGCACCGCACGCAGCTCGTGCAGGACCAGTTTGAACCACAGCTCGGAGGTCTGGTGCTGCACGATGAACAGCAGCTCGTCGTGGTGCTCGGGCCGGCTGACCGGGTGCTGCGCGGACAGCAGCTCGTCCAGATGCAGGTAGGCGCCGTAGGAGAGGTTCACCCGCTCCCCGGAGCCGCCGAACTCCCGGACCACACCGTCCTCGATCGGTCGGACGTCCATGAGTACCTCCGTCGACGTGTGCCGGGCGGAGTCATCATCGCCCGGCCGGCTCGCGGAAGGAATGTCCGGCGGACAGACGTACGCACGAGTCGTCCCGTGCGGTCACCGAGCGATCGGATCGACACGGAGGATCCGGTCATCGCCGGGCCGCGGGTCGGTGTCTCCCAGGTCGCCTCGTCGGTGTCGGAGGTGACGACCCACGGCGTGCGCGTGTTGCACTTGCTTCGTCTGTTGCGAATAATGCGACTATAGGGCGGCGCGTGGAGGTGGTGACAGTGACGATCGCACTTGGTCAGATGCAGCCTGACCGAAACGATGTCAGGACAGCGGTGGAGGCGTTGCCGCAGGTCAGGGACTACCTGGCTCGTCATCCAGATCAGGATGCGGTGCGTCTGGTCGTTGATGACGAGCACGGCGAAGAGGCGTTGACTGTACCCCGGGCTGCTGTCGAGTTGCTGGCGCGGATCCTGGCGCACATGGCGGCCGGCCGGGGAGTGTCGGTGGTTCCTGCTCATGCTGAGCTGACCACCCAGCAAGCCGCCGATCTGCTCGGTGTGTCCCGCCCGTTCCTGATCGGTCTGCTCGAAGCGGGAGAGATCGCCTACCGCAGAGTCGGTAAGCGCCGGCGAGTCCAGGCGGCGTCGCTGCTGGAGTACCGACGCCTGGATGACCAGCAACGCCGGGAGGCAGCGGATGAGCTGACCGCCCTGACTCAGGACATGGGGCTGGGGTAGGCCGGTGGCGTTCGTCGTGGTCTACGACGCCAACGTGCTGTATCCAAGCACGCTGCGGGATCTGCTGATCCGTATCTCTCACCTGACTTCGGTCACCTCCGCCGGATCTCGGGTTGCTCAGCGCGCTGAGCTGGGGTGATGGTGGTTGGTGGAGGCGGGTTGAGGCACTAATCGGTGCCCTACGCTCGGGGTCGTGGCGTGGGTGAGGCGGGTCCGGACGGCCTCGGGTGCCACGGCCGTGCAGATCGCGGAGTCCGTGCAGGGGCGTCGGCGGATCGTGGCGCACATCGGGTCGGCCCACACCGAGGCCGAGCTGGGCCTGCTCGTCGAGCAGGCGCACGGGCTCCTCGACAACGCCGCCCAAGAGGTCCTCGACCTGGGAGTCGAGCCGACACCACGTCAGACCCCGTTGCTCACGCCCACGGCCGAGGTCGGACCGGAGGTGGGGTTGTTCGCTGCATCGGCTCCGACGGGGCGGGCAGGCGAGTCGCCGCGGGCGGGTGCACCGCAGGTGGTCGCGACGGGGTCGAGAGTGCTGTTCGACGTGTTCGCGGGGGTCTTCGACAGCCTCGGGTTCGACGCGGTCGGCGACGACACGTTCCGGGACCTGGTGATCGCCCGAATCGTGGAGCCCACGTCCATTCTGGACACCGGTCGGGTGCTGACCGACCTGGGCGTCGCACCGGCGAGTGAGAAGACGATGCGCCGCACCCTGGTCCGCTGCGCCGGGCGCGGCTATCGCGACACCATCGCCACGGCCTGCTTCGACCACGCGCGCAGCAGCGGGGATGTGTCGTTGTGTCTCTACGACGTCACCACCCTCTACTTCGAGGCGGAGAAGGAGGACGACCTGCGCAAGGTCGGGTTCTCCAAGGAACGCCGGGTCGACCCGCAGATCGTCGTCGGGCTACTCGTCGACCGCCGCGGCTTCCCGCTCGAGATCGGCTGCTTCGAAGGCAACAAGGCCGAGACCGCGACCATCCTGCCGATCATCGAAGCGTTCCAGGCCCGCCACGAACTGCCCGCCGGGCCGGGCAGGATGGTGGTGGTCGCGGACGCCGGGATGCTGTCGGCCGGGAATCTGCGCGAGCTCGACGAGGCCGGGCTGCGGTTCATCGTCGGCTCCAGGGTCACCAAGGCCCCGGTCGATCTGGAGTCGCACTTCCACTGGCACGGTGACGCCTTCGTCGACGGGCAGGTCATCGACACCCTCACCCCACGCGACCGCCGCAACGGGCGCAGCGAGAACAGCTCGAAGGTCAAGGCCGAGCCGGTCTGGGACCCCGAACACCACACCGGGTCGTGGCGGGCGGTCTGGGCCTTCTCGACCAAGCGCGCGGTCCGCGACCGCAAGACGTTGACGCTGCAGGAGAACCGGGCCCGCGAGGTCGTCGCCGGTGAGAAGTCGGCCCGCACGCCGAGGTTCGTCAAGACCACCAACGGCTCCCGCGCCCTGGACGAGGCCTCCTTGGCTCGGGCATACCGGTTGGTCGGGTTGAAGGGCTACGTCACCAACATCCCCGCCGCCACCGCGGGGGCCGGCGAGATTATCGCCGACTACCACGACCTCTGGCAGGTCGAGCAGTCCTTCCGGATGAGCAAGACCGACCTACGCGCCCGCCCGATGTTCCACCACCAACGCGGCTCCATCGAGGCGCACCTGACCATCGTGTTCACAGCCCTCGCCGTCGCCCGCGAGGTCCAGAACCGCACCGGGCTGGCCATCCGCAACGTCGTCCGCCAGTTACGACCGCTGCGCTCGGCCACCATCGCCATCAACGGCGCCCAGCAGACCTTCCCGCCCGCCGTCCCCACCGACAAGCAGGCCGTCCTCGACGCGATCCGCCAGCACGCGGACTGAGGCACTAAGAGCGTCCGGCAAATGAGGTCGCCGCGTGTCGTTGCAGGTAGAGGCACGGACCCAGAAGTGATCATGGGATTGCTGAAGTCCTGTGATCGCCTGGAGGGTCCGTGCCTCTGTTGCCAGCATCCCTGATCGAGCCGCTGTGGGTCGAGTTCGCTGACCTGATCGGGTCCGAACGACGGCCCGAGTTCTCCCCGACCCATCCGTGGGGCTGTCATCGTCGCCGGATCCCGGACCGGGTCGTGTTCGAACACGTGCTCGCCGCGCTGGTGCACGGCAGCGGCTACGAACGCCTCGCCTCACCGGGCTGCTCGGACCGCACCATCCGCCGCCGCCTTGACGACTGGGCCCGGGCCGGCGTCGGTCGAGAAACGCTGCGCCAGGCCCTGGCCGGCTACGACCAGATGATCGGACTCGACCTCGATGACCTGTCCGTGGACGGGTCGATCACCAAGTCCCCGTGCGGCGGTGAGGTATCCGGGCGCAGCCCGGTTGACCGGGGCAAACAGGGCACCAAACGCTCGGTGGCCGGCGACGGGAACGGGATCCCGCTGCACCTGGTCGCCGCCCGCGCCAATGATCACGACTCGCCGTTGCTCGAACCCACCCTGGCCGGGGTTTGCGACATGATCGGTCCGTTGCCCGATCTGCCGGGCATGCATCTGGACCGGGGCTACGACTCGGCCAAGACTCGCGACCTGCTCGAGGTCCTCGGCTATGACGCCCACATCGCGCTCAAGGGCGAACCCGCCCCGATCCAGGCTGGGCGGCGGTGGCCGGTCGAGCGCTTGCACGCGTGGATGAACGGGTTCGGCAAGCTGCGCCGGTTCACCGACAAGCGCCGCGACATCGCCGAGTTCTACCTCAACCTCGCCGCCGCGTTGACCGTGATCCGCCGCCTGATCAACCGCGCACGCGTGCTCTACCGCTGGCCCACCCGGCCGACCACCCGCCGACTCCGCTGAACATCATTTGCCGGACGCTCTAAGGCAAATGACCGAAGTCAGGCCGGCCGGACCGCGCGCTGGCGGGGCGGGTCTTGCGGGTGATCTGCAGTGCCTGGGCGGCGTGCGGGAACTCGATCCCGGCCGCGATGGTGACGACCTTGATGGTGCGTATCTCCCGACGCCCGTGCGCGGTCTCGGCGCTGCGATGGTCGGGCTCGCTCCCGCGCCAGGGCAGCCCGGCGAGTTGGCGGCGCAGCCGGGGCTGGTTGCCCTTGACCGTGAGTACCCAGTGCGCGCCCCGGGCACGCAGGTCGGTGACGTGCTCGCGCTGGGTGTGCAGCGCGTCCGCGGTGATCACCACGCCGGTCAGGATGCTCCTATGGACTGTCAAGCCCGGTGATCCCGCGAGGGAGGGCGCGGTAGACCTCTCGCGCGACGTAGCGTTTGAGGCAGCGCATGATCTCCTTCGTCCTGAGGCTCTGCGTGCGACGCCGCAGCACGTAGTCCCTGGTCCGGGGGTCGTAGCGCATCCGGGACAGCACGATGGTGTGGAGGGCGTTGTTGGCGGAGCGGTCGCCGCCTCGGTTGAGTCGGTGCCGGTCGGTGCGGCCGCTGCTGGCCGGGATCGGAGCGACGCCGCAGAGATGCGCGAACGCTGCCTCCGAGTGCAGCCGCGTCGGGTTGTCGCCCACGCAGGCCAGCAGCTGACCGGCGACCTCGGGTCCGACTCCAGGCAGCGCGACGAGCTCGGGGGCGGCGGCCGCCACGAGTGGTTGCAGGTCGCGGTCGAGGTCGCGGATCTCCTCGGACAGATGCTGGTGGCGGCGGGCCAACCGCCGTAGGGCCGTCTTCGCTGCGGCCGACACGACCATGGCGGGGTCGAGCCCGGCGAGCTCGGCCCCCTGGGCGCCCGGGCGTAGCCGAGCGCAAGTCTTGATCAGCGCACCCGAGGTGAGCCCGCCCAGCAGCTCGCGGAGCTCAGCGGGGGCGGTGACGATCTGCGCCCGGAGTTGATTGATCGCCTGCGTGCGGGCTTTGACCGCGCCGCGACGTGCGACGCGTAGCGATCGGATGGCCTCGACCAGCCCGGCCCGGCTCTTCGGTGTGCCGCTGGCGGAGCCGTTGAGCGCGGCGTTCGCCGCGGCGTAGGCGTCGAGCGGGTCGGACTTACCGCTGCGGCGGCGGGCCCGGCGGTCGGGCCGGTCTACCTCGACCACCCTCAGGCCCTGGGCTGCAAGGTGACGGGCGAGCCCGGCCCCGTAGGACCCGGTGCCCTCGACACCGACGCGGACGAGGTGGCCGTGGCTGCGCATCCAGGTGAGCAGCTGTTCGTAGCCGCCGGCGGTCGCGGGGAACTCGGCGTCGTCGATCCGACGCCCCACGATGTCGATCACAGCGCCGTGATGGGTGTTCAGGTGAGTGTCGACGCCACCGATGACGTCGTCGGGCGAGAGGGCTTCCAGCACGTGCGTCCTTGCTGCTCGTCGTCGTTCCTGGCGAGCACCTGCTGGTCGAGCACGGACAAGACAGCGATGAGCTCCTGCAAGCAAGCTCCTATGAGGTCACACAGCCCGACCCGCCGGTGCCGGGTCGACGTCACCGGCCCGGCCGACGGATCCCCACGAGGACAACGGCAGCGTCAATCGATACTTGGGTCAGACCTGGCCGGTGGCGCCAAGACCATCCTCGCTGTCGATACTGGTCAGGGTGTCGAGCAGTGGAGTGAACGCGGTGCTCTCGTTGGTCTTGCCCGCGACCTCGACCTGGCCGAGCACGACCCGGGTCTGTTGGTCGAGTATCGAGAGCAGATGACGAGCAGGGCCATCACCGCGCGAGCCGCGCACGGTCTTGCCGTCCACGGCCAGTACCCGGCGCCGCCCGACCGGCGCGGTCGCCGCGCACAGGCGCTGGACGAACCCGCCGATCACCGCGTCGAACCGGTCGGCGTCCACCCGGCCCAGGATCCGGCGGATCGTCGACTCCGACGGGCATCGGTCCTCGGTCCCGAGCGCGGCAGCCATATCCGCCGGCAGGTCCGTGACCCACTCGGCGACCGCGACGAACGACCGCGCTCCGGCCGCGACCGCGCACACCGCGGCCGTCAGCACCACGACCAGCCCGTGCCGGACCCCACGACGCTTGCGCGGATCGACCACCCCGCCCAGCGCATCGGCCAGTCTCGGCGCCAGCGCGACCGGATCGGGTAGCTCCACCCCGCCCACCTGGTCGGCGACGGCAGCGATCGACAATGATGCAGACGTGGGCACGGCTCTCTTCCGATGATCAAGGCTGGCGTGAGAACCGCCATGATCACCACCAGGGCCGTGCCCGCACCCCTACCTCGACCGCGTGTCGTCGCAGCTCAGCGCCCACTCGCCGCGACTTTGCCGACCCCCTGGGGTTGAGCCGGCGTAGCAAGTCCGCAAGTGTTCGATGTTTCCCTCGGCGGGTCAGGTCTCGAATCTTCCCGACGACCGAGGCCAGCGCCTTCTTCGACGGATAGGTGTAGACCGCCCGCTTCCCCGTTCGGCTTCGCCAAGCGCGGCGCTGGATGCGCCACCCCAGGAAGTCGAACCCCTCGTCGATGTGGCAGACCCTGGTCTTGTGCACCGACAGACGTAGGCCCATCGGCGCGAGCACTGCCGCCACTTCGTCCCAGAGCGCTTCAGTGTGCTCGCGGCGCCCGCCCACCATGATCACGAAGTCGTCCGCGTAGCGGACGAGCCGCATGACCGGGCCGCCGCCGCGGCGGTGCTTGGCGCGTGTCCAGGCCGGTCCGAGCGCTTCCCACTTGCGCGCGAAGTGCTCGTCCAGCACGGACAGGGCGATGTTGGCCAGCAGCGGTGACAGGATCCCGCCCTGCGGGGTGCCGGTGGTCGTCTCGCGGTTGAGGCCCTCCTCGGAGAGGATCCCGGCCCGCAGGAACGCCGCCACCCAACCCAGGACCCGCTTGTCAGAGACCCGTCCACGGACCCGCGCCATGAGCGCGGTGTGGTCGATCTCGTCGAAACACGCCGCGATATCAGCCTCGAACACCCACTCGTAGTTCCGAGTCGGCGAAGCGAGGTAGTGAATCTCGGCGATCGCGTCCTGGGCCCGGCGCCTCGGGCGGAAGCCGTAGGAACACGGCTTGAAGTCCGCCTCGAAAATCGGCTCGAGCACCAGCTTCAACACGGCCTGCACGACCCGGTCAGCGGTCGTCGGAATCCCGAGACGCCGGATCTTTCCCGACGCCTTCGGGATCGCCTTCTCCCGCACCGGCTGGGGAACGAACGATCCGGCCTTGAGCTGTGCTCGCAGCCCGGACAGCAGTTCCCCAGCGCCGAAACCGACCGATCGCGGAGCGATCCCGTCCACTCCGGCGGTGCGTGCACCCCTATTGCCGCGCACCCGTTCCCACGCAACCACGAGGAAGAACGGGTCATAGATGAGATTGTGGAGATCATCGAAGCGTCGACCAGGATCGATCTTCGCCCAGTGGTGCAGCTTTCTCTGCATCGCAAGTACCCGCAGTTCGGCCTCATCGAGATCGGGCCACGGATCGCCGATATTCACCAGCGCGCTCCTCCTCCTGCTTCCGTGCTGCGAACACGCTGGACCCCTTCGCCATGTGACCGGCTTTCCCGGCCTCGGACTACTACGGGTCCTCCGCCCCACCCCGACAGCATCGGCCGACGACGGGCCTTCCCGCCACGCTGCTGGACACAGCGCGGGTCGGGGACCGCCGGGATAGTTCCCACGTTCACTGCTGATCCGATCGACGGGGTCGGCGCCCAGCTATGCCCCTGCAACATCGCCACAGCTACGCCGCAGGCATTCACCGTGGCCTCCCGACCGGCGACATCACCCAGCCCAGGAGTTCCCCGGGCGACGGCATGATCGTGCCCGCCGTCGCGCGAGTGCGCGTTGCTGACCAGCCCAGATCCGCCAGATTCGAGCTGGAGGGTCTCTTGAGAGGCGTTCAGCCGCTGGTTCCTCACGTGCGCCTTTCCGTCTCGCTTGCCGAGCCCGGACCATCTGGCAGTACTGGTCCGCCTCGTCGTTGTCGGGGCCGCTTCCACCCTCACCGGCGTCTCCCGGATCGGGCTGCCCCCAGCTTCACCGCGTCGCTGCGACGCCGCGGCGGTGAAGGTCTTCCACCTCCACTCGGTTCAGCAGCGCCTCGTGGCGCTCGATGTCGGCGACCCACAACCGGTTCGGTGCGGGCGCGGTGAAGTCCCGGTCCACCAGGTCCGGCCGCAGGTCCTGCCCCTTGCCCCGGACCGTGGTCCGTGGCACCCGCAGCCGCGACACCCCACGTAACCCGTGGCGGCGCATCAGCCGCTCCACGGTGCACCGGGCCACCTGACGGCCGTCGACCCCGCCTTGGCGCCGCAGCGCCGCCCACACCTTCCGACTGCCATAGACGCTGAAGTTCTCACGGTGCACTCGCTCGATCTCTTTCATATTCTCGGCATCGGTCAGCGAGCGCGCCGAGGGCGGCCGCTTCCTCGACGCATGAAACGTACTCGGGGCAATCTTCACGCCTGCGTCCTTCAACACCGCGCAGATCGGCTCGACCCCGAACCGGTTTTTGTTCGCCTCGATGTAGTCGAGGACTACCTGCTGGGGCGGTCGAGCTCCGCCGCGAAGAAAGCCGACGCCGACTTCAGAATCGCGTTCGCCCGCCGCAACTCCCGAACCTCACGCTCCAGCTCCGCCAGCCGCGTCGCGTCGTCGGTGGTCGTGCCCGGCCGCGTCCCGTTGTCGATCTCGACCTGCTTCACCCAGCCACGCAACGTCTCCGGGTTGATCCCCAGCTGCTCACCGATGCGCTTGAAGACGTTCCCGCCCCCGCCATCCGGGGCGGCCTTCGCGTCGAGCACGAGCCGGATCGCTCGTTCCCGCAGCTCGGCGGGGTACTTCCTCGGGGCGGCCATCGGTCGATCATCCTCCAGGTTTGATGGTCTCCATCAAACCCGGGACGGGACACCAGACCCTGCTCGACATCTGGACCGGCGCATGCCACACCTGCCAACGCCCCTACCCCGACACGACCTAACAAAGCCCTGCTACTGCTTCGCCCTGCAGAAGTAGGAGGGCGTCAGGCTCCTGACCTGCGACCTCGCCCAGGCCCGCATCGCGGGCCTCCTACCACGCCAAAACCCCCGCATGGGTGGTGTGACCAGCGGCGCGTATCGGCAGGCTCTCCGGCGCCGCGCATGGTCACGATCGGAGCGCAGCTAGCCACGGCACACCCGACGTTGCACAGCTTGACCCAAGGTCCCCGGATGAAATGGGCGCCCGTGCGAGTTCACAAACACTCACTACGACGAACGCTTCGACACGACCGGCGTCGACTTCCGCTCGGCAAGCGCGAACGCCTACTCGGACGAGGATCCTGCACCTGGGGATGCGATCTCTACCTGAGCACATACGGAATCTGGGAATGTCCGGCCGATGCAGCACCCACACGACATTGCTGGTGCTCCATCGAGACCTTGGCCATCGATTCGGCCGGCAGCTTGTTTCGAATCTGCTCCAGCAACCTCAGCTGGTCCGGGTGTGCGCACCAGCTACGCGGTTCTCGAGCTTTCGTCGATGCTGCCAAGTCGCTGGATTCCGCGAGTGTGCAGGCCAGCTTCTCGTTCTCCCTCGACTCCGGTAGCCGCGCCGTTCTTGTCGGGCGCGTTTGCGCGTTCGACGGAACGGTGCGGTGGCATTCCCGCCTCGAACCCCGCACCGGGGCCGGCGGCCAGGCCGACGCGACGACGCTGGACACGCTCACTCAACAGGCGATGCATAGATACGGCGGTACCACCCAACCGCTCCCTGATGAGGCGACGGTCCTGGACGTCTGCAGGCGCCGTCTGCCGATCGACTATGACGGTAGGGAGGAGCTCGACACGCACTGAGAGCGTGTTTGAGAAGATCAACTTGTTTGGGTGAAGGTGCGTCGCTGCTGTCGGGTGGCAGGTCCGCCGCGGGCGAGGCGGCGGGTCATGGTGTTGATCGCGGCCCAACGGATCATCGCCTCGGAGGTCGCCCGGTGACGTTCGTAGTCGCGAGCCAAGCGACGGTGGGCGGTCAACCAGGCCAGGCTGCGTTCGACCGCCCAGCGTCGTGGGATGACGACGAAACCGCGCTGACCGGCGGGTTTGCGCACGATCTCGATCGTGGTGCCCACGATGGTCTGCGCCCAGTCGACCAGGCGTCCGGCGAACCCGGCGTCGGCGAACACGAATCGCACCGTGGTGGCCAAGTAGGCGCCGAGCAGGGCGGTCTTGGCGCCGTCGCGGTCCTGACGCCCGGCAGAGCAGACCATCACCGTGAGCAGCAGCCCGAGGGTGTCGGTGACGATGAATCGTTTGCGACCGTTGACCTTCTTCCCGGCGTCGTAGCCGCGGGAGTCGCGGCCGACGGTATCGGCGCCACGCACGCTCTGGGAGTCGATGATCCCCGCGCTCGGCTCAGGGTCACGCCCCTCGGCTGCTCGGAGCTGTCTACGCACGATCGGGAGGATCTTCTCGGTGACCCGCTGCTGCTCCCACCGGTTGAAGTACCAGTACACGGTCTGCCACGGCGGGAAATCAGCTGGTAGGGCGCGCCAGGAGCAGCCAGCGCGTACCACGTAGAGGATCGCGTCGACCACGTCCCGGCGCGGGTGCTTCTCCGGCCGCCCGCCCGACCCAGGCGCGGGCAGCAGGGTCTCGATCAGCGCCCACTGCTCATCGCTGGTGTCCGAGGGATACCGCTTCCTCCGTCGAGCCACCCATCCACCGTGGACTCAATCCACCCTCGCGTCCCGCAGACACGCCGACGCTTCTCAAACACGCTCTGAGGTGAGACTCCATCGGTCTGACCCGAATCCGCGAGTAGCGCGAGGGCTTGGCCGGTGAGATGGCGATGGGTGCCCGCTGACCTGCGATGATCGTGTTTGCGACGACACGGTGATCGAGGTCGAGAGGACACCTATCGGGGGCGATAGAGTACGCGGGAGACGAGCGCGGCGCGCTCGGGTGCAGGACGAACAGGCCCGCCGGACGAGTCACTGACCAGGTTCTCCGGGCTGACAGCGTCACGGATTGCTCTCTGTCATCGAGGTGGATGTCCTGACCGACGATCGAGATTCGCTCCATGCTGCCACTACTCGGGACGACGCTGACGCTCGCGCGCGTGATGACGGCGCTGGGGTTCACAGACGTCGACGTCACCACGGTCCTCCTCGCGATCAGACCTGTGACTCTGGGGCGGCGGAGTCCAGAACCTGCGTATCCAGACGACGTTGCACGGGCAACTCTTGACGCGGTCCCGGCATCCGGCGCAAGGAGGCTGGTCGGGATGCTGATCCTGCCCACTCGAGCCAACGGCGAGAGCCGCGCGATGAGCACGCCCGTCGCCGCCCTACGGCGAGCTGCCGCCGGGTGGCCGATTGCCTATGGACTCCGCCGATCTCTACTGAGGCGGGTCGCCGATGTGTGGGGCGGTAGACCGGGCCGCGTCGAAGGCGCGCGTCGAGAGGTCTCCGAGACGTTCCACCTCGTCAGCGCGACACTGCGAGCGAGCGGGGATTGACATGGATCGGGTGCGCAGGGTGAAGCGGTGTCCGTCAAGCGGCGAGGGGTACGGCGGCCCTGGGCGGCCTCGGTCTGTCTGACCCTGCCGACCCGGTTACCGCCCCGGAGTTCACCTGCCTGGCCGGCGAACCCGCGCCTCAACGAGCCACGAACCCGTTGAAGATCAACGCGTGAGCCGCGTCGTATCGTGCGGTCGGGCGACCCGCAGGCGTGGCCGTGGCGGGCGCAGCACAGCGCAGGCCCGCTCCACCCCGCGCGCGAGTTCGACCTGACCAAGATAGGTGAGCCAGAGGTGCCCGCGCCAGACCCGGATGGCGGGTGCGGTCAGAGTGCGGCCGAAACAGAACGTCAGCGGCCAGGGGAGGGTGGGGTCCTGCGCTAGTGCCAGGACCGCGACCGCGACATCGAGATCCGAGCCCGCCGCGTGCACCGCAAGGCCCGCGACGTCGACCGGCACCACGAGTCGAAGGATCTCGACCGTCAGCCTCGCGACGTCGGCAGGCGCGATGCTTTGCCGCGACAGTCGCCCAGGAAGCGCGACCCCCGGGCTCAGGACCACGGCCCGCAGGTCGACCCCGGCGTCGTCCAGTTCCGCGAGAACGCGGGTCAACGCCGTCGCTAGTGCCTGCGCCCCCCGTTCGGCAGAGTGGGTCCCGTCGGGAGCGACACCGCAGTGCAGCAGCGGGACGAGGCCGACGTCCTGGGCGGTCCGTGCGTACCGGGCGAGCACGTTCGCGTTCGACCGTACTGCCCAGACCGATGGCGCGTCGGCGCCGACCACCGTCCGCGAGCGGCAGGTGACAAATCGGATCCCGGCCCGGGCGAGCCCCGTCATTCGCTCGGTGAGTCCGTCCGTCCCCCCGATGACCGACTCCCCGGGCGACCCGGCGAGAGGCAGCTCCCCGGTGTCCACCCGTGCCCCCGGGAGGAGCCCGTGGTCGCTGAGGATCCTGGCGAGCGACCGGCCGTCGTCGGCCCGTCGGTGCAGCGACGCGGCCGGCAGGACGACCCCGTTGACGTACTCGTCCAGGTCCGGGGTCGTCGCGACCAGCTGCTGGAGGGCTGCGTCGTCCCGGTAGGCTGGGCCGAACGCCCCCCCGTCAAGCGCGACGATCCCTCGCGGGTGCCCGACGAGGGCCTTCGCCGTCGCGGGCGCGCTGTCCTGCTCGATCGGATCCATCGGACCCTCCTCCTGCCGCGACCGGGGTAGCGCGGCCCATTCGGATGGGGAAATCCACGTTAGGATCGTTATGCGCGCCACCGACTCCCCCGTGTGGAGGGCCTGTCGGGGGACGGGCGTGCACCCGGGGAACGGCGCAGGCTGCTGACGACGTCAAGCTTGGCGGAAGTGGACTGGTCGTCAACCACCACGAAAAGCTGATCGAGGTTCTGACTGGCGGCGATTTCCGGTTGCTCTAAGCGATCGCTTAATTCCGATTGCTCCGGAGCAGGAGCCAGGGACACCCTGACGCCAACGCTGGACGGTCCGATTCCGTACAGCCAGCTTACGCCATCTGCTTGTGGAGGATCCCGAAGGTTTCATCGATCGAGGTGAGCGATGTGACTCCGCCTGAGTGGATGTGTCGGTCGCGCGGTCGGGCCGTGACGGTGAAGGACGCGGCATGCGTGATGTGATCGACCGGCTCGAGGACTGGTGGAAGAACGGCGAGCCGGTCGCGCTGGCCACAGTGGTCGCCACATACCATTCCGCCCCGCGCCAGGCTGGCGCGTCGATGCTCGTCGGGCCGTGCGGCGACGTGGTCGGCAGCGTGTCCGGCGGATGCGTCGAGGGCGCCGTCTACGAGCTGGGCCAGCAGGTGCTTGCCGAGGAGCGCCCGGTGCTGCAGCGCTACGGCGTCTCCGACGACGACGCGTTCGCGGTCGGGCTGACCTGCGGCGGCATCCTGGACATCTTCGTGGAGAAGGTCACGCCCGAGACCTACGACCAGCTCGGCCGCATCTGCCAGGCCATCCGGGAGGAGCGGCCGGTCGCCGTGGCCACCGTCGTGGCAGGCCCGGCCGAGCGGCTGGGCAAGCGCCTGATCGTCTGGCCGGACGCGGTCGAGGGCGGCACCGGATCGTCCCGGATCGACGACGCCGTCGGCGACGACGTGCGCGGCCTGCTCGATGCCGGGCGGAACGCGATGCTGAGCTACGGCGTGGACGGGCAGCGCCGCGGCGAGGGCCTGTCGGTGTTCGTGGAGTCGTTCGCCCCGCCGCCCCGCATGATCGTGTTCGGCGCGATCGACTTCGCCGCCGCGGTGGCCAGGATGGGCTCGTTCCTCGGCTTCCGGGTGACGGTCTGCGATGCCCGTCCGGTGTTCGCCACGGCCACCCGGTTCCCCGGCGCGAACGAGGTCATCGTCGAGTGGCCGCACCGCTACCTGCAGGCGGAGTCGGACGCCGGCCGGATCGACGGGCGCACCGCGCTGTGCGTGCTCACCCACGACCCGAAGTTCGACGTGCCGCTGTTGGAAGTGGCGTTGCGGTTGCCCGTGGTCGGCTACATCGGGGCGATGGGTTCGCGGCGCACGCACGAGGACCGCATCTCGCGACTTCTGGACAAAGGTGTCACCGACGCCGAGGTCGCGAAGATGTCCTCGCCGATCGGGCTCGATCTCGGCGCGCGCACCCCGGAGGAGACCGCGGTGTCGATCGCCGCCGAGATGATCGCCCAGCACTGGGGAGGCGCCTGCGCGCGTCTTGCGGATCGGGATGGCCCGATCCACAGCGGCTCGGGCTGACCGGTGCCGCTCCCTCGCGGATCGGGGTGTCACGGTCGGGCATGCCCGTGCCCCGTGCCGGCACGACCGGCGCCAGCGCCCCCACCAGACCGCGCCACCGCTCGACTCTATGGTCACTCAATCCGAGTTCTCGGACCTCTGGAACCGACGAACCCGACTATGCGGGCCTCGGTGGGGCAGCGCTCTCGCCGCACGCTCACTGGTGCACCCTCCTGGTGTCCGGGCCTGGAGCTTGATCCAGGATTCGGGCGCACCTGAGGTCCCCACCGGGCCATCGCCCTGCTCGCTCGACCCTCGAGGTCCAGCGTGAGTTCTGCGAGGTCCGGTGGCCCAGGACGCGCCGACTGGCTACAGGGCTGTGCGTCATCGAACGCCGATCAGTGAGCGACCGGCAGCCGCGTCCCGGGACCACCGGGTGTCTTCCCACTGCGCCAACAGCGAGGAGACAACGATGAGTGTCACCGATGCACCCGAGTCGCCGCGACCCACCGCCGGCGTGGACTGGGCCAGCACCGATCACGCCGCCGCGGTAGTGGACCCCGACGGGGAACAGATCGCCCGCTTCAGCATCGCCCACGACGCGGCCGGGCTGCGCACCCTGGTCCGCAGGCTCCTGACCGCGCAGGTGAGCGCGGTCGGGATCGAACGCCCCGACGGGCCGATCGTCGACGCGCTGCGCCAGGCCGGTCTGGTCGTCTACGTGATCCCACCCGGGCAGCTCAAGAACCTGCGCAGCCGCTACGGCTCGGCCGGGAACAAGGACGACCGCTTCGACGCCTACGTCCTGGCCGATGTCGTGCGCACCGACCGGCGACGGCTGCGCCCACTGCTGGTCGACACCGCATCCACCACCGCACTGCGCCAGAGCGTGCGCGCCCGCCGTGACCTGGTCGGCCACCGGGTCGCGATCGCCAACCAGCTGCGCGCGCACCTGCAGATCTGCTTCCCCGGCGCGGTCGGCCTGTTCGCCGACATCGACTCGGGTGTGAGCATGTCGTTCCTGGAGCGCTTCACCAGCCAGGACCGCGCCGACTGGCTCTCGCCCAAACGCCTGGGCGCATGGCTGGCCTCGGTGGGCTACTGCGGGCGCGCTCTGCCCGAGACCCTGCACCAGCGACTGCGCCAGGCCCCCCGCGGCGCCACCGGCACCGCCGGGGACAGCGCCGCCACCGTGACCGCCGCGTTCGTGGCCGTGTTGCGCACCCTCACCGCCCAGATCGAGACCCTCGCCGCGCGGATCAGCGAGCAGCTCGACCTGCACCCCGACACGGCGATCTTCACCAGCCTGCCCCGCTCCGGACGCGTGCGCGCCGCCCGCATGCTCGCCGAGATCGGCGATGCCCGCGGCCGGTTCCCCACCGCGGACTCCCTGGCCTGCCTGGCCGGCGTCGCACCCTCGACCCGCCAGTCCGGCAAACTCCGCTCGGTCACCTTCCGCTGGGGAGCCGACAAACAACTCCGCGATGCCCTCTGCGACTTCGCCGGTGACAGCCGACACGCCAACCCCTGGGCGGCTGATCTCTACCGACGAGCCCGAGCCCGCGGGCACGACCACCCACACGCTGTGCGCATCCTGGCCCGCGCCTGGGTCGACATCATCTGGGCCTGCTGGACCACCAACACCGCCTACGACCCCGACCGACACAACGCGCTCCAACGCATCCTCAACCAAGATCAACCGACCGCGGCTTGACACAGGGCAACTCACGCGGTCAGTCCCTCAGGCCGGCCCGACGACGTAGCCAGGTGGCAGGCATGCCGCACTCGGCGGCGATGGCGCGCCAGCTCATTCCCAGTGCTCGGCGATCGGCCAGGTACCCGTGGATGTCGGTGTGGCCGAATCGGGTCGCCACATCGGTGGCGCGTTGCCGACACCGTTCCCGGGTCGTGGCGTGCCGGGTGATCGGGATGCCGTGGCGACGCAACGCGGCCTCCACCGCCTGGCGGCTCATCCCGAGTTCGTGTGAGATCGACCGGATACTTCGGCACTCCCCGACGTGCTGCCCCCGAAGGTAGGCCTGCACGTCGTCGATCCCGAGTGCTCTGAGCCGGCCCTGCACCTTGTGTCAACGGCGGGTTAGAAGTGACCCCCTGGCGACGGTTTGGGATTGACCCCTGTGTGCCCGGTTCGTGCTAGTTGTCGCGGTCTTTGGCGAGGAGTTCGCGGCGGGCGCGTGTGCGGTAGGAGTCGCCGGAGAGGGTGAGGACCTCGGCGTGGTGGACGAGGCGGTCGATCATCGCGGCGGCGACGATCTCGTCGCCGAAGACCTCGCCCCAGCGTCCGAAGGGCAGGTTGCTGGTGACCATGACCGAGCCCTGTTCGTAGCGAGAGGCGATGAGCTGGAAGAACAGGTTCGCCGCGTCGTGGTCGAAGGGGATGTAGCCGACCTCGTCGATGATGATCAGCTTGTAGCGGCGGATCTTGCGTAGCTCGGCCTCCAGCTGCCCGGCCTGGTGCGCGGCAGCGAGGCGGGTGATCCAGTTGCCGGCGGTGTTGAAGAGCACCGAGTGCCCGGACTGGGTGGCTTTGACCCCGATCCCGATCGCGAGGTGGGTCTTCCCGATCCCGGGCGGTCCGAGCAGGATCACGTTCTCGGCCTTGGCCACGAACGTGCCGGTCGCCAGATGGGCGAGCAGGTCTCGGCGCAGAGAGGGCAGATGGTCGAGGTTGAACTCCTCCAGCGTTTTCACGGCCGGGAAGTGGGCGGTGCGGATGCGCATGGTGGTGCCGGCGGACTCACGGTCGGCGACCTGGCGCTCCAGGACCGCGGTCAGGTACTCCTCGTGCGACCAGTTCAGGTCGCGGGCCTGGGCGGCGAGGTCGTCCCAGACGCGGGCGATCGTGGGCGTCTTCAACACGCGAGTCAGGTAGGCCAGCTGAGCTTCCCCCGCTTCGCCGGAGTCTTCGAAGACTGGTCCCATCGTGAGGGACTGGGAAGGAAGGCTCTGTTGGCAGCACCGAGGAAGTACCCCGATGAGCTGCGGGAACGGGCGGTTCGGCTGTATCGACAGTCCGAGCCGCGGCCGTCGTTCAAACGGCTGGCCGAGCAGCTCAACGTGCACCCCGAGGCCTTGCGGAACTGGGTCCGCCAGGCCGAGGCCGACGCCGGCGAACGGCATGACCGCCCAAGCACTGACATGGTTGAGGAGAACCGCAGGTTGGCGGCCGAGAACGCTGAGCTGCGGCGGGTCAACGAGGTCCTGCGCGCGGCGAGTGCGTATTTCGCCAGCGAGATCGGCCCGACCCGGAGGTGGTCATGAGCTTCATCGACACTCATGGCTTCCCGGCCGGTCTCGTACTGCGGGTCCTGGGCATCCCGGAGTCCACCTTCTACGACTGGCGGGCCCGCCAGGCCGCCCCGAGCCGGCGCGAGCTCGACGACGCGGCGCTGCTCGAGCAGATCGTCAAGGTGCGCAGCGTCAGCGAGTTCGCCGCCACCTACGGCTCGCCGCGGGTGTGGCTGGAGCTGCGTCGCCAGGGCGTGCGGGTCGGGCGCAAGCGCATCGAGCGGATCATGCGTGAGCACGGGTTGCAGGGCGCGCACCTGCGCCGGGGCTGGCGCCACGGCTCGACCCGGCAGGACCCGAACCACACCGCCGCCCCGGACCGGGTCGAGCGCGACTTCCGGGCCGACGCGCCGAACCGGCTCTGGGTCGCTGACCTGACGCGGCTGGTCACCGGCGAGGGCGTGCTGTGGCTGGCCTCGGTGCGCGACGCGTTCGCCAACCGGGTCGTCGGCTGGGCCACCGGTGAGCGGGCGACCACCGCGCTGGTGCTCACCGCCCTGGATCATGCGCTGCGCTCCCGATCGGCGCGCTCCGGCGAGTTGATCTTCCATAGCGACAAGGGCGCCCAGTACACGGCGCTGCGGTTCACCCAGCGCCTGGTCGACTCCGGTGTCGCACCCTCGACCGGGTCCACAGGCGACAGCTACGACAACGCCCTCGCGGAGAACCTGTGGTCCACGCTCAAGATCGAACTCGTGTACTGGCCGGGTACGACGTTCGCCACCCGCGCCGAGGCCGAGCACGCCCTGCTGCGCTACATAGACGGCTGGTACAACCCCCGCCGGATCCAGGCCGGGCTCGGCGGGCTCTCACCTGACGAGTACGAGGACGCCTACGATCGCGGCCAGCGCGACGATCACAGATAACCCGGACTCCGCGAAACCGGGGGAACCTCAAGCTTCGAGCCGAGCTCGGTGCTCACGCCACCGGTCTTCGTGGCTTCCGTGGCTGCTGTCGTGCTGGTCGTCGCGGTCGTCTTCGGGGTGGTCATCTACTGCCCTTCAGCGGTGGCGGTCGGGTCGGGTGCGGGGTCGAAGTTCACGCCGTAGAGCGCGTCGTAATCCGGCAGCGCGCGCAGGGCCACGACGTGCCCATCGGTGTGGGAGCGCGTGTCATGGCGGGCGCGGTCACGGGCGGCGGTGAACGCAGTGCGCAGGGCGCGGGCGGTGGCCCGGTGCTCGGGATCGGTCACCGTGGCGCCGCTGGCCCAGACCCGCTCGTGGGTGGCCGCGATCTGCCCGGCGCAGGTGACCGCGACCAGGGCGGGAGTGGCGATCCAGTCGACGAACCGGCCGATCGCGGCCGGGTTGACCGAGTAGTCGTTGCCGTCGACGCGCACGTAGTAGTCACGCGCCAGCCGAACCCGCCCGGTCAGCCCGACCTGCGGCGCCACCGGCGGCAGGGCGACCATCGCGGCCCGGTCGATCGGCCACCGCGTGGCGGGGGTGGTCCCAATCGAGCGCAGGTGCCGGGCGCCCGCCACCTCGGTCAACCAAGTCTCGATCTGGGCGTTGAAGTCGAACGGCGAGACGAAGCTGCGTCCGGGCAGAAAGGAGGTCTCGAAGTAGCCGTTGCGCCGCTCCACCAGTCCCTTCGACTCCGGGTCCCGTGCCGGGGTGAGCTTGATCCGCACCCCGAGCGTCCCGGCGAACGCAGCTGCCTCGACGCCGGGTCGCCCGGTGCCGCCGATCGCGGCCTCGCGGTCCCAGACCAGCGTGCGGGGACAGCGGCCCCACCCTGCGATGATCTCCCACATCCCGGCCAGGATGTCGCCGGCCTTGCGGGACGGGATCATCACAGCGTCCGTCACCCGGGAGAAGCCGCAGGTCATCGCCAACACCGGCAGGACCCGCGCCCCGCTGGCACCGACCGGGATCGGGACCGGCGGGAACCACAGGTCGCACTGCGCGAGCTCACCGGGGGCGTACTCGATCCGGTCCGCCGGGTCGGGAGGGGCGAACAACGGCCGCAGCTCACGCACCCGGTCCTTGAGGATGGTCAACGAGTGTGTCCAGCCGATCCGCTCGGCGATCACCGTCGCCGGCATCCTCGGATACTCGGCCAGCAGGGCCCGGACCTGCGGCTCCACCTTGTCCACCAACGACCCGCGCGGTCCACGCTCCCGCGAGGGCGGCGCGTCGGCCCGCAACGCCGCCCGCACCGTATTTCGCGCCAGTCCCAGCCGGCGGACGATCTCCTTGATCGGCACGCCCTCGGCGCGGTGCAGACGACGGACCTCAGCCCACTCTTCCAACGTGATCACCCCTCCAGCCTCGATGGAGGGGTCAGTCCCAACCCGTCGCTAGAGGGTCAGTCTCAGCGCGTCGTCGACACCTTGACGTCATGACGAACGGGGCTGGGCCCGGACACGGCCTCGGCGATGTCGTGGGCCGCGGCCGGGGCGACCTTGGCCAGGTGGCGTGTCAGCCAATCCTTGTGCAGGCCGGACTCGCGACTGATTCCGGCCAGGCTTGAGCCGGCCGCGACCCGCTCCCGGACGAGGTCCCCGAGGCAGTCGTAGCCGGCCGCAACAGCGACCCGGTCGGCCACGTCGCGCAGACGCGCCACCGAGGCGCGCGTCGTCCCCTCCGCACGGGCCCGGGGCGAGATCGAGGCCAGTGTCCGGAGGGTCTTGCGCCGACGTTGTTCCGGTTGACGGCGCCCCCTGGCGGCTGAGGCCGCAGCCCACGCCAGCTCCCCGGAACTCGCCATCTCCCGCCCGATCCGGCAGCCGGCACGAACGGCCGAATCCGAGGTGCGACGGCGCCGCATCGCTCCTGCTCGCCGACGGCGCGTGTCCTCGCCCTCCAGCGACTGGCCGCGCTCCAACCCGAGTGCCTCCCGGTAGTCCGTACGCCCCCATCCGTGGGCCTTCAGATGCGCTCCTACCGACCGGAACCAGCCGCCGCACAGGTGGCACTGAGCGACCGGGCCAGCAATGACCATCGTTCCGAACGGCGCATAGAGGGGTTCTCCGTCGGGCAGAACCCCCACGACGGCGCGGACGGCCGTCACCATCCGGTCGGCCACCGGTTTCCGGTCCGTCGCCTCACGTCCCACGACGCCCTCCCGCACTAGTCGCACTGAGACTAGTGGATCGGAGTCCAGGGCTGGTCCTCATTCGCAGTCGGCCGACAACCGGCGCCCCGGGACTGGGCGGCCAGTGGCCGACCAGTGCCGACCGATGACTTTGCGCTGTCCTCTTCGGGGACCCGGCTATCAGGTTGTGGAAGCTGGCGAGACCTCCGGGAAGTCTGACCGGTGCTGGGCTGGGCCAGGCGGGCCGACTCAGCTCCAGATCGTCACGTAGACCGGTGGCCGGAACCGCGAGGGCGGGACGCCGGACCCGGGTTCGCGCAGGAGCTTCATCGCCTGTGGCGTGCTGAGGAAGTGCCGCATCGAGCCCGCGGCAGCCGAACGGCGGTCGGTCGACAGCGTGGTGACGTGCCAGACCACGTCCTGCGGGGTGCCCGGGATGTCGATCGCGACCAGCTCGCGCCGCCGCATCTGGTGGACGGCCAGGTGCGTCAGCCCGGGTGCGACGCCGGCGCCCCGGACCGCTGCCTCCCAGGCCGCTGTCTGGTTCGGGAACACCTTCAGCCGGGACTCCGGGACGCCGAGCCCACGAAGCAGGCGGCTCACCTCGCTGCCAGGGTCCAGCGCGCTGGGTTCGACCAGCCACGGCCACTGCGACGGGGCCCCGCGGAAGCGGGTTCCCGGTGCCCCGAGCACGACCATCCGGCAACGGAAGATCGGCTGGCTGATCAGTCCGAGGCTGGGATCGCCGGACAGGTCCGGGCCCAGCGCGACGTCGGCGAGGCGCTGGGAGACCAGCACCCCCATCTCGTCGGTGGCTGCCACCCCAGCGGAAACCTCGATCTGTCCGGCCGATCGGGCACTGAACGCGTCGGCCAGTGGTGCGACCACGAACTCGACCACGGGTGCGGGCGCGACCAGGCGCAGTTGCTCGGGGGACCCGTTGGCCGCGCGCACTGCCGACGCCGCCTCGGCCCCGAGCGAGACCATCTGGGCGGCGATCGCGAGCAGCCTTCCACCGCCCGCGGTCATCTCCATCCCGGTGCCGCCGCGGACGAGCAACGGGTCATCGAGGTACTTGCGCAGAGCGGCGATCGCCTGTGACACCGCCGGCTCGCTGACGGACAGCGCGTCGGCCGCCGCCTTGACCGATCCGAGGCGGGCCACCAGGACAAACGCGGACAGCTGTGTCAACGTCACGGGCGCCAGTCTGGACCGTGAACGACGGCCCGCACACCTAAGTGAATGGTTATCTGGGTTTGTGCCAGCCGTCGGCTTCCGCGACCATCCGGGACACGTCCGAACGACGAGGTGAGGAGCGGGGATGCACGAGCGGAACCCCGGCCGGGACGGGCAGACCATCGGCGTATTGCGCGACATCTGGTCGGCCAACGCGCGATCCCGGGACGAAGTCGAGGAACAGTTGCGCGAGAACCGGCCGAAGGTGTGCCGGAACATGCGCTCGATCGGCTTCGGCGGCATGGACCCCGAGACCGTCAGCCAGGGCGAGGCCACGAACACCCCGGTCGACACCGATATCCGGGCAGCCTGGCGGGAGAGGCTGGCGCAGGAGGGCAAGCTGCATCCGCGGGGCGTGAGCGTGGCCGAGCTGATCGACAACGCGGGTGAGCCGCGCGCCGATGGCTGATCCCGACTCGCCGGACCCCCCAGGGACGAACCCCGGTTCGGTTCCCGAGCTGACCGGGATGCTCCGCGACGGCGGCTACCTCGCCGACCGTGGGCTGGCCACCGCGGTGCACGTGGCGTTGTCACTGCACCGGCCGATCCTGCTCGAGGGCGAGGTCGGCGTCGGCAAGACCGAACTGGCCAAGACGCTGGCCACGGTGCTCGGGCGCAGGCTGATCAGGCTGCAGTGCTACGAGGGCATCGACACCAGCCAGGCGATCTACGAGTGGGACTACGCCCGCCAGATGCTCTACATCCAGGCGATGAGCGAGGGAGAGACCGGCCGGGCCGCAAATTCACCCGATACGGTGGTTTCTACACTGTTCGGTCCGGAGTTCCTGGTGGAACGCCCGCTGCTGTCGGCGGTGCGGGCCGGCGCGGGCGCGGTCCTGCTGATCGACGAGATCGACCGGGCCGACGACGAGTTCGAGGCGTTCCTGCTGGAGCTGCTCGCCGAGTTCCAGGTGAGCATCCCGGAGGTCGGGACGATCCGCAGCGAGGACCCGCCGCTGGTGCTGCTCACCTCGAACCGGACGCGGGAGCTGCACGACGCGCTCAAGCGGCGCTGCCTCTACCACTGGCTCGACTACCCGAACGCCGGGCGTGAGGTGGAGATCGTCACGGTGCGCGAGCCGGGGATCCCCGCCGAGCTGACCCGCAAGGTGGTGAGCGCGGTCAACCGCCTGCGCGAGCTGGACCTGGCCAAACCGCCGGGCGTCGCCGAGACCATCGACTGGGCCCGGACCCTGGATTTCCTCGGCGAGGACCTCGGCCCGGACAGCGCCGGGCTCACGCTCGGCTCCGTGGTGAAGGACCACGACGATGAGGAGCTGGTCCGGTCCCGGCTCGACGACCTGACCGCCCCCACGTGAGCGGGCCGGGCGGCGACCTCGTCCGGATCCTCGTCGAGTTCGGCCGGCGGCTGCGCGCGGAGGGGCTGACGGTCGGCTCCGGCGACATGCTGACGTTCTCCGCGGCCGCTGGCACGTTGGATCCGACCGACCTGATGGATCTCTACTGGGCCGGGCGTGTCTCGCTGGTCACCCGCCGCGACGACCTCGCCGCCTATGACCGGATCTTCGCGGAGTTCTTTCTGGACCGGGACAACCCGGTGGACGATCTGGTCCGGGTGAACGCCACCACCGAGTCGCCCGCCGAGACCGCGGTGGAGATCCCGGCCGCCGAACCAGGGGACGATGAGGAGGAGGACGAGGCGGGCAAGCTCGGCCTGGTCGCCTCGAACATCGACCTGCTGCGCACACGCTCGTTCGCCACCTGTACCGAGAAGGAGCTGGCCGCGCTGCGCCGGATCATGGCGACGATCCGGCTGTCCCCGCCGCGCCGCCGGACCCGCCGGAGCCGTCCGGCCCGCTCCGGGTCGGTGCCACACGTGCGGTCCACTCTGCGTCGCAGCCTTCGGTCGCACGGCGTGCCGATCGAGCTGGCCTGGCGACGGCGCCGGATGCGGATGCGGCCCCTGGTGCTGCTGCTGGACATCTCCGGATCGATGGCCGACTACTCCCGGGCGCTGCTGCAGTTCGCCTACAGCACCCAGCGGGCCTCCCGCTCGCTGTTCCGGGTCGAGGTGTTCTGCTTCGGCACCCGGCTGACCCACCTGACCGATCCGCTGCGGTCACGGCGCCCGGACGACGCGCTGCGCCGCGCGGCCGATCGGGTGGTCGACTGGGAGGGTGGCACCCGGATCGGGGACTCCGTGGACGAGTTCGTCCGGCGCTACGGCCGGCGCGGTCTCGCCCGGGGGGCGGTCGTGGTGATCTGCTCGGACGGGCACGACCGCGGTTCGCCCGATGTGCTGTCCACGGCGATGCAGCGACTGGACCGCCTCTGCCACCGGATCGTCTGGGTCAGCCCGCACATCGGGGCCGCCGAGCGGCGCGGACCGCTCCCGGTGGGCATGATGGTGGCAGAACCGTACGTGGACGTCGTTCTGCCGGGTCACGACCTGGACAGCCTGGAAAGGCTGGCCGAGTTGCTGCCGATACTGCGTTGATCGACGGAGCGAGGAGCGAGGAGCGAGGAGCGAGGCGTGCGCTGGAGCGTGAGCGTGCTGGCCGAGGGAGATCGGACGATCACCCACGACGAGGTGTTGAATCTGGCCGACGCCGTCGCCGTCCATCAAGGCGTCGCGAGCGGGATCGGCACGCCGAGCTACGGGGCGCAGATCGTGGTCGAGGCGGACAGCGAGCCGGAGGCCGTGGAACGCGGTCGGGCGGTGTTCACCGAGGTGGTCGAGCAGGTCGGGTTGCCCGCCTTCCCGATCGCCCGGGTGGACGCGCTGAGCGAGGAAGCCGACGCGATTCCGGACGACGCGCCGTGATCCGCCTTGGTTCGCTCGCCGGCTACGCCTTCTCCGGGCCGCGGCTGCTCGGTGGCTGGACCCCGACCTCGACACCCGCCGTCTACACAATCCTCTATAAGCCCGATGAGGCTAGGGAGCGGTTCGCGGTGATCTACGTCGGCCACTGCGACGACCTGAGCACGCAGGGCCTGCCGTTCCGACACCGGCGCAGCCCCTGCTGGGTGCAACGGGCCGGGTCGAAGTGGAACCTGCACATTGCGACGCTCGATGTTCCGGGCGGTGGTCCCGCGCACCGCAAGCAGATCGCCGAGGAACTGATCGGGATGTACGAGCCGAAGTGCAACGAGGAGCGGTTCGACGCGTCATGGCGTGACGAGTGGATCGGCGAGTACTCGGACGCGCCGAGCACCTCCCCGCTTCCGCCCCCGCGGATCTGAGCCGGTTTCGGCGCGCGGGCCCGCCACCGGGCCCGCGCCGCCCGTTCCCGGGCCGGCTCTTCGGACATGCCCCTGCGGCGCCGGCCCGGGGAGCGGGCCGGCGCCGCAGGGGCCGGAAGAGCGGAGTGTCAGCCGAGCGGCCGGTACCCCACCGCCTCCATCAACCGGGACTGGCGCCTGCCGGACGCGGGCACGGCCACCGCCGGGCGCTCGGGCTGCGGGGTCGCGCCCTTCACGATGTTCTCCGCGAAGCCGTAGAGCAGCGGCAGCGCACCGGCCACCGTCGCGCCGGAGCGGTTGATGTGCTGCAGCCCGGGCTCGATCTTCTCGGCGTCCGAGTCGATCCTGCTCACCGACTCCGAGCTCTCCTCCAGGTTGGTGGCCACCCGGGTCAGCAGCGAGCCGACCCAGAACAGGTAGAAGGCCAGCCCGGCGATCAGCGCGACCACCGCGAGCACGGACAGAACGACCATCAGGGTCATCACCGACCACCTCCGTTCATCGCGGGAGCCGAACGGTCGAGCGGCACCCGTCCCAGGAACAGGTGGTGCGCCAAGCCCTCGGCCAGCACACGGTCCACCGCGTCACCGGTCTGCGGGATCAATGCCGTCGACCCGGTGTTGTCCGTGACCGTCGACAGGGTGTCGCGGATCTCGACCACCCTCCGGTCGATGATCTTCACGAACCAGACGAGCAGGCTGAGCAGGGCCGCGACGGCCAGCACCACCACGAAGCCCGCGATGATGGCGACCCACCACGCTGTGATCTCTTCCGGAGCCATCGTCACCCTCCCAGTCGTTGCCGGCCGCGACGCAGGCCGGCCGTGATCACGTCGGCGTGATCGATCGTCGTGCTCAGGTCGGCGAGCGGGCGGGTGTTCCGCTCGGACGCCCGGAGTGCATCGTTGATCACCGGTGCCTGCCTCCCGATCCGGTGCGCGAGCACCAGGATCGGGACGACCAGGGCGACCACGACCAGTACCACGACGATCCCGATCGCGAAGCCCACGTACCACCCCGTCAGATCGGCCCCGGGGTTCATACCGCCTCGCAGAAGTCGCGGACCGGCTCGAGGTTGGCGTTCACCGACGGCACCACATCGGGCACGGTCGAGGTGGACGCCGCGATCGACTCGACGCCCCCGGGCAGGGTGGCGAGCGTCGTGCTGACGTGTCGCAGGTGCAGGATGACCCGGAGCAGTCCGAGTCCGGTGACGGCGATGATGAGCGCCGCGATGATCAGCGTCGCCCAGGCGGCAGCGGGCATGGCACGTTCCTTCCTCGTTCGGGCGAGTTCCGTTCGGGAGCGTTCACAGCAGCTTGGCGACGCTGCCGGCGTAGCGGGTGGCGCCGACCGCCACCTGCCTCACCGTCGCGTCGGTGGTGGCCAGCAGCTGCGGGACGGGTTCCAGCCGTCCGGCCAGCCGCCCGCCGTCGGCGAGGATGTCGTCGGCGGCCCAGCGGATCCGCTCCACCGCGGCGAGCACGCGGTTGAGCAGAGCCACGACCACCGGGAACACCATCAGCAGCAGGATCGCGTTTCCGATCCACCAGAGAGTCATGTCGTCCTCCTCGTGAGGTCAGGGCCGTGTACTCGGGCCGAAGAAGCGGCGCAGGACCCGCTTGAGGGCCATCACCGCGGCGGAGATGCCGATGCTCATCGCGCTGGCCTGCTTGGCCCGCACGATCGTGCCGGTCCCGCCCGCACCACCGCTGTTGATCTTGGCCTCGACGCAGTCGGCGAAGCTGCGCATCAGCACGCCGGAGACGTCGGCGATCATGCCGCGGCCGAACTGCGCCGCCGCACCGGAGACCTGCAGGTCCATCGAGGCGTCGACCTTGGTCTTCCCGCCGACGCTGCTCAGCCGCATGGTCATCGTCATGTCGGCGTTGCCCTTGCCCTTGTCCTCCGAGCCCGCCGCGTGCAGCACCAGCGTGTGCGTGGCCTCGTTGGAGTCCACGAGCTCGGCGACACCGGTGAACCGCAGGGACACCGGCCCGAGGCGTTGCACCACCTTGCCCTCGTAGCGGTCACCACCGAAGTCCTGGGTGAGCTCCGCTCCCGGCAGGCAGGGCACCAGGCCGGGCAGGTCCTGGAGCTCGGCCCAGACCTTGTCGATCGGGGCGCCGACGGAGAAGTCGATCTCGATCAGCATGGCTCAGTCCCCCTTCACCGGCGGCGCGCCGGAATAGTCGTGTCCGGTGCGCAGCGCCTCCCAGACCCGGTCCGGCAGCACCGGCATGTCGATGTTGCGGACCCCGGTGTGGCCGACCGCGTCGATCACGGCGTTCACGAACGCCGCCGGGCCGCCCACGGTCGCGCACTCGCCGACGCCCTTGGCACCGATCGGGTGGTGCGGGCACGGGGTGACGACCTCGTGCAGCTCGAAACCGGGGGTCTCCCAGGTGCTGGGCAGCAGGTAGTCCATGAAGTTCGAGCCGACCATGTTGCCCTCGGCGTCGTAGGTCTGGAACTGCATGCTGGCCATCGCGTACGCCTCGGTCAGACCGCCCATGATCTGGCCCTCGACGATCATCGGGTTGATCCGCACGCCGCAGTCGTCCACGGCCACGAACCGCAGCACGTCCCACACACCGGTCTCCGGGTCGACCTCGACCATGGCGATGTAGCAGGCGAACGGCCAGGTCAGGTTCGGCGGGTCGTAGTAGGCGTTGCCCTCCAGGCCCGGCTCCATGCCGTCCGGCATGTTCGAGTACGCGGCGGCCGCACACTCCTGGATGCTCACGCCGCGGTCCTGCGCGCCGCGCACGTAGAACCGGCCGAGCTCCCACTCGACGTCCTCCTCCGACACCTCCAGCAGGTGCGCGGCGAGCTTGCGTGCCTTGGCCCGGATCTTGCGGGAGACCATGGACACGGCGGCGCCGGCCACCGGGGTGGACCGGGACGCGTAGGTGCCCATCCCGTACGGGGCGGTGTCGGTGTCGCCCTCCTCGACGACGACGTCGTCGGCCGGCAGGCCCAGCTCGTGCGCGACGATCTGCGCCCAGGTGGTCTCGTGCCCCTGGCCCTGGCTGCGCGCCCCGGTCCGCAGGATCGCCTTGCCGCTCGGGTGCACCCGGAGCTCGGCGGAGTCGAACATCTTGATGCCGAGGATGTCGTACTCGCGGCTGTTCCCCGCGCCGAGCGGCTCGGTCATCGTCGAGATGCCGATGCCCAGCAGCCGCCCGCGCTTGCGCGCCTCGGCCTGCTCGACGAGGAAGTCCTGGTACCCGATGGCGTCCAGGCCGACCTTGAGGCACTTGCCGTACTGGCCGGAGTCGACCAGGAACCCGAACGGCGTCCGGGCCGGGAACGCGTCGTCGGGCAACAGGTTGACCCGGCGGAACTCGGCCTGGTCCATCCCCAGGTCGTCGGCCGCGGCCTGGACCATCCGTTCCTGGAAGTACATCGCCTCGGTGACCCGGAACGAACACCGGTAGGCGACGCCGCCGGGTGACTTGTTGGTGTACGCGCCGTCCGCGGTGATGTGACCGACCGGGACGTCGTAGCAGGCGAACGCCGAGTGCAGCAGGCCCACCTTGAACTTGCTGGGCTGGGCGTCGGCGAAGAACGCGCCCTGGTCGGTGGTCACGTGCATCCGGACCCCGAGCATCTTGCCGTCGCGGCGCATCGCGATCTCGCCGTCCAGGTACATGTCCCGGCCGAACCCGGTCGAGATCAGGTTGGACGACCGGTCCTCCACCCACTTGACCGGTTTGCCGGTCAGGATCGAGCCCAGGATCGAGCACACGTAGCCGGGATAGACCGGCACCTTGTTCCCGAAGCCACCGCCCAGATCGGGCGAGATCACCCGGATCAGGTGCTCGGGCAGCTCGGCGATCAGTGCCACCGCGGAGCGGACGATGTGCGGCGCCTGCGACGTGCAGTAGAGCGTCAGCTTCCCGGTGCCGAGGTCGTAGTCGGCGATCGAGCCGCACGGCTCCAGCGGCGACGGGTGGCTGCGCGGGTAGTGCATCGACACCTTCGACACCATGTCCGCCTCGGCGAACACCGTGTCGGTCCCGGCCTTGTCCCCGACGTCCCACCGGTAGGACCGGTTGTCGGTCTGGCCCGCCTTGTCGTCCCGGATGATCGGGGCATCGGGAGCCATGGCCTGCTTCGGGTTGACGATCGGGGTCAGCGGCTCGTAGTCGACGACGATCGCCTCGACGCCGTCGCGGGCGATGTAGGGGTCGTCGGCGATGACGCAGGCCACCTCCTGCCCCTGGAAACGGACCTTGTCGGTGGCCAGCACCGCCTGGGTGTCGTAGGACAGCGTCGGCATCCAGGCCAGGTTGCGCTGGGCGGCCATCTCACCGGTCAGTACCAGCCGCACACCCGGGATCGCCCATGCCGCGGAGGTGTCGATCGACTTGATCCGGGCGTGCGCCAGCGGGCTGCGCAGGATCTCCATGTGCAGCATGCCGGGCATCACCACGTCGTCGACGTAGGTGCCGCGGCCGCGGATGAACCGGTTGTCCTCGGCTCGTTTCCGGCTCGCGCCGAGTCCGCCGATCTTGACCTCGTCCAGTGTCTGGGACACGCGGAACCCCTCTCAGACCGTCAGGTCGGTGTGCTCGGCGGTCGACGGGCCCTCTGCGGACCCGCCCCCGTTGGCCCGTTCCTTGTCGGCCGCCCAGAGCACGGCCTTGACGATGTTCTGGTAGCCGGTGCACCGGCAGAGGTTCCCGGACAGGGCCCAGCGCACGTCCTCCTCCGACGGCTCGTCGTTCCGGGTGATCAGCGCCTTCGCGGCGAGCATCATGCCGGGGGTGCAGAACCCGCACTGCAGGCCGTGCTCCTCCTTGAAGCCCTCCTGCACCGGGTCCAGCTCGCTGGGCGTGCCCAGCCCCTCCACCGTGGTCACCTCGTGACCGTCGGCCTGGACCGCCAGCATCGTGCAGGACTTGATCGGCTCACCGTCGTAGAGCACCGTGCACGCCCCACAGTTGGTGGTGTCGCATCCGATATGGGTGCCGGTCAGTCCGAGACCCTGGCGCAGCAGATGCGCCAGCAGGAGTCGCGGCTCGACCTCGGCCGAGCGCGACTCCCCGTTCACGGACACCGTGATGCGGCGCTGGTCCACACCGTCCTCCTTCTGCGTCGGGGTACTCATCAGGCGGCCACCGCCGGGGCGAACAGGGACAGCGCGCGTCGGGTGAACGACGCGACGACCTGCCGTTTGAACCCGGCGCTGCCGCGGTGGTCGCTCTTGGGCCGGGCGATCCCGGCCGTGAGCTCGGCGGCGCGCTCGATGACCACGGGCTCCAGCCGGGCGCCGACCAGTGCCTCGACCGCGTCGGTCGCCGCCAGCGTGGTGGCGCCGACACCGGTCAGCGCGATGCCCGCCCGGGTGACCCGGCCGTCGTTCGCGATCTCCAACGCGACCGCGATACCCGCCGTCGCGAAGTCACCGACCCGGCGCTCCAGCTTCAGGAACGTTCCGTACCGGGTGTCTCGGGGCGCGGGCACCCGTGCCCCTACTGCGATCTCGTCGTGCTCGAGCGAGTTCTGGAACGGGCCCACCGAGAACTCGGCGACCGGGATCCGGCGCTCGCCGCGCACGCTGCGGGCGACCACCTCGCCGCCCAGCGCGATCATGGCCGCGGCCCAGTCACCCTGCGGGTCGGAGTGGCAGAGCGAGCCGACCAGCGTGCCCCGGCTCCGGACGATCGGATCGGCGACCAGCGGTGCGCAGGCGGCCAGGGTGGGATGGCGGCCCGGCAGCAGGGCCGAACGCTCCAGATCGATGTGCCGGCACAGCGCGCCGATCTCGAGACCGCCCTCTGCGGTCTCCCGGTGGTAGGCGAGTCCCGGGATGTTGTTGATGTCGACCAGCAGCTCGGGCTGCGCAAACCGCAGCTTGAGCAGCGGGACCAGACTCTGGCCACCGGCCAGGACCTTGGACTCGTCGTTCCCGGCGAGCAGCGTGAGCGCCTCGTCGAGCGTCCGGGGTGCTTCGTAGCGGAAGCGTGGTGGGTACACGGTCTCTACTCCTCGTGCGCGGCGTGGCGTGGGCCGGCGTCGAGCGTCGGTGGTTCGGGGATGGCCACCGGGCCGGTCTCGTCCTCCGGATCGGGCCGCGGGTTCTGGTGTGGAGGCCAGGGTCCGGCCACCGGCTGACCCGCGACCTTCAGGAAGCCGACCATCCCCGGAAAATCGAAGATCGTCGGACTCGCTCCGGGTCGGGGTGGCTCCTCGGCCGGTTCGCCGAACAACTCGGCCATCCGGGGGTTGCGGCCGCTTCGGCCATCGGGTTCCGTCGTCATCGTCGGTCCCGTCCTTCCGTCGTCCGCGCCCGGAGCACCGGACGACGGAGCATTCGCGTTCGACATGATCCGCGGGACTCTGCCCGGTCGTGTCCCAGAGCACACACCTCTCCTAAGCAAAGGCTTAAGGGCACTTGCCCGGGTATGTGTCCGGGGACACCATGACGAGGTACGCACACCCCACCGCGCCGAGCCGGAGCCGTCCCGATGCAGGTCCCCGCCCAGTTCGAGTACCAGCGGGCCACCGGTGTCGATCATGCGGTGGCCCTGCTGTCGCGGCACGGCGCGGAGGCGAGGGTGGTCGCCGGCGGACACAGCCTGATCCCGATGATGAAGCTGCGGCTGGCCCAGCCCGAGGTCCTGGTGGACATCAACGGGCTCCACGAACTCACCGGGATACGGGTCGAGTCGAGCCGCGAGAACGGTCGGTGGCTGCGTATCGGCGCGATGACCCGACACGCGGAGCTGCTGGAATCGGAGCTGGCCGGTGAGCACTTCGAGGTGCTGCACGAGGCCGAGCGGGTGATCGCGGACCCGCTGGTGCGCAACCGCGGGACCGTGGGCGGGTCGGTCTGCCAGGCCGACCCCTCGGAGGACCTGTCCGCGGTGTTCACCGCGCTGCGTGCCATCGCGGTGATCCGCGGCGGGGACGGCGACCGCACCGTGCCGATGCGCGAGTTCTTCGTCGGCCCGTACCAGACCGCGGTCGGCCCGGCCGAGGTGCTGGTCGAGCTACGGGTCCCGGTGCGGCCGGGGTGCGGCAGTGCCCACCTCAAGGTCGACCGGCGGGCGGGCGACTGGGCGGTGGCCTCGGTCGCCTGCACGGTCTGGCTGGACGGAGACGACGTCGCAGAGGTCGGGATCGGGCTCACGGCGGTCGGCGCACCGAACTTCTCCGCCCCCGAGGCCGAGGACCACCTGCGCGGCCGCCCGGCGACGTCGGAGGCGATCGTCGAGGCCGGACGGATCGCCGCCGCGCACTGCCGTCCGGTCGCCGACCAGCGCGGGCCGGCCGACTACAAGCTCCATCTGGCCTCGGAGCTCACCGTCCGCGCTCTGCACCGGGCCGTCGATCGGGCGCGGGGGTGACGTGGTGCAGATCAGGGTGAGCGTCAACGGGACCGAGTACGTGCGCGACGTCGAACCGCGGCTGCTGCTGGTCCACCTGCTGCGCGACGACCTGGGCCTGACCGGCACCCACTGGGGGTGCGACACGTCCAACTGCGGGGCGTGCGCGGTGTGGCTCGACGAGCAGCCGGTCAAGGCCTGCACGGTGCTCGCGGTGATGGCCGAGGGGCACCGGGTCCGCACCATCGAGTCACTCGAGTCGCGGTCCGGCCTCGACCAGGTGCAGCGCTCGTTCATCGCATGTCACGGGTTGCAGTGCGGGTTCTGCACGCCAGGGATGCTGATGACCGCACGCTGGCTGCTCGACCACAACCCAAGCCCCACCGAGGCCGACGTACGTGAGGCGATCGTCGGTCAGACCTGCCGGTGCACCGGGTACGAGAACATCGTCCGCTCGGTCCTGCACGCGGCTGAGGCCGAGGCGGGCCGATTCCCCGAGCGAGGCCAGGAGCCCGGGATCGTGCAGGTCCCGCTGTGACGGCCCGGCCAGTGGCTCCGCGGCCCCTACCGACCCCGGTGGTCGTCCCCACGGCACCGGCACCGACGGCGTACGGACGGCTCCCGCGCAAGGAGGACGCGCGGTTCGTCCGCGGCCGGGGACGGTTCATCGACGACATCTCGGCGCCCGGGATGCTGCACGGCGCGATCCTGCGCAGCCCGTACGCGCACGCCCGGATCCTCGAGGTGGACACCAGCGCCGCGCTGTCACACCCCAAGGTGCACGCCGTGCTGACCGGCGCCGACCTGGAGGCGCGCGGGATGGCGTGGATGGCCACGGCGTCCCACGACGTGGCCGCGGTCCTGGCCACGGACAAGGTCCGCTACCAGGGACAGGAGATCGCCTTCGTCGTCGCGGAGGACCACTACTCCGCCCGGGACGCGCTGGCCCTGATCGATGTGGACTACGAGCCGCTGACGCCCGTGGTCGACGCCCGCAGCGCCCTCGACCCGGACGCGCCCCTGGTCCGGGACGAGATCGAGGGCCGCACGGACAACCACGTGTTCGACTGGGAGAGCGGCGATCCGGACGCCACTGAGGCGGTGTTCGCGGCGGCCGACCACGTGTCCGCGTGCGACCTGGTCTACCCGCGCGTGCACCCGGCTCCGCTGGAGACCTGCGGAATCCTCGCCGACGTCGACCCCGTCAGCGGCCGGCTGACCGTGCACGCCACCACCCAGGCCCCGCACACCCACCGGGTGCTCTACTCCCGGCTGACCGGCATCCCCGAGCACCGGGTGCGGGTGGTGGCCCCGGACATCGGCGGCGGCTTCGGGAACAAGGTCGGGATCTACCCCGGCTACTTGTGCGCGATCGTCGGGTCGATGGTCACCGGCCTGCCGGTGAAGTGGGTCGAGGACCGGTCCGAGAACCTGATGGCGACGTCGTTCGCCCGGGACTTCCACATGCACGGCGAGATCGCTGCCACCCGGGACGGCCGGATCGTGGGCCTGCGGGTCCGGGTCCTCGCCGACCACGGGGCCTTCAACGGCACGTCCCAGCCCGCCAAGTTCCCGGCCGGCTTCTTCGGCGTGTTCACCGGCTCCTACGACCTGCAGGCCGCGCACTGCCGGGTCACCGGTGTCTACACGAACAAGGCGCCCGGTGGGGTCGCCTACGCCTGCTCGTTCCGGATCACCGAAGCGTCGTATCTCGTCGAGCGCATGGTCGACGTGCTGGCCCACGACCTGGGTCTGGACCCGGCCGAGCTGCGGATGGCGAACCTGCTGCGTCCCGAACAGTTCCCGCACCCCACCCCCACCGGCTGGGAGTACGACTCCGGCAACTACCCGCAGACCCTGCGGGTCGCCCTGGAGATGGCCGGGTACCAGCAACTACGTGCCGAACAGGCGCGGGCGCGGGAGGAGTACACCCGGACCGGTCGCGGGCGTCTGGTGGGCGTGGGTCTGAGCTTCTTCACCGAGGCGGTCGGCGCCGGTCCCCGGCGCCTGATGGACATCATGGGCCTCGGCATGGCCGACGGCGCCGAGCTGCGGGTGCACCCGAGCGGTGGGGCCGTGCTCGCGGTCTCGTGCATGAGTCAGGGGCAGGGCCACGAGACCACGTTCGCGCAGATGGTTGCCGAGGAGCTCGGGCTCACGCCGGACGAGGTCGAGGTCGTCCAGGGCGATACCGATCGGACCCCGTTCGGCCTGGGTACCTACGGATCCCGGTCGACCCCGGTGTCCGGGGCCGCGGCGGTGCTCGCCTCGCGGAAGGTCCGCGAGCGGGCCCGGCTGGTCGCCGGGGCGATGCTCGAGGTGGATCCGGACGACCTCGAGTGGACCGCGGGCCGCTGGCAGGTGCGCGGCGACCCGGCGGCCGGCGCGTCGATCCGCGAGATCGCCGCGGCCGCGCACTCCGACCTCGAGCTGCCCGAGGGCGTCGAGGGTCATCTGGACGCCTCGCACGTGTACAACCCGCCCAACCTGACCTACCCCTGCGGGGCCTACATCTGTGTCGTCGACGTCGACCCGGGTACCGGGCAGGTCGAGGTCCGCCGGTTCGTCGCCGTCGACGACTGCGGCGTCCGGATCAACCCGATGATCGTCGAGGGCCAGGTGCACGGGGGGCTCGCCGACGGGATCGGGATGGCCTTGATGGAGCTGGTCGCCTTCGACGAGGACGGCAACCACCTCGGAGCGTCGTTCATGGACTACCTGCTGCCGACGTCGATGGACTGCCCGGCCTGGGAACTTGGAGAAACCGTGACACCCTCTCCGCATCATCCGATCGGGGCCAAGGGCGTCGGGGAGTCGGCCACGGTCGGTTCCCCCGCCGCCGTCGTCAACGCCGTGCTGGACGCGATCGGCGTCCGACACGCGGACATGCCGCTCACGCCGGCACACGTCTGGCGCGCCGTCCAGGGGCGGCCGATCCGCCCCGACCTGGCCATCCGGTGATCGGCGTGGACGCCACCCTGATCACCCGCGTCGGCGACCTGCGCGCCGGCCGCACGCCGTTCGTGCTCGCCACCGTCGTCCGGGCCGAGCGGCCGACCAGCGCCAAACCCGGCGACTGCGCTCTCGTGCTCCAGGACGGCACGATCGACGGCTTCGTCGGCGGGTCGTGCGCAGAGTCGACCGTCCGGCTGGAGAGCCTGCGCCTGCTGCGGGCCGGCGAGTCGGGCCTGCTCCGGATCACCCCGGACGCCGACGAGGGCGCCGAGAAGGTGGAGGGCCTGCGGACCGTGGGCAACCCGTGCCTGTCCGGCGGGACGCTGGAGATTTTCCTGGAGGCGATGGTCCCGCCCACACTGGTCGCGGTGTTCGGCGAGGCACCGGTCGCCCGCGCGCTGGTGCGGATCGGTGCCGCCCTGGACTACGACGTCCAGAACGGACAGTCCCCCACCGAGACGATCGCTCCGGACACCGCTGCGGTGGTCGTGGCCTCGCACGGCCGGGACGAGGCTCCCGCGCTGCGTGCCGCGCTGACCGCCGAGGTGCCCTACGTCGCGCTGGTGGCCAGCCGTCGGCGGGCGGCAGGTGTACGGGACGAGCTCGCCGCGCTGGGCGTGCCGGACGAGCAGGTGGCGCGGGTGTCGAGTCCTGCGGGGCTGGACATCGGCTCCCGCTCGCCATCGGAGATCGCGCTGTCGGTGTTCGCGGAGATGATCGCCGCACGGGTCGGCGCGCGTCCCGCGTCCCCCGGGTCCGTGGTGCCGGAGCCGGCCACGCCCACCGGTTCGGAGCCCGACACCGACCAGCGCGACACCATCGATCCGGACGGCAGCGTGGCGACCGACCCGGTGTGCGGGATGTCGGTCGCGACCGTGCCCTCCAGCCTGTCCGCACAGCACGCAGGCACGACGCACTGGTTCTGCGGATCCGGGTGCCGGCAGGCGTTCCTCGACGAGCCGGGCAGGTATACGGGGTGAGCCGGCCGACCGCCGGGGCTGGGGACGGCGCCGACCTGCCCGCCACCGATGTCGACGGGCTGCGCGAGGCCATGGCTGGCGTCGGCTACCTGACCGACGACGCGCTAGCCACGGCAATGTTCCTGGCCGTCCGGATGGGCCAGCCGCTGCTGCTCGAGGGCGAGCCGGGCGTCGGCAAGACCCGGGCCGCCACGGCGCTTGCCGAACTGCTGGACACCCCGCTGCTGCGGTTGCAGTGCTACGAGGGCATCACCGCCTCGGAGGCGCTCTACGAGTGGAACTACCCACGCCAGCTGCTCTCGATCCGGCTGGCCGAGTCCCGCGGCGACGACCTGCGCGACGACGACCTGTTCACCCCCGACCACCTACTGGCCCGCCCATTGCTGGCCGCGATCGACCACCCCGGGCCGCGACCGGCGGTGCTGCTGATCGACGAGATCGACCGCGCGGACGACGAGTTCGAGGCATTCCTGTTCGAGATGCTCGCCGAGTCCACGGTGACGATCCCGGAGCTGGGCACCCGTCGGGCGCGGATACCCCCGGTGACCGTCCTGACCTCGAACCGGACCCGCGACCTGCACGACGCGCTCAAGCGGCGCTGCCTCTACCATTGGATCAGCTACCCCGGCCCGGACCGGGTCGCCGAGATCGTCCGGCGCCGGGTGCCGGAGTCGGCGGGCTGGCTGGCCGAGCGGGTCGCCGGGGCCGTGTCCCGGCTGCGTGGGCTGGACCTACTCAAGGCGCCCGGCGTCGCGGAGGCGATCAGCTGGACGACGGCACTGCACGTGCTCGGTGTCGTCGACCTAGACGTCGCCGCCGCGGAACGGACGCTGGGCACGGTCCTCAAGTACGACGAGGACCTCACGACGGCCCGGACGGTGGGACTGGCCGAGATGGTCGGCGGTGGCTGAGCCGGCGGCCGACCTGCCGGAGCTGCTGGCCCGGTTCGGGGCGGCCTGCCACGAGGCCGGGCTGCCGGTCGGGCCGGAGCGCACGGAGCGGTTCGCCCACGCGGTCGTCGCGGTCGACCCGCGAACGACGGCCCGGCTCCGGCACTGCGCGCTGGCCACCCTGGTGTCCGACCCGGCGCAGATCCCTATGCTCGACCGGGTTCTCGATACCGTGTTCGGCGGTCTGGCCGACCCGTCCGGCCCCCGTGGCGACCCCACCGCGCCGGACATCGCGGCCACCGGACCGTCCGAGTCGGGGCGCCCGCCAGCGAACGACCGGTCCGGCGAGGCGGCCGGAGGCTCGCCTCTGGCCGCGCCGCGGCCCCCGGACGGACCGGACGCCGAGCCGCCGGAGACACCGACGGCCACCGTCGCGTCGGCAGTGGACCGCCTGGGCGGGCGGGCCTTCGACGAGCTCACCCGCGTCGAGCTGCGCGCGCTCACCGATGCGATGCGCCGGTTCCGGCTGACCACGCCGCCCCGGCGGACCCGCCGTACCCGGCGCGCCCCGAACGGTAACAGGGTGGACCTGCGGGCGAGCCTGCGGGCAGCCCGGCGCACCGGCGGCGACCCGGTCGCCATCGTCCGGCGCCGCAGGCGCGCCCGGCCGCGGCGGCTCGTGGTGCTCTGCGACATCTCCGGGTCGATGGAGCCGTGGGCCCGCGCGCTCCTCCAACTTCTCTGGTGCGCCCGTGCCGGGTCCGGCGCGGAGGTCTTCACGTTCGCGACCCGGCTCACCCGACTGACCCGCGCGCTGGCCCGCGACGCACCGGCCGCGCTGGACCGGGCGGCAGCGCTACCGCCGGACTGGTCCGGCGGCACCCGGATCGGCGCAGCGCTGGCCCGCTTCCTCGACGACCACGGCGCGCGCGGGATGGCCCGCGGCGCCGTCGTCCTGATCGTCTCGGACGGCTGGGAGACCGGCGACCCGGAGCACCTGGGCCGGCAGATGGCCCGGCTGTCCCGGCTGGCGCACCGCATCGTGTGGGCCAACCCACGCACCCGACACACCGGCTACCGACCACTGGTCGGCGGCATGGCCGCGGCCTGGCCACACTGTGACGCCATCGTCAGCGCACACAGCCTGACAGCCATCGACGAGCTGCTCACCGCCCTTGCCGAGAGCCCGCGCCGCCGCGCACCGGCCGCTGGTGGCACGGCGTAGTTGATTCCAGGACGACACGGCCTATGGCGACGGCTATGGCGCCGATCAATCCTGTAGTCGGATACTGGGTCGATGAGCGTTCAGTTCCGCGACGACCCACATGGAGATCGCTTCTTCGCGTTGCGGACTTACCGGCGGGACGGGTCGCTGGCCTCGACACCGATCTGGCTCCAGCCCGGTAGGACCCAGGCTCAGTCCGCCGATGGATGGCCGAGAAAGCGGTTCAGCAGCGGGCCAGTGGCCATGGTCGTGATGATCGCGGTTGCCACGAACACGACCTGCATTGACTGAGTGATCAGCCCGAGCTGCTGGGCTGCGCTCGCTACTGCGAGGGTGATGAGCCCACCGCAGGACAGCAGTCCGCCGACCGGTACCTGTCAAGATCGTTTGGGCAAGTTCTTCGCTGGATTAGTTGGTCGGGCCGGGCGTCGCCTCCTTCTCGGTGGGTGGGTTGATCCAGACCGTGCCGGGCAGCTTCGGGGGCTGCGGGGTGCCGTGGACGAACCGCTCCGGGTGCGCGGCGTGGGCGTCGGCGAGGACCGTGCCGCGGTGGCGGCGGATCTGCGGCGCGGTTCCGAAGTGGACCGATGCCGGGGTGTGCAGCCCGACGCCGGAGTGGCGATGATCATGGTTGTACCAGGTGAAGAACTCGCCGCAGAATTCGCGCGCGTGCTCGATCGAGTCGAACCGCTCGGGGAAGGCCGGCCGGTACTTCAGCGTCTTGAACTGGGACTCGCTGTAGGGGTTGTCGTTGGAGGTCTTCGGCCGCGAGTGCGACCGGCTGACCTGCAGGTCCGACAGCAGTTCGGCGACGCTCTTGCTCTTCATCGGGCCGCCGCGATCGGCGTGCACGGTCAACGTGTCCGGGTCGATGTCGTGGTTACCGATCGTGGCGTCCAAGAACCGGTGCGCCAGGTCGGCGTCCTCGGTGGCCGCGACCATCCAACCGGGGGTGTAGCGGCTGTAGATGTCGATGAGCACGTACAGGCAGAACCAGACACCCCGGGCCGGACCAGCCAGTTTCGTGATGTCCCACGTCCAGACCCGGTTCGGGCCGGTGGCCACGAGCTCGGGTTTCACCCGGGGCGGGTGGGTGGCCTGGCGGCGACGCTCGCGGACCTCGCCGTGCTCACGAAGGATGCGATACATCGTCGAGATCGAGCAGTAGTACTCGCCGTCGTCGAGCAGCTTCGCATACACCGTGGCCGGCGCCTCGTCGACGTAGGCCTCGCTGTTGAGCAGCTCGCGCACCCGTACTCGTTCCTCCGGCGAGAGCGCCCGCGGCTGAATCCGCTCGCGGTGCGGCTTGGGCGCCGGCCGCGGCGGGGCCGGCCGGGCTGATCCGGTGCTGGTGGTAGTAGCTCGACCGCGGCACCCCCGTCGCCCGGCAGGCCCCCGCGCGCCCGATCAGCTCGCTCAGCTGCTCACACGCCGCCCGCTGCGCCCGGGCGAACACGTGCACACCGGCGTCTTCGCCCGTGGCACCGGGCTCGGTGTCGGTCGAGGGCTCAGCGTCGGGAAGGGTGGTCACCGCGGCTCGCCGCCGTCCCGCTCGGGGCTGCTGGTGGCGAGCTGATCCAGCAGCGCGGAGAGCTTTCCCTGCACCTCGATCACCGACCGAGCCGTGGCTAGGTCCGTCTCGAGCTTGTCCTTCTCAGCCCGCAGCCGCGCGAGCTCCCGATCGCGCGGGTCGGCCTTCGGCCGCCCGACCGGACGCTGCAACGCCTCCGCCGCGCCCGTGTCACGCTGCTTGCGCCACACCGAGATCAACTGGGTGTACAGACCCTCCCGGCGCAGCAGAGCACCCTTGCCCTCCTTGTCGAGCTGCTCGTACTCGGCCAAGACCCGCTGCTTGTACGCCGCGCTATAGCGCTGCGGCGGCCGGTACGCCCGCACCTCCGGGTCCGGCTCTCCCTCAGGTCGTTCAGTCACGAGGGACACGATCTCCTTCACACGCCCTCAAACCAACAGTTTCGAGTAGATCATCTGCCCATGATCAGCTTGACAGAGAGGGGGCGACTGCACGCACCGTCGAGCGAGGTGGGCGGTCGACTGCGAGGACATACGTGTTGCGCGGGCTGGTGCGGTGCGGGGTGTGCTCGCGGCGGATGCAGGGTGCGACGATCCGCAAGGGCGCCTACTACCGCTGTGCCACGAGAACGATGGCTCCAGGATCTGCGGCTGTGGCCGACCATCCGCGCACGGTCAACCTGCGTGAGGACCACGTCACGCAAGTGATCAACGAATGGATCGGTCACCTGTTCGCCCCGCACAACGTGGACGAGACTGTGTCGACCTTGGTTGGGGACCAGCGGGCCACCACGTCGGCCGGTGGCGCAGAGGTGGCGAAGGCCCGTCGCGCGGACGCCGAGCAGCGGTTGCGGCGCCACCGCGAGGCGATCGAAGCCGGGATCGACCCGTTGGCCCTTGTCGAGGCCGTCAACCAGGCACAGGCGGACCGCGCTGCCGCACAGGCCGAGATCGAGCGTGGCGCGTCCGGCGGTGTCCTCGACCGGGCCGAGGTGTACGCGATGATCGACTCACTCGGCGACATCGGCGCGACGCTGGCCGACGGCAAGCCCGCCAGCCTGGCACGACTCTACAAGGCCCTAGATCTGGCCGTTCGCTACGAGCCAGCCGAAAGAGCCGTCTACCTCACGGCGAGACCCCGTGTAGATAGTGGATGTGTCCGAGGGGGGACTTGAACCCCCACCCCCTAGCACGGGGACTAGCACCTCAAGCTAGCGCGTCTGCCATTCCGCCACTCGGACGCCGCGATCTCCCGATCGCGTCTGGGAGAAGCATAGCCGAGCGTTCGGGCCGGTCCACGGCCGGGTCGCCACGGCGGGTCACCGCAGGTCGGCACGGGCGTCCGGTGGTAGGAAGACGGGCATGACCGGCGACGCGAGCGACATTCCCACCAGCGACGCGACGGCCACCGGCGAGGCGGCCGGCGCCGAGGCCGAGGTCGTCCAGCTGTGTTCGGAGCTGATCCGGATCGACACGACGAACACCGCGGACCCGGAGACGCTGGCCGGGGAGGCGGAGGCCGCGGACTACGTGGCGGCGAAGCTGCGCGAGGTCGGCTACGAGGTCGAGCTCGTCGAGTCCGGGATGCCGAAGCGGATGAACGTGATCGCCCGGCTGAAGGGCGCCGACCCGTCGCGGGGCGCGCTGCTGATGCACGGGCACCTCGACGTCGTCCCGGCCGACCCGGGCGAGTGGTCGGTGCACCCGTTCTCCGGCGCCGTGCAGGACGGCTACGTGTGGGGCCGCGGCGCCGTCGACATGAAGGACATGGACGCGATGATGCTGGCGGTCGCCCGCCGCTTCAAGCGCGACGGCGTCGTCCCGCCGCGCGACATCGTCTGGGCCTTCGTCGCCGACGAGGAGGCCGGCGGCAAGTGGGGCGCGCAGTGGCTGGTGGAGCACCGGCCGGACCTGTTCGAGGGCTGCACCGAGGCGGTCGGGGAGGTCGGCGGGTTCTCGCTGACCCTCGGCGAGGACCAGCGCGCCTACCTGATCGAGTCCGCCGAGAAGGGCATCGCCTGGATGCGGCTGCGCGCCAAGGGCAAGCCCGGACACGGCTCGTTCCTGCACGACGACAACGCCGTCACCATCCTCGCCGAGGCCGTCGCCCGGCTGGGGAACCACACGTTCCCGCTGGTCATCACGGACACCGTCCGGGCGTTCCTGGAGCGGATGACCGAGCTGACCGGCGTCGAGTACCCGGAGGACGACCTCGAGGGCGCGCTGGCGAAGCTCGGCCCGATCTCACGGATCATCGGGGCGACGGTCCGGGACACCGCGAACCCGACGATGCTGAACGCCGGGTACAAGGCCAACGTCATCCCGTCGACGGCGGAGGCGGTCGTCGACTGCCGGGTGCTGCCGGGACGGGAGGAGGCGTTCCTGCGCGAGGTCGACGAGCTGCTCGGCCCGGACGTGGAGCGGGAGTGGGTCAGCGACCTGCCGCCGGTGGAGACCCCGTTCGAGGGTGCACTCACCGAGGCGATGCAGGCTGCCCTGCGTACCGAGGACCCGACCGCGGAGATCGTCCCGTACATGCTGTCGGGCGGGACGGACGCGAAGTCCTTCGCGAAGCTGGGCATGAACTGCTACGGCTTCGCGCCGCTGCGGCTGCCCCCGGAGCTGGACTTCGCGTCGCTGTTCCACGGGATCGACGAGCGCGTCCCGGTGGACGCGCTGCGGTTCGGGACCCGGGTGCTCGACCGCTTCCTGCGAACAGCGTGAGCGGGAACATCGGGCAGAGCCTGCGAACAGCGTGAGCAGGAACAGCGGGCAGAGCCTGCGAACAGCGTGAGCGGGCACATGCCGTCCCTCCGGGTGTGACGGCCCGGCCCGTGACGGCCCGTGGTCGCGGGTGGCAGGGTGTCCGGCATGGATCTCGCGGGCAAGGTCGCCCTGGTCACCGGTGGTGCGTCCGGAATCGGCGCGGCGGCGGTGGACCGGCTGGCAGCGGCAGGTGCACAGGTCGTCGTGGTGGACCGGGACGCCGACGGTGCGGCCGCGGTCGCCGACAAGGTGGGCGGCTCGGCGTTCCCGGCGGACGTCACCGACCCGGCGGCGCTGACGGCGTCGGTCGCCGCGGCCGAGGAGCGGTACGGCCGCCTCGACGTCGTGCTGCTCAACGCGGGTGTGACGGCGGGTCAGTCCGGGATCGAGGATCTCGACCTGGAGGCCTACCGGCGGATCGTCGGCGTCAACTTCGACCACGTCGTGTTCGGACTGACGGCCGCGGTCCCGGCGCTGCGCCGCGCGGGCGGCGGGCATGTGGTCGCGACGGCGTCGCTGGCCGGGCTGGTCGCGATGCCCAGGGGCGCCCTCTACACGGCGACCAAGCACGCCGTCGTCGGGTACGTGCGGTCCGCCGCGACGACCCTGGCCGCCGAGGGGATCCGGGTGAACGCGGTGTGCCCGGGGTTCGCCGACACCCCGCTGATCGCGGGCGTGCGCGAGCAGTTCGGGGACTTCCCGATGCTCACCGCGGACGACGTGGCGGCCGGTATCGAGGGCATCCTCGAGCGCGGCGAGCCGGGGGAGTGCTGGTTCGTGCAGCCGGGCCGGGAGCCTGCGCCGTACGGGTTCCGCGGCGTCCCGAGCCCGCGCGGGGCGGGACGGCCGCCGGAGGTCGGCTGGCAGGACCACTGAGATATGCGCTTGACCTGAACCGTGGTCGAGGTCGCACCCTTGGGCGTATGGCTGACCTGAACCACACCATCGTCCACTCCCGGGACAAGCGGGCCGGGGCCCTCTACCTGACCGAGATCCTGGGTCTCCCGCAACCGAAGCCGTTCGGCCCCTTCGAGGTCGTCGAGACGGGCAACGGCGTGAGTCTCGACTACATCGACGCCGATGAGGGTGCCGAGATCACGCCCCAGCACTACGCGTTCCTGGTCACCGACGCCGAGTTCGACGCCACGTTCGACAGGCTGACCACTCGCGGGCAGCAGTACTGGGCCGATCCGGGCGCGAACCGGGCCGGCGAGATCAACACCAACGACGGCGGCCGGGGGATCTACTTCGCCGACCCGTCCGGCCACTGGCTCGAGATCATCACGGTGCCGTACGGCGGCTGAGCCCGCCCGACCCGGTGATCACGGATCCGGAACAGATCTGGACATCCAGCGTCCGTCTCGGTTCCGGATCCGTGATCACCGGCCGCCGGCGCCGAGGCCGACCCGGTCTGCTCGGGCGCACCCCGGCCGAGAGCGCGGTGATCAGCCCGGCCCAGAGCGCGGTGATCAACGCAAATTGGCCCCTGGCGGGGCGGAAATGTGCATGTCGCGGGGGTGGCGCGGGGCCGAGGTCAGAAGGTCGGCTCGGGGAGCAGCCCCTGCTGATGCGACAACCGCCGGCGCAGCACGACCTTGCGCACCCCGCCGGGGTAGAGCCGCAGGCGCGACAGCTCCCAGCCGGAGAACTCGGCCTGGACGGCCAGGCGGACCGATGCCGTGAGCCGGGAGACGTCGCCGTGGATGTGGACGGGGCGGTACTCGTACCGGTCGTCGGTCCAGGCCTCCCCGTCCCGAGTCCCGGCGAACCGATTCCCGTCGGTCCCGGTCTCCTCAGGTCCGCTCTCTACCATCCGTGCCTCCCGCTCGTGCTGCCACGGTGTCGCGTCCGGCGGGGCTCACCGGGTGAACGACCGGTGCCGCCGACGTGAACCACCATAGGTCGCCGTCCCGACACCCGGCCAGGACGAAGCGGTCAGACCGGGTCGCTGACGTCGTCGAGGGCGGTGCGGATCTCGGCAGGCAGGGTCACGTCCTCCGCGGCCAGCGACGCCCGCAGCTGCGCCGCGTCCCGCGCCCCGACGACCGCGCTGGCCACCCCCCGCCGGTCCCGCACCCAGGTCAGCGCCACGACCAGCGGTGAGGTGCCGAGCCCGTCGGCGGCGGTCAGCACCGAGTGCACGATCCGTGCCGAGTGCTCGCCGCGACGCGCCTCGACGTAGGACGCCAGCAGCGCGCTCGCCCCGCGGGAGTCGGCCGGGGTGCCGTCGGTGTACTTGCCGGTCAGCACGCCGCGCCCGAGCGGGGCCCACGCCAGGATTCCCAGGCCGTGGTGGCGCGCCGCCGGCAGGAGCTCGGCCTCCGGCTCGCGGGCCAGCAGCGAGTACTCCACCTGGGCCGACACCGGCCTGCACACCGCGGGGTCCGGGCCGGCCGCGGCGCCGGCGGCGATCGTGGCGAGCTGCCAGCCCCGCGGGGCGACCAGCCCGGCGTAGCGGACCCGCCCTGAGTAGACGGCGATCTGCACCGCGGAGAGCATCTCGTCCAGCGGCACCCGGGGGTCCCAGCCGGGGAACTGCCACAGGTCCAGGTGGTCGACGCCGAGACGGTGCAACGTCGTGTCGAGCGAGCGCAGCAGCGCGGAACGGGAGGCCCGCTCGTCGGGGACGCGGGTGGCGGTGCCCCGCCCGGCGATCACGAGGTCGTCCCGGGCGACGGTCCGGCGCAGCAGGCCGCCCAGCACCTGCTGGGCCGCGCCGGCACCGTAGTCGTCGGCCGTCTCGACCAGCGTTCCGCCGGCGTCGACGAACGCCCGCAGCTGCTCGGCCGCCTCGGCAGGGGGAGTGTCCTCACCCCAGGTCATCGTGCCCAAACCGACCCGGGACACCTCCAGGCCGCTGGCCCCCACCGGTCTCCGCTGCACGTCTGCAGAGCCTAGGCGCGCGGGCGCCGGGACGATCGAGGGCGCGCGCTGTGACCCGGATCTCCGGGGGTACGGTGACGGCCCGTGATCGCTCAGCCACCCCGGCCCGCCGGAGCACCCGTCAGGAGCCGCCCGTGAGCTGGCTCGAGGTGATCGTCCTCGGCGTCATCCAGGGGTTGACCGAGTTCCTGCCCGTCTCCTCGTCGGGGCACCTGCGTATCGCCTCCGAGCTGTTCTTCGACCGCGATCCGGGGGCGGCCTTCACCGCGGTCGCCCAGCTCGGGACCGAGGCCGCGGTGATCGTCTACTTCGCCAAGGACATCTGGCGCCTGTTCACGACGTGGGTGCGCGGGTTCCGCGATGCCCAGGTCCGGCGCACCGACGACTACCGGCTGGCCTGGCTGGTGATCATCGGATCGATCCCGATCGCCGTCCTGGGGGTGCTGTTCAAGACCCAGATCGAGACGGTGGCCCGGAACCTGTGGCTGGTCGCGACGACGCTGATCGTGTTCGGTGTGCTGCTCGGCCTGGCGGAACGGTTCGGCAGGCAGACCAAGCCGATCGAGCGGATCACCGTGCGGGACGGCGTGCTGCTCGGCTTCGCGCAGGCCATGGCGCTGATCCCGGGGGTGTCCCGCTCGGGCGGGACGATCACCGCCGGGCTGGCGCTCGGGCTGAACCGCCCGGCGATCGTGCGGTACTCGTTCCTGCTGGCGATCCCGTCGGTGTTCGGGGCCGGCCTGTTCACGCTGCCGGACGTCTTCGCCGGGGACGGGCCGTCGGGCATCCAGATGCTGGTCGCCGTGGTGGTCGCGTTCGTGGTCGGGTACGCGGCGATCGCCTGGCTGCTGAAGTTCGTGCAGAACAACACCGTCTACGTGTTCGTGGCGTACCGGATCGCGCTGGGCGTCGCCCTGCTGGCGGCACTGTCGATCGGGGCGATCTCCGCGACGTGACGCCCGGTCCGGCCCGTCACGTAGCCTCTGCGCGTGTGGCGACCTTGATCCTGTTGCGGCACGGACGCTCGACGGCGAACACCGCGGGTGTCCTGGCCGGACGTTCCCCCGGCGTCGAGCTCGACGCCCGCGGCCGGGAGCAGGCGGCGACGGTGGTCGACCGGCTCGCCGACCTTCCGATCGCCTCGATCATCACCTCGCCGATGATCCGGTGCCGCCAGACCGTCGCGCCGCTCGCCGCCGCGCGCGGGCTGGACCCGGTCGTCGAGGACGACCTGGCCGAGGTCGACTACGGCTCCTGGACCGGCCGGAAGATCAGCGAGCTGGTCACCGAGGACCTCTGGAAGGTCGTGCAGGCGCACCCGTCGGCCGCGACCTTCCCGGACGGCGAGGCCCTGGCCGGGATGCAGGCCCGTTCGGTCGCGGCCGTCCGCCGCCAGGTCGCCCGGGTGCGTGCCGAGCACGGCGACGACGCGATCCTGCTGGCCTGCAGCCACGGCGACGTCATCAAGGCGGTGCTGGCCGACGCGCTGGCCAGCCACCTGGACAACTTCCAGCGGATCGTCGTCGACACCTGCTCGGTCAGCGTCGTCGCCTACACCGAACTGCGCCCGTTCGTGGCCCGGATGAACGAGCAGTCCGGGGACGTGGCGAGCCTCGTCCCGAAGCCGCCGTCGGAGGAGCAGGCGCCGTCCGACGCCGTCGTCGGCGGGCCCACCAACGCCTGAACAAGGTGATCCATCTCGCATCGCCGGTGGTGACGGCGCCGGTGGGGGATGGCGGGGATGCCCCGGGGTTCCGTGTCGCCTACCCTGGCAACGGTCATGGCACGCGTCATCCACGTCTTCCGCCGCCCGGACCGCTTCGTGGCCGGGACCGTCGGCGAGCCCGGCGATCGGGCCTTCTACCTACAGGCGATCGAGAGCGCCCGCACGATCAGTGTGCTGCTGGAGAAACAGCAGGTCACGGTGCTGGCGGAACGGATCACCGCGCTGCTCGGTGAGGTGGCGAAGCGGTTCGGCGAGGAGAACCTGGCCGAGGGCACGCCTGCCGAGTCCGGCTCGTCCGACAACGACCCGCTCAACGTTCCGCTCGAGGAGGAGTTCCGGGTCGGCACGATGGGCCTGGGCTGGGACGCGGACTCCAGCTCGATCGTCGTCGAGCTCCTGGCGGTGACCGAGGAGGAGATCGACGAGTCGGTCGTCCTCGACGACACCGAGGAGGGGCCGGACGCGCTGCGGGTGTTCCTGTCGCCGACGGCGGCGAAGGCGTTCGCCGACCGCGCCGGGAAGGTCGTCTCCGCGGGGCGCGCGCCGTGCCCGCTGTGCGCGGAGCCGCTGGACCCGGAGGGCCACGTCTGCGTGCGGCTCAACGGCTACCACGACCGCAACCCCGTGGCCGAGGCCGAGTGAGCGGGGTTCCCGGCCTGCGGGACCCGGCCGTCCTCGACGTCCTGGACCGCGGTCGCATGGAGATCACCGGGCGCCTGGTCGACGCCTCGAACGCCACCCTGTTCGGCACCGTCACCTCCGACGGCGTCGAGCTGCGCTGCGTCTACAAGCCGGTCCGCGGGGAGCGCCCGCTGTGGGACTTCCCGGACGGCACGCTCGCCGGCCGCGAGGTCGGGGCGTACCTCATCTCGGAGATCTCCGGGCTGCACGTCGTGCCGCCGACGGTCCTGCGCCAGGAGGCGCCGTTCGGGCCGGGCATGGTCCAGGCGTGGGTGTCCTCCGGGGACGAGAGCGCGCTGACCGAGCCGACTCCCGCGGACGACCTCGAGGGCGACATCGACGAGGAGACCATCGCGCTGGCCGCCGAGTCCCTCGTGGAGCTGTGCGAGCCCGGCGGCGTCCCGGACGGCTGGCTGCCGGTCCTGCGGGCCCGCGACGGCGCCGGTGACCCGGTGGTGCTGGTGCACGCCGACCACCCGCGGCTGCGGGCGATGGCGCTGTTCGACGTCGTCGTCAACAACGCCGACCGCAAGGGCGGGCACGTGATCCTGGCCGGCGACGGCGACGTGTACGGCGTCGACCACGGCCTCACCCTGCACACCGAGCCGAAGCTGCGCACCGTGTTGTGGGGCTGGATCGGCGACGAGATCGGCGAGGAGCACACCGCGCAGCTCAAGGAGCTGCGCGCGCGTCTGGCCGGGGACGCCGCCGACACGCTGGGCGAGCACGTCACCCGGCGGGAGGTGGCCGCGCTGCGCTCGCGCATCGACCACCTCCTCGTCGAGCCGCGCTTCCCCGGGCCCGAGGGATACGGCCCGGCGATCCCCTGGCCCGCCTTCTAGCCGGGCCGGACCATTCCCAGTCGTTGCGTGGCCCGGGTCATCGAGACGTAGAGGTCCGCGGGCTGCTTCGCCCGGATCCGATCCGGGTCGACGATCACGACGGCGTCGAACTCGAGGCCCTTCGCCGACACCGGGCTGTGCACCGGCACCGGCAGCCCGGTGAGCTCCCCGGGGTCGGCGGCGATCACGGCCACCGTCCCGCCGTCCGCCCGCGCCCGCTCGTCCTCGGCGGCCGCGCGCACCTCGGCGGCGAGCTCGGTCGCGGGCACCGTGCGCTCCCACGGGTGCTCGCCGGTCTCGCGCACCGACTCCGGCGGGCGGTGGCCGGGGGCGAACGTGGCCAGCACCTCGGCGGCCGGTGCCATGATCTCGGCCGGTGTCCGGTAGTTGACCGTCAGCGTGCGGTGCGTCCAGCGGGCGGCGAGGTGCGGGCCGAGCACCTGGGCCCAGCTGTCCGCACCGGCGGGGGCGCTGCGCTGGGCGAGGTCGCCCACCGCGGTGATCGAGCGGGACGGGCAGCGGCGCAGCAGCACGTGCCAGTCCATCGCGGACAGCTCCTGCGCCTCGTCGACGACGAGGTGCCCGTAGCGCCAGTCCCGGTCGGCGGCCGCGCGCTCGGCGACCGTCCCCGCGAGGCCGGCGACGTGCCGGGCGGCGAGCACGTCGGCGGTGACGAAGTCGGTCGGGCGGGCCTCGTCGGGGTCCTCCCCGGCCAGGTCCCGGTCGGCCGAGTCCAGGATCGCCAGCACGTCCGTGGCGTAGTGGCCGTCGGGTTCGCCGGTCGCTGCGGTGGGGCCTGCGGGCGGGGCACCGAGCAGCTCGGCCAGCTCGTCGAGCAGCGGTGCGTCCGCGACCGTCCACCGGGATCCCTCGGCGCGGTAGAGCCCGGAGAGATCGGTGCCGGCACCTGCCGTGGCCAGCCGCTCCCGGGACGCGAGCAGCTCGGCCAGTGCCCGCTCGGGCGTCAGGACCGGCCAGAGCCGCTCGACGGCCGCGTGGAAGCCGGGCTCCGAGCGCAGGTTGTCGCGCAACCCGTGGCGCATCTCGGCCGTCACCTCGGCCGCGCCCGCCGGTTCGATCTCCGGCAGGTCACCGAGACCGGCGAGGAGCTCGGCGATCTCCGGCGGGTCCTCCAGGCTGTGGCCGAGCCGCTCGAGTCCCTGGTCGACGAGCAGCCGGCCGAGGGTGTCGCGGAACGTCGCGCGTGCGGCGTTGTGGGGGAGACCGGTGGCCCGGGCCCGGCGGCGCGCTTGTTCGGCGGTCGCCCGGTCGAGCTCGACCGTGACGTCTTCGAGCTCGATCGCGATCGTCTCGCGCGGGAGCTCCTGGCGGTCGGCGACGGCGCGGCGCAGCACGTCCACCATCGCCAGACCGCCCTTCGCCCGGGCCACTCCGGGAGCGTCGAGGGCGGTCGCGACGACACCGTGGGCCAGCCGGCCGGGCGTCGTGAACACCACCGCCGACTCACCGAGTGCGGGGAGCACACCGCCGACGTAGTGCACGAACCCGGCGCTCGGACCGACGACCAGGACGCCGCTGCGGGCCAGCCGCTCGCGGTGGGTGTAGAGCAGGTAGGCGACGCGGTGCAGCGCGACCGCGGTCTTGCCGGTCCCCGGGCCGCCCTCGATCACGACGGTTCCGGAGAGCGGGAGCCGGATGATCTCGTCCTGCTCGGCCTGGATCGTCGTCACGATGTCGCGCATCGTCGACCCGCGCGGTGCGGTGAGCGCGGCGAACAGCGCCGGGTCGGACGCGGCGCCGGCGTCGGTTCCGGAGAGCGCGGACCGGTCCAGGACGTCGTCGTGGAAGGTGGCGACCCGCTCGTCGGGTGCGGTGCCGGCGAGCTGGAAATGCCGTCGCCGGGTCACCCCGAGCGGTGTGACCGGCGTGGCGCAGTAGAACGGCCGGGCGCCGGGTGCCCGCCAGTCGAGCAGCGCGCTCTCGCCGTCGGACGGGTCGGTGAGCCCGATGCGGCCGATGTAGCTCGTGGCGCCGGGGGCGTGGTCGAGCCGGCCGAAGCACAGCCCCGAGCGGGCGGCCCGCAGCGCGTGCGCCCGCTCCGACCAGCGGTGCACCGCGACGTCGCGCTCCCAGCGGGCGCTGAGCTCCTCGCCCGTCGCCGCGCCGAGCCTGCCCTGTGCCCGGGCCGTGGCGTCCTCGAGTTCAGCGGTGAGCATCGCGTGCAACCGGCGGATCCGTCCGGTCTCCGCCGCCGTCTCCCTCTCGAGCAGGGGACTGTTCACGCTCTTCCCATCCGTGCTAAACTGTGCCTGTAGGGCTGTCGGTTCTCCACTTGAGCGCACTCCACAGAGTAGCGCTCCCGAGGCCCCGGGCGCACGTGTTTTCAGCTGCTGCTGTGGCGTCGCCGTCGCAGGAGCTGGACCGTCTCCCGCACCGCCATCACCGCCGCGAACGTCGCGAACACCAGTCCGAGCACGACCGCGTCCAGCGAGAGCCCGAGCGCGACGCCGGCGAGCGTCCCGGGCGCGGCGGTGATCGCGAGCAACCGGCCCCACCGCCACGACGCCGTCCCCTGGCGCAGGTGCACGACCGTGCCGACGATCGAGTTCGGGATGAACATCAGCAGCGACGTCCCCGCCGCGACGTGCAGCTCGGTCCCGAACAGCAGCACCATCGCCGGCACCGCCAGCAACCCGCCGCCCAGCCCCATCGCCCCGGCCCACGCGCCGATGACCAGCCCGACCACGGTCGTCGCCGAGTGCAGGAACCACGGGTCGGCGATCAACCGATCCGGCACGAGGGCATCGGAGAGCAGCGCCGGCGCGAACGCGTCGACGGCCAGCTTCGCCGCGGTGAGCACCAGGATCGCGATCAGCAGTACCCGCAGCAGGTTCTCCGACGCCCGGGCCAGCAGCCGTGGGCCGATCACGCCGCCGATCGTCGCGCCGACGATCAGCCCGGCCCCGACCCGCAGGTCCAGCGCGCCACCGCCGGCGGCGTAACCCGCCGCCCCCGCGACGCAGACGCCGATGTTGGCGATCGTGGACGTCCCGTGCACCCGGGCCCGCGACATCGCCGTGAACCGGTCGAGGGCGGGCACGAACAGGACCCCGCTACCGCCCCCGATCAGACCGCCGACGACCCCGCCCACCGCGCCGATCGTGCCGACGACCCCGCTCCGGCCGCTGCGATGCGGGGTGGCCGGGGGCCGTGCCGCGCCGCCCTCGCTCGTCGTGCATCCACCTGGTCCCGGACGGCCGGGCCCCGGGGGCGGTGTCGCGTCGCTGCGGGCCATCGGGCCATTCTCGGCGCGGGACCGTTCGGGTGCGCACGGTGGGCCCACCGGGGTCGCCCGGCCGCGCACGGTGGGCCCACCGGCCGGGACCATCGGCGCGCACGCGCGTCCTACCGGCCGGGAGCCCGATACCGTCGCGGCCATGGCTCTCCCCGCACCGCAGCGGATCACCGTCCCCGGAACGACGCTGCCCGAGGTCACGCTCTCCGTCCACGACACCGGCGGTCCCGGCGACCCCGTGCTGTTGCTGCACGGCTGGCCGGACCGGGCGACGCTCTGGACCCACCAGGTCGAGGCGCTGTCGGCGGCCGGGTACCGGGTGATCGCACCGGACCTGCGCGGGTTCGGCGACTCCGACCGTCCCGAGGAGGTCGAGCACTATCGGATGGGCGCGCTGCGTGGCGACGTCCTCGGGCTGGCCGACGCGCTCGGCGTGGAGCGGTTCGCGCTCGCCGGGCACGACTGGGGCTCCGCGCTCGGCTGGGCGCTCGCGATGAGTACGGACCGGGTGACCCGCTACGCCGCGTTCTCCGTCGGGCACCCGGTCGCCTTCGCCTCCGCCGGGTTCCGGCAGAAAGCGATGTCCTGGTACATGCTCTGGTTCCAGTTCCCCGGCGTGGCCGAGCAGGCACTTCCCGCGCACGACTGGCAGTTCCTGCGGGCCTGGGCGCACGCGTCGTTCCCGGAGGGGCACGCGCTTCCCGCCCGCCAGATCGCCGACCTGTCCCGGCCGGGCGCGCTGACCGCGTCGCTGAACTGGTACCGGGCCAACGTGGACCCGGCCACGTTCGTGCCGACCGAGGTCCCGCAGGTGCCGCCGATCCGGATCCCGGTGCTGGGGGTGTGGAGCGACGGCGACATGGCGCTGACCGAGGGACAGATGCGGCGGTCGTCGGAGTTCGTCGACGACTTCCGGTTCGAGTGCGTCGAGGGCAGCGGGCACTGGATCCTCGAGGAGGCGCCGGAGAAGGCGAGCGAACTCCTGCTGGACTTCCTCCGACGCTGAGCCCGGCTCGCGACGCCGTCGCCGAGCGAGGCCCGCCGGACCGTGACCAAGGGGACAACGGGCGGGCCGCGGGGGACCGGCAGGATGGGGCTCGGCCCCACCCGGCCGCGGGGCGGGCGCGGGAGCGCCGGCAGCGGCCGGGGCACGTGAAGCGAGTACGGAGGAGCACGATGGCGGAGAAGAGCCGGATCGGTGTCACCGGGCTGGCGGTGATGGGGGCGAACCTCGCCCGCAACATGGCCCGCCGCGGCTTCGGAGTGGCGGTGCACAACCGCACCACGTCGAAGACGACCGAGTTCATGCAGGACCACGGCCACGAGGGCGCCTTCACCGGCGCCGAGACGCTGCAGGAGTTCGTCGACGCGCTGGAGACGCCGCGCAAGATCGTCGTCATGGTGAAGGCCGGCAAGCCGGTCGACGCCGTCATCGACGAGCTGGCCCCGCTGCTCGACTCCGGCGACATCATCATCGACGCCGGCAACTCGCACTTCCCGGACACCGACCGGCGCGCCGCCTACTGCGCCGATCGCGGCCTGCGGTTCATGGGCATCGGTGTCTCCGGCGGCGAGGAGGGCGCGCTCAACGGGCCGAGCATCATGCCCGGCGGGCCGCTCGAGGCCTACGGCGAGGTCGAGGAGATCCTCACCGCGATCGCCGCGGACGTCGACGGCACGCCCTGCTGCACGCACGTCGGGCCGGGGGGTGCCGGGCACTACGTGAAGATGGTGCACAACGGCATCGAGTACGCCGACATCCAGCTCATCGCCGAGGCCTACGACCTGCTCAGCCACGTCGGCGGCCTGTCCGCGCCGGAGATCGGGAAGATCTTCGAGCAGTGGAACACCGGCGACCTCGAGTCCTTCCTCATCGAGATCACCGGCATCGTGCTCGCCAAGACCGACGAGAAGACGCAGCAGCCGCTCGTCGACGTCATCGTCGACCAGGCCGAGCAGAAGGGCACCGGGCGCTGGACGGCGATCGACGCGCTCGACCTCGGCGTCCCGCTGACCGGCATCACCGAGGCCGTCTTCGCGCGGACGCTGTCAGCGCTGCGCGACGAGCGCCGGGCGGCGTCGGCCACGCTGGCCGGTCCGGCCCCGCAGCGGTCGCCCGATGTGGACCGGCTGGTGGAGGACGTGCGCCAGGCGCTGTACGCGTCCAAGGTGGTCGCCTACGCGCAGGGCTTCGCGCAGATGCGCGCCGCGTCGAACGCGAACGGCTGGGACCTCGACCTCGGCGCGATGGCGACGATCTGGCGCGGCGGCTGCATCATCCGCGCCCAGTTCCTCAACCGGATCACCGAGGCCTACGCCGAGCACCCCGACCTCGACAACCTGCTCATGGTCCCGTACTTCACCGGAGCCGTCGCCGACGCGCAGGACGCGTGGCGCCGGGTCGTGCTGACCGCGACCGAGAACGGCGTCGCCATCCCCGCGTTCTCGTCGAGCCTGAGCTACTACGACGGCTACCGCCGCGAGCGCGGCCCGGCCAACCTCATCCAGGGGCTGCGCGACTACTTCGGAGCGCACACCTACCGCCGCACCGACGCCGACGGCGCCTTCCACACCCGCTGGTCCCAGGACGGCACCGAGGTCGGCACCGGCTGACCCGATCCGCACGCGCACCCCTCCCGCTCTGCTCGCACCGGAGCACGACGAGGGGCGGGGTGTGCGTGCGCCGCGGTTACGCTCGCCGCATGACGGGCCCGGCGGCGGAGAACGCCCGGTGGACCGAGCGCCTGTTCCGCGTCGCGCTGCTGGTCAAGGGTGTCGACGGCGCCGCGGAGCTGCTCGGCGCGATCGCGCTGCTGCTCGTCTCCGGTGACTGGATGCACCGGGTGGTGGTCCTGGTCCTGGCCCGCGACCTGGTGGGGCCGCCGGACGCTCCCCCGGCGCGGCACCTCGTCCGGGCGGTCGACGAGTTCGCGAGCGGCGACCGGACGTTCGTCGTCGTCTACCTGGCGTTGCACGGGGTGCTCAAGCTCGCGCTCGTGTGGGCGCTGCTACGCAGGTGGCTGCCCGCCTACCCGCCGGCGGTCGCGGTGCTCGGGCTGTTCGTGGTCTACGAGCTCGTCCATGCGTGGCACACCGGGTCGGTGCTGCTGGCGGTCCTCGCGCTGCTGGACATCGCGATCATCGTCCTGGTGCTGCGGGAGTACCGGCTGCTGCGGCGCGAGCGGGCGGCCGCGCCGGACGACGAGAAGCCGGGCGGACGGGAGCCCGGCTGACCGGCGAGGTCGGGCGGCGACCGACCGTTCAGGCGGCGACCGGCATCCGGCCGAGGACCTCCCGGGCGGCGGCGCGCCCGGCCCGGTCCGCGCCGATCGTGCTGGCCGACGGCCCGTAGCCGACCAGGTGCACCCGCGGGTCGGCGACGACCGTGGTGTCCTGCGGCGGGCCGAGCACGATGCCGCCACCGGGTGCGCGCAGCCGTAGCGGGGCGAGGTGCCCGATCGCGGGCCGCCAGCCGGTCGCCCACAGGATGACGTCGGCCGGTTCGTGAGCGCCGTCGTCCCACATCACGCCGTCGGGGGTGATCGCGGAGAACATCGGCCCGCGGTCCAGCACGCCGCTCGCCAGCCCCGCCCGCACCGCCGGGGTGAGCCCGAGCCCGGTCACGCCGACGACGCTGCGCGGCGGCAGCCCGGCCCGCACCCGTTCCTCGACCAGCGCGACCGCGGCCCGGCCCCGCTCGGCGTCGAACGGGCCCTCGTGCCAGAGCGGCTCGCGACGGGTGACCCAGGTGGTCGCGTCCGCATGCGGCGCGATCTCGAGCAGCAGCTGCACCGCGGTGATCCCGCCGCCGACCACGACCACCCGCCGGCCGGCCATCGCCTGCGGCCCCGGGTAGTCACGAGCGTGCAGCGACCATCCCGCGAACGACGCGAGGCCCGGGTAGGACGGCACGAACGGCCGGGTCCAGGTGCCGGTGGCGTTGATCAGCTCGTCGGCCCGCCAGGTACCCCGGTCGGTCCGGACGTCGAGCGGGCCCGCCGGGTCCCCGCCGTCGTGGACCGCCCGCACCCGCACCGGGCGGACGACCTGCAGGTCCCACGTCCGCTCGATCCGTGCGAAGTACTCCGGGACGGCCTCGCGGGCCGGCCGGTCGTCGGACCCGTCGTCGGTGAAGCCGGAGTCGACGCCGGCCAGGTCGTGGATGCCGTTGACGGTGCGCATCAGCAGGCTGGGCCAGCGGTGCCGCCAGGCGCCGCCCGGGCCGTCCTCGGCGTCGAGCACGACGAAGTCCTGGCCGGGCTCCAACCCGCTCCGGCGCAGACCCGCAGCCGCGGACAGGCCCGCCTGCCCCGCGCCGATCACCACCACACCGGTCCGCTCCATACCGGCTACAACACCCCGGACGGCCGTGGCAATCCCCCGTGATCACCGGTCGTGGAGCGTGGCGCACGCCCACCGCACGCTGCGCTCCTCAGCCGGTGATCACCGGGCGCCGGCCACGTCGGCCACGTCGGCGTTCGCGCCGCAGATCACCAGCGCGAGGCGGGCGTCGGGGTGGCGTTCGAGCACCCGGCGGGCGCCGGCGACCAGGCAGCCGGCGGCGGGCTCGGCCCAGATCCCGGCGTACTCGGCGAGCTCGACCGAGCCCCGGACCGCGTCGGCGTCCGGCACGACCAGCACGTCGTGCACGAGCGCGCGCACGTGGTCGTAGGTCAGCTGCGACGCCGACGGCGCGGACAGCGTCGTGATCGCCGACGTGATCGGCACCGGGGCCGGCCCACCGGCCGCGAGCGCCGCGGACATGGCCTCGGCACCGACGATCTCCACGCCCCAGACCCGGGTGTCGGGCAGCAGCGCCCGGACCGCGGTCGCGACGCCGGACAGCAGCGCACCACCGCCGATCGACACGAGCACGTCGGTCGGTGGCTCGCCGAGGGTCACCGCGTCCTGGGCCAGCTCCAGCCCGACGGTGCCCTGCGCGGCGAGCACGACCGGGTCGTCGAACGGGTGCACCAGCGTGGCCCCCGCCGCCTGCAGCTCGCCGGCCAGCGCGAACGCGGCCGGGATGTCCGGGGTGAGCCGCACGTCGGCACCGGCCGCCCGCGCCGCCGCGACCGAGCGGGCCGGTGCGTTCTCCGGCATGACGACGACCGCCGCCACCCCGGCCGCCCCCGCCACGTCCGCGACGGCGAGACCGTGGTTCCCGCCGGAGACGGCGACCAGCCCGGCGGCGCGCTCGGCCTCGGACAGCGTGGCGAGCTTGGCCAGTACCCCGCGCGGCTTGAACGACCCGGTGCGCTGCAGCTGTTCCAGCTTCAGCAGCACCGGGGCGCCGAGCAGCGAGCCGAGTCCGGGGGAGGGGACCGTCGGGGTGCGCAGCACCCCACCCGCGATCCGCTCCGCGGCCGTCTCGATCGCTGCCAGGTCGACCAGATCACTCACGGTCGGACCCTAACCCCGGCCGTCCGGGCCGGAGCCGCGCTCAGCCCATCGACTTGTGGCCGTCGATGCTCTCCCGGACGATGTCGGCGTGCCCGCTGTGCTGGGCGGTCTCCCCGATGATGTGCGCGAACACCTGCCGGGCGCTCCAGGTCCCGTTCTCCGGGAACCACGGTGCCGGCGGCAACGGATGGGAGAGGTCGAGGTCGACGGTGCGGACGAGCTCGTCGGTGCGGGTCGCGGTCTCCGCATAGCGCGCGAGCAGGGTCTCGAGGGTGTCGGCGTCGTCGAGGGCGAAGTCGTCGCGCTCGTCGCCCGCCTCGGCCTGGGACTCCCAGTCCTCGGCGCCCGCCACGACGCCGGTCAGCACGAAGTCCACCCAGCCGCGCTCGACACCCTCGACGTGCTTGAGGATCCCCGCCAGGGTCAGCGCGCTGGCGGTCGGGCGGCGGCGGGCGTCCTGCTCGGACAGCTCGGCGACGGTGTAGCGCAGCAGCATCCGGTGTTTCGTGAGGGTCTCGAGGATGGTGGCGCGCTCGCCGGAGAGCCCGGCGGCGGCGCTGGTCAGCAGGTCGGTCATGGAGTCGGCGGTGCTCATCGTCGTGTCCCTCTCAGCCCATCGTCCGGGCGCCGTCGATGGCCTCGCGGATGATGTCCGCGTGCCCGGCGTGCTGGCTGATCTCGGCCAGCATGTGGATCGCCACCCGCCGCACCGACCAGCTCACGCCCGGCTCGAACCAGGGCGCGACCGGCAGCGGATGGGTGGTGTCGAGGTCCGCGGAGCGCAGGACCTCCTCGGTCCGCGCGGCGACCTGCTCGATGTGGGCCCGCAGGAACTCCAGGGTCTCGTGCTCGGACAGCACGAACCGGTCGTCCTCCCACTCCGAGCCCGACCCGTCACCGCCGTTGGTGGCGGCCTCGGCGTCGATGGCGTCCCAGTCGACGTTCTCGCCGTAGACCTCGTGCTCGGTGCCGAACGCCGGCGCCCCCTCGACGGCGAACCGGAACCACTGCTCCTCGGTGTCCGCGACGTGCTTGAGCAGCGACGCGACCGTCAGCGCGCTGACGGTGCTCGCGGTCCGCGCCTGCTCCTCGGTCAGCCCCTCGGCGGTCTGCAGCAGGAAGCCGCGGTGCCGCTCCAGGGAGACGATCAGCTCGGCGCGCTCGCCGGTAGCCCTCTGCTGCTCGGTGGTGCTCGCGTCCATGAGGTCCGCCTCTCGGGTCTCGCGACCGGGTTCCTCCCGGTCCGACAGGAACGACGTTAGGACCCCATGCGGACAGCTCCGGTCCTCGATGACCGCGGATCTCGCGTTCTTCCGCGAGCGGGCTCAGCCGCTGACCGGAACCACGTCCGGAGCGCCGAGCCGGGCGGCGTCGGCGGTGGCGTCGTCGGGCATCCGCTGGCTCTCCCGCTCGGCCTCCACCCGCTTGCGGTAGTGGTCGACCTCGCGGGCGACCTGCGCGTCGTTCCACCCGAGGACCGGGGCGACCAGCGCCGCGGCCTCCTCGGCGACGGCGACACCGCGGTCGAACGTCTCGATCGAGATCCGGGTGCGCCGGGCGAGGATGTCCTCGAGGTGCCGGGCCCCCTCGTGCGAGGCGGCGTAGACGACCTCGGCCCGCAGGTAGTCCGGCGCGCCGGCGAGCGGATCGGTCAGCGTCGGGTCGTCCGCGGCGAGGTCGAGCACCTCCTGGATCAGCGATCCGTAACGGCCGAGCAGGTGCTCGATCCGCACCTTGTGCAGGCCGGACTCGGCCGCGAGCTTCGTGGTCGCGTTGGTCAGCGCGTGGTAGCCCTCCGCACCGAGCAGCGGGACGTCCTCGGTGCACGACCGCGGGATCCGGCCGTCGAGGCCGTGCGCGGCGGCGTCGACCGCGTCCTTGGCCATCACCCGGTACGTCGTGTACTTCCCGCCCGCGACGACCACGAGACCGGGCACCGGCTTCGCGACCGCGTGCTCGCGGGACAGCTTCGAGGTGGACTCCGACTCGCCGGACAGCAGCGGGCGCAGACCCGCGTAGACGCCCTCGACGTCGTCGTGGGTCAGCGGCTGCTCCAGCACCGTGTTGACGTGCTCGAGCAGGTAGTCGATGTCCGCCGCGCTGGCCGCCGGGTGGGCCTTGTCCAGGTCCCAGTCGGTGTCGGTGGTCCCGATGATCCAGTGCCGGCCCCACGGGATGACGAACAGCACCGACTTCTCGGTACGCAGGATCAGCCCGGACGAGCCGCGGATCCGGTCCCGCGGCACCACCAGGTGGATGCCCTTGGACGCCCGCACCTTGAACAGCCCGCGCTCCCCGGCCAGGGTCTGGGTGTCGTCGGTCCACACGCCGGTGGCGTTGATGACCTGCTTGGCGCGCACGTCGATGCGCTCACCGGACTCCAGGTCCTGCACGGTCGCCCCGACGACCCGGCCGGCCTCCTTGAGCAGCCCGACGACGCGGGCCCGGGTCGCCACGTGCGCCCCGTAGGCCGCGGCGGTGCGCGCGATGAACATGGTGTGCCGGGCGTCGTCGACCTGCGCGTCGTAGTACTGCAGCGCGCCGACGAGCGCGTCCTTGCGCAGCGACGGGACGACCCGCCGCGCGCCGCGCCGCGTGAGGTGCCGGTGGCGCGGGACGCCCCGGCTCCGCCCGGACAGGAAGCCGAGCGTGTCGTAGAGGGCGACCCCGGCGCCGGCGTAGAGCCGCTCCCAGCCGCGGTGCTGCAGCGGGTAGAGGAACGGCACCGGGCGGACCAGGTGCGGGGCCAGGTGCTGGATCAGCAGGCCGCGCTCGGCGAGCGCTTCGGCGACCAGCCGGAAGTCCAGCATCTCCAGGTAGCGCAGGCCGCCGTGGATCAGCTTGGAGGACCGGCTGGAGGTGCCGGAGGCGAAGTCACGGGCCTCGACCAGGCCGACCGACAGGCCGCGGGTGGCGGCGTCGAGCGCGGCACCGGCGCCGACGACACCGCCACCGACGACGAGCACGTCCAGTTCCCGGTCGCCCATCGACTGCAGCGCCGCGGTACGGGCGTCCGGGGAGAGCGCCAGTGATTTCATGATCAGACCTTCCGGTTGTTCCGTCCTGGCGGGGACTACCCGTTCCGGGAGCAGGCGTGCGCGGTGTCGCCCTGTCGTGTAGCGGGCGGCACCGGGCACCGTGGATCACTGCACGTCGACCCAGTCGAGTGTGCGCTCGACGGCCTTCTTCCACTTCGCGTAGCCCTCGTCGCGCTTCGCCTCGTCCCACTGCGGGTTCCAGCGACGGGCCTCGTTCCAGTTCTCCCGCAGCTCGTCGGTCGACTTCCAGAAGCCGACGGCGAGCCCGGCCGCGTAGGCCGCCCCGAGTGCCGTCGTCTCGGAGACGACCGGCCGCGACACCGGCACACCCAGGACGTCGGCCTGGATCTGCATGCACAGCTCGTTCATCGTGACGCCGCCGTCGACCTTGAGCACGTCGAGCGCGACCCCGGAGTCCTTCGACATCGCCTCGCTGACGTCGCGGGACTGGTAGCAGATCGCCTCCAGCGTGGCCCGGGCCAGGTGCGCGTTGGTGTTGAAGCGGGACAGGCCGACGATCGCGCCGCGGGCGTCGGAACGCCAGTAGGGCGCGAACAGCCCGGAGAACGCCGGCACGAAGTAGACGCCGCCGTTGTCCTCGACCTGCCGGGCCAGCGACTCGGACTGCGAGGCCCCGGAGATGATGCCGAGCTGGTCGCGCAGCCACTGCACGGCCGACCCGGTGACGGCGATCGAGCCCTCCAGGGCGTACACGACCGGCTCGTCGCCGAACTTGTAGCAGACCGTCGTCAGCAGCCCGGACTCCGAGCGGACCAGCTCGTTACCGGTGTTGAGCAGCATGAAGTTGCCGGTGCCGTAGGTGTTCTTGGCCTCGCCGGGGGCGAAGCACACCTGGCCGACGGTCGCGGCCTGCTGGTCGCCGAGGTCGCCGGTGATCCGGACCTCGCCGCCGAGCGCGCCGGTCGCCAGCGTGGCGCCGAACGCGTCGGGCGACGACGAGGGCTTGATCTCGGGCAGCATCTGGCGCGGGATGCCGAAGAAGCTCAGCAGCTCGTCGTCCCAGTCCAGGGTCTCGAGGTCCATCAGCATGGTGCGGCTGGCGTTGGTGACGTCGGTGACGTGCCGGCCGCCGTGCGGCCCGCCGGTGAGGTTCCAGATGACCCAGGTGTCGGTGTTGCCGAAGACGGCGTCACCCCGCTCGGCGGCCTCGCGGACGCCGTCGACGTTGTCCAGGATCCACTGGATCTTCCCGCCGGAGAAGTAGGTCGCGGGCGGCAGGCCGGCCTTGCGCCGGATCACGTCGCCCTTGCCCTCGCGCTCCAGCGCGGTCGCGATCCGGTCGGTACGGGTGTCCTGCCAGACGATCGCGTTGTAGTAGGGCCGCCCGGTCCGCCGGTTCCAGACGACGGTGGTCTCGCGCTGGTTGGTGACGCCCAACGCGACCAGGTCGGACGCGGACAGGCCGGTGCTGTTGAGCGCCGACTGCAGGCAGGCGTTCGTGCGCTCGATGATCTCGACGGGGTTGTGCTCGACCCAGCCGGGCTGCGGCAGGATCTGCTCGTGCTCGAGCTGGTGACGGCCCACCTCGTTGCCGGCGTGATCGAAGATCATGAAACGGCTGCTGGTGGTGCCCTGGTCGACGGCGCCGACGAACTCGGCCATTGAGCCCTCCTACGGGAATCGGGGTCGGAACGGGGACGGCCGGGTCAGACCCGCCCGACCTCCTGCGGAGCGTCCTCGGCCGGGATGAACCGGTCGATCAGCAACTTGAACAGGCCGCCACCGACCACGCCACCGATGATGGGGGCGATGATCGGCAACCACCAGTACGGCGTGCCGCTCCCGGTGACCCAGGCCGACTCGTAGCCGGTGATCCACGAGACCAGCCGCGGGCCGAAGTCACGCGCCGGGTTGATGGCGTAGCCCGCGTTCGAGCCCCAGGCCATACCGATGCCCACGACCAGGATCCCGATCATGAACGGGGCCATGTTGGCCATCGGGCCCTTGTTGCGCGGGTGGACCAGCGCCATGATCACGAACACCAGGATCGCGGTGCCGACGACCTGGTCGAGGAACGCGGTCGGGATCGACGTCGCGTCCGCGGGGAAGGTGGAGAAGATGCCCTGGGTCTCGGTCAGGTTCGGGTCGACCGACCGGATGAGGTCGGCGTAGGTGATGCGGACGATCAGCGCCGCGACGATCGCGCCGAGCGTCTGGGCCACGATGAACGGCATGACCTTGCGCCACGGGAAGCCGTCGTAGACGGCGAACGCGATCGTGACGGCCGGATTGATGTGTGCGCCGGAGATCCGCCCGGCCACGTAGACGCCCAGCATGACGCCGAAGCCCCAGGCCCACGCGATGGAGTCGTAGGCACCGGCGGCGTTGTCGGTCCCGGTCTGCACCTGTGCGACGACGCCGCAGCCGAACAGGATCAGGATCATGGTCCCGGCGAACTCGGCGCTGAGCTCGCCGAGCAGGGACGGCGCCTTGCTGACCGGTGCCGTCTCGGAGCCGGTCTTCTCGGAGCTCGTCATCGAACCCCTTTCTGGTGAGTTCCCCCTCGCGGGACCGGACGGCCCCGCCACGTGGGCAGGGACGCTAGGAGCGGGCCGGGAACCGGGCAACGCGACGCGTTCGACGATGTCGAACGTACCGGGTCGAACGGGTCATGATCGGCTTCTCGTGGGAGTGCGCGGGAGTGCCGGACTAGGATCTTCGGCGTGGCGCGGCACATCCAGTCGGTGGCCCGGGCGGCCGCCCTGCTGCGGCTGCTCGGCGGTGCCGGGCGCCCGCTCGCCCTGGCCGAGCTGGCCGCCGCGCTGGATCTCCCGCGCCCGACCGCGCACGGCCTCCTGCGCACGCTGCGTGACGAGGGCCTCGTCGCGCAGGACGCTGCGTCCGGGCGCTACCTGCTCGGCGACGAGCTCGGCCGGCTCGGCACACCGTGGGACCGGCACGACCTGCGGGGCCGGGCGATGAACTGGGCCGATGCGCTGGCCGCCGGCACCGGGTGCGCGGTCTACCTGGGGGTTCCTGCCGTGGACGGCCGCGGGGTGGACGTCGTGCACCACGTGTTCCGGCCCGACGGGAGCCCGCAGCGGCTGCGGACCAACACCGTCCAGCCCCTGCACGCCACCGCCTGGGGGCGGTGCCTGCTGGCGTTCGCCCCGGCCTCGGTGCGCGCCGCGGACCCGCTGGAGCGCTACACACGGCGCACGGTGACCGATCCCGTGGAGCTGGCCCGCGTGCTCGCGGAGACCCGCCGCCGGGGCTGGGCGGCCGACCCGGGAGGCTGGGAGCCGGGTGTCGGCGGGCTGGCGGTGCCGGTGCGCAGCGGGGGCGGGCTCACCGTGGCCGCGCTCGGCGTCGGTGCCCCGGCCGAGGAGTTGTTCACCGGGGACGGCCGGGCCCGGCCCGACCCGGTACAGGAGCTGTCCGCGGCGGCGACCGAGATCGCGGCCGGGCTGGAGGAACTGGTGTGAGCCACGACGACGCACGTGGTCCCGCGGAGGAGTCATGAGCCACGACGACGCACGTGGTCCCGCGGAGGAGTCATGAGCCACGACGACGCACGTGGTCCCGCGGAGGAGTCATGAGCGCGGCGGTACCGGCATCCGAGCGGGTGGTCGCCGCCATCGACCAGGGCACGACGTCGACCCGCTGCCTGCTGTTCACCCGCTCCGGGCGGATGGTGGCGGTCGCCCAGCGCGAGCACCGTCAGTACTTCCCGGCGCCCGGGCGGGCCGAGCACGACGCGACCGAGATCTGGCGGGCCGTGACCCGGGTGGTGCCGGCGGCGCTGCGCCGGGCCGGGCTCGGTCCGGAGAACGTCGCCGCGCTCGGGATCGCCAACCAGCGCGAGACGACGGTGGTGTGGAACCGGCACACCGGCGTCCCCCTGGCCAGGGCGATCACCTGGCAGGACACCCGCACCGACGGCATCGTCTCCGGCCTGGCCGACTCCGCGGGGCTCTACTCCGAGGTGTCCGGGCTCGGCCCCGCGACCTACTTCGCCGGGCCGCGGCTGCAGTGGCTGCTCGACCACGTCCCCGGCGCGCGGGACGGCGCGGAGCGCGGTGACGTGCTGTTCGGGACGATGGAGAGCTGGCTGATCTGGAACCTGACCGGCGGGCCGAACGGCGGCGTGCACGTCACCGACGTCACCAACGCCAGCCGGACGATGCTGATGGACCTGCGGACGCTCGAGTGGTCACCACGGCTGTGCGCGGCGCTGCGGGTGCCGCCGCAGATGCTGCCGCGGATCGTGCCGAACGCGCAGGTCTACGGCACCTGCACCGGGCTGCTGCCCGGTGTCCCGGTGGCCGGGGCGCTCGGTGACCAGCAGGCCGCCCTGGTCGGGCAGACCTGCTTCGCGCCGGGTGAGGCCAAGTGCACCTACGGCACCGGCGCGTTCCTGCTGAAGAACACCGGCCCCCGGATCGCCTCGTCGGACGCCGGGTTGATCCCGACCGTCGGATACCTGCTCGGTGACCGTCCGGTCTACGCCCTCGAGGGCTCGATCGCGATGACCGGCTCGCTGGTGCAGTGGTTCCGCGACGCGCTGGGCATGATCTCCACGGCGGCCCGGATCGAGACGCTCGCGTTGTCGGTGCCGGACAACGGCGGCTGCTACGTCGTCCCGGCGTTCTCCGGGCTCTACGCCCCGCACTGGAACCCGGACGCCCGCGGCGTGATCGTCGGGCTGACGTCCTACATCCACCGCGGGCACCTCGCCCGTGCGGTGCTGGAGGCGACCGCCTGGCAGACCCGCGAGGTGCTGGACGCGATGAACCGGGACTCCGGCGTCGGGGTCACCCGGCTGAAGGTGGACGGCGGGATGACCGCGAACCACCTGCTCATGCAGTGCCTCGCCGACGTCCTCGACCTGACCGTGGAACGCCCGCTCGGCTCCGAGGCGGTGTCGCTGGGCGCCGCCTACGCGGCCGGCCTCGCCGTCGGGTACTGGCCGGACCCGGACGTGCTGCGCCGCAACTGGCACCGTGCCGCGGCCTGGGAGCCGGCGATGGACCCGGGCCTGCGCGAGCGCGAGCACGTGAACTGGCGCCGCGCGGTGGAACGCAGCATCGGCTGGGCCCGGAGCGGGTGACCCGCCCGTCCACACCGGTCCGCCACACTCTGGACGGCGCGCACCTGCGGTGTGATGCTCGTCTCATGACGACGGAGAGAACGACCGTGCAGCGGTGGCGCGCGGGAACCGGTGGGGAGCTGCTGGCGGAGTTTCTCGGGACGTTCGTCCTGATCCTGATCGGGTGCGGCTCGGTCGCGGTGGCCGTGGTCGGGCTGCCCGGCTCGGAGCGCCAGGCCGATCCGTTCGGCGCGGCGAACTGGCTGATCATCACCTGGGGATGGGGCCTGGCCGTCGTGTTCGGGGTGTACGTCGCGGGCGGGGTCAGCGGTGCGCACATCAATCCGGCCGTCACGCTGGCCTTCGCGGTGCGCCGGGGCTTCTCCTGGGCCAAGGTGCCCCTGTACTGGCTGGCCCAGCTCCTCGGGGCGTTCCTCGCGGCCGCGCTCGTCTACGCGGTGTACGCGCCGGCCATCGACGCCTTCAACGCGACCGAGCAGATCGCGGACCGGAGCGGGTCGCTGTCCACGTTCGCGATCTTCGCGACGTATCCCGCGCCCTATTTCAACGGGGCCCTGTGGGGCCCGCTGCTCGACCAGATCGTCGGCACCGCGATCCTGCTCGTGCTCATCGCCGCGCTGATCGACAAGCGCAACCAGGCTCCGGCGGCCAACACCGGCGCGTTCCTCATCGGGCTCGTCGTGGTCGCGATCGGGATGACCTTCGGGACGAACGCGGGCTACGCGATCAACCCTGCCCGCGACCTCGGTCCGCGACTGTGGACCTGGATCGAGGGCTGGGGGCCGCTGGCCTTCCCCGGTACCGGCGACTACTTCGGTACCTACTGGTGGGTCCCGATCGTCGGTCCACTGATCGGCGGCGTGATCGGGATCGTGATCTACGACCTGTTCATCGGGCAGGTGCTCGCGGCACGGAACCCCGAGGACCCGGGCGGCGGCGGCGCGAGCCGCGTCCCGGAGGAGTGACCCGGGGATTCCGGGCCCGAACGCGGACGGCACCCGTCCGGCGCGAAGCAGTGTTGTGCGTCACCGCCGACTCCTGTTAGCGTCGCCGCTACCAAACGACCGGTAGGCATTCGGGAGTTTCCGCGCATGGTCAACATCGGACGCATCCCGGCGAAGTGGGCGGCGCTCACCCCGCGCGCCGACGCCGTCGTCGACGCCACGAACGGCCGGCGCACGGACTGGCGGACCCTCGACGAGCGGGTCCGCCGGCTGGCCAACGGGCTGGCCGGCACCGGCGACGGCGGGCTGGGCCTGGCGAAGGGGGACCGGGTCGCGATCCTGTCCCGCAACTCGACCGAGTACCAGGAGCTCTACTACGCGGCGGGCCGGGCCGGCCTGGTCGCGCAACCGCTGAACTGGCGGCTCGGCGCGCCCGAGCTGGCCCGGATCGTCGCCGACGCCCGCCCCTCGGCGCTGATCGCCTCCGACGAGTGGGCCGGGACCGCCGACGCGGTGCTGTCCGAGGTGGACGTCACCCACCGGCTGGCCTACGGGGATGCGAGCGACGGCAGCTACGAGGACCTGATCGCGCGCAGCAGCGACGACGAGCCGGAGCGCTCGGCCACGGTGGGCGACGACGACCCGTTCTTCATCCTCTACACCGGCGGTACCACCGGGGAGTCGAAGGGCGCGCTGCACAGTCACGCGTCGACGTCGTCCGGGATGCTCAACCAGACCGTCGCCGAGCGGATCGTGCCGACCGACGTCTACATGCTGACCGGGCAGATGTACCACATCCCGGTCGTGCTCTCGATGAACTACATGCGCCACGGCTGTCCGCTGGTGCTGATGAACTTCTCCGCGCGCACTGCTCTGGAGCTGATCGAGGCCGAGCGGGTGTCGGCGTTCCTGGGCATCACCACGATGCTCAACTGGATGATGGCCGAGCCCGGCTTCTCCGGCTTCGACATCTCCTCGCTGCGCAACATCCAGTACGGCGGCGGGCCGATGCCGTCGTCGGTGGTGAAGGCGGCGCTGGAGCACTTCCCGTGCACGCTGATCCAGGGCTACGGGCAGACCGAGGGCACCACGATGTGCTTCCTGTCCCAGGAGGACCACGCCGACGCGGTGCGCGGGATCCATCCCGAACGGCTGATGTCCTGCGGGCGCGAGGGGTTCGTGACCAGCGTCCGGATCGTCGACCCGGACGGCAACGAGGTTCCCCGGGACGGCCGGACCGCCGGGGAGATCGTCGTCCGGTCCGAGGCGAACATGCTCGGTTACCTGAACCGGCCCGAGCTCACCGCCGCCACCCTGCGGGACGGCTGGATGTGGACCGGCGACGTCGCCACCTGGGACGCCGACTCCTACGTGTTCATCGTCGACCGGGCCAAGGACATGATCATCTCCGGCGGGGAGAACATCTACTCGATCCAGGTCGAGGAGGCCGTCAACCAGCACCCGGCCGTCCTGGAGTGCGCCGTCATCGGTGTCCCGGACGACGAGTGGGGCGAGACCGTGAAGGCCTTCGTCGTGCTGAAGCCGGAGACGACGGCGACCACCGAGGACATCGTCGGGACCGCGACGCTGCACCTGGCCTCGTACCAGAAGCCGCGGTCGGTCGAGTTCGTCGACGCGCTCCCCAAGGCGCCCACCGGCAAGATCCTCAAGCGGGCGCTGCGGGAGCAGTACTGGGCCGGCCGCGGACGGTCGGTGTGAGCCGGGCCGGCGTGCCGCGGGTGTGTGTACTGGGCACAGGGGGAGCCGGGCTCACCGCCGCCGTCGCCGCGGCGGACGCCGGCGCCGAGGTCACCGTCCTGGAGAAGGGGGAGCGGATCGGCGGGACGACCGCGCTGTCCGGCGGCACGACCTGGTTGCCCGCGATCGAGGATGGTCGCGCCGACGCGCTCGCCTACCTGGACTCGCTCTCGCACGGCCTGATCGACCCCGCGCAGGCGGAGACCTTCGTCGACACCGGGCCGGAGTTCCTGGACTGGGTGCAGCGGAGTACTCCGGTGCGGTTCCACGTCGTCCCCGGGTTGCCGGACTACCACCCGGAGCATCCGGGCGGGAAGCCGAAGGGCGGCCGCTCGCTGGACCCGGACCTGTTCCGGGTGGGTGCGCTGGGGCCGTGGGCGGATCGGATCGTGCCGGCCGAGCGCGTCCCGCGGTTGACGCTCACCGAGATCCCGCTCGGCGGTGGCCGCGGTGAGGTCGCGCCGGGCACCCCGGACCGGGCACGGCGCAAGGCCGAGGACTGGCGGGGATGCGGTCACGCCCTGGTCGGCGCGCTGCTCGCCGCGTTGCTCGACCGCGGTGTCGAACCGCGGACCGGGGTCGCGGCCGAGGAGCTGCTGCTGCGCGACGGCGCGGTCGCCGGGGTGCGCACCGCGGACGGTGCCGAGATCGCGGCCGACGCCGTGGTGCTCGCGACCGGTGGTTTCGAGTGGGACCGCGAGCTGGTCGCGGCGCACCTGCGCGGGCCGATGACCAGCCCGGCCTCGGTACCGACCAACACCGGTGACGGGCTGCGGATGGCGATGGCGGCCGGGGCGGCGCTGGGCACCATGCGCGAGGCGTGGTGGGTGCCGACCGTCGAGGTCCCCGGCGACACCGCGTTCGGGCGGCAACGTGCGCGGCTCGTCCTGGCCGAGCGGACCCGGCCCGGCTCGATCATGGTCAACGCCGCGGGCCGGCGGTTCGCGAACGAGGCCGCCAACTACAACGCTCTCGGCGGCGCGTTCCACCAGTTCGACCCGGGCGCCTTCCGCTACGCGAACCTGCCCTGCTGGCTCGTCCTCGACTCGGCCTTCCTGTGCCGCTACGGCTTCCTGTCGCTGCCGCCCGGTGCGCCTGCTCCGGACTGGTTCACCACCGCGGACACCCTGGACGGGCTCGGCCGGGCGCTCGGCCTGCCGGACGGGGAGCTGGGGCGCACCGTCGAGCGGTTCAACGCCGGCGCCGTCGAGGGGACCGACCCGGACTTCGGCCGCGGCACGAGCGCCTACGACGGCTGGAACGGCGACCAGGACCACTACCCGGGGCCGGGCGCGACGCTCGGCCCGCTGACCGAACCACCGTTCCACGCGGTACCGGTGCACTCCGGCTGCCTCGGGACCAAGGGCGGCCCACGGACCACTGTGGATGGCCAGGTGCTGCACGTGACCGGCGCGCCGCTGCCCGGGCTGTACGCCGCGGGCAACGCGATGGCCGGGACGACCGGCATGTTCTACGGCGGCGCAGGCGGCACGCTCGGGCCCGCGATGGTGTTCGGGTACCGGGCCGGGCGGCACGCGGCAGGGGTGCGCGGATGATCCCGCCCGGGATGCCGACCCTGCCCGGGATGCTGCGGGAGGTGGCCGCCGCGCACCCGGATGCCGGCGTCGTCGCGGGGGAGCAGCGGGCCTCCTGGCCGCGGGTGCTCGCCGGTGCCGAGGCGCTGGCGGCCCGGTTCGTGGACCTCGGCGTGCCATCCGGCGGGCGGGTCGCGCTGCTGGCGGGCAACACGCTGACCGGGATCGAGCTGCTGTTCGCGTGCGGGCTGGCCGGCGCCGTCGCCGTGCCGGTGAACACCCGGTTCGGCGCGCCGGAGGTGTGTCACCTGCTCGGCGACTCCGGTGCCGACACCGTCGTGGTGACCGCCGACGAGCCTGAGCATCTCGCCCTGTTGCGGGCGGCGCTGGACTCCGCCGGGCCCGGTGAGCTGTCCGGGTTGCGCCGGATCGTGCTGGTGGGCTCGGCGCCGATCGGGGAGCCGCCGGTCGGGGAGCCGGGAGGTAGAGAGTCGGTGATCGCGGAGTCGATGCCGATCGGTGCCAGATGTGGCACCGATCCGCACCGACTCGCCGATCATGCGACCGAGCACGGCCCCGGCGGTCGCGAGCTGCTCCAGCACCGGATCGACGACGGTCCCGGCCCGCCGGCCCCGGACCGCGCCGTCGGGCCCGACGACGTCGCGCTGCTCGTCTACACCTCGGGCACCACCGCGCACCCGCGCGGTTGCCGGCTCACCCACCGGACGCTGGTCGAGGGCGGGCGTGCGGTCGGCCGCGAGCGGTTCCGCTGCACGCCGTCGGACGTGCTGTGGGACGTGCTCCCGCTGTTCCACCTCAGCTTCGTCAACCCGCTGCTGGCGATCCTCGACGCCGGGGGCACCTTCGTCACCGAGCGCCGGTTCGAGGCCGGCGCGGCGCTCGCGCGGATCCGGGACGAGGGCGTCACCGTGGCCTTCACCTGCTTCCCGACCGTGATGGACGCGCTGCTCGCGCACCCCGACGTCGACCGGTGCTTCGCCGGGGTGCGGCTGATGCTCAACGTCGGGCCGCCCGAGACGCTGCGCGCGGTGCAGGCACGGCTGCCCGGCACCGTGCAGCTCACCTCGTACGGCAGCACCGAGACGGCCGGGATCGCCGTGACCACCCACCCCGACGATCCCGACGACGTCCGGCTCGGCACGAACGGGTTCCCGCTGCCGGGCGTCGAGGTCGCCGTCGCCGACCCGGACACCGGCACGCTGCTGCCCGCGGGCGAGCCCGGCGAGCTGCTGGTGCGCGGCACCGGGATGTTCACCGGCTACCACGACGGGGCCCCGCACGGGCCGGAAGACTGGTTCCCGAGCGGGGACCTGGGCCTGGTCGACGCGGCCGGGCGGGTGCACTACCGCGGCCGGCTCAAGGACATGATCAAGGTCGGGGGCGAGAACGTGGCCGCGCTCGAGGTCGAGGCGGTGCTCGCCACGCATCCCGCGGTGCACACGGCCGCCGTCGTCCCGGCGCCGGATCCGCGCTACACCGAGATCCCCGCCGCGTTCGTCGAACTGCGGGCCGGCGCCGAGGTCACCCCCGCCGAGCTGCGGGACCACTGCGCGGCCTCGCTCGCGGCGTTCAAGGTTCCCCGGCACATCCGGTTCGTCACCGACTGGCCGATGTCCGCCACCAAGATCCAGAAAGGTCCGCTACGAGAGCGGATCACCATCGAACTCGAGGAGCTCGTATGAAGACCAGGGGCGCGTTGTTGTGGGAGCCCGGCACGAACTCGGGCTGGAGCGTTGAGGAGATCGAGGTCGATCCGCCGAAGCGGCGGGAGATCGCCGTCGAGCTGGCCGCGTCCGGGGTGTGCCACTCCGACCAGCACCTCGACGACGGCGTGATCCCGCTGCCGTGGGCGCCGGTGCTCGGCGGGCACGAGGGTGCCGGGGTGGTGACCCAGGTCGGGGACGAGGTCCACGACGTGGAGGTGGGTGACCACGTCGTGCTGTCCTTCCTGCCCTCGTGCGGGCGCTGCCGGATGTGCGTCTCCGGCCGGTCCAACATGTGCGACCTCGGCAGCGGGGTGCTCGGCGGGACGGCCCCGGACGGCACGCACCGGGTGCACGCCCGTGACAAGGGCGTCGGCTGCATGTCCTACCTGGGCACCTTCGCGCCGTACGTGACGGTGCCGTTGGACGCCGCGGTGAAGATCCCCAAGGACATCCCGCTGGACAAGGCGGCCCTGATCGGCTGCGGGGTGCCGACCGGGTGGGGCTCCTCGGTCTACGCGGCGGACATGCAGCTCGGCGACACCGTGGTGATCGTCGGGATCGGTGGCGTCGGGATCAACGCGGTGCAGGGTGCGGTCCACAAGGGAGCGCGCAACATCGTCGCGGTCGACCCGGTCGCCTACAAGCAGGAGCAGGCCCAGGAGTTCGGGGCCACGCACGCCGTCGGGTCCTACGAGGACGCCGCTGCGATCGTCGAGCAGCTCACCGACGGCCAGGGCGCCGACCGCGTGATCATCACCGTCGGCGTCGCCACCGGGGACGTGCTGCAGCCCGCGCAGGAGATGACCCGCCGGGGCGGTGTCATGGTGCTGACCTCGGCGGCACCGGTCATGCAACGGGACGTGGAGTTCGACCTGTTCACCTTCGCCATGTCCGGCAAGCGGCTGCAGGGCTCGCTCTACGGCACCACGAACTCGCGCAACGACATCCCGCTGATGGCCGAGCTGTACCGCAACGGCGCGCTCAAGCTCGACGAGCTGATCACCCGCCGGTACTCGCTCGACGACATCAACCAGGCGTTCGCGGACATGCAGGCCGGCAAGAACCTGCGCGGCCTGATCGTCTACTGATCTCGACCATCGACCGGGGAGTCACGATGTCCGAACGGGCCACCGACGTCCAGCAGATCATCAACGCCACGCTGCGCTACGCCCGCGGCCTGGACCTGTTCGACCCGCAGGAGGCGCTCGCGGCCTACACCGAGGACGCCTACTGGGACGCCACCGCCGTCGGGCTGAAGCGGTTCGAGGGGCACGAGGAGATCCTCGGCTTCTTCACCGCGGACGCCGGCGCGATGGCCGAGCAGTTCCACATCATGACCAACCACATCGTCGAGTTCGACGGTCCGGACAGCGCGCACGGCACGAACTACGTCTTCTCCGAGGGCACCACCACGGGCGGTGCCTCGATCAAGGCGATCGCGCTGAACCGGGACACCTACCGCAGGGTCGGCGACGACTGGAAGATCTCCGGCCGTGCCATCTCGCCGCTGACCACACCGCAGATGGAGGGTTTCGACGCGTGAACGGGGAGCAGGTCGTCCGGGCCTACATCGACATCATGAACCGGCTGGACCTCGACGGGTTCGCGGACCTGGTGACCGACGACGTCGAGGTCGCGTTGCCGTACGCGCCGGAGCCGGTTCCCCGACACACCGCGGGCAAGGCGGCCGTGACCGCGCTCTACGGCGGGTTCCCGTCGCTGGTCGCACCGCTCGGCTTCCACAACCTGGAGATCACGCCGCTGCCCGGCGACGGCGAGTTCCTGGCCACCTACCGCAGTGACTCGACCATGCTCGCCACCGGTGAGCCGTACCGGAACGACTACATCAGCCTGTTCACCGTGCGCGGCGCGCAGCTGGCGGCGTTCACCGAGTACTTCGACCCGCTGGTGTTCCGGCTGGCCCAGGGCGCGGTGGTGAGCGGGCCGTGAGTGCGCCCGGACCGGGCGGGCGCGGCGGGCTGGCCGTCGTCGGGTTGTGCTTCGCGACGATCGTGCTCGACGGCTACGACCTGGTGGTCTTCGGCGCGACGCTGCCGGTGATGCTGCGCGACCCGTCCTGGGACATGACGACCGCGCAGGCCGGTGCGATCGGCAGCTACGCGCTGGTCGGGATGCTGGTCGGTGCGCTGGCGGTCGGCGCGCTGACCGACCGGCTCGGCCGCCGCAAGGTCGTGCTGGGGACGACCGTGTGGTTCAGCGTCGCGGCCGGGCTGTGCGCGATCGCGCCGAACCCGGAGGTGTTCGGGGCGCTGCGGTTCCTCTGCGGGATCGGTCTCGGCGGGATGCTGCCCACCGCGATCGCGCTGACCTCGGAGTACGCCCCGGCCGCCCGGCGCCAGCTCTACAACTCCGTGGTGCACGTCGGGTACTCGACCGGCGGGGTGGTGGCCACGCTCGTGGCGATCCCGCTGCTGCCGGTGGCCGGCTGGCAGGTCATGTACCTGCTCGGAGCGTTGCCGGTGCTGGTGCTGTTCCCGCTGATCTACCGCTACCTGCCGGAGTCGCCGGCGTTCCTCGTGGCGCACGGCCGCCACGAGGAGGCCCGCGCGCTGGCGCTGCGGCACGGGCTGGATCCGGACGACGTCCTCGGCCGTGAGACCGCGAGACCTGTTGCCGACGATGCGGCCGCCGGCGGGACCCCCGCGCTGCGCGAGACCGTCGGCGAGCTGTTCGGTCCCGGCTACCGGCGCCGGTCGGTGGTGTTCGCGCTGGTCGGGTTCTGCGGCCTGCTGCTCACCTACGGGGTCGGTACTTGGCTGCCGGAGATCATGCGCTCGGCCGGGTTCGCGCTGGGCTCGGCGCTGTCGTTCCTGCTGGTGCTCAACCTGGGCAACATCGTCGGCAGCCTGCTGGTGGCCCGGATGGCGGACCGGGTCGGGTCCCGGCGGGTGGTCCCGGCGGCGTTCGCGACCGGGGCCGTGTGCCTGGTGCTGATGGCGTTCTCGCCGCCCGCGGTCGTGCTCTACCTGCTGGTGGCGCTGGTCGGTTTCGGCGCGATGGGTGCGCAGATCCTGGTGAACGGGTTCGTCGCGGCGTCCTACCCCGCGCGGATCCGGGCCACCGGGCTGGGCTGGGTGGTCGGGTTCAGCCGGCTCGGCGGGATCGCCGGCCCGGTGGTGGCCGGGCTGGTGCTGGCGTCCGGGGTGGGCGTGGGCTGGAACTTCGCGTTCTTCGCCGCGTTCGCCGCCGCCGCGGTGTTGCTGCTGCTCGCGCTCGGGCCGACCGGCGAGCCGGCTGCCGCGGTGCCCGGGAACAGGTCCCGGGACGGGAACCTGCGCCGGTGACGAGATCGGCGACGGGCGGGGCGTACCACCGGCCGCCGTGGTGCGGCGCCGGTAACGCGGTCCGGATCAGCCTGCGAGCCGCCGGGCGGCGAGATCGGCAGCGGTGCGGGCCATCGCGACGGCGCCGTCCAGGACGGCGCGGTCCGCGGTCGGTGTGCGGCACGCGTCGGCGAACTCCGGCTGGTGGTTGACGGCCGGGGCGCAGTCCAGGCCGAGCATCGGGTGGATCGTGGGCACGACGTGGGACACGTTGCCCATGTCGGTGGCGGCCCCGACCATGCCGCCTGCGGGCAGCTCGGGGAACGTCCGGCCGAGGGCCTCGGCGTGGCTCCGGTAGATCCGCAGCAGCTCGGGGTCGGGGCGCAGGTCCGCGTAGTCCGGGCAGGACGGCGCCGTGTCCAGCTCGCATCCGGTGGCCAGCGCGCCCGCCTCGAAACACCGGCGCACCCGGTCGGTCAGCGGCCCGAGCGCGTCCACCGTGTCGGCACGCACGATCCACCGGCCACGACTCAGATCGGGGATGATGTTCGGCGCGGTGCCGGCCTCGGTCACGATGCCCTGGATCCGGTCGGTGCCGGTGGTCTGCTGGCGCAGCAGGCCGATCGCGACCTGGGCGACGGTCATCGCGTCCGCGGCGTTGACCCCGCGCTCGGGGTAGGCGCCCGCGTGCGCCGGGGTGCCCCGGTAGGACACGTCGGAGACCGAGACCGCGGAGCCGGGCATCGCCGTCATCTCGACGGCGGCCGGATGCACCATCATCGCGGCGTCGAGCCCGTCGAACGCCCCGCGCTCGAGCATGAGAACCTTCCCGCCGCCGCCCTCCTCGGCCGGGGTGCCGAGCACGGTCACGGTCAGCCCGAGATCGTCGGCGACGTCGGCGAGGCCGAGTCCGGCGCCGACCGCCGCGGCGGCGATGATGTTGTGCCCGCAGGCGTGCCCCATCCCGGGCAGCGCGTCGTACTCGGCGCAGATCCCGACGTGCACCGGTCCGGTCCCGATCGTCGCCCGGACGGCCGTCGGCAGTCCGTAGCAGCCGTGCTCGACCGTGAACCCGGCCGCCGCCAGTGCCTCGGCCACCCACGCGCTCGCGCGGACCTCCTCGAACGCGAGCTCGGGATGGGCGTGGATCCGGTGCGAGAGCCCGACCAGCCCGGCCTCCGCGGCCCGGACCCGGTCCCCGATCCGGCGCTGCGTGGCTTCCGGAGCCGCCGTCACGAGTGCACCAGGCGGTCGGCCATCAGCTCGCCGGCCATGATCGCGGTCAGGTTGGTGTTGGCCCGGGGCACCGACGGCAGGATCGAGGCGTCCACGACGCGCAACCCGTCCACCCCCAGCACCCGGCAGTCCGGGTCGACCACGGTGTCGGCGTGCGACGGCGCGCCCATCCGGCAGGTGCTCGTCGCGTGCTGGGCGTCCGCGGCGTTGGCCAGCAGCCAGTCGTCGAGCCGGCAGTCGTCGTCGAGGACCGCCAGCAGGCCCGCGTTCACGCGGTCGACCGGGCCGTCCGAGATCGCGGCGACCTCGTCCCCGCGCGCCATGTCCACCAGCGCCCGCACGCCCTCCCGGAGCCGGGCGAGATCGCGTTCGTCGGAGAGCATGGACTCGCGGACCTCGGGCTGGACCTGCGGGTCGGTCGAGGTCAGGGTGAGCGTCCCGCGGGAGTACGCCTGGTTGACCCACACCCCGAACGCGCCGGCACCGAACCGGACGTCGGCGGTCTCCATGGAGAGCAGGTTCTGGTTGAGCGACACGAACATCATGTCGTGCGGCAGCGCCCCCGCCACGCCGCTGGTGTAGCGGACGCAGACGTTGGTGTGCCGGTCGTCGGGCGTGCGGATGGCGGCGTCCGCGGTCAGCGGGATCGCCACACCGACCATCGGATGGTCCTGCAGGCCGCGACCGACCGGCAGATCGGCGACGACGTCGATGCCCAGCCCGCGCAGCTGCCCGGCGGGGCCGATGCCCGAGCGCAGTAGCACCGCGGGGGAGTGGATCGCACCGGCGCTGAGGACGACGAGATCGGCCCGCTCCTCGACCGCCGAGCCGTCGTGGAGGTAGCGGACCCCGACCGCCCGGCCCGCCTCGACCAGCACCCGGTCGACGAGGGCGTCGCCGCGGACGGTCAGGTTCGCGCAGGCCCGCGCGGGTTCGAGGTAGCCGTCGTTGACGCTCACCCGCCGCCCGTCCCGGGAGTTGATCGGGTACGGCGACACCCCGCCCGCGCCCGGGGCGTTGACGTCCTCGGCCCAGCCGTGCCCGGCCGAGAGCGCGGCGGCGCGCAGTGCGGTGTCCACCGAGCCCCACTCCGATCGCGGCATCCGGTGGATCGGGGTCGGCCCACCGCGGCCGTGGTAGGGCTCGTCACCGAACTGCTCGTCGTCCTCGGAGCGGGCGAACCAGGGCAGGACGTCGTCCGGCGCCCAGCCGGTGGCGCCCTGGCGTGCCCAGTCCTCGAAGTCCTCCATCGGCGGCCGGATCGCGATCTGCCCGTTGATCGACGAGCTGCCCCCGGTGCCGCGGCCGCGCCAGTACAGCGCCGCCTCCTGCTTGTCGGTCCGGGTCGCCAGGACGCCCGGCCAGACCAGCGACGCGCTCGCCTCCGGGACCAGCAACGCCCGCAGCGGGTTCGGCGACCGCCAGACCTCGGCCATCTCCGCCGACCGGAGGTCGGGTCCCGCCTCCAGCAACAGGACCCGCCGTCCCTGCTCCGACAGACGTGCCGCGAGACAGGATCCGGACGACCCGGCACCCACCACGATCACGTCCCAGCCGTTCGTCGCCATCGGCGAACCTCCGTGGACCCGGGGCAGCGTCCCGATCGGAGCTGCCGTCACCCGGTACTGTGGGTGCGGTCGAACTCTCAGTCAATCGTGAAAATTCACGTGGCAGCGAAGGGAGCGCGTCGTGACCGGTGCGGAGGCCCGCGCGGCGGGCGCCGAGGTGGTGCTCGCGGACTTCGCGCGCGTGATCGGGCAGACGATGGGGTGGCCGCCGACCGCGGGCCGGACGGCCGGGGTGCTGATGCTGAGCGAGCGGCCCCTGACCGCCCGGGAGCTGCAGGCACAGGTCGGGGCGAGCGCCGGGTCGATGTCCGAGTGCACCCGCCTGCTGATCGAGAACGGCGTGGTGCACCGGTTCAAGGCTCCCGGCTCGCGGCACTTCGTGCACGAGTGGCGTCCGGACGCCTGGGTCGGCTGCCTGGAGCACCAGCTCCGGCAGGTCGAGACCCTGCGCGATCTCGCGCACCGCACGACGGCGACGGCCGGTTCCCTCCCCGGGCCGGTCGGGCCCCGGGCGCGGGAGATGGTCGCCTACTACGACCTGATGGCCGCCCGGCTGGGCGCGGTGCTGGAGGAGTACCGCGCGCGCCGTTAGCGGCTGCCTGCACGGTCTTGTCGTACGGACCCGAGGTGTGCGTAAATCTCTACCAAACGAACGGTAGAGCGACGTCGGGGGTAGCGGATGAGTGGGCGGGTCGAGGGCAAGGTCGCGTTCGTGACGGGGGCGGCGCGTGGGCAGGGGCGCAGCCACGCGCTGCGACTGGCGGCCGAGGGCGCCGACGTGATCGTCGCCGACCTCTGTGGGCCGGTGCCGGCGATCGGGATGTACCCACCGGCGACTCGCGAGGACCTGGACGAGACGGTCCGGCAGATCGAGGCGCTGGACAGGCGGGTGCACGCGCAGGTCGCCGACGTCCGGGACCGGGACGCGCTCACCGCCGTCGTCGACGCCGGGGTGGCGGAGCTGGGCCGGCTCGACATCGTCTGCGCCAACGCCGGGGTCTTCGAGATCGCTCCCGCGCTGGAGATCACCGACGCGGACTGGCGCGAGATCCTCGACATCAACCTGACCGGGGTCTGGAACACCTGCCGCGCGGCCCTGCCGCACCTGCTGGCCTCCGGCGGGGGATCGATCGTGATCACCAGCTCCACCGCGGGGATCAAGGGCACGCCGAACACGGTGCACTACACGGCGAGCAAGCACGGCGTCGTCGGGATCATGCGGAGCCTGGCCAACGAGTTCGCCGAGCGCGGCGTGCGGGTCAACACGGTGCACCCGACCGGCGTGGACACCGACATGATCATGAACGAGAAGACCTGGGGCCTGTTCCTGCCCGAGGTCGAGGGCCCGACCCGGGACCAGGCCGCGAAGGTCTTCGAGACCACCAACGCGCTGCCGGTGCCGTGGGTGGAACCGATCGACATCTCGAACGCCGTGCTCTGGCTGTCGTCCGACGAGGCCCGGTACGTGACGGGCGTGATGCTGCCCGTCGACGCGGGCTACACGATCCGCTAGGGGAGCGGTGTCCGGCCGGACGGTAGTCTCGGCCGATCTCAAGAGGCCCGGAGAAGGGGTGTGACCAGGTGCGACAGCCGGCGGGACGGAGTGCGCGGCGCTCCGGCGGGGAACGCAAACCCCGCGAGGAGCGCTGGGCCGAGCTGATCGAGGTCGCGACCCAGGTCTTCTACGAGAAGGGCTACGACGGCGCCTCGCTGCAGGACATCGCGGACCGGTTGGGGATGCTCAAGGGCAGCCTCTACTACTACATCCAGTCCAAGGAGGACCTGCTCTTCGACGTCATCTCCTCGGTGCACAAGGAGGGCCTGGCGGTGATCCGGGCGCGCGCCGCCGTGGAGGGCCCGCCGCTGCACCGGCTCCGGTCGGTGATCGTCGGGCACGTGGAGCACACCTGCCGGAACCTGGTGCCGACGGCGGTGTTCCTGCACGAGCTGGCTGCGCTGCCCGAGCCGCGGCGCCAGGAGGTGCTGGGCAGCGAACACGCCTACCAGGGCGTGTTCCGGGGACTGATCGAGCAGGCCCAGCACGCCGGCGACGTCCGGTCCGACCTGGACCCGCGGCTGGCCACGCTGTCCGTGCTCGGCTCGGCGAACTGGGTGTACCGCTGGTTCCGCCCGGGCGGGACCTTCAGCCCGGAACAGATCGGGTCCGAGCTCGCCGAGCTGGCGATCCGCGGGATCGCGACCGAGCAGGGCCTCGGCACCGTCTGACCCCTCGCGCGGAGAAGCGCGCCGCGGCCCGGGATCGCGGTGGGCCCGGCCTCACACCCCCTTGCTGTGCCTCACACCTGCTGCAACCGGTGTGTGGTGCAGCGAACGGGTGTGAGGCGAGTGCCGGTCTCGCCGGTGGCCTCCTCCTCGCCGGTGCAGACGCGGGACGGGGCGCGCATTCATCGGGGCGGCGCGCGCTCGGAGGCCCCGCCGGGTGCCGGGAAGCGTTAGCGTCACCGATCATGAGCAATGCCGAAGCCGCCGTCGCCGCCGGACGTCTCGCCCGCGGGCTGGAGCCGCTGCACGCCCAGGCCTACTTCGCCCCGGAGGCCGAGCCCCGCTACGCGCAGGCCGGTCTCGAACAGGGCCACCGGATGACCTACTTCGGGCCCCGGGCCGCGCCGATGGGCGCGGTCGGCCCGTCGGTGGTCACCGCGACGTTCTACAACTTCGCGCCCCGCCTGGTGGCCGACTCGATCCCGCGGGCGTGGGAGCTGGCCTCGCCTGCCAACCTGCTCACGGCCCGGTTCGACGTCGCCGACGCGTCCCTGCGCCGGCTGCTCGGCGACGACGCCGTCGGTTCGGCCGAGATGGCACAGGCGGCGGCGCTCGCCCGGACCGCCGCCGAGGCCGTGCAGGCCGAGGGCCGCCCGCTTGCGGCCGGCCACCTGGACGTCGCATGGCCCGCGGCGCCGCACGTCGTGCTCTGGCACGCGTTGTCGATCCTGCGTGAGCACCGCGGCGACGGGCACATCGCGCTGCTCACCGAGGCAGGCCTGTCGGGCCTGGAGGCGCTGATCACCGCGACGGCCACCGGCACCGGGTTCACGATCGGGTTCGCCCGGGCCAGCCGCGGCTGGACGACGGCCGAGTGGAACGACGGCGTCGCCCGGCTGGCCGAACGTGGCCTGCTGGAGCACGCGGCCCCGTCCGACGAGGCGGTCACGCCGGTTCTCACCGAGGCCGGGGCGGCCCTGCGCAAGCGGATCGAGAACGACACGCACCGGCTGGGGGCGGCGCCCTGGTCGGTGCTCGGTGCGGAGCGGCTCGGACGGCTCGGCGAGATCGGCACGACGTTCTCCCGGACCGCGATGGCGAACGGCGCCTTCCCGGCCGAGGGAGTGTTCGCGGCCCGGGCGAAGGGCTGACGCCGGCCACGATCGGGGCGGGCTCGGGCGGGCGAAACGTCCGGCCTGCCCGTTAAGGTGCTCTGCGCACACCGGTGCGGCAGCACCGGTGGCGTGACCGCGTACGGGAGGGGAACCGGTGCTCGAGATCAGCGGGCTCGAATGGGCCATCATGATCGGCGTGGTCGTCGCGCTGCTCGCGCTCGATCTGCTCCTGGCCTGGCTCAAGCCGCACAAGGTCGGGTTCAAGGAGGCGACCGCCTGGTCGGTCTTCTACATCCTGGTCGCGATCGCCTTCGGCGTGGTGTTCGCGATGGTGCACGGCTGGGACTTCGGTACCCAGTACTTCACCGGCTACATCGTCGAGAAGAGCCTCTCGGTCGACAACCTGTTCGTCTTCGTGATCATCATGACGACGTTCGCGGTTCCGGAGGAGCACCAGCACAAGGTGCTGACCTTCGGCATCGTGCTCGCCCTGATCATGCGCGCGATCTTCATCGCGGTCGGGGCCACGCTGCTCAACCTGTTCTCGTTCATGTTCCTGCTGTTCGGCCTGCTGCTGTTGTGGACGGCCGTCCAGCTCTACCGGCACAAGGACGAGGAACCCGACGTCGAGGACAACATGGTCGTGAAGAGCGCGCGCAAGCTCTTCCCGGTCACCGAGGAGTACGACGGTGGGCGCCTGTTCACCCGGGAGAACGGCAAGCGGGTCGCGACGCCGATGTTCATCGTGCTGGTCGCGATCGGTGGCATCGACCTGCTGTTCGCGCTCGACTCGATCCCCGCGGTGTTCGGCGTGACCCAGGAGACCTACATCGTCTTCGCGGCCAACGCGTTCGCGCTGCTCGGCCTGCGCGCGCTGTTCTTCCTGGTCAAGGGCCTGCTCGACCGGCTGGTCTACCTGTCCACCGGCCTGGCGATCATCCTCGGCTTCATCGGGGTCAAGCTGGTCCTGCACTGGGCGCACGTGGACATCTCCCCGGCGGTCCCGGAGATCCCGACCATGCTGAGCCTGGTCGTCATCCTCGGGATCCTGGCCGTCGTCACCACTGCCAGCCTGATCAAGACCAAGGGCGACCCCTCGCTGAGGGCCAAGCCGGGTTCGCTGAAGGCCCGCAAGGAGCGCACGGAACAGCAGAGCAACTGACCGTGCCGCGACGGGGGCCGCGTGGTCCCCGTCGCTGATCGGCCTTCGTCGCTGATCGGCCCCGTCGCCGGCCGGACCCCGTCGTCGGTCGGCCCTCGTCAGCCGAGTCCGGGCCCGCCGAGCGGCGTCACCTCGATGTAGTCCGGCGGGGCGGCCAGCAGTGCGAGGACCTCGCCGAGCCCGGCCTCGCCGAGGTCCCGGCCGAGCGCCGCCTCGGACGACGCCGCGTCCGCCCAGATCTCGGTCACCCAGACCGCGTCGGCCTCGTCCGGCGCCGCGTTCACCACGTAGGCCAGGCAGCCGGGCTGGTCGGCCATGCCGTCCGCGACCCGGAGCAGGGCCTTCGCCAGCTCGGGGCCCTGACCCTCCGCAGCCACCATCCGTACGTACCGGCCGACCCGCTCGCTCGTCTCCACGGCCGCGACCGTAGACGGCGCATCCGATGTTCCGCGCACCGACGTGCCGGGCCGCGCTGTGGTGGGCTCGCCGGGCTCCCGACCTCATGGCGGACGTGCGGTCCTCGAACCTCCGATCGGCCGACGGTCGCCATCTGGAACTCAGCTCGGGCGCTCCACGGCGAGCGGTCTGTTCCCGGCGCCGAACGACCGGAAATTGTTCTAGAGAACACCATGGCCGAACCGGTAAAATCGAACACATGAGCGACGCGGCGGTGCTGGACCCGGTACTGGAGGAAGACCTGCTGGACCAGTACCTGCAGCGCCCGATCATCGTCGAGGACCCCTGCCCGCACGGCATCCCGGTCGACCTGTGCGCAGCCCTGTGCAGCGGCGACCCGACCGCGGTGGCCACCGTGCACCTGCACCGCCCGGTCGGGCACTCCCTGGCCCTGGACTGCCAACTCGCCGGCGCCGCCCCGCACCTGCTGACCGACGCCCAGATCCTCGACGTCGTCGAAGGCGCCGAACGCCTGCAACGCTGGGTCTCGGCGCTGCGGACCCGGATGATCGCGGTGTTCGCCGACCGCCACCCCGCCGGTAGCCGCGCCGCACCCCCGGACGCCGATCCCCGCGCGATCGCACCGGTGAGCCGGTGGCTACCCGATCAGGTCGCGATGGTGCTCAGCCTCTCCCGCGAACAGGCCCTCGGCGAGATCGCCGGGGCGCAGCGCTTCGTCCACGTGCTGCCCGCGACCCTGGCCGACTGGGAGGCCGGGCGGATCGACGAACGCAAAGCCGACGCCATCGCCCAGGCCACCATCGTCCTCGACGACGACCTCGCCCGCGAGGTCGAAGCCAAAGTCCTCACCGGCGCCGCGGAGGTGCCGCGGCGGTTGCTGCAGGACCGGCTGCGTCGCGCGGTCGCCAAGGCCGACCCCGACGGTGCCACGCGGCGCCACCAGCGGGCCAAGGCCGACCGCCGGATGTCGATCAGCCACGGTGAGGAGGGGATGGCGTCGCTGTGGCTCGGTGGCACCGCGGAGCAGGCCGAAGCGTCCTGGCGGTCGGTGGACCGCCTCGCCCGCGCCGTCGACGCCGCGGACCCACGCACGCTCGACCAGAAACGGATCGACACCGCCCACGAGTTGCTGCAGGGCACCCTGACCCTCACCGACCTCACCGACGTGCACACCGTGGTCGACCACGTCCTCGCCACCGTCGCCGCACGACAGCACCAGCCGGGCAACGACACCCCCGCGGAGGTCCCGGCAGATGCCCGAGCAGAGGTCGAGGTCACCGGGGTATCCGCCGAGGTCGTGGCCGAGGCCGTCGCCCAGGCCCTGGCCCACAAACCCGACCCGAACACCGTGATCGGGCGCAAACCACTGATCCACGTCGTGGTCGGACTCGACACCCTGCTCGGCGGCGACACCCCCGGCGAACTCGTCGGACACGGCCCCATCCCCGCCCTCACCGCACGCGCCCTCGCCGCCGAAGGCGTCCTGAAACGCCTGGTCACCGACCCCCTGTCCGGCTACCTGATCAACCACGGCCGCACCACCTACAGCCCACCCGAACCGACCGACGACCACGTCCGCGCCCGCGACTGCACCTGTCGCGGCCCACTGTGCGCCAAACCCATCCGCGACCTCGACCACCACATCCCCTGGGCCGACGAAGGCCCCACCGACGCCGACAACCTCAACGGCTACTGCCTCGGCCACCACAAACTCAAAGACGCACCCGGCTGGCAGGTCCTCGCCCACCCCGACGGCTCCCTGACCTGGATCAGCCCCTGCGGACGCCGACGCACCACCCACCCCCACGACTACCGGCCCTTCACCGACCCGACGCCCGACCGCACCGATTCCGCTGGGCGGACCGACGTGGCCGAGCGGAGCGACTCGGCCGACCGAACCGGCTCGGCTGGGCGGACTGACCTGGCCGAGCGGATTGACCTGACCGAACGGACTGACCTGGCCGAGCGGACCGGCCGCCCGGCCGACACCGTCGAAGACTCGACCGGCGTGCATGGCGCGGACGCCGATGATGTCCCGCCGCCCTTCTGACGCGCCCGATCGAGGACCGGAGGTGTCCGCGACGGCGGGCACACTGGGCGTCGTGATGGAGACCTCGGCGCGACTGCTCCGGCTGCTCGGGCTGCTGCAGGTGCCGCGCGACTGGACCGGGCCGACGCTGGCGGAGCGGCTCGACGTCGACGTCCGCACCGTCCGCCGGGACGTCGACAAGCTCCGGACGCTCGGCTACCCGGTGCACTCCACGCCCGGGAGCACCGGCGGCTACCGGCTCGGGGCAGGCGCGGCGCTGCCGCCCCTGCTGCTCGACGACGACGAGGCCGTCGCCGTCGCGGTGGGGCTGCGGACCGCGGCCGGTGGGACCGTGTCGGGCATCGAGGAGACCTCGGTGCGCGCCCTGGCGAAGCTGGAGCAGGTGCTGCCGAACCGGTTGCGCCGCCGGGTCGCCGCGCTGGGCACCGCCACCGCGACGCTCCCCGGACGGGGACCCACGGTCGACGCCGATGATCTCGCGGCGCTGGCAGCCGCCTGCCGTGACCACGAGTGCGTGCGGTTCGACTACGTGGCCGGCGACGGCGGCGAGACCCGCCGGATCGTCGAGCCGGAGGGCCTGGTGCACACCGGCCGCCGCTGGTACCTGGTCGCCTGGGACACCGGCCGCGACGACCGGCGGACGTTCCGGGTGGACCGGATGCGGCTGAAGCTGCCCGCGGGCCCGCGGTTCGCGCCGCGGGATCCTCCCGAGGGCGGGGTGGCCGCGTTCGCCCAGCGCGGGATCTCCTCGGGCGCCTACCCGTACCGGGCGCGGATCGTGTTCGCCGCGCCTGCGGAGCGGATCGCGGAGCACGTGACGCCGGCGTCGGGGATCGTGACCGACCTGGGCGACGGCCGCTGCGAGCTCGCCGCCGGGGCGTGGACGCTCGAGTCGCTGGCGGTGTGGATCAACTTCTTCGACGTGGACTTCCACGTGGTGGAGCCGCAGGAGCTCGTCGAGCACCTGGACGCGCTCGCGGCCCGGCTGACCCGGGCTGCGCAGGCCTCCCGGGAGGCCTGCGCAGCGGACGGACGATGAGGACCCGGTCGCCGTCGTCGCCGTCGCCGGGGTCAGAACGCGGGACGCACGACGCCCACCGGGCGCCCGTGTCCCAGCACGTCGACGCGTGTCGCCGCGGGCAGCGCCTCGGTAACGGCGCCCCAGCCCTCCAGCACGGCGGCGGCGAGCACGGGCAGCGGCCGTGGTGAGCCGTCGAGCACCGTCACGGCGAACGCCCGGCCGTCGGGCAGTGCGGCGGCCAATACCCCTTCCGCGCCGTCCTTCGCGATCAGTCCGGGCACGGCCTGCGCGAGCCGGGTGACCGGCCGCCCGGTCCCGCCGACCCACCACGGGTGGGTGCGCATCGCCGCGGCGACCCGGCCCTCCGGCGCCGCCGGTGCGGCGACCGCGATCCGAGCGAAGGCCCGCGCGAGCCCGGCCGGGGTGGACCCGAAGAGCGGAGCCCCGCAGCCGTCGACCGTCGTGGTGAACGGCGTGACTCCGGTCAGGTCGGCGATGGTGTCGTGGATCAGCCGCTGCAGCGGGTGATCCGGTTCCCGGTAGCCGGTGGTCGGCCACCCGGCCGCCACGCAGGTCGCCAGCATGGCGGCGTGCTTGCCGGAGCAGTTCTGCAGCACCGGTGCCGGCGTCGTTCCGATGGCCCGGGCGGCCGCGCCGGCCTGGACGTCCAACGGCAGGTCCGGGGTGTTGTCCAGGTCGTCCTCGGTGAGGCCGGCACCGTCCAGGATCCGGCGGACGCCGTCGATGTGCCCGGGCTCCCCGGAATGCGACGCGCAGGCCAGGGCGAGCAGCTCTCCGTCGAGGTCGAGGCCGGACCGCAGCAGCGCGACCGCCTGCACCGGTTTGAGCGCCGACCGCGGCAGGAACGGGACGTCCGGGTCACCCCGGCCGGTGAGCCGGCCGCCGTCGAGGACGGCGAGGGTGCCCAGGTGCACCGACTCGACGATGCCCTCCCGCTCGACGTACGCCAGTGGGACGGCACCGGCGAGGACGGGTGGGACGACGTCGGGGGAGTGCACACCCCGACGCTACGTCGGCCCGGGGACCGACGACCGGGCCCGTCGGGGGACTCGTCCGGCAGGCTCGGCGGCTCCGGGGCTCCGAGGGCCGGGATCTCCAGCGGCCGGACATGACCTGTGCCCGTCCGGGCGGCGCGGGACGGGGTTCCTTCTCGTCATCATGGCGTCGAACGGAGCGGCACGAGCGCCCCGGTGGTCCGTACTCGCCCCGTTCCGAACCGCCCGCCGCGCGGCGAGCGCCAGCCGATCTCCCGAGGAGGAGCCGTGTCCGGTCCTGCTTCCCCCACCCGCGGCGCAGCCGGTGGCCGCTCCACCGGCTTTCGTGTCGGCCCGCGTCAGATCGTGGCGGCGGTCCTCGTCGTTCTCGCGATCGTGTTCATCGCCCAGAACCGCGACCCGGCGAGCATCGACCTGTTCACCCTGAACGTGACCGCACCGCTCTGGATCGTCCTCGCGGCGATGGTGCTGGTCGGTCTTGTGATCGGTCTGGTGCTCGGCCGGCGGCGGGCCCGTCGCTGAGCCGGCTCACGGAGCGCGCCGGGATCAGGCGTGGACGGGGGTGGGTCGCAGGTCGAGTGCGCGTTCCAGTTCCGGGCTCGGGTGGACCGGCTCCGGGCCGTACCCGTTCCGTCGCGCCGACCGCTTGCGCACCGCGGGGATCCGGGTGAGCAGCCGCAGGAACCCCGGCGGGGCCACGGGCTTCCCACGTTCCCGGGCGCGGGCGGCAGTCTGCTCCACCCGGACCTGCTGGGCCTGCACGGTGACGATCGCCGACTCCCGGTCGGCCTGCACCGCGGCGAGCGCCTCGGATCCGGGAGTGCCCGCCCGCAGCGCCGGGACCAGGTGGTTGGCCGCGGCGAGCGCGTCCTGACAGGCCATGAGGATGCCGTTGCCGCCGACGGGGGAGATGACGTGTGCGGCGTCGCCGAGCATCAGCAGTCCCGGCCGGTGCCAGACCGGCACCCGTGAGATGTCGACCGACAGCAGCGTCGTCTCGTTCATATCGGTGAGCAGGTCGACACGGTCGGCCAGCCACGGCACCCGCTCGGCGACCTCGCGGCGCACGTAGTCGACGCCCGCGTCGCGCAGCGCCGGGTAGCCGCCCTTGGGCAGCGACAGCCCGACCTGCCAGCGGCCCGGCCCGCCGAGGGTTCCGACGTAGTGACGCGTGCCGAAGTAGAGGTCGACGTCGGCGTCCGGCGGGTCGTCGTCGTGGCGGGGCAGCGCGAACCACAGCAGGTCGGTGGTGGCGCCCTGCGACTCCGCCTTCGCCCCGGCGAGCGCGCGGATCCGGGAGTACCGCCCGTCCGCGGCGACGACGAGCTCGGCGTCGATCTCCTCGCCGGAGCGCAGGGTCACCCCGCGCACCGGGTCGCTGCCGAGCAGGCCGTTCACCGCCGCGCCGGTGCGCAGCTCGAACGACGGCAGTGCCTCGGCCTCGGCGGCGAGGAAGTCGAGGAACCAGGCCTGCGGCATCAGCGCGACGTAGTCGTACGGGGTGTCGAGCAACCCGTAGTCCGACGTCGTGATCAGACCCTTCGGTGTCCGGAGCCGGAACTGGCGGGCCTTGACGTGCGGCTGCTCCAGCAGCCGCTCGGCCAACCCGAGCCGGTCGAGCAGCTCCAGGGTCCAGGGGTGCAGGGAGTCGCCGCGGAAGTCACGGTCGAAGTCCTGGTGGCGCTCCGCCAGCGTCACCGGCAGCCCGGCGCGGGCCAGCAGGTACGCCAGCAGCATCCCGCCTGGGCCGCCGCCCGCGATCACGGTCCTTCCAGGTGTGCTCACGCCACCGATACTAACTCGCTGATCGAGTGTCTCGCTCGTCGAGAGAGTTGGGCCGGGCGAGCGGGCGCCGGCACAGGAACGTCCGGGCCGGTGGCGGGTTGCGCCACTCGGTGGCCGTCTCGACGACCTCGTCGAAGTGGGCGTCCAGCAGGGCCCGTAGGTCCCGGACCCGTTTCGGCAGTGCCATCCAGGTGATGATCATGCTGAGGACGCCGTCGGGCACCAGCCGGCTCGCGATCACGCCCATCACCTTCATCCGCAGGTCCTGCGGGAAGACCGCCCAGGGCAGGGTCGAGACGAACGCGTCCACCTTGTCGATGCCGGCGTCGTCGAGGATCCGGTCGAGGTCGGCGACGTCGCCCTCCACGGCCTCCAGCCACGGCTTGTGCTGCCGCAGGTGCGCGACGAGCTCGGGGTCGATCTCGATCGCGAGGTAGCGGGCATCCGGTCCCAGCCGTTCGCGGATCGGCTCGGCCAGCACGCCGGGCCCGGCGCCGAGCTCGACGACCACGCCGTTCGTGCCGTACGGGACGACCCGGGCCAGCTGCATGCAGAGCCGCCGTCCGGTGAGGAACGGGGTTGCCAGCTGGTCCATCCGGGAGAAGGACCGCTTGAGGAAGACGGTGTGGTCGGGACGCGCCATGAGGACATCGTGGCGGGTCCAGGCGCTCCGGTCATGTCCGGGCGACGCGGGTCACCGAACCGGCGCCGTACCGGCGCCCGGCCGGACGACGAAAGGGCTCGCGGGAACAATTCCCGCGAGCCCTTTCGTGATCTGTGCGCCGTCAGGGACTCGAACCCCGAACCCGCTGGTTAAGAGCCAGCTGCTCTGCCAATTGAGCTAACGGCGCGTGCAGTGATGTATCACTGTGTGGAGTTGTGGTGCGCCGTCAGGGACTCGAACCCCGAACCCGCTGGTTAAGAGCCAGCTGCTCTGCCAATTGAGCTAACGGCGCATATTCGTTTTTCTGTTCGCCGACCCCCGGGCGAGAACGATCCCGGAAAACTAGCACGATGCTTTCCGGGATCGATCGCCAGGGCTGGCAACCGGGTGAGTGACGGGACTTGAACCCGCGGCCCCCTGGACCACAACCAGGTGCTCTACCAACTGAGCTACACCCACCATGCGGCTTCCCTGGCCGTGGCCGGAAGCGCTGATACAGCATAGCCCCCGGTTCCGGACGGCTCGCGCGGGGGTTGGCTCACGCCGTCGCGCCGCCCGCTGCCTGCGGGTTCGGTGCCGCCGCGACACCGGCGACGGCGGCCGCCGCGGCCTGGGCCTGCTCCGTGCTCGGTCCGGGCGGGGCGACGAACAGCGCCGCGCGGTAGTAGGCCAGCTCCCGGATCGACTCCCGGATGTCGGCGAGCGCGCGGTGCGCCAGGCCCTTCTCCGGCTTCGCGTAGAACACCCGGGGGAACCACCGCCGCGCCAGTTCCTTCACCGAGCTGACGTCGATCATCCGGTAGTGCAGGTAGGCGTCCAGCTCCTGCATGTCCCGGGTGAGGAACCCGCGGTCGGTGGCGATGGAGTTGCCGGCCAGCGGCGCCGTGCGGGGCTCCGGGACGTACTCGCGGACGTAGTCGAGCACCATCCGTTCGGCCTCGGCGACCGTGACGGTCGCACGCCGGACCTCCTCGGTGAGCCCGGAGCGCTCGTGCATCTCGCGCACGACGTCGGGCATCCGCTCGAGAGCCCCGTCGTCACAGGCGATCACGACGTCGACACCGTCACCCAGGACATTGAGGTCACCGTCGGTGACCAGCGCCGCGATCTCGATGAGCGCGTCGGAATTCAGGTCGAGCCCGGTCATCTCGCAGTCGATCCACACCAGCCGATCGGTCATCGGTGCAGACTAGGTGACGCCGTCGCGCGTGGTGCACGCCTCGCGGGTCGCCGGGGCGCCGTCAGCACAACGAGTGCGAGATCAACTCCGGATCCCGCAGTGCCCTAGGCTGCGCGATCGTGGCCGAGAACACTCCCGCCCGTACCATCGCCGACGGATACGCCACCGACGGTGCCGCGCTGGAACTCGGCACGGTGCTCGTCGACGGGGTCTGTGATCCCGGGGCACGGATCCGCATCCCGCTCGCGACGCTCAACCGGCACGGTCTCGTCGCCGGCGCCACCGGCACCGGCAAGACGAAGACGTTGCAGGCACTCGCCGGGCAGCTGTCCGACGCGGGCGTTCCGGTGCTGCTCGCCGACGTCAAGGGCGACCTGTCCGGCATGGTGCGTCCCGGTGAGCAGAGCAAACAGGTCGACGACCGGGTCCGCGACACCGGCGACGACTGGACGCCGACGGCGTACCCGGTGCAGTTCCTGTCGCTGGGCGACGGCGGTGTCGCCGTCCCGGTCCGGGCGACGCTCACCCAGTTCGGCCCGATCCTGCTGGCGAAGGTGCTGGGGCTCAACGCCACGCAGGAGTCCACCCTCGGGCTGATCTTCCACTGGGCCGACCTGCGCGGGCTGCCGCTACTGGACACCAAGGACCTGCGCGCGGTCATCACACATCTCACCTCCGACGAGGGCAAGGCCGAGCTGAAGGGGATCGGCGGGGTCTCGCCGTCGACGGCCGGGGTCATCCTGCGGTCGCTGGTGAACCTGGAGGCCCAGGGCGGGGACACGTTCTTCGGGGAGCCGGAGTTCGACCCGGCGGACCTGATGCGTCAGATCGACGGCAAGGGCGTCGTCACGCTGCTCGAGCTCGCCGAACGCGCGGCGAACCCGGTGCTGTTCTCGACGTTCCTCATGTGGCTGCTCGCCGAGCTGTACGAGGAGCTGCCCGAAGCCGGCGACCTGGACCGGCCGAAGCTGGTCTTCTTCTTCGACGAGGCGCACCTGCTGTTCTCCGACGCGTCGAAGGCGTTCCTGGACCGCATCGAGCAGACCGTGAAGCTCATCCGGTCCAAGGGCGTCGGCGTGTTCTTCTGCACGCAGCTGCCGACCGACGTCCCGAATGAAGTCCTGTCCCAGCTCGGCGCCCGGATCCAGCACGCGCTGCGGGCCTTCACCCCGGACGACCAGAAGGCGCTGGCCCGCACGGTGAAGACCTACCCGCGCTCGGAGGTCTACGACCTGGAGTCGGCGCTGACCTCGCTGGGCACCGGCGAGGCGGTCGTGACCGTGCTGTCCGAGCGGGGCGCCCCGACGCCGGTGGCGTGGACCCGGCTGCGGGCACCGCGGTCGCTGATGGCCGCGATCGGCGACGACGCGATCCGCGAGGAGGCGGCCCGGTCGCCGCTGCAGGCGCGCTACGGCGAGATGGTCGACCGGGACTCGGCCTACGAGCGGCTGACCGGCCGGATCGCGTCCGGGCCGGGTGGCGAGGCGACACCGGTCCAGGCGCAGCCCACGCCCACGCCCGCTCCCGGCGAGGCGCCGCCCCCACCGCCGCAGCCGCAGGACTTCAGCGAGAAGGGCTGGTTCTCCAAGGTCGGCGAGTTCCTGCAGTCGCCGACCGGGCGGCAGATCACGAACACGGTGACCCGGGAGATCACCCGGAGCCTGTTCGGGACCCGTCGCCGGCGCTGACCTCGCGAAACCCGCCGACGGCGGCCGGGGTGACCTCGGCCATCAGCGCGACCGCGTCGGCGGGGGACAGGTCGAGGATCTGCACGGCGCCGGTGCCGGCCGCGGTCGTCGCCTCCAGCGTGACGACCCCGGCCCGGCGCTGGAACACGCTCTGCCGGACCCGCCAGCCGATGACGCCGTCGCGGCGCAGCGCCGACGTCGTCCGGAGCAGGGAGCCCTGGCGGGCGACGAGGTAGCGCTCGTCGAGCCGGTGCCCGAGTGCCCGGTAGCGGTCCAGCCCCAGCGGGACCGCCGCCACGAGCAGCAGCACCGCGACGGCGATCGGCCACGACGGGCCGCCCAGGTACGCGAGCACGCCCGTCGCCACCGGGAGCACCAACGCGGGCCCGACCGCGCGGACCAGGCGGCGGGTGCGCGCGACCCGTGGGTGCGCGGTGAGCGGCCCGGACGTGATGTCCGCGCCGGCCCGGGCGGCGGTCGCGGCGATGTGGTGGGCGTGGGCCCGGGGGACCGGCGGGCCGAGCGCCCCGGCGTGCGCCGCCTCGCCGTCGGCCCCGGCCAGCCCGACGGTCAGCGCCCCGGCCTGGGCACCCCGGCCGAGCGCGCGGACCAGCAGCGGCTCACTGACCGTGACCCCGCGCAGCCGCTGCTCGGAGACCGACAGCGAGCGCCGGGTGAGCAGGCCACGGCGCACCCGCAGGGTGCCGTCCGGCTCCCGGGTCAGGCGGAACCCCCACCAGCGCTCCACGAACAGCACGATCGATCCGGCCACCATCAGCACGAGCAGCACGAGCACCCCGGCCAGCACCGCGGCCCAGACCGGAGCGGTCGCGACGGCGTCCGCGCCGGGCAGGGTGCGGGGGTCGACGTCGGCCTCGTTCAGCAGGTTCCAACCGGCGCCGGCCACCGCACCGACCGCGGCCAGCGAGCTGACGGTCAGCGGGGCGTAGCGCAGCGACGCCCAGTCGATCCGGTCCAGCTCCTCGCCCGGATCGGGCTCCGCCACGGCGGTGGGCGGGGCCGTGGCACCGCCACCCGCGATGCCGGTTCCCGCGGCGTCGGTGATCGTGGGACGGGCGAGCAGCTCCCGGCGCAGGCGTTCGGCCTCGGCGGTGGTGACGGCGTCGAGATCGAGGCCGGACTCCTTGCCCGCACTCTGCCCGGACCCGACCTTGACCACGCTCACCCCGACGAGGCGGTGCAGCAGCGGCGCGGTCAGGTCGACGGTGCGGACCCGGTCGCGCGGAACCGAGCGGCGCTGGCGGAACAACAGACCGCTGTGGAGCTCAACCCGGTCGGGGGTGATCCGGTATCGGGTGGTGCGCCAGCGGATCACCCCGGCACCGACGGCGAGCACCGCGATCCCGGCCGCGATCCACACCTGCATGGTGTTGCCGCGCCCGGCGCCGAAGATCAGCAGCACGATCAGCGCCGGGGCGAGCTTGAGCAGCGCGGTCGCGGGGCCGACCACCAGCATCAGCGCGGGCAGACGCCGCCAGTCGGTGCCGTCGATGCCGCCGGGGCCGGGAGCGGCCGGTGGTGGCCAGGCCGACCCGGCCGAGCCGCCGGTCCTACCCAGGTCACCGGCCCCACCCGAGTCGTCGGCCCCGTCCGGTCCGCTCGCCCCTTCCTGTCCGCACGGGGCGGAACCACGGGTCCACGGTGGCGGGACTCCGCCGGTCCGCCGGTGTGCGGCTCCCGGGTGCGCGCCTGCCGGGACCGGGGAAGCGTCGTGGCCGGCGCCGCTCCCGCTGCCGGAACTGTGCGCACCGTCCTGCTGTTCGCCCTCCCCACCGGGGCGCCGGGGAACGGGCTCGCCGCTGCTCACGTCGCGTCCCCGGAGTACCGCCCGGTGGTCTCGGTCAGCCGCCGCGCCAGCTCGCGGGCCTCGTCGGCGTCCAGCCCGGCGATGCGGACCGGGCCGCGGGCCGACGCCGTCGTCACGGTGACGGTCGCCAGCCGCAACGCCTGCTGCAGCGGTCCGTGCTCGGTGTCGACGGTCTGCACGCGCGGGATCGGGGCGATCCGCCACTCCTGGACCAGCCACCCGGAGCGGTGGTAGACGGCCTCGTCGGTGACCTCCCAGCGGTGCAGCCGGAAGCGCAGCGAGGGGACCACCAGCGTCTCGACCAGCAGCCAGACGACGGTGAGCGTGATCGTCGCGATCAGCAACCCGTGCCACGGCGCGGCCGGCAGCAGCGCCCACCCGACACCCTGGGCGACGAGCAGGACGAGCGGGAACGGGAGCGCGCGCAGCCGCCACCACCAGATGGCACGGGGGTCGACCCGGTGGGCCGGTGGACGCAGCGGGAGCGGCAGTCCACCGGTGTCACCGTGACCGTGGGTGCCGTCGGCAGGATCGCCGGTGATAGGAGGGCCGGTGGCGGTCATGGCCCCACTCTGCCGAAGCCGCGGCATCTCCGGCACGCGGCCCCGCCGTCCGTTGCCGGGCCGTGGCCGAAAGGTGGACCCCGCAGGGCACGATGCACCGGTGTCCGAGCCCACGCCGCCGCGCGGTGTCGCCGATCTGGCGACCGACCGGCTGCTGCTGCGCCCGTGGTCGGCGGAGATCGCGGCCGCCGTCGTCGCGGGCGCCCGGCGGGACGGCTGGGCGGACGACTTCCCCGCCCACGGCGACCGCGTCGTCGCCCGGCTGCTGGCCCGCGAGCCGGGCGGCCCGGGCTGGGGCAGGCACGGACACCGGCTGCTGGTGGAACGGGCCGGCGGCCTCGTCGTCGGTGGGGCGGGGATGTTCCCGGAGGCGGGCGGTACCGGCCTGGAGATCGGCTACGGGGTCGTGCCGTCCCGGCGGGGCCGCGGCTACGCCTCCGAGGCCGCCCGCGCGCTCGTCGCACTGGCCCGCCGGGACGGGACGTCCCGGGTCGTCGCCGGTGTCGAACCCGGCAACCCGGCCTCGGCACGCGTGCTGGCCGGACTGGGGATGCGTCACACCGGGACGGTCGACGGCGAGGAGCGGTACGCGCTCGTCGTAGGGTCGTGGGCGTGACCCGACCCCGACTGGTCGCCCTGGACATCGACGGCACGATCGTGCACGGCAGGCGACCCCCGAGTCCGGCCGTGCTCGACGCGATCACCGCCGCCACCGAGCACGCCGAGGTGATGCTGTGCACCGGGCGCACCGTCCTGGGTGCCGGCACCGCCCTCGACCATCTCGGGCTGGCCGGGGGCGTCACGCTGACCTCGAACGGCGCCGTCGAGATGGACACCGCGTCGCGCACCGTCCTGTCGGTGGCCCGGTTCGACATCTCGGCGGGGCTCGCCCGGCTGCGTGAGGTGTTCCCCGGTGCGGTGTTCGGCACCGAGCACGTCGGCGTCGGGCAGCGGGTCAGCGCGCCGTTCCCGGACGGGATCCTCGCGGGCACCGTGACCGAGGTCGGGCTGGACGGCCTGCTCGGCGAACCCACGCCCAAGCTGATCATGTACTGGCCGGGGCGGACACCGGCCGAGACCGCCGAGCGTGCCACGGAGCTGGAGATCGACGACGCCACCATGACCCTCGACCACGAGCTGCCGTGGGTGACGCTGGTGCCGGTCGGGGTGTCGAAGGCGTCCGGGCTGGCCCGGGTGGCGCAGCGGCTCGGCATCGACCGGTCCGAGGTGCTCGCCGTCGGCGACGGCGACAACGACCGCGAGATGCTGCGCTGGGCCGGGCACGGCGTGGCGATGGGCCAGGCCCCGCCCGAGGTGCACGCGGACGCCGACGAGACCACCGCGCCCGTCACCGAGGACGGCCTGGCCGACCTGCTGCGTCGCTGGTTCTAGCCGGTGGGAGGGGTACCGGCTACCCGTGCCACTCGACCGGGAGGCCCGCGACCAGCGGGGTGGCGGACTCCAGCACCGCCCCGCAGGACGGCGGCCGCGGCGGGAGCCCGGTGTCGGCCCGGACCTCGACCGTCCACCCCCGGCCGCCACGGGACCGCACGCGCACGGTGTCCACGTCCGTGGGGCCGCCGCGCCGCAGGGGTGCGTCCACCTGCAGCGCCGAGGCGTCGCCGATCCCGGTGTGCTCACGCACCGCGAGCTCGGCGACCTGCTGCACAGGATCGAGCCCGGCGTGCCCGCGGCACGACCACGGGTCGACGTTCCGGCCGGCGGCGGCCTTGAGCGCGGCCAGGGCGCTGCCGGTGTCGAGCCGGCCGTAGGCGTAGCCGGTCGGCAGCACGAGCGCGGTCGGGGCGAACCGGTGCCCGCCGAGGTGGCTGCACTCCCACACGTCGGCGCCCTCGGTGGTCAGGTCCGCGGCCAGCGCCCGGCCGCGCACGGCGCAGCAGACGTCGCGCCTGCCGTGCGCGCACACCAGCATCACCGGATCGGTGAGCGGCTCGCCGGCGTCCGGGTCGAACGTGATCGACGCGAGGTCCTCGGTGCCGCGGACGGTCCGGGACGTGACCCGGGACGCGCCCGGGGCGAGGTCGGCGATGAAGACGGTGCGGGCTCCGTCGCAGTCCCGCCCGGTGCGCCCGGACCGGCGGATCAGCAGCAGCAGGACGTCGTCGCGGCGCAGCCGGCCGAACAGCTCCGCGATGTCGGGGTCGGGGTGGTCGGCGACGGTCCGCGGCCAGGCGCCGACGTGCTCGACCGCGACCAGTTTCCGGACCGCCGGAGCGGTACCCGCGAGCGGCTCCCCGGCGACCTCGCTGAGCGTGGCGCAGCCGACGCGCAGGGGTGCTGCCGTGGCCGTGCGGCCGTCGAGGACAGCGGGAACCGTCATCTGCCCAGTGTAGGCAAGGTTGCCCTTAGTTCAACCCGAAACCCCTGTTCGGGTTCAGGTCCGCCCGGGAAGTGCGGCCCGGAGCACCTTTCCGGTCTGGTTGCGTGGCAGTTCGTCGACGAAGTGCACGTCCCGGGGGACGGCGAACTTCGCCAGATCGGACCGCACCCGGTCGCGGATCGTGTCCGCGGTGAGGTCCGCCCCGGGCTCGAGGACGACCCAGGCGGCGAGGCGCTGGCCGTAGTCGTCGTCGGCGACACCGAGCACGCAGGCCTCGCGGACCCCGGTCAGCCCGGAGACCAGCTCCTCGACGGGGCCCGGGTGCACGTTCTCCCCACCGGAGACGATCATGTCGTCGGCCCGGCCGGTGAGGAACAGTCGGCCCTGGTCGTCGAGGTGCCCGACGTCGCCGGTGCCCAGCAGGCCGTCGCGCTCCTCGAGATCGGTCTCGCCGCCGGTGTACCCGTCGAACGGCAGGTCGTTGCCGACGAACACCCGGCCCTCGACGCCGGGTGCCGCCGGCTCGTCGTTCTCGTCCAGGATCACCAGGGTGGTCCCGGCCGGCGCGCGGCCGGCGGTGCCCGGGGCGTCGCGCAGATCCTCCGGGCCGGCGATCGACACCCAGGAGACCTCGGTCGATCCGTAGAGGTTGTAGAGGCAGTCGCCGAAGCGGTCCATGAAGGCGCGGGCCTGGCCGGCGGGCAGTGCCGAACCGGAGACGGCGACGATCCGCGGTGCGTCGTCGGTCCGCCAGTCGTCGGCGCCCGACTCCAGGATCCGCTGCAGCATCACGGGGACGGCGAACACCGTGGTGCAGCGGCGCTCGGCGACGGCGTCCAGCAGTCCGTCGGGGGTGAACTTGCGGCGCAGCACGACGGTCGCTCCGTGCAGCGCCGCGAGCAGCAGCCCGGCGTTGCCCCAGGTGTGGAACAGCGGAGCCGCGATGTGGATCGGCTCGGCGGCGCGCAGCGGGATCGCGGACAGGATCGACGCCGCCGGCGCGAGGGTGGACGGGTGCGGCCGCTTGGCCCCCTTCGGGGTGCCGGTGGTGCCGGAGGTCAGCACGATCTGCTTGGAGTGCGGCGGCCGGAACGGCAGCTCGCCGGGGCCACCGCGGCCGGTCATGACCTCCAGGTCGTCCAGCACCCGGTCGGCCACGGGACGCGGCCCGTCCGGTGTGGACGTCAGTACGAGCCGCGGGCCCTCCGGCACGAGCTCGCGGAACTCCGGGTCGGCGACGACCGTGTGCAGCTGCTGCTGGGACCCGACGCCGCGCAGCTGCTCGGCGGACAGGCCGGTGTTGATCAGGACGACGTCGGCGCCCGCCTTCCCGGCGGCGATCATCACCTCGATCGGGGCCACGGAGTTGCGGCAGAGGATGCCGACCGGTGCACCCGGCCCGGCTCCCGAGTCGAGCAGTGCCAGCGCGAGCCGGTCGGTGCGCTCGTCGAGCTCGGCGTAGGTGGTGACCCCGTCGTCGTCGACCACGGCCAACCGGTAGGGGTGCCGCGCGGCGCCGACCGAGTAGGCCGCGGCGATGCTGTGGCCGTACCGCACCAGCGCGCGGCCCATGCCGTAGAGCCTGCCCGGGCCGAGCGGTCGCACCACGCCGGAGCGGGTCAGCGCGACCGCCGCGCGAGCCGTGCCGCTACCCAGCTCGTACGCCGCGCGTGCGGTGCCGGACAGGTTCTGGAGCAGCGGGTGGGCGGCCATGCGCCGCAGTCTCGCAGGGCTCCGCGAGCCGCTGCAGGGCGCGTCGCGGTGACGTGTGTCCGAGCTCACCGGGCGCATCCGTCATGTTTCGGAGAGTGATGACGATGGTGGAAAGGGTGGCCCACAGGCCGCCGCACCCACCACCACACCGTCGGGGATCCTGATGCGCCTGTACCTGCCTGCCCACACGTCCGCCTCCGGCCGCACGCTCGTCCGTGCCGGACGCCCGTCCCGGACCGCGCCCCGCTTCGGCGGCCTCGCCGGTGTCTGCCGGTGCGGCGCCACCCGTCCGGCCGACTCCCACGCCCAGCCGTGGCGGGACTGCCCGTCCTGCGCTCCGCGGCCGGCCCGCGCCTGACGCCGTGGCCGGGAACCGGACCGCCCGGCGGGGAGGGGGACCCGTCGGCCGGCCCGGTCCGGTGCCGTCCGCGGGCATGCGGTGCAGGCACTCCGGTCGACGTCACGCGGTCGGCGGGCGCGGTGCTCCGTCGCGGATCGTTCCACGCTCGCCGAGGTGACGGTGACCCGGTCGAAGGGTACCCTCACCGCGGATCCGGCTCGTCAGCGTGCCCGCCAGTACCCCGTCGCATAGACGGCGCGCCGGTCGAATCCGCGCTCGTTCAGCAGGTGCGCACGCAGCTCCTTGACCGCCGCCGACTCGCCGGAGAGCCAGGCCTGGCCACGCCCGTCCGGCAGCCCGGCCGCCCGCACCGCGGCGACCATCGGCTCCCCGGCGGGGGCGTCCCCGCGGTGCACCCACGCGACGCTCGCGTTCCCGGGCAGGTCCTGCTCCTCGGCGGCGCCGGCGACCTCGACGATCGCCTGCACCGGTACGTCCGGACGCTCCGCCGCGAGGGTCTCGAGCACCGTCGCGACGGCGGGCAGGGCGGACTCGTCGCCGATCACCAGCTGGAACGACGCCGTCGTGTCCGGCTCCCAGCGCCCGCCCGGTTCGGACACCCCGACCCAGTGCCCTGGTTCCGCCGCGGCCGCCCACGCCGCGGCCGGGCCGTACCCGGCGTGCACGACGAAGTCGACGTCCAGCTCGCCGTGCTCGCCGGTGCCGGGAGCGAACCGGCGGACGGTGTAGGTCCGGATCACCGGGCGAGCCTCGCCCGCCGGCCACACCGGCCCGCCGGTGGAGGCCCGCGGGATCGCCGGGCGGTCCTGCCCCTCGACCGGGAAGAACATCTTGATCCGGCGGTCCGGGCCGTGACCGGGGAACCCGGCGAGCTCCTCGCCGGTCAGGGTCACCCGGATCATGCCGGGCGTGACCCGCTCGGTGCGGGTCACCTGCAGCAGGCGGGGCGCGGTCGTGCTCATGACCGCCCAGTCTCCCGGACGGCGCTCACTGCCTCCCGCGGAGTCCCGCGAGCCCGGTCCAGGCGACCTCCATGAGGTAGTCGGTGGCCTGCTCGGCGGTGACGCGCTCGTCCTGGCCGCGCCACACCGCGAGCCGCTCCCCGGCACCGACGATCACCTGGGCCCAGCCGGTCAACCGCTCCGGCGCGGTCCCCGGCACCTGGGCCGAGAGCAGGCCGGCGATGAAGTCGGTCTGCTGTGCGCGGATCTCCTCCAGCGCGTCGGCGGCCACCCCGGCCTCGGAGCAGAACAGCTGCCAGGCCGGTGCACGGCGGTCCAGGTACTCGAAGAAGGCGAGCGTGCCGCCCCGCAGCATCGACTCCGGGTCGTGCGCGGCGGCCGCGGCCTCGGTGATGACCTCCAGCAGTTCGGCCCGGGCCCGCGCGATCGCGGCGAGCAGCAGGCCCTCCTTGGAGCCGAAGTGGGTGTAGAGCACCGGCTTGGTGACGCCCACCCGTTCTGCGACGGTGTCCATCGAGGTGTTGGCGTATCCGCGCTCACCGAACACGGCGACGGCGGCGTCCACGATCTGGCGCTCCCGTTCGGCGCGCGGCACGCGGCGCCGGGGGCCGGGAACGGTCTGCGTGGTCACGGACGGGACCTTACCGGGAGTAGGTTACCGGCGGTAGGTATCCGCACCCGACGGGTCGGCCCGGCCGCACACGCACTCGTCGCCTAACTTCAGCGGGGTGGACGGCTCGCTCTGCACCTATGCACTCCCCATGACCACCCGCTTCCGCCGGATCACCGTCCGCGAAGGCATGTTGCTGCCCGGTGCGGCCGGGTGGGGCGAGTTCTGCCCGTTCGCCGAGTACGACGACCGCGAAGCCGTCGCCTGGCTCGCCGCAGCCCGGGAGGCGGCGGAGATCGGCTGGCCCGAACCCGTGCGCGACCGGGTCCCGGTGAACTGCATCGTCCCGGCCGTCGGGCCCGAGCACGCCCAGCGGATCGTGCGGGCCTCCGGCTGCACCACGGCGAAGGTCAAGGTCGCCGAACCGGGTGGGCGGCCCGGCGACGACGAGGAGCGGGTCGTCGCCGTGCGGGACGCGCTGGGCCCGGCCGGGAAGGTCCGCGTGGACGCCAACGGAGCCTGGTCCGCCGACGACGCGGTCGCCGCGATCGCCACGCTGTCGGAGGCCGCCGGTGGGCTCGAGTACGTCGAGCAGCCGTGCGCGTCGGTCGAGGACCTGGCGCGGGTGCGGCGCGCGGTGGACGTGCCGATCGCCGCCGACGAGTCGATCCGGCGCGCCGAGGACCCGATGCGGGTGGTCCGCGCCGAGGCGGCCGACATCGTGGTGCTCAAGGTGTCGCCGCTCGGCGGGGTGCGGCGGGCGCTGCGGATCGCGCAGGAGTGCGGGCTGCCGGTGGTCGTGTCGTCGGCGGTGGAGACGAGCGTCGGGCTGGCCGCCGGGCTCGCGCTGGCCGGGGCGTTGCCCGAGCTGCACCACGCCTGCGGGCTGGGGACGGCATCGCTGCTGGCCGCGGACGTGGTCGCCCACGACGCCCGGCTCGTCCCGTCCGGCGGGAGCCTGCCGGTCCCGCGGCGGGCCCCGGAACCGGTGCGGCGCGGCGAGAACGGCGCGGAGCCCGAGCGGGACGCCTGGTGGCGGGCCCGCTACGAGCGCGTCGCCGCGCTCGCCGACGCCGTCAGTACTGGTTGACCGCCGCGTCCTGATCGAGCGCATCGTCGATCTCCCGGGCCGGCCCGGGAAGCTGGAACTGCCCCTTCACCAGCGTCCCGGCGCTGGGCACCGAGCTCCTGTCCGGCCAGGTCGCCGCGTCCCACAGCGCGGAGCGCAGCAACGCCTTCGCGCAGTGCAGGTACAGCTCGTCGATCTCGACGACGATCGCCAGCTCCGGCGTCGAGCCCCGAACCGTGAGCCGCTCGGCGAACTCCGGGTGGTGCACGATCCGGGCCCGGCCGTTGATCCGCACGGTCTCGTTCGAGCCCGGGACCATGACCATCATCCCGACCCGCGGATCGTGCAGGATGTTGCGCAGCGAGTCCAGCTTCCGGTTGCCCTTGCGGTCGGCGAAGGCGATCGACCGGCCCTCGTCGAGCACGAGGATGCAGCCGGCGGCGTCCCCGCGCGGGGAGACGTCGACGCCGTCCGGCCCGGTCGTGGCCAGCAGCAGGAACGGTGAGGCGGCCAGGAACTCGGCCGTCACCGGATCAACCCGGTCGCGGGCCTTGTCCCGGATCACGGGGGAGACCTCCCCGATGATCTCGCGCAGCCGGGTCTCGTCGGTGATGCGTTCCATGTACCCCCCTGGATTCAGGTCACCCTAACGTGAACCGGTACTACTCTCGGCAGCCGTGGGTGTGATCGTGGTCGGGGCCGGCATCGCCGGCGTGACCTGTGCCGCGGAGCTGGCCGCGCGCGGCGTCGGCGTGCGGGTGTACGAGCGGGACCGTGGCACGGGTGGCCGGCTCGCGGTGCACCGGCGCGGGGACCGGCCCGCCGACATCGGCGCCGCCTACTTCACCGTGTCCGACGACGCGTTCGCCGCACGCGTCCGGGACTGGCGGGACGCGGGGCTGGTCCGCGAGTGGACCGACACCCTCGCGGTGTTCGACGCGGCCGGGCGCCGCGACGACGCGCCCGGGCCGATGCGGTGGGCCGCACCCGGTGGATTGCGTTCGCTGGTCACCGCGTCCGCGCGGAACCTGAGCGTGCACACCGGACGCGCGGTCGAGGCCGTCCGCCCCGGACCGGGCGGCCGGCCGGTGGTGGACGGCGAGGCGTGCGACGCCGTCGTCCTCGCGATGCCGGACCCGCTGGCGGCCCTGCTGCTGGACCCGGACACCACGGCCGGTGCCGCCGTCGCCGGGCGGGACTGGGAGCCGGTGCTGTCGCTGACCCTCGGCTTCGCCCGGCGCGACTGGCCCGCACTGCCCGCCGCGTTCGTCAACGACCATCCCGTGCTGTCGCTGGTCGCCGACGACGGGGACCGCCGCGGAGACGGCGCGCCGGTGCTCGTCGCGCACTCCACCGCCGATCTCGCGCGCGCCCACGACGCCGATCCTCGGGGCGCCGTGCCGGAGATGGTCCGCGCGGTCCGGGAGCTGCTCGGCATCGGCGCGCAGCCGGAGTGGACCCACCTGCACCCGTGGCCGCACGCCGCACCCGCCGCGCAGCGCGACGCTCCGTTCCACCTCGACGACGACGGCATCGGCCTCGCCGGGGACGGCTGGGGCCGCGCCCGGGTGCAGACCGCCTGGCTGTCCGGCCTGCGGCTGGGGCGCGAGCTCGCCACCCGCCTCGGGCGCGGGGCCTGGTGAGGAGGGGCGCGCCGGGTGGGTGATCACGCGTTCAGGAGTGCAGCGCACGGCACGCGTTCGCCACACTCCACAACGGTCGATCACCGCCCACGGTCTGGTCCGGTGACGGAGCGCGGGCCTACCGTCGCGGGCATGACCGAACGCGCATCCGAGACCACCGGTGAGCTGATCGACGGGACGGCTGTCGTCGTCGAACCGGAGGGACGGCCGTTCGGGGACTCGACCGCCCGGGCCGAGCTCGACGGCGCGGACCCCGACGCGACCGGCCGGGCGCTGCTCGCCGAGCTGTCCGCCGGGCTGGGCGCCGGGAGCGTCCTCACCGACCCGGACACCGTGCGCCCCTACGTGCACGACGAGGCGGAGTGGGCCGGGTACGGCACCCCGCTGTGCGTGGTGCGCGCCCGCAGCACCGCCGATGTCGCCGCCACCGTCGCCGCGTGCGCGCGGGCACGGGTGCCGGTCGTCCCGCGCGGGGCGGGCACGGGACTGTCCGGCGGGGCCAACGCCGTCGACGGCTGCGTGCTGCTCTCGCTCGAGCGGATGACCGCGATCCGGGAGATCTCGCCGGGGGAGCGGCTCGCCGTCGTCGAACCCGGGGTGGTCAACGACGACCTCCGCGCGGCCTGCGCCGAGCGCGGGCTCTGGTACCCGCCGGACCCGGCGTCCGCGCCCTGGTCGACGATCGGCGGCAACGTCGCCACCAATGCCGGCGGGCTGTGCTGCGTCAAGTACGGCGTCACCCGCGACTACGTGCTCGCGCTCGAGGTCGTCACCGCGACCGGTGAGGTGGTGCGGGTCGGGCGGCGCACGGCGAAGGGCGTCGTCGGCTACGACCTCGTCGGGCTGCTGGTGGGATCAGAGGGGACGCTCGGCGTCATCACCGAGATCACGGTGAAGCTCCGACCGGCCCGTCCGGCAGCACCGCGCACCGTCGTCGGGTTCTTCGACTCGCTGGCGGACTGCGGTGCCGCGGTCGCCGCCGTCACCGAGCAGGGACTGCAGCCCGCGGTGTTCGAGCTGGTCGACCGGGAGGTGCTGGGCGCGGTCAACGCCTGGCGCAACGCCGGGCTCCCGGAGAACGCGGCGGCGCTGCTGCTCGCCCAGACCGACCTGCCCGAGCCGGCCGCGCAGGCCGAGGCCGACGCGATACTCGCCGCCTTCGATGAGCACGGCGCGACCGAGACGATGGCCTCCACCGACGAGACCGAGGCCGAGGCGCTGTTCGCCGCGCGCCGGATGGCCTACCCGGCGCTCGAACAGCTCGGGATGGGCATGCTGACCGAGGACGTGTGCGTCCCCCTGCCGCGGATGGCGGAGATGCTGGCCCGGATCGAGGAGATCGGCCGTCGCCGCGACGTCCGGATCGCGACCGTCGCGCACGCCGGCGACGGCAACCTGCACCCGCTGATGCTCACCCCGCACGGCGACGCCGCGGCGCGGGACCGGACGAAGGCCGCGTTCGACGAGATCATCGCCACCGCCGTCGACCTCGGAGGGACCGTCACCGGCGAGCACGGCGTCGGGCTGCTCAAACGCGACGGCATGGAACGTGAGCTCGGCCCCGAGGTGCTCGCCCTGCAGCGTGCGGTGAAGGCCGCGCTCGACCCGGACGGGATCCTCAACCCGGGCAAGGCGGTGTAGTCGCCGTAGTCGCCCGGATGGAGCCGCGTGGACGGCCGGGACAGTGGGAATCCCGTCCCATGAGCGCCGATCCGAGCCCGCCCGCGCCCACCGCTCCCACCCCGGATCAGGAGCCACCCGGCTCGCTGACCTACAGCGGCCCCGCCCACACGGGGGCGCCGAGGCTGTCCGATGTGGCCGGTGCGGACGGCGTCCGGCCGGTCACCGAGGCCGAGGTCCGCGAGCACGAGCGCTTCGACACCGCTGACCTGCGGCTGCGCTCCGCCGGCATCGAGCTGGCGGTCGAACGGGTGACGCCGGACCGGGCGTCGGGGGCCCCGGAGACCGCGTCGTGGGTGCTGCGGCTCCCGGACGGCGATCCCGGCGAGGAGCTGCGGGTGGCGCTGCCCGGCGGCGAGGTCGAGGGCGTCGACCCGCATGCCGTCCCGGACCAGTTCGACGCGCTGCTGGGGCGGATCCGCGGGGACGCCGAGCTGCGCCCGGTCGGTCTGGTGCACGTCGTCCGATCGGTGACGAGCCTGCACGACGACGCCGGCCGCGAGCTCGCGGTGCTGCAGCGAGACCAGGTCCAGGCCTCGACGCTCGGGGACTCGACGACCGTCGAGAGCTGGAGCGAGGCCGTCGTCCGGCCCGGGACCGCGGGCACCGAGGTGCTCCAGCAGATCGACGAGGCCCTGCGCGACACCGGTCTCGGCCGTGGCCCGGTCGGCTCCGGCGCCCGGCTCGCCGCGCTGCTCGCCGACGTGGAGCCCACCGAACCGCCCCGCCATCGGGGGCGCAAGGGCAGCGCGGGGCGGCTGCTGCTCGACTACGTCGCCCGCCACGTCGACACCCTCACCGCGTGGGAACGTGACCTGCGCGCCGACCGGCCCGACGCGGTGCACCAGATGCGGGTCACCGCCCGGCGGATCCGCAGCGCGCTCCGCACCTACGGCGGGCTGCTGGAGGGGCCGCGGCCCGCACACCTGGTCGCCGAGCTGCGCTGGCTGGGCCGCGCACTGGCCGGCGAGCGCGACGCCGAGGTGCAGGAGGAACGGCTCACCGCGCAGCTGGCCGCACTGGAGCCGGAGCTGCTGCTCGGTCCGGTGCAGGCCGCCGTCACCCGGCACTTCGCCCGCACCCGCGCGGAGACCGGCGCCGTGGTGACCGATGTCGTCGACGGCGAGCGGTACGCCGCGCTGCAGGGGGCGCTGCGCCGGCTGCTGGCGGACCCGCCGCTGTCCTCACGCGCCGGGAAGCCTGCCCCGGCGGTGCTGCCGCGGATGGTCGGGCGGACCGCCCGGAAGCTGGAGCGGCGCATGGAGCGCGCGCTCGCCGATCTCGACAACGGCGAACAGGCGCCCACCTCGATGCACGACGCCCGCAAGACCGGCAAGCAGCTGCGCTACGCCACCGAGGTCGCCCGCCCGGCCGTCGGCGCCGACGCCCGCGGGTTCGCGAAGCAGCTCAAGAAGGTGCAGAGCATCCTCGGCGACCACCAGGACGCCGTCGTCGCCCGGGAGACGCTGCGGACCCTCGGTGCCCGCGCCGGGGCCGAGGACGGCAACGGATTCAGCTTCGGCGTGCTGCACGGCCGCGACACCGCCACGATGCTCGAGCTGGAGCGCCGGCTGCCCGAGGTGTGGGAACGGGTGTGGACGAAGAAGTCGCGGAAGTGGATGCGGGGCTAACCTGCCCGATGTGAGCAGAGCGGACGCCCGGGACGCCGTCACCGATCTGCGCCGGATCGCGTTCCTTCTGGAACGGGCGCACGAGTCGACCTACCGGGTCCGGGCGTTCCGCACCGCGGCCGCCGCGCTGCGCGGCCGGGGCGCCGAGGAGCTGGCGCGACTGCACGCCGCGGGGTCGCTCACCGACCTGCGCGGCGTTGGTGAGGTGACGGCGCGGTGCATCGGCGAGTCGCTGGCCGGCGAGGAACCGGTCTACCTGCGGCGCCTGGAGGACGCCGTCGCGCGGGCCGACGCCGACGGGATCCCGCTCGCCGACGCCGCGATACGGCTGCGGGAGTCGCTGCGCGGCGACTGCCACAGCCACACCGACGCCTCCGACGGCGGCTCCCCGCTGTCCGAGATGGCGGAGACGGCGATCGGGCTCGGGCACGACTACCTCGTCGTGACCGACCACTCGCCTCGGCTCACGGTCGCCAACGGCCTGTCCGCCGACCGGCTGCGCCGCCAGATCGAGCAGGTCGCCCAGCTGAACGAGCGGATCGCGGCGGCCGGCTCCGGCTTCCGGGTGCTCACCGGGATCGAGGTCGACATCCTCGACGACGGTGCCCTCGACCAGGACGCGGACCTGCTCGCCGAGCTCGATCTCGTCGTCGCCAGCGTCCACTCCAAGCTCCGGATGCCGCGCGACGAGATGACCGAGCGGATGCTGACCGCCGTCGCGAACCCGCACGTCGACGTCCTCGGGCACTGCACCGGCCGGATGGGCTCCGGCCGCCGCAAGCGACCGGAGTCCGAGTTCGACGCCCAGGCGGTGTTCGACGCCTGCGCCGGGCACGGTGTCGCCGTGGAGATCAACTCTCGGCCGGAACGGCTGGACCCGCCCAAGCGGTTGCTGCGCCTGGCCGTCGAGGCGGGCTGCGAGTTCACGATCGACACCGACGCGCACGCGCCCGGGCAGCTCGACTGGCTCGACCACGGCTGCGCCCGGGCGGTCGCGTGCGCGGTGCCGCCGGAGCGGATCCGCAACACCCGCGACGCGGCCTCGCTGCTGACCGCCGGGTCGTGACCGGGTCCCGCACTGCGCACCCCGGCACTGCGCACCCCGGCACTGCACACCTCGGCACGGCGCGCCCCGGGCTTCGCACCCCGGCACTGCGCCCCCGGGCACTTCGCACCCTGCGAGTCGCCCTCGCACCGACCGCACCCGGTGCGCGATCCCCGCCGGGGTGCCGGACCCCGGTCCGGAATGCGCTGCTCGCCAACGCGCGGCAGCGTGAGGCGCACACTTCCGCCCGTGCGGGGGCAGAACCGTGCTGATCACTGGTGGGCGCCTCGTTGAGGTGCACGTTCTCGCCCTGATGGGGGTGGGATCGTGCTGATCGGTTCCCCGGGCACCGATCAGCGCAGCTCGAAGTCTTCGAAGGCGAAGCCCGGTGAGACCACGCAGGTGACCAGGACGGGCTCGTCACCGAGCGGGTGGGCGCGCTGCCAGACGTCGGCCGGGACCTCCCACTGCGGCAGCGCCGGCGCGCCGGGACCCGCCGAGATCCCCGGGCCCCCGGACGCCGGTGCGCTCCGGTCGGGCGTATCCGAGGCCGGAGCCGGTGCACCGAGCCGCAGCACGGTCTCCGCACCGGGGGCGTCGCCGTCCCCACCGAGCACGAGTTCCGCCTCCCCGCTGTGCCGGCACCACAACTCCGCCGAGCGGACCCGGTGCCAGCGACCCGGGGCGTCGAGCAGGTAGAGGATCGCCGTCGCGGACGGGCGTGTCCCGTGCGCCGTCTCGACGCTGACCGGTGATGTCCAGGTGCGGCGGTACCAGCCGCCCTCCGGGTGCGGCGAGAGGTCGAGTGCGGCAGCGAGGTCAGGACGCGACACGCCACCACTCTGGCAGGCCGGTCCGGCACCGAGGCGTGGCCGTGACGTTCGGTGAGAGCAGCGCGGGATCTGATCACGTTCCGTCGACCTGGTCGGTGATCACCCCTGATCGAGGGCGCCTCGGTCGGGTGTTTCCGCTGGCGCTGCTCACCGAGCGCTCGTCTGATGGGACTGTCGGTGAAACAGGGACGGGAGTGACTCACGGTGCGTACGAGGATCAGTGCCCGGCGGAACGCGGTGGCCGTGCTGGCCGCACTCACTGCGGCCCTGGCGGTGTCGGCGACGACCGTGACCGCTCCCACCGCGCTCGCCTCGGCGAACGCGCCGACCGCGGCCGCCACCGGACCCGCACCCGGGCAACCGGCCCCACCGGGCCAGCCGGCGCCACCGGGCCAATCGGTCCCGCCGGCCCAGCCGGCCCCGCCGCCCCAGCGGCCCGAGCCGGCCCAGCCGGCCGAACCGGCCCCATCGGCGTCGCCGTGCACCCGGACCGCGGCGGCAACCCACGACTGGGGCGAGCCCGACCGGCGCTCCGCGTTCGACGGCGACGCGGTCCCACCGGACTGGCACCCCTACGGCCCCGAGCCGGGCCACGCCAAGAAGGGGATCCGCACCCCGGAGGCGGTGACCGTCGCCGACGGAGCCATGACGATCCGGGGCGACCAGGACGGCACCACCGGCGCGGTGAGCTGGCACCCCGGTCAGAAGTACGGGCGCTGGGAGGCCTGCGTGCGGTCGGAGGAGGCCTCCGGCGGGCTCAACGCGTTGCTGCTGCTCTGGCCGGTGGCCGAGGACTTCCCGGTCGGTGGCGAGATCGACTGGATGGAGGTCCTGTCCGACGACCGGTCCGAGACGTCGTTCTTCCTGCACTACGGACCGGACAACGACCAGGACTACGGCTCCGTGCAGCACGACTCGACCCGGTGGTCGGCGTACGCACTGGAGTGGACGCCGGAGAAGATGACCGCCTACGTCGACGGTGAACCCTGGTACACGAACACCGAGACCGACCACTTCCCGCCGCGGCCGATGAACATGACCATGCAGCTCGACTACTTCGGCGACGCCGGCGGCCCGACCGCGATGCACATGGACTCGGCGAGCCAGTGGGCGCTGCCCGAGAGCGAGCCGGCGACGCTCAGCCTGCCGCCGGGCGCCGCCGCGACCGGGCAGCCGCGCGACTTCCCGGAGCGCGCACCGCGCGAGCTGACCCCGGCCGAGCAGCAGGCGCAGGACCGGCTGCCGACCGGATCGTGAGCGCCGGTCAGCCCGTCGCGGCCAGCTCGGCCCGGGTCGGCGGGTTCGCCCCGTGGCGCGAGCAGGTGATCGCCGCCGCGGTGACGGCCTCGGCGAGCACGCCGTCGAGGGACGCGCGGTCGATCCGGTACAGGTCGTCGCGGGCGAGGGCGCCGAGCAGGCCGCGCCGGTGCAGCCCCGCGAGCATCGCCGCGGAGAAGCTGTCCCCGGCACCGACGGTGTCCACCACGTCGATCTCCCTGCCCGGGAGCACGCTGTGCAGGCCGGACGCGGTGCCGGCCAGCACGCCGTCCGCCCCGAGCGTCACGACGACCACGGCCGGGCCCAGCTCCAGCCACTCGCCCACGATGTCGCCGGGCTTGCGGCCGGGGTGCAGCCAGGCCAGGTCCTCCTCGCTGACCTTCACCACGTCGGCCATCCCGAGGAGCTCGTGCACGCCGGGGAGCACCTCGTCCGGGCCGTCCATCAGCAGCGGCCGGAAGTTCGGGTCGTAGCTGACCGTGGCGGTGTCCACGGCGGTGGCCAGCAGCTCGCGCAGCGCCTCGTGCCCGGGCGGGGTGGTCAGCGCGAGCGAGCCGGAGTGGACGGCGACGACGGGGCCTGCCGGGCCGTCGTCGAGGGCCCCGGCGAGCTCGTCGTCGGTCCACTGCCAGTCCGCGGTGCCGGCGATCCGGAAGTCGTAGGACGCCTGACCGTCGGCGGCGATCTCGACGATCGCCAGCGAGGACGGCTCGTCGGCCTCGACCGCGTGCGAGAGGTCGACGCCGTTCGCGGCCAGGTGCTCGCGCAGCTTCCGGCCGAGCAGGTCGTCGGCCAGCCGGGCCAGCATCCGGGCCGGGACCTCCAGCCGGGAGAGCCCGACCGCGACGTTCGCGGGGCTGCCGCCGGGGGCCAGCTCCCAGTACCCCGGTGCCGGGGCGGGGACGATGTCGACCAGGGCCTCTCCGGCGACGGCGACCACTCCGCGTGGCGGGCGTCCGGCAGCTGTCTCGGGCATGGAGGCACTGTAGTCACGGCGCGTCCCCGGTCCCGCCGTCGGCGGATCACGATCGGAGCCCGACCGCCGGGCCGGAGTCGTCGGCGGCACGTGGTAGTCATGTCCGGTGGCCCGGAAGATCCCGGTCGTGGTGCTGGCCGGATTCCTCGGAGCCGGCAAGACGACCCTGCTGAACCACCTGCTCGTCGCCGGTGGGGACGCGCGCATCGGCGTGGTCGTCAACGACTTCGGCTCGGTCGGCATCGACGCGATGCGCCTGGCAGGGCAGGCCGGTGGGGTCGTCGGACTCGGCAACGGCTGCCTGTGCTGCGAGGTCGGCGAGGGCGGTGTGGCGGAGGTCCTGGAGACCCTGACCCGCCGCCGCGACGAGATCGACGTGATCGTCATCGAGGCCAGCGGGATCGCCGACCCCGGCACGCTGGTCCAGCTGGTGCTCGACGGGCTGGGGCAGGACCTGAGCTTCGGCGGGCTGGTGGAGGTGGTCGACGCCGCCGAGTTCGAGACGACCCGCAGGCAGCATCCGCAGCTCGACAAACACGTCGGACTGGCCGACCTGGTCGTCCTGAACAAGATCGACCGGGTCGGGACGGGCACGCTCTGGCGGGTCCGGCGGCTCTGCCGCGAGACCAACCCGCGGGCGCCGATCGTCCCGGTCCGGGACGGCGCGGTCGACCCGGCCCTGCTGTTCGACATCCAGATCGTGCCCGGGCGTCAGCTGATGCTCGGGGAGCAGGTACCGGACGGTCCCGGCGGCGGCCACGACACCCACCTGCACGCCGGCTACCAGAGCGTGACCTTCCTCTGCGACGAGCCGCTCGACGCCGCCCGCCTGCAGGGCCTGCTCGACGCCCGCCCGTCCGGGCTGTACCGGATCAAGGGGTCGGTGCGGTTCGCCGCGGCGCCGTCACACGAGCGGTGGGACCTGCACACCGTCGGCCGGTACGTCCGGTTCCGCCGGGCCCGGTGGGATGCCGGTGAACCCCGCCGCACCACCCTGGTCCTGATCGGGACCGGCCTCGACGAGGCCGCCCTGGAACGGTCCCTGCGCGCCTGCGTCGCGGGCGACGACGACCGCCGCGACGCCGACGCGCTCCTCCCGGTCGCCCGGTACGCGGTCTGACCCGTGCCCCCGGCCCCCGGTCAGACCGAGGTGAGGTCCGGGCCGGTGGCCGGTTCGGCGAGCGCGAGCACGGCCTCGGCGGCCCATTCCTCGCCGGTACCGACGGCGGCCCACAGCAGTCCGCCGAGGGTGCGGCCCGGATCGACCCGCCCGGCCTGCCAGGACCGGCTCGCGGCGAGCCGCTCGGCGCGGGCGCACAGCTGCCACGTCGCCGACGACGGGTCGGTGACGTCGACGGCGAACCGGGTGTGTCCGAAGCGTCCGCGGTAGGCCCGCACCGGGTCGGTGACCGCGTGGATCACCGAGAGGACCGCGATCGCGACGGCGCACGCCACGATGACCGCGAGGAGGAAGACGACCAGCACCCAGCCCCAGCTTCCGTTACCCACAGTGATCGCGGTGACGGCGGCGCCGAGGACGGCCGTCGCGGTCATCGCACCCGCCGGGAGGCGGGTGTAGACGAGATCCCCGGCGTCGTCGATCACATAACTGGTGTCGGCGATCAGGGCGGGGTCGTGCACGCGGTAGCCGCGCGTCGTGTGGACGAGGGTGGGGAGCCGCCCGGTGGAGGTGCCGGTCGTGACGTCGGTCATGGTCGTGCTCGATCTGTGAGAAATCTGCTGTTCGCGGCCCACCGGATGGCCGTCGCACCTGGTCATCGCCCAGGATGCCGGTCGGCGTTACAAGTTCGCGAGGTCGCTGCGGCGCGTCACCCGTGTGCGCTTGGTCACGGGGTGATCGACGATCACCGGTCGCTTCCCCCGGGCGGCCACGCGTCGCCCCACGCGGCGTCGCGAGCGGGGCGGTAGAGATCTTTGCGACTGCGCGGTACGGGTTCCTCACGCAGCGTCCCGTCCTCCGAGCACACACGGAGGGTGACGAGTCCCTTGCGGGTCTGCGGGTGCCGGACGATCCGCCCCGGCGCCTGCTCCGCCCGGCCGCGGACGGCGACGACGTAGGAGAACTTCTCGTCCTCGTGACCGAGCGTGCCCTCCTTGAGAGTCCGGTGCCGGGAGCTGCGGTTCACCCGTACGGCGAAGTGGCACCAGTCGTCGCCGGTCACCGGACAGGTGCCGTCGTGCGGGCAGGGGGCGGCGACCGTGAACCCGGCGGCGACGAGCCGGGAACGGGCGGCGAGCACCCGGGCGTACCCGGCGGGCGTCCCCGGTTCGACGACGACCACCGTCCGGGCCGTGCGGGCGGCGGCGTCGACCAGCCTGTCCCGGACCGGCTCGGGCAGCTCACCGAGCAGGTAACAAGCGGTGACCAGGTCCGCATCCGGCAGCTCGGTACCGGTGCCGAGCACGGCGGCCTCCCAGCGTGCCGTCCGCACCGCGGGCGCCGACGCGGCCCCGGCGAGCCTGCGGCCCAGCGCGCGCGCCGGAGCCGCGGCCTCCAGCACCGTGGCCCGGCGCAGCGACGGCCACACCTGCGCCGCCGCCCAGACCGCCGCGCCGGTTCCGCCGCCCAGATCGAGCTGGACGGCCGGATCGGGCACCCGCCCGGCGGCCCGCTCCAGGGCGTCGAGCACGGCGGCGTGCGTGGCCGGCATGCGGTAGGCGGCGTACGCGGCGGCGTCGTCGTCGCTGCGCAGGATCGGGGCGGTGGGCACCGAGCCGCTGCGGTAGTCGCGGATCAGCCGCTCCACCACCGGGGCGAGCCGGCCGGCCGGGACCGGGCCCAGGGCGTCGTCCAGGGCGGCGGCGAGGTCGGCCGCGAGGTCGGTGTCCGGGGCGCTCACGTCCGACATCCCACCAGGTGCCCGTGCCGGGCCCGTCCGGGCGGGGTCAGCCGCGGGCGCCGGCCAGCAGGGGGTCGTCGAGCGCGTCGAGCAGCGGGACCTGCAGCCGCGCCCACGGTGACAGCCCGGAGTCCGGGTCGCCGGCGGCCTCGCGGAAGCGCTCCCAGCTCCACCACTGCACGTCGTCGACCTCGTCCGGGCGCGGGGCGGGCTCGCCGGCGATGCGCGCGACGAACACCGGGCACAGCTCGTTCTCCTCGACCCCGTCCTGGGAGGCCCGGTAGCTGAACCCGGGCAGTACCAGCCGCAGCTCGGTGGCCCGGATCCCGAGCTCGTCGGACAGCCGGCGGCGCACCGCGTCCGCCATGTCCTCACCCGGTGCCGGGTGCCCGCAGCAGGTGTTCGTCCAGACCAGGGGGAACGCGGTCTTGCCCCGCGCGCGCCGGGTGACCAGCAGGCGCCCGGCGTCGTCCACGCCGTAGCAGGAGAACGCCAGGTGCCGCGGGGTCGTCGCGCCGTGCACGGTCGCCTTGTCCGCGGCGCCGACCGGGTTGCCGTCGTCGTCGAGCAGTACGACCTGTTCCATGCGCTCCTGTCTACCCGACCCCGCCGGCCGTGGCCCGCCGGCGGGCGCGGATCACGGTCGCCGGCAGCCGGGCGGCCACCAGCGCCAGGGCGACGGGGGAGACCGTGCCCCGGGCCAGGCCCAGCCGGACGGCGCAGTCGAACACGCTCGGGTGCGTGGCGGCGGCGCCGATCGCGGCGTCGAGGAAGGCCGGGCGGGCCGCCAGCCGGGCCAGGGCCGCGACGTGCCGGTGGTGGCGGCCGAACGCGCGCTCCATCGCGTCCCGGTGTGCCGCTCCGGCACCGGCCCCGTGCAGCGCGTTGCGGCCGGCCAGGATCCCGGAGGCGACGGCGTCGAAGATCCCTTCGCCGGTCAGCGGGTTGACCTTGGCCGCGGCGTCCCCGGCGAGCAGGACGCGCCCGTCGGGCTGGAACCGCGGCGTCGTGGACAGCGGGAGGTGGTGCGCGCGCAGTGTCGCGGGATCCGGCTCCTGGCCGGGCAGCAGCAGCGCCAGCCGCTCGAGCAGCTCGGCCCGCGAGCCGGCTCCGCGCTTGTCGAACACCCCGTAGCCGACGTTCGCGCCGCCCCCGGCGATCGGGAACGACCACGCGTAGGCGGGGACGGTGTCCCCGGCGTACTCGATCGTCAGCGTCCCCGGCTCGGCGGCGACCGGGGTGTAGCCGCGGATCGCCACCGCAGTGCCCTCCGGCGGCGCGGGGGGTGCGCCCAGCGCCCGGCGCACGACCGAGTGCGCCCCGTCCGCCCCGATCACCGTGCGGGCGGTGACGGTGCCGTCCAGGACGACCCGGTCGCCGTCGAGGTCCAGGGTCCGCACCCGGTGGCGGCGCAGTTCGGCCCCGGCGGCGACGGCGGCGTCCACCAGCGCGGCGTCCAGGTCCCACCGGGTGATCACCCGGTTCGAGCGCGGCGCCGCCCGGTGCACGGCGTGCCCGGCCGGGGTGCGCAGCCGCAGCCGCGGCGCCGCCGGGCCGAGATCGCGGATCCCGCTCACCCCGAGGTCGTCGAGCAGGTCGAACACCTCGGCGGCGACGCCGTCACCGCAGGTCTTGTCGCGGGGGAACGACTGCGCGTCGAGCAGCAGCACGGCGGCATCCGGCCGCAGGCGCAGCACGTTCAGCGCCGCCGCCGATCCCGCCGGACCGGCCCCGACCACCACGACGTCGTAGACGGACATGGGCCCATTCTGCGTTCACCGGTCGCGGAATCCATCCGTGCGCGGTGAAATCCGATCGCTCCCGTGGGGCCGGTCGTGTTCACTCGTCAGGTACCGCACCGACCTCCCCGCCGCGGTCCCGCACGCCCTCGACCGGCCGCGGGCGACCGTGCCCGGGGCCGACGACAGGAGGAATCCCGCTGTGACGACCGAGCCGACGACCGGACCCGCCCAGGCGGATCGGCTCCCGGCGGGCGCGCTGCTGATCATCTCGCTGCTCGTCGGGTCCGCCTTCGTCATGATCCTCAACGAGACGATCATGAGCGTGGCGCTCCCGGCGTTGATCGCCGACCTCGGCGTCACCGCGGCCACCGCGCAGTGGCTGACCAGCGGGTTCCTGCTGACGATGGCCGTGGTCATCCCGATCACCGGGTACCTGCTGCAGCGGTTCCCGCCGCGGGCGGTGTACCTCGCGTCGATGACCCTGTTCAGCGCGGGCACCCTGCTGTGTGCGCTCGCACCGGGTTTCGCGGTGCTGCTCGCGGGCCGTGTCGTGCAGGCGTGCGGCACCGCGGTGATGGTCCCGCTGCTGATGACGACGATCATGCGGCTGATCCCGGCGTCGCGCCGCGGGCAAACCATGGGCACGATCTCGATCGTCATCGCGGTCGCACCCGCACTCGGCCCGACGATCTCCGGCGTGATCCTCTCGGCGCTGGGCTGGCGCTGGATGTTCTGGCTGGTGCTGCCGATCGCGCTGATCGCGCTGGCCGCCGGGGCGACCTGGCTGAGGGTGACCGCCGAGACCTCGAAGGCCCCGCTGGACGTGCTGTCCGTGCTGATCTCGGTGGTCGCGTTCTCCGGCATCGTCTACGGCCTGTCCGCGGTCGGTGAGTCCGCGGCCGCCGGCACGCACGGCGGGCTCCCGCCCTGGGTCCCCCTGGTCGTCGGCGCCGTCGCACTGGCCGTGTTCGTGCACCGCCAGATCCGGCTGCAGCGCGTGGGTGCGCCGCTGCTGGACATGCGCCCGTTCGCGATCCGCCGCTACACCCTGGCGCTGGTGCTGGTGGCCACCGGGTTCATGTCCCTGTTCGGGGCGATCATCCTGCTGCCGCTCTACATCCAGAACGTGCTGAACGACAGCGCGTTCGTCGCCGGGCTCGTGGTGCTGCCCGGTGGTCTGGCGATGGGTCTGCTCGGTCCGATCGTCGGGCGCGCCTACGACCGGCTCGGCGCGCGTCCGCTGGTCATCCCGGGTTCGCTCCTGCTGGCCGCGGTGATGTGGGGGTTCACCACCCTCGGCGCGACGACGCCGATCTGGCTGGTCGCGGTGCTGTACGTGGGCCTGTCCTCGGCGCTGGCGCTGATGTTCACGCCGCTGATGACCGAGGCGCTCGGGTCGCTGCCCGGGGACCTGTACTCGCACGGCAGCGCCATCCTCACCACGCTGCAGCAGGTCGCCGGTGCCGCCGGGACCGCGCTGTTCATCACGGTGATGACGCTGTTCTCCGAGGGCGCCGGGGTGGACGAGGCAGGCGTGCACGCCGCGTTCCTGGTTGCGGCCGTCATCTCGCTGGTCGTGGTGGCCCTGGCGTTCCTCACCGGCCCGCGGCCGGCGGAGCAGACCGAGCCCGCCGGGAGCCAGGGCGCCTGATCCGCGCCGGGGGCGGGCGCCGCTCGCCCCCGGTCAGGCCGACGTGGTGCCGCGGTCCCCGGCCGGCACGGTATCCGGGTGACCGGTGAGCCCGTCCCGCGCGGTCTCCCGCAGCGCCAGCACGCACCCCACGGAGACCAGCGCGAGCAGCCCGATGACCGTGCTGATCATCAGCGTCCCGCCGCCACCGGCCAGCAGCGACGCGAACGTCACCGGTGCCAGCCCCGCGCCGAGGCCGGAGATCTGGTAGCCGAGCGAGGCCCCGGTGTAGCGGGAGCCGGTGGAGAACATCTCCGAGTACAGCGCGGCCGACGGGCCGAACCACGCGGCGTGCGCGATCCCCTGCCCGACGACCACGGCCAGGGTGAGCAGCACCGTCGACCCGCTGTCGATGAAGGGGAAGATCGCGAAGCACCAGGCGCCGGTGGCGAGGGCACCGCCGAGCAGGACCGGTCGTCGTCCCACCCGGTCCGACAGCGCCGAGAACCCGATGATGGCGACGACCGCGACGACCGAGGACGCGGTGAGCGCGTTGAGCACCGTCTGCCGCTCGAACCCGGCCTGCACCGCGTACGAGATGACGAACACGGTGAGCGTGCCCTGCGCGACGAACGCGCCGAAACCGAATCCGACGACGAGCAGCAGGTTCCGCGGGTGCCTGCGGAACACCTCCACCAGCGGCGGACGGGCCGGCTTCGCGCCGGCGGCCGCGGCGAACACCGGTGTCTCGGCGACCGACAGCCGGACGAACAGCCCGATCACCAGCAGCACCACGCTCAGCAGGAACGGGATCCGCCAGCCCCAGGTGAGGAACCCGGGGCCGCTCAGCGACGCGGACACCGCCAGCACCACCGTCGAGAGCACCATGCCGCTCGGTGCGCCGGCGTTGGTGAAGCTCGACCACAGCCCGCGCCGCGACGACGCGTGCTCGGCCGACATCAGCACCGCGCCGCCCCACTCGCCGCCGACCGCGATGCCCTGGACGATCCGCAGCAACACGAGCAGCAGCGGCGCCAGAGCCCCCACCTGGGCATAGGTGGGGAGCACGCCGATCAGGGTGCTGGCGACCCCCATCAGCACCATGCTGATCACGAGCATCCGTTTGCGGCCGACCCGGTCGCCGAAGTGCCCGAAGACGATCCCGCCGAGCGGGCGGGCGACGTACCCGGCCGCGAGGGTGCCGAACGCGGCGACCGTCCCGACCAGCGGATCGAGGTCGGAGAAGAAGACCTGGTTGAACACCACGGCCGACGCCGTCGCGTACAGCAGGAAGTCGTAGTACTCGATCACGCTGCCGAGGTAGCTCGACAGCACCGCCCGCCGCAGCTGGGTGCGGGAGAACCGGGGTTGCGTCATCGCGACTCCCTGCCTGTCGGACCGGCCGGCCGGTCGGCACCGGCTGGGTAGCAAGCAGCTTTATAGCAAGTGTCTTGTCACCTGGTCGAGCGTCGCTACCCTCGGTCCGTGACGGACGCGGCGGCAGCACCCACCGGATCGCGCGGTCAGCGACTGACCTACCTGGTCAAACGGTTGCAGATGGCGGAGCGGGCCCGGATGGAGGAGGCGTTGCGCCCACTCGGCGTGACGCTCGGGCAGTACACCGCGCTGAGCGTCCTCGAGCGGCGCGGCGGGCTCTCCTCGGCGCAGCTCGCGCGGCGGCACTTCGTGACCCCGCAGGCGATGCAGCAGCTGGTCGCCGGGCTCGAACGCGACGATCTCGTCGAGCGCAGGCCGGACGCCGGGAACAAGCGGATCCTGCGTCTCTGGCTCACCCCCCGCGGCGACGAGGCGCTGGCGGCCTGCCACGCGGCGGTCGCGGACGTCGAACGCCGGATGCTGGACGCGCTGGAGCCGGGCGAGGCCGACGTCTTCGCCCTCGCCCTGGAGCGCTGTCTCGCCGCGCTGGCCCGTCCGGACGACACCGCCGACGGCAGCGAGTCGGAGGACGACGAGCCACCCGGTTGACTATCAGGAAGCTTGCTATCAAGCTTCCTGATACCTGCGAATCGGACGTGTGCGAGGGAGCCCATGAGCCCGATCACCGGACCCGGCCTCGGGCTGGGCAGCTGGCCCGTGCGGCGGGCCCGCATCGGTCCGGACGCGACGGCGGTGCTCGACGCGCACCGCACGCTCACCTACGCCGGGCTCGCCGACCGCACCGCGCGGATCGCGGGCGGCCTCGCCCGGCTCGGGGTCGGTCACGGCGACCGGGTCGCCTGGCTGGGCGTCAACGCCGTCGAGACCTTGGAGACCTACTTCGCCGCCTGGGCGCTGGGCGCGATCGTGGTGCCGATCAACCACCGGCTCGCGGGCGCGGAGATCCGCTACATGCTCGACGACTGCGGCGCGTCGGTGCTGGTGCACGGGCCCGACGCGACCGGGCGGGCGACCGACGCGCCGGCTCCGGACGTCCGGGTCGTCGCCGTGGACACCGGGCCCGAGCCGCTCGCCACCGGATCGCCTGCGGACACCGGCGGTGCGGATCTCGACGACCCGGCGGTGCTGCTCTACACCTCCGGCACCACCGGGCGTCCGAAGGCGGCCGTGCTCACCCACGGCAACCTGACGTGGAACACGGTCAACCAGCTCGCCCACGTCGACCTGCTCTCCACCGACCGCACGCTGTGCGTCGCGCCGCTGTTCCACTGCGTCGGGCTCAGCCAGGTCACGCTGCCCGCGCTGTTCAAGGGCGGCAGCGTGGAGCTCGTTCCGGCGTTCGACGCCGGCGCGGTCCTCGCCCGCATCGCCGAGGCTCCGATCACCGCCTTCGCCGCCGTCCCGACCATGCTGGCGCTGCTCTGCGAGCACCCGGCCTGGCCGGACACCGACCTCGGTGCGCTGCGCTCGGTGGTCTACGGCGGCTCCGCGGTGCAGGAGCGCGTGGCCCGGGCGTGGCTGGACCGCGGCGTCACCCTGCAGCAGGGCTACGGCATGACCGAGACCGCGCCGGGCGTCTACATGGCGACCCGCGAGGGCACCGCGGCGCACCCGCCGACGTCGGTCGGCGTGCCGCACTTCTTCACCGACGTCGCGGTGGCGCGCGAGGGTGGCCCCGAATCCTGCGGTCCCGCACCCGTTGGCGCCGAACCCGGCGAGCTGCTGGTCCGCGGTCCGCACGTGAGCCCCGGCTACTGGGGCCGCCCGGAGGAGACCGCCGCGGCCCGGACCGGGGACTGGTTCCACACCGGTGACGTGCTCCGGGCCGGCGACGACGGGTGGGCGTTCGTCGTCGACCGCGTCACGGACCTCTACATCTCCGGCGGGGAGAACGTCTATCCGGCCGAGGTGGAGGCCGTCGCCGTCACCCACGACGCCGTCGCCGACTGCGCCGTCGTCGGCATCCCGGACGCCCGCTGGGGCGAGGTCGGGGTCGCGTACGTGCAGCTGCGCCCGGGCGCCCGGCTCGACGCCGGCGAGCTGCGGGAGCTGCTGTCCGCGCGGCTGGCCCGGTACAAGGTCCCGCGCCACGTCGAGTTCGTGGACGAGCTGCCGCGCAACGCCACCGGGAAGGTCCGGCGGGTCGACCTGCGGGTCCGTGCGGCCGCGGCCTTCGCCGACGAGGAGGTGCTGCCGTGACCGCCGGTACCCCCGCGGTGGAGTCACTGCTGCCCTTGACGCTGCAGGCCGAGCGGCACGGCGAGGTCGCCGTGCCGCGGCTGTGCCGGGCGGCCGAGCGCAACGCGCTGAACGACGCGACCGTGCTGGGGGTCGAGACGTTCTTCACGCACCCGCCGGACGGGGTCCGGGCCGTGGTGCTCGACGCCGAGCAGGGACAGGCGCTGGGCCTGTCGCACTACCGCGTCGGCCCCGGTGCGGGCCGGGAGAAGGCGCAGGAGCGGATGCGCGCATTCCTGGCCGGGCGGGGCGGGCGGGTGCAGCGGTGAGCGCGGCCGAGCTGATCCGGCCGGTACCCGCCGACGCCTGGGAGACCACGGAGATCGGCCGGTTCCTGTCCTACCTGGAGCGCGGGCGCGGGCTGGTGTTCGACGACTACGCCGACCTGCACCGCTGGTCGGTCTCCGACCCCGACGGCTTCTGGGGCGGCGTCGTCGAGCACCTCGGTGTGCGGTTCACGACGCCGCCGGTGGCGGTGCGCGGACGGACCGCGATGCCCGGCGCGCAGTGGTTCCCGGGCGCCACCCTGAACTACGCCGAGCACGCGGTCGGGTCGTCCGGCACCGATGCCGCCGACGTCGCCGTCGTCGCGTACCCGCAGAGCCGCGACCGGACCGAGCTGAGCTGGGCGGGGCTGCGCGAACAGGTGGCACGGGCCCGGGCCGGGCTGCGCCGCCTCGGCGTCGGCCGCGGTGACCGGGTCGCCGCCTACCTGCCGAACATTCCGGAGGCCGTCGTCGCGTACCTGGCGACCGCCTCCCTCGGCGCGATCTGGACCAGCTGCGCCCCCGAGTTCGGTGCGCGCGCCGTGATCGACCGGTTCGGCCAGGTCGAGCCGGTCGTGCTGCTCGCGGTCGGCGGGTACGGCTGGGCGGGGCGCGACGTCGACCGCCGTGTCGAGGTCGCCGCCCTGCGGGCCGGGCTGCCCACGCTGCGGCACGTCGTCGACGTCCCCTACGGCCCGTACGGCGTCCCGGACGCGACCGGCTGGGACGAGCTCCTCGCGGAACCCGCCGAGCTCGCATTCGACCCGGTCGCGTTCGACCACCCGCTGTGCGTGCTGTTCTCCTCCGGCACCACCGGGAAGCCGAAGGCGATCGTGCACGGCCACGGCGGGATCCTCGTCGAGCACCTCAAGAACCATGCCCTGAGCTGGGACCTCGGCCCCGGCGACCGGATGCTGTGGTACTCCACGACCGCCTGGATGATGTGGAACGCGCTGGTCTCCGGGCTGCTGCGACAGGCGTCGATCGTGCTGGTCGACGGCGATCCGGCGTATCCCGATCCGGGACACCAGTGGCGGCTCGCCGCCCGGACCGGGGCGACGCTGATGGGTGCGAGCCCCGGTTTCCTGATGGCGTGCCGCAGGGCGGGCCTGCACCCGGCCACCGAGCACGACCTGTCCCGGATCCGGCAGATCGGCGCCGCGGGCAGCCCGCTCCCGGCGGAGGGCTATCGCTGGGTCGCCGAGGAGTTCGGGCCCGGCGTCCTGCTCAACGTCGGCAGCGGCGGCACCGACGTCTGCTCCGGCATCGTGCAGGGCGGACCGCTGCAGCCGGTGTGGGCCGGGGAGATCTCCGGTCCCTGCCTGGGCGTGGACGCGAAGGCCTACGACGACGACGGCTGCCCGGTGATCGGGGCGCCCGGTGAGCTGGTGATCACCTCCGCGATGCCGTCGATGCCGGTCGGGTTCTGGGGCGACGCCGACGGTTCCCGCTACCGCGACACCTACTTCGCCACGTTCCCCGGCGTCTGGCGCCACGGCGACCGGGTCCGGTTCTCCGCGGCAGGCAGCGCCGTGGTCACGGGACGCTCGGACGCCACCCTCAACCGCGGCGGGGTCCGGCTGGGCACCGCCGAGTTCTACGCGGTCGTCGAGGAGCTGCCCGAGGTCGACGACAGCCTCGTCGTCCACCTGGAGGATCCGGCAGGCGGGAACGGCGAGCTGCGGCTGTTCGTGGCGCTGCGGCCCGGTGCCGAGCTCGACGACGTGCTGCGCACGGCGATCACGACGGCTCTGCGCACCGAGCTGACCCCGCGCCACGCACCGGACCGGATCGACGCGGTCCCCGCGGTGCCGCGCAACCGGACCGGGAAGAAGCTGGAGGTCCCCGTGAAACGGATCCTGCAGGGCGCCGCGGCCGAGGACGTCGCCTCCCGGGACGTGCTGGCCGATCCCGGGTCGCTGGACGTGTTCACCGAGCTCGCGGCGATGCGGTCCTCGGGCCGGAGGTGAGCAGAGCAGAAGTCAGTGCGGCGGTCGCTCGGGTCGCCGTCGTCGGGACCGGGGTGCTCGGCGTCGGCTGGACGGCACTGTTCCTCGCCCGCGGCCTGGCGGTGCACGCCCACGACCCGGCGCCGGGCGCCGAGGACCGACTGCGAACCGATCTCGCCGCGCTCGGGCCGGTCCCCGGGGCCCAGGGCCCGCTGCCGACCGACGGGGTCCGGCCCTGATCGACCGCTCCCCTCGAAACCCCCTGGAGGACCCGTATGGCCATCGATCCCGCCACCGTCGACGCGATCGACGTCCACGTGCACGTCGAGCAGGACGGGCACGGCTGCTTCGCGCTCGACCAGGAGCTGCTGGACGCCTCGGCGGCGTACTTCAAGGCCGACCAGGACCGCACCCCGACGATCACCTCCATCGCCGAGCACTACCGGGCCCGCCGGATCGCCGCGGTCGTGTTCACCGTCGACGCCCCGGCCGGCACCGGGCATCCCGCGCTGTCCAGCGAGGAGATCGCCGACCGGGCCGCCGAGCACCCCGACGCGCTGATCCCGTTCGGCTCGGTCGACCCGCACGCCGGCAAGGCCGCCGTCGCCCGGGCCCGTCGGCTGGTGACCGGGCACGGGGTGCGCGGGTTCAAGTTCCACCCGAGCCTGCAGGCGTTCGAGCCGAACGACATGCGGTACTACCCGCTCTACGAGGCCATCGCCGAGCTCGGTGTGCCCGCGCTGTTCCACAGCGGACAGACCGGGATCGGCGCCGGGCTGCCCGGCGGGCGCGGGATCAAGCTGCGCTACTCGAACCCGATGCTGCTCGACGACGTCGCCGCCGACCACCCGGACCTCACGATCGTGCTCGCGCACCCGTCGGTTCCGTGGCAGGACGAGGCGATCTCGATGGCGACGCACAAGGCCAACGTCCACATCGACCTGTCCGGCTGGTCGCCGAAGTACTTCCCGCCGCAGCTGGTGCGGGCGGCGAACTCGCTGCTGCGGCGCAAGGTGCTGTTCGGCTCGGACTTCCCGGTGCTCACCCCGGACCGCTGGCTCGCGGACTTCGAGAACCTGGATCTCAAGCCCGAGGTCCGGCCGCTGATCCTCAAGGAGAACGCCGTCCGGCTGCTCGGTCTCGGTTGAGGGGCGGGGGGCGACGGGTGGCGGGCCGCGGGAATGATCGGGCCACCGCTGCGGGTTGAACAACGCCGCATGGTCCCGGTCCCCGGGCCCCGCTCCCACCCGTCCCGAGGAGAACGATGTCCGTCGTCAAGGAACGCAGCCCCGGCCCGCTCGGGCGCGTGCTGCGTGAGATCCCGGCCACCGAGCGGGCCGCCTACGGCCCGCAGGACCGCGCCTCGCCGGCACCGCAGTGGAAGGTCGTCACGGTCGGGCTCGTGCTGGCCGTGCTCTTCCTGATCGGCGTGAGCACGGTCGCCCCGGCGACGATGGTCGGCACCGCGGCACTCGGGCTCGCGCTCGGCTTCACGCTGTTCCACTCGCGGTTCGGCTTCACCTCCGGCTGGCGCCAGCTGGTGGCGGTCGGCCAGGGCGCGGCGATCCGGGCTCACATGATCATGCTGGCGACGGCGGCCGTGCTGTTCGCGGTGATCCTCTCCTCCGGGTTCGCGCTGGCCGGGGAGCCGCGCGGGCTCGTCTCACCGGTGGGGATCGGCCTGGTCGTCGGCGCGTTCCTGTTCGGACTCGGGATGCAGGTCGGCGGGTCGTGCGCGTCCGGGACGCTGTTCGCGGTCGGCAGCGGGCAGAGCGCGATCGTGCTGACCCTGTTCGGCTTCGTCGTGGGCTCGATGTTCGCGGTGTTCACCCACACCTTCTGGACCGAGACGGTGCCCCAGGGCCCGCGCGTCGACCTCGCGGGACTGCTCGGCTACCCGGGCGCGGTCGCCCTCACCCTCGTCGTCCTCGCCGCGATCACCGTCGCGACCTGGGTCGTCGCCCGCCGTCGCACCCCGCCGCCGGTGCAGCGTCCGCCGTCGGCCCGCGGTGCCGCCCGGGTACTGCGCGGCTCCTGGCCGATGTGGGCCGGCGCGATCGTGCTCGCCGGGCTGAACGCCGCGGTGCTGTTCGTCTCCGCCGCCCCGTGGGGCGTGACGTCGGCGTTCGCGCTGTGGGGCTCGAAGTTCCTCGAGTTCCTCGGCTTCGACATGGCGAGCCTGGCGTACTGGCAGGTGCCGGCGAACGCGGAGGCGCTGGCGAACCCGGTGCTCGCCGACCGGATCTCCAACCTCGACATCGGCATCATGGTCGGCGCGCTGGTCGCGTCCGCGGTGGGCGGCGCGTTCGTGCTGCACAAGCGGGTCCCGTGGAAGCTGGCGCTCGGCGCCGTGCTCGGTGGCATCGCCATGGGGTACGGCGCGCGTCTGGCGGGTGGTTGCAACATCGGTGCCTACTTCTCCGGCATCGCCTCGTTCAGCCTGCACGGCTGGATCTGGGCCGTCGTCGCTCTCGGCGGTACCTGGGTGGGGCTGCGCCTGCGACCGCTGTTCGGCCTGGCCAACCCCGAGCCGGCCGACTCGCTCTGCTGAGATCCCCGACGACCTGCTGCGGCCCCGACGACTTGCGTTGTGTGTAACCGCTGGTAACGTTACCGGTGGTTACAGCATCTGACATCGTCGTCTGCGAGGAGCCGACATGACCGCCACCGTTCCTGAGGCCCGGGTCGACATGACCGACGACCGGCAGGACACCGCGGAGCGGCTGCTGCGTTCGTCCGCGGAGCTCTCGTTCGACCCCACGACCGAGGTCGACTGGGAGACGCCGCTGGACCGCACTCACCACGGCATGAGCCCCGAGTGGAGCAGCCTCTACGGCACCGCCTACTGGGACGAGCTGACCGAGGAGCAGCGCACCGAGCTGACCCGCCAGGAGTCGGCGTCGGTGGCCTCGACCGGCATCTGGTTCGAGATGATCCTGCAGCAGCTCGTGCTGCGGGACTTCTACGCCAAGGACCCGACCGACCCGGCCTTCCAGTGGGCACTGACCGAGATCGCCGACGAGTGCCGGCACTCGATCATGTTCGCCCGCGGCTCGGCCAAGCTCGGGGCGCCGGCCTACATCCCCAAGCGCAGCGTCGTGGCGCTCGGCAGGCTCTGCGCGCTGACCTACTCCGGCGAGGCGGCGTACGCGTCGATCCTGGTCGCCGAGGAGGTCCTCGACGTGATGCAGCGGGACTGGATGCGCGACGAGCGCGTCGCCCCGTTCGTGCGGACGATCAACAACATCCACGTGGTCGAGGAGTCGCGGCACATGCGGTTCGCCCGCGAGGAGACCCGCGAGCGGCTCCGGGGGACCGGCCGGCTGCGCCGCCAGTACCAGGCGGTCGCCGTCGCGGCCGCCGCGTACTTCATCGTCACCAGCATGTGGAACGAGCAGGTCTACGAGAACGCGGGCCTGGACAAGGAGCGCGCGCTGCGCGAGGCGAAGGCCAACGAGCACCACAAGGCGATGCTGCGCTCGTCGTGTGCCGGGCTCATGGAGTTCCTCTCGTCCTGTGGCCTGCTGACCAAGCCCGCGCTGCGGTTCTACCGCCGCGCGAACCTGATCTGACCGGAGCGGTCGTGGCCTTCGCGATCACCCAGACCTGTTGCACCGACGCGTCCTGTGTGGCCGCGTGCCCGGTCAACTGCATCCACCCGACGCCGGGGGAGCCGGACTTCGGCACGACCGACATGCTCTACATCGACCCGCGGGCATGCATCGACTGCGGGGCGTGCGCCGACGCGTGCCCGGTCGACGCGGTGTTCCCGGTGGAGCGGCTGACCGACTCGCTCGCGGACTACGCGCAGGTCAACGCCGACCACTACGCGGGCAAACCCGTCGCCGGGACGCTCGAGCACGAGTCGCCGCTGTTCCACGACTGGCAGCCGCCGTCCTTCGCCCGGGACCTGCCGGCCGACATGGCCGCGCTCGAGGTCGCCGTCGTCGGGACCGGGCCGGCCGGCATGTACGCGGCGCAGGACCTGTTGCTGCACACGTCGTCGCGGGTGACGCTGGTCGACCGGTTGGCCACCCCGGGCGGGCTGGTCCGCTACGGCGTGGCGCCGGACCACCCGTCGACGAAGCGGATCGGGGAGTCGTTCGCCCGCCTCCACAGCCACCCCCGGGTCCGGATGCGGCTCGGTACCGAGGCCGGCCGCGACGTCACCGCCGACGAGCTCGCGCGGCAGTACGACGCCGTGGTCTGGGCGGTCGGCGCGCCGGCGCCCAGGGACCTCGGACTGGCGGGGGAGGAGCTGGCGGGCAGCATCGCCGCGGACACGGTCGTGGGCTGGTACAACGGCCACCCCGATGTGCCGCGCGACGCCGTCGACACCACCCGCGAGCGGGTCGTGGTGGTCGGGACCGGCAACGTCGCGATCGACGTCGCGCGGGTGCTGACCGCCTCGCCCGCCGACCTGGGGAGCAGCTCGATCGACCCGCACGCGCTGGCCGCGCTGCGGTCCGGTGCGATCAGCGAGGTCGTGCTGCTCGGCAGGCGCGGCCCGGAGTCGGTCGCCGCCACGGCGCCGGAGCTGCGCGAGCTCCTCGGCCGGTCCGATGTGGACGTCGTCGTCGACGAGCACGACCCGCGGATCGCCGAGTCGCTCGACGGCCCGGCCGCCTCCGAGGCCCACGGGCTGCTGCGACGGGCGCGCCGGGAGAAGATCGACTGGTCGGTGCCGCCCCCGTCTCGCCGGGTGGTGCTGCGGTTCCACACCACGCCGGACCGGATCGAGGGCACCGTCGCGGTGCAGGGTGTGCACACGGCCGACGGTGCCGAGATCCCGGCCGGTCTGGTCGTGCGCGCGGTCGGGCACCGCGGGCGCCCGGTGCCGGGACTGCCGTTCGACGACGGCCCCGGCGTCGTCCCGAACGAGGCCGGCCGGGTCGACGGCCGGCCCGGGCACTACGTCGTCGGCTGGATCAAGCGCGGCCCCTCCGGCGGTATCGGGACCAACCGCACCTGCGCTGCCGAGACGATCGGGTCGCTGCTCGACGACGCCGTCGCCGGGCGCCTGCCGGCGCGGCGCCGGAAGCCGTCGCCGCTGCGTGCCGTGGCCGGACTGCTGCGCCGCCACTGACCGGGCCGGTCACTCGGGTACAGCGCTCGGTCTCACTCCGCCGGCGCCGCCAGCCGCCAGCCGGCGGCCCGGTTGCGGGCGTGCCAGTAGCGGGCGTACGCCCCGTCCCGGGCGACCAGCTCGTCGTGCGTGCCGTGCTCGGCGATGCCGCCGTGCCCGTCCAGCATGATGATCCGGTCGGCCGTCCGGATGGTCTGCAACCGGTGCGCGACCACCACCAGCGTGCGGTCGCGGCGCAGCTCGTCCAGCGACCGGCCGACGGCCTCGTCGTTCTCGGGGTCGAGTGCGGACGTGGCCTCGTCGAGGACCACGATCGGGGCGGCCTTGAGCAGCGCGCGGGCGATCGCGACCCGCTGGCGCTCACCGCCGGAGAGCAGCACCCCGCCCTCGCCGACCTGGGTGTCCCAGCCGCCGGGCAGCCGGGCGACGATCTCGTCGACCCTGGCGTACCGGGCCGCCGCGGTCACCTCGTCGTCGCTCGCGTCCGGGCGGCCGAGCCGGATGTTGTCGATCACGGTGCCGTCGAACAGGTAGACGTCCTGGAAGACCGGGGCGACGAGCTCGGCGACCCGGGTGCTGCCCAGCTCCGGCAGCGCGACCCCGCCGATCGACACGGTGCCGGCGCCGGGGTCGTAGAAGCGGGCCAGCAGCCGCACGATCGTCGACTTGCCCGATCCCGACGGCCCGACGAGCGCGGTCATCGCCCCCTGCGGCGCGGTGAACGACAGGTCGTCGAGAACGGTGCGTGCGTCGTATCCGAAGTGGACCCGGTCGAACCGGACGTCGTGGCCCGCAGGCTCGCGCCGCGGCGCCCCCGCGGCGGGCTCGGGCAGTGCGGGCTCGGCATCGAGCTCGTCGAGGTGGTCGAGGGTGTTGCGGGCCGCGGCGAGCCCACCGCCCAGCGCGCCCGAGCTCACGATCGGCTCGGTGAACCGGACGGTGAGCACGAGCAGCCCGATCAGCGTCGGGACGCCGAGCCCACCGTCGAGGGTCAGCCACACGCCCGTCACCAGGACCGCGACCACGCACAGGTGCACGACGACCGCGAACAGCGCCGTCGCGCCGCCCGCGTTGAGGTGCGCCTCCCGTGCGGTGGCGTGCCGGCGGCCGATCGCCTCGTCGAGCAGGCCACGCGCGATCGTCGTGTCCGCCGCGGTCCGCAGCGCGGGCTGGTGGCGGGCGTACTCGACGATCCGGCTCGACGCCTCGGCCACCACCGCGCCGTGCTCCCGATCGGCGCGCGCCGTGCGGGCCGCGATTGTGCGGTAGGTGAACCACAGCACGGGCGCGGCGACCACCAGGACGAGTGCGATCCGGGGCTCGACGAACGCCGTGCCCACGAGCACCGTGGCCGGGGTGACGAACGCGGTGATCACCGGCCGCACGATCACGTAGGTCGTCGAGGCCACGAAGTTGAGGCCGCGGGTCGCCACGTCGGAGGCCCGGCCGGTGCGGTCGGCGGCGACGAACCAGCCGATCGGCAGCTCCGCCAGCCGGTCGCCGAACCGCTCGAGCAGCGCGCTCAGCACCTCGGCCGCGGTGATCTGCGCGCGGCGACCGGCGATCGCGCCGACGACGGCGTACCCGCCACCGACCACGGCCAGCCAGCCCATCCACTGCACGGTGGCGGGCCGGTCGCCCTCGAACAGCGCGGTCAGGAACGGTACGAGCAGCACGAACCCGAGCCCTTGGAGCACCGCGCAGGCGACGAACAGCGCGACGAGGACCCGCAGACGCCTGCCGACGGCGGCCGGGACCAGGGCCAGCAGCCTGCCGACCAGTGTCCGGCCTGCGGCCGGGGTCGCGGCGCTCATCGGGCGACCCGGCCGGTGCCGTCGGCGGCGCGCGCCCGCTCGTTGCGTTCCCACAGGTCCCGGTACCGGCCGCCGGCGGCGAGCAGCTCGTCGTGCGTGCCGCGTTCGCGGATCCGGCCCTCGTCGAGGACGAGGATCGCGTCCGCACCGGTGATCGTGTGCAGCCGGTGCGCGATCACCAGCAGACTCCGGTCCACCGCCAGGGCCGAGATCGCGTCCTGCACGGCGGCCTCGGAGTCGGGATCCAGCGCGGCCGTCGCCTCGTCGAGCACCAGGATCGGCGCGTCGGTCACCAGCGCCCGCGCGATCGTCAGCCGTTGCTCCTCACCGCCGGACAGGTGTGCGTCGTCGCCGACGACCGAGTCGTAGCCACGCGGCAGCCGCAGGATGCGGTCGTGGATCCGCGCGGCGCGCGCGGCGCGCTCCACCTCGGCATCGGTGGCGTCCGGGCTGGTCAGGCGGATGTTGTCGCGGACGGTGGTCCGCAGGATGTGGGCGTCCTGCAGGACGAACCCGACCTCGGCGTACAGCCGGGACGGGGCGATCTGCCGCACGTCCGCCCCACCGACGCTCACCCGGCCGTCGGTGACGTCGTAGAAGCGGGGGAGCAGTCGCGCCAGCGTGGACTTGCCGGAGCCCGAGGGGCCCACCAGCGCCGTGACCGTGCCCGGACGGCAGGTGAGCGTGATGTCGTGCAGCACGTCGCGGACGTCGTCGTAGCCGAACGACACGCCGTCGAACCGCACCGTCGATCCCTGCGGCTCGACCGGCCGCTCGGGCCGGGACTGCACCGGCTGCTGCAGGAAGCGGGTCACCGAGTCCCGGGCCTGCAGCGCGGTGCGCATCGCCTGGCCGGTGTAGCCGAGCTGGAGCAGCGGGGCGGTCAGCCCGATGCCGAGCACCAGCGCGGGCAGCACGTCGACCGGCGCGACCGCTCCGCCGCCGGTCAGCCAGGTGCCGACCGCGGCGAGCCACACCAGCACGACCACCGGCGCGGTGACCACCTCGACCACCGTCTGCATCACCGAGGTCTCGTTCATCCAGCCGCGGTAGAAGCGCAGGAACCGGTCGGTCTCGTCGGCGTAGCCGGCGTGCCGGCGGCGGCCCTGGCCGAAGCTCTTCACCACCGCGATCCCGTGCACGAACTCGACGGTGGCCGCGTCGAGCCGCTCGACGGACTTGTCGTAGAGCGCCAGCTGCTCGCGGCTGCCCGCCATCATCACGCCGTACAGCACCACCGTCAGGACCAGCGGGACCAGGCAGGCCAGCGCCATCCGCCACTCGGTGGCGAACAGGTAGCCCAGTGACAGCACGGGCACGACGACCGCGACCACGAGATCGTGCACGGCGTGCCCGGTGAGGTGGTGCAGGGCGGACACGTCGTTCTCGACGGTCTTCTTCACCGAGCCCGACGACCGGGTGCCGAACCAGCCCAGCGGGAGCCTGCCGAGCAGGTCCACCATCCGGGTGCGGACGTCACGCTGCAGCTGCGCATCGGCCAGGTGTCCCACCATGATCGATCCCCAGGCGGCGGCGAAGGAGACGGGCAGCGCGATGGCGCCGATCGCCACGATCCACCAGGCGCGGGTCGCGTCGACCGGTTGCTGCTCGATCGCGGGCCACAGCGTCCTGGCGAGCTCGACCACGGCCACGAGCGGCACGACCGTGCCGGCCGCACCGATGGCGGCGAGCACGACGATCCAGGTGAACCGGGCCCGCACCGGCCCGAAGAGGTCCACCGGCGGTGGCTCGGGCGGCTGCGGAGCCGGGGGCGGCGCGGACGGAGACAGGACAGCGCCGGACACGGCCACCCACCCTTCGGTACACACGCCGTCGAGGGGTATTCGTACAGCGTTCTAATCGGAGGTTAGTCCGGCGACGGCGGGGCGGGCAAGCAGCCGTGATGCGGCAGACTGGCCACCCCGACGACCCGAAGACCCGACGATCCCGACGAGGAGGTGCGCGCCCCGATGGCCCGACGCCCGGCCGGTTCGCCGTACCACCTGGGGCTCACGCCCGACCGGATCGTGGCCGAGGCGCTCGCGCTGACCGGGGAGGGCCACCTGCTCGGCTGGTCGCTGCGTGACCTCGCCGACCGGCTCGGCGTCACCGTCTCGGTGATCACCCACCACGTCGGCGGCAAGGACCGGCTGCTGCGCCGGGTCGTGGAGGAGGCGCTCGCCGGGCTCCGGCCGCCCCCCGAGGACCTGGCCTGGGACGCCTGGTTCCGCGCGATGCTGCTCGACATCCGGGGGCCGCTGCAGCGCTATCCCGGCACCGCGAAGTGGGTGCTGCTGCACGGCCCGTCCTTCCCCGCGATCATGCCGATGATCGACGCGGGGGTCGCGGCGCTGCAGCGGGCCGGGTTCGGTGAGTCGCTCGGGCTCGCCTTCGCCACGCTGTTCAACAACGCCGTGATGACCCTGGCCGTCGCCGATGAGCGGCTGACCGACGAGGGTGACGGCCCGCGGGAGCACGCGGCGACGATGCGCGGCCTGCTCGATGCCGGAGCGGGGCGCCCCGGGGTGGGGGCCCTCGACTCGACGCTGATGCGGATGTTCACCGCAGGCGGGCCCGGCGCGCACGACACCTACTACCGCTTCGTGATCGAGACCACGATCGCGGGCCTGACCGTGCTGCGCGACGGCGCCCCGCGCTGAGGCGCCCGTCAGGTCAGGAACACCAGGGGCGCGAGCAGCCCGTTGGCCGCGACGACGAGCACGGCGGCGATCGAGAACCCCCACCAGGCGAGCACGAAGCACGCGTCGGACGGCCGGAACCGGACGATCCGGCGCTCGGTGCGTGTCGGGTACGCCCCGAACGCCCGCGAGTCCATCGCCACGGCGACCCGCTCGGCGTGCCGGATCCCGCCCGCGAGCAGCGGGACGGCCATCCGGCCCGCGCGGCGCAGGGCGTTGCGGTCGGCCACCCCACGGGCCCGGTGCGCGGCCCGGATGATCTGCAGCTCGTGGGAGAAGCGGTCCACGAACCGGTACGAGGCGATGGCGCCGTAGCCGATCCGGTACGGCACCCGCAGCGTGCGGATCAGGGCGCGGACGAGGTCCGGCGCGTGGGTGGTGAGCCCGCCGACGAGGGTGAGCGCCATCAGCGCGGTCATCCGCAGCGCGGTGGAGAGCCCGGCGTACACCGCGGCCCTGCGGATCTCGATCGGCCCGAGCGCCACGGTCGACGGGTCCGCGGCCACCTCGGCGCCACCGGCGAGCAGGGTGAAGCTGACCGTCAGTCCGGCGACGACCAGCAGCCCGATCGCGAGGCCGGTGAGCAGTCGCCGCACCGGTAGCCCGGCCCCGGTGACGATCAGCAGCGCGGCGACGACCACGAAGATCCCCGGTGTCCACGGGTCGCGGGTGAAGGCCAGGAAGACCATCGCCGGCAACGGTCCGGCGATCTTGGCGAGCGGGTTGACCCGGCGCAGGAAGCCCGAGCGGGTGCTCACCGGCGCGGTCCCGGGAGGTCGTCGGTCCGGTACACCCGGGCCCATGCCGGGTCGCGCGGCGCGAGGGCGTGCGCCAGCCTGCGCAGCGGGGGCGGGCGCAGTCCCGCGGTCGCGAGCAGCCCGTCGTCGGCGAGCAGGTCACCGGCCGGGCCGTGGGCGAGCAGCCGCCCGTCGCGCAGCACCGCGAGACTCCGGGCGTGCTCGGCGACGAGCTGCAGGTCGTGGCAGACCATCAGCACGGTGGTGCCCTCGGCGTTGAGCTCGGTGAGCAGTGCCATGAGCTCGCGGGCGCGCGCCCGGTCCTGGCCGAAGGTGGGCTCGTCGAGCACCAGCATCCGCGGTCCGGTGATCAGCGCGCTCGCCACCGACAGCCTGCGCTTCTCGCCGTGCGAGAGCAGCCACGGGCTCCGGTCGCGGTAGCGCTGCAGATCGAACCGGTCCAGGGCGGCGGCGACCCGCTGCTCGACCACCTCCGGCGGGTCCCGGCGCACGCGCAGGCCGTGGGCCAGCTCGTCGGCCACGGTCGGGGCCAGGAACTGGTGCTCGGGGTTCTGGAAGACGAACGCCACCACCGCCGCGACGGCCCGGGCCCCGGCACAGCCGACGTCGAGGCCGGCGACCTCGACGGTGCCCGGCGGCGGTGGCCGCACCCCGGCCAGCGCCTGGGCCAGGGTGGTCTTGCCCGCGCCGTTCACCCCGGCGACGGCGAGCAGGTCGCCGTCCGGGACGGTGAGCGAGACGTCGCGCAGGATCGGGTCCCGGCCGCGGCCGGGGGTGATCGTCAGCCCGCGGGCACGTACCAGCGGCGTGGCGGGATCCTCCGGTGCGGCGGTGGCGCGCGGGAGCGGCACCGGGCGCACGTCCGGCCGGGCGGCGAGCTCGCCGGCGAGGTCGTCGAGGGTGAGCGGGGCCGGATCGAGGTGGACGCCTGCGCCGGCCAGCCGGCGGGTGATCCGGACCGCGGTCGGCAGCCAGACCCCGAGGTCGGCGAGCCGGTCGTGCTCGTGGCGGAACACCTCGTCGATCTCGCCCGCGGTGACCGGGCGGCCGTCGCCGTCCAGGACGACGACCCGGTCGGCGATCTCCACGACGTCGTCGAGGTCGTGCTCGACGACGAGCACCCCGAGCTCGGACGCCGGGTCCGCGCGGAGCCGGTCGACGAGCCGGTAGAGCTCGGCGGACGCGTGCGGGTCGAGGTTCGCGGTGGGCTCGTCGAGCACGAGCAGCCGCGGCCGCAACGCGAGCGCGCAGGCCAGGGCCAGGCGTTGCCTGCCCCCGCCGGACAGCACCCCGGGGTCGTCGCGCTCCCGTCCGGTGAGCCCGACGGCCGCGAGCGCCTCCCGGGCGGTCTCCTCGATCTCGGGGACGGGGCGGCAGAGGTTCTCCGGGCCGAAGCACACCTCGTCGAACACGGTGCCCGTGACGATCTGGGCGTCCGGGTCCTGGAAGACCATCCCGGCGCGGGCGGGCCCGCCGTCCGGGGCCGGGGCGAGCACGACGGTGCCCTCGAGATCGGCGGGCACGCTGCGCGGCACGAGACCGGCGAGGGCGAGGGAGAGGGTGGACTTGCCGCAGCCGGAGGGCCCGAGCAGCAGGACGACCTCACCGGGACGGACGTCGAGATCCACCCCGTCGGGCCGCCAGTCGTCGGCGGTCTCGTGCCGGACCCGCACACCGCGGGCGTGCAGCAGCGCCGCAGCGGCCCGGTTGCCGGTGGACGTGGCCGGCCCGTGTCCTGTGTGGCCGCTCAAGCGGGGGCGTCGGTCGCGCGCACGCGCGGCGCCGGTGCGATACCGGTCCGGCCGAGTGCCCGCGCGATCAGCACCGACAGGTACGCCGCGAGGACGCAGCTCCCGAGCGTCAGCCCGACGGCGAGGGTGAGGGCCAGTGGCGACATCTGGTCGAGCCCGTAGGTCGTGTAGGTCGGGAGCAGCCCGATCACCGCGATCACGAGGCCGGTGCCGAGGAACAGCGCGGTCGGCCACCTGCGGTAGCGGGTGAGGGCGAACGGGATCTCGCAGAGCACCCCCCACAGCACCCCCTGGAACAGGCCCATCCAGCCGAACGGGGTGAGCGGCACGGTGACCAGGCCGGCGATCACGCTCGTGAGCAGGCCGACGCCGGGACGGCGGAGCAGTGCGAGCGCGGTGAACGGCGGGAGCAACCAGGCGCCCATCAGCGCGAGAACCAGCAGCGGCGCGGCCGTCATGAATGCCACGGTCAACAGATTCGCCGGAACCAGAACGATTCCGAGTGCGACGCCGAGCGCGCCGCAGGTCATGACAATGCGGGTGCTCGAGGAATTCCGGGACACAGAGGACTCCCACGGGAAAGGGATCGGCGACGACGGACGGAAGCGTGTCGACGTCTGACGAGTAAGTCAACCCTGGCTTCGTCGATCGATGTAAAGCGACCTGTATGGCCTAGCGCAAACCGCCCGGATCTCTCGAACAGGACATGCTTCACTCAACAACGAAACAGAGGGTAGTCAACTTCGACACGTACGGTTAAGGTCGGTTAGCTTTGCCTAACTTCTCGGAAGGATGGTCGATGTCCGCGGAAATCGTCGGGAGTAACAGTTCTGGACCGGCTCGTACATCGGGTCACGCTGCTTTCCAGGACGTGCCGGGATTTCACCTTCTCTGCGCTGAGATCGCCCTTTCCCTGGGCGTGGCGGAGGGTGAGATCGGACCGGACGACGATCTCTTCTCGCTCGGTCTGGACTCGTTGCGGCTCATGACGCTGCGGAGCGCGTGGCGGCGCCGGGGTGCCGCCGTGGACCTCGTCGCGCTCGCCGAGGCTCCGACACCGCGACCGGTGTACCCGCCGGGACGGAGCGCGCGGAGTCCGCGCGCCTGCGCGCCTGCGCTGTCCCACCGCAGGCTCGACGCGGGTGCCGGCGAGGTTCTGGGCGTCACGCTCTGACCGGTCGCCGACTTCACCGGCTTGGTGTCGCGCGACCTCCCCGGGGCCGGCGACGGCCGGCCGGCGAGCGCGCCCGTGGTGTTCGCGAGCGCGCTCGGTGGGGAACTCGGGGGCGACGACTTCCGGGCGACGTTCGGCGAGCCGGCCTGGATGGTCTCGCAGACCGGACAGGCTCGTCCCGGGAATGGCGGAGGATCTGGTGGGATTGGCCCGCGACGACGACCCTGAGCAGATGCGGGTACTCAGCCGGCGACGCCCCATCTCCGTGGGCGAGTTCCTCACCGGGCGCGGGCTCGCCGCCTACGAGCTCCCCGACCTGCTCGAGATCGTGCCGGAGTTCCCGGTCACCGCTCTCGGGAAGATCAGCAAGAAGCTGCTCGTGGAGCGGCTCGTCACGGGCGCGGTGGTCCGATGAGCACCACCGCGCTGGCACTGCTCACCGCACCGTGGGCCGCGCGGGCGGTCACCGCGGCCGTGCGGCTCGGGGTGATCGACGAGCTGGCCGGGGCACCGGTCTCGGCCGCCGACCTCGCGACCCGGCTGGACCTGCACGAACCGGGCCTGCAACGGCTGCTCCGGCTGCTCGCCGGGCTCGGGCTGCTCCGTACCGGAGCGGAGCCGGGGACCTACACCCTCACCGACGACGGCGCCCCGCTGGCGAGCGACCATCCGCGGTCGGTCCGGCTGCTCGCCGAGTTCTACGAGGAGGACTACGTGCGCGCCGCCTGGGCCTCGCTCGAGGACGGGCTGCGCTCGGGCGGCCCGCCGTTCGTGGCCGCGCACGGCAGACCGGTCTTCGACTACCTCGCCGACGTACAGGAACGGGCGGCGCGCTACACCGCCGCGATGGCCGCGGGCAGCCGGTTCGGCGATCGGTTGCCGGCCGCCGTCGACCTGACGGCCGCCCGGTGCGTGGTCGACATCGGTGGCGGCGACGGCAGCGTGCTGGCCGCGCTGCTCACCGCCTGCCCCCAGTTCCAGGGGATCCTCCTGGACCGGCCCGATGTGGTGCCGCAGGCCCGGGCGGCGCTGCGGGACGCGGGCGTCGCCGACCGGGTGCGCGTGGTGGGCGGCGACATCTTCGAGCCCGGGGCGATCCCGCGCGGCGCTGACGCCTACCTGCTCTCCCGGGTGCTGCACAACTGGTCCGACGACCGCTGCCGGGCGCTGCTCGACACGGTGCGGGCGGCCGCGGGCGACGCGGGCGGGCGGGTGCTCGTCGTCGAGCGGATGATCCGCGCCGGCGCCCCGGACGGCCCCGAGGACCTGCTGCCGCTGCTGTTCGACCTGCACATGCTCGTGATGACCCAGGGCCGGGAACGCGCCGAGCAGGAGTACGTGGCGATGCTGGAGGCGGCCGGTTTCGCCGCGGCCCCCGCCGTCGCGCTGCCGCTCGGGTTCTCCGTGCTCGCCGGAACCCCCGGCGGGTGAGCTGCCGTGACCCGGGTCGTCGCCGGGCATCCACGGCGACATGGGCGAGGCACGTCGAGGTCACCGAGCCCGGCGCGTTCGCCGACGCCCTCCGGGAGCCCCCGGACGGCCTGCGGGTCATCGAGGTGCGCACCGAGCGGGAGGAGCAGGCGGCCCTGCGCCGGGAGCTACGCGAGAGCGTCGCCGCCGCGCTCGCCCTCCAGGAACTCGACGTACCCGTTCGTCCCGTCCACGCGGATCCGCTGCCCGTCCCGGATCAGCCGGGTGGCGTCCTCCACCCCCACGACGGCCGGTAGCCCGTACTCCCGGGCGATCACCGCGCCATGGGTCATCAGGCCGCCCACCTCGGTCACCAGGCCGGTGATCGTGACGAACACGGGCGACCAGCCGGGGTCGGTGTGGGTCGTCACCAGGATGTCGCCCGCTTCGAGATCGACCCGGGCCATGTCCGTGATGACGCGGGCACGACCCTCGACGGTCCCGGTGGACACCGGGAGGCCGGCCAGCGCGTCGCCGGGCACGTCCTCGCGCCGGTACGCCCCGGCCACGGACTCTCCGTCGGAGGTGAGCACCCGTGGCGGGGTGAGCGCCTGGTACTCCCTGAACTGCCCCTCGCGCCGGCGAACGAGCCGGTCGTCCGCCCGGCGCGTGCGTACGAGGTCGTGGAGCTCGTCGAACGTGTGGAAGAAGATGTCGTCCCGGGTACGGAGCAGCCCGTCCCGCACCAGGCGCTCGGCCTCGGTGAGCAGCGCCTGCTTGTACACGAAGTACCGGCCGACCATGAAGTACTTCGGGTACTCCCGGTACCCGATGAAGGTCCGGACCCGGTCGATCATCCGCTTGGTCTCGTCGGCCCTGGTCCCGCCGTCCGGCAGGGCCCGCAACCGCTCCAGGACCTCCTGCTCCTTCGCCCGCGCCGCTCGCAGGCCTTGTTCGAAGCGTTGCCTGCCGGCGCCCGGCCCGGCGTTGCGGACGTTGCCGAGGATCACGGGCAGGAGCGTGCCGGGACGCTCGCTCCACCGCAGCCTCGTGATGTCGATCTCGCCGACGCAGCGCATGCCGTACGTGTCGAGGAAGGCCCGGATCGCCTCCCGGGCCTCCCGGCCGCCCGCCAGGTCGTCCAGCTCGTCCAGGAAGTCGTCGCCCTCGACGTCCTCGAGGAAGGCCACCACGTCCCGGTGCGGGCGGATCACGTCCGCAACGTCCAGGAGTGCCAGTCCCATCTCCGAGGTGACGTTGTCGGGGACGGACAGCGTGAGCGTGTCGGCCACGTTCTTCTCGCCCAGCCACTCCTGCAGCCGCTCGTTGAGCCACCACGACGCGTCCATCGCCGCCGTGAACACCTGGTGGCTCCGCGGATCGAACAGGAACCGCCGCAGCTCCTCGATGTCGGTCCGGATGAAGTCGAGCAGTGCCGGCCCGGACAGCACCCGGATCTCGCGCGCCGCGGCGGCGTTCGACGCCTGGCCGCGCTCGACCAGCTCGGCGACGACGGCCGGATCGGCCTCGAGCGGATCGGATTCCACCGGGGCGGACGCAGGATCGGGTGCCGGCCCACCGGGAGCGCTGTCGGGCCGCGTCGGGATGAAGCCGGCGTGGTCGAGGACGGTCCGCAGCGCGTCCTCGATCAGCGGGTCGGCCCTCCCCAGGACCTCCAGGAGTCCCTCGCGGGTCGTCGGCGAGGCCAGGCGCTCGGTGACGTCGACGAACAGCCTCCCACCGGCCTCCGACATGGGGCGGGGCGTCGTCATCTGCCAGAAGGACAGGCCCAGGGGCTTCATCGCATCGGTCATCATCTGCTGATGGCCGACGGAGACGTAGACGTGGTTCTCGCCGTCGTCGGTCGGTGGGACGGGGAACAGCGTGGTGATCGGCCGGCTCTGGACGATCCGGAAGCCGTCGTCGGCCAGACACCATTCGATGTCCTGCGGCCTGCCGAAGTGCACTTCGATCCGCCTGCCGAGCTCCGCGAGCCGCAGCACCTGCGCGTCCGTCAGCGCCGGTTGCTCCTGTAGCCCGGGCTCGACCGGCTGTTCTCCCGTCCCGCCGCCCGCCACGGCGTGGACGGCGACCTGCTTGGTGGCGACCGCCGTGGCGACGACCTCGTCGTCGCGCACCGTGTAGGCGTCCGCGTTCACCAGACCGGTGACCAGGGCCTCGCCCAGGCCGAGACCGGCCTCCACGTAGGTGACCTTCCGGTCGGAGGTGACGGGATCGGCCGTGAACAGGACGCCGCCGGCGTCCGGCGACACCATCTGCTGCACCACCACGGCCATCCGGACCGCGCGATGGTCGATGCCGTTCCGCAGGCGGTAGTACACGGCTCGCTCGGTGAAGAGCGAGGCCCAGCACCGCCGGACGTGCTCGAGGACGGCCGCAGGCCCCACGACGTTCAGGTAGGAGTCGTGCTGGCCCGCGAAGGAGGCGGTCGGCAGGTCCTCCGCCGTCGCGCTGGACCGGACGGCACAGGCGGCCGCCTCGCCCAGGCCTGCGAGCGGGGCCGTGATCGCCGCCGCCACGTCGTCGGGCACGAGGAGCCCCTCGACGCTCCCGCGGATCTCCGCGCTCAGCGCGCGGATCGCGTCCCGGTCGTCCGGGTCCAGGCGCGACAGCCGGTCGAGCCGATCGTCGAACGACGGTGCCTCCGCGATGACCCGCTGGAACGCCTGCGTCGTCACGCAGTAGCCGGCCGGCACGTGGATGCCGTCGATCCGCGCGAGCTCGCCCAGGTTCGCGCCCTTGCCCCCGACGAGCGCGATCTGCGTCCGGTCGACGTCCCGGAAGTCCAGCACGTAACAGCCGGACATCGCCACGCTGCTGCAGGTCTCAACCATTCGCCACCCCCGTGTACACCGGTTCTCGCCCTGAACGACCCAGGTGAGTGCGAAGATCTTCGGTCCCGCGGGGGGTCTTGTGGCAAGCCCCCGTCATTGTCATAATCTGGACACGGCAGGGAGGTCTGTGACCGCCGGCTGCGCTGGATGCGAGACGCGTGTCGACACGCCGCGGACCGGCCCGTCACGGCCGCCACCAGCAGACCCGAGGTACCGACCTCGGATGGGTGCCCCCGGCAGGACTCGAACCTGCGACCTCGGCAGTACTAGGTAACCGTGCTCGGGCGTGCGTGGTAGTGCCACCACCTGCGAAGACACTGCTTGGGCGTGCGTGGGCGTGCACCGTAGCGCGTGGGGATTCACCTGGGTTACTTCTGAGTACGGCCGTTTGAGGGTTGTGGGGTTAACCCGACACCTTCTATCGTTTGTGTATGGCCGCACCGACAGATCACATCCGCCGCGACAGCGGCACGGACGGGGACAGCATCGTCATCAACGGTGTCCCTCGCACCATGCTCACCCCGCGCGAGGTCGCCACCCTGTGGGACGTCTCCGTCCGCACCGTGTACCGGCTGATCCGCTCCGGGCGGCTGCCGGTGCTGAACCTGAACCCGGGCGCGCGCGGCGGGGCGGGGGACCGCTACCGCATCTCGTACCGCGTGATCCGGCAGCTCGAAGCCAGCCACGACGCGCCGGTCCCGAGCGGGGACTGAGTAACCCTCGGTCACCCGTACGGCTGGGCAGGTGCGCACTTCTGCGCCGTTCGTCCGGGCTGTCTGGTTGGCGCCACCCGTTCGACGCAGAACCGATAGTTAGCCCCCAGTCATCTAGTCGGCGGCTGAATGGGTGAAAGGCCACCCTCGTAGGGGCGCGCCCCAATCGACCAGCCTGCCGCCGGAGTTACACATCATTCGGGTGAACAGCACCGACACAGTGGTGATCATCGAGACCTGAGCGTGACCACATCGCCACCCGAGAGCACGTAGCGCAACGGGGCGGTCACGCGACTAGGGTGACGGGGCCTCCCCAGCGCAAACCCAATACGATCAACCTTACCCGGTGGGAGTACGCCGAATGGGCCAGCAGGAACAGCACGAGCATCGCAGCGTCACTGCTGGTATCTCGCGCACGGTGACCCCATGACGGCCCCGCACCGTGCCGGCCATATCGACTACGCCTGCCTTCACGCGGACCTGCTCCCCGTCCTCGAACGCCACGGCGTCCTCGCCCCCGGCGAAACACTCGACGGCTGGGTCGGCGTACTCCGGTTCTGCGGCGTCCACCCCGACGGACGCGAGTACCGCCGCGACGAAGCGCTCACCGGCCCCGGGGTGACGCTCGGCGAGGCCGCCGAGCTGTACGCGACCGGCGCCCGCCTGATGCTCCCCAACTAGTCGGCCGAGCCCTGCCCGCCAGGCGACGTGGACGACTCGTCGTGCCGCCGTCGGACGCGGCCCGTGTCGACCGGCTCCCCGGTCCGGTGCCGCGGCGCCTGCTCGTACGAGTCGAGGTCCGAGGCGTCCGGCTCCGGGTCGGGGGTGCCGCCGCGGCCGGCGCTCTTCATGCGGCGTAGCACTTCCGCGGCGAGGGCCTCATCGCTGAGGTCCCGCTCGGCGCCGGTGGAGAAGTAGGTGCGGAACTCGTCGGCGTTCAACAGGTCCGCGGCGACGAGCGCCTCGACCCGGTTGACTTTGAGGGCGTCGGCGACGGCGACCACGATCCCGGGGTTCGGGACGGCGCCCTTCTCCCAGTCGTAGGTGATGGACCGGTTGAACCCTGCCGTCTCGGCTAGGCGTTTCCGGTTCACGCGGCCCCACTGCTGGGTCATCTGTTCGCTGAGCCACGGCCACCAACGAGGTCGGGTCTCGGGGCCCTGGTGCTCACTGGTGCTCACGAAATCAAAGCGTATGTCGGTAGACCCGACACCTCCACCCGAGTCACCCGGTTACAGCGGTGACCGGCCTGCTTAGGCTGCCCAACGGTCGTCACTGTCGGGATTGCCCCACACAAAAGTATTGGCAGACCCGACACTCCGGCGTAGGGTCGCCGATGTGCGAACAACACCTGAGACCGCCGACACAACCAGCGGCGGCCGCGGACGCCACGAACTGCGCAGCGACCGACTCCGCGCACTGCTCGCCGACCGCGGCATCACTCAGGTCGCGCTCGCCGCGCAGATGGGGATGCACCGCGGACACGTCAACGACGTCCTCCAAGGCCGCATCCGGATCGGCCGCACCTTCATGGACGGTCTCCGCAACACGTTCCCTGACGACTACGACCAGCTCGTGGTGTGGGTCGTCGACGACAACCCCGCCGCTCCCGCGGCACCCCGATGACGAAGCCCCCGCGACTCGGCCTGCCAGGGCCGAGTCGCGGGGGCTCGTCGTCGTTTCTGCCCGAACCCAGTGCAGAACACCCCTGCACGCACTGGAAGGACAACACCGTGGCTACAGGATACTCGGGAGCCCGCCACTTCGTGCGGGACACAGAGGCTCGCCCCGACTGGCTGACCCGCGGCGCCTGCCGCGGCGAAGATCCAGATCTGCACTTCCCGGTGAAGGACACGAACTACGCCGCGAACGTCGCGAAGGCGAAGGCCCTCTGCTGGAACTGTCCAGTGCTGCAGGACTGTTTCCGCTACGCGATGGCCGCGCAGGAAGAGCTCGGGATCTGGGCGGGCACCACGAACGCCGACCGGATCAAGATGCGCGCAGCCGCCGCCGCCGGGCAACGCGCCGAGATGGCCGTGGCGTCGTGAACCTCGAGCTCCCGGAACAGCCGGCGTGGATGGCGCTCGGGCTGTGTTCGCAGACGGACCCGGAGCTGTTCTTCCCGGACCGGGGCGGCCCGAACCACGACGCGAAACGCGTCTGCTCGGGCTGCCCCGTCCAGACGGCTTGCCGAGAGCACGCCCTGGCGCACGAGACCCGCGGCGCCGGTGGGTGGGGGATCTGGGGCGGCATGACCTACGAGGAACGACAACGCGAGTTGCGCCGCCGCGGCCGGGGTGGGCGGCCGGGTCGACAGAGGAAGGACACCGCAGCATGAACGGGTTCGACGAGTACCAGATCTGGAGCCGCACCACCGCGTTCTATCCGGGCGCGGGCAGCGGCCGCCTCGCGGGTCTCTCGTACACCGCGCTCGGACTCGCCGGTGAGGCCGGGGAGATCGCGAACAAGGTCAAGAAACTGGTCAGGGACGGCGACGACGCAGACCGCCGTAACGAGCTCATCCACGAGATCGGCGACGTCCTCTGGTATGCCGCCCGGATCGCGGACGAGCTGAGCTTCAGCCTGTCTGACCTCGCGGCGCTCAACCGGGCGAAGCTGGAGAGCCGAGCTCAGCGGGGCGTGCTCGGCGGGTCGGGTGACGACCGATGAGCACCGCCCTCGATCACGACAGCGCGTGCCCGGTGTTCCGGGGCGCCGACCCCGACGAATGCGACGGGGACTGCGCTCCCAAACAACTCCTACATACGGCGCCGCCGATGCGGTCAAACGCAACGCCTACCCGCGACCGGGCCGCGACCGGCCGGGAGATGCGCCGCCTTCAGGTCCTCCTGCGTCAGGCCGGCGTGCGGAACCGGACCGAACGGCTCGCCCGTGTGTCCGAGCAGGTCGGCCGCCCCGTCGCGTCCTGTACCGAGCTGACCGAACGCGAGGTCCGCGTCGTCGCCGCGTGGGCCGACCAGAAGATCCAGGAGAAGCAGCGATGACCGAGCTGCCTCTGACCGCGCCCGGGGTGTACTCCATGAGCGCCACCGACTACCACGCCGATCCTGTCGCGGGCGGGTCCCTCACTTCGACCGGCGCGCGGAAGCTGCTGCCGCCGTCCTGCCCCAGGAAGTTCAAGTACGGCCGCCGTACCGACAGCAACGCGTTCGACGTCGGGCGCGCCGCGCACACCCTGGTACTTGGCATCGGCGACCCCATCAAAGTCATCGCCGGTGATGGGGCCGACCCGAACGCGTGGGCCACGAAGACGACGAAGGCCGAGGTCGCGAAGGCCCGCACCGACGGCTACACGCCGCTGAAGCCGAACGACGCCGCCACCGTCGAAGCAATGGCCGCCGCGCTCCGCGAGGACGAGCACGCCGCACCGCTCCTCGAACGCCGCGAAGGGAACCCCGAGCAGACCCTCGTGTGGCGCGACACCGAGACCGGGGTGTGGTGCCGCGCGATGATCGACTGGCTGCCGGAAGCATGGCCCGGGCAGCCGCTCCGCGTCGTCGACTACAAGACGACTGGCAGCGCCGAACCCGGCTCGATCTCCGGGTCCGTCGGCAGCTTCGGCTACGAGCAGCAGGCCGCCTGGTACCTCGACGGCATCCGCGCCCTCGACCTCGACGGCGGCATCGAGCCCCAGTTCACGTTCATCTTCCAGGAGAAGGAAGAGCCGTACCTCGTCACCGTCGTGACTCTCGACGAGCAGGCGCTCGCCGCCGGCCGCATCCGGAACCGGAAGGCCCGCGACATCTACCGCCGCTGCGTCGACACCGACACGTGGCCCGGCTACACCACCGGCCCCATCGAAGTCTCCCTGCCCGCGTGGAAGGCCCGCGAGTTCGACACCGCGTGGCACGCGGGCGCCTACGACATCGACCCGCAGCACAGTGAGGACGTCGCATGACCGCCGAAATGGTCACCACCGAAACCCGGGCCACCATGCCCGACAAGATCGCCTACGCGCGGGAGCTCGCACAGTCGGGTCTGCTCCCCGCCTCCTACCGGAAGCAGCCCGCGAACCTGCTCTACGCCGTCGAGTACGGGGAGATGCTGAACCTGTCCCCGATGGCCGCCGTCACCGGCGTCCACGTCATCGAAGGCAAGCCGACCGCATCCGCGGCGTTGATCTCCGCGCTCGTCCGGCGGGCCGGGCACCGGCTCCGCGTCACCGGCGACGACCGCCGCGCCGTCGTCGAGATCGTCCGCTCCGACGACCCCGACTTCACGTTCCGCGCCGAGTGGACCATCGAACGCGCGAAGACCGCCGGGCTCGTCAACAAGTCCGTCTGGAAGAACTACCCCGCCGCGATGCTGAAGGCCCGCGCCGTCACCGAGTGCGCCCGCGACGCCTGCGAAGAGGCGCTGATGGGGATGCACCACACCCCGGAAGAGATGGGCGCCGACGTCGACGAGGACGGCATCCCGACCCGCCCGTCCCCGCTCGCCGGAACCGCACAGCACACCGCCTCGGCATCGGCGCCGGGCGAGCCGGAGCCGGACTGGTCGGCGCGGATCGTCGAGCTCGAGGAGGCGCAGGACCGGGCCGGGCTCGTGCAGTTGTGGAAGCAGGCGAAGGCGTGGCACCCGGATGACTCCGACCTGCTCGGCCGGATCGAGTCGGCCGGGGCGCGGGTGAAGGCCGCGGTCGACACCGCCGAGGACGTGGTCGACGGCGAGGTCGTCGACGACGAGCCGCCGCCAGACGACGCGCAGCGGCGGGTGGCGCGCATGCACGCCCTCTTCGGCGAGGCCGGGCTGGGCGGAGACAAGGCCCGCGACCGCCGCCTGAAGGTCATGTCGAACCTGATCGGCCGCGACGTCACCACCTCGAAGGAACTGTCGGCCGGGGACCGCGACCAGATCATCCGCGACCTGGAGCGCTACCAGGCCGGGGGCGACCTGGAGAACGCGGAGTCCCGCGCGCAGGAGGACGCCGAACTCGCCCGGTACGCCGCCGAGCAGGACGCCGCCACCGAGAGCGGGGGCGAGTCGTGAGCTGCGACCACGACGACCTCGCCCTCGACGACCAGGGCCGCCTCATCTGCGACACCTGCGGGGCCCGGCTATGAGCCTCTACCTCGCCACCGACCCGGTCGCGGAACAGCGCGCCGCGCTCCGCGCCGAACGCGAACAGATCGAACGCGACACCTACGTGAAGCACCTCCGCCTCGCCGAGATCCGCCGCGAACTCGCCGCACTCCCACCCGAAGAAGGGGACCACTGGTGATCAACTACCGGGAACTCGTAGACGCCGTCCTCGACTGCCTCCCCGGCCACCACATCGTCTACCGCACCGCATTCCGCGCCGTCACCGTCCGCGCCCTCCAAACCGCGCTCGACACCGGCCGCGCCCACCCACGGCAGACACTCCGCCACCTCGCCGAACTCGGGAAGGTCGCACCACACCTCGCCGCGGAAGTCGCCGCCGCGCTCGGTGCGGAGCCCGCACTATGACCGGGCAGAGCAAGCCCCGACCGCCGGTCGGCCCGCTCGTCATGGCCGGGTTCGCCGTTCTCGGCGCGGGGCTCATCGCATGGATGTGGCTGGGGGACTGGCGCTACGCCGCAACCGCCGCAGTCATGTTCGTCGTCCTCGCCGCCGTCAGCGGCCCACGGGAAGGCCGCCAGCGGTGACCGGCCGCTACCGCACCCTGCTCGAACAGGCAGAGCAGTTCCTCGCCGAGCACTACCGCGGCCCCGGCGTCGACGAACTCCGCGCCGAGATCACCCGCACCCTGAACGCGACCCTCACGGAATGCCCCCACTGCGGGCACCACCCCCGCCTCGCCGACATGGCCGCGGCGCACCCGGACACGCTCCGCGCGCTCCTGACCGCCGTCGAACGCGGCGGCATCCCCGTCGAAGCCGCCGCCCGCCTCATCGAAACCTGGCCGGCCCCCAAAGGAGACCCGTCATGACCTCACGCCACGCCACCGACCAGCGCCCACCACTCGACCTGAAACGCGTCACCCGGATCAGCCTGTACGCCCTCGGGTACGCCGCCGTCGCCAGCGTCACCATCCCGATCCTGCTCATGCTGTGGGTGGCCGCGATCCAGGCGATGCTCGGATGACCACCGCCATCGACGGGTTCGCCGGCGCCGGAGGGTCCACCGAGGGGCTCACGCAGGCCGGGATCGATGTCCTCGTCGCCGCGAACCACTGGCCCACCGCCGTCGCCACCCACAAACTCAACCACCCCGGCATCGAGCACCGCATCGCGAACCTGTCGGAAACCAACTGGTCGAGCTTCCCGCGCACCGCCATAGCGTGGTGGTCCCCGTCCTGTGTCGGGCACACCCTCGCCACGGGGAAGAAGGCGCCCACCGCCGACCAGGAACGGCGCCGCGACACCGCCGCCGCAGTCGACCGGGCCACCGCGTTCGCCGCGGTCGCCTGCGCCGACCTGCACCGCCAGCCCGTCCTGCTGATCGAGAACGTCCTCAACTTCCGCCGGTGGGCGCTCTACCCCGGCTGGCTCGGAATGCTCCACGCCCTCGGGTACCGCACCCGCGAGCTCATCCTCAACGCCCGCGACTTCGGGCACGCCCAGGACCGCAAGCGCCTGTTCATCGTCGCGACCCAGCCCGGTGTGGAGATCGACCTGACCATGCCGCCGCAGAGCGCGGTGCCCGCCTCCACGATCCTCGACCCGGACCTCGGGGAGCGGGTCACACGACGGCTGTACGTGACTCCGCAGATCGAAGAGATCACCGAGGACGGGGTGCCGCACCTCGTGACCTACCGGAACCACGCGCGGGCCCGCCGCGCGGACCGGTACCCGATCGCCACGGTCACGGCCGGCGGGAACCACCACGCCGTCGCCACGCTCGTCGACGGCGTGCCGCACCACCGGATGCTGACCGACCGCGAGCGCGCCCGCGCCCAGGGCTTCCCCGACACCTACCGGTTCACCTCGCGCGAGTCCCGAGACGTGATCAAGCAGATCGGCAACGCCGTCCCCGTCGGGATCGCCCGCTGGCTCGGCGAGTGCGCCGCCGCCGCCCTCGGTGAAACCACCACACAGGAGGTCGCCGCATGACCCGCATCAGCTCGTACTGCCACCGGAACGGGTGTGTCGCCGTCACCGCCGTCAACACCGGCGTCTGGATCCACCCCTCCGCGCTGCCCTGGTGGCGCGGCCTCCACTTCACCGACGCCGAATACATCGCGTTCGAAGCCGGGATGCGGGCCGGGGAGTTCACCCTCGCCGCGCTCCGCGCCGACACCGACGGGGGCAGCGATGCCTAAGACCTGCCCCTGCGGGAAAGCCGCCTTCCCCTCGAAGGCCGCCGCCGACCAGCTCGTCGTCAAAGCGAAGATCGCGCACGCGCTCCGCCGCAATCGGCGCCGCCGCGAACAACGCACCTACGAATGCACCACCCGCCCCGGCGTCTGGCACCTCACCTCCCAGCCCACCTCGCTGCGCTACCAGTGGCCCGGCTGGGACGACGCCACCGACGACATCCAATGCGACCGCTGCCCGACCGTCATCGCGGCAGGGGAGCCGGTCGCGCTCGTCGGCGACTCCCGGCTCTGCATCGACTGCGGAGACCTCGTCGAACGATCCGCGCTCGGCGCGGCCGCGTCATGACCTACGAGCAGCCACCCGGCGCGGCCGCCCTCTGCACCCGCTGCGGAATCAGGCTCATCGCCTGCTACCCCGACCAGCAACTCCACCCGAACTGCGACCCAGACGCACCCGGCCTGACCGACGAACAGATCACCTACTGGGCCGCCCGCTATCACGCCAACAACCGACAGGACCAGCCATGACCACGACACACGCGCACCCCCTCGACCGGATCGCTGACCTCCGCGACTCCCGCAAACCCGTCCCCTACGGCCTCACCCCGGCCGCCCACCGGGCCCTCGACAGCTTCGGCCCGTTCTGCCCGGTGTGGGTCACCACGGCCTACGCGGGCAAGCCGTTCCGCCGGCCCTGCCTGCTCCCGGAACACCACACCGGAGGGCACGACCCCCGCGGCGGACGCAGCCACTAGGCCACCGCACCACCGCGCACAGGTCAGCACGAGAAGGGGTCACCAGTGGCTCGCAGTCACGCACGCATGCAGTTCGGAATGTGGCGCAAGCCCGGGCACGAGAAGGTCGGGAAAGACGCCCGCCTCATGTACCACACGATCCTGCTCGACGAGACCCTGAACCAGGCCGGCGTCGTCCGGCTGTCCATCGACATGTGGGCCGACGACGCCGCCATGACCCGCGAGGAAGCGGAGGCGGCGCTCGCCGAGTTGCGCGGCGGCCGGTTCGTGGTGGTGGACGGCTACGAGCTGTTGGTGCGGACGTTCATCCGGAACGACGGTGTCGCGGATCAGCCGAACATCTTGCGGAACGCGCTCGATGTGGCCCGGTTGATCCGGTCCCCGATGCTGCGCCGGGCGGTCGCGGAGGAGCTCCGGAAGCTGCCGCCTGCGCCACCGCCGAAGACGAACGAGAAGGGGAAGACGTTCGTCTATCCGGACCCTCATGCGGTGGCCGACGAGATCGATCCGGGTGATCTTCCACCACCCGATTCGGAACCCTTCCCGGAACCCTTCGCGAACCCTTCCGGAACCCACCCCGAATCGAACCCTTCGCGAACCCTTCCCGGAACCCCATGGGGTAGGGGAAGGGGAAGTAGTTCCCCTTCCTGTTCCGTAGATGGAGACTTGGAAGCGCCCCCCGCGCACGCGCGCACACACGCGAGCGCACACACGCGAGCCGCCGGGACAGCCGCCGCGCTCAACCGCATCGGACCCGCCCACAGCGCCAACGCCTACCGGCTCGTCCAGACCTACGCCGGCACCTGCAACCGCCGACCAACCGCCAAAATCCTCAGCCAACTCGCCGTCGAAGTCGACGCCCTCCTCGACGAGGACTGGCCCACCGAACTCATCGCCGACGTCCTCACCGCATGGGGCAGCAAAAGCCTCGGCCCCGCCGCCCTCCAGGCCGTCGCCCACGAAGTCGCGAACCGGCCCGCCGCCCGCGACGCACCCCGCCGCACCCGCACCACCGACGACAAACGCGCCGCCGTCGCCGGCCTCGTCGCCGAAGTCCTCGGCGACCCCACCCGACCCGACCTTCGTGCCATCGAGGGAGGCACCGGATGACCGAGCTCGACCGCTACGGCCACCCCGTCGAACGTGTCCGCCCCGAACGCCCACCACAGCCCCGCCCGCTGACCGCCGACGAGATCGGCCAAATCGTGGATCTCGTCGTCGCCTACACCCGCCGCGAACCCGACCGAACCATGATCCAAGTGTGGACGGCGCAATCACAGATCGGCCGGTGGACCGCCCCCGAGGCGATCGCCGCGATTCACCGGTGGGGCGCCTCCCGCGGCCCCAACGACTTCCTCGAGCCGTCCGACGTGACCCGGACGGTCCGCGCCGAACGCGCGGACCGGGCGCGCCGTGACGAAGCCGCCCGGCTCGCCGCGGCGCCGCCCGCGGACCCGGCGTCCCGGGCCCGCATCGACCAGGTGATCGGGCGGCTGTCGTCGCGGCTGGGGTGGCCGGCGGATCCGGGGGACGACGACGGCGCGACGCGGCGGGGTGTCCTCGACCGGGTGTGTCCGCATTGCAAGGCCGGGCCGGGGGCGCGTTGTGTCGGCCCGGCCGGGAAGCCCTTGACCCTGTCCCCACATCATCCGGCCCGGGTTGCCGCGGCTGGGGAGGCGGAACCGTGCGAATCCTGATTTGCGAGCGCTGCAACGAGTTCTTTCATCCGGCCCGCCGGGTGACGTGCCTGTGCCAGATGCCGTGTGACTCGGTCGAGGTCGAGCGGCGCTATGTGGCGGCTGTGGCGGCGGCGCGGGCGCGGCTGGTGGCAGGGGCTGTGGACGTGCTGGTGGAGCCGCTGGCGGCTTGACCGGGGGGCCGTTCGGGTGGTCCTGGGGTCAACCACGGCCAAGAGTGTTGCCAAACCCGACAGTTTGCGTAGGGTGAAACCCACACACCAACGAGGGGGTGGGGCACCGGTGGACGACCACTCGATCGCTTCCGATCACCGGCTCATCGAGCAGATCCGCCACGACCGGCCCGTCGTGTCCGGTGACCAACTCGCCGCGCTCCTGCTCGACTGGCGGGCAGAGGTCGCGCACGGGACCGCCGAAACACCCCCTGGCTCAGCCGTGGAGCGTCGAACGGACGTTCCCCGGTATGGCGCCTACCCCGCGAACTCTCCGGCGATCTCAGCCGTCGTTCCCGGGGACATCGACGACGCCGTCGGGCCGGTGACCGCGACCCCGGCCCGACGGCGACACCAACCCCACCCGGAAGGCATCACCATGAAGACCGCACCCGCCGCACAACCCGTCGCCGACCCCGCCATCCCCCGGATGCTCCGAGCCGTTGCCGACCACCTCGACGCGAACCCCGACCTCACCGCCCCCGCCTCGATCTTCAGCATCCACGCCACCTGCGCGGGCGGGCCCCTCCTGCAGATCCAGCTCCACCGCACCACCGCCGACGCGTTCGACCGGTGGGCCGAATCCATCGGGACCACCACCCGCATCGAACGCGACAAGGCCCGCGCCAACGGCCACATCGGAACCCACTCGGTCGACGTGTTGGGACTGTTGATCAAACGGTGTTTCCGGCCCGACACGCCGGGGTGAAATCCGGCGGGATGGGCACGGTGAGTGATGACATCGGATGGCATGAGCGCCTCAACCACAGGGAGCAACACGTCGGGGCGGCGGTCGTCGCCGGAGCAGGAGGCGGCGGCCACGATGGTCGCCCAGGCGCGTGAGCGGGGCCTGGACCTCACGGGCCCGGATGGGCTGCTGAAGGTCTTCACCAAGAATGTGCTGGAAACGTCACTCAACGAGGAGATGACCGAGCACCTTGGGCATGAGAAGAACCAGGCGGATGCTGAGCGTGAGTCGGCGAATATCCGCAACGGCACCCGGCAGAAGACGATCCTGTCCGACGCGGTCGGTGAAGTCCCGATCGAGGTTCCGCGGGACCGGGATGCCACATTCGACCCGGTGATCGTGAAAAAGCGTCAGCGTCGCCTCGGTAATGTCGACGAGGTGGTGCTGTCGCTGTACGCCAAGGGGCTGACGACCGGCGAGATATCGGCACATTTCGCCGACATTTACGGCGCGTCGATGTCAAAGGAAACTATCTCACGAATCACGGACAAAGTGATCGAGGAGATGGAGGAATGGCAGAACCGGCCGTTGGATGCGGTGTACGCGGCGGTGTTCATCGACGCGGTGCACGTGAAGGTCCGTGACGGGCAGGTCGCCAACCGGCCGGTGTATGCCGCCATCGGCGTCACACTGGACGGGCGACGCGACGTGCTGGGCCTGTGGATGGGCACCGGCGGGGAGGGCGCCAAGTACTGGATGAGCGTCCTGCTGGACCTGAAGAACCGGGGCGTGCGGGACACGTTCTTCCTCGTCTGTGACGGACTGAAAGGGATTCCCGAGGTCGTCGCGAACGTGTGGCCGCAGGCGATCGTGCAAACCTGTGTCATCCACCTCCTGAGGAATTCATTCCGGTTGGTGTCGCGAAAGCACTCCGATGCGCTCAAGAAGGATTTGAAGCCCATCTACACCGCACCGAACGCTGACGCGGCCAAGAACGCGCTCGACGAACTGGAGGACAAGTGGGGCGCACGCTACGGCGCGATGATTCGGCTGTGGCGCAACGCCTGGGACGAATTCATTCCATTCCTCGACTACGACGTCGAAATCAGGACGGTGATCTGCTCGACAAACGCCATCGAATCGTTGAACGCACGCTACCGGCGAGCGGTGCGGGCGCGCGGGCACTTCCCAAGCGAGCAGGCCGCCCTGAAGTGCCTGTACCTTGTCACCCGCAGCCTCGACCCCACCGGAACAGGCCGCACCCGATGGACGATGCGCTGGAAGCCCGCGCTGAACGCCTTCGCCATCACTTTCAGTGACCGCTGGCCGGCCGCTGAAACCTACTGACAACCAACGCCGGAAACACCGTTCGTGCGATAGACCCGACGTGTTCGACGCTGGTGACTGGAGCGGGCGGTGAGCAACCTCGGTATGGAGTTCGAAGCGACCATCACCGGTCAGGACGGGATCGTGAACACCGTCGTCGAGCTGGTGTGGGATCCGGTGCGGCCGCTGTACTTCGAGATGGGTATCGCCGGGTACCCCGACCTGGACTGGATCATCGGGCGGGATCTTTTGGCCGCGGGGATCGCTGTCTGCGCCGGCACCGATGACGTTCGCGTCTACCCGGACGGTGACCCGGCGTCGGCTGCGGACCTGGTGATCGTTTTGGCGTCGCCGACGGGCAGGTGCGAGATCCGCATCGACCGGTTCGACGTGGACATTCTCGTGTCCCGCACGGTCCGGGATGTTCCGCTCGGCGCGGAGGTCGCGGTCCCGGACAGGGTGCCTGCGGAGTGGTTGGGCATGGCCGACGACGGGAGCACGTCGTGAGCGGCGTGGACGACGACCCGGTGCAGGTACAGACCGATCCGGCTCTGGTGACTTCCGACGACGTGCACCTCGTGTTGGACGAGGAGGGCGCGGAGGGTGTCGCGGACTGGATCCGCTCGATGGCCCCCGCAGTGCCGGACACCGAGGCCGTACGCCGGGCCCTGGCCCGCGATGACCACACCGCGCTGCGTGCCGCGCTGGCCCGCGACGTTCCCGCACCGGCCGGGCGTGACCTGACCGCGCAGGACGTGCGGGACACACAGGACACATGGAGCGGCGGGACCGCGCAGGAGTACCGACAGTTCGCCGCCGACTACCTGACCAGGGTCGCGCGCCCGTCCGGGGGTGTCGGACAGCCGGACACCGCGCTCGTGACGGAGCTGTGCGACGAGCTGGGGGTCGAGCGTGGCGAGCTGGTCGACACCGTGCAGCGGCACCGGTTGGTGAACATGGCGTTCGATCAGTGCGTGGACGAGGAGGTCGTCCGCCGGGCTGCCGCCGAGCCGGACATGACGAAGCACGCCGCGCCGGAGGAGCTGCTCACCCTCGACGAGTTGATCGCCAACGTCGAGAACGCCCTGGAGTGCGCGGCTATCGAAGTCGTCGTGTGGGAGACCGACACCACCGGTGCCCGCACCATCGAAGCCCCGAACCCGCTGTACCGCCTGACGCGGTGTTTGCGGTCGTACGGGCTCCTCGATGAGCGCCGCGATCGGGGCGAGGACGCAGAAGACGACACCACCGAGACGCGCGTCGAGTGGCGGGTGACCGCCGTGATCCCTTCCGGCGGCGAGGTCGCCGAGGAGTTCTTCTTCGAGGACGACGCCAAGGACCAGGTAGGCCGGTGGTGGGCCTGCGCCTGGCATGACATTCGGATCTGGTCCCGCACGGTGTCGACGACCACCCGCACCACCGCATGGAAGGCAGAGCAGTGAGCTGGACTTTTCCCGGGTGGGAGTGCCCGGTGTGCGACGAGACCGGCACCGGTGAGCAGTCCTGGGTGGACCACACCACGGTCTGTGACGTCGCCGACGACGAGGCGATAGAGCGATGAGCGGCGCCGACGACCAGCGGGCCGCCGAACGGCTGCGGGATGTCGTCGTCTGTCACTGCTACGAGATCGCCGGGCCGGTCGGTGGTGGGCACTGGGCATCGTGCCTGGCCGAAGAGATCGGCGACGAGGTCACTGCTGTGCTGGTCGACCGGGACCGTCTGCGCGCCGAGCTGGAGCACGTGACCGGCCTGCTGGCCGAGGCACGAACTCACCGAGGGAACGCTCTCGACTTCGCACGCGAGCGGCAGCGGGAGCTGGCCGAGACCCGGGCCGCCGGTGACTCCCTGGCGGCGATCGCCAGCGTGATGACTGAGGACTCCACGACCGAGCGGTGGGACAGCCTGGGGGAGGCCATCCACACGTACTGGTCGGTCCGCGGGGACGCACGCACGGCCCCCGCCGCGGATGTACGCGACCCGGCCGACGAGGGGGACGGGCTTATGTCGCTGCTCGACGAGCACTGGCCCGTCGACATCTTCCGCACCGATCCGATGGAGGACGCCGCCGACCCGGGACCGCGCATCGTCGCCCTGCTGCGCTGGGTGGACCGTTTGCGCGCCGAGCTGGCCGAGACCCGGGCGGAGCTGCACGGCGCGACCGGCGCCGCCGCTGTGCTCCGTGAGCGCGGTGACGCCCTGGCCGACGCGACGAACGCGCTGCTGGATCAGTGGCGATGGCTCAACGAGCGGTCGCGCCCAGATGGTGCGAGCACCTGCGAGACGCGCCTCGTGGAGTGGCGGTCGGTCCGCGGGGACGCACCCACGCAGCCCCCGGCCCCCGTCGCGGATGTACGCGACCCGGCCGGCGAAACGCACCGCACAAGTGCGGCCCCGACCGCCGCACCGGACGTTCGCGCGTGGGAGGACGACGGCGATTGGGGCTGGGCATGCTCACGCTGCGGCTACCGCTCGGTGGCCTGGTGGGCGGACCGCGCCACCGCGAGGCGCGCCGCGCACGAGCACGGGCGCGACCGCTGTCCGGCCGCCGGGGGTTCCTCGCCCGCGAGCACGGACGGGGGCGAGCAGTGAGCGCCGGAGACGACACCAGCCCCGGCCCGCTGCAAGGCTCCGACGACCCACGCATCGCCCTGTTCGACCTCACCGGACACATCACCGGCCTCCACAACAACTGCCACCGCATCCACAACGCGCTACTCGCCGAACTGTGCGACCGCGACCCCACCCCCGTCTTCGACCCCACCCTTGCTGAGGGGATCCGGCTCGACGACATCCGCCACCACACCGCCCGCGACCTCGGCATCGCCGACGAGGACGACCAATGAGCGCACCCGCCCAACCCGAACCGATGACCGACCTACTCCGCGCCGGCGACCAACTGATCTGGACGATGCCCGACGGCGCCGTGATCTACATCCGCGTGTCCAGCGTCGACCGCCGCCGCAACATCACCCACCTCCGCTGCCACCACGGCGACCGCGCATGGACCCGCCACCACACCGGACCCCTCTTCCCCTCGATGCGCCGCGGTCCCTGGTGCGTCGCCGACCTCCTCGACCAGCTATGACCGCCGCCCGCCCCGCCCCGCTCGTCCCACCCGAACACCTCGCCGACTGGATCACCGAACTCCGGCACATCGCCGAAGACCTCGACTTCGGCCTCGCACCACCAGCCGCCGCGACCCGCGTCCGCGCACTCCTCAACCAGATCCGCGCCGACGCCTACCGGAAGGACCCGGCATGACCGAGATCGGTTTCATCGCGGCCCGCGACCTCGGCGACGGGCAAATCGAGCCGTGGGAACAGACCGGGCTCGGGACGCTGCCGCTGTGGTCCTCAGCGCAGGAGTGCCGCGACACGCTGCGGAGGTGGGGCGCCGACGTCGAGTCGTGGCGGGTGTTCGCGCTCGTCGACCAGGACGGGGACCAGTGATGGCTCCCCTTGGCCGCTGTGTCTCCTACAACGCCAACCCCGACTGGGTCGACGACGTCATCGTCGAACAAGCCGTCGCAGGGCACCGCACCAGCCGCACCCTCACCGAAGCGGAACGCGTCGCCGCCGCCCACGAGCTCGACCGCCGCGGCCACAGCCTCAACGTCATCGCCACACGACTCCACGTCAGCGCCGGCACCGCCCGCCACCTCCTCACCGGAGAGTGGGCGTGAACGCGCTGCCGGCGTCGTGGCACGCGCCCATCGCCCGCCAGCCACGGGACAGCTACGGGCAGCAGATGCTTGACGCCACCGAACCGATCGTCGCCGCCGTGCAGGCCCGTGACCGGCACGCGCTGCGGACCGCGATCGACCGGGCGTTGACCATCCCTCAGCCCGCCGGGGAAGACCCCGTGGTGTGGCTCGCCGGGGCCCTCGCCGCGCAGATCAACCCTGCTGTGCCGCTCGCGCAGCGGATCCCGTGGACGGAGAACGCAGCATGATCACCCTCGTCGAAGGCGTCATGATCATCGGGTTCCCGCCCGTCGCCTACTGGATCGGATCCGCAGGCGTCCGCCGCAGCCACACCCGGATGCGCGGCTGCACCAACCCGCTCCACAAGGCCGAAGCCAGCCAGCGGGCCGCGCTCATGCAGATGCGAGTCACCGCCGAAACCGTGTGGTTCTCGGCGCTCCTCATCGTCTGGGCGCTGATGCCCGCCCCCGCCAGCATCGGCGCCGCCGTGGTGTCGAGCCTGCTGCTGCTCGCGCTGTCGTTCGCGGGTGTGGTCGCCACCGGGCTGTGGGCGTGGCGCCGCAGGCGGGCGATCGGGCTGACCGAAAGCCTGTGCTCGTGACCGCCGAGCCCGAGCCCGCCTGCCACACGTGCGGTGGCGCGCTCGGGAACTCCCCGTCCGACTTCTGGTGCAGCGACCCGTGCCAAGCGCGCTGGCACGCCGAACGGTCCGTGCCGCTCGTCGGCTACCGCGAGCCCCGATCCTGCGACTTCCGCGGGGTCGGGGCCTACGCCGCCGCAGCCCGATCGTTGCGGCCGTGGTGACCCGCCCGATCCCGTGCCGCGACTGCGGCGCCCCGGTCGCCACCGACCCGGACGGGCTGCCATACGCGTTCTGCCCCGAACACCTGCCCATCGTCGCGTCCGCCTACGACGAGGAACAACAGTGAGCGACGACGAACTCGCCCGGCTCCGCGCCCGGGTCGCCGAACTCGAAGCCGAGCTGGTGTTGCGCCGGTCCGGGATCCCGACGGCCCCACCCTGCACCGACGGCTACTGGCGGAACGAGAAACACCCGCCACCACCGTCCGCGACCGGCGGGGAGAACGCCGACCCACGAGAGGACACCTGACATGGCCGGACCGCGGAAGCTGCCGCCCACCCCCGCGCTCGTCGCGCTCGCCGAAGCCGGCTACCTAGACCGGGAGATCGGCGACATGTTCGGCGTGTCCCGGCAGGCCGTCGCTCACCGGCTCGCCGGGCTCGACATCACCCGAGCCCAACGGGTGCCGTGCCCGGCCTGCCACGGCAGCGGGACAGTCGCCCCGGTCGCCCTCCGGGTCGGCCCATCCCCACCGCTCCCCGAGACCGCATGACAGCGGCCCGGCAGCCATCGGCTGCCGGGCCGCTCTTCGTGTGCCCCCTCGCGCGCAGGCGCGCACGCGCGCGCGTGACCCGCCTATAAGCGGGTGAACTGATCGACTATCGGCGGGTGATCCACATAGAGTGCTCGGTACCCGCCGACAGCCCGTCGGCGGGTCACCGGACCGCCATGTAGCGGGTCCACCGGTTATGCCCCTCCTGCGTCGCCCGGCCCTCCTCGACGAGCTCAGCGAGGCGGCCCCGCGTCAACGACACCGACCGGCCCGCAGCCTCCGCGACCTCACTCACCGACGCCGGCCCGTCGAACCCGGCCAGGGCATCCCACACGAGCTGCCGCGACTCCGTCGGCCCGGTCGCCCGCGGCGGCTCCGGCTCGGTCGGCTCGGGCTCCGGCTCGGACGCGATCGTGAGGGTGGGCTTCCGGTTGGCCTTCCGCAGCCGGTCCCACTCGTCGCCGAACTCGGCCCGCAACGCCTTCAGCTCGTCTTCGTGCAGGTCGCCCTGATCGTCGGCGAACCGCTGCACCACAGCGCGCGCCGCCGTGTCATCGATGAAGTGCTGGCTGCCGCGCGTGACGTCCTGGTGGATACCGTTCGCGATCAGGCACTCGCCCGGCACACCCTGGGGGAGCTGCGACAGGTCGAAGTCGTGGTCCCCGGACAACAGCGCGGAGTCGTCCTGCCGGGCCGAGTAGAACCCGCACACCTGCCCCGCCAACAGGGCGGTGCGGACGTCGGCGCCCCCCAACTTCTGCGCCCGACCCCGCTGCGTCGCGAAGTGGATCGAGATGTCGAACGCGCGGGAGATCGCGACCAGCCGGTCGATGTTCGCCTGCCGCTCCACATCCGCCTGCTGCGCCGCCCGCTTCGCCGCGGACGCCTGCCGGGCCCGCACCGCAGGGTCCTGCTCGTCCGGGTCCGACGGCGCAGGCGGGGTCGGCGCGAAGTACAGGGCCGTCTCGTCGAGCATGAGCAGCAGCACCTTCCGGTCACGCCGCATTGCCTGCCCGCGGACGTGACACAGCACGAGCAGCGCCCGGATCACGAGGTCGATCTCCGCGGCGTCTGTCGCGTACACGTACGCGCCACGCGGCGCGAGATCGCGGTAATCAGGCGACCCGGGCTTCTGATCGCAGCACAACCACAAGGCGTCACGGGCGGCGATCGCCTGCACCGCCATCCGCCGGTAATACGTGGACTTCCCGTAGCCCTTCGCGCCCGCGGTCAGGCCGTCGACGCCGCCGTGACCGTCACGCCACACCTCCGACATGAGCGGGGTGACACCGTCGTTGACGTGCCCGATCTGGAACGGCTTCCGCAGGCTCGGGCGCTCGTCGGGCACCGTGTACGTGACGCCCGCCTTGCTCTTCGGGCGCTGCCGCACCCTGATCCGGTAGCCGCCCTCGCGGGTGCCACGCGTCTTCTCGATCGTGACGTCGTCGACGGACACCTCGTACCAGGACGCGATGTTCGGGATCCTGTCCCGGAGGGTCTTCGCCGTGTGACGGCCCTTCACACCCTTCAGCGTCGCCCACCACGTGTCGCCGTCCGCGCCGGCCGACGCGTGTGACAACTCGACACCGGGCAGCGACACAGCGTCTCCGTCCCACGCCAGGATCTCCGCCGTCACCGACACGCCCCGCCGGACGCGGCGATGCTTGAACCACGGCGGCCACAAGAAGATCAGCAGCGCGGCCCACGCCGCGATCAACGGCGGCGCCCCGAGCAGCACCCACGACCACGACGGCGACCAACCAGGGCCGAGCCAGCCGGCGGCGACCACCCACGCGCCGCCGCCGTACCAGCACAGCCGGGCGTACGAACGCTCCCTCAACCCCGGCAGCCGCGGGATCGTCTCCACACCGAGGAACACGACGACGACCGTGATGGCGGTGAGCGCCCACGGCGCCCACCCGCCCCACCAGTCCGCGGCGGCGGCGAGGCCGAGCGCGAGCCCGGCGAGGAACGCAGGCCCGAACACGTGCGGGAACCGCATGATCACCATGTCGAGCCTGTCGAAGATGCCGAGCTCGACCTCGGCCTGCCGTCGCGTGGTCACGCCACGTCCCTCTCTTCCTCGTCGTCGTTCTCGGCGTTGATGCCGTGGAACTCGCCGTCGCAGTCACAGCGGCAGTCGCAGTCGTCGTCGGGGGAGCGGGTGCAGTAGCTGTGGCAGCCCTGCGCCGCCCACCCGCCCCGCGCCGGCCGGGCAGGGTCGCCGCCGCGGTTCCGGGTGAAGTTGGCGTGTGCCTTCGCCCCGACAGCCACCGACAGGGCCCCGCCGAGCAGCAGCAGCCACCCGCCCGCGAGGAACGCCACGAACAACAGCCCGGCGATCACCACGTAGACGAACCCGCCGCCCCGGGAGATCCGCTCCACGGACGGCTCCACCCCGCCGACCTGCGTCACGCCGTCGACCTCCCGGCCATCCCGAGCCGGGCCACCCGCGCCCGGTACTGGCGCGGGTCGAGGGGCCGGTCACGCTTCCCGTTCCACGCGGTGCAGTGCACCCGCCGCTGCCCCGCGTTGGGCCCGTCGAGGTCGGTCTCGACGATCGCGAGATCCGACCACGGGATCTCCTTACGCGCCGCGTGCCCGACCAACACGGCATCGACCCGGTACGTCACGCCCCAGTAGCCGGACCGGTACCGGCCGCCCGGCACGCGCGGCCCGATCGCCGCCCGGTCGATCTCGGGGAGTTCGTCGACCGTGGCCGGGTACTCCCGCGGCCCGTTCACGGGGCCACCGCCTTTCACCCGGCCCGCCAGAAATCCGGGACGTCCCAGTCGCCGTACTTGGCTTCCGCGCGGGCCTTCGCCGCCGCGACCCCGTCCCCTGCGGAGTCCATGGCCTCGGCGGCGGTCCGCAACGCTGCGGCGGCGGCTTCGACCGCTTCCATCGCATCGTGCAGGTGGGCGATCAGCTCCCGGTCCGCGTCGGCGGCCACGAAGTAGTCGACATACGCGACCATCGCCTCCGCATCACCACGGCCTCGGTCAGCCTCGCCCTGCAACTCCTCCACCCGGGACGCGATCAACGCCCGCACCTCTTCGAGGTGGGCAGGCAGTTCCTCCGGGAACTCCTTCGGGTCGATGTCCGGGTCGTGCAGGTCAGCGAACGTGCGCACCGCGTTGGCCACGGCAGCCTCCTTAACTTCGGTCCCAGCGTCGTTTGCGGCGCTGACGTGCAGATCTGCTATCCGATGGATGCCGGCGACCGGCCCTGGTGTGGCGAACCGGTGGGCCCGCGCGAGCCGCGCTTCACGCCGCTTCCGGGCGGCGGTGGCCCGCTCGATGTTTCGTACCCCCGTGGCCTCGACGAAGGGGATCGCCGCACCGGCGGCGGCGATCCGCTGCGAGCGGAGCTGCATCACGGCGACGTCGGTGGCGTGCCACTTCCGCGCGAACTCCAGCGGGTCCTCGCCGCGAGCCCGCATCGCGGCCCGCTCCAACCACGACAACTTCAGCGGGCGGAAAGCCAGCGCGATCCGCTTGTCTTCGTCCCGCCGCATCTGGTCGACGACCGCGGCCATGTTCCGGTCACGCGGCCCGAACGTGGCGTCGTGCCACGGCAACGTCACCGACGCGGCCGCGGACTTCTCCCCGGTCGTGAAGTCACGCACCAGCGGTGTGGGGCCGAACTCGCGGCGGTCATCCAGCCACTCCTGGAACGGCCCGGTGACGCGCTTCGCGTACCCGGAGGACCGTTCGGATGCCTGCATCGCGGTCCATGTGCCGCCTCGCCGCACCCAGCGTGCGCCGAACCCGACCGGGCCACCCCGGATCGGATGCTGCTGTCGCTCACCAGGGGCGGCCTTCGAGCCCCGCGGACCGCCGCCCGTCGACTTGCCCCGGCCGCCGCGCGGCTGGCGGCCCTTCTTCTGCTGCCAGTACAGACCGCCCGGCCCGTCGAACCGCACCGCCTTCGTGCGGCTATTCCAAGAGAAGCAGAGGACCTTGAACCCGACCGACGACGGCCCCTTCTGCGTCGCGTTGATCGACATGTGCAGCCAGCGCGTCCCGAAGATCTTCCGCTTGCGGTAGCCCCACCCCATCATCGCACCCCATCCCGGTCCCGGATCTGCTCCAGCGTCTGGCCGGCGTCGGCCAGGGCCCCGTACAAGTCGTGGGTCTGCTCGTTGACCGCCGCAGTCGTGGCGTCCGCTGCGACCCGCAGGTCCCGCACCTCGACGAGGAGGCGGCGCCCGATCCACGCCTCCACCACGACAGCGGCGGCGAGGATCAGCAGGAACGCGGCGACCGCCCACGGCAGCCACACAGGCCAAGTCGTGGCGTTCACAGCCGCCCCCGCTCGTCGAGCCGGTCCGCCCAGTGGTCAACGTCGGGGTGCGAAGCCCAACGGTCCGCGAGCTTGTCTGCGATCCGCTGCTCCTTCCGGATCTCGGCCGGCGTCTTGCCCTGCGCCTTCAACCGGCCGATCTCCTCCCGGTAGTTGCGCCGGTCCGCCGAACAGCCCTCGCCCGTGCCGGCCGCGACCTCGCCGACCTTGCAGAACGCCATGTACTGGGCCGGGGTCAGCTTCTCGGGGTCGCGCAGCGTCACGAGCCCCTCGTGCTTGCTGACCCGCGCCTTCCGGAAGTTGTTCGTCGCCTTCGCCCCGACGACGTGGCCGCCTTCGTGGCGTAGCAACGTCCGGCCGACACCGTGCGAGTGGCCCACCGCGACGCGACCACCGCGTGCCCCGCCGAGCCGGCCGAGGATCATCCACACGGCTGCGGCGAGCAGCAGCAGGACGACGAGCCCGCCGCCGCCGTGGGCGAGCAGCAGCCCGGCGACCACACCGCCAACCACCAGGCGGGTCACGATCCCGCCACCCGCGTCACACCCATCAGGGCGGCCAAGCCGTGCAACTGCCACTGCTCGCACTGCCCCGACCGGAAATCGGTGAGCATGTCGTCGGCGAAGTCGTCCATCTCGATCGCCGTCTCCCCATGCCCCGTCGACCGCAGCACGGCGGCGTGATGCCGCAGACGGGCCACCGCCTCGTCCATCAGTGACCGGTCGGTCGCCACCGTCATGCTCATCGGGCAGCCACCTCCCCGCGCCGCTCGGCGTGCAGCGCGGCGATCTCGGCCTCGATGGCGCGGGCTTCGGCGGCGATGCGGTGCAGGCGCGCCTTCAGCGCGTCACGCTGCCCCTCGTCGAACATGACGCCGTCCTGGCTGGCGTAGTCCAGCCTCATCGCCGCCGTGTGCGCATCCCCGATGGTTCTGCGCGCCGCCGACATCGCCCTGTCCAGCCACTCCAGGCCGTGGTCAACCGTGTTCCTCATGCCGCTGTCCTCTCCTCGCGCTGCCTCTGCCTGCGTCGCGCCTGCCGGTCTGCGGCCTGGCGCCTCTTGCGGTCCTCGGGGGACTCGTCGCCGCCCGACTGCCCTGGGGAGACAGCGGGCGGCGACTGCGGGGGAGCGGGATCAGGGGACACCGGCTTCTTCGCCGGGCTACGGGGGGTCGCCTTTTGGCGGGACTTTTCGCGGACTGACACAGCGGGCGTGTCCGCCCGGGCGGCCATCACGACGAGGGCTTCACCGACGAGCGCGGGCAGCCAGGCGATCGCCCACGGCAGCCCTGCATCGTGGAGCAGCAAGGTCGCGTGCACGGCCGTGTACAGGCCAGCCCCGGCGGCGATGAACCCCATGACGAGCGCCCGCTCCGTGCGGGGCCAGCCGGTGAGCTCGCCAGACGCGCGCCACAGTGCGACGGCGGTCGGGAGGGTGAACGCCATGAGCACGCCGACGCCGACGAGGACGGGGCTCGGCCACGCCCACGCGACGTTGAACGCGAGGGAGCCGACGACACCGAGCGTGAGCGCGGTGTGCGCGATGTTCGGGCGGCGGGCGCTCATGCGGCCCGCCGATCAGCGGCTACTCCGCGGGCTTGTACCGGTGCGCCCACCGGCGGACGGTCGGCCAGGGCTCGCCGGTGACCTCCCCGATCTCCCGCCAGGACTTCCCACGGCGCCGCATCTCCCAGACTGCCGCCGCTGCTCGGCGCCATTCCGCTTCGCGGTTGTCCCGCGCCTGACGCACCCGGTCGGCGAGCTCGGTCATCGGCACCTCGACCAGGTCGGGGGACAGCGGAGGGGTCTCGTTCGTCTCGTCGCCCCCGGCCGTCACAGTCCGGCAGCGTAGTAGGGAGATCATTCTCGATCACGGGGACTAGTGTTTCACAAATGACACACCTAGTGCCACGCGTGACACTCGACCCGACGAACTGGCCGTGAACTGTCGGTTTCGCCCAACGAATCCGCTACCCTCGCGGGCGTGGTCGCCTCACTCCCGCAGGCCAGTCCCGCCCACCACTGCCAGCCACCACCCGACCGCATCGGCCGTTGGGCATGCCCCACCTGCGGCGCCGGATGGCGGGCCACCGCGACGACCCGCGGCGGCGACCCGATCGTGTGGTCGCCCTGGTCGGATGCGGACAACATCCACCTGTTCGCGGCCCACCACTTCGAGCTCGAGGCGGACCGGTCGCCGTGGTGGCGGTGGCATCGCCGAGCCCGGCTGCGGGCCCTCGCCCGCGCCGCGCGTGCCGACGCGGAGCGCACGTGGTGACCGGGGAGCATCGGTGTCGGCGCGGGGAGCGGTGCGCGGACCGGGTCCGGCACGTCGAAACCCCCACCGTCTGCCCGGACTGCCGCTGCCATGACGGCTGGCAGAAGCCCTGCACGATCCCCGGCGGCTGCGGGCACCTCCACAGCGAGACTGTGACTTTCGTGGGCGCCGGAATCCAAACACCCGACGGCCTCTGCGCCACCTGTGTGCGTTTCGCCGCCCACGCGATCACCCACCTGAAAGGTGACGTCGCCGAGCTCACCATGCTCATCGGCAGAGGCGGCGGCGCGGGCGGAGACAAGATCACGCAGACGCGGGAGGCGCCCATCCCCATCCGCCTCGGCGTCGAAGCATTGCGCGCGGAGATCGACGACCAGGTGCAGACCTGGGCCGAGCTCGTCGCCGAACGGCTCGGCATCGACTGGGACACCCAAACCGCGCGACGCTCGAGGATGGGGCCGCGCGTCACCCGCGCCGTCGACCTGCTCGTGAACGCCGTCGACACCCTCGTCGCGCTCCCGCCGCAGGAGCTGCTGGCGTGGCAGGACGGCGAACCCGTGTGGGACCACGAGCTGGACTGCCAGGACACGGCCGTGATGGACGGTGTCGACGCCGCCCTGCACCTGTCGCACCTGCATTGGCGGGCCTACCGCATCGCCGGACGCACCAAGCTCGTGCATCGGCTGTTGCCGCGGTGTGAGCACTGCGGTCAGCGCACGTTGGTGCGGGAGGACGGCGACGAGGACGCCCGCTGCGAATCGGACCGTTGCCGGGGCCGGCGGATCCCTGGTGGCCGCTTGAACTGGCTCGTCATGGCGACGACGGCGGTCGAGCAGGCCGCTCGGGACGGCGCGGAGGCGGTCGCGTGACGGACGACCTGTGTCCCGGGTGTACGGCGCTCGCCCGCCGACCGGTGTCCCGCACCGAGTGTGAGGCGGCGCTCCGCCGCGTCGGGCACGTGGAGGAGGCGACCGATGGGTAGCTGCGCGAAGTGCGGCGGGAAGATCAGCGGCGGGATCCGCCGCCACGCACCCACCTGCGACTTCTACCGGCCCGTCGACATGCTCGCCGAACACCCCGACCTCATCGACTGGGAAGCCGACGCCGAGTACTGGTTCGGCGACGACTGGTCCGGCCCCGCCCCCGACCGCAAGGGAACCACCGCGTGAGCGACGACGAGCGGCAGCCGATCGGCGGGGCGCTCGACGCGCTCGGTGTCAGGGCCAGCCTGGAACCCGACGAGCGGATCACGGAAGCGTTGGTCATCGCGAAGATCGTCGACTTAGAGACCGGGCGGACCATGCTCGGCATGTACCACTCGGAAGGGACCGACTGGATCTCTCATCTCGGGCTGCTGTCCGCCGCCCGCCAGGCCATGGACGGCGACGCGATCGTGGTCACCGACGATGAGGATGACGGGTGACCGCCCGGTGGCCGCTCCCCGGGGATCGGGCCGTCGACCGGGCCCGGCAAGTCGCCCACGAGTACCGGAAGGCCTTGCTGAACACCGACCCCGCCGCGTGCGCCGTCATCGACGACGCAGCGGTCAAGGTCGGCGAGGAATGGGTACTGCCGCAGGTCGACCAGTACTACGACGACGACCGCATCACCGTCGCCGAAGCGGCGCTGCTCACCGGAAGGTCCGTCCGATGGGTCTACGCGTGGGTCGCTGAGAAGCGGGCCGAACGCGCACACGTCGGCCCGGACAAGCTGATCCGCGTCAAGGTCGCCGCCGTGCGTGACGCGGCCGACCGCGTGGCATGTTGACCAGTGATCTTGCATATGCGACGCTGCACCCGGCACTAGTGTGCCCAAAACGACGGGCGGGCCCTACACCGTAGGACCCGCCCGAAACGCGTTCTAGACGGTCAGTGCTGAAGCGCCCACGTGGCCTGCGGCGTCGCCGCCATCATGCTGCTCGCGTACTGGAGCTGGTAGGCGCCGCTGGCGCTCGCGTCGAAGCACACGTCGCCGCTCACCGTCCCACCCGGCGCGAGCTGCCCCGAGTTCAACGGCGACTCCGCGCCGAACGGGATCCCCGACGAGTGGATCACCCCGTTCGGGTCCTGAAGCTTCCAATCGAACGAGTTGTACGACGCGGTGCCGTTCCCGACGTTCCGGTACTCGACAGCCGAGCACAGCTGATCGTCGGTGAACTCGTCAGTGAGAAGCTTCAGGTCCGCCGCGGTCACGTCCAGCGGCCCCACCGAAACAGTCTGCCCGGCCGGCGCCTCGGGGATCGAGGCGTCCTCCACCGGGGCCTCGACAGGTGCCGCGCCGTCGACGGGGGCGATGACCCCTGGAGCCGGGTTCACGGCCTGGTCCAGGTCCTGCACGAGCTGGTCGGTCGCTTGGAACACGATCACGATGCCCCAGATGCCGAGCGCGACCGCGATAGCGCCGAGCGCGGTGCCGACGGCCGACATCTTCGGGTTGTTGGCGGTGCCGCGTCGGGTTCGGGCCCACCCGAGCAGCCCGAAGAGGACGGCGAGCGCGCCGAGGATGAGGGCGATGAACCCGGTGAACGGGATGAGCCCGAACACCAGCCCGATCAGCGCCAGGACGAGCGCTGTGATGCCGAACCCGTTGCGGGGCTGCGGCTGGTAGTGGGGCTGGTGCTCGGTCGACTGCCTCTGCCCGTCAGGCATGGCTGACCTCCGGTCGGTGTGTGGGGTGTACCCGACAGAGTCGCACGGCGCGGGCGTCTGTTACACCCGAAACGGGCGACTGACCGCCCGTTCTACTAACTCCAGCCTGGCCCCGGCGAGATAGTAAGAGGTGCGTCATGGCCGATGGCCGCGGGAAGCAGCCCTCCGAGAACAAGCCCTCCACGGGCACCGGTAAGGACAAGCGCCTGAAGGGGCGCGGGCAGAAGCCCGGGCCCAAGCCCGGGAAGTAGTGGCTGCCCGCCCCTGCCTGGGGTGCGGGGCTCTCACCCGTGCAGGGTCACGCTGCCCCACCTGCCAGCAGGGCAGGCAGCGGGCGATAGATAGTAAGAGGGGTACTGCTGCCGAGCGTGGGTATGACAGTGCGTGGCGCAGGCTGGTAGCCCAGGCCATCCACCTGCACCCGTGGTGCACGGACTGTGGGCACACAGGCAGTGAGGACAACCCACTGAGTGGGGATCACCTGCGTTGGCCCGCACGCTCACTCGATGATGTGTGCGTGGTGTGCAGGGTGTGCAACTCACGCAGGCCCAACAGGAGAACAGGTGTGGTGAAGCGACAGTGAGTGTCGAGCCCAAGCTCAATGCGCCAGTCACGCACGTGATCACGCTCGATGATGCGACTGCGTGGCTTGCTGATCATGGGTTCGATGCGGACAACGTGCGTGAGTGCCGCATCGAGATCGGCAACGTGGTGACGCGTGATGGCGAGCGCGTGATCTGTGCGTGGCTCGACGTCGAGTGGTACCGCCTCGACTCGACCGGGCAGAAGTACCTGAACGACGAGCGAACCGATGCTGTGACGGCGTCGTCGTCGGTCCCGCTGCGCTCATGGCCGCCGCTCACATCGAAGATCGACGATCACCAGTGATCCACTAGAGATCCACAACTGATCCGCTACGCGCAAGCCTCTGACCTGCACGTTTGCAGACTGTCGATCATGTGGTGATCGCAGACAAGCCCCTGACCTGCATTTTTTGAGGCTGAAGGCGCCGTGACCCTGCTACCACCTGCGCCGCAATGTGTACGCAGTCTGGAAGGCGGAATCGGCCGTCCGACTTGTGCGCGCCGAGCGTTGGCGCGCGGCACAATGGAGCTCGTGTGCAGAGGATGCGGCGCGCCGCTTCCGGCTCGGCAGGGCCGAGGCCGTCCGCGGGTGTGGTGCTCGTCGAGATGCAAGTCGGTCGCGCGTCACCGCGTGCTGCGTTCGGATCCGGACGCATGGGCGGCTGAGCTGCAATCCGTCCGTGTTCGGCGCGTTCTGGTCGTCCACAGGGTGCGTTGCGCCGTCTGTGGCACCGAATTTGACCATCCCGGTGGCGGAGCGCCAGCGTCACGATGCCGCGCTCATCGAGCGTTCAAGTCGTGGGTCGAGTGTCCGTGCGGTACGGCGCTGTGGAAGCGGAACCCGGACGCTCATTGCTCGCGGGCCTGCTACCGATCGTTCCACCCACCAGCCGCGCCGGACGAGCGAACCCGGAAGGGGCGTCGGCGCACCTGGGAGAGCGGCGCGCCCGGCCTCAACCAGCATCAGCGTCGCCGGCTCCTACTGCACTGGCAGCGGCGAGGTCGGACGTGCTGGACCTGTCCTGAGTTCCCGGACACGGTCGATCACGTCATTCCGGTCTCCAGGGGCGGTACGAACCACGAGGGGAACCTCGTGCCAGCGTGCAAGAGGCATAACAGCTCCCGGAGAGCGCTGCTGATAACGGAGTGGAGGTTCCGCAATGGCCGGAGCCGGCCCGCCGCCGAGCGCGACACCGAACCCGAACCGTCGGCGACGTAACGCGCCGACACAGTTCACAAAGCTCCCCGTCGAGGGCCGCACGGGCGATGTGCCGGGCTGGCCGCTCGCGCCGGACGTGGTCGGTCAGGCGAAGCTCGACCGCTTGAACGAGCAGATCGACGACGCGAGCGTGGAAGCACAGGGCACGGGCCGGGAGGCGAAGAACGCTCAACGGCGCCTACTCAGCCTGCGTGAGCGCGCGGAGATCCTTTCGGCCGAGATTGAGGCCATCGGGGAGCAGGAACAGGCCCTCTGGGCAGACTTGTGGCGTACTCCGCAGGCTGTGGCGTGGGAGCGGCTGGGGTGGACGCGGACGGTGGCGCAGTATGCACGCTGGCAGATCCGCGGGGAGCTCGGCGACATGGACGCGGCGAAGGAAGCCCGGCAGTTGTCGGATCGTCTGGGGTTGTCGCCGCTGGCGATGCTCCGGCTCCGGTGGGAGATCAGCGCCGATGAGCTCGGTAGCGAACGTGCGGACAGGGCGGCCCGTAAGGCGCCGGCTGCTCCTCGCCGCCGGAATCTGAAGGCTGTGGACTGAAATTGGCCTCTTGACCGGGCGCTTCGGCCTCTGAGGGGGCGGATCGTATGCCGTGGAGGGGTCCGTCGGAGCCGGGTGAGTTCCCGACGCTCGGGTGGCAGGTCATCGAGTGGATCGAAGACAGCATCATCATCCCGGACGGCCCGCGCCGCGGCGAGCCGTACATCCTGACGAACGAGCAGGCCCGACACCTGTTGCACGTGTACCGGTTGCACCCGAAGGGGAAGCCGCACCCGAAGTACCCGAAACCGGTCGACGGGCTCGTCTACTACGGCGCGCAGCTCCGTAGACCGCAGAAACACGGCAAGGATCCCCTCGCGGCGGCCCGTTGCGCCGCTCATGCGCTCGGCCCGGTGCAGTTCGACGGGTGGGACGCCGACGGGGAGCCGGTCGGCCGGCCAGTCGACACACCGTGGGTGCAGATCGCGGGCACGTCCGAAGAGAACACGGACAACACGTACCGGCCGCTGTTCCGGATGCTGTCCGAGGGGCCACTCGCTGACCTGCCTGGCCTGGACATCGGCGAGACCCGGATCAAGCTCCCGAACGGCGACGGCTGGATCGAGCCCGTCACAGCGGCCGCTAGGTCCCGTCTGGGCAACCCGATCAGCTTCGCGTCGTTCACAGAGCCGCACCTGATGACGGAACGGGATGGCGGACTCGGGTTGTCGCGGGCGATGAAGCGGAACCTCGCCGGGATGGGCGGCACCTGGACTGAGGTGACGAACGCGTGGGACCCGTCGGAAAGGTCGGCGGCGCAGCTCACCGCGGAGGGCAAGGCCCCCGGCATCTACCTCGACCATGCGGCAGCGGACCTGCCGCGGATGTCGTCGGCGGACTTCGAGGACGACAAGCTCGTGATGGAGCGGATCGTCATCAAGTACGGCGATTCCTGCCGGAAAGCGGGCGGATGGGTCAACGAACGGGCGATTCTGGCCCAGATTCGTGACCCGGCGACCGGCGAGGCGGAGGCGCGCCGCTACTTCCTCGACGAGGTCACGGTCGGTGAGCGGGACGCCGTGGACGCGACCCGCTGGAAGGCGCTTGCCCGACCCGAGGGCGAGCTCGCCGCGGGGACGCGTGTGGCGCTCGGCTTCGACGGGTCGCGGGCCCGGGATGCGACGGCCCTGCTGGCGTGCCGGATCTCGGATGGCCGGTGGTTCCGACTTGGGGTGTGGGTCCCGGCCGAGCACGGCGGGAAGGTCCCCGAGGCGGAAGTGGACCAGGCGGTGGCCGATGCGGCCGCCGCATACGAGGTCTGGCACCTCGTATGCGACCCGTACCGGTGGCAGACGAACATCGACCGCTGGGATGGCCGCCTCGGGAAGAACCGGGCCGGGAAACCGGTGGTGGTGGAGTTCCCGACGAACGTCGAGCAGCGCATGGACGCCGCCATCGACCTGTGGGAGACGGCTTACCGCACCGGCGAGGGCGAGTTCACCCACGACGGCGACGACACGGTCGCCGAGCACGCATACGCCGCGGCAGTCGCGCTGGGCCGGCGGAAGCCGCCGCGGGAAGACGCGGAAGCCCAGATCAACGACCGCTACCGCAAGATCGTGAAAAAGAAGCGTGACGTACTCATTGACGCGTTCGTGGCCGGGATTCTGGCCACGTTCGGGCGGGGGATGGCGATCGAACACGGTGCCCTGGCCGAAGCAGACCTGATCGCGAACGTCTGGTGAGCCGAGGGGGTGCCGGTTGAGTAACTGGTTCACTCGGCTGTTCCGGCCGGGCAACCCCGACGAGGGGAAGCGTGCGTTCACCCGCGAGGACGTGTGGGGGCACGGCGTCGATCTGCCGCCGCAGGTCCACGCTGCGGACATCGAAACGGCGCTGACGTTGGCGCCCGTGTACTCGGCGACCCGTCTGCTGGCCGATTCGGTGGCTGCGCTGCCCCTGCAGGCGTTCCGGCGGACCGCGGACGGCGCCAGGAAGCCGATGAGCGCCCCGGAGGTGTTCACGGACCCGACGGAGTTCGGGACCACGCACGAGTGGGTGCAGCGGGTGATGACGTCGCTGCTGCTCCGTGGGAACGCGTACGGGTATGTGCCGCTGTTCGACCGTGACGGGTACCCGCGGCGGATCGAGTGGCTGCACCCGGACGAGGTGTCCGTCGACGACAACTTCAGCGTGGGGCGCCGCCCGGTGTGGTTCTGGAAGGGCCGGCGGGTCGATCCGGGCCGTTTGGTGCACATTCCGGGCTATGTGCTGCCCGGGCAGGTGTTGGGGTTGGCGCCGATCTCCGCGTTCGCGTTGACGACCGAGACGGGTCTGTTGTCGCAGCAGTTCGGGCGGGACTGGTTCCGTAACGGGTCGGTGCCGTCCGGTGTGCTGGAGACCGACCAGAGCGTCGACCAGAACCAGGCGCGGGTGTTGAAGGACCGGTTCCGGGAGGCGACGCGGGGCCGGGAGCCGATCGTGCTCGGCCTGGGGACCCGCTACAACCCGATCACGGTGTCTCCGGACGAGTCGCAGTTCCTGGCGACGCTGAAGATGACGGTCAACCAGATCGCGTCGATCTACGGGATCCCGCCGGACATGATCGGCGGGGAGGCGGGCGGTTCGCTGACGTACGCGAACGTTGAGCAGCAGTCGCTGAACTTCGTGACGTACACGCTGCGGCCGTGGTTGACGAAGTTGGAGTCGTCGTTCTCCCGGTTGATCCCGGACGGGGAGTACGTGCGGTTCAACGCGGACGCGATGGTCCGCGCGGATCTGACGTCGCGGTACGCGGCGCATCACATCGCGTTGACGGACGGCTGGAAGAACCGAGACGAGATCCGCGAGCTCGAAGACTTGCCGCCGTTGCCTGGTGGGCAGGGGAAGACGTACGGGCCAGTGGCAGACCCGGCGCGGAAGCCGACCCCGGTCCCGCGTGATGACGAGGACGAACCGGTGAGGCGGCTACGGGCCGCGGGAACGGAGTACTGATGGCCGAGGTAGAGCGGCGGTACACGCCGGTCCCGGTGGAGGCACGTAAGGCCGATGATGGGCGCCGGAGGATCGGCGGCTACGCGGCGGTGTTCAACCGGGAGTCGAGGAACCTGGGCGGGTTCATCGAGCGTGTCGACCCGATCGCGTTCAACAAGTCCCGTGGTGACGACTGGCCGGACGTGATCGCCCGGTACAACCACGACGACAACATGCTGTTGGGGACGACCGCGGCGGGCACGCTGCGGCTGTCTGTCGACGCCTACGGGCTGTCGTACGAGGTGGAGCCGCCGCAGTCGCGGACGGACATCCTGGAGCTGATCGAGCGCGGCGATGTCCGGAAGAGCTCGTTCGCGTTCCGGACCCTCGAGGACGACTGGACGCTGACCGAGCAGGGGTTCCCGCTGCGGACTCTGGTCGGGGCGCAGCTCGTCGACGTCGCCCCGGTGAACGTGCCCGCCTACCCGGACACGACGTCCGGGTTGCGGTCCCTCGCCGAGCGGGTGCAGGCGCCGCTGGAGGAGGTGCGGTGTCTGGCGGAGGCGAACGACCTGCGGAAGCTGTTCGTCCGCACGGACCGGAAGACGCCGAAGCTGGACACCCCGAAGACGTACGGCCCGGCCGCCCGCATGGCGATTCTGGGCAAGGAACAGGACCCCTGGGCGTAGCGCCTGGGCTTGTCCCGGCCGGCGGCAGGTCGACAACCACCGCCGTCCGGGACTGAGCGGTACCCATTGCGGGGCAGGTCGACAACCACCTCGCGCAGCACACAACCCCCCCGCGAGAGATGAAGGAGACGCCTCATGTCTGAGGTGCTGAAGAGGCTGCGTGAGCGCCGGGCCAACGTCTGGGAGCAGGCGAAGGAGCTGGCGGATCGTGCGGCGGAGGAGAACCGCCAGTTCTCCGGCGACGAGGAGTCCCAGTGGCAGGGGCTGAACTCGGAGCTGGACGCGCTGGACAAGCGCATCAAGAACGTGATCGACGGTGAGCAGCGGGCGAAGGACACCGAGGACGCGTTCGCGAAGCTGGAGGGCAAGCCGCAGGAGCAGCGGGGTGGCCGCCGTGAGCGCGAGCAGCCCGTCGGGGGGCAGCAGGAGTCCGAGCTCCGGCGGTTCCTGCGCGGTGACGGCCCTCGGTTCTTCGATGTCGTCCCGGATGGCCCGGTCAACTTCCGTGCCTTCCTGAACACGGGCACGGCGGCCGAGGGCGGCAACACGGTGCCGACGTCGTTCTACGACCGGCTCGTCGCGCACCTGATCGAGACCTCGGCGGTCATGCAGGCCGGGGCGACGATGCTGAACACGGCGTCGGGGGAGACGATCCAGGTCCCGAAGACGACCGGCCACTCGACGGCGGGGATCGTCACCGAGGGTGCCAACATCACGCCGTCTGACCCGACGTTCGGGCAGATCAGCCTGGGCGCCTACAAGTACGGCACCCTCACTCAGGTCTCCCGGGAACTGATCGACGACTCCGGTGTGGACCTGGAGGGCTACCTGGCCTCCCAGACCGGACGGGCACTCGGGAACGCGTTCGGTGCGCACGCCATCACCGGGACCGGCACCGGTCAGCCTCGCGGTCTGGTCACCGACGCCACCGTCGGTATCACCGGCGCGACAACCGTGGCGGGCAAGTTCAACTCGGACAACCTGATCGACCTGTTCTACTCGGTGATCGCCCCGTACCGGGCGTCGCCGTCGTGCAAGTTCATCGCACGGGACTCGTCGATCGCGGAGATCCGGAAGCTGAAGGACGGTAACGGCCAGTACTACTTCCAGCCGTCGCTGGTGGCCGGTACTCCGGACACGCTGATCGGGAAGCCGATCCTCACCGACCCGAACGTCGCCGAGGTGGCGGTGGGCGGGAAGTCGCTGGTGTTCGGTGACATGTCGCAGTACTTCGTGCGGCTCGCCGGCGGTGTCCGTTTCGAGCGGTCCGACGACTACGCGTTCAACACGGACCTGGTCACCTTCCGTGCGCTGCTGCGCGCGGACGCCGCGCTGGTGGACCTCACCGGCGCGGTGAAGGTGTTCCAGGGCGCCGCCACCTGATCGGTAGTAGTCCGCGGCACCCCATCCCCCTTCGCACGTGTGTGTAGGGGGATGGGGCGCCGTCGCGTGACGGCCGAGGAAGGGGCCCGAACATGGCAGAGCTGGTGTTTGACGAGGACAGGAATCAGTGGGTGTGGGCGGCTGCGATCACCGACGTATCGGGATCTGCGGGCGCGACGTTCACTGCTGCCGAGCAGGCCATCGTCAATGACCTGGTCGCGAAGGTGAACGCGATCCTGGCGGCGCTCCGCGCAGCCGGGAAGATCGCGAACGACTGAGGGAGACGACGATGCGTGTGCGCATGAAGGTGTCGGTGTCCGGGACCCGCGGCGGGCAGCTGTGGCCGGGCATCGGGGAGGAAATCGACCTCCCCGACGGGGAAGGCGCCGACCTGTGCGCCGCCGGGCTGGCGGAACCCGTCGCGGTCACCAAGCCGGCGGAGACCGCTGTCGACAAGGCACCGGCCGAGGAACGCGCCGACGACGACAGCGAGAAGCAGGCGTCCGATAAGGGGCTGTCCACGGAGTCGGGGCCGGCCCGGCGGCGGAGGCAGTAGCCCGTGGCCGCGGCTGATGTGATCACCCTGGACGTCGCTGCGGCCCACCTGAACATGACCAGTACCGGGGCAGACGCTGCGGAACTGGCCGTGCACATCTCCGCGGCGTCGGCGATGGTCGAGCACCACGTAGGGCCCGTCATCATCCGCGAGTTCACCGACTACGAGCGGTACGGCCGGCGGATCGTCCTCGACCGAGGGCCCGTCGTGTCGCTCGTGTCCGTCACCCCCTCGTACGGCGGTGACGTCCTCGACGTGGCCGAGTTCCGCGTGACACCGGATACCGGGGTTGTGCGGTACGCGACGGGTGGCCGGCTCGCTGGTGGCCCGTACGACATCGCCTACACGGCGGGTCGTGCGGTCACGGTAGACACGGTGCCTCCGGCGTTGACGCTGGCGTGCTGCGTGATCGTGGCGCACCTGTGGGAGACGCAGCGGGCCGTGACGTTCGGTGGGCAGGCAGGGTTCGGGACGGACGACTTCGTCGCTTCGTCGTCGGGGTCGGGGTTCGCTGTGCCGTATCGGGCGCGTGACCTGATGGCTCCGTACCGGTCGGTGGTCGTGTGACCGCGTCGGCGATCCCCGGGTTCCTGGATGCGCTCGTCCCGCTGCTGCAGGCCGCCCCGGCGTTGACGGGGTGGCTTGTCGTGGATGGGCCCGCTTTGGAGAACACGTCACGCCCGGATGTCCTCGCCGTCGGGATCTCCACCGATGACTTGTCGGTGGAGACGGAGAAGGCAGACGCGGGATTGGGTGCGCGGCGTGAGCGGGCGGACGTGACGTGCATGGCGGTGTCGTGGACGGGTGACGCCGCCCTGTCGCCGCGTCGTGCGCAGGCGTTCGCGGCGATGGCGGCGGTGCAGGACGTGTTGCGTGCGGACCCGACGGTGGCGGGGACAGTCACGCGGGCACGAGTGATGAGCGCCGTGTACACGCCGGGGCGTGACGCGAAGGGCTGCGGCGCGTCCGTCGAGTTCCAGATCCGGATCGACGCGTTCAACAACTGACACGAGGGGATCGACGATGGCGACACTCGCCACGCAGAACATCGGCACTGGCGGCCTGGGCGCCACCTATTCGCCGGTGACGGCGTCGGACAAAGTGGTGCCGGGGGACGGCACTTTCCTGCACGTGAAGAACGGGTCGGCGTCGTCGGTGACGGTCGAGCTCGTCACCCCGCAGACGGTGGATGGGCTGGCCGTCGCGGACCGGCAGGTGTCGGTTCCTGCGTCGGGTGACCGGTTCATCGCGGTCCCGGACATGTACGCGGATCGCACCGATTCAGGTTTGGCGACGGTCAACTTCCTAGCCACTACGTCGGTGACGGTGGCGGTGCTCCGCGCCTAATCGCGCGTCGCTCGACAACTTCAGACAGCAACCCCTCATCAACCCCCAGAGCCGCCCGGCCTGGGGGTTCTCGCATGCCCGGAGGAGCCATGGACAAGGTCCGGATGGTCCACGACCAGGTGGACGGAGAGATCGAGGTGCCGGCACCGGCTGTGCCGCATCACCGGCGGTCTGGCTGGGTGCCGGTCGCTGAGCGCCCGCAGGCGGCTCCGCCGCCCGCCCCGACGCCCGCCCCGAAGGCGGACACCCAGAAGACGACGAGCGGGGCGGCGCGGCCGACCCGGGACGGGAGCGCTGACTGATGGCCACTCCGGCGATCAATGCCTCGAACCGGTACTTCGATGTTGGTACGTCGAAGTGCTACTACCTGCCGACGATCGCCGCGTCGAACATGGTGCCGACGCGCGTGGAGATGGACGCGGGAACGGACCTGTCGAACGAGATCGCCGCCCTCGATGGGTGGGTCGTGGAGGGCGGGGAGATTGAGACCCCGGACATGGGGTCGCTGTTCACGGGGAAGATCCCGGGCCGGACGAACGCCGAGGACTGCTCCCTGACGTTCCACGCGGACAAGACCGGTAACGATGTGCGGACCCTTCTGCCGCGTGGCACCGAGGGTTACATCATGTGGTGCGACGGCGGGGATGTGTCGGGGAACCTCGCGGACGTGTTCCCGGTGCGGGTGCGCAGCAACTCGGCGCAGCGTTCGGTGGAGGATGAGAACGCCCGCCGGCTGGTGCAGTTCTCCGTGTCGCGGGAGCCGGCCGAGTCGGTGACGATCCCGGCCACGGTCTGACGTGGGGCTGAAGGACAGGTTCGCGGCGCGGCAGCTCCCGCGGGTGACGGTGCCGCTTCGGATGGACTTCGGTCCCGAGTCCGATGCGGCGCTGCGGGAGTTCGCCGACGCCGACGCCACGTTGGCGGACGCGAAGCTGCGGAACCTCGCCGACCGCGGCGGCCTGGAACGCAGGGTCGAGGCGGCGCGGGCGGCGTTGGCGCCGTTCTACGAACGCCTCGTGGTGCGGGCGTTGCCGCCGGATGAGATGGATGCTCTGGTCGCGGCGCACCCGCCGACTGACGAGGACAAGGCGAAGGCGAAGGAAAGGGGCGGCGACGCCGCCTGGAACCCGGCCACGTTCGCGCCCGCCCTGTTGGGGGCGTGCGTGCACCCGGAGGACCCGGACGACGCACCGCTGTCCGAGCAGGAGTGGGCGGAACTCACGTCGAAGGGCCCGGTGTCGTCGGGGGAGCTGCGCTACCTGCTGCAGACCGCCCTGGACATCAACGATCGGAGCCCGGACCCGAACCTGGGAAAAGGCTAGACGCGGTCCCGCTGCTCGAGCTCGAGCTCGAGGTGTGCGAGAAGTACGGGATCTCGCATTCCCACTTCCATGGCGGGCCGCGTCGGTGGTCGCAGTCGGATCGTGACAAGGCTCTGTGGCGGGTTCTGCGGGAGCGGGAACGCTGCGGGGAGTGCGGAACCCGACGTTCCGAGTGGGACGAGAAGCAAGGCGGGTCTCGGGACGCGTATCGCGCGGTGAAGGTGCGGTGCGTGGGCTGCGAGAAGGTGAAGACGGCGCAGGCGTCGATCGACGAGAAGCGGGACGGCCGCGGGGTCGGGATCACGCTGCGGAGGTGACCGGTGGCCGCGTCGGTGCAGTTGGGGATCCAGGGCGGCGAGCAGTTCCGGGACCTGTCGAAGAAGCTCCGCGGGCAGAAGGATCTACAGCGGAAGCTGCGGGCCGGCGTCCGTTCCGCTGGCAAGCCCGCGGAGCGGGACCTGAAGGCCGCGGTGATGCGGGTGCGGGTGACGTCGGATCGGGGCGGTACGGCGCACCCGGACCGGTCCACCAGTCTGCGGGCGCGGACGGCGCGGGCGGTCCGCACGAAGGCGACCCAGCGCGGGATCCGGACGATCGTCGACGCAAAGAAGCTGGGCCCGCACGGGCACAGCCTGCCCCGCTACCTCGACGGCACGATCCGGTCCTATCGGCGGTGGCGGCACCCGGTGTTCGGGAACCGCGACGTGTGGACGGAGCAGTCCGGCAGCGCCTGGTTCTTCGTGACGATGCGCCGGCGGGCGCCCACTTTTCAGCGTGAGGTGCTGAGGGTGATGGCCGACGTCGAGCGTGAACTGACTTCCTGAAGGAGACACGTTGAAGATCGAGCACGACGGCGAAACCTACGAGTTCGACATGGACTCGGTGAACGCCCAAGAGCTGCGCCTGGTGGAGCAGCACGCCGACATGACGTTCGCCGAGTGGCAGCAGGGGTTGCAGCGGGGGAAGGTGAACGCGCTCGTCGCGCTCGTGTTCCTCGCGAAGCGCCGCGCCGGGTCGGATGTCGAGTGGTCGGACCTGGACAGCCTCAACATCCAGGACCTGCTGGAGGCGATGGCCGAGGTGAACGGCGTCGACCTGGACGCGGTGGAACGCGGCGAGGTCGACGTGGACGCGCTGGCCGCGTCGGAGATGGATAAGGCGCGGCAGAACCGGGAGGCGCGCCGCGCTGCCCGGAAGACGTCGCGTACCACCGCGACGGCTCCGGCGGCGAAGCGTCCGCCTGCTCGCCGCGCCGCCGCGAAGTAGCGCACCTCTGGGGCCTGTCGGCCCCGCCCTAGTTTGTCCCGTCACGTAGACGCCCCTGGATCCGCGAAGGGGGTGTCTCTTCGTGGCGGACAAGTCGCTCGGCTACAGCGTGACCGCGGTCGACAGGGCCTCACAGACCTTCGTGAAGATGGCTGTGCAGGTCGACCGGCTGGCGCAGCGCCTGGACGAGCTCGACCGCAAGCGGGTCTCCGTCACGGTCGACGCTGACACGACCCGCGCACAGGCGAAGATCCAGACGCTGGACAAGTCGTTCGGTTCGGCGACGATCCGTGTCGCGGCGCTCGGCCGGGCGCTGTCCACTCTGGCGCTGCCGGGCGCGATCGTGGCGGCGACTCCGGCGATCGCGTCGCTCGGTGCGTCGGCGGTGACGGCCACTGGTGCGCTGTGGCTGCTCCCCGCCGCAGCGACGGCGGGCGGAGTCGCGATGGCGGCGCTGAAGGTCGGTATGAGCGGCTTCGGCGATGCGCTGTCCAACCTCGGCGACTCGGAGAAGTTCGCCGAGGCCATCGCCAAGCTCAGCCCTGCTGCCCGTGAGGCGGCGACCACGATCCGGGCGCTCGTCCCGGCGTGGACAGCGATGCAGCAGGTCGTGCAGGAGAACCTGTTCGCCGGGGTCGCCGCGTCGATCCGGGAGCTCGCCGGCACCTACCTGCCGATGCTGACGGCCGGGCTCGGTGGGACCGCGACCGCGCTGAACCGGTTCGCGCAGAATTTCGCGGCGTTCGCGATGGCGCCGCAGACATTGGCGGACGTCCCCTACCTGTTCACGAACATCAACACGGCGATCACGAACCTCGCGCCGGTCGTGAACAACCTGATGGGCGCGTTCCGCGACATCGCCGTGGTCGGGTCGACGTTCCTGCCCGGTCTCGCGACCGGGGCGGTGAACGCGACCCAGCGGTTCCAGACGTTGGTGCACACGGCGCGGGAGACCGGCCAGTTGGCCGTCTGGATCCAGAACGGCATCAACACGCTCCGCGAGCTCGGGCAGTTGACCGGCAACGTCGGCTCGATCCTCGGGTCGGTGTTCGGGGCTGCCGCGGCGTCGGGGGAGTCGTTCCTGTCGATGCTGGTGCGGGTCACCGGGCAGATGGCGGCCGCCCTGAAGACGCCGGAGGGCGCGGCCGCGCTGACCGAGTTCTTCGTGACCGTCCGCACAGTGGTCGGGCTGCTGTGGGAGAAGCTTGTCCAGCTGTGGCCGGCGATCTCCGCGGCGGGGCAGGCGTTCGCCGCGCTGTTGATCGAGGCGTTCCCGCTCTCGAACGTGATCTTCGGGCTGGTCGCGACCGGCCTGGTGCCGCTGCTCGACACGATCCGGTTCCTCGCCCCGGTCCTCGGGCCGGCGCTGGTCCTGTTCGGGCTGTTCCGGGTCGCGATGGTGACGACCACGGCGGCGATGACCGCCTACCGGATCGCGACCGGGTTGGCGACGGCTGCGTCAGTGGGGTACCGGCTGGCGCTGGGAACGAACCTGGTGCTGACGCAGGCGCAGGCGGCAGCGGAGGCACGGCACACTGCCGCGAAGCTGGCCGGTGCTGCGGCGGGCCGGGCGCTCGCCGCCGCGCAGTGGCTGATGAACTCGGCGCTGCTGGCGAACCCGATCACGTGGGTGGTCGTCGCGATCGCCGCTCTCGTCGCCGCGCTGGTCCTGGCGTGGCAGCACTCGGAGACGTTCCGGGCGGTCGTGACCGCGGCGTGGACCGCGATCCAGGCGGTCGCGATGACCGTGTTCGGCGCGGTCCGGGATTTCATCGTGAACGCGTGGAACGTCATCCAGGGCGCATTCACCGCGGTCATGGGGTTCATCGCGCCGTACTGGAACACGTTCTGGAGCGGCCTTCAGGCTGTCGTGGCGGTCGTGTGGGCTGCGATCCAGGCTGCCGTGCAGTTCGGGTGGGCGCTCGTGCAGGCCGTGTTCACGGCGGCGGTCGCGTTCCTCGCCCCGTACTGGGACGGGTTCTGGTCGGGCCTCTCGGCGGTCGTGGCGGTGGTGTGGGCGGCGATCCAGGCGGCCGTCTCGGTCGGCTGGGCGGTTCTGCAGTCGGTGTTCCAGGTCGCCGTCGCGGTGATCACCGCGCTGTGGAATCACTTCTGGCCGGGGCTGCGGCTCGCCGTGGAGATCACGTGGGCTGCGATCCAGGCTGTCGTGTCGGTCGCTTGGGCGGTCATCCAGGGCATCTTCGGTGTCGCCGTCGCGGTCCTGACCGGCGTGTGGAACGTGTTCTGGGCGGGTCTGCGGCTCGCCGTGGATGTGGTGTGGGCGTCGATCCAGGCGACGGTGCAGATCGGCTGGGCGGTCATCCAAGGGATCTTCCAGGTCGCGGTCGCGGTCCTGACCAGCGTCTGGAACGTGTTCTGGACGGCGTTGACGGGGATCGCGTCGATCGCGTTCGCCGCGGTGCAGGGCGTCGTGCAGACCGTGTGGGCGGTGCTGCAGGGCGTCTTCCAGGTCGGGATCGCGTTCATCACGGGCGCCTGGAACATCTTCTGGGGCGCGCTCCAGATGGTCGCCACGGTCGTGTTCAACGCGGTCGTGACGATGGTCGGTGTCGTGTGGGCGGTGCTCCGCGGCATCTTCCAGACGTTCTCGGCGCTGCTCCAGGGGGACTGGCAGGGCGCGTGGGACGCGATCCGGAACACGGCGATCACGATCTGGAACTTGATCTCGTCGTTCTTCACGACGGCGTTCGCGGCGTTCCAGGCGTTCTTCGTCACCGTCTGGACGGCGGTCTCGACGTTCTTCGGGACCATCTGGACGGCGATCCAGAACATCGCGATCACCGTCTGGACGGCGATCTCGACGTTCTTCATTGCGGCGTTCACAGCGTTCCAGGCGTTCTTCACAGCCGTGTGGAACGCCGTCTCGCTGATCTTCACGACGGTCTGGACTGCCATCCAGACGACGGCGATGACGATCTGGAATGCGATCGTCGCGTTCTTCACGACGGCGTTCGCTGCGTGGACTGAGTTCTTCCAGGTCGTGTGGGACGCCATCGCGGCGATCTTCACGGCGGTGTGGAACGCGTTGCGGGACACGGCCGTCGCGATCTGGGACGCGATCGTCGCGTTCTTCACGGCGGCGTTCGCGGCGTTCACGACGTTCTTCACGGACACGTGGAACAACATCGTCGGGATCTTCGACCGGGTGTGGTCGGGCATCACCGACATCGCCGGCCGCGTGTGGGAGAGCGTCAAGGGCGTCTTCATCGACGGCATCAACTGGGTCATCCGAAAGATCAACGCTTTTGCTGGGGCCATCAACCGCGTCGCCGGGCTGCTCGGCTTCGACATCAACCTGGGCATCGCCGAGATCCCCCGCCAGGAAGGCGGGCCGATCGCCCGCCGCGACGGCGGCCCCATCGGGCTCGCCGCTGGCGGCGGCGTTAACGCCGCGACGGGCGGGCTGCTGCCGGGCCGTCACCGGCCGGGCCGCGACCAGCTCCCCGCGGTGGCCGGTGCGCAGCACTACCGCCTGGACGGCGGCGAGTACGTCGTTCGGCGTGAGTCGACGTCGGCGATCGGCCCGGCCGGGATGGCGGCGATCAACAACGCGTCCCAGAACCCGGTCGACATCGTCCCGCGCCGCGGCGGCGGTGCGACGCACCTCGCCGCGGGCGGACCGGTGCTGCCGGAGTCCACGGTCCGGGCTCACATGCCGTTCCTGTCCGCGCTGAAGGACGGGCAGGCGGAGGCGGTGCAGGCCGCGAACGTGTTCGGGGGCCGGGACAAGTTCCTCGAGGCGTTGGCGGAGGACGACGAGCGCGCCAAGCGGGCCGTCGGGAAGCCCCGGCGGGGGATGCCCGGCTACCGCACGCAGTTCCGCTCGTCGATGCTCACTCCGATCAAGCGGGATCTGGGTGGGGCGATCGCGTTCGCGAGGTCGATGCACGGGCGCCCCTACATCTGGGGTGGCACGACCACGGCTGGGACGGACTGCTCGGGCTACCAGGGGATGATCACGCGGGTTCTGCGGAACCAGTCGCCGGCTCGGATCGGGTCGACGCATGACTTCCCGTGGCCCGGGTTCGTCAACGGGCTCGGGTCGGCGTACTCGGTCGGCTCGTTCAAGGGCAACCCGGGGCACATGGCGGGCACCCTAGCCGGGGTCAACGTCGAGTCGGGCGGGTCGCCGTCGATGGTGAAGTACGGGGCGGGCGCTGCTGGCGCCGACTCCGGCCAGTTCGGGATCCGGGCGCACCTCCCCGAAGCGGGCGGTGTGTTCGCCTCTGGCGGCGGGGCCGGTTCGGGCGGTCTGAGCTTCGGGGCGATGGCCCGGGCGTGGCTGGATCCGCTGTACCGGATCCTGCTGCCGATCCGCGACAACCACGCCGAGGGTCTCGCGAACAGGTCCGGTGCCGGTGGCGGCGTCTGGCTGATGGACAAGATCGTTGCCGCTGCGGATGCGCTTGGCGGTGGTGGTGGGGCGGACTCGGCGGGTATCGCGGTCGGTGGCCCCGTCGTCGACCAGGTTCGTGCGATCGCGAACAGTTTCGGATGGGGTTCCGGCCCCGAATGGGACGCCCTGTCCTGGATCATCCACCACGAATCCGGGTGGGACCCGAACGCGGCCAACCCCACGTCGTCGGCGCGGGGCCTGTTCCAGAAGATGACGTCGATCCACGGGCCGGTGGAGCCGACCGCGAGCGGGCAGGCGCAGTGGGGCCTCAACTACATCCGAGGCCGGTACGGCTCCCCGACCGCGGCGAAGCGGTTCTGGGAGGCGAACAACCACTACGACCGGGGCGGTATCGCGTCCGGCCGCGGGTTGATGTGGAAGGACACGATCAGCCCGGAGCGGGTGCTGGACCCGCGGCAGACACGCCAGCACGAGCGGTTGACCGACGTGCTCACGTCCGGTGCGGGGCAGCGGTTCCTGGCCCTAGCCGGGGGAGCGGCAGGTGGCCGCGGCGTGATCGGCCCGTCTCTCACGGTGAAGGTCGATAACCCGGAGACGTTGGCGGCGCTCGCCCGCGTGTCGGCCGAGGTGGCGACCTTGCAGCGGGTGATCCGGGAGGCCCGCGCGGTGAACGTGTACGCCCGGAACGAGGACACGACCGAGACCGGTCGGGCCGTGGCCCTCCAGATGCGACTCTAAGGAAGGCGACTGTCTTGGGACTCTCACCTGCCCGCGCTCGGGCGATCGCCGATAACCAGTTCGGCAGCAGCAGCCCAGGGACCTGGTACGTGGGTCTTTCGACGAGTGACCCGTCTGATGACGGCACGAACTTCGTCGAGCCGATCGGCGGCTCGTATGCGCGGGTCGCGGTGACGAACAACGTCACGAACTGGCCGGCGTCGTCGACGGGGTCCGGGGTCACGCTGAAGTCGAACGGCGCGAAGATCACCTACCCGAATCCGACGGGGAACTGGGGCGAGATCCGCGCGTACGGCATCTTCACGGCGTCGTCCGGTGGGACACCCGAGTACTTCAACAAGCTGGACTCGCCGATCACGGCGCAGTCGGGGAACAGCCCAGTGGAGTTCGACGTCGGGCAACTGCAGATGCAGTTCGGTGTGTGACCGGTGACTGTCCAGATCGAGCAGATGGCGTCGGCGCAGACGCCGAAGCTCGGGAAGGGCGACCAGGGGTCGGCGAAGGTCCGGGCCGCGTTCACGCGCCCGACCGCGCCGGGCCGCCTGGTGGTCGCCTGCCTGCTGATGACCGGCGGGTTGGATGTCGGCACCTACTTCTCCGATAAGTCGTTCACCCTGATCCGCCGCTATGACGGGGTGCGGGATCTGAAGCTCGCCGTCTGGTATCGGGAGAACGCGCCGTCGGTGACGTCGCTGACGGCGTGGGCGGACGCATACCGCGGCATGGACCTGCGGCTGTTCGAGATCAGCGGTGTGAAGCAGCTGGGCGCGTTGGACAAATTCGTCGCTGCGGCGGGGGACAGCCGGACCCCGAGCGTGGGGCCGACCAGCACGCTCGCGGTGCCGGGGGAGTTTGTCCTGGGGATCGTCGCGTCGCAGTATCACTCGGCGACGCAGGGCGGGTTCGGCGGCGGGTTGACGAAGCTCACCGAAGCGGTGGTGCCGTCGGGCCGTCAGCAGGACTGGGAACGGGGCCGGGCGACCTACCACATCGGCACGGAGTCCGGGACGAGCGGTCCGCGGCTGTCGGCAAGGTTGTCGACGCAGCGCCGCTGGATCACGTTCCTGATGACGTTCCGGCCGGGGACGGCGGGCCCCGCCCGGTTCACCGCCACCACGAACCGGTCTGTGTTGGAGGTCGGCGGGCGGGCGTCGCTCACATCGTTCGGCCCGCTGAAGGCGACCGTGAACCGTGGCGTGCTCGGCGCCGTCCCGACGCCGCGGGCACGGATCGGCCCGTTCGAGGGACAGATCCGGCTCGGCGGCTGGAACGGGCTGCTGATCGGGACGTCGACGCCGTACCGCATCCAGCAGATCGACGGGCTGAACGGCCGACAGGTCCGCACCTCCGATGACGATCTGCCGCGGACCGATGGCGCGTCGCGTGGCGTGGATCTGCAGAGCGCCCGCCAGTTCATCGTGAAGGTCAACTGGGATGGGGCCGGCGCGGCGCCCGGGACGGGCCCGGCACGGATCGAGGAGTTGCGGGAGGAGCTGTACCGGGCGGTGCCGGTGCAGCGGGACGCCGACGACGAGCTCGTGTTCCGGAAGCCGGGTGGGCCGCTGCGGTCGGTGTGGTGCCGTGCCACGGAGATCCCTCGCGCTGACGAGGACGAGCAGGTGTTCCGGCCGGAGCAGCCGATCGTGTTTCGGGCGGCGGATCCTCGTCACTACTCGGCGATCCAGAAGCGGGTCGAGGTTCCTGTCACCCCGGACGAGGGGGAGACGGTGCTGGTGGTGGGGGCGACGAACGCGGGGAACGCCCGCGCCTATCCGGTGATCCGGGTGGCGATCCCGCAGACCGGTACGCCGCTGACCCGGATCCAGCTCGTCAACGTTTCGGCGGCGGTGACGTTCGATGTGCAGATGGCGTTCCCGCCGGGTTCGGAGTTGGTGGGGGACATGTCGGCGCGTGCGACGGCGGCGCCGGTGTCGCCGGTGACTTTGGATGGCCAGTCCCGGTACGGCGGCTGGCAGTTGCCGCGGGACACGTTCTATCTGTCTCCGGCGCCGGACGCGGACGCCGGGGTGAATCTGCTGTATCTGCGGACGACGCCGGTGGATGTGCCGGTGACGTGCACGCTTGATTTCTTCGACACCTGGAGCGGCTGATCATGAGTGCGTTGTTCGATCCGGGCCGTGAGGGCTTCCTCGACGGCTCCATCCAGTGGAACGCCACACCGACACACAAGATCTCGCTGTTGCGGGGTTACACGTTCTCTGCGGCGCACAAGTTCGTGTCAGAGGTGACCGGCGCCGGAGGATCTCTCGTCGCGACCCAAACCCTGTCGGGGAAGCTCGCCGCCAGTGGTGTTGCTGACGCCTCCGATGTCACGTTCCCGACTGTGGCGGCCGGCGACCCCATCACCGCCCTGATCATCTACCAGGCGTCGGCGACCTCTGGCGGCGCCGATCTGGCCGCGTCGTCTCAGCGGTTGATCGCGTTCATCGACGACGCCGCGAACCTGCCGATCACCCCGAACGGCGGGAACATCGACGTCGTCTTCGACTCGGGGCCGAACAAGATCTTCAAGCTGTAAGGGGCTGAGCGGTGGCCATCGGGTTCCGCAGCAGCTCCTCCGCCGTCCCGAACACCAACGGCGACGTCGAAGGCTCGACTGTCTCCTGCCCCCGACCTACTGGGGTGCAGGCAGGCGACCTGCTCGTCGCGTTCGTAGCGCGGTCCCAAACCTCCGCCAGCACCACCAGCTTCAGCGCGTCCGGGTGGACTGTCGCCGGGTTCTTCGCCGGCTCGTCGAGCTATGGGCCGGTCGCGGTGATGTGGCGGGCGGCTGGATCGAGCGAGGCGTCCAGCTACACGTTCACCTCCAACGGGTTCGCAGACCTCGACCAGTTCATCGTCCACATCCTCGCGTTCACCGGCGCGTCCACCACCGACCCGATCCTCGTCACCCCGGCGAAGAACGACGCCGGCAGCAACAGCTCGTCCGTGACCGCCCCGTCGATCAGTCTGCCGTCGGCGGGTGTGCTGCTGTGTTGGTTCGCCGCGATCCACTACACCGAGTCGTCGGTGTCACTCAGTACCCCGTCGGGGATGACCGAACGGGTCGACGCCGGCGGGGTGTGGCTGCACCCGTCCACCTGCACCGAAGATCGCTCGTCGGGGTCGACGGGGACCCGCACCGCCACCTACTCGGGCGGCACGACCGCGCACCCGCCGCGGGGGGTGTCACTGGCGATCCGCGAGGGATCCCAGACAGTCACGCCGACCAGCATCGCGTCGGCGGAGGCGTTCGGCACACCGACGCTGCTCGGGACCAGTTTCCTCAACGTCACCAGCATCGCGTCGGCGGAGGCGTTCGGCACACTGGTCATCGACCACGTCAAGGTCCGGCCAGTTGGCATCATCTCGGCGGAGGCGTTCGGCCTCCCGACCGCGGTCCCGGGGCCGGCGACGGTCGCCCCGGACGGGATCGGCACGGCCGAGGCGTTCGGGTACCCGTGGCTGCGGACCACAGTGAACCTTGCCGGGCAGAAGGGTGTCGTCCGCCGCGGCGTCACCTACGACCTCGTCATGGTCGCCCGCATCCCCGCCGCGTCTGGCCCCCCGACCTTCCTGGAAATCGACTCGATCGTGTGGTCGGGCCTGTCGTGGGCGGAAGAACTGTCGAAGCCGCCCCGCCTCGATGTGTCCGTCTCCGAAACGACGCTGAGCGAAGCAGCACTCCAGCGCATCGCCCGCCCCCGCGAGCTGCCGTCCGAGCTGCACCTGTACCGCGGATCGAAGCTCGTCCATGCCGGGCCGCTCATGAACTGGCAGCAGCAGGGCGAAACGCTGACCCTCTACGGGCTCGGGCTGCTCGGCTACGCGAACTACTGGATGATCGAATCCGACCTGGTGTTCTCCCAGACCGACCAGTTCACGATCGCGAAGTCACTCGTCGACCACTGGCAGGGCCTGGAGTACGGCCACTACGGGATCGACACCAGCCAGGTCGGAGAGTCCGGGGTACTGCGGGACGCCACATACCTGGCGAAGGAAGAGCACAACATCGGGAAGCGGCTCGAAGAGCTCGGCCGGCGGCAGAACGGGTTCGACGTCGACGTCGATCCGATCACGCGGGCGCTCCAGCTGCACTACCCGATCAAGGGTGTGGACCGGTCGACGGGCCCGGACGCGATCATCTTCGACGGCTCGAACATCACCAGCGCGGACGTGGCCGGGTCCGTCGCCCCGCAGGATGTGGCGTCGGAGGCGTACGGGACGGGCACTAGCCAGGACTCGTCGATCCGGTCGGTGAAGTCGAATCTGGATGTGCGGGCGCAGTTCGGGCGGTGCGGCGTCGCGGCATCGTTCGACGGTGTGTCGGTGCAGGGCACCCTGGACGATCACACGCAGGCCCTGTTGGATGCCCGCGCCGAAGCGTTGATCATCCCGGGTCCGGATGTGCGGGTCACCCCGGACGTGGACCCGACGACGTACAGCGTCGGCGACACGATCTCGTACGTGCTGTCCGGGCGGCTGGGAGTGCAGGGCGCGTTCCGGCTGCGGAAACGCACGATCAAGGTGTCGAACACGGGCCGCGAGCTCGCCAGTTTCGAGTTCGCGTGACGGGGGGCTGTTGTGGCGGATGACCGTCCCGCGAATGACGACTTGGCTGCGGTCGTGGCCGGTTTGAAGCGGGAGATCGAAGATCTGCGGACGACGGCGCTGACACGTGCGGGCCGCTCGCCGACGGGGGACATCGCACCGACGGTCCGGACCACGCCGAAACCGGACACGCTGCTGTTGCAGGGGCAGACGTTGAACCGTGCCGACTACCCGGGACTGTGGCAGTGGATCGAGGACCAGGGGTTGGCTCCTTCGGTGTTCGGGAACGGCAACGGGTCGACGACGTTCGTGCTCCCCGACCTACGGGGCCGCACCCTGATCGGCGCGGGCACGTTGGGTCCGGACAATATGGCGGTGGGGGCGCTGGTCGGGACGTCCCGCGTGACACTGTCGATGGATCAGATGCCCGCACACGATCACGACCGGGCCGACAACCACCGGCATTACGTCAGCCCCGTCGACAACCACCAGCACTACTTCAACACCGACCAAGGCGGTGGACACGGCGGCCACATCGGCGGCTCGGTGACACGTGCTGACGGCAGCTTTGGTACTGCGGCGCACCCCACCGGCGTCGGCTCGCCCACGCACTTCCACACCGGCTACACCGCGTTCTCCGGTGGCCACGATCACGGCTACACGTCGAACTCCGGAACTCATATCCACACCACACAAGGCGCGGGCGCGGCCATCGACGCCCGGCCCCCTGCCGTCGCCGTCAACTGGCTGATCTGGACGTGAGAAAGGCGGAGCAGATGAGCGTCGACCCCGGCGGCATCACCGTCACCCCTGAGATGCGCCGAGCTGTTCTCGCCGCCGAGTGCGACCGGCTCGGCCACGAATACTCCGTCGCCACCGCCGTGCACTTCGACGAAACCGGCGGCGCCCGACTGGTGCTCGCCAACGCCGACCCCGACAAAGCTCCGCACCTGTCGTGCACCCGATGCGAACGGGTCTGGCTGGTAGCGGAGGAAGGCGCAGCTGACTACCCCACCGCCGAGCAGGCGATGATCGGACGGCTCCCGGCCGACGACACCCTCCGGCAACGCCTCGCCGAACGCCGGGAACGACGCAACCGTGAGCCGTCACGAGCACCCGACTGGCCGCCACCGGCCCGGGAGGAGAAGCAGCCGTGACAAACGCTGATCAGGTCGTCGTGTTCGTCTCCCCTCACCAGGACGACGAAACCCTCGCGATGGGCTCCGCGATCCGTAACCACATCGAGCAGGGCTACGACGTGCACGTCCTGCTCGCCACGAACGGGATCAACTCCGGTGCCCGGCCCATCGTCGGGCTCACCCGCACGAAGTTCACCGATGCCCGCGACAACGAACTCCGCCGCGCCACCGCCACGCTCGGCGTCCCGCCGGAGAATCTGCACATCTCCCGCCACTCCACCGAAGACGGGAACCTCACCATCCAGGCCGCCACCGACAGCATCGCCTGGTTCCTCGACCGCCATCCCGCCGCATGGGTGAAGGCGTACTCCCCGCACTCCGCCACCGGCCGGCACGCGGACCACGTCATGTCCGGGGTCGCCGCCGCGAACCTGCACGCCGCCGGGCAGATCACGAACCTGCGGCACTACGTCGAACCGTGGCTCGTCGACACCTTCCGCGCCGCGCACCCCGCCGTCCGGCTCGGCCCGGAACGCGCGACCAGCCTCGCGACCGTCCAGGCCGCCTACGACTCCTACGGCGACGGCTACGGCATCGGACACATCAGCGTCCCAACGTTCTTCGCCGCCGGCCGACCCGACCCCGTCAACTACTGGCACGTGCCATGACGGCGCGCCACAGGAAGGGCAGCGGCATGAGACTCCACCGTTCATGGCTCATCGCAGCCATCGCAACGATCGCCATGCTCGCCGGTGGCACCGCCATGGCCGGGACCGGCGAACAGATCGACAACCGGGACGAGGCCCTGGCCGCGATCACCGACGGGCTCGCGCTCATCGACGCCGGCCAGGCAAAGATCACCGCCGGGCAGGAGTGGCTCGTCGCGAACCCGCCACCCGCACCCGAACCTGAACCGGAGCCGACCCCCACGCCGACACCCGACCCCGAACCGGAGCCCGCACCGATCACCGCCACCGCCGCCGTGATCGAAGGCGAGGACGAAGCCCGCGTCGACTGGGCCACCGAGCGCACCGACATCACCGGCTGGCACATCGGCCGCGACGGCACCGACACCACCGGATACGGCGCCTGGTCCACCGACCTCCCCGCCGAAGCCCGCACGTTCACGTTCGACCTGCTACGCGCCGGGGACACCTACCGGTTCACGCTCACCCCGCACACAGCGGCAGGCCCGCTCGACCCGGTGGTCACCGAGGCAGCCATGCCGGGCGGCGTCGAGCCAGAACCCACGGACCCGCCCGTCACGGACGAACCGGACCCGACCGAACCCCCCGCCGGTGACGGCACCGAAGCCGCCGTCGTCCACGGCTGGGGCACACCGCTCGCCGCATCCGACGAGTTCAACTACAGCGGTGCGCCCGACCCCGGCAAGTGGGGCGTCTACAACGGGCCCGGCCACGACGGCAACGGCACCCGCGATCCCAACCGGGTCACCGTCGACGGCAACAAGCTCGTCATGACCGGCCTCGCGAACGGCGCGTCCGCCGGCATGGCCTCCCAGTTCGACCAGCAGTACGGCCGGTGGGAAGCCCGCGTCCGCTCGTTCAACACCGGCCCGTCCGGGAACCAGTACCACCCGCTGCTGATCATCTGGCCGGAGTCGAACCAGTGGCCGGCGCACGGCGAGTACGACTTCCTGGAGAACGGCGCCCCGGGCGAGCAGTGCGCTGAGGCGTTCCTCCACTACCCGGGGCATACCCCGATCCGGCAGGAACACGCGGTCGAAACGAACTGTGGTGCCCCGCTGTCCGAGTGGCACAACGTCGCACTCGAATGGGACGCAGGGTCGCTCACCGGCTACATCGACGGCAAGCAGTGGTTCGACTTCGGAGCCCACGACATCACCGCCATGCCGTCCGGGCACCTCGCAATACAATTGGATAACTTCTTTGGCGGGAATATGACCCCCGCTACTTACGAAATTGACTGGGTGCGCATTTATGCGCCCTGACTCAATATGTGGCGGTAGCGCCGGTCCGCCTCCTCGTGGAAGGTTTCACCGGCGCGCCGTATGAAGCCGTCCTTCCCGCGGTTATAGCGGGTCCGCTCCCGGCCGCGGGCGATCAGCCTGGCCTCGTAGGTGCGGGCGGACTGGGTCATCTTGCACGCGAGGCAGCCGCGACCGCCCTGCCTGGTCGACGATGGCACCAGGTTCGGGTCCACCAGCAGGTGATCCAGCGGGCAAGCGACCTTGCGAGCTTGCGTGTGGTTGCCGTTGCGCACGGCATCGTGCGAGTTCTCGCTATGGCTGCCCCAGTACAGGTTGGTCAGCGCGTTGTCGTCGGGCTTGTCGTTCCAGTGGAGCCCGTTCGGCTTCCCCTGCGGCGGAGGCCCGACGAACGCGAATAGGACGAGTCGGTGGATCGTGCGCCAGCTCTGGCCGCCGTCTCCATCGCAGAACTGCACGTACAGGTGCCCGCGCTCATGGGGCGATCCGGGCAGCATCTGACCGGGGCGCCACACGACGCCACTGGGTGTTTTCGGGTGCCGGATGTAGCGCCCGAGGCTGCGGACTCGCCCCTGGTCGCTGACCTCGTACAGGCCCTCGTACCCGACCACCGGTCGCCACTGCTCGGGCGTAGAGATATCTTCGGCCACGTCGCACCTCCCACAAGGTGTGGCCACGCCCCGGGGCCGGCCGCAATCCGGTCGCCGGGGCTCTGTCGTCTGAACCCTCATTCTCTCGCATGAGTGTCGGGTTCGGCCACACGTCTCGGCGCGCGTCGCCCTCCAGATCGGGAGGCGCCCTAGCTGATGGATGTCGACCGCTGGCTCCGCAACGGAGTGACCACGGTCTGCGTGTTCTGCCTGCTCGTCATCGCCCTCGTTCTCGTCCTGGTCCTCTGACCGAACGGAGCTGAGCCATGTCCGGGTACTTCTATCGGGGTCGCCACCGGGCGCCCGTCGACCACCACACGGGTCGGACACTGGCCATCGGCGCCGCCGCCGCGGCGCTCGTCGTCCCGCCTGCAGCCGCGTTCGCACCCGAGGCACACGCCGGCCCGCCCGGCGGGTGGGGCCCGATCATCGACTGCGAGTCCGGCGGGAACCCGACGATCCACAACTCGTCGTCGACCGCATCGGGCTTGTTCCAGTTCCTCGATTCCACGTGGGCTTCGGTCGGTGGCACCGGGGCCGCTGCGGACGCGTCCGTCGACGAGCAGTACATGCGCGCCGAGCGCCTGTACGCGCAGTCCGGCACAAGCCCGTGGAACGCGTCGAAGCACTGCTGGCAGGGCCGCACCGGCGAGGCGAACATCAAGCCCAGCCCCGCGCCCGCGCCGACCCCTGCCCGTGAGGGCGGGAAGCACCGCGCCCCGGAGGGCGTGACGAACGGGCGGGCCGCGGACGGCTCCGGCACCTACGTGTGCGGGCCGTCGACCTACTCGTTCGAGGCGTGCGACCCCGGCATGGACGGACAGACCGTCGCCTACCCCCTGTACGGCGGGAAGCACTCGTCCGGCGTCGTCAAGGCCGCGTCGGTGAGCTCGGGGAAGCACCGAGCCGGGCCGCCCGCCGACCTCGACCGCCGCGACAGCAACGGGCACGGCACGTTCGTCTGCGACGACGCCCGCCTCGGATACGACACCTGCGACCCGGAGAACCTGGGGCAGCGCGTGTCGTACCCGGCGTTCGACTGAGATGGGTGGGCGGCACCGGGCCCGCCGCTCGTGGCCGGTCCGTCCCGTCCTCGCCGCTGCCGCGGTCACTGCCGCGACTCTGACGGTGGTGGTGGCGTTGAGCGCGGGCCCGGTCCCGGTGGTGGGGCGCCCGTGGCCCGCGCCGGAGACCCCGCCGGCTCGTCCGGGGCCGGTGGTGCCGACTCCGGAGGCGGGGGCTGCGGCGGTGGCCGCGGCAGCGTTGTCGGCGACGGGTCGTGTGCGGGACGAGCGGCAGGCGGAGCAGTCGACCGAGCAGGAACGCGCCGAGCAGGAACAGCGAGAGCAGGCCGCGGAGCGGGAACGCGCGCAGGCTAAGCAGGGCGCAGCCGACGAGGCCGCGAAGGCGGAGCCGGACCCGCCGACCACGGTGAAGCCGCCGCCCGCGCCGGCCCCAACTCGAAACCCAGAGTTACAAGTTGAGCCGAAACGGTCCACACCGGTTGGGGAGTGCCCGGACGGGCTGGCCGGGACCGTCGCGCACGTGTCCCGCGCCGGGCACCACATCGCCGGGCAGCTCGGCGTACCGCTCGACCTGATCGGCGGGCGCGCACCGCGGGGGAACTCGACGAGCGACCACCCGACCGGGCACGCCCTCGACTTCATGGTCGACGTCGCCACCGGGAACCGGCTCGCCGACTACGTCCTCGCCCGCCGCGCAGAGCTCGGCGTCACCTATGTGATCTGGCGGCAGCGCTACAACGACGGATCCGGCTGGGACCTGATGGAGGACCGCGGGTCGCCAACGGCGAACCACATGGATCACGTGCACGTCTCGTTCGATGACTCTCCAGGCTCCGGCCTGTCTTGCTGAGGGAGAACCCCGTGAAGCTGTCCCGCTCGTTCGCCGCTGCCGCGGTGTTCGCCATGCTCGCCGTGAGCCCGGCCGCCGCGTTCGCGCAGGAGCCGCCCCCGCTGGCAGTGACCGCGTCCGAAGGGACCTGCGGCGCGACCACCCTCACCGCGACTGCCGCCGCGGGGACGTACACGATCGCCGTGTACTCCGGCCCGAACGCTGGCGGGCAGATCGAATCGCTCGGCATGTTCGACTCCACCGCGGACGGTGCGGCGAAGACGTTCACCTTGGACGAGGACGCGTACGACGGGGACGGGTTCGTCTCGTGGGCGACAGTCGCCGGGCCCGAGCAGGACTTCTACGTGCACGGCGCGATCGCGGTGAAGACCGACTGTGCCCCGCCCGCGGATGACACGACCCCGCCCGCGGATGACGGCGGCACCACTCCGCCCGCCGACGCGGACGGCGACACCCCCGCAGGCGAACCCCTGGTGGCCACTCCCGCGGACGAGAAGAACTGCGAGGACTTCATCACGCAGGACGACGCGCAGGCCGTGTACAACGCGGACCTGTCCGACCCGAACAAGCTCGATGACGACGGCGACGGGATCGCCTGCGAACTGCTTGTCCCCGCGGCCGGCGGTCCCGCACCCGCCGCCACCACCGACGGCGCTACCGACGGCACCACAGGAGGCGGTGACTTCGGCCAGGTCGGCTCGGGTGACGTCCCGGTCGGTGGTGTCGAGACCGGCGGCGGACCGGCCGCGTGAGGCACCTCGCCCTGCTGCTCGGGCTGCTCGCGCTCGTCGCCGGGTGCGCGGCCCCGGCCGTCCCGATCCCGACGTTCGATGACGCCCCACCGCCCGGGACGATCGCGGGCCCGACCCGGGTGGAGGTCCCGGCGATCGACGCCCGCGGTGAACTGGTCCCGCTCGGGTTGAACGATGACGGGACGCTGGCGGTCCCGCCGGTCGAGGAGCCGCAGGTGCCGTCGTGGTTTGACCGCGGCCCCCGCCCCGGCGAGCCCGGGCCCGCGGTCATCGCGGGGCACGTGAACGGCGGCGGCCAGCCGGGGATCTTCGCGCGGCTCCACGAGCTCGAGCGTGGGGAGCTCGTGCACGTCGACCGGGCGGACGGGTCGCGGGTCACGTTCGAGGTGACGCGGGTGGAGCGGGTCGCGAAGGACGCGTTCCCGACGGAGGCCGTGTACGGCGACACCCCCGGACCGGAGCTGCGGCTGATCACGTGCGGCGGTGTCTTCGACCGGGCCGCAGCCTCATACACCGACAACTGGGTCGTGTTCGCCACGATCGTCGAGTGAGCGGAGGGGCCGTGTGGCGGACATCCTCAGCCTCGCCCCGGTCCTCACCGGCGCGTCCGGCGCTGGCCTTCTGGTCCTGTTCGTCATGTACCTCGTCAAGGCGAACCGCGACGACCGGTTGCAGCATCGGGAGACGATCGCCGCTCTGCGGGAGGAACACCGCCGGGAGGTCGCCGGCCTCGAGGGGAAGATCGACCGTTTGGAGAAGCGGATCGATGACCTGCAGGGGCTTGTCGACACGGAGCGGCAGGCGCGGCGGGACGCGCAGGAGGAGGCGCACCGCGCCGAGGTACGGGCCAGCATCGCCGAGCAGCGGCTTGCCGCGCTCATGCAGGTGAGTGGGGGTGCCCATGATCCTGCGACGACGTGGTTCTCATCGCCGGCCCTTCCTGCCGTGGCTACGCGAGTTGATGAACCCGAGCCGGAGCAAGTCGACCCCGGCGACGGGTGAGGAGCGCCTCGACGAGCAGGACCGGCGGAAGAACATCCGGAACCTGCTCGTCGGCGGGCTCGCGGTGCTGCTCGTGTTGGTGGGTGCGTACGGCGCGGTCCGGGCTGGTGGGGAAGCGCAGACGGCGAGTGAGGAGCGGGACGCTGCGACCGGTCAGACGGTTTCGCTGGCGACGCAGATCTTGGCGGAGTGCAAGGCGGGGAAGTTGACCGGCCCGATCTGCCCGAACGCGGCCCGCGCGAAGGCGGACCCGGTGCCGGGGGTGCAGGGCCCGGAAGGCCCTGCAGGTCCGGCGGGTCCGGCGGGACCTGCAGGTCCGATCGGGCCGCCGGGGCAGTCGTTGACCGGGCCGCCCGGCCCGGAGGGGCAGGACGGCGCCGACGGGGCACCGGGGGCTCCGGGCGAACCAGGCACCCCGGGTACCCCGGGAGTGCCGGGCACGGATTCGACGATGCCCGGCCCGACTGGACCGGCGGGCCCGGCCGGGCCACAAGGCCCGACAGGACCAGTCGGCGCAGCCGGACCGCAGGGTTCGCCGGGACCGACCGGGGCACCCGGCCCGGCAGGACAGACGGTGCCGCCGAACACGCAGCGGTTCACCACCAGCGACGGCACGTTCGTCTGCACCCGCGACGACGGCAGCCCCGCCACCGCACCCACCTACTCCTGCACCCAGCAGACGACACCGGCCGAGCCGAGCGGGTGACCGTGCCGATCCGTCGATACCCCCGCCTCCTGATCTACGACGAGGTGTGCGGGGCGCTGTTGTTCGACCCACTCAACGAGAGGCAGGGCAGTGACGACACCACCCGCGACGTGGGAACCGGCCGCGACAGTCGCGCCGGCAGCCCCACTGCACCCGAGCCTGATCAACCCGCCGCCGCGGCTGGAGCAGCACCAGCGGATGCGGATCCGGGCGGCAGCATTCCGGGCGAAGACGATCTACCCGGGGCCGGTGGGTGAGCTCGTGTCACGCGAGCTGCTGGAGTGGGAGCAGTTCGGAAAGCAGCTCGGCGGACACGGCCTGATCGCTGCATTGGTCGATGCGGTGATGGCAGCCGACGCACCGACGACGCTGCACGTGGGCGCGCGGTGACCCGCTGCCGCTGCGGCCACTCCGCGGACTTGCACTCGCACTACCGGCCTGGCGCGGACTGCTCGAGGTGCTACTGCCGCGCCTACCTGCCTGTGACCGTGGCCCGGCATCCGCGCGGCCCGGTTGCGTACGTCGTCGCCTCACTGATCAACAGTCTGCGTGCCCGAAGGCAGGCACGCAGGGAACGGAGGATGCGGTGACCGCGCCCGAACTGCCCGACCCGCCCGACCCGGACACCCCCGCCGACGAGCAGGAATACGGCTGCTGCGGCGACATCGACGGGGAACAGTGATGGCTAGCTCGCAGAACGGCTACCCGGCCGGGGACCGCTCCCTGATCCACAACCCGCGGGTGCCCGGCACCAGCATCACGTTCCCGGGCGGGCTGCGCCGAGGCCCCACCGGTGACCTCCTCCTCTGGGTCGCAGCACAGCTCCACCACCGCGTGGAAGACGGCGGCACCGGATACGGCATGTGGGGCTACGCGTACCGGGCGATCCGCGGCGCCACCTCCCTGTCGAACCACGCGTCCGGGACGGCGATCGACTGGCACGCGCCCCGGCACCCGCTCGGGAAGTCGGGCACGTTCAACGCCGCCCAGGTCCGGGAGATCCGGAAGATCCTCGCCGAAGCCGGCGGCTGCATCCGGTGGGGCGGCGACTACACGGGCCGTAAGGACGAGATGCACTTCGAGGCCGTCGCCTCCGAAGCCGCGTGCGCCCGGGCCCTGGCAGCCGTGTCCGGCTCCACCACCCCCGAACAACCAGCCCGCCCCGCGACACCGGGAGATGACCTCGTGATCCTCGACAAGACGTTTCTCGCCGTCGGCCACAACGACTTCCGGCTCACGGTCCCGGTCGGGACCGCGTCCGCCGCATGGGGACTGTCGACCGCCGTGCTGTCGATCGTCGGCAACGGGCCTGTCACCGGCACCGTCTACGTGCAGGACGACAAGCGGGGCATCGTGAACTGGCCTATCAAGGTCACCAACGCTGGGGGGATCTGCGCCCGGTTCTGGGACTACCTCCCGAACGGCACCACCCAGTTGGGGATCGTCCTCGACGCCCCGAACGGGGGCACGGTGACGATCGAGGGCAAGGCCAAGTAGCGATGCCGACCTGGGACTACCCGGCGTTGCGCGGCCCCGACGGGCGCGTGGTCGTCGTCGAGTACCACGACGGGGACACGGTGCGGCTCGCGCTGGATGCCGGCTGTGAGACCGCGGTGTTCCCGTGGCTGCGGGTCGCCGGGGTGAACTGCCCGGAGCTGTCGGACCCGGGTGGTAGTGAGGCGGCCGAGTTCCTGCGTTCGGTCCTCGATCGGGCCGAGCGGGTTGACGTGCACATCACCGGGCGTTCGTTCGCCCGCTGGGTTGCGTCGGTGTCTGTGGATGGGGACGACCTCGCCGGGATGATCGTCGACGCCGGGCATGGCGTCGTGCACGAGGAGTAGCCCGGTGCAGGTGCAGCCTGGTGATCTGTTCCTGCTGACCACGCCGGGCATGCCGGGTCGGGTGATCCGGCTCGTCACCCGGTCCCGCGTGAACCATGCCGGGATCGTCGTCGACGAGGCGGGGACGACGGTTGAGGCGATGCCGCGCGGCGCGATGCACGGGCAGGTCGGTCCCCGCCACATCATCGTGCGGCCGCCCATGTCCGACGTGCAGCGGGCGATGGTGGTGACGGCGGCTCGCCGGTTCGTTGGCACCCCGTACGGGTTCGCTGACATCGCGGCGCTCGGGTTGGCGTGGTTCGGGTTGCGGCCCGCGTTCATCCGCCGCCGCATCGCGCGGAGCTCCCGCGTCATCTGTTCGCAGCTTGTTGTGCTGTGCCTGCTCGCCGCTGGGATCCGCCTGTACGTGGATGACCGGCTCCCGCAGGACGTCACCCCCGGCGACCTGCTGGAGCTCGCGGTCGCGGCGGGGTGGGTGCTCGGCGCCGACGAGGTGTATCCGCGGTCCGGCGGACACCCCGACGATCACAAGCCCTGACTGCGGGGTTGTAGGGCCTCGCCGTCTGCTCGGCTTGTAGTCCTCCGGCCCCGATCGTCCCCCAACTTTCTCGGGAGGTCGCTATGCCTGGCCGTGTGGAGCGGAAGGTCGCGTGGTCGTCGATCGCGACATACATAGCATCGGCGGCCGGACTCGCTGCGTTACAAGCGGTCGGCGACACACAACTCATCGAAGCCCTGCCGGACCCGGCAGAGCCATTCGCGCTCGCGCTGCTCCCGCTCGCCGCGACCTTCGTCGCCGGCTACAAGGCCCGCCACACACCGCGCCCCGACCTGTGGGACGACGAGCCGGGCGACCACGTGGCCGGGCCGGGGCGGCCCGCATTCGATCCTGACAGCGTCCAGGACTGACCGATGGCGGTCCGGTTCGACGCCGCGAACGACCGCTACACCGCATCCACGGGCCTGCCCACGGGGAACACGTGGACGGTCACCAGCTGGATCTACATCTCGGTCGATCGCAACACGTACTCGACGTGGCTCTCGATCGACGACGCCAACGCCAGCGGCACGGCACGGTTCGCGCTGCTCAACACCGTCAGCAACGGCACGACGTTGGCCCTCGACACGCAGGGCTCGTCGGTCGGAAACTACGCTGGCGCCGTCGGGACTTGGTACCGGTACGGCGCCTCTGTGTCGAGCGGCGCCGTCACTCTCTACATCGGTACCGCCGCCGGGAGCCTGACCACCTACACCGGCAGCCCGGGGAACTTCCCCACCGCACCGGTCCGGCTGTGGATCGGTAACGAGCCGATCTTCGGGGACTTCTTCAACGGTCGCGTCGCCGCGGTCAAGATCTGGAACGCCGCGCTGTCCGCGGTCGAAGTCGAAGCCGAGCTCGCTCAGTACGCTGCGGTCCGCACCGCGGATCTGATCCGTTCGCATCCGTTCATCGACTCCCCGGCCGACGAGTCCGGGAACGGGCACACGCTCACCGCCGGGACGAGCGCCGTCACGTGGGAGGCGGGCCCGGACATCCCGCTCGGCGGGGGGACTACCGGCGCCCTGTCGGGGACGCTCGCGGCACCGACCTCGACCGCCACCGGCCAGGTCACCACCACCGGTGCCGTCGCCGGGACCGCACCCGCCCCGGCCAGTACCGCGGCGGGCACAGTCCGCGCCACCGGGCAGATCACCACGACGGGCCCGGCCGCGACCGGTGCACTGACCGGGGCGACGCGCACGACCGGCGCACTCGCCGGAGCCCTGCCCGCCGCGACCGGCACCGCGACCGGCACCACCGCCACCACTGGGGCCGTCGCCGGGACCGGGGCCGCCCCTACCGCGGAGTTCGCCGGGACCGTCACCACGCCCGGGACTCTGGCCGGCGCGGGGCCTGCCCCGACCGGTGACGTCACCGGCACGGTCACCACGACCGGCACCGTCGACACCGACGCGCCAGCGCCGACGGGCGAGCTCGTCGGGCACGTCACCACGACCGGCACACTCGCCGCGAGCGGGCCCGCACCGACCGCAGCATTGACCGGACTCGTCGGCGACAACCGGCTCACCGGCACCCTGCCCGCACCCGTCGGCGAGTTCACCGGCACCACCTCCACAACCGCCGTGCTCGCCGGGACACTGCCCGCCCCGGTCGGCGAGTTCACCGCGAGCAACGACGTCACCGGGCAACTCACCGGGACGCTCCCACCCCCTACGGCCACCGCCACCGGCGCGGCCACGGTCACCGGGCAGCTCGCCGGGACACTGCCCACGCCGGAGTTCACCGCCGGGGTGCAGGTCGAGCGGGACATCTCGCTCGTCGCGAACCTCGCCCCCGCCGCCTGGCACACCGTGCTCGACGACACCGAGTGGCGGGTCCTGCTCGCCGCCACCGACTGGGCCGGGGCGCTGCAGGCACTCGCGTGGCTGGCCGGCGTCGACGAACCGGGCTGGGCGGTGTCCGACCTCGTCGCCGACCAGTGGGCCAGCACCCTGCACGCCGAGCAGTGGGCGGCCGTCGCCGCCGTCGCCGAGTGGGCCGTCAGCACACCGTGGATCACCACACCCGGAGAGGCAGGACCAGGCATGCGCCTCAACTCGAAAGAGTTCGTGAAGGTCACCGTGACCCCGTCGAAGGACCCGGCCACCGGGACACCCCTCGACATCTCCGCCGATCTGGTGGAGATGTGCGTGACCCTCGCGACCCATCCGGAGGAGCTGGATTGGCAGCCCGCCGCATGGGTCGGCACCGCCGATGTCACCACCGGCGCGATCGCGTGCCGGCTGCTGGTGCAGCCGTCCGCGCTCGGCCTGGCCGCGAACTCCCAGCCCGCCGTGTTCGTGCGTGTCCACGACAACCCCGAGATCCCGGTCCTGAAGGCCGGACAGCTCTCCATCAACTAGGAGGAACGAGATGGCTCTGAGCATCCCCACCACGGTCCGGAACGCGCTGTGCGACCTGCTCGCCGACCGATTCGACGCGGGCGGCGCCGCCGGAGAAATCGAGATCCGGGACGGGGTCCGCCCCGCCACCGCGAACGACGCCGCCACGGGGAACGTCCTCGCCACGGTCGCGCTCGCCGCCACCGCGTTCGGGGCCGCAGCGAACGGGACGGCGACCCTCGCCGACCCGGCCGCCGTCAGCGCGACCGGCGCCGGGACCGCGACCTGGTTCCGGGCCCTCGACTCCGCCGGGGTGACGGTGTGCGACGGCTCGGTCACCGCGACCGGCGGCGGCGGGGACCTGACCCTGGCGACGACCACGATCTCTGTGGGCCTGTCCGTGGACATCACCGGAGGGTCGATCACCATGCCGGCCGGCGGCTGATGACCGAGCTGTTCTGGTTCGGGTTGCTGCTCGGGCTCGTCGCCGGCTACTACGTGGGCCGGTTCCTGGCGGAGGTGCGGGCGGCGAAGCACGACATGCAGCGCCGCTGGCATAAGCGGGCCGAGTACCGCGACTGGGATTAGCCGCGGCTGTCGGTGCGGCGTGGGACCATGACGGGATGGCCGTGCGGTATCACGCAGTCACGTGCACCGAGGACGAGTGTTGCCCGTCGTGCACCATCAGCGACCCGGCCGTGCACGGCGGTGGCCTGCGGGAGCGGGTGATGCGGAAGCTGCATTCTGACCCGCAGATCATGGCCTGCCTGTACCCCAGGTGGGAGTGCTCGTGCGCGGCTGCCGACTACGTCGATCGGCTGTTCTCCTCCGGGCTGCTCCCTGGCCCGGCGTGATGGCTGATCTGGCATTCGGGTCTAACCCGGGCTGCGTCGCCCGGGTGTCGACGGGCGGCTCCCCACGCCAATGCGGCGCACCGGAGGCTGCCGCGGTGCCGTGGCGGTACAAGTACCCGACCCCGCACACCACCCGGCTCTACGTCTGCGCGCACCACGCCGGACAGACCCCCGAGGCGGAGCCGCTGACACAGAAGGACCGGGCGATCATCCGGGCCCGCCACACCGACCGGCGAGCGAAGCTCGCCGCCGCCGGACGGCTCGACCTGATCGGCGAAGCCTAAGCGCCGTGTTCGGTGACGGGCGGCGGGACGACGTTCACCCTCGACCCCTCCGCTGTCTCCGCATCCAGGTCGGTCACGACCTCACCGTCCACGCGGTACCAGCCGTCCCTCACCATCGGCTCGGCGCGTCCGAGGTCGATACCAGCGTTCCCGATTCGCTCCCGCAGAGTGGTCACGCCGGGATACGGTAGTCCCGCGGCCGGGACTGTCGAGCACAGCTCCGGCCCGGCCGCACCCAACGTGAGCCGGTGCTACTCGCCGCGCCCGGCCAGATCGGTCCGCGCCCCACGCCCCGGCCGCTCCAGCGCCTTCACCGCATCCTCGTCGTAGCCGCGGACCTCCGAGATGCCGTAGCGACGCAGCGTGGACCGCACCGACTGCGGCGCGATCCCCAAATGCTCGGCTACCTCATCGGTCGTCATGATGCTGTGCTGGTCGGTCACGTCGGGAACTCCACGAGGACGGTCGAGGTGCACATCTCGCCCGAGGTGGCGGTCGCCATCTGGGCGGCGGTGAGGACTGCTTCGTCGTCGGTGAGTGCAGCGACGACGATCCGATGGAACGCGGGGGCGCCGGGGCACCGCGGCTCGGCGGTGACGCCGGCTCGTAGGGCAGCGTGCGAGGCCGTGGTGACCTCGACGACGTACCGGTGCATGTCACTCCTCTGCCGGCTCGGACAAGCAGAGAGCCCCGGGTGATCGGCCCGAGGCTCTCTGTGGTGCACGGTGGCCAGCGCGCCCTCTGGGCGGTGTACCGCGAGTCGGCTGCCCGTACGGGTCTTCTGCCTTCTCGCCCTGTGGAGGTGATCGCCTCCGTCGGATCGTCCGTGCTGTCCGACACCCAGAACAATACTCCGGTCCGGAGTAAAGTCAAGGGCTAGTGGCTCGACCGGTACGCCGCGTCCAGCGCGGTCGCCGCGGCCGGGTTCAACGTCCCACGACCCATGTAGGTGTCCTGCGTCAGCGACGGACGCTCATGCCCGAGCTGATCCGCGATCTGCCGGGCAGAGAACCCCGCATCGTCCAGGATCGTCGCGGCAGTCTTCCGGAACACGTGCGACGTCACCCAGTCGAACCCCGTACGTCCCCGCGCCTTCCGCAGGGCCGACTGAGCGTTCGCCGGGTCCCACCACGTGTGCGCCGTCGACGGGAACACCGGATCCCGATCCGCGGCGTCCGAGGGACGGCGTACCGCCAGCATCGTCGCGACGTACTGCGGCAGAGCGATCGTCCGAGACGACGCCGCCGTCTTCCCGGGGTCGTCGCCCCAGAACTCCTCGTCCTGGCGGACCAGCCCGGTACCCGGGATCCGCACGACCGTCGGGCCGACCGTCGCTGTCGCCGGAACCGACACCAGGTCGAGGTCGCACCACCGGACGGCGAGGCACTCGCCGATCCGGACCCCGGTGCCCATCATGAACCGCACCAGATCCGGCAGCGTCCGCCGCTGCCCCGCACACATCAGGCACCCGTCGGCGACCGCCTGGTCCGCCTCGACGTGATGCCCGCAGCGGAGATCGTCGAGGCCGGCCAGGAACTCCTGCCTTTCGTCGGCGGTCATCGCGCGGACCTTGCTCCGCTTCCCGCCCTCGATCTTGCGCATCGCCCGGACCGGGTTCTGCGGGAACACCTCCGCGGCGACCGCCTCCCCGAGGACCCCCGCAACAACGGTCCGGATGGTGCGCCGCATGTTCGGTGAGTAACCGTGCGCGGCGAGCTCGGCGAAGTAGTTGTTGAGCCGGATCGCGCGGAACTCGGCGAGCCGGAGATCCCCGAAGGCCGGGAGGACGTGGCGCTGCAGCGCCCACCGGTATGTCTGCACGGTCCGCGGCTTCCGCTGCTCGACGCGCGCCAGCCACACGGCGGCGGCGTCGGAGAACCGGGAGCGGCCGGTGAGCTCCGTCGGGCCGGGTGGGAGCCGATCGCGGCAGGCTTCGGACAGCCGGCGCTTCGCCGCGCTCTCCGTCTTGCCCCACCGCTCGACCTGTCGCGTCTTCCCGTCGAGGTCCCTGAACTGGCAGTACGCCTGCCACTGGTGCCCGATCTGCTTGTCGGGGTGATGGCGTGTCGCGACGCGGCCCGCGGTCCCGAGGGGCAGTGGCGGTCGCGCCATGATCGCTCCCATTTTCCTGGATAAACTAGGGATCCGATCTTACCCCGTCATGCCTATCCGGCGGAAGTGTGTCCTGACCAGGCAATATGTGCCCCCGGCAGGACTCGAACCTGCGACCTCGGCATTAGAAGGGCCATGCTCTATCCGGCTGAGCTACGGAGGCTGATGCGCCGGGACGGGTGCCCGCCGCGGGATCCACGGTAGCGACCCGGGCAAACGGCCCGTCATCCGACACCGGCCGTGCTGGTACGGAGGCCGCCGGATGCCGACGAGAGCCATCCGACCGGTTGAAGCACACGCGTACAGGGCCTCGCCTGCAACGCTGACGGACCGTGACGTCCATACTGTCCCCATGGTGCTGGGACTGCGATCCGCGATCAGGTCGGATGTCGGTCGTCGCCGGACGTCGAATCAGGACGCCGGCGCGACGACCGGCCGCCTCCTGATCGTCGCCGACGGCATGGGCGGACACGCCCACGGCGAGATCGCGAGCGCGACGACGGTGTCGGCCTTCACCGAGCTGGAGGCCCGGCTGCCCCGGGATCTCACCGACATCGACCTCGACGCCGAACTGATCTCCGCGCTCGAGGATGCGACCGACCGGCTCGCCCGGCGGGCCGGCGAGGACCCGGAGACCCGCGGGATGGGGACGACGGTCGTCTCGCTCCTGCTGACCGGCGAGCAGCTCGCGCTGGCGCACATCGGCGACTCGCGGATCTACCGCCTCAGAGACGGCGAGCTGACCCGGCTCACCCACGACCACACGATGGTCCAGCAGCTGGTCGACCAGGGCCAGATCACGGCGGAGGAGGCTGCGCACCACCCGCGCCGCTCGGTCCTCATGCGCGCGCTGAGCACCGACCACTCGCCCGACCCGGACCTCGACCGGATCGAGATCGCCGAGGGCGACCGGTACCTGCTGTGCTCGGACGGCGTCACCGCCGTTCTGGACGACGACACCCTGCTCCGCGAGCTCAGCAGCGACGCGGATCCGGATGCCGTCGCCGACCGGATGGTCGAGCTCTCGAACGAGGGCGGCGGGCCGGACAACATCACGGCGATCGTCGCGGACGTCGTGGACCCGCCGGACGAGATGTCGCTGCCGCTGCGGTTGGCCGGCGCCGCGGGCGAGAACGCCACCTCCGACTGACGGGTCGTCACGCGGCCCGGGGCCGTCACCCGCCCGGGTTCGCAACCCGGCCCGGGAACCCGATCAGCAGCGCCAGGATTCCGGCGGCGACACCGACCAGCGGGATGGCCCGGCACCGCGTCAGCGGCGCGCCACGATCCGGCGCAGCCGCACCGTCCGCGCCGCCGACCGGTGCACGGCGAGGTCCGAGCGGACCGCCGGTGACAGATCGGGCGGGTACACCCCCGCCGAGCACAGCTCCGCCACATCCCCGGCAGGGTCGCCCGGGCCCTCGTCGAGGGTGAAGGTGAGCCGGTCGTCCGCCAGGACCGCGAAGTCCGCGGACGACGCCAGCCACTCCGGGTGCTCCACCGCCGACCGGTGCCGCCAAGCGGACCGGACCGAGCGTCGCAGCTCGCCACTGCGCCAGCCGAACGACGCGGGGGCGGGGAGGAGGAGCGAGAGCAGCCCGTGCGGGGCGAGCACCCGGCGAAGTTCCGCGAACAGCCCCTCCATGTCGTTCAGGAGGGGGAGGACCAGCGGGACGGCGATGCGGTCGACCGCCTTCGTGCGTAGCGGAAGGGCGAGGGGCGACGCCCGTAGGTGACCGGGTGGGCCGTCTCCTGCCTCGAGGGCGATGCCGTCGTGCACGAGCGTCGCCCGCACGCGGCTGCTCGCGCCGGGGGCCCGGCACCATCCCGCCGCGGTGAGGCTGCCGTCGGCGCGGAGCCGGTGCAGCACGGGATCAAGGACGTCACCGTCGATGGGCACGCCCCGCAGTCTCGCCCAGGACCCCCGGAGCGGGCGGATCGGCACGGTGCACGACGAGCGGCCGTTCCCGGCCGATGATCGTCTTGTCGCAGGGACGTCCGCCGGTGCGACGAGCGATGAGCCGGAGATCGGCCGCTCGTCGTACACCGGGGCCGCGACGGGCGGTCGAAAAAAATCTTGAAAATAGTCGACGCCCAGGTGGACGCGAGACGAATGACGTCCCGGATGGCCCGTGCGGGCCTCGACGAGGGCTTCCCCTTGCGCGATCCGCGCTGGTCAACCAGTATCCGAGGTGAGCCCGTCGGTGCGACCGTTCGTCGCGCGAGAGGGTCGGGCTCGTCCGCGGTCGCTCGCGGTCTGGCAGGCCATCGGTGCAGGTCAGAGGGCATTTGCGACCCCGGTTTGACGCGCCTGAACACCGTGCCGTAACTTATTCCTTGTCAGCGAGTGAGTCGGACAGAACGGGCCCTGGAGGTCCGGTCAGCAGGCCCCGCGGACAATGTGACCCCCCTGGTGGTGTGCCGAGTGCATCGGTGTGCTTTCCTTGGTGGGTCAAGGTGATCCGCCTTCGGATCCGGCTTTACGGTCGGTGGTGTGGTGCGGGTGTCTTTTGAGAACTCAACAGTGTGTCGAGCTATTATATGGTTTGGCGTTTTTGTGCCAGATTGTTTTGGTTCGCAGGTCTGACCCCGTCGGGTCTGTGGATCGTTTGTTTTGTCAGGGTTTTGTTGGAGAGTTTGATCCTGGCTCAGGACGAACGCTGGCGGCGTGCTTAACACATGCAAGTCGAGCGGTAAGGCCCCTTCGGGGGTACACGAGCGGCGAACGGGTGAGTAACACGTGGGTGACCTGCCCTCAGCTCTGGGATAAGCCCGGGAAACTGGGTCTAATACCGGATAGGACCTCTCAACGCATGTTGGGTGGTGGAAAGTTTTTTCGGCTGGGGATGGGCCCGCGGCCTATCAGCTTGTTGGTGGGGTGATGGCCTACCAAGGCGGTGACGGGTAGCCGGCCTGAGAGGGCGACCGGCCACACTGGGACTGAGACACGGCCCAGACTCCTACGGGAGGCAGCAGTGGGGAATATTGCGCAATGGGCGAAAGCCTGACGCAGCGACGCCGCGTGGGGGATGACGGCCTTCGGGTTGTAAACCTCTTTCGCCAGGGACGAAGCTTTCGGGTGACGGTACCTGGATAAGAAGCACCGGCCAACTACGTGCCAGCAGCCGCGGTAACACGTAGGGTGCGAGCGTTGTCCGGAATTATTGGGCGTAAAGAGCTCGTAGGCGGTGTGTCACGTCGGCCGTGAAAACTTGGGGCTTAACTCTGAGCGTGCGGTCGATACGGGCATCACTTGAGTTCGGCAGGGGAGACTGGAATTCCTGGTGTAGCGGTGAAATGCGCAGATATCAGGAGGAACACCGGTGGCGAAGGCGGGTCTCTGGGCCGATACTGACGCTGAGGAGCGAAAGCGTGGGGAGCGAACAGGATTAGATACCCTGGTAGTCCACGCCGTAAACGTTGGGCGCTAGGTGTGGGGACCATTCCACGGTTTCTGTGCCGCAGCTAACGCATTAAGCGCCCCGCCTGGGGAGTACGGCCGCAAGGCTAAAACTCAAAGGAATTGACGGGGGCCCGCACAAGCGGCGGAGCATGTGGATTAATTCGATGCAACGCGAAGAACCTTACCTGGGTTTGACATGCACTAGACATCCCTAGAGATAGGGCTTCCCTTGTGGTTGGTGTGCAGGTGGTGCATGGCTGTCGTCAGCTCGTGTCGTGAGATGTTGGGTTAAGTCCCGCAACGAGCGCAACCCTTGTTCCATGTTGCCAGCACGTAATGGTGGGGACTCATGGGAGACTGCCGGGGTCAACTCGGAGGAAGGTGGGGATGACGTCAAGTCATCATGCCCCTTATGTCCAGGGCTTCACACATGCTACAATGGCTCATACAGAGGGCGGCGAGACCGTGAGGTGGAGCGAATCCCTTAAAGTGAGTCTCAGTTCGGATCGGGGTCTGCAACTCGACCCCGTGAAGTTGGAGTCGCTAGTAATCGCAGATCAGCAACGCTGCGGTGAATACGTTCCCGGGCCTTGTACACACCGCCCGTCACGTCACGAAAGTTGGTAACACCCGAAGCCGGCGGCCCAACCCTTTGGGGAGGGAGTCGTCGAAGGTGGGACTGGCGATTGGGACGAAGTCGTAACAAGGTAGCCGTACCGGAAGGTGCGGCTGGATCACCTCCTTTCTAAGGAGTCCCACTTGTAGTGGGGCGCCAACTTTGTTCTTGTTGAATGAGTTGGTTCCTTATCTGAGACCGCATCTGACAGGACCGTTCGTGTCCTGGGGTGTGGCTGGGTGGAACACAACGAACGCCAAGCTGTGGTTCGGCACACTGTTGGGTCCTGAGAAGACACCCTTTATGGGGGTTTTCTTTGGCCGCTCTGGTCCTGCTCTTCCTAACGCTCCCTGCTGGGTGTGGTGGTTGTGGTGGGGGTGGGTGTGGTTGTGGGTTGAGTGTTGCATAGTGGATGCGAGCATCTTGTTGTGGTCAAGTTGTTAAGGGCACATGGTGGATACCTAGGCATCAGGAGCCGATGAAGGACGTGGGAGGCCGCGATAGGCCTCGGGGAGCTGTCAACCGAGCTGTGATCCGAGGGTGTCCGAATGGGGAAACCCAGCGCCCGTCATGGGGCGTTACCCGTACCTGAATTCATAGGGTGCGTGGAGGGAACGTGGGGAAGTGAAACATCTCAGTACCCACAGGAAGAGAAAACAACAGTGATTCCGTGAGTAGTGGCGAGCGAAAGCGGATGAGGCTAAACCGTGTCCGTGTCAAGCCGGCAGGTGTTGCGGATGTGGGGTTGTGGGATGCATTGTTCACCTTCTGCCGAGGGTGGGACGGCGTTGTGTTGTGTTAGCGGAAGACTTCTGGGAAGGGTCGCCGTAGTGGGTGATAGCCCCGTACGCGAAAGCATGGCACGTGTTGTGGATGTTGTTCCCGAGTAGCAGCGAGCCCGTGAAATTCGCTGTGAATCTGGCGGGACCACCCGTCAAGCCTAAATACTACCTGATGACCGATAGCGGACTAGTACCGTGAGGGAAAGGTGAAAAGTACCCCGGGAGGGGAGTGAAATAGTACTTGAAACCGTGTGCTTACAAGCCGTCAGAGCCTGAAGCGGATTCGTCTGTAGGGTGATGGCGTGCCTTTTGAAGAATGAGCCTGCGAGTTATGCTTCGTGGCGAGGTTAACCTGTGTGGGGTAGCCGTAGCGAAAGCGAGTCCGAATAGGGCGATTGAGTCGCGGGGTGTAGACCCGAAGCGAAGTGATCTACCCATGGCCAGGGTGAAGCGTCGGTAAGACGTCGTGGAGGCCCGAACCCACCAGGGTTGAAAACCTGGGGGATGAGTTGTGGGTAGGGGTGAAAGGCCAATCAAACTTCGTGATAGCTGGTTCTCCCCGAAATGCATTTAGGTGCAGCGTCGTGTGTTTCTCGCCGGAGGTAGAGCACTGGATGGCCTAGGGGGCCGACAAGCTTACCGAAGTCAGCCAAACTCCGAATGCCGGTGAGTGAGAGCGCGGCAGTGAGACTGCGGGGGATAAGCTTCGTGGTCGAGAGGGAAACAGCCCAGATCACCGGCTAAGGCCCCTAAGCGTGCGCTAAGTGGGAAAGGATGTGGGATCGCCCAGACAACCAGGAGGTTGGCTTAGAAGCAGCCACCCTTGAAAGAGTGCGTAATAGCTCACTGGTCAAGTGGTCCTGCGCCGACAATGTAGCGGGGCTCAAGCGCACCGCCGAAGCCGTGGCAATGACACTTTGGTGTTGTTGGGTAGGGGAGCGTCCTGCATGTGGTGAAGCCCGGGAGTGATTTACGGGTGGAATGTGTGGGAGTGAGAATGCAGGCATGAGTAGCGAATGCAGAGTGAGAATCTCTGCCGCCGGATGACCAAGGGTTCCTGGGCCAGGTTGTTCCGCCCAGGGTGAGCCGGGACCTAAGGCGAGGCCGTCAGGCGTAGTCGATGGACAACGGGTTGATATTCCCGTGCTCGTGATAGTGCGTCCATGCTGGGGCCGGTGATGCTAACCATCCGAACCCACCCTGAGCCCTTCGGGGCTCTTGTTTGTGGGGGAGCGTGGGATCCGATCCGGTAGTAGGCAAGTGATGGGGTGACGCAGGAGGGTAGCTCCGCCACGCGGTGGTTGTCGTGGTGTAAGCCTGTAGCCTGACTTCCCAGGTAAATCCGGGGGGTCGTGAAGGGTGAGAGGTGACGCGTAGCCGATTGAGGCGAAGAGAGTGATCCCATGCTGTCGAGAAAAGCCTCTAGCGAGTGCTGTTGCGGCCCGTACCCCAAACCGACACAGGTGGTCAGGTAGAGAATACCGAGGCGATCGAGCGAACTGTGGTTAAGGAATTCGGCAAAATGCCCCCGTAACTTCGGGAGAAGGGGGGCCACTCGCCTTGAAGCCGCTTGCCGGCTAGGGGTGGGTGGTCGCAGAGACCAGGCCCAAGCGACTGTTTACTAAAAACACAGGTCCGTGCGAAGTCGCAAGACGATGTATACGGACTGACGCCTGCCCGGTGCTGGAACGTTAAGAGGACCCGTTAATCCTTCGGGGTGAAGCGGAGAATTTAAGCGCCAGTAAACGGCGGTGGTAACTATAACCATCCTAAGGTAGCGAAATTCCTTGTCGGGTAAGTTCCGACCTGCACGAATGGCGTAACGACTTGGGCGCTGTCTCGACCACAGACTCGGCGAAATTGCACTACGAGTAAAGATGCTCGTTACGCGCGGCAGGACGGAAAGACCCCGGGACCTTTACTATAGCTTGGTATTGGTGCTCGGTTCGGCTTGTGTAGGATAGGTGGGAGACTGTGAAGCGGCCACGCTAGTGGTGGTGGAGTCGTTGTTGAAATACCACTCTGGTCGAATTGGGTGTCTCAACCTCGGGCCATGATCTGGTTCAGGGACAGTGCCTGGTGGGTAGTTTAACTGGGGCGGTTGCCTCCTAAAGAGTAACGGAGGCGCCCAAAGGTTCCCTCAGCCTGGTTGGCAATCAGGTGTTGAGTGTAAGTGCACAAGGGAGCTTGACTGTGAGACTGACAGGTCGAGCAGGGACGAAAGTCGGGACTAGTGATCCGGCACCGCCTTGTGGAAGGGGTGTCGCTCAACGGATAAAAGGTACCCCGGGGATAACAGGCTGATCTTGCCCAAGAGTCCATATCGACGGCATGGTTTGGCACCTCGATGTCGGCTCGTCGCATCCTGGGGCTGGAGTAGGTCCCAAGGGTTGGGCTGTTCGCCCATTAAAGCGGTACGCGAGCTGGGTTTAGAACGTCGTGAGACAGTTCGGTCCCTATCCGCCGCGCGCGTTGGAGACTTGAGGAAGGCTGTCCCTAGTACGAGAGGACCGGGACGGACGAACCTCTGGTGTGCCAGTTGTCCCGCCAGGGGCACGGCTGGTTGGCTATGTTCGGGAGGGATAACCGCTGAAGGCATCTAAGCGGGAAGCCTGTTCCAAGATGAGGTCTCCCACCACCTTGAGTGGGTAAGGCTCCCAGTAGATGACTGGGTTGATAGGCCGGAGATGGAAGCCTTGTGAGGGGTGGAGTTGACCGGTACTAATAGGCCGAGGGCTTGCTCACAACGAGTTGTTCGCATCCACTGTGTGGCCCTGAGCCCACAACCATCCCCTCTGCTGGAGGGGTGTGGTTGTGTGTGTCAGGACCCCTTTCTGTCGACTGTTTTGGGTCGGTGGGTGGGGGATAAGTTGATAGTGTTGTCGGTGGTCATAGCGTTAGGGGAACGCCCGGTCCCATTCCGAACCCGGTAGCTAAGCCTTCCTGCGCCGATGGTACTGCACTCGACAGGGTGTGGGAGAGTAGGTCGCCGCCGACATTTAACTGTGCATGATGGAGCGCCTCCGGAACCTTTTACGGGTTCGGGAGGCGCTCCTTTTGTGTGCCCGAAACCTGTTCACCGCGACCTCTACCGGAAGTGCGGGGCCCGGTGCGGCCGGAGTGTCGGCGGGTGCGCGCATTGCGGTGCGGGGCGGCCGCGCTGCGGTGCGGGGCGCCACGAGGGGTACCTCAGCGCGGCATCCACTTGATCGAACTGCCCTGGCGTACCTCTCGCCCGGGCGAGCGGTCCGGCGTGACGGCTCCACCCACCGACTCCAGGGTCCGCGAGGGCGCGGCGGATCGGCCCGAGGAACTACGAGGGGTACCTCAGCGCGGTCTTCGCCGAGCGAGGGGCACCTCAGTGCGGTGTCCGCGTGATCCAAGTGCACTCACGTGCCCCTCGCGGCCCCGCGGCCCCGCGGCCCCGCGAGCCCGTGAGCCCGTGAGCCCGTGAGCCCGTGAGCCCGTGAGGGGCGGCGTAGCCGGCGCGGGGTGGCGCTGGACCGACGTGCGCTGGCTACGAGGGACACCTCAGCATGATCGAACTGCTCTGACGTGCCTTTCGCCCGGGCGAGCGGTCCGGGGCGCCGGCGTGACGGCTCCTCCCACCGACCCCAGGGCCCGTGAGTGCGTGGCGGAACGGTGCGAGGAGCTACGAGGGGTACCTGAGAGCGATCTCCGCATGATCGAGCTGCCCTGACGTACCCCTCGCGGCCCGCGGGCGCGGTGTCCCGGTGCGGGATGTGCCGAGTGGGATGCGAGGGGTACCTCAGCGCCGTGATCGTGTGATCGAACAACGCTGACGTGCCCCTCGCCCGGGTAGCGGCTGGGGTCGCCGGTGGGATGAGGTTCCTACCGACTCGGGGCCTGCGAGGCCGGCCCGGCAGTGTGGCGCTACGAGCAGTACCTCAGCACGGCCTCCGCATGATCAAACAGCCCCGACGTGCCCCTCGCACGGGCGAGCGGTCCGTGGCGCCGGGTGTGAGGGCCCCCGCCGACCTGAGGGTCCGCGAGTGCGCGGCAGAGCGGCCGCGGGGTGCGCGGCGGAGCGGGCGCGGGTGGCTACGAGGGGTACCTCAGTGCAGCCCGCCCTTGATCGAACTGCCCTGGCGTGCCCGTCGCCCCAGCGAGCGCCCGGCGCGAGCGGCCCTGGCGCGCCGCGCGTGGCCCGGCCCCGTGATGCGGGGGCACGCTTCAGGTGCCGGACCGGCGGTCCTCGACTCGGCGCATCACAGCTCGACTCGGCGCATCACAGGAGGCCGCACGGCGTAGGCCCCGTCCGCCACGAGCTACCACGAGCAACCGACACCGAACCCGCCTCGGAAGCGGCGTAGGCAGCCGGTCCTCCACAAGTGCGCGGTTCATCCACAGCCCTGAAGAACGTGGCTCCATCCGGGTCCGGCGGGGCGATGCTCGAAGGGCGACAACGCACCGAATCGAGCCTCGGAGGATCCGTGTCCGTCAACCAGATCGTCATCAGCGGCAACGTGACTCGCAAGCCCACCCTGCGGTACACCCCGAACGGGTACGCCGTCACCGACCTGAGCGTCGCCGAGAACTACCGGCGGCGCGAGAACAACAGCGACGAGTGGCGCGACGTCGCCACGACCTACTACTCCGTCACGTGCTGGCGCCACCTCGCCGAGCACGTCACGCAGTCCTTGGACAAGGGCCACCCCGTGGTGGTCGTCGGCCGGCTCTTCATGGACGAGTGGATCGACCGTGACGGTGGGCTCCGCAGGGCACCGAAGATCGACCCGGTGAGCGTCAGCTACGACCTGCGCGTATCGGGGATCCTGGCACCGGCGCGCAACTCGTCCGGCCCCGACCGTGACCAGATTGCCGACCGCCGGCAGGCGGAGACCTGGCAGGAGTGCCCGGACGGCGAACCGGAGACGGCCGGGGACCCGTTCGATCCCGATGCCGTCGAGAGCGACGATGAGCAGCGGACGGTCGGTGCCGTACCGGCCTCCGAGGCCTGACTACGACGGAACTACCATCGGATTCGTGGCAGACCTGATTTACACGATGCGGAACGTGCGCAAGGCGCACGGCGACAAGGTCATCCTGGAGAACGCGTCGATCAGCTTTTTGCCGGGGGCGAAAATCGGCGTGGTCGGCCCGAACGGGGCCGGGAAGTCGACCGTCCTGAAGATCATGGCCGGGTTGGAGACAGCCAACAACGGTGACGCGTTCCTCAAGCCCGGGGCGACGGTCGGCATCCTGCAGCAGGAGCCGTCGCTCAACGAGGAGAAGACCGTTCTCGGCAACGTCGAGGAGGGGCTGGGCGAGGTCAAGGTCAAGCTCGATCGGTTCAACGCGATCGCCGAGGAGATGGCGACGAACTACACCGACGAGCTCATGGAGGAGATGGGCAAGCTGCAGGAGGAGCTCGACCACGCGGACGCGTGGGAGATCGACTCGCAGCTGGAGCAGGCGATGGACGCCCTGCGCTGCCCGCCCGGCGACGCCGAGGTCACGAACCTGTCCGGTGGCGAGCGGCGCCGGGTCGCCCTGTGCAAGCTGCTGCTCTCCCAGCCCGACCTGCTCCTCCTCGACGAGCCCACCAACCACCTGGACGCGGAGAGCGTCCTGTGGCTGGAGCAGTTCCTCGCGAAGTACCCGGGAGCGGTCCTCGCGGTCACGCACGACCGGTACTTCCTGGACAACGTCGCCGGTTGGATCCTCGAGCTCGACCGCGGCCGGACGTTCCCGTACGAGGGCAACTACTCCACCTACCTGGAGAAGAAGGCGGAGCGGCTCGCCGTCCAGGGCAAGAAGGACGTGAAGCTGCAGAAGCGCCTGAAGGACGAGCTGGCCTGGGTCCGCTCGAACCCCAAGGCCCGCCAGGCCAAGAGCCGCTCCCGGCTGGACCGGTACGACGAGATGGCGGCCGAGGCCGAGCGGCACCGCAAGCTGGACTTCGAGGAGATCCAGATCCCGCCGGGCCCGCGTCTGGGCAACCAGGTCGTCGAGGTCTCGCACCTGGACAAGGGGTTCGACGGCCGGCAGCTGATCAAGGACCTGTCGTTCACGCTGCCGCGGAACGGCATCGTCGGTGTCATCGGCCCGAACGGTGTCGGCAAGACGACCCTGTTCAAGACCATTGTCGGGCTGGAGGAGCCGGACTCGGGCGAGGTGCGGGTCGGCGAGACGGTCAAGCTGTCCTACGTCGACCAGAACCGGGGCGGGATCGACCCGAAGAAGACCGTCTTCGAGGTCGTCTCCGACGGGCTCGACTACATCCAGGTCGGCAACGTCGAGATGCCCTCGCGGGCCTACGTCGCGGCCTTCGGGTTCAAGGGACCGGATCAGCAGAAGCCCGCGGGTGTCCTGTCCGGCGGTGAGCGCAACCGCTTGAACCTGGCGCTGACGCTCAAGCAGGGTGGAAACCTGCTCCTGCTCGACGAGCCGACGAACGACCTGGACGTCGAGACCCTCGGATCTCTGGAGAACGCGCTCGAGCAGTTCCCCGGCTGCGCCGTGGTCATCTCGCACGACAGGTGGTTCCTCGACCGCGTCGTCACGCACATCCTCGCGTGGGAGGGCACCGACGAGAACCCGGCGGCCTGGTACTGGTACGAGGGGAACTTCGAGGCCTACGAGAAGAACAAGATCGAGCGGCTCGGTTCGGAGGCGGCGCGACCCCACCGGGTCACGCATCGTAAGCTCACCCGCGACTGAGCTCCACTCTGCCGGACCGTCCTCGGCCGGTCCGACTGGACACTGCGGACGCGACGACGCGGCACGGGCGTACCGGGCCGGTGGTGTCACGGGAGGCTATGTGACGTCCGACCTGGGTCACCGCGCCGGGAGCGCGACGACGGCCGAGTTGCGGACAGCGGCGGCCCTGCGCTGGCAGCGGCCGCTCCTGACCGCAGAGCTGGCCGGGTACGCATGCGTGCGTGCTGTCGCGGACGGTGACGATCTGCGTTGGGTGCAGGCTGCGGGATGGCTCCTCGACGGGCACGCCGCCGGTGGCGACGCACGCGACGTCGCCACCGCCGTGCTGGCCGGGCTGACCGGCTCCGGACGAGCCGACCCAGCCGTGCCGGCGGTCCCCGGCCGCCCTCCCGGGGCCGCGCTGCTGGCCCGGCCGGAGGCGGCCCGGCTGCGGGTCGAGCTGGCGACGGTCGCTCAGGTCGACGGTGAGCTGGAAACCGCCCGGGCGCTCGTCGCGGACCTGCCGGACGACTCACCCGGCGAGGAACCGGGGTTGCTACGGCTGGACCGGCTCGCCGTCCAGGTCCGTTGTGCGCTCGCCGGTCAGGCGGACGACGATCTCGACCGGCTCCGGCGAGAGGTCGAGTCCTGCGGCGCCGGGTTCGGCAGTGACGTATCGGCGTTCGCCGACCTCGTCGCCGGGTCCGTGCATCGCGCGCGACGCGAGCACGATCTGGCCGTCGAACGAGCGTTGCGCGGACTGGCGAAGCTCGGCTGGACGCCGGAGCACCCCGAGTCGCGTCCGCTGTCCGCGCACCTTGCCGCGGCACTGCTGAGCCAGTGGATCACTGCCCTGCTCGACGCCGGTCGCTCCCCGGCAGAGGCGGTCCGGGCGGCGTCCGCACAGCCCGACGTCGTGGACGCCGGTCGCCAGGGCGTGCTGCTTCGCCTGACGCTCGCCCGGGCCGACCCCGGAGCGGCCGACCACGCCGCCCGGGCGCTCGCCGAGGCGGCCGCCGGTGCGGGATCCTCCGGCGTGCCCGGTCTGGTCGCCGCCTGCCGGACCGCGCAGTCCGAGCTGCACGAGGGCGCGGGCCGTTATCGCGAGGCACTCGAAGCGATGCGGTCCGCCGCCGAGGCCGATCAGCTCGACCGCGCGCGGGCCCGCCGCTTCCGGCACGCCGTCGCCGCCGCGCTCCCGGTTGCCGGGATCGACACTGCCACCCGGAGTAGATCCGAGCACAGGCATTCGCCTGTACGTCGCCGGGCGACGGGGGCCGCGCAGCACGACACGGCTCGTGCTCCGGCGACCGCTCCGGATGAGACCGTCCCCGATGCGGCCGCCTCTGACGCGGCGGCATCCCTCCCACGACGCGCGACATCTCTTCCACGCACGACGAACGGACACGCTGCGCCCACCGACGTGGGCGGACGCGGCTCGATGGGCAAGGGTGCGGTCGGCCCGGACGACGTGGGCGGCGCCGTCGGCAGGCACGAGTCCGCCGAGGCCGGTATCCGCTCGAGGCGGGGTGCGAGGTCGACGGAAGCCACCGGCGACCCTGCCGGGCCGGCACGGACCGTCCTTGGGGAGAGCGCTGGGACGACCGTCCCGGCCGCCGGCCCGGCCCGGCCGGATACCGCGAGGGTCGAGCAGCCCGACGTCGCCCGTGATCGTGATCGAGTGAGCGACGTCGATGAGACATCCGCGATCGATCCGGACGATCCGCTGGGTGTGTCCGGGATGCTGACCGGTGACCACGTCGGGGACCTGACGCCGGTGCAGAACGACGTCGTCGGGGCTTCGGGTGTCGGTGACGGCGGGACCGGTGGTGACCTGCTCGCATGGGCCGGACGATCCTGGTCCGGGACGGTCGGTGTGCCCGGCGCCGGTACGCCGGGCAGCGGCTCGCCGCTGGCGGACGCGCTCCTCGCGGAGCTGCGCAACGACGGGCGAGACGGCCGCGCCGGGCAGCTTGTCGCTGGGCGGTCGGGCCCCGTGAACGACAGCGCCGTGAACGACAGGGTCTTGAACGACAGCGCCGAGAACAACGGTGCTGGGTACAAAGGTGCCGGGAGCGGCGATGCCCGCCAGAGCGACGCCGAGCACGAGCTTGCCGCCGGAGCCGACCTCGGCCGGGCCGGCTCCGGCCGTGCCGACCTCGGCCGGACTGGCCTCGGCCGTGCCGACCTCGGCCGGGCCGACTTCGATCGTGCCGACTCGGACCGTGCCGACGCCAACCGTGCCGACTCGGACCGTGTCGACGCCAGCCGTGCCGATACCAGCCGTGCCGACTTCGATCGTCCCGGCTCCGGCGGCGACGGAACCGGAGGGTCCGGCATCGGAGGCGCCGGCATCGGTCGCGACCTCCTCGGGCGCAACCGTCTCGTCGCCCGAAAGGACACCCTGCCGCTGACGGACTCGAGGTCGAGCGACCGGTCGATCCTGGTCGACGTCGTCGACCCGTCGGGCGAACCGATGCCCGGACACCTCGTGGCGGGAGCACTGGACGAGATCGCGGCCCGGTCGCGGCGCCTGGTCCCGCCGTCCGGCACCACCGACACCGGCGACACGGCGGTCCGCATCACGCTGCCCGACGCCGATCGCGTCACCGTCCTGTTGTGGGCACGCTCGCTCGCCACACACCTCGCCGACCGCGTGCATCGCGGCGGGCTCCCCGTCGGGGCTGCGCTGCGGCTGCGCTGCGTCGGGCCGCACGGGGCGGAGGGCGACGAGATCGTCCGTGAGCTGGCCGGGCCGGACGAGGTGCCGCCCCCCGTGGCGCCGGACGTACCGCCGGAGCGCGCCGGTGGTGCCCGCCGTCGCGCCGGACGAACGTCGCGACCCGCCACAGATGCGTCGCGAGCCGCCAAAGATGCGTCGCGAGCCGCCAAAGATGCGTCGCGATCCGACGCGGATGCGCCGTGGTCCGCCGTGAACGCGGTGGGCGTGCCCGCCCGGGACCGTGGGGACGACTCGACCGGCGTCGCGGATGCCGATGATGCGGAGCGGGCGCGGCCGGGGGCGGTCGCGGGTCCCGCCATGGCAGCGGCGCTGCACCTGCCGTCCCCCGACACCGACCGGAGCCGGGCCGGGCGTCGGAGGGCCACCGACGGGGAGGTCTCTCCGCTGCTCGCCGCCGGGATCGACGTCCGCCCCGGAAGCGGTGGGCGTCGACGCTCCGATGCGGCCCCGCGGTCCGGGGACACCGACGCACCGGCCGCCGGACATCCCGATGAGCCCGGGGGCGGACTGCGCAACGGTGCTGGAGAAGCAGGCGTCGGCCCGACGACCCCGGACGACACCGGTACCGACCGCCGGCTGGCGGACATGCTCCGCACCCATCTCGATCTGTCGGAGTCGCGGGACGGCACCGGGACCCCGCGGGACGACAGCGGGCGCGCGGGCCGGCCGGTTGCCTGGTCGTCGGTGTCCGAGGGCGACGGCCCGGCGGCGCTGCCGAAGCGGAACGGGCGGCGGTCCGGTTCGGCGCGCCGGCCCGACGGTGCCGGCGACGCGACCCGCGCCGACGTACCCGGTTCCACCACCACGGGTGCGGACGTGTGGACCGTGCGTTCCGCCCGCGCCGACACCCCGCGGGACACGGCACCGGACCGCGAGCCGGTCACCGACGCCCGGCGTGCCGGCACCGGAGCAACCGCAGCGACCGTGGCCGTGACGGACAGCGCCGGCGACGGGAGCACCGGCGCGTCGTCCGAGCAGCATGCGGACGGTGTCACCGACCGCCCGGGAACCGGCACCTCGTCGCCGTCCGACGACGGCTCGGCCACGCCCGGCGATCCGAACGCCATCCCCGAGGGCATGGGGCTCGCCGATCTCCTGGCCGGCGCCCTGGCCGCATACCGCGAGATCTGACCCCGGCCTGCGCAACGGTGCCCTCGGGTGCCACCTGTCGCTCGCCCGGGAACGTCGTACCCGGGGCTAGGGTGACGGCCGTCAGCAGACGCGCGGGGGCGGAGTGGGACGTGAGCAGCGGTACGACGGGTGACACGACGGACACGGCCGACGACGACGTGCGGGTGGGGAGCGGATCGCGGACGACCGGTACCAGCGCGAACCTCGTCCACCTCTATGCACGGCACACCCCGGAGGCCGAGGACACCGGCGGTCCGGCGCTGCCCGGCCCGGCCGCCGTGGTCGAGGCGCATCTCGCGCTCGGTGGGCGCCGCGAGGCCGGGCACGCGGTCGTCGCCGTCGCCCCCGGCCAGGGCGAGGCGATCACCGTCGACATCGTCACCGACGACATGCCCTACCTGGTCGAGTCGGTGCTCGCGGGCGTCGGGCGGGCAGGCGGGACGGTCCGCCGGGTCGTGCACCCGATCCTGGTCGTCGACCGCGACGGGACCGGCACGCTCCGCGGTGTCGACCCCGATGCGGACCCCAGCGAACCGGGCGACGCGCTCGCCGAGTCGTGGATGCACCTCGACGTCGCCTCCACCGGGGTGCTCGACCCGGACGACCTGCGGGCCGAGCTGGAACGGACGCTCTCCGACGTCCGGCAGGTCGTCGACGACACCGCCGCGATGACCCTGCGGGCCCGCGCGCTGGCCGACGAGCTCGCCGGCGCCGCGACCGCCCACGACACCGACGACACCGATGGCGTGCACCCCGCGGAGGTCGCCGACCTCCTCCGGTGGCTGGTCGACGAGCACTTCACGTTCGTCGGGTACCGGCACTACGTGCGCCGCGACGGTCGTCTGCGGCCCGACACCGAGACCGGGCTGGGGGTGCTGCGCCCGGGCGACGCCGGCGCGAACGTGTTCCTCCCCGAGGAGGTCGAGCTCGGTGCCGAGGACCCGGCCGGGCCGTTGCTCATCACCCGGGCCAGCGAGCGCAGCCGGGTACTACGGCCGGTGCACCCGTTCTACGTGGGCGTCCGTACCCGCGATGCGGAGGGCACCGTCGTCGGCGAGCACCGCTTCCTGGGCATGCTGACCGTCCCCGCCCGGCACGAGTCCGTGCTGGACATCCCGGTCGTCGCCCGGCGCATCCGCGGCGCGATCCGCCGCGCCGGGTTCCCGGCGGACTCCTACTCCGGGCAGCAGATGCTCGAGGTGTTCTCCGTGCTGCCCCGCACGGAGCTGTTCTCGTCCTCGCAACGACGCCTGCACGACACCGGTGTCGGCGTGCTGGAGGCCAGCGCGCGGAGCGCGGTCCGGCTGTTCGTCCATCCCGACCCGTACCGGCGGTTCCTCTCCTGCCTGGTCTACCTGCCGCGCGACCGGTACACGACCGGCACGCGCCTGCGCATCACCGACATCCTGCGCACCCGGCTCGGCGGCACCGACGTCAGCTACACCGCGCAGGTCGGCGACGCCGAGCTCGCCATGCTGCACCTGACCGTCGCCACCGACCCGTCCACCGAGACGGTGTCCTACGACGTGCCCGCGCTGCAGGACGAGGTCACCGAGGCCACCCGGAGCTGGGACGACCTGCTGGTCGCGGCGCTCGGTGACACCGGCCCGCAGGCCCGGCCGATGCTCGCCGGTGTCCCCGAGTCGTACAAGGCGGGTGTCGCACCGAGCCGTGCGGTGGAGGACCTGCGCCGCCTGATGGCGCTGGGCCAGGACGGCGACGACGCGTTCGACCTGCGGCTCTACCGCACGGTCGACGGCGACATCCGGTTCGCCCTCTACCTCGGCGACACACCGGCCACCCTGACCCGGATGCTGCCGCTGCTGCAGCAGCTCGACGTCGACGTCGTCGACGAGCGCCCGTTCGAGTTCACCCGGCCCGACGGCCGCCGCTGCTGGCTCTACGACTTCGGGGTGCGTGAGCCGCAGCCGGCCGGGGGCCCGGCGGTGCCGACGGTGACCGTCGAGGATGCCGGAGCCCGGTTCGAGGAGGCGTTCGCCGCGGCCTGGCGTGGCGACACCGAGTACGACCGGTTCTCCGCCCTGGTCCTGCGGGCCGGGTTGCACTGGCGGGAGGCGGCCGTGCTGCGCGCCTACAGCCGTTACGCCCGCCAGCTCGGCGGGTTGTTCACGCTGCAGTACACGGCGAACGTGCTCGTCACGCACCCGCAGGTCGCGCAGGGCCTGATCACGCTGTTCCGGGCCAGGTTCGACCCGGCGAACGGCGACGCGGCCGAGCGGGACGATGCCCACCAGCGTGCCCTCGAGGACGTCACCGTCCTGATCGACCAGGTCTCCGGCCTGGACGCGGACCGCATCCTGCGCGGTCTGCTCGCCGTCATCGAGGCGACCCTGCGCACCAACTGGTTCCGGGGCCGGTCGTTCTTCTCGTTCAAGCTGGATCCGGCGGCGGTGCCGGACATGCCGCTGCCGCGTCCCCGCTTCGAGATCTTCGTGTACTCGCCGCACATCGAGGGCGTGCACCTGCGGTTCGGCCCGGTGGCCCGCGGGGGCCTGCGGTTCTCCGACCGCCAGCAGGACTACCGGACCGAGATCCTCGGGCTGGTGAAGGCGCAGGCGGTGAAGAACGCGGTGATCGTGCCGGTCGGGGCGAAGGGCGGCTTCGTCGTACGCCGGCCCTCGCCCGATCCCGGCCATGTGCGCGAGTGCTACACCACCTTCATCTCCGGGCTGCTCGACGTCACCGACAACCTGCTCACCCACCCCGACGGCAGCACCGAGACCCTGCCGCCGCCGGGCGTCGTCCGGCACGACGGCGACGACTCCTACCTGGTCGTCGCCGCGGACAAGGGCACCGCGACGTTCTCCGACCTGGCCAACTCGATCTCCGAGGAGTACGGCTTCTGGCTCGGCGACGCGTTCGCCTCCGGCGGCTCGGTCGGCTACGACCACAAGGCCATGGGCATCACCGCCCGAGGCGCCTGGGAGTCGGTCAAGCGGCACTTCGGCGAGCTCGGCATCGACACCCAGAGCCAGGAGTTCACCGTCGTCGGCATCGGTGACATGTCCGGTGACGTGTTCGGCAACGGGATGCTGCTGTCCGAGCACATCCGGCTGGTCGCCGCGTTCGACCACCGGCACGTGTTCGTCGACCCCGTCCCGGACGCGGCGACCTCGTACGCGGAGCGGCGCCGGCTGTTCGAACTCCCGCGCTCCACCTGGGAGGACTACGACAGCTCCCTGATCAGCGCGGGCGGCGGGGTGTGGCCGCGGACCGCGAAGTCGGTTCCGGTGGGGGCGGAGATGCGCGCCGCGCTCGGCCTGCCCGACGGCGTCACGCGGATGTCGCCGCCCGAGCTGATCCACGCGATCCTGCAGGCGCCGGCCGACCTGCTGTGGAACGGCGGCATCGGTACCTATGCGAAGGCCTCGACCGAGACCCACGCCGAGGTCGGTGACAAGGCGAACGACGCGATCCGGGTGAACGGGCGCGACCTGCGGGTCCGGGTCGTGGGGGAGGGCGGCAACCTCGGCCTGACCCAGCGCGGCCGGATCGAGTTCGCCCGCTCCGGCGGGCGTGACGGCGAGCCCGGTCGGATCAACACCGATGCGATCGACAACTCGGCCGGGGTCGACTGCTCCGACCACGAGGTCAACATCAAGGTCCTGCTCGACCGCCCGGTCGCCGAGGGAACCCTGGACCGGCCGGCCCGCAACGAGCTGCTCGCGTCGATGACCGACGACGTCGCGGAGCTCGTGCTCGCCGACAACGTCGCGCAGAACGCGGTGCTCGGTGTCGCCCGGGCCCACGCCGCGGGCATGGTGGCGGTGCACGGCCGGATGGTCACCGACCTCGTCGAACGCGCCGGGCTGAACCGTGAGCTCGAGGTGCTGCCGTCGGCGGCCGGGTTCGACGAGCTCGCCGCCGACGGGATCGGGCTGACCGGTCCCGAGCTGGCGACGCTGCTCGCGCACACCAAGCTCGACCTGACCGACCGGCTGCTGGAGACCGACCTGCCCGACCGACCGGCGTTCGAGCCGACGCTGCCGGGTTACTTCCCGGCCCCGCTGCGCGAACGCTTCGGCCATGCCGTCCGCAGCCACCCGCTGCGCCGGGAGATCATCGGAACCCGCCTGGTCAACGAGATGATCGACGGGGCCGGGATCAGCTACGCGTTCCGGCTCGGCGAGGAGCTCGCCGCCGACCCCGGCGACGCCGTGCGGGCCTACGCGGTCACCACCCGGGTGTTCGGGCTGCCCGCGCTGTGGGAGGCGGTACGCACCGCGGACGCGCCGGTGGCCGTGGCCGACGCCGTCGTGCTCGAGTCCCGCCGCCTGCTCGACCGGGTCACGCGGTGGTTCCTCACCAACCGGCCGCAGCCGCTGGCCGTCGGTGCGGAGATCAGCCGGTTCGCCGAGCCCGTCGCGCAGCTGCGGGAGCAGCTGCCCGAGCTGCTGCAGGGCCGCGAGCTCGGCGCGGTCCGGGAACGGGCGGCGGGCCTGCGGGACTCCGGGGTACCGGAGGACCTGGTCGAGCCGATCGCGCTCTCGCTGTACGCCTACGGCCTGCTCGACGTCGTCGAGCTCGTCGAGCTGTCCGACCGGGAGAAGGAGCCGCGCCCGGCGACCGAGGTGGCCCGGCTGTACTACACGCTGTCCGAGCATCTCGGCATCGACGAGGCGTTGACGGCGGTCAGCCGGCTCGACCGCGGCGACCGGTGGCACGCGCTGGCCCGGCTCGCGCTGCGCGACGACCTGTACGGCTCGCTGCGGTCGATCACCCTCGACGCGTTGCGGGAGACCCCGCCCGGCACCGGTGTCGATGAGGCGATCGCGGCCTGGGAGCAGGCGAACGCGTCGAAGCTGGCCCGGGCACGCGCCGCGCTGGAGGAGATCGGTGGATCGGCGTCGCTGAACCTGGCCACGCTCTCGGTGATCTCACGCCAGCTGCGTGGGCTGGCCCGGTAGTCGTCGGGGACACTCGGGATCATGTCGGGCATGTCCGCATCCGCCACTGAGCCACCCGCCACTGAGCCATCCGCCACTGGGCCATCCATCTCCGGACCGTTCGTCAGCATGGTCCCGTTGCGCTGGACCGACCAGGACGCCTACCGGCACGTGAACCACGCCCGGATCGTCACCCTGATCGAGGAGGCCCGCGTCGCGCTGGCCTTCACCGGCGCCGGGCAGGAGGGGCTCACCGGGTTCGCCTCCGGCCTGCTGGTGGCCGGGCTGCACGTGGAGTACAAGCGGCAGCTTCCGTGGCGCGCGGAGCCGATGCGGGTGGAGATCACCGTGCGGGACCTGCGGGCGGCATCGTTCACCCTGGACTACGTGCTGCGCGACGGTTCCGGCGCGGACGACGCGGTGGCGGTGACCGCCTGGACGAAGATGGCGCTCTACGACCTCGAGGAGCAACGCGTGCGGCGACTCACCGGCGGCGAACGGGACTACCTGAAGCGATACCTGGGGGAGACGTCGTGATCCTCCGGCTCGCGGACTCGACCGAGCGGGACGACCTGGGCGCGTTCACCGCGCGGGTGGTGCGGCTCGACGAGTCCGCCGCGGTCCGGCTGACCTCGGCGGGCGATCGGGTGACGGCATGGGCACGCACCCCGTTCGACGTGCTGGTCACCCGGTCCGTCGCGGGATCGCTCGACGGCGGCACCGCGGTCACGGCACACGCGTCGTCGTTGCTCACCGCGCTGGCGGTGGAGCGTGCCGAGGCGATCGATCCGGGGCCGGCGGCACCGTGGCTGGAGGAGCTGCCGCCCTCCGGTGGCTGGGACCGGGTCGACGAGGTGCCCGCCGGCGAGCTGGACGCGCTCGCCGACCGGGGTCTCGCGCTGGCCCGGGAGCACGCCGGGCCGATGGGGCCGCCCGCGTCGCTGTTGGACCAGACCGTGCTGACGGTGTCACCGCCGGAGTCCGGACGGCCGGTGCGGGTGCCGATGCGCGTGCTGTTCGCGATGTCCGGGATGGGGTTCCTCGGGTCCGGGCCGTCCCCGGACGGGCCCGGCGGCCCCCGGGTACGGGTGTCCGCGTCGGGCTCGTGGATGCGTCTGGACGCCCGCTACGGCGCGGTGGTGCGCCGCCGGGTGGTGTCGCTGCCGCTCACCGTGACCGGTTGATCAGGTCAGGTTCAGGACGCTGACCTCGCCGTCGCCGGCGACCCAGCCGGTGCGGCCGTCGGGGGAGACGGTGACGGCGGTCGGATCCGGTGCGACGTCGGTCGTGCCGGTCACTTCCCAGCTGCCGGTGTCGACGGTCTGCAGGCCCTGGTCGGTGGTGACGTAGAGGTGGCGGCCGTCGGCGGCGAACGCCAGCCCGGTCGGTCCGCCGGCGGCCTCGACGGTGGCGACCTCGCGCCCGTCGGCCGGGTTCAGCACGGTGATCGTGCCGGAGTCCGGTCCGGCCACGGCGACCAGCGTCTCCGGGACGGCGACGGGGGTGACCGCGACGGTCTCCGCGCCACCGGCGACCGGGAAGCTGCCGAGCACGGTGAGGGTGTTCGGGTCCAGCACGGTCAGCTGGTCCGCGCCGCGGGTGGCGAGGTAGACGCGGTCGGCGGCCTCGTTCGTTGCGGCCGCGTACGGGTCGCGGGAGACCGGGACGGAGCGGGTGACGACCCCGGCGTAGGGGTCGAGCTCGTCGACGACGCCCTCGGCCCGCGACGGCAGGTAGAGGAACCGTCCGTCCGCCGAGCTGACCGCACCGGCCGGGTCGGCGGTGACCGGGACCGTGGAGACGAGCGTCCCGCCGGGGACGTCGACGACGGCGACCTGTCCACCGGTGCCGTCGGACATGCTGACGAACGCCCGGGTGCCGTCGGGTGAGGTGGTGACGCCCTGCGGCGCCGCCGGGAGCGGGATCTCCGAGGTGACGGCGTCGGTGGCGCCGTCGACGACCAGCAGCCGGTTCGCGTCGCGCACCGCGACGAGCACCGCACCGCCGGTGGACGCGGCGACCGCGACCGGGGAGTCCCCGGCCGGGACGGTCGCGCGCACCGTCGGCTGCGGGAGGCTGGCCCCCGCCTGCGCGGCGGCGGGTCGCGCCCCGAAGCCCGGTCCGGCCTCGCCCGCCGCGGCCGGCCCGTTCGCGGGCGCGCCGTCGTTCTGCGGGGTGGGCGAGAACATCGCCCACAGCGTCAGCGTGCCGAGCAGCAGGATCGCCAGTGCGATGGCGAGACCGGCCGGTGAGACACCGCGGCGGCCGTTGCGTGGCTTCGCCGACATGATGGCCTCGCGGCGCGGGTGGATCGGCTTCGCCGCGGCCCCGTCGCCCGCACCCGGTTCGCCCGTGGTGCCCGGGCCGGTGCCGTCCGTGCCGCCGTCCCTGCCGGACGCGGAGCGGGCCGCAGCCACCGAGACGGCACCCACGGACGCCGCCGCGGCGGCGTTGCGGGTACCCGGATCGCCTGCGGCCCGGTCGGGTGCGACCGGAGTCGTGCCCTCGCCGGTGTTCCGGCCGGACGGTGCGGTGCCGCCGGGCCGGGGCCGGCCGTCGGTGCCGACGGCGGACAGCGTCACGGTCGTTTCGCCTGCCGTCGGGGTACGGCCCGCGGAGGCCGGCGGTTGCTGAGACCGATCCCCTGGCGCGCCCGGTCCCCGCGGGGCCCCGGCGGGGCCGCGGTCGCCCGGCGGGCCCCACGAGGAGCCGTCGGCCGGTGCCCCGGTGGAGCGGAACGCTCCCGTGGACCCGGGCGGGCGCGCAGCCGGAACCGGATGGGATCCGGTGCCGGCCCCCGGCGATCCGCCGTGGGCCGCGAACACCGTGGTCGCCTCGCCGGACCGGTCGGACGGATCCCCGGCCGGCCGGGGCACGGCACCGGAGTGGCCGGCGCGGTCCCCGTCCGACGATGCCGGCGACCGCTCCGCACCAGCTGTAGCTGCTGCGGAGCTCCCGGCACGGTCTTCGGCCGAGCGGGGGGCCAGTCCGCGGTCGGCACGCGGGCCGATCGCGGGCGAACCGTGGGGCTCCGCCGGAGCGGACCCGGTGCGTACCGCAGCGGTGCCGGGGGCCGGGGTGCCCGGGGCAGGGGTGCCCTCGGGGTCGGCGTCGTCCGCCCCGGTGGGGTCGTCGCGGCGGGCGGGGGACCAGGTGTCGGCGCCGCGGCCCGGCAGCTCGCCGAAGCCACGACCGGCACCGGGCCCGGACGGCGCCGCGAACAGGTCGTTACCGGACAGCCCGGCCGTCGCCGAGCCGCCCATCGCGGGTCGCGGTGGCGGTGCATGTTCCGGACCGGCGGGAGCCGGACGCCGGCGACCGGGCATCGGCGGCCGGGTCCCGGACGCCGGGGTGTCCGGCCGGGGCTCGGGGTCGGCCGGGCGGGAGGTGGACTCTGCCGACGCAGCCGGGTAGTGCCCGAGGAACGCGCGAGGCGGAAGGATGACCGTCTCCGGGCCGTCGGAGGTGGATCGCGACGGGCGCGGGGGCCACTGCTTCGACGCCGCCGGGTCACCGGCCGACTCCGCCTCCCGGCCGTCCCGGGCCGCCGTCGACGTCACGTCGGAAGCAGCAGGCACGTCGGAGCCACCGGTCGTGGCGGCCGGGCGACTCGCGTCGGTGGTGTCGTCGGTGGTCTCGTCGATCGGCCGCGGCGGGGGCGAGATCGGGGGCACCACGGTGGGTGCGGGCTCGGTCACCGGTACTCCGTCCGTGCCGACCCGTCCGCCCATCCGCTGGCGGCCGGTGGCGGGGGTGGCGGTGGACTCGCCGGACGGCTCCGGCGCGAACGACGGCGGCGGTGCGAACCGGTCCTCCGGGGTGTGCAGCGGGTCGTCGGAGTCGTCGGCGGGCAGCGGTCCGACGCCCAGCGGGTCGTCGCCGAGGTCGCCGAGGTCGGCGTAGGAGTCGTCGCCGAGACCGAACCCGGTGGCGTCGGGAACGTCCTCTGTGGATCCGTCGGGTCCGGCGGCCGGAGTGGCACGTGCCGGAGTTCTCGGGTGGTCGCCGGAGGAAGGGGCGGTCGGGGCGCCCGGACCGGAGCCGGTCGGGCGGGGCCGCGCGGTTCCGCTGTCGCGGACCAGGTCGGCGAAACCGCTCCCGGTGGAGCTGCCGCCGAGGGAGGAGCCGGTGGGACCGCTCCCGGAGGAGCTGCTGCCGGGGGAGGAGCCGGTGGGACCGCTTCCGGTGGAGCTGCTGCCGAGGGCGCCGGCGAGATCGCTCCGGGAGGAGCCGCCGCCGTCGATTCCGGTGGCACCGCTTCCGGTGGCCCTGTTCGGGGTCGGCGGGTGCTCGGTGGAGGCCGGCCGGGATCCGGCAGCCGCGGTACCGGTGGGCGTCGTGCCGGTCGTGCCCGGGGCGCCGAACCCGGCGGGCACCGCGCGGGAGGGGGTGGCCGGACCGGAGCGGTCGCCGGAGACGGCCGCGCCGCCCGGTGGGGAGCCGCCGGGCGAGGCATCGGCCCCTCCGCGCCAGTCGGACGTGCCCGTTCGGGCGACCCCGCGCCAGCCGGACGTGCCCGTTCGGGTCGCCCCGGGCGCGCCGGACGTGCCCGTTCGGGTGGCCCGAGGCGCGCCGGACGTGCTCGTTCGGGCGGCCCCTGGCGCGCCGGGCGGCCCCGCGGCATCGCCCGGCGGGCCCGCGGCATCGCCCGGCGGACCCGGGGGCTCGCCCGCGGCAGCCGACGGGTCGCCGGCAGCAGCCGACGGGTCGCCGGCGGCAGGCGATGGGTCGCCCGCGGCGGTCGGCTGTTCGCCGGTGCCAAGGTCTGGGCTGCTCTCGGAGCCCGACCGCATGACCAGGTCGACCAGCGATCCGGGGACCACAGGGACGCGGCCGGTCCTGATCGCTTCGCCGAGCCCGTCCGGGTCCGGTTCCGCTGCGTCGTCGCGGCCCGGGTGTCCGGGCGCCGACGTCATCCGTGCTGTGACGATCGGGTGCACATAACGATCCGATTATCGCGAGCGGCGCCCGGGGCCCTGACCCCGGGTCGGTCCACGGTGCGGCCGGGACGCGCCGTTCGAGCCGTCCGTCCTGGTCCGGGCGTTGTCACGGCCTGCACCGAGCTCCCCGAAGGGGAGTACCCCGATCGAGGTCAGCGAGATCGGCGGGATCTGGCCGATCGTCGTGCTGTCCAGGTCGTCGTCGCGCTCGGTGCCGGGACGACGGCCCGGACCGAGGAGCAGGGTGCCGGTGGCGGTCTCCTGCTCGGCCACGGCGTCGCCGACCTCACCGGCCTCGCCGGCCTCGCCGACCTCACCGGCCTCACTGCCCTCGCCGGTCCGACTGCCCTCGCCGGCCTCGCTGGCACTGTCGCCGTCGGCCTCAGGCTCGGGCTCGGCCCGGGCGGCGGGTGACGGGGTGTCGTCGTCGGAGTCCGGTCCGGACCCGTCGGCGTCCCCCGACCGGCCGGTGCTGTCGGTACCGGTACCCGACGACCAGACGAACGTCGTGCCCGTCGAACCGCGGGACGCGTCCAGCGACGAGATCGACGCCATGGAGGAACCGGCGGACGTGCCGGTGTCGGTGTCGGTGGTATCGGTGCCGGTGCCGGTAGCGGAGGTCCCGGTGGAGACGGTGCCGGCGGAGGCAGTGCCGGCGGAGGTGAGGCCGGTGGAGGTGAGGCCGGTGGAGGTGAGGCCGGTGGAGGTGAGGCCGGTGGAGGTGAGGCCGGTGGAGGTGAGGCCGGTGGAGGTGAGGCCGGCGGAGGTGGAACCGAACAGGGTGTCGTCGAGAGTGGACGCGACCGGCTCCTGGTCCAGCTCGGCGGAGAGCGTCTCGCGAACCCGGGTCAGCTCGCCGCGGACCTCGTCGCGCAGCGTGGCCAGCCGCTCGACGTCCCGGGTCACCCCGGTGCGCCGCTCGTCGGCGTCACGCTCGGCGTCGTGCAGCACGGTCGCGGCCTCGTCCCGGGCGGCGGCGAGGATGTCGTCGGCGTCGGCGCGGGCGGACTCGAGGATCCGGTCGGCCTGTGCGCGGGCCGAGCCGACCTGCTCCTCGGCGGTGCGCTCCTGCTCGGCGACCGCGTCCTCCCGGCGGTCGAGGTCCTGCTCGCGGCGTCCCGCGTCCCGGTCGCGCTCGTCCAGCGCGGCGCCCCGCGAGGTGAACTCGCGGTCCAGGGTGGAGGCCCGTCCGAGCAGTGCCTCCTCGGTGCGGGTGCGCCGGTCGTCGGCCTCCTGGCGGGCCCGGGACACGATCTCGTCGGCCTCGGCGGTCGCGCGGTCGCGCAGCTCGGCGGCCTCCTGCTCGGCGGCCTGCAGCACGCGTTCCACCCGGCGGCCGAACCCGGCCTCCTCGGCGCGCCGGTCGGACGGCACCGCCGTCACCTGCTCCTGCAGGCGGCGTACCTGCGCCCGGGCGTCGGACAGTGCTCGCTCGGCGGTCTCGGCGCGCCGGATCTCCTCGTGGATCCGGTGGTCGAGGTCCGCCAGCCGGGTGTCGACCTGGCTGCGGTCGTAGCCACGGAGCACCACGGTGAACCACGACCCGTCACCGGGGTCGCCGTGCTCCGCGGTCTCCGATTCCGTGGCCCGGTGCGAGTGCCGCGACGACCCGTGTGCCGGGTCGGGACGCTGCGGACCGGATCCGGACGGCGACGGCAGTGCGCTCACGATGAACTCCCAGACGGGTGACTCCTGGCCGCCCGAGGTGCCGGGGCAGCGTCCGGTTCAACGAGCCCGGACGCGTTCGGTCACGTTTGTAGCCGCGTATAGCCGAGTTGGCGCCGAATGCCACCCGATCGGACGCCAACTGGCCGATCAGGTGACAACGGAGCGTAACTATAGAGGTACCCGGATCAGAACTCCGAGTTCTGCATGCTCACCGCCGCGTACTGCAGGTAGTTCCACAGCTGCTCGTGGTGTTCGGGCGCGAGGTTCTCCTCGTCGACCGCGATCCGCATGCAGCGCAGCCAGGCGTCCCGCTCGATCGGCCCGACCTTGAACGGGACGTGCCGCATCCGCAGCCGCGGGTGTCCGCGCTGCTCGGAGTAGGTGCGCGGGCCGCCCCAGTACTGCTCGAGGAACATCCGCAGCCGGTCCTCGGCCGGGCCGAGGTCCTCCTCGGGATACAGCGGTCGCAGCACCTCGTCGCGCGCGACCTCCTCGTAGAAGCGGTGGACGATCCGCCGGAAGACCGGCGCGCCGCCCACCTCGGCGTAGAAGTTCTGCGGTGCACTCACGTCGTCAGTCTCTCAGCTCCGGGTGGATCAGTTCTGCTTCTGGTACTGCCCGTCCAGGGCACCGGGGAACAGCATCGGCCGGGGGACGCCGTGATCGTCGAACGCGTCGCTGATCGCGCCGTTGAGTGCGCGCTGCACCGCCCACTGCCGCCCCGGCTTGACCCGCACGGTCAGCCGCAGCGTCACCCCGGCCGGGCCGACCTTGTCGGCGCCGAGAACCTCCGGAGGCTCCAGGACGTCACCGGCGATGTCGTCCTGCGCGGCCCGCTCGGCGGCGGTCGTCCCGGCGAGCTCGGTGGCCTCCTCGACGTCCGCGCTGTGCGCGATCGGCAGGTCGACGACGGCCACGGCATACCCCTGGCTCATGTTGCCCACCCGCAGGATCTCGCCGTTGCGGACGTACCAGACGGTGCCCTGGAGGTCGCGGACCGTGGTGATCCGCAGGCCGACCGACTCCACCGTTCCGATGGCCTCGCCCAGGTCGACGATGTCGCCGACGCCGTACTGGTCCTCGAGCAGCATGAACATGCCCGACAGGAAGTCGCGCACCAGGTTCTGGGCGCCGAAACCGACGGCCAGGCCGAGCACGCCCGCACCGGCCAGCAGCGGGCCGAGCGGGTAGCCCAGCTCGTTCATCACCATCATCACCGCGACGAGCAGCACGACCAGGGAGACGACCGAGCGCAGCACGGAGCCGATGGTCCGGGCACGCTGCATGCGGCGCTGGGAGGCCGGTGCGTTGCCCGCCCCGCCGGCTCCGTCGTCGATCCGGCGCAGCCTGCGGGCGCGCCCGATGAAGGCGGTGAACCGGCCGTTGGTGGCGCCGTCGACCATGCGCGCGATCGCGCGGTGCGCCAGCCACCGGAACACGATGGCGATCACGACGACGATCGTGATCGAGATCGTCTTACCGACGATCATGTCGGCGTGCTGGGCCAGGAAGTTGTTGTTGGTCCAGGTGTAGAGCGTCGCGCACCAGGAGCCGCCGTCCTGGACGCAGTGGGGCATCAGGGTCAAGGTCTCGACGGGCGCAGGCGGGATGATCGTCACGCGTCCTCCTCGGGGGTGAGGGCTGCGTTCTCGGCGTGAGAGCGGTCGGGCGGGCCGGTGGGCGCGGGGAGTGGCGCCGCGGCCGGGACGTGCCCGAGACTACGTCACCCGTTCCGGTGACCGATCACCCCAGGTGCGGCGGGAGAGCGTGGTGTTCGGGCAGGTCAGGGGCTCGCTCCGGGGTGCCGGACACGGTGCGGACCGGCACCACGCCGGCCCAGGCGAGATCGGCGGCGACGTCGGCGTCGTCGTCCGACGGCGGGCCGCAGCGGCGCTTCACGCTCGCCTCGGCGAGGTCGAGGGAGAACACGGCGGTGGCGGCGAGCTCCCGGGGGTCCGGGCGGCGGGCGTGGTCCCAGGCGCCCGGGGTGAGGTGTTCGACCACGGTGCGCAGAGCGTGCCACCGCTCGTCCGGATCGGTGACCCTCCGCGCGACGCCGTGCACCACGGCGCTGCGGTAGTTCATCGAGAAGTGCATGACGGCCCGGGCGTGCACGATCCCGTCGAGGTGGGTGACCGTCACGCAGCACGGGAGCTCGTCGCCGGTGAGATAGCGGGCACCGGTGGATCCGTGCAGGTAGAGGGTGTCGCCGTCGCGGCCGTACGCGGTGGGGAGCACCACCGGTGCGCCGTCGCGGACGAAGCCGAGGTGGCAGACCAGGCCTTCGTCGAGGACGGCGTGCAGCTCGGCGCGGTCGGTCGCCGCCCGGTCGCGCTTGCGGCCGAGCGTGGTCCTGGTGCTGGGGGAGAGCGTCACACTTGAAGAGGATGTGCGGTCGGGTGGCATCCTGGAACGGCCAATTCCACGGGAATCGAGAAGGCCGATGGATCTGCCGATCGTGCTCGACCGGGCGTCGGGTGTGCCGCTCGCCGTGCAGGTCGCGGACGGCCTGCGGGACGCCGCGGCCGGCCGCGCGCTGCGCCCCGGTGACCGGCTGCCCTCGACCAGGGCCCTGGCCACGACGCTCGGGCTCAGCCGCACGGTCACGGCGGCCGCCTACGACCAGCTGCTCGCCGAGGGATGGGTCGAGGGACGCGTCGGCGCGGGCACCTACGTGACCGCCGTCCCCGCCGGGATCCGGCCCACGACCGCCCGGCGACCGGTCGCGCGCACCGAGGTGCCCCGCGCGGGCGGCGGGATCGAGTACTCGCTCCGGCCGGGGCGGCCGTGCATCGCGGCGCTGGACCGGGCGATGTGGCGGCGGGCCTGGCGGGCCGCCGCCGAGCCGGAACCCGACGACGCGCCCCGGCCGGACGGCCTGCCGGAGTTCCACACCGCCGTCGTCGAGCACCTGCTGCGGCACCGCGGGCTGGCGCCGGCCGACGTCCTCACCACGGCGGGTACCTCGGCCGCGGTCGCCGAGCTGGCCCGGCTGCTGCCCGCCGGGGCCACGGTGGCCGTGGAGGAGCCCGGCTACCGGCGCGCGGTCAGCGCGCTGCGCGCCGCCGGCCTGCGCATCGTCGCCGTCCCGGTCGACGACGACGGCCTGGTCGTCGAGGCGATCCCGGCCGGCTGCGCCGCCGTCTACACCACCCCGGCCCACCAGTTCCCCACCGCGGTCCGGATGGCCGCCACCCGCCGGGTCGCCCTGCTCGAGCGGGCGCGCGAGGAGGACCTGCTGGTGATCGAGGACGACTACGACGGCGAGCTCCGCTACGACGTCGCGCCGCTGCCGCTGCTCGCCGCGCTCGCCCCGGAGCACGTCGTGCACCTCGGCACCGCCAGCAAGATCGTGAGCCCGACGCTGGGGGTGGGGTGGGCGGTCGCGCCGCCGTCGCTGCTCGCGGCGTGGCGGGACCTGCGCTCGCGGACCGGCACACGGCCGTCGCCCGCCGGGCAGCGGGTGTTCGCCGCGCTGGCCGCGGGCGGCGACCTGTCCCGCCACCTGCGACGCCTGCGCCGGGAGCTGCGCGAGCGCCGCGACCTGGTGCTCGCCGCGGCCGGCCGCGCCGGGTGGTGCGCGCACGGCGACCCGGCCGGAGCCCACCTGGTGCTGCGCCCGCGGGTGGCCGGCGAGCCGGTCCCCGAGCGGGCGGTGCTCGCCGCGGCCCGGGAGCGCGGCGTCGACGTGGACGGGCTCGCGGAGCACCACGACGGCGACCCCCGGATCTCCGGCCTGGTCGTGGGATACGCCGCGGGCTCACGCGCGGACCTGCGCGCGGCACTGGCGCTGCTGACCCGTGGGTGATCGCTCCCCGGCTATGAGGGGGCCGCGCGGCGAGGCCTACTCTCGGGGCCCATGAGTTCCGACCGGGTGAGGGTGGCCGTCGTCTTCGGCGGTCGCAGTTCCGAGCACGCGATCTCGTGCGTCTCCGCAGGCAGCGTGCTGAACCACCTCGACCCGGAGCGGTTCGAGGTGATCCCGGTCGGGATCTCCCGCGCCGGCGCGTGGGTGGTCGGCCCGTCCGACCCGCAGCGGCTCACGATCTCCGGCCGCGACCTCCCCGAGGTCGACGGGGCCGCCGACGCGCTCGTCCTGCCCGGGGAACCGGGCCGGGGCCTGGTGCGCCTCGACGCCGGTGAGGCGCTCGGGCAGGTCGACGTCGCCTTCCCGATCCTGCACGGCGCGTTCGGCGAGGACGGCACCATCCAGGGGCTGCTGGAGATGGCGGGCGTCCCCTACGTCGGCGCCGGGGTGCTGGCGTCCGCGGTCGGGATGGACAAGGAGTTCGCCAAGAAGCTGCTGCGCGCCGAGGGCCTGAACGTGGCCGACGGCGTCGTGCTCCGGCCGCGTACCGAGATCGGGTTCGCCGACCGGGACCGGCTCGGCCTGCCGCTGTTCGTCAAGCCGGCCCGCGCCGGGTCGTCGATGGGCGTGACCCGGGTGACCGACCCGGCCGCGCTGGACGCCGCGATCGCCCACGCCCGCGAGCACGACCCCAAGGTGCTTGTCGAGGCGGCCGTGCCGGGCCGCGAGGTCGAGTGCGCGGTGCTGGAGTTCCCGGACGGCAGCGTCCGCGCCAGCCTCCCCGCCGAGCTGCGCTACTCGGGCGAGTTCTACGACTTCGAGTCCAAGTACCTCGACGTCTCCGAGCTGGAGATCCCGGCCAAGCTGGACGACGAGATCACCGACTCGGTGCGCTGGAAGGCGATCACCGCGTTCCGCGCGCTGGACGTGCAGGGCCTGGCCCGCGTCGACTTCTTCGTCACCGACGACGGCCACGTCACGGTGAACGAGGTCAACACGATGCCCGGCTTCACCCCGAGCTCGGCGTTCCCCAAGATGTGGGCGGTGACCGGGCTGGACTACTCCGAGCTGCTGACCACGCTGGTCGAGACGGCGCTCGCCCGGGGGACCGGACTGCGCTGACGCTCACGGGCGCGGCAGCGCCTCGGTGATCACGTCGGAGACGGCCTGCAGCGGCCCGGGGCCGGTCTCGGCCGGCGCGGCGAGCTCCAGGTACACGCCGCGGTCGACGGCGGCGTAGGTGGTGGAGAGCGCGCCCTCGGGCGTGGTGAGCGGCAGCCAGCTCACCCCGTTCACCACGATCAGCGAGGCGGTGGGGACCAGCTCCGCGGGCCGCTCGGTGCCACAGCGGAGCACCACCGGCTCCGGCTCGGCGACCCAGGCCCGCGCGCCCGGCACGGCCGGGTCCAGCTCCCGGGGGTCCAGCGGCCCGGTGGCACCCGGCAGCTGGGCAGGCAACGCGCCCAGCACGGCGTCGCACTCGGGGCCCGACGCCTGCGGCGCGGCCTGCGCGGGGAGTGCGAGGGGGCCGGTCTCCGGCCCGGTCGTGGCCCGGCCGTAGATCCCCAGCCCGGCCACGACGAGTGCGAGGAGCAGGGGCAGCCCGACCGCCAGCGCGACCGGCGGCGACACCCGCCTCCCTGTTCCGGCCACGAGCGCGTCTCAGCCCAGCTTGACGACGGGGCAGGTCAGCGTCCGGGTGATCCCGTTGACGCTCTGCACCCGGGCCACCACCAGCCGGCCGAGCTCGTCGACGTCGTCCGCCTCGGCGCGCACGATCACGTCGTACGGCCCGGTGACGTCCTCGGCCGAGACGACCCCCGGCAGTGCCCCGATCTCGGTGGCGACGGAGGCGGCCTTGCCGACCTCCGTCTGGACGAGGATGTATGCCTGGACCACGGCGTGCCCCTTTCCGGTACGTGCCGCCCCGGGAGGATGGTTGGCGGCAGGAATGTCGGACGCCGAACCTACCGGAGGCAGCCCCCGTGTCCCCATCCGCGATCACGCCCGAAGGCGGTTCCGAGGCGAGCGTCTCACTCCGTGAGGTCGGTGAGTTCCGCCTGATCGACCGCGTCACCACGGGTCGTGTCCAGCCGCACACGACGTTGCTGGGGCCGGGGGACGACTCGGCGGTCGTCGCCGCCGACGACGGCCGGGTGGTGGCCTGCACCGACGTCCTCGTCGAGGGGGTGCACTTCCGGCTGGACTGGTCCGCCCCCGAGCAGGTCGGCCGCAAGGCGGCGGCGGCGAACCTGGCCGACATCGCCGCGATGGGCGCCGTCCCGACGTCGCTGCTGGTCGGCCTGGCCTGCCCGTCGACGACGCCGGTGCAGCAGCTCGAGGAGCTCGCCGACGGGATGTGGGCCGAGGCGTCCTCGGTCGGCGCCGGCCTGGTCGGCGGCGACCTCACCTCGGGGCCGGTCCTCGTGGTGTCGGTGACCGCGCTCGGCTCGCTGCGGGGCCGTGACCCGGTGCTGCGCTCCGGCGCGCGGGCGGGGGACCGGATCGCGGTGTGCGGGCGGCTGGGCTGGTCCGCCGCCGGGCTGGCGGTGCTCGGGCGCGGCTTCCGGTCCCCGGCGGCGCTGGTCAACGCGCACCGGGTGCCGGAGCCGCCCTACGCGGCCGGCCCGGCCGCCGCGGACGCCGGAGCCACCGCGATGATCGACGTCTCGGACGGTCTGCTGGCCGACCTGGGCCATGTCGCCCGGGCATCCGGGGTGGCGCTGCGGCTGCGGTCGCGGGCGTTCACGGTGCCGGCGCGGCTGTCCGAGATCGGCTCCGCGCTCGGGCTCGACCCGCTGCGCTGGATGCTGACCGGGGGCGAGGACCACGCGCTCGCGGCGACCTTCCCGTCCGATACCGCGCTGCCGGCGGACTGGACCGAGGTGGGGGTCGTGGAGGTCTGCGACGACGCCGGCCCGGGGGTCACCGTGGACGGCCGTCCCTACGACGGTGACGCCGGCTGGGTCCACTTCGCGAAATAATTGTTCCACGGTCATTGCGGTTGCGTCCGTTCGGATGACAAGGTCCTTGCGGTTCGAGCCGTTCGCGGTGGTACGCCCGAATGGTCGTGGTTCGGAAGGATGTCACCGTGGACAACCTGGGTGCTCTGAGCGTGCTCGCGCTCGCCCCGATCATCGTTGTCGCTGTGCTGCTCGTCGGCCTGCGCTGGCCGGCGAAGTACGCGATGCCGATCGGGTTCGTGGCCGCCGCGCTGGTCGGCGCGCTGGTGTGGGGGATGGACGGCACGACGATCCTGGCCGCCTCGATCGAGGGGCTGGTCATCGCCGTCGGGCTGCTCTACATCATCTTCGGGGCGCTGCTGCTGCTCCAGACGCTGACCCAGAGCGGGGCGCTGGCGACCATCCGCGCCGGGTTCACCAGCATCAGCCCGGACCGCCGGGTGCAGGCGATCATCATCGGCTGGCTGTTCGGCTCGTTCATCGAGGGTGCCTCCGGGTTCGGCACGCCCGCCGCCGTCGTCGCCCCGCTGCTGCTCGCACTGGGCTTCCCGGCGCTCGGCGCGGTGCTGGTCGGCATGGTCATCCAGTCGACCCCGGTCAGCTTCGGCGCGGCAGGCACCCCGGTGCTGACCGGGATCGGGCAGGGGCTGGCCGGCTCGCCCGAGGTCGACGCCCGGATCGCCGGGCTCGGGCTCGACCAGGCCGGGTACCTGTCGACGGTCGCCTTCGAGGTGGCGGCGATCCATGCCGTCGCGGGGACGCTGATCCCGCTGTTCATGGTCTGCCTGCTCACCCGCTTCTTCGGGGAGAACCGCAGCTTCGCCGAGGGCCTGGCGATCTGGCCGTTCGCGCTCTACGCGGCGTTCGCGATGACCGTCCCCTACGTGCTGGTCGCCGGGCTGCTCGGCCCGGAGTTCCCGGCCCTGCTCGGCGGGCTGCTGGGCCTGGCCCTGGTGATGTTCACCTCGAGCCGCGGGTTCCTGATGCCGAAGCAGGTCTGGGACTTCCCGCCGCGGGAGCGCTGGCTGGACCGCTGGGTCGGCAACATCGAGCCGGACACCTCGGTCGCGGGGACGCGGATGAACGTCTGGCTGGCCTGGACCCCGTACGTGCTCGTCGCGGTGGTGCTGGTGCTGAGCCGCACCGTGGAACCGATCAAGGACGCGTTGCAGAGCGTGACCGTCGGGCTGTCCGACATCCTCGGGACCGGGCTCTCCGAGGAGCTGGAGGTGCTGTACTCGCCGGGCGCGGTGTTCCTGTTCGTCTGCCTGGTCACCTACGGCCTGCACCGGATGGGCGGGCGGCAGATCGCCCGGGCGTGGGCGGTGTCGGCGCGCCAGCTCGCCGGGGCGGCGGTCGCGCTGCTGTTCGCGTTGCCGCTGGTCCGGATCCTGATCAACTCCGGCGCCGAGTACAACACGTCCGGGCTGGCCAGCATGCCGCTGACGCTGGCCGAGGGGGCGGCCGCGGTGGCCGGTCCGGCCTGGCCCGTCCTCGCCCCGTGGATCGGGGCGCTGGGTGCGTTCGTCGCCGGCAGCAACACGGTGTCGAACCTGACGTTCTCGCTGTTCCAGTTCGCGACGGCGGAGAACATCGGCGTGAGTCCGGAGACGGTCGTCGCCACCCAGGCCGTCGGCGGCGCGGCCGGCAACATGGTGACGGTGCACAACGTCGTCGCGGCCTCGGCGACCGTCGGGCTGCTCGGGCGGGAGGGCGACGTCATCCGGATGACGATCATCCCGACCGTCTACTACTGCCTGGTCGCCGGCGGGTTGTCGTTCGTGCTGATCTACGGGGTCGGGTTCAACATCGGTACCGCGCTGCTCGTACTGGTGCTGGTGAGCCTCGCCGCGGTCGTCGTCGGGCTCCGGCGCTCGGCACCCACGCGGGTCTGAGACGCGCGACGGCCCGGCACCCCACGTGGGGTGCCGGGCCGCCGTCGCCGGTGGATCCAGCCGCTGGGACTCAGGCGCCGCGGCGCCAGAACAACAGGAACCTGCGCAGCCGGGTGCGCAGCCGCGGATGACCGGGCTCCGAGCGCTGCGGGGCCGGGAACTGCCGGAACTCGGCGGGCGCGGCGGTCAGGCTCGCGGCCGGGATGGTCGGCGGATCCATCGCGACCAGGGTCTGCGGGAAATGACGCGCGGACGCATTCTCGTTGGGGGTGACGGACTTCTCCTGCACAGCAGATCCATCGCCGTGCGTGGTCGTTCCGTTACCGTTGCTGGGCTGCACACCGGCCTCCTCACATGCTCCGCGCGCGTGGCGGGCGCACGGGTCGTCGCGGGTCGCAACCGCGCGCCGCCGGGGGAGCGCCGACAACCGGGGTCGGCAGGCGCCGTGCCCGCATCGGGCGGGCCGGAGAACGCGCGGGCGACGGTGCCTTCACGATCAGGATAGTCGGTGATCGGTTACCCCGGAACGTCTGCGCCGACACCTGCTCGCGCCGCACCGGCCCGACGGTGCGGTCTAACGGTGCGGCACGGCCGTGCCCCGGATGCTGGCGTCGAGCAGCTGCACCGGGTGCAGCAGCGGGATGTCCCGGAAGCCGCCGTCGGGCAGGTACTTCCCGATCTGCAGCAGGCAGCCCGGGTTCGCGGTGACGACGACGTCCGGCTTCACGTCGCGGATCTTCCCGGCCTTCCGCTCGCCCAGCTCGGCGGCCGCGTCCGGCATGATCATGTTGTAGATGCCGGCGGAGCCGCAGCACAGCGACGCCTCGGCGATGTCGACGAGCTGCAGCTCGGGGATGCTGCGCAGCACCTCCCGCGGCTGGTCCCGCACGCCTTGGGCGTGCCCGAGGTGGCAGGCGTCGTGGTAGGCGACCCGGCCGTGGACGGGGGTGCGCGGGGCGCGGGGCCCACCGTCGTCGGACTCCGGGCGGGAGTAGAGCTCGGCGAGCACCTCGTGCACGTCGCGGCACTTCGCCGAGAACGCCTTCGCCCGATCCCCCCAGTCGGGGTCGTCGGCGAGCAGGTGGCCGTAGTCCTTCATCGACGAGCCGCAGCCGGCGACGTTGGTGACGACCGCGTCGACGTCGAGGGTCTCGAACCGGGCGATGGTGCGCCGGGCCCGGGCCAGCGCCGACTCCTCGCGGCCGGCGTGCACCTCCAGCGCGCCGCAGCACTGCTGGTCGCGGGGTACGAGCACGTCGCAGCCCTCGGCCGACAGCACCCGCACGGTCGCCTCGTTGACCCGGTGGAAGAACACGTCCTGCACGCAGCCGGTGAGCAGCGCGACCCGGGCGCGGCGGGGCCCGACGGCGGGGGTGTGCACCGGCAGCGTCGCGAACGCCTCGCGCACCGACACCGGCGGCAGCAGCGACTCCATCGCCGCGAGGCGCCCCGGGAGGCGCTCGGCGAGCCTGCGGATCGCCGGGACGGTGCGCAGCTTCTGGTAGAGGGCGCCGGGCAGTGCGGCGGCCCGCAGCCGCCGCCGGTAGGGGAACAGCGTGAAGATCGCGTCCCGGAAGAGCTTGTCGGCCTTCGAGCGCTCGACGTTGCGCTCGATCTGCGGGCGGACCGACTCGAGCAGCTTGTCGTACTGCACGCCGGACGGGCACGCCGTCACGCACGCCATGCAGCCCAGGCAGTTGTCGATGTGCTCGGTGAACGGCCCGTCGAGGGAGATGTCGCCCTTCTCGGCCAGGTCCATCAGCAGGATCCGGCCGCGCGGGGAGTCCATCTCCTCGCCCCACAGCACGTAGGTGGGGCACGTCGGCAGGCAGAACCCGCAGTGCACGCAGTCGTCGAGCAGCTCGCGCTGCGGCGGGTGCACGTCGTCGAAGGAGCTCGGCCCCTGCTGCGGGGCCTTCGTCTCCACGGCTCCGGTGGGGGTACCGGTGGGTTCGGTGCTGTCAGCGGTGCTGGTCACGGGTGCCTCACATCCAGGGGTCGAAGCGGCCGGCTGCGAACCGGGCTCCGGGGTCGAGCCGGGTCTTGATCGCTTTCAGCAGGGCCAGCGCGGAGGGCGCCGGGCCCCAGGCGGGGACGTCGAGGGCCGCGGGCCGGTCGCGCAGTACGGAGGTCCCGCCGACCGCGGCGACGGCGTCGTGCACCTCGGTGACCGACGCGGCGGGCACGGTCACGGTGGCGACCCCGGTGGCCAGGCCCGCGGTGACGGCGGTGGCGGGCAGCTGCGCCAGCAGCGGCACGAGCCGGGTGGGGGCACAGCCGATGCGGACCACGGCCGTCTCGTTCCCGGACGAGCCGGAGGTGAGCGCGGCGTGCTCGGCCCACGCGTGTTCGCCGCTCTCGCGCGCGTCGGTGCCCAGCAGCTCCAGCAGGCGTCCGGTGCGGTGGGGGAGCGTCTCGACGCCGCCCTCCAGCCGGACCAGGAGCGTGCCGGGGTCACCGGAGACCCATTCGACGGCGATCGGTTCCAGCGGGCTCGCCATCAGCCGGTGGACATGCTCGGTGGCGGTGCCCACCGGCCCGTCGACGGCCACGCAGGCGGTCGACCCCGGCACCGGGTGCAGCCGCAGCACGACCTCCACCAGCGGACCGAAGGTGCCGTAGGAACCGTGCATCAGCTTGGCGACGTCGTAGCCGGCCACGTTCTTGATCACGTGACCGCCGCTGCGGACCATCGTTCCGTCGGCGAGCACCGCCGTCGTGCCGATCACCAGCTCCCGCATGCCGCCGTAGACCAGGGCGGACGGGCCGGCGTCGGCGGTCGCGACGAGGCCGCCGACGGTGGCGCCCCGGCCGATCCGGGCGGCGTCGATCGCGAGGCGCTGGCCGTGCTCGGCGAGCTCGTCCTGCAGCTCGCGCACCGGGGTGCCGGCGTGCACCGACACCGTCATGTCACCGGGGTTGTGGGCGATCACGCCGGACAGCGCGGACAGGTCGAGCGTGGCGTCGACCTCCGCGAGCCGGCCGGCCCACTGCCGGGCGGTGCCGGCACCGGAGATCGCGAGCCGGCCGGAGGTGTCCAGGACGGCGTCGCGGACCTCCTTCGGCGTCGTCGGGCGCAGCGTGGTGGGGGCGGCGCGGGTCATGGCTTCGGGGCCCTTCGTCACGGGTGGGCGGCTCTCTTTTCACGTGCCCTGTGCAGGTGCGATGTGTCAGGTGCGCTCCGCTCTACAGACGCTCGATGAGACCGGCTTCCTCCAGCGGGTGGGGCCGGTAGCGCCCCGGCTTCTCGCCGCACAGCCGCGGGGTGGGCAGCAGCTTCCCGGGGTTGCAGATGTGGTCCGGGTCGAACCCGGCGCGGATCCGGTCCATCACGGCCAGGTCGTCCTCACCGAACATGGTCGGCATCGAGCAGGCCTTGTCGGTGCCGATGCCGTGCTCGCCCGAGAGCGACCCGCCCATCTCCACACACAGCTCGGCGATCCGGGCCGAGAGCTGCTCGGCCTGCTCGGTCTGGCCGTCCGCGGCGCTGAACAGGACCAGCGGGTGCAGGTTGCCGTCGCCGGCGTGGAAGACGTTGGCCACCCGCAGGCCCGCGGCCGTGCCCATCTCCTCGATCCGCCCGAGGACCTCGGCCAGCCGGGTCCGCGGGACGACACCGTCCTGCACGATGTAGTCCGGTGAGATCCGCCCGACCGCGGCGAACGCGGCCTTGCGGCCCCGCCAGATGTTCGCCCGCTCCGCGGGTGAGCCGGCGATGTGCAGCCGGGTGCAGCCGTGCCGGTCGCAGATCTCCTTGACCCGGGCGAACTGGTCGTCGCACTCCTCGACGGTGCCGTCCAGCTCGACGACCAGCGCCGCGGGCGTGTCGAGGGAGTACCCGGCGCCGGTGGCGCCCTCGGCGGCCTCGATGGCCAGCGCGTCCATCATCTCGACCGCGGCGGGCACGATCCCGGCGGCGACGATGTCCGAGACGACCCGGCCGCCGGCCGCGACCGAGGGGAAGTCGGCGAGCAGCGTGCGCATGACCTCGGGGGCCCGCAGCAGCCGCACGGTGACCTTCGTGACGATGCCGAGCGTGCCCTCCGAGCCGAGGAACACCCCGCGCAGGTCGGGGCCCTGCTGCTCCATCGAGTCCGACCCGAGGGTGACGAGCGTGCCGTCCGGGAGCACGACCTCGATCGACAGCACATGGGTGGTGGTGAAGCCGTACTTCAGGCAGTGCGCGCCACCGGAGTTCTCCGCGACGTTCCCGCCGATCGTGCACACCTGCTGCGACGAGGGGTCCGGCGCGTAGTAGAGGCCGTACGGCGACGCCGCCGCGGTGATCTCCAGGTTCGTCACCCCCGGCTCGAGCACCGCGCGCCGGTTGTCCGGGTCGATCTCCAGCACCCGGTCGAGCCGGTTCAGCCCGATGACGACGCCGTCGGCCACCGGCAGCGCGCCCCCGGACAGGCCGGTCCCGGCGCCGCGGGCGACGAACGGGATCCCGTGCCGGGCACAGATCCGCACGCAGCCGGCGACGTGCTCGGCGGTGCGGGGGAGCAGCACGAGCGCGGGCACGACCCGGGCGCCGGTCAGCCCGTCGCACTCGTAGGTACGGGTGCGGACCGGGTCGGAGAGCACGTCGCGGGCGCCCAGCAGGGCCACGAACTCGTCATGGATCGGTGCGGCCAGGGGCATCGATGCACTCCCTTTGCTCTGTCGGCGGCGTGGTCTGCCGCAGGCGTGGCGGGGTTCCCGCGAGGGTACGTCCACCCTGTGGTGCGAGGCGGGTTCCCAGATCGCGGATCGCGTCACAGTACTTTCATGATGCGGAAAAGATAATCCACTGGTAGAAACTAGACCAGTCGTAGCACCAACTCAGAGAGGGTGGTCACAGATGGCCGACAGCTCCGGGCTGCAGGTCGATCCGCACCTGCGCGCGTTCGTCGAGGGCGAGCTCCTGGCCGACGTGGACCTCACCGCGGAGGGCTTCTGGGCGACCCTGGCGCGGCTGCAGGAGCGGTTCGCGCCGAAGATCACGTCGCTGCTGGCGAAGCGCGACGAGCTCCAGGCCCGCATCGACGAGTGGCACCGCGCGAACGGCGCCGGGTCGGTCGAGGACTACGAGAGGTTCCTCACCGAGCTCGGCTACCTGCTCCCGGACGCCTCGCCCACGATCGACGTGGACCGCGTCGACCCCGAGATCGCCGAGATCGCCGGCCCGCAGCTCGTCGTCCCCGCGACCGTGCCGCGCTACGCGCTCAACGCCGCGAACGCCCGCTGGGGCTCGCTGTACGACGCGCTCTACGGCACCGACGCGCTCCCGCAGGACGGCGAGCTCGCCCCCGGTTACGACGAGCGCCGCGGCGCCCAGGTCATCACGGCCGCCGACGAGCTGCTCGACGAGCTGTTCGGTCTCGCGAAGGGCAGCCACGCCGACGTCACCGCCTACCGCGCCGGCACCGACGGCCTCGTCGCGGACACCCGCAACGGCACCGTGAGCCTGGCCGATCCGGCGCAGTTCGCCGGCTTCCGGGCGGTCGACGGCGACGGCCGCGGCGCCGTCCTGCTCACCCGCAACGGGCTGCACCTCGAGATCACCATCGACCCGACCACCCAGGTCGGCAAGCAGCACCACGCCGACGTCGCCGACGTCGTGCTGGAGTCCGCGGTCACCACGATCGTCGACCTGGAGGACTCGGTCGCGACCGTCGACGGCGAGGACAAGACGCTCGCCTACCGCACCTGGCTCGGCCTGCTCACCGGGGACCTGACCTCGGAGTTCGAGAAGGGCGGCCGGACCGTCGTGCGCCGGGTCCACCCGGACCGCTCCTACACGGCGCCGGACGGGACGGAGCTGACGCTGCCGGGCCGCTCGCTGATGCTGGTCCGCAACTGCGGGCACCACATGACCACCGACGCGGTGCGCACGGCCGACGGCGACGAGATCGCCGAGGGCGTCCTCGACGCGCTCGTCTCGGCCGTCGCCGGGCTGTACGACGTGGCGGAGAAGGGGCCGCACACCAACTCCCGCGCCGGCAGCGTCTACATCGTGAAGCCGAAGCAGCACGGCCCCGAGGAGGTCGCGCTGACCGTGGAGCTCTTCGGCGCCGTCGAGGAGGCCCTCGGACTGCGGCCGAACACGCTCAAGATCGGCATCATGGACGAGGAGAAGCGGACCACCGCCAACCTCGGTGCCTGCATCGCCGAGGCGACCGACCGGGTCATCTTCGTCAACACCGGCTTCCTCGACCGCACCGGCGACGAGATCCACACCTGTTTCCGGGCCGGGCCGGTGCTGCGCAAGGGCGACATGAAGTCGACCAGGTGGCTGCAGACCTACGAGGACCGCAACGTCGACGTCGCGCTCGCCGCCGGGTTCTCGGGCACCGCCCAGATCGGCAAGGGCATGTGGGCCAAGCCCGCCGCGATGGCGGACATGATCGAGCAGAAGATCGGTCACCCGAAGGCCGGCGCGGACTGCGCCTGGGTGCCGTCGCCGACCGCGGCCACCCTCCACGCCCTGCACTACCTGCGGGTGAACGTCGGTGACGTGCAGTCCCGGCTCGCCTCGCGGGGGCTCGCCGACCGGCGCGCGCTGCTGGAGCTGCCGCTCGGTGACCCGGCGTCCCTGTCCGCGCAGGACATCACCCACGAGCTGGAGACGAACGCGCAGTCGATCCTCGGCTACGTCGTGCGCTGGGTGGGAATGGGCATCGGCTGCTCCACCGTTCCGGACCTGGAGGGCGTGGGGCTGATGGAGGACCGTGCGACACTGCGGATCTCCAGCCAGCTCCTCGCCAACTGGCTGGCGCACGGTGTGGTCGACGAGGAGACCGTGCGGGACACGTTCGCCCGGATGGCCGCGGTCGTCGACGACCAGAACGCCGGCGAGCCCGGTTACCCGCCCATGGCCAAGGACCTCGACGGCAGTGAGTCCTTCCGGGCGGCGCTGGAGCTGGTGTTCGACGGCGCGGTCGAACCGAACGGCTACACCGAGCGCACGCTGACCAACTGGCGCCGGCGTGCCAAGGCGAACGCCTGACTTTTTCGCGTCACCGACGACGCCCCCGGGGATGGCCCCGGGGGCGTCGTCGTGTGTCGGGGTCGTGTAGGGGAGGAACCACCGTGAAGGCCTGGATGCGCCCGGCGGCGGCGCTGTTCGGCGTCGGCTTCGGCGCCAACCAGTTCAGCCCGCTGATGGTCATGTACCGGGAGCAGGGGGACTACTCGGACACGGTGGTCGCCGCGTTCTTCGGCGTCTACGTGCTCGGGCTCGCCCCCGGTCTGCTCGTCGGCGGCCCGGCGTCGGACCGCTGGGGGCGCAGGCGGGTGCTGCTCCCGGCGACCGCGCTGGCGATCCCGGCCAGCGTGGTGCTCGGTCTCGGTGCGTCCGCCGAACCGCTGCTGTACGCCGGACGGATGCTGTTCGGCGTGAGCATGGGCGTCGCGATGGCCGTGGCGACCACCTGGGTCAAGGAGCTGTCCGACGTCGACACCGCCGGCAGCGGCGCCCGCCGCGCGGCGCTCGCGCTCACCCTCGGGTTCGGCGTGGGACCGCTGGTCGGCGGCCCGCTCGCCCAGTACGGCCCGATGCCGATGGAGCTGCCCTACCTGGTGCACGTGCTGCTCATGATCCCGATCGTGTGGGGCCTGCGCCGCGGCGCCGAGACGGCGCCGGCGGACCCGTCCCGGTCGCTGTGGCGGGACCTGCGGGTCCCCACCGCCGCGCACCCGCGCTTCCTGTGGCTGGTGCTGCCCGCCGCGCCCTGGGTGTTCGGAGCGGCCGCGCTGTCCTATGCGGTCCAGCCCGCGCTGATCGCCCCGTCGACCGGGGACCGGGGCATGGTGGTGGCGACCGGGATCACCGTGGTGAGCCTGGCCGTCGGGTTCGCCGCGCAGTCGGTCGCGAAGGTGATCGACCGGCGCTCGCTGCACGCGACCTCACGGATCGGCGTCGGCCTGGTCATCGCGGGAACGCTGGTGACCACCGGGGTCGCCGCGACCGCCTCGGTACCGCTCGCGTTCGGTGCCGCGGTGCTGCTGGGCGCCGGGTACGGGTTCGTGCTGCTGTCCGGGTTGCAGGAGGTGCAGCGCATCGCGCCGCCCGAGCAACTGGCCGGGCTGACCGCGGTCTTCTACTCGCTCACCTACGTCGGGTTCATGCTGCCGATGCTGCTCTCCGCGCTGACCCCGATCGCCGGGTACCCGGTGCTGCTGCTCGTCGTCGCCGTGGTCCAGGCGGCCTGTCTCGGGCTGGTCTGGGGCGGGGCGCACCGCATCGCCCGGGCCCGGCGGTCGGTGGCGGTGGAGCGGGAGACCGCCGTGGCCTGAGCATGGCGGGGCCGATGATGGGGGCGTGCTCGAGACCGGGACCGCGCAGCCCGAGGCGATAGCCCTCTACCGGTCCGGCGGATACCACGTGATCGGGAGGTTCGGCCCGTACCGGGACGATCATCGCTCCCGGTGTTTCGGCAAGCCCCTGGTGAGGTGAGCCCCGGTACGGTGGCGGGCGAAACGTCCTGTTGCGCCGATAGGATGACCCCGGCGTCGTCGTCGTGTCCCCGCCCGGCGAACGGCTCGTGCCATGCCTGTGCGGCTCCCCGGTCGGACCGTGACGCGAGTGACCAGCCCGTCCGTACGATTCCTGAACCAGGAGGTGCCGGTGCTCGCCGTCGTGGCCGCCCATCTCGTCCTGGCGCTGTGCCTGCCCGCACTCGCCCGGTACAACCGGCGGCTGGCGTTCGGCGCAGGCGCCGCACTGCTGGGCGCGACCCTGGTGTGGGCGATGTCGCAGGCGCCCGCGGCGCTCGGCACCGGTGTCACCGACCGCATCGAGTGGGCCCCGGAGCTCGGGCTCTCGCTGAGCCTGCGGCTGGACGCGCTGGCGCTGGCCATGATCGTCCTCGTGTCCGGGGTCGGGGCGCTGATCATGGTCTACGCGGCCTGGTACTTCGGCCCGCGGTCGAAGGACGCCGCCCGGTCCGCGGCGCTGCTGGTCACCTTCGCCGGGCTGATGCTCGGCCTGGTCCTGGCCGACGACCTGCTCACGCTGTACGTGTTCTGGGAGCTGACGTCGCTGGCGTCGTTCCTGCTCGTGGGCCAGGGCGGCCAGTACCGGGAGAACCGGCGGGCCGCGGTCCAGGCGCTGCTGGTCACCGTGTTCGGCGGGCTGGCGATGCTGCTGGGTATCGTGCTGCTCGGTGAGCTGGCGGGGACCTACTCGATCCCGGCCATCACGGCCGCGGCGAACGCGGGCACGCTCGCCCCGGACCAGCCGGTCGCGCTGACCTTCGCGCTGGTGCTGATCCTGGTGGGCGCGCTCACCAAGTCCGCGCAGGTGCCGTTCCACCCGTGGCTGCCGTACGCGATGGCGGCCCCGACGCCGATCTCGGCCTACCTGCACGCCGCGTCCATGGTGAAGGCCGGCGTGGTGCTGGTGGCCCGGCTCGGGCCCGCGTTCTCGGCGTACACGGTGTGGTGGGGCCCGGTCATGGTGCTGGGCCTGGTGACGATGCTGCTCGGCGGCTGGCGGGCGCTGCGTCAGACCGACCTCAAGCGGCTGCTCGCGTTCGGCACGGTCAGCCAGCTCGGCTTCCTGATGGTGCTCTTCGGAGCCGGGTCCCGGGTGGCGGCGCTGGCCGGGATCGCGATGCTGCTCGCGCACGGTCTGTTCAAGGCCCCGCTGTTCATGGTGGTCGGCGCCATCGACAAGACCTGTGGCACGCGTGACCTGCGGGAGCTCTGCGGGCTCGGCCGTCGCCGGCGCGGGCTGGCCGTGCTGTCGACGCTCGCGGCACTGTCGATGGCGGGGCTGCCGCCGATGCTCGGCTTCGTCGGCAAGGAGGCCGCCTACGAGGCGTTCCTGCTCGAGGGCGGGGTCCGCGGCACGATGGTGCTGGCCGGGCTGGTCGTCGGGTCACTGCTCACGGCCGCCTACACCGCCCGGTTCCTGTGGGGCGCGTTCTCGACCAAGGGCAGGCACCCCACCGGGGGCGACCCGGTGCCGCTGGGACTGTCCGGCCCGGCCTGGCTGTGCGCGCTGACCGGTCTCGGCGCCGGGTTCGCCGCGCCGCTGGTGCAGGAGCTGGCGCAGGCCTACGCCCGCCCGCTGCCCGCGCTCGGCGACCCCTACGCCGCCCAGTACGAGCTCGCGCTGTGGCACGGCGTCGGCCTCGCGCTGCTGTTGTCGGCGGTCGCCGTCGTCGGTGGTCTGCTGCTGCACCGCTACGGAGGCTCCGCGACCGAGCACGCCAAGGTGCCGGGCCTGTCCGCCCAGCGGGGCTACGAGGCGATCGTGACCGGCGTGGAACGGACCGCGATCGTCGTCACCGGCCGGCTGCAGATCGGTTCACTGCCGGTGTACCTGGGCTGCATCCTGTTCGTGCTGATCGCGCTGCCCGGCCCGGTGCTGGCGCTCTCCGCGTCGGTGCCGCACGACCAGGTCGCCTACCACTCGATCATGCAGGTCCCGGTGGGCCTGATGGTGTGCATCGCCGCGATCGCGCTGTGCCGGGCCCGTCGCCGCTTCACCGCGGTGCTGCTGGTCGGCGCGGTCGGTTACGGGATCGGCGGGCTGTTCATCATCGACGGCGCCCCGGATCTGGCGCTCGCCCAGTTCCTGGTCGAGACGCTCACCCTGGTCGCGTTCGTCTTCGTGCTGCGGCGGCTGCCCGCGCACTTCGCAGAACCGGACTCCGAGCACCGGGTGCGGACGCCCAAGGCCCTCGCGGCAGGCGTCGGTGGTGTGCTCGTCGCCGGGATGGCCGTGGTGCTCTCCGGAGCCCGGGTGCTGCCGCCCGCGACCACCGACGCGTTCATCGCGAACGCGCCCGAGGCCGGTGCCACGAACCTCATCAGCGCGATTCTGGTCGACTTCCGGGCCCTGGACACCATCGGCGAGATCACCGTCCTGCTGATCTGCGCCGCCGGGACGGCGAGCCTCGTGCTCGCCACCCGCTACGACAAGAGGAAGGGCAGCCCGGGCGTGACCAGCGGCACCGAGTCCCCCCAGCGCGAGCAGGAGGTGCTGCGATGACGGCGCCGAGGGAGGCTCCGGCGGAACCGGCGTCCCCGTCGCCCTCCGACGACACCTCCTGGTCCCGCTGGGACCAGCCCAGCGGCCGGTGGATGCTGCCCGGTGCCTGCCCGGACACCCGCGAGCGCACCCTGGTGCTCGAGGCGGCGGCCCGCCTGCTGTTCCCGACCGTGCTGGTCTTCTCGGTGTTCCTGCTGTTCGAGGGCCACTACGGCCCGGGCGGCGGGTTCTCCGGGGGTCTGGTCGCCGGCCTGGCGTTCGTGCTGCGGCACATCGCGGGCGGCGACGACAACATCCTCGCCTCGCGGTTCGGGATCCGGCCACCGGTGCTGGTCGGCGCCGGCCTGATCATCGCCGTCCTCACCGGGCTGGCGCCGGTGCTGTGGGGCGAGGCGGTGCTGTCCAGCACGAAGTGGCGGATCTCGTTCGGCGACTTCGGCTACCTCGACATCGTCACCAGCCTGCTCATCGACGTCGGCGTCTACCTGCTGATCATCGGCGTGGTGCTGGACCTGTTGCGCTCGCTGGGCTCGGGGATCGCCCGCGACGCCCGCGAGGCCGGCGAGGGTCCCCCGGGCGCGAGCACCGGCGGTGAGCGCCGGTGAACACGACGATCAATCTGAGCATGGCGCTTGTGCTCGCCGTGCTCTACTCCGTGGGCTTCTACCTGCTCATGCAGCGCTCGCTGATGCGGATCCTGATCGGCATCGTGGTGCTCGGGCACGGCGCGAACCTGCTGTTGCAGATGGCCGGTGGCCCACCGGCCCGCGCCCCCGTGCTGGACGCCGTCAGGCCCGAGGAGATCAGCGACCCGCTGCCCCAGGCGCTCGCGCTGACCGCCATCGTGATCACCTTCGCGCTGACCACCTACCTGCTGGCACTGGGCTACCGGTCCTGGGTGCTCGTCGGGCACGACGAGGTCCAGGACGACGTCGAGGACCGCCGTATCGCCGCCCGGCGCAAGCCGGACGGGGCCATGGAGGAGGGCACCGCGGAGGAGACCGAGGCCGGGCCCGAGGACACCGCCGACTCGCACGAGCTCGAGGAGGGGCGCCGGTGACCCTGCTCCAGGCGTTCGTGACGCTGCCGGTGCTGCTGCCCATGCTCGGTGCGGCCGTCAGCGTCATCGTCAGCCGCCGGGCCTCGCTGCAGCGGGTCATCGGCGTCGTGACGCTGGCCCTGGTCTGCGTGGTCGGCGGCGTGCTGCTGGTGGCCGCGGACCGCTACGGGCCGGTCGTCGCCGAGCTCGGCGGATGGTCGGCGCCGATGGGCATCGTGCTGGTCGCCGACCGCATGTCGGCGCTGCTGCTGCTGATCTCGGCGCTGGTCACGCTCGCGGTGCTGGTGTACGCGATCGACCAGCGGATCTCCGACTACGGCCGGGAGACCGCCAGCACGACGTTCCACCCGATCTTCCTGCTGCTCTCCACCGGTGTCTCGCTGGCCTACCTCACCGGCGACCTGTTCACCCTCTTCGTCGCGTTCGAGATCATGCTGGCGTCCAGCTACGTGCTGATCACGCGGCGGACCTCGGCGTCCCGGATCCGGTCCGGCATGACGTACGTGATCGTGTCGCTGATGTCGTCGCTGCTGTTCCTGACCGCGGTCGCGCTGGTCTACGCGGCGACCGGCACGGTCAACCTGGCCGATCTCGCGGGCCGGGCCGAGTTGCTGCCCGACGGGCTGAAGACGGTGCTCGCGCTGCTGCTGGTGGTGGTGTTCGGCATCAAAGCGGCGATCGTGCCGCTGCACTTCTGGCTGCCCGACAGCTACCCGAACGCCCCCGCGCCGGTCACCGCGCTGTTCGCCGGCCTGCTGACCAAGGTCGGGATCTACGCGCTGCTGCGCACCCAGACCCTGGTCTTCCCGCAGGACCAGCCCTCGACGCTGTTGCTGGTGATCGCCGCGGTCACCATGGTGGTCGGCGCGCTCGGCGCCGTCGCGCAGGACGACCTCAACCGGTTGCTGTCGTTCCTGCTGGTCAGCCACATCGGGTTCATGCTGTTCGGGCTGGCGGTCTACACGCCGTCCGGGATCGCCGGTACCGCGCTGTACATCGTCCACCACATCACCGTGCAGGCCACGCTGTTCCTGGTCAGCGGTCTGATCACCCGGCGGACCGGGACGGTGTCGATCGCCCAGATGGGCGGGCTCGCGCAGACCGCTCCGCACCTGGCGGTGCTGTTCGCGATCCCCGCGATCACGCTCTCCGGGCTGCCGCCGACGTCGGGCTTCGTCGCGAAGCTCGCCCTGCTGCGGGCGGGTGCGGGCGCGACGCCCGCCGCGGAGATCGTCGCGGCGTTCGTGGTACTGGCCAGCCTGCTCACGCTGTACGCGGTGGCCCGCGTGTGGGTCCGGGTGTTCTGGGGAACCCCCAAGGAGCCGTTGGTCGACAACGATCCCAACGACGAGCTGGTCGTCGGTACCGCCCGCACCGCGCGTGGCATGTACGTCGGCGCCTCGTCGCTGGTCGTGGTCAGCATCGTCATCGCACTGTTCGCCGGGCCGCTGTCGGCGATCACCGCCCGCGCCGGCGAGGACCTGCACACCCGCGACAGCTACCGCAGCGCGGTGCTCGGGCCGGACGCGGCACCCGGCGGCCCCGGGCCGGTGCCGGTCGCCGCGGTACCGGACGCGCCCGGCGCGACCGCTGCGGGGACCGTGCCGGGCGGCGACGACGCGGAAGGGACGACCCGGTGAGCGAGAACGGCCCCGGCCACGGCACCGCCCGGAACACGACGGCCCCGGAGACGGAGAAGGACACGGAGCCGGAGGCGGCGACCGCGGACGCCGGCCCCGCCGGCGAGGACGCCGAGCAGGCGATCACCCCGGAGGGGCAGCGCGACCGGGAGATGTCGGTCGCGGAGACCGGCGACGAGGAAGCCACCCCGGCGCCGGCTCCGGCGCCGCAACCGGTCGCGCCGACCGAGGCGCCGAGCGGCGCCGCCCTGTGGTGGCGCCGCTTCCCGCAGGTGCTGGCCCTGGCCGTCGTGTGGGTGCTGCTGTGGGGCAGCCTCGCCCCGACGGCGATCGTCGGCGGACTGATCATCGGACTGCTCGTGACGATGCTGTTCCCGCTGCCGCTGCTACCGGAGCGGCTGCCGTTCCGGCCGCTGAAAGCACTGCGCCTGCTGGTCTACCTGGCCGTCGACCTCGCCGCCTCCGGTGTCCGGGTCAGCCTCGTGACGCTGCTGCGCGGTCGCCGGGCGAAGGCCGGGATCATCGGTCTGCCGCTGTGCACGGACTCGGACCGCGCGGTGACGACCATCGTGGCGGGGTGCGCGCTGACCCCGGGCAGCTACGTCCTGCAGATCGACCGGCGCCGGCGCCGCTGGTACGTGTACTGCCTGGGCCTGCATCCCGTGGGAGCGGTCGAGCGGGTGCGCGGGCAGCTGATGAACCTGCAGATGCGGGTGATCGACGCGATGGGCAGCGACGAGGACGTCCGGCGCTGCCGGGAGGCCGTCGTGGCCGTCGCCGAGGGCCGGGAGACGGGGAGGGGACCGCAGTGATCGTCGTCTACGCACTGGTCCTGGCCATGCTGACCACGGCGGGGCTGCTCGCCCTGTGGCGGCTGCTGCAGGGGCCGACGACACTGGATCGGATCGCGGCACTGGACGTGTTCATGGTGCTGATCGTGGCGGCCGCGGCGGTGTACGCCGCCTACTACGTGGACGGGTCCAACGTCCCGCTGCTGGCGGCCGTCGCGCTGATCGCGCTGGTCGGCACGGCCACGGCGGCCCGGCTCGTCGAACGAGGGGAGCGGCACCGCTGATGCCGATCTCCGATGTGGTCTCCGCCGCACTGATGCTGATCGGGGCGACGTCCTGCCTGCTCGGGGCGCTCGGCCTGGTCCGGCTGCCGGACCTGCCGGCGCGGCTGCAGGCGACGACCAAGCCGCAGACGCTGGGCCTGTTGCTGATCCTGATCGCGGCCGCGATCCGGCTGGACTTCGAGAACTCCTCCACCCTGGCGCTCGTGGTGCTGTTCCAGGTGCTGACCGCCCCGGTGATCTCCCAGGTCGTCGGCCGCTCCGCGTACCGCAGCGGCGCGATCGACCGGGACTCGCTGGTCGTCGACGACCTGGCGGACCGGATGGACGCCGACGCCCGGGCCGTCCGGACGTGGCGGCCCGCCGCGCCCGGAGGCCCCACCGGTGAGTCCGCCGGTTCGCCCGACGGTGACGGCGAGGCCGGGTCCGGGGACGGGGCGCCCTCCCGCGGGACGGACGGCCTCGCCGACCGGTGACGGTGGGGCGGGGGCCGGGCGTTGCCGTGCACGGGGCGCTCGTACCCTCCCGGTGTGCCTGTGTATGCGCTCGGTGACGCCGAACCGGAGATCCATCCGACCGCCTACGTCCACCCGGACGCCGTGGTGATCGGCAACGTGACGCTGGGGCCGGAGTCGACGGTCTGGCCGACCGCGGTGCTGCGCGGCGACGACGGCCGGATCGAGATCGGCGCCCGCACCAGCATCCAGGACGGTTCGATCATCCACACCACGCTGCGCGAGCCGACGGTCATCGGTGACGAGGTGACGGTCGGGCACAACGTGCACATCGAGGCGTCCACCATCGGTGACCGGGCGCTGATCTCGTCGGGCTCGGTGGTGCTGAACGGTTCCCGCGTCGGGGAGGGGTGCGTCGTCGCCGCCGGCGCCGTCGTCTCGCCGCGCGCCGAGATCCCGCCGTACCGGATGGCGCTCGGCATTCCCGCCCGTGTCCGCGAGGGCTACGAGGTGCCCGCCGACAACTGGCGGGGCGCGGTGGAGTCCTACGTCGACCGCGGGCGCCGGTTCCGCGAGCAGCTGCGGAAGCTGGAGGTCTGATGGCCAAGCCACTGCACGAGGTCGTCGAGGCCGGCTGGGCGGAGGCCCTCGAGCCGGTCGCCGACACCGTGGCCCGGATGGGGGAGTTCCTGCGGGCCGAGCTCGCCGCCGACCGCCGCTACCTGCCGGCGGGCGCGAACGTGCTGCGGGCGTTCCAGCAGCCGTTCGAGCAGGTCAGAGTGCTGATCGTCGGCCAGGATCCGTACCCCACGCCGGGGCACGCCGTCGGGCTGTCGTTCTCGGTCGCACCGGAGACCCGGCCGCTGCCGCGCTCGCTGCAGAACATCTACCGGGAGTACTGCGAGGACCTCGGGCACCCGGCGCCGTCGTCCGGGGACCTGACGCCGTGGACCGAGCAGGGCGTGCTCCTGCTCAACCGGTGCCTCACCGTCGCCCCCGGCGAGCCGGCCTCGCACCGCAACAAGGGGTGGGAGGAGGTCACCGAGCAGGCCATCCGGGCGCTGGTGGCCCGGGACGCCGAGCCGATGGTGGCGATCCTCTGGGGCCGCGACGCCCGCAACCTGGTCCCGCTGCTGGAGGACGTGCCGCTGGTCGAGTCGGCGCACCCGTCCCCGATGTCGGCCGAGCGTGGCTTCTTCGGGTCGCGGCCGTTCAGCCGGGCCAACGATCTGCTGGAGGAGATCGGCGGCGACCCCGTCGACTGGAAGCTCCCCTGAACCGGGGCATTAGGCTGGTCGACGTGAGCGATCCGGACTCGATACGCATCTCCGACGCCGACCGCGAGGCCGCGGCGAAGCGGTTGCACGACGCACTCGGCGAGGGCCGGATCACGCTCGTGGAACTGGAGGAACGGCTCGGCGTCGTCTACGCCGCGCGCACGGCGGCCGAGCTCCGCCCGCCGCTGGCGGACCTGCCCGGTGGCCTGCCGCCGTCCGTCGCGGGTGCCGGTGCCGGTGTGCCGGCCCGCCGCACCGAGGAGTCCGGTCGCGTGCAGCTGCGGACCGGCGCCGGCACCGTCAAGCGCACCGGGGACTGGCAGGTGCCCGCGGCCCTGCAGCTCACGACGAGCATGGGCACCATCCACCTCGATCTCTCCGAGGTACGGCAGCTGCCGCCCCGGATCGACATCGAGGTGTCCACCGGGATGGGCGAGATCGTGCTGGTGCTGCCCGAGGGCGGCAGCGCCGACGTCGACGGCGTGCACGGCTCCTGGGGCGAGGTGAAGACGAAGGTCCCCGCGACGCCCGGCGGCTCCGGGCCGCACCTCGTGGTGCACGGCAAGGTGGGGATGGGGTCGCTGACCGTTCGCGGTTCCCGCAGGGGCTGGTGGAAGGCCGTCATCGGGTAGCGGATCAGGTGACGCGGAACCGCTCCAGGTCCGCCTCGCGCACCTCGAGCCCGAGGCCCGACCGCCCGCGGTCCGGTCGCAGCGTGCCGCCCGGCCGGGGCTCGAGGACGCCGTCGAAGGCGATCCGCTCGACCCGGACGTGGTCGTGGAAGTACTCGAGGTGCCGCAGGTGCCAGACCGCCGTCCCGACGTGCGCGCTCACCTGAGGTGCGCAGTGCAGTGACAGGTCGATCTGGTGGGCGTCGCACAGCGCCGCGGCACGCAGCACGCCGCTGATCCCGAGAGCCCGGGTGACATCGGCCTGCAGGCAGTCGACGGCGCCGGCGTCGAGCAGCGCGCGGAAGTCGGGCAGGTGGTAGCCGTACTCGCCGGCGGCGACGTCCATCCCGGCCGGTCCGCGGTCGCGCAGCAGCCGCAGGCCCGCGGTGTCGTCGGAGCTGACGGGTTCCTCCAGCCAGCTCACCCCCTGCTCGGCGAACCGGAACGCCCGGTCCAGGGCCTGCTTGCGGGTGTAGGCGCCGTTGGCGTCGACGTAGAGCCCGGTGTCCTCGCCGACGGCGGCGCGAGCGGCTCGCACCCGGCGCGGGTCCGCGGCCGGGTCGCGCCCGACCTTCATCTTGACCCGGCCGATGCCGCCCTCGACCCAGTCGGCGAGCCGGTGGCTCAGCTCGGCCTCGGTGTAGGAGGTGAAACCGCCGCTGCCGTAGATCGGCGTCTCCGCGCGGAGGGCGCCGAGGGCGAGCACCAGCGGCAGGTCGGCCAGCCGGGCGTGCAGGTCCCACAACGCGATGTCGACCGCCGAGATCGCCTCGGCCACGAGGCCGGGCTTGCCGAGGTTGCGGACCGCCCGCGCCATCGCGTCCCAGGACGCGGGCGGGGTGCGGGCGTCGGCGCCGGTCACCGCGCCGGCGAGGTGGTCGTGCACCACCGCGACGGCGGGCGGGCCGGCGTAGGTGTAGCCGAGCCCGGTCCGCCCGCCCGCGTGCACCCGCACCAGGACCAGCGTGGTCGAGTCCCAGGCCAGCGTGCCGTCGCTCTCGGGCGCATCGGTCGGGATCGTGTAGGCCGCCGCCTCCACCCGCTCGACCGGGACGGCGTCGCCGCCGGTACTCATCGGCCGGGCAGGATGTCCTGCACCTTGGACTTCACGCCGGTCTTGAGGACGTCCCACGCCTCGGGATCGCCGCGCAGCAGTGCCTCGGCGGTGCTCTCCATCTGGTCCAGGCTGGCGTGCGGCGGGATCGGTGGCACCGCGGCGTCGGTGACGAACTCGACCACGCACGGGCGGTCGGCGGCGATCGCCCGCTGCCAGGCGCCCTCGATCTCGCCCGGCTCGGTGACCTTGATCCCGGTCAGGCCGATGCTCTCGGCGAAGCCGGCGTAGGGGAAGTCGGGGATGTGCTGGGCGAACGGCACGTCCGGAGAGCCTGCCATCGCCCGCAGCTCCCAGGTCACCTGGTTGAGATCCCGGTTGTTGAGCACCCCGACGATCACCCTCGGGTCCGACCACTCCCGGTGGTAGTGCGCGATCGTGATCAGCTCGTTGATCCCGTTCATCTGCATCGCGCCGTCGCCGACCAGGGCGAACACCGGCCGATCGGGGTGGGCGAACTTGGCACCGGTCGCGTACGGCAGTCCCGGGCCCATCGTCGCCAGGGTCCCGGACAGCGTGGCCCGCATCCCGCGGCGGATCCGCAGGTGCCGCGCGTACCAGTTGGCCGCGGAGCCGGAGTCCGAGGTGAGCACGGCGTCGTCCGGGAGCAGCGGCGACAGCTCGTGGAACACCCGCTCCGGGTTGATCGGGTCGGCGGTGACCCCGGCGCGCCGCTCGAGGACGTCCCACCAGCGGGAGACGGTGGACTCGACGGTCGTGCGCCAGGACCGGTCCGTCTTGCGCTCCAGCATCGGCAGCAGGGCGCGCAGGGTGGCACCGGCGTCGCCGTGGAGGTTCACCTCGAACGGGTAGCGCAACCCGATCATGGTGGGGTCGATGTCGATCTGGACGGCCCTGGCCTGGTCGTACTCCGGGAGGAACTGGCTGTACGGGAAGCTGGAGCCGATCATGAGCAGGGTGTCGCAGTCGCGCATGAGCTCGTACGACGGCCGGGTGCCCAGCAGCCCGTTCGAGCCTGTGACGTACGGCAGGTCGTCGGGTAGCACGTCCTTGCCGAGCAGCGCCTTGCTGACCCCGGCGCCGAGCACGTCGGCGACCTCGGTGACCTCGTCGACGGCACCCCGGGCACCCTGCCCGATCATCATCGCGACCTTGCTGCCGGCGTTGAGCACGTCCGCGGCCCGGCGCAGGTCGGTCGCCTCCGGGACGGGCCGCCCGGGCGAGAGCCCCAGGCTGGACGGGATCATCTTGAAGTCGTGCGTGGGCGGGGAGTACTCGGCCTCCTGCAGGTCGGACGGGATGATGATCGCGGTGACCGTGCGCCGGGACATCGCGACGCGCATCGCCCGGTCGATCAGGTTCGGCAGCTGCTCGGGGACCATCGCGGTCTGCACGTAGTCGGCGGCGACGTCCTTGTACAGCGAGTGCAGGTCGACCTCCTGCTGCATGGAGCCACCCATCGCGAACCGGGTGGTCTGGCCGACGATCGCGACCATGGGCACGTGGTCGAGCTTGGCGTCGTAGAGGCCGTTGAGCAGGTGGATCGCGCCGGGGCCGGAGGTGGCCGCGCACACGCCCACCTTCCCGGAGAGCTTGGCGTAGCCGACCGCCTCGAACGCGGCCAGCTCCTCGTGCCGGGACTGCACGAACCGCGGGGCGTCGTCGCCGGCCCGCCCCCAGGCCGCGACCAGGCCGTTGATGCCGTCGCCGGCGTAGCTGAACACGTGCTCGACGTCCCACTCGCGCAGTCGCCGCAGCAGGTAGTCCGCAACGTTCGGTGCCATGCCTACTCCTTCTGAGCGTTGGTGCTGTCGGTGCTCGAAACGGGTGCCCGGAGGGCCTCGGCGAGATGGATCGCCCGCCTGCCCGGGGCGCCGTGGGCGATCTGGGTGCGGCAGCTGAACCCGTCGGCCAGCACGAGGGTCTCCGGGGCGGCGTCGCGCACCGCCGGCAGCAGGGCCTGCTCGGCACAGGCCATCGACACGTCGTAGTGGCCGGCCTCGAAGCCGAAGTTCCCGGCCAGCCCGCAACAGCCGGAGTCGAGCCGCTCGGCGTCGATCCCGGCCCGGCGCATCAACTCGGTGTCCGGGTCCGACCCGGTGATCGCGTGCTGGTGGCAGTGGGTCTGGACGATCGCGGCCCGGTCGAGCCGCGGCGGTGTCCAGCCGTGCGGGGCGTGCCCGAGCAGCGCCTCGGACAGGGTGGCGAACCGCCCGGCGAGGCGCTGCACGTCGGTGTCGCCAGGCAGCAGCTCCGGCGCGTCGGCGCGGAACACCGCGGTGCACGAGGGTTCCAGCCCGACGACGAGGGTGCCGGCCTCGATCCACGGGCGCAGCGCGGCCACGGTGCGCCCCAGCACCCGCTTCGCGATCCCCAGCTGCCCGGTGGAGATCCAGGTCAGGCCGCAGCACAGTGGCTCGGCCGGGACGTGGACGGTGAACCCGGCCGCCTCGAGCACCTCGACCGCGGCCCGCCCGACGTGCGGGTCGAAGTGGTTGGTGAAGGTGTCGGGCCACAGCACCACCGTCCGGGGGTCGCGGGGGTCGGCGGCGGGCCGGTCGCGGGTGGCCCACCACTCCTGCAGCGTCTGCCCGGCGAAGTGGGGGGCTACACGTTCCGGGGCGATCCCGACCAGGCGCTTCCCGAGCCGGGCCAGGACGGGCGCGTGCAGCGCGGCGTCGGCCGGGCCCGGTGCGAGCCGGGCCAGGCGCGCCCACAGCGGGAGCCAGCCCATCGAGTAGTGCGCGGCCGGGCGGACCCGGTGCCGGTAGTGCTGCGAGAGGAACTCGGCCTTGTAGGTGGCCATGTCCACGCCGACCGGGCAGTCGGACTTGCACCCCTTGCAGGCCAGGCACAGGTCCAGGGCGTCCCGGACCGCGCCGGACCGGAACCCGTCGGTCACCGCCGAGTCCGGATGCCCCTCGAGCATCTCGAACAGCAGCCGCGCCCGGCCGCGGGTGGAGTGCTCCTCGGAGCGGGTGACCTGGTAGGAGGGGCACATCACACCGCCCTGCGGGCTGCTGCGCCGGCACTCGCCGATCCCGACGCAGCGCATCACCGCGGAGGTGAAGCTGCCGCCGTCATCCGGATAACCGAACCCGGTCGCGTACGGCGTGGGGCGCCAGCCGGCGCCGAGCCGCAGGTTCTCGTCGACCCGGTACGGGTCGACCACCTTGCCCGGGTTCATCCGGTTGGCCGGGTCGAACAGGGCCTTGAGCTCGCCGAACCCGGCCACCAGCTCCGGGCCGAACATCCGCTCCAGCAGCTCGCCCCGGGCCTGCCCGTCACCGTGCTCGCCGGACAGCGAGCCCCCGAACGACACGACCAGGTCCGCCGCCCGTTCCAGGAACCGCCGGAAGTCGGTGACCCCGCCGGCGCTCTCCAGCCGGAACGGGATGCGGGTGTGCACGCAGCCGTGCCCGAAGTGGCCGTAGAGCGACGGCGCCCCGAGGCCGAACTCCGCGAACAGGTCGCGCAGCGCCCGCAGGTAGTCGCCGAGCCGTTCCGGGGGTACGGCGGAGTCCTCCCAGCCCTCCCAGGTGTCGTGCATCAGCGGGGCACGCGCGGTGACCCCCAGACCGGCCTCACGGGCGGCCATCATCTTCGCCGTCCGGGCGGGGTCGTCGGTGAGCGCGACGTCGTCGTCCTCGGTGTGCTTGCCGAGCGCGTCGAGCAGGGCGTGCGCGTGCGCGTCGCACTCGTCCTGGCTCTCGGCGCCGAACTGGATCATCAGCCACGCCTGCCCGCCGGGCAGTGCCCGGATCGAGTCCAGGTGGCTGCCGAGGTGTTCCATGATCTCGACGAGCCGGTGGTCCAGCGCCTCGACCTGCAGCGGGGTGTCCGGGCAGCCGTCCAGCACCGCGGGTACCGCGTCGGCGGCGGCGATGATGTCGTCGAAGCCCAGCACGAGCATGCTGGTGCAGGGCAGCGTGGGAACGAGGTCCAGCTCGGCGTGCAGGACGGTGGCCAGCGTCCCCTCGGACCCGACCAGCAGACGGGCGACGTCGAAGCCCTGATCGGGCAGCAGGGCGTCGAGGTTGTAGCCGGACACGCGGCGCGGGATGTCCGGGTACCGGTCGCGGACCAGCTCGCCGTAGCGGTCGCCCAGGTGCCGCAGGCCGCGGTAGAGCTGGGCGCGCTCGCCCGCCCCCGAGGTGATCGTCTCGAGTTCCTCGCCGGCGGTCGGTCCGACCCAGCAGCGCAGCCCGCCGTAGGTCGCGATCTCCAGCCGGCGGACGTTGTCGACGGTCTTGCCGTAGCGCTGCGCGGTGGAACCGCACGAGTTGTTGCCGATCATGCCTCCCAGCGCGCAGTGGCTGTGCGTGGCCGGGCGCGGACCGAACTGCAGGCCGTACCGGGCGAGCTGCGCGTTGAGGTCGTCGAGCACGATCCCGGGCTCGACGACGCAGGTCCGCGCGTCCGGGTCCACCGACACGAGCCGGTTGCAGTGCGCGGTCCAGTCGATCACCACGGCGGTGTTCGTGCCCTGCCCGCCGAGACTGGTACCGCCGCCGCGGGACAGGACGGGGACGTCGTGCTCGCGGCACACCGCCAGGGCCTCGGCGCCGTCGGCCACGGTGCGGGGGACCACCACCGCGATCGGCACCTGCCGGTAGTTCGAGCCGTCGGTGGAGTAGGCACCGCGGGCGGTCACGTCGAAGCGGACCTCCCTGCCGACGCGCGCCCGCAGCTCGGCCGCCAGCTGTCCGTGACCCGCCCTCTCCGGTACGACGAGCGTGAGGCCGGTCCGGTGGTCTCCCCGCGCCGGAGCCTCGCCGCCCGGCTGCGGAGCGCCGGGGCCCACCGGAGTCACCGCGGGCACCGGATCGGCCGGGCGGGGCGGGTGCGTAACGGGCGTACGGGCGGCCGCAGCCCGGCGGCGAGCACGGCCGTGCCCGCCAGACCCGCCAGGCCCGCCGTGACGAGCCCGCGGTGCCGGGAGCACCACAGCTGCGGGTCACGGGTACGGGACCACGCGTCGAAGGCACCGTGCGCGCCGTGGTCGCCACCGCCCGTGCCGTCTCCGTCGGCGGCGTCGTCCACCGGCGTCCACAGGTTGTCCCGCCGCGCGGGGTCCAGCGGCCGGTCGGTCTGCTGGGACGCGTAGCCGGTGCGGGCGAGGTAGCGGTCCAGCAGCGGCGAGGCGAGCTTCTCGCCGAGCGTGGTCGCGACGGTGCTGGAGCCGACCCGGTACAGCTTGCGGCGCGGGTGGTCGGCGGCGTAGAGCACCGCGTCCGCGGCCACCTCCGGCTGGTAGATCGGTGGTACCGGCTGGGGACGGTAGGGCAGCCGGGCCCGCACCCAGGAGAACTGGGGAGTGTTCACCGCCGGCATCTGCACCAGGGTCACGGCGACCCTGCTCCGGTCGTGGCGCAGCTCGACCTGCAGCGACGAGGTGAACCCGTTGATCGCGTGCTTGGCCCCGCAGTAGGCGGACTGCAGGGGGACCGAGCGGACGCCGAGCGCGGAGCCGACCTGGACGATCACCCCGGCGTCGCGGGGCCGCATCCGGTCCAGGGCCGCCCGGGTCCCGTGCACGAACCCCAGGTAGGTGACCTCGGTGACCCGGCGGAACTCCGCCGGCGCGATCTGGTCGAACGGCGCGAACACCGAGACGAACGCGGTGTTGACCCACACGTCGATCGGGCCGAACGTCCGTTCCGCCGTGGTGGCGGCGGCGTCGACGGCTCCGGCGTCGGCCACGTCGACGGGTATCGGCAGCGCCTGCCCACCGGCCCGCTCCACGTCCCGCGCCGCGCCGTCGAGCCCGGCCGCACCGCGTGCGAGCAGCGCCACGTTCGCCCCGCGCCGGGCGAAGCCGCGCGCGACGGCACGGCCGATTCCGGCGCTCGCACCGGTCACCACGACGGTCGGTGCCATGTGTTCCTCCTTCTCGGTCGTCGTCGGGCGCCGGTCATCGGGCCGTACCCGGCGGGTCGAGGTCCAACCGGACGGCGGCCTCGAGCAGCAGCGCGTGCACGAACGCCTGCGGCAGGTTGCCGCGCAGCTGGCGCTGCCCCACGTCGAACTCCTCGGAGAACAGGCCTGGTGGCCCGGCGGCGGAGCGGCCACGGTCGAAGAACCGGGCGGCGGTGACGCGGTCGCCCTGCTGGTCGGCGGCCAGCGCGACCAGGAAGTTGCACAGCAGGAAGGCGCCCTCGGCGTCGTCGAGCGGGCGCTCGTCGTGCCGGAACCGGTAGGCGTAGCCCTCGTCGACCAGCTCGGTGAGGTAGGCCGCGACGGTGGCGACGGTGCGCGGGTCGTCGGCGGGCACCGCGCCGCGCACCCCGGCCAGCAGCAGCGCGCCGTCGAGGCCGGGGTCCTCGGGTGCCCGTTGCCACCGGCCGCTCGCATGGGTGGCGTGCGCCGCCGTGTCGGCGAGCAGCCGGTCGGCGAGCGAGAGCAGGTCCGGCCCGCCCGGTCCGGCACCGCGCCCGGACCGGGTGGACGGGCAGGCGGCGATCGCGCGCAGGCCGGCGACGCAGAGGAGCCTGCTGTGCGTCCACCGCCGGTCGTCGAGCTCCCACACCCCGGCGTCCGGCTCGTTCCAGCGCTGCGCGATCGCCGACGTCGCGACCTCGGCCGCCCGGCGGCCGTCGGCGTCGAGCCGTCCCCGGCGGTCGGCCGCCGCGAGCAGCAGCAGGATCTCGCCGAACGCGTCGAGCTGGAACTGGGCATTGACCCGGTTACCGGTGCGGACCCGGCTGCCGGGGTAGCCGGGCAGATCGAGCGGGGTCTCGTCCGGGATCCGGCCGCCGCCCGCGGTGTAGGCGGGAGCGAGCGCGGCGCCGTCGGCGAGCACCCGCTCGGTCAGGAACCGGACGGCGTCGTCGAGCAGTTCGTCGACACCGGCCGCCGCGGCCGCCTGGCCCGCGTAGCACTGGTCACGCACCCAGACGTAGCGGTAGTCGTAGTTGCGGCCGGCCCGGAACCGTTCCGGCAGGCTGGTCGTCGCGGCCGCGACCATGCCGCCGGACGCGCTGGTCGACCCGCGCAGCACCGCGACGGCGTGGGTCGCGTCCCGGGGAGCGGCGGAGGTGGGCATCCGGGCGTCGCGGGGTGCGGTGGCCCGTGCCCAGGCCGCCTCGGTCGCCCGCCACACCTGCTCCGCACGCGGCGGCTCGTGCGGGAGCGGCCCGTCACCGATCTCGAGGACGAGATCGTGGGACTCGCCGTGGGCCAGGTCGAGCCGGGTGCTCAGCACCGGCCATCCGTCGGGGTCCTCGGCCACCCGGGCCGACCCGCCACCCTGCCAGCGCAGGTGCAGCGGCCCCGCGCGTCCGTGCCAACACCCCTCGTCGTGGTGCAGCTCGCGGTGGTGCAGCTCGCGCAGCCCGGCGGCACCGAACCCGGCCCGCGGTCCGAGTACCACCCTGACCTGTGCGTCTGCGGTCACCGCGGTGATCCGGCGCAGCAGGACCAGGCGGCCCGGGTCGCCGGGGAATGCCAGGGCCTCCCGGCACTCGGCCACGTCGTCGCCGACGATCCAGCGGTTGCGCCAGATCAGCGTCCCGGGCTCGTAGTACCCGCCCCACACGAAAGCCTCGGCAGGCTGCACGAGGTAGCGCCCGGGGCCGCCGAGCAGCGCCGAGAACACCGCGTCGGAGTCCCACCGGGGTGCGCACAGCCAGGCGATCTCGCCGTGCGGGTCGACCAGCGCGCCGCGTTCGCCGTCGGCCAGCAGCGCGTACTCCCGCAACACCTGCGGCCGGGCCGGTGGACACCTGTCCGCCGTGACCCCGGGCTGGTCACGCGACATCGCGGAGCGCTCCGATCCCCGGGCGTCCGCGCCGCTCGTCGTCACGGGCCGCGGCGGGCAGGCCGGGTGTAGGGACTGCCGACGCGGCGCGGGTACCCGCACCGGCGCTTCCCAACCACAAGACTTGCAGTCGGCAAGTCCGGGTGCTGCTACAGCACCGACCAGTGGCCGCCGCGCTCGGCGTCCGCTCCGTCGCACAGGCGCGTGACCAGCTGTGCCAGCCGGGTCTGCTCGTGCGGGCCGAGCACCGCGAGCAACCGGTCGAGCTCGGTCGCGCGGCGGTGCAGCACCCGCTCGACGATCTCGGTCCCGGCCGCGGTCGGTGCCAGACGCACGACACTGCGGTTGGGGCGCTCCCGGCTGCGGACGAGGTAGCCGGCGGCCTCCAGGTGGTCGGCCAGCCGGGTCACCGACGACGGCGCCGTCCCCAGCCGGTCGGCGGCCCGGGCGCTCGGCATCGGGCCGAGCTCGGACAGGACCAGCAGCAGCCGGAACTGCGGGAGCGACACGCCGGTGTCGAGTTGCTCGACCGCCTCCGTCGCGACCCCGACCAGCAGCCGGGTCATCCGCAACAGTGGCGCGACCGCTCCGGGAACCGCGGCGGGCTCACCGTCGCCGTCCGTGCCGCCCTCGCTCGTCACGCCGGCCAGTGTCGCACCGGCGGGAGCGTCACCGGCGGGTGCGGACGGCGACCGGCCCCGGGCACGACGAAGGCCCGGTCCCTGGTGGGATCCGGGCCTCCGGTGGTTCGGGTCTCGCTGCGCACCTACGTCAGACGCGGGTGACCTTCCCGGCCTTCAGGCACGAGGTGCAGGCGTTGATACGGCGGCGGTTGCCCCCGTTGATCGCGGCCCGCACGGTCTGGATGTTGGGGTTCCAGCGGCGGTGGGTGCGGCGGTGCGAGTGCGAGACGGACATGCCGAAGCCCGGACCCTTGCCACAGACGTCGCAGACGGCAGCCACGTCGGACACTCCTCAGGGTTGGTGAACAGTTCACAAAGCCCGGGCGTGCCGGGGCTCGGTCTGCCAGTCTAGCCAGCCCTTCACCGCGATCCTCGCGGGGGCCCGCCGCGGCGGGCCCGCCGGCGCGGCGCACCTACGCTGGCGGGGTGGCTCCGCCGTTCGACCCCGCGCTGCTGCGCCGCTGGATCGCTGCCGCCGCCGAGCGGCTCACGGCGGGCCGGGCCGAGATCGACCGGATCAACGTCTTCCCGGTCGCCGACCACGACACCGGATCGAACCTGCTGCTGACCATACGGTCGGCGGCGTCGGCGAGGCTGGACGGTGGTCCGGTCCGAGCCGCCGCCGCGCTCGCCGCCGCCGCGGTGCGCGGCGCCCGCGGCAACTCCGGGCTCATCCTCTCGCAGCTGTTCCGGGGGCTGGCCGACGAGCTCGCCGCGGGCCCCCAGCCGGCCGTCCACCCGCGCAGCGCCGGCGAGCTGCTGGCCGGCGCGCTGCGGCGGGCCGCGGCCCTCGCCACCGGTGCGGTGTCCTCCCCGCGGCCGGGGACCGCGCTCACCGTGCTGGAGGCCGCTGCCACGGCCGTCGCCGCGGCGGTCGCCTCCGCGGCGCCGGGCAGGGCGGAACGCGCTGCCGGCACCGGACAGAACCCCACCCGGACGCAGCGCCCCGGCGTCGGACCGGAAGCGGGTGTGCGGGAAGCGGGCGAGGCCGTCGCGGTCGGTGTGGCGCTCGCCGAGGCCGCCCGGGTCGCCGCGACCGCCGCCCGGGGCGCGCTCGCCCGGGCCGCCGGACGCCCGCCCGAGCTGGTCCGGGCCGGAGTGGTCGACGCGGGCGGGCTCGGGCTCGTCGTCGTGCTCGACGCGCTGGTCGCCGCTGCCGGGGGCACGCCGGGCCCGCCGCCGCCCGCCCGGATCGACGGGCCGGACGGGACGGCAGAGCCGGGCGGGACGGCAGAGCCGGGCGGGACGGCAGAGCCGGGCGGGACGGCAGAGCCGGGCGCCGGCGTGGACGGTGGTCCGGTTCCGCGGGTGCCGCAGCCGGTCTACGAGGTCACCTACTGGCTGGCCGACCCCGGGGTGGAGGCGCTGGAGCGGCTGCGGGCCCGGCTGTGCGGGCTCGGCGACTCCGTCGGCGTCGCCGGGGACGGTGCGGGCGGCTGCACGGTCCACGTGCACACCACCGAGGCCGGCCCGGCGGTCGAGGCGGGGCTGGCCGTGGGCCGGCCAGCGTCGATCCGGATCGAGGCGCTGCCGCCGGCGGTGCGGACCCGGGAGCGCGCGGTCCTGCTGATGATAGAGAGCAGCGGTGCGGGGGCGCTGGCCCGGGACTCCGGCGGGGACGTCCTGGTCGCCGATCCGGACCCGGCGCTCGGCGTGGTGCTCGCCGCGATCCGCGCCACCGGCGCCGGGCACGTCGCGGTCCTGCCGTGCGCCTCGCACCGCCGCACGGTCGCCGAGACCGCGGCCGAGCGCCTCCTCGGCGAAGGGGTGGAGGTCGTGGTGGTCCCGTCGTCGTCGGTCCTGCAGGGGCTGGCCGCGCTGGCCGTGCACGACCCCGGGCGGCGGGCCTCCGACGACGTCGTCGCGATGGCCGAGGCCGCCGCCGGCACCCGCACCGGCGGCCTGCAGATCGCCGACACCGAGGCGCTCACCTGGGCCGGTCGGTGCCGGCCGGGGGAGGTCCTCGGCATCTCCGACGGCGAGGTGGTGCTGATCGCCCCGGACCTCGCTGTCGGTGCCCTGTGGTTGGCTCACCGCATGCTCACTCCTGGTGGGGAACTGGTGACCGTGCTGCTCGGCTCGGCCGCCACCGATGCGCTGGGCGAGCAGTTCTCCGAGGACCTCCGGCGCACCCACCCGGAGGTCGACGTGCTGGTGCACCGCGGTGAGCAGAGTGACTTCCCGCTGGTGCTGGGGGTGGAGTAGGTGGACTGGGACACCGACAGCAGGCTGGCCGGCCCGATCGGGAAGAAGGCCGCGGACGTGCTGGCCCCGCTGGGCCTGGAGACGGTGGGCGACCTGTTGCGCCACTATCCGCGCCGCTACGTCGACCGGGGCCGGCTCACCGACATCGCCGGGCTGGTCCCGGGTGAGCACGCGACCGTCGTCGCCCAGGTGGAGAAGGCGACGCTGCGCGACATGCGCCGGCGCAACGGGCAGATGCTGCAGGTCGTGATCCGGGACGAGAAGGGCGGGCAGCTGGACTGCACGTTCTTCAGCCCGCACAAGGTCCGCCGCTTCATCCATCCGGGGGTGCGCGCGGTCTTCTCCGGCAAGGTCGGCACGTTCAACAAGCGGCCGCAGCTGACCCACCCGCAGTTCGAGGCGCTCGACGAGACCGACTCGCTGCGCCCGTTCCTGTCCGTCTACCCGTCGAGCTCCAAGATCACCTCGCAGGAGATCGCCCGGAGCGTCCGGCTGGCCCTGGAGCAGATCGACGACCCGACCGATCCGCTGCCCGAGGCGCTGCGGCAGCGGGAGCGCCTGCCCGAGCTGGGCCGGGCCCTGCGCCGCATCCACGTCCCGGAGTCCGAGGCCGACATCCACGCGGCCCGTACCCGCCTGGTCTGGGACGAGGCGCTCGGTGTGCAGCTGGCGCTCGCGCTGCGCCGCCACGACGCTCTCGCCCGCCCCGCCCCGGCCTGCCCGAGTACCGGTGGTGGCCTGCTCGCCGCGTTCGACGCCGACCTGCCGTTCCCGCTCACCGAGGGCCAGGAGGCCGTCGGTGCCGAGATCGCCGCCGACCTGGCGCGCGAGCACCCGATGAACCGTCTCGTGCAGGGCGACGTCGGCGCCGGTAAGACGATCGTCGCCCTGCGGGCGATGCTGCAGGTCCTCGACGCGGGCAAGCAGGCCGCGATGCTCGCGCCCACCGAGGTACTCGCCGCCCAGCACGCCCGGTCGCTGCGCGGCATGCTCGGCGCACTCGGCCGTGCCGGGGAGCTCGACGCCGCGGGGAACGCCACCTCGATCACCCTGCTGACCGGGTCGATGGGGGCGAAGGTCAAGCGGCAGGCGCTGCTCGACGCCCAGTCCGGCGCGGCGGGGATCGTCGTCGGCACGCACGCACTGATCCAGGACACCGTGGGTTTCGCCGACCTCGGCCTCGTCGTCGTCGACGAGCAGCACCGGTTCGGTGTCGAGCAGCGTGACGCACTGCGGGCCCGCGGCGCGACGGCGCCGCACATGCTGGTCATGACCGCGACCCCGATCCCGCGGACGGTCGCGATGACCGTCTACGGCGACCTGGCCGTCTCCGAGCTGAAGGGGCTGCCGCGCGGCCGTTCCCCGGTGGCGACCACGGTCGTCCCGCTGGCCGAGCACCCGGGCTGGATCGAGCGGGTCTGGCAACGGATCCGCGAGGAGGTCGAGCGCGGCCACCAGTGCTACGTCGTGTGCCCCCGGGTGGGCGGTACCGAGAAGGACGAGCCGGAGCTCGAGGAGCCCCCGAAGGACGACGACGCCGGCGACGACCGGCGCCCGCCGCTGGCCGTCCTGGACATCGCCCCGATGATCGACGAGAAGCTGGCCGGGCTGCGGGTCGGGATCTTGCACGGCAAGCTCCCGTCGGAGGAGAAGGACGCGGTGATGCGTGCCTTCGAGCGCGCCGAGCTGGACGTCCTGGTCGCGACGACGGTGATCGAGGTCGGTGTCGACGTGCCGAACGCGACCGGGATCGTGCTGCTCGACGCCGACCGGTTCGGCCTGTCCCAGCTGCACCAGCTGCGCGGCCGGGTCGGCCGGGGGAGCGCGGCGGGGCTGTGTCTACTGGTCACCGAGATGCCGGCGGCCACCGCCGCCCGGGAACGCCTCGACGCGGTCGCCTCCACCACCGACGGCTTCGAGCTCGCCCGCCTCGACCTGGAGCTGCGCCGCGAGGGCGACGTCCTCGGGTCCAGCCAGTCCGGCTCCCGGTCGGGCCTGAAACTGCTGTCGCTGCTGCGGCACGGTGACGTGATCGCCAAGTCGCAGGTCTACGCCCGGGACCTGGTGGAAAGCGATCCCGACCTGCACGAGCACCCGCGGCTGCGCGACCTGGTGGGCGAGACCCTCGGCGACGAGGAACGCGCGGCCTACCTCGACAAGGCCTGAAGACCGGGCCTGGATCGGACAGTCACGGGCGAGGCCGCCGTCGGGCAGGTCAGCCGGGTGGCGGCGGGCCCGGGCCGGTGGCGGCGCGTTCCTGCGCGACGTCGCCGCGACCACTCCAGGTGTACGGCCTCCGTATACCGGCCGGGGAGATCGGGCACAACTGCATCCGGGCCGACCGCGGTTCGAATTGGGCGTGTTGATCGTCCCCGATGGGGACGGCGCTGCGCTCCGTTCCTCACCCGCCTCGGGCGGTGGGGTGAGGAACGGTTCGCGATCGTCAGAACGGTGGTTCGTCCGGATCGTCCTCGGGCGGCGGCGCTCGGTCGGGTGCGTCGTCGATCGTGGGCGTCGTCGAGGGGTCGGGCTCGGGGAAGGTCGGCATGGCGTCGGCTTCCCGTTCTGCCGGCGACATCGGTGGAACGTGATCGGTGCCGCCGTCCGGAGAGAGCTCGGCCGGCGAGGCCGGGAGCGGGTCGGGCAGCGGCGGGCAGATCGGTTCGCCTCGGGTGGTGTAGCCGTGGCCCAGGGGGCTCGACCAGCAGAAGGTCCCGGGTGCGGGTTGGTGCAGCCGCCAGTGCCCGGCCGATTTGAGGGCATGATGCAGCACACAGAGCGGCCCGAGATTGTCCTCGACACTGCGGCCGCCGTGCTGGTGCTCGACGGTGTGGTCCTGCTGGGATTTGCGGGCGGGACGCCGGCAGCCGGGAAACCGGCAGGTTCGATCGCGGATCTCGACGTGGCGACGCAGCGCCGGGTGCGGGAACCGGGTGCAGGGCTGCTGGTCGAGAGCGGCGCGTAGCTGGTCCCGGCGGCCGTACTGGGCGGCGAGGTCGGCGATGACGGCTTCCCACCCGGCCGGTGGGTCGGCGGCGAGCTCGGCCAGCAGGGCGGCGGGAACCTGTAGCTCGACGACCCCACCGGCGCTCTGCGGTACCGGCGCGCGGTTCGCGGCCACGTGCGGAGCCGGTCGGCGTCGGGTGCCGCCGGCCAGCACCAGGTCGCCCGCGGGGTCGGTGACGGCGAAACGCCACCGGGCGTGCCGGTGCCGGGCGACGGCGTCCCGGGCGGGCTCGGCCAGGATCGGCCCCAGCCCCGCGAGCTCGGCCGGCTGCTCGTCACGTCCGAGCAGTGTGGACAACCGGATCCGGATCTCGAGCCCGGGACGAGCCCGCTCGGACGGTGCCGGTACGAGCCCGCGGCCGCCGATGCCCGTGTCGGTACCGGTGTCGTCGGCACCCGTGTCGTCGGTGCTGGTACCGCTGGCGCCGGTGCCGCCGGTGCGGGTGCTGGAACCGCCGGTGTCTGTGTCGAGGCCTGTGTTGTCGGTTCCTGTGCCACCAGCGCCTGTGCCACCAGCGCCTGAGTCAGAGTCTCTGTCGCTGGTACCTGCATCGCTGGTACCTGCATCGTCGGAGCCGGAGCCGGAGCCGGAGCCGGAGCCGGAGCCGGTGCCGGTACCGGTGCCGGTGTAGGCACCGGTGCCCGTGCCCTTGTCGTTGGCTGCGTGCCCGCGGTCGCCGGCGTCAGAGCCGTGGTCGGCGCCGTCGTCGTGGCCCCCGGCGCCGGTCGGCGCGGGGGCAGCGGCGTCGTCGTGGTCGCCGCCCTGGCCGGCACCGTCGTGGTGGTCGTCGGGGTGGGCGGCGCGGGCGAGCATGACGGCGATGATCTGGTCGTTGCTCAACGCGTGCACGCTGCCGTCGAGCAGCGCGGTGTACAGGTCGACGCGGAGGTGGGACAGGGTGGCGGGGTGGCCTGCCTCGCGTACGGCGCGGGCCAGGGCGTCGATGCGTTCACAGGCGGCCTGCGCGGCGGCGGGATCGAGCCCGGTCGCCGACAGCGTGGCCGTGCCGTCCCGGTCGAGGTAGCAGACGACCCGGCGTTCGCGCAGCGCGGCCTGGTAGCGGCGGCGGGCGGCCTCGGGATCGATGGCGATGATCATGCGTTGCAGCCGGGCGCGGAGTTGCCCGGTGGTCAGGCCGGGTGCCTGAGGCAGCAGCGCGGCGAGGACGCGGGTGATCTGGGCGTCGGTGAGCTCTTCGTCGCCGAGGTGGTCGGCGAACACCCAGGCTTTGGCGCGGTCGATCTTCCCCGCACGCAGGGCCGCGTGCACCGTGGGCAGCCGCCACACCAGCGTCTCGGCCAGCCCGAGCTCGCGCGCGGCGGCGTTCTCGGTCAGCGTCAACGCGGCCGCGATCTCGACGTAGCCGTTCGGGGCGGGCCGGTCGAGCCGCGCCACCGAGTCGGGCGCGGCGTCGAGGTCGCAGCGACCCACCTCGGCCATGACCGCGAGCTCCCCGGCATCGGCGAACGACCGCAGCCGCCGCCATGCCCGCAGCAGGTCGACCGTGTCGTGGTTGGCCACCCGCGCCGGGTCGATGCCGGCCAGCAGTGTGCACAGCTGCGGGCCCGGCGGGTGGTCCGCCAGGTCCTCGGGGGCTGTGACCGGCTGGTGCATACGTCGAACATACCGGCGGACACCGACAGTTTGCGCACCGTCGCAGGATTTTCTCGAAGAAACGTTCGAGAGAGTTGTGCGAGGTCGTGCGCTCGCTGTGTGATGTCTCAGAACATCGGTGACAGTTCTGCCTCAGGACATCGGTGACGATGATCTTGTCGCCGGCTTGGTTGCCGTCGCTGACGATGACGACCTGTCGGAATGCGTGGTCGACATCGATCTTGTGGAGCACCTTGTCGACGTGGAGGGTGCCGCTGGTGCTCACCGTTCTGACGCGGGCCAGCGCGGCGTGATCCATCCGGGCAGCCCTTGGTGAGGGCGCTGGGTGTTGCAGACGTGGTCGAACGCGTCGAATCACCACCGAGAACACCTAGGGTGTCACCGATGTCCTGAGACATCACAGCCGTCAGCTCCCCGGGAGCTCACCTCGGGCGTGCGCGTCGAGCTGGGCGCGGGCGGGTTTCGGCAGGTACACCACCCCGGCCCGGTCCAGCCGGTCCAGCTCGCTGCGGGCCCGGGCGTAGGCGGCCAGCCGTTCCGGCTCGGAGTCCGAGTCCCGGGCGGTGGTCAGTAGCTTGACCACCCGTTCCACGGTGCGCCGTTCCTCCGGGGCGAGCCCGGACAGCCGGATCCGGTCGGCGGCCTCGACCGCGGCCCGCCATGCCCGGCGGGCCTGGTCCACCGCGCGGACGTAGGACGCGCCGCACGGCTCGCCCGGGTAGCCGTCGGTGTCGAGGGCCTGGGCGGCGGAGAACGCGTCGACGAACCTGGCGGTGCTCCCGACCGAGACGTCGGACAGCGCGGGCCGGTGCAGCACCGCCATCGGGTCGGTCTCGTGCGCGACGAACTCCGCGCGGACCCGCTGGAAGTCGGCGCGGGCGCGGCGCCACGCCTGTTCGGCGCTCACCACGGCGGGGGCCGCGGGTGCCGGCGGCCCGGCCACCGGCCGGCGCACGGCAGTCTTCACGAAGGTGTAGGTGCCGACCGCCAACAGGCAGAGGAGCAGGACCGCCAGGATCTGCGTGACCACCGTGACCACCACCGCCACCGCCGTTCCCGCCAGGACCACCGCACCGGAGACCACCACGACCTTCGCCACCGGGTGCGACGGTGCGCCCCGGCGCCGCAGCCGCCGTTCCCGGCGGTGGTCGTACCGGACTGCCTGCCGGGCGGCCCGGTGTCCGGCCCGTGCCGCCTGCCGGGCGGCCCGGTGTCCGACCCGTGCCGCATCCCGGGCCGCCCGGTCGTTCCCGTGCCACGGGCCGGGGTGGCCGTGCCCGTGGCGGCCGTACGCGCTCCGCGTCATGACTCCTTGCTACCGGAACCGGCGCGATCGCGATGCGGTCCGACCGGGTGGGAGACGCGGCCGACGGCGCGGTCGTTCCGGCAGATGGTCGCCCGGTGGTACCGACCGCGTCCCACGTGTCAGGATCACGCGTCCGGTCTGCGGAAACCCCGCGGGGCCGGGCGCCGTCACCGACTGGATGAGGAGTGCGATGTTCGGCAAGGTGCTGGTGGCCAACCGGGGTGAGATCGCGATCCGGGCGTTCCGGGCGGCGTTCGAGCTGGGAGTCTCCACGGTCGCCGTGTTCCCGTACGAGGACCGCAACTCGTTGCACCGGGCGAAGGCGGACGAGTCCTATCAGATCGGCGAGCCCGGCCATCCCGTGCGCGCGTACCTGTCGGTGGACGAGGTCATCAGGGCGGCGCGCAAGGCCGGCGCGGATGCGGTGTACCCGGGTTACGGGTTCATGTCGGAGAACCCGGACCTGGCGCGGGCGTGCCGGGAGGAGGGCATCACCTTCGTGGGGCCGCCGACCGAGGTGCTGCACCTGACGGGCAACAAGTTCCGGGCGGTGGCCGCGGCCCGTGAGGCCGGGGTGCCGGTGCTGGAGTCGTCGGACCCGTCCTCGGACGTCGAGGAGCTGGTGGCGGCGTCGGAGGACATCGACTTCCCGGTGTTCGTCAAGGCGGTGGCCGGTGGCGGCGGGCGCGGGATGCGCCGCGTGCAGGAGCCGGACGGGTTGCGTGAGGCGATCGAGGCCGCGATGCGGGAGGCGGAGTCGGCGTTCGGGGACCCGACGGTGTTCTTGGAGCAGGCGGTGGTGAACCCGCGCCACATCGAGGTGCAGATCCTGGCCGACGCCGAGGGCAACGTGGTGCACCTGTACGAGCGGGACTGCTCGGTGCAGCGCAGGCACCAGAAGGTCGTCGAGATCGCGCCGGCGCCGAATCTGGACCCGGCGGTGCGGGATGCGATCTGCGCGGACGCGGTGAACTTCGCCCGCCAGATCGGCTACGTCAACGCGGGCACGGTCGAGTTCCTGCTCGACGAGCGCGGCCGGCACCACTTCATCGAGATGAACCCGCGGATCCAGGTCGAGCACACGGTGACCGAGCAGGTCACCGACCGGGACCTGGTGATCGCGCAGCTGCGGATCGCCTCCGGGATGACGCTGCCCGAGCTGCGGCTGACCCAGGACCACATCACCCTGTCCGGCACCGCGATGCAGACCCGGATCACCACCGAGGACCCGGCGAACGAGTTCCGCCCGGACGTGGGGACGCTCTCGGTGTACCGGTCCCCGGGCGGGCCGGGGGTGCGCCTGGACGGCGGCACCGTGCACGTCGGCGCCCAGGTGTCGGCGCACTTCGACTCGATGCTGGTGAAGCTGACCTGTCACGGGCACGACTTCGCCAACGCCGCACGCCGGGCGCGCCGCGCGATCGCGGAGTTCCGGATCCGTGGGGTGGCGACCAACCTGCCGTTCCTGGCCGCGGTGCTCGAGGACGAGGACTTCAAGGCCGGCAATGTCACGACGAGCTTCATCGAGCAGCGCCCGCACCTGCTGCGGGCGCGGCCGTCGGCCGACCGGGGTTCGCGGATCCTGCAGTTCCTCGGTGAGACCACGGTGAACAAGCCCAACGGGGCGCGTCCGGTCGTGGTCGAACCGGTCGACAAGCTGCCGGGCGGCGTCGATCTGGGCGCGTCGGCGCCGGACGGGTCGGCGCAGCTGCTGCGCGAGCTGGGCCCGGAGCGGTTCGCGGCCCGGTTGCGCGAGCAGGTGGGGGTGGCGGTCACCGACACCACGTTCCGCGATGCGCACCAGTCGTTGCTGGCGACCCGGATCCGGACCCGGGACCTGACCGCGGTGGCGCCGTACGTGGCGCGCACGATGCCGCAGCTGTGGTCGATGGAGTGCTGGGGCGGGGCGACCTACGACGTCGCGTTGCGGTTCCTGGCCGAGGACCCGTGGGACCGCCTGGCCGCGATCAAGGCGGCGGCGCCGAACATCTGCACCCAGATGCTGCTGCGCGGCCGGAACACCGTCGGCTACACGCCGTATCCGACCGAGGTGACCGACGCGTTCGTCGCCGAGGCCGCGGCGACCGGGATGGACATCTTCCGGATCTTCGACGCGCTCAACGACGTCTCCCAGATGCGCCCGGCGATCGACGCGGTCCGCAACACCGGCACGGCGCTGGCCGAGGTCGCGCTCTGCTACACCGCGGACCTGTCGGACCCGGCCGAGCAGCTCTACACCCTGGACTACTACCTGCGTCTGGCCGAGCAGATGGTCGACGCGGGCGCGCACGTGCTGGCGATCAAGGACATGGCCGGGCTGCTGCGCCCGCCCGCGGCACGGACGCTGGTCACGGCGCTGCGGGAGCGGTTCGACCTGCCGGTGCATCTGCACACCCACGACACCGCCGGTGGGCAGCTCGCGACGCTGACCGCGGCGATCGACGCCGGGGTGGACGCCGTGGACGGGGCGGTGGCGTCGATGGCCGGCACCACCAGCCAGCCGTCGTTGTCGGCGCTGGTCGCGGCGACCGATCACACCGAGCGTGTCACCGGGCTGTCGCTGGCCGCGGTCGGGGACATGGAGCCGTACTGGGAGGCGGTGCGCAAGGTGTACGCGCCGTTCGAGTCCGGGCTCGCGTCGCCGACCGGGCGGGTGTATCACCACGAGATCCCGGGTGGGCAGCTGTCGAACCTGCGCCAGCAGGCCATCGCGCTGGGTCTGGGTGACCGGTTCGAGCTGATCGAGGACTGCTACGCGGCGGCGGACCGGATGCTGGGGCGGCTGGTGAAGGTGACGCCGTCGTCGAAGGTGGTCGGGGATCTGGCGTTGCACCTGGTCGGGGCCGGGGTGGAGGCGGCGGACTTCGAGAAGGACCCGGCGAGCTTCGACATTCCGGACTCGGTGGTCGGGTTCCTGCGTGGTGAGCTCGGCGCGCCTCCTGGCGGCTGGCCGGAGCCGTTGCGGACCCGGGCGCTCGAGGGCCGCAACCCGGAGGCGGAGAAGGCCGAGCTGTCGATCGAGGACCGGCGGGGGTTGCGCGACGATCGGCGCCGGACGCTGAACCGGTTGCTGTTCCCCGGCCCGACGCGCGAGTTCGACACCCACCGCGAGCACTACGGCGACACCGCGGTGCTGAGCTCGAAGGACTTCTTCTACGGCCTCGAGGAGGACCTGGAGCACACCGTCGAGCTCGAGCCCGGGGTGACGCTGCTGATCGAGCTCGAAGCGGTCTCCGAGCCCGACGAGCGCGGCTACCGGACCCTGCTGACCACGCTCAACGGGCAGCTGCGTCCGGTCGCGGTGCGCGACGAGTCGATCGCGACCGAGGTCAAGACCGCGGAGAAGGCAGGCAAGGACAACGACGCCCACGTCGCCGCCCCGTTCGCCGGCGTGGTCACGCTGCAGGTCGGCGAGGGCGACAGCGTCGAGTCCGGCCAGACCATCGCCACCATCGAGGCGATGAAGATGGAGGCCTCGATCACCGCCCACCGCGCCGGCACCGTCGCACGCCTCGCCATCGGCGAGGTGCAACAGGTCGAGGGCGGCGACCTGCTGGTGGAGCTGGGCTGAGGGGTACCGGAGCCGCGTTGTGACGAGACTGATCGCGGGCAGTGCCGGCGGACGGCGGCTGGGCGTGCCGCCGTCCGGGACCCGGCCCACGTCGGACCGGGTGCGGGAGGCGCTGTTCTCCGCGCTCGACCACGATCCGGGGCTGGCGGGCACCGCCGTGCTGGACGTGTGCGCGGGCTCCGGTGCGCTCGGTCTGGAGGCGCTGTCGCGGGGCGCGGTGGACGCGGTGTTCGTCGAGGCCGACCGGCGTGCGGCCGGGGTGCTGCGGCGCAATGTCGGCGCGGTCGGGCTCGGCGGCCGCGTCGTGGCGGGGAAGGCCGGGACGGTGCTGGCCGGTCCGGCACCGCGGGCGTTCGACGTCGTGCTGGTCGACCCGCCCTACTCCGTGACCGACGCCGAGATCGCGGACTGGCTGACCGGGGCGGCCGGGAACGGCTGGCTGGGCGCCGACGCCGAGATCGTGGTGGAGCGCCCCCGCTCGTCGGGGGACTTCGGCTGGCCGGACGGGTTCGCCCCGGGCCGGGCACGCCGCTACGGCGACACGGTCCTGCACCACGCCCGGTACGGCACGGACGGGCCGGAGTGATGATCAGGGACTGATAGGTTCCGTCGCATGTCCGAAGTGCGCCGCGCGGTGTGCCCCGGTTCCTACGACCCGCCGACGATCGGTCATCTCGACGTCATCGCGCGCACGGCCGCGCTGTTCGACGAGGTCTTCGTCGCGATCCTGGTGAACCCGCGCAAGCAGGGACTGTTCGAGACCGGCGAGCGGATCGAGATGCTGCGCGAGATCACCACCGACCTGCCCCAGGTGCGGGTGGAGGCGTTCTCCGGGCTGGTCGTCGACTACTGCCGCGAGCGCGGGGTGCAGGCGCTGGTCAAGGGCCTGCGCGGGGCCACCGACTACGACTACGAGCTCCCGATGGCGCACATGAACCGGCACCTCACCGGCGTGGAGACGATGTTCCTGCCCGGCGCGCCGGGGCAGGTGTACGTGTCCAGCTCGCTGGTCAAGGAGGTCGCGCGCGGCGGCGGCGACGTGACCCCGTTCCTGCCGCCGACCGTCCACCGCCGGCTGGCGGAGCGGTTGCGGGACTGAGCCCCGGTCGGCGCAAGAGACGGACTTGACACGCGGGAGCGGCGGGTAATGACCGCCGGCACCGGGTCCCGGTGCGATGATCCCACGCGTGTACCGGGTCTTCGAGTCACTGGACGCGCTGGTGACGATCGTCGAGGAGGCGCGCAGCGTCCCGATGACGTCGAACTGCGTCGTGCCCCGCGGCGACGTGCTGGAGCTCCTCGACGACGTCCGTGAGGCGATCCCGGGCGAGATGGACGACGCCCAGGACGTGCTGGACCGCCGGGACGACGTCGTCTCCGAGGCCGAGCGGGAGGCCGAGGAGACCCGGACGGCCGCGAACTCCGAGGCCGAGGAGACGCTGCAGAACGCGCGCACCGAGGCTGAGCGGCTCGTCTCCGAGGCGCAGGAGGAGGCCGCCCGGACCCTCGCCGAGGCCCGGCACGAGGCCGAGCGCGCCGTCGCCGACGGCCGCAGGCAGTACGCCGAGCTGACCGACCGGGCCCGGGACGAGGCCGAGCGGATGACCCACGCCGGCCGGGCCGCGCACGACCGGCTGGTCGCCGACGGCCAGAACGAGCAGACACGCCTGGTGTCCCAGACCGAGGTCGTCCGGGCGTCGCACGCCGAGGCCGGGCAGGTCGTCGACGCCGCGCACGCCGAGTCCGACCGCCTGCGCCGGGAGTGCGACGACTACGTCGACACCACCCTCGGTGAGCTGGAGACGACCCTGAACAACGCCCTCGGCGTCGTCGGCCGGGGCCGCAGCCAGCTGTGGCGCGGGCAGTACGGCCCCGGCTACGACGCCGGTGGGCGCGGCTGGGGTGGGCGGGGCGAGCCGCAGGACGGGCGCTCCGGCACCGGGATGGACCTGATCGACTAGCTAACCCTGCTGCGCCGCCCATTCGGCGACCCGGCGCTCGCTCTCCTGCGTGGACAGGTCCTCGACCCGGGTCATGACCGCCCAGCGGACGCCGTAGGGGTCGACCACCGAGGCGAACCGGTCCCCGGAGACGAACGTCGTGAGCGGCTCCCGGACGGTCGCGCCGGCCTCGGCCAGTACGGCGAAGGCGGCATCGGCGTCGGCCACGTAGACCGCCAGCGACATGCTGACCGGGTGGTCGCCCGGTGCGGCGGCGACGAGGCCGTAGTCCGGCATGGCGTCGCTGACGGTGAACCGGCCCGCGGCCAGCTCCAGCTCGGCGTGCGCGACCAGCCCGCCCATCTCGGTGATCGACACGACCCTGGCCCCGAAGGCCGCGGAGTAGAGTGCGATCGCCTCGCGGGCGGGGGAGGCGACCAGGTGCGGGGTCAGCGACGTGCTCACGTTCGGGCGGCCGTCGGTGGTGTGCTCGCCGGTGACGGCGACGGTGGTGTTGGTCATGGTCCCGAGCCTCGCCCGGGACGCCACGGGTCTCTAGAAGATTCCCGACAGGGGAGGGGCGGTTGGTCGAGTCGCGCGGGCACCTGAACCCGGGTGCGCCGGAGGTGGCGCTGTCCCGCTTCCCGATCGGGCTCGACGACCTCGTCCGGTGGGCCTGGGTCGTCCGCTGGGACGTGGCGCCCGGACGGACCAGCGTGCAGCGCGTGCTGCAGTACCCGGCGTTCAACCTGGTCGTCGACCCGCTCGGCGCCCACCTGCACGGACCGAAGACCGTCGTCGACGTCCGCGAGCTGGCCGGGCGGTCGTGGGTGGCGGCCGTCCTGCTCCGTCCCGCCGCGCTTCCGCTGCTGAGTACGACGCCGCCTGCCGAGCTCCGGGGCGCCGCGGAGCCGTTCGGTGGCGCCCCGGTGGCCACGGTGACGGCGGCGATGCACGACTCCGCCGATCCGGACCGGGCCGTCGCCGCCGTGCTGCGGGACTGGCTCGCTCCGTACGCGGAGCGGGTGGAGGGGGCCGGACGGCTGGTCAACCGGGCGTGTGCGCTGGCCGAGGAGCGTGCGGACGTCGTCCGCGCCGACCAGCTCGCCGACGAGGTCGGTGTCGCGCCGCGCACGCTCGAGCGGCTGGTCCGGGCACACGTCGGGCTGACCCCGCTGTGGCTGATCGAGTGCCGCCGCCTGCAGCACGCCGCCACCACGCTGCGGCGCGAGCCCGGCACCGACCTGGCCGCGCTTGCCGCCGACCTCGGATACGCCGACCAGGCGCACCTCACCCGCCGCTACCGCGCCGTGGTGGGCGAGACGCCCGGGGCGACCCGGCGCGCGGCCCGGCACCCCACGGTGTGAGCCGGCATCCCACGGTGTGATCCGGAATCCGGCACCGGGACCGACGACGGCCGTCGCATCCGGTGCCGGATGCGTGATCACGACACGGGACACGTCCTGGCGGCGTACTACGCTCCGTGCATGGCGCGCCGGCCCGAGCCCGACCCGATGACCTGGTGGGAGCGCTACGGGCACCGGCTGGAGGGGCCGCCCGTGCCCACCCGGGCGACCGACCCGCCGCCGACGGCACCGCCGCCGGCCGACCCGCCGCCGACGGCACCGGAGCCGCACGAGCATGCCGTGCCGCACGAGCACACCGTGTTGCACGAGTACGCCGTGCTGCGCGAGGCCGACGTGCTGCGCCCGCGCATCCCGCGTCCCCGCTCCGGCTGGCGGCGTGTGCTGCACGACGTCACCGGCGGCCGGGTCGCTCCCGGGCCCGGCCGCGCCGAGGAACGCCACGCCGCGCTGCTCGAGCGGATCCGCGGTCCGCTGACCGGCGTGCACCGGGTCGCGGTGCTCTCGGTCAAGGGCGGGGTCGGCAAGACGACCGTGGCCGCCGGTCTGGGTCTCGCACTGGCCGGGCACCGGGGCGACCGGACCGTCGTCCTCGACGCGGACCCGGACGCCGGCACGCTGGCCGACCGGCTCACCGGTGACTCGCTCACGACCGTGCGGGACCTGCTCGACGACATCGAGAAGATCGGCAGCTGGTCCGACGTCTCCCGCTACCTCGGTCTCGTCGGCAGGCTGTCGGTGCTCGCGTCCGAGCAGGACCCGGCGGCGGGCGAGGCGTTCCGGCGCGACGAGTACGAGCGCGTCTGCGATCTGCTCGGCCGGTACTTCACCGTGCTCGTCACCGACTCCGGTACCGGTCTGGTGCACTCGGCGATGGCGGGAACGCTGGCCCGCGCCGACTCGGTCGTCGTGGTGGGAGCTCCCACGGTCGACGGTGCGGGCCGGGCCGCCAAGACCCTGGACCTGCTGGTCGCGCACGGCTGCGAGAACCTGGCCCGCGACGCGGTGGTCGTCCTGTCGTGCGACCGGCACAGCGCCGACGTCGACTCCGCGCGGATCCTGGACCACTTCCGCGGCCGCGTCCGTGGTGTCGTCGCGGTGCCGCACGACCCGCACCTGGCCGTCGGCGGCCGGATCGATCCGGAGCGGCTGCGCCCGGCCACGGCCGACGCGTTCCTCGAACTCGGCGCTCTGGTGGCGGACGCGTTCGACCTGCGGCGACGCGACTGAGGCCACGGGCGTACCGTGGGCATGGTCATGAGCACGCATCGCACACCCGACCGTCCCGACGAGAACCCGTGGTTCTTCAGCACCCGAGAGCTGGCCCGGCGGCCCGGTAACCAGCGCACCGTGACCCGCACGGTGCCCGCCCCCTCGGGGGACAAGGCGATCGGGCTGGTCGGCGTGATCGCCGTCCCGGACGGCTCCGACGTCGACATCGACCTCTCCCTGGAGTCGGTCACCGAGGGCGTCTACGTCTCCGGGACCGCGTCCGCGCGGCTCGAGGGCGAGTGCTCGAGGTGCCTCGACCCGATCTCCGACGACGTCGAGGCCCGGATCGGCGAGCTGTTCGCCTACCCGGACTCGGCCACCGAGGAGACCACGGACGCCGACGAGATCCCGCGCCTGGTCGACGACCGGATCGACCTCACCCAGACCGTGCGCGACGCCATCGTCATCGACCTCCCGATGGCGCCGCTGTGCACACCGGACTGCCCGGGTCTGTGCACCGAGTGCGGAACCCGGTGGGCCGATCTCCCGTCCGATCACGGGCATGAGACACTGGATCCTCGTTGGGCGGCGCTCAAGGAGCGCCTGCCCTCCACCGACTGAGCCGGTGACCCCTCGCGGGTTCCGCTTACGGTGTGTGAAAGATCTGATCGTCTGAGTACCGAGGAGTGTCATCATGGCCGTTCCCAAGCGCCGGATGTCGCGGTCCAACACGCGTGCGCGCCGGTCGCAGTGGAAGGCCACTGCGCCGTCCCTGGTCGCCTGCTCGAACCGCGCCTGCCGCGAGCCGAAGCTGCAGCACATCGCCTGCCCGACCTGCGGCCAGTACGACGGCCGGCAGGTCACTCGCCCGGCCTGATCGGGTAGTGGGTGACAAGAGCGTGACCGGTCCGGTGACGGACCGGTCTCCTCTGCTGTCCGCACTCGGTGTCGAGCTGGACGACGAACTGCTGACGCTCGCGCTCACGCACCGTTCGTACGCCTACGAGAACGGCGGGCTGCCGACCAACGAGCGCCTCGAGTTCCTGGGCGACTCGGTGCTCTCGATCGTCGTCACCGAGCGGCTGTACCGGGACCACCCGGACCTGCCGGAGGGCCAGCTGGCGAAGCTGCGCGCCAGCGTCGTCAACATGCACGCGCTGGCCGGGGTCGCCGCGGCGCTCCCGGTGCCCGACGGTTCGGCACACGGGCTCGGCGCCTACCTGTACCTGGGCCGCGGCGAGGAGCTGACCGGCGGGCGCGGGAAGGCCAGCATCCTGGCCGACGGCACCGAGGCGTTGCTCGGCGCGGTGTACCTGCAGCACGGGCTGGAGCCCTCCCGCGAGCTCATCCACGGGCTGTTCGCCGACCTGTTGCGCTCCGCGCCGTTGCTCGGCGCCGGCCTGGACTGGAAGACGAGCCTGCAGGAGCTCACCGCGGCCGGCGGGCACGGTGTGCCCGAGTACCGGATCGACGAGGAGGGTCCCGACCACCTGAAGGTGTTCACCGCGACCGCCGTCGTCGGGGGTCGTGACCTCGGCAGCGGCGCCGGGCGCACCAAGAAGGAGGCCGAGCAGAAGGCCGCCGAGATCGCCTGGCGGGCCCTGTCGGCCGAGAAGTCCGGGCAGAGCACCGGAACGTCGCGCTAGCCGGAACCACGTCGAGTGCCCGAACTGCCCGAGGTCGAGGTCGTCCGCCGTGGCCTCGCCGACCACGTCCTGGACCGGCGGGTCGCCGCCGTCGAGGTGCTGCACCCGCGGGCGGTCCGGCGCCACCCCGTCGGCGCCCAGGACTTCACCGCCCGGCTGACCGGTCGCACCATGCGGGCCGCGGCCCGGCGTGGCAAGTACCTGTGGCTGGAGCTGGACCCGGCCGGACCCGGCGATGACGCCCTGCTCGCCCATCTCGGCATGAGCGGCCAGATGCTGGTCGAGGATGCCGCTGCGCCCGACGAGAAGCACCTGCGGGTGCGGATCCGGTTCGACGACGACGGTCCTGAGCTGCGTTTCGTCGACCAGCGCACGTTCGGCGGCCTGTCGGTCCACCCGCTCGCGCCGGCCACCGGTGGCGGGTTGATCCCCGAGCCGGTCGCGCACATCGCACGGGACCCGATGGATCCCGCGTTCTCCGCCGACGACACGGTCGCCGCGCTGCGCCGCAGGCGGACCGAGCTCAAGCGGGCACTGCTGGACCAGACGGTCGTCTCCGGGATCGGCAACATCTACGCCGACGAGGCGCTCTGGCGGGCGAGGCTGCACGGGCTGCGGCCCACCGAGAAGCTCACCCGGGCCCAGGGGCATGCCGTGCTCGACGCGGCCACCACCGTCATGACCGAGGCACTCGCCCAGGGCGGAACCTCGTTCGACGCGCTCTACGTCAACGTCAACGGCGCGTCCGGCTACTTCGACCGCTCGCTGAACGTCTACGGGCAGGCGGACCGGGCGTGCACGCGCTGCGGGACCCCGATCCGCCGGGACGCGTTCATGAACCGGTCCTCGTTCACCTGCCCGCGCTGCCAGCCCGCCCCGCGGCGCCCGCGCTCGTAGCCGTCCCGGCGCAGCAGGTCCTCCGGGGCCTCCCGGACGACGGCGCCTCCCGGGACACGCCGAACAGTGCAACGCTCTCAACGGTACTGCGCATTCCGTAGTAGCGTGCCTCGCACAAGGAGGGGTGATGGACACCAGCCAGTTGCTCAAGGGGGTGCTCGACCTCGCCGTGCTCGCCGTCCTCGACAAGGCGGACGGCTACGGCTACGAGGTGGTGCGCGCATTGCGCGGGGCCGGGCTCGCCGAGGTGGGCGACGCATCGGTCTACGGCACGCTGCGCCGCCTCTACGGCGCGGGACTGCTCACGTCGTACGTGGTCCCGAGCGAGGCGGGCCCGCACCGCAAGTACTACGCGATCAACGAGCCGGGCCGGGCCCGGCTGCAGGAGACGACGGCACGGTGGCGGGAGTTCGCCACCACGATGGAAGGCCTGGTGGGCACGTGATGGCCGAGAGGACCGGTACGGACGCGAGCGCCGGCACCGAGGAGACGATCCGGATCGAGGACGCGGTCACCACCGAGTACCTGGACGGGCTGCGCACGGCGCTGATCGACCTGCCGCCCGCCGAGCTGGCCGAGATCGTGGAGGACGCCCGCGGGCACCTTGCCGACCTCGCCGGCGAGCTGGGGCCCTCCTACGACCGGGCCGCCGTGCACGAGCGCCTCGGCACCCCCGCCACCTATGCCGCGGAGCTGCGTGCGGCGGCCGGGTTCCCCGCCCCACCCGCATCGACCGTCCCGGACGACCGGTCGCCGCGGTTCCCGGCCCTGTTCGCCGTGCTCGCGCTGGTCTGCGCGACCGCACTGGCCGGGCTCGGTGGTCTCGTCGAGCTGCCGCTCGGTCTGCTGTCACTGCTGCTCGGGCTCCCGGTCGCGGCGGTCGGGGTGCTCCCCGTGTTCCGCGACGGGCCACGGCAACCCGCGGTCGCCGCGCTGGGTCCGGTGCGTGCACTCGACCGGATCCGGCCGCGCCCCGGCGGCGTGGACGACGAGCAGCCGCGGCGCGAACTCCCGGCCTTCCTGGCGAGCCTGCAGCCGGGGTGGTGGCTGCTCCGCGGCGTCGTCGCGGCCGCAGCGGTGGCGGCGTTGTTCGGCGGCGACGGTTCGACCGCCCTGCTGGTGACGGTCCTGGTCGCCCTCGCCGCCGTGCCGGTGTCGGTGTTGCTCGGACACCGCACGCGGGCCGACCGGCGACTGCTCTGGGTCGTCGTCCCGCTGAACGCCTTCGCAGCCGGTCTGGTCGTCGCCGCCGCCGGCGCGTTCGCCGCCGACGACAGTGGCGGCTACGACAGTGCCGGCTACGCCGACGCCGCCCCGTCCGGGCTGGCCCGGGACGGGGAACCGGTCACCGACGTGCGGCCGTTCGACGCGCAGGGCCGCCCGCTGTCCGGGGTGTACCTGTTCGACCAGGACGGCCTGCCGCTGGCGGTGGGGGACCACCGCTGCGTCCCGGCGAGCCGCACGGACTACGGCGCGCCCGAGGAGCCGGGTCCGTACCCGCTCGGGACGCGCACGAGCGACCCGGAGACGGGTGAGTGCGTGACGACCCCGCCCGCGCCGATGGTCGTCACCATCCCCGGCGCGACGCCCACCCCGGCCGGGCCCGGAAGCTCCGCCACTTCCGTGGCCCCGGCACCGGCCGCGCCCGGAGCGTCCGGCGCCCCGACACCGACCGCGCCCCCGGCGAGCCCCGCCCCGGAGACGGCACCGGTGCCGCGCCCCGGCGGCTGAACCGCCCACGGACCTGCCGGCTCGGGGGAGCCGGCCACCGGGCCGGGCGCGTCGTCCCGTAGGAGGGCGCGCCCGGCCCCTACAACCAGTCGTTGAACCGGAACGTCGCGTACAGCACGAGTGCCGCGGCGATCATCATCGCGAAAGCCATCGGGTAGCCCAGCGACCAGTGCAGCTCCGGCATGTGGTCGAAGTTCATGCCGTAGATGGCGGCGATCAGGCTCGGCGCGAAGATGATCGCCGCCCAGGACGACACCTTCTTCATCTGCTCGTTCTGCTGGTAGCCGGCCTCGCTCAGCCGGGTCATCTCCTCGTTCTGGCGCTGCGCGACCAGCGTCGCGTTGACGGTGAGGATGTTGCCGAGCAGGTCCCGGAAGCCGTCGACGCGTTCGCGGACCCGGGTGGCGTGGTCGATCACGTCCCGCATCACGCGGTGCAGCTCCAGGTCCGGGCTCTCCCCGGACTCGGCGAAGCGGCCGCGCAGCTCGGCGAAGATCTCCTCCAGCGGCTCCACCGCCCGCTGGAAGGCGATCACCTCGCGGGTCAGCTGGTAGATCCGCCGGGACACGCCCGGGTCGCCCTGGAAGACCTGCTCCTCGATCTGATCGATGTCGTCCTGCAGCCCGCCGAGGACCGGCACGTAGTCGTCGACCACCCGGTCCAGCACCGCGTACAGCACCGCGGTCGGCCCGTGCGCGAGCAGGTCGGGGTCGTCCTCCAGCCGTTCCCGGACCTCGCGGAGCTCCGGTTCGTCGGCGTGCCGCACGGTGATCACGAAGTCCGGGCCGAGGAACAGGTGGATCTCGCCGATCTGCACGACCTCGTGGCGGTCGACGTAGCGGGCCGGCCGCAGGACGACGAACTCGGTGTCGCCGTAGCGCTCCATCTTCGGCCGCTGATGGGCGTTGACCGTGTCCTCGACGGCGAGGCCGTGCAGGTCGAACTCCTTGGCGAGCTCCTCGATCTCCTCGACATCCGGGCGGAGCATGCCGATCCAGCAGAAGCTGGCCGCCGAGCCCCCGCCGGAGTCGTCGTGGCGGCAGCGCTCCAGCTCCATGAGCGCGCCGGGCACCGACTCGGGTACGGCGGCGCGGCGGCCGTCGACGTACACCGCGTTGTCGATCACCGACATGCTCGTCGCCTCCCGTTCGCCGGCCGGCACCGGGTTTCGCAGCAGCGTAACCAGCGGGCCGGAGCGGCGCCCGGCGCGAGCCGGCCACGTGACCGCTGCCACCGGGCGTCAAGACGGCGTCAACGACGCCCGGTCCCGGCGTCAAGCCCGCGTCACGGACCGGTCCGCCGGCGTCGACGGCGCGCACGATCTCCGCCGGTCCGCCGGAAGTCCCGGCGGTAGCACCTCGAGGAGAGTGCCGTGGCCGACCTGGCCTATATCGCGTTGCTGGTGGCGTGCTTCGCCGTCCTCGCGCTGACGCTGCGCGGACTGGAGAAGCTGTGATCGCGAACGTCGCGGCGGGCGTGGTCGCCCTCGCCCTGCTGGTGTACCTGATGATCGCCCTGCTGCGTCCGGAGAGGTTCTGATGGCCGGCGTGGCGCAGGTGGGCCTGCTCCTCGTGCTGCTCGCGGCGAGCTGGAAGCCGCTGGGTGACTGGATGGCGCGCGTCTACACCGACACGGAGCACTGGCGGGTCGAGCGGTGGATCTACCGGATCTGCCGGGTCGATGCCGGCTCCGGGCAACGCGCGACGACCTACGCGGCCGGCGTGCTCGGGTTCTCGTTCGTCTCGATCGTGCTGCTGTACCTGCTGCAGCGCCTGCAGCCGTTCCTGCCGCTGGGCTTCGGCCGCGGCACCGACGACGCCGACACGGTCTCGCCCGCCATGGCGTTCAACACGGCCGTGTCGTTCGTGACCAACACCAACTGGCAGTCCTACGTGCCCGAGCAGGTGCTCGGGCACACCGTCCAGATGGTCGGCCTGACCACCCAGAACGTTCTCTCGGCGGTGGTCGGCATGGCCGTCGCGATCGCCCTGGTCCGCGCGTTCGCAGCCCGCGGCGGCGACGGTGCCGACGCCGGCCGGCTCGGCAACTTCTGGGTCGACCTGACCCGCGGGACCGTCCGGATCATGGTCCCGCTGGCGGTCGTCGCGGCGGTCGTGCTGGTCGCGGGTGGTGTCGTGCAGTCGCTGCGGGCCGGCGTCGACGTCACGAACGTCGACGGTTCGACGCACACGCTGCCGCTGGCTCCCGCCGCGTCGCAGGAGGCGGTGAAGGAGCTCGGTACCAACGGCGGCGGCATCTTCAACGCCAACTCCGCGCACCCGTTCGAAAACCCGAACCCGTTCACGAACGTGTTCGAGATATTCCTGATGCTGCTGATCCCGGTGGCGCTGACCCGGACGTTCGGCGTCATGGTCGGCCAGGTCCGGCAGGGGGTCGTGCTGCTGTCGGTGATGGGCGGCCTGTGGGCGCTGTTCCTCGGGCTCGCCTGGCTCGCCGAGGCACATCCGAACGGGCCCGCCGCGATCGCCGCCGGCGGCGCGATGGAGGGCAAGGAGGTCCGGTTCGGCGTCGCCGGCTCGGTCCTGTTCGCCATCTCCACCACCGGCACGTCCACCGGCGCGGTGAACGCGATGCACGACAGCCTCTCCGGCGCCGCCGGCGGCCTGGCGATGCTCAACATGCTGCTCGGCGAGGTCGCACCCGGCGGCACCGGCTCCGGTCTCTACGGCCTGCTCGTTCTCTCGATCATCGCGGTCTTCCTGGCCGGGCTGATGGTCGGGCGCACCCCGGAGTTCCTCGGCAAGAAGCTGGGCCGGCGCGAGGTCACCTACGCCGCGGTGTCGATCCTGGTGATGCCGACGTTCGTGCTGCTCGGTGCCGGGCTCGCGATCGCGCTGCCGGGCACGGCCGACGCCCTGAACAACGACGGCGCGCACGGCTTCTCCGAGGTCCTCTACGCCTGGGCGTCGGCGGCCAACAACAACGGTTCGGCGTTCGCCGGGATCACCGTGACCAGCGACTTCTTCCAGGCGGGTCTCGGGGTGGCGATGCTGTTCGGCCGGTTCGTGCAGATCCTGGCCGTGCTCGCGCTCGCCGGTTCGCTCGTGGACCGGCGCCGGGTCCCGGCCGGTGCCGGCACGCTGCCGACCGACGGTCCGCTGTTCGCCGGCCTGGTCGGCGGCACGGTCCTGCTGGTCTCCGCCCTGACCTTCTTCCCCGCTCTCGCGCTCGGACCGATCGCCGAGGCGCTGTCGTGAGCGGGCCCTCCACCACATCCCGGCAGACATCCGTGCAGGAGGACTCCGTGTCCGTCACCACCACCCCACCGGCGCAGCACGGGGTCCCCACCCCGGCTCCGGTCGCGGCGGGTGCGTTCTCGCCGAGGCAGCTCCTCGCGTCCCTCCCGGACGCGTTGCGCAAGCTCGACCCGCGGGTCCAGGCCCGCAACCCGGTGCTGTTCGTCGTCTGGGCCGGCTCGGTGCTGGTCACCGTGCTCGCGATCGCCGACCCGAGCGTGTTCGCCGTGCTCGTCGCGGTGTGGCTGTGGTTCACCGTCCTGTTCGCGGCGCTGGCCGAGGCGGTGGCCGAAGGACGGGGCAGGGCACAGGCCGCGTCGCTGCGCGCCCTGCAGCGCGACACCATGGCCCGCCGCCGGCCGGCCGGTGACGCCGCGGGCGAGGAGTGGGTCCCGAGCTCCGCGCTGCGGCTCGGTGATCTCGTCGTGGTCGAGGCGGGGGAGACGATCCCGGGCGACGGCGACGTCGTGCACGGCATCGCCTCGGTCGACGAGTCGGCGATCACCGGCGAGTCGGCGCCGGTGATCCGGGAGGCGGGCGGCGACCGGTGCGCCGTCACCGGCGGCACGACGGTGCTGTCCGACCGGATCGTCGTGCGGATCACGACGAGGCCGGGGGAGTCGTTCGTCGACCGGATGATCGGGCTGGTCGAGGGCGCGTCCCGGAGGAAGACGCCGAACGAGATCGCGCTGACCATCCTGCTCTCGGCGTTGACGATCATCTTCCTGCTCGCGGTCGTCGCGATCGCCCCGATGAGCGCCTACGCCGGCGAGCAGGTGTCGGTGGTGGTGCTGACCGCGTTGCTGGTCTGCCTGATCCCGACCACGATCGGCGCCCTGCTCTCGGCGATCGGCATCGCCGGGATGGACCGGCTGGTGCAGCGCAATGTGCTCGCCACCTCGGGTCGCGCGGTCGAGGCGGCCGGTGACGTCGACACCCTGTTGCTCGACAAGACCGGCACCGTCACGTTCGGGAACCGGCGCGCCACCGCACTGCACCCGGTCGGCGGCGTCGATGTCGCCGAGCTCGCCCGCGTGGCCCGGCTGTCGAGCCTGGCCGACCAGACCCCGGAAGGGCGCAGCGTCGTCGAGCTGTGTGCGTCCGGGTACGGCCTTCCGGCCGAGGCCGACGCCGCCGAGGCGGTCGCGGAGTTCGTTCCCTTCACCGCCGGGACCCGGATGTCGGGGGTCGATCTCCTCCCGCGGAGCGCAGGCGGAGCGGGCATCGGCACCCCGCGGAGCGCAGGCGGAGCGGGCATCGGCACCCCGCGGAGCGCAGGCGGAGCGGGCATCGGCACCGGCCATGTCGTGCGCAAGGGCGCCGCGGCCGCCGTGCTCGAGTGGGCACGCACGAGCGACCGGAGCGAGGTCGACCGGCTGGTCGAGGCGATCTCCGACGCGGGCGGCACGCCGCTGGTCGTCGCCGCCGCCGACGACACCACGGGCCACGGCGGCCGGGTGCTGGGCGTGATCGCGCTCTCCGACGTCGTCAAGCCGGGGATGGTGGAGCGGTTCGCCGAGCTGCGCGCGATGGGCATCCGCACGGTCATGGTCACCGGCGACAACCCGCGCACCGCCGCGGCGATCGCCGCGCAGGCCGGTGTCGACGACCATCTCGCCGAGGCCACCCCCGAGGACAAGCTCGCCCTGATCCGTTCCGAGCAGCAGGGCGGCCGGCTGGTCGCGATGACCGGGGACGGCACCAACGACGCCCCCGCCCTCGCCCAGGCCGACGTCGGCGTCGCGATGAACACCGGCACCTCGGCCGCCAAGGAGGCCGGGAACATGGTCGACCTCGACTCGAACCCGACGAAGCTGATCGAGATCGTCGAGATCGGCAAGCAGCTGCTGATCACCCGGGGCGCCCTGACCACGTTCTCGGTGGCCAACGACCTGGCGAAGTACTTCGCGATCCTGCCCGCGATGTTCCTGGTCCTCCACCCGTCGCTGGGGGCGCTGAACATCATGGCGCTGGCGACGCCGGAGTCCGCGATCCTCTCCGCGGTGATCTTCAACGCGCTCGTGATCGTCGCGCTGATCCCGCTGGCGCTGCGCGGTGTCCGCTACCGGCCGTCGTCGGCCTCGGCACTGCTGCGCCGCAACATGCTGATCTACGGCGTCGGCGGGGTGGTCACCCCGTTCGCCGGGATCTTCCTCATCGACCTCGTCGTCCGCCACATCCCGGGGATCTGAGACATGCTCACCACACTGCGCCGGCAGGCCGCCGTCGGCCTGCGCCTGCTGCTCGTCATGACCGTCCTGTGCGGCATCGTCTATCCCCTCACGGTCTGGGGGGTGTCCCGGCTCCCGGGGCTGTCCGACCGGGCGGAGGGGTCCGTGCTGCCGGGCGCGAGCGGGTCGTCGCTGATCGGGATCGACCCGGTCGCCGCCGACCCGGCCGCCGACCCGTACTTCCACACCCGCCCGTCGGCGTCGTCGGAGGGCCTGCTGGGCCCTGCCGACACCACCACGTCGGGGGGCTCGAACAAGGGCGGGTTCGACGAGGAGCTGCTGGCGTCCGTGCATCAGCGGCGCGACCTGATCGCCGCCCGCGAGGGCGTCGCCCCGGCCGCGGTGCCCGCCGACGCCGTCACCGCGTCGGCGTCCGGCCTGGATCCCGGCATCAGTCCCGAGTACGCGGCCCTGCAGGTCGCGCGGGTGGCCCGGGTGACCGGCCTGCCGTTGCGGCAGGTCGAGGACCTCGTCGCCGGTGCCACCGACGGGCGCGTCCTCGGGTTCCTCGGCGAGCCGCGGGTCGCCGTCACCGAGCTCAACCTGGCCGTGCGGGACGCCCGCGGGTGAGCGAGGACGACAATGGGTGCGTGAGCACGCGGGGCGAGCTGCGTATCCACCTCGGCGCCGCGCCCGGGGTCGGCAAGACCTTCGCCATGCTCGGCGAGGCGCACCGCCGGCTCGGGCGCGGCACCGACGTCGTGGCCGGGGTCGTGGAGGCCCACGGCCGGGACCGCACGTCGGAGCTGCTGGACGGTCTGGAGGTCCTCCCGCGCCGCCGGGTCGAGCACGGCGGCACCGTGCTCGAGGAGCTGGATCTCGACGCCGTCCTGGCCCGGGCACCGCAGGTCGTGCTGATCGACGAGCTGGCCCACACGAACGCGCCCGGCTCGCGCAACGCCAAGCGCTGGCAGGACGTCGAGGAGATCCTCGACGCGGGTATCGACGTGCTGTCCACGGTGAACGTGCAGCACCTCGAGTCGCTCGGCGACGTCGTGCACACGATCACCGGGGCCCGGCAGCGGGAGACCGTGCCCGACGAGGTCGTCCGCCGGGCGGAGCAGATCGAGCTCGTCGACATCACCCCGGAGGCGCTGCGCCGCCGGCTGGCGCACGGCAACGTGTACGCGGCCGAGAAGATCGACGCGGCGCTCGCACACTACTTCCGGGTCCCGAACCTGATCGCGTTGCGGGAGCTCGCCCTGCTGTGGGTCGCCGACGAGGTGGACGTGGCGCTGCGGCGCTACCGCGCCGACGAGCAGGTGACCGACGTGTGGGAGACGCGCGAGCGGGTCGTCGTCGCGCTCACCGGGGGTCCGGAGTCGGAGACGGTGTTGCGCCGGGCCGCCCGCATCGCGACGCGGGCGGGCAAGGCCGACCTGCTCGCCGTGCACGTGCTGCGCGGGGACGGCCTGGCCGTCGGCCCGGTCAACGGTGTCGACCGGATCCGCACGATCGCCGAGGACGTCGGTGCCAGCTTCCACACGGCCGTCGGGGACGGTGGGGCGGACGCCGTCACCCGGGCACTGCTCGACTTCGCCCGCGGGGTGAACGCCACCCAGCTGGTGCTCGGTACGTCCCGGCGGTCCCGGCTGGCCCGGTTGTTCGATCCCGGCATCGGGGCCCGGGTGGTGCAGGAGTCCGGCCGGATCGACGTCCACATGGTCAGCCACGACGCGGCGGGACGCGCGCTGCGGCTGCCCTCGTTGCCCGGTGGCCTCTCGCCGACACGGCAGGCGCTGGGCTGGGTGGTGGCGGTCCTCGGCCCGGTGCTGGCGACCGGTGCCGGGGTGTTCGGGGCGCCCTGGGTGGACCTGTCGACCGACGTGGTCCTCTACTTCCTCGCCACCGTGCTGGCCGCGCTCGCCGGCGGGCTCGGCCCGGCGTTGCTCGCCGCGCTGCTCGGCGGCCTGCTGCTGAACTTCTTCCTGTCCCCGCCGCTGTACTCGCTCGCCATCGCCGGGCCCGGCAACCTGATCACGGTGGCGGCCATGCTGCTGGTCGGCGTGCTGGTGGCCCTGGTGGTGGACCGTGCGGCACGGCGGGCCGAGCAGGCCGCGCGGGCCAGGGCCGAGGCGGCGCTGCTGGCCTCGTTCGCCCGGACCGTGCTCACCCGCGCCGATCCGCTGCCCCGGTTGCTGACCCAGGTCCGTGAGACCTTCGGGCTGCGCTCCGCGGCGCTGCTCGAACGCGGTGCGGACCGGAGCTGGTCGATCGTGGCGGTGTCCGGGCCGCCGGACTGCACGCGGCCGGACCGGGCCGAGATCGACGTGGTCGTCGACGACGGGTTGCACCTGGTCGGGACCGGACGCGCGTTGCCGGCCGCGGACCGGCGGCTGCTGGAGACGGTGGGCGGGCAGGCGCTCCTGGCCCTGCGCGGGCAGCGGGCCGAGGCGGGAGCCGCCGACGCCGAGCGACGGGCCGAGGTCAACGAGACCCGCGGCGCGCTGCTGTCCGCCGTCGGCCACGATCTGCGCACACCACTCACCTCGATCAAGGCCGCGGCCGGGAGCCTGCGGGACCCGGTGCTGCGGTTCTCGGACGCCGACCGGTCCGAGCTCCTGGCGACGGTCGAGGAGTCCGCGGACCGGCTGACCCGGCTGGTGGAGGATCTCCTCGACTCGTCCCGGCTGGCCGCCGGTGCGGTGGTCCCGCTGCTCGCGCCGGTCGGCTACGACGAGATGGCGGCGACCGCGGTACTCGGCCTGGAAGGGGCCGAGCGGGTCCGGGTGGAGATCGGTGAGGACGTGACCGAGGTGCTGGCGGACGCCGCGCTGCTGGAACGGGTGATCGCCAACGTGGTCGACAACGCCCTGCGGCACGGCGCCGGCCGGTCCGGCGACACCGCGGGCGAGGTCGTGCTGCGGGCGAGCGAGCACGCCGACCGGGTCGAGCTGCGGATCGTCGACCGCGGGCCGGGAGTGCCGCGCCGGCAGTGGGACGGGCTGTTCGCCGCGTTCCAGCGGCTCGGCGACCGCGACGCGACCAGCGGCCTCGGGCTCGGGCTGTCGGTTGCCCGCGGCCTCACCACCGCGATGGGCGGCGAGCTCGGTGCCGAGGAGACGCCGGGCGGCGGGCTGACCGTCGTCGTGTCCCTGCCCGCGGCCACGGCCGGCGTCCCGGTGCGTGACCGGTGACCGGCCGGGGCACGCGCGTCCTGGTCGTCGACGACGACCCGCAGCTCCTGCGCGCGCTGCGGATCAACCTCACCGCGCACGGCTACACCGTGCTCGTCGCCGCGGACGGCTCTGCCGCGCTGCGGACCGCCGCCGACGGGCACCCCGACGTCGTCGTCCTCGATCTCGGGCTGCCCGATCTCGACGGCGCCGAGGTCATCGAGGGCCTGCGCGGCTGGAGCACCGTGCCGGTCATCGTCCTGTCCGCCCGTACCGACTCCGGCGACAAGGTGCGGGCCCTCGACGCGGGTGCCGACGACTACGTCACCAAGCCGTTCGGGATGGCCGAGCTGCTGGCGCGGCTGCGCGCCGCGGTCCGGCGGGCCGCGGTCTCGGCGGTCGACGGTGCCGCGGTGGTGGTCACAGCGGACTTCACCGTGGACCTGGCGGCGAAGACCGTCGCGCGCGCGGACGGCGCGGCGGTGCACCTGACACCGACCGAGTGGGGCATCCTCGAGCTCCTCGTGCGCCACCGCGGCAGGCTCGTCGAGCAGCAGCGGCTGCTCCGCGAGGTGTGGGGTCCGCAGTACGGCACCGAGTCCCACTACCTGCGCGTCTATGTGGCCCAGCTGCGCCGCAAGCTCGAACCGGTGCCGTCCCGCCCGCGGTACCTGATCACCGAGGCCGGGATGGGGTACCGGTTCGAGGGGTAGCTCAGCGGCCGAAGTTCTGGGTCCAGTACCCGTCGGCGAGCCCGACGCCGATGGTGGTCAGCGAGCAGTTCAGGATGTTGCGCCGGTGTCCCGGTGAGTCCATCCAGTCCTGCACGACGCTCGCCGCATCCTGCTGCCCCATCGCGATGTTCTCGGCGCCGGGCGAGTCGTAGCCGGCCGCGGTGATGCGGTCGGCGAAGTCGCGGCCGTCCTGGCTGTCGTGCGCGAAGTAGTCGTTCGCGGCCAGGTCCTCGCTGTGCGCCTGGGCCGCGGCGGTGATGCGCGGGTCCGTGGTGAGCGCCGGGCAGCCGGCCTGCGCGCGCTCGGTGTTGGTCAGCGCGACGACGTCCGCGAGCGCGCCGGACAGGCCGGTGGCCGGGGCGGGCTCCGCGGTCTTGCGCGGGATCGAGGGCAGCTGCTGTCTGCCGGGTGCCTGCTCGGACTCCGGTGCCGCCCGTGGCGCCGGAACCATGGTGGCCGCGCGGTGGGCCCCGATCGCGTCGAGCGCCGAGCGGGCGGGGGAACCGGGGTCGGTGGGGACGCCGTCGAGCGCGGCCCGCGCCGCGTCGGTGACGTCCAGCGCGGGCGGCGGCGCGCCGGTGGGGGCCGGGGCGACCCCGGGGCCGGACGCGGGCGGCCCGCCCGTCCCGAGCGCGACCGACGCCGCACCGACGGGGCGCAGCGGGACGGTGTCCTCGACCGTCCCGGCCGGATCGGGGAGCGAGGCACCCAGCGGCGTCAGCGGAGCGGTCATCGCCAGCACCGCGCCCGCACCGACCCCGCCGAGAACCGAGCGGGTGGCGCGGGGTGTGCGTCGTCGGATCACAGTGGCGTAACGTATCAGCACTGTGAGTAGCAGCACTGATTCCGCCGTTCGGCTCACCGCATGGGTCCAGGGAGAGGTTCAGGGTGTCGGTTTCCGCTGGTGGACGCGGTCGCGGGCGCTCGAGCTCGGGCTCGTCGGCCAGGCCCGGAACCTGACCGACGGGCGGGTCGCGGTGACCGCGGAGGGTGACCGCGGGGCGTGTGAACGACTGCTGGACCTGCTGAAGGGTGACGCCACACCGGGGCGTGTGACCTCGGTCACCGAGAGCTGGGGTGCGGCGAGCGGGACCTTCTCGGGCTTCGTCGAGGCGTGACACCGGCGGGCGGATCGGCGAGTTCTGTCGGTGCCCCGGTCTACAACGGGACGCGTCCACCGAGCGAGGAGGCCGGCGATGCCCGTCAGCATGAACCCGTACCTGCACTTCGAGAACGCCGCACGCGAGGCGATGGAGTTCTACCGCTCCGTGCTCGGCGGCGAGCTGCAGATCATGACCTTCGGCGAGATGGGGGCCGAGGGGCCCGTCCCGCCGCCGGACGGTGTGATGCACGCCCACCTGCAGACCCCCGACGGCTTCGTCCTGATGGCGTCGGACGGCGACCCGGAACGCCCGATCGGTTCGGCGGCGGCCGGTGTCTCGATCAGCCTCTCCGGTGACGACGCCGCGAAGCTGGAGGGCTGGTTCACCGCACTCGGCGACGGCGGCACCGTCGACGTCGCGTTCGAGAAGCAGATGTGGGGCGACACGTTCGGTCAGCTCACCGACCGGTTCGGGGTGCGCTGGCTGGTGAACGCCGTCGCACCGGCGGCCTGACCCCCGCGTCGCGGTGCACCGGCGCGTGGCGTCGGGGGTGTCGGACCGCCCCGATACCCTGACGGCTCCCTCGCCGTTGGAGATCCGCTCGTGCACCTCAAGACGCTGACGATGAAGGGCTTCAAGTCCTTCGCCTCGGCCACCACGCTGCGCCTGGAACCGGGGATCACCTGCGTCGTCGGTCCGAACGGTTCGGGCAAGTCCAACGTCGTGGACGCGATCAGCTGGGTGCTCGGCGAGCAGGGCGCCAAGGCGCTGCGCGGCGGCAAGATGGAGGACGTCATCTTCGCCGGCACCTCGGGCCGCGCGCCGCTGGGGCGCGCCGAGGTCACGCTGACCATCGACAACTCCGACGGCGCGCTCCCGATCGACTACTCCGAGGTCTCGGTGACCCGGCGGATGTTCCGTGACGGCGCGGGCGAGTACGAGATCAACGGCTCCCGGGCCCGGCTGCTCGACGTCCAGGAGCTGCTGTCCGACTCCGGCATCGGCCGGGAGATGCACGTGATCGTCGGGCAGGGCCAGCTCGATGGGGTGCTGCAGTCCAAGCCGGAGGACCGGCGCGCCTACATCGAGGAGGCGGCCGGGGTCCTCAAGCACCGCAAGCGCAAGGAGAAGGCGCTGCGGAAGCTGGACGCGATGCAGGCCAACCTGACCCGGCTGACCGACCTCACCGCGGAGCTGCGCCGCCAGCTCAAGCCGCTCGGCAGGCAGGCCGAGATCGCCCGCAGGGCCCAGTCGGTGCAGACCGACCTGCGCGACGCCCGGCTCCGGCTCGCCGCCGACGACCTGGTGACGCTGCAGGAGGAGATCACCCGCGAGGAGGCCGACCAGGACCAGGCGCGCAGGCGTCGCGCCGAGACCGAGGAGCAGCTGGCGACCGCCCGGGAACGCCAGCAGGAGCTGGAGACCGCGCTCGCCGCGGACGCGCCGCGCCTGCAGATCGCCCAGGACACCTGGTACCAGCTGTCCGCGCTGGCCGAGCGGCTGCGCGGCACCGTGCGCCTCGCGCAGGAACGGGTCCGGCACCTCACCTCCTCGGATGCCGCCGAGCGCGCACCCGGCCGGGACCCGGACGAGACCGAGGCCGAGGCCGAGGAGATCGCCGAGCAGGAGGACGAGCTCGTCGCCGCCGTCGTCGAGGCCCGCCACCGGCTCGACGAGGCCGTGCAGGAGAAGGCCGAGCGCGAGCAGACCCTGGCCGCCGCCGAGCGCGAGCACCTCGCCGCGGTGCGGGCGATCGCCGACCGGAAGGCCGGTATCGCGACCCTGGCCGGCAAGGCCGACGCGCTGCGGTCCGGGGTCGCCGCGACCGCCGAGGAGATCGAGCGGCTGTCCGAGGCGTTGTCCGAGGCGACCGCCCGGACCGAGCAGGCCGAGGCGGAGCTGGACGGCGCCCGCGAGGGCCTGGGCATCGACGCCTCCGACGACGGGGGCTCCGACGCGCTCGCCGAGCGGGTCGAGCAGGCCGAGACCGCGCACCGGGCCGCGCAGGAACGGGTCGCCGAACTGGCCCGCGCCGAGCGGGACGCCGAGCAGCGGCGCGCGCACTGGCGGGCCCGGGTGGAGGCCCTGGAGGTCGGGCTGGTCCGGCGGGACGGCACCGGCGCGCTGCTCGGCTCCGGCGGCGACGACGCGGCGCAGGGGGTGCTCGGCGCGGTCGCCGAGCTGGTCGTCGTCGAGCCCGACGGCCGGACCGCGGTCGCCGCGGCGCTGGGCGAGGTCGGGGAGGGGGTCGCGGTGGCGTCGGTGCCGTCGGCGGCCGCCGCACTGCGTGCGCTGCGCGCGGGCGACGCCGGCCGGGCCGCGCTGCTGGTCGGCTCCGAGGGCTCGATCGCCGGTGGGGCGCCGGGCCCGGTCGCCGTCCCGGACGGCGCACCGCCCGCCGGGCGCTGGGCCGCGTCACTGGTCACCGCGCCACCCGCGCTGGCGGTGTCGCTGGCCGCCCTGCTGCGCGACGTCGTCGTCGTGGACGGCCTGGACGCCGCAGCCACCGCGGTGGCCGCCCGCCCGGAGCTCACCGCCGTCACCACCGACGGGGACCTGCTCACCGCGCATCTGGCCCGCGGCGGAGCGGGTGCGGGCGAGGGGGCCCTGCAGCTGCAGGCGGCCGTGGACGACGCCGTCGCCGAGCGGGACACCGTCGACGCCGCGCTGGAGTCGCTGCGGCCCACCCTGGAGGGCGCCCGCGCCGAGGAGGAGGCCCGGAACACGGACCTGCGGGCGGCGCGCTCGGCCGTCGCCGAGGCCGACAAGCGCCGGGCGGCCGCAGGCGCCCAGCTGGGCCGGCTCGAGCAGGTCGTCGCCTCCGCGCGGGCCGAGGCCCAGCGGCTGCGCGAGCGCCGCGACGGCGTGGAGGCCCGCCGGTCCGAGTCGCTGCTGCAGCTGGAGGCCGCCGAGCACCAGCTCTCGCTGGCCTCCGACGCCCCGGTCGACGACGAGCCCGACACCGAGCTGCGCGACGAGGCCGCCGAGCGGGTCGAGGCGGTCCGCTCCGAGGAAGTCGAGTGCCGGCTCGCGCTGCGCACCGCCGAGGAGCGCGCCCGCGCCATCGCGGGCAAGGCCGAGGCGTTGCGCCGGCAGGCCCACACCGAGCGCCAGGCCCGTGCCCGCGCCGCCGCCGCGGCCGCCGAACGCGAGCGGGCCGGCGAGATCGCCCGCCTGGTCGTCGACTCCGGAACGGTCGCGTCCGAGCGGATCGAGGTCTCGCTGGCGGCCGCGGCAGCCGAGCGGGACGAGATCCAGGCCGCGCGTGCCGACCGGGAGCGCGGGCACAACGAGGCCCGTGAGGCCACGACCCGACTGACCGGGCAGCTGGAGAAGCTCACCGACGCCGTCCACCGCGACGAGATGGTGCGCCAGCAGACGCGGATGCGACTCGAGCAGCTGACCGAGAAGATCCTCGCCGACCACGGCATCGGCGCCGACGACCTGGTCGCCGAGTACGGCCCGGACGTGCCGGTGCCGCCGTCCGAGGCCGATGTCGCCGAGTACGAGGCGGCGAAGGAGCGCGGCGACCAGGTGTCCGCGCCGCCCGCCGTCCCGTACGACCGGGCCGCCCAGCAGCGCAGGCTCAAGCGCGCGGAGAAGGACCTGTCGCTGCTCGGCAAGGTCAACCCGCTGGCGCTGGAGGAGTTCGCGGCCCTCGAGGAGCGCTACCGGTTCCTGTCCACCCAGCTCGAGGACCTCAAGAACACCCGCCGCGACCTGCTCACCGTGGTCCGCGAGGTCGACGACCGGATCCTCGAGGTCTTCACCATCGCCTACAACGACGTCGCACGGGAGTTCGAGACCGTGTTCGCGACGCTGTTCCCCGGTGGCGACGGCCGGCTCGTCCTCACCGACCCCGACGACATGCTGACCACCGGGATCGAGGTGGAGGCCCGCCCGCCCGGCAAGAAGGTGAAGCGGCTGTCGCTGCTGTCCGGCGGCGAGCGCTCGCTGACCGCGATGGCGCTGCTGGTGGCGATCTTCCGGGCGCGGCCGTCACCGTTCTACGTGCTCGACGAGATCGAGGCCGCCCTCGACGACATCAACCTCCGCCGGCTCATCTCGCTGCTGGAGGAGCTGCGCGCGGCCAGCCAGCTGATCGTCATCACCCACCAGAAGCCGACGATGGAGGTCGCCGACGCGCTCTACGGCGTCGCCATGCGCGGGGACGGGATCACCCAGGTGATCTCGCAGCGGTTACGGCCTGCGTCGTAGCGTGCGCCGGGCGGCGGGCCCGGTCCCGGGCGTGGCAGGGTTGTGCGGGTGACCACGCAGACCATCTGGATCGTCGTCGCGATCGTCGTGGCCGTGCTGCTGATCGCCCTCGTCGCCGGGGTGGTGATCGCCCGCAAGAGGCGGATCAGCCTGCGCGAGAGCGAGGCGCAGCGCGAGCTCGAGACCGACAAGGAGCCACCGCGCAAGGGCGGCAGCTACCAGGCAGGAGGCGGGTTCAACTTCGCCTCCGGCACGGCCGCCGCGCCCGAGCGCCCGCGCGCGCCCACCGCGCCCGACGACACCGGGGCGGGCGTGACCGAGCCGGTCGCCCGGCCGGACGCCGCCGGGACCCCGGCCGCCCTCGACGAGGGCCCCACCGCCGACGAGGTGCGCACCCCACCGGGCGGCACCCCGATCGTGGGGGGTGCCACCGAGGCCCGCACGCCGCCCGGCGGGATCCCGGTCAGCACCGCGCCGCCGGTCGCCTCGGGCGCCGCGCCGAGCAGCCCGACGGTCCCCACCACCGGGACCCCCGACGACGGGCGGGTCATCGACACCGCCGAGGCGAGCAAGGACCCGGCGACCCGGCAGCTCACCCGCCCGGACGCCGACGCCACCCAGGAGCTCGGCCCGGAGGGTGGGGCCACCCAGGAACTCGGCCCGGAGGGTGGGGCCACCGGCGCCGCGTCACCGACCGCGCAGACCGTCACCGGGCCGATCCCGGACACGGCACCGACGATGGGGACGGCACCGACGACGGACACCGGCACGGCGCCGAGCACGGCGCCGGGGCCGGTCCCGGACTCGGCGCCCACGGCGGACACCGGCACGGCGCCACCGGCGGACATCGACACGGTGCCGAGCACTGTCACCGGGCCGGTCCCGGACTCGGCACCCGCCGCCACGGCGCCCACCGGCACAGCGCCCGCCGACTCGGCCCCCACCGACACGGCATCCACCACGGACCTCGGGTCGACGGCGGACACCGCGCCGGCCACGCGCACGGACACCGCGCCGGTCGCCCCCACCGGTCCCGCCGAGGAGATCGAGCCCGCCGAGGGCCGCATCGGGCGGCTGCGGGGGCGGCTGTCCCGCTCCCGGTCCGGCTTCGGCCAGAGCCTGCTCGGCCTGCTCGGCGCCGGTGACCTGGACGACGAGTCCTGGGAGGACGTCGAGGCCACCCTGCTGCAGGCCGACCTCGGCCCGGAGATGACCGCGGAGATCACCGAGAAGCTGCGTGAGCAGCTCGCGGCCCGCGGCGCCCGCAACGCCGAGCAGGTCCGCCAGACCCTGCACGACGTCCTCGTCGAGGCACTGGACACCGGGCAGGACCGCTCGGTACACGCGCTCCCGCACGCCGGGCGGCCGTCGGTGCTGCTCATCGTCGGAGTCAACGGCACCGGCAAGACCACCACCACCGGCAAGCTCGCCCGCGTCCTGGTCGCCGGCGGGCACCGGGTCACCCTCGGTGCCGCCGACACGTTCCGCGCCGCCGCAGCCGAGCAGCTGGTGACCTGGGGCGAGCGCTCCGGGGCCGGCGTCGTGCGCGGGCCGGAGGGGTCCGACCCGGCCTCGGTCGCGTTCGACGCGGTGAAGCGCGGTACCGACGACGGCGTCGACGCCGTGCTGCTCGACACCGCCGGCCGGCTGCACACCAAGACCGGCCTGATGGACGAGCTGGGCAAGGTCAAGCGCGTCGTGGAGAAGCAGGCCCGGGTCGACGAGGTGCTGCTGGTGCTCGACGCCACCACCGGCCAGAACGGGCTCACCCAGGCGCGGGTGTTCGGTGAGGTCGTCGACGTGACCGGGATCGCGCTCACCAAGCTCGACGGCACCGCCAAGGGCGGGATCGTGTTCCGGGTGCAGCGGGAGCTCGGCGTCCCGGTGAAGCTCGTGGGGCTCGGTGAGGGCCCGGACGACCTCGCCCCGTTCGAGCCGAAGGCGTTCGTCGACGCCCTGCTGAACTGACTGCGCCGAACCGACTGCACAGAACCGGCTGCGCTGAACCGACTGCTGCTGCGGCGCGGGTACCCCGACGGGTGCCCGCGCCGTCGTCGTCTCCGCCGTCGCGCGGGTACTTTTCGATCCCGCCATCCGGTGGGGTAACGCAACCGTCATCCATTCCACCGGCCTGTTAACCGCTGCGAAACGGACGAGCGCCGAACGCGAAACACGCCGTCACCATTCTTCCTCCCCAGTCGGACATCGAAAAGACGTGGGAGGGGACGGACCGTGCCACAGGAAGCCCTGAACGGCGGAGACACCGCCTGGATCCTTGCGAGCGCTGCGCTCGTGTTGTTGATGACCCCGGGGGTGGCGCTGTTCTACGGCGGCCAGGCCCGGTCCAAGAGCGTGCTGAACATGATGATGATGTGCTTCAGCTCGCTGGGGCTCGTCGGAGTCCTCTGGATCCTCTTCGGCTACTCGATGGCCTTCGGACCGGATATCGGCGGAGGCCTGCTCGGGAATCCGTTCGCCTACTTCGGCCTCACCTCGATCCTGGCCAACGACCAGGCGGCCGAGTCGCTGCCGCAGCTGGCCTTCGTCAGCTTCCAGGCGATGTTCGCGATCCTCACGGTCGCCCTGGTCGCCGGTGCGGCCGCCGACCGGATGCGCTTCGGCGCCTGGATCCTGTTCTCCGGCCTGTGGGCCACCCTGGTCTACTTCCCGGTCGCGCACTGGGTCTTCGACCTGGAGCAGGGCTGGATCGCCACCAGCCTGGGTGCGCTGGACTTCGCCGGTGGTACCGCGGTCCACATCAACGCCGGTGTCGCCGCGCTGGTGCTCTGCGTCATCCTCGGCAAGCGGCGCGGCTGGCCGCGTGAGGCCATGCGCCCGCACAACCTGACCATGGTCATGCTCGGTGCCGGCCTGCTGTGGTTCGGCTGGTTCGGGTTCAACGCCGGTTCGTCCGGTGCCGCCGACTGGGCCGCCGCCTACGCGTTCACCAACACCATCGCCGCCACCGCCGCCGCCATCCTCGGCTGGCTGGTCGTCGAGCGGGTCCGCTACGGCAAGGCCACCTCGCTGGGTGCCGCGTCGGGCATCGTCGCCGGCCTGGTCGCGATCACCCCGGCCTGTGCCGCGGTCTCCCCGCTGGGGGCGCTGGCCATCGGTGTCCTCGCCGGTGCGCTCTCGGCCTACGCGGTCGGCTGGAAGTACAAGCTGGGATTCGACGACTCGTTCGACGTCGTCGGCGTCCACCTGGTCGCCGGTCTCTGGGGCACCCTGGCCATCGGCCTGTTCGCCACCGACATCGCCCCCGACGAGACCAACGGCCTGTTCTACGGCGGCGGCGTCGTCCAGCTCGGCATCCAGGCGGTCGCCGCCCTGGCCACGATCGTCTACTGCGGCGTGGTCACCGTGATCATCGCCCTGATCGTCAAGGCCGTCCTCGGCCTGCGGGTCGACGACGAGGCCGAGCAGACCGGTATCGACGAGGCCGAGCACGCGGAGACCGGCTACGAGTTCTCCGGCCTGCGCGGTGGCGGCGGCCTCGGCTCGGCGCCGAAGCCGTCGGTCGCCTCCGCGCCCACCACCCCGGCGAAGCAGGAGGCCTGACCCATGAAGCTCGTGACCGCCATCGTCAAGCCGTTCGTCCTCGAGGATGTGAAGGGCGCGCTGGAGCAGATCGGCGTGCTCGGTCTGACCATCAGCGAGGTCCAGGGCTACGGCCGCCAGAAGGGCCACACCGAGGTCTACCGCGGCGCCGAGTACTCGGTCGACTTCGTGCCGAAGGTCCGGGTCGAGGTCGTCGTCGACGACGCGCTGCTGGACAAGGTCGTCGACGCCGTCGTCGAGGCCGCCCGCACCGGCAAGATCGGCGACGGGAAGGTCTGGGTGACCCCGGTCGAGACCGTCGTCCGCGTTCGCACCGGCGAGCGCGGCACCGACGCCGTCTGAGCCCCGCAGGAGCATGACGGGCCCGTCGCATCCCGGCAGGGGAGTGCGGCGGGCCCGTCCGCCGTCCGGGCCCGGACCCGGACGATCCGGGCCCACCTCCGGGCCGGCACGGACACGACGAACAGGAAGCGGGTGGCGCGGGGCGATGACGGTCCTCGGGTCGGGCGAGGCAGCGGACCTGGTCAAGGCGAGATCGGTTCTCCTGGAATCCAACGGCCGCAACCACCACGGCCCCGAGGCGTTACGGGCCGCGCTGGCCGACCTGCACGACTTCTGGCTCTCCTCCCGGTGCGCGGCCCTCGGGCTCGGCGGCGCCGGCAGCGGGGTCGCCCTGGTGGCGGTCGGTGCGCTCGGCCGCCGCGAGCTCTGCCCGTACTCCGACCTCGACCTGGTGCTCCTGCACGAGGGCCGCACGGCCGTCGACACCCTCGCCGAGCAGCTCTGGTACCCGCTGTGGGACGCCGGCATCGGCCTGGACCACTCCGTCCGGACCCCCGGGCAGGCCGTCCAGATCGCGACGACCGACCTGCGTGCGGCGTTCGGGCTGCTGGAGGTCCGCCACGTCGGAGGCGACCCGGCGCTGTCGGGGAAGATCCGCGACGCCGTCCGGAAGGCCTGGCGGGCCGGGATCCGCGGCCGGTTCGACGAGATCGTCGAGACCACCACCGAGCGCTGGCGGCGGGGCGGTGACGTCGCGCACCGGATCGAACCGGATCTCAAGAACGGGCACGGCGGCCTGCGCGACGTCGCGCTGATCGACGCGCTCGCCACCGCCCAGCTGGTCGACCGGCCCTCCGCCGAGGTCGCCGCCGCCCGCACCCTGCTGCTCGACGTCCGCACCGAGCTGCACCGCCGTTCCGGGCGGGCCCGCGACGTGCTGCGCGCCCAGGACGCCGACGACATCGCCACGACCATGGACCTCGGCGACCGCTTCGAGCTGGCCAGGGCCCTGTCCGGCGCGGCCCGCGCGGTCGCGTTCGCGGCCGAGGTGGGGCTGCGCCAGGCGCGCAGCGCGCTGCCCCGCCGCGGGCTGGCCGCACTGCGCCGCGCGCCGGTCCGCCGCCCGCTGGACTCCGGTGTCGTGGAGCACGCCGGCGAGGCCGGTCTCGCCCGCGACGCGTCGGCCGCCAAGGACCCCGCGCTCGTGCTGCGGGTCGCGGCCGCGGCCGCCCGGACCGGGCTGCCGATCTCGGCCGGCACCCTCGGCCGGCTCGCCGACACCGCTCCCGAGCTGCGGGCACCGTGGCCGCGGGCCGCGCTGGCCGAGCTGCTCGCCCTGCTCGGCACCGGGCAGGCGATGGTCGGCGTGGTCGAGTCGCTGGACCGTACGGGGCTGTGGGGGCGGCTGTTCCCGGAGTGGGGTGCGGTGCGCGACCTGCCGCCACGGGACCGCTCGCACGTCTGGACCGTCGACCGGCACCTCGTCGAGGTCTGCGCGCAGGCGGCCCGGCTGACCACCCGGGTGTCCCGCCCGGACCTGCTGCTGATCGGCGCACTCGTCCACGACATCGGCAAGGGCCGCGACGGTGACCACTCGGTCGTCGGGGAGTCGCTGGCGCGCCAGATCGGCGAGCGGCTGGGCCTGCGCGGCAGCGACGTCACGCTGCTCGCGGCGATGGTCCGCCACCACCTGCTGTTGCCGCACACCGCGACCCGGCGCGACCCGGAGGACCCCGCGACCGTCGCCCGGGTCCTCGGCACGCTGCGCGGGGCCGTGGGCGACGACGGCGGGGTCGCGACCCTGCTGGAGCTCCTCGCCGCACTCGCCGAGGCCGACTCGCTGGGGACCGGACCGGGTGTGTGGAGCCCGTGGCGGCGCACCCTGGTCCAGGGACTGTCCGGGCGCTGCCTGTCCGCGCTGGACGGGCGGCCGTTCGTCGCGCCCGGCCCGCCGGATCCCGCCTACGACGAGATGCTCGGGGCGGTCGCCGCGGACGACGCGCCGCACGTCCGGTTCTCCCGCGGCGACGACGTCGCCACCGTGGCCGTCGCACTCCCGGACCGGCGGGGCGCGCTCTCCGCGGTCGCCGGGGTGGTGGCGCTGCACTCGCTGCAGGTGCACACGGCGGGGGTGACGGTGGCCGGCGGGATCGCCGTCCTCACCTTCGCCGTCACCCCGCGGTTCGGCGGCCTGCCCGACCCGGCGCTGGTCCGCTCGGACCTGGTCCGCGTGCTGGGCGGATCGCTGGATCTGGGCGGTGCGCTGGCGCGCAAGGAACGCGACTACGCGCCCTCCACCCCCGAGGTGGAACGGACCGCGCCGGCCCGGGTGCTGTGGTTCGACGACGAGGCCACCGGTGCCGTGGTGCTGGAGCTGCGGGGGACCGACCGGATCGGCCTGCTGCACCACGTCACCGTCGCGCTCGAGCGGTCCGGTGTGGATCTGGTGTGGGCCCGGGTCGAGACACTCGGTTCCTCGGTGGTCGACGCGTTCGGGATCGCCGGGGCGCCGGACCGCGCCGCCCGCACGGAGATCGAACGGACGGTGCTCGCCGTCGCCGCAGGCCGGGCGGGCGAGCCCCGCCCCTGACCCGCCCCGTCCGTGGCGAACCCCGTGCCGGACCCCGAACCCCGTGCCGGCGTAGACCGAATGGTGGGCCGGTCGCCGTGCCGAGCCGGACACGGCGCGTGATCGGAACCATCGCCTCGCCCCGTCCGTTGCATCGCACATGACCATCGCCCGCGCCGCCGTGCCGCACGATGCCTCGACCCCGACCGAGGACGTGGCATCCGCCGCCGTGCCGTACGGGACCGACCCGGCCGGGGACCCCGCCGGTCACGCCGACGGCCCGCTCGTCGTGCGCCTGCCGGGCCGGACGTTGCTGCTGGTCGCGGGGCTGCCCGGCGCAGGCAAGTCGACGCTGCTGGCCACCATGACCGCCCCGCCCGGCGTCCGCGTGCTCGACTCCGGCACCGCCCGCGCCCGGCTCGTCCGCCGGCTGCCCGCCGGGACGCCGTACCCCGCCTACCGCTGGCTGACCCACGTGGCGCACCGGACCGGAGTGGTCCTGGCGTGTCTGGGGCGGGCCGGGACCGTCGTCGTCCACCTCCCGGCGACCGCACCCCGCGTCCGGGCCGCGGTCCGGGTGCTCGCCCGCTCCACCGGCCGGGCGCCGCACCTGCTGTGGCTGGACGTGCCCCCGGAGCAGGCGATGGCCGGGCAGCACGAGCGCGGTCGCGTCGTCCGGGCCCGGCCGTTCGCCGCACACGCCGGACGGGCCGCGCGGACCTCCGTGTCGCTGCGCACGGGCCGTGAACCGGGCTGGGCGTCGGTCCGGACGACGGATCGCTCCGGCGCCCGCCGGGGCCTGGTGCTGGCCCAGTAGGCTGGTAAGGGTGTTCGACTCCCTCTCCGAGCGGCTCGGATCCGCGCTGCGTGACCTCCGCGGCAAGGGCCGGCTCTCCGACGCCGACATCGACGCCACCGCGCGCGAGATCCGGATCGCACTGCTGGAGGCGGACGTCGCTCTCCCGGTGGTCCGCGGATTCATCGCGCGGATCAAGGAACGGGCCAAGGGGGTGGAGGTATCCCAGGCCCTGAACCCCGCCCAGCAGGTCGTCAAGATCGTCAACGAGGAACTCGTGGCGATCCTCGGCGGCGAGACCCGGCGGCTCAACCTCGCCAAGGAACCGCCGACGGTCATCATGCTCGCCGGTCTGCAGGGCGCCGGTAAGACGACGCTGGCCGGCAAGCTGGCCCGCTGGCTCAAGGGCCAGGGGCACACCCCGCTGCTGGTGGCGTGCGACCTGCAGCGGCCCAACGCGGTCAACCAGCTGCAGATCGTCGGCGAGCGGGCCGGGGTGCCCACGTTCGCCCCGCATCCGGGCGCGACCGGCTCCGGGGAGCTGCCCGAAGGGCCCGGCGACCCGGTCGGCGTCGCCCGCGACGGCATCGCGCAGGCTCGCGACAAGCAGTACGACGTCGTCGTCGTCGACACCGCGGGCCGCCTCGGCGTCGACGAGGAGCTGATGCGCCAGGCGTCCGACATCCGGTCGGCGGTGCAGCCCGACGAGGTGCTGTTCGTCGTCGACGCGATGATCGGTCAGGACGCGGTGGCGACCGCCGAGGCGTTCCGCGACGGCGTCGGGTTCACCGGTGTCGTGCTCACCAAGCTCGACGGCGACGCCCGCGGTGGTGCGGCGCTGTCGGTCCGCGAGGTCACCGGGCAGCCGATCCTGTTCGCCTCCAACGGCGAGAAGCTCGAGGACTTCGATGTCTTCCACCCGGACCGGATGTCCTCGCGCATCCTCGGGATGGGTGACCTGCTGACGCTGATCGAGCAGGCCGAGCAGGTCTTCGACGCCGAGCAGTCCGAGGCCGCCGCGCGGAAGATGAGCTCCGGCGAGCTCTCCCTGGAGGACTTCCTCCAGCAGATGCTGCAGCTGCGCAAGATGGGGCCGATCGGCAACATCCTGAACATGCTCCCGGGCGCCAACCAGGGGCAGATGAAGGCCGCGCTCGACCAGGTCGACGACCGTCAGATCGACCGGCTGCAGGCGATCATCCGCGGCATGACCCCCGCCGAGCGGGACGACCCGAAGATCATCAACGCCTCGCGGCGGCAGCGGATCGCGAACGGGTCCGGGGTCACGGTCACCGACGTGAACGACCTGGTCAACCGGTTCTTCGAAGCCCGCAAGATGATGAAGCAGATGGCCGGGCAGTTCGGCCTCGGCGGCGGCGGTCGCAGCGCGACGAAGAAGCAGCCGAAGAACGCGCGGAAGGCGAAGCAGGCCAAGAAGGGCCGGCGCAGCGGCAACCCGGCGAACCGGGGCGCGCAGAACTCGCCGGACCTGTCGAACCTGCCGCCGAGCCTGCAGCAGCTGCCGCCCGGGCTGGCCGGGATGGACCAGCTGCCGCCCGGCTTCGACCCGTCGAAGCTGAACTTCGGTAAGAAGAAGTGACGTGAGGCATTAGGGTCGGCGCCATGGCCGATCTTCCAGCCGCGGGATGGCGGCTCCGCGGGACGCTCCTGGGGCCGGACGGCGCGCAGGGCGCCGACCTGTACGTCGACGCGTCCGGGCGGATCAGCCCGGAACCCCTGCCCGGAGCAGAGGACCTGGTCACGGGCGGCTGGATCGTGCCGGGGCTGGTCGACGCGCACTGCCACGTCGGGCTCGGGCCGCGGGGCGCGGTCACCGATCTCGAGGAGTGCGCGGACCAGGCCCGCACCGACCGGGACGCGGGCACCCTGCTCATCCGGGACTGCGGCTCGCCGGTCGACACCTCGCCGCTGCAGGCCCGCGACGACCTGCCGGAGATCATCCGGGCGGGGCGGCACGTGGCCCGGCCCAAGCGCTACATCTCCGGCGTGGCCGCCGAGCTCGACGACCCGCGGCTGCTCGTCGACGAGGTCCGCACCCAGGCCGCCCGCGGCGACGGCTGGGTGAAGCTGGTCGGCGACTGGATCGACCGCGGCCTCGACGACGGTGCGGACCTCGCCCCGCTCTGGCCGGACGAGGTGCTGGCAGAGGCGATCGCGGCCGCCCACGACGCCGGGGCCCGGGTCACCGCGCACGTCTTCGGCGCCGACGCACTGCCCGGCCTGATCCGGGCCGGCATCGACTGCATCGAGCACGGCCCCGGGCTCACCGACGACCTGATCTCCGAGATGGCCGAGCGGGGCACCGCGCTCGTCCCCACCCTGATCAACGTCGAGACGTTCCCGTCCATCGCCGAGCAGGCGACGACGAAGTACCCGCGCTACGCCGGCCACATGCGCGACCTGTACGCCCACGCCTGGGAGACGACCGGGAAGGCGATCGAGGCGGGGGTCGCCGTCTACGCGGGCACCGACGCCGGGGGCGGTATCGAGCACGGCCGGATCGCCGACGAGATCGTCGAGCTGGGCCGGGTCGGGCACCCGGACCCGATCGGCGCGGCGAGCTGGGCGGCACGGACCTGGCTGGGCCGACCGGCGGGCCCGGCGCCGGGCGCACCGGCCGATCTCGTCGTCTACGACCGTGACCCGCGCGACGACCTCGGCGCGCTGCGGGCCCCGTCGGTGGTCCTGATCCGCGGGCGTCGGGTATCTGTGGGGACATGAGCTCTCCGCCGGGACCACCCGGGCCACCGGCCGGCCCGTACCCCGGCGGACCGGGCCCGTACCCGGGCGCGCCCACCGGCGCTCCCGGCCCCTACGGTCCTCCGCCGTCCGGGCCCTTCGGCCTCACTCCGTCCCCGACCCCGCGGGTGCGCTGGGGACTCTGGGCGTTCCTGGTCGTGGAGGTCGTCTTCCTGGCGTCGTCGGCGGCGGTGGCGTTCGCACTGGGCGTCGACTCGGCCGCCGAGGTCCTGCTCGCGCTGGTGATCCCGACGATGCTGGCCGCCCTGACCTGTGTGCTGTGGACCAGCTGGCGGGGTGACGGCCCCGGCGCCGACCTCGGCCTGCGGTTCCGCTGGGAGGACGTGGGCGTCGGCCTGCTGGTCGGCGTCGCGGGGTTGTTCGTCACGGTGCCCGCCGCGCTGGGCTACCTCTACCTGGTCGGACCGGAGCTCGACACCTCGGTCGGGCTCGCGCTCGAGGGGATCACGGCGAGCTGGCCGGTCGCGCTGGCCGTCATGGTCGGCGTGGTGGTGATCGCCCCGATCTGTGAGGAGATCGTCTACCGCGGCCTGCTCTGGAACGCGGTGGCGAAGTGGATCGCGAACCCCTGGATCGTGTTCGTGGCCACCACGGCGGTCTTCGCGATCGCGCACCTGGAGCTCCTGCGGGCGCCGTTGCTGTTCGTCGTGGCGCTCCCGCTGGGGGTGGCGCGGATCCTCACGGGCCGGATCACGGCGAGCATCGTGGCGCACGCGGTCAACAACTTCCTGCCCGGCCTGGCCCTCGCGCTCATGCTGGTCGGGGCGCTCCCCACGGTGTGAGTGCCGTCTGGCAGAATGGCCGATCGGGTCCGTGGCCGGCCCTCTAACCAGCCACGGCCGATGACCTTCGAGTGAGCGAGCCCGTACCCCACGCGAGCGCCAGCTGACTCATCGCAGCACGACACGACATTCGCGAGGAGCACCACAGCGTGGCCGTCAAGATCAAGCTGATGCGTCTGGGCAAGATCCGCCAGCCGTACTACCGCGTCGTTGTCGCGGACGCCCGTACGCGCCGCAACGGCCGGGCCATCGAAGCGATCGGCAAGTACCACCCGAAGAGCGAGCCGAGCCTGATCGAGATCGACTCGGACCGTGCGCAGTACTGGCTGGGCGTCGGCGCGCTGCCGACCGAGTCGGTGCAGAACCTGCTCGAGGTCACCGGCGACTGGCAGAAGTTCAAGGGCCTGCCGGGCACCGAGGGCACCCTGAAGCCGCAGCCGGAGAAGGTCGACAAGCGCGCCCGTTTCGCCCAGGCCCTGGCCGAGGCGAACGACGAGCCGAGCACCGCGGCCACCACGCCGAAGAAGAAGGGCGGCTCGCCGGAGCGCGTGGGCAAGACCGCCGACGCCGCCCCGGCCGCTGCCGCGACGAAGAGCGACGACGTCGTCGACGCCACCAAGGACGCCGACAAGCCGGCCACCGAGTCGACCGAGTCGTGACGGCCGACGTGCTCGCTACCGCGGAGGCCGCATCGTGACTGTGTTGGCGGACGCGCTCGAGCACCTCGTGCGCGGTATCGTCGATCATCCCGACGACGTGCGGGTGGACCTGGTCACCGGGCGGCGCGGTCGGATCCTCGAGGTCCGCGTGCACCCGGAGGACCTGGGCAAGGTGATCGGCCGCGGTGGCCGCACCGCCACCGCCCTGCGCAACGTCATCGGTGGCGTGGGCGGTCGCGGAGTGCGGGTCGACGTGGTCGACACCGACCGGTGACGAGCCGCGCCGCCCGCGTGTCCGACGCATCCGACGACGCCGGCCGGGCCCCCGAGGTCCTGGTCGGCGTCGTCGTGCGTGTGCACGGACTGCGCGGGGAAGTCGTCGTCGAGGCGCGGACCGACTCGCCGGGTGAGCGGTTCGCGCCCGGTGCGGTCCTGCGCGGCCGCCGCCGGAGCGGTCCGGGCCCCGGCGAGCTGACGGTGCGCAGTGCCCGCGCGCACTCGGGGCGCTGGCTGGTCCTGTTCGAGGGTGTCGCCGATCGCGACGCGGCCGAGGGACTGCGCGGGACGCAGCTCATCGTGCCGACCGCCGAGCTGGCCGAGCCCGAGGACCCGGAGGAGTTCCACGTCCACCGGCTCACCGGCCTACGGGCCGAGCTGGTCGACGGCACCGTCGCCGGAACCGTCACCGACGTCGTCCACGGTCCGGGCGGGTCCCTGCTGGTCGTGCGCCGGCCGGCCGGGCACGACGCCCTGGTCCCGTTCGTCGCCGCGCTCGTCCCGACGGTCGACGTCGAGGGTGGACGTGTCGTCCTCGACCCGCCCGAGGGGCTGCTCGACCCCGACTCGGACTGATCTCCCCACGGCCCGGTGTCCTCGTGACACCGGGCCGTTCTCGTGCCGCTGTTGTCAACCGAAGTTGACAACTCGGTGCGTGTCAACCTATGTTGACAGGCATGAGCGATGCGACGGCGGTGGCGGCTGCGGCGTCCAGCAAGGACCCGGCCGTCGGTCTGCGGGCGGTGGCGGCCCTGCGCGATCTGCAGGAGTCCCTGGAGGAGCTCCAGGTGACCAGTGCCCGGGACCAGGGCTGGTCCTGGCAGCAGGTCGCCGACGCGCTGCACGTCAGCCGGCAGGCGGTCCACAAGAAGTACCGCCGGCTCGGCCTGTAGAGGGGAGAGGCACATGTTCGAGAAGTTCACCGAACCGGCCCGGCGCGCGGTGGTGCTCGCCCAGGAACAGGCGCGTGAGCGGCGGTCCGGCCGGATCGGCCCGGAGCACCTGCTCGTCGCCCTCCTGCGCCTGCCGGGGACACCGGGGGAGGAGCTGCTGCGCGAGGCCGGTGTCGGCGCCGATGAGGTCGAGGGTGGCCTCGCGGCGGCGGGCCCGCACGACGCGGCGGCGCTGGCCACCCTGGGCATCGACCTCGACGAGGTCCGCCGGTCGGCCGAGGAGTCGTTCGGTGAGGGTGCGCTGGAGCGCGCCGGGGGCCGGCGCGGGCACTGGTTCCCCGGGCACATCCCGTTCGAGAAGACGTCGAAGAAGGCACTCGAGCTCGCGCTGCGCGAGGCGGTCCGGCTCGGGGACCGCCACATCGGCACCGAGCACGTCCTGCTCGGGTTGCTGCATCCCGAGCACGCCGCGTCGCGGGTCCTGGGCGAGCACGGGGTCACCCTGGCCGGGATGCGCCGGGCGGTCGCCGAGCGCCCGGGCCGCCGGGCGGGCTGACCCGGTCGATCCTGCGTTCACGGGACCGGGCCACCGGCGACGGCCCATGAGGGCACACGAGCGTCGTCGACGCATGATCGGAATGCGCTCTCGTGCCCGTCGTGGGTCCGCAGGCCCTGGGTGGGGCCTCGGGTCGGTGCCTGCGACGATCCGGCGCGTGCGGATCGACGTCGTCACCATCTTCCCGTCCTACCTCGAACCGTTGCGTGAGGCGCTGCTGGGCCGGGCGATCGAGCGCGGGCTGCTCGAGGTCGCGGTACACGACCTGCGGCACTGGACCCACGACGTGCACCAGGCAGTGGACGACGCCCCGTACGGCGGTGGCCCCGGCATGGTGATGCGCCCGCAGGTCTGGGGCGAGGCGCTCGACGAGGTGCTGGACGGCCCGCCTGCACGGCTGGTCGTCCCGACCCCGGCGGGGCGGCCGTTCTCCCAGGCCACCGCACGCGCCTGGGCGTCCGAGTCACGCCTGGTCTTCGCCTGTGGCCGGTACGAGGGCATCGACGAGCGCGTGCTGCTCGACACCCGCGGCCGTGGTGTCGAGGTCGAGGAGGTCTCGATCGGCGACTACGTGCTCGTCGGTGGGGAGGTCGCGGTGCTGGTGATGGTGGAGGCCGTCGCCCGGCTGCTGCCCGGGGTGCTCGGCAACCCGCGCTCCGCGCAGGAGGACTCGTTCTCCGACGGACTGCTCGAAGGCCCGGCCTACACCCGGCCCGAGACATGGCGGGGGCTGTCCGTGCCGGAGGTCCTGCGCGGCGGCAACCACGCCGCGATCGGACGGTGGCGGCGCGACCGCGCCCTCGAGCGGACCCGCGACCGGCGCCCCGACCTGATCGAGGCCCTCCCGGAGGGGACCCTGGACGCCGCCGACCGCGCGGTACTGACCGCCGGGCGGACCGGCGACGGTGCCGGAGTGGACCCCGCCTGAGCGTCACCGCCGGCCACCGGACCACCGGGTGTCCGGGCCCTTCGGCCCGTCTGGCACTATGAACCAGTTGCCAGCGCCGCGTGCGGTGCCCGGCGACGGCTGCGTGCGCCGGTCGGCGAGACCGGGCATGGCGCGGGCCGTGCCGGAGCCCGCCACCCGGACGAAGCGTCCCACCGACGAGGTGCGGACGGCCCGGGTGGCCCGGGAGGAAAACCCCCGGAACGACCCGGGGCTGCACCGCACGACCCGCACGAACGACACACGAGGACGGACCGTCGACATGAACACCCTGGACGCTCTGGACGCGCAGACCCTGCGCTCCGACATCCCGAACTTCCGGCCCGGGGACACGCTCAAGGTGCACGTGAAGGTCATCGAGGGCAGCCGGACCCGGACCCAGGTCTTCCACGGCGTGGTGATCCGCCGCCAGGGCGCAGGCGCCCGGGAGACCTTCACCGTCCGCAAGATCTCGTTCGGCGTCGGCGTCGAGCGCACCTTCCCGGTGCACACGCCGAACATCGACAAGATCGAGGTCGCCACCCGTGGCGACGTCCGCCGGGCGAAGCTGTACTACCTCCGTGAGCTGCGCGGCAAGGCTGCGAAGATCAAGGAGCGTCGGGAGGCGCCGTCCGCGTCCTGACCGTCACTCAGTCGTGACGGCCCGGTGACGTAATCTCGACGCGTGGCCTTCCCCGAGCTCCCCGATGACCGCCGGGCCCGCCCCCGGCGGTATCGCGGTGGCGATGCCCCCGAGCGGACAGGCCGGCGGCGGGCCCCCGAGGACCCGCCGCCCCCCGGTCCGGAGGCAGCTGCCGACGAGCAGGACTGGCTGCTGGGAACCGCGCTGCAGCACGGCGTCGCGGTGAACGACGACGCCGAGGACGCTGCCGAGCCCGCACCCCGCGGGGTGCGGACCCGGCAGGCGCCGGAGACCGGCGGCGAGCAGCCTCGCGGACGGCGTTACCGCAACGGATTCGAGGAGCTGGCCGGCGAACGTTCGGCCCGGCGCGGCGCCCACGGCGACGGGAACGGCGCTCCGCCCGCGAACGGCCACGGCCCCGCCGGCCACAGCGCCGGCCCCGGTGCCGGTGGCAACGGGACCCACGGTCGTCCCGACGACGAGAGTTCCGACCCGCTGCGTGCCCGCTACGCCGAGCGGCTGCGTGACGCCCGTCCCTACGAGGCCGGCTCGGCGCAGGGCACCGGTCGTCGGCGCGCGGACGAGCGGTCCTGGCCCCCGGCCGGGCAGCCCGGCGGCCACCGCCGTGAGACCGGAGCCCCGCCCCCTCCGGGAGACGCCACCGGCGCGCACCGGCGTGCGCCCGAGGGAGGAGCCGGTTCCCGCAGGCGGGCCCCCGAGGGCGGCACCGGCCGGCACGGCGCCTACGACGGCGGACCGGTCCCGTCCGACGCGCCCCCCGCCCGTAACCAGGGCGGCCATGACGACCGCGCGCGATACGACCACGCGCCCACCGGGCCCGACGGCGCCGCCGGTCGCCCCCGCAGGCCAGGCCCCGACGCGGGGCCGCCCCGTCGGCACGGCGACACCACCGCGTTCGACGGTGCCGCGCCCGCGAGCGGCCGCCCGCGTCGCGGCGGGCCGCCGCCCGATGCCTCCGGTCCCGCCGGTGGGCCGCCCGAGCACGCTCCCCGGGAGCCCCGGGCCCGCCGGGGCCCACCGCCCGGCGCCGCTGCCGGTCCCGACGGCGGGATGTCGCAACGCCACCGCGGTCCGCAGGCGCCCCCCGATGTCCCGGCCGGGGCCGACGGCGGGCCACCGCAGAGCCCCCGCGGCCCGCAGCAGCCACCGCCGCGCCCTCCCGCCGGGTTCGGCGGTCCCGCGCCCCGGCAACCCCGCGGTCCGCAGGCTCCGCCCGACGGGTACCGCAGCCCCGTGGCACCCGGCTTCGAGCCGGGTGGCGCGCCGGCGCCCGACCGTCCCGCTCCGCCGCGCGGCCCCGTCCCGCCGGACGCCCCGCCCGCCGGTGCCGGCGGCCCCGTCCGTCCCGGCCCCGTGCCGGGCGGCCCCGCCGGGAACCGCGGGCCGAGCCCGGCCGAGGACGTCGATCCCGACGAGGACTTCCCGCCGGACAGCGGCGCGCCGGAGGCCACCGGGACCGTCGGCCGTATCTCGCGGCGTCGGCGCGGGCTCGGCGAGCCGCCTGCCGGTGCCGGGCCCGGCACCGACGAGTCATCCGCGGATCCGCCGGACGACGAGTCCGAGACCGGACCGGACGCCGCCGAGGACCGGGAACCGCGCGCGGGTAGGCGTCCCGGGCCGGTGGGCATCGGCGGGCGCCTCGCCGCCTTCGCGGGACTCGGCAAGGACGCGGACGGCGAGAAGCGCCAGCTCTCGTTCTGGAAGGAGCTGCTGCTCCTCGCCGGTGTCGCGATCCTGCTGACGATCCTGATCCAGACGTTCCTGGCGAAGGTCTACGTGATCCCGTCCGGGTCGATGGAGACGACGCTGCACGGCTGCACCGGCTGCACCAACGACCGGGTGCTCGTCGACAAGGTCACCTACAACTTCACCGACATCTCGCCGGGCGACATCGTGGTCTTCCGGGGCACCGACGGCTGGGCGAGCGAGTCCTACACCGGTGAGGGCTCGGAGAACCCGCTGCTGCGCGGGCTGGAGTCGCTCGGGTCGCTGGTGGGGATCGCTCCGCCGGACGAGAAGGACTTCGTCAAGCGGGTGATCGCCGTCGGGGGGCAGACCGTCGCCTGCTGCGACGCGCTCAACCAGGTGATGGTGGACGGCCAGCCGCTCGAGGAGCCCTACGTCTACTACCTCCCCGAGGCGGGACCGGCGAGACAGATACCGTTCGGGCCCGTCACGGTGCCCGAGGGCGAGTACTGGATGATGGGCGACTCGCGGAACAACTCCGCGGACTCGCGGGCGGCCGGGCACGGCCCGATCCCCGACGAGAACATCATCGGCAAGGTGCGGCTGGTGGTGCTGCCGTTCGACCGGTTCGGCTGGGTGAGCGCCGTCGACCCGCAGACGACGGCGACCGCCGCCGCGACACCGGGGCTGCCTGACGGCGTCCCGCTGGCGCTCGGCATCATGGGGGCCTTCCCGCTCGCCGTCGGCCGGCGCCGGACGCTCCGTGCCCGCGCCGAGGCCGAGCGGTTCCTGCCCGCGACGCGCCGCCCACCCCGGTGGCGCCGGAGATCCTGACCGGGAGCGCCGTGCCGGTACCCCCCGACCACGCCCGTACGGCCGCGGTGCCTCGACGCACCCGCGGTGCGCCGGGTGCCGGACGACGGCACCCGGTGCGCGTACTGCCCGACGGACTGCGTCCGCCCCGGGCGATCGTCCGCGACGCCGGGAACTGGACCCTGCAGTCGGTACTGCAGCGCTACGGCCTCGGCCCGGTCGCCGGCGTCGACGAGGCGGGGCGCGGCGCGAGCGCCGGGCCGCTCGTCGTGGCGTCGTGCGTGCTGCGGCCGGCCGATGCGAAGGCACTCGAGGGCCTCACCGACTCGAAGCTGCTGACGCCGGCGGCACGCGAGCACTGGTACGGCCGGATCACGAAGCGGGCCCTGGACCTGGCGGTGATCGTGATCCCGGCCGCCGAGGTGGACCGGCGGGGTGTGCACATCGCGAACATCGAGGGCATGCGGCGCGCGGTCGCCGGCCTCACCACGGTCCCGCCCGGGTACGTGCTCACCGACGGCTTCCGGGTCCGCGGCTTCGGCAGGCCTGCGCTCGCGGTGCCGAAGGGCGACCAGGTCGCGGCCTGTATCGCGGCGGCGTCGGTCCTGGCGAAGGTCACCCGGGACCGGATCATGACGGGGCTGGACGTCGAGTACGGGGCGTACGGCTTCGCCGTGCACAAGGGCTACAACACCCCCGAGCACGAGGCGGCGCTGCACGAGCACGGGCCGTGTGCGGAGCACCGGTTCTCGTTCGCGAACGTCGCCGCGGTGGCCGGGCGCGGGGCGCCGATCGGGCTGGTCCACAATGAGGGTGTCCCCGAGGACGTGTTCGGTGACGCCGATGAGGCGGAGCCGGACCGGTGGGAGCCGATGGAGATCGTCACAGGAGGAGCAGGCCGGTGAGCGCCGAGGATCTCGAGAAGTACGAGACCGAGATGGAGCTCACGCTCTACAAGGAGTACCGCGACATCGTCGCGCAGTTCTCCTACGTGGTGGAGACGGAGCGCCGGTTCTACCTGGCCAACTCGGTCGACGTTGCCCCGCGCAACGCCGACGGCGAGGTCTACTTCGAGGTGCGGATGTCCGACGCGTGGGTCTGGGACATGTACCGGCCGGCGCGGTTCGTGAAGAACGTGCGGGTGGTGACGTTCAAGGACGTCAACATCGAGGAGCTCGACACGCCCGACCTGCGGCTGCCCGACACCGACGCGTTCCCCGGCTGAGGCTCGCACACCCCACCGACACGCACGGCGTCGACCGCCCGCGGTCCGCGGTGCCGATCCCCAAGTGGGGAATCCGTCCACAGGCTGCCGGTTCGCCGGTCCGCAGCGTCGCCGCGGCCCGATGGTGGATCCATGGCTGCGAAGGACGAGCTCGGCCGTCGCGGTGAGGACACCGCCGCCGAGTACCTCGAGCGGGAGCACGGGATGGTCGTGCTGTTCCGCAACTGGCGATGCAAGGACGGCGAGCTCGACATCATCGCCACCGACCCTGCGCGAAGGCTGATCGTCTGCGAGGTGAAGACCCGGTCGGGCACCCGCTACGGCGAGCCCGCCGAGTCGATCACCCCGCGCAAGATGCGCCGGATCCGCGGGCTGGCCCGTACCTGGATGGCCGCCCACCACCTGGCCTGGACCGAGGTGCGGTTCGACGTCGTCGCGGTCCTGATGCCCCCGGGCCGCCCGGCCACGCTCACCCACTACCCGGCGGCGTTCTGATGAGGCACCCGGCGCGGGTGTGGTCGGTCGCCCTGCACGGTGTCGACGGTGTCCCGGTGGAGATCGAGGCGGCGATCGGCGGCGGCATGCCCGGGGTGCATCTGGTCGGGCTGCCGGACGCCGCGCTCAACGAGGCGAAGGACCGGGTCCGGTCCGCGGTCGTGCACTCCGGGCGGACCTGGCCGAACGAGCGGATCGTGCTCGCACTGTCCCCGGCGACCCTGCGCAAGTCCGGCAGTCGGTTCGACCTCGCGCTCGCCTGCGGAGTGCTGACGGCCGCCGGTGCGATCCCGCCGGACCGGCTGCGGGGCACCGCGCTGCTCGGCGAGCTCGCGCTCGACGGCAGGCTGCGCCCGGTCCGCGGTGTGCTCCCGTGCCTACTCGCCGCCCGCGACGCGGGCATGGCCCGCGCGGTCGTCCCCCGGGCGGCGCTCGCCGAGGCGGCCCTGGTCGACGGCCTGGCGTCCTACGGCGCCGAGACGCTCTCCGAGGTCCTGGACTGGGCCGCGGGCGGCCGGGATCTCCACCGGGTCCCGGTCGTCACCGGTCCCGGTCCGGTCGCCGCCCCTCCCGAGCTCGCCGAGGTGCTCGGGCAGGGCGACGCCCGGCGCGCCCTGGAGATCGCCGCCGCCGGTGGTCACCACCTGCTGATGGTCGGCCCGCCCGGTACCGGCAAGACCATGCTCGCCCAGCGGATCGTCGGGTTGCTCCCCGAGCTGGGCCGGGCGGAGGCACTGCAGCTGGCGGCGATCCGTTCGGTGGCAGGCCGGCTGGGGGACTCGGCCCCGCTGAGCACGCTCGCGCCGTTCGTCGCGCCGCACCACTCCGCCTCGGCCGCGGCGCTGCTCGGCGGCGGCAGCGGCGTGGCCCGGCCCGGTGCGGTCTCGCTGGCGCACCGGGGGGTGCTCTTCCTCGACGAGGGCCCGCACTGGCCCGCCTCGGTGCTCGACTCGCTGCGCACCCCGCTGGAGGAGGGCGAGGTGCGGCTCTCACGCGCCGACGGCACCGTCCGCTACCCCGCCCGGTTCCAGCTGGTGCTCGCGGCGAACCACTGCCCGTGTGCTCCGCCGGTCGACCGGGACTGCACCTGCCGGCCCGACGTCCGCCGCCGGTACATGTCGCGACTGTCCGGGCCGTTGCTGGACCGGGTCGACCTGCGGGTGGCGATGGAGCCGGTGACCGGTTTCTCGATCACCGGCGAGCGCGGCGAGGGCACCGTCACGGTGCGCGGCCGCGTGCTCGAGGCCCGCGCCGCGGCAGACGAGCGCTGGTCACAGCACGGCTGGCGGTGCAACGCCGAGGTCCCCGGCGCCGAGCTCCGAGCCCGCTTCCCGCTGCCTGCGGCGGTGCTGGAACCGCTGGAGAAACGGATGGAGGCGGGGGAGCTCAGCGCCCGGGGTGCCGACCGCGCTCTCCGCGTGGCCTGGACCCTTTCCGACCTTGCCGGGACCGACCGGCCGGACCGGGCCGACGTCGACGCCGCCCTGTACTTCCGTGAGCGGAGCGCGGCATGAACGGGCAGCAGCCGCCGGCCCCGCGCCGGGACGGTGCCGAACCGGTGACGGCCGGACCGGTGAGGGCCGGACCGGTGAGGGTCGGACCGGTGACTGTCGGACCGGCGGCGACCGGCCCGCCGGATCCGGGGGCCGCAGGCGGCTCCGCGGTACCCGAGGAGATCCTCCGGGCGCGGGCATACCTGCTGCGCAGTGTGGAACCGCCCAACCGGCGGCTGGTCCGGCTGATCGAGGAGTACGGGCCGGTCGAGGCCGCGGACCGGCTGCGCCGGGGCGCGGTGCCCGACGCGCTCCTGCGCGCCGCGACAGCCCGGCGCGGCACCGATCACAGCACCGCCGATCTCGAGGCCGCCGCGGCCGCCGGGGCCCGGCTGCTGGTGCCGGAGGACCCGCAGTGGCCGGTCTGGCCGTTCGCGGCGTTCACGACCGCGGAGAGCGGGCAGCTGGCGCCGCCGGTCGCCCTGTGGGCCCGCGGCCCCGGTGACGTCTCGGTCCTGGCGGACCGGTCGGTCACCGTCGTCGGGTCGCGCGCGGCGACCCGGTACGGGCTGCACGCCACCGCGGAGTTCGCGTCCGCGCTCGCCCGGCGCGGGGTGACGGTGTTCTCGGGGGCCGCGTTCGGCATCGACGCGGCCGCGCACCGCGGCGCGCTCGCGGTCGGGGCGCCGACGGTCGCCGTGCTGGCATGCGGCCCGGACCGGGCCTACCCGGCGGCGCACACCGGCCTGATCGAGCGGATCGCCGCGACCGGGCTGGTGCTCAGCGAGTACCCGCCGGGGACCGTCCCGGGCCGCTTGCGCTTCCTGGTCCGGAACCGGCTGCTCGCGGCGCTGGGAGCGGGATGCCTGGTCGTGGAGGCGGGCGCGCGCAGCGGGTCGCGCCGCACGGCCGCGGACTCGGCCGCGCTCGGCCGCCCGGTCATGGCGGTGCCGGGGCCGGTCACCTCGGCGCTGTCGGTCGGCTGCCACGAACTCGTCCGGAGCGGGCAGGCCCAGCTGGTGGGCCGGCCGGAAGACGTCCTGGAGACGGTCGGCCGGCTCGGGGTCGATCTCGCCGTGCCTCCGGCGGGGGAGCGCCGACCCACCGACGGCCTCGCCGCGGCGACCCTCGCCGTGCACGACGCCCTGCCGGCCCGCGCTGCGTGGCCGCCCGCCCGGATCGGGGAGGCCGCCGGCGTCGCAGCCGACGGGGTCCGGGCGGCGCTGACCGAGCTGGAGGAGCGTGGACTCGCCGAGTACCACCAGGGGCTCTGGCAACGCCCGGCGCGCCGGGGCGGTCCTTGACCGGGCCCCGCCCGCGGCGGACGGTTCTGCCATGGCGAGCGCTCCGGACCACGACCTCACGCCGGACGTCGCGGCGGCGCTGGAGGCCTTCACCGCCCACCTGCGGCACGAGCGTGGTCGGTCGCCGCACACGGTGCGGGCCTACCGCTCCGACCTCGCCGACCTGCTCAGCGGGCTGTCCGGGATCACCGCGCTGGACCTCGACCATCTGCGCCGGCGGCTCACGGCCACCCACTCCGCCGGGGCCGGGCGGGCCACCGTCGCCCGCCGCACGGCTGCCGCCCGCACGTTCTGCGCGTGGGCGGTCCGTACCGGGCGGCTCGACCACGACCCGGCCGCTCGGCTCGGTTCCCCGCGGGCCGCCACGGTCCTCCCGGATGTCCCGGCGGCGGACGAGACCGCCGCCGTCCTGGACGCGGTGATCGCGGGGGCGAACGAGGACGATCCGGAAGCGCTGCGCGACCTGTTGGTGCTCGAGCTGCTCTACGGCACCGGGATCCGGGTCGCCGAGCTGTGCGGCCTGGACCTGCACCAGGTCGACGAACCCGGCCGGACGCTGCGGGTCCGGGGCAAGGGCGACCGGGAACGCACCGTGGTGTTCGGTGTGCCCGCCGGGCGAGCACTGCGGCGGTGGCTCGACCACGGCAGGCCTGCCATCGCGACGCCCGCGTCCCCGGCGGCGCTGCTGCTCGGTGTCCGGGGCGGGCGGCTCGACCCACGCGTCGCCCGTACCGTCGTGCATCGCGCGATGCGGGCCGTGCCGGGCGCGACCGACGTCGGACCGCACGGGCTCCGCCATGCCGCCGCCACGCATCTGCTCGAAGGCGGAGCGGATCTCCGTTACGTACAGGAGTTGCTCGGTCACGCTACGCTGTCAACGACCCAGCTCTACACACACGTGACCGTTGATCGGCTGAAGGTGGTTCATGACCAGGCCCATCCTCGGGCGTGAAGGCCTCCGCCCGGCTCGCGAGCGGCCCGCCCCGTTCCCCGTCGTCCTGGCCTCGGCCCTCGACCGGGCAGCGCACGGCCTCGTGGGGCCCCCACCGGCCGGGCGCGCGGCGGTCCCGCTACGACCGGCCGACGACACCCCGGCGCCGATCGGCATCGCAGCGGCCCACCGGGAGGCCGGCCGTCCCCGGTCCGGATCCGGGGCCGGGCGCACGGTTCCGGTCCCGGGTTCCGGCCGGGCGGCGGACGACACGCCCGGGGCCGTTCGTGATCACCTGATCGAGACCGTCGAGCCGGCCGCGGTCCCGCTGTGGCGGGAGTTCCTCGAGGGCCGGGACGCGGGGTCCCGCCGCCGGCTGGTCGAGCACCACCTCCCGCTGGTCCGCGGGGTCGGTTCGAAGCTGGCCGTCCGGTTGCCCTCCTCCATCGAGCTGTCGGACCTGGTGCAGTCCGGAACCTTCGGGCTGATGGAGGCCGTCGACCGGTTCGACCCCGTCCGGGAGGTGCGGTTCGAGGGCTACGCCGCCCAGCGGGTCCGCGGGGCGATGCTCGACGAGCTGCGCGCCCAGGACTGGGTGCCGCGCACCGTGCGGGCCCGGATCCGGGAGGTCGAGCGGGCGCGTGAGGCGGTGCAGTCGAGGACCGGCCGCCCCGCCACCGACCGGGAGCTCGCCGCCGAACTCGGCGTCGGCCTGCGGGAGCTCCGTCTGGCAGGCCGGCCGATGCACCTGGTCAGCGTCGAGGACCTCGGCGAGATGGTGGCGCCGGCCCGGAGCGGGCTCGCCGCGCTCGTCGCCGACGAGGCCGACGACCCGGTCCTCGCCGCCGCCCGGCGGGAGACCGGCGGCGAGCTCCGGGCCGCGATCGCGCAGCTCGGCGAGCGGGACCGGACGGTGCTACGGCTCTACTACCTCGAGGACCACACCCTCGCCGAGATCGGCATGCTCCTCGGCGTGACCGAGTCCCGGGTCTGCCAGCTGCACTCCCGGATGATCACACGGCTGCGTGTCCGGATGAAACCCGCGCTCGCCGGCTGAGGGCCGGAATCGGGACTGCGTGATCGCCAGGTGTGTGCGGATCGGTGCCATATGGCACCGATCGGCACCGACCGCTCCTGCCGGTGACCGGCTCAGGACGGCGCGCCCTCCCACGGCAGCAGCCGCATCCGCGGCGGGCGCAGCAGGACCAGCGGGTCGAGGTGGTCGAGCCGGTCCCGCCGCACACCCCAGTGCAGGCACGCGGCCACGGGGCACCCGGCGTGCCCCGGGTCCAGGACGCCGATCGGGTCGCCCGCCGCGACCCGCGCCCCGGCGACGACGGCCGCCGCGACCGGCTCGTAGGTGCTGCGCAGGCCGTCCGGATGGTCCACCGAGACGACGCCGCGGCCGGCGACCGGTCCGGCGAACGCCACCACGCCCTCCCGGGCGGCGAGCACCGCCTGCCCCGGCGCGCCCGCCAGATCGGCGCCGCGGTGGCCGCGGCCGTACCGGAACGTCGGCTTCCGGAACGCGCCGGTCACCGCGGGGGTCGGGACCAGCGGCCAGGAGTACTGCGCCCCGGGCGCCGGAACGCCCGCACCCGGTGGCCGCGGCGGCGGGACGACCGGGCCGGCCGATGCCGGATCCGCTCGCGCGGCCCACGGAGTCGCTACCGCCAGCAGCATCACGATCACCGCCAGCGCGATCGTCACCCCCCGCAGGGCCGCCCGGAGCACCGAACGCCGCCGAACGCCCGCCGGAGCCCGGGCCGTCGCAGCCGCCGCCCGGGCCGGAGTCCGGGCCGTCGCAGCCGTCGCAGCCGTCGCAGTCGCCGCTCGAGCACACCGGCGCCACCGGCTACGGAGTGACCACCGAGCGGTCCGTCGTCGGCCCGGGTGGCCATACCGCCGCACCGACGCGGTCCGGTGGTGCCGCCGGTACCGGCCATCGACCTGGCGCGCGCCATCTGCAGGGGATCGCGCCGCCGACGGGGCACGCGACGGGCGACCCGGATCGGCGGCTCGACGCAGGAGGCCCATGCCGGGTAGTGCCGTCAGCGCCCGGCGGCGGGACGCGCGCAGGGTGGACGGGGTCGTCGGCATCTGCCGAGCCTGGGCCACGACCGCTCGCTCGGGCGGCTGACCTGCGACGTTGTGGACGGATCCGGCACTTGTGGACGGCCGCCCCCGGCGGCGGGCTCCGCTGCGGCCGGCAGGAGGGCCCCGGCGTACACTGGTAGCGCACCACGATCCGTCGTGGTGACTTCGCGCGTCCGCGTGCCCGGTCCGCCGTCCCCTGCAGGGTACGGCGCCGGGAACGGAGGCCGGGCGGTCCCGCGAACCCGCCGTCGTCGAGCAGTCGCCCGACAGCGGTACGGGGAACGGGTCCGGCTCCGTGGCGGGCGCCAGGGCGGTCCACCGACCGGTGGGCCCGCGACAACCGCACGCGCGGCCTCCGCCGCGCCCGATCGAGAGGTGAACGCAGGCCATGGCCGTCGTCACCATGAAGCAGCTGCTCGACAGCGGCGTGCACTTCGGGCACCAGACCCGTCGCTGGAACCCGAAGATGAAGCGCTACATCCTCACCGAGCGCAACGGCATCTACATCATTGACCTCCAGCAGACGCTGTCGTACATCGACCGCGCCTACGAGTTCGTGCGCGAGACCGTCGCGCACGGCGGGACGATCATGTTCGTCGGCACCAAGAAGCAGGCCCAGGAGGCCATCGCCGACGAGGCCGGCCGGGTCAACATGCCGTACGTGAACCAGCGCTGGCTGGGCGGCATGCTCACGAACTTCCAGACCGTGCACAAGCGGCTGCAGCGCCTCAAGGAGCTCGAGGCGATGGAGCAGACCGGCGGGTTCGAGGGGCGCACCAAGCGCGAGATCCTCACGCTCACCCGGGAGAAGGACAAGCTCGAGAAGACCCTCGGCGGTATTCGCGACATGTCCAAGGTCCCGTCCGCGGTCTGGATCGTGGACACCAAGAAGGAGCACATCGCCGTCGGCGAGGCCCGGAAGCTGAACATCCCGGTCGTCTCCATCCTGGACACCAACTGCGACCCGGACGAGGTCGACTTCCCGATCCCGGGCAACGACGACGCGATCCGTTCCGCGGCGCTGCTGACCAAGGTCATCGCGAAGGCCGCCGCCGACGGTCTGGTCGCCCGCGGCCAGCGCCGTGGCGAGGGTGAGGCCCCCGCCGAGCAGCCGCTCGCCGAGTGGGAGCAGGAAGTGCTGGCGGGCAACGAGGTCGGTTCGGACGGCGCGAGCCTGTCCGCCGCCGGTAGCGACGGCGCGGAGACCCCCGCGCCCGCCGCCGGCACCGAGGCCGCCGCCTCCGGTGGCGAGGGCGCGGAGGCCACCACGGCCCCGGCGTCGACCAGCAACGGCGCCCAGAGCTGATCCGCCGGAGTGGCCGGGCCGGGGCATGCCCCGGCCCGGCCACTCCCGGGATCCGGTGATCCATTCCCGTCACGACTCAGAGGACGAGACACCAGATGGCGAACTACACCGCCGCCGACGTCAAGCGGCTCCGGGAGCTCACCGGCTCCGGGATGATGGACTGCAAGAAGGCCCTCGAGGAGTCCGAGGGTGACTTCGACAAGGCCGTGGAGCTCCTGCGCATCAAGGGTGCGAAGGACGTCGGTAAGCGCGCCGAGCGCGCCACCGCGAACGGTCTGGTCGTCGCCGAGGGCGGCACCCTGGTCGAGCTGGACTGCGAGACCGACTTCGTCGCCAAGTCCGACGACTTCATCGCGCTGGCCGAGAAGATCGTCAAGGCCGCCGTCGAGCAGCGCCCGGCCGACCTGGCCGCGCTGACCGAGGCCAAGCTGGGCGACAAGACCGTCGGCGAGGCCGTGCAGGAGCTCTCCGCCCGCATCGGCGAGAAGTTCGAGCTGAAGCGCTACGCCCAGGTCGACGGCCCGACCGCGGTCTACCTGCACAAGCGCTCGACCGACCTGCCCCCGCAGATCGGCGTCGTGCTGTCCTACGAGGGCGGTGACGAGGAGGTCGCGCGCGGCCTGGCGATGCACATCGCCGCGATCCGCCCGCAGTACACCACTCGCGAGCAGGTCCCGGCGGAGGTCGTCGAGAACGAGAAGCGCATCGCCGAGGCCACCGCCCGCGAGGAGGGCAAGCCCGAGCAGGTGCTGCCGCGCATCGTCGAGGGCCGGATCAACGGCTTCTACAAGGACGTCGTGCTGCTGGAGCAGACCTCCGTGCAGGACAGCAAGAAGACCGTGAAGGCCGTCGCCGACGAGGCCGGCGTGACCATCAAGGACTTCGTCCGGTTCGAGGTCGGCCAGAGCTGATCTCCCACCTCCGTCCCGGGCGGTGCGGTACGCGCCGCCCGGGTGCGGAGGTGAGAGAATCGGGACCAACAGCGAGTACGACAGGCCGGGGGAAGCAACCGTGATCGAGGAAACCCTCTTCGACGTCGAGGAGAAGATGGAGAAGGCCGTTGCGGTCGCCCGCGACGACCTGACGGGCGTGCGCACCGGCCGGGCCACCCCGAACATGTTCTCCCGCCTCGTCGTCGACTACTACGGCGCCGCGACCCCGCTGAACCAGCTCGCGTCGGTCTCCATCCCGGAGGCGCGGATGGCCGTCATCAAGCCGTACGACGCCAGCCAGCTCAAGGCGATGGAGAAGGCGATCGCCGAGTCCGACCTCGGCGTGAACCCGAGCAACGACGGCCAGATCATCCGCGTGATCATCCCGGCACTGTCCGAGGAGCGCCGCCGTGACATGGTCAAGGTCGCCCGCTCCAAGGGTGAGGACGCCCGCGTCGTCGTGCGCGGCCTGCGCCGCAAGGCGATGGACGAGCTGCACCGCATCCAGCGCGACGGCGAGGCCGGCGAGGACGAGGTCGCGCGCGCCGAGAAGGAGCTGCAGAACGTCACCGACCGCTACGTCACGCAGGTCGACGAGCTGGTGAAGAACAAGGAATCCGAACTGCTCGAGGTCTGACGCCCGGTGACCTCCTCCTCCGACGCCGCCGTCCCCGTGACCTCCGACCTTCCCCGCTCGGGACCGGCCGGAAAGGCGACGTCGGGTGACGGACCTCCGGTGAAGACATCGAAGCGGTCCCGGCTGGGCCGCAACCTCGCCGCGGCGATCGCCGTCGGCGTCGGGCTGGGCGCACTGATCCTGGTCAGCCTGCTGATCGTCTCTGAGGGATTCGTCCTGGTACTGGCCGCGGTCACCGCGATCGGGACCTGGGAGCTCGCGGGTGCGTTGCGCCGCGGCGCCGACATCCGGGTCTCGTTGCCGGTCCTGCTGGCGGGCGGGCAGGCCGTCGTCTGGCTGTCCTGGCCGTTCGGCCTGCGCGGAGCCGCGATCGCGCTCGCCGCGACCGTGCTGGGCTGCCTGCTCTGGCGGATGCGCGAGGGCGCTGCCCACTTCGTGCGCGACATGAGCGCGTCGCTGTTCGTCGCCGTCTACGTTCCGCTGCTGGTCGCCTTCGCCGTCCAGCTGACCGTCGTGTCGCAGGGCGTCGGGCGCGTGCTGACCTTCCTGCTCTGCGTGATCGCCTCCGACGTCGGCGGCTACGCGGCCGGCGTCGTCGCCGGCAGGCACCCGATGGCCCCCACGATCAGCCCGAAGAAGTCCTGGGAGGGCTTCGCCGGCTCGCTGGTGGCCGGCATGGTCGCCGGGTCGCTGTGCGTCGCGCTGCTCCTGGATGCCTCCTGGTACTGGGGCACCCTGGTCGGCGCCCTGCTCGTCGCCACCGCCACGCTCGGCGATCTCGTCGAGTCGCTCATCAAGCGGGACCTCGGCATCAAGGACATGGGCACGCTGCTGCCCGGGCACGGTGGGCTGATGGACCGGCTGGACTCCCTGCTGCCGACCGCGTTCGTCGCCTGGGCGGCGCTCGGGATCATCGTCCCGGTCGCGTGAGGCGCACGTACACCGGGTTCGGCGGACAGCAGAAGTCCGGCCCGGCGATCCCGAGCCCGAACATCTGGAACTGGCCCGAGGTCTACGAGACCGAGAACCGCGCGCAGGACGCCGGCGGCGAGCTCTGGTCGGCGCTGCGGGAGGAGACCGGTGGCTGGGCCGGTCTCGACGTCGTCGACGTCGGCTGCGGCGACGGTTTCCACCTGCGCCGGTTCGCCGAGGACGCCGCGTCGGTGACCGGGGTCGAACCGCACCCGCCGCTGGTCGCGCGGGCCCGCCGGCGGTGTGCCGGCGACACCCGGATCAGCGTGCACGCCGGCGGTGCCGAGCAGCTCCCGCTGCCGGACGCGAGTGCCGACCTCGTCCATGCCCGCACCGCGTACTTCTTCGGCCCCGGGTGCGAGCCGGGGCTCGCGGAGGCCGAGCGGGTGCTGCGCCCCGGCGGGATGCTCGCCGTCGTCGACCTCGACTTCGCGTCCCGGCCGTACGGGACCTGGCTGCGCGCCGACCTGCCGCGCTACGACCCACCCGCGGTCGACCGGTTCTTCGCCGGTCACGGGTTCGCGCTGCGCCGGGTGGCCTCCACCTGGCGCTTCGCCGGGCGAGCGGACCTGGAGGAGGTCCTGCGCATCGAGTTCTCGAAGGCCACCGCACGGAAGGCGATCGCGGACGTCCCGGACCTCACGATCCGGGTGGGCTACCGCCTGCACACCCGCCGCCGCCCCACCGGACTGGTCCTGCCGTAGGGCGCACCCCGCGAGGGGCACACCAGTGCTCCCGGCCCATGATCGAACTACTCTGGCGCGCCCCTCGCGGGGGCACCGGTCACGCGAGGGTGACCGAGCCGTCGGCCACGGTCACCGGGCGCTGGGCGAGGGGCTGCTGCGCGGGGCCCTGGACGACCGCGCCGTCGAGGGCGAACCGGCTCCCGTGGCACGGGCACAGGATCGCGCCGTCGGTGATCGAGCTGACCGCACAGCCCTGGTGCGGGCAGATCGCGGACAGGCCGGTGAACTGCCCGGCCGCCGGCTGGGTGACGACGATCTGCTCGTCGGCGTAGACCTTCCCGCCGCCCACCGGGACCTCGGAGGCCGGGCCGAGCGAGGTGCCCGGGGCGCCCTCGGGGGCGTCACCGGCCTGCGCCTGCCCACCGGTGTCGTCGGTGGTGGTGCCGGCGCCGCTCCCGCACGCGGCGACCGCGCCGATCGCGGCCACGCCGGCGCCGGCGAACACCGCGCGGCGGCCGATCGAGGGCGGGCCCGCAGTGGCGGGCGCGTCGACGGGAACGGTCTTCTCGGGGAGTGTCATCGTGCTCCTCGCGGGGGGCCGGGCCGTGACCCGGTGTGTGGTGGTGGGACGGGCGGAGCTCGCCGACCCCCACCCGCGCACGGTCAGCGTCGCACGACGTCCGATGTCCGGTCGGCGGGACCCGCGCGACGACCGCCGGACGCGCCCGGGGGAGTGGCGGCGAGCGGGCGACCGGTCTCGCTACCGTGGACGCCATGCCGTACACCACGCGCCAGTCCTCGCTCGGTGTGCCCGCGCCGAGCCTGGAGATCGTCCTCGCCATGCTGGCCTGGACGGTCGGGGCCGGCGGCCTCGCGAGCGGGTTCGGCACCGTGCTCGTCGCACTCGGGCTGTTCCTGACCGCGTACCTGTGGATCGTCCGCCGCCGCAACGCGGCGATGGCGGTGACCCTGCACCCCGAGCGCAAGCGCCGGATGCAGCGGCTGATCATCGTCGGGGTGGCCGGGATCGTGCTGCTGCCCTCGCTGCTGAGCCTGGTCGGCTACGGCGAGCTCTCGATCGCGGTGTCCGCCGCGCTGATCGGCGTGCTGCTGATCCAGGCGTCCACCGTGCTGGAGGAGCGCAGCCTGGTCGCCACCGGGGCGCTGGTGCTGCTGATCTCCGCGTTCGGCGCGTTCCTGGCGCTGAGCTGGACGGGGCAGGGCACCGGGGCCTCGCAACCGGTGATCGGCATGGGTGCGGGACTCGTGCTGTGGGTGGCGGCGATGCGCAGGCTCGGCATCCTGGAGGACCTCTCGCGCCGCTACAACCTGCGGCTGCCGGGGCTCCGCTGAGCGGAGCTTGCGGCTGCGAACATCGGCGCTGAGCGGAGCTTGCGGCTGCGAACATCGGTGCTGAGCGGAGCTTGCGGCTGCGAACATCGGTGCTGAGCGGAGCTTGCGGGAGCGAACGTCTGTGTGCTGAGCGGAGCTGGCACACTGGAGGCGTCATGTCCAGCCTTCCGCTCGTCTTCGACGCACCCCGCCGCGGCACGCCGCCCCGCCATCTCGCCGACCTCGACCCGGCCGACCGGGCCGCCACCGCTGCCGAACTCGGCCTGCCGAAGTTCCGGCTCGACCAGCTGGCCCGGCACTACTTCGGGCGCCTCACCGCCGATCTCGAGGCGATGACGGACCTGGGCTCCGACGCCCGGGAGAAGCTGGCGGCCCTGCTGCCGCCGCTGGTCACCCCGCTGACCGAGAAGGCCTGCGACGGCGGCGCCACCCGCAAGACGCTCTGGCGTGGTCACGACGGCGTGCTGGCCGAGTCGGTCCTGATGCGCTACCCGGACCGGGCGACCGTCTGCATCTCCAGCCAGGCCGGATGCGGGATGGCGTGCCCGTTCTGTGCCACCGGTCAGGGCGGGCTGGAGCGCAACCTGTCGACGGGCGAGATCGTCGACCAGGTGCGCCGCGCCGCCGCCGCGGCCCGCGACGGCATCCTCGACGAGCCGACCCGGTTGTCGAACGTCGTCTTCATGGGGATGGGCGAGCCACTCGCGAACTACAAGCGGGTCGTCGCCGCGGTCCGCCGCATCACCGAACCGGCCCCGAACGGACTGGGCATCTCCGCCCGTGGCGTCACCGTGTCGACCGTCGGCCTGGTCCCGGCGATCGACCGGCTGCGCGACGAGGGCGTCCCGGTCACCCTCGCGATCTCCCTGCACTGCCCGGACGACGAGCTGCGCGACACCCTCGTCCCGGTCAACAACCGCTGGAAGGTCGCCGAGGTCCTCGACGCCGGCCGCCGTTACGCCACCACCACCGGGCGCCGGGTCTCGATCGAGTACGCCCTGATCCGCGACGTGAACGACCAGCCGTGGCGGGCCGACATGCTGGCGAAGGTGCTCCGCCAGCACATCGGCACCTCCCGGGTGCACGTCAACCTGATCCCGCTGAACCCGACGCCGGGCAGCGAGTGGGACGCCTCCCCGAAGCCGGTGGAGGAGGAGTTCGTGCGTCGCGTGCGCGCGGCAGGCGTCGCGTGCACCGTCCGGGACACCCGGGGCCAGGAGATCGACGCCGCCTGCGGGCAGCTCGCCGCCTCCCACCCCGGCTGACGGCGCGCTACAGCCGCTCGCCCGACTCCGGGTGGAACAGGTGCAGTCCCTCCACCGACGGCGTCAGGGCGACCCGGTCGCCGCGCCGCACCCCCGAGCGCCCGGCGGTCCGCACCACGACGGTGTCCTCGCCCGACCCGCTCAGCGCCGAGGAGTGGTCGGACAGGTCCCCGGTCGCCTCGGCCAGGACGCCGTAGAGGAAGGCGTCCGATCCCAGCTCCTCCACGACGTCGACCCGGGCCGGGATGCCCTCCCCGCCGCCGGCGCCGACCGACCACTGCTCGGGCCGGATCCCCAGCGTCACCTCGGTGATCCGCTGCGCGCCGATCGTGGCACGCACGTCACGCGGCAGCGCCACCTCGCGCCCGGCCAGCCGCACCCCGCGCTCGGTCAGCGGCACGGTGAACAAGTTCATCGAGGGCGAGCCGATGAACCCGGCGACGAAGGCGTTCGCGGGCCGGTCGTACAGGTCGGCAGGAGTGGCGAACTGCTGCAGCTTCCCGTCGGCGAGCAGCGCGACCCGGTCGCCCATCGTCATCGCCTCCACCTGGTCGTGGGTGACGTAGACGGTGGTGACACCGAGCCTGCGCTGCAGCGAGGCGATCTCGGTGCGGGTGGAGACCCGCATCTTGGCGTCCAGGTTGGAGAGCGGCTCGTCCATCAGGAAGACCCGCGGCTCCCGCACGATCGCCCGGCCCATCGCGACCCGCTGGCGCTGACCGCCGGACAGCGCGCGCGGCTTGCGGTCCAGGTAGTCGGTGAGCCCGAGGATCGCGGCCGCCTCGCGGACCTTCTCGGCCTGCACCGACTTCTCCACGCCCGCCATCCTCAGCGGGAACGCGATGTTCTCGCCGACGGTCTTGTTCGGGTACAGCGCGTAGTTCTGGAACACCATCGCGATGTCCCGGTCCTTCGGCGGCACGCCGACCATGTTCTCGCCGTCGATCCGGATCGCGCCGCCGTCGATCTCCTCGAGCCCGGCCAGCATCCGCAGCGCCGTCGACTTCCCGGAACCGGACGGCCCGACCAGGACGACGAACTCGCCGTCGGAGACGGTCAGGTCCAGCCGGTCGACCGCGGGCTTCGCGCCCGCGGTGTAGATCCGGCTCGCCTGGTCGAACACCACGTCAGCCACGGCGGGCTCCCATCTCGAGATCGGGGGACATCACTTCACGGCGCCGAAGGACAGGCCCTGGACCAGCTTGTTCTGCGCGATCCAGCCGGCGATGACGACCGGCAGCGCGGCCACCGTGGCGGCGGCGCACAGGCTGGCGAAGTACAGGCCCTCGGAGGTGATGAACCCGACCAGGTACACCGGGACGGTCGCGGCCCGGGACGCGGTCAGGTTCACGGCGAAGAAGAACTCGTTCCAGCTGAAGATCATGCAGATCAGCGCGGTGGCGGCCATCCCGGGTGACACGATCGGCAGCACGACCTCGCGCAGCGAGCGGCCGAGCGAGGCGCCGTCCATGCTCGCCGCCTCCAGGAGCTCGCGCGGGACCTCCAGGAAGAACGAGCGCATCATCCACACCGCGATCGGCAGGTTCATCGCGGTGTAGAGGACGATCAGCGTCCAGATGTTGTCGAGCGCACCGAGGTAGTTCACGACGACGTAGATCGGGACGATCGCCGCGACGACCGGCAGCATCTTCGTCGAGATGAAGAAGAACAGCACGTCCTGAGTCTTCTTCACCGGGCGCAGGCTCAGCGCGAACGCGGCCGGGGTGCCGAGCAGCAGCACCAGCAGCGTCGACACCACGGTCGCGAACAGCGAGTTGAGCAGGTACGGCCCGACCCCGCCCTCGAACACCTCGACGAAGTTGGCCGTGGTCGGCGCGAAGAACAGCGTCGGCGGGTCGGTGTAGGCGTCGGCCTCGGTCTTGAACGCGGTGAGCACCATCCACAGCACCGGGAAGAAGAACCCGATGCCCACGATCCAGGCGAGCACCGTGAGCAGCGCTCCCGCCCCGCGCCCGGTCCGGCGCGGGCTCGGTGCGGTGGTGGTCGCGGTGCCGGTGGCAGCGCTGGTGGCGGCCGTCATCACGCCTCCTCGGCGGCGGAGAAGCTGCGGAAGATCAGGCGCAGGGCCAGGGTGGCGACGATGATCGTCGCGACCACGGTGACCACGCCCATGGCGGCGGACTCACCGATGTCGAAGCCCAGGAACGCCCGCTGGTAGATGTAGAAGGGCAGGTTCGCCGACGCCGTCCCGGGCCCGCCCTGGGTCATCATGTAGATCGTGTCGAACGTGTTGACCAGGTAGATCGCGCCGAGCACGACACCCAGCTCGATGAACCGGCGCAGGTGGGGCAGGGTCACCTCGCGGAACACCGCGAAGCTGTTCGCGCCGTCCATCCGGGCGGCCTCCAGGACCTCCTGCGGCTGGGAGCCGAGCCCGGCCAGGATCAGCAGCATCATGAACGGCGTCCACTGCCAGACCAGCGCGATGATCACCGCGGCCCGCGGGAACGTCGAGACCCAGTCGGTCTGGCCCGCGCCGAACGGCCCGAGCACGAAGTTGACCAGGCCGTAGGTCGGGTCGAACATCACGGTCTTCCACAGCAGCGCCCCGGCCACCGGGGTGATCAGGAACGGCGTGATGATCAGCGTCCGGACGAGGCCGCGGCCGAGGAACGCCCGGTTCAGCAGCAGCGCGATCGCCAGCCCCAGGATCATCGCGATGAACACCGCGCCCAGGGTCAGGATGATCGAGTTCAGCGCGACGCCGCGGAACTGCGAGTCGGTGAAGACGGTGACGTAGTTCTCCAGCCCGACGAACCGCTGGCTGCCGGGGCGGACCAGGTTCCAGGACTGCAGCGAGTACCAGATCGTCACCAGGAACGGCAGCTGCGTGACGATGATCGTGAAGACCAGCGCGGGCATCAGCGGCGCCCGGCGGATCCAGCCCTCCTTCCGCTGGTTCCCGCGCTCGGCCGGCCGGTCGGGCGGTGCCTGCGGCTCGGTGTCCGTGGCGGTCACGAGTCGGCTCCTTGCTGCTGGTAGCTCTCTCCGACGGTCTCGGCGTAGTTCTGGGCCTGCTCCAGCGCCTCGTCGACACTCTGCTGGCCGGCGATCGCGGCGGAGATCTGCTGGCTGACCCGGGTCCCGAGGTCCTGGAACTCGGGGATGCCGACGAACTGCAGCCCGGTGTAGGGGACCGGGTCGCGGGTCGGCCGGTCCTGGTCCGCGGCGTTGATCGCGGCCTGGGTCTGCGGACCGTAGGCCTGTGACGCCTCGACGTACTCCGGGATCTCGTAGGTCGACTTCCGGGCGCCGGGCGGGACCGAGGTCCAGCCCAGCTCCTCGCCGACCATCCGCTGGTAGGGCTTGGAGGTCATCCAGGACAGGAACCGCCAGGTGGCGTCGACCTGCTCGGGCCCCTTCTCCGCGGTCGTGCGCGGGATGGCCAGCGCCCACGAGTAGAGCCAGCCGGACGGGAGCCCGTCGACGCCGGTCGGGGCGGGGGCGTAGCCGACGTCGCCGACGACGCGCGACTCCTCCGGGTTCTCCAGCAGGCCCGCGGCGACGGTGGCGTCGAACCACATCGCGGTGTTGCCCTGGCTGAACTGGGTGCCGCACTCGGAGAACCCGGAGCCGGCGGCGCCGGCCTGGCCGGACCGGCGGACCAGGTCGACGTAGAAGTTCGCGGCCCGGCGGACCTCGGGCGAGGTCAGCTGGGCGTTCCACTGCTCGTCGTACCAGCGGCCGCCGAAGGAGTTGATCATTGCGCCCAGCGGGGCCATCACCTCGCCCCAGCCCGGCTTGCCGCGCAGGCAGATCCCGGCCCGGTTCTGCTCCCGGTCGGTGAGCCGGTCGGCGAACCCGGCGACCTGCTCCCAGGTCGGGTTCGCCGGCATCGTCAGCCCGGCCTGGGCGAACAGGTCCTTGCGGTACATCAGGAACGCCGACTCGCCGTAGAACGGCACCGAGTACATGTGGCCGTCCGGGCCGGAGAGCGCGTTCCGGATGCTGGGCGTGAAGTCGTCCTGGTCGTAACCGGGCGTCTGCGCCATCAGTGGATCGAGATCGACCAGCCAGCCGTTGCGGGCCCACTGCGGGGTCTCGTAGTTGCTGATCATGACCGCGTCGAACTCGTCACCGCCGGTGGCGACCGACGCGGTGATCTTCGCCCGGGCCTCGTTCTCGGAGAGGCTGACGAAGCGGAGCTTGATGTCCGGGTTCTCCGCCTCGAACCGCGGGCTCAGCTCGATCGCGTCCTCCATCTGCGGGTTGGACACGATCGCGATGGTCACGATCCGGGCGCCCTCGGGCAGGCCCAGGGTCCCGGCTCCCGCGCAGCCGGAGAGCGCCAGGGAGAGCACGGCCAGGAGCGCGACGACGACCGGACGCGACCGGCGGGCCCTCATGCGGGCCGGTCCTCTCCGGCGGCGTCCGATCGGTACGACAGTCGGTTCACGGCTGTTCCCCTCGGCGTCGAGGTTCTCCCGACCGGTGTGATCTGTAACACCGTGGATCGGCGGACGGGAGTACGGTATGCGCGGAGCAACCGCTTGCGCAACCGCTTGCCTGTAGTCTGTGCCCGTTCCGTGACAGGGGGGTGTGCGATCGCGACCATGGCCGAGGTCGCCCGGCTCGCCGGGGTCTCCACCGCGACCGTCTCGCACGTCCTCAACGGCACCCGCCCGGTGCGCGAGCGCACCCGCCGCGAGGTGCTCGCCGCGATGGAGCAGGTCCGCTACACGCCGAACGCCGCCGCCCGTTCGCTGGCCACCGCCCGGACCCGGACGCTCGGTCTCGCGCTGTCCGCGATCTCCAACCCGTACCTGGGCGAGCTCCTGCACGCCGTCGAGGAGGAGTGCGCCGAGGCCGGCTACACCCTGCTGCTCGCCGACCCGCACGACGATCCCGGCTACGAGGCGACGGCCGTCGCCCGGTTGCGCAGCCGCGTCGACGGGGTGCTCCTCGCACCGTCCGGCGACTCGGCGGCCACGCTCGAGGCGCTCGCCGCCCAGCAGGTGCCGACCGTGCTCGTCGACCGGATGCTCGGCGCCGACCACGACGAGGTCGGCGCCGAGAACGTCGAGCCGGTCGCCGGGCTCGTCGAGCACCTCGCCGCGGCCGGGCACACCCGGATCGGGTTCGTCGCCGGGCACGCCGGGCTCGCCACCACCGACGAGCGGCTCGACGGCTACCGGCTCGGGCTCCGTCGTGCCGGGCTGGACTACTCGCTCGTCGTCGAGGGGCACTCCGAGGCCGAGCCGGCCCGCCGCGCCGTCGGGGAGCTGCTGGGCACCGCGCAGCGCCCCGGCGCACTGATCACCGGGAACAACGCCATGACGATCGGCGCCGTCCAGGCCGCGCACGACGCCGGCCTGCGGATCCCCGGCGACGTCGCGCTCGCCGCGTTCGACGACTTCCCGTGGGCCGACGCGTTCAGCCCGCGCCTCACCGTGGTCGCGCAGCCGTTCGCCGAGATCGGCCGGGAGGCGGTGCGGCTGCTGCTGCGGCGCATGGAGTCGCCGGGCGCCGCACCGCGCTCGGTCCGGCTGCCGACCCGCTTCGTGCACCGGGCCTCCTGCGGCTGCGGGCCGTGATCCCTGTCAGCCCTTGCTGGCCAGCACCTCGGCGAGGTCGAAGCGCACCGGGTGTTCCAGCTGGTCGTAGGTGCAGGAGGCCGGGTCGCGGTCCGGGCGCCACCGCACGAACTGCGTGGTGTGCCGGAAGCGGGCGCCCTCCATGTAGTCGTAGCGCACCTCGACCACCTGCTCGGGCCGCAGCGGCACGAAGGACAGGTCCTTGCCGGCGTTCCACCGGCTCGTCTCGGACTTGCGCGGGGTCCGCTCGCCCTCGAGCTGCTTCGCCCAGGCCCACGGGTGCTCGTCGAAGTCGGTGACCAGCGGCTGCAGCTCGGTCATCAGCTCGCGCCGCCGGGCCATCGTGAACGCGCCGACCACCCCGACCGAGACCAGGGTGCCGCGCTCGTCGTGGAGCCCGAGCAGCAGCGACCCGACGGCGTCCGGCCCGGACTTGTGCACCCGGTACCCGGCGACGACGCAGTCCGCGGTCCGCTGGTGCTTGACCTTCGTCATCACCCGCTTGTCGGGCTGGTAGGTGCCCGCCGGGTCCTTCGCGATCAGCCCGTCCAGCCCGGCGCCCTCGAACGTCTCGAACCAGCGCTGCGCGGTGCCGGTGTCGGACGTGATCGGGGTGAGGTGCACCGGCGGGCCCGCGTCGGCCAGCGCGTCCTCGAGCCGCGCGCGCCGCTCGGCGAAGGGGCGATCGGTGAGATCCTCGGATCCCAGCGCCAGCAGGTCGAACGCCACGAACGACGCCGGCGTCCGCGTCGAGAGCAGCGTCACCCGGCTGGCGGCGGGGTGCACGCGCTGCTGCAGCGCCTCGAAGTCGAGCCGGTTGCTCTCGAGATCGGCGACGACGATCTCGCCGTCGATCACCGAGCGCGGCGGGAAGTGCGCCTTCACCGCCTCGACGACGTCGGGGAAGTACCGGGTCATCGGCCGCTCGTTGCGGGAGCCGATCTCGACCTCGTCGCCGTCCCGGAAGATGATCGAGCGGAAGCCGTCCCACTTGGGCTCGTAGAGCCGTCCGTCGGGGATCGACGGCGCGGGCTTGGCCAGCATCGGTTTCACCGGAGGCATCACGGGCAGGTCCACGGTGGGCAGTCTCCTCTCGGGCAGGGGTGCGGGCATCCCGGCTCGCCCGTACGGGGTGGACCGGCCGGGCGCGGTGAACTCAGCGGTGGGGACACTGGAGCGGTGGGACGACTGCCCGATCGCGACGAGCTGGACCGCGCCCGCGGGCGGACGATCCCGGACGTGCTGCCCGGGCCGGACGACCCGCCGCTGCGGGTGCTGTTCTGCGGGATCAACCCGGGCCTGGTCTCCGCGGCGACCGGGCACCACTACGCGCGTCCGGGCAACCGGTTCTGGCCGGTGCTGCACGAGTCCGGACTCACGCCGCGCCTGCTGACACCGGGGGAGCAGGGGCTGCTCGCCGGGCTGGGTCTGGGGATCACGAACATGGCGCCGCGGGCGACCGCGCGGGCCGACGAGCTGACCGACGACGAGCTGGTCGCCGGCGGGGAGCGCCTGCGCCGCCTGGTCGGAGACCACCGTCCGGGCTGGCTGGCGGTGGTCGGGATCGGCGCCTACCGGACCGCGTTCGGCCGCCGTGGCGCCGTGGTCGGGGAGCAGGACGACCGGCTGGGCGACAGCCGGATCTGGGTGCTGCCCAACCCGTCCGGGCTGAACGCGCACTGGTCCCGGGCGGCGATGGTCGCCGAGTTCGCCCGGCTCCGCGGCGCCGCCGAGCGGTGACCGGGTCAGCGCTGCGGATCCGGCGGGGTCGTCGCACGCAGGAACAGGCCGAGCGCGCCCCCGACCGCCAGGAGCACCAGCAGCCACCACCAGGCACCGGTGAGCGTCCAGACCGCGCAGCCGACGACCAGGCCGCCGCCGACGCCGTAGCCGAGCCGGTTGAGCTGCCGCTTACGGAACCCGTCCTCCACGCCGCCGATCCTGCCAGGTGCCGGGAACGGTGCGTCCGGTGCCGCGACGGGCATCCGGGTGATCGGCGGGATCAGCCCTCGTCGAGGTCGGGCAGGTCCGGGGGAGGGGCGCCGTCGCGGGCGTCCCGGTCCGCCCATTCCAGCAGTGGGTGCAGGGTGAAGACGGCCTCGTCGATCCCGGCGTGCAGGTCGCCCAGCTCGTCGTACCGGGCCGGCATCGTCGCGATCGTGAAGTCACCGGGCTCGCAGTCGTCGATCTCGTCCCAGCGCACCGGGGCGGACACCCGCGCGTCCGGGGTGCCGCGCACCGAGTAGGCGCAGGCGATCGTGTGGTCGCGGGCGTTCTGGTTGTAGTCGACGAAGATCTTCGACGGGTCCCGGTCCTTGCGCCACCAGGACAGGTCCACGCGGTCGCAGCGCCGCCCGACCTCGCGGGCGAACGCGTGCGCGGCCCGGCGGACGTCGGCGAACCCGTGCTCGGGCGGGATGCGCACGTAGACGTGCAGGCCGGACCCGCCGGAGGTCTTGGGGAAACCGGTGGCTCCGAGCTCGTCGAGCACCTCGTGCACCACCCCGGCGACGCGGCGGACGTCCGCCCACGACGCGTCCGGCATCGGGTCGAGGTCGATCCGCCACTCGTCGGGGGACTCGACGTCGGCGGCGCGGGAGTTCCACGGATGGAACTCCACGGTGGACATCTGGACCGCCCAGATCACGTCGGCGAGATGACCGACACACAGCTCGTCGGCGGTGCGGTTGAAACGCGGGAAGTGCACCCGCACCGTGCGGACCCAGTCCGGGGCGCCGCGCGGCAGCCGCTTCTGGTGCACCTTCTCCCCGGTGACGCCGGTCGGGAAGCGGTGCAGCATGCAGGGCCGCTCACGCAGCGCGCGGACGATCCCGTCGCCGACCGACTCGTAGTACGCCGCGAGGTCCCGCTTGGTCTCACCGCGGTCCGGGAAGTAGACCCGGTCCGGGCTGGACAGCCGCACGACGCGGTCACCGATCGTCAGTTCGACCGGTTCGCCCGCGCCTGCGGCCATCGGGGGTCAGCTCGGGTCAGTGCCGCCAGCTGCGCCGCTTGTAGATCGGGTACGCCACCGCGCCCACCAGGCAGACGGCGGCCGGGATCGCCATGTAGAGGATCTCGGTCCAGCTGGCCGAGTGGCCGATCAGGAACAGCAGCAGGATGATGCCGGTCGATCCCGCGGCGATCGGGATGCCCTTGGTGAAGTTCTGGTGCCAGCCCCAGTCGACCGAGGGCTCCTCGGCCGGGTCGACACCCGACCGGACAGCGACCTCGCGTACGTTGCTCGCCACGTGCTTCCTCCCGCTACGACCGATTCGACCACCTGGGGGTCGGGGTCATCGTCGCACAGCCGGGCGGCCGAGGATGATGTGCGGTGATGAAGTCACTCGTCGTGTTGGGCAGCACCGGGTCGATCGGCACCCAGGCCCTCGATGTGATCACGCAGGCCGGTGGGTTCACGGTCGCCGGGCTGGCCGCGGGCGGCTCGGACGCGCCGCTGCTGATCTCCCAGGTGCGTGAGCACCGCGTCCCCCGGGTGGCGGTGTCCTCCGCCGACGCGGCGGCCCGGCTGCGGGCCGAGCTGCCGGGCGTCGAGGTGCTGGACGGTCCGTCCGCTGCCGCGGAGCTGGTGACCGCGTGCGGCGCCGACGTCGTGCTCAACGGCATCACCGGCTCCCGCGGTCTCGGGCCGACCCTGGCGGCGCTGGGGACCGGCGCCCGGCTGGCCCTGGCGAACAAGGAGTCCCTCGTCGCGGGCGGTCCGCTGGTGCTCGCGGCGGCCGCGCCCGGCCAGATCGTGCCGGTCGACTCCGAGCACTCGGCGCTGGCCCAGTGCCTGCGCGGCGGGCGGGAGGCGGAGGTGGAACGCCTGGTGCTGACCGCGTCCGGCGGGCCGTTCCGCGGGCGCACCCGGGACGACCTGGCGGGCGTCACGGTCGAGCAGGCGCTGAAGCACCCGACCTGGGACATGGGCCCGGTCATCACGATCAACTCGGCGACCCTGGTCAACAAGGGGCTCGAGGTCATCGAGGCGCACCTGCTGTTCGGTGTCCCGTACGACCGGATCGACGTCACCGTGCACCCGCAGTCGATCGTCCACTCGATGGTGACCTTCGCCGACGGCTCCACGATCGCACAGGCGTCCCCGCCGGACATGCGGTTGCCGATCGCGCTGGCGCTGGGCTGGCCGGACCGCATCGCCGGCGCCGCACCCGCGTGCGACTTCACCGCGGCGCACACCTGGACCTTCGAGCCGTTGGACGACGACGCGTTCCCCGGCGTCCGCCTCGCCCGCGCCGCGGGGGGACGGGGCGGCTGCCTGCCCGCCGTCCTCAACGCCGCCAACGAGGAGCTCGTCGAGGCCTTCGTGGCCGGGCGGATCGGCTACACCGGCATCACCGACCTGCTCGAAGGCGTGCTGGAGGCGGCCGACACCTGGACGGGTGACCCGGCTACCGTGGCGGACGTGCTGGCGGCCGAGGAGTGGGCCCGCGCCCACGCGCGGGAGAAGGCGGCGTCGTGACCGTTCTGTGGACGATCGTCGGGATCGCGATCTTCTTCTTCGGGTTGCTCGTCTCGATCGCGTGGCACGAACTCGGCCACTTCGCCACCGCCCGCTGGTTCGGGATCAAGGTCCCGGAGTTCATGGTCGGCTTCGGGAAGACCGTCTGGTCGGTCAAGCGGGGCGAGACCGAGTACGGCGTCAAGGCGATCCCGCTCGGCGGCTACGTCCGCATGATCGGCATGCTGCCGCCGGCGCCCGGGCAGGGGCGGCTCGGCCGCAGCCGGCGCACCGGGCCGTTCCAGGGGCTGATGGACGACGCCCGGGCGCAGTCGCAGATGGACGTCCTGCCGCAGGACGCGGACCGGCAGTTCTGGACGCGTGCGCCGTGGAAGCGGATCATCGTCATGTTCGCCGGGCCGTTCATGAACCTGATCCTGGCCATCGGATTGTTCGCCGGAATCCTGATGGGGATCGGTATCCAGGCCGGTGGGACCCAGGTCAGTGCGGTGAGTGAGTGCGTACTCCCGGCAACGGCGTCCGCGCCCGTGGACGACCGGTGCCCGGCGGGAGCGCCGCTCGCCCCTGCAGCGGCGGCCGGAATGCTCCCGGGCGACCGGATCGTGTCCCTCGCAGGCCGGGAGTACGGCCCGAACGACGGCATGGAACTGCGTGAGGCGATCCGGGTCACCTCCGGACCGACCCCGATCGTGGTCGAGCGCAACGGCCAGCGCCTGCCGCTGACCGTCGACGTCATCGAGAACCAGGTCGCCGATTTCGCCGACCCGGACCGGGCCGTGACCGCCGGTTTCCTGGGGGTCGGCCTGCTGCCCGGCGACTACGTGCAGCAGAGCCCGGGTGAGGTCGTCGAGTACATCGGCGGGGTTGTCGCGGGCACCGCCGAGGCGATCACTCAGATCCCCTCCCGGGTACCCGCCCTGTTCGGCGCGGCGTTCCTCGGCGAGGAGCGGAGTGACGACAGCCCGATGGGCGTCGTCGGCGTGTCTCGGATCGGCGGCGAGATCCTGGCCCAGGAGGACGCACCCTGGCAGCAGGACGTGGGCCTGTTCCTCAACATGCTGGCCGCGGTGAACGTCTCGTTGTTCCTGCTCAACCTGCTGCCGATCCCGCCGCTGGACGGCGGCCAGATCGTCCCCGCGATCTGGGAGTCGATCAAGCGGAACACCGCGCGTGCGTTCGGCAGACCCGATCCCGGCCCGGTGGACGCGGCCAAGCTGCTGCCGTTCGCCTACGTCTTCGTGCTGGTGTTCCTCGGCTTCTCGGTCGTGGTCGCGATCGCCGACATCGTCAACCCGGTGCGGATCTTCGGGTGAGTCCTGCGAGCCACCCGCGTCCACTGGCGGTCTTCGACATCGACGGCGTGCTCGCCGACGTCTCGCACCGCCTGCACTTCCTCGATGTGCACCGGTGGGAGAAGTTCTTCGCCGCCGCGCACGCCGACCCGCTGCTCGACGAGGGCGCCGATCGGTTGGAGGAGGCCCTCGACCACTACGACGTCGTGTACCTGACCGGGCGCCCGGAGCGGAACCGGCGGCTGACCGAGCGCTGGCTCGCCGGGTTCGGGCTGCCCACCGGGCCGCTCTACATGCGCCCCGACGACGACCTGCGCCCCGCCCGCTACGTCAAACGCGAGGTGCTGCGGGGCCTGGCCCGGGAGCGGGAGATCGCGATGATCCTCGACGACGACCCGGCCGTCGTACGGACCCTGGAGGCGGACGGGTGGCCGGTCGAGCTGGCGACCTGGCTGCCGCACTCGTCGACGCTGCAGGACGCGCAGGAGAACCAGGGACGGACCTGAGTCGAATCGCCGCGGTCGTCGGGTCATTCATCCGAGAATGACGGAGCCCCGGCGACGTGACTGAGGTCAGAGGTCCACCGGGGCTTTCTGCGGACCAGGTTACACGAGGCCGGACAGCCATGGAAGAAAGCGACCAGGAGACCCTGGCCTGGGTGGAGTGGTGGCTGAGTAGTCCTCGCTTCGCTGTATACCGCGTAGCCGCCGGGGGCGACGCCCGTCACGCTCTCGAACTCTACGAGTGGAACACGAGGCTGGGGGCCGCACTGATGCACGATCTCGCTCATCTCGAGGTCGGGCTGCGCAACGCGTACGACCGTGCGCTCGAAACCCTTCCCGGCTTGCCGGAACACTGGACCGCGTGCGGAAACCAGGTCTTCGCGCCGTTACGTCGTACCCGGAGGCGGCGTTCCGCAGGGGGCGCAGTCCGCACGACCGTCGACATCAACGCACGGTCTCGAGCTTCGCTGGAGCATGCGCGGCGGGAGGTGGGACGGGCAGCGCCACCAGGGAAGGTCGTCGCCCAGCTGTCGTTCGGATTCTGGCGCTACCTGACGTCTGCCGCACGAGGTGACGTTGTGGCGACCGGCGCTGCACCGTGCCTTCCCACGCGGGACGGAACGGCGTGACGTCGATACGCGCATCGGCCGGCTGCACCAGCTCCGTAATCGGGTGGCGCACCACGAACCACTGCTCACCGTGGACGTCATGGCGAGCGCTGACGACGTCCGGCACCTGGCCGGGCTCCTCCACCCGCGGCTGCGCGAGGACCTCGACCGTGCGGGAGCAGATGAATCGCAGGCGGTGACGGCGGTACGGGGTGCGTCCGCTCACGGGGTACGGCGGGCTCTCGACGCCGATGGGATAGTGAGGGTCGTGAACGTCTCCCTGGGTATGCCGTCCGCGCCCGCGCCGACCCTGGCCCCGCGCCGGAAGACCCGGCAGCTGCAGGTCGGCCCGGTCGGTGTCGGCTCCGAGCACCCGATCTCCGTGCAGTCGATGACGACCACCCTGACCTCCGACGTCAACGCGACGTTGCAGCAGATCGCCGAGCTGACCGCGGCCGGTTGCGACATCGTCCGGGTCGCCTGCCCGTCCGCCGACGACGCCGAGGCACTGCCCGCGATCGCGCAGAAGTCGCAGATCCCGGTGATCGCCGACATCCACTTCCAGCCGAAGTACGTCTTCGCCGCGATCGAGGCCGGCTGCGCCGCGGTCCGGGTGAACCCCGGCAACATCCGCAAGTTCGACGACCAGGTCCGCGAGATCGCCCACGCGGCGCGCGACCACGGCACCCCGATCCGGATCGGGGTCAACGCCGGCTCGCTGGACAAGCGGCTGATGGAGAAGTACGGCAAGGCGACCCCGGAGGCCCTCGCGGAGTCGGCGATGTGGGAGGCGGGCCTGTTCGCCGAGCACGACTTCCACGACATCAAGATCTCGGTGAAGCACAACGACCCGGTCGTCATGGTGCGTGCCTACGAGCTGCTGGCCGAGCAGTGCGACTACCCGCTGCACCTCGGCGTCACCGAGGCGGGCCCGGCGTTCCAGGGCACGATCAAGTCCGCGGTCGCGTTCGGAGCGCTGCTGCGCCAGGGGATCGGGGACACGATCCGGGTGTCGCTGTCCGCGCCGCCGGTCGAGGAGATCAAGGTCGGGCAGCAGATCCTCGAGTCGCTGAACCTGCGGCCCCGCAAGCTGGAGATCGTCTCCTGCCCGTCCTGCGGGCGCGCCCAGGTCGACGTCTACAAGCTCGCCGACGAGGTCACCGCCGGTCTGACCGGCATGGAGGTCCCGCTGCGGGTGGCCGTCATGGGCTGCGTCGTGAACGGCCCGGGGGAGGCCCGCGAGGCCGATCTGGGTGTCGCGTCGGGCAACGGCAAGGGGCAGATCTTCGTCAAGGGCGAGGTCATCAAGACCGTGCCCGAGCACAAGATCGTGGAGACCCTCATCGAGGAGGCCATGCGGATCGCCGAGGACATGGGTGAGCCCGTCGACGGTGCTGCGGGCGAGCCTCAGGTGACGGTCGGCTGAGATTGCCGGAGCGAGCATGTGCGCTGAGCGGAGGGTGCGGAGCGAGTGTCTGCACTGAGCGGGGCGAGCATGTGCGCTGAAACCGGTAGGAGCGTGGCATGATGAGTTCCGTGCTGAGGGTGGCCGGTGCACGGCTTCTCGACGATCGTCACCGCTCCGGGGTGCACGATGCACTCGATGCCGATCCCGTCGCCTCCTGCATGGTCGCCGCGCGGATCGAGGCCGTCGGGCTGGACCCGTGGCGGCTCGGCGGTGAGCTCTGGTCCTACGGGGCCCCGGCCGACGGGCTCTGCTTCTCCGGTGCCAACCTCGTGCCACTGCGCGGTGAGCGCTCCGCGATCCGGGCATTCGCCGACCGGGCGCGGCGCAGCGGCCGGGTCTGCTCCTCGCTGGTCGGTCGCGCCGAGCTGGTGCTGCCGCTGTGGGACGAGCTCGCACCCGTCTGGGGTCCCGCCCGCGAGATCCGGGCCGACCAGCCGCTGATGAGCCTGTACGGCATGCCCGCGATCCCCGCCGACCCGCACGTGCGGCCGGTCCGGATCGACGAGCTCGACCGTTACCTGCCCGCGGCCGTCGCGATGTTCACCGAGGAGGTCGGGGTCGATCCCCGCGACGGCGACGGCGGCGCAGGCTATCGCGCCCGGGTCGCCGAGCTGATCAACTCGGGCCGGGCGTTCGCCCGCTTCCACGACGGCGAGGTCGTGTTCAAGGCCGAGGTCGGCGCGATGTCACGGACGGTCGGACAGATCCAGGGCGTGTGGGTGCATCCGTCGTGGCGCGGGCACGGGCTGGGGACGGCCGGGACCGCGTCCGTCGCCGTCGCACTGGCGTCGATGGGGCGCTGTGCCAGCCTGTACGTCAACGCCTTCAACGGGCCCGCCCGCGCCGCGTACCGGCGGGCGGGGTTCACCCAGGTCGCCCAGTTCGCGACCGTGCTGTTCTGAGGTTGCGCAACCGGGACCGTGCGCCGGCTGAGACACCGGCGGCCCGGAGCAGCAGGCCGCCCGCGGGCCCGGACAATCGGCGCTGGGTCGCGAGCGGTCGTAGCGACTCGCGGACCGCGTCCGGCCCGTAGGCCGCCATCTCCCGCTCGTAGGCGTGCAGCGCGAGCGGGATCGTCGTCTCCCCGTCCCGGGCGCGACGCAGGTGCCGGGCGAGGACGTCGGCGTCCCGGATCGCGGTCGCCGCGCCCTGCCCGCCGGTCGGCGGCATCGCATGGACCGCGTCGCCGATCGCGGTCACCGTGCCGGACGGCCACGGGGTGGGATCGGCGTCCGGGTCGGAGGCGCGGAACCGGAAGGACGCGACGGTCGCCGGGTCGGCCCGCCGGGCGAGTTCGCGCAGGTCGGGATGCCAGCCCCGCAGCAGCTCGCCGAGCAGGGTGACGAGCTCGGGTCCGTCGAGGTCGTGCGGATCGCGCCGGAACCGCCCGGTGGCGAGCATCGGTCCGAGCACGAGCGAGGCCGGCTCCCCGACGGCGGCCGGCGACGTGCACACCGGCGGCGCCACCGGGCTCGTGGCCGGATCGTGCACGCTCAGGAACACCCCGAGCCCACCCGGTGCGATCGCGAGCGCCGGACCGCAGGCGAGCGCAGCCGGCAGCAGTGCGCGAGCCCCGTCGTCGAGCGGGACCTTTGCGGCGATCCCGTCGACACCGACCGGCGCCGACAGCGGGCGCCCGGCGAGTGCGTGCACCACGGCCGAGACGGTGCCGTCCGCCCCCACCAGCACGTCCGCGATCTCGGTGCCGCCGTCGTGCTCGACCCGCAGTCGTCCGCCGACGCCGGTGGTGTGCCTGCGGTAGGCCGACCGCCACCGGACGTCGACGCCGTGTGCGAGCAGTGTGCGCAGCGGGACCCGGCCGATCATCAGCCGATCGCCGGGCGGCATCTCCTCGGTGGTCAGCACCCGCATCCGGTGATCGCAGATCGAGAACCGGCGGAAGGTCTCCCCACCTGCCGCCGAGGCCAGCACAGCCTGCAGGACCGACGGTGGGAGCAGCCGCTGCAGCGCCGCGTGGGCGTCGTCGTCCAGGTGCAGCCGGTAGCCGCCGGTGTCCTGCGGGCGGGCGTCCCGTTCGAGCACGACCACCTCGATCCCCGCCCGCGCCAGCCCCTGGGCGAGCGCGAGCCCGCCGATGCCGGCTCCGGCCACCACGACCCGCATGACGCCTCCAGAAAGGGTGAGAACCGACCCGGCGCCGACCGGAACCCTCCTCATGATCGACGGTCGAGGAGTGGAGCGAACGCCACGCGAACGCTCCACTCCACGACCGTCGATCACCGGGTGTCCGGACTCGCCTGGGCCGGCTGCACCATGCAGTAGCAGGTGCCTGATTCACTACAAGGTGCCTGATACTCTGCGGTCGTGCAAGAGGTACCGCTGTGGGAGATCGTCCGCACCGCGCACGTCGTCGCCCGCGGTTTCCACCGGGTGTTCGCCGAGGCCGGGCTCACGGCGACCCAGTTCGGGGTGCTCGCGGAGCTCGCGGACCGGGCACGGCACGAGAAGCCGTCGCCGTCACAGGCCGAGCTGGCGCGGATCGTGCTGCTGCGCCCGCAGAGCGTGGGGGAGCTGGTCGCCGACCTCGTCGAGCGGGGGCTGGTCCGCCGGGACGGCCCGGGCGGCCGCGGGCGGCGGGCGGGGCTCGAGCTGACCGACGACGGGCACGCAGCCCTGGACCGGGCGTGGCCACTGGTGCAGGCGTTCAACGCGGCCGGGTCGACCGGACTCGCCGACGACCGGGCGGCCGAGCTCGTCGCGATGCTGCGGACCGTGCGCGAGTCCCTGTCGGCCGGCGGGTCGCTGTCCACCCGGGAGCCGACCCGGGAGCCGGCCCGGGAGCCACAGCCGGCCCGGGAGGCCTGAGCACCGGGGCCTTCATCTCGACGTGATCTCCCGGTCGGCATACTCGACGACCGTGCTGCGCTCCCTGCGGAACCACCCCGTCGTCCTCGTCGCCGTGATCGCCGTGCTCGTGGCGGCAGGCGTCGTCGTGGCACTGCTGCGTCCCTGGGGCGGGGCGGGAGACACCGCCGAGCAGTACGCGGAGGCCTGGCAGATCGGGAACGCGCAGGCCGCCGCCGGGCTCACCACCGACCCGGCCGCGGCTGCGACGTACCTGGAGCGTGCCCGTACCGACCTGGCGGCGACGGCGATGACCGCCCGCGTCGACGGCACCCGGACCGAGGAGCAGCGGGCGAGCGCGACCGTCGAGGTGCACTGGGAGCTCGGGCCGGGCCGGACCTGGGACTACACGCTGGAGCTGCCGCTGGTGCCGGCTCCGGAGACCGCCGCGAACGACACCGGCTGGGCGGTCGACTGGTCCCCGGCGGCGTTCGCCCCGGGCCTCGGTGAGGGGCAGCGGCCGGTGAACCGCACGGTCACGGCGGAGCCCGCGCCCGTTCTCGACGCGAGCGGCGCCACGCTGCTCGCCCCCACCCCGGTCGTCTCGATCACTCTGGACCGCCGGAACGCGGAGCAGGTCGCGGGGCCGCTCGGCTCGGCGCTCGGCCAGGTCGACCCCGCGATCACCCGGCAGTCGATCACCAACGGTGCGAACGCCACACCGGAGGGGCAGGCCTACACCGTCGCCGTCCTGCGCGAACCCGACTACCAGCGGGTTCGCGATCAGATCTACGAGCTGCCGGGAGTGCGGTTCGTGCCGTCGACCCGGCTGCTGCCCCCGGACTCCGGCTTCGCGAGCCAGGTCATCCAGGGCGCTCGCCCCGAGATCGAGAAGGCGGCGGGCGGTACGCCCGGCTGGTCGGTGGACGCCGTCGGCCCGAACGGTGCGACCGTCACCTCGCTCGCCGGTGTCCCGCCCGGCCCGGCGCAGCCGGTCACCCTGGAGCTGGACCGCGCGGTCCAGGAGGCCGCGCAGGGCGCCGTCGACGGGGAGTCCCGCCAAGCCATGATCGTCGCGGTGCGGCCGTCCACCGGTGCCGTGCTGGCCGTCGCACAGAACGCGCCCGCCGACCGGGACGGTGCCGTGGCGCTGACCGGCCGCTACCCACCGGGATCGACGTTCAAGATCGTGACCGCCTACGCGGCGATGCCGGCGGAGAACCTCACACCGCAGTCGCCGGTCCAGTGCCCGGGCACCACCGTCATCGACGGGCGCACGATCCCGAACGAGGACACGTTCGCGCTCGGGACCGTGCCGCTGCAGCAGGCGTTCGCGCGGTCCTGCAACACGACCTTCACCCAGCTCGCGCTCGGCCTGCCGCCGGACGCGCTGCCCACCGCGGGGAAGGAGCTCGGGTTCGGCGCGGACTGGAGCATCCCCGGCATGACGACGATCACCGGGACGGTCGACGCGGCCACCGACGACCTGCAGCGCGCCTCCGACGGTATGGGGCAGGGCGATGTGCTGGCCTCGCCGTTCGGGATGGCGATGGTGTCGGCGACGGTCGCGCACGGCGCCCCGGTCACCCCGTCGCTGATCCGCGGGACGACCACCGAGGCGACCGTCGCGCCCGGCACCCCGGATCCGGCCGTGCTCGAGCAGCTGCGGCCGATGATGCGGGAGGTCGTCACCTCCGGGACCGCGACCGCGGTGAACGGGCGGGGCGAGGTGTTCGGCAAGACCGGCACCGCCGAGTACGCGGGCCCGGACGGCACGAACCGCGCGCACGGCTGGTTCACCGGCTACCGCGGCGACCTCGCGTTCGCGACGCTGATCGTGGACGGCGGCTCGTCCGGGCCGGCGGTGCAGCTGACGGACCGTTTCCTGGCCGGCGTGCCCCGCTGAGCGGAGCTCGCGGAGCGAACATCAGGACCGAGCGGCTCCCTACCCCGCAGGGCCTACCCTGGTCGTCGTGCATCCGAGCCGGATCCCCGCCCTGGCACTCGCCGCCGACCTGGTCGCGGTCGTGGTGTTCGCCGCCGTCGGGCGGACCAGCCACGCCGAGTCCGGCAGCCTGTCCGGCCTGCTCGGCACCGCGCTGCCGTTCCTCGTCGGGATCGCGGTGGCGTGGGCGACGCCGTGGGTGCGCGCGCAGCCGGTGTCGGTGCGGGCCGGGGCGGTGGTGCTGGTGCTGACCGCCGGCGTCGGGCTCGCGCTGCGCTGGGGCTTCCTCGGGCGGCTGCCGCTGTCGTTCGCGATCGTCACCGTGGTTGCACTGGCGGTGCTGCTGCTGGGCTGGCGCGGGATCGCCGCCGGCGCGGCGCGCGTGCACGCGGCGCGGGCGACGTCACGCGGCTAGGGGGCGTCGCCGACGCTTACCATGGGGACATGGCCACCCGCACGTTGCTCGTCCCCGGCACGCCGACCCCGATCCGCGAGGTGCCGGCGCACATTCCGCGCCCGGAGTACGTCGGCAAGCCGGCACCGGCGCGCAGCCGCAACGGTGACGTGCAGACCCCCGAGACCCTCGAGCTCATGCGGCACGCCGGGAAGATCGCCGCGCAGGCGCTGGTCCTGGCCGGGGAGACCGTGCGGCCCGGCATCACGACCGACGAGGTCGACCGGGTCGTCCACGAGTTCCTGATCGACCACGACGCCTACCCGTCGACGCTGGGGTACCGCGGTTTCCCGAAGTCCTGCTGCACCAGCCTCAACGAGGTCATCTGCCACGGGATCCCGGACACCACGGTGATCGACGACGGCGACGTGGTGAACGTCGACGTCACCGCGTTCATCGGGGGTGTGCACGGTGACACCAACGCCACGTTCCTGGCCGGGGACGTCTCCGAGGAGGCGCGGCTGCTGGTCGAGCGCACCCGCGAGGCGACCATGCGGGCGATCAAGGCGGTCCGTCCGGGCCGCGAGCTGAACGTGGTCGGGCGGGTCATCGAGTCCTACGCCAAGCGGTTCGGCTACGGCGTCGTCCGGGACTTCACCGGGCACGGCATCGGCCACGAGTTCCACTCCGGCCTGGTCGTGCTGCACTACGACCAGCCGGACGTGCACACGGTCCTCGAGCCCGGGATGACCTTCACGATCGAGCCGATGATCACCCTCGGCGGGGTGGACCACGACACCTGGGACGACGACTGGACCGTCGTCACGAAGGACAAGTCCTGGGTGGCGCAGTTCGAGCACACCCTCGTGGTCACCGACGACGGCGCCGAGATCCTGACGCTGCCGTAGCCGCTCAGGCGGCGGCGCGCTCCCGCAGGACCGCGAGCGCGTCGTCGGCGTGCTTGGTCATCGTGGTCTCCGACCCGATCTCGGCGAGGATCCGCCGGTCGGTGTCGATGACGAACGTCCGGCGCCGGGTGTGCAGGTTGCCCGGCAGCCAGGACCGCCACGCGCCGTACGCCTTCGCCACGGTGTGCCCTGCGTCGGACAGCAGCGGGAAGGCCAGACCGTTCGCGGCGGCGAACATCCCCTGCTTGTCCACCGCGTCGCTGGAGATCCCGACCGGCTGCCCGCCGAGCGCGGCGAACTCGACCGACAGGTCCCGGAAGTGGCAGGCCTCCTGGGTACAGCCGCCGGTCATCGCGGCGGGGTAGAAGAACAGCACGACCGGGCCCTGCATGAGCAGGTCGGTGAGCCGGCGCGGGGTACCGGTCTCGTCGGGCAGCTCGAAGTCGGTGGCGAGGTCTCCGACGGCCATGGGTGCTCTCCTCGTACGGGGTGGGGATCGTGCCGGGGTGTTCGTCGGGCCGGGTGTGCCCGGTTCGATGATCTTGGCCGGTCGCTCAGCGCGCCACGACGGGGGAGGGGGCTGCCGGGTCGAGGCCCAGGATGCCGGTGCGGCTGCGCGGGAGCCCGGACGTGCCGTCCGCGCCGGTGCGCACGGTGAGGATCTGGTGTACCCCCATCCGGTTCTCCTCGAACGCCAGTGCCGCACCCGCCAGGTAGAGCAGCCACACCCGCCACTGTTCCGCGCCGATCATGCGGATCGCGGTCTCCCGGTGCTGCTGCAGTGTGTCGAGCCAGGGCCGGACCGTCCAGACGTAGTGCTCGCGCAGCGAGTGCACGTCGATGATCTCGTGGCCCGCCCGCTCCAGGAAGGCCAGCGTCTCGCCGAGCGGGCGCATGTGCATGTCCGGGGCGACGTAGGCGGTCATGAACGCGCCACCGCCGGAGGCGGTGTTCGTCCCGGACGCGCCGCGGGACATCTGCTGCAGCAGCAGCCGCCCGTGCGGGCGCAGCAGCCGGTGCAGCTGCGCGGCGTAGACCGGATAGTTGTCCTGGCCGACGTGCTCGCCCATCTCGATCGAGGCCACGGCGTCGAAGGGCTCCGCGCGGTCGTCGGTGGAGAGCTCGCGGTAGTCCTGCAGCCGGATCTCGACGCGGTCGCCGAGCCCCGCCCGGCGGACGCGCTCGATGCCGTAGTCGCGCTGCTGCGCGGACAGCGTGATCCCGGTGGCGTGCACGCCGTAGTGCTCGGCGGCGTGCACCAACAGCGACGCCCAGCCGCAGCCGACGTCGAGCAGCCGCATCCCCGGTGCGAGCCCGAGCTTGCGGCAGATCAGGTCCAGCTTGTCGCGCTGGGCGTCGGCCAGGCCGTAGTCGGGGCTCTCGTTCCGGGTCCAGTAGCCGCACGAGTAGGCCATCCGCGGATCGAGCAGGAAGGCGTAGAACTCGTTGGAGAGGTCGTAGTGGTGGCTGATCGCGGCCCGGTCCCGGCGGCGGGTGTGCAGCCGCCCGCCGAGCTGCGCCTCGGATCCGGGAGCCTTCGGCGGTGGGCCGATCGCGCCGAGCCGGGCCGCCGTGCGCAGCGCACCGAGCTTGCGCCGCAGGTCGAGCCGTACGGCGCCGGTGCCCGGCTGGGCGAGCCGCCAGAACCTCGACAGCCCGTCGGCGACGTCACCCTCCACCGACAGGTCGCCGGAGACGAACGCGCGGGCCAGCCCGAGCTCACCCGGGCTCCACAGCAGCCGGCGCAACGCGCGCCGCCGGTGCACGATCACGGTCGGCGGGTCCGGGTCGGCGGGGGTGCCGGGATGACCGGCCTCGCTGCCGTCCCAGGCCCGCAGCCGCACCGGTAGCGGTGCCCCGAGGACGTCCTCGAGCAGGGTGGCGAGCCGCTGGGCGGGGGTGGTTCGTGAGTGGGCGTCGTGGCCCCGGCCGCGAGAGGTGCTCACCGGCGCGCCAGTCCCATCTGGAAGACGTCGAGGTACCCGACGCGGAAACCGGCCTCGCAGTAGCCGAGGTAGAACTCCCACATCCGGCGGAACGTCTCGTCGAAGCCGAGCGCGGCGACGTCGTCCCACCGGTCCAGGAAGCGTTCGCGCCACCGGCCCAGCGTGCGGGCGTAGTCGGGGCCGAGGCTCCGGCGTTCGGCGACGTGCAGCGTGGTGTCGGCGGCCAGGTTGCGCTCGATCGAGGTGACCGAGGGGATCAGCCCGCCCGGGAAGACGTACTTGTGGATCCAGGTGTAGTCGTCCTGCGACACGACCATCCGGTCGTGCGGCATGGTGATCGCCTGCAGGCCGACCCGGCCGCCCGGCTTGAGCAGCCGGTCGAGCGCGGCGAAGTAGGTCGGCCAGTACTCGGCGCCGACCGCCTCGACCATCTCGACACTCACGACCGCGTCGTAGGCCCCGCGGGCCTCGCGGTAGTCGCGCAGCAGCACCTGCACCCGGTCCGCGACGCCCGCCTCGGCGAGCCGGGCCTCGGCGAGCTGCTGCTGTTCCTTCGAGATGGTCAGCGTGGTGACCCGCGCGCCGCGCCGGGCCGCCCGCGTGGCGAGCCCGCCCCAGCCGGTCCCGATCTCCAGCACGTGCATGCCGTCGCGCACGCCTGCCATGTCGAGGATTCCGTCGATCTTGCGTTCCTGGGCGAGGAGCAGGTCGTCGGAGCCGTCGGCGAACCAGCCCGCGGAGTAGGACATGGTGTCGTCGAGGAACAGCGCGAACAGGTCGTTGGACAGGTCGTAGTGCCGGTGGATGTTCTCCCGCGACCCCTCCAGCGAGTTGACCTCCTCGCGGGGCCTGCGGGCCTCGACCCGCCGGCGGGCGACCCGCTGCAGTGCCGGTGGGACCAGGGTGGACAGCGTGGCCGCGAACGGGGTGAGCAGCCCGGGCAGGTCGGTGCTCGTCCAGTCACCGACCATGTAGGACTCACCGAAGCCGATCTTCGAATGCGCCCCGAGCCGCGCGAAGAACGCTGCGGGCCGCTCGATCCGCATCACCGGGGAGTCCGGTCCGCCGGCGCCGATCCGCTCCCCACCGGGGAACACCACGCGGACCGGCAGCGACCGGACGGCGTTGCGGAACAGCGACTCCGCGATCCGCGCCTTCACCGGCGCCACCGGCGGGGTGGCGAGCCCGGGCCAGACGCCCTCGCTCGGACGGGGCAGCGTGTGTGTGTTCGTCCGGTCGTCGCGTGGCCGGCCGGGCGCCGGCGCGTCGTGCTGCATGGTCATCGCGTGACCCCTTCCCGTGATCGGTCCGGTGAGGATTCGGCGGGCCGGGCCGTCCGGTTCTGCGGCGGGTGCGTGGGGCGGGTCACGACCGGCAGCCGACGGAGCCACAGCCCGACGCCGTGCCACCGGATCAGGGCCGAGGTCCACCGGGTGACCAGCGGCCGCCCCAGCACGGCGTGGGCGACCTGCGCCGGTGTCGCCGGGTGCCGCCGCCCGGTGAGCGTCGCGACGAACGCCGGCGCCCCGTCCTGGTGGAGGGTGACGGTGATCCCGAGACGCTCGTCCGGCCGGGGGAGGCACATCGCGTAGTGCCCGTCGACGGTCAGGAACGGGGAGACGTAGAACTCCTTCGCCACCTGCGCGCGTCCGGCGTCGTCGGGGTGCAGCAGGTAGCTGTGCCGCTCGCCGTAGGTGTTGTGGACCTCGGCGATCACGCAGGCCGGCGTCCCGTCGGCGTGGTGGCACCAGAAGACCGAGATCGGGTTGAACACGTGGCCGAGCACCCGGGCGTGCGCGAGCATCAGCACCCGGCCGCCCGCCAGGTCGATGCCGTGCCCGGAGAGGAAGTCGTCGACGTTCTCCCGGATGCTCCGGTCCGGGGCGCCGAGGTGGTCGCGCGCGTCGAACCGGGCGAACGGGCGCAGCCACCGCGGCAGCTCGGGCAGGTCGTCGAGGTCGACCAGCCACAGGTAGATCCGGTGCGCGAACGAGGTCGCCAGGTCGCGGCGGCGGCCGTGGCGCACCTGCGCGTCGTACAGGGCAGGGGTCACCACGAGACGCCCAGCGCCCGCGCCGCCCGCACCCCGGAGGCGCAACCGTCCTCGTGGAAGCCCCAGCCGTGGTACGCGCCCGCGTAGGCGGTGACCGGCGTGTTCAGCTCCGGCAGCCGCCGCTGCGCGGCCACCGACTCCGGTGTGTAGATCGGGTGCTCGTACCGCATCCGGGCGACGACGGTGTCCGGGTCGACCCGACCGGCACCGTTCAGGGTGACCACCCAGTCGTCCGGGTCGGTGAGCCGCATCAGGCGGTTCATGTCGTAGCTGACCAGCACCGGCGCCTCGGCGGACGCGGTGCAGGCCGGCTTGAGATAGTTCCACGCCGCCCGGGCGCGGCGGGCGCGCGGCAGCAGCGAGGTGTCGTGGTGCAGCCAGGTCTCGTTGTGCGAGTACGAGAAGGAACCCAGGACGTTGCGCTCGCCGGGGGTGGCGTCGTCGCCGAGCAGGCGCAGCGCCTGGTCCGGGTGGGTGGCGACGACGATCTTGTCGAAGGCCGCGACGGCGTCGGCGTCGTCGCGCACCTCGACCCCGGCCGGGGTGCGCAGGACCGAGCGGACCGGCGTCGCGGTCCGTACCACGGGGAGCTGCTTGACGATCCGGTCCACGTAGGACCGGGAACCACCGGTGACGGTGCGCCACTGCGGCGAGTCGCCGAGCGAGAGCATCCCGTGGTGGTCGAGGAAGGTGAACAGGTAGCGGGCCGGGTAGTCGGTGGAGACCGCCGCGCCGGCCGACCACACGCAGGACACCACCGGGATCATGAAGTGCTGCACGAAGTAGCGCGAGTAGCCGCCGATCGCCAGGAACGCGCCCAGCGTGACGTCACCGGCGTCATCGGCCTCGAGGACGCGGCGGGCGTGCCGGTGGAACCGGACCACCTCGCCGAGCATCCGCAGGTACTGCGGGCGGGCCACGGTGGACGGCTGCGGGAACAGCCCGGCCGGTCCCCGGGCCCCGGCGTACTCCAGTCCGCAACCGTCGCAGCGCACCGACATCGACATCTCGGAGTCCTGCGTGGACACCCCGAGCTCGCCGAACAGGCGCAGCAGGTTCGGGTAGGTGCGGTCGTTGTGGACGATGAAGCCGGTGTCGACGTGGGTGAGGCCGCCGTCGGAGGTCGCCAGCTCGTGGGTGTGGGCGTGGCCGCCGGGGCGGTCGTCGGCCTCGTAGAGCGTGACGTCGTGGGATCGGGAGAGCAGGTAGCCGGCGGTCAGGCCGGACACCCCGCTACCCACCACCGCGACGGTCGGTCGACCGGTCATCGCCTCACTCCTTCTGCTCTCGGGATCCATCGGGGCCCGGGTGCTCGCCGGCGCCGAGCGCGACCCGCAGCCCTGCCGGCGCGGGCTCCCGCACGGCATTCGTGATCGACCGGTCGAGGGGTTCGGCCCCGATCTCACCGAGTACGAAACGGCGCACCAGCGCGTGCCACTCGCGGGCCCGGCGGAGCATGGCGTGGCCGTCGCCGAGTACCTCGAACCGCGCGACCCGTGCGGTGGTGGCACGGGCGCGCAGGGCGAACTCGTACGACGCCGCCGGGTCGGTCATCCGGTCGCGGTCACCGTGTGCGACGAGCACGGCGCGGCCGGCGAGCTGCGCCACCGGGTCGGTGCCGTCCAGCCACGGAGCCAGCGCGCAGACGGCGATGACCCCCGGCCCGTCCGCGGCGCGCAGCACCGCCCGCCCGCCCAGCGAGTGCCCGACCAGCACGATCGGCCGATCCGGGTGCCGTCGCGCGATCTCGGCGACCGCCCAGGCGGCGTCGCGGTAGGCGTCCGTCGCCGGGCCGTTCCAGCCCTTGAACCGGTAGCGCAGCACGTACACGGCGACCCCGGAGCCGAGCCCGGTCCGATGCGGGCGCCCGGCCCGCTCGAGCGAACGCGCGAACGGCAGCATCCGACGGTGGGCGAGCCCGCGGCGGTGCGCGGACGCCGTCGAGTGCGCCTTCCCGCCGTGCGCGACGAGCACGACGGCGGCGGGCTCGGGACGGTCGCGGCCCACGGTCTCCAGCCACGGCGTCGGATCGGGCACGGGCACCTCGCGGGGACGGGGTGCGCGGGGCACCGGGGACGGTTCTCGACGGGGCGTTCGTCGGGCGGGGGCCCGGCGGTCGGTCCGGTGGGACCGACGTCACGAACCGGATACCGGAGCGCGTGACAACACATATACCTTGGTTATCGAGTATCTCGACAATCGCGGTGATTGAGGTCACGAGGTTGCGCTCGTGGGGCGGTCGGGCGGGTGCCACCTCGGTAGGAGCACGGACGCCGCGGGCAGGGCCCCTGCGGAGGATGACCGGGCACGAGCGGCTCCCACCCGATCATCGCCCGGGTGCGTCGCTGCGGCCACCCGCGACCGGCGAAGATGGAGCGGCGACCCGCACGGTCCGGAGCCGACCGGGCGTGCGGACAGAAGTGACCGACAGAGGGGACGACACGATGGGCATGCCACCGGAGCTGACGGTGCGGCAGCGGATCGCGGCCACGGTGCGGCGCCGCCGCCGCGGATCCGGGTTCTGGTTCGGCCTGGCGATCGCGCTGATCTGGCCGTTCGTGCTGTGGGGCACCCGGCTCGGCTGGCGCGGCGGCGAGCACCTCCCGCGCACCGGCGGTGCGCTGCTGGTCGGCAACCACGTCTCGGGCTCCGACCCGATCTTCGACATCGCCTTCGGTACCACGCACGGCCGGATGCCCCGGTTCATGGCGAAGTCCGAGCTGTGGCAGGTCCCGGTCGTGAAGTGGGTGCTCGGGCGCGGCGGGCACATCCCGGTCTACCGGGCGTCCAAGCGGGTGGGGGAGTCGTTCGCCGGCGCGATCGACGCGCTGAACCGTGGTGAGCTCGTCGCCGTCTATCCGGAGGGCACCTACACCGCGGACCCGGACGGCTGGCCGATGAAGCCGAAGAACGGCGTCGCCCGGATCGCGCTGAGGTCCGGGGCGCCGGTGATCCCGATGGCCAACTGGGGCACCCAGGACTTCCTGCCGGCCGAGGGGAAGCCCCGGTTCCGCCCGCGCCGGCGGATCGGGATCGCGATCGGCCCGCCCGTCGACCTGTCCGAGTTCGCCGGGAAGCCGCTGACCCGCACCACGCTGGACGCGGCCACGACGAAGATCATGGACGAGGTCACGGCGCTGCTCGAGGGGCTCCGCGACGAGACGCGGCCGGCGACGCCGTACGACCCGGACGCGACGGCAGGCCCGGAGGCCCCGGGCGACCCGGTCGAACGCGCGGCGAGCTAGACCTCGAGCCCGAGCAGGGCGTTCTCGATGACCTCGGGCAGGGCCGGGTGGATCCAGTACTGGCCGGTGGCGATCTCGCCGACGGTCTGGCCGAACACCATGGCCTGGATGAGCTGCTGGACCAGGGTGGACGCCTGCGGGCCGAGCAGGTGGGCGCCGAGCAGCCGCCCGGTTCCCTTCTCGGCGATCAGCTTGCAGAGCCCCGTGCCGTCCTCCATCGCCCAGCCGAAGGCGACGTCGCCGTAGTCCTGGACCTTGACGGTGATGTCGAGCCCGGCGGCACGGGCCTCGGCCTCCGTCATCCCGACCGCGGCGATCTGCGGGTCGGTGAACACCGCGGCAGGCACCAGGTCGTGGCTCGCGGCCCGCAGCTCCGCCGGGTGCGCCAGGTTGTGGCCGACGATCTTCGCCTCGTGGTTGGCGACGTGCTTGAGCTGGTACGGCGAGGAGACGTCGCCGAGCGCCCACACGCCGTCCGCGGAGACGCTGCGCTGGTACTCGTCGACCGCCACGCGGCCGTCGGCGTGCACCGTGACCCCGGCCCGGTCGAGGTCCATCCGGTCGCCGTTCGGAACCCGGCCGGTGGCCACCAGGAGCGTGTCCGCGACGACCTCCGAGCCGTCGTCGAGCTCGAGCCGCACCTCGCCGACGTCGCCGGTGCCGTCCCCGGAGACCGCGCTGACCTGGCGGCCGAGCCGGCAGTCCCAGCGCGCGGTGGCGAGCTCGGTGAAGCGGTCGGCGATCGTGTCGTCGAGGTGGCGCAGCAGCTTCTGTCCGCGCACGATCATGGTGACCTCGACGCCGAGCGCGGAGAACACGTGCGCGAACTCGCTCGCGATGTAGCCGCCGCCCAGGATCGCCATCCGGCGCGGGAGCGCGTCCAGCCGCATCACCGTGTCCGAGGTCTCGAACGGCACCCCCGACGCGGCGACCAGCGGCGGCACGCTCGGCCGGGACCCGGCGGCGACGACCACCCGGCCGCCGCTGATCGTGTCGGTGCCCGAGCCGTCGGTGCGCTCGACGGAGAGCTCCCGGTCGCCGGTGAAGGCGGCGTGCCCGAAGTAGACGGTCACGTTCGGGCTGCGGTCGACCCGGTACTCCCGCCCGCCCGCGGAGATCGGGTCGATCCGGCCGAACACCCGGTCCCGGATGTCGGTCCAGCGGATCTTGTCGACGCTCGCGTCGACGCCGTAGGTGTGGGCGTGCCGGACGATCTCGGCCACGTCGGCGGCGTAGACGTACATCTTGGTCGGGATGCAACCGACGTTCAGGCAGGTCCCGCCGAACACGCCGTGCTCCACCAGCGCGATGTCGAGACCGGCGAACCGTTCGTCGAGAAACGTGTTGCCGGAGCCGGTGCCGACGACGACCAGGTCATGGTGTGCCACCACCCGAGGCTAACCGCTTCCGCCGGGCGGCGAGCCTCTGGTACCCACGGCGGATGGCCGTGCACACCCCGGGCGCCACGGTGCGCCGCAGCTGGGCCCCCGACCTGGACCTCGAGACCCTCTACGCGCTGCTGGCACTGCGCACACGGGTCTTCGTGGTCGAGCAGGAGTGCGCCTACCAGGAGCTCGACGGGCGGGACCTGGAACCGCGGGCCCGGCACTACTGGCTCGCCGACACCGGGACCGCCGAGGTGCTCGCGACGCTGCGGCTGCTGCAGGAGCCGGGTGGCGGCCACCGGATCGGCCGGGTCTGCACGCGTGCCGACGCCCGCGGTCGCGGGTTCGGGCACCGGCTGCTGGACGCCGCGCTGGCCGAGGTCGGCGCCGGGCCCTGCGTGCTGGATGCGCAGGAGATCCAGGTCGCGTTCTACGGCAGGCACGGGTTCGTCGTCGCGGGGGAGCGGTTCGTCGAGGACGGCATCGGGCACCTGCCCATGGCACGTCCGGCCGGATAGCCGCCGACGTCACGCGGGCGTGCCGCGCCCGTCGCCGTCGCACCGGCGGAGTGTGCGCGATACTCCGGCGCGACGACGACCGGAGGGGCGGTGCGATGAGCGACGATCGACGGGGCGGGGGCTCGCCGGAGTGGGGGCGGGTCGGCCCGGAGGATCCCACGGAGGACCCGGCGACCTATCCCGCCATGAAGGTCCCGTCGACCGAGATCGAACCGTCGGAGCAACCGACCGTCGCCGTCCCCACCGGGGACGGGCCGCCCGGTGACGAGACCCCCACGGTCCGGCGGAAGGTCCCGAACACCCGGATCGGCGGGCTCTGGGCGACGCTGATCCTCTCGGCGATCGTGCTGATCTTCCTGCTGGTGTTCATCCTGCAGAACACCGATCCGGTCGCGATCAACTTCCTGTGGCTGACCGGGACGCTGCCCACCGGGGTGGCGCTGCTCTTCGCGGCCATCGCCGGCATGCTGCTCGTCGCCGTGCCGGGGACCTGGCGGATCCTCCAGCTGCGCCGCGAGGCCCAGAAGCACTGATCGCCCGGAAGCACCGCCCCCGCAGAAGTACTGCCCCCGCAGAGGCGCCGACTCTCAGCGGTGCCGGCGGCGCCCCTGCTTCGGCGCGGGCTGCTGCTGGCGCTTCGGCGTGGCGATCGGTTCCCCGGACGGCTCCCGCGCGCCCGTCACCCGGATCAGGTCCGGGTGGCCCGGCGTGACGGTGGCGACCTCCGGCCGCACACCGGCCTGCCTGGTGAGCGTGTCGACCTCGCGCTTCTGGTCCGGTGTGGACAGCGTGACGACGACGCCCTCCTCGCCGGCGCGGGCGGTACGCCCGGCCCGGTGCAGGTAGGCCTTCGGGTCCGCGGGCGGGTCGACGTGCACGACCAGGCCGACGTCGTCGATGTGGATGCCGCGGGCGGCCACGTCGGTGGCGACCAGTACCGGGACCTCGCCGGACCGGAACTCGTCCAGGGCCCGGTTGCGCTGGCTCTGTGAGCGCCCGCCGTGCAGCGGCCCGGCCGCGACGCCCTGGCGGCGCAGCACCCGCACCATCCGGTCGGCGCCGTGCTTGGTGCGCATGAACATGATCGTGCGGCCCTCCCGCGCGGCGATCTCGGCGATCACCCGGGAGCGGTCGTCGTGCTCGACGACGAGCACGTGGTGCTCCATCGTGTCGACGCCGGCCGTCGGCGAGGCCACCGACCGGGTCACCGGGTCGGTCAGGTACCGGCGGACGAGGGTGTCGACCTCGCCGTCCAGGGTCGCGGAGAACAGCAGCCGCTGGCCGTCGGACGGCGTGCGGTCCATGATCGTGCGGACCTGCGGCAGGAAGCCCATGTCCGCCATCCGGTCCGCCTCGTCGAGCGCGGTGACGGCGACATCGGACAGGTTGCAGGTGCCCTGCTGGAGTAGGTCGGTGAGCCGGCCCGGGGTGGCGACCAGCAGGTCGACGCCGCGGCGCAGCTCGGCGATCTGCTTGTTCATCGACATCCCGCCGACGACGGCGGTGACCCGCAGGTCGACCGCCGCGGCCAGCGGGGTCAGCACGTCGACGACCTGGCCGGCGAGCTCGCGGGTCGGCACCAGGACCAGGCCCAGTGGTGCGGTGGAGCGGGCGCGGTCGCCGGCGATCCGGGCGAGCAGCGCCAGCCCGAACGCGAGGGTCTTGCCGGATCCGGTCTGGCCGCGGCCGAGCAGGTCCCGGCCGGCGAGAGCGTCGGGCAGGGTGGCGGCCTGCACCGGGAACGGGGCGGTGAAGCCCGCGTCGGCGAGCGCCTTCACCAGGCGCTCGGGCAGGCCGAGCTCGGCGAACGACGGCATGCCCGACGGCGGCGGGGCCCACTGCTCGACCTCGGCGTGCGCGGTGAACTGCGCACCCTTGGCCGGGGCGGACCCCTGCCGGGCGCCGTCCTGCTGCGTCCGCTCCGGACGCCCGCCGCGCCGGCGGGAGCCGCCGCCGCGCCCGGTCCCGCGGGCATCGGCGGAGCCGGACGAGCCGCGCGGGCCGCCGGTGGCGCGCTGCGCGCCACCCCGGTGGCCGTCGCTCGCCTGCTCGCCGTCCCGGCGCCGGGGGCCGCGCGCCGGGCGCCCGGCGGTGCCCGAGCGGTCACGGTCCTCGCGCCGGCCGGCGGTCCCCTCGGAACCACCGGAGCCGGAGCGGTCGTCGCGGCGACGGGCGGTGCCCTCGCCGTTCGACGCGGCCGGCCCGGCCGCGCGCGTCGACTGACGGCGTGGGCGACGGGCGGGGCCGGCGTCGGAATCGGGCAGGGGCGGGCGGAACTGGGGCCTGGTCACAGGTCTCCTCGCGTGACGTGGCACGTCCTGCGGAGACCTCGCTGGGGGAGGAATGCTCGGCCGACGGGCCCGGGCGCGGCACGGCGTCCTCGCGGCGCGCGCTCCGTGATGGGAAAGGCTCGGCCCGGCCGGCTAGGGCCGGGCGCTCGTCCGTCGACGCTACGCCCCGGCCGGGTGCCTGATCGCGCCGGGTTACCGACCTCACCCGAGCCGCACCCGTTCGCGCAGTTCCGTGAGCAGGGCGTCCGGGGCGGCGGGATCCAGGCCACGGGCGGTGAACCAGTCCCCGATCCGCCGGACGTCGCGCTCCAGGAATCCGGGCCCCTGCGGGTTCGCGACGACGTCGACCACCTGGGGGAGGTCGATCAGCACCGGTCGGCCGCCGTGCACCAGGACGTTGTAGGCGGACAGGTCCCCGTGCGTGTGGCCCAGGTCGGCGAGGAGCCCGAGCGCGTCCGCGAGCTCGCCCCACAGCGCGTGGAGCTCGTCCGGCCCGGGGCGCGTCGCGGCGAGCCGGGGCGCCGCGACGCCGTCGGGCGTGCCCAGGAACTCGAGCAGCACCTCGGTGCCGGACACCGACACCGGGTACGGGACGGGTGCGCCGGCCAGGTGCAACCGGGACAGCGCGGCGAACTCGGCGTCCGCCCACCGGGCCGCGATCATCTCGCGGCCGACGGCGGTGCGCCCGGCCATCGCCCGGTTCTCCCGGGACCGGCGGACCCGGCGGCCCTCCAGGTAACCGGCGTCGCGGTGGAACAGGCGGTGCGCGGGATCGCGGTAGCGCTTGGCGGCGAGCAGCAGCCCCGGACGGCCGGGCAGGCCGCGCTCGACGAGATGGACGTCGGCCTCCTTGCCGGTCTTGAGCACCCCGCGCTCGCGGTCGACGGCGCCGGATTCGGTGACCAGCCAGGACGGCCACGGGCGGGGCCCGCGCGACCCGGCGCGGATCGACGGCCAGGTGCTCCAGCGGTCGCCGTCGGGCGGGGCGTCCGGGTCGTGCCCGGCCCGCCCGTCCAGGTCGGATGGATCGGCCCGGCCGTCAGTGGCGGGCGCCGGACGGATGGGGGTGTCCTCGTCGTCGAAGCGGCGGCGACGGCGTCGGACGGGTTCGGTCTGACGGGAGGAATGCACTCGGGGGGCTCCGGAGGGCGGCAGGGTGCCGCGCGGCCGGCCGACGCGCTCGCGCGCAGGTGCCGGGTCAGCCGCGGGGCGGGGACGGGCGGAGCGGGCGCGCAGCGTGCACCCGGGCACGGTCGACGGCCATCGGTACGCACCTCCCCGTCCTGTCGCGCGGGCGAGCCGCGCGCCGGTCCCTCCGGCTCGGGACACCCTGCCGCGACCGCAGCCCCGGCCGCCACCGGTTTTCGAGCCCGGCCGGTGCGGGGCGGCAGTCAGCCCAGGGCGCTCAGCACGCCCAGCCCGAGGACCCCGAACAGCACGCCCCACACGACGACCGTGATCGTCTGCCACACCAGGACCTGCCGCCGGTCGAGCCCCGCGGCGACCATCGCGAAGGCGGTGAGCGAGATCGCCATCAGGGTCGGCGCGAGCAGCGACGCGACCGGGACGCCGTACCGGTCGACCCGGGCGATGAGCTTGCGCCGGCGCTCGCTCGGCGGCGTCGCGCGGCCCTTCGTCAGGCCGCGCCGGGCCCGGCCACCCAGCCACATCGCCGCGGCCAGCGCGAGCAGGTTCCCGAGCACCGCGGCCACGATCGCCAGCGCGACCGGCATGCCGGCCAGCGCGCCGATGCCCGCACCGACGTAGGACTCCAGGAACGGGACGGTGCCGATCACCAGCACGGCCAGTACCTGCAGCACGGGGTGCAGGGTGTCGACGACGGTGTTCAGCTGCTCGATCATGGTCTGAATGCTCCCGGTGGACCCGGTCTGTCCGGAACGCCCGGATGTCACGGGTTCGCATCGAACCCGCACGGGCGGCCCGTGACAGATGTCAGACCGGGTGGTTCAGGCCGGGATCACCAGATCGATGTGGTCGCCGGTCCGCTCCACGACGTGCCCGGCCCGGCGCGCGATCCGGGCGACGGCGGCCGCGTCGGACGGCTCCGCCCGCGAGGTCGCGAGCAGCCGCGCCAACCCGCCCTTGTGCGCCTTGTTGTGGTGGCTGACCACCGACCGGCTGCCGTCGGCGCGCTCGGCCAGGACGTTGACCGTCACCGCAGCGGGCACCACCCCGAGTGCCGCGTAGCCGCCGGAGCGCAGGTCGACGACGAGCTCGTCGCCGGCGATCCGCGCGAGCAGCGGGTCCAGGGCCGGCCGCCAGCGCGCCGCCAGGGTGCCCGACCCGGGCAGCTTCGAGGAGGAGGAGAGCCGGTAGGGCGGGATCGGGTCGTCCGCGCCGAGCAGGCCGAACAGGGCCGAACAGACGGCGAGCCGGGACCGGGCGCGGGAGCGGGTGGCCGCGGTGAACGAGCTTGCGTCGAGGGCGTCGTAGAGGACACCGGTGTAGCGGTCCAGCGCCGGCGTCGTCGGCGCGGACAGCAGTGCCGCGTTCCGTTCGATCTCGCCGTGCTGGGCCTCGGACAGCCCCAGTGCCCGTTGCGCGGCGGGGCGGTCCGCGGCGAGTGCGACGAGCTCGCCGGCGAGCTCCTTGCGGACGCCGCCGAGGTCGGCGTCGTGGGAGAGCGCGGACAGGTCGAGCGGGGGACCGTCGCCTCCACCACGCTTGGTCTCCGAGGGCGGCAGTAGCACGAGCACGGCGGCCGAGCCTAGTTCCCGCCCGCGCCGCGACCCGCACGCCACCACCCGGCGTTGTGTGCACCGGGCCGCCGGACTAGGTTCGACCCCGTGACCTGCCTCGTGGCGCGCCTCCACGTCGACTGTATGCGGATCACGAGCGCGGCCTGTCGTCCCTGCCGCTGACCCCGCGCTCGTCCGGGCCGCACGCCCGATCCGCCCCGACAACACCGCCGACGCCGCGGGTGTCACGCGCCGATCCACGAGGTGATCGGCACCGACCGCCGACGGTGCCGGCCGACACCGAGGAGTTCCCTCCATGACCGACCCCGACCCGACCGCCTCCTGGTCCTTCGAGACCAAGCAGGTGCACGCCGGTGCCGCCCCGGACCCGACCACGGGCGCCCGGGCGACCCCGATCTACCAGACGACGTCGTACGCGTTCCGGGACACCGAGCACGCCGCGAACCTGTTCGGCCTGGCCGAGCTCGGCAACATCTACACCCGGATCATGAACCCGACCCAGGACGTCCTGGAGCAGCGGGTGGCGGCCCTCGAGGGCGGTATCGGGGCGGTCGCGTTCGCCTCCGGGCAGGCGGCGCAGACCCTCGCGCTGCTGAACATCGCCGAGGCCGGGTCGCACATCGTCTCGTCGTCGTCGCTCTACGGCGGCACCTACAACCTGTTCCACTACACGTTCCCGAAGATGGGGATCGAGGTCTCGTTCGTCGACGACCCGGACGACCCCGAGGCGTGGAAGGCCGAGATCCGGCCGAACACCAAGGTGCTCTACGGCGAGACGCTGGGCAACCCGCGCGGCAACGTGCTCGACATCGCCGCCGTCGCGCAGGTCGCGCACGACCACGGTGTGCCGCTGATGGTCGACAACACGATCCCGTCGCCGTACCTGCTGCGTCCGCTCGAGCACGGCGCCGACATCGTGGTCCACTCGGCCACGAAGTTCCTCGGCGGCCACGGCACCACGATCGGTGGCGTCGTCGTCGACTCCGGGAACTTCGACTGGGGCTCCCAGGCGGAGCGGTACCCCGGTCTCACCACGCCGGACCCGAGCTACCACGGGCTGAACTACTGGGAGGCCCTCGGCCCGCAGTCGTACCTGATCAAGCTGCGGGTGCAGCTGTTGCGTGACCTCGGCCCGGCCATCTCGCCGCACAGCAGCTTCCTGCTGCTGCAGGGGATCGAGACGCTGTCGCTGCGGATCGAGCGGCACAACGAGAACGCCCAGGCCCTCGCCGAGTGGCTGGAGCAGCGCGACGAGGTCGAGAAGGTGCACTACGCCGGCCTGCCGTCGAGCCCGTGGCATGCGCTGCAGAAGCGCTACCTGCCGAAGGGCGGCGGTGCGATCGTGTCGTTCGAGTTGCGCGGCGGTGTCGAGGCCGGTCGCAAGTTCGTCGACGCCCTCGAGCTGCACAGCCACCTCGCCAACATCGGCGACGTCCGCAGCCTGGTGATCCACCCGGCGTCCACCACGCACAGCCAGCTCTCCGGTGAGGAGCAGCTGGCCGCCGGTGTCGCCCCGGGCCTGGTCCGGCTGTCGGTGGGCCTGGAGGGCATCGAGGACATCAAGGCAGACCTGGACACGGGCTTCCGGGCGTCGAAGGGCGTGTGAGAGAAGCTTGCGGAACGAACCATCAGCAGGGCGGACGGGTTGACCAGCACCGACCGTCTCCCTCCCGCCAGCGGCGCCTGGCGGGAGGGGGACGACCCCGGCCACCGCCGGTTCCTCGATCTGCCCGCCCCGCTGAAACTGCAGGCGGGCGGTGAGCTACCCGCCGTCCGGCTGTCGTACCAGACCTGGGGCGAGCTCGCGCCGGACGGCTCCAACGCCGTCCTCGTGCTGCACGCCCTCACCGGGGACACCCACATCGAGGGCCCGGCAGGCCCCGGGCACCCGACGGCCGGATGGTGGCCGGGGCTGATCGTGCCGGGTGGGCCGCTGGACCCGTCCCGCTGGTTCGTCGTCGCCCCGAACGCGATCGGTGGCTGCCAGGGCAGCACCGGTCCGGCGAGCACCGCACCGGACGGCAGGCCGTGGGGGAGCCGCTTCCCGACGGTGACCGTGCGGGACACGGTGGCCGCCGAGCAGCACCTCGCCGACGCGCTCGGCATCGACGCGTTCGCCTGTGTCATCGGCGGGTCGATGGGGTCGATGCGGTCCCTGGAGTGGGCGGCGACCGAGCCGGACCGGGTGCAGCGGGTGTTCCTGCTGGCCGGGCCCGCGGCGACGTCGGCGGACCAGATCGGCTGGGCGAACCCGCAGATCGAGGCCATCCGGGCCGACCCGCACTGGCACGGCGGTGACTACCACGACGAGGCAGAGGGCCCGTGGCGCGGCCTCGGCGTCGCCCGCCGGATCGCGCACCTGAGCTACCGCTCGGGCGAGGAGCTCGCGACCCGGTTCGGCCGCGACCGGCAGGGCGACGAGGACCCGTTCGCGGGCGGTCGCTACGCCGTCGAGTCCTACCTGGACCATCATGCGAACAAGCTGGTGAACCGGTTCGACGCGGCGTCCTACGTCCGGCTGACCCAGCTCATGAACCACCACGACGTGGGTCTGGACCGCGGTGGGGTGGCCTCGGCGCTGAGCCGGGTGCGGGCCAGGACCTACGTCGCCGGGGTCACCTCCGACCGGCTGTACCCGCTCGCCGAGCAGGAGGAGCTGGCCGCGGGGATCCCGCACGCCGATCCGCTCAAGGTGATCGACTCGCCGTACGGACACGACGGGTTCCTCGTCGAGACCCCCCTCGTCGCGCGGTTGCTCGGGGAGCTGCTGGCCGAACCGGCGCCCTGACCAGCAGGCCTGCGTCGTCCCGGCGGGCCCTCAGTGTCGTCTCAGGGAGTTTGCCCTAGGGTCCCGCAGGCCCCTGGTCGCCGACGACGGAGGACGCATGGCTCGCCACCGTGCCGAGACCGGCAGCGCCGTGCGGATCGCCCCGCTCGGCACCGTGCCCCCAGTGCCCCCAGTGCCCCCAGTGCCCCCAGTGCTCGCTGTGCCCCCGGCGCCCGCAGGGTCCCCGGCGCCCGCAGGGTCCCCGGCGCCCGCAGTGCGCCCGGCGCCCACTGTGCCCGCCGGTTTCCCGCCGCCGCGCCGCCCGGGCGACGACCGCATCCCCGGCCGGACCGCCTGGGTCGACGCGGCCAAAGGGCTCTGCATCGTCCTGGTGGTGCTGCACCACGTGGTGATGTTCCTGGAGCCGCGCGGCCTGGTGCCCGGCCCGCTCGGCATGCTGAACACGGCCCTGGCATCGCTGCGGATGCCACTGTTCTTCCTGGCGTCGGGCCTGTTCCTGGCCGCCGTGCTGGCCCGCCCGTGGCGGGTGCTGCTGCACCGGCGGGTCGCGCTCTTCGGCTGGCTCTACGCGCTGTGGACCGCGGTCCAGTTCGCGGTGCTCTCCGCGCTGCCCGCCGGCACCGCCCCGGAGCTCGCCACGCAGAGCTGGGCCGGACTGCTGCTCAGCCCGGTGATCCCGGCGCCGTCGATGTGGTTCCTGTACGCGCTCGCCGTCTTCTCGGTCGCGGCGCGGGCGTTGCGCCGGGTCCCGGCCACGGTGCTGCTCGTCGCGACCGGCGTGCTCAGCGGGCTGGTGGGGGCGGGGACGCTCGAGTTCGCATCGATGGCCTGGGAGTTCATGGCCCGCTACGCGTTCTTCTTCGTGCTCGGCTGGCACGGCCGCGCGCTCGTCGAGCGGTTGGCGGCCGCGACGTCGCCGCTGCGGGTGCTCGTCGCCGGTGTGCTCGCCGCCGGTGCCGCCGCCGCGTCGGTCGTGCTGGGAGTGCGGGAGATCCCCGGTGTCGCGTTCGCCTTGAACCTGCTCGCGGTCGGGGGTGGGGTGCTCGTCGCCGCCCAGCTCGCCCGGTGGCGGATCGGCGCGGTCGCGGTGGCACTCGGCCGGCGCACCCTGCCGATCTACCTGACGAACATCCTGGTGATCGGCGGGGTGACCGCTCTGCTCACCGGGGTGCGGCTCCCCGTTGCGGCGCAGTACGCGCTGGTCGGGGCGGTCACCGCGCTCGCCGTCGTGGTCACGCTCGGCGCGCACCGGGCGCTGACCGCCGCCCGGGCCGGCTGGCTCTACGACCTGCCCGGCCGGTGGGCGGTGCGCCCGGCCGTGCGCTGAGCGGAGCTTGCGGCAGCGAACGTCGCTACTGAGCGGAGCTTGCGGCAGCGAACGTCGCTACTGAGCGGAGCTTGCGGCAGCGAACGTCGCTACTGAGCAGGGCCCCGGTTCAGCCGATGCGTTCGCCGTAGACGCGCTGCACGCGCATCGTCATCAGCACCCGGCGGTCGCGCACCATGACCTCGCGGTACTCGTCCCAGTCCGGGTGCTCGCCGGCCGCGGCGCGGTACCAGTCGACGAGTGCCTGCACCGCCGGGCCGTCCGGGGAGTCGTCCGGGCCGATCAGGTCGACCGGGCCCTCGGCGGTGGCCCAGGCCCGGCCGTCCGCACTCTCCACCGAGAGCGCGGCCCGTGGGTCGCGGCGCAGGTTGGCGGTCTTCGCACGGCCCTCGGTCATCGAGACCCGGATGGTGCCGGCGGCCCGGTCGTAGTACGGCGTCACCGGTGACAGCTGCGGCATCCCGCTGCGCTTGATCGTCGCGAGGACGGCCTGCCGGGCGTTCTCCAGCAGCTCGTGCTGTTCGTCTCCCATGCCCTGGCAACCTATCCGTGGTGCGCCCTGTTCCGCTTCCCCGGCGCGCCACGGTGAGCAGAGCAAAGGCAGAACAGAACCGGGGTGAGGGGCCGCCGCCGTCGTCGCTACCCTCACCTGCGTGTTGACCCGGATGTCGTCGCTGTTCCTGCGCACCCTGCGCGAGGACCCGGCCGATGCGGAGGTGCCCAGCCACAAGCTGCTGGTCCGCGCCGGCTATGTCCGTCGCGTCGCCCCGGGGGTCTACTCCTGGCTGCCGCTCGGTCTCAAGGTGCTCCGCCGCGTCGAGAACGTCGTGCGCGAGGAGATGGACGCCATGGGCGGCCAGGAGATCCAGTTCCCGGCGCTGCTGCCGCGCGAGCCGTACCAGGCGACGAACCGGTGGACCGAGTACGGCCCGGCGCTGTTCCGCATCAAGGACCGCAAGGGCGGTGACTACCTGCTCGGCCCCACCCACGAGGAGCTGTTCACGCTCGCGGTGAAGGGCGAGTACTCGTCCTACAAGGACTACCCGGTCGTCCTGTACCAGATCCAGACCAAGTACCGGGACGAGGAGCGGCCCCGCGCGGGCATCCTGCGTGGGCGCGAGTTCCTCATGAAGGACTCGTACTCGTTCGACCTGTCCGACGAGGGGCTCTCGGAGTCCTACCGCAAGCACCGCGACGCCTACGTCACGATCTTCGACCGGCTCGGCCTGAACTACGTGATCGTCGCGGCGACCTCCGGCGCGATGGGCGGCTCGGCCTCCGAGGAGTTCCTGGCCGAGTCCGAGACCGGTGAGGACACCTTCGTCCGCGGCCCCGGCGGGTACGCGGCGAACGTGGAGGCGGTGACGACCCCCGCGCCGCCGGAGATCCCGCTCGACGGGCTGTCCCCCGCGCAGGTGCACCACACCCCGGACACGCCGACCATCGAGACGCTCGTGAACTACCTCAACGAGCACACGGGTCGCACGTTCACCGCCGCGGACACGCTGAAGAACGTCCTGGTCAAGATCAAGCAGCCCGGGTCGGACGAGTGGGAGCTGCTCGGCGTCGGCCTGCCCGGCGACCGCGAGGTCGACATGAAGCGGCTCGAGGCGTCGCTGGAGCCCGCTCAGGTCGAGCTGCTCGAGGAGGCGGACTTCGCCCGCAACGCCTTCCTGGTCAAGGGCTACATCGGACCGGGCGCGCTGGCCGCGAACGGGGTCCGGTACCTGGTCGACCCGCGGGTCGTCACCGGCACCGCGTGGGCGACCGGCGCGGACAAGGCCGACCACCACGTCGTCGACCTGGTGTGCGGGCGCGACTTCACCCCGGACGGGACGATCGAGGCCGCCGAGGTGCGCGCCGGTGACCCGTCGCCGGACGGCAGCGGCGTGCTGGAGGCGGCGCGCGGCATCGAGATCGGGCACATCTTCCAGCTGGGCCGCAAGTACGCCGACGCGTTCTCCCTCGACGCGCTCGGACCGGACTCCAAGCCGGTCCGGATCACCATGGGGTCCTACGGCATCGGCGTCTCCCGTCTCGTCGCCGCGATCGCCGAGCAGAGCCACGACGAGAACGGTCTGGTGTGGCCGAGGTCCGTGGCGCCGTTCGACGTGCACGTGGTCGTCGCCGGCAAGTCCGCGGAGCTGCTCGCCGGCGGTGAAGCCGTCGCGGCGGAGCTGGAGGCCCAGGGCCTGTCGGTGATCCTCGACGACCGCAAGGCCAGCCCCGGTGTGAAGTTCGCCGACGCCGAGCTGGTCGGGGTCCCGACGATCGTCGTGGTCGGGCGCGGGCTGGCCGACGGCACGATCGAGCTCAAGGACCGCGCGTCGGGCGAGCGGAGCGAGATCGCCCGCGACGGCGCGGCCGAGCAGGTGGCGCGCATCGTCCGGGGCGGCTGAGGGCGAGGCCGGGCAGCTGACGGCGAGTCCGGGGCAGCTGACGGCGAGGGGTCCCACCCGGCCGGCGGGCCTCAGCGGCCGGGCGGGACCGCCGAGTCCGCCAGGTCGGTGAGGTCCTCGCGCGGGAGCGCGTCGCCCGGTCCGCCGGCGGTGTCCGCGGCGACGACGAGTATCGCCACCCCGGTCGACCCGTCCTGCGCCTGCGTGCGGGGCACCGCGAGCACCCCGACCGCGCCGTCCGTCGCGCGGCACCCGGCGACCCCCGCGGCCGTTCCGTCGGTCCGCACGGTCGCCTCCACCCAGAACCCCGGCTCGGCGCCCTCCGCCGTACCGGGGCGCGGGGCGGGCGGCCCGACGGCCACCTGGGGGTCCGATCCGGCGTAGGCCGACTCCCCGGCGCCGCGGGCGAACGTCTCCGCGGCCTGCTCCACCGTCGTCCCGAGCGGGACGGCGACGAGCGCGGCCGCGGCGACACCACGCGGCGCGGCGCCCGCGGGGCAGTCCCCGGCGGCGAACGGCGGTACCTCCGCGAGCCGGACGAACGGGACTCCGAAGACCTCCAGCGGCGGCGCCGTCCCCGGCGCGGCCGTCCAGCCCGACGGCGGGGTGACGGCGTACGCCTGGGAGGTCGCCGCGGGCGCGGCGACGGGCTCGGCGGGGCTGCGCGTCGTGAGGGCTGCGGCCGTACCGGCCACCAGCAGCACCACGACTGCGGCGGCCAGTGCGGGCCGGAGCCGGCGCCCGGCGCCGCCGGGGGATATGCGCCCGGCCGGGCCGGCCTGCGGCGCCGCGCCCGGACGGCTGGTCGTCGCCCGGCCGGAGGTCACCGGCGCAGCGTACGACGGCTCGCAACGACTCCGGACACCGGACGCCCGGCCGGGTGGCGCGGTGTCAGCCGGTGAGCAGCGACAACCGCACCGAGCGGATCGGGTTGTCCACGTTGGTGTCGACCAGGCAGACCGACTGCCAGGTGCCGAGTGCCGGGCGCCCGTCGAGCACCGGGATCGTCGTCGACGGCGGCACGAACGCGGGCAGTACGTGGTCCCGCCCGTGCCCCGCGCTGCCGTGCCGGTGCCGCCAGCGGTCGTCGGCGGGCACGACCTCGCGGAGCTGGGCGAGGAGGTCGGAGTCGCTGCCCGCCCCGGTCTCGATGAGGGCGATCCCGGCCGTGGCGTGCGGGACGAAGACGTGGAGCAGGCCGTCGCCGGCTCCCGCATCGGTCAGGAAGCGTTCGATCCGGCTCGTCAGGTCGACCACGGTCTCCTCGGAACCGGTCCGGATCTCGATCAGCTCGCTGTGCACACCGTCCAACCTAGGACCCTCGCTACGCTCCGGCAGCGTGGGAGACGTGATCACCGTGTTCGGCCGGGACCTGCCGCGCCCGGCCGGTTACCTCAACACCGCGAGTATCGGGGTGCCGCCGCTGCGCGCCTCGGCGGCGGTGGCCGAGGTGGTGCGGCGATGGGCGGAGGGTCGAACCGCGCCCTCGGAGTTCGACGAGGACGTCGAGGCCGCCCGCGCCGGGTTCGCCGCGATCACCGGGGTCCCGGCCGGCGACGTGGCCCAGGGCGCGACCGCGTCCGGACTGATCGGGCCGCTGGCCGCGGCCGTCCCGGACGGCACCCGGGTACTGGTGGCGACCGGGGAGTTCTCCTCGGTGACCCGGCCGTTCGCGCAGCAGGCGCACCGCGGCGTGCGGGTGACCGAGGTGCCGCTCGAGGAGCTGGCCGCCCGGGCGCCCGCGCACGACCTCGTCGCCGTCTCGGCGGTGCAGTCCTCCGACGGCCGGATCGCCGATCTCGACGCGTTGTGGACCGCCCGGGACCGGCACGGGGTCCGGTTGCTGCTCGACGTCACCCAAGCCGCGGGCTGGCTGCCGTTGCGCCTCGACCGGGCCGACGCCGTCGTCGGGGCCGGGTACAAGTGGCTGCTCGGACCGCGTGGCACCGCATGGCTGGCCCAGCGGCCGTCCTGGGTGGACGGCCCACCGGGTGCGCAGCGGTGGCCGGAGGTCGTGCGCCACGGTGCCGGCTGGTACGGCGCCCGGGACCGCTGGGCGGGTGGTCTCTACACCCCGGACCCGCCGGCCCGCCCCGGTCCGGCAGGCGGCGAGGAGGCGCCGGCGTGGTTCGCACACGCCGGCTCCGCGGTGACGGTGCCGTGGCTGGCCTCGCTCGATCCGCAGGCATTGCGGGCGCACTGCGTCGAGCTCGCCGACGACCTGCGGGACCGGCTCGGCATGCCGCCCGCCGGGTCGGCGATCGTGTCGGTGCGGACCGAGGGCGCGGCGGAGAAGCTGGCGGCGGCCGGGATCCGCGCGGCGGTCCGGGACGGCGCCGCGCGGCTCTCCTTCCACCTGGTGAACACGCCCGAGGACGTCCGGGCGGCCGCCCGGGCACTGCGGTCCTGACCGATTGCGGCCCGACCGACTGCGGGCCTGGCCGGAGGGTCAGCTCCGGCCGGGGAAGACCGGGATCACCGGGGAGCGTTCGGTCACGGTGCGCCAGTAGGCGAGCCGCCCGGTGCACTCGGTCATCGCCTTGAGCCCGGCCTCGCGCAGCGGGACCTGGCTGGACCGCTCCATCACCGACCGCCAGGCGGCGATGGTGTCGGTCTCGGCCGCGACGAGCATCGCCCCGGCGGACACCGCGTCGACGACCGGCTGCGGCGGGGTGTAGGCCGGTTGCGCCGAGACCGGGCGCTGCCCGACCTCGGAGAGGGTCTGGGTGATCTGCCCGCGCAGCGTGGTGTGCGCCTCGATGTCGGCCCGGGCGTGGTCGGCCCAGTCGGGCGGCACGAACGCCAGCGCCATCTTGTACGCCCACAGGGCGGCGTGCTCGCTGGCCAGCGCCCGTTGCAGCGCCTCCACCGTCACCTGCGGGACGGCCGGCCCGTCCTGTTCCTGGCTCACTGCGCCAGCACCCCCGCGTAGGCGGCGCAGCAGGCGGCCACCTCGGCGACCAGTCCGACCTGCAGCGCGGACGCCCGCGGGACGATCTCGCCCGCGGTGCGGGCGGAGGCGGCCACCGAGTCACGTACCGCGGCCAGGTCCGCCGACGGCGGGGTCGCCGGGGCCGGTACCGAGCCGGGGGCACGCCCACCGGCCTGGTCGAGCGCGGCGGCGTGGTCCATCCGGGCGGCCCGCAGCGGCTCCAGGCGCCCGGCCAGCGCCGGGTCACCGGTGACGGCGGCGACCGCGAGTGCGGCATCCATCCGGGCCGCGTCGGCCAGGGCGAGCAACGCCTCGGTCGCGTCGGCCTCCTGCCGGGTACCCGGCGAGCAGGCGGCGAGGACCGGGGAGGCACCGACGACGGCCGCCGCCGTCACGAGCACCCGGCGACGGGTGAACGACGGCACCGGGTGCCGCCGGGGGAGCCCGGCCGACACCGGCACGGCTCGTCTCCGGTCCCTCACGAACGGTCATGGTGCCAGCAGCGCCCGGGCCCGCCGTCACCGACCGGGGGACACCGGGCCGCACGGTCGCCGACCGCGACCGACACCACCGGGGGCGAACGCGCTAGGCTCGTCGGCCGTCCCTACCGTCGTCCGGTCCGGTGTCATACCGCCACCCGCGACGGTGCCCGTATCCGAGCCGAGCCGCGCTGCGGCGGTGCCCGGGTGCGGTCACGACGGCGGTGCAGGTCCGGCCGCCGAGGCGGGGCCCGCCGGCCGTGAGGCCGGCGACGAACGCGACCACGAGGAGAGGCACCCGATGCGCAGTCCGGACCCCGAACAGCTGGCCGACCAGCTGCGCGGCGTGCTCGAGCCCGTCGTCACCGACGCCGGGCTGGAGATCGACGCCGTGGAGGTCCGCACCGCCGGCCGTCGGCACGCGGTGAAGCTCGTCGTCGACCTGCCGGAGGGCTCGACGGCCACCGGCTTCGACCTGGACGACATCGCGCGGCTCAGCCGCACCGCCGCCGCCGAGCTCGACCCGCACGAGCACCTGATCGAGGGCTCCTACACCCTCGAGGTGACCTCGCCGGGGGTCGACCGGCCGCTCACCCGGCCGCAGCACTGGCGGCGGAACTTCCTGCGCCTGGCGCAGATCACCCTGGCCGGCGGCGAGAGTGTCGAGGCGCGGATCGGGCAGGCGGACGACGACCGGGTGCAGGTCGCGGTGCCCGGCCGCAAGCAGCCCGAGCTGCGCGAGATCGCCTACCGCGACGTGACGCACGCCCAGGTGCAGGTGGAGTTCAAGCCCGCGCCGAAGGCCGAGACCGCCCTGCTGGGGGCGGACCGGCCCGACGCCGACGACGACAGCGAGACCAGCGCGAACGAGGAGAACCGGTGAACGTCGACATTCCCGCGCTGCGGGCCATCGAGCGGGACAAGGAGATCCCGTTCGAGACGGTGCTGGAGGCCATCGAGTCCGCGCTGCTCACCGCCTACAGGCACACCGAGGGCCACCATCCGGACGCCCGGATCGACATCGACCACAAGACCGGTGTCGTCCGCGTGCTGGCCCGCGACGCCACCGACACGGCCGAGGACGGCACCCCCGGCCCGGAGTTCGACGACACCCCGGAGGGCTTCGGCCGGATCGCGGCCACCACCGCCCGCCAGGTGATCGTCCAGCGGCTGCGTGACGCCGAGCACGAGCGCACCTACGGCGAGTTCGCGGCCAAGGAGGGCGAGGTCGTCGCGGGCATCGTGCAGCGTGACGCCCGGGCCAACTCCCGCGGCGTGGTCGTCGTCGCCCTGGGCGGCTCCGGCGGCACGGAGGCCGTGCTGCCCGCGGCCGAGCAGGTCCCCGGCGAGGTGTACACCCACGGCGACCGGCTCCGGTGCTTCGTGATCGGGGTGACCCGCGGCCCGCGCGGTACCTCGATCATGCTGTCGCGCACCCACCCGAACCTGGTGCGCAAGCTGTTCGCGCTCGAGGTGCCGGAGATCGTCGACGGTTCGGTCGAGATCGTCTCGGTGGCGCGCGAGTCCGGTTTCCGCTCCAAGATCGCCGTCCGGTCGACCCGGCCGGGCCTCAACGCCAAGGGCGCCTGCATCGGGCCGATGGGCGCGCGGGTCCGCGGCGTGATGAGCGAGCTCGCCGACGAGAAGATCGACATCATCGACTGGTCCGAGGACCCGGCGGAGTTCGTCGGGAACGCACTGTCCCCCTCCAAGGTGGTCTCGGTGACGGTGCTGGACGAGCGCGCACGGATCGCCCGCGTCGTCGTCCCGGACTTCCAGCTGTCGCTGGCCATCGGCAAGGAGGGCCAGAACGCCCGGCTGGCCGCCCGGCTCACCGGCTGGAAGATCGATATCCGGAGCGACGCCGATCCGCGCGACCCGGTCGGGCCCGACACCGACCCGGTCGAGGTGTCGTCGTAGGCGGGAACGCGCGAGTGTCCGACGAACGGCGTGACGATCACGGCGGGCGACCGGGCGAGGGAATGCCGGGTGACACCGCTGCGCTACACTCGAAGATGGTCCGCGGTTGCGGTCCGTCGCCCGCTCGCACCCGGTCGTTCCCGATCCGGACCTGTGTGGGGTGCCGGACGCGGGAACGGGCCGACGTACTGTTGCGAGTGGTCGCGGAGAACGGACGAGTAGTCCCGGATCCGCGTCGCCGCCTCCCCGGCCGGGGTGCCTGGTTGCACCCCGTGACGGGGTGCCTGGACAAGGCCGAGCGTCGCTCGGCCCTCGCCCGGGCGTTGCGCCTCCGATCTAAGCCGGAGGCCGGCGCCGTACGGCGGTGGATGCAGGATCAGCAGGGGTCCGGGAGCCTCCCGGGCCCGTCATCGGAAGAAGGCTAGGTCGACCAGTCATGAGCCAGCAGTGAAGATCGCACCATGATCGTGCTTCGACACTAGGTTCGAGGTCGAGCGGGAACTGCCGCCCGGCCTCCGGTCACGACAAGGAGAGCAGTGGCAGGCAAGGCCCGCGTGCACGAGCTCGCGAAAGAGCTCGGACTCAGCAGTAAGCAGGTCCTCAGCAAGCTGCAGGACCTCGGGGAGTACGTGAAGTCCCCCTCATCCACCGTGGAGGCCCCGGTCGCGCGCAAGCTGCGCGACGCGGTGGCGTCCGGCGCCGGTGGCGGCAACGGCCAGCGGCGCGGTTCCGGTGCACCCGGCGGCGGTCGTCCGCGCGCCGGTGGTGCCGCACCGCGCAGTGGTTCCGGTGCGCCGTCGCCGTCCCGCCCGAGCGCACCCATGCCCGGCCCGACCCCGGGAGCGGCCTCGCCGTCCGGGCCGGTGCCGAAGCCGGGTCCGCGTCCGGGCCCGGCCGCGCCCACCCCGGGTGCCCCCTCGCCGTCCCAGCCGGCGGCGGCCCGTCCGGACGCCCCGAAGCCGGGCCCGGCCGCGCCGAAGCCCGCCCCGCAGCCGGAGCCGCAGGCCCCGGCCGCCGAGACGTCCGCGCCGGCCGAGCCGACGCCCGGTCCCGCGGCGCCCACGCCCGGTCCCGCGGCGCCGAAGCCGGGTCCGGCCGCGCCGAAGCCCGGCCCCAAGCCGGCAGGCCCGGCACAGGGCGGAGGTGCCCCGCGCCCGGGTGGTGAGGGGCAGCGCGGCCCGAAGCCGGGTCCGCGTCAGCCGCGCGTCGGCAACAACCCGTTCGGTGTCGGTCAGGGTTCGCCCAAGCCGGCCGGCCCGCGTCCCGGACCGGCCCAGCAGGGTGGCCCGCAGCAGGGTGGCCCGCAGCAGGGTGGCGGCCGTCCGGAGGCGCCCGCGGCGCGCTCCGGTGAGGCCCCGCCGCGTCCGCCCCGTCCGGGCGGTGCCGCCGGTGCCGGTGGCCCGCGCCCGACCCCGGGCAACATGCCCCCGCGTCCGAACCCGGGCATGATGCCCGCGCGTCCCGCGGGTGGACGGCCCGGTCCCGCGGGTCGTGGTGGTCCCGGCGCAGGCCGTGGTGGCCCCGGCGCAGGCCGTGGCGGCCCCGGTGGCGGTCGTGGCGGTCCCGGTGGCGGTGCCGGCGGCGGTTTCCGTCCCGGTGGCGGCGGTCCCGGTGGAGCGCCTCCGGCCGGTGGTTTCCGCGGGCGTCCCGGTGGCGGCGGCGCGCGTGGCCGCGGCGGTGCCGCGGGTGCGTTCGGTCGTCCCGGCGGCCCGGCCCGTCGTGGTCGCAAGTCGAAGCGGCAGAAGCGGCAGGAGTTCGACTCGATGGCCGCGCCCTCGGTGGGCGGCGTCCGCCTGCCCAAGGGCAGTGGCGAGACGATCCGGCTGCCGCGTGGCGCGTCGCTGACCGACTTCGCCGACAAGATCAACGCCAACCCGGCCTCGCTGGTGCAGGTGTTGTTCCACCTCGGCGAGATGGTCACCGCGACGGCGTCGGTGTCGGACGAGATCCTGGAGCTGCTCGGCCAGGAGATGAACTACCGGGTCCAGGTCGTGTCCCCCGAGGAGGAGGACCGCGCCCTGCTCCAGTCGTTCGACATCGAGTTCGGCGACCTCGGCGACGAGGACGCGCTGGCGGCCCGCCCGCCGGTGGTCACGGTCATGGGTCACGTCGACCACGGCAAGACGCGCCTGCTGGACACGGTCCGTAAGGCCAACGTCCGCGAGGCCGAGGCAGGCGGCATCACCCAGCACATCGGCGCGTACCAGGTGCCGGCGGAGCTGGAGGGTGTGGAGCGGCTCATCACGTTCATCGACACCCCGGGTCACGAGGCGTTCACCGCCATGCGTGCCCGCGGTGCGAAGTCCACCGACATCGCGGTGATCGTGGTGGCGGCGGACGACGGCGTGATGCCGCAGACCGTCGAGTCGATCAACCACGCCCAGGCGGCCGAGCTGCCGATCGTGGTCGCGGTCAACAAGATCGACGTCGAGGGTGCGAACCCGGACAAGATCCGTCAGCAGCTCACCGAGTACAACCTGGTGGCCGAGGAGTACGGCGGCGACACGATGTTCGTCGACATCTCCGCCAAGCAGGGCACCAACATCGAGTCGCTGCTCGAGGCGATCCTGCTGACCGCGGACGCTGCGCTCGACCTGCGGGCCAACCCCGACATGGACGCCCAGGGCGTCACCATCGAGGGGCACCTGGACCGCGGCCGTGGCCCGGTGGCCACGGTGCTGGTCCAGCGCGGCACCCTGCGGGTGGGCGACTCGGTCGTCGCCGGCGACGCCTCCGGGCGCGTCCGGCGGATGGTCGACGAGCACGGCGCGGACGTCACCGAGGCGCTCCCGTCGCGTCCGGTGCAGGTCATCGGTCTGACGTCGGTGCCCGGTGCGGGCGACACGTTCCTCGTCGTCGACGAGGACCGGGTGGCCCGCCAGATCGCCGACCGGCGCCGCGCCCGCGAGCGCAACGCCGAGCTGGCGAGCCGTCGCAAGCGCGTCAGCCTGGAGGACCTGGACGCCGCGCTGAAGGAGACCAACACCCTCAACCTGATCATCAAGGGTGACAACTCGGGCACCGTGGAGGCGCTCGAGGAAGCCTTGATGAAGCTGGATGTGGGAGAGGACGTCGATCTGCGGGTCATCCACCGCGGCGTCGGCGGCATCACCGAGGGCGACATCAACCTCGCCATCGCGGACAACGTCATCGTCATGGGCTTCAACGTCCGTGCCGAGGGCAAGGCCACCGAGCTGGCCAACCGCGAGGGTGTCGAGATCCGCTACTACTCGGTGATCTACCAGGCGATCGAGGAGATCGAGCAGGCCCTGAAGGGCATGCTCAAGCCGGAGTACGAAGAGGTCGAGCTGGGCCGCGCGGAGGTCCGCGAGGTCTACAAGTCCTCGAAGTTCGGCACGATCGCCGGTTGCCTCGTGATGGCCGGGGAGATCCGCCGCAACGCGCGGGCGCGTCTGCTGCGCGACTCGCGGGTGATCCACGAGAACCTCCCGATCTCGTCGCTGCGTCGTTTCAAGGACGACGTGGTCGAGGTCCGCGACGGTTACGAGTGTGGTCTCACGCTGGGGAACTACTCCGACATCAAGGTCGACGACGTCATCGAGACCTTCGAAATGCGCGAGAAGCCGCGTAGCTGAGAAGGTCGAGCACGTCCTGGCGGGGCGGTCGGGGGAACCCGGCCGCCCCGTCGGCGTCTCGGACCGGAGGTGCGATGTACGTCGGTGCCCTGGAGTGTGACGTCCTGCTCGGCGACGTCCGGTCGCTGAAGCAGAAGCGTTCGGCGGTGCGTCCGCTGCTGGCCGAGCTACGCCGGTTCGAGGTCGCCGCGGCCGAGGCGGGTCACCAGGACCTGTACCGGCGGGCCCTGATCGGGGTGAGCTGTGTGTCCGCCGAGGCGGGGCACGTGCGCACCCTGCTCGAACGGTGCGAGCGGCTGGTGGCCGCCCGCCCCGAGCTGGACATGCTGTCGGCCCGGATCCGCGTGTTCGGTCCGGACGACGACAACTGACACCCCGGCCGCCGGGCCGGGACCGCATTTAGACTCGGGCCGGTCAGCCGGTGGAAGGAGCACGACATGGTCGACCAGCCGCGCGCACGCAAGCTCGCCAAGCGGATCTCGCAGATCGTCGCGGAGGCCTTGGAGCACGAGGTCAAGGACCCCCGCCTGTCGATGGTGACGATCACCGACACCCGCGTCACCGGTGACCTGCGGGAGGCGACCGTCTACTACACGGTGATGGGAGCGTCGCTGGAGGAGACGCCGGACACCGCGGGTGCCGCCGCCGCGCTGAGCAGCGCGACCGGCGTCCTGCGCAGCCGGGTCGGTCAGCAGACCGGCGTCCGGCACACGCCGAGCCTCGCCTTCGTCCTGGACCAGGTCCCGGACGACGCCCGGCGGATGGAGGATCTGCTGGCGGCTACCCGCGCCTCGGACGCCGAGGTCGCGCGGCTCGCGGCGTCGGCATCGCCGGCGGGGGAGGCCGACCCGTACAAGGCCCCGCGGGAGACCGAGGCGGAGTGAACGAGACGACCGCGCAACTATTGCCCGGCCCCGGCGCGGTCGATCCGGCCGGGGCCGCGGCGGTGCTGCGCCACGCACGTGACGTGCTGGTCGTCGGGCATGTCCGGCCGGACGCCGACGCCGCGGGCAGCGCGATCGCGCTGGCCACGGCCCTGCGCCGGGCCGGGACCCCGGCGACCGTGGCGTTCGGCGGGCCGGATCAGGTACCGGACACCGTGGCCGTCCTCGATCGGGACGGGATCGTCGTCCCGGCGGCCGAAGCGCCGGCGGATCCGGACCTGCTGGTGTGCTGCGACACCTCGGCCCGGCGGCGGCTCGGCGATCTGTCCGATCGTCTGGACCGCGCGCGGTCCTCGCTCGCGATCGACCACCACGCGTCGTTCACCGGGTTCGCGACCCACCACCTGGTCGACCCGGTCGCCCCGGCCACGGTGACGCTGGTCCGCAGGGTCCTGGCCGAGCTCGGTGCCGGGATCGACCCGGTGATCGCCCGGGCGTTGTTCGCCGGGCTCTACACCGACACCGGGGGCTTCCGGTGGGGCGGCGCGGACGCGATGCGTCTGGGTGCCGAACTCGTCGACGCCGGTGCGGAGCCGCGCGAGTTGCTGCGCGAGCTGTCCGGCACTCGGCCGTTCGGGTGGCTGGCGGCGCAGGCCACCGTGCTCGCCGGGGCCCGGTCGGAACCGGACGCGGCCTGCGGTGCCGGGCTGGTGTGGGCGGTCGTCGACGCCTGCACCGCGACCCGGTACCGGGACGAGACGGTCACGATCGTCGGCGAGCTGCTGGCGACCGCGGGCGACGGGGTCGCCGCACTGCTCACCGAGACCGCCGCCGACGCGTGGTCGGTGTCGCTGCGCGGCACCGGCGCCCCGGATCTGTCCCGGGTCGCGACGGCGCTCGGTGGGGGCGGGCACCCGGCGGCGGCGGGTTTCGAGCGCACCGGCACCCGTGACGAGATCCTCGCCGCGCTGCGTGCCGGGCTCGCGGCCTGACCCGCGGCCGGGTGTGTGGTCGCCGGCCCGGGGTATCTGCCCGGCGGTGCGGCCGGGGTGGTTGCGCCGCAGGGGCGTCGCCCGTCGTAGCGTGTCCCCGCGATGACCACAGGAGGTACGTGTGAGTTCCGAGCCCGCTCCGGCCCCGGACACCAGCGGATGGCGTGAGTTCCTCGGTGCGTGGGTGCGCAACCCCGCCCGGGTCGGTGCGGTCTGGCCGAGCTCGCAGCGGCTGTCGGCGAAGCTGGCCAGGGTCGCCCCCGGGCACGGCAGCCCGGTCGTCGTCGAGCTGGGGCCCGGGACGGGTGCGGTGACCGCGCAGGTCGCCCGCAGGCTGTCGCCGCAGGGCAGGCACCTGGCCGTCGAGCTCGACCCGGGGATGGCCAGCTACCTCGAACGCAGCCACCCGGGCGTCGAGGTCGTCAACGGCGACGCCCGCAAGCTCGGCGAGCTGCTCGCCGAGCGCCGGATCGAGCACGTGGACGCGGTGATCTCCGGGCTGCCCTGGTCGCTGTTCGACCGGGAGACCCAGCGCGAGATCCTCGGGCAGGTCGTCGACGTCATCGGCGACACCGGCGTGTTCACCACCTTCGCCTACTCGCACACCCTGCCGATCCCCTCGGCACGCCGGTTCAAGGCGACCCTGCACGAGGTGTTCGACGAGGTCGTCATGACCCGGACCGTGTGGCGCAACGTCCCGCCGGCGTTCTGCTTCCTCTGCCGCCGGCCGAGGCCCGACCGGAGCAGCCCGCGGAACGACCCTCGACGCTGACCGGTGACACGGACGACGCGTTCCCCGGGCAGTGCCCGGGACGTTCTGCGGCTGGCGGTGCCCGCGCTGCCGGTGCTGGCGGCCGAGCCGCTCTACCTGCTGGTCGACACCGCCGTCGTCGGACGGCTGGGGGCGCTGCCGCTGGCCTCCCTGGCGGTCGCGGCGGTGCTGTTCGCGCAGGTCACCACGCAGCTGACCTTCCTGTCCTACGGGACGACGGCACGGGCGTCGCGGTTCTACGGCGCCGGTCGCCGGTCCGCGGCGGTCACCGAGGGCGTGCAGGCCACCTGGCTGGCGGTCGCCGTCGGGCTGCTGGTGATCGGGCTCGGTCAGCTGTTCGCGGCGCCGGTCGCGGGCGTGCTCGCCGGCGGTGGCGCGATCGCCGACGGTGCGGTCTCCTGGCTGCGGATCGCGCTGCTCGGCGCCCCGATGGTGCTGGTCACGCTCGCCGGTAACGGCTGGATGCGCGGCGTGCAGGACACGAAGCGCCCGATGTACTACGTGCTCGCCGGCAACGGGCTGTCCGCGCTGATGTGCCCGTTCCTGGTGCACGGCGTCGGGGACTGGGACGGCTGGGGGCTGGAGGGCTCGGCGGTCGCGAACGTCGTCGCCCAGACGGTCTCGGCGGCGCTGTTCCTGCGGGCGCTGGCGGTGGAGCGTCGGCGGGCGCCGGCGTCCGACCCGGTCCGGCTGCGGCCCGACGCCACGGTGCTGCGCGCCCAGGTGACGATGGGGCGCGATCTGGTCATCCGCTCGCTGGGGTTCCAGGCCTGCTTCCTGTCCGCGACCGCCGTCGCCTCGCGGTTCGGGGCGGAGTCGGTCGCCGCGCACCAGATCGTGCTGCAGCTGTGGGTGTTCCAGTCGCTGGTGCTCGACGCCGTCGCGATCGCCGCGCAGGCACTCGTCGGGTCGGCACTGGGGGCCGCCGCCTCCGCCGGGTCGCAGGGCACCGCGCACGCCCGCGCGGTCGCCGCCCGGGTGACCTGGTACGGGCTGGTACTGGGCTGCGTGTTCGCCGTGGTGTTCGCCGCGCTGTACCCGGTGCTGCCGGGCGTGTTCACCGCCGACGCGGGCGTGCTCGCGACGATCCCGGCCGCCTGGTGGTTCTTCACGGCGCTGCAGCCGATCGCCGGCGTGGTGTTCGCCCTCGACGGCGTGCTCCTCGGCGCGGGGGACGCCGCCTTCCTGCGGACCGCGACGCTGCTCGCCGCGCTCGGCGGGTTCCTGCCGCTGATCTGGCTGTCGCTGGTGTTCGGGTGGGGCCTGGCCGGGATCTGGACCGGCCTGACCGCGTTCATGGTGCTCCGGCTCGCCGGGGTGGGATGGCGGACGTACTCGGGCCGCTGGGCGGTCCCCGGCGAGGTCCGCTCCTGACCTGATCGGCCGCGAGGGGCACACGAGCGCTGTTCGATCACGCCCGCGGAGCTCTGGCGTGCCCCTCGCGGGCTCAGCTCAGGGCGCGAGCGGGCCGGGCGCGGGCGAGGGGCACGGCAGCGCTGTTCGATCACGCCCCGGGAGCTCTCGTGTACCCCTCGTCGGAGCCCGGCGGCGACGGGTACAGGAGCGTTGTTCGATCACGCCCGCGGAGCTCTGGTGTGCCCCTCGCGGGCTCAGCTCAGGGCGCGAGCGGGTCCGGCGTGGGCGAGGGGCATGGGAAGGGCACACGAGCGTTGTTCGATCATGTGCCGGCTGCGCTGGTGTGCCCCTCGTGGACGTCCGCCTCGGTCGGGAGCGGGAGCGGGAGGGGCAGGCGGACGGTGAAGACGGCGCCGGTGCCGTCGGGGCGCGTGCCGACGGTGACGGTGCCGCCGAGGCGGCGCGCGATCCGGTCGACCAGGGCCAGGCCGATGCCGCGGGGGCGCCCACCGGGTGTCGCTCGGGTGCTGAACCCGAACGTGAACAGCTCCTGCGCGGTCTCCTCCGGCACTCCCGGACCGCTGTCGGCGACCTCCAGGAGGGCCCAGCCGTCCTCGGTGCGCAGCGTCACGGCCACGGCCCGTTCGGTGCTGCGGGGCCGGGCGGCCACCACCTCGATGGCGTTGTCGACCAGGTTCCCGGCCAGCGACACCAGGTCGTCGGCGGCGAACGGCAATCGCAGCTGCGGCACCGCGTCCGGGTCGCACGCGTCGGTCACCGCGAACGTCACGTCGCACTCGGCCGCCAGCCAGGCCTTGTCCGCGAGCAGGGCGGCGAGAACCGGGTCGAGGACGTCGGCGACGACCCGGGAGCCCGGCCCGCGGGTGCGGTCGAGGGCGGCGGTGCCCGCGGCGGCGGCGTCCGCGGTGTCGCCGAGCTCGATCAGGGTGAGCACGGTCTGCAACCGGTTCGCGAACTCGTGCGCCTGCCCGGAGAGGGCCTCGACCTTGCCTCGGGCGTCGTCGCGCTCGCGCAGCGCGCCGGCGAGCTCGGTGCGGTCGCGCAGGGTGAACACCCGGGTGCCCGGGCCGGCGGCGGGGCCTGCGTGCCGGCTGTTGACGAGCAGCACCCGCTCCCCGGCCAGCGCGGGTTCGTCGTGCAGGTCCTCGCGCAGTCCCCGGGCCAGCACCGCCTGCACCGCCGGGTCGATGCCCAGCGCGGCCAGCGGGCGTCCGGCCTCGGCGGGATCGTCGCCGGGCGCACCGGCCGGGGACGCGGTCGAGAGCAACCGGCGGGCCTCGGCGTTCACCACCACCAGGCGGCCGTCGCCGTCGACCACCAGCAGGCCCTCGCTCACGGCGTGCAGCACGGCCTCGTGGTGGGTGTAGGCGGCGGTGATCTGGTCGGGTTCCAGACCGAGGGTCTGCCGGCGCAGCCGACGCGCCAGCAGCGTGGCGAGCCCGAGGCCGACCAGCAGCGCGACCCCCGCGGCCGCGACGATCGCCGGGAGCCACCGCACGGTCAGGTCGCTGATCCGGGTCTGCAGTACCCCGACGGACACGACGGCGACCACCCGGCCGTCCATGACGACCGGGGCGACCGTGCGCACCGACGGGCCGAGGGTGCCGGGATAGAGCTCGGTGTGCGTGCGACCGTCGACCGCCTGCGCGATGTTCCCCAGGTAGATCCGGCCGATCTGCTCGGGGTTGTAGTGGCTGTAGCGCACGCCCTCGGGGGACATGACGACGATGAAGTTGGTCCCGGTGGCCACGCGGACCCGCTCGGCGACCGGTTGCAGGCGGCCGGACAGTGCGTCGACGTCACCGCCCGCCTGCAGCGCCCTGATCAGCTCCGGGTCGCCCGCCAGGCCGAGCGAGGTGGCCCGGGTCAGCCGGCCCGCGGCGTCGTGCTCCAGCTCCCGGGCGCCGTAGACGCCGAGCGCGGTGAACCCCCCGACGGTGAGGAGCACGGTCACCACCTGCAGCACGAACAGGCGGCGGACCAGCTTCGACCTCCGGCGGGAGGGGGAACGAAACGGCCGGCGCACGGGCCCACCCTGCCACCGCGGGGGGCGGGAGGGGGACCGTGCACCGGCCGTCATCGGGGAGGACGGGGCCGCGGGTCAGGAACCCACGCCGACCTTCTCCCGCCGGTCGGCCGGGTCGCCGGACTCCTGTGCGGCGTCCTCGGCGGCCTGCTCGACCTCCTCGTCGGCGCTGTTGCCGTGCGCGGCCTCCATGTCGGCCTCGACCAGCAGCGGGTCGTCCAGCACCGCGGCGAGCCGCTCGCGGTCCAGCTCGCCGTTCCAGCGGGCGATGGCCAGCGTGGCGACGACGTTGCCGATGGCGTTGGTGAGTGCGCGACCCTCGGACATCATCCGGTCGATCCCGACGATCAGCGCCAGGCCGATGACGATCGCCTCGGGCGGGAAGAACTCGCCGCCGAACGCCTGCAGCGAGGCGGCCAGGGTGACCAGGCCGGCCCCGGTGACGCCGGCGGCGCCCTTCGAGGTCAGCACCATCAGCACGGCCAGCGCGATCTGCACGCCGATCGGCATCGAGACGCCACCGGCCTGGACGATGAACAGCGCGCCCAGCGTGAGGTAGATGCAGGTGCCGTCGAGGTTGAACGAGTAGCCGGTCGGGATGACCATGCCGACGGTCTGCTTCGACGCACCGGCCGACTGGAGCTTGGTGAGCAGCCGGGGCAGCACCGACTCCGACGACGAGGTGCCCACGATGATCAGCAGCTCGTCCTTGATCAGCCGGATGACCTTGAAGACGTTGAAGCCGGCGAGCCGCGCGACCACGCCGAGCACGACGGCGACGAACACGAAGCAGGTGCCCCAGAACACGCCCATCAGCAGCAGCAGGTTGGTCAGCGACGCGGAGCCGAACTGGCCGACGGTGTAGGCCATGCCGCCGAACGCGGCGACCGGCGCGGCCCACATGATGATCTTGATGATGCCGAAGACGACCTGCGCGATCGCCTCGATGCCGCCCACCAGGCGGACCCGCAGGTTGTTGTTGAGCGACGAGATCGCGCAGGCGGTGAGGATCGCGAGCACCAGGACCTGCAGGACCGAGTTGTCGACGAACGGGCCGAGGAAGCTGTCGGGCAGCAGCGAGTCCTGGATGAACGGGACGATCCCCGACTCCTCGCTACCGCTGACGGCGTCCTCGCGCGCCTTCTCGAGGGCGGCCGGGTCGGGCTGGCCCTCGAAGCCGGCGCCGGGCTGGAACACGTTGCCCGCGACCAGGCCCATGGTCAGGGCGATGATCGTCATGAGCAGGAAGTAGCCCATCGCCCGCAGTGCGAGCCCGCCCGCCCGGGCCAGGTTTCCCAGCGAGGCGATGCCCACGACCACGGTGCAGAAGATGACCGGCCCGACGATGACCTTGATCATCTGGACGAAGGTGTCGGCGAGCCATTTGGTGTCCGCGGCGAATCCCGGGGCCAGCAGCCCGACCAGGATGCCGGAGGCGATGCCGATGAGCACCCAGAACCAGAGCTGGGTGTAGAGCTTCTTCTTCGTGCGCCGGGCGGGTGTCGTCCCCGCACCCGGGGCGCCGGTTTCGGCGGCGTGGGCCATGTCGCGTCCTCCTCGACGTGTTCGGTGTCGAGCACCTTGTGGTGAGCCCGTGCGCTGCGGCAACAGTGGCGGGACCTGGCTTGAGGAAGCCTTGAGGAAGGCGGCTACGCTGAGCCCGTGCGAGTTCTCCTGGTCGAGGACGACCCGGTTCTCGGGGATGCGTTGCGTCGCACACTGGTCAAGCACGGCCACGTGGCGGAGCTGGTCGGCACCGGCACCGCCGCGCTCGCCTCGGTCGCGGAGTCCGAGCCGGACGTCGTCCTGCTGGACATGGGCCTGCCGGACCGCGACGGCATCGGCGTCTGCCGGGAGATCCGGGAGCGGTCCCGGGTGCCGATCCTCGCCATCACCGGCCGTGGTGACGTGGCGGCCCGGGTGCAGGGGCTGCGCTCCGGCGCGGACGACTACCTCGTCAAGCCGGTCTCCACCGACGAGCTGCTGGCCCGGATCGAGGCCGTGCTGCGCCGCTCCACCGGCGGATCGGTGGCCGGCTCCGTGACGATCGCCGACGTCGTCGTCGACCTGGAACGCCGCGCGGTCACCGCGGGTGGCGACGACGTCGCGCTCACCCGCAAGGAGTTCGACCTGCTCGCCGCACTCGCCCGGCGGGAGGGTGCCGTGGTGCCGCGCCCGGAGCTCCTCGAGCAGGTCTGGGGGATCGCCGACGCGTCGGCGGCGCGCACCCTGGAGGCGCACGTGGCGTCGCTGCGGTCCAAGCTCGGCGCCCGCGAGGTCGTCGTCACGGTGCGGGGGGTCGGGTACCGGCTGGCGTGCTGATCCGGGGTTCGTACGATTCCCGCTCGTGCCGCCCCGCAACCCGCCTCCGCCGCCCGGTCTCGTGATCGTCGACAAGGATCGCGGGCCGACCAGCCACGACGTCGTCGGGAAGCTGCGCCGGATCATGGGGACCCGCAAGGTCGGCCATGCCGGCACCCTCGACCCGATGGCCACCGGCGTGCTGGTGGTCGGCATCGAGCGGGCCACCAAGCTCCTCGGGCACCTGTCGCTGGACACCAAGGCCTACACCGCGACCGTCCGCCTCGGTGTCGCGACCACGACCGACGACGCCGAGGGCGACCCGCTGGGGGAGCCGGTACCGGTCGACGTCACCGAGGACCGCATCCGCGCCGCGACGGCCGTGCTGACCGGTGACATCGAGCAGGTGCCCAGCGCCGTCTCCGCGGTCAAGATCGACGGTAAGCGGGCCTACCAGCGGGTTCGTGACGGCGAGACCGTCGACATCCCGGCGCGGCCGGTCACCGTGTCGACCTTCGACCTCCTGGCCGTGCGCCGGGACGGGCCGTTCCTCGACCTCGACGTCACCGTCGACTGCTCCTCGGGGACCTACGTCCGGGCGCTGGCCCGCGACCTCGGTGCGGCGCTGGGCGTCGGCGGGCACCTCACGGCGCTGCGCCGCACCCGGGTCGGCCCGTTCACCCTCGACCACGCGCGGACCGTCGAGCAGCTGGCGGAGTCGCCGGGACTGTCGCTGGACCTGGCCACGGCGGTCGCGACCGCGTTCCCCCGGGTCGACGTCGACGACGCGGCCGCCACCGACGTCCGGATCGGCCGGTCGTTGCCCCCGGCCGGGATCACCGGCACCTACGGCGTGTTCGGCCCGGACGGAGCGGCGCTGGCGCTGATGGCCGACCGCGGCCGCAGCTCCCGCCCGGTCGTCGTCCTCGACCCGGCCGGCTGACGTCGCGGCAGCCGGTGAGCGGCGGGGGAGGCCGGTTCCGTAGGCTCGCCGCCGTGCAGCGCTGGCGTGGACTGGAGGCCGTTCCGCCCGGTTGGGGACGCTGCGTCGTCACCGTCGGGGTGTTCGACGGCGTGCACCGCGGGCACCGGCAGCTCATCGCCCGGGCGGTCGAGCAGGCCCGGGCGCGGGGACTGCCCGCGGTCGTGGTGACGTTCGACCCGCACCCCGCGGAGCTCATCCGCCCGGGGACGCACCCGGCGCGGCTGTCCACCCTGGACCGGCGGGCGGAGCTGGTCGCCGAGGCCGGGGCCGACGTCTTCTGCGTCATCCCGTTCACCGAGCAGCTCTCCCGGATGGCGCCGGCCGGCTTCGTGCACGAGGTGCTGGTCGACCGGCTGCACGCCGCGGTCGTCGTGGTGGGCAGCAACTTCACCTTCGGCTACAAGGCGGCAGGCGACGTCGCCGTGCTCACCGAGCTGGGTCGCCGGTTCGGTTTCTCCTGCGAGGCGGTGGATCTGATGTCGGACGACGAAGTGACCTTCTCCTCCACCTACATCCGCTCCTGTATCGCCGCCGGTGCGGTGCGCGACGCCGCACACGCGCTCGGCCGCAGGCACCGGGTGGACGGGGTGATCGTGCACGGCCACAAGCGGGGCCGGGATCTCGGATTCCCGACCGCGAACGTGTCCTGCCCGCCGCACACCGCGATCCCCGCCGACGGTGTCTACGCCGGCTGGTTCCTGATCGGTGACCGGCGGCTGATGGCGGCGATCTCGGTCGGCACGAACCCCACCTTCTCCGGACGGGTGCGCACCGTCGAGGCCTACGTCCTGGACGTCGACGAGGACTTCTACGGCTACGAGGTCGGCGTCGAGTTCGTCGCCCGGCTGCGCGGCCAGGAGAGCTACGACGGCGTCGACCCGCTCATCGCCCAGATGAACCGCGACGTGGCGCGGTGCCGGGAGATTCTCACCGCCACCGGCGACGCCATCGGACCGGACGAGCACGACGCCCCGCACTGAGCGGAGCGAGCATCGGTACTGAGCGGAGATTGCGGAGCGAGCATCCGCACTGAGTGAAAACCCCCTGTCCGGCCCGAACTCCTCCGCTCGCCGGGACACCCGGCGCAGCATCGCGGCATGGACGACCGTGCCGGAGACCGGATGCCCGAGGACCAGCTGCTCGGAGGCCAGGTGCTCGAAGGTCAGGTGCTCGGGGACCGTGCGCCCGCCGACCAGGTGCCCGGTGACCGCGCGGCGGCGAACCGCGCGCGGCAGCGCGAGATCTACGGCGAGCCGCTGGGGGAGCGGGTACGCCGGCTGACCATCGGGCTGGGCATCACGCAGACCCGGCTGGCGACGGCGCTGGGGCTGAGCCCGGCGATGCTCTCCCAGCTCTCCGGGGCGCGCCGGGTGAAGATCGGCGACCCGGCGGTCCTCGGGCGGATGCTGGCCCTGGACCGGCGGGTGGCGCAGGGCCCGGTGCCGCAGGCCGAGGTGACGGCGCTGCTCGACGAGATCCGGGCGGCACGCACGCCCTGGGGTCCGGACGCCGTGTGCCGTTGCGGCGCGGGCGACCCGGCCGGTGCCGTCCGGCCGCGCCGGCTACCGCGACCCCACCGGGCCCCGGTCTCCGCCCCGACCGCCGACGACGCGCTCCGGAGGGTGAGTGCGCCCGCCCGGCTGGTCGCCGCCGCGGCCGCGCTCGCACCGTCGTTCCCGGAGATCGCGGAGGCACTGCGGCGGGCCGCCTCCCGCCGGTGAACCGCGCCCGCCCGCTGCGGAGGGTGCGACGCCCCGGGTGGGGTGCGACTGCCCGGCGGGAGGGCGGGTCGCCTCGCTGGTACCGTTTGATGTGGGTCCGGCTGCAGTCCGCGGCGGCCGAGACCGACTACCTGCCGTCCCACCGGCCCGCGCGCTCAGCGCAGCGAGCCGGCGGAGCACAGCGGCATGGCCCCGCGGACCGTCTCGAAGATGAAGGAGAAGCAGTGGCACTGTCCACCGCACAGAAGAAGAGCACGCTCGAGCAGTACGGCACCCACGCCGCCGACACCGGGTCCCCCGAGGCCCAGGTGGCGCTGCTGACGCAGCGCATCATCGGTCTGACCGAGCACCTCAAGGAGCACAAGCACGACCACCACAGCCGGCGCGGCCTGCTGCTGCTGGTCGGTCGTCGTCGCCGGCTGCTCAAGTACCTGCGCGCGGTCGACGTGGCTCGCTACCGCGCACTGATCGAAAAGCTGGGTCTGCGCCGCTGACCCCGAGCGACCCGGTACCGGCTTCCGGTGCCGGGTCGCCTCGCATCGGGCCCGTCCCGGTGCACCACAACTGAACTGAACAACTGAACTGCCCATCGACGGTGGCGGACGGACATCCGCCGGTCCTCGGTAGTGGCTCCCGGGAGCGCGAGCTCCCGGAAGCTTCGATCGAAGACCGGCCCAGCAGGGGATCGACCCGGACGTCGTCGGTGGTGGGGCAGACGAGACACCACTCCCAACGACGAGGAGAGATTTCCCCGTATGACTGACGTCATCAGCGAGGACGGCGTGCACGAGAGCGCCGCCGTCATCGACAACGGCACCTATGGCACCCGCACCGTCCGGTTCGAGACCGGCCGGCTCGCCCGCCAGGCCGCCGGATCCGTCGTCGCCTACCTGGACGACGAGACCATGCTGCTGTCCGCCACGACCGCCTCGAAGCGGCCGAAGGACCAGTTCGACTTCTTCCCGCTCACGGTGGACGTCGAGGAGCGGATGTACGCAGCGGGCCGGATTCCCGGCTCGTTCTTCCGCCGCGAGGGTCGCCCGGGCACCGACGCGATCCTGACCTGCCGGCTCATCGACCGCCCGCTGCGCCCGTCCTTCGTGGACGGTCTGCGTAACGAGGTCCAGGTCGTCGTGACCATCATGTCGCTGGACCCGCAGGACCCCTACGACGTCGTCGCGATCAACGCGGCGTCGGCGTCCACCCAGCTCTCCGGCCTGCCGTTCTCCGGCCCGGTCGGCGCTGTGCGGGTCGCGCTCATCGCGAACGAGGCGGGAACCGACACCCAGTGGGTGGCCTTCCCGACCCACGACCAGCTCGAGCGCGCCGCGTTCGACATGGTCGTCGCGGGCCGGATCGTCGGTGACGACGTCGCGATCATGATGGTCGAGGCCGAGGCCACCGAGAAGACGATCGACCTCGTCGACGGCGGCGCCACCGCCCCGACCGAGGGCGTCGTGTCCGACGGCCTGGAGGCGGCCAAGCCGTTCATCCGCAGCCTCTGCGTCGCGCAGCAGCAGCTCGCCGAGGTCGCGGCCAAGCCGACCGCCGACTACCCGGTGTTCCCGGCCTACCAGCCGGACGCGTTCGAGGCCGTCTCCGAGGCCGTCGAGCAGGAGCTGGCGCAGGCGCTGACCATCGCCGGCAAACAGGAGCGGGAGACCCGCACCGACGAGATCAAGGCGTCGGTCGTCGAGAAGCTGGGCGAGCGCTTCGTGGGCCGCGAGTCGGAGCTCGGCAACGCGTTCCGCGCGCTGAACAAGAAGCTGATCCGCCGCCGCATCCTGACCGACAACGTCCGGATCGACGGCCGCGGCCTGACCGACATCCGGCCGCTCTCGGCCGAGGTCGAGGTCATCCCGCGGGCGCACGGCTCGGGGCTGTTCGAGCGCGGCGAGACCCAGATCCTGGGTGTCACCACGCTGAACATGCTGCGCATGGAGCAGACGATCGACTCGCTCGGTCCGGAGACCTCCAAGCGCTACCTGCACCACTACAACTTCCCGCCGTTCTCCACCGGTGAGACCGGCCGGGTCGGTTCGCCGAAGCGCCGCGAGATCGGCCACGGCGCGCTGGCCGAGCGGGCGCTGCTGCCGGTCCTGCCGAACCGCGAGGAGTTCCCCTACGCGATCCGGCAGGTCTCCGAGGCGCTGAGCTCCAACGGCTCCACCTCGATGGGCTCGGTCTGCGCCTCCACGATGTCGCTGCTCAACGCCGGCGTGCCGCTGAAGGCGCCGGTCGCGGGCATCGCGATGGGCCTGGTGTCCGACGAGGTCGACGGGCAGACGCGGTACGTCGCGCTGACCGACATCCTGGGCGCGGAGGACGCGTTCGGCGACATGGACTTCAAGGTCGCCGGCACCAAGAACTTCGTGACCGCGCTGCAGCTCGACACCAAGCTGGACGGCATCCCGTCCGAGGTGCTGGCCGCCGCGCTGAACCAGGCCCGTGACGCCCGTCTGACCATCCTCGAGGTGATCGGCGAGGCCATCGACGGCCCGGACGAGATGAGCAAGTACGCGCCGCGGGTCACCGCGGTGAAGGTCCCGGTCGACAAGATCGGCGAGGTCATCGGCCCGAAGGGCAAGATGATCAACTCGATCACCGAGAAGACCGGCGCCGACATCTCGATCGAGGACGACGGCACGATCTACGTCGGCGCGAACGACGGCCCCTCCGCGGAGGAGGCGATCGGCATGATCAACGCGATCGCCAACCCGCAGCTGCCGAAGGTCGGTGAGCGGTTCCTGGGCACGGTGGTCAAGGCCGCCGCGTTCGGTGCCTTCGTCTCGCTGGTCCCGGGCAAGGACGGCCTGGTCCACATCTCGAAGCTCGGCAGCGGCAAGCGGATCAGCAAGGTCGAGGACGTCTGCAAGGTCGGCGACAAGCTGCGCGTCGAGGTCACCGACATCGACAACCGCGGCAAGATCAGCCTGGTCCCGGTCCAGGAGGGTTCCGAGGAGGCGCCCGCCGAGGGCGACGCCACCGAGGACGCTTCCGCCGAGGCCACGAGCCCGAGCTGATCGGTTTGCCCGAACGGCACGACCACGCGGCGACGGCCCGGGGACCTCACGGTTCCCGGGCCGTCGCCCGCGTGCCCGCCTCCCCGGACCGGACACCCGACACGGTCCGCCGCAGCGAGCTGCCCGGCGGCGTCCGGCTGGTCACCGAGGCGGTGCCCGGCGTCCGCTCGGTGGCGCTCGGTATCTGGATCGGCATCGGCTCGGTCGACGAGACCACCGAGCAGGCCGGTGCGGCGCACTTCCTGGAACACCTGCTCTTCAAGGGCACCCGGCGGCGCACCGCGGCCGGGATCGCCGAGGAGATGGACGCGGTCGGCGGCGAGCTGAACGCGTTCACCGCCAAGGAGCACACCTGCTACTACGCGCACGTCCTCGACACCGACGTCGCGCTCGCGGTGGACCTGCTCGCCGACGTCGTGACCGACGCCGAGTTCGCGCACGCCGACGTCGAGGTGGAGCGCGGCGTGGTGCTCGAGGAGATCTCGATGCGCGACGACGACCCGGAGGACCTGCTCGGCGACCTGTTCGACGAGACCCTGTTCGGCGCCCACCCGCTGGGCCGCCCGGTGATCGGGTCCGAGGACTCGATCCGGGCGATGAGCCGGGACACGCTGCACTCGTTCTGGCGGGGTGAGTACACGACGCCGCGGATGGTCGTCGCCGCCGCCGGGAACCTCGACCACGACCGCATCGCCGACCTGGTCGCGGCCGCGCTCGGGCCGGCCGCCGGTGAGCACTTCGGTGCCCGGGCGGTCCCGCCGCGCACCGCGACCGGTGTCCGGCCCGCCCGCTCCGGGGCGCTCGCCCTGCAGTCCGACGAGTCCGAGCAGGCGCACGTGATGCTGGGCGTCCCGGGCGCCGGGCGGCACGGCCCCGGGCGCCCGGCGCTCGCCGTGCTGAACGCAGCTCTCGGCGGCGGCCTGTCATCGCGGCTGTTCCAGCAGGTACGTGAGCAGCGCGGACTGGCCTACCAGGTGTACTCGTCCACCGTCCGCTACGCCGATTCCGGCGCCCTGTCGGTCTACGCCGGGTGCGCGCCGGAGCGGCTCGGCGAGGTCGTCGCCGTCGTGCGGGACGTGCTGGCCGGCGTCACCTCCGAGGGGCTCACCGAGGCCGAGGTGGCCCGGGCGAAGGGCTCGCTGCGCGGTGGCCTGGTGTTGGGCTGCGAGGACACCGCGTCCCGGATGAACCGGCTCGGCCGCGCCGAGCTGGACCACGGCCGTCAGCGTTCGCTGGCCGAGAGCCTGACCCGGATCGACGCCGTCACACCCGACGAGGTGGCTGCGCTGGCCGCCGAGCTGCTCGACCAGCCGCTGACCGCGGCCGTCGTCGGTCCCTACGACGACGTCGACGACCTGCCGGAGTCGCTGCGCGAGCTGGCGTAGCGGCCGCCCCGGCTGCCCGGGTCGCAAGGGCGGCGCCCTCCGCTGGCAGGCTGTGTCCATGACGTGGCTCGCGGTGCTCGCCGGGTTGATGATCGCCGTCGGGCTGGCCGGGATCGTGCTCCCGGTGCTGCCCGGACCGCTGCTGATCGTCGGCGGGGTGGCGGTCTGGGCCGTCCCGCGCGGTGACTCGGTCGGCTGGTGGGTGCTCGGCATCGCGGTCCTGGTGACGGTCGCCGGCCAGGTCGCGAAGTACCTGCTCCCCGGCAAGCGGCTCAAGGCGTCCGGGGTGCCGAGCCGGACCCTGCTGGCCGGGCTGGTGCTCGGTGTGGTCGGGTTCTTCGTCGTCCCCGTGGTGGGCCTGTTCCTCGGCTTCGTGCTGGGGGTGTGGCTGGCCGAGCTCCTCCGGCTCCCCGATGCCGCGACGGCCTGGCGCTCGGCCCGGGAGGCACTCACCGCCGTCGGGTGGAGCATCCTGATCGAGCTCGCGGCCGGGATGGTCGCGACCGCCGTGTGGATCGGTGGCCTGGTGCTCGCCTGACCGGGGCCCGCCTAGACTCGCCACCCACGACGTCGGAGAAGAAGTGGGTGTGCTGGTGAGCGGGACGATCCGGGTGGCGGTGCTCGGCGCGAAGGGCCGGATGGGCAGCGAGGTCTGCAAGGCCGTCGAGGAGGCCCCGGACACCGAGCTGGTGGCGGCCCTCGACGCGGGCGACGACCTGTCGGTGCTGGACGGCGCCGACGTCGCCGTCGACTTCACCCACCCCGGCGCAGCGCTGGACAACGTGGCGGCCTGCGTCTCGCGTGGGGTCGCACCGGTGGTCGGGACCAGTGGGTTCGACGCCGCGAAGTTCGACGAGGTCCGCGCGGTCCTCGACGCGCACGGGTCGGGCAGCGTGCTGGTCGCCCCGAACTTCGGCGTCGGCGCGGTGCTGATGATGCACTTCGCCGGGCAGGCCGCGAAGTTCTTCGACTCCGTGGAGATCGTCGAGCTGCACCACGCCGGCAAGGTCGACGCCCCGTCCGGCACGGCGGCACGCACCGCGTCGGTGGTCGCGGCCGCCCGCGCCGAAGCCGGCCTGGGAGCCGTCCCCGATGCGACCACCACCGACCCGGACGGCGCACGCGGTGCCGTCGTCGACGGCGTCCACGTGCACGCGGTCCGCATGCCCGGCCTGATCGCGCACCAGGAGGTCATCCTGGGTACCGACGGCGAGGTCTTCACCATGCGGCACGACTCGATGAACCGGGCGTCGTTCATGCCCGGCGTGCTGATGGCGGTGCGCGCGGTGCGCGGGCGTCCGGGCCTGACGATCGGCCTCGAGCCGCTGCTGGGGCTCGTCTGAGGTCTACTCCACGAGCCGCAGGTCCAGCGTCCCGGTGACGCGGACCTCGCGGACGGTGCCGGTGCCGGTGTCCAGGGTCCGGACGGCGCCGTCGGGCTCCCAGCCGGCGCGGGCGTAGAACCCGCGCGACGCGGCGTCGGTCTCGGGCACCCAGGCCCGTCCGGAGTCCGAGCCGGCGGCCCGCAGCGCGGCCGCGGCGGTGGCGAGCAGCCGTCCGCCGTGCCCGCGCCGCCCCCAGCGCGGCTCCACCAGCAACGCGCTCACCTCGGCGATGGACAGCTCGTCCGCGCCGGCGTACCGGGCGGCGGCACAGAACCCGACGATCTCGGTGCCCTCGACGGCGACGAGCAGGTGGAAGTCGTCGCCGGCGTGCACGGCGTCGCTCCAGTGGGCGCGGGCGGTGTCCGAGGTCAGGGTCGCGAACGCCTCCTCGGGGAGCAGTCCCGCGTAGGCGGTGCGCCAGGTGCGGTCCTGGATCTCCATGATCGCGACGACGTCGTCGTCGGTGGCGGGGCGGACGGTCGCGGTGGCCATGCGCCATACCTACCGTGCCGGGCCGCAGGTGCGCACGATCACCCCCCGGTGCGCCGGTTCACAGCCTGTGCACAGCCCGCGCCGAACGTTTTCCCACGAAACGCTCCTAGTGTCGGCTGCAGGCGGGCGGACGACCCAGGAGGTTCGATGAAGGAACCGCGGTACGAGGGGCGTGCGCTGCCGCGTCCCGACGAGGACGTCGTCGACCAGGGCCTCGGCTTCGACGTCGGCACCCTGCTGAACCGGCGCCGGATGCTGTCGGTCCTCGGCGCCGGCACGCTCGGCGCGGTGCTCGTCGCGTGCGGGGGACCGTCGGGTGCGACGAGCACGACCAGCCCCGGCGAGATCCCGGACGAGACCGCGGGGCCCTACCCGGGCGACGGGTCCAACGGCCCGCACGTGCTCGAGCAGTCCGGGGTGGTCCGCAGCGACATCCGCTCCAGTACCGGCACCGGCCACGCCACGGCGCAGGGCGTGCCGATGACCCTCGAGCTGAGGATCACCGACATGGCGCGGGCACCGATGGCCGGTGCTGCGGTCTACGTGTGGCACTGCGACCGCGAGGGCCGGTACTCGATGTACTCCGAGGGTGTGGAGGACGAGAACTACCTGCGCGGTGTCCAGGTCGCCGACGGCACCGGGACGGTCCGCTTCACCAGCATCGTCCCGGCCTGCTACCCGGGACGTTGGCCGCACGTCCATGTCGAGGTGTATCCGGACGAGGCCGGCATCACCGACGCCGGGAACGCGATCGCGACCTCACAGGTCGCGTTGCCGGAGGACCTCTGCCACGCCGTGTACGCGACCACCGGGTACGAGGAGTCGGTGCACCACCTGTCCGGGATCACGCTGGACTCCGACAACGTCTTCGGCGACGACGGGGGCGCGCTGCAGGTCGCGACCGTCACCGGTGATGTCCGCTCCGGCTACACCGCCGCGCTCGCCGTGGCCGTGGACACGACGACCTAGCCCGGGAACTGAGACCGGACGCGGGGCCCGTGGTCGTCGCCGGTGCCCGGCCGGTTCCTGTCGGGGGTGCGTGGCAGCATCCGGGCCGTGCGGACGATCAGCGCGGACGTGGCCCGGCGGACCTTCCTCGCGGCCCAGGGCTTCACCGACCCCCGGCCGTCGGGCGCGGTCACCCGGCGGCACCTCGGGCGTGTGCTCGACCGGGTCAAGCTGCTGCAGCTGGACTCGGTGAACATCGCGGTGCGCGCCCACTACATGCCGCTGTTCAGCCGGCTCGGCCCCTACCCGACCGAGTTGCTCGACGACGCCGCCTGGTCGCCGAGCGCCCGCAAGCCCCGGTTGCTCGCCGAGACCTGGGCGCACGAGGCCAGCCTGGTCCCGGTGCAGGACTGGCCGCTGCTGTCGCACCGGACCCTGCCGCAACGCTGGTGGCGGCACTACGGGCCGCTGCTGGAGAAGCACCCGTCGCTGGCGGGTGACATCCGCGACGTCGTCGCCGAGCACGGACCGATCGGTGCCGGTGCGATCGAGAAGGCACTCGCACCGCAGGGCCGGGCCGGTGACGTCCGCCCGCGGCCGCCGGGCGCGACCTGGTGGGAACGCTCCGAGGTGAAGCGGGTCTGCGAGTACATGTTCGCGGTGGGGGAGCTGGCCGTCGGCACCCGGAAGCACTTCGAACGCCGCTACGACCTGCCGGAACGGGTGATCCCGCCGGAGATCCTCGGTGCGCCGGAGCCCGACCCGGCCGACGCGGCCCGGTCCCTGGTGGCGACGGCGGCCTCCGCGCTGGGCGTCGGCACCGAGACCGACCTGCGCGACTACTACCGGCTCGGGCCCGAACGCACCCGCGCCGCGATCGCCGAGCTCGTCGACGTCGGCGATCTGGAACCGGTGGAGGTGCGCGGCTGGGCGCGACCCGCCTACCGCGACCCCGCCGCCTCGGCTCCGCGCACGGTGACCGGGCGCGCCCTGCTCTGCCCGTTCGACCCGCTGGTCTGGGAGCGGGAACGCACCGAGCGGATCTTCGGGTTCCGGTACCGCATCGAGATCTACGTGCCCGAGCCGAAGCGCGAGTACGGGTACTACGTCTTCCCGTTCCTGCTCGACGGGTCGCTCGTCGGGCGGGTCGACCTCAAGGCCGACCGGGCCGCCGGGCTGCTGCGGGTGCCGGGCGCGTTCGCCGAGCCCGGGGCGCCGTTCCCGGCGCACCGGATCGTGGCCGAGCTGGCCGCGGAGCTGTCCACGATGGCCGGCTGGCTCGGGCTCGCCGGCGTCGCGGTGGGGGAGCGGGGGGACCTGGCCGCCGCGCTCGCGGCGGCCGTGCGGGCGGGGTGATCGGGGTCATCGAGCTCGCCGCCGAGCCGCCGATCCGGAACGCGGCCGTCGTCCCTGTCAGGCGGGATCCAGGCGGAAGACGGCGATCGTGTCCAGGTGCGCGGTCACGTCCTCGACGGAGGAGTCGGCCGACACCGGGAAACCCTGCCGTGCCCACGGCTGGTCGAGCGCCTGCAGGTAGGCCAGCACGACGCCGGCGGCCTCGGCGGGATCCGGCGTGACGGCGCGGCGTTCGTCGGTCCGGTCGCTCGCGAGGAGGGCGCACCCGGCGGTGGCGCGCAGGTTGCGTACCCAGTCCCGGGCACCGGTCGGGGAGACGAGGTACTCGCCGCCCTCGTGGCCGATCACGCCCAGCGGGGTGCTGCGGGGCTCGCCGCTGCGCCGGCCGCGGGTGCGCAGGACCCGCAGCGCGTAGCCCTTGTCCGGGACCGGGGTGGCGGGCATCCCGAGCACGCGCTCGGTCATGGAGGCGTTCATCGCGGCGATCTCGGTGCGATCCATGCCCGGCAGGGTACGCACGTCGTTCGGCCGGCGAACATCTCGACCGTGGAGCCAACTGAGGGGCCGCGCCCGGGATCAGCGGGCGCCGGCCGCCGCCCGGGTGACGAGGACGTCGCCGCTGCCGGTGCGTCCGGCCAACCGCAGGCCCGGGCTCGTGGCGGGCGGGTCGCGCCGCACGTCCAGCTCGCTGCGTGCCCGTCCCGAGCCGGTGGTGAGGTCCAGGTCGGCCGCGACGCCGGAGTGCACGCCGACCCGGACGTTGCCCGACCCGGTGTTCAACCGGACCTCGCCGCTGACCGCGTCGGCCAGCACGACGTCGCCGGAACCGCTGCGCACCTCGAGGTCCCCGGCCAGCTCGCCCAGCCGGACGTCGCCGCTGCCGGTCCGGACCCGCGAGGCCCCGCCGAGGGATCCGACCTCGATCTCGCCGCTGCCGGTGCGCAGCTGGGCCCGCCCCCCGCACGAACCCAGGTCGATGCCGCCGGAGCCGGTCGTGATCTCGGCGTCGCCGCTCACCTCGGCCACCCGCGCGGTCCCCGAGCCGGTCCGCACCGCGGCCCAGGAGGCCCGCCCGGTCAGCTCGACGGTGGCCGCCCCGGTGCGCACCGCGGTGCGCGACCCGGCCGGTGCGGACACCGTCACGATCAGCGGGACCGCGCTCAGCGCCGGCTCGTCCGGTCCGCGGACCACCAGCCGCCGGTCCGCCGTGGACCACTCGATCGTCACGGCCTCGACGGCGTCGGCGGAGGGGTCGCCGGAGCGCTCCCACGGGGCGCCGACGATCGGGTCGAACCCGCGCCCGGACCAGCCCGCACCGCCCGATCCGCCGCTCATCGACGTGCCGATCCAGTCCAGGAGCCCGCCCAGGCCGCCGGACCACGGGGCGCCGCCGCGGTCGGCGGTCACCTCGACCCGGACCTCGGTGGCGTCCTCGACCAGGTCGATGCGGACGCGGCCGGCACCGGTGGTGACCTCCAGCTCGGCCGGCCCGGTGCAGGGCCACTGCTCGTGGCGGGCGGGGGCGTCGTCGGACGTGCCCGATCCGCCGGAGCCGTGGCCCGTGCCGGTGCTGCCGCCGGTGTCGGTGCTGCCGCCGGTGTCGGCCCCGCCGCCGGTGCCGGTCCCGCCGCCCGCACTCGCGGAGTCCCCGGCCCCGGACGGGCCGCCATCGATCGGGCCGGTCGTGTCGTCGCGCTCGTCGTTCATCCCTGCACCCATCCCCGGAGGTGGCGGCCGTCCTGCGGGTCCCGCCCACCGCGGGCCCGCCCCTCGGCACCGGTCAACGCTCCCTGCACCGCCTGGGAGACCCAGGTGTTGAGAGAGACGCCCTGTGACTGCGCGGCCTTCTCGGCCTGCGCTTTGATCTGCTCGACGATCCGCAGGGTGACCCGGCTGATGTCGCCGGCATCACCGCCGAACATCGAGCCCGCCGGTCCGCCGAGGCCGTCCGTGGGGCCGTGGTGCCCGCCCGCGGTGCCGGACGGAGCGGGCCCCGCATCGGCGACCGGTCCGTCGGCCGGGGTGGTGCCGGAGACCGACACGCGCACCTCCCGCCCGTGCAGCCGCACCTCGACCGACCGGTCGCCGAGTGCGGCGGTCGCCTCCGAGGCCAGGTCGGACAGGGCGTTCATGATCGCGAGGCGGGCCGCGGGCTCGATCGCGGAGCCGAGCAGCGCCGCTGTGCGGCGGGTCTGCTCGTCTCCCGCGGCCGCGGCGGCGGCGAGGTCGTCGCGCAGCTGCGCGACGTACGGCGTGAGGTCCATGACACCACTATGGCGTCACTGACGACATCAATTCAAGGAGATGACGTCACTGGTTGCTGTCAGATGCGGACGGCCGGGCGGGTTCCGGTGGTGGCTACCCTCGTCGCCATGCCGGAGACCGCGCCGCAGACCGTCCCGCTGACCGTGCAGCTGGTGGCGAAGACCGAGTTCACGCCGCCGGCGGACGTCCCGTGGTCGACCGACGCCGACGGTGGTCAGGCGCTCGCCGAGTTCGCCGGGCGGGCCTGCTACCAGTCGTGGAGCAAGCCGAACCCGAGGACGGCGACCAACGCCGGCTACATCCGGCACATCCTCGAGGTCGGGCACCTGTCGGTGCTGGAGCACGGGAGCGTCAGCTTCTACCTGACAGGGATCTCCCGCTCGCTGACCCACGAGCTGATCCGGCACCGGCACTTCTCCTACTCGCAGCTGTCTCAGCGCTACGTCCCGGAACGGGATGCGGCGATGGTCGAACCCGACGTCATCGCCGACGACCCGGAGCTGCACGAGCTGTTCCAGCAGGCGTCCGCGGACGCCCTCGCCTCCTACGAGAAGCTCCTCGACGGGCTGGAGAAGCGGTTCGCCGACGGGGACGGGCGGGCCGGTGGCAGCGCCACGCTGCGCCGCAAGCAGGCCCGTCAGGCCGCGCGCTCGTTGCTGCCGAACGCGACCGAGACGAAGATCGTCGTCACCGGGAACTACCGCGCCTGGCGGCACTTCATCGCGATGCGCGGGTCCGAGCACGCCGACGTCGAGATCCGCGACCTCGCCGTCGAGTGCCTGCGCCGGCTCCAGCACGAGGTGCCCAACATCTTCGCCGACTTCGAGATCCAGAAGCTCGACGACGGCACCGAGATCGCCTCCAGCCCGCTGGTCAGCGAGGGCTGAACCCCGCGCCCGCCTGGCCGGCGCGGCCGTCGTCGCGAAAGGACTTGCGGCTCGAGAGGCTCGAGGCAGCACGGCGGCATGAACGACGACCTGTACCCCATCGGGGACGCCGCGCGCCGGAGCGGACTGAGTGTCAGCGCTGTGCGGTTCTACGGCGACAGCGGGCTCATCGCGCCCACGGGGCTGAACCGGGCGGCCCACCGGTTGTACGACATCGACGCGATCGCCCGGCTGTAACTCGTGCGCACGTTGCGTGAACTGGGCGCGGATCTCGAGGAGATCCGGCGCCTGCTCGACGGGGGCACCACACCCTGCACGACCTGCTCGCCACGCACCTGGAGCTCGTCGAGCGTCAGGAACGCACCCTGCGGGCCAGGCGGGCGGTTCTCAGGACCCTGATCAGGCAGCGGGGCACCACCGCTCGGGCCGGCCTGATGCACAAGTTCGTCTCGATGACCGACGAGGAACGCGACGAGACCGTCGACGAGTTCCGGCGCGAACCAGGCCGCCCGTGCTCCGGTCGGCGGGGTCGATCGGCCGTCCGGCGCTTTCCGGCCCGATCGGCTCGCCACTACTCTGGTGGGCCGTCCTGTCGCTGCGGCGCAGGTCGGCGCACGGCCGGCGACGGCCGGTGGGTGCGGTCGCCTTCGGATCGCACCACACCGAAGGAGGACCGGACATGAGCCCGGAGGACAACAAGGAGCTCGTGCGGCGCCAGTTCGACGAGATCTGGAACGGGGCGAGCTGGGACGTGGTCCAGGAGCTGTTCGCCGCGGACTACGTCAACCACGACCCGTACAACCCCGACCAGCCGACCGGACCGGCGGGGTTCCGCGCGCGGGTCGAGGGCTACCGTGGCGCGCTCGACGAGTTCGACCTGCGGGTGGAGCGCCAGCTCGCCGACGGCGACATGGTGGCGACGCACTGGTCGCTGCGCGGGGTGCACCGGGGCCCGCTGGAGGGGGTGGAGCCCACCGGGAAGAAGGTGTACGTGGACGGGCAGCTGCTGAGCCGCATCGTCGACGGCAGGTTCGTCGAGGAGTGGGTGCACTGGGACACCCTCGGCCTGCTGCGTCAGCTCGGCGACGTCACGGTCTCGGCGGGCTGAGCGGGCGGGCCGCCCGCCGCCGACCGCGGGCGGATGCAGGCGAACGGGCCGGGCCGGTCAGGCGAGGACGGCGTGCACCCGGCGGCGCAGGTCCGGCAGGTCGCGGACGACGATGCCGCGTCCTTCCTTCTGTACGAGGCCCTCGGCGACCAGCCGCGACAGCTCACGGCTCATGGTGACCCTGGTCAGTCCGACCAGCAGGGCCAGCTCGTCGACGGCCGGCCGGATCGACAGCCGGGTCACGGTGTCGAGCGCGACCTCGCCGTAGGCCTCGACGAGGTGCCCGAGGAGCAGGATCACCCGCTCCCGGGCCGGTAGACCCTCTATCAGCACGTGCAGCTGCATGACGCGTTGTTTGTAGGCGATCCGCCGGGCGATCTCGAGCAGCAGCTCGGGCTCGGTGCGGGCGGCGTCGAGCAGGGCGTCGCGGGTCACCGAGACGATCTCCGAGGGCTGGGTGCAGACCGAGGCGAGGTGGCGCGGGCGCCCGTCGACGCAGGCGGCCTCACCGAGGGTGGCGCCGGGTTCGGCGTAGGCCAGCGTGCGCTCGGTGCCGTCCGGCCGGTGCAGGTAGATCCGCACCCGGCCGGTGACGACGAGGTGGAAACGGGACGACAGCTCGCCCTGGCGGTAGACGTACTCCCGGCCGGCGTAGTGGCGCGCGACCCCGAGCTCACCGATCCGGGTGGTGACCGCGCTCGGCGGTTCCTGCAGGAACGGGGAGACCGGTGGGTCGCCCGCGCCGGCGGCCGGGTGCACGCCACCCGGTTCCGCCGCACCCGCCGTCACGTGAGGCCCCGTTCCGTCGCCGGCGCCCCGTGCGACGCCCGGTCCGACGACGGTAGCGGGACAGGTGGGCGGGGTGCGAGTTCAGGCCGGTGCCGGCTGCGCGTCCTGCTCGGCCAGCGAGTCGGCGTGCGTCTGCGGCAGCGCGAGCGTGCAGCCCAGGCTCAGCAGCGAGACCCCGGCGAGCAGCAGCCCGATCGCGAGGCTGCCGTAGAGCGGTACCAGCGCGGCCGAGATCAGCGGCACGACACCACCCCCGAGCACCCCGGCGAGGTTGTAGGCGATCCCGGCGCCGGTGTAGCGGAACCGGGTCGGGAACAGCTCGGGGAGCTGGGCACCGATCGGGCCGTAGGCGATCCCGACGACACCGAGTACGACCGACAGGCCGAGGCCGAACGACCAGGCGGTGCCGATGTCGATGATCGGGAAGACGATCACGCCGGCGACGACCGAGGCGACGTTGCCGATCACCACCATCCGCCGTCGCCCGACCCGGTCGGACAGGATCGCCGAACCGATCGTCGTCAGCGCGAACACGAGGCCGCCGACGATGCCCATCGCCAGCACGGTCGGCCGGGGCAGGCCGAGCTGCTGGGTCCCGTAGCTGGTCAGGTAGGTGACCCCGACGTAGAAGAACGCGAACACCGCCGTCGTCGAACCGGCGCCCAGGAACACCGCGGCCGGACGGGTGGTGAAGACCTCGGCGACCGGCAGCCTGCGTGGGCCGGTCGTCCGCCCGGCCTGCTGGAAGGAGGCGGTCTCCTCCAGCGCCAGCCGCACGTAGAGGCCGACGCCGACCAGCAGCACCGACGCGATGAACGGGACGCGCCAGCCCCAGGCGACGAAGGCCTCGTTGCTCATGGTCAGCGCCGTGACCAGGAAGGTGGCCGACGCGAGCGCGAACGCCACCGAGGGGCCGAGCTGCGGGTAGAGCGCGTACCTGCCGCGGGACCTGGTGGGTGCGTTCTCCGCGGTGAGCAGAGTCGCGCCCGCCCACTCGCCGCCGACCGCGAGCCCCTGCAGGACGCGCAGCACCACCAGCAGGATCGGGGCGAGCACGCCGATCGTCCCGGTGGTCGGCAGCAGGCCGATGGCGAGCGTGGAGAGGCCCATCATCAGCAGCGTCGTGACGAGCGTGCCCTTGCGGCCGAGCCGGTCGCCGAAGTGCCCGAACAGGATCGAGCCGAACGGCCGGGCGACGAACGCGACGCCGAACGTGGCGAGTGCGAGCGCGGTGCCGGCCGCGGCCCCGAGCTGGGGGAAGAAGACCTTGTTGAACACCAGCGCCGCGGCGGTGCCGTAGATGAAGAAGTCGTAGAACTCGATGACCGTGCCGGTCATGCTCGCGAGCGCGATCCTGCGCATCGACCTCGGTGGCTGCGTGGCGGCGTGCGTCACGGTGGGTCCTCTCCGCAGCGGGACGGTGGGTGGTAGGCCGACCGCGGGGGCGACGGTGCCGATCGGCCGCGACGGAGTATGTGGGCACGCCCGGATGCGATCTGTATCACTGGCTACAAAACGCTGTCGGGACACTCATTCGTTGTCGAACGTTGTTCGGCGAGATGTCGGGCAGCGCCCGGTGGGGTGTCGGGCAGCGCGCCGGCGGAGCGTCGGGCGGCGCCGGGCGGGCTCGCGCACTACGTTGGGGACGGTGAGCCTCGCGACCGACGAACGTGCCGCCATCTGTGCCGAGTTCGAGCGATCGGGGCCGGACCGCCCGACGCTCTGCGAGGGGTGGAACGCCCGGGACCTGCTCACCCACCTGCTCGTGCGGGAACGGCAGCCGTGGAACGCGGCGGGGATCCTGGTGCCCGCACTGTCCGGCGTGACCGAGCGGGCCATGGACTCCTACGCGGGCGAGGCCTGGCCGAACATGATCGACGACCTCCGCAAGGGCCCGCCCGGGTGGTCGCCGTTCAAGCTGGGCAAGGTCGACGAGATCGCGAACGGCGGCGAGTTCTTCGTCCACCACGAGGACCTGCGCCGCGGTGAGCCGGGCTGGGAACCGCGCCCGTCGGACCCGGGGCGCGACGGGCAGCTCTGGCAGCTGCTGTCGTCGATGTCCAAGATGCTGTTCCGGCGCAGCCCGGTCGGCATCGTGCTGGCGCGTCCCGAGGGCGCCCAGCAGGTGGTCGCCACCGGGTTCGGCGTGGTCACCGTGGTCGGCGAGCCGTCGGAGCTGGTGCTGCACGCGTTCGGCAGGGACGCCGCCCGGGTCGAGATCCAGGGTGTGGCCGCCGACGTGGAGGCCTACCGCGCAGCGCCCTCCGGGATGTGACCCCTCACGAGTCGCGGCCCCACCCACCCGGGGCGGTACCGTCAACACCCATGGACTCCGGCTCCCAGACCATCCCGGCGGCGCAGCACCCGCCCCGCCGTCCGTTCGGCGAGGTCCTCACCGCGATGGTGACCCCGTTCGACGCCGACGGGGAGCTCGACCTGGCGAAGGCCGAGGAGCTGGCCGCCCACCTGGTGGACCTGGGCAACGACGGGCTCGTCGTCAACGGCACCACCGGTGAGGGTCCGACGACCTCGGACCGGGAGAAGCGGGAGCTGGTCCGCGCCGTCGTCTCGGCGGTGGGGGACCGGGCGACGATCGTCAGCGGAGCGGGCACCTACGACACCGCGCACTCGATCGAGCTCGCCCGCGACGCCGAGCGCTCCGGCGCGCACGGCCTGCTGGTGGTCACGCCGTACTACTCGCGCCCGCCGCAGGAGGGCCTGGTCGCGCACTTCGGCGCCGTCGCGGACGCCACCGAGCTGCCGGTGATGCTCTACGACATCCCGCCGCGCAGCGTGATCGGTATCGACGTCGAGACCTTCCAGCGGCTCGCCCAGCACCCGCGGATCGTCGCCGTCAAGGACGCCCGCAACGACCTGCGCGTCGGCACCGAGGTCCTCGCCACGACGACGCTGGCCTACTACTCCGGCGACGACCCGGTCAACCTGCCGTGGCTCTCGGTCGGCGCCGTCGGCTTCGTGTCGGTGATCGGCCACGTCGTCGCCGACCGGCTGCGCGCCATGATCGACGCCTACCACGCCGGCGAGCACCAGCGCGCCCGTGCGCTGCACTACGCGATGCTGCCGGTGATCCGGGCGATGGGCCGGGTCGGCGGCGCGGTGTTCGCGAAGACGGCGCTGCGGCTGCGCGGCATCGACGTCGGCGACACCCGGCTGCCGCTGCCGCCCGCCACCGAGGAGCAGATCGCGGCGATCGCCGGGGATCTGGCCGTCGCCGGCGTCGCACTCGACCCGCAGGCCCGCCCCGGCGCCACCGCCCAGCAGGCCGGGCACGGCGCCCTCGGTGGCCGCACCGCCACCGACATCGGCGCCGAGGTGGCCTACCACCGCTGAGCGGCTGCATCGAGCGGCACCGCCCGGCGGTCATCGACATCGACTTGTCCTTCCGAACACGAACCAATGTGAGGCGCGAACACCCGTGAGTCCCCAGCGCAACGACCGCCGGAACCGACCCGGACGGTCCCTGAGCGCCCCGCCGGAGAAGATCGACCGCCCCGAGCTGCCGGACGCGTCGCCGTCCGCGCTCGCCCCGGGGGGCCTGCGCACCTTCGCGCTCGGTGGCATCGGCGAGGTCGGCCGGAACATGACCGTCTTCGAGTACGAGGGCAGGCTGCTCATCGTCGACTGCGGGGTGCTGTTCCCGTCCGACGACTCGCCCGGCGTCGACCTGATCCTGCCCGACTTCCGGGCCATCGAGGACCGGCTCGACGACATCGACGCGCTCGTCCTGACCCACGGCCACGAGGACCACATCGGTGCCGTGCCGTGGCTGCTGCGGCTGCGCCCGGACCTCCCCGTCGTCGGGTCGCGGTTCACGCTGGCCCTGGTGGCGGCCAAGTGCAAGGAGCACCGCCTCACCCCGCACCTGCAGGAGGTGAAGGAGGGCGACCGGATCCGGCACGGCGGCTGGGACTGCGAGTACTTCGCGGTCAACCACTCCATCCCGGACGCGATCGCCGTCGCGATCCGCACCCCGGCCGGCCTGCTGCTGCACACCGGCGACATCAAGCTCGACCAGCTGCCGCTCGACGGCCGGCTGACCGACCTGGCGGGGTTCTCCCGCCTCGGGGAGGAGGGTGTCGACCTGTTCCTGGTCGACTCCACCAACGCCGAGGTCCCCGGGTTCGTCACCCCGGAGACCGAGATCGGTCCGGTCATCGCGGACCTGGTGCGGCGCGCCCCGTCGCGGATCATCCTGGCCTGCTTCGCCAGCCACGTGCACCGCGTCCAGCAGGTGCTCGACGCGGCCCACGCGCACGGCCGCAAGGTCTGCCTGACCGGCCGGTCGATGCTGCGCAACATGGGGCTGGCCGACGACCACTCGCTGCTGAACATCCCCGAGGGCCTGCTCGTCGAGATCGACGAGGCGATGAAGCTGCCCGACGAGAAGCTCGTGCTGGTCTCCACCGGGTCGCAGGGCGAGCCGCTCGCGGCGCTGTCCCGGATGGCCCGCGGCGACCACCGCAGCATCACCATCCGCCCGGACGACACGATCATCCTCGCCAGCTCGCTGATCCCGGGCAACGAGACCGCGGTCTTCGGCGTGATCAACGGCCTGACCCGGCTCGGCGCGACCGTCGTGCACCAGGGCAACGCGAAGGTGCACGTCTCCGGGCACGCCCCGGCCGGTGAGCTGCTGTTCCTCTACAACGCCGTGCGGCCGTCGAACGTCATGCCGGTGCACGGCGAGTGGCGCCACCTGCGGGCCAACGCCGCGCTGGCGGTCAAGACCGGTGTGCCGGAGGAGTCGGTGGTCATCGCCGAGAACGGCGTGGTCGTCGATCTCGTGGACGGCAAGGCGGCGATCAACGGGCGGGTCGAGGTCGGCCAGGTGTACGTCGACGGTCTCGCCGTCGGCGACGTCGGCGAGACGACGCTCGGCGACCGGATCGCGCTCGGCGAGGGCGGGTTCATCTCGATCACCGTCGCGATCGACCACAAGACGGGCCGCGCGCTGTCCCGTCCGACGCTGTCCGGCCGCGGGTTCTCCGACGACCCCAAGGCGCTCGACGCCGCCCAGCCCCTGGTCGAGAACGAGCTGTCCCGGCTGGAGAACGAGGGCGTCGGCGACCCGCACCGGATCGCACAGGGTGTGCGCCGCGTGGTCGGGCGCTGGGTCTCGGACACCTACCGGCGCCGGCCGATGATCGTGCCCACCGTCATCGCCGTGTAGGAGGCTCCGCCGCCCGGGCCCGAGTCGGTCCACGACTCGATCACCGCCCCGGGCTACCGTGGGTGACATGGCGGGACGCACGGGTACGGGAAGGGCCGGCACGAGGGCGGCCGCGGGCCGCGGCTCGGGGCGGTCCGGCTCGCGCGCGTCGTCGTCGCGGGGGGCGGCGGGGCGCAAGCGTCCGGCCGCCCGCCGGACGCCGCCGAAGCGCCAGGGCCCCGACCTGATCGACCGCGGGATCGACGCGGTCGGCCGTGGGGTCGCGAAGACGTTCCGGGCGTCCGGGCGCGCGGTCGGGCGCACCCGCGACATCGACCCCGCGCACCGCCGTGACGGCGTCGGCTTCACGATGCTCGTGCTGGCGGTGATCGCCGCGGCCGGGCTGTGGTGGGGGGCCGGCGGCTCGGTCGGCTACTGGTTCACCTTCGTCGTCCAGGCCGTCATGGGCGTGACCGGGGGCCTGCTGCCGCTCCTGCTGCTGGGCGTCGGCGTCGTCCTGGTGACGACGCCCGGGCATCCGGAGGCCCGGCCGCGGATCGTCGCCGGGTCGCTGCTGCTCGCGCTCGGCGTGCTCGGGCTGGTGCACCTCGCCCGCGGCGCGCCGTCGGAACCGGACGCCTGGCGCGGTGCGGGTGGGGCGGTCGGCTACGTCGCGGGCACCCCGCTCGAGGCCGGGCTGACGCTGTGGACGGCCGTCCCGGTGCTCGTGCTGCTGACCCTGTACTCGGTGCTGCTGGTCACCGGCATCCCGGTGCGGGAGCTGCCGGACCGGTTCCGCCGGCTCACCGGGCAGCTGCCGCCCGAGGACGAGGACGGTGACGAGTCGACGCCGCGCACGGTCGCCGACGCGGTCGCCGAGTCCGAACAGGGCGACACCGACGGCGAGAAGCCCGCCCGTCGTCGTTCGTCCCGCCGCCGCCAGCAGGCCAGCGAGGCGGACGCGTTCCGCATCGAGGAGGGCGAGCACGGGCCCGCCCCGGTGGACCCGGAGGTGCCCGGCGCCCCGTCGGACGTCCCGCCGGCGCCCGCTGCGAAGAAGGCACCGCGCAAGCCGGTGGTCGAGACGCCGCAGGCGGAGGCCCCGCCGACCGAGGGCGAGCAGCTCTCGATGGCGATCCGCGAGCCGGTCGGCGAGACCGAGTACGTGCTGCCGCCCGCCGACACCCTGGAGGCGGGCCCGCCGCCGAAGTCGCGCAGCTCCGCCAACGACGCCATGATCGAGGCGATCACCGGCGTGCTGGACCAGTTCAACATCGACGCCCAGGTCACCGGCTTCACCCGCGGCCCGACGGTCACCCGCTACGAGATCGAGCTCGGCGCCGGCGTGAAGGTCGAGAAGATCACCCAGCTGCAGCGCAACCTCGCCTACGCGGTGGCCAACGACAACGTCCGGCTGCTCGCGCCGATCCCCGGCAAGTCCGCGGTCGGCATCGAGGTCCCGAACACCGACCGCGAGATGGTGCGGCTCGGCGACGTACTGCGGTCGAACAGCGCGCGGGGCGAGCAGCACCCGATGGGCATCGGGCTGGGCAAGGACATCGAGGGCCACTACCTGGTCGCGAACCTGGCGAAGATGCCGCACCTGCTGGTGGCGGGCTCCACCGGCTCCGGTAAGTCGAGCTTCGTCAACTCGATGCTGGTGTCGCTGCTGACCCGGGCCACCCCGGACGAGGTCCGGATGATCCTCATCGACCCCAAGATGGTCGAGCTGACCCCCTACGAGGGCATCCCGCACCTGATCACGCCCATCATCACCCAGCCGAAGAAGGCGGCCGCCGCGCTGGCCTGGCTGGTCGAGGAGATGGAGCAGCGCTACCAGGACATGCAGGCCAGCCGGGTGCGTCATATCGACGACTTCAACCGCAAGGTCCGCTCCGGTGAGATCACCACACCGCCCGGCTCGGAGCGGGTGTACCGGCCCTACCCGTACATCATGTGCATCGTCGACGAGCTCGCCGACCTCATGATGACCGCGCCGCGCGACGTCGAGGACGCGATCGTCCGGATCACGCAGAAGGCCCGTGCGGCGGGCATCCACCTGATCCTGGCGACCCAGCGGCCGTCGGTGGACGTGGTCACCGGCCTGATCAAGACGAACGTCCCCTCCCGGCTGGCGTTCGCGACCTCGTCGCTCACCGACAGCCGCGTCATCCTCGACCAGCCGGGCGCCGAGAAGCTGATCGGCATGGGCGACGCGCTCTACCTGCCGATGGGGGCGGGAAAACCGGTCCGTATGCAGGGCGCCTTCGTCGACGACGACGAGATCTCCAAGGTCGTGTCCTTCACCAAGGACCAGGCCGAGCCCAGCTACACCGAGGGCGTCACCGCGGCCAAGGCGGGCGAGAAGAAGGAGATCGACGCCGACATCGGCGACGACCTCGACGTGCTGCTGCAGGCCACCGAGCTGATCGTCACCTCGCAGTTCGGGTCGACGTCGATGCTGCAGCGCAAGCTGCGTGTCGGCTTCGCCAAGGCCGGGCGGCTGATGGACCTGCTGGAGACCCGCAACATCGTCGGGCCGTCCGAGGGCTCGAAGGCCCGCGACGTGCTCGTGAAGCCCGACGAGCTGGAGAACGCGCTCTACCTGATCCGCGGCGGCGGCACCGCCGACGGCAGCGAGGTGAACGACGACGAGTGACCGGCCGGCCGCCATGGGCGACCGCGGGTGACGCCGGTGGTGTGATCAATCCCAAGCGTGGTCACTCTTTGGCTTGCACGGGTTAACGACAGGGTCACGAACGTGCCAGAGTGGACGCCAGAGGTCACCGATCGGTGACCGTCGTCGTCCTGCCCGCACCCCGAGCTGAGGAGGTCTGGCCGGTGTTCTGGAGGAAGAAGGACCGTCGTCGTGCGCGGGGGACCACCGACCGGCACGCACTCGTCCCGATTCCGCTGACCGGGGGCGTGCTGTCCGGTCAGGTGCGCGACGGCCGGGGCGGCGCGCTGCCCGGCACCGAGATCTCGGTGATCGACGGGGCCGACCGCCGGGTCGCCCACCTCGACACCGACCCGTTCGGCCGGTTCGCGGCCTCCCTGACGCCCGGCAGGTACCGGGTCCGGGGGGAGGCAGGCGGCTACCAGCAGCTCACCGACGTCGTCGAGGTCGCCTGGGGCGAGCACACGGACATGGGCATGCTGGTGCTCGGTGAGGATCCGGCGCTGCGCCCGCCGCGTCCGGGCGTCTTCGTGATCGACCCCGACCACAGCGCCGTCCGGTTCGTCGCCCGGCACATCGGACTGTCCAAGGTCTACGGCAGGTTCAACCGTTTCCAGGGGCAGATCCGGATCGCGGAGCCCTTCGAGGACTCCTCCGTCGACGTCGTCATCGACGCCGCGAGCGTCGACACGAACGTCGAGGCCCGCGACACCCATCTGCGCTCTCCCGACTTCCTCGACGTCGAGCGGTTCCCCGAGCTGCGCTTCAGCAGCGTGCGCTTCAGCGCGCTCGGCGGGAACCGGTGGACCGTCGACGGCGACCTCACGCTGCACGGCCTGACCAGCGACGTCTCCCTGGACACGACCTTCCTCGGCGCGGCCGAGTGGAACGGTGACCGGGTCGGTGCGGTCGCCACCACCGAGCTGCACCGGGAGCACTACACGCTGAACTGGCAGCAGACGATCGCGAAGGGCCTGCCCGTCGTCGGGTCGACGATCGAGATCGAGCTGGACGTGCAGGCGACCCGGCAGGGCTGATCAGGCGAAGCCGCGCTGCCGCCACGCCTCGTAGACGGCGACCGCGGCGGCGTTGGCGAGGTTCAGCGACCGGTTCGACGGCCGCATCGGCAGCGCGACCCGGTCGGTCACCCAGTCCGCGTGGGCGGCGTCGGCCGGTAGGCCGGTCGACTCGCGGCCGAACAGCAGCACGTCACCGGGCGCATAGGCGATGTCGGTGTAGCGGGTCGCCGCCCCCGTGGTGAAGGCGTACACCCGCGCGCCCCGCTCCGTGACCCAGTCCGCGAACGCCCCGGTGTCGGCGTGGACGACGACCTCGGCGAGGTCCCGGTAGTCCAGCCCGGCCCGGCGCACGGCGCGCTCGTCCAGCGAGAAGCCGAGCGGCCGGATCAGGTGCAGCTCGGCGCCGGTGTTCGCGGCCAGGCGGATGACGTTGCCGGTGTTCGGCGGGATCTCCGGGGTGTGCAGAGCGAGGCGGAACACCTACAGGGGATACCACCCGCATGGTGGTCGGCCTCCGGCGGCCGGGACGGCGCCGCCGACCGACGCCCCACTGCCCATCATCTTGCGCGACACGCCGTTCGGCGACCGTGCCCGCGACGCGCGGGACGGCGTGGATCGCGCACGCCGTCTCGTGCACCACGAGTCGATGAGGCCGGGTGGGCGCAAGCGCTACTCCATTCACGCCTGAAAGTCGGGACGAAAGTCGGGTTTGATCTACAGGATTAACCCGGAAAGCGCAGTTCCGGTTGCCGGATCACGTCGTCTGTGGAATTCGGCGATCATGTCCGTGGGCCGAGTAGATCGACATTGTCGCGGTCAGCGAAGTCGTTCCCGATGTGTCACAGTGCCGAGCATCGAAAGAACGCGGGCATTCGTCCGGAGGCCGCGCGATCGTATCGGGAGGAACGGACGACGATGAGTAACGCCTCCAAGATCGGAATGGCCGTCGTGGGCGGCTACGTACTGGGAAGAACGAAGAAGGCCAAGCTGGCGATCATGCTCGGCGGTGCGCTCGCGGGTCGGAAGCTTCGGCTGACCCCGGGTGAACTGCTCGCCCAGGGATCCAAACTGGTCTCGAGCTCACCCGAGCTGACCCGGTTGTCGGACGCGGTGCGGGGCCGGCTGATGGAGGCCGGCAAGCAGGCCGCGGTGGCCGCCGCCGGAAACCGGCTGGAGTCGCTGACGAGCTCGCTCGTGGACCGCGTGGAGAACCTCGGCAAGCCCGTCGAGCAGGTCGCCGACACGGCCGGTGACGCGGCGGGTGTCGGGGTCGAGAAGGCCGGGGACACGGCCGGCGCCGCCGCCGAGGGGGTCGGTGAGGCCGCCGAGGGCGTGACCGACACGGCCGGTGACGCGGTGGAGTCCGCGGGCGGTGGTGCGGCGGGCACCGCGACCCGGCGTACGGGGAAGGCGGCCGGAACCGCCACCCGGGCCGCCGGCCGGGCGGCGACATCCCGGGCCCGCCGGTCGTCCTCTGCGGACGACGGCGGCACCGAGGAGGAGTCCACTGGTGACCGGAGCACCGCGAGCTCCGGCAAGAGCCGGTCCGGTAGCAGCTCGAAGTCCGCCGACTCCGCAGGTGGGAGCACCTCCAAGGGGCGCGGCGGCACGCGTTCGGGCACGAGCGGCACCACGCGCTCGGGCTCGTCCGCGCAGTCGTCGGGTACCGGGACGACGAAGAAGAAGTCCTCGAGTACCACCTCGTCGAGCCGCCGTTCCTCGTCGTCCGGAAGCCGGACCGCAGGACGTGGCGGAAGCGGACGTTCGGAGGCACGCAGCGATGGCTGAGACGGAAACCGAGACGGGACAGAACGGCGGTTCGCTGCTCGACCAGCTCCCGACCGACCGGCTCAAGGACGCCGCGCAGCAGTTGCTCACGGCCGCGACCGACCGGGCGGTCGAGGCGGCACTGACTCAGGTCGAGGGGTTGACCGGCCGGCTCACCGACGTCGCCGAGAACGGCGGCACCGGGTTGCGGGCCGCGCTCTCCGGCGGTGCCGAGGCCGCGGAGGGAGGGAACCCGGTGACGGGTGCGATCAAGGGTGGCCTGTCCGCGGCCAAGGACAAGGTGCTCGGCGCGGTCGGTGTGGGCGGCGGTTCCGAGGACGGTGACGGCGAGGGCGGCGGCGGTAGCGGCGGCGGTGGTCGCGGCAAGTTCAAGTTCATGAACATCGTCGAGGAACTCGACGTCGGTGTTCCGGTCCGGGTCGCCTACGACCAGTGGACCCAGTTCGCGGACTTCCCGAGCTTCATGAAGAAGGTGCACTCGGTCGATCAGGAGTCCGACGAGAAGACGAATTGGCAGGCGCAGGTTCTCTGGTCCAAACGGACCTGGAACGCGACAATCATCGAGCAGATACCGGACACCCACATCGTGTGGCGATCCCAGGGCGCAAAGGGGTACGTCAACGGGATCGTGTCCTTCCACGAACTCGCGCCGAACCTGACCAAGGTCCTGCTCGTCCTGGAGTACTACCCGGTGGGCTTCTTCGAGAAGACCGGGAACATCTGGCGCGCCGTGGGCAGGCGGGCCCGCCTGGAGTTCAAGCACTACCGGCGGCACGTGATGGTCCAGACGTTGCTGGAGCAGGACGAGCTGGAGGGCTGGCGCGGCGAGATCCGCGACAGCGAGGTCGTCAAGACCCACGAGGAGGCGCTCGAGGAGGAGCGCAGCGAGGACGACGAGGGCTACGACGAGTACGGCGAGTACGACGACGAGTACGAGGACGACGAGGACCTCCCGGAGGAGGACGAGTCCGACGAGGTCGAGGACGAGTACGCGGACGACGAGTACGCGGATGCCGCCGATGACGACGAGGACGCCGACGACTCCGACGACATCGAGGCCGAGGGCGACGAGGAGGCCGGTGACCTCGAGGACGAGCCCGCCGAGGAGGAAGCGGCCGAGGACGACTCCGCCGAGGACGAACCGGTCGACGAGGTCACGGACGACGAGGACTCCGAGCCCGATGCCGAGTCCGAAGCCGACTCGGACGACGAGGACGGTGACCGGCCGGCCGGCAGCCGTCGGCGGAGGAGGGCGAGCGCTCGTGCCTGATCCCGCGCCGCCGTCGTCGACGACCCACGATCGCGAAGGAGACCGAGGATGACCGTGAGCCAACGGCAGGGCCCGGCCCGTGTCGACCGAGCGCCGCAGGGCGACCTCGCGCAGGTCATCGACCTGATCCTGGAGAAGGGACTGGTGATCGACGTGTTCGTGAAGGTCTCGCTGGTCGGCATCGAGCTGATCACGATCGACGCCCGGATCGTCGTCGCCAGCGTCGACACCTATCTCCGGTTCGCGGAGGCCACCAACCGTCTCGACCTGCACGAGAAGGGGGGCAAGGACCTCGGCCAGCTGGTCGGGGGCATGACCGAGAACGTGGCGGAGGGCAAGTCGAAGGGCGCGACCAGGGGCATGCTCGACGCCGGCAAGGAGAAGGTCGACGAGATGCGCGGTGAGCGCAGCGGGAACCGGGAGCGGAAGCGATGAGCGGTGAGGACGGCAGCGCCACCTACGTCTACGCCGTCGTCGGCGCCGGTACCGACCTGCCGGAGGGGCTCGAGCCGGTCGGCGGTGGCAAGGAGCTCGCCGTGATCGACCACGGGAAGCTGGGCGCGGTGGTGAGCGACATCGCGCCGGATCGGCCGCTGGGCAAGCGAGCCGACCTGATCGCCCACGAGACCGTCGTCAACACCCTCGCCCGGGAGGCGACCGTGCTCCCGATGCGGTTCGGCGGCGTGGTCTCCGACGACCGTGCGGTCGTGGACGAGCTGCTCGGCGAGCACCACGACTACTTCGCGTGGGCGCTGGAACAGCTCGAGGGCTGCCACCAGTACGTCCTGCACGGTCGCTACGACCAGGACGAGCTGGTCCGGACGATCCTCGAGGCGGACCCGCAGCTGGCCGAGCTCGGCGCTTCCCTGCGCGGGCAGGAGCCGGACGCCACCTACTACGAGCGGATCCGGCTGGGCGAGGGGATCGCGAAGCAGGCCGAGCAGATCCGGGAGGCCGACGCCGAGCACGCCGTGTCGGTTCTGGAGCCGTTAGCGGTGGCGCTGGCGGTCAAGGAGATCGCCGAGGAGGACGGGGCCGTCCACATCGCCGCGCTGATCCACCGGGACCGCCGCTCCGACTTCGACCAGGCGGTCGACGCTCTCGGGGACGAGTGGGCGGACCGGGTGGCGCTGCGACTGCTCGGACCGGTCGCCCCCTACGACTTCCTGCCCGAGGCCCCGGACGGGGAGGAGGGCTGACGGTGGGGCTGTTCACCGGTCTGCTCGGCCTACCGCTCGCGCCGCTGCGCGGCGTCGTGTGGATCGGCGAGCAGCTGCGCGACCAGGCACACGCGAAGCTGTACGACCCGGTCTCGATCCGTCGTCAGGTCGACGAGCTGGAGCAGGCCTACGAGCGGGGCGAGATCACCGAGGAGGAACGGGACGAGCAGCAGGAGATCCTGCTGGACCGGCTCATCGGCGGCCCGGAGGGCGGTGCCGGTGGCTGACCGCGATGGCAGGGACCAGCCGGTCCGCCGACGGGCCGGGGAGCCGAAGAGCCGGCGGGACGCCGATCGGACCCGGCGCCGGGAGGGCGCTCCCGATCGGCAGGACGACACGCAACGACCGCGTAGCGAGCGGACCGAGGACGGGAAGTCCCGTGCGGACGACGCCGAGCGTCCCCGGCGCCGCCGGTCCGCAGGCGAGGCTCGCGACGACGGTGCCGAGCGCCCCCGGCGCAGACGGGCTGAGGGAGAGACCGCCGACGACGGCGCTGAGCGTCCCCGGCGCCGTCGGGCTGAGGGAGATGCCGACGACGAGGGCGCTGAGCGTCCGCGACGTCGTCGGACTGAGGGGGAGACCCGCGAGGAGGGTGCTGAGCGTCCCCGACGTCGCCGGGCCGAGGGGGCGTCGCGCGATGAGGAGGGTGCTGAGCGTCCGCGGCGCCGCCGGGTCGAGGGAGAGTCCGGCGATGAGGACGGAGCCGAGCGTCCGCGGCGTCGCCGCCCGGCTGAGGCGCCCGCGCGTCGTACCGGAAGTGGAGAGCGTCGAGCTCGGGCGGAGGGGGACACCGAACAGCCGCGCCGTCGTCGTGCGGGCTCCCGGCCCTCGGCCGCTGCCGGGCGGTCGCGGCGGGGACGGGACCGCGCCGCCGAGGAACCGCAACCGGCCGACGAGGCCGCGCCGGACGAGATCGACGACGACACAGCCTCCGGCGGTGAGCCCGAGCCGGAGGAACAGAGCGAGGACCGCCGACCGGACGAGAACGGGTCCGAGGAATTCGACCAGGAAGCTGCGACGGACGAGCCGGACGGTTCCGACGAGCCCGGCCGGGACGAGTTCGACGAGGAGTCCGAAGCGGACGAAGAAGAGCGCGATGAACCGGAGCAGGACGAACCGGAGCCTGACGAACCAGAGCCCGACGAGACCGGGACCGGCGAGCCCCGTACGGACGAGTCCGACGCCGAGCCGCAGGAACCCTCGCCCGCCCCCCGCCGGGTCGGCGCCCGCTCCGCCGCCCGCGCGGCGGTGGAGCAGGTCGTCGAGATGACCGGGAAGTCGCCGGAGGGCGTCACCTTCGTGACCCGCCAGGACGACGGCTGGCTGATCGGCGTGGAGGTCGTCGAGACCCAACGGATTCCCGACTCGTCGGACATCCTCGCCGTCTACGAGGCGGAGCTGGATCCCGATACCGAGCTCGTGTCCTACCGCCGCGTCCGCCGGTACCCCCGCGGCCGCGGCGACGACGACTAAGTCGGCGGGCGGCGCGGCCTGGTGCCACGCCACCCGCACGACGTGACCGACGGAGGATCATGGCCGACACCGTCCGCTGGACCGGGTCCACGAGCCCCCAACGTTCGGCCCGCCCCGAGACCCAGCAGTCCGGGACCGACCTGGCCGACATCCTGGAACGCGTCCTGGACAAGGGCATCGTCATCGCCGGCGACATCCAGGTGAACCTGCTCGACATCGAGCTGCTCACCATCAAGATCCGGTTGATCGTGGCGTCCGTGGACCGGGCGAAGGAGATGGGCATCGACTGGTGGGAGCGGGACCCCACGCTCTCGTCGGGCCGCGGTGAGCTGGAGGACGAGAACGCCCGCCTGCGGGAACGGATCGAGCGCCTGGAGGCGACCGCATCCGGCGGCGAGCTCGAGGACGGGTCGGAGCGGGACACCGCGGACCTGCCCGACGACGAGATCGAAGAGACGGACGAGCCCGAGCCCGAGACGGACGAGAGCGACGAGACGGACGAGCCCGAGCTCGAGCCCGAGGAGACCGCCGGGGCCGACGACGGGGACGACGACCCGGAAGAAGTCGAGGAGCGGCCCGCGCGACCGGCACGGCGCACGGCCGCACGCACGAAGCGGAGGCGGTGACCATGACCGACGATCCGACCTATCTCTACGCCGCCGGCGAGGGCGCCCCGCCCGACCTCCCCGCCGGCCTGACCGGAGTCGCCGACCGGCCGCTGCGGATCGTGCGCGGGGACCGGTTGTGGGCGGCGGTGAGCACCGTGCCGTCCACCGACTTCACCCAGGACGTCCTGCAGGAACGGCTGGAGGACATCACCTGGCTCGCCACGACGGCACGCGCCCACCACCACGTGGTCGACGAGCTCGGACGACTCGCCACGCTCGCCCCGATGGCCCTGGCCACCGTCTACCTCGACGACGACCGGGTGCACTCGATGCTCGAGGAGCGCGAGGCGGAACTCGGCGCGGTGCTGGAACGGCTGCACGGCCACGCCGAGTGGGGGGTGAAGGCCTATGCGTCCGAGCACGCTCGGGAGGAGGTACCGGCGGCCCGTGCGGCGTCCGGCGCGGAGTACCTGCGCCGCCGGCGAGCGGCACGTGACCGGGCCGCCGACGACGAGGGGGTGGCGCACGAGGCCGCGGAGCGGCTGCACGACGCCGCCGCGGCGCTCGCCGTCGACACCCGCCGGCACCGCCTGCACGCCCCGGCGCTGACCGGCCGGACCGACCGGATGGTGCTCAACGGCGCCTACCTGGTCCCGAGCGGTGACGAGGCGCGGTGGCGGGCCGCCCTCGCCGACAGCGGCGCCGACCTGCTCACGGTCGAGGTCACCGGGCCGTGGGTGCCGTACTCGTTCGTCTCGACGGGGGAGGACCGATGACCGGGACCGTCGAACCGCTGCCCGGGCTCGAACACCGCGAGATCGCGCTGGTCGACCTGCTCGATCGGCTGCTCGCCGGAGGGGTGGTGCTGGTCGGGGACGTCACGGTGTCACTGGCCGGGGTGGACCTGATCCGGATCTCGCTGCGGGCCCTGGTCACCTCGATCACCCCGGTGGGGCCCGAGCCGGAGGAGCCGTCGTGACCGGGCCGCAGCCGGGCCGTGTCGATATCGACAAGAATGCGGGCCGCGTCGAGATCGATAAGAATGCGGGCCGCGTCGAGATCGATAAGGACGCGGTCCGCAAGGACCTGATGAAGCTCGTACTCACGATCGTCGAGCTGTTGCGTCAGCTGATGGAACGGCAGGTGCTGCGCCGGGTCGACCAGGGCGACCTGGCCGACGAGCAGGTCGAGGACCTCGGGACGGCGCTGATGCACCTCGAGGAGGCGATGGACGAGCTCACCGAACAGTTCGGGCTGACGGCCGAGGACCTCAACCTCGAGCTCGGTCCGCTCGGTCCGCTCCTGCCCCGGGGGCGGTGGTGACGGCCCGGACCGCGCGGACCTGCTCGTCGTACTCGCGGCAGCGGGACCGCAACGACCGCACACCGGACGGTGTGAGCCGGTACCCGGTGCCGTCCGGACGGTGCACGAGCCGGTTGCGCTCCAGCCGGTGCAGCGCCCGGTACCCGGCACGCCGCGGCAGCTCGACGGTCCGCCCCGAGCGTTCGTGCACCGCCTGCATCACCGCGGCCCCGTCCCCGGGCCCGGCCCGCACCGCCCCGAGCAGCAGCAGGTCCAGCAGCGACCGGTCGTCGACCCGCACCATCACCGAACACATCCTTCCGAAGGCATCCCGCGCGGTCTACCCGCCGGCACGACGGACGAACACCCGGGCCTGCCCGGGGACGGTGCGTCGGTGAGCACCGCGACACCGGCCGGCCCGGACCTCGGCGCGCAGCTGCGCGACGCGGGTGGACGGCTGCTCGCGGCGCTGATCGACCGGTTCAGCGAGCTCGCCCTGGAGAAGGTCGACGAGCTGGCCGCCTCGCTGGAGCGGGTGGTGGAGGACGGCGGGGTCGGTCTGGGCGCCGCGCTGGGCGCGGGCACCGCATGGGCCCGCGGCCGGAGCCCGTTGTGGGGCGCGCTGCGCGGCGGCTTCGCGGCGATGGGCACCGCGGCCCGGATCCTGGTGGGCGTCGTGCTGGCCTTCGCTCCGATCCTGCTGGTGGTGGGTCTGCTGGTGGTGATCGTGGCCGCTCTGGTCTGGGCGGTCGTCGCCGCCGTGCGCGCCGTCGTCGGGTGAACGGGCCGGGTCAGGGGCGTTCGGTCAGCCAGTTGCCCGCCGTCGTGCCTGCGAGGTCGCGGAAGTCCCTGGCCAGGTGCTGCTGGTCGGCGTAACCGCAGGTCGTGGCCACCTCGGACAGGGCAGGGGCACCCGGGGAGCGCAGCAGCGTGCACGCCCGCTCGAACCTGATCACCCGGGCGGCGGTCTTCGTGCTCAGGCCGGTCTCCCGCCGCAACCGTTCGCCGAGATGGCGGGCCGACCAGCCGACGTCCGCGGCCAGGTCCGCGACCCGCATCGTCCCGCCGGAGCGGAGCAGCAGGTCCCAGGCGCGGCCGACCTCCGGCGGCGGCCGGTCGACCGCGGATCCCGACGCGGCGATCCGGCACAGCGCGGCGTCGAGCAGCGCGCAGCGATCGGCCCACGACGGTGCCGCGTGCAGGCGGTCCAGCAGCGACTCCACACCCGGGAGCAGGTCGGCGAGATCGACGACGTCGGAGGCCAGCTCGGCGGCCGGCAGGCCGAGCAGTACCCGGGCACCCCACCAGGTCAGGGCCAGCTGCATCCCCGCCTGCTCCGGCCCGGTCGCGATCACCGCGGGTGCGGCGTGCAGCCCGGCCGCCGACGCGATGAACCGGCCGGGCCCGCGGGCCGGGTCGGGCTTGCGCAGCAGCTCCACGTCGCCGTCGATGCAGAGGATGACGGTGAGGTGCCCGCTCGACACTCCCTGATGGGTCCCCGGCGGGCCGGCCGCGGTCCGCCACGCCCAGATCTCCGGGACCAGCGGGCGCAGCGCGGCCGAGGTCCGCCACCGCCACGCCCCGATCCCGCTCCGCACCGGTTCAGAGTGTCAGCAGCATCCGCACGTTGCCGAGCGTGTTCGGCTTCACGTGTGCCAGGTCCAGGAACTCGGCGACGCCCGTGTCGTAGGAGCGCAGCATCGCCGCGAACACCTCGGCCGACACCGGCGTCCCGTCGATCTCGGCGAAGCCGTGCCGGGCGAAGAACTGCTTCTCGAAGGTCAGCACGAACAGCCGTTTCAGGCCGAGCTCGCGAGCCCCCTCGATCAACGCCTCGACCATCCGGTGCCCGACCCCGCGGCCCACCACCGAGGGCGACACCGCGACCGTCCGGATCTCGCCGAGGTCTTCCCACAACACGTGCAGCGCACCGCAACCCACGACCTGACCGTCGATCTCGGCGACCAGGAACTCGGGGACGGCCTCGTAGAGCGTCACCGTCTCCTTGGCCAGCAGTACGCGCCCGGCGTACTCGTCGACCAGCTCGCGGATCCGGCGGACGTCCGGGGTACGGGCGCGACGGACGTGCACGGCGGGAACTGGATCGGCCACGACCACTCAGCCTAGCGCCCACCGGGGCACCGGACGCCGCGACCGGGGCCGACCTGCCCGCCGTTTACCCTGGGACCCGTGGCTTCCCCCGTGAACGCGCCCCGTCGCGCCGCCCTGCTGACCCTCGGCTGCGCGCGTAACGAGGTCGACTCCGAGGAGATGGCGGGCCGGCTGACCGGGTCCGGGTGGGAACTGGTGGACGCCGAGGACGGTTCTCCCGACGTCATCCTCGTCAACACCTGCGGCTTCGTCGAGCAGGCCAAGAAGGACTCGATCGACACCGTGCTCGCCGCCTCCGACGTGGCACGCCCGGCCGGGGCGAAGGTCGTCGCCGTCGGTTGCCTGGCCGAACGGTACGGCGCCGACCTGGCGCGCGACCTGCCGGAGGCCGACGCCGTGCTCGGCTTCGACGCCTACCCCGAACTCGCCGAGCGGCTCGGGGACGTGCTCGGCGGGCACGCGCCCGAACCGCACGTCCCGGTCGACCGGCGCACGCTGCTGCCGATCTCCCCGGTGGAGCGGCCCGCGGCGACCGCGGACGTCTCGGTACCGGGACACGAGTGGGTGCCCGACCTCGGCGGGGTGTCGCGCACCCGGCTGACCGGAGGGCCGGTCGCGTCGCTGAAGCTGGCCTCGGGCTGCGACCGGCGCTGCGCGTTCTGCGCGATCCCCGCGTTCCGCGGCAGCTTCGTCTCCCGCGCACCGGCCGACGTGCTCGGTGAGGCCGCCTGGCTGGCCTCCGACGGGGTACGTGAGCTGGTGCTGGTCAGCGAGAACTCGACGTCGTACGGCAAGGACCTCCCCGGCGGCACCCGCGCGCTGGTCGACCTGCTGCCCCGGCTGGCCTCGACCGACGGCATCGAGCGCATCCGGGTGTCCTACCTGCAGCCCGCGGAGCTGCGGCCGGACCTGCTCGCCGCGATCGCAGGCACGCCGGGCATCGCCCCCTACTTCGACCTGTCGTTCCAGCACGCCAGTGCCCGCGTGCTGCGCCGGATGCGCCGGTTCGGCTCGCGCACCGACTTCCTCGACCTGTGCTCGCGGATCCGCGACCTCGCACCGGAGGCGGGGATCCGCTCCAACGTGATCGTCGGATTCCCCGGCGAGACCGAGGAGGACCTGGTCGAGCTGGAGCAGTTCCTGATCGGCGCCCGGCTCGACGCCGTCGGTGTCTTCGGCTACTCCGACGAGGACGGCACCGAGGCCGAGGGCTACGACGACAAGGTCGACCCGGCCGAGGTCCGCGCGCGGGTCGAGCGGATCTCCGCGCTCGTCGACGAGCTGATGGAACAGCGGGCCGAGGACCGGATCGGCAGCGACGTCGTCGTGCTCGTCGAGCGGGTCGCGGACGACACCGCCGACGACACTGCCGACGACACCGGGGAGCACACCTGCGTGGGCCGCGCCGCCCACCAGGGCCCGGACGCCGACGGAGAGTCCACCGTCGTCGCGGCCGACGACGGCGGCCCCGACCCGGCCTCGCTGCGCCCCGGTGACCTCGTGCGGTGCCGGGTCGTCGACACCGACGGCGTCGACCTCGTCGTCGAGGCCCTCGAGGTGTTGCCCGGAGTGGACGCCGGGGCCGTCCTGGCGGGAAGCGGGTGAGCTCGTCGCAGCCGGCCGGGGGGACCGTCCCGGTCGGCGGGCAGGCGCCGCTGCTGAACATCGCGAACGCGCTGACCTGCCTGCGGCTGCTCCTCGTGCCGGTGTTCGTCGCCGCGCTGTTCACCGAGGGCGGCACGGACACGTTCTGGCGGCTCGTCGCCTTCGCCGTGTTCGCCGTCGCCGCACTGACCGACCGGCTCGACGGCCAGCTGGCCCGCAGCCGCGGCCTCGTCACCTGGTTCGGCGCGCTCGCCGACCCGATCGCCGACAAGGCCCTCACCGGTGCCGCACTGATCGGACTCTCGGTGCTCGGCATCGTCCCGTGGTGGGTGACGATCGTGATCCTCGGCCGCGAGATCGGGATCACGGTCCTGCGCTTCGTCGTCATCCGGCGGGGGGTCATCCCCGCCAGCCGGGGCGGCAAGGCCAAGACGGTCGCGCAGACGGTCGCGATCGGGCTGTTCCTGCTGCCCCTGGCGCTGCTGTTCCCGGACGCCGTGGTCGCGATCCTGGCCGTGCAGTGGACGGCGATGGCGATCGCGCTGGTGCTGACCGTGGTGACGGGCGTCGACTACGTGGTGAAGGCGGTCCGCGCGAGTTCCTGACCGCTGCCCGGCGGGACTGGATCGGCGCCGCTGCGCGTTGAGATGTTCGCCGTGGGCGTACACGGTGATCGGCGCTCGGCCGCGCGGTGGGGGCCCGGAAGTCGGTACGGTGATTCGCACCGGGCCCGGGCCGCGTCCTTCGCCGGTCCGCGCCGGTACCGGTGATCCCGGTGGGACGAGTCGAGGAGGGCACATGCTGCTGCGTGAAGCGATCGGCAGCGGGCTGCGGCAGGCGCGGACCGCGCGCCGGCGCACGCTGCGCGACATCTCGCGTGCGGCGCGGGTCAGCCTCGGGTACCTGTCCGAGGTCGAGCGCGGCCGCAAGGAACCCTCCAGCGAGCTCCTCGCCTCGATCTGTGAGGCACTGGGTGTCACGGTTCCCGACCTGCTGACCTCGGTGGCCGTCGAGATGGCGTCGGCGACGGACGCCGCGCTGCGCACCCGCGACGACGTCCTGGTCCCGATCGGCCAGCGGCACGCGGAGCTGCGCCTCGCCGGGCGCCCCGGCTCGCCGGTGACCGCGCCAGCATCCTCCGGCGGCCCGGTCGCCTCCGCTGCCTGATCGGCTTTTCGGCGCTCCCCGGATCCTCTTCCGGATCGCCACGGTATGGTGCGCGCGTACTGGCAGTGATGCCAGGATGGAGAGGGCCGGAGCGCATACGCCGACCGCGGGGGGATCGCGGGACAGGCCGGGCCCGGTGCGCCCGTTCGACCAACGGGCACCGTCGTGAGCGAGCCCCACCGGAGGTAGGCGGAAAAGATGGCCAACGGATTCACCAAGGCCTGGAGCTACCTGATGGCCCTGTTCTCGTCGAAGGTGGACGAGCACGCGGACCCGAAGGTGCAGATCCAGCAGGCCATCGAAGACGCCCAACGCCAGCACCAGCAGCTGTCCCAGCAGGCGGCGGCGGTGATCGGCAACCAGCGGCAGCTGGAGATGAAGCTGAACCGGCAGCTGGGGGAGATCGAGAAGCTGCAGTCCTCGGCCAGGCAGGCACTCGTCCTCGCCGACCAGGCCCGGTCACAGGGCGACGAGCAGAAGGCCCAGCAGTACGAGCAGTCCGCCCAGATGTTCGCGACCCAGCTCGTGACGGCGGAGCAGGGCGTCGAGGACCTCAAGACGCTGCACGACCAGTCCATCGGTGCCGCCGAGCAGGCCAAGCAGGCCGTCGAGCGGAACTCGATGGTGCTGCAGCAGAAGATCGCCGAGCGGACCAAGCTGCTCAGCCAGCTCGAGCAGGCCAAGATGCAGGAACAGGCCGCGAAGTCGCTGCAGCAGATGAGCGAGCTGTCCGCGCCGCGCAACGCCCCGTCCCTGGACGAGGTTCGCGACAAGATCGAGAAGCGGTACGCCAACGCGCTCGGTTCGGCCGATCTCGCGCAGAACTCCGTGCAGGGCCGGATGCTCGAGGTCCAGCAGTCGACCACCGACATGGCCGGCTCGTCGCGCCTGGACCAGATCCGGGCGTCGATGTCCGGGACCCCGATCGCCGGTGGGCAGCAGGCCCCGCAGGTCGGCCAGGGTGAGCAGAGCACCCAGCAGCTGCCGTCCTCGCCGGCGCCGGCCCAGCAGCCGACGCAGCAGAACCAGCAGCAGCCCGGCACCGCCTGAGCCGGTCCAGCACCGATCGACGCCGCCGGAGCTCAGCTCCGGCGGCGTCGTCGTGTCCGAGGCCGGGCCGTCGCCCGGACTCGCGCCTCGCGCCTCACCCCCCGGCCTCGCCCCCGCGCCCGGACCTCGCACCTCGTGCCTCACCGTCGCCCCCGACCTCGCCCCGCCTCACACCCCTTGCCTCGACCTCACACCGTCTGCAACAGGTGTGAAGTCGAGGCAAGGGGTGTGAGGTGGGCGCGTGAGTGCGGGTTCAGCGGCCGGGCACGCCGCGGCGCGGGCCGGTGTGGCGACGGACCGGGCGGGGCGCGGGGCCCCGCTGGCAGCGTGGACACCAGTAGGTGACGCGGGCGTAGGGCGGTTCACCCTGGTCCGCGGTCCGGATCCGGGTCCCGCAGCGCCGGCACGGCCGTCCCGCACGTTCGAACACCCAGTGTGCCTCGCCCGCGGCGAGCGACCCCGTCGTCGTCTGCTCCGGACGGTCCTTGTTGGACGAGAGCAGCCGGTGGGCCAGGGCGATCACGCCCGGCAGGTCCGGGACCTCGCGCACCGGCACCCACGGCGTCAGCCCGAGCAGGAAACAGATGTCGTTGCGGTAGAGGTTCCCCAGCCCGGCCATGACCCGCTGCTCCAGCAGCACGAGGCCGAGCTCGTGGGCGCTCCGGGCGGACATCCGGCGCAGTGCCTCGGCCGCGTGTGCCTCACCCCAGTCGGGATCGAGGAGATCCGGTCCGAGGTGTCCGACGAGGGCGTGCTCCTCGGCGGTGAGCAGCAGTTCCAGGTCGTGCAGGGCGAACCCGACGGCCACCCGGTCCGCGGTCTCCAGGACGGCGCGTGCCTCGTGCGCGGGCCGGTGCCATCGCGCGGCGGGCCGGTAGAGGTGCCAGGCCCCGTCCATCCGGAAGTGGCTGTGCAGGCTGCGGCCGTCGTCGAACCGGGTGAACAGGTGCTTGCCGACGGATCCGACGCCGGTGACGGTCAGCCCGGCCAGGTCGTGCTGCACCAGCCTCGGGTGCCGGAGCTCCCCGCTGACGAGCCGGTGCGAGGCCAGCGCGGCGTGCAGCCGCCTGCCGGCCAGGTAGACGGTGTCTCCCTCGGGCACGGCGCCGACGCTACCCGCGTGCCGGTCAGCCCACGTGGAGCGTCCGCAGCTCGGGCCAGACCTCGGACCACGGCCGTTGCGCGGTCCCACCGGTCCACACCGGGGCCCCTGCCTCGGCGCCCGGCGGGAGCAGGGTGTCACCCGACCCGGACGTTCCGGCCAGCTGCAGGCCGGTGACGACCGGGGCCAGCTGCGCCGGATCCAGCCCCACGAAGATCACGACGTCGCGGTCGTCGGGCGGGGGCCCGAAGTAGCCGTAGCTGCGGTTGCCGCTGTGCACCGGGGGAAGCTCGGTTCCCGGTGGTGCGGTGTCCAGGTAGGCGGCCCAGATGTAGGAGCCGGAGATGACGACGGTCCGGGAGCGTTCCTCGGCCGGCAGCGCCGACCAGGCCTGCCGGACGCCGGCGATCACGCCGTTCTGCACACCCGGGGCGGACAGCATCGCGGTGAGCGGAACGATCGCCGCCGCGGCGGCGACCGACAGCGCGGCGCCGGGCCACACGATCCAGGAGAGCCTCCGGTGCCCGGTCTCGCGCCGGTGCTGGAACCCGATCGCGCCGAGCGCCGCGAGCGCTCCGTGCAGCCCGTTGAGGTAGTACGGCCGCCCGGCGGTGATCACGAACAACGCCCACAGCGCCACGAAGGTCAGTGCCAGGAACGCGTACGGGCGCAACCGGCGGTCGGCCACCGCGAACACCAGCCCGGCGACGACGAGCACCAGACCGACCGGCCCGGCCAGCCAGAGCAGCCCGAGCGCGGTCCCGGGGCGGCCCCCGGACAGCGCCTCGGCCTCGGAGGCGACGACGGCCCCCATCTGCAGCTGCGGCCAGCCGTGCATCGCCTGCCAGATGAGGGTCGGTGCGGCTATCAGGGCCCCGACCAGGGCGGACACCCACAGCGCCGGCCGGCCCAGCAGCCCCCGCGGCCCGATGGCGAGTACCGCGGCCAGCAACACCGCAGCGAAGAGGATCACCTGGAACTTGGTCTGCGCGGCGAGGCCGAGTACCGGGCCGATGACCAGCAGCAGCCGGTCCTCGCGCAGCCGGATCCAGCGCACCAGCAGCCAGACGATCAGCAGCCAGCCGAGCGGTTCCAGGGTGTAGGGGGTCAGCCAGTGCCCGGCGAGCGTGGCCCAGAGTCCGGTGGCCTGGGCGAGCGCGGTGAGCGTCTGCGCCCGCCGGTCGCCGCCGAGCTCCCGGGCGATCAGCGCGGCGACGAGCACGGCGCCGGCGGTCGCCAGCGACGGGACGATCCGCAGCACCGCGATCGATCCCGGTGCGACCGTGTCGGCGAGCCACGCGATCGCCGGTGCGAGCGGCGGCTGGTCGGCGGAACCCCAGTCCAGGTGGTGGCGGCCGATCGCCAGCATCAGCGCCTCGTCGAACCAGTAGCCGCGGCCGACCGAACCGGAGACGAGGTGGACCGTGGCGACGACGGCCGTGACCAGGCCGACCGGCCACCGGGCGAGCCGCGGCACCTGTGAGCCGACCTGTAGGGGCGGCAGGACGGTCGTCATGGTGGCCCCCTCGTCGTGGTCGCCGGCCCAGTGCACCGTGCTCGGCCGATCCGCGCTGCGGTCGTCCGTCGAGGTGTGCCGGGCCTTCGTCGCGAGGGTGTGCGACTTTCGTCGACCGCCGGACCGTCGTTCCCGCGGCGGCGTCGGACACGGCCGGTTTGGGGACTGCCCGTGTCGCCGCGTCGCGCGTTGTCGCAGCGGTGGCGGCTCGTCGCCGTCCCGCTCCGGGCGTCAGCGTGGGCGGCGAGCGATCCGCAGCGCGCACAGCACCAGGGGCACCTGCAGCGGAAGCCGGCCCCACGCGATCGCCCGGTATCCCGGCGCCTTGCCGCTCGAGCGCAGTGCCATCGACACGTTCGCCGGGAACACCGCCGTGAGTAGCCTCGTTGCGGCCCAGCCCCCGGCGCGCCGGGTCCGCGGGTAGGCGAGCGCCGCAGCCACCGCACCCTCGGCGACCCCGGACGCATACGTCCAGAACCGCGGCTCGCCGGGAAGGCTCGTCGGGACGATCGAGTCGAACGGCTCGGGTCGTGCCGCGTGCAGGACGGCGGCGGTGCCGAGCAGGCCGGCCAGGGCAAGGGCCGTACGGCGCTCGCGGCGACTGTGGTCGGGGGAGCGGTGGATCATGGCGGTGATCGTGCCACCGCGCGGTGTGGGCACCGATGAGCGCGCTGACCGGCACGCCCTACCGACCGGCAGTGCCTCGTCACGCCCGCAGCCGCAGTCCCTTCGGAGTCACCCGGAACCCGGCCTCGGTGAGCACCACGGACAGCTCGGACGCCAGCGAGTCCTGGCCGTCCGCACGTTCGACCGCGAGGGATCCGAGCCAGCCCTCGTGCACCGCGCCCGCCAGCGCCTCCGCGCCGGCGCGGAGCTCGTCGTGGTCGGAGGTGAACGACAGCAGCGACTTCCCGCCCCGCTCGACGTACAGCGCGGGTGTGCCGTCGACGAGGGTGACCAGCGCGCCCGCCTTCCGGCCGGGCCGGTGTTTGGTCTCGCCGACGGTCTCCGGCCAGGCCAGCGCCGCGCCGTAGGGCTGGGCCGGGTCGGCGGCGGCCAGTACGACCCGGGACAGTGACCGCCAGGCGTCCCGGGGGGTGTGAGGGCTCCGGCCTGCGCCACCGTCGAATTCGTCGTACCGGCCCGCGCCGGACCCCGGGAACGTCGTGGGGCGGCGCAGGTCGTCAGGCACGCCGGCATACGGGTCGGGCACCGGATCGGCGGAGCGGTCGGCACCGGGTTCGTCGGCACCGGGATCCTCGCCGGACCCGGTCGGGGCGCCGTGCCGGCCGCTCGGTACCGGCCCGTCCGGACCGGCCATGGCCCGGACCCGGTCGATCGCACCGGGCACCGCGAACTGTGCGGCACCGAGCCCCTCGACGACGTAGCCGCGCCGGCACCGCCCGGACTCCTCCATCGCGCGGAGCACCTTGTAGACCCCCGCGAACCCGCCGCTCACCCGCTCGGTGCCCAGCGCCCCGCGGGTCAGCACGCCGTGCCGCTCGAGGAAGGCCTCCGCCGCGGCGTGCGCCCGCCGCGTCGGGTCCGGCTCCCGCGGCACCGCGACCGACCAGCGCCCGCCCACCGAGGGCGGGCCGCTCCGGCTCGGCATCGACGGCCGCCCCGCCCGCAGCTGTGCGTACCGGCCGCGCGGAGCCCGCCGGCCCGCGCGGTGCGCGCCGCCCTGCCGACCGGCGGCGCCGCGCCGGTTCCCGCTCCCGGACAGCCGGGCGCGCAGCGGGCCGAGCGTGTCGTTGGTCAGGGCCCCGGCCCAGACCAGGTCCCAGATCGCGGCGACGACGTCGTCGTCGGACGGGGCGGGTTCGTCCTGCTCCTTGAGCGTCAGCCCGGCCCGGGTGGCGAGCTCGCGGAAGAACAGCGCACCGTCCGCCTGCTCCGCCGCGAGGTCCGGATCGGTCAGCGCGGCCGGGTCGGCCAGGCCGAGCGCGGCGAGCACCGCGGTGTGCAGCGGCGTACCCGCGGTGTCCAGATCGGGCGCGGGCAGCAGCAGATCCGCGACGTCGGCGGGCGCGAGCGCCAGCCAACCGTCCTGCCCGGCGAGCGCGCCGCACCCGGCCCAGGTGACCTCACCGGCCGCGGTCAGCTCGTCCAGCAACGCCGGGCTGTAGCCGGGGAGCCGGGCGGGCAGGATCAGCGACTCGACCGCGCTCGCGGGCAACGGCGCCCCGGCGAGCTGCTCGACGACGCCGAGAACGTCCTCGGCGCCCGGCGCGCGCCGCACCCGCCCCCGGCGATCGGAGCCCGGATGCACCTGCACGCCCTGCCAGGCGGGCAGGAACCGGCCCAGGGCACGCTGCTCGACCGGCTCGACCTCGTGCCGCAGCTTCGCCAGCGACGCACGCCGAAGCCTGCGCAGCACCTCGGTGTCGCAGTACTCGATCTCGTTGCGGGTTCCGGCCGGCACCAGCGCCTGCGGGCGCAGCTCGCCCTTGACCAGCCGCCCGGTCCCGGTGAGCCGGTCCAGCACCCCGGCGACCACGGCGACACCCAGCCCGAACCGGGTGGCGCACTCGGCGGCGGTGAAGGGCCCGTGCGTGCGGGCATGGCGCAACACCAGATCGCCCAGCGGGTCCGGCACCGGCTCGGTGAACGCCTCCGGCACGCCGACCGGCAGCGCTGTGCCGAGGGCGTCCCGGATGCGGCCGGCGTCCTCGACGGCGACGAACCGCTCCTGCCCGGCGATCCGCACCCGCAGGGCACGCCGGGTGCGTTCCAGCTCGGCGAACCAGGCGGGGTCGATGCCGCGGGCCCGGCCGTCGATCTCGGAGAGGTCGCCGACGAACCGGAGCAGGTCGGCGGCACCCTCGATGTCACGGGCGTGCCGGTCCGGGTCGGTGCGCTGCAGCTGTGCCTCGACCTCGGCCAGTACCTCGGGGTCGAGCAGCTCGCGGATCGCCTCCGAGCCGAGCAGCTCTGCCAGCAGTGTGGAGTCCAGCGACAGCGCCGCGGCCCGGCGCTCGGCCAGTGGTGCGTCGGCCTCGTAGAGGAACATCCCGACGTAGCCGAACAGCAGGCTGCGCGCGAACGGCGAGGGCTGCGGCGTCTCGACCTCCGCGACCTTCACCTTCCGCGACCCGACATCGCCCATCAGCTCACGCAGACCGGGCAGGTCGTAGACGTCCTGCACGCACTCCCGCATCGCCTCGAGCGTGATCGGGAACTGCTCGAACTTCCCGGCCACGCCCAGCAGCTGTGCCGATCGCTGCCGCTGCTGCCACAGCGGGCTGCGCCGTCGCGGGTCGCGGCGGGGGAGCAGCAGCGCCCGCGCCGCGCACTCCCGGAACCGGGACGCGTAGAGCGCGGAGTTCCCCAGCTCCGCGACGACGATCTGCTCGATCTCACCCGGGTCGAGCAGCACGTCCTCCGCGGTCGGGACCACCTCGGAGCCGGAGTCGTCGACGGCGTCCGGGAGCCGGAGCACGATCCCGTCGTCGGCGCCGGACGCGCTCACCTCGACCCCGCGCCGTTCTCGCATCCGGGCGGCGATCGCGAGCGCCCACGGGCCGTTCACCTGTGCACCGAACGGTGAGTGCACCACCAGGCGCCAGTCACCCAGCTCGTCGCGGAAGCGTTCCACCAGGATCGTGCGGTCGCTGGGGACCTGCCGGGTCGCCTCGCGCTGCTCGCGCAGGTAGGAGAGCAGGTTGTCGCAGGCCCACTCGTCGAGCCCGGCGGCCGAGGCCCGCTCCCGGGCGGCGCCCTCGGCGAGCCCGGACATCTCCCGCACGAACGCGCCGACCGCCCGGCCCAGCTCGAGCGGCCGTCCGATCGACTCGCCCTTCCAGAACGGCATCCGGGCGGGCACCCCGGGCGCCGGGGTGACGATGACGCGGTCGTGCGTGATGTCCTCGACCCGCCACGACGACGTACCCAGCAGGAACGTGTCGCCGACCCGGGACTCGTAGACCATCTCCTCGTCGAGCTCGCCCACCCGTGAACCCGCGCCGTCGGCGCCGCCCGGGGTCATCACCGTGAACAGGCCGCGGTCCGGGATCGTCCCACCGGAGGTCACCGCGAGCCGCTGCGCGCCGGGCCGGCCGCGGAGCTCGTCGGTGACCCGGTCCCAGGTGATCCGGGCGCGGAGCTCGCCGAACTCCTCCGACGGGTACCGCCCGGCGAGCATGTCGAGCACCGAGTGCAGCGCGGAGTCCGGCAGCGCGGCGAACGGTGCGGCCCGCCGCACGGCGGCGGCGAGGTCGGGCAGCTGCCACGGCTCCATCGCGACCATGGCGACGATCTGCTGGGCGAGTACGTCGAGCGGGTTGCGCGGATACCGGGTCGACTCGATCGCACCGGACGTCATCCGCTCGGCGACCACCGCGCAGGACACCAGGTCGCCGCGGAACTTGGGGAACACGACACCTTCGGACACCGCGCCCACCTGGTGCCCGGCGCGGCCGACCCGCTGCAGCCCGGACGCGACCGACGGCGGTGCCTCGACCTGCACCACCAGGTCGACCGCGCCCATGTCGATGCCGAGCTCCAGGCTGGACGTGGCGACCACGCAGGGCAGGAGCCCGGACTTCAGCTCCTCCTCGACGAGGGTGCGCTGGTCGCGGGACATCGAGCCGTGGTGCGCCTTGGCGACCGACGCCGGCGCCCCGCCGCCGATCCCGGACTGGCCGACGGCCTCGGCCGGGAACTCGGCACCCGGACCGCCGGGGACGTCGCCGGTGTCGTCGAGCTCCCGGGCCTCCTCCTGCTCGGCGGCCAGCTCGTTGAGCCGGGAGGTCAGCCGCTCCGCGAGCCGCCGCGAGTTGGCGAACACGATCGTCGAGCGGTGCTCGCGGACCAGCCCGAGGAGCCGCTCCTCGACCGCCGGCCAGATCGAGGGTCTCCGCGCGGTGCCCGCGGCCGACCCGACGACCTCCTCGTCGGTACTGCCCGGCGCGGGGCGCTCGTCCAGCGCGGCGAGATCCGGTACCGGGACCTGCACCTCGACCCGGATCGTCTTCGGTGTGCTCGGCGCCACGACCTCCACCGGCCGGGTCCCGGACAGGAACGTGGACACCTCGTCGACCGGGCGGACGGTCGCGGACAGACCGATGCGCTGCGGCGATATCCGGGTGATCTCCTCCAGGCGCTCGAGTGACAGCGCCAGGTGCGCGCCGCGCTTGGTGCCGGCGACCGCGTGCACCTCGTCCAGGATCACGGTCGACACCCCGCGCAGCGACTCCCGTGCGGCCGAGGTGAGCAGCAGGAACAGCGACTCCGGGGTCGTCACCAGGACGTCCGGCGGGGTGCGCTGGAACTGCCGGCGCTCGTCGGCCGGGGTGTCGCCGGTGCGCATCCCGACGGTGATGTCGGGCGGCGGGGCCCCGAGCCGCTGTGCGGCCTGCCGAATCCCGGTGAGCGGGGAGCGAAGGTTGCGCTGCACGTCGACGGCGAGAGCCTTGAGCGGGGAGACGTAGAGGACCCGGCACCGGTGCTTCGGCTCCGCGGGGACCGGTTCGGCCGCCAGCCGGTCGAGGGCCCACAGGAACGCGGCCAGCGTCTTGCCGGAGCCGGTCGGGGCCACGACGAGGGCGTTCTGCCCGCGCTGCGCAGCCGTCCAGGCGCCTTCCTGCGCTGTGGTGGGCGCGGCGAAGGCGCCCTCGAACCACTGGCGGGTGGCGGGCGAGAAGCCGTCGAGTGCGCTCACGTCGCCCATCATGCGGCCGGGCACCGACAGTTTCGCGTCGGCGGGCGGCGTCAGGTCCCGGTGCGGGCCTCGTCGGCGCGGATCCGCGGCCAGATCTCGGCCGGATCGTCGGCCGGGAATGCGGCGACCAGCCCGGCCACGGTCCAGACCATGGTGGGCAGGAAGTCGTCACCGAGCGCCTCGACGTACAGCGAGGTCTCCCGGGCGTTCGCGGGATCCACCAGCGGCGTGACCGTGTAGCGGGCACGGGCGGCGAAGCGCTTCCCCATGTTCTCGGCGATCCAGGCCAGCGCCCGATCGGCCCGGTCGTCGGTGTCGGCCAGGGCCGTGCGGGCGGCGTCGTACCAGTCCGCGAGCACCAGGAACGCCAGCGACCAGCCCGGCGGGGTGGCGTCCTCGGGAAGCCCGTCGTCGACGGCGGTCAGCTCCCTGACGGCGAAGCGGGCGGGCTCCGGTCCCGGGGAGGCGAGCGTCTCGCGGACCGCCCCCTCGAGGACCTCGGACACCAGACGGTAGGCGTCCTCGATGCCGACCTGGTTCTCCTTGCTCGCCATCGGTCCTCCTTCGTGATCGGTTCGGCAGCGTAACGCGCTGGTGCCCCCGGCCCCGGCGGGGCAGCATCCGGGCGTGACCGAGGCGCCGCACCGGCAGGATCCCGCCCAACCCCGTCTGCTCGTCGTCCTCGCCGCCGGGCAGGTGTTCGGCGGGACGGCGATGGCGACCTCGGTCGCGGCCAGTTCGCTGGTCGCGGCCCGGCTGTCCGGCTCGCCCTCGGTGGGCGGCGCGGCGTCGACCGCCATCGTGCTGGGCGCGGCCGGGGCGGCCGCCGTCGTCGCCCGGGTGGCCCAGCGCCGCGGTCGCCGTCCCGCACTGGCCGGTGGCTACCTGATCGCATTCGCCGGTGCCGTCGGTGCCGTGCTCGCGACCGAGGCGGGCAGTGCACCCGCGTTGCTGGTGGCGCTGCTGCTGGTCGGCTCGGGGACGGCGGTCGGCCTGGCCGCCCGGTACGCCGCGACCGATCTGGCGGCGCCGAACCGGGCCGGGCGCGCGCTGGCGCTGGTGGTGTGGGCGACGACCGTGGGTGCGGTGGCCGGGCCGAACCTGCTGGGGCCGCTGCAGTTCGTCGCGATCCGGCTGGGGCTCGATCCGGCGACCGGCCCGTACCTGCTGTGCGCGGCCGCCTTCGCCGCCGCGGCCCTGGTCAGCTGGGCCGGGCTGCGGCCGGATCCGCTGGTCCGGGCCCGCGCACGGGCGGCGGCGGCCACGCCGGGGGCGACCCCGGACGGAGGGACGACGCGGCCGTGGGCGGTGCTGCGCGGGTCCCGGCCGGCACTCGTCGGCGCCGCCGGGATCGTCGTCGGGCACGCCGTGATGGTCGGGCTGATGTCGATGACACCGGTGCACATGGACCACGGCGGAGCGGCACTGACCGTGGTCGGGCTGGTGATCAGCCTGCACATCGCCGGGATGTACGCGCTGAGCCCGGTCTTCGGCCGGCTGTCCGACCGGCTGGGTGCGGAACGGGTGCTGGCGTGCGCCGCGGTGCTGCTCACCGTCGCCGGGGTGCTCTGCGCACTGGCCGCGCCGACCGCGACCGCACTGCTCACGTGTGCGCTTATCCTGCTCGGGCTGGGCTGGTCGGCTGCGCTGGTGGGCGGATCAGCGCTGCTGACGGCCTCGGTGCCGGTGGCAGAGCGGCCGCGGGTGCAGGGAGCGGTGGACGTGGCGATGAACCTCGGCGGCGCGGCGGCGGGCATCGTGGCCGGGGTGCTGGTGACGGTCGCGTCCTACGCCGTGCTCGGGATCGTCGCGGTGGTCGTCACCGCGCCGTTCCTGCTGGTGACGCTGCGGGCCGGCGGCCGGCTCCCGGCCGGGTCGGCAGCACCCCCGACCGCCTGAACGACGGTCAGCGCTTGCGCTGGTGGTACCACCAGCGCACCAGCACGACCAGAGCCGAGAGCAATGCCAGCAGCGAGACGATCTGCCAGGCGAGCGGCGATCCGATCCCGGTGGTCGCGAGGACCTCGTCGGCGACATCGACGGGGGCGGCGGCCAGCAGTTCGGACATATCTCCCATCGTACCGACGAACGGGCGGTCGTGGGCGTGAGCCGCGGACAACGGTGGAGGTCTACCCTCGCGGCGTGCGATTGAGCCACTTCCGCCAGCTGATGGAGGGCGAGTTCGGGTCGGTGCGGGCGGCGTCGCTGGCGCGCGACCACGTCTTCGCCGAACTGGGCGGGCAGACCGTCGAGCGAGCGATCGAGTCCGGCACGGACCTGCGACGGATCTGGCGTGCGGTGTGCGAGGCCTACGAGGTGCCTCCCGCGCGCCGTTGACCTCGGGAACCGCGACCTCGGGGGACCGTTCGGCTCCCCGGGGCGCCCGGTCGGCGTGTGCGGTGTCGACTCGAACGCGTGTTCGTCTATGGTCTCCTCAGGACGCGATGCCGCACGACGCGGCGAGTTGTCCACAGGCACTGATCCGGCCACCGAAACTGTCGGGGGTACCCCATACCGTTGTGGTGTGCCCCCCCGAAAGACAGCAGACACCGATCGCCGACCAGCGAGGAATCAAGAGATGTCAACTCCGGACCGCGAGAAGGCGCTCGAACTCGCCCTCGCCCAGATCGAGAAGAACCACGGCAAGGGATCGGTGATGCGCCTGGGCGACCAGACCCGCACCCCGGTCAGTGCCATCTCCACCGGCTCCATCGCGCTCGACGTGGCGCTCGGCGTCGGCGGCATCCCGCGCGGGCGCGTCATCGAGATCTACGGCCCGGAGTCCAGCGGTAAGACCACGGTCGCGCTGCACGCCGTGGCGAGCGCGCAGGCCGCCGGTGGTGTGGCCGCGTTCATCGACGCCGAGCACGCGCTCGACCCGGAGTACGCCAAGGCGCTCGGGGTGAACACCGACGACCTGCTGGTCTCCCAGCCGGACACCGGCGAGCAGGCGCTGGAGATCGCGGACATGCTGATCCGCTCCGGCGCGCTGGACATCATCGTGATCGACTCGGTGGCGGCGCTCGTGCCGCGCGCCGAGATCGAGGGCGAGATGGGCGACAGCCACGTCGGCCTGCAGGCCCGGCTGATGAGCCAGGCGCTGCGGAAGATCACCGGCGCACTGAGCACCTCGGGCACCACGATGATCTTCATCAACCAGCTGCGCGAGAAGATCGGCGTGATGTTCGGGTCCCCGGAGACCACGACCGGTGGCAAGGCGCTGAAGTTCTACGCCTCGGTGCGGATGGACATCCGCCGGATCGAGACCCTGAAGGACGGTACCGACATGGTCGGCAGCCGGACCCGGGTCAAGGTCGTGAAGAACAAGGTGGCCCCGCCGTTCAAGCAGGCCGAGTTCGACGTGCTCTACGGGGTCGGGATCAGCAAGGAGGGTTCGCTGATCGACGTGGGCGTCGAGCAGGGGATCATCCGTAAGTCGGGTGCCTGGTACACCTACGAGGGCGACCAGATGGGGCAGGGCAAGGAGAACGCCCGCAAGTTCCTCAAGGAGAACCCGGACGTCGCCACGGAGGTCGAGAAGCGGATCAAGGAGAAGCTCGGCATCGGCCCGGTCGTCGACGCCGAGGACTCCGCGTCGGTCGAGCCCCTGCCGGCTCCGGTCGACTTCTGAGCGTGGCCGCCCCGCACAGCGGCGCCCCGAGCACGTCCGACGGGGACGGCGCGGAGTCATCTGAACCCCGCGCCGTCTCGCTGGACGACCTGTTCGGCGACCCTCGTCCGGTCGGCGCCGCGGACGACGGCGGCATCACCGTGGGCCGTGGTGGCATCACCGCGGATGACGGCGGCGCCGCCACCGCGGACGACGGCACGACCACCGCGGGCGACGGCGGCACGACCACCGCGGACGGCGGCGCGGGAGGCGTCGCGGACGTGGAGCCCGGGAGCTGGGCCGACAGCGCCTGGTCGGACGGGATCTGGCCGGACGATGCCGGGGCCGAGCCCGGCACCGGTCCACGGGTCGCCACGTTCGAGGAACCGGCCGGGGACTGTGACCTGCCGGAGGAAGCGGAGCCCGCCCGCGCTGTCTCGTTCGACGAGCTCTCCGGCCGGCGAGCCCGCTCCGGCACGGCCGCTCGGGGTCCGCGGCGCGACTCCGGCGGTGATACCGGTGGAGAGCCCGGTGGCGAAGTCGGGGGTGTCGCCCGGGGCCGTGAGCGTCGGGGTCGTGGACGTACGTCCGGCCCTGGACAGGAACCGCGAGAGGCGAGGCGCGGGGGCCGGCGCGGCGGAGGTCGCGGGAGCTCGGACCCGGAGCCCGAGCGGACCCCCGCGGAACAGGAGGCGCGGGCGAAGGAGATCTGCCTGCGCCTGCTCACCGACCGCGCGCGCACCGTCAAGGAGCTCGGCGACGCTCTGCGACGCAAGGAGATCCCGGACGAGATCGCGGACCGTGTCCTCGCCCGGTTCGACGAGGTCGGCCTGATCGACGACAAGGCGTTCGCCGACCAGTGGGTCCGCTCCCGGCACCGCTACCGCGGGCTCGGAAAGCGGGCGATCGCACTGGAGCTGCATCGCAAGGGCGTCGACCGGGAGATCGCCGACGAGGCACTCACCGAGATCGACGACGAGTCCGAGCGCGAGCGCGCCCGCGATCTCGTCGCGAAGCGGCTGCGCAGCCTGCCGATCGGCACCCGGGAGGAGCGACAGGCCACCGCGCGCAAGCTGGTCGGGATGCTCGCCCGCAAGGGCTACGGCGCCGGCGTCGCGTACGGCGTCGTCAAGGACGAGATCGCCGCTGCCGGCGCGGACGCCGAGGAACTCGGCGAGACTCCGCCCGAGGACTGACCCCGCACACCGAGCGCGACCTCGCAGGGCACCTGCGTACCTCGCAGCCGCTGCCGGCTGTGCGAGGTCGAACCGGCAGCTGCGAGGTCGAAACCGGCGGGTGCGAGGTCGAACCGGCGCGCACCGGCGGGTGGGCGGGCCGGCGGGCTCCGTCAGCCCAGTAGTTCCCGGCCGCTGCGGTGGCGGTGGAGCACCTGCACGTCGCTCGTCCCGGCGCGTAGGGAGGCGGAGGTGTCGGCCATGTACTCCAGCAGGATGTCGGCGAAGGCGATCACCGCGGGTGTCGGGGCGATGTCGGCGCGGCGGGCGAGGGCCACGGTCCGGTACAGGGCGGGGGTCAGCACGGTGCGGCGCAGCCGCGGCCTGCCGATGAACACCAGGTCCGGCACCACCGCGACGCCGGTCCCCGCCTCCACCATCCGCAGCACGGCGTCCATCTGGCCGCCCTCCACCGCGATCCGCGGCGTCACCCCGGCCTCGTCGTAGGCCCGCAGGGTCACCTCGCGCAGGTCGTAGCCCTTGCGCACCATCACCAGGTCGTGCCGGGCCAGGTCGGCCACCGAGATCGAGTTGCGGGGGTTCAGCGGTTGCCGGGCCCGCGGGGACGCGACCGAGAGCCGTTCGCGCAGCAGGGGAGCGGAGTGCAGGGCCGGGTCGACACCGTCCGGCGGCACGATCACCAGGGCGACGTCGAGCTCGTTGCGCACCACCGCGGTCTCCAACGGCTGCGCCCCGTCCTCGACGAGCTCCACCCCGATCCCCGGGTGCCGGGCGTGGAACACCCGCAGCACGTCCGACAGCACTCCGATGCACAGCGACGGCGTCGCACCCACCCGCACCCGCCCGCTGCGCAACCCGACCATCTCGGCGACCGTCGTGCGGACCATGTCCGAGTCGGCGATCATGCGTTGGGCCAGCGGGAGCACCGCCTCACCGGCCGGGGTCAAGGTCAGCACCGACCCGCGGTTGATCAAGGGGGTGCCCAGCTCGTTCTCCAGGGTCCGCAGCGCCCGGCTGAGTGTGGGCTGGGTAACACCCACCTGGTCCGCCGCACGAGTGAAGCTGCGCACGTCGGCCACGGCAACGAAGTACATGAGCTGCTGGAGTGTCACCGTCATAGCGTAGAGCTATGACAGTTGACCGCTCGATGCATTGGACGGTCCCGCTGCTTGGTATGTCCACTAGGCTTCGTGGTCACCATGTCCGAGAAGTCCCGGGCGGGCGGCGCCGAGCCCCGGCGCCCACGCACGCCCAGTGCGCTGCTGAAATTCGTGATGGCGGTGAGCGGCGTCTTCCTGCTGCTCTACGTCGTCCTGCACATGATCGGGAACTTGAAGATCTTCTTCGGTCCCGAGTCGATCGACCAGTACGCGGCATGGCTGCGCACCATCCTCGAGCCCGCGCTGCCCCAGGGGGGCATGCTGTGGATCGTCCGGGTCGTCCTGCTGGTGTCGGTGATCGCGCACATCTGGGCGGCCACGGTGCTGACCCTGCGCGCTCGCCGGGCCCGCCCGATCAAGTACGCGGGCGGTTCGTACAAGGTCAAGGGCAGCTACGCGGCTCGCACCATGCGCTGGGGCGGCGTGATCATCGCGCTGTTCGTGATCTACCACCTGCTGGACCTGACCTTCGGTGTCGCCAACCCGAACGGTGTCCACCTCGAGGTCTACGACAACATCGCCGCCGGCTTCGCCCTCGATCGCTGGTACGTGACCCTGTTCTACGTGCTGGCCGTCGTCGCGCTGGGCTTCCACGTCCAGCACGGCATCTTCTCCGGGATCCAGACCCTCGGGTGGTCCAGCAACAGCCGTGAGCGCACCATCAAGCTGGTGTCGACGGTGTTCGCCGTCGTCCTGACCCTCGGGTTCATCTCGGTGCCCCTCGCCGTCACGTTCGGAGTGGTCTGACCCATGACTGACGCCTCTACCCACCACGTGAGCTATAGCGACTACGCGACCGGTGAGCCGGTCGTCGACAAGGCCGTCCCGTCCGGCCCGATCGAGACGCGCTGGGAGCGCCGCCGCTTCGGCGTGAAGCTGGTGAACCCGGCCAACAAGCGGACGAAGAAGATCATCGTCGTCGGTTCCGGTCTGGCCGGTGGCGCCGCGTCCGCCACGCTCGGCGAGGCCGGCTACCAGGTCAAGACGTTCTGCTACCAGGACAGCCCGCGCCGGGCGCACTCGATCGCCGCCCAGGGCGGCATCAACGCGGCGAAGAACTACCGCAACGACGGCGACAGCGTCTACCGGCTGTTCTACGACACAGTGAAGGGCGGCGACTTCCGCGCCCGCGAGTCGAACGTGCACCGGCTCGCCGAGATCAGCCGGAACATCATCGACCAGTGCGTCGCGCAGGGCGTCCCGTTCGCCCGTGACTACGGCGGCCTGCTCGACACCCGCTCGTTCGGTGGTGTGCAGGTCTCCCGGACCTTCTACGCCCGCGGCCAGACCGGCCAGCAGCTGCTGCTCGGCGCCTACCAGGCCCTGGAGCGCCAGGTGGAGGCCGGCACCGTCGAGATGTTCACCCGGCACGAGATGCTGGAGCTGATCGTCGTCGAGGGCCGGGCCCGCGGCATCGTGGCCCGCGACATGGTCACCGGGGAGATCGAGGTGCACACCGCGGACGCGGTGGTGCTGGCCTCCGGTGGCTACGGCAACGTCTTCTACCTGTCGACGAACGCCAAGGGCTGCAACGTGACCGCCGGTTGGCGGGCGCACCGCAAGGGCGCGCTGTTCGCGAACCCGTGCTTCACCCAGATCCACCCGACCTGCATCCCGGTCTCCGGTGACCACCAGTCGAAGCTGACCCTGATGTCGGAGTCGCTGCGCAACGACGGTCGCGTCTGGGTCCCGAAGAAGCTCGGCGACGACCGTGGCCCGAAGGCGATCCCGGAGGACGAGCGGGACTACTTCCTCGAGCGCAAGTACCCGGCGTTCGGCAATCTGGTGCCCCGCGACATCGCGTCCCGGGCCGCCAAGGAGGTCTGCGACGAGGAGCGCGGCGTCGGCCCCGGTGGCCTGGGCGTCTACCTGGACTTCGACGACGCCATCCAGCGGCTCGGCCGCAAGGCCGTCGAGGCCAAGTACGGCAACCTGTTCGAGATGTACGAGCGGATCACGGGGGAGAACCCGTACGAGGTCCCGATGCGGATCTACCCCGCCGTGCACTACACGATGGGCGGTCTGTGGGTCGACTACGACCTGCAGTCGACGGTCCCCGGTCTGTACATCGGTGGCGAGGCGAACTTCTCCGACCACGGTGCGAACCGGCTCGGCGCCTCGGCGCTGATGCAGGGCCTGGCCGACGGCTACTTCGTCCTGCCGGTGACCATCGGTGACTACATCGCCAAGCACAACCTCGACGACATCCCGGAGGATGCGCCCGAGGTCGTGGAGGCCGTGAAGTCGGTGACCGACCGGATCGACCAGCTCCTGTCGATCAACGGGACCCGCACGGTGGACTCGTTCCACCGTGAGCTCGGCCAGATCATGTGGGACTACTGCGGCATGGAGCGGACCGAGGAGGGCCTGCGCAAGGCGCTGGACCGGATCCCGGAGCTGCGCCGCGAGTTCTGGAGCAACGTCAAGGTGCCCGGCACCGGCGCGGAGCTGAACCAGAGCCTGGAGAAGGCCGGCCGGGTGGCCGACTTCCTCGAGCTCGGTGAGCTCATGTGCCTGGACGCGCTGGTGCGTCGCGAGTCCTGCGGTGGCCACTTCCGTGGCGAGAGCCAGACCGAGGAAGGCGAGGCACAGCGCGACGACGAGAACTTCTCCTTCACCTCGGCCTGGGAGTACACCGGCCGCGGGCAGGCACCCGTCCTGCACAAGGAGGAGCTCGTCTTCGAATACGTGCACCCGACCCAGCGCAGCTACAAGTAAGGCGAGCAGACGTGAAACTCACCCTGAAGGTCTGGCGCCAGCGCGACGCCATCGACAAGGGCCGCCTGGCCACCTACGACGTCGAGGCCGACGAGGACATGTCGTTCCTCGAGATGCTCGACGTGCTCAACGAGAGGCTGATCCTGGCCGGCGAGGAGCCGGTCGCGTTCGACCACGACTGCCGTGAAGGCATCTGCGGTACCTGCAGCATGGTCATCGACGGTCAGCCGCACGGTCCGCAGCGGGCGACGACCACCTGCCAGCTGCACATGCGGCACTACTCCGACGGCGACACCATCGTCGTCGAGCCGTTCCGGTCCGGCGCCTTCCCGGTGATCAAGGACCTGGTCGTCGACCGCGGCGCGTTCGACAAGGTGATCCAGTCCGGCGGCTACGTCTCGGTCAACACCGGTTCGGCTCCGGAGGCGAACGCCAACGCCGTGCCGAAGGCGCAGGCCGACCGCGCGTTCGCGGCCGCGAACTGCATCGGCTGCGGTGCCTGCGTGGCGGCCTGCCCGAACGGCTCGGCGTCGCTGTTCCTGGGGGCGAAGCTGACCCACCTCGGCGAGCTGCCGCAGGGCCAGCCGGAGCGCTACGAGCGCGTCGTCAACATGGTGCAGACCCACGAGGACGCCGGCTTCGGCGGCTGCACCAACACCGGCGCCTGCGCCACCGCCTGCCCGAAGGAGATCCCGCTCGACGTGATCTCCCAGCTCAACCGCGACTACCTCGCGGCCACGGTGGGCGGCAAGAAGAAGTCCTGACCCCCGCAACGACACGAGGCCGGCCCGCCCCCTCCCCGGGGCGGGCCGGCCTCGTCGTGTGTGCGGGCCGGAGCAGGCCTCAGACCAGGCCGAGCGCCAGCATCGCCTCGGCCACCCGCGCGTAGCCGGCGATGTTGGCCCCCGCGACGTAGTCGCCCGGACGGCCGTACTCCTCGGCGGTGGCGTGGCACCGGTCGTGCACGTCGATCATGATCTCGCGCAGCCGGTTCTCCGAGTAGGCGAAGCTCCAGGAGTCACGCGAGGCGTTCTGCTGCATCTCCAGAGCCGAGGCCGCGACGCCACCGGCGTTCGCCGCCTTGCCGGGCGCGAAGAGCACGCCGGCTTCCTGGAACACCTTCACGGCCCCCGGGGTGGTCGGCATGTTGGCGCCCTCGCCGACGACCAGGCAGCCATTGCGGGCCAGTGCGGCCGCGCCGTCGGCGTCGAGCTCGTTCTGGGTGGCCGACGGGAGTGCGACCTGGCAGGGGACCTCCCAGATCGACCGGTCGGAGACCAGCTCGGCGTGCGGCACCGTGTCGGCGTAGGTGCTGATCCGCTCGCGGCGGACCTCCTTGATCTCCTTGAGGAGCTCGAGGTCGATGCCCTTGGGGTCGTGGATGAACCCGCTGGAGTCCGACGCGGCGACCACCCGGCCACCGAGCTGGTGCACCTTCTCGATGGTGTAGAGCGCCACGTTGCCGGATCCGGAGACCACGACGTCCTTGCCCTCGAACGAGTCGCCCCGCGACTTCAGGACCTGCTCGACGAAGTACGTGCAGCCGTAGCCGGTGGCCTCCCGGCGGACCTGGGCGCCGCCGTAGACGAGGTCCTTGCCGGTCAGCACCGCGGACTCGTACCGGTTGGTGATCCGCTTGTACTGCCCGAACAGGTAGCCGATCTCCCGCGACCCGACGCCCATGTCGCCGGCCGGGACGTCGGTGTACTCGCCGATGTGCCGGTACAGCTCGAGCATGAAGCTCTGGCAGAACCGCATGACCTCGCGGTCCGAGCGCCCGCGCGGGTCGAAGTCCGACCCACCCTTGCCGCCACCGATCGGCAGCCCGGTGAGGGCGTTCTTGAACACCTGCTCGAACCCGAGGAACTTGACCGTGCCCAGCAGCACCGAGGGGTTGAAGCGCAGGCCGCCCTTGTACGGGCCCAGGGCGCTGTTGAACTCGACCCGGAACCCGCGGTTGATGTGGATGTCGCCGCTGTCGTCCTCCCACGGCACCCGGAAGATCACCTGGCGCTCGGGCTCGCAGATCCGCTCGACTATGCGCGCCTGCGCGTACTCGGGGTGCTTGTCGACGGCTGGTCCGATGCTCTCGAGCACCTCCCGGACTGCCTGGTGGAACTCCGCTTCACCGGGGTTGCGGGCAAGCACCCGCTCGTAGATCGGTTCCAGCTTGTCGTGCATCAGCCCTGCTCACGTTCCTTCCCGAGTGGGGGTGGGACACCGCGAGCATTCTATTTCCTGCTCAGGGCACCAACTCGGCCGGTCGGGGCCCTCGGCTCACCCGGACCGGCCATCCAGTGACGTCGGACTCGTGCGGGGCCTCGTCGGAACGCGGTGCCCCGCCGTCCACGGCGACCTGCGGTTCCGGTGACGTCACCGGCCCGCCGGAACCCGTCCGCCGAGGTCACGCTACGCGCATTCGTGGTCGACGACCGGTGACGGATGTGAGTCGTGTCTCGATACGGCCGCGGATGCCCATGCCTGCGCACGTCACATGTGATGTGCATCGTACGCTCTCCCGACGCCGCTCCCGCGCGGCGACAGCAGTATCGAGACACGGCGCCGTGTCCGGGCCCGCACCGGGCCGCGGTGCCGGTGAGACGACAGGAGCTCCCGCGCGTGTCATCCACCACTGACACCAGCGGCCGGACCGGCGCAGGCCGGGCCACGATCGCCGCCCGAACACTGCGCACCGACCGATGGTGGCTCCCACCGCTGGCGACGTTCGTCGCGTTCGTCGCCTGGGTCGCGTACGCGACGGTCCGGGCGTTCATGCAGGAGTACTACTACGTCGCCGACTACGGCTACCTGACGCCGTTCTACTCGCCGTGCGTCTCCGTCGGCTGCGTCGAGAGCGCCGCGCACTTCGGGCGGTTCCTGCCCGACGTCTGGTGGCTGCCCTACGCCGCGGTCTCGCTGCCGTTCCTGCTGCTGTTCCGGCTGACCTGCTACTACTACCGGAAGGCCTACTACCGGGCGTTCTGGTTGTCGCCGCCGGCATGCGCGGTCACCGAGCCGCACGCGAAGTACACGGGGGAGACCCGCTTCCCGCTGCTGCTGCAGAACGCGCACCGGTACTTCTTCTACATCGCCGGAATCATCACGCTGATCAACACCTATGACGCGGTGCTCGCGTTCGCCAAGCCCGACGGCGGATTCGGGCTCGGGCTGGGCAACATCATCCTGGTGGCGAACGTGGTCCTGCTCTGGGGCTACACGGTGTCCTGCCACTCGTGCCGCAGCGTCGTCGGCGGCCGGCTCAACCACTTCTCCCGCCATCCGGTCCGCTACAAGATGTGGACCTTCGTGTCGAGGTTGAACACCCGGCACAGTCAGTACGCCTGGGCGACGCTGGCCAGCCTGGCCATCACCGACTTCTATGTCATGGCCGTCGCGGCCGGGTGGATCTCCGACCTGCGGATCGTGGGGTGAATTCGACAATGACCGAAGAAGAGATCGAGCAGCACACCTACGACGTCGTCGTCATCGGTGCCGGTGGGGCCGGGCTCCGCGCGGCGATCGAGGCGCGGCTGCAGGGCAAGCGCACCGCGATCATCTCCAAGTCGCTGTTCGGCAAGGCGCACACCGTGATGGCCGAGGGCGGCTGCGCGGCGTCGATGGGCAACGCCAACCCGAACGACAACTGGCAGGTCCACTTCCGCGACACGATGCGCGGCGGGAAGTTCCTCAACAACTGGCGGATGGCCGAGCTGCACGCCACCGAGGCCCCGGACCGGGTCTGGGAGCTGGAGACCTACGGCGCGCTGTTCGACCGCACGCCCGAGGGCAAGATCAGCCAGCGCAACTTCGGCGGGCACACCTACCCGCGGCTGGCGCACGTCGGCGACCGCACCGGCCTGGAGCTGATCCGCACCCTGCAGCAGAAGGTCGTCTCGCTGCAGCAGGAGGACTTCGCCGAGACGGGCGACTACGAGTCCCGGATCCGGGTCTTCCACGAGTGCACGATCACCGAGCTGTTCACCACCGACGGCGCGATCTCGGGCTGCTTCGGCTACTTCCGCAACGACGGCCGGTTCGTGCGTTTCGACGCGCCGGCCATCGTGCTGGCCACCGGGGGCGTCGGGAAGAGCTACTCGGTGACGTCGAACTCCTGGGAGTACACCGGCGACGGCCACGCGCTGGCCCTGCGCGCAGGCGCGTCGCTGATCAACATGGAGTTCCTGCAGTTCCACCCCACGGGGATGGTCTGGCCGCCGTCGGTGAAGGGCATCCTGGTCACCGAGTCGGTCCGCGGGGACGGCGGGGTGCTGCGCAACTCCGACGGCGAACGGTTCATGTTCGACTACATCCCGGACGTGTTCCGGGACCAGTACGCCACCTCCGAGGAGGAGGGCGACCGCTGGTACACCGATCCGGACAACAACAGGCGCCCGCCGGAGCTGCTGCCCCGCGACGAGGTGGCCCGGGCGATCAACTCCGAGGTGAAGGCCGGGCGCGGCACCCCGCACGGCGGCGTCTACCTCGACGTCTCGACCCGGCTCAAGGCGGAGGAGATCCTCAAGCGACTGCCGTCGATGCACCACCAGTTCAAGGAGCTGGCCGACGTCGACATCACCGCCGAGCCGATGGAGGTCGGTCCCACCTGCCACTACGTGATGGGCGGGGTCGAGGTCGAGCCCGACACCGCGATGTCGGGGGTGCCGGGACTGTTCGCGGCCGGTGAGGTCGCCGGCGGCATGCACGGCTCCAACCGGCTCGGCGGCAACTCGCTGTCGGACCTGCTGGTGTTCGGCCGCAGGGCCGGGCTGCACGCCGCGCAGCACGCCGACCGGGGCCGTCCGGCCGTCGTCGAGTCCGAGGTCCGGGCCGCGCTGGACCGGGCACTGCTGCCGTTCTCCACCGCCACCGACGGCGGTGAGAACCCGTTCGTCGTGCACCAGGAACTGCAGAAGACGATGCACGAGCTCGTCGGCATCATCCGCAAGGAAGACGAGATGGAGATGGCCCTCAAGAAGCTCGAGGACATCGCCACCCGGACCCGCACGGTGACCGTCGAGGGACACCGCCGGTTCAACCCGGGCTGGCACCTCGCGCTGGACCTGCGGAACATGCTGCTGGTCTCGCTGTGCGTCGCGAAGGCGGCACTGGAGCGGCAGGAGTCCCGCGGTGGGCACACCCGCGACGACTACCCGGTGATGGACTCCGACTGGCGGCACCTGCTGCTGGTGTGCACCGCGCTGGGTGAGGACGGCATCGAGCTGACCCGCCAGGAGCAGATCGCGATGCGCTCGGACCTGTTCGACCTGTTCGAGTCCGACGAACTGAAGAAGTACTACACCGGTGAGGAGCTGGGCGGACACCGGATGGAGGGATCGCAGTGACGAGTACCGAGAAGGACACCCACCTCCAGCACTTCCGTGTCTGGCGAGGGGACGACACCAAGGGCGAGCTCGTCGACTACGCGGTCGAGGTGAACGAGGGCGAGGTCGTCCTCGACATCATCCACCGGCTGCAGGCCACCGAGGCGAACGACCTGGCCGTGCGCTGGAACTGCAAGGCGGGCAAGTGCGGCTCCTGCTCGGCGGAGATCAACGGCAGGCCGCGCCTGCTGTGCATGACGCGGATGAACACGTTCGAGCCGAACGAGGTCGTCACGGTGACGCCGATGCGGACCTTCCCGGTGATCCGGGACCTGGTCTGCGACGTGTCGTTCAACTACACCAAGGCCCGTGAGATCCCGTCCTTCCACCCGCCGGAAGGGGTGGAGCCGGGGGAGTACCGGATGCAGCAGGTCGACGTCGAGCGGAGCCAGGAGTTCCGCAAGTGCATCGAGTGCTTCCTGTGCCAGAACACCTGCCACGTGGTGCGCGACCACGAGGAGAACAAGGAGTCGTTCTCGGGCCCGCGTTACCTGATGCGTCAGGCCGAGCTCGACATGCACCCGCTCGACGCGCACGGCAACCGGGCGGCCGAAGCGCAGGAGGAGCACGGCCTGGGCTTCTGCAACATCACCAAGTGCTGCACCGAGGTCTGCCCCGAGCACATCAAGATCACCGACAACGCGCTGATCCCGATGAAGGAGCGGGCGGTCGACCGGAAGTACGACCCGCTCGTCTGGCTCGGGAACAAGATCTTCCGGCGCCCGGGGTCCTGACGCCGGCTGCTCAGTTCCCCATCGAGCGGCGGATCTCCTCGAGGCGGTCCGCCGCTCGGCGCTCCCGGTCGTCGAACGCGTCCGAGGCCTCCCGGGCCCGGGCGTCGCCGCCGGCGAGCTCCTCGGCGGCCGCCGCCGTCGCGGCGCGGCCCTCGATCCGGTCGCGGACGAACTCGAACGTCGGTGCTCCGTCGTCGGTGTAGTCGGTGGAGCCGGTGTGGTCGGTGGAGCCGGTGTGGTCGGTGGCGGGCTGCTCGGCCGGGCCGGGGACGGCCGCAGGCTGCGTCGGATCGCTCGTCGGGTCGCTCATCGGATCTCCTAGGGGCGGGTCAGGCGACCGTACCGGCCGGCGGGGCCGGCGCACCGATGAGAATGCGGGCCGGGAGAGGTCGGAGCTGACATGACGACGTTCGCACTGGTCCCCGGGGCCGGGACAGACACCTGGTACTGGGGCCCGCTCATGTGGGAGCTGACCGGGCGCGGCCACCGCGCCGTCGCGGTCGAGCTGCCCTGCGACGACGACGGGGCCCACCTCGAGGACTATGCCGACGCCGTCGTGGACGCGGTGAAGTCCGGCGACGGCGACCCGGACGACCTGGTCGTCGTCGGGCACTCGTTCGGCGGGTTCACCGCACCGCTGGTCTGCGACCGGCTCGCGGTCCGCGAGCTGGTGCTGGTGACGGCGATGGTGCCGGCGCCGGGGGAGTCCGCGGCGCAGTGGTGGGCGGCGACCGGGCACCCCGAGGCGCTCGCCGCGCAGGACGCGAAGGACGGCCGGGATCCCGACGACGTCGTGGCGCTGTTCTTCCACGACGTCCCGGAGCAGACCGCGAACGAGGCGCTGCGCCACGAACGCGAGCAGTCCGCGACCGCGTTCGAGCAGCCGTGGCCGCGCGACGGCTGGCCGGACGTGCGCACCCGCTACCTGATGTGCCGCGACGACAAGCTGTTCCCGTCGGCGTTCGTACGGACGATGCTCGCGCGGCGGCTGCGCGGGACGGTCCCCGAGGCGATCCCGGGCTCGCACCACCCGATGCTGGCGCACCCCGCACGACTGGCCGGTGCGCTGCTGGCGCGATGATGCCCGTGTGGCGCGCACGCGGATCCGGGAGCTGGTCGTGGTGCACGACGCGAGTTGCGCGCCGTGCTCACGGATCGCGCGGGAGCTGCCCGGCTGCGTGACCGTGCGGGTCCGGGCGCGGTCGTGCCGCGAGCCACGCCTCGCCGAGATCTACCCGAACCTGCCCGCCGACGTCGCCGCCTGCCGGACGCCCGCGGTCGGGGTGCTGCGTACTGACGGGCAGGTGCGCTGGTGGAGGGGGATGCGCGGGGTCGTGGGGATCGCGCCCGTGGTGCGCCCCGGGGCCCTCCCGGCGGCCGTCCGGCTCCTGCGGGCGACGGTCGCGGCCCGGCGCTGACCCCCGGCGCACCGGGCCCGGCGGGATCACACGTGGCGCGCGCGACGTGTCCGTTAGCGTGGGCGGCGTGACGATCTCGGGGTACGGGTCCTGGCCGACACCGGTCACGTCCGAGCTGGTGGTGACGGCTGCGGTGCGCCTCGGCGACGTCCGGCCGGCCGGCGCACCGAGAACCGAGGACACCGGGGTGGTCTGGGCCGAGGGCCGGGCCACCGAGGGCGGGCGGATCCAGCTGGTCCGCCGGGCCGACGACGGCTCCCGCACCGACCTGCTGCCCGCGGGCGCGAACGCGCGCACCGCCGTGCACGAGTACGGCGGCGGCGCGTGGTGGCTGCACGCCGGCAGCCCCGGCGTCGTCTGGTACGTCGAGTGGTCCGACCAGCGGCTGTACCGCCTGGAGCGCGGCCGCGATCCGGTCGCACTGACCCCGGAACCGTCCGTCCCGCGCGGGGACCGCTACGCCGACGGCGACGTGGCCGGCGACGGCTCCTGGCTGGTCGCGGTCCGCGAGCACCACCCGTCCGAGCAGGCACCGGCCACCGAGGTGGTCAACGAGATCGTCCGGCTCGACGCCCGCGCACCGTCCGCGCCGCAGGTGCTGGTCACCGGGCCGGACTTCGTCGCCGCGCCCCGGATCTCCCCGGACGGCGCCGCGCTGGCCTGGCTGTCCTGGAACCACCCGTCCATGCCGTGGGACGACGTCGAGCTCACCGTCCGCGACCTGGCGTCCGGTGTGGACATGAACGTCGCGGGCGGGCCGGGTGAGTCGGTCACCGAACCGCAGTGGCAGCCCGACGGGTCCCTGACGTTCCTGTCCGACCGGACCGGCTGGTGGAACCTCTACCGCTGGATGCCCGGCCAGGACATCGAGGCGATGATCCGGATCGACGCCGAGATCGGCGTGCCCGGCTGGGCGCTCGGGGGGTCGCGCTACACCTTCCTGGAGGACGGCCGGGTGGTGTTCGCGCGGTCGTCGCACGGTTTCGACGCGCTGGCCGTCCGCGAGCTGGACGGGACGGTCACCGAGCTGGACACCCCGTTCTCGGTGGTCGCGTCGGTGCGCCCGGACGGCCCGCACGCCGTCGTCTGCGTCGCGGGGAGCCCGACCGCCGAGCCCGGCGTGCACCGGGTCGTGCCCGCACCGGCCGGTACGGGCGAGCCGGGTGCTGCCGGGGTGCAGACCCTGCGGGCGCCGCGTGATCTCGGCCTGCACCCGGAGACGATCTCGGTGCCGGAGCCGATCCAGTTCCTCTCCGGCGACGCCGAGGGCAACCCGCGCACCGGCTACGCGCTCTACTACCCGCCGTTCGGCACGTACGACGCGCCCGAGGGTGAGCTTCCGCCGCTGCTCGTGGTGATCCACGGCGGGCCGACCGGTGCCGCGGTACCGGTGCTGTCGGTCGGGGTCCAGTACTGGACCAGCCGCGGGTTCGGTGTCGTCGACGTCGACTACGGCGGCTCCACCGGGTACGGCCGCGAGTACCGCGAGCAGCTCAGGGGGGCGTGGGGGATCGTCGACGTGGCCGACTGCCTGGCCGCCGCGCGCACTCTCGCCGAGACCGGCCGGGTCGACCCGGCGCGGCTCGCGATCCGCGGCGGGTCGGCAGGTGGGTTCACCACGCTCGCCGCCCTGGCCCGCGAGGACACGCCGTTCTCCGCCGGGGCCGACCACTTCGGGGTCGCCGACCTGGCGGCGCTCGCCGCGGACACGCACAAGTTCGAGTCCCGCTACCTGGACGGCCTGATCGGGCCCTACCCGCAGGCCCGCGACGTCTACACCGAGCGGTCGCCGCTGACCCACGTCGGTAAGTTCTCCACGCCGCTGATCGTGCTGCAGGGTGACGAGGACGCGATCGTCCCGCCCAACCAGTCCGAGATGATCGTCGACGCGCTGCGCTCGCGCGGGGTCCCGGTCGCCTACCTGCTCTTCGAGGGCGAGCAGCACGGTTTCCGGCAGGCGCAGAACATCCGCCGCGCGCTCGACGCGGAGCTGGCGTTCTACTCGCAGGTCTTCGGGTTCGCGCTGCCCGAGGACGAGGACATCGAGCCGGTGGAGATCGAGAACCTCTGAGGATGCCGAGCCGTCCTGCCGCCGGGCACTTCCTCGCCCGGACGACCCTGACCCCGGACGCGCCGCTCGAGGGCTACCCGTTCGACCTCCCGGTGGTCCGGTGGCTGCGCGAGCGCGGCGGCCTGAACCTGTACCCCGGCGTGACGTTCCTGGTGGGGGAGAACGGTTCCGGCAAGTCCACGCTGATCGAGGCGCTCGCCGTCGCCCTCGGGCTCAACCCCGAGGGCGGCTCGAAGAACTTCCGGTTCGCCACCCGGGCCAGCGAGTCCGGCCTCGGGGCGCACCTGCGGGTGGCGCGCAGGCCGGGGCGGGAACGGACCAGCTTCTTCCTGCGCGCCGAGTCGTACTACAACGTCGCGACCGAGGTGGAACGGCTCGACGAGGAACCCGGCGGTCCGCCGATCAAGGCGGCCTACGGCGGCTCCGGCCACGAACGCAGCCACGGCGAGTCGTTCCTCGCCCTGCTCAACCACCGCTTCGGCCCGCGCGGGCTCTACCTGCTCGACGAGCCCGAGGCGGCGCTGTCGGTGACCGGTGCGCTGGCCGTCCTCGGCCGGATGGCGGACCTGACGGCCCGCGGGAGCCAGTTCGTCGTCGCCACGCACTCGCCGATCCTGCTGGCCCTGCCCGGCGCGACGATCCTGGAGATCGGCGACGACGGCGACGTCCGCCGGACCACCTACGACGACGCCGCCCCCGTCGTCCTCACCCGGGGGTTCCTCGCCGACCCGGACGCGTTCCTGCGGCACCTGTAGGACGGCGGGTCCCGGGATCGATGAACCCGGGACCCGCCGCCGTCCGTGCGGATCAGAGGCCGGCGCCCTGACCGATCGGCGGGGCGGTCAGGTCGGGATCGGCGGTCTTCGCCTTGCGCGGCCCCTGGGAGAGCCGCTTCTCCACCAGCCGCGAGATCCCGGTCAGGATCAGGCACAGCCCGATGTAGATGACCGCGATCACCAGCGCCACCGGCAGGATGGGGGATCCCAGCTGGTTCTGGCTCCCGAGGAAGCGTGCCTGGTAGAGCAGCTCCGGGTAGAGGATGATGAAGCCGAGCGCGGTGTCCTTCAGCACGACCACGAGCTGCGACAGGATCGTCGGCAGCATCGACCGGATCGCCTGCGGCAACAGGATGCTGGTCATCACCTGGGTCTTGCGCAGGCCCAGGGCGTACGCCGCCTCCCGCTGGCCGCGGGGGACGGCGTTGACCCCGGCACGGAACACCTCGGCGAGCACCGAGCCGTTGTAGAGCATCAGGCCCAGCACGACGGCCCAGAAGGCGTCGATCGTGATGCCCAGGCCGCGGTCGAGGCCGTAGTACAGGATGAAGATCAGAATCAGCAGCGGGACCGCACGGAAGAGCTCGATCACGACCGTCGCGGGAGCGCTGATCCACCGGTGGTCGGACAGTCTCCCCGCGGCGAACACCGCGCCGAACAGCAGCGAGAGCACCGCGGCGACCAGGAACGCGCTGACCGTCGCCCAGAGCGCGTTCAGCAGCAGGTACTGGATGTTGATGTAGGTGATCCACTCCCACAGCCGCGGGCTGAACTGCCCGGCGTCGTAGAAGCGGTAGATCACGAAGGCCAGCACCGCGACGATCACCGCGATCCCGAGGACGCCGGCGATGCGGTTGCGCGACCGGGCCACCGGGCCGGGGACGTCGTAGAGGACTGAAGTCATCGGGCAGCGCTCCACCGCTCGTCGAGGCGACGTTGCAGGATCGTCAGCGGGATCACCAGGAGGATGAAGAACAGCGCCACCCACAGCAGGCCGACGAACACGTTGTAGCCGCGCTCGGACAGGTTGGCGTAGATGCCGCCGGCCTCGACCACGGCGAAGCCGGCCGCGATCGTCGTGTTCTTCAGCAGCGCGATCTGGATGTTCGTCATCGGCGGGACGACCGCGCGGATCGCCTGCGGCAGCACGATCTGGCTCAGGGTCTGGGTGAAGCTGAAACCGAGCGCCCGCGAGGCCTCCGCCTGCCCGACCGGGACGGTGTTGATGCCCGAGCGGATGACCTCGCACACGAACGCGGCCGTGTACAGGGTCAGGCCGATGCAGGCAAGGGTGAAGAACGACAGCTCCACCAGCTCGAGGCGCGGGTAGGCGAAGGCGAAGAAGAACAGCACCAGCGTCAGCGGCGTGTTCCGCAGGACCGTCACGTACAACGTCCCGACCCCGCGCAGCACCGGGACCGGGCTCACCCGCATGCCGGCGACGATCGTGCCGAGGACCAGCGATCCGATCGCGGAGACCACGAACAGCGCGAGGGTGCCGCCGAAACCCCTGGCGTACAGGCCGAGGTTGTCCAGCAGGACGTTCACCGGGTGCTCTCCTTCCGTGCTCGGCCACGCGGCCGGCCGCCGGTGATCGACTCACCGGCGGCCGGGCCGTGGGGATGGTCAGTAGCGCTCGACCTGCGGCGGGTCGGCCGGGGTGCCGGACTTGCCCAGCGTGCCGTCGTAGATCGTCTTCCAGGTGCCGTCGTCGATCGCGGCCTGCAGCAGGTCGTTGACCTTGTTGCGGAACGCGGTGTCGCCCTTCGGGACGCCGATGCCGTAGGGCTCCTCGGAGAACGTCTCGCCGACGACCTTGAGCTGCTCCGGGTTCTGCGAGGCGTAGCCGAGCAGGATCGCGTCGTCGGTGGTGACGGCGTCGATCTGACCGTTGATCAGCTGGTCGACGCACTGGGTGTAGGTCTGGAACTCGACGATCTCGCTGGTCAGGTTCTGGTCCCGGACCCGCTGGATCGGGGTGGAACCGGTGGCCGAGCAGACCGTCTTGCCCTGCAGCGTCTGCGGGCCGGTGATCTCGGTGTCGTCGGCGCGGACCAGCAGGCCCTGGCCGGCGATGTAGTACGGGCCGGCGAACCCGACGCGCTCCTTGCGCTTGTCGTTGATCGTGTAGGTGCCGACGTAGAAGTCGACCTCCCCGCGCTCGATGACGTCCTCACGGGCGGCGGACGGCACGACCTGCCAGTCGATCTGGTCCGGGGCGAACCCGAGACCGCCGGCGACCATCTTCGCGATGTCGATGTCGAACCCGGAGAACTGACCGGTGGTGGCGTCCCGGAAGCCCAGGCCCGGCTGGTCGTCCTTCACTCCGACGACGACCCGCCCACGCTGCTTCATCTTGTCGAACGTCGGGGAGCCCTCGACGGTGACGTTCTGCGCGACGGCCGGCTCGTAGCCGGAGCCCTGCGCGCCGGGCGCGCCCTCCTGGCCACAACCGGCCAGCGCCAGTGCGGCGGCCAGGCCGGCCGCGACCAGCATGCGGGTTCTCTTCATGCGTCGATCTCCACTCGTGAGGGACGGGACCACCGTCGGTGCAGATATTCGTTCCGCGAGCGCCTCTCAGTGGGAGAGGATCTTGCCCAGGAAGTCCTTCGCGCGATCGGTGCGCGGGTTGGCGAAGAAGTCGTTCGGGGTGGAGTCCTCGACGATCTCGCCGTCGCTCATGAACACCACGCGGTGCGCCGCCTTGCGGGCGAAGCCCATCTCGTGGCTCACGACGAGCATCGTCATCCCCTCGGCGGCCAGCGAGGTCATCGTGTCGAGGACCTCGCTGACCATCTCCGGGTCCAGTGCCGAGGTGGGCTCGTCGAACAGCATCACCTTCGGCTTCATCGCCAGCGACCGGGCGATCGCGGCGCGCTGCTGCTGACCGCCGGAGAGCTGCGCCGGGTACTTGTCGCGCTGGTTCGCGATGCCGACCCGCTCCAGCAGCTGCAGGGCGGTCCGCTCGGCGTCCGACTTGGACATTCCGCGGACCTTGACCGGGGCGAGCGTGACGTTCTCGAGGATCGTCTTGTGGGCGAACAGGTTGAACGACTGGAACACCATGCCGACATCGGCCCGCAGTGCCGCCAGCGCCTTGCCCTCCGCCGCCAGCAGACAGCCGTCGACCTCGATCGTGCCGGTGTCGATCGGCTCCAGCCGGTTGATCGTCCGGCACAGTGTGGACTTACCGGAACCCGACGGGCCGAGCACCACGACGACCTCGCCACGGGCGACCTCGAGATCGATGTCGCGGAGGACGTGGAGGTCACCGAAGTGCTTCTGCACGTCGGTCATCCGGACCATGGGCGTGGACTCCGACGTGCTGGTCATGCTGCCTCCGGACATGGCGAGAGCCTGGACGGGACCGATAGGTGAGTCCACCACCTTGAGGAAGCCTTAGGGTCTCGGCCACGTAACGGAAGGGGCGGCCCGCGTGCACATCCTGCTGATCGAGGACGACGACAGGGTGGCGGCTGCATTGCGTCCCGCACTGCACCGGCACGGCATGACCACGACCCGGCTCGATCACGGGCGGGGCGCGGCCGGCCACCTCGACGGGGTCGACGTCGTCCTGCTGGACCTGGGCCTGCCGGACGCGGACGGGCTCGACGTCTGCCGGCAGATCCGGGCGGTCAGCGAGGTGCCGGTGCTGATGGTGACCGCGCGCGGCGAGATCACCGACCGGATCGAGGGCCTGCACACCGGCGCCGACGACTACCTGGTCAAGCCCTACGACATCGGCGAGCTCGTCGCCCGGGTGCACGCGGTGCAGCGCCGGCGCAAGGTCGGCGCGGACGGGACGGCGACGCCGGCCGGGACCGGCCCGGTGACGGTCGGGGACGTGCGCGTCGACCCCGAGCGGTACGCGGTGACGGTGGCCGGCGCCGATGTCGTGCTCACCCGCAAGGAGTTCCAGGTCCTCGCGCTGCTGGCCCGCGCCGACGGTGCGGTCTGCACCCGCGCGCAGATCGTCGCCGAGGTGTGGGGACGCGGCTGGGCCGGGGCGAACCGGACCCTGGACGTGCACGTCGCGACCCTGCGCACCAAGCTCGGCCGGCCCGAGCTGATCCGGACCGTCCGCGGCGTCGGGTACCGGTTCGCCGCCACCGAGGGCTAGCACGTGCGGAGCCGGTTGCTGCTGGTCTTCCTGGTGCTCGTCGGGCTGCTGGCCGCCGGGCTCGGGGTGCCACTGGCGCTCACCCACGCCCAGCGCAGCCAGGAGGAGGTCTTCACCGACCGGCTCACCGACACGATCTCGTTCGCGTCCGGGGCGCAGCGGCCGCTGATCGAGTCGCCGGGCGGGCAGGCCGCGGCGACGGCGTTCGCCGCCGAGATCACCCGCTACGACGAGGTGTACGACGTCGCGGTCGCCGTCTTCGACCGCTCCGGGGCGCTGCTGGTCGCCTCGCGCCCGCCCGAGCGCCTGCCCGATCTCGCCGGCGACCCGGCCGCCCGGCTGCGGGTGGCGCTGGCCGGCCGCCGGTCGGAGACCTACCCGCTGCTGATGCCCTGGGACGACCGGCCGATCGTGCTCGCCGAACCCGTGCTGGTCGACGGCGAGGTGGTCGGCGCCGCGATGACGATCTCGCCCACCGACGCGCTGCGCTCGGCCGAGCTGCGCAGCTGGTCGCTGATCGCCGGTGCGGCGCTGCTGGCGATGCTCGCCGGAGCCCTGGTCGCGCTGCCGCTCACGGTGTGGATCCTGCGCCCGGTCCGCCGGCTCGACGAGGCGATGGGCCGGGTCGGGACCGCCGTGGTCGCGGGCGCCCCGCCCGGCCGGCCGACCCGCCGGACCGGCCCGCCCGAGCTGCGGCTGCTCGCCGGGTCGTTCGACCGGATGACCGAGACCGTGCGCGAGGCGCTCGCCGCGCAGCGCGCCTTCGTCGCCGACGCCTCGCACCAGCTGCGCAACCCGCTCACCGCGCTGCGCCTGCGGTTGTCCAACCTGGACGGCCACGTGGAGCGCGGGGCGGCCGAGGAGCACCTCGCGGCGATGGAGGAGGCCGAGCGGCTGTCGCGGGTGCTGGACGGGCTGCTCGCACTCGCCCGTGCCGAGCGGGCGGCCGAGACCGGGTCCGGTGACACCGTCACCGATCTCGACCACGTCGTCGACGACCGGCTGGAGAACTGGCGGCCGCTGGCCGAGCACACCGGCGTCGAGCTGCGGCGCAGCGGGCCGCCGGCACTGCGGGCCCGGATCGACCCGGCCGGGCTGGAGACCGTGCTCGACGCGGCGCTGGACAACGCGCTGAAGTACACGCCGCCGGGCAAGCGGGTCCGGATCGCGACGCTGCGGGTCGCCGGCCGGGTGGGCGTCAGCGTCGTCGACAACGGGCCCGGGATGTCCATCGAGGACCGGGCCCGGGCCACCGACCGGTTCTGGCGCGCTCCCGGCCAGTCCAACACGGAGGGCAGCGGACTGGGGCTGGCGATCGCCGCCCGCACCGCGGCCGCGGCCGGTGGGCAGCTGACGCTCGATCCCGCGCCCGGGGGCGGGCTGCGCGTCACGCTCTGGCTCGAGCCGGTCTCCGGTGACGGCGTCCCGCCTGCTCCCACGTCCTGACCCGGGGCCGGGTCAGTAGCCCTTCGTCGACCGGTAGAACTCGACCGCACCCGGGTGCAGCGGGACCGGCTGGGTCCCGATCGCCGAGCGCGAGTCGATCGTCACGGCGGCCGGGCTCGCCTGGGCCAGCCGGGGCTGCTCGGCGAAGGCGGCGTCGATCAGGGCGCGGGCCGTCTCCCCGTCCATCGCGGCCGGCACCAGCAGCACGTTGCGCACCGACAGGCACGAGACGGGGCCGGGCAGGCCGTACACGTTGGCCGGGACGGTGCCCACCGAGTAGACGGGGAAGCGCTCGCGCATCCGGCCCAGCGCCTCGCCGAGATCCAGCAACCGGATCGGGAGCTCGTCGGCGAGGGCCCGGATGCCGTCGGTCGGGACACCGCCGGACCAGAAGAACGCGTCGATCCGCCCGGCGCGCAGGGCCTCGATCGCCTCCACGAGCCCCAGCTCGGCCCGCTCGCCCAGGCCGCCGACGCCGATGTCCGCGACATCGAGCAGGCGCAGCGCGATCGGTTGGTAGCCGCTGCCGGCCGGGCCGATCGAGACCCGCGCCCCGCGCAGGTCGTCGAGGGTGCGGAGCCGGGAGTCCCGCCGGACGACGAGGTGGGTGATGTCGTCGTAGAGCCGGGCCAGCGCGAGCGGTTCCGCATCCCCGATGACGTCCGCGGCGACGTCGGCGGCCACGTCCACCTGGCTGATCGCCACGGTGGCCCGGCCCCCGATCAACAGCTCCATGTTCTGGGTGCTGCCCGCGGTCATCAGCACCTCGGGGCGGGCCGGAAGGCCCAGCCGTGCCTGCCAGATCTCGGCCAGCACCCGGGCGAGGGAGATGTAGACGCCCGGCTGCACGCCACCGGCGATCACCAGCCGGGGTGGCGGGGCGGGCCCGGTGCACGCCGCGGTGCCCAGCGCCCCGGCCACGAGACCGGCGCGCAGCAGGGCACGGCGTGACAGCGCCGGCCCGCCCACGGTCCCCACGCCGTCATCCTCGCCGATGCCCCGCACGGCAGGTCGGGGCGGGTGGCGCCTACCCTCGGGGGTGTGAGCCGCAGCTACACCGTCCGCACCTACGGGTGCCAGATGAACGTGCACGACACGGAGCGGATGGCGGGTCTGCTGGAGGAGGCCGGATACGCCCGCGCCGCCGACCCGGACACCGCCGACGTCGTTGTGTTCAACACCTGCGCGGTGCGCGAGAACGCGGACAACAAGCTCTACGGCAACCTCGGTCATCTCCGGCCGCGCAAGCAGGCGAACCCGGACATGCAGATCGCCGTCGGCGGGTGCCTCGCGCAGAAGGACCGCGACACGATCACGCGCAAGGCGCCGTGGGTCGACGTCGTCTTCGGGACCCACAACCTGCACGCGCTGCCCACCCTGCTGGAGCGCGCCCGGCACAACGAGACCGCGCAGGTCGAGATCGCCGAGGCGCTCGAGGTCTTCCCCTCGACGTTGCCGGCCCGCCGCGAGTCCACCTACGCCGGCTGGGTGTCGATCTCCGTGGGGTGTAACAACACCTGCACCTTCTGCATCGTCCCGTCGCTGCGCGGCAAGGAGCGTGACCGGCGCCCCGGCGACGTGCTCGCCGAGGTCGAGGCCCTGGCCGCGGACGGCGTGCTCGAGGTGACCCTGCTGGGCCAGAACGTCAACGCCTACGGCGCGGACTTCGGTGACCGGCAGGCGTTCTCGAAGCTGTTGCGGGCCTGCGGCGAGGTCGAGGGCCTGGAGCGGGTCCGGTTCACCTCGCCGCACCCGCGCGACTTCACCTCCGACGTGATCGCCGCGATGGCCGAGACGCCGAACGTCTGCCCGCAGCTGCACATGCCGCTGCAGTCCGGCTCCGACGACGTCCTGCGCCGGATGCGCCGCTCGTACCGGTCGGAACGCTTCCTGCGGATCCTCGCCGAGGTGCGCGAGTCGATCCCGCACGCGGCGATCTCGACCGACATCATCGTCGGGTTCCCGGGCGAGACCGAGGTGGACTTCGCGGCGACGCTGGACGTCGTGCGGGAGTCGCGGTTCGCGCAGGCCTTCACCTTCCAGTACTCGCCCCGCCCCGGTACCCCGGCCGCCGACATGGACGGCCAGCTGCCGAAGAAGGTCGTGCAGGAGCGCTACGAGCGCCTCGTCGCGCTGCAGGAGGAGATCTCCTGGGAGGAGAACCGCGCGCAGGAGGGCCGTGAGGTCGAGCTGCTGGTCTCCACCGGTGAGGGCCGCAAGGACGGCGTGACGCGCCGGCTCACCGGCCGGGCGCGCGACGGCCGCCTCGTGCACTTCGCCCCGGGCGACGCCGGCGGGATCCGGCCCGGTGACCTGGTCACCACGCGGATCGACTACGGCGCACCGCACCACCTCGTCGCGGACGGCGGTGTACTGAGCCACCGGCGCACCCGGGCCGGGGACGCGGCGGAGGCCGGCGCCCGGCCGACCGGTGCGCCCACCACTCTCGGGTTGCCCGCGTTCGGGCGGCCGACCGAGGGGAGCATCGATACCGAGCCGATCTCGCCGTGCGCGGTTCCCGTCACGTCCGGAGGTACCCGATGAGCGGCGATGTCTCGCCTGAGACCCGAGCCGAGATCGACCACGCAGGTCGCGCAGCGGTGCGGCGGATCGACCCCGGCCCGCGCGCCATGCTGATCGCCGTCGTCGTGGTGGCAGCCGTCGCCGCGCTGCTGCTGCCCTGGGTGGCGGGGACACCGGGCTGGGAGATCCTGGCCGGCGGCGAGTCCGGGCCGCTCCCCACCCTGTTCGCGATCACGCTCACGACGTTCGCGATCGTCGTCTCGGCGGCGGCGTTGCTGACCCGGCTGTGGGTGCTGGCCTGGCTGGCCGCCTTCGGCTGCGGCGTGTCGTCGGTGAACGGGATGTGGGCGATCTGGTCCCAGCAGACCGGTACCGGCAACGGCCCCGGGTTCGGCCTGGTGCTGGGCGTGGTGGCCGTGGTGGTGCTGACGTTCGTGTGGGCGGGGACGGCGCTGCGGCGCGACTGAGTCCGGCCCTCGACCCCTGAGCCTCGACCCACGGCCCCCGCCGATCGGCGGGGCCGTCGTCGTGGGGCTACAGCTCGTCGACCGACCGCTCGGCCGCCTCCAGCCACTCGCGCCACTGGGTCGCCTGGGCCCGGGCCTGCTCGGCGCGCCTGCGGTCCCCGGACGCCTCGGCCTTCTGCGCCTGTGCCTCGAACTGCTCGACGCGGACCCGGAACTGCTCGACGCGGGCCTGGGCCTCGGGGTCGGACCGGCGCCACTGGGCGTCGGCCGCCTCGGCGACCTTCACCTCGATCGCGCGCAGCCGCCCCTCGAGGGTGCGGATGTCGTCGCGCGGGACCTTGCCGATGCTCTCCCAGCGTTCCTGCACGTCGCGCAGCGCGGCGCGGGCGGAGTCCGGGTCGGAGAACTTGATCCGCTCGGCCTCGTCGAGCAGCTGCTTCTTGGCCTCGGCGTTCGCGGCGAACTCGGCGTCGCGGGCGGCGAAGTGCTCGTTGCGGTGGGCGAAGAACCGGTCCTGGGCACCGCGGAACCGGGTCCACAGCGCGTCGTCCGCCTCGCGGTGTGCCCGCCCGGCGGCCTTCCACTCGGTCATCAGGTCGCGGTAGGCGGCCGCCGTCGACGACCACTCCTCGGAGTCGGCCAGCGCCTCGGCCTGGGCCACCAGCTCCTCCTTGCGGTCCTTCGCCAGGATCCGCTGCCGGTCCAGGTCGGCGAAGTGCGAGCCGCGCCGCCGGTTGAACACCTCGCGCGCCTTCGAGTAGCGCTTCCAGAGCTGCTCGTCGGTCTTGCGGTCGACGCCCTTGATCGTGCGCCACTCGTCGAGGATCACCTTGAACCGGTCCCCGGCCTGCTTCCACTGGGTGGAGTCCTCGGCCAGCTTCTCCGCCTCGACGGCGAGTGCCTCCTTGCGGGCGACGGCGTCGGTGCGGGCCCGGTCACGCTCCTCGCGGGCCGCGGCGACACCTTCCTCCGCACGCCCGACGAGCTCGTCGATGCGGTCCCGCAGTCCCGGGACGTCACCGACGACGTGGGCCTCGTCGAGGCCCGCGCGCAGCGTCCGCAGCGCGGACAGCGAGGCCTTCGGGTCCCCGCCGCCGGCAATCCGGGCGGCCAGCACCTCGGTCTCGGTGATCAGCGCGTCGAACCGCTTCGCGAAGTGCTCCAGCCCCTCGGCCGGCGGTCCTGCCTGGTAGGAGCCGATGACCCGGTCACCGTCGGGAGTGATCAGGTGGATGGTGCCGTCGTCGTCGGCACGGCCCCAGCGCCCCGGGTCGGCGGACGCCGACGGGACGGGGGAGGGATGCGCGGCGGGTGGTGCCGCGGCGGCCGGCGTGTGCACCGCGCCGGGCCGTGCGCCGGGAGGACCCGGTCGCGGGCCGGCCCCGGGCGGCGGGCCCGGCTTCGGGATCGAGCCGGGGGTCGGCGGGCCGGGGCGTGGCCCGGGGGTGGCGGCGTTGGTCTCGGGCACCGGTGCGTCCTCCTCGTTCGGCCCGCCGGATCACCGGCGAGCGCCCCGTCCGGACGTCCGTGCGGGGCCGTGCGCGCGCCGAGCCTCCTCGCCGCGGCGAGGGGTCGGAGACGCGATTCAAGCAGGTGAACCGCCTTTGGGGAAACCACCGGTGCCGCCCGGGTGATCGGGCGGGCCACGAGCGGCCGTCCCCCGTCGTCGAAACGTCATCGCGAGCCGGTCCCCGGCCCGCGCCGCCGGCGCGGTGGAGTGCCCGGGCGACCGGCACGGGCGCTGGCTACGCTCGGATGCCGTGTCCGCCGCGATCGCCGTCCTGCCCCACCCGCCGCTGCTCGTCCCCGACCTGAGCGGGGACGCCGCGAGCGAGACCGAGGTGCTGCGCGCGGCCGTCCGCGACGTGGCGAAGGCGCTGGCCGCGGCGGCGCCGGCGTGGATCGCCGTCGGCGCGGACCCGGGCGGGCGGCGCAGTGTCGCCCCCGGCACCCGGGGCACCTTCGCCGGCTACGGCCGCGACGTCCCGGTCGCGCTCCCCGGCTCCGGCTCGGCTGACGAGGGCCCGGAGCTGCCGCTGCCGTTGCTGATCGCCGCCTGGGCGGCGGCCGGGACCGGCGTGACCTCGGTGCGTGGCGAGCTCGTCGCGCCGGACACCTCGCCGTCGGACTGCCTGGAGCTGGGTCGTGCACTGGCGGCCGAGGACGTGGGTCTGCTGGTGCTCGGCGACGGCGCCGCGATGCACACCGCGAAGGCGCCGGGCGGGTTCGACGAGCGCGCCGAGAGCTTCGACGCCGTCGTCGCCACCGCGCTGGACGTCCCCGATCCCGAGGCCCTGGCGCGCCTCGATCCCGCGGTCGCCGCGGACCTGTGGGTGGCCGGTCGCGCTCCGTGGCAGGTCATGGCCGGTGCCGCGGGCGGGCGGGACTGGACGACGGCGCACCGGCACACCTCGATGCCCTACGGCGTCGCGTACCACGTAGCGTTGTGGGAACCGGCGTGACGGCCGGGCCGGGTGGCCCGGCGCTGGTCGCCGTCGTCGGCCCGACGGCCACCGGCAAGTCCGATCTGGGGCTGGAGATCGCGCTCGCGCTCGGCGGCGAGGTGGTCAACGCCGATGCCATGCAGCTCTACCGGGGCCTCGACGTCGGCACCGCGAAGCTCCCCGCCGAGCAGCGGTGCGGCGTGCCGCACCACCTGCTCGACGTCCTCGGCGTCCGAGAGACCGCGTCGGTCGCCGCCTACCAGCGCGAGGCCCGGAAGGTGATCGAAGACCTGCGGGCGAGCGGCCGGACCCCGGTGCTCGTCGGCGGGTCCGGGCTGTACGTCCAGGCGGTGCTCGACGAGCTCGAGTTCCCCGGCACCGACCCGGAACTGCGCGCCGAGCTCGAGGCCGAGCTGGAACGGGCCGGCCCGGGCGTGCTGCACGGCAGGCTCGCCGCCGCCGATCCCGCCGCCGCCGCGCAGGTGCTCCCGTCGAACGGGCGGCGCATCGTGCGCGCGCTCGAGGTGATCACGCTGACCGGAAAGCCGTTCCGGGCGACCCTGCCGACCACCGGTGAGCCCCGCTACGGCGCCGTGCTGCTCGGTGTCGACCGTGCCGTCGACGAGCTCGACGCCCGCGTCGCGACGCGGGTCGACCGGATGCTCGACGACGGCCTGGTCGAGGAGACCCGGGACCTGTTGCCGCACGGGCTCGCCGAGGGCCGCACGGCCTCGCGGGCGCTGGGCTACCGGCAGGTGCTGGACGCGCTGGCCGACGATCCCGACCCCCCCGACGTCGACGGCATCCGGGACGGCACCGTCCGCGCGACCCGCCGGTTCGTCCGGCGCCAGCGATCCTGGTTCCGCCGTGACAAGCGGATCCACTGGCTCGACGGGGCGGACCCGGACCTGGCCCGCAACGCCCGGTCGGTGCTCGCTCGTAGGCTGGTCGTATGAAGCCCGGCATCGAGTTCACCAAGGGCCACGGCACACAGAACGACTTCGTCGTGCTGCCAGACCCGGATGCCGAGCTGGAGCTCACGCCGGAGCGGGTCGCCGCGCTGTGCGACCGCCGCCGCGGGCTCGGCGCCGACGGTGTGCTCCGCGTCGTGCGCTGGGCGAAGCTGGCCGGTGACGACACGGTCCCGCCGCCGGTCGAGGGCGTCGAGTGGTTCATGGACTACCGCAACGGCGACGGTTCGGTCGCCGAGATGTGCGGCAACGGCGTGCGGGTGTTCGCCCGCTACCTGCACGAACGCGGCTGGGCGCCCGGTGGCGGTGCGATCGGCACCCGGGCGGGCGTGCGCACGGCGACGATCCGCGGGGCGACGGTGTCGGTCGACATGGGGCCGGTCGCGATCGGCCCGGAATCCGTCGCGACCGTCGGCGACGCCCGGTTCGACGGCCTCGCCCTGGACGTCGGCAACCCGCACCTGGCCTGCGTGGTCGCCGCCGACCCGGACGCACTGGACCTGACCCGCGCGCCGTCGTACGACCCCCGGGCCTTCCCGCACGGCGTCAACATCGAGTTCGTGACCCCGCTGGACGGCCCCGCCGACGGCGGACGGGTCCGGATGCGGGTGCACGAGCGCGGGGTGGGGGAGACGCGGGCCTGCGGCACCGGGACCGTCGCCGCCGTCGTCGCCGTCCTGCGCGCGGCCGGGCACGACGCGGGCGACGTGCACGTCGGCACCCCCGGCGGGGAGCTGCGGGTGACTGTCGAGCCCGGGACCGGCGGATCCACCGGCCGCACCGTGCTGCACGGTCCCGCGGTCCTGCTGGCGACCGGCGAGCTGGACCGCACGTGGTGGGACGCCCCGGCCTGAGCCGTATCCGGAGCCGGGCGAAACGGACCGGACAACGGCGCCGGGACGTGGGACACTCGAGTGCAAGATGACTGAAGCCCACACGCACGCCACTCCGTCCACCGGCGAACTCGACCTCGAGGAGCGCTCGTCGCTCCGCCGCGTCCGCGGCCTGTCCACCGAGCTCACCGACGTCACCGAGGTCGAGTACCGGCGCCTGCAACTGGAGCGCGTGGTGCTGGTAGGGGTCTGGACCGAGGGTTCCGCCGAGCAGGCAGAGGCCTCGCTCGCGGAGCTCGCCCGGCTCGCCGAGACCGCGGGGTCCGACGTCCTCGACGGCCTGGTGCAGCGCCGGTCGACGCCCGATCCCGCGACGTTCATCGGCTCCGGCAAGGTCGACGAGCTCGGTCTCGCCGTGCAGGCCGCCGAGGCCGACACCGTGATCTGCGACGGCGAGCTCTCGCCCGGCCAGCTCCGCCAGCTGGAGGAGCGGCTCAAGGTCAAGGTGATCGACCGGACCGCCCTGATCCTCGACATCTTCGCCCAGCACGCCCGCTCCCGCGACGGCAAGGCCCAGGTCGAGCTGGCCCAGCTGTCCTACCTGCTGCCGCGGCTGCGCGGCTGGGGTGAGGCGCTGTCCCGGCAGGTCGGTGGCCGGGCCGCAGGCGGCGTCGGGATCGGTGGCCGCGGGCCCGGTGAGACCAAGATCGAGCTGGACCGCCGCCGCATCCGCGCGCGCATGTCGAAGCTGCGCCGCGAGATCGGCGCGATGCGCCAGGTCCGCGAGACCCAGCGTGGTAACCGCAGGCGCAACGAGGTCCCGTCGGTCGCGATCGTCGGCTACACCAACGCCGGCAAGTCCAGCCTGCTCAACCAGCTGACCGACGCCGGGGTGCTGGTCGAGGACGCACTGTTCGCGACCCTGGACCCCACCACCCGCAAGTCCGAGACGTCGGACGGGCGCGCCTACACGCTCACCGACACCGTCGGCTTCGTGCGGCACCTGCCGCACCAGCTGATCGAGGCGTTCCGTTCCACGCTCGAGGAGGCCGCGCAGGCCGACCTGCTCGTGCACGTCGTCGACGGCTCCGACCCGCTGCCCGCGGACCAGATCGCCGCGGTCCGCGAGGTGCTGGTCGAGATCGGCGAGCAGCAGGACGACGCGATGCCGCAGGAACTCCTCGTGATCAACAAGACCGACGCCGCCGGTGACCTCGCCCTGGCCCGGCTGCGGCACTCCCAGCCGGACGCGGTGTTCGTCTCCGCGCACAACGGTGCCGGCATCGACAAGCTCCGCAGGCGGATCGCCGAGCTGCTGCCGCACCCGGAGTACGAGGTCGACCTGCTGCTGCCCTACACCGAGGGCGCCCTGGTGGCGCGGTTGCACGACGACGGGGAGATCCTCGCCGAGGAGCACACCGGCGACGGCACCCGCATCCGTGCCCGGGTCGGCCCGGAGCTCGGCACCGCGGTGCTGCCGTACGCGGTCGGCGGCAGCGCGGCACACGACACCGCCGGGCTCCCCGCCACGGCGGCCGGGCGCTGATTCAAAGGGGCCGGCGCACGAACCGGCTCACCGGGCCGGCCCCACTCGCGGCTTCCGCGGATCGCGGGCGGAGGCACGGCGTTCCGTCTGCGGCTCCCGCGGATCGCGGGCGGAGGTACGGCGTTCCGTCTGCGGCTTCCGCGGATCGCGAGCCCGGGCACGGCGCGTCCTGGGCGGTCCGGCGGAACCCGCTCGCCGGCCCGGTGCTCATGTCCGGCGCGATGCTCGTGTCTGCCGTCGCGCTGCTGGCCCCCGCGGGGCAGCCGCACGCGTCCGCGGCCGTACCCGGTGCACCCGACGCGCCGGTGTCCGCGCCGGAGGGGCCGCCCGGCGTCGCCGTGGCGCAGCCGGAGCCGGTCTGCACGGCGCAGGACCCGCGGGTGGCCGAGCTGTCCGGGCTGGTCGCCGACGGCCCGCCCGGGGCCTCCCCGGAGCGCTACCACGCGATCCCCGACGGCGGTGGGACCGCGGAGGTGTTCACCCTCGACCCGGCGACCTGCGCGGTCACCGCGGTGCGGGACACCGGGATCCCCGTCACCGATGTGGAGGATCTGGGCGTGACGCCCGACGGTGCGTTGTGGCTGGCCGACGTCGGTGACAACGGTGCCCGCCGGGACACGGTGCGCCTCGTCGTGGTGCCGGTGTCCGGGCCGCCGCGGGTGCACGACCTCGTGTACGCCGACGGCCCGCGAGACGCCGAGGCCGTCCTCGTCGGCGATGACGGGATCCCGCTCATCGTGGAGAAGACGACCGGCGTCGCCGGGGTGTACCGCCCGGCCCGCCCACTCGACGGTGCCGGGCCGGTGACGCTGGAACGGGTCACCGGTGTCGTGCTCCCGTACTCGACGACCACCGGCGGTCCGCTCGGCGCGGTCGGTTCGCGAACGGTGACCGGCGCGGCGGTCGGCCCGCCCGGTGCCGCCGACGGCCGGGCCGTCGCGTTGCGGACCTACACCGACGCCTGGGTGTTCCCGCTGCGTGGCGGGCCTGCGGAACCGGCGACCGCGGATGCTCTGGTGGAGGCGTTGCGCGGGAGCCCGCTACCGGTGCCGTTGCCGGACGAACCGCAGGGCGAGGCGGTGGCGTGGGACGGGCGCGGGACCCTGCACTCCGGATCCGAGGCCCGCGGGATGTCCCAGGCTGCGGTCCGCGCGGTGCCCGGCGTGCTGGCCGTGGCGACCACGACCGCGGCGCCGATGGTCGAGCAGCCCGCCGAGGCACCCGCGGTGCGGTCGTTCCCGCCGTGGCTCCCGGCAGCAACCGGCGCCGGTGTGCTCGGCGCGCTGCTGCTGGCCGGGATCGGTGCGATGACGCTGCACGGCCGGCGGCGCTGACGGCCCGGTAGCAGGGTCAGAGCCGGCGCAGCACCGCCACGACGCGGCCCAGGATCGACGCCTCGTCGCCCGGGATCGGGTCGTAGGCGTCGTTGGCCGGCATCAGCCAGATGTGCCCGTCCTTGCGGCGGAACGTCTTCACCGTGGCCTCGCCGTCGATCATCGCCGCGACGACCTCGCCCTGCTCGGCCACCGGCTGCTGCCGGACGACCACCCAGTCCCCGTCGGTGATCGCGGCGTCGACCATCGAGTCGCCCTTGACGTTGAGCAGGAACAGGGTGCCCTCGCCGACGATCTCCCGGGGGAGCGGGAACACGTCCTGCACGGCCTGCTCGGCCAGGATCGGCCCACCGGCGGCGATGTCGCCGATCAGCGGTACGAACGCCGGCGCGGGCCGGTCGGACGGGGCCGACTCGGCCTCCCCGTCGCTGCCGTCAGTGCCCGCGATCTGCTCGGGACTTCGCACGTCCACCGCGCGGGTGCGGTTCGGGTCCCGGCGCAGGAACCCCTTGCGCTCCAGGGTCCGCAGTTGGTGATGCACCGAGGAGGTGGAGGTCAGTCCCACCGCGTCCCCGATCTCGCGCACGCTCGGCGGGTACCCGTAACGGTCCAGCCAGTCCCGGATCACCGCCAGGACCTTGCGTTGCCGCGGGGTCAGACCGCGCGTGTCGGCCGGGCGCTCGGGGAACTCCCTGACCTTCGCGGAACCCCGCCCGGTGGGCGCTCCGCCTCCGGACTCGTCCGCTGCCATCGCATTCGCCTCCTCGAGGATGTACCGGTACGAAGCCTAGCCAAGTCCGGCCCGTCCGCCAAACATGCGTTCGAAGTTGTCGCCCGGCGTGTCGTGGATTTCGCCCAGCGGTCGGTGGTACAACATCGCACGGGCGTTCGATCGAACATCGATTCGACTCGTTCGACGGGTCGGTCCGGGCGTCCCGGGCGTCGGCGGACGCGGCCGGTGGCCGCAGTCGCCGCGATGGTCGTGGCGGACCTGCACAGGCCTCCGACCTGCGGTGACGGTTCCTGTCGGTGCCCGGTGCTAGACAGCTCGTACGCCCGTTCGATCGGCCTCGGGGAAGGGGTCGGTCGGGGTGAGCAGGACGACCGGCCGGGTAGGGCCGGCGTCGACGGCGACCGCGCGGCCGTGAGGCGGTGCGGTCCTCGAGGGAGCAGGAGGAGCCATGCGAGAACTCGACGTGTGCGAGATGGCGCAGGGGCCGCGGCCCGGCCGGAAGCGCCGGAATCTCCGCTGGCCGGCCGGTCGGACCCGGCAGGCTCGGCGCGCGCAGTGCGCCGGCGCGATCCGGCCGGAGGCGGTGGCGGTGGGCGCGGAACCGTCCTGTGTCGTCCTGGGGGCGACGTGGCGCGAGGAGGTCGCGGAGCACGCTGCGCGGCATCGGCGCGGGGCCGGGGCCGGCACCGCCGGGGCGTCCGTCGCGCTCCTGGACGCACCTTGGGGCGCGGTGGAGCAGCTGACTGCCGGGCGGCTGTCCACCGGGCGGCCGGCTGCCGACCGGGTGACTACCGGCCGGACGGCTACCGCCTGGGCGGTTACGGGTCGGGTAGCCACCGAACGGGCGGCTCCCGACTGGACGGCTGCGGGTTGGACGGCTGCCGAACGGTCGGCTCCCGACTGGGCGGCTCGCGCGGCTACCGAACGGGCGGCTCCCGACCGGGCGACCACGGGACGGATGCCCACCGGACCGGCCGGCACCGGACGTGCGGGCGCCCGGCGGACGAGTCGCCTGCGGCCGATCGGGGCGGGTCCGGCTGTCGTCGCGCCGCGCACGGTCCGGCCGGCGGGGCGGCGGTGTGTGGCGCCCGCGCGCCGCCGGAGCCCGCGGATGCGGGTTCGGCCGGTGGGCGAGCGGCTCCTGGTGGGGGTCGCGACCGTCGTCTGCTCGGGCGTCGTGGTCGTGCTGCTCGGCCTGCTCGGCGATGCCGCCGCCGGCTGGAACGCCGGTCCTTCCGCGCCGGTCGGCTCGGTCGTGACCAGCACGGTGGCTCGCTGACGCGTCAAGCAGATCGTGTGCGTGGCGTTCGCCGACCCGCGCCTGGGTGGAGTGGGCACCGCCGGCCGTGGTCGCCCGCCGACGTCCGGTCGGTGATGGCCTCGCTGGTGCCGCGTCGTTGAGTGATCACCGGTTATGGAGTGCGACGTACGCGTGGCGTCAGCAACACTCCTGAGCCGGTGATCTTGAGGGCTGTTCCCCTCTGAACGCACACCGCGCCGCCCGAACCGGGTCGTCCCGGCTCGTCGGTCACCCGGGGCCGCTGCCGCCCGGCCTGGAGGGCCGGGCCTTCTGTCGTGAGACGTCGGGGCATCGGGACGTCGCCGCCCGGCGCGCCGGTGTGGCGTGTCGCGGACCTGTCACGGGACCCGGGGACGTCGCCCGAGGGCGACGGGTGGTCGCGGTGCCGGATGCCGCACCTCCTGATCAGCGGGGATGCGTCCGACCGTGGCCGGTCGGCGTCGGACCGGGCCGCCGACCGCGTGTGCGAGGCTGCTTGTCCCGATCGGGGGAAGCTCGCCGACATGCCGGGGCCGGTATGGCGGACCCCTACATGTGGGGGTTACATTGGTGTCGCTCTCCCAGTGGTTGGGGAGAGCGGGTCATCGCGAGGAGTCCCCGGTAGGTCGTGGGAGAAGGGTGGATCAGTCATGCGCTGCCCGTTCTGCCGACACCCGGACTCGCGGGTGATCGACTCCCGGACCGCCGACGACGGGACGTGTACCCGCCGTCGCCGGTCCTGCACCGAGTGCGGTCGACGGTTCACCACGGTCGAGGAGGCCGTGCTCGCCGTCGTCAAGCGCAGCGGTGTCACCGAACCGTTCAGCCGGCAGAAGGTGGTCGGCGGGGTTCGGCGGGCGTGCCAGGGCCGGCCGGTCGACGAGGACGACCTGCAACAGCTCGCCCACAGGGTCGAGGAGACGGTGCGGGCCCGCGGGGCGGCCGAGATTCCCAGCCACGAGGTGGGGCTGGCGATCCTCGGGCCGTTGCGTGACCTCGACGAGGTCGCGTACCTGCGGTTCGCGAGCGTCTACCGATCCTTCTCCTCCATCGAGGACTTCGAGAAGGAGATCGCCGACCTGCGTTCGGCGGCTGCCGGGGAAGCAGCCGACGACGAGGTCGGACACCGGGACGGCTGAGCGGGACTCATCGGTTCCCGGAACAGGTGTGGGCCCCACGGGGCGCACACCGGGACGGGCGGAGCCGACCCGGCCGGACCGGACACGGGGCGGTGCCCACCACCGCCCCGGCGCTCGCGCACCCCAGCGCGCGGGCGTCACGACATGTCGAATGCGGAGGCAGTTCATGACCGAGACCGTCGGGGGCCCGACGACAGGCACCGGGAACGACACGAACGGTGCGGGGGAGACGCCGGCGAAGACCGCGCGCGGCCGGGGGAAGACCGGCGCCAAGCGCCGCGGTCTGACCGTGCAGCGCGTCTTCACCACCGAGGGCGTGCACCCGTACGAGCAGGTCGAGTGGGAGCGCCGGGACGTCGTCATGACGAACTGGCGTGACGGGACGGTCAACTTCGAGCAGCGCGGCGTGGAGTTCCCGCGCAGCTGGTCGGTGAACGCCACCAACATTGTCACCAGCAAGTACTTCCGCGGCGCCGCCGGAAGCGACACCCGCGAGTCCAGCCTCAAGCAGCTCATCGACCGGGTCGTCGGCTCCTACCGGCGGGCCGGCATCGAGCACGGCTACTTCGCCTCCGACGCCGACGCCGAGATCTTCGACCACGAGCTGACCTGGATGCTGCTGCACCAGGTGTTCAGCTTCAACTCGCCGGTCTGGTTCAACGTCGGCACCCCGAGCCCGCAGCAGGTCAGCGCCTGCTTCATCCTCTCGGTCGACGACACGATGGAGTCGATCCTGAACTGGTACCGGGAGGAGGGCCTGATCTTCAAGGGCGGCTCCGGTGCCGGCCTGAACCTCTCCCGGATCCGCTCGTCGCGCGAGCTGCTGTCCTCCGGCGGCACCGCCTCCGGCCCGGTCTCCTTCATGCGCGGCGCCGACGCCTCGGCGGGCACCATCAAGTCCGGCGGCGCCACCCGCCGGGCCGCGAAGATGGTCGTGCTCGACGTCGACCACCCCGACATCGAGGAGTTCGTCGAGACCAAGGCCAAGGAGGAGGCCAAGGTCCGGGTGCTGCGCGACGCCGGGTTCGACATGGACCTGGGCGGCTCCGACATCACGTCGGTGCAGTACCAGAACGCGAACAACTCGGTCCGGGTCTCCGACGAGTTCATGCGCGCCGTCGAGGAGGGCACCGACTTCGGTCTGCGGTCCCGCACGAGCGGCGAGGTCATCCACTCGGTCGACGCCCGCGGCCTGTTCAGCGGGATCGCCGAGGCGGCCTGGAACTGCGCCGACCCCGGCATCCAGTACGACAGCACGATCAACGACTGGCACACCTGCCCGGAGTCCGGCCGGATCACCGCGTCGAACCCGTGCTCGGAGTACATGCACCTGGACAACTCCAGCTGCAACCTGGCGTCGCTGAACCTGATGAAGTTCCTCGACGCCGACGACCGGTTCGACGCCGAGACCTTCGCCAAGGCCGTCGAGGTGATCATCACCGCGATGGACATCTCGATCTGCTTCGCGGACTTCCCGACCGAGCCGATCGCCGAGACCACCCGCAAGTTCCGGCAGCTGGGCATCGGCTACGCCAACCTCGGCGCACTGCTGATGGCGACCGGGCACGCGTACGACTCCGAAGGTGGCCGTGCCCTCGCCGGTGCGATCACCTCGCTGATGACCGGCGCCGCCTACAAGCGCTCGGCCGAGCTGGCCGGGATCGTCGGGACCTACGAGGGCTACGCCCGTAACGCCGAGGCCCACCAGCGGGTCATCCGCAAGCACGCCGCGGCGAACGACCAGATCCGCAGCTTCCCGGCCAGCAGCCCGATCCAGGACATGGCGACGCTCACCTGGAAGCAGTGCCAGGAGATCGGTGAGGCGAACGGCTGGCGCAACGCCCAGGCGTCGGTGCTGGCCCCGACCGGCACGATCGGCCTGATGATGGACTGCGACACGACCGGCATCGAGCCGGACCTGGCGCTGGTCAAGTTCAAGAAGCTGGTCGGCGGCGGCTCCATGCAGATCGTCAACCAGTCGGTGCGCCGGGCGCTGGACAACCTCGGCTACCAGCCCGAGCAGGCCGAGGCGATCGTCGAGTACGTGGCGGAGCACGGCCACGTGATCGATGCTCCGGGGATGAAGCCCGAGCACTACGAGGTGTTCGACTGCGCCATGGGCGAGCGGTCGATCGCGCCGATGGGGCACGTCCGGATGATGGCCGCCGCGCAGCCGTTCCTGTCCGGCGCGATCTCCAAGACGGTGAACATGCCCGAGCGGGCCACCGTCTCCGACGTCGAGCGGATCTACCTCGAGGGCTGGCGGCTCGGCCTCAAGGCTCTCGCGATCTACCGGGACAACTGCAAGGTCGGCCAGCCGCTCTCGGTCGGCAAGGGCGACTCCGGTGAGAAGAAGCCCGAGCCCGAGGTGGTCATCGAGCAGCGCCCGATCCGCAAGCGGCTGCCGAAGAAGCGCCCGAGCGAGACCGTGTCGTTCACCGTCGGTGGTGCCGACGGCTACCTCACCGCCGGCAGCTACCCGGACGACGGCCTCGGCGAGATCTTCGTCAAGCTCGGCAAGCAGGGCTCGACCCTGGCCGGCGTGATGGACGCCTTCTCGATGTCGATCTCGGTGGGTCTGCAGTACGGCATCCCGCTCGAGTTCTACGTCTCGAAGTTCTCCAACCTGCGGTTCGAGCCGGCCGGCATGACCGACGACCCGGACGTCCGGATCGCGACCTCGGTCCTGGACTACCTGTTCCGCAGGCTGGCGCTGGACCACCTGCCCTACGAGAAGCGTGCCGAGCTGGGCATCTTCTCCGCGGACGAGCGGTCGGCCCAGGTCGAGAACGACTACGGCTCCGGCTCGGAGAACCTGGACCTCGACGAGTTCCGGTCCTCCGTGCCCGCCGCCGGGAAGAAGAGTGACCCGGCCGTCGAGCCGCCGCCGGCCGAGGTCGGCAGCTCCACCGAGCTGCTCGAGCTGCGGCTGGGCAAGGCGGCCGACGCCCCGCTGTGCATGACCTGCGGGACGAAGATGCGGCCCGCCGGGTCCTGCTACCTCTGCGAGGGCTGCGGCTCCACCAGCGGCTGCAGCTGACGAAGCTCGCACAGCACCACGTGGGGCGGCACCGGTCACCGGCGCCGCCCCACGGTGCGTCCGGCCCGTCGGTGTGCGCTGTGGCCCCACCGAGCCGGCCCCACCGAGCCGGCCCCACCGAGCCGGCCCCACCGAGCCGGCCCCACCGAGCCGGCCCCACCGAGCCGGCCCCGCCGAGCCGGCCCCGCCGAGTCAGTCCCGGCGAGTCAGCCCCGCGGACAACAGCCCCGCCGAGACCGAGGAGAGCCGTCGTGGAGGACCGGACCGACGAGGTCGCCCACCGGCTGGGCACCGATCCGCGGATCGTCGCGGTCCTCGTCGGTGCGCCGTGGCGCCGGGCACCCGGCAGCACGGAACCGGTCGGCGACCCGAGCGACCCGAGCGCCCCGGACGGCCCCGGCATCCGCGGACGGGTGTTCGTCGGCGTCCCGTCACCGTCCGAGCTGCGTGCCCTGGACCTGCCGGCGGACGGGCTGCGCCACTTCGGACTGACCCCTGCCGAGCTGCGGGCCGGCGGCTGGACCGATGCCGACCTGCGGTCCGCCGGACTGACCCCGCCCGGGGCGGGCCCGGTCACCGTCGAGTGGTTCGTGGCCGGCGAGCCGGCACAGCTCATGCTCGGGTTCACCGCCTCCGGGCCACCGCTGCTCGCCCGCCCCGAGCCCTGGTGGGACGGGCACGAGCAGGCCCTCGACCCGGCCGACACCGAGGAGATCCCCGGGCTCGCGGCCTGCACCGACCCGGAGGGCGAGCCGGGCCTGCAGGTCCAGGTGGTCCGGGACGGGCTGCTCCGCCGTGCCCGTCGCCGGCTGGTCCACTGCACGATCTGCCTCGGGTACGTGCACCGCGCCGACACCACGCACGGTGCCTGCCACGACTGCGCGCACCGCTGGCTCGGCGTCCTCTACTGAGGAGGTGCACGGCCCGACGTAGGGTCGGATCGTGACCGATCGTTACCGGGTGGTCCCCGCGTCCTACGTCCTGCTGCTGCGCGGGGAGGCCGAACGGACCGAGGTGCTGCTGCAGCTGCGTGCGAACACCGGGTTCATGGACGGCCACTGGGCCGCGGCGGCGGCCGGGCACGTCGAGGCGGGGGAGACCGCGCTCGCCGCGGCCGTCCGGGAGGCGGACGAGGAGCTCGGCGTCACGATCGACCCGGACGACCTGGTACCGCTGACCGCGGTGCACCGGAGCATGCGCACCGGTGACGCGGTCGACGAGCGCGTCGACTTCTTCTTCACCTGCCGGCGCTGGTCCGGCCTGCCGCACGAGGCCGAGACGGGGAAGACGGCCGGCCTCGACTGGTTCGCCCTCGGTGCCCTGCCCGACCCGACCGTCCCGCACGAGCGGGAGGTCCTGGAGGCGCTGCGCGCCGGTGGGCCCGCCGCGATCACCACCCACGGGTTCGGCTGAGAACGGCGCCACTCGGGTTCGAGCGGCTGCCTCCCGCTGACGGCTACGGCCGCACCGCGCCGAGGAACCACCGGTCCACGGAGAACGGTTCGTCCCCGCACGCCGCGACGTCCGCCGACCACGCGTCCACGTCGGACCGGGTCACCCCGCACCGCCCGGGCGCGGCCGCGGCCACCATCTCGCGCAGCACCGCCCCGTACCCGGCGGCGGCCGGGCCGCGCAGCGGCACCCGCTCCGTCCAGCCGCCGGTGAAGCCCGCCGCGCGCAGCACCGGGCCCAGCTCGTGGGGCAGCCTCGGCCGCGGCACCGTCGTGCACCAGGCGTCCCGGATCCGGCGGTGCCGTTCCCGGTCCGGCCCCGGCCAGCGCAGTGACGTCCAGTCGGTGTCGAGCACCACCAGCCGTCCACCCGGGCGCAGCACCCGGTGCAGCTCGGTGACCGCCGCGCGGACGTCGGGCAGGAACTCCAGCACCTGCAGGCAGGCGACGGCGTCGAACGGTCCGCCGGGCAGCGATCCGTGCCCGCCCAGTGCCCGCTGCTCGACCACGGCGCCGCGACCGCAGCGCCGCCGGGCGAGCGTCACCATCAGCGGGTCCGGATCGACCCCGACGACACCCGGGCCCACCGCACCGGCCAGGTCCGAGAGCAGCTGTCCCGGGCCCGCGCCGACGACGAGCACCCGCTCGCCGGGCCGTGCGGCCAGTAGCGCGAGCGTGCGGGCACGCTCGCCCGCCGCCTCGGCGGTGTCGTAGGTGTCGGCCACCCGCCGCGCGCTCGCGGCGTCGGTGGGCAGCATCGGCCCGGGTCAGCCGCCCGTGTAGCGAGCCGACTCGATCAACGACTCCACCGACTCCGGCGGGACCCGGAATGACCGCCCGAACCGCACCGCGGGCAGCTCGCCCGAGTGCACCAGCCGGTAGATCGTCATTCGCGACACCCGCATCCGCTCGGCCACCTCGGCCACGGTGAGGAACGGCACGTCCTGCCCGGCCCGTTGCTCCGGGATACCTGCCCCCATGCGTGTGCCCCTCCTCGTGCCGGCCCGCTCCGCTGCCGACCTCGCGATCACCGAACGCAGGGACGGTAGCGCGGATTCGGCCACCCGCCCGGGGTGAACATGTCCCACCCTCGGGTGGACTCCGGATGGATCATCGACGCAGAGTGCCGGAATGAACGCATATGGTGACCAGTAGGCCCCCGCGTAGGGTCACGGATGCGGCGGACCGCCCCGCCGCGGAAGGAGGCGACCGTGACACGACCGACGGAGCAGGAGCCGCCGACCGGACCGGATCTCAAGCCCGGTTGGTTCACCGACTCGGACGCCCCAGCCGTCCGCACCTTCGCCGACCGCGTGACGGCGGGGCGGGAGACGCCCCGGGAGCGGGCGATCGCGCTGTTCGACGCCGTCCGCGACGAGATCTGGTACGACCCGTTCGTCGTCGGCACCGATCCGGAGGCCTACCGGGCGAGCCGGGTCGCCGGCGGGCCGAACAACTGGTGCGTGCCCAAGGCGGTGCTGCTCACCGCGGCCGCCCGTGCGGCGGGGATCCCGGCCCGGCTGGGTTTCGCCGACGTCCGCAACCACCTCAACACCGCCCGGCTGCGGGAGCGGATGGGCGGCGCGGACCTGTTCGTCTGGCACGGCTACACCGCGCTGTGGCTGGACGACCGCTGGGTGAAGGCTACGCCGGCGTTCAACGCCGAGCTGTGCGCGCGGTTCGGTGTCGACCCGATCACGTTCGACGGCACCCGGGACGCGCTGATGCACGAGTACGACGGCGCGGGCTCCCGCTACATGTCCTACGAGCACGACCGCGGCACGTTCCACGACCTGCCGCTGGACGACATGCTCGCGACCTTCCGCGAGCACTACGGCGAGGAGATGTTCGAGTCGGCCGTGACCGGTCGGGACGCATTCACTCGTTAGCACTGCACTAGGATCACCGGGGTGATCGCCCCGACCGTGACCGACGACGACCCGGACGGCGACTGGACCGCCCCGGGCGTCTACCGCAGCGCCCCCGGCGTCTACCGCATCCCGTTGCCCCTGCCCCACGACGGGCTGCGGGCCGTCAACGTCTACGCGATCGAGGACGCCGCCGGCTGGACCCTGGTGGACTCCGGCTGGGCGCTCGACGAGTCCCGCGACCTGCTGGGCAAGGCCCTCGCCGCGCTCGGGTCCGGGTTCGGCGACGTCCGCCGGTTCCTGATCACCCACGCCCATCGCGACCACTACACGCTGGCCTCGATCCTGCGGCGCGAGTACGGCACCCGGGTACTGCTCGGTGCCGGCGAGAAGCCGAACCTGGACATCATCGCGTCCCCGGAACGGGCGGCCCGTGAGCCGGAGAACACCCGGCTGCTGCGCTGCGGCGCCGTGGACCTCGTCGCCGAGATCGGGCGCAGCGGCCCCTGGCCGCGGCCGGACCCGCAGGAGTGGGAGGCGCCCGACGAGTGGATCGTCGACCGCGCCGCGATCGCGGTGGGTGGCCAGGAGGGGACGCGCACGCTGACCGCCGTCGAGACTCCCGGCCACACCCGTGGGCACCTCGTCTTCGACGACGAGGCGCACGGCCTGCTGTTCGCGGGCGACCACATCCTGCCCCGGATCACGCCGTCGATCGGGCTGCAGCCCGCGACCGTGGCGAGCCCGCTCGGCCAGTTCCTCGACTCGCTGCGCCTCGTCGGCTCCCGGGCCGACGCCGATCTGCTGCCCGCACACGGCCCGATCGGCGGCCGGGTGCACGCCCGCGTCGACGAGCTGCTGGCGCACCACGACGTCCGGCTCGCCCAGTGCCGGGACGCCGTCGTCGCGGGCAACGCGTGCGCCCAGGATGTGGCACGGGTGCTGCGCTGGACCCGCCGGGAGCACCGCTTCGACGACATGGACCTGTTCAACCGGATGCTCGCCGTCCTCGAGACCGGCGCGCACCTCGACGTCCTCGCCGACCGGGGCGACCTGACGCGCACCGAGACCCTCGACCCGGAGACCGGGGCGACGCTCGCCACGTACACCGCCTGACCCGCGCGCCGGGCCGCGACACGCCGGGAGTCGTTCACTCGTAGGTCGTGTCGGGGTGGCCGCTCGCGCCGTGATGCGGCAGAGTGACGTCACCCGTTCCCCACAGATCACGGAGGTCACACCGACACCCACACGCAGCACACCCGTATCGCGAGTCTCCATGCAACACCGACGCTGAAGTACCGAGGACGTAGGGGAAGACGATCCTCGTCGACGACAGCGGAGGTTGGCAGTGAGCACACGCGGAGTGGTGTTCGTCCACTCGTCGCCGACTGCGGTCTGTCCGCACGTCGAGTGGGCTATTTCCGGCGTTCTCGGAACGCGGGTCTCTCTCGAGTGGTCCGCGCAGCCGGTGGCGTCCGGCCAGCTGCGGGCAGAGTGCTCGTGGAACGGCCCCGTCGGCAGCGGCGGTGCCCTCGCGGGAGCGCTGCGCGCCTGGTCCATGCTGCGGTTCGAGGTGACCGAGGAGCCCAGCCCCGGCGTGGACGGGGAGCGGTTCATGCACGTCCCCGGGCTCGGCATGTGGCACGGGCGCGCCAGCGCAAACGGCGATGTCGTGCTGCCCGAGGACCAGCTGCGCGCGGTGATGGCGGAGAGCGGCGGCGGGGGCCTGACCCGGCGTCTCGACCAGCTGCTCGGCACCGCCTGGGACGACGAGCTGGAGTCGTTCCGCTTCGCCGGTGACGGTGCCGCCGTCACCTGGCTCACCCACCGGGTCGGCTAGTCCACACCGGACCCCGGCACACTGGGGAGGTGTGCAGGGGGAAACGGTGAGTGGGCGGGCCGCGGTGACCGCCGGGGCACTGGTGGTGGCTCTCGTCGCGGTCGGGGGGATCGCGTGGACGGCGTCCGGGGCGTCACCCGAGGGGGTCGCGCCCGGCGCGGCGGCCCCGTCGGTGCCGCAGAGCGGGGCGGGGGAGCGCGTCGTCACGATCAGCGCAGGCGCCGCCGCCCATCCGGCCGCGCGGCTGGTGCTCGACCAGATCCAGCGTTACTTCGACGCGATCAACGACCGGGACCACGAGATGTGGACCCGGTCGGTCGATCCGGAACGTGCCGAGCAGCAACCTCGCGAGGTCTGGCTGGACGGGATCGGCAGCACCGTCGACGGCACCGTCCGGATCGACCGGATCGACGCCGCCCGGCACGGCGCGGTGCTGGCACTGGTGCGGTTCGTCAGTGTCCAGGACCCGCAGGACGGGCCGCCCGGCCTGCAGGTCGGGCGGATCTGCTGGCAGGCGGTCTATCCCATGGCCGGGTCGCCGCCACGGATCCTGGTCGGCGACGGCGGCAGCGTCCTGGGCGCGCCCTGCTGAGCGGCTCCGGACACGGCAACGGCGGCCCGGGCCGGACCCGGGCCGCCGCCGTAGTCGTCAGGGCTTGGTGAACAGCAGCGAGGCGTTGTGCCCGCCGAAGCCGAACGAGTTGTTCAGCGCCGCGTCCACCGTGGTCTTGCGGGGCTCACCGGCGACCACGTCGAGCTCGACCTTCGGGTCCTTGTCCTCCAGGTTGAGCGTGGCCGGGACGATGTCGTCGCGGACCGAGAGCAGCGTGATGATGCCCTCGACCGCCCCGGCCCCGCCCACGAGGTGCCCGAGCGCCGACTTCGGCGCGGTCAGCACCGGGTGGTCGCCCAGGGCCTTGCGCACCGCGACCGACTCGCCGACGTCACCGACCACCGTGGAGGTGGCGTGGCAGTTGACATGGGTGACGTCGGACGGCTGCAGCCCGGCGTTCGCGACCGCCTTGCGCATGGCGCGGACCTGGCCCTCGCCCTCCGGGTCGGGCCCGGTGATGTGGTAGGCGTCCGAGGTGAGGCCGATGCCGGCGAGCCGGCCGTGGACCGTCGCGCCGCGGGCCTTCGCGAACTCCTCCCGCTCGAGCACCAGCACGCCGGAGCCCTCGCCGAGCACGAACCCGTCCCGTCCGGTGTCGAACGGCCGGGAGGCGGCCCCCGGGTCGTCGTTGCGGATGGACAGGGTCCGCGCCTGGACGAAACCGGCCACGGTGATCGGCACGATGCAGGACTCCGCACCGCCGGCGAGGACCACGTCCACCTCACCGGCCTGCAGCAGCCGGTAGGCCCAGGCGAGTGCCTCGGCCCCGGTCGCGCAGGCCGACGCGGGGGAGTGCACGCCGCCCTTCGCCTTGTACTCCAGGCTGACCATCGCGGCCGGCCCGTTCGGCATGAGCATCGGGACCGTGAGCGGGGAGACCTTGCGCAGGCCGTGTTCCTCGAGCAGGTCGTCCTGGGCGAGCAGTGTCGGCGCGCCGCCGATGCCCGCCCCGATGACGACGGCCAGGCGTTCGGCCTCGACCGCGGCGCCGTCCGTACCCGGGATCGCGCCCAGGCCGGAGTGCTCCCACGCCTCCTTGGCGGCGATCATCGCGACCTGCTCGCAACGGTCCATCCGGCGGGCCTGCACCCGCGGCAGCACCTCGGTGGGTTCCACCGCGAGCTGCGCCGAGATGGCCACCGGCAGGTCGAACCGCTCGGTCCACTCCGCCTGCGTGGTGCCCACGCCGGACTTCCCGGCGAGCAGTGCCTCCCAGGTGGAGGCGGCGTCCCCGCCGAGCGGGGTGGTGGCCCCGAAACCGGTGACGACCACTCCGTCGGTCATGACGTCTCCTTCTCCCCGACGTGACGGCACGGACGCTCGCTGCGGCAAGCCTCCGCGGGGCGCACGCCGGTACGGATCACTGGTGCTTGGCGATGAAGTCGACGGCGTCGCCGACGGTCTTCAGCTCGGCCAGCTTGTCGTCCGGGATCTTCGCGCCGAACTTGTCCTCGGCCTGCACGGCGATCTCCACCATGGACAGCGAGTCGATGTCCAGGTCGTCCACGAAGGACTTCTCCGGGGTCACCTCGGCGGTGTCGATGCCGGCGACCTCCTCGACGATCTCGGCCAGCCCGGACAGGATCTCAGCGTTGTCAGCCACGGTCGGTGTCTCCTTGCGAGGTGGGTCGGTATGGGGTGTGATGTCAGATCGCGTCACGGGCAGACGACGACCTGCCCGGCGTAGGACAGTCCTGCGCCGAAGCCTACGAGCAGCACCACGTCGCCGGACCGTACCCGGCCGGCGGCGCGCATGTGATCCAGCGCCATCGGGATCGACGCGGACGAGGTGTTGCCGGAGTGGACGATGTCGTCGGCGACGACCATGTCCTCCCGGGCGCCGTGGCGGCGCAGCTTCTTGGCGATCGCCTCGACGATCCGCAGGTTGGCCTGGTGCGGGATCAGCACGTCGACGTCGGCCGGGGTCAGCCCGGCCCGGGCGATGGCGTCGAGGGCGATCGGCGCCACGGCGGTGGTGGCCCACCGGAAGACCGCCTGGCCCTCCTGGTGCAGCTTGTTGGTCGTCTCGGGCAGTACCCGGATCAGGGTGAAGTTGTCGCCGTCGCTGCCCCAGCTGACCGGCCCCACCCCGACCTCCGCGTCGACCGTCGCCGGACCGACCAGCGCGGCGCCCGCCGCGTCGGCGAAGATGATGCAGGTCGAGCGGTCGTCCCAGTCGATCCAGTCCGACAGCTTCTCCGCGCCGATCACGAGCACGTGCCGCGCCGAACCCGCGCGGATCATGTCGGCGGCGACGCCCAGGGCGTAGCAGAACCCGGCGCAGGCGGCGTTGAGGTCGAAGGCCGCGACGCCGCCCGCACCCAGCCGGGTGGCGACCTGGGCCGCCGCGTTGGGGATCGGGTTGGGCATCGTGCAGGTGGCGACGAGGACGGCGTCCAGCTCGGCCGGGTCGAAGCCTGCGTCCTTGAGTGCCGCCTTCCCCGCCTCGATCGCCATGTCCGGCAGCGAGGTCTCGGCGTCGGCGATCCGGCGCTCGGCGATGCCGACGCGGGAGCGGATCCACGCGTCGTCGGTCGCGACGCGCTTCTCGAGATCGGCGTTGGTGACGATCTGTTCGGGCTGGACGCTGCCGATGCCCAGGATCCGGGCCCCGGCGGCCGCTTCGGGCAGGTGCATGCGGATCACCTCCCGTGTTCGGTGACGAGCTCGACGGCGGCGTCGAGCTGCTCGGGTGTCTTGGTCGCGAGGGTCGGGGTGCCCTTGAGTGCCCGCTTGACCAGGCCGGTGAGGGTGGCCCCGGGTGGGAGCTCCAGCGTCGCTCCGGTCTCGCGCGCGCCGAGGGTCGCCATGCAGGAGTCCCAGCGCACCGGGCGGGTCACCTGGGCGACCAGGCGGCGCAGCGCCTCGTCGCCGGAGGTCACGACGTCGCCGTCGGCGTTGGACAGCAGGGGCAGCGTCGGGTCGGACACCGCGACCGTGGTCACGTGCTTCTCGAGTGCCTCGCGGGCCGGCTCCATGTAGGCGGTGTGGAACGCCCCGGCGACCGGGAGTTCCTTGACCCGCGCGCCCTCGGGCGGCGTGCCGACGAGCTCGGTGATCGCCTCCTCGGCGCCGGCGGCGACGATCTGCCCGGCGCCGTTGCGGTTGGCCGGGTCGAGCCCGAGCTCGGCGAGCCGGGCCAGCACGGTCTGCTCGTCGCCGCCGAGCACGGCGGCCATCGAGGTCGGCGCGGCGGCGCAGGCGGCGGCCATCTCCCGGCCGCGCACCCCGGCCAGTGCGACGGCGGCGTCGTCGGTGAGGACACCGGCGATCGCGCAGGCGGTGATCTCCCCGATCGAGTGGCCCGCGACGATCGTGCTCGGCGGCAGCTCGGTCCGCTCGCGCAGCCGGCGGGCCGCGAGGAGCCCGAGCGTCACGATCAGCGGCTGGGTGACCGCGGTGTCGGTGATCTCCCCGGCGTCCGCCGTGGTGCCCAGTCGGGCCAGGTCCAGCCCGACGGCGTCGGACCAGCCGTCGACGGCCGTCGCGGCGGCCGGGTCCTCCAGCCAGGGGGCGAGCATGCCAGGGGTCTGGGCCCCCTGGCCGGGCGCGAGCAGGGCGATCACCGGAACATCACACACCTCACAGGGTCGATGACGGGATATCGGTTACGACGAACTTCGGGCCGCCGTAGCTGGAGGAATCCTACAACGTGGCAGTGTGACCGAACCCTCATTACCGCTCCGTGCTGGGTCGTCTTTGTAGGGTTCACGACAAGTCGCACAGCGGGCTCCCCGGCCTCATCGGGGGACCCCGTCGGCCGCGTCCCCGGCTTCCGCGCCGGCCTCGGCACCGGCTTCACTGCCGTCCAGCGGGGTGAGCGGTGTGTCGGCGGGCATGCCGGTCCGGGCGCGGCCCACCCGGTCCGCGACCAGCGCCGCCCGCAGCACGAACGCCTCCCGCGGGTCGGTGGGGGAGCGCCCGACCAGCTCACCGATGCGGCGCAACCGGTACCGCACGGTGTTCGGGTGCACGAACAGCGCGCGGGCGCATCCTTCCAGGCTGGCGCCGCCCTCCAGATAGGCCGACAGCGTGCGCAGGAGCTCGCCGCCCGCGTCGTGCAGCGGGGCGAGGACCTCCTCGGCGAGCCGGCGCCGTGCGGCCGGGTCCCCGCACAGCGCACGCTCGGGCAGCAGGTCGGCGGCGTCGACCGGGCGCGCCGCGTCCGGGTGACCGGGGGCCGCGGCGAGCCCGGCGAGGGCCTCGGCCACGGCGCTCCCGGCCGTGGCGAGCTCGGTGCTCGGTGGGCCCGCGACGACCGGGCCGGGCCCGAACCGGGAGGCGAGCTGGGCCAGCACCGGGTCGACGGCCGGGTCCCGCCGGCCGAGCCGCTCCGCCCGCTCGCCGGGTTCCGGGCCGGCCGGGCGGGCGGACGCTCCGTTGCGCCGGGGCCCGGGAGAGTGTGCGGCGGCGGGTTCGGTGCCGTCCGGGCCGATCCCGGTGCCGTCCGGGTCCGCGCCGTCGGCGAGCCGGTCGACCCGGCGCCGGGGCACCCGGCCGGTGGCGTGCAGCAGCACCACCAGGCGTCGGCCCTGGACCCCGATGAGCACCTCGTACCCCAGCCGGGCGGCGAGCCGGCGCAGCTCCACGATCAGCTGCGGCGAGTCCGGCCCCGACCCGGGGACGCTGCCGACCAGGCAGTGCGCCCGGGCGGCCGGGTCCCAGCCCAGCGCCGAGGCCCGGGAGACGAGCGCACCGTCGACGTCCCCGCGCAGCACCGCGTCGACGACGAGGGCCTCCAGCCGGGCGTCCCAGGCGCCGCGGGACTCGGCGGCGCCGGCGTAGACGGTGGCGGCCGCGAACGCGATCTCCCGGCCGAACCGCAGCACCGCCTCGGTGAGGCCGTGCCGCTCGGCGGCGTCGGCGGCGAGCGGGGGCAGGTGCTCCTCGAAGACGTCCGCGGCGATCCGGACCAGCTCGACGGTCTGGCGCAGGCTGATCCGCCGGGCCAGGTCGCGTGGCGCGATCCGGAACGCCTCCGCGGTCAGCGGCGTCGTCCGGTCGGGTTCGCGCAGCCAGGACACGAAGTTCGCGACACCGGTCTGGGTCACCAGCGCGACCCCGGCGCGCTGGTCGGCGGGCAGCGCCGCGAACCACGGCTGCCGCCGCTCCATCTCCGCCAGGCACTCCGCGGCCAACCGCGCGGAGGCGAGCTCGAGGCGGCGCAGCGTCGTGGCTGCGACCGGGTGGCGGTGCACGTCGGGCAGCATGACACGACGATGAACCCGTCCACAGACCGCGACCCGCACGTCACCCTGCACCGGGCCGGTGAGCGCTTCCGTACCGCGACCGGCTGGCTGGACTCGCGGCACAGCTTCTCGGCCGGAGCGCACTACGACCCGGCCAACACCCACTTCGGCCTGCTCCTGCTGCACAACGAGGACCGGGTGACCCCGGGCCGGGGGTACGACGAGCACCCGCACCGCGACACCGAGATCGTCACCTGGGTGCTCGAGGGCGAGCTCGAGCACCGCGACACCGGCAGCGGGCGGGTGCAACGGGTCGCGCCCGGTGCGGTGCAGCGGCTCGGCGCCGGATCGGGGGTGCGGCACTCCGAGCACGCGACGCCGGAGCGCGGGGTGCGGTTCGTGCAGATGTGGGTGGTGCCCGACGCGCCGGGCGGGGACCCGGAGTACGCGCTGCGCGAGGCGACGCCGGAGCCCGGCGAGCCGGTCGTGCTCGCGTCCGGGCTCGCGCGGCATCGCGACGTGACGGTGCTGCCGCTACGACAGCGCCAGGCCGCGCTGAGCGTCGTGCGGCTGCGCCCGGGTGGCGTCAGCGACCTGCCCACCGCCCCGTTCGTGCACGCGTTCGTGGCGCGCGGGGCGGCGGACCTGGAGGCGTCCGGCGTGGTACTGGACACCGGCGACGCGGCCAGGATCGTCGACGACGGCGGCCGGCGGCTCACCGCGGGGGCGGCCGGGGCCGAGATCCTGGTGTGGGAGATGCACGGCGCACTCGGGTACTGATCCGCCACGGCCGGGGCCGTGGCTGACGGCGTCGTGCATCGCGGCCCGGATGTCGCCATCCGGACCGTGTGGGCGTGGGCCCGGCTAGGCCGGGTCCACCTTCCTGCGGGGGTCGCTCAGAGCGGCGTGACCGCGCTGGCCTGCGGCCCCTTCTGTCCCTGCTCGACGTCGAACGCCACGCGCTGGCCCTCGTCGAGACTCTTGTATCCCTGCGACTGGATCGCCGAGTAGTGCACGAACACGTCCGCACCACCACCGTCGGGAGCGAGGAAGCCGTAGCCCTTCTCGCTGTTGAACCACTTGACGGTGCCCTCTGCCATTCCTGCTCCCTCGTTCATCGGCCCCCGGCACCTCGCCGGTGGAGCCGCCGGCCAGGACGCACACGGTCCACGCCCTGGTCGTGACGGCGGGTCGCGCGCGAGATGATCTCCCGCGACCTCCGTCGGGCGGAGCCTATCGTGATCTGCGCCGCCCGGGGAGGGCGAAAATATGCGACGGCCCGCCGCACCCCGGAACGGGGCGTGACGGGCCGTCGGATGCGGTGGCGGAGCTCAGGCGGCGCCCGAGTCGCTGGTCTGCGGACCGGCCGCCCGCGGGTCGTCGATCTTGTACTTGGCGGCGGCCTCGGCTGCCGTCCCGGTCTTGACCAGATCCTGCTTGGCCAGTGCGGACAGTGCGCCGACCACGATGGACTCGGAGTCCACCGCGAAGTGCCGCCGGACGGCCGGGCGGGTGTCGGACAGGCCGAACCCGTCGGTACCCAGGGACAGGAACGGGGCCGGGGACCACTGGCGGATCTGGTCCGGCACCGCCCGCATCCAGTCCGAGACCGCGACGACCGGGGCGTCGGCGTGGTCGCCCTCGCCCAGCGTGGTCGTCACGAACGGGACGACCGGCTCGCCGCCGGGCTCGAGCAGGTTCGCGTGCTCGGCCTCGACGCCGTCGCGGCGCAGCTCACCCCAGGAGGTCACGGACCAGACCTCGGCCCGGACGTCCCACTCGTCGTTCAGCATCTGCTGTGCGGTCAGCGCCCACGGCACCGCGACACCGGAGGCCATCAGCCGCACCACGGGACCGTCGCCCTCGGGGGCCTCGGCGTAGCGGTACATGCCGCGCAGGATGCCGGCGGTGTCGACGTTCTCCGGCTGGGCCGGCTGGACGTAGGGCTCGTTGTAGACCGTCAGGTAGTAGATGACGTTCTCGGGGTCCTCGCCGACCATCCGGCGCAGACCGTCCTGGACGATGTGCGCGACCTCGAAGGAGAACGCGGGGTCGTAGGCGGCGACCGCCGGGTTGGTGGAGGCCAGCAGCAGCGAGTGGCCGTCGTTGTGCTGCAGGCCCTCGCCGGTCAGGGTCGTCCGGCCGGCGGTGGCGCCGACCAGGAACCCGCGGGCCATCTGGTCGGACGCTGCCCAGATGGAGTCACCGGTGCGCTGGAAGCCGAACATCGAGTAGAAGATGTAGACCGGGATCATCGGCTCGCCGTGCGTGGCGTACGACGTGCCGGCCGCGGTGAACGACCCGACCGAGCCGGCCTCGTTGATGCCCTCGTGCAGGATCTGGCCCTGCTCGGACTCCCGGTAGGCCAGCAGCAGCTCGGCGTCGACCGAGGTGTAGTTCTGCCCCTGCGGGTTGTAGATCTTCTGGGTCGGGAACATGGAGTCGATCCCGAACGTACGGGCCTCGTCCGGGATGATCGGCACGAACCGTGCGCCGATCTCCTTGTCCTTCACCAGCTCGCGGAGCAGCCGGACGAACGCCATCGTCGTGGCGACCTCCTGCTTGCCGGAGCCCTTCTTGATGAAGTCGTAGACCTTGTCGCCGGGCAGCGTGAGCGCCTTGGACTTCGACCGGCGCGACGGCAGCGGTCCACCCAGCCTGCGACGACGCTCCTTGAGGTACTGGATCGTCTCGTCGTCCTCGCCGGGGTGGTAGTACGGCGGCAGGTACGGGTCCGCCTCGAGCTGCTTGTCCGAGATCGGGATGCGCTGCTCGTCGCGGAACTGCTTGAGGTCCTCGAGCGTGAGCTTCTTCATCTGGTGGGTGGCGTTGCGGCCCGCGAAGTTCGAGCCGAGGCCGTAACCCTTGATCGTCTTGGCCAGGATGACGGTCGGCTGGCCGTGGTGCGCGGTCGCCGCGGCGTAGGCGGCGTGCACCTTGCGGTAGTCGTGGCCGCCGCGCTTGAGCTGCCAGATCTGGGCGTCGCTCATCGGGTCGACCATGGCCTTGGTGCGCGGGTCGCGGCCGAAGAAGTGGTCGCGGACGTAGGCGCCGTCGTTGGCCTTGTAGGTCTGGTAGTCGCCGTCCGGCGTGGTGTTCATCAGGTTGATCAGGGCGCCGTCGCGGTCGGCGTGCAGCAGCGAGTCCCACTCGCGGCCCCAGACGACCTTGATGACGTTCCAGCCGGCGCCCCGGAAGAACGCCTCCAGCTCCTGGATGATCTTACCGTTGCCGCGGACCGGGCCGTCGAGGCGCTGCAGGTTGCAGTTGACGACGAAGGTCAGGTTGTCGAGGCCCTCGTTCGCCGCGACGTGGACCATGCCGCGCGACTCCGGCTCGTCCATCTCGCCGTCGCCCAGGAACGCCCAGACACGCTGGTCGGAGGTGTCGGAGATGCCGCGGTCACCGAGGTAGCGGTTGAACCGGGCCTGCATGATCGCGTTCATCGGGCCGATGCCCATGGACACCGTGGGGAACTCCCAGAAGTCCGGCATCAGCCGCGGGTGCGGGTACGAGGGCAGCCCGCCGCCCGGACCGGCGTGGCTCAGCTCCTGCCGGAACCCGTCCAGGCGGTCCTCGGACAGCCGGCCCTCGAGGTAGGCACGGGCGTAGATGCCGGGCGAGGCGTGGCCCTGGATGAAGATCTGGTCGCCGCCGCCGGGGTGGTCCTTGCCGCGGAAGAAGTGGTTGAAGCCGACCTCGTAGAGGGTGGCCGACGACGCGTAGGAGGAGATGTGGCCGCCGACGCCGATGCCCGGGCGCTGCGCGCGGTGCACCGTCATCGCCGAGTTCCACCGCAGCCAGCGGCGGTAGGTGCGCTCGGTCTCCTCGTCACCCGGGAACCACGGTTCCACCTCGGTCGGGATGGTGTTGACGTAGTCGGTCGTGGTGAGCGACGGCACACCGACGCGCTTCTCACGGGCCCGCTGCAGCATGGTCAGCATCAGATAGCGGGCGCGCTGCTGGCCGGCGTTGTCCAGGACCGCGTCGAAGGATTCCAGCCACTCGGCGGTCTCCTCCGGGTCGATGTCCGGCAGGTGGGACGCGAGCCCGTTCCGGATGATGTTGACGCGGCGTGGCTCGTCGCCGGCCTTGCTGCTCTGCGCGGTCAAGGGTTCTCCCTGCCTGGTCTGTCGGTGGCCGGGATCGCCCGGCCCTTCTTCCACCCGCCCGCGTCCGTGCCCGGCCGCCCCCGGGGGTCGGTGGGGCGGCGGCCACGGCGCCGCCGACCGGGTCGGGCGGGCGTGATGGCTCCATCGTGCCCCTTCGGGCGCGGGCCCGAAACCTCGCATCCCTCGCGGAGGAGCGGGTTACGGGGCGTGGGAGCGAGGATAGGTACTACCGGTGCGCAACTGAACGTGAGCTGCCACTCCGGGCGGTTCGGGCTCGTCCGGCCTGCTCACGGTTGCATCCGGTCGTCCTCCCGTGATCGGATGCCCCATCCGATTCCGTGAGAGGGGTGGCGCCCCCGCGCGGAACCGATGACGATGGACTGCGTGAGCAGCGTGAGAGGGGAACGAGTGGTGACCGCGGCTGATGCCGGTGCGTCCGACATCGCGGGGAAGCTCGGCGTCAAGCCGGGCATGATCGTTCAGGAACTCGGTTACGACACCGATGTCGACGAGCAGATGAGAACCGCCGTCGAGGAGACGATCGGTGAGGAACTGCTGGACGAGGATGCCCAGGAGGTCATCGACGTCGTCCTGCTCTGGTTCCGCGAGGGGGACGGTGACCTCGTCGACACACTCGTCGACGCCCGTACCCCGCTGGCGGATGACGGAGTGGTCTGGGTGCTGACACCCAAGACGGGCCGGGACGGTCACCTCCAGCCGTCCGAGATCGCGGAGGCGGCCCCCACAGCCGGTCTGTCGCAGACCTCGAACGCCACCCTCGGTGCGGACTGGGTGGGTTCGAAGCTGGTTCCGCCGAAGCAGGGCAAGGGCAAGGGCTGATCTTCTCCCCGCGGGTGGCTACGGTGGTCACCGTGCCACCCGCGGTGGGAGCCCCGGCTCCGTCCTTCACCCTGCCCGACCAGGATCGTCAGCAGGTTTCGCTGACGTCGGTCCTGTCGTCGGGGCGACGAGCCCTCGTGGTCTTCTACCCGTTCGCCTTCTCGGGGATCTGTGGTGGGGAGCTCGCGAGCGTGCAGGCGTCGCTCCCGGCGTTCCAGAACCCGTCGACGCAGGTCCTGGCGATCTCGTGCGATCCGACCTTCGCGCTGGGAGCCTGGGCTTCCTCCGCGGGCTTCACGTTCCCGTTGCTGTCGGACTTCTGGCCGCACGGTTCGGTCGCGTCCTCGTACGGGGTCTTCAACTCCGACAAGGGGATGGCGGTGCGGGGGACGTTCCTCGTCGAACTGGACGGGGTCGTCTCCTTCGCCGAGGTGAACCAGCCGGGGGAGCCGCGGGACCAGGACGGGTGGCGACGGGCGCTCGATGCCATGTGAGACTCTTCGGGCCCGGACGTGCTCCGGGTCGTGAGGGCGCGTAGCTCAGCGGGAGAGCACTCGGTTTACACCCGAGCGGTCGCAGGTTCGAACCCTGCCGCGCCCACCACGTCCGACCAGGTAGTTCGTTGGTCAGGCCCGCTCAGCGCGGGCGTGTCGTGACATCAAACGTGACGCGAACGGCCCCTATCGTGCTGTCATGGCGACCAGGAAGGGCAGCCGGAGGCGGCCACGCGGAGGCATCGACGCGCTGCCAAGCGGAGGCCTGCGTGTGCGTGTTTACGCGGGTTTCGACGCCGTCACAGGGCGCCGTCACTACCTGACGGAGATCATCTCAGCCGGCCCCCGGGCGGAGGCTCAGGCCGAGGCAGCACGCACCCGCATGCTGAACGAGGTCGACGAGCGTCGAAGCCCCCGAACCTCGGCCACGGTGAACCAACTCCTCGATCGCTACCTCGAGATGCTCGACGTCAGCGCCAGTACGCACCTGATGTACGAGCGGTATCTGGACAAGCACGTCCGGCCGTTCGTCGGCAGCAAGAAGGCCGGCGCGCTGGGCCCGGACGAGCTGGACTCGCTCTATGCCGAGCTCCGTCGCTGCCGGGTCCACTGCAAGCCCCGCAGCAAGGTCGTCGATCATCGGACCCCGCGGCCGCATGAGTGCGACGAGCGCTGCCGTCCGCATGTCTGTAAGCCGCTGTCGAACACGACGATCCGGCACGTGCACCACGTCCTCAGCGGCGCGTATAAGAGGGCTGTGCGCTGGCGGTGGGTGGCGACGAGCCCCGTCGTGCAGGCCGAAGTTCCCGCACCGAAGCCGCCGGACCCGCAGCCACCGACGCCTGCCGAGGCGGCGAAGCTGATCGAGGAGGCCTCCGCGGATCCGGACTGGGGGGCGTTGGTCTGGTTCACGATGACGACGGGCGCGCGCCGTGGCGAGGTGTGTGCGCTGCGCTGGCGCAACGTCGACCTCGACGGCCGGACCGTGCAGATCCGCCGGGCGATCGCCACCGACGGGCGTCGGAACCTGGTCGAGAAGGACACCAAGACCCATCAGCAGCGCCGGGTCACCCTCGATGAGGAGACGACCGCAGTGCTCGCGGAGCACAAGGCGCGGGCCGAGGAGGCTGCCGCTCAGCTCGGGCGCGAGCTGACCGGTGCGTCCTTCGTGTTCTCGCAGTCCGCGGACAGCAGCGAGTCCCTGGTGCCGTCGTCGGTCGGACAGCGCTACACCCGGATGGCGAAGCGACTGGGCCTCGAGACCCACTTCCACGGCCTGCGGCACTACTCGGCGACCGAGCTGATCGCCGCCGGCATGGACATCCGCACGGTCGCGGGCCGTCTGGGCCACAGCGGCGGCGGGGTCACGACGCTGCGGGTCTATGCCGCCTGGCTGGCCGAGGCCGACCAACGCGCCGCGGCGGGGATCACCGCCCGGCTACCGGAAAGGCCGACGTCCGTGTCGGCGGTGGAACGTGCACGGACCGCGCCACGGTTGCCGTTCGAGAAGACGGCCGCGGCGATCCTGCGGAGGATCGAGGCGGGTGAGCTCTCGGAGGGCGAGCAACTTCCGGCGATCAACAGGCTGGCTCGCGAGTACGAGGTCGGCGTCGGTACGGCGTACAAGGCGCTCGACCTGCTGCAGACCTGGGGCGTGGTCCGTACCCAGGCGGGCGGAGGCGCCGTTGTTCTTGCGCCTGAGCAGCCGACCGAGCCCGCGGTCAGCACCGCGGCGGTGCCTGAGGAGACGGCGCCGCTCGCACCGCAGCGCCGTCTCCTCGATTTCGTCGTCCGGCGTCGCGGCTACGTGATCGCGGACTTTTCCGCAGAGGCCGATCCTGAAGATGCCCCTGGGCTACGTGAGCTGCTGGTGGGCGCAGTACGCCGCGACGGCCGCGATCCTTCTGAACTCGACGACTTCACGCTGGAGGTCTCGGACCCGGTGCTGAAGGAGCGGCTCAAGACGTTCGTAGCGGCGCCCTGAACGCCGTCAATCCCGCTGGTCGGCCGGAGGAGCATGCAGGTGCCCGAGCACAGCGTCGGTCACGGGGTGCGCCGTGAGCCTGGAGTCGTCGTCTTCGTGGTGTCGACGGACCCAGGCGTCAAGATCGAACAGCCGGTCGGCCAGATCTTCGGACGATATGGCAGCGGGAACTTCGTCGAGGAGCATCTCGGACCGACTGCGCGTCGCGTCTTCGTGCTCCCCGAGGGCGTCGGCCAGCGCGCGCCGGCTCGTGCCCGCGGCCAGCTCAACTCGGACCGCCGAGGCCAGCACGTCCTGCGCATGGCGCATGAGCTGAATCGCGTCGTCGACGAGAACTCCGGGCAACAGCACTGCCGGCGAACCTGTGGGGACCATCCCCCGCGCGAAGTCCGATGTCACGCGGGCCGTCTCAGCCAGCCGCAGCTCGGTCGAGGCGGCGGGATGGCTGTTCGGTAGGAGCCCCGGTAGGTACCGGCGGTGGGTGTCGCCCATGGCGAGGACGGTAGGCGGTTCTCACGACTGTGTGGGGCTCGCGGCGCGCGCCTGTGGACAACGCGAAAGCGAGGGCGGCAGAGCCGCCGCGGGCCGGCCGTAGGCCGGGCTGCCCTGATTGGTGGGCCGCTTACTCCGCCCGGTCTCACGGTCCAGGGTGCTGCGCATCGGCTGCGCCGACGGCCTGCGGCCGCCCGTGACCGCGAGCCTCGCCGGGCGGAGTCGGGCGCGGAGGACAGGGGCGGGCGCTTCGCACCGCGCCCCGCTACCGGCCCACCGACTTCAATGCTCACCGGGCTGGTTCCACCGACCGAGGGAGCCCGTCATGCCGAAGCACGTCAACCACGAGGAGAACGACAACGAGACCATTCTCGGGCGACCTATCGTCCGCCGGGTTCACAGCGGAGGGCTCACTCAGCGGCAGTGCCCGACCTGCGGGCGTCCTGATCCGGTCCAGGAGCCGAGCATCGGCCTGCAGGCCATGCCGGATCCCGTCACGGACGTCGTGCCTGATGCGGCGGCCATCAGGAGCGCGTTCCGCGCGTTGGCGCTGCTGATGGAGATGCTCGACGGACGACGTCCGGCCCGCCAGATGACGAAGATCGCCGCCCCCCGGGTGATCCGCTACCTGCGGGCGATCCCGCTCGGCCCGGGCGGCCTGCCCGGCGGGGTCCGGTTGCTGAGCTTCCACCCGTCCCAGCCGCACGAGGGGGCGGTGGAGGTCGCAGCGTCGGTGGCCATTCGGGGGCGCCGTCGAGCGGTTGCGGCGTCGTTCGAACTGACCTGCCTGGAGAACTGGGTCTGCGACACGCTCCGGATCTTGTGAGGCAGCGGCCCGGCGGGAGTCTCCCGCCGGGCCGCCGCTGCGCGTAGCGGACCTGTCGGGCTGTGCCGTCGCGGTCGGGCCGCGGCGAAGAACCTGCCGCGGCCCGACCGCAGGGGGCTCAAGGCCGCCCCGGGGCCACGAAGCGATGGCGGGCCTGCGGCGGCAGTGTTCGTCGACCTCGGCCGGAGCTTCGCTACGCCGCCCCCGCCGGACAAAGCCGGTGCGGCAGAGATCCTCTCGGCCCTTCAGGTCCGCTGCGCCCGAAAGCATCTGCCGCTCTGGCTTGGTCCGGGGCCCCTGCGACGCAGCGACGGGCGCTCCCACGGCGATGCGGCGTCCGCCGACTGCCCCGCCAACCGGCCAGGGAGCACAAGCCATGCACGACAACATGACTCAGAACCACGCCGAGGGTTCGAGCCGTTCTGCCCTGAGTGCGATGAACCCGTCCGTCCCTGAGTCGGATCAGGTGTCCTGCTCGTGCAGTTTCCGTAGCTGCTCACGCACCGAGTCCGGGTCCCACCTCGTGTGCCCGCCGGCCGTCCGGAACTCTGGCGTGATCACGCCGCCGGCGATGTAGCGCTGGATCGTGCGCAGGCTCAGGCCCAGCTCCTTGGCGAGCTCTCCGCTCGTCACCAGCCTGCCCACGACACGCAGGCTAAGTAGCTGATCACCGCTCCGGCGGCGTATGTCGTACTATGTCGTAGATTGACGCAACTATGGGAGGTGCTGTGTCGGACACGGTCTACTCCGTCCATGCGACCAAGGCCGATGACGTCGGCGCGGTCGAGATCGTCTTCCGCACCGAGGGGGAGGCGCGCACATATGCCCAGTCGCGCTCCAGTGATGACCGAGTCCTGTCTACCTCGGTCACCAGCTTTCACGTGGGCCGGCTGGGCACGCGGCGTTCCGTCGCCTGGTTCGTCGACGGTGTCGAGCAATCTGTGTCCTTCACACGGCGCATCTATCCGACCGACTGACGCCGGCGCGCCCCGACCTAGGCTCGGGGTGACGACGGCGGCGGTTCCGACAAGAGATTCGAGGTGCGCGATCAGCGACGCCAAGGCGGCCGAGCGCGAGAGCGACGACCCGGCCCCCGCTCTACAGCAGGCTGCCTCCGCAGCGCGGCTCGCCCACGATCCGTCCACTCTCATCCGCTACGGCTCGAACGCAGTGTTCAGGCTCCCGGACGAGGTCATCGCCCGGGTCTCACGCCCGGGCGTACCGGTCGATGGTGCCGCTAGGCAGGTGGCCGTCGCGAGATGGCTCGAGAGCGTCGACTTCCCCGCCGCACGGGTCATCGACGTCGAGCAGCCGATCGAGGCCGACGGTCGCGTGGTGACGTTTTGGAAGTCAGCGGCAGACGACGAGCGCTACGCAGAGATCGACGACGTCGCAGCACTCATCAGGGATCTGCACCAGCTCGCCGCGCCGGCCGAGCTCGAACTCCCGGCGTTGCGGCCCTTCGGTGATCCCGACGACGCAGTGCCCCTGTTCCCAGGACTCGCCGAGGCCGACGAGTCCTTTCTCCGGGAGCGGTACTCGTGGGCACGGAAGACCCTTCCTGGCCTGCCCTTCGCACTCCCGCGTGGTGTGATCCACGGTGATGCCAACGTCGGCAACGTGATTCTCGACCGCGACGACCGACCGGTCCTGATCGACCTGGACAGTTTCGCGACCGGGCCGCGCGAATGGGACCTTATTCAGACGGCTCTGTTCGCCGACCGGCTCGGCTGGCACAGCCCCGAGGAATATCGGCGTTTCGTGGACGTCTACGGCCACGACCTCCGCGACTGGGAGGGCTACGAACAGCTGGCGGACATGCGCGAGATCGCGATGACGGCGTGGCTGAGCAAGCAGGCCGCGCACTCGGAGAAGTCCGCGGCTGAGGCGGCCAAGCGGATTGCCGCGATCCGGACCGGCGCGAGTCGGCGGGACTGGTCGGCCTACTGAGCATGTGGCGCCCAGAGCCTCAGTGCACGAGCGCGCTCGGCGAAGTCGGTGAGGACGCGCGCGCCGTGAAAGCGGGCCAGCCGCGTCCGCAGCTCGTCGACGTAGCGTTCGCTGCGTGCCGAGCGAAGCGTCTCGCCGAGCTCGAGGGCGTTCAACGCCGTCATGACGCCGGCCTCAAGCTCGTCGGCGTCGAGCTGCGAATGGGCGAGCACCATCGTCGCGAAGAAGTCGCTCCGGGCGTAGTTCCCGCTCGCGTCGGCCAGTGCCTTCGACGCCCACCGGCTGGCTTCGGTGGCACGTCCGAGGTCTCGGTTGCAGTGCGCCATCTCGGCGGCGAACTCGGCCTCGTCGAAGTACTGGATCCAGGTCGGGCCGTCGCCGGGGGAGTGCCGCGCATAGGCCGCAGTCGCCGTTCCGAGCGCGGCGTCGCAGCCGGCGGCGTCGCCCGCCATGGCGAGTGCGCGTGCCTCCATGACGTGGAAGTGGGCGCTCAGAATGGGAACGCCGAGACCCTCTGTGCCGAGCGATGCGGCACGGGCAAGGTTCGCAGCTTCCCGGTACTTCCCCAGGTAGGTCGCCTGGTGACTCATCGCATCCAAGATGCTGGCTGCCAAGCTCCGGTCCTCCGCTGCGTCGGCGAGGCCGAGAGCCTGGATGAAGTAGCGCTGAGCCAGACCGTGATGACCGATGTCGTACGACGCCCAGGCGGCGAGCTGGGTGATCTCGGCACTGGCCGCCAGAACTTCTTGTCGGACCGCGGAAGTGGCGCTGGCGCGCAACAGCTTCGGGAGGTCGTCGTGGAGGTACACGACGAGCGCGCGGCGGGCGTGGCCACCCCCGAAGCGGTTGTCGAGCATGTCGAAGCTCAGCCGGGTCTGTCGCAGGCGATCGACGTCTGCGGCGCCGATCGACCGAGGTTGCCATTCGCGAGGGCTTCGGGTGTTGACCAGCCAGGACAGTGAGGCGTCGCTCCATGCGGACGGGCTGACCGCCGTCGAGACGATGGTCGGCGACTCGGCAAGATCAGCCTGAAGCAGGGCAGCAAGTGATGCGGCCGAGTCGTCTGTGCCGTTCGGATAGACCAGACCGATGTCGGGCGAAAACTGTGGGCCCACGCCGAAGCCCACCTCGTCGGAATGGACCACCCTCCCGAGCCGGCTGCCGATCGCCTGCAGGATGCAGGCTCGCGTCTCCTCGTCCCGGGGAATCGCGCCGTTGATCCAGCGGGTGACGTAGGTGTGCGTGAACGTCCGGCGGAGTCCGCGGGAGACGGCTGCGTCCGTGACGGCTCTAGCGAACCGCTTGCGTCCGACCTGACCATCGCGATCCAGGAAGTCTGCTTCGAGCAGCAATGCCCTGAGCTGCTCGTTCCCCGCCACTGGACCCCCTCCGTGCCCTGGCGTCCGAGTGTGCCTCCTTGTGTGCCCTGCCGTGGCCGTTTCGTCGAAGTCAGAGTGGAAGGCGTGAACGAACAGCGGACGCGGCGGGTTGGCGAGGGGAACGAGGTGCTGGGTTTCGCTGTCAGTGCCGGCGCGACTCCAACTTCGACACTCGCGCGTCCAATTCGGACATTGCCGAGTCGAGGGCCTCCCGTAGGGCATCGATCCGGCGAGTGATCGCGACGAGTTCGGCAGAGGGCTCGGCGGGTTGTGGGACAGCGGTGACATAGACGCCCTTGCCGGGCTGCCCTTCGGCGACGCCGTCGTTCTGCAACTGCTTGATCGCGGCCCGAGCGACGGTCACGGAGACGTTGTAGCTGCTCATCAACGTCGAGGTCGAGGGCAGTAACCCGCCGATCGCGTAGGTCCCGTCCTGGATCTTGCGACGGAGGTCGTCAGCGACCTGCTGGTACTTCGGTGTCCTGGCCACCCGCCCTCCTCGTGTCGGCATTGGCATTGTGCCCGGCGACCCGTGCCTGGCAGGCCGGAAGTCATCCACAGGCGTGTCGCGGAGCCTTGTACTACAAGAACACTATGTGCATATAGTTGGTGCATGCGATCGGGAGGAGACCCGATGAGGAATCAGCAGAGTGGTGCACAGACGGCCGCGCCGGCGTTCTACAGCGTCGCGGCGACAGCGCAGATGCTCGGCGCGTCGGAGATGACGGTCTACCGGGCGATTCAGGCGGGCGAGTTCCCCGCCCTGCGCATCCGCGGACGGATCGTCGTTCCCGCCAAGGCTCTCGAAGCGCTGACCGAGGCTGCGGTCGAGGGCCGCCGACTCGTCGACGTCGCCGAGTGGACGGCCGCCGCCGCGGGAGGCGGGCCCGATGAGCGCGGCTGAGGTCTACGCAGCCCTGTTCGGAGGACAGGTCGACCCGGACTGGGAGGCGTATGCGAGCTGCCGCGAGGTCGACGCCGACCTGTTCTTCCCCGAGGAGCGCGAGTCGGCGGGACGGGTCAAGGCGATCTGCCGGTCGTGCTCGGTCCGGGACGAGTGCCTGGCGACGGCGATTCGGCGCGGCGAGTCGCATGGAATCTGGGGCGGAATGACCGCCCGGGAGCGGGGAGGTCTCGCTCGGTCCCTCCGCGACGACGGTTTCGCCGTTCCCCGCGCCGCACGGCGGCCGGCATGACACGGGTGCACACCTCGGAAGGAGCGATCGGTCATGGCGACCGGCATCGGAGTGGCCATCTTCCTGGCGCTGCTCGGGGCGTTCATCTGTGCGAAGGCGCGGGTGCCCGCGGGCGCGGTCGTCTTCTCGCTCATCGCTCTCGCGCTCTTCGTGGCCACCCCACTGGGGCAGGGCGTCCCGGGCGCGGTGGAGCAGTTCGTGAGCACGGTGGACGGCGCGGCGACGCCCGTCCTGAACGGGGAGGGATCGGATGGGGCCCAGTGACCAGAGTGGCCGATCAGGGCAGGAGACCGGCGTGAACGGCGAGGAGGCCGCGCGACTTGCCCGCTACCGGCAGTCCACCGACATCTGGCGGATTGCGTGCGACGTCTTCGGCGCGACCGTCGTCGAGGTTTCAGCCGGTCCCGGGGGGCTCGCTGCGCGGCAACTCGACGATCCGTTGGCCGGGGTACGGGCGGCGGCCTTCGTACAGTCGGTCGGCCGGGCGGAGCTCTACAACCACACAGTGCAGGCACGCGCCGCCGGACGGTCGTGGCACGACATCGCCGCGGCGCTCGGTCTCGGCGAGGACCACGGGGACCCGGCCCAGATGGCCTTCGAGGTGGTCGTCGAGGGGCAGGCGGTGCAGCGGCACCGTCCCGTCTGGCGGCCGACCGCACGCTGGACCTGCGCGAGCTGCCGAGGCCGGGTGATCGACTCCGGGCCCTACGAGGCGTCGGTGTCCGACAACGAGTCCGGCCACGCGAAGGAGTGCGTCCGCCTGCACCGGGGACGGCAGTCATGACGATACGAACCTGGCTGCTGGCGATCCTCGGCGTCGTCGCCGCAGCCGCCGCGGTGTTGTCCTTCTCCTCGCTGCGCGACCTGGCGCGTCAGTGCGGCTTCGACTCCCGGCTCGCATGGCTGCTGCCGGTCGTCGTCGACGCCGGCGCCGCGGGCGGATCGATCGTGTGGCTCGGTGTCTGGGCCGGCGACGTGGCGCGGCGTTTTGCCCGCGCTCTTGCCCTCAGCCTGCTGGCGTTGTCGGTCGTCGCCAATGCGCTCGGCCACGCGCTCGAGGCCTATGGCCTGCAACCGCCGTGGTGGGTGGTGGTCGCAGTGTCCGGGATCGCGCCTGCGGTCCTCGGAGCCGTCGTCCATCTCGCCGTCCTGCTCGGTCGGATACCGGTTGTGGTCGACGAGGTGTCGGTGGTTCCGGAGCTCGACGACGACGGGCCCACGAGTTGGTGGGACACGGCGCCGCCCGCCCCGCCGACGTCGAGCGACAGGGCTTCGGAGCTGATCGCCGAAGGCATCGGACGACGTCGGTTGGCCAAGGAGTTGGGCGTCACCGAGCACGAGGCCAGGCAGCTGCTCGCCGCATCGCGGCACACCGGCGCGGGGGAGGGGGCGTGATGACGATGGTGCTGTTGGTCGCTGCCGTTGTCGGTGCGGCGCTTGCCTGGCGCCGCGGTGCGCGGTGGCTGGGCGGAGCGCTGGCGTTCTTCGGGGTGCTAGTGCTGTGGCGCTTGGTCGGTCACCTGGGTTGGTGGTTAACCGTGCCGGCCCTGCTCGCGGGCGGTACGGCGTGGCATCTGCGCAGCCGGACGGCATCCCGGGTAACACGATGGGGAGCGCGGTCGCGGCGGAAGTCCGGAGTCGCGTCCTCCGTGGACATCGCGCGGGTCGCGTCAGGATCGGCCGTCCGCCGCAAAGCGTCGTCGGTGCGTCCCGAGCTCACGGCATTGCCGCGGTCGGTCAGAGGAGCGATCAAGGCCGTCGACGTCGGCATCGAGCTGTGCAGGGTCGGGATCCAGCTGGTCTGGTCCTCCGTCGAGGACGTCACCCTGATATTCGGCGGACCCCGCACCGGCAAGACCGGTTGGCTGGCGGGGCGGGTGCTCGATGCGCAAGGCGCGCTGTTGGTGACCTCGACCCGCACTGATCTGCTGGAGCTGACCGGCCCACTCCGCGCGAGGCGGGGACCGGTGTACGTGTTCAACGCCGTGGGGCTGGGCGGCCACCCGTCGACGATCACGTTCGACCCGTTGACCGGGTGCGCGGACCCCGTCACGGCGGCCGAGCGGGCGGGGGATCTCCTCGGTGCCGGCGTCGGCGCGGGACACGATCGCGAGTTCTGGGACGCCCAGGCCCGCCGGGTCCTGGCGGCACTCATGCATGCCGCGGCGCTGGGGGAGGGCCTCACCATGCGCGAAGTCCTCCGATGGGTCGCCGATCCGGACGGCGCGCAACGCGAGGTGACCTCCCTGCTGCGCTCCTCGCCGTCACCGGAGCTCGTCCAGGACGCGACCCAGTTCATCGCGACAAACGATCGCACCCGGACCTCGATCACCTCGACGATCATGCCCGCACTGGGCTGGTTGACCTCGCCCGCGGCCTCGACCGCAGCGAGCGGCGACCACCCTTTCGTCGTCGCGAACCTGCTGGATTCGAGCGCGACGGTCTACCTGCTCGGTGCGGAGGAGACCCAGGCGGCGCCGCTGGTCTGCGCCCTGACCGGATACGTCGCCCGCGAAGCTCGTCGGCTCGCGGCGACTCGTCCGAGCGGACGGCTCGACCCGCCGCTCACACTGGCCCTCGACGAGGCCGCGCTGATCTCGCCGGTGCCCCTGCAGTCGTGGACGGCGGATATGGGCGGCCGAGGCGTCACGATCATCGCTGCTTTCCAGTCACGAGCTCAGGTGATTGCCCGCTGGGGTGAGACCGGCGGGGCGATCATCCTCAACAACGCCGCGTCCGTCATGGTCTTCGGCGGCACCCGCGACCGTGACGACCTAGCGTTCTGGTCGACCCTTGCCGGCGAGCGCGACGAGCCGGTCACGACGACCGACATGCACGGTCGCGCCTACTCGCGAACGGTCCGCAGGGTCCCGGTGCTGGCGCCGTCGCAGATCGCGAACCTTCCCGCGGGGACGGCCGTCGTGTTCCGGCGGGGCATCCCGCCCGTGGTAGGCCACGTCCGAATGGCGTGGCGGCGCCGAGACGTCCGCGCCCACGCGCGGGCCCAACGCGCCGACCAACGAAGCCTGCGGTTTCGAGCCCGGTGGGACGCCGTGATGGAAGGCTTGCCCGACGCGCTCGCCTCGCGGTGGCCGGATCGGTTCGCCGGCCTCGCTCGTCGGGTGCACGACGCGCACTCGACTCGTCGCGACCGGCCTGCGTCCACAGTGGTCGACACTGACAACGTCGTCTCGATCTCGGAGCGACGGACATGACGGACGCGCCGACGCTGCAGGCGCTCGCCCGGGCGCTCGAACGCTCCCAACGGCGGGTGGGCGAGCTCGAGGCCCTCGTTCGCCAGCTCGCCGCCGACGTCACCACTCTCGCCCGTTCCCACCCGTCAGCGGGCGCTTCGGATCCCGCTGCGGGCGAGGGCGGCCGTCCGGTGGGTGGCTGGCTAGGCGTCTCCGACCCGGACGTCGCCACGGGCGGGTTGCAGGACCTCATGTCATGGGTCGAGGCGGTCTACCTCTGGTATCCGGACGCCGAGCTCCCGTCCTGCTGGCTCTGGCACCCAGCCGTCGTCGAGGAGCTGTGGTGGCTCCATGGCGCGTACGCCTCGGCATTCGACGAGTCCGCAGGCTCCTGGTCACGCATCGGGGACTGGCACGAACGCTTCCGGCCCGGCGTCGTCCGCCGCCTGCACGCTGCGGTCGGCGGATGCGAGCTCGCGCTCCACACCCCGGACAGCACCCTCCTGGTCCCGCCCGTCGCACCGCTCCCCGACGCCGCATCCGGCATCGCCCACTCATGGACCAACGGCCGTCGCCTGCCCGAGCCGACGCCTTACGAACTCCTCGCCGCCGCTCGTCACGAGCGAGAACAGCACCGGAAGAACCACCGATGACCAATAGACCCAAAGATCAACTACCCAAGATCACGAACCGAGTCACACCTAGGCATCACGATCCGATGGAACTGCGAGTGTCGCCGTGCTGAGCCTCGCCGTCGGCCACGACGTCGGCTATCTGACCGGCCCGGTGTCAGGCGGTCGCGAGGGCTACTACACCGGCGCTGTCGCGGCAGGTGAGCCCGCGGGACTCTGGTACGGCGCGGGCGCCGAGCGACTCGGCCTGACCGGTGAGATCGATCCGGACCTGATCGAGGCCGTCTACATGCACCTCGCCGACCCTCGCGATCCCGCAGCACACTCACGGGCGAGTTGGGGCGAGGCGGCGCCGCTCGCCGCCCCACATCGCAAGTACCGCCCGGGCGACGAGATCTACGCCGGTCTGATCGCTGCCGAGCCGGACGCCGGGCCGGAGCGGCGCGCGGAGCTGAAGGCCCAGGCGGAGGCATCGTCGCGGCAGGCCGTCGCCTTCATCGACGCGACATTCTCGGCGCCGAAGAGCGTCACGGTGTTGGGCGTCGCCTTCGAGCGGGCAGCCAACAACGCCCGCGCCGCAGGAGACCACCGGGCGGCAGCGGCTTGGGCGGCCCACCACCAGGCGATCGAGGACGCGGTTCTGGCAGGTGCAAGGGCAGGTCTCGACTACCTCCAGGACGCCGCGGGCTATTCCCGCGCTGGTCACCACGGGGGTGGCGGTGGGCGATGGGTCGACGCCCACGAGTTCGTCGTCGCCCAGTTCCTCCAGCACGACTCCCGCGACCGGGATCCACAGCTCCATGTCCACAATGCGATCCTCAACCGGGTCCAGGCAGCCGATGGCACCTGGCGCACCCTCGACTCCCGCACCCTCCACACGCACCGGGGTGCTGCGGGCGCCATCGCCGAGCGGGTCATGGAGTCGCATCTCGCCACCAGCCTCGGGGTGGAGTTGGCCACCCGGCCCGATGGGAGAGCCCGGGAGGTCGTCGGCGTCCCTGCGGAGCTGATGAGTTTGTTCTCCTCCCGCCGTCACGCCATCACCTCCCGCAGCCGGGAGCTGAGCGACGCGTTCGTCGCCCGGTTCGGGAGAGAACCGTCGGCGTTGGAACGCACGCGCATTGCACAGCAGGCGACCCTTGCGACCCGGACGGCGAAGGAGCACGGCACCGAGACGCTCGTGAACCGCCTCGACCGATGGGAGCGGGAATCTCGCCAGGCGATCTCCGGTGGACTGCGCCAGGTCGCCGGTCACGTTGTGGCTCGTGCTCAGCAGCCGGCCCCGCCGGGGGAGTGGTCGGTTCAGGATGTCGTCGAGCGGGCGATCGCCAATGTCGGGAGTGCACGCGCCTCGTGGACGCGATCTGATCTCCTGCGCGCAGTGTCCGACGAGCTGCCCGGCCACCTCGGATCGTCCCCGGACGATATTCGGCCCCTTCTCGAGCGGCTGACCGATGTCGCTCTCGAGCAGGCAGTTGCGCTGGGCCCGCCGCCCATCGGCGACCTTCCCGTCGAGCTGCAGCGCGCCGACGGGGAGTCGATGTTCGTCGCCCCGGGAAGCGCCCGCTACAGCGCTCCGACGCAGCTGGCTGCTGAGCGAATGCTGCGGCGGTCCGCCGTGACCCGCGGAGCCCCTGCTCTCAGCGACGAGGTCGCAGGTGGCGTGATCAGCAGGTTCGCGGAGTCCGGTCATGAGCTGGGAGCCGACCAAGCCGCGGCGGTGCGTGGGGTCCTGACCTCAGGGGCTCGCGTTGAGGTCCTGGCTGCGGCCGCGGGGACCGGGAAGACGTTCACGGTCGGAGCGCTGACCGAGGCTTGGCAGGACACCGGACGCCGGGTGCTCGGGCTCGCGCCGTCACAGGTCGCCGCGGATCTGCTCGTGGAGGAGGGTTTGCAGGCGACCAACACCGCGCGGTGGCTGGCCAACACGGAAGCGACGATGCAGCCGGGCGAGGGCGATCTTGTGGTCCTCGACGAAGCCGGGATGGCGTCGACGGGCGACCTGGTGGAGATCGTGCGGCGCTGTGATGCGGCTGGGGCGAAGCTTCTGTTGGTCGGCGACCTTCGCCAACTCGGAGCGGTGGGCCCCGGTGGTGGCATGTCCGACATCGCTGAGCGAGGTATCACCTACGAGCTTGGCGAGGTCCGCCGCTTCGCCGCTGAATGGGAGCGCACCGCGTCCCTGAGTCTGCGCGCCGGGGAGCCGGAGGCGCTCGACGTCTACGAACGGCATGGCCGGCTCGTCGACGGAGGCACGGCTGAACAGGCCGAGGCGGCTGCGGCGCGAGCGTGGCTGGCGGACACTCTCGCGGGCCGCGATTCGGTGCTGATCGTCGATAGCAACGAGGCTGCGGGACGGGTCAGTGAGTCGCTCCGTGGGCAGTTGGTCGAGCTGGGTCGGGTCGAGCCGACGGGCGTCGAGTTGGGCCTGCAGGGCACGGTTGCCGGTCGCGGGGATCTCGTGCAGGCCCGGCGGAACGGGTGGAGCCTGATCGGGTTCGAGGGCAATGAGACAGCGCCCATCAACCGGTCCACGTACCGCGTGAGCGACGTCCGAGCCGATGGCGGGCTCACGGTCGTCCCGACCGGCGGCGGAGATCCGCTACAGCTCTCCGCGGAGTACGTCCGTTCCCACCTCGCCCTGGCCTACGCCAGCACCGTCCACGCCACGCAGGGCCGCACGGTCGACACCTCGCACGCGGTCCTCGGCTCTGGGACGAGCGCCGAGGCCCTGTACGTCGCGTTGACCCGCGGGCGTGAGGCGAACAACGCATGGACGGTCACACGACGACTGGCTCCGGACGCTCTGCCTGGCGAGACGTTGCAGACCGAGCCACGGGCGGCTCGGGCCGTCTTGACCGACGTACTCGCAGCAGCGGCCACGGAGCGCACCGCCCTCGCCGAGCGGGAGCAGGCCGAGATCACCGCTTGCTCGGCGCTCACGCACGTAGGGCAGTTGGCCGAGGGCATCTCGCATGTGACGGCGGGACGGACCGCCGCGACGCTCGACCGGCTGGTCGGCGACGGTGTTCTGCCCCAGCAGATCCGCGAACGACTCGCCGCCGACGAGGCACTTTCCAGTCTCGATCGGTTGCTTCGGACCGCGGAGCTCGCCGGTCACGAACCCGACAAGGTGCTGCGGGCCGCTGTGGAGGGGCGCAGTCTGTCCGACGCCCGTTCGCCCGCGCAGGTGCTGCACCATCGCGTGACGACGACCCTGCACGGACGGCTGACGCCGGAGATCACCTCGGCCGCTGATCTCGTTCCGAGCGACGCCCCGGCGGGCTGGGCACGGTGGTTGCAGGACAGGGCCGACGACGTCGATAACCGCCGATACGAGATCGGGGCTGAGCTCGCCCAAGATCCGCCAGAGTGGGCTCGCACCGTTCTCGGCCCGGTTCCCGACGACCTCGTCGGCCGGGAGGAGTGGGAGCGGCGCGCCGGATGGGCAGGCGCCTACCGCGAGCTCGCCGGGCACACCAACGAGCGCGATCCGCTCGGGGCCGCGCCACCGGCGGGTCTCGCGGAGTCGTCGGCGATGTTCCGGGCCGCTCATCGGGCACTCGATCTCCCTGCGGCCGGTGCTGAAGAAGCCGACCTGACCGACGGGCAACTCCGTATGCGGGTGCGCGCCTACGAGCGCGAGACGACCTGGGCTCCGCGCTGGGTCGGCGACGAACTGGACCAAGTCCACCAGAAGGCAGCCAAGAGCGCCGCCGACGCAGAGATCTGGGAGGCACGCTCGGCCGCCACGAGTGACGAGACCGAGCGCGAGCGGCTGGCCCGGGCCGCGGACCAGGCCCGCTCGGAAGCGGCGAGACTTCGGGAGCAGGCCGCCCAGCTCGAGGAAGCCGACCAGGCGCGAGCGCAGTGGTACGCCCACACCGCGCAGACCCGGGATCGCGCGGAGCGGGCACGTGTCGAACTGGGCGCACGCGGAGTCGATCTCGCTCATCCCGGCGACCGCGTCATCGCGGAGGAGTGGCTGGCGGTGCACCGGGCCGAGCAGCAGGTAGAGGACGAGTACCGGGAAATCGGTGAGCAGGACGTGGTCGAGCGCGATCTCGCCGCATACGACGTCGCCGCGGGGCCCGAGACGGTGCTCGACGACCTGCGCGAGCGCAGCGTCGCCGCCGACAACGAAAGATCTGATCCCGCCTCAGGTCGGGTGCCGACCGTCGACGAGACCACTGCTGCCGTCGCGCGCGCCCAACTCGCCCTCGCCGAAATCGCCGCACGGGACGAGGCCGACGCCCAACGAGAGGCGGAGGAGACCGTGATGCGTGAGTAGACCCCGTGGAGATCGACCAGCCGAGAGGAGGCAGTCGAATGGGACTCCGAGCCGGTCGTCGAGCGCTAAGCCGAGGTGACCTGGGCCTGGATCTCCGCGATCCGATCGAGCAGACGACGAGAGCGCTCCACGGTAGCTTGCGCCTCCGCGCGAGCGGCGTGACGTTCCTCGGGGCCCCAGGACCGATGTGGTGCAGCTGTCATCGCTGCCTGCACCAGGACGTGGACCTCGGCGAGGTTCCCGTCTGTGCAGCGGGCCGGAAGGTCGAGCGGCGAAGCATCGATGTCGCCGAGAAGCCAGCGCAGGGTGAGTCGGACTCCCTCTGCGGCGTGAGGTGCGATCGGAAGCGGACGGCGATAGGCGACGCCCAACTCATCGACGAGGGTCCGAGTCGGTACAGGCGCATCAGGATGGACGATCTCGGCGGCAGCCCACATCTCGGCCCGGGCCAGCGCCGCCGTGACCGGTTGCTCGGATCGGCCGGTCAGCGGCCCATCTCGCTCGCCACGGACCCACTCCAACGCCGCCACGATCCCTCGCGGGAGCGGATCGCGCCCTTCGAGCACGTTGGCGTAGGCCAGCCAGTGCAGGTCGGAGATCTCCGCGCGCCCCGGAACCGCCCAGGGCGGCTGGGTGGGCGTCGACGTCATGCGCCCGAGTATGCGGGTTCAGGGCCGTCGGCTTCACGGGGTGAGCCTCGTGGCTGTTGAAATCCTGCGAGCCGCGCTTTCTCACGCAGCCCGCGGATGGAGAGTGTTCCCGCTGCGCGTGGGGGACAAGCGCCCCGCGATCCGGAACTGGGAGTCGCGCGCGACCACCGATCCGGCGCGGATCCGGCGGGCGTGGGCGCGGGCGCCGTTCGGGATCGGAATCGCGTGTGGCCCGTCCGGGTTGGTCGTTGTGGACCTGGACGGGCCGAAGCCGGACACCGTGCGCCCGCCGGAGTGGGACCGGCCGGGGATTCGCGATGGCGCTGATGTCCTTGCTGTGCTCGCCGAACAGCACACCGCGGAGGTGCCGGTGGAGACGTATTCGGTGCAGACCGCGAGCGGGGGAGAGCACCTCTACTTCTCCGCTCCTGCCGGGTCGCGGATCCGGAACTCCGCGGGCCGGCTCGGTTGGCTCATCGACGTGCGCGCTGCAGCACGGGGTCGACCCGGGCCGGCGACCGGGAGTTCGTCTTCGCCGACGGCCACGGCCCGCGGTGCCGCAGGCCGTGCCGGTTACGTCGTCGCGGCCGGGTCAGTCGTTCGCGGTCGCCGCTACCGCGCCGCCGAGGCACCGGTCGCTGCTCTGCCGGGGTGGATCGCGGGCCTGCTCGAGGAGCCGCGGCTCCGGCGGGCGGACTTCGCTCCGCTTCTGGAGGTCGTCGGCCGCCGTTCTGCCTATGTCGCGGCGGCGCTGCGTGCGGAGCTGGGCAACGTCTTGGCTGCACGTCCCGGGAGTGGGCAGCGCAATGACACCCTCAACCGGGCCGCGTTCGCGCTCGGTCAGCTCGTCGGCGCCGGGCTGCTACCGGATGGCTTGGCGACCGCGGCGTTGGCCGAGGCGTCGGCGGCGATCGGGCTTCCGGCGGGGGAGGCGCACGCGACGATCCGCTCCGGCCTGACTGCCGGAGCCCGAACCCCGCGCCGCACTGCACTGGAGGAGAAGGCGTGAGCAGGCGCCGCACCGCGAACGACATCCTGACTGGCCTCGACGCCGAACGACGCCTGGCGCTTCTGCACGGCGACGACGAACCTGTCAACGAGCGCTGGGAAGCCGACCCGACGCCGCTGACCCCGCGGCGGTTGGTGCCGCCTTTCCCAGTGGATGCGTTGCCGCCGTGGGTGGCGGACATGGTGCTGGCGGTCGCGGAGTTCACCCAGACTCCGCTCGACCTGCCCGGCTGCCTCGCTCTCGCGGCGCTGTCCACCGCTGCGGGTGGGCGGGCGGAGGTCGAGGTTCGGCCGGGTTGGCGCGAGCCGTGCAATCTCTACACGGTTGTCGCGATGCCACCCGGCTCGCGCAAGAGCGCGGTCTTTGCCGCTATGACGGCACCGCTTCTCGAGGCGGAGCAGCAGCTGGTGGATCAGGCCCGCCCGCGGATCGTTGAGGCCGAGTTGGCGCGAAAGGTCGCGGTCAAGGAGGCCGAGCGCCGCACGATCGATGCCGTGAACATGCGCGATTCTGCGGCTCGCGCCGAGGCCCTCGCCGCTGCTGCGGATGCGGCGCTGGACGCGGAGAAGCCGGTTCTGGCGCTACCTAGATTGATCGCCGACGACGTCACCACCGAAGCCGCTGCCTCGCTGCTTGCCGAGCAGGGCGGCCGGTTGGCGGTGTTGTCGGCGGAGGGCGGCATTTTCTCCACCCTGGCCGGCCGCTACTCCGGTGGCGTCCCGTCGCTGGAGGTGTTCCTCAAGGGCCACGCGGGTGACCTGCTGCGGGTGGATCGCAAGGGCCGCCCGGCCGAGCACGTCGCCTCACCTGCGTTGACGCTCGGGCTCGCCCTGCAACCAGAGGTGCTGACCGACATCGCCCGCATGCCCGGCTTCCGCGGTCGCGGCCTGTTGGCCCGGATCCTGTACTCGGTCCCGGAGAACACGGTCGGGCGCCGTCAGATCGGGGCCCCGGCAGTCCCGGCGCCGGTGGACCGGACGTATTCGAGCAGACTCTCGCGCCTCGTACTCCTGCTCGCCGAACAACAAGAACCGCTGCGGCTACGGCTGCACCGCGACGCCGACCGCCACATCCTGGATCTGGAGCGCCACCTCGAACCTCGGCTTGCTCCGCACGCGGAGCTGGCGCACATCACGGACTGGGCGTCGAAACTCAACGGAGCCATCGCGCGCCTCGCCGGGCTGCTGTTCCTCGCCGAGGTCCTGCCGACCGGATGGGGCGCGCCCGTTCCTGTCCGGCACGTCGAGGCGGCGACCCGGTTGGGTCACTACTTTCTCGGCCACGCCCTGGCCGTTTTTGACCAGATGGGCGCTGACCCGACCCTCGATGACGCCCGCGTCGTGCTGAGCTGGGTCGCTCGCACCGGCCGCAGGGCTTTCACCCGTCGAGACGCGTTCACCGGGTTGTCGCGGGCCCGGTTCCGCAAGGTTGCTGATCTCGATCCTGCCCTTCAGCTCCTGCACGACCACGGCTTCCTCCGCCTTGGCGCTTCATCGGTGCCGACCGGCGGGCGCCCGGCCTCGCCTGTGTGGGAGGTCCATCCCCGTGCCGCACAAGCCGCAGAAGCCGCAGAAGGTCGACGCTGAGGTACTTGTGCGGCTTCTGCGGCTTTCGCGGCGGCAGACCGCCAAGTGTCCATCGCCATCGGGACGGCGGCGGTCTGCGGGACCGGCAGGGCGACGCGGCGGGGGAATCTCGCCGAGCGGCGCAGCTCCGCTGCCGGACCGCCGGTAAGGAGGGCGTGGGCCGCTGAAGACCTGACACCGAACGGCCCGGAGACCTGGCCGACATCGAGGAGCGCTGCCACGCGGCGCTGGCGGCCTCTCGGCGGGCAACCCGGCGGCGGTCCCGGTGTTGTTAAACGGTCGAGCCAAGCTCGGCGTGACGACGCCCTACTGGGCGGACTTCACGGTGGGGGCCGACCTGGCCACCCTGGCTACGCCGGCGCAGTTGAGCGGGGTCTCCGTGGCCACGTACAAGCTGAACATCCTGGCGAACGGGTAGTCCAACCCCGCTACCTTCTTGATCAAGCCCGATGAGGGCTTGCAGGCCGCTGGCCGCGGCATGACTTGTCGCCCTGTCGATGATGATCTGGGCGTGTTGTCATTGTGGTCGGCGGACGGCAACGACCGCTAATAGAGACCTGACCCGCGTGCGTGGTCTGCTCGTAACGTGGCTGCCGGCGCGGGCGCGATGGTAGGTCTCTTCGTACTCGTCGGGCGACCCATCCGTAGACGATAGGCAGATCACCACGGGTGGAGACAGTGGACCGACCGTGCGATGGAGGCGGTGGAGCGGGCCGCGGGCCGCCGAACGCGCCCGCGACCGGGCCGAACAGGACGCCGCGGCCGCCACCCGCGAGTAGCTGCGCGCCGACGGCTGGGCTGCCGCGCTGGCCAGGGAGAGCTGCCGGGCTCGCGCATCGGCGGGGTGGACGCGCTGCTGCAGGGCGGGGAAGTCCAGCCGGCCCTCCCGCCACAGCACCAGCTCTCCGTCGAGCACGACGGCGGTGTCGAGCTGTTCGAGGGCGGTGATGATCTCGGGGAAGTAGCGGGTGAGTGGGCGTTGCTGGCGGGATTGCAGGGCGATCCGATCGGCGCGGCGGTGGGCAATGCAGCGGAAGCCGTCGAACTCGGCCTCATAGGACCAGTCCCCATGCGGGGTTTTGGGGGAGGTGGTCGGTGTTGACCGCGATCATCGGGCGCAGCGGGAACTCCACCCCCGCGATCCCCGGCCGGTTGAGCTGCCATCCGGCGACGATAGGCAGATCACCACGGGTGGGAGACAGTGGCCTCGCCCGTAGTCGGCAATGGACCTAGGCCGTGTTTAAGAAGTCGCAGCGGCGAGGGTGCGTAGCCAGATGCTGATGGTGGCGACTTGGAAGGTGGCCTCGTAGCGCACGGCCAACTTGTCGTACCGGGTAGCGAGCGCACGGTGCTGTTTGAGCAGGTTGATGCCACATTCCACGGCGTGACGCTGCCGGTAGAGCTGCTCGTCGAACACTGGTGGGCGGCCACCGGCGGACCCTCGGGCCTGTCGGTGGGCCTGCTGATCAACCTTGATCGGGATCGTCGCGGCGATCTTGCGGCGGCGTAGGTAGTCACGATTCGCCTTCGACGAGTACGCCTTGTCGGCCAGGACCCGGTCCGGGCGCGTCCGCGGACGCCCCGCCCCCAGTCGGGGCACGCGCAGCGTGTCGAGAACCGGAATGAACTGCGGCGAGTCACCCCGTTGACCTGCGGTGATCAGCGCGGCCACCGGGCCGCGGCCCTGTTCACAGGCCAGATGAATCTTCGTGGTCCAGCCACCACGGGAACGGCCCAGGGCGTGATCGGCGGGTTCATCTCCGGGTGGTTCGACCTGCTCGGCGGGCTTGCGGCGGGCCCCGGCGGCGTGTTGGTGGGCGCGGTTGATCGTGGAGTCGACCGAGACGTCCCAGCGGATCAACCCAGCCGCGTCGGCCCAGGCCAGCAGCGTCGACCAGACCAGCGCCCACACTTTCTCGCGCTGCCAGCGGCGGAACAACCCGTAGATCGACTGCCAGGGTCCGTAGCGTTCGGGCACGTCACGCCAGGGCGCTCCGACTCGGGTGCGCCACCGGATCCCGTCGATCAGCTGCCGGCGACTCCACTTGCGAGGTCGTCCCCGGCCCGACGACGTAGGCAGCAGTGGCTCCAGCACCCGCCACTGCTTGCCGGTCATATCCTTACGTGCACCGCTCGATACCCTGGTCAACGAGGTCTCCGGACAGATGATCTTCTTGGTCGTTGATCACCTACCGGAGACCTCACTCATCTCCACGGACCGACACGCGAGCGCCCGCACCTCCGACTTCTTAAACACGGCCTAGTGGCGACACCCCGCCGGGGCCGCGGTGGATCAGCAGGTGCAGGGCCGGCCGTGCCCGCGGTGGCTCGGCTCGCGGACCGAGGCGACGGTGACCGAACACGGCCCCCTGGCCGCCGTAGGTCAGGCGGGCCGAAGTGAATCCGGATCCCGGGCGGCGCCCGCACGTCGAGGCTCTCCACGGGTTCGCCGTCAAGCAGCACGCGGCCGGCGCGGAAGTGCTCCTCGAGGCGGTCGAGGGAGATCGGGGCGGCCAGCATGCGGGAGCGGCGCGATTGGGCGGTGCAGGAGCACCTACCAGGCTGCGGGCGCGCTGCACGGGCTGCGGATCGCCGTGTACGGAGACCGCGGGTCATTGTCGTGGGACCACGAGCGGGCGGAGGTCATGCGGTGGCGGCCCGTCGACGGGCCGGAGGCCCTCCTAACTAAGACCGGCCCGATGGCCACCGACGGCGCACTTGACGCCAGCCGCTTCGCCGCCGGACACCCCGACGGCTACGGCCTTGCGTTCGCCAACCTGTACCGGGATTTCGCCAATGTGCTGCTCGCCGATGCCAATGGCGACGACCTCATCCGTTCTTGTCACAGATGCCCGGCATCGAAGACGGCCAACACACCCTCGACGTTGTCGAGGCAGCCGTGCGCTCACAAGAGGCAGGTCGACGCTGGACGGAGGTCGGAGCTACGCCCCGGCCCGACCCTCGCCTGGCGACCCTCAAGAGCGCGCCCGCGGCCGACTCCCGGTGAGGAAACCGCAGGGACAGTCGGGTCTGCCACGGGGGACTACCTCAAAGGCCTCTAAGTCGCCTCCTAGTACTCCAGCCGCACTTCGTGATGTTGATGGTCTAGTCTTCCGATCTTGTGGAGGATGACGTAGATCTTGCGGCCTGGGCTGGTGGGCTGGACGGCTTGTTCGCGCGGGTCGCGGGCCGGTTCTTTCGGACCGAGCCGCGGCGTCGGGCGCGGGCCTATGTACGGGGGTTGCTGGCGCCGCTGGCGGGCAAGAACGGGTGGACGCTGGCTGAGGTTGCCGGGGACGCGACGCCGGATGGGATGCAGCGGCTGCTGAACTCTGCGCACTGGGACGCCGACGGAGTGCGTGATGACCTGCGTGGATACGTGGTCGAGCACCTCGGCGATACCGGCGGGGTGCTCATCGTCGACGAGACCGGGTTTCTGAAGAAGGGCAGCAAGTCGGCCGGGGTGCAGCGCCAGTACTCCGGTACGGCCGGGCGGGTCGAGAACTGCCAGCTCGGCGTGTTTCTGGCCTACGCCACCAGCAAGGGCCGAACGTTGATCGACCGGGAGCTTTACCTGCCCAAGTCGTGGACCTCGGACCGGGATCGCTGCCGGGATGCGGCGATCGGCGACGAGGTCGAGTTCGCCACCAAGGCCGTACTGGCGCAGGGGATGCTCGGACGAGCCCTGGACGCGGGTGTCCCGGCCTCGTGGGTGGCCGCGGACGAGGCCTACGGGCAGGACCACAAGTTCCGCACCTGGTGCGAACGCCGCCGCATCGGCTACGTCGTCGCGGTCCCACGGAGCCAGACCATCCCCGCCGGTGCCGGTTCGAGCCGGGCCGATCATGCCGTCGCCGGCGCACCGGAGCAGGCATGGAAACGTCGTAGCTGCGCGGACGGCGCGAAGGGCCCACGCCTGTTCGACTGGGCCGTGGCCTCGGTGTCGGCTGGTGAGCACACCCCGCCCGGCTGGGGTAGGTGGCTGCTGGTCCGCCGCCAGATCCTCACCGCCGCCCAGCTCGAGGCCGGGAAGGACCCGGAGCTGGCCTACTACCTGTGCGCCGGGCCGCCGGGCACCAGTGACGATGATCTGATCCGGGTTGCCGGCGCCCGCTGGGCGATCGAGGAATGCTTCCAGACCGCGAAGAACGAGGTCGGCCTCGACCAGTATCAGGTTCGTCGCTACGACGCCTGGTACCGCCACATCACCCTGGCGATGCTCGCCCACGCCTATCTGTCGGTCACCGCGGCGATCGCCCCAAAAGACCTGGTCACGGGCTCATCGCGCTCACCCTCGGCGAGATCCGACGTCTCCTGGCACACCTGACCCACACCGCCACCAACCACGCCCGCGTCTGGGCCTGGTCACGCTGGCGACGACGCCATCAACACCGAGCCCGCGACAGCCACTACCGACAACGTGCAGGCAATTCATAACGAAGTGCGGCTGGAGTACTAGTAGACCGTCGCATCTAATTGTTGGGGTAGAGGTGGCGGAGCTTGATGCGGGCGTCGGTGGTGGTGAATTGCCAGTTGACCTGACGGTGGTCGGTGTTGGTGGCGTCTTGCCAGGCGGCGAGTTCGGTGTTGAGGGTGTCGATGTCGGTGATGCGCCGGTCGAGGCACTGGCGGGTGAGAGCTGAAAGTTCGATCTCGGCGATGTTGAGCCAGGAGCCGTGGCGGGGCGTGTGGTGGATCTCCAGTCGTTGTGCCAAGGCAAAGGCCGTGGAGGGTTCGAACGCTTCGTAGAGAGAGCCGACTCCGTGGGTGTTGAGGTTGTCCATGACCAGCACGACGGTGTCGGCGTCGGGGTAGTCGTGGGTGAGCAGGTGCTGCACCTGACGGGCCCAGTCGATCTTGGTTCGGCGTGGTTGAGCGTCGACGCGGCGCCAGCCGCGTAGGGGTTCGGCCCAGACGAAGATCGAGCAGGTGCCGTTGCGGACGTACTCGCTGTCCTCTTTGCGGTCGTGACCGGGCTCGGCGGGGATCGGCTCGCGGACCTGCCCTAGCAGCTGGTAGGGCTTCTCGTCCATGCACACCACCGGTCGGCGGGGGTCATAGGGGCGGGCGTAGACAGCCAGGACGTCTTCCATCCGAGCGGCGAACTCGGCGCTGGCGTGCGGTGGGATCGTCCAGCACTTCTTCAGATGAGGACGCAGTTTCGTTTTTTTAACACTCGGCCGATGGTGGAGTGATCCAGATCGGGCAGGTCGGCGACCAGGGCGACCTGACGCTCGAGCAAGCGCAGCGACCAGCGTGTATAGCCCTGCGGTGGGCTCGAGCAGGCCAGTGCGATCAACCGGGCCTCGACCTCGCCGGTCACGATCGGCGCTACCGGCGGTGTCTCACGCGGCTTGCGGCCGATCGTGGCCAGCACGTCGCCGTCGGTCTCGTCGAACCGTTTCGCGATCGACCGGACCGTGTTTTGGGAGACCCCGACCCGATCCGCGACCATCGACCGAGCGTCCACCGGGCCGACGTTCTCGTCCAGCTCCAGCAGTACCCGAGCACGGATGATCATCCGCGCCGGATGCGTGCCGGTCACGGTCAGCTTGGACAGGAACTCGCGATCAGCAGCCGACAGGCCGATCGTGAACACCTTCGGACGAGCCATCGTCTGGGCATCCTCTCAACACGAGCAACATGATGAGAGGCTCATACACCAGATAGCGATAGTTTTAGCGGCGACACGCTACTAGTACTGCAACGGCGGTTCGGCGTGTCGTGAGAGGCTGATCGGAGTTCGGCGGTGATGATCGTCGTGTGGTGGATCTTGCTGGGTGGGTGGCGGCGTTGGATCAGGTCATAGCTTCGATCGGTCCTCGGTTCTTCCGTCGTGAGCCCCGTGCGCGGGCCGGAGCGTACGTGCGCGGACTGCTGGCTGGGCTGGAGCGCAAGAACGGCTGGACCCTGGCGGAGCACGCCGGAGCAGTCTCGCCGGACGGGACGCAGCGACTGCTGCGCACCGCGGACTGGGACGTTGACGGGGTCCGCGACGACGTGCGCGACTACGTTCTCGACGCCCTCGGCGACCCGGTGAGCGGGGTGTTCGTGGTCGACGAGACCGGGTTCATCAAGAAGGGCACCCGCTCGGCCGGAGTGCAGCGCCAGTACACCGGCACCTCCGGCAAGATCGACAACTGTCAGCTGGGTGTCTTCCTGGCCTATGCCAGCGCCCGAGGGCGGGCGTTGATCGACCGAGAGCTGTATCTGCCGACCTCGTGGACCGAGGACCGCGATCGCTGCGCGAAGGCCGACGTCCCCGACGAGGTCGGGTTCGCGACGAAACCGCAGCTCGGGATCGCCATGCTCGAACGCGCCCGCTCGGCCGGAGTACTCACGACAGGGGCGTGGGTGACCGCGGACGAGGCCTACGGCCAGAACCCCACCTTCCGCACCTGGCTGACCGAGCGCCAGATCCCGTTCGTGCTCGCCACCCGCAACGACGACGTCCTGCGCTGCACCGACGGGCACCGCCGCCAGGTCAAGGTCCTGGCCACGATCGCCGGTGCCCGTGACCGGGACACCGACGCCAGCGGGTGGGAACAGCGCTCGATCGGGGCGGGAGCGCACGGGCAGCGGGTCTATGACTGGACCGCGGTCGCCCTGGACACCACGGGACTGCCCGACGGGTGGGAGCACTGGCTGCTCGTCCGTCGCCAGACCGAACCCGACGAGGGTAAGACGGTGCGTGAACTCGCGTTCTACCGCTGCGCCGCACCCGCTGCCACCCCGCTACGGGAACTGATCCGCGTCGCCGGGGCGCGGTGGGCGATCGAGGAATGTTTCCAGACCGCGAAGAACGAGGCCGGGCTCGACCACTACCAGGTCCGATCGTGGCGGGCCTGGTATGCCCACATCACCCTGGCCATGCTCGCCGCCGCCTACCTGGCCGCCACCCGCGCCACCGAACGCGACCAGGACGGTGAAAAGGGGGATCTCCAGCCGGCGACGACCAGCTGATCCCATTGTCGAGCAATGAGATCCGACGACTCCTCGCTCGACTGATCCTCACCCCGGCGATCTGCGTGGCCAGCACGATCGCCTGGTCCACATGGCGCCGACGCCGCCAGCACCAAGCCCGCGCCTGCCACTACCGCCGCCGCGGCCAGAGACCACCCGACTGACAGCAGAGTGCCGTTGCAGTACTAGTACTCCAGCCGCACTTCGTTATGAATTGCCTGCACGTTGTCGGTAGTGGCTGTCGCGGGCTCGGTGTTGATGGCGTCGTCGCCAGCGTGACCAGGCCCAGACGCGGGCGTGGTTGGTGGCGGTGTGGGTCAGGTGTGCCAGGAGACGTCGGATCTCGCCGAGGGTGAGCGCGATGAGCCCGTGACCAGGTCTTTTGGGGCGATCGCCGCGGTGACCGACAGATAGGCGTGGGCGAGCATCGCCAGGGTGATGTGGCGGTACCAGGCGTCGTAGCGACGAACCTGATACTGGTCGAGGCCGACCTCGTTCTTCGCGGTCTGGAAGCATTCCTCGATCGCCCAGCGGGCGCCGGCAACCCGGATCAGATCATCGTCACTGGTGCCCGGCGGCCCGGCGCACAGGTAGTAGGCCAGCTCCGGGTCCTTCCCGGCCTCGAGCTGGGCGGCGGTGAGGATCTGGCGGCGGACCAGCAGCCACCTACCCCAGCCGGGCGGGGTGTGCTCACCAGCCGACACCGAGGCCACGGCCCAGTCGAACAGGCGTGGGCCCTTCGCGCCGTCCGCGCAGCTACGACGTTTCCATGCCTGCTCCGGTGCGCCGGCGACGGCATGATCGGCCCGGCTCGAACCGGCACCGGCGGGGATGGTCTGGCTCCGTGGGACCGCGACGACGTAGCCGATGCGGCGGCGTTCGCACCAGGTGCGGAACTTGTGGTCCTGCCCGTAGGCCTCGTCCGCGGCCACCCACGAGGCCGGGACACCCGCGTCCAGGGCTCGTCCGAGCATCCCCTGCGCCAGTACGGCCTTGGTGGCGAACTCGACCTCGTCGCCGATCGCCGCATCCCGGCAGCGATCCCGGTCCGAGGTCCACGACTTGGGCAGGTAAAGCTCCCGGTCGATCAACGTTCGGCCCTTGCTGGTGGCGTAGGCCAGAAACACGCCGAGCTGGCAGTTCTCGACCCGCCCGGCCGTACCGGAGTACTGGCGCTGCACCCCGGCCGACTTGCTGCCCTTCTTCAGAAACCCGGTCTCGTCGACGATGAGCACCCCGCCGGTATCGCCGAGGTGCTCGACCACGTATCCACGCAGGTCATCACGCACTCCGTCGGCGTCCCAGTGCGCAGAGTTCAGCAGCCGCTGCATCCCATCCGGCGTCGCGTCCCCGGCAACCTCAGCCAGCGTCCACCCGTTCTTGCCCGCCAGCGGCGCCAGCAACCCCCGTACATAGGCCCGCGCCCGACGCCGCGGCTCGGTCCGAAAGAACCGGCCCGCGACCCGCGCGAACAAGCCGTCCAGCCCACCAGCCCAGGCCGCAAGATCTACGTCATCCTCCACAAGATCGGAAGACTAGACCATCAACATCACGAAGTGCGGCTGGAGTACTAGGCTAGAGCCGGTTAGAAGCCGTACTTATCCCGCCGAAGCTTGAAGGCCTGCTCCCCACCCTCCATGACCCGGGTAATTTCGTCGCGGACGCCCTTCACATCGATGGCTCCGGTGATCTCGACATGTCCACCAGACTGGTCGCCAGCGCGTCGGTAGTTACAGACGACGACGAGTTCGGCGTCGCCGTTGACGACGAGGTTTGGGTTGTGGCTGGCAAAAATGATCTGACGTCTCTTCTTCGACTCCCACAGCCAGGTCACGACCTCTTGGACGATCTGGCTGTCAAGGTCCTCCTCAGGTTGGTCGATCATTAGAGGCATTCCCGTCTGCGATAGAAGCACGCGCAGGAGTGCCGTCGCCTGTTGACCGGCAGATGCGGAGGCGAATCGGATGTACTGCGCCTCGTTGGTGCGGTAGGAGAACGTGGGCTCGTCACGAACCGGAACGAGGGCCAAGTCAAGCCACGCGTCGACAGTGATCTTCGTACGCAGGCGTTCCTGATCGCTCATCGCCAGCCCCAGTCGTGACAGCGTCGGGGTCTGCTCGGTCGTGAGACCGGTGCTTTCGTCGAGCAGTAGCAACTGCTCAAGCTCGGTGAGGATTCGTTCCCACGTCTCGAGCGGTGCTGTCTCTGCGGCCAGCCCGAGGAAGAGAGCGTCGAACTTGGCTGCCCTAACGCCGGATCCCGCGGCGAGCGCGCGGAATCGCTCCTCAGCCTGTTGAAAGCCCCGTCCGCGGACGACTTCCGCCTTCAACAGGCCACCGGACAGCTCGGTCACTGTCGCGCACTGCTGAGCCAGCAAGGCGGAGCGTTCGGCGTAGAGCCTGAGCAGCTCCTGCCGCAGCATGGCGTGGACTTGTTCAGGATTACCCAGCGTTGCAAGCTGCTCGCGCAGGCTGACGAGCTGGTCTGCTGTGGCCTTGCGTCGTTCCTCGATGCTCGACAGCTGATCGAGCTGCTGGGCGTGTATGGCCGAGCGGGCTTTCACGTCCTCGTATTGAGCATCGAGCGTTGTCAGCTCGGCCTCCGGAGCCGACAGTGCAGAAGCGAGGGTGCCTCCCGCGCTGAGCGAAGACTCCAGCGCCTGCTGAGCTGGTTGCACCGTTGTGCGGATTGCGTCGATGGTTCCGCTGACCGCATCCCGAGCCGCCTCCAGATTCTGAGTAAGAGCCCCTGCAGGTGGCACCTGCGACAGACCGGCCGACAGACGGTCGACCTCGTCGAGGAGGGCGGCCATGGCCGTCGTCAGCTGCTCGCCCGTACGACGAAATGCGGTCAGCGTCTCACGGCTTGTCTCCACAGCCGGCCGGTCAGCCAGCACTTGCTGGTCCTCTGCGGAGAGCCCCGTCAGAAGCGATCGCAGATGTTCGGCTTGGTCGCTCAGTGACCGGCCGGTGAGGCCGAGGCGTTCGATGTCGTGGGAGACCGATCGAGCCCGCTGCAGGGAGCCGTAGTTTTGGCGCAGGCGGTTCGCTGCGTCGTTGACCTGTCCGTCCTTGGCCTGCAGGTCCTGCAGGATCGGTGCCGTAATGAAGCGGGTCAGCTCGTTCGGGCGAACAGCGACACTGCTGAGCTGCTTCTGGCTGTAGGCGTGGACCGGTAGAAGCGACTGCACCAGATCTTCTGTCACGGCGGTGAACTCGCCGTCACCCACTTTGAGGAGGAGCTGGCCGGACTCGCCTGTGCGACGTACGACATGGCGCGTTCCGTTCAGGATGAACGTCACTTCGACTTGACCGCCGACGGCGGCCAGTGTGGAGGCGACGAGTTCGCGGCGGCGACCGTCAGCGGATGTGTCACCGTCACCAGTCGGCGCCACCGCCGGGTTGTCCGCGAGGCACCATCGGATGTAGTCGAGGATCGTGGACTTGCCAGTGCCCCGGCCTCCGATGATCGCCGTGTACTGCCGGTTGAAGACAAGATCAACGGGTCCGAGGAACGAGCTGTTACTGACGTGAACTCTCTCGATGTAGATCGTGGGTAGCGCAGGCTGGGTGTGTGCGATTCGCGATTCCTGTGCGAGGCAGGCTTGACGTAACGCCTCGGCTGTCGGCTCGGCCCATTTAACCCACGACGAGTACTTACCCAGATCTGTGAAAGTTCGTGATCGAGAGTCTGATGTCTGGAACAGTGCAATGCGCTTGTTGCCCCAATTCGCGTCCTGCCCTCCGAATTTCCTGGAGATTCCACTGCCGGGCTTGGCCTTCGCTTCGACCGTTCCATCGAGGTATCCGCCGACGCAGGGCATGCTCTTGTATTTTGCGTGCATACCTGAACGCATCAGTGTCCCGTACCCGCCGTCGGTAACATTCGGGAGCACCGTGTAGCGCCCTTGTAGCCAGGGTCGCCGGTCGAGAGTGGTGTAGAGATCTTCGAACGACTGGATGTGGTCCAGCCTGGTCACCGGCGGCAGGGCCTCCGCCTCACCGGCGGTCTCCTGAATGGCCAAGGCCTCGAGTATTGCGCTGAACTTTTCGTCCGGAAAGTTCGCGTCCAGGATGAGAAGGGCCTGACAGGGAATGCCTAGGGTGAGCTCGAGTCCGGGAAAGACAACCAGGCGCTCCGAGGGAGCGCCAGGGCTGCCCGACACGTCACTCTCCGCCGCCGCTGCCTGCCGGATGTATGGAACGAAGGCGAAGTCATGGTGATCGGTGATCGCTACGGCGTTTAGCGATCGCTCGCGACACTCGGCAACGAACTCCTTCGCATAGGCATGGCGCTCCTCCTCTGTGGATGCGCGCGCACCCGACCAGTTGGCGTCGCGGGGAGTATGGACTTGGAAATCGGTGCGGTAGAAATGTGCGCCAGAGTTCAAGGTAGTGCTCCGTGTCAGTTTCCAGAACGCGCGTGGTCAGGACGGGGTCATCGTCCAGGCGCCGTCAGCTGTCACCTGCACGAGGACGGCGTCTGACGCTTTGCTCGGGAACATCACCCGTCCGCTGTACTTCCCGATCTCGTTCACCGCGAGGTCTGGGTAGCCGATCGTGTCCGTCATGACGAGGACCGAGAAGTTCGACTTCCCGCTGTGTGTCATGGTTACCGTCCGAGGCGTGGTCCGGTACAGCACGACATCGTCACCGGTGCCCTTCACTGGCTCCGTGGCGTCGTACTGGGTGGCCAGGTCGAGGCCGCCGACCTTGAGTGTCCAGGGGCCGCTCGCGGTGATCTGTAGGCGCGATGTGGTGCCGCCGCGCATTCCGGTCCACACTTTGCCGCTGTAGGCGCCGGAGAACTTCGAGACCAGGTCGGCGTCGATCGACGCGTCGGACTTGACTGTCGTGTTGTCAGAGCACTTCGGGCAGTCGAATTCGACGATGCCTACGTCCACTGGCGTTGTCAGCGTGACTACGTCGTTCCCGGTACCGCTGTAGGTCTGCGTCGGGACGGTCGCCGCTGCTGCCGCTGTTGTGGTGGGTGCGGCGGGCGGATCCGAATGAATGATCCTGAACGGCGTGGTCGATGAGGCGGCGGTCGGGGCGCCGCCTGCGCCGCTGCTCGACAGGGCCACACCCGCGGCGACGGCGCCACCGGCGACCAGGACCGCGGCGAGGGCCGCCCATAGGGACTTGCGACTTCGGCGATTCCGCTGGACCGGCCCTGGTGGCGGCGGCGTGTTCCGCTGGACCGGGATCTGCACCGTGGGCGTCTCGTCGACGGGCGCCGACGGTGGCGTCCAGCGGGGTGAGCTCATGACCCGCTGTCGCCACGTTTGTCCGGTCTGTTACTGAGTCTCATCAAGTTTGATGATCGACTGATCGGACCGATAACACCATGCCCCGGGCGTGTAAGCGTGCACGTGGCGCGCCGCAGCCGAATTCATAAATGTCGGCATCCCCGATGCCTCCACGTTCCCGGTGTGACAGGTCCGGAGGTTCCTGCCATGCCAGCGAGAAGCAGCCGCCCGTGACCGGGCAACGCAGTGATCAAGCGGAGATGGCGGTGGTCCGGCTGGACGACCCCCTGAACCTGGGCAGAACACCGAAGTCACCGTGATGCACCCCGGCACCGACGACGCCGCGGTCCCCATCCGGGTCGGGGAGACATTGCTGCATCTGCACCAGGAGCAGACCGCCGAGCATTTCCTGCGTGCCTGGGCCGAAGGCGCGGAAGCGGCGAAGGCGCTGCCGATGCAGGCCGACTGGCGCCCGGTCCGCACGCTGCGCGGGATGCCGGACCCCGCGGTGGCCGCGCACGCGGCCGGCCGGCCGGCCTCCAACGTCCTCACCGGCCGGGCGCGAGCCCTATCTGCGGGGCCGGCTCGGGCGACTCGCAGGAAGCAGCAGGGGCCGGGCTCCCGGACGAGAAGATCGCGCGCCGGATCGCGATCGCCATGATCGAGGCCGTGTCGCCGCCGGCGGTCGGCGTGGCCAGGACCTCCGGCAGCTGCTCGAGCATCGCGAACAGTACCGAGACGACGGCCGGCAGGCTGACCGGGTACAGACGGTCTACGGCGGCCACGGGTTGAATCGCGTTACTAGCTACGACGTCGGTGAGCCGCTGCGCCGTAGCGGTCAGGTGCGCGTCCTGCCATGCCCCGTGGAACCAGGCGCGCATCACGCCGAGGTAGCGCTGGTGAAGCTCGACGAACTCGTGCATCCAGAGGACGAGGCCGTGACCTTCGCGTCCGTCGACAGCGAGGGAGAAGGTCGAGAAGAGCGTTCCGAATCCGTCGGCGCACTCCTCCGCGAGCTCGTAGAGAAGGTCGTCCTTGGTGGGGAAGTACTTGTAGAAGGCGCCACGAGTGAGATCGAGCTGCGACAGGACGTCGTCGATGCTCGTCTCGTGGAAGCCGTTCTCCGTGAACGTAGTTGCAGCGATGTCCAGGATGCGCCTGCGAGTCAACTGGCCCCTCGGACCGAATCTCGCAGGACGGTCCTCGCGCCCGGCGGCCACCGAGACCCCTGCGAACAGCGGGTACTCGATCGGCTTGGGCTCGGTGCCGGTCTCGGAATCCGTCACTGCCCGGATGACTTCCCCGGCAGTGCCCGGGAACAGCATGAACTGCATGCAGGTCGCCAGCGCGTCGACCCTGGTTGACGGATCGTCCGGCGGAGCGAACCCGAGAGCGCGGAAGTAGTGATAGCGATGGACCGTGTTCACGAGGATCGCGGCCGCATCCTCGGGGTCCAGTCCCTCGGCCCCCGAGCGTTCGATGCGCTTGGCCACACGCGACTGGTACCTGGTCATGAACTCCGCTATGGCCGGCCGCACCGGGTGCGCGGGGCTGTCCATCCCGGCCCACTGCAGATGCACGGTCCGGTAGCGGTCGTACAGGTCGGCCCATTCGCCGAGCCACCAGTGAAGGTTGTCGAAGCCGATCTGGGTCGGGCTCAGGGGGCCGAGTCTCTCGGCGAGCCGACTGATGGCCCGGCCGCACTCCTCGAGCAACTCGAGGAAGATCTGCTCCTTGCTCTCGAAGTACTGGTACAACGTCGGCCGGGAGATCCCCGCAGCCTTCGCGATCGCGTCAACGGAGACGTCGTGAAAGCTCTGCGAGGCGAGGAGTCGCAGCAGCACGTCAGCGATGCGTCTTCGCGTTCGAGTTCCTCGTTCCCCGACGATCAGGCTGGTCGCGCCGTAGCCGTCGCGTCGCCGGATCTCCTCACCGCTCGTCATGATGAAGTCATCGTAGGTGAGGTCAGCAGCCTCACCCAGACGGCTCACTCGGCCCCGCCGAGCGTTCACCTGTGCTTCAGTGCCTTTCTCCAGGGCTGCAACACCCGCGCCGAGGACGTCGTAGATGTCGAAGCGGTACGCGCCGGTGGGGGGAAGGACTGCCGGTGCAGATCCCTGTCCGGGGCCCTCGAGGCGCCGGAGTCCGGCTCCCTCGGCCGTGGCGTGCCGGTCGGCACAACGCAGTGGAAGTGCTCATGGCCAGAGCAGGCATCCAGGGCCTCGCGAATTGGCCACGTGGCGTGAGCCGAGCCCGAACCTCCCTGCCGACATGGCGGTGTCCACCTGCCGTTTGCGTTCTATCTGACACGATGTTCCTCACTGGAGCAGTGCATGAGCGGTTCCCTCGAACGAGCGTCTGACTGACCGCAACCTCGGGCTGAACGCCTCGTTGACAGAGTGTTCAAGTCGTGCGGAGTTGCCCGGCACCTCGCACGGCCACGATGTCGTCGCCCAATGAGGAGCCTCGCGCATGGCCCGTCGTAGTGCCGCGTCGTTGGTGGATCCGCTCGGTGGCTTCTTCGCCATGACACTGGACACCGGGCGAGCGCTCTTCCGGCGCCCGTTCCAGTGGCGCGAGCTGCTCGAGCAGATCGTCTTCATCGCGCGGGTGTCGGTCGGCCCGGCGATCATGCTGACGATCCCGTTCCTCGGCGTCGTCATCTTCCTGATCAACCAGCTGCTCGTGCAGATCGGCGCGGTCGACCTCAGCGGCGCCGGCGTCGGGCTCGGCGTCGTGCGGGAGATCGGTCCGCTCGCCGCGGTGCTGATCGTGGCCGGTGCCGGAGCGACCGCGATCTGTGCCGATCTGGGCTCGCGGACCATCCGCGAGGAGATCGACGCCATGAAGGTCCTCGGCATCGACCCGCTGCAACGGCTCGTGGTGCCGCGTGTGCTCGCCTCGACGCTCGTGGCGATGGCTCTGAACATCCTGGTGTCGATCGTCGGGATCTCGACCGGATACGCCCTGTCGGTCCTCGTGCAGGGAGCCAGCCCGGGCCAGTTCATGGCGAACCTGACGTTGCTGACCGGCCTCGGCGACTTCGTCCTCAGCGAGATCAAGGCGGCCGTCTTCGGGCTTTCGGCCGGCCTGGTCGCCTGCTACCGAGGGCTGACGACCAAAGGCGGCGCGAAGGGCGTCGGAGACGCGGTCAACCAGACGGTCGTGCTCGCCATCGCCGCGCTGTTCGTCTTCAACACCGTATTGACCGCCGTGTACCTGCAACTCGGCAACACGGCCAAGTAGGAGTCGGTACATCCATGGCTCAGCAGACGCTCCGCCGCGCCCGGCGGGCCATCGCCCTGCCCACCCAGACCCTGGACGGCCTCGGCCGCCAACTCGCCTTCTACGGCCGCGCCTACAGCTGGGCGCCGCTCGTGCTCCGCCGGTATCCCCGCGAGATCTGGCGACAGCTCGCGGCGGTGAGCCTCGGAACGGGCGCCCTCGCGCTCGTCGGGGGAACCGCGGTGATCGTCGCGTTCCTCACCGGCACCGCCGGGATCGAGGTGGCGCTGCAGGGCTACTCGCAGCTGTCCAACGTCGGGGTCGAAGCACTGAGCGGCTTCATCTCCGCCTACCTCAACACGCGCATCGCCGCCCCGCTGATCGCCGGTGTCGCGCTGATCGCCACGGTCGGCGCCGGGTTCACCGCCGAGCTGGGCGCGATGCGGATCAGCGAGGAGATCGACGCGTTGGACGTCATGGCGATTCCGTCGGTGCCGTTCCTGGTGACCACGCGCGTGATCGCCGGATTGATCGCGATCACGCCGCTCTACGCGATCTCGCTGATCATGTCCTACGGATTGACCCGGCTGACCGTGGTGTTGTTCTACGGTCAGTCGCCGGGCTCGTACGACCACTACTTCGCCACCTTCCTGGTCCCCGCCGACATCTTGTCGTCACTCGTCGAGGTCCTGACGATGGCGGTCGTCGTGATCTCGGTGCACTGCTACTACGGCTTCAAGGCGGCAGGCGGCCCGTCCGGCGTCGGCAAAGCGGTCGGTCAGGCGGTCCGGCTCTCGCTGATCAGCATCATGGTCGTGGCGATGGCGATGAGCCTGCTCCTCTACGGCAACTCCGACACCCTGCACATCTCCCGGTGAGGGACACGATGGGCGAGTCGAGTGTGCGCTACAAGCTGTACGGACTTGTGGCGCTCCTTCTGATCGTGGCCGCGGTCGCGGCGATCCTGGGCGCCTACACGCAGGCGTTCACGCCGGTCGTCGCGGCGACCGTGCGCGCCGACCGTTCCGGCCTGCTGATGGACCCCGGGGCCGACGTGACCCTGCTCGGGGTCACCGTCGGCAAGGTGCGCGCCGTGCGCTCCGACGAGGACGCGGCAATCGTGGAGGTCGCCTTCGATCGGGGCCTCGTCGACGAGATCCCGGCCAACGTCACGGCGAACCTGCTCGCCCCGACGATCTTCGGCGCCAAGTACATCAACCTCGTCATGCCGGAGCAGCCCAGCCGTCAGCACGTCGCCGCGGGCGCCGTGATCCAGCCGACCACGGTGGGCCCGGAGATCAACAGCGTCTTCGAGGGCGTGGTCAGCCTGCTCCGCTCGATCGACCCCGCGCAGCTGAACTCGGCTCTCGGTGCGCTGAGCACCGGCCTACAAGGCCGCGGCGCCCAACTCGGCGGCACCATTCAGCAGTTCGACGCCTACCTCGCCGCCCTGCAGCCGAGCCTGCCGGCCCTTCGCAGCGACATATCCGGGGTCGCCGACGTCTCGGACGTCTACGCCGACGCGACCCCCGACCTGCTCGCGACGGCCGCGAATACGACGGCCACCAGCCGCACCCTGGTGGAGAAAGAGGCACAGCTCGCTGCGTTCCTGGTCGACCTGTCCGGGCTCGCGGACAGCACGCGCGGCTTCCTGACGGACAACGAGGCCGGGCTGCACGACAGTCTCGCGACCCTGGCGCCCGTCACGGCCCTCCTCGCCCGGTACTCGCCGCAGACCACATGCCTGCTGGCATCGACGAACCAGGTGCGCCCTCCGCTGGAACAACTCATGGGTGGCGCCCAGCCGGGACTGCACCTGCTCTCCAGCTTCCTGCCGGGCCAGGATCCCTACCGCTACCCGCGCGATCTCCCGAAGGTCGCCGCGAACAGCGGCCCGAGCTGCTACGGCGGTCCGTTCGCGCCCGGTGCGCCTCCCGGTCCGTACGTGAAGTTCGACGACGGGTCGCATCCGTTCGACTCGCGTAGCGACGGGGTGACGGTCGGGAACCCGCCGCTGGCGACCCAGCTCTTCGGCCCGGCCGCCGCGAACGGGGGGCGTTGAGGATGTCGAAACTGGTCGTCAAAGTCGTGGCGCTGTTCGGCGTGGCCGGGCTGATGTCGGTCCTGATGGCCGCTGTGTTCGGGAACATCCGGATCGAGGACGCCAGCACCTACAAGGCGTTGTTCACCGATGTCTCCGGGTTGACGCCCGGCTCCGACGTGCGCGCTGCGGGCGTGACGGTCGGGCGGGTGGAAGACGTGGAGCTCCAGCCGTCCAACGAGATCCTGGTGACCCTCAGTGCGAAGGTCGAGGTCCCGCTCGGGGCGGCGACCCGCGCTGTGGTCCGTTACAAGAACCTCGTCGGCGACCGCTACCTCGAACTCTCCGATTCTCCAGGCCCCTACGAGCGGCTTCGCCCGGGCGCGACCATCCCCGTGACGAACACCGCGCCCGCTCTCGACCTCGACGAGCTCTACAACGGTTTCACCCCGCTGCTCGAGGGCCTGTCGCCCGACCAGGTCAACCAGCTCTCGAGCGCCCTGATCGGATCCTTCCAGGGCGAAGGGCCGGCTATCGACGGCCTGTTGTCGTCGGTGGGATCGCTCACCGGGACGCTCGCCGACCGGGACCAGATGATCGGGCAGCTGATCGACCACTTCAACACCGTGCTGACGACGGTGAACGAGAGGTCCCCGCAGCTGCGGGACCTGATCGACCAGCTCCAGCGACTGATCAGCGGGCTCGCCGCGGAGCGTGGACCCATCGGGGAGTCGCTGGTCCGGATCGGCGATCTCTCCGGCAACGTCGGCAGCCTGCTCGCGCAGGCTCGTCCCGACCTCGCCGGCACGGTCGACCAGGTCGACCGGCTCGCCGGAGTCATCAACAACGACCGCGACACGGTCAACACGACCTTGAGCCGGTTGCCTCGCGCCTACCAGCAGCTCGGCCGGCTCGGTGCGTACGGATCGTTCTTCCAGTTCTACATCTGCGCCATCCAGGTGCGAGCGACCGGACCCGACGGACGAGCGGTGCTGACCCCGTGGGTGTCCAGTGGAGTGGAGCGCTGTCAGTGAGGTTCAGCGAACGGAACAAGACCGTGGTCGGCGTGAGCGGCCTGGTGGTCATCGCCGTGGTCCTCGCGGTCGCCCTCAATTCCGGAGCGATCTACCGATCCCTGACCAGCCACGGTTACCGGGCGGCGTTTCCGGAGGCCGGGGGACTGCTGGTGGGTGACGAGGTGCGGATCGGCGGGCTGACCGTAGGGAAGATCGGCTCGATCGACCTGGACGGCGACCACGTCACGGCCTCGTTCACCGTGGACTCCGGAGCCCGACTCGGCGCCCTCACCGGGGCGGCCATCAAGACGCAGACCCCGCTGGGCAAGAAGTTCCTGCAGGTGCGGCCCAGCGGCGACGGCGTCCTCGAACCGGGCAGCGAGATCCCGTTGGAGCGCACCAACTCGCCGTACGACGTGGCGCAGGTCCTCGCCGACCTGACCACTACGACGGGCCAGATCGACACCGGGAAGCTCGCGTCGTCCCTCGACACCGTGGCCACCACGTTCGCCGACACCCCGCCCGCACTCCGGTCGGCCCTCGACGGCGTCCAACGACTGTCGCAGACCGTCGCGTCCCGCGACGACGCGCTGCGTCAGCTGCTGGCCGGGGCGAACGGCCTGTCCGGTGTCCTCGCGGAGCGGAGCGGCCAGCTCACCACGCTGATCAGCGACGGCAACCTCCTGCTCGACGAGCTGTACCGCAGGCGGGACGCGATCCGCAGGCTGCTGATCGACACCACCACCCTGGTCACCCAGCTCCGTGGCGTGGTCGACGACAACCGGGAGCGCATCGGTCCCGCTCTCGCCGAGTTGGAGTCGACGCTCGACCTGCTCAACAGCAACGACCGCAACATCGCCCAGGCCATTCACGGGCTGGGGAGATACGCCAAGACACTCGGTGAGGCGGTCGGCAGCGGACCGTTCTTCTACGCCTACATCGCCAATCTCGTGCCGACCAACCTGGCACCGGTGCTCCCGCAACTCCTCCAAGGAGGTCACCGATGAGCGCGTCGACGAGTGGGCTGACCGGGTCGTCTCGGGTTCTGGGCGCGGCCGCAGTACTGCTGGTGCTCGGCGCCGCGCTCGTCTACCTGGCTTTCCCGGGCCGGGGACAGCACTCGGTGATCGTGCACTTCCCGAGCACCGTCGGCCTGTACGCCGGCGACGACGTCCGGATGCTGGGCGTCCCCATCGGTTCGGTGGCCTCGGTGACACCGGAGCAGGACTCGGTCCGCGTCGAGCTCACCTATCGCTCCGACGTCGTGCTGCCCGCCGACGTACACGCCGCCGTCCTCGCGCCCACCCTCGTGACCGGCAGGTTCGTCCAGTTCAGCCCCGTCTACCGAGGTGGCCCGCAGCTCGCGAGCGGGGCGGACATCCCCGTCGAGCGCACCGCGGTCCCGGTGGAATGGGACGAGATCAAGAAGCAGCTCGTCACGCTCACCGGCGCCCTCGGCCCCGACGGGGCGAACCAGGACGGGGCGTTGTCCCGCGCGCTCGACACGGCCGCCGCCAACCTGGACGGGCAGGGAGACACGCTCCACGCCACGCTGCAGCAGATGTCCGAGGCGGCCACCACCTTGTCCGACGGCCGCTCGGACCTCTTCGGCACCGTCCGCAACCTCCAGGTCTTCGTCGACACGCTGGCCCGGAACGACCGGCAGGTCCAGGACTTCAACACCCAGCTCGCCTCCGTCTCACGGGTGCTCGCGGACAACTCCGACCAACTGTCCACCACACTGACCACGTTGGACTCCACCTTGCCCCTGGTGCAGAAGTTCGTCGCCGACAACCGGAACAGCCTCACCATCGATCTGGACAAGCTCGGGCGGGTCACCGGCAATCTCTCGCAGAACCGGCAGGCGCTGGCCGACGTGCTGCAGGTCGCCCCGACGTCGCTCTCCAACTTCAACAACATCTACGACCCGCTCGGCGGCTCCCTGACCGGCGTGCTGTCCACGAGCAACGTCAAGGACCCCGCGGCGTTCGTGTGCGCGGCGATCTTCTCCGCAGGCGGGACGCCGGAGCAGTGCCGTCAGGCGATCGCCCCGTTGGCGGATTTCGTGGCGATGGACGACGTCCCGGTCACGACCAGCCCGGTCGAGCGCAGTGGACGGTCGGCCCAGGTCATGCCGGACGGCACGCCCGCACCCGCGGACGGGCCCGGCCCCGTGGCCCCGCTCGGCCTGGAGAGACTGCTCGTGCCGGAGGGATCCCGTTGAGACGAAAGATCGGGCTGGGCCGAGGGTTGGCCGTCGGAGTGGCCGGCATGGTGCTGGCGGGCGCAGTGAGTGGCTGCGAGTTCACCGGAGCCGGGTCGCTGCCGCTGCCGTTTCGCGACGGAACCGGGGACGGCGCCCTGCAGGTGACGGTCCAGTTGCCGGCCGCGACCAATCTCGTGCCGAACTCCGAGGTGAAGGTCGGGGACATCACGGTGGGCACGGTGACCGGGATCCGGTTCCAGGACTGGCACGCCGAGCTGGCCGTGGGACTGGACCCCGGGACCGTGTTGCCCGCCGATGCGGTGGCGAAGGTGGGCCAGAAGAGCCTGCTCGGCGCCACCTATCTGGAGATGAGCCCTCCGCCCGATGGGTCCGGGGTGGGGCGGCTGCGCGACGGTGACGTCATCCCCCTCAGCCGGACCGGCGGCTATCCGGACACCGAGCAGCTGCTCGCCGCCCTGTCCGTGGTGCTGAACGGCGGTGGCCTCAACCAGATCAAGACCATCACCACCGAGCTCGACGGGGCTCTGGGCGGGCGCGAGGCCGACGTGCGTTCACTGATCGGAAATCTGCAGGACGTCGTCGGCTCCCTGGACCAGCAGCGAAACGAGATCGTGCGCGCGATCGACGGGCTCAACCGGTTCGGCGGTCAGCTCGCCACGGACCGCGACACCCTTGCGGCCGCGCTCGAGACGCTCCCGCAGGGACTCGCGGTCCTGAACCGCAACCGGGAGGACCTCACCACGGCGTTGACCGCGGTAGGGGACCTGGGCACCGTCGCCACCCGGGTCGTCGAGGGCTCGCGAGAGGACCTCCTGGCGAACCTGCGTGACCTGCAGCCCACTCTCGGTCGGCTCGCCGACGCGGGCAAGGACCTCACGGAGTCACTGTCGCTGCTGCTGACCTTCCCGTTCCCCTACAACGCTGCGGGCAATGCCTTCGCCGGCGACTACTCCAACCTCTTCCTCACCGTGGACGTCAGCCTCCCCGAACTGCAGAAACGGTTTCTGACCGGGACGCCGTTGGGCGGGCTGCCGCCACTGGGCGCCGGACAGGGAGCCAGCGACCCGCTACGCGCGCCGCTGGTCGAGAACCTGCCGGGGCTCGCTCCGGCGGCACCGGATCAACCGAACGACGGGGGTGCAGGCGGACAGGCGCCGTCGCCGCCTTCCGCGACGAACACGCCGCCGTCCCCGGCGCAGGACGGCCTCCTCGACCCGGTGCTGGGGGGTGACCGCTGATGCTGCCCCGCTTCGTCCGGATCCAGCTGGTCGTCTTCGGACTCGTCGCCTTCCTCGGCATCGGCTACGCCTCGTTCGTCTACGTCGGGCTGCCCCGGCTACTGGGATTCGGCCAGTACCAGGCGTCGATCCAGCTGCCGTCCGCCGGTGGGTTGTACGCGGGAGCCCAGGTCACGCTTCGCGGAGCGGAGATCGGAAAGGTGACCGCCGTGCGGCTCACGCAGGGCCGCGTGATCGCCGACCTCTCGCTCGACGAGGGGACCGCGATACCCGTCGACACCCGGGCCGCCGTCCGGAACATGTCGGCGATCGGCGAGCAGTACATCGAGCTCGTCCCTACCGGTGGACCGGGGGAGCAGCGCATGTTGCAGCCCGGCGACGTCGTCCCGATGGACCGGGTCACGCTCCCGACCGAGATCGGGGACGTGCTGGCCAGCACGGACCGGCTGGTCCGGTCCGTGCCCCAGGACTCATTGCGAACATCCCTCGACGAGGTGTCCCGGGCGTTCAGCGGCAGTGGTCAGGACATCCAGCGACTGCTCGACTCCTCCCGGCTGTTCCTGACCGATGCCCAGGCCGACATCGAACCGACGACCAGGCTGATCAACGACCTGCAGCCCGTACTGGCGACCCAGCAGCGGGCAGCTCCCGACATCCGGTCGTACCTCCGCGATCTGGCTACGGTGACAGGTCGGCTGCGCGCCGACGACCCCGCCGTACGCGGGATCCTCGACGAAGGACCCGGGTTCTCGACCGAGGTGACGGCTCTGTTCGATCAGCTCCGGCCGACGGTCCCGGTGCTCCTGGCCAACCTCACCGCTGTCGGGCAGGTCGTCGAGACCTACCTGCCGAACCTCGAGCACTCCCTCGTCGTGCTGCCGGCAACGGTGAACAACCTGCAGCACGCCTTGAACAACAGTCGGGGGGTGCCGAGTGGTGGCGCGATCGACTTCAAAGCCACCGTCAACGACCCGCCCGCCTGTACAACCGGATTCCCCGACCCGGTCCGGGATCCTTCCGACCTCACCCCGCGCAACGCCCCGACCGACTCCTACTGCAAGGTGGCGCCGGACTCCGATCAGGAGATCCGCGGTGTGCGGCAGGACCCGTGCCCGAACGACCCCTCTCGGCGTTCGGCCGATGCGTCGGGCTGCGGGCTGGACTTCCAGACTCCGACGGAGGCAGCGCGGGCGGCCCGCGCCGCCGAGGTCGACCTCGACGCGGAGGAGGCAGGGAAACCGGCCGGCGCCGCGCGGGTGCCGGTAGGGGTGCCCTACGACCAGGTCACCGGCCTGTTCTTCGCCCCTGACGGTGCTCCGTTCAGCATCGGCACGAACACGCGCAACGGCACCGTCCCTACGAGCTGGAGGTCCTTCTTCCTCGATCCGTTGCAGATACCGACGAGCTGAGCCTCACCCCCACCACCTCAGGACAGCCATGACCCGACACCATCCGACACCCGCCGAGGCGAGTGCGCCCGGCGACGTCGACCTGCACGAAACCTCCGACGAACTTCCTGTACCCGACGAGCCCACGGCGCTGCCGGTGGCGGAGGCCGACGAGGCGGATCCCGCCGAGGAGCCCGTCCGCGACGGGCCGGAGACACCGCCCGGGCACTCGCGACCGCCCGCCGCCGTCGTCGCGCTGCTCGTCGTCCTGCTCGTGTGCGCGCTGGCAGGCGGCACCGTCCTCCTGCTGCAGAAGCGGGCGGCGGCCACTGCGGAGGACGATCGGGCCGGTGCTCTGCAGGCCGCTCGGCAGATGGTCGTGAACCTGATGACCTTGGACCACAACGCACCCCAGGAATCTCTGGACCGTGTGACCCAGGGCGCCACCGGCCAGTTCCGCGAGCAGTTCAGCACGCAGGCTTCGGCCATCCAGACCATCCTCCAGCAAGCGGCGGTGAGCTCGTCCGGAGAGGTGAGCGAGGCCGGTGTCGCCCAGTTGGACCGCGGCTCCGCAACCGTGCTCGTCGCGTCGACGGCACTGGTCAAGAACACGCAGGCCCCGCAGGGCGAGCCACGGCAGTACCGGATGCTGATCAAGCTGCAGAAACAGGCGGACAACTGGCTCGCCTCGGACGTGGAGTTCGTCCCGTGAGCGCGCTCGGCACGATCGCCGCGGCGCCCGCCAAAGCCGGCCGGGCGATCGGCGGGCGCGGCGGTGGGCTCGACCGTTGGCTGGCCCGCGGCCACCGCCGCACAGTCACCACCGTGGTACTCGCGGTCCTGCTCGTCGTCGTCCTCACGGTCGGAACCGTGGTGTTCCTCGACCTGCAACGACAGCGCGAGACGGAACGGGCGCGTACCGACGGGCTGCGTGCTGCGGCAGACCTGACGTCGAGCCTGCTGTCCTACGACTACCGCACTCTCGACGACGACCTCGCGCGCGCCGACACGGTGACGACCGGCGACTTCGCCCGGCAGTACCGGGATCTGGCCGCCCAGCTGATCCGGCCGAACGCCGGCGAGCAACAAGTCGTCACCAAGGCCGAGGTGGCCGGAAGCTCGGTCGTGACGGCCACACCGGACGGACTCGTGGCGCTGCTCTACATCAACCAGTCGACGACGGGCAGGCAACAGGACGTGCCGCGGATCGACCGGAGCCGAGCCAGAGTCACCCTGGCCTTCACCGAGGGTAAGTGGCTGATCTCGGATCTCGTGCCTGTCTGAGGTGCCTCGGCCACCCGGTGAGAAGCGGTGACGCCGGCGACCGTATCCGGTCGCCGGCGTCGTGCTCTGCGCTGTAGGCGCCACTCATGGACGACTTGCGGATGTCACGGCGGGCTAGGGCGACCGACGCTCCGCTGCGATCGGCCAGGCGGCAGCGCCCACGACGTCCGTGCGGGGGTGCATCGCCTCCGCATCTCTCAGGTGTCGCCCGGATCGGGGCCATCACCCGGAAGGACGCTGCCGGAGGCGCGTGCGGTCCTCTCCGCCGTTGACTTCTGACAGTGCACTGCCATACTTATCCGAGCGAGCGGCCTTCCGGGGTGGTGTCGTAGTCGTGAACTCCATGGAGAGCCTGGACTTCCGGGGTAAGCGAGCATGTCGGCTCCTCGGTCGTCAGGTCCGGCTCCGCATGGGCGGGAGGGCGTAGGAGGTCCTCGCTGACCCATGCTCGGGTCGCACGTGAACACGCGCCGGCGGAGTGGCTGGGTGGCAGCGAACTGTCGCTGTCTGCCAGGGGCGTTCGAGGAAGGAGATGTCCGGTGTGGGGCGCGACCGCCGCCGGGGGTCTCCGGTTGGCGGAGGGCGGAGGCCATGGACGTCACCGAGGCGCGCGAGACCAGCGTCGGTTCCGGCGCAGTCGCGTCCGAGGGTGATCGACGGCGCAGACAGAACGGAGTTGTCGATGGGTGAGCTTCGTGCGGTGATGCAGGCCCAGCGGGCCTGTCGTCGGTTCGATCCCGATGGGGACGTTCCCGATCGCGACATCGAGCTGATACTCGATGCCGCCGTCCATGCGCCGAGTGCGGAGAACTCGCAGCCGTGGGTTTTCGTCGTGGTGCGCTCGGCTGAGGCCAGGGCGGCCCTGAGTGAGCTGTGGACGGCGGGGTGGACGGCCGGCGGCGCCGAGTTCGTGCGCTCCAGAACCGACGACAAGGTCTACGCCGATCTGGACAGCGGCATCATGCGCGGTGGTTTCGCGAGCGCGCCGATCATCGTGGTGGTCGGTGCCGACCTGGAGCGGGTGCCCGAGGCGTACGCGCCCTCGTCGGTGTACCCCGCCGCGCAGAACTTCCTGCTCGCGGCGGCGGACCTGGGCTATGGCACGTGTCTGACCACCGGGCTGACCTCCATGTACGTGGAGCCGGTGCGCGAGTTGTTGGCGCTGCCGGACAGCGTGTTGCCCATGGCTGCGATCTACCTCGGGCAACCCGAACGTCGGCTGGGGCCGCCGCGTCGTCGGCCGGCGACGGAATCGACCTACCGCGAGCACTACAAGGCTCCGTGGTGATCCGTCGACCGGGCCCGTGAGAACCGTCGTACAGGACCAAGGAAACGCAGCGATGCAGATTTTCCGCGCAGTTCTGCCTGAACATCAGTGGGGGATGCTATGAAGTTCGCGATCTATCTGCCGAACTGCATGCAGGTTCCAGCCATGACCCAGCCGTGGGAGCACGAGCTGGCCGGCCGGGACATCGCGGAGGTCGCCAGGACGGCGGAGGAGCTCGGCTTCTCCGCGGTCCTGCTGCCCGAACACTTCGTGACCCCGACCTCCCATCTCGAACTGTCGGGTAACCACTACTTCCACGCGACGACGGCCCAAGGATTCATCGCGGGGGCGACCAGCACGATCCGCGTCGGCTCCATGGTGAGTATCTTCCCCTTGCATCATCCGGTGGTCAGCGCCAAGTCGTTGGCCACCCTGGACTGGTTCAGCGGTGGGCGGGCGTTCGCCACCCTGGGCGTCGGTTGGCTCAAAGAGGAATTCGACATCCTGGGTGTGCCGTTCAACAAGCGAGGACGTCTGGCGGACGAGTATCTCGCCGCCATGTTCGAGCTCTGGCACAGCGACTCGCCGACCTTCGAAGGTGAGTTCGTCTCCTTCAAGGACGTGGCGTTCGGTCCAAAGCCGATCCAGCGGCCACATCCTCCATTGTGGATGGGTGGCGACGCCGACGCGGTGCTGCGTCGAGCGGCACGCTTCGGCGACGGGTGGGCGCCGTGGCTCACCCAGCCGGACGATCTACCGGCGCGCTTGGACTATCTCCGCTCCCAGCCCGGGTTCGACGACCGGCCCTTCTCGATCTTCTACAGCATGGCGGCACTGAGCGTCGGAGCAGAGCATGCGGTCGTCTCCGACCCCGCTGCGGTGACGAGCCGGAGTCCGCAGGAAGTGATCGATCAGTGCGGTCGTCTGGCGGATCTCGGGGTCACCGACACGTGGGTCGCCGCGCCGCCGGTCACCGGGTTGGAAGCTTATCTGGACCACATGCGGTGGGTCGCCACCGAGGTGATTCCCAAGGTCGACTGAAAGGCGCGACGAAAGTCAGGTCGGTGGGGGTCACCCACCCGCGGGAAGTTCGAGTGCACTACAAGTTCGGGTGCACTACTGAGTGAAGCGAGGTTTCGTGTGACCGAGAAGAATCTGTTCCTCGTCTTTTCCAATCCGACCGAAGGGCGGGAACCGGAATACAACGAGTGGTACGACAGCACGCATGTGCACGAGGTGCTCGACGTGCCCGGCGTGGTGGCGGCGCAGCGCTACGCACTGGCGCCGATGGACATCCCTGAGGTCGAGGGTGCGCCGAGCCCGCCGCCGCCCGCGCATCGGTACCTCGCCGTGTACGAGCTCGAGAGCGACCCCAACGAGGTGATGGCCGAGTTCCTGCGCCGGCTGACCACGGGCGAGATGACGCTCCACGAGGGGCTCGACATGGCCACGGTCTCCATGTCGACCTGGCGGCCGAGGGGCGATCGGCTGGACGCGCCGTCCACCGACGCGACTGCTGCTGGTGCGCGATGACCTGTGCCGTCGTCGGCATCGGGCGCACCGGGTACTCACGCCGGTCCGGACGGACCACGAAGGCGATGGCGGCGGAGGCCTGCCGTTCCGCGCTCGCCGATGCGGGGCTGACGCCGTCCGAGGTGGACGGCATGTCGACCTATCAGGCCCATGACTCGGCCCATCCCCTGGAGGTGTCGCGGGCTCTGGGCATGGACGAGCTCGCGTGGGCCAACAGCATGGTCGGCGGTGGCAACCTGGTCGCCGACCAGGTTGCCACCGCGGCTGCCGTGATCGAGGCCGGCCTGTGCCGGGCGGTGCTGATCTACCGGTCGTTGAACGGGCGATCCGGTTACCGGTTCGGCACGATCGAGGCGCAGCTCCAGGTGGACGGAGACGGCCAGTTCGACGCCCCGTCGGGATTCCTCGTCCCGCCGCAGTGGTTCGCCATGTGGGCCCGCCGACACCAGCACGTCTACGGCACGACGTCCGAGGACCTGGGACAGATCGCGATCACTCAGCGCTCCCACGCCGTGCCCAACCCGCACGCGGTGCGGCGTGACCCGTTGACCATGGACGAGTACCTCGGGAGCCGGTGGATCGCCGAGCCGTTCCGGGTGCTCGACTGCACCTACGAGGTGGACGGCGCGGTCGCGATCCTCGTCGTGGGCGAGGACCTCGCCCGCGACGCCGCGCAACCACCGGTCTGGCTCGTCGGCTCGTCGAACTCGCAGAGCGGCGCCGGATGGTCCATGTGGGACGACCCGACCCGGATGTACTCGGCCACTGCTGGGCCGCGGCTGTGGGAGCGGACCGGGCTGCGAGCGTCGGACATCGACGTGGCCTGCATGTACGACTGCTTCACCTACACCGTGATGGCCACGATGGAGGACTACGGCTTCTGCGACAAGGGTGAGGTCGGCGCGTTCTTCGGCGAGGGCCGGGCGACGTATGGCGGGGACGTCGTCGTGAACCCGCACGGCGGGTTGCTCTCCGAGGGCTACATCCATGGCCTGAACCATCATTTCGAGGCAACTCTGCAGCTGCGCGGCACGGCCGGGGACCGTCAGGTGCCCGGAGCCGAGCTCGCCCTCGTCACCGCGGGCGCGGGGCCGTTCGGCGGCGCGAACATCTACAGCAAGGAGCACCCGTGAACCCGGTGACACCGGCGCCTCCTGTACCGGTTCCCGACCCCGACAGCACCGGCTACTGGGAGGCGACCCGCGAGGGCAAGCTGATGCTGTGCCGTTGCGTGGATACCGGTACCTGGATCCACCCTCCTCAGGAGCGGAGCCCTTCGGGCGGGAAGGTGCGATTCGAGGAGGTCAGCGGGCGGGGGACGGTCTTCAGCTTCATCGTCGTCCGCCACCAGACCGTTCCCGGTCGTAGGCCTCCCTACGTCGTCGGCGTGATCGAACTCGACGAACAACCCGGGCTGCGGCTGACCGGGGTCATCGAGGCCGATCCGCTCGAGGTCGAAGTCGGGGCACGCGTGAGGGCACGGCTCGTCGACCTTCCGCCCGCGGTGGCCGCGGCCGCCGGCGTGGATTCCGGTGTCGCAGGGCTTCGCGCTCCACAGTTCGAGCTGGTCACCACGTGAGAGAGGAGCGCCAATGGGGTCGCTGACCGGGAAAGCCGCCTTCATCACCGGTGTCGCCCGGGGGCAGGGCCGAGCCCACGCCCTGCGCCTGAGTCGCGACGGCGCCGCCATCATCGGTGTGGACATCGCCCAGGACATCCCGTCGATGGACTATCCGAACGCCTCCGCCGACGATCTGGCGGAAACGGTGAAACTCGTCGAGGGCGCGGGGGGACGGATCGTGGCCCGGCAGGCCGACGTCCGCGACCCGGACGACCTCACCGCCGCCTTCCAGGACGGGATCGCCGAGTTCGGCAGGGTCGACATCGTCATCGCGAACGCGGGGATCATCCGCCTGGGTCCGGCGGAGGACCGCCGGGCTGTGTGGCGGGACATCATCGACGTGAACCTGACCGGGGTGTGGAACACCATCGAGGCGGCGCTGCCGAGCATGATCGACGCGGGCCGGGGCGGGTCGATCGTGATCACCAGTTCCACGGCCGGATTGAAGGCGACCGGCACCGGTACACCCGGTGGCCAGGCGTATGCCGCCGCGAAGCGGGGTCTGGTCGGGCTGATGCAGGTACTGGCCAACGACCTGGCGCAGCACTGGATCCGGGTGAACACGATCCACCCCACCGGCGTCGCCACCGGAATGGTGCTCAACCAGGCGATGCAGGAACTGTTGGCTCACGGTGGGGAGGCGGTCAGCGCGATGCAGAACGCGCTGCCGATCCAGATCCTGCAGCCTGAGGACATCGCCAACTCGGTCGCCTGGCTGGTGTCGGAAGAGGCGAAGTTCGTCACAGGCATCAGCCTGCCGCTCGACGCCGGCTTCTCGGTGCGCTGACCGGGGACGGCCCGGAGGCAGGTATCGCGCATGCGGTCGCTCCCTGCTCGGGCCCTGACCGGTCGGGAGCAGCAACGTTTGGCAGTCCGCTGTCACGGGTCGATGTCGTGGCAGCGGACTGTCATCGTCGACGTATGATCGTCGGATCCGCAGCCGAGCAGAGGGGGACGTCGTGGCACTTGGTGACCGCTCGCCCCGAGCCGACCACGCGGCCCGCACCCGCAAGGCGATCATCGATGCGGCCCTCCAACTCTGTGCGTCCCAAGGGTTCGACAATACGACCACCGATGAGATCGCTGAATCGGCGGGCGTGTCCCCGCGGACATTCTTTCGATACTTTCCGACCAAGGAGTCGGTCTTCTTCTTCGGCGAGTACGACTTCATCCGGTCTTTCGCGGCCTTGTACCTGGCGCAGGCGGACGACGTGAGCGATCTCGAGGCGATGCGCGCGACGTTCGTGACGCTGGCTCCCGGCGTCGCCCGATTACGCAGGCGGATCAGCCTGTACCTGAAAGCCGTGGAGTCTTCTCCCACTCTCCGGGGCAGGGAACGCAGCAATCACCAGGAGAACGCGGCGACCCTGGCGCGGGCGATCGCGGAGCGCCGAGGCTTGCTGACTCCTGACGTCGACTGCGAGCTGTTGGCGGCCGTCGGGCTGCTCGTGATGGAGCGCGCCCTCGCCGGCTGGGCCGACGGCCCCTCGCGACTGGCTCTCGGTGACGTGCTCGGGGCGGAGTTCGAACGCCTGGAGAAGCTGCTGAGCTGAGCTGACGCGGGTTCCGCGGCGCTCGCGCGGACACCTTCGGCGTCTCATCGGTCCTTCATCAGAATGGGCACGCCGGGTCCGGGGCAACCCACGGGAGTCCCTGGTCCGCACTGTTGTGTGCGCAGGTGGGTGGGGTAGGGGTCGACAGGGCCGGCGTAGAGTCCGGCGAGGTTGATCGGCAGGTCGTAGGCCAGGACCGCCGAGACGTGGATGAACCCGACCACGGCGAGGGTGCGCAGCAGCGTTGTGGCTCGAGCGCCCACCGTGACCCGTTCGATCCCGCGCTCGACCAGCGTGAACCCGCGCTCGTCGAGATGGAACCGCAGCGCGCCGATGCCGGTGAGTACCGCCGACCACAGCGCGGGTCCGTAGAGCGGAACCTGGTAGGTGTGCCCGGCCCACAACGTCAGCTCGGGGATCGAGGCCGGGTAGGCGACGAGCCCGGTCCGCACGGCAAGCGTCTCGAGCGGCAGTTCCAGCACGAAGACGGCCGACCACCCCGCGCCGAACGTGGCGGCCACGCCGAGCTGGGGCCACCGGGCGCGCGCTGCGCGCATCGCCCGTGTCGCCAGCATCCCGAAGCCGAGGGTCATCCAGACATAGGCGAGCCCGATCATCAGTAGCGGCTCGGGCAGGAATCTCGCATTCGGACTGATCCAGCCCGAAATCCGCTCGGACCAGGATCCGAAGTTCACCATCGTCGCGTTGTAGAACACGAAAGGTCGCAGCCAATTGATCAGGGGATCGTGCCACCAGGCGGTCGTCGTACCGATGACGATCATGGCGTCGAGAAGAGCCTGCGTTCCCGAACGCATCGGTGAACGACGTGGATCAGCACGATCGCCGCCGCGATCGGACCACCGATCTGGAACACCGCGGCCCAGACCTGAGAGCGTGTTTGAGAAGCGTCGGCGTGTCTGCGGGACGCGAGGGTGGATTGAGTCCACGGTGGATGGGTGGCTCGACGGAGGAAGCGGTATCCCTCGGACACCAGCGATGAGCAGTGGGCGCTGATCGAGACCCTGCTGCCCGCGCCTGGGTCGGGCGGGCGGCCGGAGAAGCACCCGCGCCGGGACGTGGTCGACGCGATCCTCTACGTGGTACGCGCTGGCTGCTCCTGGCGCGCCCTACCAGCTGATTTCCCGCCGTGGCAGACCGTGTACTGGTACTTCAACCGGTGGGAGCAGCAGCGGGTCACCGAGAAGATCCTCCCGATCGTGCGTAGACAGCTCCGAGCAGCCGAGGGGCGTGACCCTGAGCCGAGCGCGGGGATCATCGACTCCCAGAGCGTGCGTGGCGCCGATACCGTCGGCCGCGACTCCCGCGGCTACGACGCCGGGAAGAAGGTCAACGGTCGCAAACGATTCATCGTCACCGACACCCTCGGGCTGCTGCTCACGGTGATGGTCTGCTCTGCCGGGCGTCAGGACCGCGACGGCGCCAAGACCGCCCTGCTCGGCGCCTACTTGGCCACCACGGTGCGATTCGTGTTCGCCGACGCCGGGTTCGCCGGACGCCTGGTCGACTGGGCGCAGACCATCGTGGGCACCACGATCGAGATCGTGCGCAAACCCGCCGGTCAGCGCGGTTTCGTCGTCATCCCACGACGCTGGGCGGTCGAACGCAGCCTGGCCTGGTTGACCGCCCACCGTCGCTTGGCTCGCGACTACGAACGTCACCGGGCGACCTCCGAGGCGATGATCCGTTGGGCCGCGATCAACACCATGACCCGCCGCCTCGCCCGCGGCGGACCTGCCACCCGACAGCAGCGACGCACCTTCACCCAAACAAGTTGATCTTCTCAAACACGCTCTGAGTCGTCCCTGACACCGGATCTGCGCCCGTAGGCACCGGTTGTGCTTCGCCGAACGCGATCCAGGAAACGAAGAGATAGAGCATGAGGGCCAGGCACAGTGCGCCGAGGAAGGCCTAGATCAGCACGGGCCGGGTGCGCCGCGGTGCGAGACCGTCCGGTGTCCCGGGCGGGGACTGTCCGTGTTTCGTCCGGCCGCCCGGCCTGAGTCCCAGGCTCATCATGCCGCCTTCCCGGTCTCGACGGCCGCCGCGCCGATGCGCTGGCTTCTGGCAGTCGACTGTCATACTCTAGGTCCGACGGCAGCCGAGGAACAGAGGCGGCCCCCAGCAGGTACCGCGATCGCGGGTACGACAGGAGACGCAGCAGTGGCACTGGCCATCACCGAGGACCATCTGGCTCTGGCGCGTGTCGCACGATCGGTCGTCCGCGACCGCGCCGTGCTCGCCGCCGCCCGTGCCGCCGTCGACGACGAATCCGGCAAGCCGGCTCCGTTCTGGAAGGACGTCGTCTCTGCCGGATGGACCGGCCTGCACGTCCCGGAGGAGTTCGGGGGGCAGGGTTTCGGCCTCGCCGAGCTTGCGGTGGTGACCGAGGAGCTCGGTCGCGCGGTCGCGCCCGGACCGTTCCTGCCGACCGTCCTGGCGGCTGCCGTGATCTCGGAGGCAGGCACCGACGAGCAACGACAGCGCTGGTTACCGGGACTTTGCTCGGGTTCGGCGACTGCGGCCGTCGGCGTCGGAGGATCCGCACGGCGCACCGCCCACGGCCTGGCCGGCGATGCCGGAGTCGTGCTGGGGGCGCTCGACGCCGACGTGTTGCTGCTGGCCGACGGTCCGGATCTGATCGTGGTGGAACCCGGTGCGGCGTTGCGGGTGGAGGTGTCCGGTGCAGTGGATCCCACCCGGCCGGTAGCGCGGGTGCGGTGCGAGAGCGCCCCGGTCGTCGACCTCTTGCCCGGAGCCACCCGTATCGCGCGCCGGGTGGGGCTGATCCTCGCCGCCGCGGAAGCGGTCGGTGGAATGCACGCATGCGTCGAGATGACCGTCGCCTATGCCACCCAACGGGAGCAGTTCGGCCGGCCCATCGGCAGCTTCCAGGCAGTCAAGCACCACTGCGCCGACATGCTCCTCGACGCCGAGCTGGCTTCCGCTGCCACCTGGGACGCGACCAGGGCCGTCGCCGATCTCGACGAAGCCGATCTCGTGGCCGCCATGGCCGCGGCCTGCGCGCTGCCCGCGTATCTGCGTGTCGCGGAGCTCGCCATCCAGGTGCACGGTGGGATCGGCTACACCTGGGAGCACGACGCCCACCTCTACCTGCGACGGGCCGCTGCACTGGCTGCCGTGTTCGAGGCCTCGGAGCCGCCCACCCAGAGGGTGGCCGCGATGCGCGGCAACGGGGTGCGACGCGGGCGAAGCCTCGACCTGCCTCCCGAGGCCGAGCGATACCGGCACGACGCGCGAGCCTTCGTCGAGGAGTACTCGCGCACGCCCGAGGAGCAACGCCCGTCGTTCTTCGCCCGCTCGGGCTACCTCCTGCCCCATTGGCCTCGACCGTACGGCCGAGCAGCCGGCCCGGTGGAGCAGCTGGTGATCGAAGAGGAACTGTCCGCCACGGAGCGACCCGGCCTCGGGCTCGGGGAGTGGATCCTGCCCACCCTGCTGCAGCACGGCAGCGCCGAGCAGCAGGACCGGCTGCTGTGGTCCAGCCTGGAAGGCCGACTGCGCTGGTGCCAGCTGTTCAGCGAGCCGGGAGCAGGTTCGGACGCCGCCGCCATCTCCACCAGAGCTCGACGCGCGGACGGCGGCTGGCTCATCTCCGGGCAGAAGGTCTGGACCAGCGATGCCAGGAACTGCCACCGAGGGTTGGCAACGGTCCGTACCGATCCCGACGCGTCCAAACACCGTGGGATCACCGCAATGATCATCGACCTGCACGCGCCGGGCGTCGAGGTCCGGCCGCTCACCGAGATCACCGGCGAGGCCCTGTTCAACGAGGTCTTCTTCGATGACGTCTTCGTACCGGACGTGGACGTCGTCGGTGAGGTGAACGATGGCTGGAGGGTCGCCCGCGCCACGCTGGGCTACGAGCGGATCTCGATCGGCGCCGGCTCGGTCACCATGCAGGCCGACAGCCTGCTCGGTCTGCTGGACCGGCACCGGCCCGATGACGTCGGATCGGCGCGCGAGGTCGGGGCGCTCCTGGTCGAGGCGCACGCCCTGCAGATGCTGAATCTCCGCCACGCCGCCAGGGCGGTCGCCGGCACCGAGCCGGGCGTCGAAGGCAGCCTGGCGAAGCTGTTCGGCGCCGAACACGCTCAGCGGGTGGTCGACCTCGGGATGCGAATCGCCGGGGGTGCAGCCCTGGTCGGAGGAGAGCCCGCGCTGGTGCACGACTTCTTCTTCAGCCGCTGTCTCACCATTGCCGGCGGCACGTCCGAGGTGTTGCGCAACCAGATCGCCGAACGCATCCTCGGGCTGCCGCGGGACCCGCGGTGACGTCGACGTCTCCCGGATCAGCCGGGTGCCGACTGCCCACCGCGGCTGAACATCGCGCGGTCGATCAGCGCCGCCATCAGTTCGGCCCTCCGGTCGAGGTCGTCCGGGCCGGGCCGACGCAGGACCTCGGGTAGGCGCGCCAGCATTGCGCCGAGCACCACGGCGGCGATGTCGGTGTCGAGGGGATAACGGCGGTCCACGCCCTGCAGAACCGGCGTCGAGCCGCGCAGCAGGCCGGCGCTGATGCTCGCCGCGGTGGCGGTCAGCCGGGGCTCGCGCCACGCGCCCTGTAACCAGGCGCGGATGACACCGAGGTAGCTCTCGTACACGGGCAGGAAGTCGAGCAGCCAGTCCCGAAGTTGGGGCCGTGCCTCCTGTCCCGGCTCGATGAGAGCGAGCCGGCCCGTCAACGGGTTCACCGCCGCCGCGCATGTGTCGGCGAGCTCCAGCAGAAGGTTGATCTTCTCGGGGAAGTACTTGTAGAAGGCGCCGCGGCTGAGGCCCAGGTGCGCGAGGAGGTCGTCGACGCTGGTCTCGTGATAGCCGCGTTCGGTGAACAACCGGGCGCCGGTCTCGACGATCCTGCGTCGGGTCGCCCTGCCCCGCTGCCCGATCTCCCGATCCTGCCGACCGTCGCCGGGCTCGGCAGCCGGTAGCTCGCGCGCTCGGAACATCGGGAAGGTCGTGTCGTCGGTCGGACGCGGCCGTCCTCCCGGTGCGATCGCGGCGAGTGCGTCGGCGGGTGTCTCGGGGAAGAGCATCAACTGCATGCACACCGCCAGCCCGTCGAGCAGGTCGTCGCGAGACAGCGGGGGAGCGAAGCCCATGTGGAGGAAGTAGTGGTACCGGTGCACGGTGCCGGTCAGGGCGATGGCCGCGTCGAGCGGGTCCAGCCCCTGTAGCCCGGACGAGGCGAGACGGTCGGCGATCCGCTCGTGGAAGGAGTGGACGAAGCGCTCCACGACCGGCCGTAGCGGGTTCTCCGGTGTATCGATGTTCGCCCACTGCACATGAACCGTGGCGTACTTGTCATAGATGTAGGCCCACTCGCCGAGCCACCAGTGCAGGTCGTCGAATCCGACCCGGGTCGGCCCGAGCGGCCCGATCCGCCGAACCACGCGGTCCAGCGCGCTGCCACACTCGTCGAGGAGCTCGAGGAAGATCTGCAGCTTGCTCTCGAAGTACTGGTACAGCGCCGGGCGGGAGATGCCGACGGCCTTGGCGATGCTTTCCACCGAGGTCCCGTGGAATCCGTGGCGCTCGAAGAGGCGCAAGCTCTCGTCGGTGATGCGCCGCCGGGTGTAGGCGCCTCGCTCGCCGACCACAGGACTCGTGGGCCCGTAACCCTCCCGGCGCAGGATCTCTTCGCGTGACATCGATGCCGGATGTTACGGGGGCCGAGTCGCCGCGAGCGGCGCCCTCGGTGCCCCGGTCGGGTGTCGGGTGGGATACACCCGACCGGGATCCTGGATCAGGAGAAGACGACGGCGCGTTCGGGGCAACTGGCGGCGCCGCTTCGGGCCTCATCCTCGTGCCCGGGATCGACCACGCCGTTGTTCCGGGCCCGGCCGTAGCCGTCCTCGTCGTCCTCGAAGACCTCGGGTGCGGTCACGAAGCACATGCCGTGACCGGTGCACACGTCGCGATCGACGCGGACGTTCACGCCGAGCCTCCGGGGAATGTCAGGTGCAGGCCTTCCAGGCCGAGCGTGCCCCGGGGCCACTTCACGCGAGGGGAGGTGCCCGGGGTGATCCGGTACTCGGGGATCCGCTTGTGCCACTCCTCGTAGATCAGGCGCATCTCGAGGCGGGCGAGGTGGGAGCCCAGGCAACGGTGGACCCCGACGCCGAAGCTGGTGTGAGGGTTCTCGCCACGGTGGAAGTCGACCTCGAAGGGGTTGGGGCAGCGGGCCTCGTCCCGGTTCGCGACGGCGAGGTAGGAGCTGATACGGCTGCCGGCGGGGAGGACGCGGCCGTCCACCGTGGTCTCCTCCGTGGTGACACGGGGGATGAACGGGGCGGGCGGGTCGAGGCGCACGAGCTCCTCGACCGCCGCAGGGATGATGGTGGGGTCGTCGACGAGCTCGCGGCGACGGTCGGGATTCTTGGCGAGACGTTCCATGCCGAAGCCGAGCGAATCCGTCACGGTGTCGAGTCCCGCGAGGATGAACAGGAAGCACAGCCCGATGGCTTCCTCGTCCGTCAGCGCGTCGTCGCCCTCGACGCACAGCAGCTTGCTCAGGACGTCGTCGCCCGGGACGCCGCGACGCGACTGGATCAGTTCGTTCAGGTAGGCGAAGAGGGCGACCGCGTGCTCCATGCCCTCCTGGCTCGCGGTCGGATCAGCCGCTCCGGAGGCGTCCGTGAGGCCGAGGATGGCGTCCTTCCAGACGAGGAAGCGATCGCGGTCCTCCAGGGGCAGGCCGAACAGGGTGAGGAAGGTCTGGACCGGGAACGGGACCGCGACCTCGGCGACGAAGTCACACTCTCCGCGGTCGAGCAGCGGCTCGATGAGGGCGACGGCCTGCTCGCGCAGGGGCTGCTCGAGGGGGCGGATGCTGCGGGGGCTGAAGAAGGGTTGCAGGATCCTGCGGTAGCGGGTCTGCTCCGGCGGGTCGAAGGCGATCGGGACCATCGGCAGCGGGCTGTTGAGCGAGTCGAAGGCCTCTTTCGAGGAGAAGAGCTGCGGCTGGCGCAGCACCGTCTCCACGGTCTGCAGGCTGGTCATCGCGAGGTGGCCGTCGAGTTCCACCGACCCGCCGCGATCTCGCAACATCCGCCATGCGGCATCTCGGTCCTCGGGAACCGGTAGATCGGCCAAGCTCAACTCTGGTGATGCGGTCCGTTCGGTCATCGGTGACCTCAACTCTCACTCACGGGCAGTTCCGACGCCGCTGCGTCGAGGGTGTGCTCTACGCAGCGATTCTGACAGGGTGTTTCTTGAACTTCAATAACTCTATAAGAGGAGGCGCGGGTTCTCGGCCAGGATGACGCAGTCCTGGAGGCACGTCCGTGCATCGCGTGATGCGAGCACGGAATTCCCTGTTTTCGTTCTGGCGCAGCGATGAATGTCCAGCTGATCCGGTTCGGAGGGCTCGGCGCGGCCGGGGCGCGGTGGCCGGTGCGAGTCATCTGAGGCGCGTTCCGGGTGGCGCCGCAGTGGTGTGGCCGTGCCTCCCTCTGAGTGCTGTCTCTGACAGTTCGTAACTTGATAGCGGCCAGCTCGGTTCGCTGGAGCCATGCTGTGAGGCGGCTCCCCGACGGTCGGTGTAGGACTGCCGGATGGCGGCCTGCGCGGCGGGCGGGAGCGTCGGGAGCATCCGCATGACGCGCTCGCGGCGGCGGTGGACCGCCTTGCGGTCCGGCAGCCCGGCGGCCGCCTCGAGCTGGGGCTTGAGCGGCGGCAGCCCGTCCAGCTCGGTGACCTCGGCCATCTCCCGCGCCGCCTGCGCGGTGTCCTTCTCCTCCGACATCCCGATCGGGCCCTGCCGGCGCCCGTTGAGGAACTGCGCGACCACCGGGTCGTCACTGGTCAGCAGGACCTCGCGCGGCCCGAACATGGCCAGCTGCTTGCGGTAGAGCATCCCGATGTTGTCCGGGACGGTCTGCGCGGTGTTGATGTCGTGGGTGACGATCAGGAACGTCGAGTCCGTCTGCGCGTTCAGATCGATGATCAGCTGGTTCAGGTACGCCGTGCGCACCGGGTCCAGACCCGAGTCCGGCTCGTCGAACAGGATGATCTCCGGGTCCAGCACCAGCGCCCGGGCCAGCCCGGCCCGCTTGCGCATCCCGCCGGAGATCTCGCCGGGGAGCTTGTTCTCGTCGCCCTTCAGGCCGACGAGATCCATCTTCTCCATCACGACGTCGCGGACCTGCGCCTCGGACCTCTTCGTGTGCTCGCGCAGCGGGAACGCGATGTTGTCGAAGAGGTTCATCGAGCCGAACAGCGCGCCGTCCTGGAACAGCACCCCGAACAGCTTGCGCAGCTCGTAGAGCTTGGACTCCGAACACCGCACCAGGTCGGTGTCGTGGATGACGATCGAGCCCTTCTCCGGCTTCAGCAGCCCGATCAGCGACTTCAGGAAGACCGACTTCCCGGTGCCCGACGGCCCCAGCAGAACACTGACCTCACCCGGCGGCAGTGTGAGCGTCACGTCCGACCAGATATTCGCCCGGCCGAAGGACTTCGACAATCCCTCGACCTTCACCTCGACACCCGTCAACGACGCCTCCTCATCGGTAAGACCTTCATTCCGCCCCGAGGGGCTGCGTAGCGCGCCGCGCTCACCCACCCGAGGCTCGCGCCTATCCGGCGGGCGGGCCCACCGGTAGCCGGCGGCTTCGACGACGAACGGCCGAGGACCGCGCCGATCTGCACGCGAGTCGCCGACTGTGCGGTCTAGTCGTCCACGTCGTCGGCGAGGCCCACTGCCTTGGTCTGCAGGTGCTGCTCGAAGCCTTCGAGGCCGTTCTGCCGGCCGACTCCGGAGGCCTTGTATCCGCCGTAGGGCGAGTCGGCGCCGTAGAACAGGCCGCCGTTGACCATCGCGCTACCGACCCGGAGCCGGCGGGTGACGGAGAGTGCTCGTCCCCGGTCCGCGGAGAACACACCGCCGGACAGACCGTAGTCGTTGTCGTTGGCGATGCGCACCGCATCGGCGTCGTCCTCGAAGGGGATGACGACCAGGACCGGGCCGAAGATCTCCTCGCGGGCCACCGTCATGGTGTTGTCCACATCGGCGAACACGGTGGGCTCGACGAAGAAGCCCCGCTCGAGATGGGCCGGAACGCCGCCGCCGGTCGTGAGACGCGCCCCTTCCTGCACTCCCTTCTCGATGTAGCCCAGTACACGCTCGCGCTGCTTGGCGTTGATCAGCGGGCCGGCGAGGTTGGCCGGATCCGCCGGGTCGCCGTAGCTGACGGCGGCGAACGCGGCGGTCACCAGCTCGACGGCCTCGTCGTACCGGTGGCGGGGCACGAGCAGCCGGGTCTGCATGGCGCATCCCTGCCCGGCGTGCATGCACATGAAGGAGGCGCCGGGGACGGTCGCAGCGAGGTCCGCGTCGTCCAGCACGATCATGGCGGACTTCCCGCCCAGCTCGAGGAAGGTCCGCTTCATCGTGGCCGCGGCCTTCTCGGCGATGCGCCTGCCGGTCGCGGTGGATCCGGTGAACGAGATCATGTCGACGCGGGGGTCGAGGACCAGCTGCTCGCCCAGCGCGTGGTCGCTCGAGGTCACGATGTTGATCACGCCGGGCGGGATGTCGGTGTGTTCGGCGATGAGCCTGCCCAGCCGGGTCGCGTTCCACGGGGTGTCGGGGGCCGGTTTGACCACGGCGGTGTTGCCGGTGGCGAGGATCTGCCCGACCTTGCCGATCACCACCTCGACCGGGTAGTTCCACGGGCAGATGGCGCCGACGACCCCGACCGCCTCCTTCCACACCACCCGGTGACTGGTCATCCCGAACAGCTCGGTGTCGGGGAGGGTTCGTTCCCACGGGAAGGTCGAGATGAGCTCGGCGGGCCAGCGCAGGGCGTCGTCGAGCGGCCAGTCGAGCTGAGGTCCGAACGTCGCGATCGAAGGGCAGCCGGCCTCCGCGATGAGCTCGGCGCGCAGCTCTTCCCGCTCGGCATCGAGCGCGTGGTGGAGCTGCTCGAGGCAGCGCCTTCGGAAGGCGTGGTCCGTCGACCAGGACGTCTCGTCGAAGGCGCGCCGCGCCGCGGCGATCGCACGGTCCATGTCGCCGCTGTCGGCATCGGTCGTCGAACCGAGGACTTCCTCGGTCGCCGGGTTGATGTTGTCGAACGAGCGGCCGGACCGGGACTCGACGAGTTTCCCGTCGACGAGCATCCGGGTCTCACCCAGCTGCGGGGACGTGCTCGTGGTCGTCGTCGTGATGCTCACGGCTATGCCCTCGTTTCTCTCTTCGTCGAGTAGATGACGGCTGGTACCGAGCAGCTCTGGGCGTCCCGGTCGGCAGCAGGGGTGCGTCGGGAACTTAGAGCCGAACGGTGTATTGGTCAAGAAAATCTGACGTTGTGCAACCTTGGTGGGTCTGTCTACACCGGCGTCTGACCTGTAGGTACTCACCCAGACGAAGCACGAATCTTGACCATCCGATCAGGTCGTCGCTAGCGTTCTGACGGCCTGCAACGAGAGGGTTCTCGACCGACCGCCAGACGTTCGCGTCGAGCTCCGGTCCGACACCTCCCTGTTGGCTCTCGACCATCGAAGGGGATGTTCATGGGCAGAATGGACGGACGTGTCGTCTTCATCACGGGCGCGGCCCGTGGGCAGGGCAGGTCGCACGCGGTGCGGCTCGCGGAGGAGGGCGCCGACATCGTCGGTGTCGACATCTGCGGTCAGATCGACGCGGTGCCGTACGCGATGGGCACGCGGGAGGACCTCGACGAGACCGTGTCAATGGTGGAGAAGCGCGACCGCCGGATGCTCGGGATCCAGGCCGACGTGCGTGACCGAGCGGCCCTGCAGGCGGCGTTCGACGCCGGTGTGGCCGAGTTCGGGCACATCGACACGGTGCTCGCCAACGCCGGCGTCATCCTCACCCGCAAGGACGAGCCGGACCCGCAGGCCGCGTGGGACGTCGGGATAGCGGTCATGCTGACCGGCGTCTGGAACACCATCCAGGTCTCCTATCCGCACCTGGTCGAGCGAGGGATGGGCGGAGCGATCGTCGTCACCAGTTCGATGGCCGGTCTGCGGGCACTGACCGACGGCAGTGCCGGGTCGGACGCCTACACCGCCGCCAAGATCGCCGTGACCGGTCTCGTCAGGGCCTACGCGCAATTCCTCGCACCCGAGGAGGTGCGGGTGAATGCAGTCGCGCCCACGGGGGTGGCGACGCCGATGATCCTCGACAACCCGGGTCTGTTCGAGGTCTTCGAATCCAGGCCGAACCTGGCCAACGCCATGCAGAACGCGCTGCCGGCGCTGATGGTCGAGCCGATCGACATCAGCGAGGCCGTGCTCTATCTCGTCGGGGACTCGGGCCGGTACGTCACCGGCGTCACGCTCCCCGTCGACGCCGGCATGAGCATCGCCTGAACAGTCCGTCGCCATCGAACCGCTGAACCGGAGGAACCATGAGTGTCATCAGCAAGTCCGCCGTCGTGTCCGCTCCGTCCGAGAAGATCCTCGGCATCCTCCTCGACGTCGAGTCCCACCCGAGTTGGCAGAAGGAGGTCCAGAAGGTCGAGATCCTGGAGAGCGACGACCAGGGGCGCCCGAAGCAGACCAGGGTGTCGATCTCGGCCATGGGGCAGAATGGCAGCTACTCGGTCCGCTACGACTACCCGGAGCCGGGGAAGTTCGAGTACCGCCTGGTCGAAGGCGACATGATGACGAAGAACGATGCCAGCTTCACGCTCGTACCCTGCGACGGCGGGAACACCGAGGTGGTCATCGCCATGGACATGAACATCAAATGGGCGCTCCCGGAGTTCATGATCGACCAGCTGACCCTGAAGGGCGTCAAGGACATGCTGAAGGGGCTCAAGTCCAAGGCTGAACAATCTGCATAGGGCGGTGAACGAACTGCTCCGTTCGATCGTCGATCGGGATCCGCCGCCGGTCGCTTCAGAATCCTGGTGAATTGGTTCCAGCGGCCTCGTCGCCCTCGCTCACCGTTGGAGTCATCGGCATTGGTGTCAGCCGTGGTGATCGGGCACTCGTCGTTGCGCTGATGCGTCCACCGCCCATCAGGCCGGTGGCAAAGCGAGCCCGTCGTACCAGCTCTAGTGGTCACCGGTCGCGGCCATTCCCTCCTCCGCCCACCGTCCGGGCGACGTACTCCCCGGGGTCGCCGCGCGCCAGTGAGCAGGTCTGATGAGGCGATGAGGGGTAGGCGAACGAGCTCCGCGACGCGATAACGCACCGGACCAGCCCCAGAAGAGCTTGGTACAGCGTGGCTGCTCCTCCCATCCGGGCTGCCGCGTCCTGTCTGGTGGGCCTGAACCCCGACATAGTCACGGAGGCGTGTACGAGCAGGCAACTCGGAAGCTGGTTCATCAGCAGCTCGCGGGACTCGCTGGCCGCCAGGTCGAGGATGTCGGATCGCGCTTGTCGTGCGCTGGGCTCGGACGAGGACAGCGAAGTAGCCGAACCAGATCTGGCACCTTCCGCCGCGCGGGTTCGACGGTGTAGCTACGCACTAGCCATGACGGGGAGGTTCCCCGAGGTAAACCCGATCGCGCAATACGTCGCAAGGTCGGACGAAACCGGTCGCAGCGATAGATGACGGTTCCGGTGATCAGTGCGGGGCTGAACGGCGCGCCCGTCGATCGGCCACTGCGGCGTGGCGGGGCATCGGGCTCCTCGGCAGCTGGGGAACCGCTCCCCACACTGCTGAGACGCGGTGTTCGAGACCGTTCCCTGCCGTGTTGCACAACCGCGCACGGCACCGCACAGCGATGCCGAAGGCGGGAGCGGCGGTGAAAGACGCACCAGGACCCGAACTAGGGTTCGATGCTCGATTTCGTCATCGTTGCCGCGACTCCGTGGCGCCAGGGACACTGAACCTTTCCCAGTAGCGAGTTGATCAGGTTGTTCGGTCATGATCGTGATGAAGCAGGACCAGCGCCGCCGCGGTGATTGCGCCGATCCGCCAGGGACACAGGGTGACCCGACGCAGGGCGCGGAAGGTCGTCTTGAGCAGCGAGTTCCCACGCTCGGCCAGGGCTCGGGTAGCGGAGTGCAGCATGTTGTAGGCGCGCTGGTCCACGGGCAGCCCACCTCCGGCCGGGGCTTTGAACGGGCAGGTCAGCCGGGTGTTCTCGCCCTCGTAGCCGAGGTCGGCGAGCACGACGTGGGTCTGGTCGGTCCAGTCGTGGAGGGTGTCGAGGAGTCCGTCGTGGGTGCGGGCGCAGGTGGTGTCGTGCTCCCGGCCTGGCCGGACCTGCGAGGTCCACAGTGGCCACCCGTCGGGTGCGGTGAGGGCCTGGATGTTGCCGCCGTGGTGGCGGTGTTTTCCTGACCACCAGAGATCGACCCGGACGTTCGGTCCGAGGGCCCTGGATCGGTCGGTGCGGATCAGGGTGCCGTCGAGATGAACGTGGGTGTATCCGGCCGCTCGTGCGGCCAGCAGTGCCCCGTGTAGCCCGGGCGCGGCGGCGGCCAGCACGTCGATCCCTTCGTGCAGGTAGCGGTAGGTCGTGGAACTCGAAAGCTGGTTGTCTGCGGCGAGTTGAGCGACGCGGGTGGCGTCGAGGAACCAGCGCAGCACCAGCACCGCTTGGCGGTAGCAGCCCAGCGCACGACGTCCCCGGCGGGTGCCTCGTCGTGCGCGTTCGCCGGCCAGTAGCTGGGACCTGACTTGGCTCAGGTTAGTGCGCACCTTCGGGGCCGCTGATGCGGTCGAGGGCGGTCTGTAGGTCGTCGGGGACGGGGTCGGCGGCTGTGAGTAGCCGGCCGCCGGCGTGGATCTGGACGGTGCGGTAGGTCCGCGCGGTCTGGACGAACCGTCGGATCGACCAGCCGGTGCGTTCCTCGACCAGTCTCGAGACGGCGAGCGCGGCGAACACGATCGTCAGGTGTGCCTCGATGGAGGCACGTTTGTGGTGGTAGATCGGCCGGGCAGCGAGATCGTGCTTGGACATCCGGAAGGAGCGCTCGATCTGGAACAGCCGGTGGTAGGCACCGATGACGAACTTCGACCCGGCTCCGGTGAGGTTGGTGCTGTAGCCCTTCCAGCCGGCCAGCGTGCGGGCCTTGGTCTCCAGCGTGCGGTTGATCGCCTTGTCCGCGCCGGTGAGAGTGACGAACCGGTTGCGCTTGACCGGGGTCTTGCCGGCGACGGCGCGTTCGGCCTTGGCGACCTGTTCGTCGATCCCGCGCAGGGTGCGCCGGGCCCGGTCAGCTGTGTACTGGTAGTAGATGACCTGGTCACGACGCTTGTCGTGCGGACCGGCGGGCCAGGGCTGGGTCAGGATGAGCCCGTCGGGGACCTCGCTGTCGGGGTGGTCGCGGAGCCATTCGGAGATCACGTAGGGGACCGTGGGGGTCTTGGCGCCGAGGATGAACGACAACCCGGCCTCCTCGATCGCCTTCTGGTTGGCGGTGGAGATCATCCCGGCGTCGGCGACCACGGTGATGTCCTCGAGCTGGTGGGCGGCCATGAACGCCCGCAGCGTGGGCAGCATGGTGGCGGTCTCGGCGCGGTTGCCCTCGAACGCCTCGACCATCAGCGGAAACCCCGCGGCGTCGGTGAGCAGCCCGATCGTGATCTGCGGCTCCAGGCGGCGTTCTTTGGAGAACCCGGGCTCACGGAACCCGTCGCCGGTGTCGGTCTCGAAGTACAGAGTGTTGGGTCGGCCCGCGGCGCGGTGCCGGGATCGCTCCCGGTCCGTTTCTAAAAAATAACCCCTGGGTTCGTTGCCGGCTGTTGAGTCTGCCTCTGCCCTGGACCAGCGGTTCCTTGCCCGTTCAGGTGATCTTACCGGTTCTGACCAAACTTCAGATCCCCTGAAGCGTTGACACCCATACTGGTGTTCGTGCGGTTGGGCTGAAGTCGGGGTGTCGCGGTGGGACTGGCAGTGGTGCGGGACCTGCGCGAGATGCGGGAACCGGCGGGCCCGGAGGACATCGAGCGGTTCGAGACCGACGTGGTCGCCGGGTTCGTGCTCGCCCGCGCGGCCGCGGGGCTATCGGACAGCACGATCCGCACCGATGTCAGCCATCTGGATCAAGTGCGGACCTGGTTCGGTCGACCGCTGTGGGACATGCAACCCAGCGATGCTGACGCCTACTTCGGCACGGTGCTGCGCGAGGTTCCCCCGGGCACCAGGCTCGCGCGCGCCCAGGCGGTGAAGACCTACTTCGAGTTCGTGGAGCTGCGACACAAGGTCGAGATCCACAACATGACCGGCCGGATCGTCGAGTGCCCGATCGATGAGATGAACCGACCGCGCGGACGGCGGCCGGCCCGGCTGCGGATCCCGCCGACGGTCGAGCAGGTCGGGCAGCTGTTCACCGGGTGGCGCGGCGAACTGGCGACCTGCCGCAAGTTCGGCCCCACCGCGCGCAACTACGCCGCGGCCCGCTTGATGTCGGAAGTGGGGTTACGGATCAACGAGGTCCGCCACCTGGACCTCACCGACATCAAGTGGGACCTGGGCCGGTTCGGCAAGATCCACGTCCGGCATGGCAAGGGCGCCCGCGGATCGGGGCCCCGCGAACGCATGGTGCCGTTGATCAACAATGCTGGGACGACGCTGCGCTGGTTCGTCGAAGACGTCTGGGGCCAGCTCGGCGATGACCCGGACCGGCACGGTGCGCCGCTGTTCTGCTCCGAACGCAAGAACGCCGATGGCACCGCGGCCCGGGTGGGTAACGAGGTGCTGCGCGCCGGGCTCGCCGAGGCCGCTGCCGGGCACCTGCCCGGATGGTCGAGCCGACTCACCCCGCATGTGCTGCGCCATTTCTGCGCAAGCCAACTCTACTTCAGTCCTGCGTTCCGCAGCTGATGGTGGATTCTGGGACACGTCTGGGCGGTGTGGGCAGGTCAGCGGTTCGCGCCTAGCGTTCGACCGCGAGAACGCCTAGTACACGAATCGCCCAGTTTAGGTTGATTGACGTGGGTGGATGTCGATAGTGTCTGGGACATGTTCTTGCGGGAGGTGAAGCGGCAGAACCGCAACGGGACCCGGGTGTCCTACCTGCAGCTGGTCCACAACGACTGGGACCCTGCTGCCCGCACCTCTCGCACCAAGATCCTCTACAGCTTCGGGCGGACCGATCAGGTCGACACCGCGGCGATCGAGCGGCTGATCGTGTCGCTGTCACGGCTGCTCGACCCGGCAGCGGCGCTCAAGGCCACCGCCGGCTCAGATCTGAGCTTGCTCGGCTCGCGCCCGCTGGGCGGCACCGATGTCCTCGACGGGCTGTGGCGCCGGCTGGGCATCGACACGGTGATGAACAGGCTGCTGGCCAAGCGGCGGGGCAGCGCGCCGTTCGAGCGGGTGCTGTTCGGGCTGGTCGCCAACCGGGCCCTGGCGCCGTCGTCGAAGCTGGCCGCCGCGGACTGGATCTCCAACGATGTGCACATCGACGGCCTGCCCGAGGTCTCCGACGATGTCTGCTATCGGGCGATGGACTGGCTCCACGACGTGCGCGAGCACTTGGAGCGCGAGGTGTTCGGGCAGGTCGCGAACCTGCTCAACCTCGAGGTCGACCTGCTGTTCTTCGACACCACCTCCACCTACTTCGAGCTGGCCGACCCCGACACCCCGGTGGACCGCGACGAACACGGGCAGGTCGTGGCCGACCGGGACGGCAAGGACGACGCCGACGGTCAGGACGGCGTCGACGCCGAGCAGAGCGCGGCCGGGTTCCGGACCTACGGCAAGTCGAAGGACTCCCGCGACGACCTGCCCCAGATCGTGATCGGGATGGCGGTGACCCGCGAGGGGATCCCGGTGCGGGTGTGGTGCTGGCCGGGCAACACCGCCGACTCGAAACTGATCCGCCAGGTCCGCGACGACATGCGGGACTGGACCCTGTCGAAGATCGTGTGGGTCGCCGACCGCGGCTTCTCCTCACAAGCCAACCGCCGCTACCTACGTCGCGGCGAGCACACCTACATCATCGGCGAGAAGCTCCGCTCGGACAGCCCGGAGATCAAGACCGCCCTGTCGCGGCAGGGCCGCTACACCACCATCGGCGAGAACCTGCGGGTCAAGGAAGTGCAGGTCTCCGACACCGAGCGGTTCGTCATCTGCCACAACCCCGAGGCCGCCGAGCGCGACGCCCACATCCGCGACCGGCTCGTCGCCCAACTCGACGAGCTCATCGCCGGATCCGACAAGCTCCCGACGATGAAACGCGGCGAGCTGCGCGGGAAGATCTCGACCAAGCCCGGCCTGAACCGCTACCTGCGCCTCACCCCCGGCGGGCTGCTGCGCATCGACAAGGCGAAGATCAAGACCGAGGCCAACCTGGACGGCAAGTACCTGCTGCGCTGCTCGGACCCACACCTGAGCGCCACCGACATCGCGCTGGGCTACAAGCAACTCCTCGAAGTCGAGCGCGGCTGGCGCGACATGAAACAGATCCTCGATCTGCGCCCGGTCTATCACCGCCTCGAAGAACGCATCCGCGCCCACGTCATGCTCTGCTGGCTCGCGCTACTGCTCATCCGCATCGCCGAGACCACCACCGGCCAGACCTGGCACCACATCCGCCGCGACCTCGACCGGCTCCACGCCGTCACCTTCACCGGCCCCACCGGGACATTCCGCCAGCGCACCGACCCCACCAAGCCCCAGACCGACCTCTACGCCCGGCTCGACCTCCCCCTCCCCAAGAAGATCATCGAGATCACCCCCGCAGGTCGCTGACCAGGCACAACGCCACCGCCTAGTAACACACGCACTGCGCGTGCTCACCCTCATTTCCGCAGGTCAACATCGCAATCCGCGTCCTAGACGCTCACCTCGGCTGCGGAACGCAGGTCAGTGGAATGGATTTGATGGCGATCCAGGAAACGCTCGGACACGCCTGGATTGCGACCACGATGAATTACGTGCACGTGCATCGGACGCATGTCGAAGACGCGTGGAGCGCCGGGCAGGACCGCGCGGCCGGGCGACTGAAAGGGCTGAAGGTATGAGGTGGAACCTCCGTCTGGCGGCCGCTCACCGCGGTATCTGGAAGGCCAGCGAGCTGCAGGTCATGCTGGCCGAACGCGGCCTGGTGATCAGCACCGGGAAGATGTCCGGGTTGTGGTCGGGCCACCCGGCCAGTGTGAAACTCGAGGACCTGGACACCATATGCGCCGTACTGGAGTGTGGCGTCGAGGAATTACTCATCCCCGAACCCGGCCGCGTTACCCGCCCGAGGGCCGATTACGCACCGCAGACCGCGACCGGCACCGGCACAACGGTGACGCCGAAACGCCGCGACGGCCGATCACTACCGCCGGAATGACCACAGCGCCGCCGCCGGAATCGATAGCGGCGTCCACGCCGGGGCGAGCGCTGGCCAGCCAGGCACCGCCGGCGGCGCGCATGTCGGCGTCGAGTTGCCCGACCTGCTTGTCCTGGGGGCTGCTCTATGGCGGGTACTGCCGAGCCTGCTACGACTTCCGCCGGCGCCACCCCAGCGCCCGCTGTGCTGGATGTCGCCGCGACGTGCCGTTGAAGAACCGCTACTGCCGACTCTGCTGGCTGCAGGCCGCGCTGCAAGCCCAGGACCCACCGATTGTCACCCCGGCCGATCTCGCCGCTGTCACCAGCCACCAGCTCTCGTTCGCCGGCACCACCAAGATGCGCGGCCCACGCTCCGGTGCACGACGTCGCCTCCACACCCCACCCGCTGCCGACCGTGCCCGACCTGCCGGTTCCGCCGATGGCGGGCAACTACAACTGCACCTGCCCGGACCCGGGCGGGCCTTCGACCGGGCCCAGCACGCCGAGCTGGACAACCACGCCCTGATCCGGGTGCGGCGCATCGCGGCAACGATGAGCCAAGCCCACGGCTGGAACGCCGCTCTGGTCGCCGAGCTCGACCGGGCGCTGGTCGTGGTGTTGTCCGGCCACGCCGACGGTGAGCGGTTGCGGTACTCACAGCTGATCGAGGTCCTGCACCGCTATGGCGTCAGCATCAGCCGCGTCGCCGAGGTCCTGTCCCAGGCCGGGCTGCTCGATGACGATCGTGTCCCCGCCTTCGAGTCCTGGCTGGCCGCCAAGCTCGCCGACCTGGCACCGGGGATCATCGACGACGTCCGCGCCTGGGTGCGCGCCCTGCAGCGCGGCGGACCGCGGAACCACCCTCGCGACCTGCACACCGTCCGCCGTTACCTGCGCGCCGCGCACCCGGTGCTGGTGGACTGGTCGACCCGCTACCAGCACCTACGTGAAGTCACCACCAGCGACGTCACCGGGATCGCCCGAGCCCTGCGCGGCCACCCCCGCCGCCGCACCCTCGGCGCGCTGCGCTCGCTCATGCGCTACTGCAAGAAGACCGGCAGCATCTTCGCCGACCCGACCGCTCGCGTCCGGATCGGCCACCGTGACGAGTCGATCATCCTCCCGCTCACACCCGCGCAGATCGACGACGTCACCCAGGCAGCGACCACCCCAGCCGCCCGCCTGACCCTCGCGCTGGCCGCAGTGCACGCCGCCCGCCCAGAGTCGATCCGCACCCTGCACCTCGACGATGTCGACCTGGGCAACCGGCGGCTCACCATCGCCGCCGTGACCCGCCCCCTCGACGAGCTCACCCACCGCCTGCTGCTCGACTGGCTCGCCGCGCGACGCAGCCGCTGGCCGAACACGGCCAACCCGCACCTGATCATCAACAAGCAGACCGCCTCGACCACCCGGCCGGTCAGCGTCAACGCGCTCACCGCGCCCTTCCGCGGCCGCGCCGCCACCCTCGAAAACCTGCGCGTCGACCGGCAGCTCGAGGAGGCACTCACCCACGGCGCCGACCCACTCCACCTCGCGACCGTGTTCGGACTCGACGAGACCACCGCCATCCGATACAGCGACGCCGCCGCGAAACTCCTACACACCCCCGCCGACCACCACCCGGGTTCAGCACGAACCCAAGGGTCGAATCGCTCCTGAGCCCCCACACACCCTTGAGTTCCCGCTGAGACCCCTTCAGTTCGGCTGAACTCCGGGCAAACCGCGGGCCGCCCGCCGAACCCGCCGTGCGGCTCTCACCGCAACGGGCTCTCCACGAGGATGACGCCGTCAGGCGGCCATGGTCGGCTTGTAGGGGCTGGGGATGCGGTTGCCCCGATACAGGTATCGCCGGATGCGAACCTTCGTCGGGTCGAACAGCATCACGCCTGCGGCCGTGATGGGTCTCCAGCTCCCGTCAGGGCGGCGGAGCCATCGGGTGACCGCAGTCCAGTTCCAGCGGTGCTGCTCGCGTTGCCAGGCCACGAGCCGTCTCCACGAGAAGTACCGCAGAAACGAGAACCTGCGCCCGGCGATCGCGTGCCGGAAGTACGCCGTCCAGCCGCGCAGCGCCGCGTTGACCTCCATGAGCACCATCGAGAGCGGTCGAGGTGAGCGGCGAGGGGTCAGGTTGCGGATCGTCTGCTTGATCGACCGGAACGCCTTGTCGGCGATCATGGTCATGCAGAACCACTTCCTGCCTCCTCTGCGTCGGCGCCACTGGATGTGGAAGCCGAGGAAGTCGATCCCCTCGCTCAGGTGCCTGACCGCGGTCTTGGCCTGTGACAGTCGCAGACCGAGCCGGGCCAACACCGTCGTGACCTGCTCTTGCAGGGCGACGACGTCGTCTCTGCCGCCGTTGGTCATGATGACGAAGTCGTCCGCGTAGCGCACGATCCGCCAGTTGCCCAACCCGTGGTGGCGGCGCTTGGCGCGACCGACCTGGGTGGCCTGGTCACCGCCCGGCGCCCACGGGGCCATGATCGCCTCGTCCAACGCGGACAAGGCGATGTTGGCCAGCAGCGGGGAGATGATGCCGCCCTGGGGCGTGCCCGCCCCGGTCTCACGCAGGGTCCCGAGCTCGGTGAGCACACCGGCTTTGAGGAATGCGCGGACCAGCGCCACGGTCCTGTTGTCCGAGATCCTCGCCCGCACCCGGTCCAGGACAGCCCGGTGGTCGAGGTTGTCGAAACACGCCTCGATATCGGCGTCGAGTACCCACCGATAACCGCGTGAGGCGTAGAAATGGATCTCGGCGACCGCGTCGTGGGCTCGCCGCTTGGGCCGGAACCCGTAGGAGACCGGCGAGAAGTCGGCCTCGAAGATGGGTTCCAGCACCATCCTCAAGGACTGCTGCACGACCCTGTCGGTGACGGTCGGGATCCCCAACGGCCGGGGCTTGCCGCCCGGCTTCGGGATGAGCACCCGCCGCACCGGCATGGGCCGGTAGCTGCCGTCCTTGAGGCTCGCGGCGATCCCGGTCAGGAACGCCTCCACCCCGCCGGCGTCGACGATGCGACGCACGGTCACACCGTCGATCCCCGCCGAACGGGCCCCCTTGTTGCGTGCCACGTGTTCCCAGGCCACCTGGAGGTAGTCGGGGTGACACACCAGGTTGAACAGGTCCCCGAACCGCGTGCCGCGGTCGGTGCCCGCCCAACGGTGATACTTGGCCTGCGTCCGCGCTACCCGACCCGCCGCCGACCCGACCGCAACCTCAGCAGCGTCGACCACGAGCCCGGCGCCGGAGTTCACCGACGCGTCTCGCACCATCACAGCACCTCCTATCCATCCTCGCTGCCGCCCTTCCCGATGCGTCCGGCTCTCCCGGACTCGCAGTACTACGGCGGCTCCGCCGGCCCCGGCACCGTTCAGTCGACGACGGACTCAGCCGACCCCCGGCCGCGCTGGCCGCGCGGGCGGGTCGGCAGGCGTCGGGGCCTTCCCATGTTCACTCGTTGTCCGCTCGTCGCAGGAGGCACCCGACTATCTGCCTACGGCCCTGACCAGCGGCTACCCCGTAGTCGTTCACCGCCGGTCCCGCCCGGGAGCCGTGACTCCGCTCCCGGGCAGGCCACCAGCCCGTCACTCCGGCCGGTGGCACACCGTGCCCGCCCCACATCCGTCAGGTTCGAGGCGGTAATACGTCAAGACAGGTGATCACGCCGGTTCCTCGCGTATACCTCTGCGACACGCTCGCCGCGCTCACGCCATCTGACGGTGCTGGCGCGACACGGCTTCGTCAGGGCTGCTCCCACCCTCCCGGTCGTCTCCCCGATCAGGCTGCCCCCAGCTTCCAAGCCCCTGCTACGGCAGGAACCCCACGGTGGTGGTCTCTCACCTCCACTCGGACAACAAGCGCCTCATGGCGCACGGACACGTCGTAGAGCACGAGCGTGGCAGGCCCGAGCTGAGCGTGTGCCGCGCACGCCGCGGCGAGACGGCGTCGCCAGGCGTCATCGGCATAGCCCTGCAGTCGGCGCTTGAGGGTGGCGTAGGAGACGGTGTCGATCCCGGCCTCGGCCAGTACCCGGAGGCTGTCGCGCTTGCTGGTCGGCTCGATGATCCGCGCGAGCACCAGCTGCCGGAACACCTCGTCGCCCTCGGTGGCGGAGCCGAATCCGAGCTGGTCATACGCCGAGCACAGCGCATCCCACAGCGGCGCCATCGTCGAGGACGCGATCTGCAACGGCTCCGCCCCGCCCACGGTGGTGACCTCGGTGTCGAGACCGAGGTCGAGCTCGCCCTGCCCGCCGGCCAGCCGCTGGCGGGCGACCGCCTTGAGTGCCTCGACCGCCTGGACGTCGTGGGCCGAGCCGAGATGCTCGATATCGCGGGCTCCGCGGCGCGTGCCGTGCACGATCTGGACCGCGGTCGCTCCCGACCCGGTCCGGACCGTGCGCACATACGCCATCTCCCCGAGCCTACGAGCCGACGTTAGTGCACAGATTCCGCCGACCTCACCGACGATCCCCCAGGTCAACGCGCTGCAACCGACCTGAAGATCCACGCGTGAGCCAAGTCAGGGCGGGTGCCTCGTCGTGCGCGTTCGCCGGCCAGTAGCTGGGACACGAACGCGGCGGTGGGCTCCCCGATCGGGAGCACGGCGGTGTAGATGACAGGATCGGACACGCGGGACCTCGGTGGTGGAGTCGATCTTTAGGCGGACCGACCTCTTCTACCGGGGTCCCGCGCCCACGTTGATCATCTCCACGCCCACGGCGTGTCACCAGCAGCTGCTCCCGCTACCGGGAAAGGCTCACTGCAAGGTCTAGGGATTCAGGAAACGGCGCTTTGCGGCCCGCTGCCTCCCGAATCCGTCACCGACCCCGTCCGGATTGCGACTACGGGCGCACCGCGCCCGACTCGTCAGGGCCGAGCTCATCGAGCTTGAGATCGAACGCGTTGACCAGGAACATCAGCGCTACGTCGACATCACCCCTGTCCGAATCTGATCGAGTACGGACTCGATCTCGTCGGTGACGAAGGTACAGCCGCCGTTGGGAGGTGGCTGCCTGATCCTGTCGTGGATCGGTGAGCGTTCATGCGTGGCGGCGCTGGCTGTTCTGGCCCGGTGGCTAATCGGGCAGCGACGCCATCCTGCGTTCCGCAGCTGATGGTGGATTCTGGGACACGTCTGGGCGGTGTGGGCAGGTCAGCGGTTCGCGCCTAGCGTTCGACCGCGAGAACGCCTAGTACACGAATCGCCCAGTTTAGGTTGATTGACGTGGGTGGATGTCGATAGTGTCTGGGACATGTTCTTGCGGGAGGTGAAGCGGCAGAACCGCAACGGGACCCGGGTGTCCTACCTGCAGCTGGTCCACAACGACTGGGACCCTGCTGCCCGCACCTCTCGCACCAAGATCCTCTACAGCTTCGGGCGGACCGATCAGGTCGACACCGCGGCGATCGAGCGGCTGATCGTGTCGCTGTCACGGCTGCTCGACCCGGCAGCGGCGCTCAAGGCCACCGCCGGCTCAGATCTGAGCTTGCTCGGCTCGCGCCCGCTGGGCGGCACCGATGTCCTCGACGGGCTGTGGCGCCGGCTGGGCATCGACACGGTGATGAACAGGCTGCTGGCCAAGCGGCGGGGCAGCGCGCCGTTCGAGCGGGTGCTGTTCGGGCTGGTCGCCAACCGGGCCCTGGCGCCGTCGTCGAAGCTGGCCGCCGCGGACTGGATCTCGAACGATGTGCACATCGACGGCCTGCCCGAGACCTCCGACGATGTCTGCTACCGGGCGATGGACTGGCTCCACGACGTGCGCGAACACCTGGAGCGCGAGGTGTTTGCCCAGGTCGCGAACCTGCTCAACCTCGAGGTCGACCTGCTGTTCTTCGATACCACCTCCACCTACTTCGAGCTGGAGGATCCCGACACACCGGTGGACCGCGACGAACACGGGCAGGTCGTGGCCGGCCGGGACGGCAAGGACGGTCAGGACGGTCAGGACGGCACCGACGACGAGCAGAGCGCGGCCGGGTTCCGGACCTACGGCAAGTCGAAGGACTCCCGCGACGACCTGCCCCAGATCGTGATCGGGATGGCGGTGACCCGCGAGGGGATCCCGGTGCGGGTGTGGTGCTGGCCGGGCAACACCGCCGACTCGAAGCTGATCCGCCAGGTCCGCGACGACATGCGGGACTGGACCCTGTCGAAGATCGTGTGGGTCGCCGACCGCGGCTTCTCCTCACAAGCCAACCGCCGCTACCTACGTCGCGGCGAGCACACCTACATCATCGGCGAGAAGCTCCGCTCGGACAGCCCGGAGATCAAGACCGCCCTGTCGCGGCAGGGCCGCTACACCACCATCGGCGAGAACCTGCGGGTCAAGGAAGTGCAGGTCTCCGACAGCGAGCGGTTCGTCATCTGCCACAACCCCGAGGCCGCCGAGCGCGACGCCCACATCCGCGACCGGCTCGTCGCCCAACTCGACGAGCTCATCGCCGGATCCGACAAGCTCCCGACGATGAAACGCGGCGAGCTGCGCGGGAAGATCTCGACCAAGCCCGGCCTGAACCGCTACCTGCGCCTCACCCCCGGCGGGCTGCTGCGCATCGACAAGGCGAAGATCAAGACCGAGGCCAACTTGGACGGCAAGTACCTGCTGCGCTGCTCGGACCCGCACCTGAGCGCCACCGACATCGCGCTGGGCTACAAGCAACTCCTTGAAGTCGAGCGCGGCTGGCGCGACATGAAACAGATCCTCGACCTGCGCCCGGTCTATCACCGCCTCGAAGAACGCATCCGCGCCCACGTCATGCTCTGCTGGCTCGCGCTACTGCTCATCCGCATCGCCGAGACCACCACCGGTCAGACCTGGCACCACATCCGCCGCGACCTCGACCGGCTCCACGCCGTCACCTTCACCGGCCCCACCGGGACATTCCGCCAGCGCACCGACCCCACCAAGCCCCAGACCGACCTCTACGCCCGGCTCGACCTCCCCCTCCCCAAGAAGATCATCGAGATCACCCCCGCAGGTCGCTGACCAGGCACAACGCCACCGCCTAGTAACACACGCACTGCGCGTGCTCACCCTCATTTCCGCAGGTCAACATCGCAATCCGCGTCCTAGACGCTCACCTCGGCTGCGGAACGCAGGGCCATCGGCGGTCATGAAGCCGTCAACGGATACACGGATGCGAAGACGACGTTGCTCATGATGAGCCGCGCCAGCTGCGTGGTGATGCTGTGGCTTGCGCGGGATCGGGCCGGCTCACCGGGCGGCGGTCCAGACATGAATTTGGTGCTGGCGGATCTCGCGCGCCACGCCGCGGAGGTGCCTATGCCGCTCAGCGGCGTGAGCCGGAGGTGTCCGCATCGCTCAGGAGGGGACGGTCCGCAGGCGCACGCGGTGGTGGCGTCGAGGGGCGAGTAGCCCCGGAACACACGGCCAGCCCGGCCGCGAGCACGACAGGAGCAACCGCCGAACGGCCACGCGCCGAGCCCTCCAGGCCTGCGTCGGACAGGCCCCGCTCTCAGGCGTTGTTCACGACCGTTGATGGACGGAAGAAGATCACGAGCTGTCCCACGCCGGCGAGCCCTCCACCGGCCCCCGCGATGAGCAGGCCGGTCGAACCCGAGAGCGGACCGGTGAGCCCGAGGACATGATCCAGGGAGTACCGGCCGGGGCCGGTCACGGCGACGGCGACCCCGATCGTGGCGAGTACGAGGTTGTACTCCCATCCTGACCGCACGCTGAAGAAGCCGTTGGCGCGATGAACCGTGTACCCGGCGACCAGCATGAGCGCGACGAACGCGGCGCCCGCCACTGCGGTGAGCAGCCCCACGGCCAAGAAGATGCCGGCAAGCAGTTCGGTCGTGGCGGCGGCCAGAGCGTGCAGCCGACCCGGGCGCATGCCCATGCTGTCGAACCAGCGGCCGGTGCCGGAGATCCGCTCGCCCGAGAAGAACTTCTGGTACCCGTGGGCGGCCATGGTGATCCCGGCGACCACACGGAGGACGAGGATTCCGACGTCTGCGGAAGTGCTACCGGTCATCAGGGGCCTCTCAGCTCTGCTTCGACGAATCCGACTGGGTGCATCTCGGCTCGCCCGGCTGCGGCGTGCAGCCGGAGGAACGATCTCAGCTGCCGGGCCCCTGAGGGAACTTCAGCAGCGACCCGGCGTCGACGCGGATCTGCTGCCCGGTGACGTAGCGGGCTTCGGCGGAGGCCAGGAACAGGACGAGGTTGGAGATGTCGACCGGCTCGACGTAGGGGATCGGCATGGCCTGGAAGGTGGTGAACGCCGGCTCGACGTCCTCCCGGGTCGGGTTCTCGAGGTCGGGCCGGAACATGCCGTAGAGGCCGTCGTTGTGCAGCAGGTGCGTGTTGACGTTGGTCGGGTGGACGGCGTTGACGCGGATGAACCTCGGCGCGAGGTGCAGGGCCATCTGCTCGACATAGCTCATCAGGATCCGCTTCGCCCAGCCGTAACCGGCGCTGCCGGGGCCCATCGCGGGGTTGTCGGTCGTGTTGGGCAGCATTGCCGCGGTCGACCCGGTGACCACGACCGACCCGAAGTTCGGCAGGTGCGGCACCGCCACCGCCACCGCGTTCATCACGCCGATGAGATCGACGTCGGTGGCGTCGACGAAGTCCATCGGGTCCGGGTCGCCCATGGCCATCGGCAGGATGCCGGCGTTGGCCACGACGACATCGAGCCGGCCCAGCTCCGCGATACCGGCCTCCACGGCCTCCTGCAGCTGGTGCCGCTCCCGGACGTCGGCCTTGCGGGTGACGATGCGGCGATCGAGCTTCTCCACCAGCAGCGCGGTCTCGGCGAGGTCGGCGTCCGTGGCCAGCGGATAGGGGTTGGACTCGATCTGTTCGCAGATGTCGACCGCGATGATGTCCGCGCCCTCCTGCGCCAGGCGCACGGCGTGGCTCCGGCCCTGACCCCGCGCCGCGCCGGTGACGAACGCGACCTTGCCTTCCAGGCGACCTGGCACGACGAACCTCTCGACGATGGGGTAGGTGATCAGCCGGCGTAGCCGACGGTCTTGCTCTGCAGGTGCTGCTCGAAGCCCTCGATGCCGCCCTGGCGGCCCTGGCCGCTCTGCTTGTAGCCGCCGTACGGGGCGTCCGAGCCGTAGAACATGCCGCCGTTGACGTTGATGCTTCCCGTGCGGATCTGACGGGCCGTCGCGAGACCGCGGTCGAGCGAGGCCGAGAAGACGGCCCCGGAGAGGCCGTACGGGCTGTCGTTGGCGATCCGGACCGCGTGGGCGTCGTCGTCGTAGGGGAGCACTGCGAGGACCGGTCCGAAGATCTCCTCGCGGGCCACCGTCATGCCGTTGTCCACGTCGGCGAGCAGCGTCGGCTCGACGAAGTACCCCTTCGGCAGGTGCGAGGGCCGGCCTCCGCCCACGACGACCCGTGCTCCCTCCGCACGACCCTTCTCGATGTAGGCCAGCACGCGGTCGCGCTGACGGGCGTTGATCTGCGGGCCGGCGATGTTCTGCGGGTTCGTCGGGTCGCCGTAGGGCAGCTGGGAGAACACCGCTGCGAGGATCTCCACACCCTGCTCGTAGCGGGAGCGGGGCAGCAGGACCCGTGTCGTCAGTGCGCATCCCTGCCCGGCGTGCATGCACGCACCCATGCCGGCCTGCGGGAGGACGGCCGCGAGGTCCGCGTCGTCCAGCACGATCATCGCGGACTTGCCGCCCAGCTCCAGGAGCGTCCGCTTCATCGTTGGCGCCGAGAGCGCCACGATGCGCCGGCCCACGGCCGTGGAACCGGTGAACGACACCATGTCCACCCGCGGGTCGGTCACCAGGAGCTCGGCCACCGCGTTGTCCGACGTCGCGACGACGTTCACGACACCTGCCGGGATGTCGGTGCGCTCCGCGACGATCCGCCCGATCCGGGTGGCGTTCCACGGGGTGTCGGGGGCCGGCTTGAGGACGACGGTGTTCCCGGCCGCCAGCGCCGGCCCGAGCTTGTTGATCGTCACCTCGAACGGGAAGTTCCAGGGCACGATGGCGGCCACGACCCCCACCGGCTCCTTCCACACCGCACGGCGGCTGGGCCCGAACAGGTTGGTGGCGGGGAGCTCGCGCTCCCAGGGGAAGGTGTCGATCAGCTCCATCGGGGCGCGCAGGCCGTCCGCGAGCGGCCACTCGAGCTGCGCGATGTGGGTCACCGCCAACGGGGCGCCGGCCTCGGCGACGAGCTCCGCGCGCAGGGCTTCCTTCTCGTCCTCGAGCGCCGCCTGCAGCTGCGCCAGGCACCGCTTGCGCAGTTCGCGATCCGTCGACCATTCGGTCTCGTCGAAGGCCCGCCGCGCCGCGGCGATCGCGCGGTCCATGTCCTCGGGCCCGGCGTCGGCTGTCTGGCCGAGGACCTCCTCGGTGGCCGGGTTGACGTTGTCGTACCGCTTGCCTGCGATCGCTTCGCCGAGCTGCCCGTCGATCAGGAGCCGTGCCTCGCCCTGCGCCGTCGCCGCGCCCGGGGGAACAGTCGCCGTCATTGCGTCCTCCGACACCAGTGTCACCAACCGTCCCGGAGACGGCTCGATGGCGCGGACGGTACATCCCCGCATCGGTCGTGTCGACGGAAGCCCCGACGATGTCCATCTGAACTGGGGATTCGTGCCGTATGAACCTTCGTGTGGCTACGGTGTCAGGCCGCCGCGGAGGCGGGTCCTCGACGTCTGATGGAGCCCACGCCTCCCGGCCAGGAGCAGTTTTCTGACAGTGCATTCTTGCTGTGTCGGATCTGATCTGACATCTTGTCCACAAGAGTCGATGTGTTGCCGGCATGCGGCACGCCTCGTTCGCCGGGGGTCAGGGAGGACATGCGATGACGCAGCGGCGCCTGGTGGTCTGTGCCAGCCACAGCCCGGGTATGGAGCGCGACGTCGAGCGCGTGCAGGGTGCATCGTTCCGCGAGGGGCTCGCCCGGACGCGTGGGATCGTCGACGCCTTCGACCCGGATCTCGTGGTGCTCTTCGGCGGAGACCACCGGCGGGCGTTCACCCACGTCGTCCCGAGTTTCGCGGTCGCGCTCTCCGCCGGGATCCTGCCCGAGGGTGGCCACGAGGAGGGTTCGCTCGACGTCCCGTCGGAGGCCGCGCGCGCCCTGGCCGACCACCTGCTCGACTCCGGGATCGACATCGCCGTGTGCCGGGACGTCGCGCTGGACCACGCCTTCGCCCAGCCGCTGCGTGACCTGGTCGGGAGCCTCGACGGCCGGCCCGTGATCCCGGTGGCGGTGAACTGCGCGACGGCCCCGCTGCCGCGGGCCTCCCGGGTGCTCGCCCTCGGCGACGCCGTCGCCGATTTCCTCGACGGGCGCCCGGAGAAGATCCTGGTCATCGGAACGGGCGGGCTGTCGCACTCGCCGCCCAGCCTGGAGATCGACGCCTGGGACCTCGATCCCGAGGTCCGCGCCCGGCTCATCGCCGAGGGTGCGGCGGCCGCCCGGACGAAGATCCGGCCGGAATGGGACGCGGCCTTCCTCGACGCGCTCGCGCGCTGGGACCGCACGCGCCTCGCCGAGCTCACCGACGGCGCGCACGCGGCGGCCGGGGCGGGGGCGAACGAGGTCCGCACCTGGCTGGCCGCCGGCGCCGCCGGGGGAGGGGTGCCGCTGAGCGCGCTCGTCTACGAGCCTGTCGAGGAGTGGATCACCGGCATGGCTGCGGCCGCGTCCATCTGACGGCCGCGTCCCCTGTCACGAGGAACGGAGCGCCGGATGGCCGACAACTGGGTCGAGGAGTACTTCACCGCCTGGAACGGGACGGACGCGGACGCCGTGGCGGCCTTCGTGACCGACGACGTCGTCTTCGAGGACGTCACCGCGGGCCACGTCGCCCGCGGCGCGCACCAGTTCCGGAAGTTCGTCGAGATCTGCTACCGGAGGGTGCCGGACGCCCGCTACGAGGTCGTCGCGAGCCGGACCTCGGACGACTCCTACGCCGTCGAGTGGGTCATGCAGCCGATGGGGGTGCGCGGCGCCTCCGTCGGCACGCTGCGCGAAGGACGGATCGCGTCGAACCGCGACTACTGGAACGGGGCCGAGTTCCAGCCCTGACGGCTACCGGTCCCGCGGGAGCCGGCCGGGAGGAAGAGCCACATGGGAACGACCTTGGCTGACGTGCTCTCCCTCGACCAGGAGGACGGCCGGACCTTCCGCGGGCACTCGCCCGTCCCGTCGCCGCCGCGGGTCTTCGGCGGTCAGCTCGTCGCCCAGGCCCTCGCGGCCGCGGGGCGCACCGTGCCCGCCGGGCGCCGCCCGCACTCGCTGCACGCGCACTTCCTCCACCCCGGCGACACCGCGCTGCCGCTGACCTACGAGGTGGACGACGTGCACGACGGCGGCGCGCTGACCCTGCGGCACGTCGTCGCCGTCCAGGGGGACCGCAGCCTGTTCCGGCTCGTGGCGTCCTTCGGCGAGCCCCGGCCGGGTCCGGCGCACGAACTGCCCTCCCCGGTCCCGCGGGCGTTCGAGGCCGTGCCGGCGGCGGAGGCCGGTCTCGCGGGGGCGGAGCCGAGCACCCGGAGATGGGCCGCCGGGCTGCGCGCCGTGATCCCGCTGGATCTCCGGTTCCCGGCATTGCCGCCGCGCGATGCGGTGGTCCGCGGAGAACGGCCGGCACCCCGGCAGCGCATCCTGGTCCGGGCCGCGGACCCGCTCCCGGACGACCCGCTGCTGCACGCCTGCGCAATCGCCTACGCCTCCGACCTGCTCCTGCTGTCGACGGCGATGCTGCCGCACGGGCTGGTGATGGGCGATCCGCGCGTGCACGCCGTCAGTTTCGACCATTCCGTCTGGTTCCACGCCGCGGCGCGAGCCGACGACTGGCTCGACGACGAGATGGAGTCCGAGTGGGCCGGGGACGGCCGGGCGCTGTGCCACGGGCGGCTGCGGGACGCGCAGGGGCGCCTCGTCGCCACGGTCGCCCAGGAGGGGGCCCTCCGCACCGCGCGGGCCTGAGCCGCTCCGGTCGGGCCGGGCGGCCACCCGGAAGCGCAGGAGCCGGACACGATCGCCGATCGTGTCCGGCTCTCCTGCGACGGGGTCAGCTCGAGCGCGGGTAGTTCAGCATCCGGCGGGCGTTGGTCTCGACGATCTTCTCGACCTCGTCGTCCGGGATCCCGGCGAGGACCTCGGACGCGCGCTTGCGGCTGTTGGGCCAGTTCGAGTCCGAGTGCGGGTAGTCGATCTCCAGGGTGATTCGGTCGATCCCGATCGCGTGCCGGTTCTCGAGCCCGTGCTCGTCGTCGATGAAGCAACCCCAGAAGTGCTTGCGGAACAGGTCGCTGGGCTTCACCTCGGCGTCGATGTCCTGGTACCAGCGGTGCCGGTCCCAGGTGTAGTCCGCGCGCTCCAGGATGTAGGGCACCCAGCCGATGCCGCCCTCGGCGAGGGAGAACTGCAGCTTCGGGAAGCGCTGCAGGGCCCGGGAGAACAGCAGGTCGACCGTGCTCCACATCAGGTTGGAGGAGAACAGGACCGTGGCCACGGCGAACGGCACGTTCTCGGTGACCATGTCGAGCCCGGGCGCCTTGCCCGAGAAGGAGAACCCCGGCACGAACGAGCCCGAGCCGAAGTGCAGGGATACCGGCATGCCGGTGTCGCTGCAGACCTGCCAGAGCGGGTCCCAGTGCCGGGTGTGGAACGACGGCAGGCCGAGCGGCACCGGGCTGTCGGGGAACGACAGCGTCCGCGCTCCCTTGGCCGCGACCCGCTCCGCCTCCTTCACCGAGGCCTCGATGTCCCAGACCGGCAGGATCGCCATGGGGACGAAGCGGTCCGGCGCGGTCGCGCACCACTCGTCGATGTAGAAGTCGTTCCAGGCCTGCACGCACAGGAGCGCGAGCTCCTTGTCCTGGGCCCGGAAGAACGTCCCGCCCGCGAACCCGGGGAAGGACGGGAAGCAGAGCGCGGACTGGACGCCGTCGAGGTCCATGTCCTTGACCCGCGCCACCGGGTCGTAGCAGCCGGGAATCATGTCCTCGTAGCGGACCGGGTCCATGCCCCAGTCCTTGGGGTCCTTACCGGCGACGGCGTTGAGCCCGATGGTCGGGAACTGCTTCCCGTCGTAGTGCCAGATGTGCTTCCCGTCGACCTCCACGATGCGGGGGGCGGCCTCGCGGTACTTCTGCGGGACCCGGTCCTGCCACACCCGGGGGTGCTCGATCAGGTGGTCGTCCACCGAGACGATCTGGTGGTGCTCCTGCAGCGGCATCCTTGCCCTCCGAACAACTTGAAAACCGGTTTCTGACGCCATGAACTTTCTGACACGACGTCCACTCGACTGTATATGCTGGACCCGCGTGCTCACCAGAGCTTCGGAGGAGATGGACCCATGACCGACGTACGCGACGAGGATGTCGTCGAACGGCCCGACGAGGACGACTACGATCTGCTGACCTTCGGCGAGGCGGGGGCTCGCCTCGAGATCGAGATCCGGGCGATGCGCTCCCGGATCGCGGAGCTGGAGCAGGCTTCGCCGGTGGACGCCGACGCGGTCTCGGCCGCGAAGGAACGGCTGGCGGCGCTGCAGGACGGCGCGTCCCGCAACGCGGCGCAGCCCATCAACGACGAGAACTTCGAACGGTTCTTCGGCTACCCGGGCAAGGCCCGGCGGAACACCGCCTGGTGAACACGCAGGAGCGGGGCCCGGTGTCCGGGCCCCGCTCCTCGTTCGCGTCCCGGGTCAGGCGGGGCGCGGGTAGTTCAGCATCCGGCGGGCGTTGGTCTCGACGATCTTCTCGACCTCGTCGTCCGGGATCCCGGCGAGGACCTCGGACGCGCGCTTGCGGCTGTTGGGCCAGTTCGAGTCCGAGTGCGGGTAGTCGATCTCCAGGGTGATCCGGTCGATCCCGATGCTGTGCCGGTTCGTCAGCCCGTGCTCGTCGTCGATGAAGCAGCCCCAGAAGTGCTTGCGGAACAGGTCGCTCGGCCGGGCTTCGCGGTCGATGTCCTGGTACCAGCGGTGCCGCTCCCAGGTGTAGTCCGCGCGCTCCAGGATGTAGGGGATCCAGCCGATGCCGCCCTCGGCGAGGGAGAACTGCAGCTTCGGGAAGCGCTGCAGCGCCCCGGAGAACAGCAGGTCGACCGTGCTCCACATCAGGTTCGAGGAGAACAGCACGATCGGGACGGCGAAGGGCACATTCTCGGCGGCCATCTCCACGCCCGGGGCCTTGCCGGAGAACGAGAAGCCGGGGACGAACGAGCCCGAACCGAAGTGCAGGGACACCGGCATGCCCGTGTCCGTGCAGACCTGCCAGAGCGGGTCCCAGTGCCGGGTGTGGAACGACGGCAGCCCGAGCGGGACCGGGCTGTCGGGGAACGAGATCGTGCGGGCGCCCTTGGCCGCGATCCGTTCGGCCTCCTTGACGGAGAGGTCGATGTCCCAGACCGGCAGGATGCCCATCGGGATGAAGCGGTCCGGCGCGGTCGCGCACCACTCGTCGATGTAGAAGTCGTTCCAGGCCTGCACGCACAGGAGCGCGAGCTCCTTGTCCTGCGCGCGGAAGAAGGTGCCGCCGCCGAACCCGGGGAAGGACGGGAAGCAGAGCGCGGACTGGACGCCGTCGAGGTCCATGTCCTTGACCCGCGCCACCGGGTCGTAGCAGCCGGGGATCATGTCCTCGTAGCGGACCGGGTCCATGCCCCAGTCCTTGGGGTCCTTGCCGGCGACGGCGTTGAGCCCGATGGTCGGGAACGCCTTCCCGTCGTAGTTCCAGACGTGCTTGTCGTTGACCTCGACGATCCGTGGCGCGGCCTCGCGGTACTTCTGCGGGACCCGTTCCTGCCACACCCGGGGGTGCTCCACGAGGTGGTCGTCCACCGACACGATCTGGTGGTGCTCCTGCAGCGGCATCCTTGCCCTCCGAACACTCGGCGTGAACTGCATTTCTGACGTTCCGTGCACCTACTGTAGCCAGGTTGTGCGGCAAATCACCAGGCTGTCGGCCCGGAAAGATCGCGGGGCCTCGCGTCGCGGACCTCGGACTGCCGGGGGTCTGACGAGATCGCCGCCGGTCGGGCCGCGCCCGGTGGCTCCGTGCCGAGGGCGCCGGACCGCGTCAGACCGCCGTCCCATCCCGTTCGCCGTACGCCTCGCATCTGGCCGGATGAGGTGGCATGAGTGTCAGAAAGAACCGCCAGTTCTTGATAGTGGTGCGCGCCCCTGCGAACTTCAGAACAACGTTCCGTGGTTTGCGACACTGGCTTCTGTCAGCCGCGCAGGGGACGTCCGAACCGGGCCTCCGAGGTGGCTGCCGCAGTGGAACCGCGGCGGCTGCGCCGGCGGGCCCTCCTCCGTCCGATCGAGCCGATGGGCATGCCGATGTCGTCATCTCTGGAATCGTCGTCCGGTCCCCGGACCCTCACGATCGGCCAGGTGGGAGCCCGGCTGGACCGGCTGCCGACCGGCCCGTTCCACCGCAGGGTCCTGCTCGTGGCCGTGGTCGCGTTCGTCTTCGAGATCGGGGACCAGTCCGCGACCGGCCTGGTCGCGGCGTCGCTGAGGGAGCACCTCGGCACCGACCTCACCGGGATCGCGTTCGCGGTCTCGGCGATGTACCTCGGGCTCCTCGTGGGCTCGCTGGTCGCCGGGCAGGTCGGCGACCGGTTCGGCCGGCGCTCCACGCTCTCCTGGGGGATGGCGGCGATGGCGGTCTTCTCCGCCCTCGCGGCGTTCTCCCCGAACATCACGACGCTGGTGGTCCTGCGGTTCCTGACCGGGATCGGTCTGGGCGCGACCTACATCGGGATCGTCGTCTACCTGAGCGAGATGTTCCCCGCCCGGCGCCGGGGCCTGTCCCTGGCCGTGGGCGTCGCGATCGGCACCGTCGGGTCGGTCCTGCTCACGGTGCTCGCCCGCGCCGTGGTGCCGACGGGTGAGCACGGCTGGCGGATCGTCTACGCGGTGGGCCTGCTCGGCCTGCTCGCGGTCCCCGCCTGCCGGCGCCTCCCGGAGTCGCCGCGGTGGCTCATCGCCCGGGGCCGCGCGGTGGAGGCCGCGGCCGTGCTGGAGAGCATCGAGAAGGAGACCGCGGCGAAGACCGGCGCGCTGCCCGAGCCCGAGGTGCCGGACACGGCCGCGAGCGCGAAGGAGGCCCGGCGCCTGCCCACCTCGGCGTTGTTCCGGGGCAGGCTGCTCCGCAGCACGGTCATGCTGATGATCGTGTGGATCTGCTACTCGGCCGTCCAGCAGGTCACCACCACGTGGACCCCGACGATCCTGGTGCTCCGCGGGTTCACCCAGGCCGAGGCCCTGTCGCTGACCTCGCTGATCGTGCTCGGCTCGCTCGCCGGCTCCATCGCCGCGATCTTCATCGCGGACCGGCTGCCGCGCCGAGCGGGCCTGGTGGCGTTCACCCTCATCGCGGCCGTCGCCGCGCTGTGCTTCGGCTTCGTCACGAACCTGGCGCTGCTGATCGTCTCCGGCTTCGCCATCTACTTCTTCTCCGGGGGTGCCTCGCCGCTGATCAACGCCTACATGGCCGAGGAGTTCCCGACGGACCTGCGGGCGCGCGGCAGCAGCTTCGCGTTCTCGACAGGCCGGCTCACGAACGTCCTCGCGCCCTTCACGATCGCCGCGGTGCTCGCCTCCCTCGGCTACCACGCGATCGCGCTCGGCACGTTCGCCGCCTGGGCGCTGATCGCCGTCGCGGCGCTCGTCCTGGGCCGGCGCCGCTCCCGCACGGCGGACATGGTGGAGCAGGTCTGACCCCGGCCCGGGCCCGCCCGGCGGATGCACGAACGGCACTCTCGCTCACACCTACCGAGCGAGAGTGCCGTCCGTGCATCCGGCGAGGAACGTCAGCGGACCATCAGCATCCCGCCGTCGACCGCGAACACCTGGCCCGTGATGAAACGGGACCCGGAGCCGGCCAGGAAGACCATCAGCGGCACCAGGTCCCGGTCGACGTCGCCGAGCCGCCCGTCGATCGGCATCTGCGCCGCGATCTGCGCGTCGTGCGCGGCGAGCTGCTCGGGCGCCATCGACGCCCGGGTCTTCGCGTACATCGGCGTCGAGATCGCCGGGGCGATGGCGTTGACGGTGATCCCGGTACGTCCCCACTCCTGGGCGACCGTGCGGGTCCACGCGAGGACCGCGCCCTTGCTGGCGGCGTAGTGCGCCTTGTTGCGCAGGCCCAGCACGCCGGCGGCGGACGCGAAGTTGAGGATGCGGCCGCCGCGCTCGTGCAGGTGCCGGAACGCGGCCTGGTTGGTGAGGAACGTCCCGGTCGCGTTGACGGCGAGGACCCGCTCCCACTCCTCGACCGGGATGTCCTCTGCGGGCGTGCCGGGCGCGATCCCGGCGGCGTGCACCAGGACGTCGAGCCCGCCGAGGAGCCCGGCGGCGCGGTCGAACGCGGCGTCCACGGAGGACTTGTCCGTGACGTCGCAGAGCACGAAGTCCGCGTGCCCGGGGCCGTCCGCGGTGGCCTTGGCCGCGATCTCGACGCCCGGCGCCTCCTGAACGTCGCAGGACACCACCGATCCGCCCGCGGCGGTGAAGGCACGGACGATGCCCGCGCCGATCCCGCTCGCTCCGCCGGTGACGAGCACCCGGGTGCCCGTGAGCGACTCGCTCATCTGCTGTCTCCTCGGTCGTGGGCCGCCGGTGTCACCGGCGCGCCGCGATCACCTGCGCCCCGTAGTGACGCAGGGCGTCGAGAGCGGCGGCGCCACTCTCGGCAGATGTGTGGACGAGGACGGACGTGACGCCCGCCTCCGCATAGCGGTCCAGCTCGTCCAGGTGCGCGTCGACGTCCAGCGCCGCGTCGGCCACTGTGGGGGCCTCCACCTGCACGTCCAGGACCGCGGGGTCGCGGCCCGCCGCCCTGAAGGCTGCGTGGAGACCGTCGACGGCGTCGGCGAGCTGGGCGAGCGAGTCGATCGACGACGTCCGGAGCGAGGCGGCGGCGCGGCCGACGGTGAGGAGCGGTGACCAGCCGTGGCCGTACCGGACGACCCGCCGCCGGGTCAGCGGGCTGTTGCCGCCGAGCCAGAGCGGCGGCCCGGGCTGCTGGACCGGGCGCGGCCGGAGGACCTGGTCGACGGCGAGGAACGAGGCTCCCTCGACGTGGTACGGCTCCCCGCCCCAGGCGGCGTGGAGCGCGGCGACCGCCTCGTCGAACAGGGCGTTGCGTCGCGCGAAGTCGGCGCCGACGGCGGCGAACTCGGACCGCAGGTAGCCGGTCCCGGCACCCAGTGTCAGCCGCCCGCCGGAGAGCACGTCCACCGTCGCCAGCGTCTTCGCCAGCTGGGGCGGGTTGTGGTAAGGCAGGACGAGCAGGTGGGTCATCAGCCGGATCCGGGTGGTCACCGCGGCGCAGAAGGCGAGCGCGGCGAGCGGGTCGAACGTGTCGTGCCCGCCGGCCTCGTGCCACTTCCGCGAGGGCGCCGGATGCTCGCTGAACGAGACGGCGTCGAACCCCGCCTCCTCGGCGGTGCGCCCGAACGCGCCCACGGTTCCCGGCTCCACGAGCTCCGCGGAGTAGCCGGCCCCGCGCTCGATCGGGTACTCGGCGGTGAACTTCACGTCCCGTCCGTGATCGTCGTCCCGCCGTCGACCACCAGGACGTGCCCGGTGACGAACGCGCTCGCGGGGGCGGCGAGGTAGACGACCGCGCCCGCGACGTCGGCCGGTGTCCCGACCCGGCGCAGCGGCGTGCCGGCGATCCGGCGCCCCGCCCGCTCGGGATCGGACACGACGGGCCGGGTCATGTCCGTGGCGATCAGCCCCGGCGCGACCGCGTTCACCCGGACCCCGCGCGGCCCCCACTCCACGGCCAGGTTGCGGGCCATCGCCACCAGCGCCGCCTTCGTCATCGAGTAGAGGCCGACCATGCTGCTGCCGCGCAGCGCGGCGATGCTGGCGGTGAGCACCACGCTGCCGGCGCCGCCGTCGGCGAGGTGGGGGAGGGCGTGGGCGGCGAGCCGCAGCCCGCTGCGCAGGTTGACCGTCATGATCCTCTCGTAGGTCTCGTCGTCGACCTCGGTGAGCGGGCCGGGCGGCGCGGTCAGCCCGACGTTGGACACCAGTACGTCGAGCCGGCCCAGGGCCGCGAGGGCGGCCGGGACCACGGCGTCGATCTCCTCAGGGACCTCCACGTCGCACGGCAGCGCAACGGCCCGGCCCCCGGCCGCGCGGATCTCCGCGGCGACCGCCTCGCACCCCTCCGGCTCGTTGCCGCTGACCGCGACCGCCGCCCCGTGCGCCGCGAGCTGCAGCGCGGACTCCCGGCCGATGCCGCGGCTGGCGCCGGTCACCAGGGCGACCCGCCCGCCGAGGTCGAACAGGCCGGTCACGGCGCGCCGGCCCGCCCCGCCGCGGTCGTGAGGACGACCTTGCCGGTGGCGGTGCGGTCCGCGACCGTCCGCAGCGCCTCGGTCACCCGCTCGAGCGGGAACCGTGCGGAGACGGCAGCGCCGATGCCCTTGTCGCGCAATGCCTCGAGCTCCACTGCGTCCCGGGCGGCGGCCTCGGGCTCGTGCTCGGTGAACCCGCGGATCTCGAACCCCTTCACCGTGACGTCCTTGAGCAGCACGAGGTTGAGCGGGATCCGCGGGATGACCCCCGAGGCGAAGCCGACGGTCACGAACCGGCCCCGGCGGCGCGTCGCGCGCAGGAGCACCTCCGCGAGCTCGCCGCCCACCTGGTCCAGCACCACGTCCGGGCCGCCGCACAGCTCGCGGACGCGGGCCCGCACGTCCTCGGTCCGGGAGAGGTCCAGGACGGCGTCCGCGCCGAGCGCCGTGCAGAACTCGGCCTTCGCCGGGCTCGAGACGACGGCCAGGACCCGCGCGCCGAGCTCCTTGCCCAGCACGACGGCGGCCGAGCCCACGCCGCCGGCGGCGCCGGTGACCGTCACCCACTCGCCCGGCCGCACGTCGGCGACCGACCGCAGCGCGGAGTAGGCCGTCGCGAAGGTGACGCCGCTCGCGGCGGCGGCGACCAGGTCGGCGTCGGGTGCCAGCGGCGTCACCGAGTCCGCCGGCCGTCGGATCCGCTCGGCGAACGCGCCCGCCATGCCCTGCCCCGCCACCCGGTCACCCACCGCGACCCGGGTGACCCGCTCGCCCACCTCGGCGACCACCCCGGCGAACTCGCTCCCGGGCGTGAACGGCGCCGGCAGGCTGACCTGGTAGCCGTCCGCCACGAAGAGCAGATCGGTGAAGTTGACGGCCGCGGCGTGCACGATGACGACCACGTCGTCCGGTCCCGGCGCCGGGTCCGGCAGCTCCTGAAGGATCAGGTCCTCAGGCGGGCCGTGACGGGTGCACCGCACCGCGATCATCGAGTGTCACCCGCAGGGGGCCGGTTTGGAACGACGTTCTCCACAGGGCGGAACTTAATTCGGCGGACGGTCTCCGGTCAACGTCCGTCGGCTCCGACCGCCCGCACGCAGAAGCCGACCAGGTGCGCCCGCTCGGCGGCGTCCGGCGTCGTGCCGTTCACGACGTGCCGTTGCAGGACCCCCATCAGGGTCTCCTGCAACACCTGGGCGTCGCGGGTGGGCTCGGGCCGGCCGAGGGCGGTGAGCGGTGCGACGAGCAGGGCGCCGATCCGGTCGAGGAGGGTGAGCCCGGCGGGCTCGCGCATGCGCCCGTTGGTCGTCATCTGCTGCATGACGGCGGCGCCCTGCCTCGCGGCCTCGGGCCGGACGAGCTGGGTGAGCAGGCCCTCGACCCACGCGACCAGCTGCTCGACCGGATCGGTGTGCTTCGCCATCTGGTGCTCGAGATACGTGCTGACCCGCACCAGGCCCCGCTCCACGACGGCGAGTAGCAGGTCCGGCTTCCCGGCGAAGTAGCGATAGAACGTCTGGTTCGAGGTCCCGGCCTCGGCGACGATGTCGGCGACCTTGGGCTCGGCGGGGGACACCCGCTCGGCCACCCGCAACGCGGCGTCCAGGATCTGCTCGACCTCGCCGAGGGCGTCGCGCTGGTGCCGCGACAGCGCCCTGTCCACCGCCGCCCGGACGGAGCCGGGCACCTCCTGCCATTCCACGTCGTCAGTCTTCCCGGCGCGGGGGACGGATGCGGGACGAGGGGTGGTCATGGCCCAGAATCTAGTTCTATCCTGAGCGAAACGCTATTCTGACGATGTGTCCACGATACGGCACGACGCGGGCGACGGAGGGACGAAGATGTCGGAGAAGTCCGGGAACACGAGGGGCCGCCGGCTGCGCGGACGAGGAGCCGGGGCGTGAGCGCGGGGACGGGAACCGCGGCCGGCGCCGGCCTGGACGTCGACGCGCTCGCCCGCTGGATGGACGCCGAGGGCCTGGCGGGCGAGGGTGAGCGGCCGGCGCTGGACCGGCTGTCCGGCGGCTCGCAGAACGAGCTCTACGCACTGGACCGGGGCGGGGTGCGGACGGTGCTGCGGATGCCGCCGCCGTCCGCGGCCGCATCCCGGGTCGACGGCCTGCGCCGCGAGCTGCGCCTCGTGCGCGCGCTGAAGGGGACCGACGTCCCGCACGCCGAGCTGGCCGGTGGCGACGAGACGGGGGACGTCCTCGGTATGCCGTTCTACGTCATGGCGGCGGTCGACGGCTGGTGCCCGGCGGACTCCCGCAGCTGGCCCGCCCCGTTCGACGTCGACGTCGAGGCCCGCCGCGGGCTGGCGTTCGAGCTGGTCGACGGCATCGCGAAGCTGTCGAGGGTGGACTGGCGGGCCCGCGGCCTGGAGGGCTTCGGGCGCCCGGAGAACTTCCACGAGCGGCAGGTCGACCGCTGGCTCGCGTTCCTCGGCGCCTACCGGTTCCGCGAGCTCCCCGGCCTCGACGAGGCCGCGGAGTGGCTGCGCCGCAATCGGCCCGTCCACTGGGAGCCCGGGATCATGCACGGGGACTACCAGTTCGCCAACGTCATGTACTCCCACGGCGCCCCGGGCCGGCTGGCGGCGATCATCGACTGGGAGATGACCACGATCGGGGACCCCCTGCTGGACCTCGGCTGGGCGCTCCTCGGCTGGGTGGGGGAGGACCCCGAGCCCGACGCGCTCAGCTACATCGACCTCGGCGGGATGCCGAAGCGCGCCGAGCTGCTCGCGCACTACGAGCGGGTGAGCGGCCGGTCCACCGCGGACATCGACTATTACCTGGTTCTCGCGAACTGGAAGCTCGGCGTCGTGCTGGAGAAGAGCTACGCCGCGTTCGTGCACGGCGAGCCGGTCGATCCGAAGGTCGAGGCCTTCGGGCCGATGGTCCTGCAGCTGATCGGCACCGCGGCCGATCTCGCGCGGTCGCTGCCGGGGAAGGGGAACTGAGCATGGGGTACGCCGACGAGCTGTTCGACCTCACCGACCGGGTCGTCCTGGTCACCGGGGGCAGCCGGGGACTGGGCCGGGAGATGGTGCTGGCCGCCGCGAGATGCGGCGCGGACGTCGTCATCGCGAGCCGGAACTACGAGACGTGCGCGACGCTCGCGAAGGAGGTCGAGGAGACCACCGGCCGGGCCGCCCTGCCGTACGGCGTGCACGTCGGCCGCTGGGACCAGATCCCCGGCCTCGTCGACGCCGCGTACGACCGCTTCGGCAAGGTCGACGTCCTGATCAACAACGCTGGGATGTCGCCGACCTACGACACTCTGACCGACGTCAGCGAGAAGCTCTTCGACTCCGTTCTCAACCTGAACCTGAAGGGCCCCTTCCGGCTCAGCGCGCTGGTGGGGGAGCGGATGGTCGCCGCGGGACGCGGCTCCATCATCAACGTCAGCTCGACCGGCTCGATCCGGTCGTCCGAGTGGATCATCCCGTACGCGGCGGCGAAGGCAGGACTGAACTCGCTGACCGACGGGTTCGCGCAGACCCTGGGCCCGACGGTCCGGGTGAACACGCTGATGTCCGGCCCGTTCTTCACCGACGTCAGCAAGCACTGGGACCTCGACGCCGTCGCCGAGTCGTCCAAGGCGCACGCCCTGCAGCGCACCGCGCAGCCCCCGGAGATCGTCGGGGCCGCGCTGTACCTGGCCTCCGACGCGTCGAGCTACACGACCGGCGCGACGCTGCGGGTCGACGGCGGCATCCCGTGAGCCCGGCCCGTCCCGTGAGCCCGGGCATCCCGTGATCGGGCCCCGCCCCTGTACCGACGACGTCCGAGGAGGAGCCCGCGATGGCGTGGGACTTCAGCACCGACCCCGACTACCAGGCCAAGCTCGACTGGGCCGCCGAGTTCGTCGACACGAAGGTGTCGCAGCTCGACCTGCTCTGGCCGCACGACGTGTACAAGCCGATGCTCCCCGAGCAGCGCGCGATCATCGACCCGATGAAGAAGGAGGTCCGCCGGCAGGGCCTCTGGGCCTGCCACCTCGGCCCCGAGCTGGGCGGCGAGGGCTACGGGCAGATCAAGCTGGCGCTGCTGAACGAGGTGCTCGGCCGCTCGCACTGGGCGCCGCGGATCTTCGGCACCCAGGCCCCGGACACGGGCAACGCCGAGATCATCGCCCACTACGGGACGCCCGAGCAGAAGGCGCGCTACCTCGAGCCGCTGCTCGAGGGGGACATCGTCTCGTGCTTCTCGATGACCGAGCCGCACGCGGGCGCGGACCCCGGCGAGTTCACCACCCGCGCCGAACGCGACGGCGAGGACTGGGTGATCAACGGGGCGAAGTTCTTCTCCTCCAACGCGCGCTGGGCCGAGTTCTTGATCGTCATGGCGGTCACGAACCCCGAGGCGGGCGTGCGCAACCGGATGTCGATGTTCCTCGTGCCGGCGGACACCCCCGGCATCGACATCGTCCGTAACGCCGCGCTCTTCGGCGACCCGGAGGGCGAGGGCTCGCACGCGCTGATCGAGTACCGGGACGTCCGGGTGCCGGCCGACGCGCTGCTCGGCGAGGAGGGCGACGCGTTCGGGGTCGCGCAGACCCGGCTCGGCGGCGGCCGGGTGCACCACGCGATGCGCACGGTCGGGCTGGCCCAGCAGGCGCTGGACATGATGGCCGAGCGGGCGCTGTCGCGGCGCACCCGCGGTCGGGTGCTCGCGGACATGCAGGCGGTGCAGCTGCACCTGGCCGAGTCCTACCTGCAGGTCCAGCAGTTCCGGCTGCTCGTGATGAACACGGCCTGGAAGATCGAGCGGTACGACGACTACCAGAAGGTCCGCAAGGACATCGCCGCGATCAAGGTGCTGACGCCCAAGGTCCTGCACGACGTCGCCCAGCGGGCGGTGCAGGTGCATGGAGCCCTGGGCGTGACCGACGAGATGCCGTTCATGAGCATGATCCTCACCGCGCAGTCGCTCGCGCTCGCGGACGGCCCGACGGAGGTCCACCAGGTGACCGTCGCGAAGCAGCTGCTGCGCGACCACCGGCCCGCCGAGGGGCTGTGGCCGACCGCGCACATCCCGACCCGGCGGGACGCGGCGCGCCGCGCCCTGCTGGGTGCGCCGTAGCCATCGGCCCGGGCCCCGCCCGAAGCCGCCGCGCACCCGGGACGGGTGCGCGGCGGCTGTCGTTCACGGGCTCCCATTCTGACGGTGTGTGCATTAGTGTCGGGAGCATGGGTGACGAGGCCCGAGGGCTTTCCGAAGATGTCGTGGACGTACTCGTGGTCGGAGCCGGCTTCGGTGGGATGTACGCACTGCACAAGCTGCGGGGGCTCGGCTTCTCCGTGCGCGTCCTCGAGCGCGGGCACGGGGTGGGCGGCACCTGGTACTGGAACCGCTACCCCGGGGCCCGCTGCGACATCGAGAGCCTCGAGTACTCCTACTCGTTCTCCGCCGAGCTCCAGCAGGACTGGGGGTGGACGCAGCGCTACCCCACCCAGCCGGAGATGCGGGCCTACGCCGAGCACGTCGCGGACCGGTTCGACCTGCGCCCGCACATCACCTTCGGCGTCGCCGTCACCACCGCCGCGTACGACGAGGACGACGGCTGCTGGCGCGTCGGCACGGACGCCGGCGACCTGATCACGGCCCGCTTCCTCGTGCTCGCCACGGGCGTGCTCTCGGCCGCCAGCGTCCCGCAGTTCCCGGGCCAGGAGCGCTTCCGGGGCCGGATCGTGCACACCGGGTCGTGGCCGGAGGACACCGAGGTCGACGGCCTGCGTGTCGGCGTGGTGGGCACCGGCTCGTCCGGCATCCAGGTCGTCCCGCACCTCGCCGAGCGGGCCGGGCACCTCAGCGTCTTCCAGCGGACCGCGAACTACAGCATCTCCGCGGCCAACCAGCCGCTCGCCCCGGAGTACGTGCGGGACGTGAAGGCGCGCTACCCGGAGCTTCGAGAGCAGGCCCGGCGGTCCTTCACCGGCTCGACGGTCCCGATCAACCGGCAGTCCGCGCTGGCCGTGGACCAGGAGGAACGCGACCGGCGGTTCGAGGAGCGCTGGGCCCTGGGCGGCTTCGCCTTCCTCGGCTCCTTCGACGACGTGACCCGCGACCCCGAGGCCAACCGGCTCGCCGCCCGGTTCGTCGAGGACAAGATCCGCGCCGCCGTCGACGACCCCACCACCGCAGAGCTGCTGGTGCCCACCGGACACCCGATCGGCAGCCGGCGGATCTGCGTCGACACCGGGTACCACGCCACCTTCAACCTGCCGCACGTCCGGCTCGTCGACGTGCGGCGCGCACCGATCACCGGGCTCACCGAGGCCGGGCTCCGCACGGCCGACGGCGAGGAGCACCCGCTCCACCTGCTGGTGCTCGCCACAGGCTTCGACGCGATGACCGGCTCGTTCGTCCGGATCGACGTCCGCGGCCGGGGCGGGGTGACCCTGCGCGAGAAGTGGGCGGACGGCGCCCGCACCTACCTCGGGCTGCAGACCGCCGGCTTCCCCAACCTGTTCACCCTCACCGGGCCGGGCAGCCCGGCCGTGCTCTGCAACATGTTCCTCGCCCTCGAGCAGCACGTCGACTGGGTGGCGGACCTGCTGGTCGAGATGCGCGAGCGGGGCGCCCGGACCGTCGAGCCGACCGTGGACGCCGAGCAGGACTGGAGCGAGCAGGTGGCGCGGGCGGCCGAGCGGACCCTCTACCCGCAGGCCGACTCCTGGTACGTCGGCGCCAACGTGCCCGGCAAGCCTCGGGTGTTCCTGCCCTACGCGGGCGGCGTCGGCAAGTACCGGCGGATCTGCGAGCAGGTCGTGGTGGACGGCTACCGGACCTTCGTCTTCGACGCCGATCTGACGGTTGTGTAACCGAATGGAGAACGCTGTGGAGATCGAGACGGACGTCGCGGTGATCGGGGCGGGGCCCTGCGGGGCGACGCTCGCGAACCTGCTCGGCACGTTCGGTGTGCGGACCGTCGTGCTCGACCGGGAGCCGGGGGTCACCCCGTATCCGCGCGCGGTCGCCGTCGACGACGAGTCGCTGCGGACGTTCCAGACCGCCGGGGTGATCGCCGGGGTGCTGCCGGACCTGATCCGCAACGCCCCGATCCGCTACCACTCCTCGTCCGGGCGGGTGCTCGCCCACGTGGGCCCGAGCGGCCGCCCCTACGGCTGGCCGCGGCGCAACCTCTTCCTGCAGCCGCTGCTGGAGGAGACGCTGCGCCGGGGCATGGACCGGTTCCCGCACGTCACGCTGCACACCGGGACCGAGGTCACGGCGCTGGAGCGCACGGGCGACGGGGTCCGGCTGGACGCGAAGTCCGACGCGGGGCGGGTCGTCGTGAACGCCCGGTTCGCCGTGGGCGCGGACGGTGGGCGCAGCATGGTCCGGGAGTCCCTGGGGATCGCGCTGGAGGGGAGCACGGCGCCGTCGCGCTGGCTGGTCGTCGACGTCTCCGGGGACACCCTCGACGCGCCCTACTCCGCCGTGTTCTGCGACCCGGACCGGCCGACCATGACGATCCCGCTGCCCTACGGGCACCGCAGGTTCGAGTTCAAGCTGCTGCCGGGGGAGGACGACGACCGGGCCGCGGGGAGTGAGTTCGTGGCCGGCCTGCTCCGCCGGCACTACCCGGGCGCCCTGCCCGAGGTGCAGGGCCGGCGCGTGTACTGGCACCACTCCCGCATCGCCTCGGCGTTCGGCGCCGGGCCGGTGTTCCTGGCCGGCGACGCCGCGCACCTGCAGCCGCCCTTCTTCGGGCAGGGGATGAACTCCGGGATCCGGGACGCGACGAACCTGGCCTGGAAGCTCGCCGCGGTGACGGCGGGCCGCGCGGGGCCCGCCCTGCTCGACGGCTACGACGCCGAGCGCAGGGGGCATGCGACCGCGATGGTGTCGTTCGCGACCCGGGTGGGCAGCATGTACCAGCCGCGCAACCGCGCCACCGAGATCGTCCGGGACGGGTTCTTCCGTGCGGTGCAGCGGATCCCGGGCGCCCGGGACTACATCCTGCAGATGAAGTACAAGCCGGCGCCGCGGTACACGGCGGGCGCGGTCGTCCCCGCCGAACGGCCGGACCCGGGCTCGCCCGTCGGCCGGCAGTTCGGTCAGCCCTTCGTCGAGGACGCCGACGGGGCGCGGCGCCTGCTGGATGACGTCCTCGGGCCCGTCGTCGCGGTGATCGGGCTGACCGGCGATCCGGCCCGGCACCTGTCGCCGGAGGCCCGCGCCCGGCTGGAGCGTGCGGGTGGCCGGACGTTCGAGGTGCGGCCGAGCCGGGCCGGCGCCCGCTCGGGCCTCGCGGACCCCGGCTCCGGCTCGACAGGGCTGGTGGACGTCGACGGCGCGTTCCGCGACCTGGTGCTGGCCCGGCCGCAGGACGAGGTGCTGGTCGTCCGGCCGGACCGCTACGTGGCCGCGGCCTGCCGGGCCGACGCGCTGGAGGGCGTCCTGGACCGGCTCCACGAACGGCTCGACACCCCCCGCTAGCAGAGCGGTGACCCTCCCCGCCGGCGTCCGCCCGCGGGGAACGACGACGAGGTCGGAGGTGCCCGGTGACACCTGTCCCCGAGGGCCCGTTCGCGGGCGTGCGGGTGCTCGAGCTGACGTCGGCCGGGGCGGGCCGGACAGCCGGCATGCTGCTCGCCGATCTGGGCGCGGACGTCGCGCGGATCCTGCCGGGAGGCCGCGAGCCGACCGGCTGGACCCCGGAGGACCTCTGCCTGGACCGCGGGAAGCAGCTGGTCACGGGCCGGGACGCCGGTTCGGCGGGGGAGCTGCGCCGGCTCGCGCTCGCGGCCGACGTCGTCCTCGACGACGCCACCCCGGGCAGGTCCGTTCCGGGTCTCGGGCCCGCCGGCCTGCTCGCGGCGCGGCCGTCGCTCGTGCACGTCGCGCTCCCGCCCCACGGGACCCGGGGCCGGTGGCGGAACCTCCCCGCGGATCCGCTGCTGCTCGGGGCGCTCGGCGGCTTCGCGACGCACCATCCCGCACACGAGCCGGGACGTCCGGTCGCCTCGGTCGTCCCCCTCGTCGGGGCCGTCCAAGGGGCTCTCGCGGCGGTGGCCGCGGCGGCGGGCCTGATGGGCGTGCGTACGTCGGGCCACGGGCGGGCCCTGGAGGTCAGCGGCCTACACGCGTCCGCGGCCTGTCTCGGCACGATGATGATCGAGGGGATGGACGTCGAGCGGGTGTTCTCGCCGGGGTCCCGGTTGCCCGGATCGCCCAACTTCCGCACCTACCGCTGCGCCGACGGCCGGTTCCTGCACCTCGCGGCGCTCACCGCGGACTTCTTCTTCCGCGCCCTCGACGTGCTGGACCGGATGGACGTCCTGGTCCTCCCGGAGGTGGACGGCGAGTTCGCCAACCTGCTCAAACCCGACGTGGGCACGGCGGTGGGGGAGGAGCTGGAGCCGACACTCGCGACCCGGCCGCGGGACGAGTGGCTCGCCGCGTTCGCCGAGGCGGGGGTCCCGGCGGCGCCGGTCCGCACTCGCGCGGAGTGGCTCGACGACGAGATCGTCGCCTCCGCGGCGCCTCCGGTCGCCCTGACGCACCCCGTCCTCGGCCGGGTCGCCGTGCCCGGCGTCCCGATCGGGCTGCCGGCCACCCCCGGAGCCGTCCGGCACCTGCCCGGACCCGGGCACGTCGTCGGCGCCGGGGACCTGTGGCGCGAGCACCCCGCGACCCGCGAGCCGGAGGGCTCGGCGCCGGACCTCCCGCTCACCGGGCTGCGTGTCGTCGACCTCAGCACGTTCCTCGCCGCGCCCTTCGCGAGCGCGGTGCTCGCCGACCTGGGGGCGGCGGTGGTGAAGGTCGAGACCACCGGCGGGGACCCGTACCGCGTCTTCTCCGCGTCCTACGCCTCCGCCAACCACGCCAAGACGATCGCCTCGCTGGACCTGCGCACCCCGGCCGGCCGCGGGGCGCTGCTCGAGCTCGCCGGCGGGGCGGACGTCCTGATCGACAACCTGCGCCCCGCGAGCATGGCGCGGCTCGGGCTGGGCGACGAGGTCCTCGGCGCGGCCGGCCCGGCCCTCGTCCGGTGCTCGGTGTCGGCGTACGGCCGCACCGGGCCCTTCGCAGACCTGCCCGGCTTCGATCCGGTGCTGCAGGCGCTCTCCGGGCTGTCCGCGGCCCAGGGTGGGACCGGCGAGCCCGTCGCCACCACCGCGCCGGTGCACGACGTCGCCACCGGGGCCCTCGCCGCGCTCGGCGTGCTCGCCGCACTGGTGGCCCGGACCGGCAGCGGGCGGGGCCAGCACGTCACGGTGTCCCTGGCGGCCACCTCGACGTTCCTGCAGGCCCCGGAGCTGACGGGCTACGACGGCCGCCCGCCGGCGACCGTCGGGGGCCGGGACTTCGCGGGTCCCTCCCTCGCGCGCGGCTACCACCGGGTGGCCGACGGCTGGGTCGCGATCGCGGCCGTGGACACCGCGCAGGAACGCGCCGTGGCCGCGCTCCTGGGACCCGATCCGGAGGCCACGCTCGGCGGTCGCCCGGTCGAGCACTGGCTCGCCGAGCTCGCCCGGCTCGGGGTTCCCGCATGCCCGGTCGTCGCCCGGGAAGGCGTGCTCCACGCCCCGCACCTGGTCGCGAACGACTTCTCCCACGTCGTCCGGGATCCGGCGCTGGGCCGGCTGCGGCTGGTCCGCGGCTACATCGGTGCGGTGCACCCCGCGCCCGGTGCCGGTCCCGCGGTGCGGCCCGGATGGGACCGCGCCGTGGCCCTGCTCGGAGCCGCCGGAACGTTGCACGAACCCTTCGCCACCGTCGCCGAGGAGGCACCCGTCCGATGACACCACCGCGAAGCCGGAGAACTCCACCGGTCCGCTCACCCCGCGTCGCGTTCGCCGCCCTGTTCGGCGTTGCCGCGCTGCTGCTCGCGGGCTGCGGCGGCGGCGCCGCGGGCGGCGGGAGCGGCGCCGCGTCCACCACCCTGCGGATGGCCTGGCAGCTCCCGCCCATGCCCTTCGACCCGCACACGACGGTCTCGACGATCGGGGCCTTTCCCTACCTGAGCCTGGTCTACGACCGGCTCACCCAGATCGCCCCCGGCCCGGCCGGGCCGGTCGTCGCACCGATGCTCGCCACCGGCTGGGAGCAGTCGCCCGACGGCCGCACCGTCACCTTCACCCTGCGCGACGACGCCGTGTTCCATGACGGGACGCCGGTCGACGCCACGGCGGTGCGGGACACCCTGCGGCGGGCGGCCACGCTGCCGGGCTCCACGGTCGCGGGTGACCTGCGGGTCATCCAGGACGTCCAGGCGCCCGATCCGCGCACGGTGGTGCTCTCCCTGTCCCGGCCCGCCACCGACGTCCTGTTCACCCTCGCGACGTCGGTCGGGTCCGTGCTCAGCCCGGCCGCGCTGCGCGGCGAGGTCGACCCGGCCACGACCGACGCCGGGTCGGGGCCGTACCGGCTCGGTGAGCTGAAGCTCGGTGACCGGGTGGTCTACGAGCGGGCGGAGGGGTACTGGGACCCGGCGGCCCAGCGGTCGTCCCGCATCGAGATCCTCGGCATCCCGGACGACAACGCCCGGCTCAACGCCCTCCGCAGCGGGCAGGTCGACGCGATCATGGCCAAGGTGACGCAGCAGGAGCAGGCCGAGCAGCTGGCCGCGGACGGGCGTTTCACCGTGGTCACCGAACGGCCCACGTCGTGGTACGCGATGTATCTCGACACGGCGCTCGCCCCGCTCGACGACGTGCGCGTGCGGCGGGCGCTCAACTACGCCGTCGACCGGGAGGCGATCGACGCGGCGGTGTTCGACGGCAACTGCGCGCCCACCTCCCAGCCGCTGCAGGAGGGCGTCGTCGGGCACTCACCGGCGGTCGGCTACACCCACGACCCGCAGCGCGCCCGGGAGCTCCTGGCCGAGGCGGGTCTCGGTGGCGGGGTCACGTTGACCGCGGTGACGAGCGGGGTGTCCGCCTCCCAGCTGGCCCTCGCGCAGGTGCTGCAGGCCCAGCTGGGCGAGGTGGGTATCCGGCTCGACGTGCGGGGGATGGACTTCACCCAGGCCGTGGCGGACTTCCGGGACCGCAAGGCACACGGGTTCATCGGCTCGCACCCGGGCGTCGCGGACCCGGGGATGACGGTGTCGGACGCCTACCTGTCCGCCTTCTTCCCCGGGCCGCTGCCGGAGGGCTACGAGGACCTCCTCGCCCGCGCGGCCGACTCCACCAAGCCGGCCGACGAGCGGCGGGCCCTGCTCGAGGCGGCCTCGGCGACCGCGTCGGAACATGCCCTGGACCTCTACCTGTGCGGCTACTCGGCGAGCTTCGTGTCCACCCCGGACATCACCGGCTTCGACGCCATGACCGCTCCCGACCAGGGCGGGCCCTTCGACCTGCGGTACGTGGGCCGGGCCGAGGCGTCCTGAACGCCGACCGGCGCCGGCCCCCCTTGGGGAACCGGCGCCGGTCGATCGTTCGGTCGGTGCCGGTCAGCGGGGCATGCCCAGGACCCGTTCGGCCAGGATGTTGCGCATGATCTCGGTGGTGCCACCGGCGATGGTGGAGGCCCGGGAGAGCAGGTAGCCGTGCCGCGCGCCGGCCGCGGAGGGCGCCGCGGCCGCGTCGGCGCCCAGCGCGGCGAGGTGCGTCTCGCCGATGTGCTGGGACGCCGCCGACCAGGCCAGCTTGATCACCGAGTGCTCGGGGCCGGGGGAGCCGCCGTCGGCGATCCGGCCGAGCGCGCGGCGGCCCAGCAGGCCGAGCAGGCGGGCCTCGACGAGCCGGTCCGTCAGGTCCAGCCGGATCCCGGGCGGGAGGTCCCGGTCCGCCAGCCCGGCGACGACGTCGAGGACGTCCTGCTCCAGGCGGCTCGCCATCATGATCACGCCGGCCCGTTCGAAGGCGAGCGTGGTCATCGTGACCGTCCAGCCCTTGTGCAGCGGGCCCAGCAGCGCCGAGTACGGGACCCGGACATCGTCGAAGAACAGCTCGGCGAAGCCGCCGTCGCCGGTGATCTGGGTGATCGGGCGGCGGGTGATGCCGGGCAGGTCCAGCGGGACCAGCAGCGCGGAGATTCCCTTGTGGGCCGGGGCGTCGGGGTCGGTGCGGACGAGCAGCAGGCAATGGTCGGCCTCCATGCCCTCCGACGTCCACACCTTCTGCCCGGAGATCACGAACTCCGCGTCCGGGCCGTCGCCGTCGAGCACGGCGCGGGTGCGCAGCGAGGCGAGGTCGCTGCCGGAGCCCGGCTCGGAGAAGCCCTGGCACCAGACCTCGGTGCCCGCCTGGATGGCCGCGAGGTGGCGCTGCTGCTCCGGGGTCCCGTAGTGCATGAGCGTGGGGGCGACGTTGTTGACGCCGAGGACCCCGGCCAGCGCGGGGGCGCGGTGCGCGGCGAGCACCTCGTCGCAGGCCACCTGATCCACGATGCCGAGCCCCCGGCCGCCGAACTGCTCCGCCCAGTGCGGGGCGATCCAGCCCGCCCCGTGCAGGGTCCGCTGCCAGTCCAGGCGGGCGGCGAACGAGTCGTCGTCGCCCCACTTCTGCCTGTGGCCCGGCAGCAGCTCCCGGACCTGCGCGTCCAGCTCGGCCGCGGGCCCGGTGAGGGCCGGAGCCGGGGCCGCGGTGCGCACCGTCGTCGGGTCCAGCCGCGTCCGGTGGGCCTCCGCGCCGCCGAACAGGGCGGCCGCCGCCCCCGAGCGGCGGAAGTACAGGTGCGCCTCGTGCTCCCAGGTGAAGCCGATGCCGCCCAGGACCTGGATGTACCCGTTGGACGCCTCGTGCGCCGCGGCCCCGGCCCGGACCAGGGCGAGCGCGACGGCGTCGTCCAGGACGTCCGGGTCGCCATCCGGTCCGGAGTCGAGCAGGGCGGCGGCGTGCCGGGCCGCGGCCCGGGTGAGCTCGAGGCTCGCGAGGATGTCCGCACAGCGGTGCTTCACCGCCTGGAAGGCGCCGATCGGCCGGCCGAACTGCTCGCGGTCCGCGGCGTAGGCCACCGAGCCGTCGAGGCAGTGCGCGACCAGGCCGACCAGCTCGTTCGCGAGCGCGGTGCCGGCGGCGGCGCGTCCCCGCCGGGCGGCCGCCAGGGCCTCGTCCCCGCGGGCGAGCACGGTGACCGGGGCGTCGGCGAGCTCGAGCGTCGCGACGGGCCGGGTCAGGTCAAGGCTCGTGTGCCGCCGGAGGGTGACGGCGGAGTCCTCGGTGGCGGCCAGCGCGAGGACGGGCCCGTCCGGGGCGTCCGCGAGCAGCAGGACGACGTCGGCCTCGGGGGAGAGCAGGGACTCCGCGCGGCCCGAGACCCGGGAGCCGGACCAGGTGAAGCCGGCCCCGGCCGTGGTCCAGGTCGTGGTGGCCAGGGCGGCCCCGGACGCGATCGCCGCCCGGGTCTCCGCGACGCCGTCGAGTCCCTCCAGCGCGCCCAGCGCGCCGGCGGTACCGATCGACGGGACGGCCGCGAGCGCACCGCCCACGGTCTCCAGCGCGACGGCCAGGTCCGCCCAGCGTCCGCCCGAGCCGCCCTCGTCCTCGGGCACGGGCAGCCCGGCGACGCCGAGCTCGGCCAGCGCGGACCACACGGGCCGCTCCGAGACGGCGGCCGCGTCGCCGACCTGCTTCTGTCGCTGCTCGGCGCTCCAGCACCGCTCCAGCGTCCGGCCGACGGCGTCGACCAGCGCGCGCTGGTCCTCGGTGTCGGCGACGCCCACATGGCTGCTCACGAGTCGTGTCCTCCGGCGGTGACGGGTGGCCGCCGATGCGCGGAGATGGTGTCAGAGGACGACCTCGTCACATCGCACCGATGGCTCTTCTGCTGGCGATACTGCGCATACACTATGTCAGAAATCGGCTGCCGTCGATGGCGGCCGATGCAGCATCGCACCCACTGGAGGGAACCCGATGGCCGAGCTCAGCGCCGCGCCGACCGCCGACCGGACCGAGAGCGCGGTGGTCCGCCCCCGCTCTCGTTCGCTGACGGTGGCGGCCGTCGTCGAGGAGTCGCCCGACGCCCGCTCACTGGTGTTCGAGGTGCCGGAGGCGGACCGCGAGATGTTCACCTACCGCCCGGGACAGTTCCTCACCCTGCGTATCCCGAGCGACCGGACGGGCTCCGTCGCCCGGTGCTACTCGCTGGCCAGCACCCCACACGCGGACGAGCGGCTGACCGTGACGGTGAAGCGGACCGCGCAGGGCTACGGCTCGAACTGGCTGTGCGACAACGTCCGCGCGGGATCGCGGATCGAGGTCCTCGCGCCGTCCGGCGTCTTCACCCCGCCGGACCTGGACGTGGACTTCCTGCTCGTCGCCGGGGGCAGCGGTGTCACGCCGGTCTTCTCCATCCTCAAGTCCGCGCTCGCGCTGGGCACAGGCCGGATCACCCTGCTCTACGCCAACCGGGACGAGGCGTCGGTCATCTTCGCCGGGCAGCTCCGCCGGCTCGCTGCCGCCCACCCCGACCGGTTGACCGTGCTGCACTGGCTCGAGTCCGTGCAGGGGATCCCGGCGCGGGAGCAGCTGCGGACGCTCGTGGCGCCCTACGTCGACCGGGAGAGCTACATCTGCGGGCCCGCTCCGTTCATGGCGGCGGTGTCCGGGGCGCTGCAGGACGCCGGTGCCCCGTCCGCCCGCGTGCACGTCGAGGTCTACACCTCGCTGGAGACGGACCCCTTCGCCGACATCGTCGTCCCCACGGTCGGGGAGGAGGGCTCTGCGGACGCGGTGCGGGTCGTCGTCGAGCTCGAGGGGGAGACCCACGAGCTGTCCTGGCCGGCGGAGGTGAAGCTCGTCGACCTGCTGCTGAGCAAGGGCATCGACGCCCCCTACTCCTGCCGCGACGGCGTGTGCGGGTCCTGCCAGGCCCAGGTGCTCAAGGGGCGGGTGCGGATGCTGTCCAACGACGTCCTCGACGACGACGACCTCGCCGAGGGGCACATCCTCGGCTGCCAGTCCGTCGCGGACCCGGAGACGCCCGGCGAGGACCTGCACATCCGCTTCTGACCGCACCCGGGCCGGGGCACCCGCCCCGGCCCGGCCGGCGCCCGGCCCGGCGTGAAGCTCAGCCCAGCGTGAAGGGGTCCCGGGTCAGCCCGGACAGCTCGATCCAGACCGCCTTGGTCTCGGTGTAGTCCCGGATCGCGTCCGCGCCATTCTCCCGGCCGATCCCCGAGCGGCCCGTCCCGCCGAACGGCACCTGCGGGGCCACGGCGCGATAGGCGTTCACCCAGACCGTGCCGGCGCGCAGGCGCGCGGCGACCCGGTGCGCGCGGTGCACGTCCTTGGTCCACACCGAACCGGCCAGACCGTAAGGCGTGGAGTTCGCCAGCTCGACGGCTTCGTCCTCGTCCCGGAACGTGGACACGGCGAGCACCGGGCCGAAGATCTCCTCGGTGAGCGCGCGGGCGTCCGCGGGCAGGTCGGTGAGCACGGTCGGCTGCACGAAGTATCCGCCGAGCTCGCGCACCGGCGCGCCGCCGCAGGCGATGCGGACGCCCTGCTCGCGGGCGGACGCGAAATGGCTCAGGACGACGTCGAGCTGGCGGTCGTTCGACAACGGTCCCATCTCGGTCTCCGGCGCCTTGGGATCCCCGACCACGATCCGCTCCGCGCGCTCCACGATCCGCGCGACCAGCTCGTCCGCCACGGACTCGTGGACCAGGAGCCGGGAGCCCGCGAGGCAGGTCTGTCCGGTCGCGGCGAACACCCCGGCGACGACCCCGTTCGCCGCCGCGTCGAGGTCCGCGTCCGGGAACACGACCTGCGCCGACTTGCCGCCCAGCTCCAGCGTCACCCGCGCGACGTTCTCCGCCGCCGCGTGGGCGACCGAGATCCCGGTCGCGGTCGAACCGGTGAACGCGATCTTGTCGACGCCCGGGTGGGCCGCCAGGGCCTTCCCGGTCTCGGGGCCCCAGCCGGTCACCACGTTGACCACGCCGGGCGGGAAGCCCGCCTCGGTGGCCAGCTCGGCGAGCGCGACCGTGGAGGCGGGCGTGTAGTCGCTGGGCTTGACTACGACGGTGCAGCCGGCCGCGAGCGCGGGCGCCAGCTTCCAGGTGAGCAGCAGGAGCGGGGAGTTCCACGGCGTGATGGCCGCGACGACGCCGACCGGCTCGTGCCGGGTGTAGACGAGGTAGTTGTCCTTGTCGGTGGGGATGACCTCGCCGTGCAGCGTGCTCGCGACGCCCGCGAAGTACGTGTACCAGGCGGGTAGACCGCGGACCTGGCCCGCCATCTCGCGCAGCAGCTTGCCGCCGTCGCGGACCTCCAGCTCGGCGAGCCGGTCCGCGTCCCGGGCGATCAGCTCACCGAACCTCCGGAGCAGTTCACCGCGGGCCGTGGCGCTCAGCGAGCCCCACGGGCCCTTCAGCGCGGCACGGGCCGAGGCGACGGCCCGGTCGACGTCGGCGGCGGTGCCGTCCGCGGCCACGGCCCAGGGCTCGCCCGTGAAGGGGTCCAGGGACTCGTAGGTCCGCCCGGACTCCGACGGGACTCTCGCGCCGTCGAGGTGCAGGCCGAACTGCGCGAGCCGGGTGTCGGGGTTCTCGAGCGTCGTCATGGGTCTCCTGTCAGACCGTGCCGAGGGTGCACGGCATCGTGATCTCGTCGTCGGGGAGCGGCTCGCTCACCGGTACCGCTTCTCGCCCCCGCCGCTCGGGCGCAGCTTCTCCCGTCCGACGTTGCCGAGCTGGGCGTAGGCGAAGCCGCGCTGCGCCGCCACCGACGGCGGCAGGTCCAGCGACTCCCAGATCGCCCGCACCGTGCCCTGGATCGACGCGGGCCGCCGCGAGGCGATCTCGTCGGCCAGCGCCCGGGCCGCCGGCCACAGCCGGTCCCGGGGGACGACCTCGGTGACCAGCCCGAGCCGCAGGGCCGTGGGCGCGGTGATCCGCTCCTCGTTGCCGGCCAGGGCCCAGCGGAGCACGTCGCCGAGCGGGACGCCGCGGCGCAGCATGCCCATCGGCTCGAGCGCGGAGACCATGCCGCCGTTGGCGTGCGGGTCGAAGAAGGTGGCGTCCTCGGAGCAGATGACGATGTCCGCCTCGTTGAGGAAGTACATCCCGCCGCCGGCCGCCATGCCGTGCACCGCCGCGATCACCGGCTTCCACACCCGGTGCTGGCGCGGGCCGAGCAGGACGCCGGGGTCCTCCTGGTTCCACTGGTTCTGATCGCTCCACCAGGGGCCCTCGCGCACGTCCAGGCCTGTGCAGAACGCCCGGTCGCCGGCCGCGCGCAGGACCACGACGTGCACGTCGTCGTCGTCGCGGACGTGCCGCCAGACCTCGGCGATCTCCTCGGTCATGGTGCGGTTGAAGCTGTTGAGCCGGTCCGGCCGGTTCAGCGTGAGCGTCGCGACGTGCGCGTCGACCTCGTAGACGACGGTGGACAGCTCGCCGAGGGGGGTGCGCACGGCGGCCCCGGGAGCGGGTGCGGGGGCGAACCGGACCTGCAGGTCCCGCTTCACCACCTTGCCCATCGCGTTGCGGGGCAGCTCGGGAAGGACCTCAAGCTGCTCCGGGAACTTGCGGGTGGACAGGCCGCGCGCGCGCAGGTGCGCGGTGAGGTCCGGCAGGGTGGGCGGCGCGGCCGGGTCGGTGGGGACGACGACGGCGCAGGCCCGCTCGCCCGTCTCCTCGTCCGGCAGCCCGATCACGGCGACGTCCGCCACGCCGGGCGCGTCCGCCAGGAACTCCTCCACCTCGCGGGCGGAGATGTTCTCCATCTTCCGGATGATGACGTCCTTGATCCGGCCCGTGACGGTCACCGTGCCGTTCTCGCCGACGGTGCCGAGGTCGCCGGTCCGGAAGAAGCCGTGTTCGTCGAAGGCGCCCTCGTCGAGGGAGGAGTCGACGTAGCCGAGCATCAGCTGGGGCCCGCGCACGCGCAGCTCGCCCTCCTCGCCTGGGGCCGCGCGGGTGCCGTCCGCCTTGACGGCGACGACCTCGCCGCCGGGACCGGGCCGCCCCTCGGCGGTCGCGTGCTCGACGTCGGTGTCCTCCGGCGTCCCCCAGGTGAAGTACGGACACTCGGTCATCCCGTAGCCGGAGACGATGCCGATCCCGCCCAGCTCCCGGCGCACCTGCTCGTGCAGCGCCGCCGGCCTGCCGGCGCCCCCGCAGAGGGTCACCCGGATGTGCGGGAAGAGCGGCCGGTCGGGCTGCGTGCGCTGCCGGGCGAGGTAGGCCTTGATGAACGGCAGGCCCGAGCCGAGCAGCGTGATCCGGTTCTCGGCCAGCAGGTCGATCGTGGTCGCCGGGTCGAACACGGCGCTGGTGACCAGACTGCTGCCGGTCCGCAGCGAGGTGAGCACGTGGGCGATCCCGCCGACGTGGGCGAGGGGCAGCAGCGTGGCGGTCTGGTCCTCGGAGGTGACGCGCAGGTTCGCGCAGAACACGTCCGACGCCGCCATCAGGCCCCGATCGGTGTGCTTGGCGCCCTTCGGGTCCGACGTCGTGCCGGAGGTGTAGATCAGCCAGCGGACCTCGGCCGGCCCGTCGCCGGTGGGGCGCGGCGGCAGGGTGGCGGGGTCGCCCTCGGGCAGCGCGCCGGCGACCGGGCCGAGCGGTGCCGCAGGGTCCACGACGTGGGCCCGCAGCCCGGGGACGGCGGCCGCGACGGCGGCGCCGACGGCCCCGAAGTCCGTGCCGCGGAACTCACCCGTCACGAACAGGTGCGCGGTCCGGGCCTGGCCGCAGATGAAGGTCAGCTCGCGTTCCCGCAGCAGCATGACCAGGGGGTTCTGGACGGCGCCGAGCCGGCACAGGGCCAGCGACAGCACGATCGTCGAGAGGCGGTTGGGCAGCTGCCAGGACACCACGTCACCGGGGCGCACCCCGAGGGCGAGCAGCCCGGCGGCGGCCCGGTCGACGTCGGACGCGAGCTCCGCGAACGTGACCCGGGTGCGGTGCTCGTCGACGGCGAAGAGCGAGTCCGGGGTGAGCTCGGCGCGCCGGGCGAGCAGCTCGGCGACGTTCGCCGCCTCGAACGGCGGGCGCCAGCCGGAGGCGACGGTCGGCGGGGCCTCGGTGGGTGCGGACATCCCGCTCACCTCCCCGCCGGCGCGAGGAGGGCCGCGCGGACCTCGCGCTTGAGGATCTTGCCAGCGGGGCCGAGGGGCAGCTCGTCGCGGAACTCGAAGCGGCGCGGCTGCTTGTAGCCGGCGAGGTTGCCGCGGCAGTGCACCCGCAGGGACTCCTCCAGCCCGGGATCGGGTGCGCCCTTGCCGACGACCACCGCGACCGGCGTCTCGCCCCACTCCGGGTCCGGGATGCCGACGACCGTGACCAGGTCGACGGCGGGGTGCTGCGCGATGACCCGCTCGATCTCGGCCGGGTACACGTTGAAGCCCCCGGAGATGATCATGTCCGTCTTCCGGCCGGCGATGTAGAGGTAACCGCGCTCGTCGAGCCTGCCCAGGTCCCCGGACCACAGCCCGGTCGGCCGGAACGTCTCGGCGGTGGCCTCGGGCTTGTTCCAGTAGCCGGCCGCCACCATGTCCGAGCGGATCACGATCTCGCCGGTCTCGCCGACCGGCAGGTCCGCGCCGTCCTCGCCGACGATGCGGATCTCGGCCATCGGCGTCTCCCGGCCGCACGAGGCGAGGAGCCCCTCGTCGCCGGCGACGGCGGCGCGGTGGTCCGCAGGCGTGAGGATCGTGGCCTGCCCGCCGGCCTCGGTGGCGCCGTAGCGCTGCTGCAGGTCGCAGCCCAGCCGGGCCATCGCCTCCTGGGCGAGCCCCGGCGGCACCGGGGCCGAGCCGTAGCTGATCCGGCGCAGGCTCGACACGTCCCGGCTCGGGTCGTTCTCCAGCACCTTCAGGGTGCGCATGAGCATGGTCGGGATGAACGTCGTCATCGTGACCCGGCTGCGCTCGATCTCGGCGACGACGGCCTCCGGGTCGAACCGGGGGTGCAGCACCAGGGTCTGGCCCAGGAACAGCGCGGCGACCGTGCGGACCATCCCGCCCGCGGTGAAGCACGGCGTCGTCCCGAGGGTGACGTCGGAGTGCACGGCCTCGGTGACGATCGAGGTGTCCAGGGCCTGCGCGACCATGCCGCGGTGCAGCTGGACGACGCCCTTGGGCAGCCCGGTCGTGCCGCTGGTGTAGAGGATGAACTGCACGTCGTCGTGGGTGAGGGTCGGCGGCGTCGGGTCCGTGTCGGTCGACGACGCGAGCGCCGCCTCGTACTCCTTGCCCACCTCCCCGCCGCCCAGCTGCAGGACGAGCTCGAGGTGCTCGGTGAACACCTCGCCGGCCAGCGCGGCCTGGTCGGAGTGCACGATTCCGGCCCGCGCCCCGGAGTCCGTGAGGACGTGGGCGATCTCGGGCGCGGAGAGCCGGATGTTCACCGGCACCGCGACCAGGCCGGCCTTGGCCAGCCCGAACACGATCTCGGGCCACTCGGCGGTGTTGCGGGCGCAGATCGCGACCCGGTCCCCGGTCCGCAGCCCGGACGCGCGCAGTGCGGTGCCGAGCCGGTTGGCGCGTTCGTTCACCGCCGCCCAGGTCAGCGTGGTCCCACCGGAGATGACGGCGGGCTTGGTGGGATAGCGACGGGCGTTGAGGCGGGGGATGTCTCCGACCAGCATGGGTCCTCACACGGGTGCAGGGGCTGGCCGGAGGCCGCCCGGTGTCTGAAGAAGGGTCAGATCAGGAAGGCGAGCGTCGGGACCGGCCCGCCTGCGTTCACCAGGTGCACGGTCTTGGCGGCCAGGCGCAGCTCCCCGTCGGGGCGGCGGCGCACGGTGTGCACGACCCGGCCCGCCCACGTGGTGAGCGCGTGCCGGTACTCGAACAGGACGAAGTTGGACCCGACGGTGACGGTGTCCGCACCCCGCTCGAGAACCTCGACGTTGGTCAGCAGCCGGCGCATCACCGACGGCGGGGTCTGCGAGTGCCGCGCGCCCGAGTTCAGCTGGGCGACCCGGCTGCGGAGGCGCTTGCGGTTGTCGTAGACGTAGGACAGGTTGACCCGCGGATCGTGGTCAGGGGCCATCGGCACCCAGTACACGCCGTCGTCGTCCCAGAGGGACTCCCAGTCCGAGTACCGTGCCTCGTCCGCGAGCCGGGCCTCGCGGTGCAGGAACGCCAGGACGTCCGGTTCGAGGGCGGGGTCCACGGGGGTGCCGGTGCTGAAGGCGGGTTCACTCATCGGGTCTCTCCGTCCGGGGTGGTCGAGTGGGTGTTGAACCGGCCGCCCAGTACCTCGGCCCAGTGCGCCCACCAGCCGCGCTGCGGGGTCTCGGCGCTCTTGTCGTGGTTGACCAGGCCGGTCGCGTCGGCGGCGTCGGTGTCCCGGCCGCGGGCCAGCACGATCCAGTCCGGCTTCTGCGCCGCCAGGCCCATCTGGTTACGGGCGCCGATCTCGCCGTCGTCCGCGATCAGGAAGCCGGCCGGGCCCATGGCGCCCTCGGTGCGGCGCAGCATGCGGCCGTTCATCTCGTCCTGGTCGGGGATCAGCGCGGGCGTCGTGTAGGCGACGGTCTCACCCGGCGCGATCGGCTCGACCATCATGATGTTCATCTCGGCGAGGAACAGGTTCGGGAAGATCAGGGTGTGCGGCGGGCCCACGACGAACGCGGAGTGCGTGTCCTGCGGGCCGTACGCGCGTTCCATCGCCGCGACGTAGTTCGGCAGCTTGGCCCGCGGTGCCCGGCCGAACCAGACGAACTCCTCGTCGAGCCGGGTGTACTCCGCGGAGTAGTCGATCTCGGAGTGGCCCTGGCCCAGGTCCCGGACGTAGACCTCGACCTTGCTCGGGACGTGCGAGACCTTGGCCTCGCGGACCGCCGAGTAGACGGACTCGTGGGTGAACAACGCGTGGTAGCCGTCCACGTTGTTCTCCATCACCATCTTCCAGTTGCTCATGTGCTGGTGCTTCATCCAGCCCGCGCGCAGGTCGAGGGTGCCGTTCGGGGACAGGGCGAGCAGCCGGTCGATCGCCTTCGTGGAGCGGCCCAGGTGCTCGGCGAGCGTGATGCCCTCGGCGGCGAGCGAGGCGAAGACGAAGCCGCGGTAGGCGTCGGTGCGGGCGGTCGGCGCGAGGGACAGCTCGCTGCGCTTCGCCAGGAACTCCTTGTCGTACCCGGTCCGCATGGGGACGCCGACCAGCGAGCCGTCGTTGTTGAACGTCCAGCCGTGGTACGGGCAGCGGAAGGTCGTGCTGTTACCGGACTCGGCGTTGCACAGCCGATTGCCGCGGTGGGCGCACCGGTTCATCAGGACCCGGACGTCGCCGTCCTTGCCGCGGGTGAAGATCACCGGCTGGCCGCCGATCCGCCGGGTGACGTAGTCCCCGGGCTCGGGGATCTCGCTCTCGTGCCCGACGTAGACCCAGCCCCGGCGGAAGATCTGCTCCATCTCCAGCTCGAAGACTTCGGGATCGGTGTAGACCGAGCCGCGCACGCGGTCGTGGCGGACGAGGTCGTCCACGTCCGTCCGCGGGGCGGGCCGGGAGTCGATTTCGGTCATGACGGTGCCTCCGGAGACGGGCGGGCGGGGCTTTCGAGACGGGACGGACGGTGCTGTTCAGGACGGGACGGGAGGGCGAAGCCGGGAACGGTCACGTCCCCGAGCCGGCGGAAGCCGATCGAGACGGGATCGCCGATCGCGGGTGCGGGCGTGCCCGGTCCCACCGGCGCGAGGACGACGCGGTGCCCGCTCGCCAGCTCGACGTCCACTACCGGGTAGGGCCCGTCGGCGAGAACCAGCCCGGGCTCGCGGCGGTGGACGACGGTGACGGAGTGGACGACCCCCGTGGGCTCGACCGGCCGCCACACGACGGTGTTCGCGTCGCAGCCGTCACACACGCGCTGCTCGAGGTCCAGGGCCAGCTCGCAGGCGCCGCAGTGCGGCAGGCGCAGCCGGCCCTCGGCGGCCGCGGCGTAGAGCGGGGCGAGGACGTCGGTGGTGTCGGGCGCGAGCTCGGCGGTGAGCAGCCAGTCCGCGGTGATCGTGCCGGTCATGATGCCGCCTCCGCGGGACGAAGGACGTCGGCGGTCACGCCGCCTCCAGGACCAGGCAGGCGTGATGGTCCGAGCGGCCGCCGAGCCCGCCGACCAGCGCGGTCGCGGCGTCCGGCACCTGCCGGTCGCCGCCCGCGCCGCGCAGCTGGACCACGGCCTCGGCCAGGGGCGTCATGCCCTGCAGGTAGAAGCCGGAGAGCTGGCCGCCGCCGGTGTTGGTGGGCAGCTCGCCGCCCGGCCCGAGGGCGCCCCCGCGGGCCAGTGCACCGGCCTCACCCGGAGCGCAGAAGCCGTACTCCTCCAGCAGCGCGAGGGTGACGACGGTGAAGGGGTCGTAGAGCTCGAGGACGTCCAGGTCCGCGCGGACCATCCCGGCCTCGGCCAGCGCAGCGTCCACCGCCGGGCGGCCCCCGCCGAACCAGGACTCGGCCCCGGCGCGGCGGCGACGGACCGGGTGCGCCCGGCCGCTGCCGCGCACGACGACCCGCCGTGGGTCGCCGAGGGCCGGATCCGCGGTGAGCAGGACCGCGACCGCGCCGTTGACCGGGCGGGCGCAGTCCAGCCTGCGCAACGGCGCCGCGACGAGCGGGCTCGCCAGGTAGCCGTCGGCGTCGAGCGGGGTGCGCTGCACCGCGGCCGGGTTGCCGAGGGCCCAGGCGCGCGCCCCGAGGGCGACCGCGCAGAGATCCTCGGCGGCGCCCCCCGTGACGTGCAGCCAGCGGGCGGCGAGCAGGGCGTAGGTGGGCACCGAGCCGAGCACCCCGGACGCGCGCTCCAGGCCACGGACGCCGGAGACGCCGCCACTGTGCGCGTAGGTGGAGCCGGCGCCGCCGCGGGCGCGGATCGGGGCGTCCGCGAAGACGCAGAGGACCGCGCGGGCGGTGCCCGACCGCAGTGCCAGCACGGCGCGCTCGACCATGGCGACGGTCGTCGCGCCCTTGATCTCGACGTGCTCGAGCAGTCGCAGGTCCCCGAACCCGGCCTGGGCCGCGAGCTGCACGCCCACCCGGTCCGGGCGCACGCCCTGGCTCGACCCCACGAGCAGGCCGTCGACCTCGGACCGGGCGACCCCGGCGTCGGCGAGGGCCGCGGCGATCGCCTCGGCGGCGAGGACGGACGCCTCGCCGGCCGGGGCGGTGGACATGGCGGTCACGCCGAGCCCGACGATCGCCGGCTCGCGCGTGCTCACGGCCGTTCGTCCCGGTAGTGGCCCACCCGCAGCCAGTTGACCCGGTCCTCCGCGCTGGCCAGGCAGAGGCTGGCGAGCTCGAGGGGGGACAGCAGGATCTCGGCGCCGGACTCCACGTCCTCGACCAGCAGCCGGGGGCCGTTGCCCCGCTCGTCGAGCGCGACCCGCACGGTCGCGAACTCGTTGCGGAGCTCGGCGAGCTCGCGCCGGTCCCGGCGCGGCGTGCCCGAGCCGTTCACGGCGGGGCTCATGCCGAGCGCCCGGTGAACGAGATTCGCGTGTCTGTCGACGGTGACCACGTCATGGTTCTATCGTACACTCACTGTCAGAAACAATGTCCATACCGAAGGGCAGCCGATGAGCGTCTCGCCTCTCGCCCAGCTCACAGTACGTGTGCGCCGCGAGCAAGACATGAACACCACAGCCAGCTCGCGGGCGGGCGCGGCATGAGCGACACGCCGTACCGGAGCATCTGGACCCACCTGCGCGAGCTCGATTTCCGCCAGGGCTACGTCGAGGCGGACGGGGTGCGTACCCGATTCGCCGAGGCGGGGGACCCGGCGAAGCCGGCCGTCCTGCTGTTGCACGGGACGGGCGGGCACTGGGAGACGTTCGCGCCCAACCTGGCCGCCCTGTCCGAGCACTTCCACTGCGTCGCGATCGACATGGTGGGCAACGGCTTCTCGGACAAGCCGGACCACGACTACGAGATCGCGGTCTACCTGCGCCAGGTACAGGCGGTGCTGGACCGGTTCGGGTTCGACCACGCCGCGGTCATCGGCATGTCCCTGGGGGCCTGGGTGGCCGCGGCGCTCGCGGTGGAGGCCCCGCAGCGGGTGGACAAGCTGATCCTGATGTCCCCGGCCGGGCTGATCGCCACCGCCTCGAACATGGCCCGCATCCGCGCCGAGCGCACCCGGGCCGTCGAGAACCCGGACTGGGACTCGATCAAGGCGATGTTCGACCACCTGATCGCGGACGAGGAGAACCGGATCCCGGACGTCGTCGCGCTGCGCCAGGCGATCTACCGGCTGCCGGAGACCCGGGCCACGATCGACCACCTGTTGATCCTGCAGGACCCGGACGCCCGCGAGCGCAACCTGATCCCCGAGGAGCGGTGGCGCACGATCTCCTGCCCGACGCTCGTCGTCGCGTCCGGCAAGGACCACGGGGAGTACCAGAGCACCGCGCGCCGGGTCGCCGAGCTGATCGACGGCGCGGAGATCCTGGAGATGCCGCACGTCAAGCACTGGCCGCACTTCGAGGACCCCGAGGCGTTCAACGCGGCGGCGGTCCCGTTCCTGCTGCGGGCCGGTGGCTGACATGGCTCTCGACGAGAGCGCCGTGCTCGACGCCGCGCGCCGCCTCGACGAGGCGGAGCGGACCCGGACGCCGATCCGCCAGCTGTCCCTGCAGTACCCGGACATGACGATCGCGGACGCCTACGCCGTGCAGCACGCGTGGGTGGGGGAGAAGCTGGCCTCCGGCCGGCGGCTGCGCGGCCGCAAGATCGGGCTGACCTCGCGGGCGATGCAGCAGGCGGTGTCGATCACCGAGCCGGACTACGGCGCGCTCTTCGACGACATGTTCTTCTCCGACACCTCGACCGTCCCGCACGACCGCTTCATCCGCCCGCGGGTGGAGGTGGAACTCGCGTTCGTCCTGGGCCGCCCACTCAAGGGCCCGGACGTCACCCTCTTCGACGTCCTGGGCGCCACCGAGTACGTCACCCCGGCCTTGGAGATCCTCGACGCCCGGGTGCAGATGTCGGACCCGGACACGGGCCATCTGCGCACCATCGTGGACACGATCTCGGACAACGCGGCGGACGCCGGGCTGGTCCTGGGCGGGCGCCCGGTGCGCCCGCACGACGTGGACCTGCGCTGGGTCTGCGCGCTGCTCTACCGCAACGGCGTGATCGAGGAGTCCGGCGTCGCCGCGGCCGTGCTGAACCACCCCGGCAACGGGGTGGCCTGGCTGGCGAACCGGCTCGCGCCGCACGGCGTGGGGCTGGAAGCGGGGCAGGTCATCCTCTCGGGCTCCTTCACCCGGCCCGTGCACGCGGAGGACGGCGATCTCTTCCACGCGGACTACGGGCCCCTGGGCACCGTGGGCTGCCGCTTCGCCTCGGGCGGCGCGCCATGACGTTCGTCGAGCGGCTGCGGGACGGCGAGCAGCCGCTGATCGGAATGTGGGTCGTCTCGGGCAGCGCCTACTGCGCGGAGATCTGCGCGGGCGGCGGCCTGGACTGGCTGCTGCTGGACTGCGAGCACGCCCCCAACGACGTGACGACCGTGCTGCCCCAGCTGCAGGCCGTGGCCCCCTACCCGGCGGCCGCCGTCGTCCGGGTGCCGGTGGCGGACCCGGTGCTGATCAAGCAGTTCCTCGACCTGGGCGCCACCACGCTGATGGTGCCCATGATCGAGTCCGCGGAGCAGGCCGCCGCCGTCGTCGCGGCCACTCGCTACCCGCCGGAGGGCGTGCGCGGTGTGGGGGCGGCGTTCGCCCGGGCGTCGCGCTGGAACCGCACGGCGGGCTACCTCGCCGGCGCCCACGAGGGCATCGGAGTCCTCGTCCAGGTGGAGTCCCGCGCCGGCCTCGACGCGCTGGAGGACATCTGCGCCGTCGAGGGCATCGACGGCGTGTTCGTCGGGCCCGCGGACCTGGCCGCGTCACTGGGACATCTCGGCGAGCCGGAGCACCCGGACGTCGTCGCCGCGGTCGAGAAGGCGATCACGACGATCACCGCCCACGGCCTCGCGGCCGGGGTGAACGCCTTCGCCGAGCCGCTGGCCCGGCGCTACCTCGACCTCGGCGCACGGTTCGTCCTGGTCGGCGCGGACGTCGTGCTCCTCGCGCGCGGCAGCGAGCAGCTGGCCGCACGCCACCGCAGCAACACTGGAACGGAGTAGGCATGGATCTCGACTTCTCCCCGGAACAGACGTCGTTCCGGGACGAGGTGCGGACCTGGCTGGCGGAGAACGCGCCCACCGAGCAGCGCCCGCACGAGGCCGCGCCGATGCGTGAGTACGACCTGGCCTGGCAGCGCACCCAGTGGGAGGGCGGCTGGGCCGGGATCGCCTGGCCGCAGGCCTACGGCGGCCGCGGGCTCACGACGGTCCAGCAGCTGATCTGGTACGAAGAGTACGCGAGGGCCGGACTGCCGAGCATCGACGCGTGCTTCGTCGGGCTCAACCACGCGGGCCCCACGCTGATCACCCGGGCGAGCGAGGAGCAGAAGGCCTTCCACCTGCCGCGGATCCTGCGCGGCGAGGTCGTCTGGTGCCAGGGATTCTCCGAGCCCGAGGCCGGGTCCGACCTGGCGTCGCTGGCCACCCGCGCCGAGATCGACGGGGACCACCTCGTCGTCTCCGGGCAGAAGATCTGGACCAGCTTCGCCAACCTGGCGGACCACCAGGAGCTCCTGGTGCGCACCGACCGGTCCGGCAAGAAGCACCACGGCATCACCTGGGTCGTCTGCGACATGAACAGCCCGGGCATCGACGTCCGGCCGATCGAGACCATCGACGGCGGCGCCGAGTTCTGCGAGGTCTTCTACGACGAGGTCCGGATCCCGCTCGCCAACGTGGTGGGCGAGGTCGACGAGGGCTGGGGCGTCGCGATGTCCACGCTCTCCTTCGAGCGCGGCACCGCCTACACCGCCAGTCAGGTCCGGCTCGCCGCGCTGGTGGAGAACCTGATCCGGCTCGCCGGGGAGCGGACCGGACCCGACGGGCGCCGCCCCGCGATCCAGGACGACGAGATCGCCCGCCGGCTCGCCACCGCCCGGGCCGAGGTCGCCTCGCTGCGCGCGATGACCTACGCGGGGATCTGCCGGAACCTGAAGACGGACACGCCGGGCCCCGAGGGTTCGATCATCAAGCTGTACTACGCGGAGGTGGCCAAGCAGGTCGCCGCGCTCGCGATGGACGTGCTCGGCCCGGACGGCCTGGAGTTCGTCTCCCGGTGGGTCCCCGGCGGCTGGTCGGGGCACTACTTCTACTCCTTCTCCGCCTCCATCGGCGGCGGCACGTCGGAGATCCAGCGCAACATCATCGGGGACCGCGTCCTCGGCCTGCCGCGCTGACGTCCCACCCAGACCGCTGCATCCCGCGCGTCTCCCACAGACAGGACATCGATGGACCTCCTTCCCTCCGCCGACCAGCTGGAGCTGGTCGGCGCCGCCGCGGAGTTCTTCGCCGAGCAGGTGCCGATCTCCGCCATCCGCGAGCGCCGCGACGACGCCTCCGCCATCGCCCCGAAGGTCTGGACCGCCGGGGCGGACCTGGGTCTGCTCGGGCTCTCCGCCCCCGAGGACGTCGGCGGCTCGGGTCGCGGGCTCGACGACGAGGCGCTGCTGTTCCGCGAGCTCGGCCGGGCCCTGGTGCCCGGTCCGTTCCTGCCGTCGGTGATCGGCGCCCGGCTGGCGGTGCTGGGCGGGCAGCCCGAGACGGCCAGGCTCCTCGTCGAGGGGCACACGCTGGTGGCCGCCGCGCTGCTGCGCGTCGGAGACGACACGGCCTCCCTGACGCCCACGACCCTCACCGGCCGGATCCGGGTGATCGACCCGGCGAACGCGGAGTACGTGCTGGTCTCGGGCGACGAGGGCGCAGGCCTGGTCGCCACGGCCGCGCTCACCGACCTCACCCCGGTCGAGTCCAGCGACCCCGGCTCCCGGGTGGCCACCGCCGTCGCGGACGGCGCGCCCGTCACGTGTTGGGTGCCGGCGGAGCGGGACCCGATCGCGCTGCGCGGCGCGGTCCTGGCCGCGGCGCAGCTCGTCGGCATCGCCGAGGCGGTCCGCGACCTCTCCGTCGCCCACGCGAAGACCCGGGTCCAGTTCGGCCGGCCGATCGGCGTCAACCAGGCGATCAAGCACCGGTGCGCGGACATGGCCGTCGCGGCGGAGGCGGCGCTGCAGCAGACGCTGTTCGCCGCCGTCAGCCTGGAGTCCGGCCGGGCCGACGCCGAGTTCCAGGTCCGCGCGGCGAAGGTCGTCGCCGGCCGGGCGGCGCTGGGCAGCGCCGCCGAGACCATCCAGGTGCACGGCGGGATGGGCTACACCTACGAGCACGACGCGCACCTCTACCTCAAGCGCGCCCACGTCGTGGACCAGTTGTTCGGATCGAGGACCGCGCAGCTCGCGCCCCTCCTCGCCCAGGAGGCGGCCCAGTGAGCACCGTGACCGTTCCCAAGGGCCGCCGCGCCGTCGTCGCGGGCGTCGGGCTCGCCTCGCCCGGCAAGGTCGCGACCAACCCGTACGCGCTGATCGCCCAGGCCTCGCTGCGCGCGCTGGCGGAGTCCGGCGTCTCCATGGCGGAGGTCGACGGCCTGGCGTCGACCTCGCTGGGCACCCTGGCCCCGATCGACGTGGGGGAGTACCTCGGCCTGCGGCCGCGGTGGATCGACTCCACCGCCGTCGGCGGCGCCTCCTGGGAGGTCATGCTCGCCCACGCCGCGGACGCCATCGCCGCCGGCCATGCCGACGTCGTGCTGCTCACCTACGGCTCCACCGCGAAGTCCGACCTGCGGCGCGGGCTGCGCACCGCGAACCTGAACTGGGGCTCGCGCGGGCCGCTGCAGTGGGAGGCGCCCTACGGGCACACGCTGATCGCGAAGTACGCGATGGCGGCCCGGCGGCACATGCACGAGTTCGGCACGACGATCGAGCAGCTCGCCGAGGTCGCCGTGTCTGCCCGGGCCAACGCCGCGGACAACCCCGAGGCCGCCTACCGGGACCCGATCACCGTCGACGAGGTGCTGTCCGGCCGCATGATCGCGGACCCGTTCACCAAGCTGCACTGCTGCATCCGCTCCGACGGCGGCGCCGCGGCGGTCGTGGTGTCCGAGGAGCGGGCGAAGGACCTCCCGGGTACCCCGGTGTACGTCCTGGGCACGGGGGAGAACGTCTCGCACGTCTCCACGAGCCAGTGGCCGGACATGACCACCGGTCCCGCCTCGGTGTCGGGGCCGCTCGCGTTCGAGCGGGCGGGGGTGACCCCGGAGGACATCGACGTCTGCGAGATCTACGACGCCTTCACCTACATGCTCCTGATGACGATGGAGGACCTCGGCTTCTGCAAGAAGGGCGAGGGCGGCCCGTTCGTCGCCGACGGGCGGCTGCGGCTCGGCGGGGCACTGCCGACCAACACCGACGGCGGTGGTCTCTCCGCCTGCCACCCCGGCCAGCGCGGGCTGTTCCTCGTGGTGGAGGCGGTGCGCCAGCTGCGGGGCGAGTGCGGGCCGCGGCAGGTCCCGGACGCGAAGCTGGCCTGCGTCAGCGGCACGGGCGGCTGGTTCTGCTCGAGCGGGACGATCATCCTGGGGACCGAGGCGCCGTGACCGTCCCGCCGGTGCCGGGCACCTTCGACACGGCGGACGCGCTGATCTCGGCGGCGGCCGCGGCCCACGGCGAGCGGGACGCCTACGTCGAGGCCGACGGCACCCGGATGTCGTTCGCCGAGTGGGACGTCCGCTCGGACGCGCTCGCCGGGGCGCTGGCCGAGCGCGGGGTCGCCGAGGGCGACGTCGTGGCGCTGATGCTGCCGTCGTCGATCGACTACGCGGTCTGCTACGCGGCGCTCGCCCGGCTCGGCGCCGTCACGACCGGGCTCAACACCCGGCTCGGGCCGCGTGAGGTCGACGCGGTGCTGGACCGGGCGGACCCGGTGCTGGTGATCCGCGACGGCGACGCCGGGCTGCCCCCGGTGCCGTCGGGGATCCGCGAGCTCCCGCGCACCGAGCTCGCCGGGCTGTACCGGCACGCGGGCCTCGGGACCCGGCGGCCGGCGCCGGCCCCCGAGGCACCCGCCGTGATCATCTGGACGTCCGGCACCACCGGCACGCCGAAGGGCGCCTGGTTCGACTCCCGCAACCTCGCCGCGTCCGCGCGGGCGGCCGGCGTGATGAGCGCGCCGTACGACCGCAGGCTCGTCGCGACGCCGTTCGCGCACGCCGGGTACATGGCGAAACTGTGGGACCAGCTGATCTGGGGTCTCACGCTCGTCGTCTCGCCCGTGCCGTGGTCGGCCGCGGCGATGGCCGCGATCATGCGGGAGCAGCGGATCACGGTCGTCGGGGGGGTGCCGACGCAGTGGAGCAAGCTCCTCGACGAGCCCGGCGCGCACGGGCTGCCTGACCTGCGGGTCGGTATCGCCGCCACCGCGCCCGCGTCACCGGACCTGATCGAGGCGGTGGCGCAGCGGATCGGCGTGCCCCTGGTCGTCCGGTACGCGATGACCGAGTCCCCGACGATCTGCGGCACCGAGCCCGACGACCCGCCGGAGGTCCAGTTCCGCACCGTCGGCCGCCCGCAGGAGGGCATGGAGGTCGCGGTCACCGACGACGACGGACGCCCCGTCGCCCCGGGTGGGACCGGGCGGGTCCGGGTCCGGGGCGCCTGCGTGATGCGCGGCTACTGGAACGACCCGGAGCGCACGGCCGAGACGCTGACCGAGGACGGCTGGCTGGTCAGCGGGGACCTCGGGCGGTTCACCCCCGAGGGGAACCTGGTGCTCGTCGGCCGCTCGACGGACCTCTACATCCGCGGCGGGTACAACGTGCATCCGCTCGAGGTCGAGAACGTCCTCGCCGAACACCCCGGCGTGCGCCGGGTCGCGGTCGTCGGCAGCCCGGCCCCCGTGATCGGCGAGATCGGCGTGGCGTTCGTGGTCCCGGCCGATCCGGCGGACCCGCCCGCGCTCGACGAGCTGCGGGACTGGACCCGCGAGCGGCTCGCGGACTACAAGCGTCCGGACCGCCTCGAGCTCGTCGAGGACCTGCCGGTCACCGCGATGCTGAAGGTGGACCGGAACGCCCTGCGGGCCGCGGCCGCGCCGGCGGGCTGACCCGCGGGCCGGCTCAGCCCGCGACGGTGCTCCGGCAGCGTTCGAGCAGGATCCCGGCCAGCTCGGCCGGAGCGCTGATCATCGCGTCGTGGCAGGTGTCGAGCTCCACCACCTCGTCCACCCCGCCCAGCGCCGCGATGGCCCGCCGCTGGGTGGCCGGGCTCTGCGCCCGGTCCCGCAGGGTGAGGATCCAGGTGCGCGGCACCTCCCGGGGCAGCGCGCTCCGGTCCGCCGGTTCGGCCGTGACCCGGGTGGACTCGCCGTACAGCCGGCCGAGGGCGAACTCCCGCTGCGCGGGCGTCATCCCGTTGCAGAAGGAAAACCGTGCGAGCAGCCGGGGCATCGGGGCCGACGGCCCGCCGCGGCGCGCGGCCCGCCCCGCGTACCAGGCCAGCGGCCCGCTCAGGGTGTCGAGGATCGAGCGGCCCTGCGGCGGCACCGCCGCGGCCATCAGGACCATCCGGCGGACCCGGCCCGCTCCGAGCCGCGCGACCACGCCCGGCACGGTGAGCCCGGCCATGGAGTGGCCGACCACGACGACGTCGTCGAGCCCCTCGGCCTCGATCCGGCGCACCACCGAGTCCACCCAGTCCGCGACGGTGACGGTCGCCAGGTCGGCGGGGGACGAGCCGCGTCCGGGCAGGTCGACGGCGAGCACGGGGACGTCCGGTGCGCGTCGCCGCAGCTCGGCCAGGGTGGGCTCCCAGCAGTCCGCGGCGTGCTGGCCGCCGTGGACGAGGACGAGGGCTGGACCGGGCATCGCGCGCTCCTGGGGTCGGGGATCGGCATCGACCCCGCGGAAGAACACCGTGCGTCAGATAGTACGGTCGGATCGGCCGAACATGTTCCGCTGTTCGGCCGTATCCTCCAGTTGACGCAGTTCAGGGCTTCGCCCTGAGCGCCGCATCGATGGCGATGTCGTCAGATGACCTCGAACCCGACGGGGAGACCATGGACGTTCTCTCGGAACCACGCCGTCGTGCCCGCCGGGGCGGGCTCGCCGCGCTCGTCGCGGCGCTGGCGGCCCTCGTGGCGGTCGCCGCGCCCGCGGTCGCCGCCCCCCTGGCGCCCGCCCCGGCCGGAGCCTGCCGGGTCGTCGCGGTGCCGGTGGCCGGCGGCGCACAGGTCGAGGGCGACCTCTGCGACCCCGCCGGGCACCCCTCGCCGGTCCTGCAGCTGCTCGTGCCCGGTGGCACCTACGCACGCTCGTACTGGGACTTCCCGGTCGGGCGCACCTCGGCCGGTGAGCCCCTCTCCTACTCCCGGCACATGACGGCCGCGGGCTACAGCACGCTCGCCCTCGACCCGCTGGGGGTCGGCGGGAGCAGTCACCCGCCGAGCGTGACGGTGACCATCCAGGCCCAGGCCGAGGCGATCCACCGGGTCGTGCAGGCGGCGCGGGCCGGCGCCCTCGGCGCCACCTACCCGACCGTGGTGCTCGTCGGCCACTCGCTCGGGACCCTCACCGGCTACGTCGAGGCGACGACGTACCGGGACGTGGACGGGATCGTCGCCAGCGGGACGTCGCACTCGCCCGCGGCGGGAGCCGTCGCGGCGCTGTTCACCCACGCCGTCCCGGCGCCGCTGGACCCGGCGACGCGCGACGAGGTCCCGCTGGACATGGGCTACATCAGCCTGCCCGGCGCCCGGGAGACCTTCCACGCCGGCGGCCGGACCGACCCGGCGGTGCTCCGGGCCGACGAGGAGTCGCGCAGCCCGGGTCCGTCGGCCTACCTCGGGACGCTCGCCCCCTACCTCGCCGCCACGCCGCTGTTGCGGACCGAGACCCTCGACGTCCCGGTCCTCGTCGCCAACGGTCGCGGGGACGCCGTGTTCTGCCGGCAGGGGGGATACGGCTCGGGCACGGACTGCGCGGACGCGCAGGCCCTCCGGGCGGCGGAGGCCCCGTTCTTCGGGCCCGAAGCGGTCCTGGAGACCTACGTGCTCCCGGACGCCGGTCACATCCTCAACCTCACCCCGTCCGCCTCGGACTGGTTCGCCCATGCGACAGGGTGGTTCACCGAGCACTTCCCTCTCGATAGCTGATTCTGACGCGGATGTCGGGCATCGAGGCGTGATTGCCTCTCGGAACGAGCGCCTGCGTCCGCTAATCTGACAGTGCGTGCACGTAAGCGGCACGGCGACCACGAGCAAAGGAGCGAGCATGGACGTCAACGGTGTCTCGGCGATCGTCACCGGAGGTGCGGGTGGTCTCGGCGAGGCGACGGTGCGCCGGCTGGTCGCGGCCGGCGCGTCGGTGGTGATCGCGGACCTGTCCGACGAGCGGGGCAAGGCGCTCGCGGACGACCTCGGCGAGCAGGCCCGCTACGTCAGCACCGACGTGACGGACGACGACAGCGTGCAGGGCGCGATCGCAGCCGCGACCGAGCTCGGGCCGCTGCGGCTGCTGGTGAACGCGCACGGCGGCTCGAGCGGCGGCGCCGCCCGGGTGGTGGGCCGGGACGGCTCACCCGCGCCGATGGACGCGTTCAACTGGTACCTGAACCTCTTCCTCTCCGGCACCTTCAACACGCTGCGGCTCGTGTCCGCGGCGATGGCCACCCAGGAGCCGGACGAGAACGGGTCGCGGGGGCTGATCGTCAACACGGCGAGCATCGCCGCCTACGAGGGCCAGATCGGGCAGACCGCGTACTCCGCGGCCAAGGGCGGCGTGGTCGGGCTGACGCTGCCGGCCGCTCGCGACCTGAGCCCGCTGGGCATCCGGGTCGTCGCGATCGCCCCCGGCACCTTCTTCACCCCGGCGTTCCGGATGGAGCGCGACGAGGCCGAGAAGCACTGGGGCAGCGGCGTGCCGTTCCCGAAGCGGATGGGCAGCCCGTCGGAGTACGCGGAGCTGGTGCACAGCATCGCGATCAACGACTACATCAACGGCGAGGTCATCCGGATCGACGGCGCCCTGCGGTTCCAGCCGAAGTAGGCCCGCGAGCTGCTGCCGCGGCGCCGGTCCCCGGCGACGCGGCAGTGCTCGGCGATCCGGCCGACCGGCACGTCACGGGACCTCCGTCCGCGGTGACGTACCGCCGGGGCCGATCACGGGTCCGGGACCGGGCCGCGGGGCGCGGCCCGGCGCTCACGAGCCGGCGGCCGCCTCGGCGTCGGCCACGGCGTCGCCGTTGATGGAGAAGCCGCCGTCCGCCGTCAGCTGCGTGCCGGTCACGAACTCGGCCCGGTCGGAGGCCAGGTAGGACACCGCGTAGGCGATGTCCATCGGGTTCCCGATCCGGGTGAGCCGGCCGCCGCCGGTGTGGTGGCCGGAGTCTCCCCGCAGCGCCACCACCCGGCCGACGAGCACGGAGTTCGCCCGGATGCCGTCCGCCGCGCCCTCGACGGCGAGCGTGCGGGTCAGGGCGGACACCCCGGCCTTGGCTGCGCCGTAGGCGCCGAACCCCTTGAACCCGGCGATCGACTGGCCGGAGGAGATGTTCACGATCGATGCGCCGTCCGCCGCCGCGAGGTGCGGCCAGGCGTACTTCGACGCCCAGAACACGTTCCCGGTCAGCGTGCCCACCAGGATACGGTTCCACTCCTCGGTCGAGGTGTCCGCGAGGTGCTTCACCGTGCTCGCGACCGCGTCCGTGGGCGCGGCGTTGTTGACCAGCGTGGTCAGCGAGCCGAACAGGCGCACCGTCTCCTCGACGACCTCGCGCACGTTCTGCTCGTCGGTCACGTCGAGCCGGAGGAACTCCGCCTCGCCGCCGGCCTCGCGGATCCGCCCGACGACCTTCTCGCCCTTCTCCACCGTGCGTCCGGTGACCACCACCCGCGCTCCCTCGGCGGCCAGGTGCTCCGCGATCGAGCGGCCGATGCCGCGCGTCGACCCGGAGACCAGCGCGACCTTGCCGTCCATCAGTCCAGGCATGTGCCCTCCCAGCTCAGGGCACCCTCGGTGCCCGGGACCTCGTCGTCGCCACGAAGGTGTCACTGGTGTTAGATTCTGTCAACGGATCGGACGTCCGCCACCTGGTCGAGCGGCAGAGATCGCTGTAGGCGAGACGTCAGACAACCCTCACGGAGAGGTGGGGCCATGCGGTTTCTGCTGATGTTCCCGATGCGCGCGGTCAAGTACCACGAGCGCTGGCTCGGCAAGGCGGACCTCGGGGACGTGGCCCGCGTCGTGGAGGACGCGGGCTTCGACGCGATCGCGATGACCGAGCACCCCTACCCGGACGACCGGTGGCTCGCCGAGGGCGGCCACCACTCGTACGACCCGTTCGTCTCACTCGCCTACATGGCGGCGGCGACGCGCCGGCTGCGCCTGGTCACCTACGTCCTGGTGGCCGCCTACCGGAACCCCTACCTGTCCGCGAAGGCGATCGCGAGCCTGGACTCGGTGTCGCGCGGGCGGCTCACCGTCGGCATGGCCGCGGGTTACCTGCGTTCGGAGTTCGACGTGCTGGGGGCGGATTTCGCGAACCGCGGCGCGATCCTGGACGACACGATCGCCGCCATGCGGGACGCCTGGGCGGGCCGCGAGCACGGGGGCGAACGGTTCCCGGCCCGCGGCCACAGCATGGTGCCCGCGCCCGTGCAGCTCGGTGGACCGCCGATCTGGATCGGTGGCAACAGCAGGCCCGCACGCCGGCGCGCCGTCCGGCTCGGCGACGGGTGGATGCCGATCGCGCAGACTCCGGAGATGGCCGCGATCACCCGGACCCCGCCGCTGGAGACGATCGAGGAGCTCGCGGAGCAGGTGGCCGCGATGCACGCCGACCGGCTCGCGGCCGGGGGAGCCTCGCTCGACGTCGCGTTCGCGCCGTTCGAGCAGCGGCACGGCCGCGGTGCCGACGCGGCCGAGTTCGCCCGCGACCTCGGCGCGCGCGTGGGGGCGTACGCGGACGCGGGCGTCACCTGGCTGACGATCGAGCCCACCAGTCGCTCGTTCGCGGACTTCCGCGACGACGTCGGCCGCCTCTCCGAGCTTCTGCTCGAACCTGCTCGCTAGGCCTCACGGCGGCCCAATGGTCGCGCACGTCTGACAGCGATGTCTTAGAACCCGGGTGCCCCGCACCCGGGTTCTTTGCGCTGTTCAACGGCATTTCGTCACGAAATCCGGAAAGGTCTTTACACGAACGGGGGTGACTGATCTAACATCAGGTACTCCATCTGACAGGTGTGCCACTTCTTGGCGCACCGCCGGCGGCACGGGGGTGCCACGGCAGGCACGGCACGGGCCCCCGATCTCGCTCGCGGGCTCCTCGATCGGCTCGAGCACGCCCGGGCGACCCCGGATCTCCCCTCCCACACGACGAGGTTGCGATGAGACGTCAGCAGCGGCACCCTGCGTGCCGCCCCCACCACGGATGCGCACCATGAGCGTCCCCGGAGTGCCGCTCACGGCGGCCGGCCCGGAGGGGACGGCCGGCCCGGAGACCCTCGCCGCGCCACCGCGCGGCCGCAGGCGGGTCGTCAGCCGTCCGCTGCGCGAGCTGATGGCGAACCGCGCGTCGGCGGTCTCCCTGGCCTTCCTCGTGCTCCTGACGCTCGCCGCGGTGTTCGCGCCCCTGATCGCCCCGTACGACCCGGACGTGCAGAACCTGCGGGCGACGCTGGAGGGGCCGAGCGGGACGCACCTGCTGGGCACCGACGCGTTCGGCCGGGACCTGTTCAGCCGGCTGCTGGTGGCCTCCCGGGTCACGCTCGTCGCGGTCGTCGAGGCGCTCCTCGTCGCGATCGTGCTGGGCGTCCCGGCGGGCCTGCTCTGCGGCGTCGTGCCGTGGCTGGACAAGATCATCGCCCGGATCGCGGACGCCCTGCTCGCGGTGCCGCCGATCGTGCTCGCCCTCGCGGTGGTCGGGGTGCTCGGCCCGGGCCTGACCAACGCGATGATCGCGCTCGGCATCGTCATGGCGCCGTCGCTCTTCCGGCTCGCCCGCAGCTCGGCCGCCTCGGCCTCGCGGGAGCTCTACATCGAGGCGTGCCGCTCGGTCGGCTGCTCGGGCTGGCGCCTGGTGTGGCGGCACGTGCTGCCGAACGCCGGCTCGCCGCTGCTGGTGCAGACGACGTTCTTCGCGGGCGTGGTGATCCTCGCCGAGGCGAGCCTGAGCTTTCTCGGCCTGGGCGTGCAGACCCCGGACTCGAGCTGGGGCTCGATGCTGCGCGACGCGTTCGACGTGATCTTCGAGGCGCCCGGCTTCCTGGTCGCGCCCGCCGTGATGATCGCGCTGACAATCCTCGCCTTCGCCGGCTTCGGCGACGGGCTGCGCGACGCGCTGGAGGGGCGGGGCTCCGATGGCCGTTGACACCACCGCCGCCCCCGGCGCCCGCGACGTCCCCGACCGGGCCCCGCTGCTCGAGGTCGACGGCCTCACCGTCGAGTTCCGGTCCGGCGCCGGCCGGGTCCGGGTCGTCGACGACGTCCGGTTCACCCTGGACCGCGGCCGCACCCTCGGGCTCGTGGGCGAGTCCGGCTCCGGCAAGACCGTCACGTCGCTCGCCGTCATGGGGCTGCTCCCGCCCCGCTCCTCGTGGGTCGAGGGATCGGTGCGGCTCGACGGCCAAGAGCTCGTCGGCGCCGCCGGGGCCGAGCTCACCGACCTGCGCGGCCGGGACATCGGCATGATCTTCCAGGAGCCGCGCCGCAGCCTGAACCCGGCGTTCACCGTCGGCGAGCAGATCGCCGAGATCGCCCGCCGGCACCTCGGGCTGTCCCGCAAGGACGCGTGGGACCGGGCGGTCGAGATGCTGGACACCGTCCACATCGCCGACGCGGCCCGGCGCGCCCGCCACTACCCGCACGAGTTCTCGGGCGGCATGTGCCAGCGCGTGATGCTGGCCGGGGCGCTGGTCTGCCGGCCGAAGCTGCTGATCGCGGACGAGCCGACGACGGCCCTGGACGTCACCGTGCAGGCCCGGATGCTGCGGCTGATGAACGAGCTGCAGGCCGATTTCGACCTGGGGATCCTCTTCATCACCCACGACCTCGGGGTCGTCGCGGAGATGGCGGACGACGTCGCGGTGATGTACGCGGGCGAGCTGGTGGAGCAGGCGCCCGTCGACGACCTGCTGATCCGCCCCGATCATCCCTACACCGCGGGGCTGCTCGGCTCGAGCCCGGACGTCCAGGGACACGTCGAGCGGCTCCGCTCGATCCCGGGTTCGGTGCCGGCCGTCGGCGCCTGGCCCGCCGGCTGCCGCTTCCACACCCGGTGCGAGCACGCCCGCCCCGGGATCTGCGACACGGACCCGGTCGCCCTCGCGGACGGGGGACCGGGCCGCCGGGCGCGCTGCGCCCGATCCGGCGTGCTGCACCTGGAAGGGGTGGGCGTCGATGCCTGAGACCACGGACACCGGACCGGCGGAGCCCTTGCTCGAGGTCACCGGCCTGCGCAAGTCCTTCGTCACCAAGCGGGACGTGTTCGGCCGCGCCGTCGCACGGGAGGACGCCGTCCGCGGGGTCTCCTTCGCCCTGCCGCGCGGCCGCACCCTGGGCATCGTCGGCGAGACCGGCGCCGGGAAGTCGACGGTCGGGCGGCTGGTCCTGCGGCTGGCCGAGCCGGACGCCGGGTCGGTCCGGCTGCTCGGTGAGGACGTCCTGGCGCTGGGCCGCCGCGACCTGCGCAGGCTGCGCCGCCGCGCCCAGATGATCTTCCAGGACCCGTTCGCGTCGCTGGACCCGCGGATGCTCGTCGGCCAGACGATCGGCGAGCCGCTGCTCCTGCACGCCGGGCTCAAGGGCGCGGCGCGCACCGCGCGCATCGTCGAGCTGCTCGGCCGGGTCGGGCTGCCGGCGGGCACCGCGGACCGCTACCCGCACGAGTTCTCCGGCGGGCAGCTGCAGCGCGTCGCGATCGCCCGCGCGCTGGCGAGCGAGCCCGACCTGATCGTCTGCGACGAGCCGGTCGCCGCCCTCGACGTGTCCGTGCAGGCCCAGGTGCTGAACCTGCTGCTGGACCTGCAGGCCGAGCGCGGCCTGTCCTACCTGTTCATCAGCCACGACCTCTCGCTGGTCCGGTCCTTCGCGCACGAGGTGGCGGTGATGAACCACGGCGAGATCGTCGAGAGCGGGCCCGGCACGGAGCTCTTCGACCGTCCGCAGCACCCGTACACGAAGGAGCTCGTGTCGGCGATCCCCGTGACCCGCCCCGGCCGCAGGCGCTCCACGGCGGACCGCCGGGCCGCCGCCCTCGTCGTCCCGGCCGCACCCGAACCGCCGGTCGTACGTCCCGTTCTGTCCCACGCTCTGGAAGGTGACCCGTCATGAGACGTACCCGCGTGCTCACCGTGGTGTTCGCGGTACTCGCCCTGGTACTGGCCGGTTGCGGGGGTGGTGCCGCGACCTCCGCCGGTTCCGTCGACGCGACCGCCGTCGACCCCGCCGGGACACTGCGGCTGGCCTGGACGGTCCCGCCCACGAACTTCGACCCACACCTCACGATCGACCCGCGGATCGGCTATCCCTACCTGAGCCCGGTGTACGACCGGCTCACCCAGGTGGGCAGGGCGGAGGGGGGCCCGCCCGAGGTCCGCCCGATGCTCGCGAGCTCCTGGGAGTTCTCCGCGGACGGCCGCACCCTGACCCTGAAGCTCCGCGACGACGCGACGTTCCACGACGGGACGAAGGTCGACGCGGCCGCGGTCGAGGCGAGCCTCGAGCGGGGCAAGACGCTGCAGGGCTCCACCGCCGCCGCTTCGTTGAAGGTCATCGACACGATCGACGCGCCGGACGCCGGCACCGTCGTGCTGCACCTGACCCGCCCGGCGGCCGACATCCTCTTCACCCTGTCCACCGTCGCCGCGTCGATCATCAGCCCGACGGCGCTGGCCGGCGGCGCCGACCTCGCCACCCAGGAGGCCGGGTCCGGCCCCTACACCCTCTCCCAGCTCAAGGCCGGTGACCGGGCGGTCTACGCGCGGTCCGCGGGCTACTGGGACCCCGCCGCCCAGCAGGCGGCCACCGTCGAGCTGGTCGGCATGGTCGACGACAACGCCCGGCTCAACGCCCTGCGGAGCGGCCAGGTCGATGCGGTCCTGATCAAGATCGGCCAGTACACCGAGGCCTCGCGGATGGCCCAGGGCGGCGCGTTCTCCGTCGAGGAGATGGGCCCGGTCTCCTGGTACGCCACGTTCCTCAACACCGCCCGGCCCCCGCTCGACGACGTGCGCGTCCGGCAGGCGCTCAACTACGCGATCGACCGGGACGCGATCGACAAGTCCGTGCTGGACGGGCAGTGCAGGCCGACCTCCCAGCCGTTGCAGGACGGCGAGCGCGGCAACGCCCCGGCCGCCGCGGGCGCCTACCGCTACGACCCCGCCGAGGCCAAGCGGCTGCTGGCCGAGGCCGGACACGGCAACGGCCTGAACCTGAGCCTGGTGGTGATCTCGGGCCTGGCCCCGCAGATCAACCTCGCGCCGGTCGTGCAGGCCCAGCTCGCCGAGGTCGGCGTCACGGTGAACATCACCGCGGTAGACACCGTCGCCGCCAGCCGCGTCTGGAACGGCGGGCAGTCCGACCTGTACATGCACGTCCACTCGTCCACCGCGGAGCCCGCGGTGACGCTGCAGAGCGCCTACCAGAGCGCGGCCTACCCCGGTCCGGCCCCGGACGGTTTCGCCCAGCTCATGCAGCGTGGCAGCGACTCGACGCTCGCGCCGGAGGCCCGGTACGCGGAGCTGCAGAAGGCTTCCGCCTTCGCGTCGGAGAACGCGATGGACCTCTTCATGTGCGCGATGCCGTCGTTCTACGCGCAGTCCAAGTCGGTGGTCGGGCTGGACAAGGGGAGCGCCCCGTTCGGTGGGATGTTCGACTTCCGCTACGCCGGCGTGACGGCGAAGTCGTGACCCGCGCCCGAGCGGGAGGCACGCCGTGCTGAGGTTCATGGCCCAGCGGGTGCTGATGGCGGTGCCCGTGATCGTGCTGGTCTCGTTGTTCGTCTTCCTGCTGCTCGACCTGCTCCCGGGGGACGCCGCGGTGGCCATCGCGGGGGAGAACGCGACCCTCGAGCAGATCGCGGACACCCGGGAGCGGCTCGGCCTGGACCTGCCCCTGCTGGAGCGGTTCTGGGACTGGTTCACCGCCGCGCTGCACGGGGACCTCGGCACGTCGCTCTACACCGGGCAGTCCGTCGGCGGCGCGGTCGCCGAGCGGCTGCCGGTGACGGCGTCGCTCGCGGTCGTCGCGCTGCTGATGGCCGTGGTGGTGGGGGTGCCGCTGGGCGCCCTCGCCGCCACCCGGCCCGGGTCCCGGGTCGACCGCGTGGTGGGTGTGGCGGGGTCGCTGGCGATGGCGCTGCCGCCCTTCGTCATCGCGCTGGTCCTGGTGGTGGTCTTCGCGATCCGGCTCGCGGTGCTCCCGGCCACGGGGTACGAGTCGATCGCGGACGGCGGCGTCGGGGTGTGGCTGAGCCACCTCCTGTTGCCGGCGGTGGCCGTCGCGGCGCTGCTCGGGGCGGAGCTCGCCCGGCAGACGCGGGGTGCGCTGCTCGACGCGCTGAGCCAGAGCTACGTGCGCACCGCGCGGGCCCGGGGGCTGAAGCCCCTGAGCGTCGTCGGCAAGCACGCGCTGAAGAACGCGGCGGCCCCGGTGGTCACCGTGCTGGCCCTGCAGGCCGGGCACGTGCTCGGGGCCGCGGTCACGGTCGAGTTCGTGTTCGCGATGCCCGGGTTCGGGTCCCTCGCCGTGGACGCGGTCAACCAGCGGGACGTGCCCATGATCCAGGGCGTCGTCTTCACCAGCGCGCTGGTCGTGTTGGTGGCGAACCTGCTGGCGGACCTCGCCTACGGCTACCTGAACCCGAAGCTCCGCGCGGGCTGACCGGACTCGGCGGTCGGGTGGACTCAGGGATGGGTGACGTGCTGGAGCATCGGGCCGAGCAGCTCGGGGGTGGCGCCGTGCAGGGCGATCTCGTCCGCGCCCGCCGCGAGGTAGGCGCGCAGCTGCGCGGCGCAGGCTCCGGCCGTCCCCACCGCCGCCGAGGACTCGATCCATGCCCGGGGGATCAGCTCCCGGGCGACGTCGACGAGCTGGTGGCGGGTGTAGTGGTGGTCCGCCGCGCCGCGGATGCCGCTGAACATCGGGTGCGCCCGCAGCGTGTCCAACGGCGCGGCGTCCCAGCCGTTGACGGACACGAGGTTCTCGCCGAAGCCGGGAATCTGGAAGTAGGTCACCGCCCGCGCCGCGACCACGGCGCCCTCCTCCTCGGCGGTCAGGTCCGGCGCGCTGACCACGGTCGCGTACACGCGGACGGCGGACGGGTCCCGGCCCGCGTCCACCGCGGCCTTGCGGACGCGCTCGGCGGAGCGTCCGACGGCCTCGGGGGTGAGGAACGGGTGCAGCAGCACGCCGTCGAAGTGCCTCCCGGCCAGCTCCAGGCTCTTCGGCCCGATGGCGGCCAGCACGATCGCCGGCGGGGGAGCGTCCGGCAGGTCGCCGAGGCGCATCTTCGGGAAGGACCCGGCGGGCCCGTCGTAGGAGACCTTCTCGCCGCGGCAGAGCCGGCGCACGATGTCCGCGGTGTCGACGAGGACCGCGTTGGTGACGGCGGGCAGCCCGACCGATCTCCAGGTCGCCGCCACCGACCGCCCCACCCCGAGCACGAACCGGCCTCCGGTCAGAGCCTGGGCGGTCATCGCGGTGGAGGCCAGGGTGAGCGGGTGGCGCACGCCGAAGTGCGTGATGCCCGAGCCGATCCGCACGTGCTCGGTCGCCTGCCCGATCGCGCCCACCAGGACGCCGAGGTCCTTCGTGCCCCAGCGCTCGCTGAGCCACACCGAGCCGAGGCCGAGATGCTCGGCCGCACGGGCCTGGCCCACCGCGGCGCGCGGATCGGGCACCCGTCCGGGGAGGACGTAGGCACCCATGCTGTCCAGGACTGTTCCGGAGGTCGACACCACCGTATTCTGACACCGTGTCTCCCTAATGGCCACAGTCGTGGCCGGCCGGGGGAATCGAGGACGACAGCGAGGAGTGCGGCGATGACGGTCGCGACGCGGCGTGAGGTCGAGCAGACGGGGCGGCTGCTGACCGGCTGGCTCGCCCGGCGGCTGGGGGCCGACGACGTCGTCGTCTCGGACCTGAAGCTGCCCGACGCCGGGTTCTCGAACGAGACGGCGTTCTGCGAGGTCGACTGGACGGGGCCGGCCGGGCCGGAGCACCGCTCCTATGTCCTGCGCATCCAGCCCACGGCGCATCAGCTCTTCGTCGAGCCGAACGCGCTGTTCCAGGCCCGGGTGATGCGGGCCCTCGGCACCGCCACGGACATCCCGGTCCCGCCGGTGCCGTTCGTCGAGCCGGACCCGGAGCTGTTCGGTGCGCCGTTCTACGTGATGGAACGGGTGCCGGGCCGGATCCCGCCGGACGTGCCGAGCTGGCACCGCCGCGGCTGGACGACCGAGCTCCCGATCGCGGAGCGCGGCCGGCTCTACGACAACGGCCTGGCCGCGCTGGCCCGCCTGCACGCCGTGGACTGGCAGGCGGGGTTCGAGTTCCTCGGCCCCGACGGCGGCCGGGACCCGCTCGTGGCGTACCTCGACCGTCTGACGGACTGGTACACCTGGGCCCGGGCGGACGTCGTGCACGACGCGGACGTCGTGGCGGCCGCGCTCGAGTACGTCCGCCGGGCCCGGCCGGCTCCCGGGGGCGAGGGCATCGTCTGGGGCGACGCGCGGCCGGGGAACATCATCTTCGCCGACGACCTGAGCGTCGCCGCGCTGATCGACTGGGAGACCACGACCGTCGGACCGCCCGGGATCGACCTGGGCTGGTGGCTGGTCTTCGAGGACTACCTGAGCGAGGCGCAGGGCCGTCCGCGGCTCGAGGGCGTCCCGGGCCGGGAGGCCACGATCGCCCGGTACGAGGAGCTCGCGGGGCGGACCGTGCCCGGCATCGCCTACTACGAGGTGCTCGCCGCGCTGGTGCTCTCGCTGATCACAAGCCGGCTCACGCGGCTGCTGATCGAGGGCGGCCTCGCCGAGGACGTCGCGACCGAGTACACGACCCGCGTCACCGGCATGCTGCGCCGCCGCCTGGACCGCGCCGACAACTGAGCACCACACGGGGGGACGATGGGCAACGACGGTGTCGCCCGGCGCGCGAGCTACGGCCCGCGCAGCCCGGTCGTCGGGGAGCGCGGGGCCCGCACGCGGGCGCACATCCGCGACGTCGCCCTGGGCCTGTTCGCCGAACGCGGCTACCACGCGACGTCGGTCGACGACGTGGCCGTCGCGGCCGGCGTCTCCCGGGCCACCCTCTACCAGTACTTCGAGGGCAAGGACCAGGTCTTCGCCGAGCTGCTCGACGAGTGCGGCGGCGCACTGCTGCGGCTGATCCGCCGGCTGGGCCGGCTCGGGCCCACCCCGGTGGGGTTCGACAACCTGCACTGGTGGCTGGGCGAGTGGGCCTGGGTGTACGACCGCTACGCGCCGATGTTCGTGCAGTGGGACGTCATCGACCACTCCGGCCGCCCGTTCCGCCCGATGGTCGCGACGTTCGTCGACGCGTACGCGGCCGGGATCGCCGCCCGGCTCGGCGAGTCCGGCTTCGCCGACCCCGAGCGTCTCGAGCTGGGGGCGGCGCTGCTGCTCGTCGTGCACCGGGTGAACCTCTACCGGCACACCGAGTTCGTGCGGGCGGGCGAGCGCGAGCTGCTCGACGGGCTCGCCGTGGTGGTCCAGCTGGTCCTCTTCCCGGAGACGCCGCCCGACGTGGTGGCCGGCCTCGTGACGTGCGAGCCGGACGAGGCGGCCCGGCCGCCCGTCCCGCGGCCCTTCGCCGCACCTCCGACATCGCGGCCGGATCTCGGGACACGTGCCCAGGGGACCGTCCGGCAACTGCTCGACGCAGGCCTGGCGGCGTTCTCGGCGCACGGCTTCCGGCACGCCAACCTCGACGCCGTCGCGGCGGACGCGGGCGTGGCCAGGGCCACCCTCTACAAGTACTTCCGGGACAAGGCGTCGCTGCTGGTCGCGCTCAGCGAGGAGGCGGCCCGCGCCGTGATCGCCGAGGTCGAGCGGTTGCCGGAGCTGTACCCGCCGTGCGGGCTGCCCCCGGCGCCGGCGGACGTGCGGGCCTGGCTCGACTCCTACGTGGCGGTGAACGCCCGGTACCGCGGCGTGCTGGCGGTCTGGTTCGACGAACCCGAGATGCCCCGGCCCGTCCGGGTCGCGGCCGCCTCGGCGTCCGCGCACCTCTACTGGGGGGTCGCCGCGTTCCTCGGCGCCCTCGACCGGCCGTACCCGTTCCACCCGCAGGCCGCGGGCCTGGTGATGCTGGCCCTGCTGCAGCGCGTCCCGGCCGGTCTGGCGGAGCTGTTCCCGGACCGCCCGCCGGCCGACGTCGCGCGGACGATCGCCGTGTTCGTCCAGCGCGGTCTGTTGAACCGCGCGGCCGCACCGGCCGACGGCAACCCCTGAGACCCCCGCACACGCGCCGGGAACGAGCCCGGCCCGACCGAACGGAGTCCACAGTGCACGGAGGACCGCGGATCACCCACCTCGACGACCTGCCCTGGATGGTCGTCTCGAAGCTGGAGTTCGCCGACGGGCGGACGGCGGCGATCTCGGAGAAGTGGATCGAGCGGACGCCCCGCTACGTCACCTACTACAACAAGTGGGAGCCGGGCGCGATGGTGCCGAACCACGGCCACCACGGGGACCACATCGTCTTCGTGCTGGAGGGCGAGATGACGTGCGGTGACGTCGTGTGCGGCCCCGGCACGCACGTCACCCTGGACTACGGGGACACCTTCGGCCCCTGGATCGCCGGTCCCGAAGGCCTGGTGGTCTTCGGCGCGATGTTCAACTTCGGCGCCGGCGGCTTCGGGTCCCCCTTCGCGGGGGACCCGGAGGGTTGGAAGGCGCTGCTCGCCGAGAAGGGCGCCACCGAGGTCCCGGTCCCGCCGACGCCGCGCACCCCGTGGGGCACGCAGACGTCGGTCCTGCTGAACCCGGAGACACCGCAGGGCTGAGCCGGCCCCGCCGCCCTCAGCCGAGGGCGGCGGGGGCGGGGGCGTCCTGCTCGTGCACGGCGACGAGGGTCCGGCGCAGCAGCTTGCCCGTGGGGAGCCGGGGGAGGGAGGCCGTGAACTCGACGGTCCGTGGGCACTTGAAGTGCGCCAGCCGTTCCCGGCAGTAGGCGACGAGCTCCTGCCCGCTCACCGGGACGTCGGGGTCCGCGAGCTCGACGACGGCGTGCACCCGGCGGCCCAGGTCCTCGTCCGGGACGCCGATCACTGCGGCGTCGCCGACGGCCGGGTGCAGCACGAGCACGTTCTCGACCTCCTGCGGGTAGACGTTCACCCCGCCGGTGATGATCAGGTCCCCGCGCCGGTCCACCAGATGGAGGTAGCCGTCCTCGTCGAGCCGACCGACGTCGCCGAGGGTGCTCCAGCCGCGGGTGTCGTGCGCGGCCGCGGTCTTGGCGTCGTCGCGGTGGTAGCTGAACCGGCCGCCGCCCTCGAACCAGACCGTCCCGACCTCACCGACGGGCAGCTCGGTGCCCTCGTCGTCGGTGATGTGCACCGTGCCGAGCAGCGGCCTGCCGACCGAACCGGGATGGGCCAGCCACTCCTCCGGACCGATCGCGCAGAAGCCGTTCCCCTCGCTCCCGGCGTAGAACTCGTGGATCACGGGTCCCCACCACTCGAGCATCGCCCGCTTGACCGGGACCGGGCACGGCGCGGCCGCGTGCACGACCGTCCACAGGCACGACGGGTCGAAGCCGTGGCGCACCTCGGCGGGGAGCTTGAGCAGGCGGACGAACATCGTGGGGACCACCAGCAGGTGGCTCACCGCGTGGGCCTCGACCAGCCGCAGCATCTCCGCGGGCTCGAAGCGGGACATCGCGACGACGGTGCCGCCCCGGCGGTGCGCCGCCATCCCCCAGCCCAGCGGCGCCGCGTGGTAGAGCGGCGCCGGGGTGAGCAGGACCATCCCCGGGGCGAACCCGTACGCGGCGGCGAGGAGCCCGTCCATCGGGCCGCCCGTGCCGAACGGCGCCCCGGAGAGCTCCCGGGTGATGCCCTTGGGCCGGCCGGTGGTGCCCGAGGAGTAGAACATCGCGATGCCCTCGGTCTCCGGGAACAGCGGTTCCGCGGGCGAGGAGGCGAGCAGGGCGTCGAGCCGCTCGAAGCCCGCGTGCTCCCGGCCGGAGACCAGGACCCGCACGGTGACGCCCGGGACGGCCTGGCAGATCTCCTGGGCCAGACCGGCGAGCAGCTCCGAGCCGACCAGAACGGTCGCGCCGCAGTCCTCGACGACGTAGGCCGCCTCGGCCGCGGTCAGGTGCCAGTTCACGGGGGTGAACCGCAGCCCCGAACGCTGGGCCGCCCAGGCCGCGACGTAGTAGGCGCCGATGTTCTCGAGCAGCAGCGCGACCGTGTCCCCGGGGCGGACCCCGCGGTCCTGCCACGCCCGGGCGAGGCGCCGGGAGCGCTCGTCGAGCTCGCCGAAGGTGAGCCGCTCGCCGGTGTCGGGGAAGTGGACGGCGACGGTGTCCGGGTCGTGGCCGAGGTCGTGGCGAACCGCGGGTTCCGGGCTCATGCTCAGTCCGACGAGGGCAGCGGCTTGGCGGACTTGAGCTCCAGCGGCTGCTCGCCGATGGCGAGCGACCCCGGGCCGGACTTGGTGCAGAGCAGCTCCACACCGAGGCCGTCGTGCACGTACCGCTTCCCCACCAGGGAGCCGGTGTCGTACGGCGGGGTGGGGCCCGCGTCGGTCCTCGCGGACTCGTCCTTGCCGACCATCGGCGCTCCGCCGCAGCGCAGGTCGAGCTCGCCCTGCGCGCGGATGACGACGACCTCGGCGGCGCAGACGGCGGAGCGCAGCCGCGCTCCCGGGCTCAGCGTCAGACTCATGGCGGGATCTCCTGGTGGCGGGCCCCGGCGAGGGGCGCGGTGGCGTCGGTGGCACCGGGACGGCTACGCACCGGGTACCGCGGCAGTCTATGAGCGCGCCCACGTTCTGACAACTACGTCTACTCAACGGACGGTTGTGAGCAGGGAATCAGGCCGCAACGGAGCTCTGATGTGACACCATGTCGAGGTGGACAGCGTGGACCCGGGCGCGTACGACGATGCCGCCCTCGTGATCAGTGAGTGCCAGCACGGGATCCTCGACCCGGAGGCCGCGCTCACGCCCGGCGTCGCCCGGGAGGCGGCGGAGCGCCGCATCGTCGAGCGCATCGCGCGGCTGGCCACGGCGTTCCGGGCGGCCGGTCGGCCGGTGGTGCACTGCCACATCGCGCACCGCGCGGACATGGCCGGGATGCGCCGTAACTCGCTGCCGGGCGCGATGGCGATCAAGCACGGACGGATGGTGGCCGGCACCCCGGACGTGGCGCCCCCGGCCGAGCTGACCCCGCACGCGGAGGACCACGTCAGCTCGCGCGCGGTCGGGCTCACGGCCTTCTACGGCACGGACCTCGACGCGGCCCTGCGGCTGCGCGGGGTGGGCACGATCGTGCTGACCGGGGTGTCCACGGACGTGGCCGTCCCGGGGCTCGCGCTCGAGGCGGTCAACCGGGGCTACTGGGTGCAGATCCCGGAGGACTGCGTGGCCGGGACCTCGCCCGGGACACACGCGTTCATGATGGCCAACCTGTTGCCGGCGCTCGCTCGGATCACCGACTCGGCGCGGGTCCTGGCCGGGCTGGGCGTGCCGGTCGCCTGAGGACGGTGGTTCCTGACGACGGTCCGTGCCCGGGGCGGGCGGTGGTCGCCCCGGGCACGGCCCCGGGGGCGACGCCGAACCGGCGAGGCCGGTCGGGCGCCGCCGCCGGGATCAGCTGCCGAGACGCAGCCCGGCCGCGCGGGTCCGGAAGACGTCCGTGCCCAGCTTGAGGCCCAGCGTCGTCGCGTCCCAGCGCTTGCCGCCGTTGGAGATGCCGGGCCCGCGGGACCAGCCCTCCATCAGCTCGATCGTCTCGCCCATCGCCCGCACCACCTGGCCGCTGACGTGCCCGGCCTGCGGGCTGGCCAGCCAGGCCACCACCGGGCTGCACAGCGACGGGTCCTTCGGGTCGAACTCGTCCTCGGGCCGCTCGTCCGGCTCCAGGGCCTTCTGGTCGCCGCCGATGGTCGCCGAGAGCCGGGTGATCCCGCCCGGGCTGATCGCGTTGACGGTGACGCCGATGCTCGCGAGCTCCAGGCTCAGGGTCTGGGTGAGCCCGACGATGGCGGCCTTGGCCGTGCCGTAGTTGGACTGTCCGAAGTGGCCGAGCAGGCCCGCGCCGGACGTCGTGTTGACGATGCGCCCGTAGACGCTGCCGCTGCCCGCCTTCGCGGCCGCGCGCCAGCGCTTCGCCAGGGCCCGGCTGGTCAGCCAGGTGCCGCGGACGTGCACGCGCATCACGAGGTCGAAGTCCTGGGCGCTCATGTTCCAGATGGCGCGGTCCCGGACGATGCCGGCGTTGTTGACGACGATGTCCAGCTGCCCGAAGTCGTCGAAGGCGCGCTGGACCATCTCCTCGACCTGGGTCTCGTCGCCGACGTCGCTGTAGTCGGCGACGGCCTTGCCGCCGCGCGCCCCGATCACGTCGACGACCTGGTCGGCGTCGCGGCCGGAGCCCTCGCCGGCCACCGAGGTGCCGAGGTCGTTGACCACGACCGTCGCACCGTGCTTGGCGAGCTCCAGCGCGTGGCCGCGGCCGATGCCGTGGCCGGCTCCGGTCACCAGGGCGATCTTGCCCTCGAGCAGGCCGGTCATGAGGTACCTCCAGAAAGGGGTTCGGCGGGCCGGAACACCGGCGCCGTCAGCTCGTCGGTGAGCGGGGTGAACGCGACCTGCAGCGGCATGCCGATCCGCAGGTCCGCGGGCGCGCAGTCGACGACGTTCGTCATCAGCCGCGGGCCCTCCGCCAGCTCGACGACGGCCGCGACGTAGGGCAGCCGCTCGGCGAACGGCGCGAGGTCGTTCATGTGCACCGTGGAGTGGGTGTAGAGCGTGGCCTGCCCGCTCGCCTCCTCCGGAGCGACGTCCGCGCTCCAGCAGAAGGGGCAGAACGGGCGCGGGTAGTGGTGGGCCCGCCCGCAGGCGGCGCACCGGGCCAGCAGGAGCCGGCCCTCGCGGGCGGCGTCCCAGTAGGGCTGCGTGTCGTCGTCCGGGGTGGGGACGTCGCTGCGTGGCTTCGCCGGGGTCGTCATGGTGCCGTCCTCAGAATCCGCGGTACTCGGGCTGCCGCCGCTCGACGAAGGCGCGTACGCCCTCCGTCGAGTCGTGCGCGTGTGACTGCAGCTCCTGGGCCATCGCCTCGGCCAGGTACGCGCCCTGGCGGTCGGTGTCCGGGGAGGCGTTGAGCAGCTTCTTGGTGAACGCGATCGCGCTGGTCGGCGAGGTGACGAGCCGTTGGGCGAACGCGTCGGCGGCCGCGGTCAGCTCGGCCGCCGGCACCACCCGGTTGACCAGGCCGAGCGCCAGCGCCTCGGCGGCGGGCAGCGCGTCGCCGAAGAAGGCCAGCTCCTTCGCCTTCTGCATGCCGATCCGGCGGGGGAGCAGGTAGGCCCCGCCGCCGTCCATGACCAGGCCGCGCCGGACGAAGGACTCGACGAACGTCGCCTCCTCGCTGGCGACGACGAGGTCCGCGGCGAACGCCAGGTGGGCGCCGATCCCGGCGGCCGGGCCCTGCACGACGGCGACCACGGGCTTGCCGCAGTCCAGCACCGCGGCGATCAGCGCCTGCGCGCCGTCCATGATCTTCCGCATGGCGTCGCCGACCCGCTTCTCGCCGCCGGCGGCCCGGCTGCGGGCCAGCGCCTTGACGTCCGCGCCCGAGCAGAAGTGCCGGCCCTCGGCAGCGAGCACCACCACGCGGATCTCCGGGTCGCCGTCCGCCTCGCGCAGCGCCTCGATCACGCCGTCGCGGTCCTCCGGCCGCAGCGCGTTGGCGGCCTCCGGCCGGTTGAGCGTGATCCGCCGGATCCCGCCCTCGTCCGTGACCAGCACAGCCGGTGCCTCGACGGCGGTCATGCCTGCACGCTCACGGGCGTGAACTCGGCGCGCAGGTGCTTGATCCCGTGCAGGAAGTTCGACCGCAGGAACTGCGGCTCGCCCACCGCCCGGATGTCCGGCAGCAGCTCGAACAGCGTGCGGAACGCCACGGACAGCTCGAGCCGGGCCAGGTTCGCGCCCAGGCAGTGGTGCGGGCCGGGGGCGCCGAACGCGACGTGCGCGGTGTGCCCCCGGGTGATGTCGAACCGGGTCGGATCCGGGAAGTAGGACTCGTCCTGGTTGGCCGAGCGGTACCAGAGCACGACCTTGTCCCCCTCGGCGAAGGTCTGGTCGCCGAGTTGCACGCCGTCCCGGGTCACGGTGCGGCGCATGTACAGGACGGGCGACCCCCACCGGACGACCTCGTCGACGGCGGCCGCGGTGTGCGTGTCCGGGTCCTCCTGCCACAGCCGGCGCTGCTCGGGGAACTGGGTGAGCGCGAGCAGGCCGTGGGCCAGCGCGTTGCGGGTGGTCTCGTTGCCCGCGCCGACCAGCAGGATGAAGAAGCGGGCGAGCTCCTCCGGGGTCATCCGCTCGCCCTGCGCCGCGACCAGGGTGGTGATCAGGTCGTCCTGCGGCTCGGCGATCCGTTCCGCCGCGAGCTCGCGCAGCAGGTCGGACAGCGCCTCGCCGGCCTTCCACACCGCCGCCGCGACCGAGCGCGGTGTCTGGTCCGGCACGTACTCGGGGTCGCTCGCGCCGAGGACGATGTTCGTCTGGTCGAAGATGAACCGCTCGTAGCGCTGCGGGATGCCCATCATCGCGTTGACGATCCGCAGGGGCAGCAGGGCCGCGATCTCGGTGACGAAGTCGCACTCGCCCCGTTCGGCCACCGCGCCGATGATCTCCCGACTGGCCTGCTCGACGTCGGCGTGCAGCCGCTCCAGGGACTTGGCGGTGAACCCGCGGGACACGATCCGGCGCAGCCGCTGGTGCTCCGGGTTGTCCATGTCGATGATCGAGCCGCGGTACTCGCGCAGCGACGCCGGCTGGTCGAAGATCGTGGTGCCCTGCCCGGAGGAGAAGTCGTCGGGCCGGCGGCTGACCTCCCACACGTCGTCGTAGCGGGTCAGCGCCCAGAAGCCGCCGCCGCGGGGCTCGCCTGCGAGGTCCCGCTCGAGCACGTAGGGCCGCGGGTCCTCGGCGCGGAGCCGCGCGAACACCGCGTCGCGCTCCTCGACGGGGCGGGTCCACCAGGTCAGGTCGTCGAGCTCGTCGCCCGGCTTGCTGATCTCCGTACTGGTCATCTCTGTAGATCCCGCCTCTCAGCCGGCCGCGGGGTACCGGAGGACCCCGCGCAGGAAGTTGCCGGTACGCATGTCGGCGTAGCCGTCGTTGATGTCCTCGAGCGCGTACGTCCGGGAGACCACGGCGTCGAGGTCGACCAGGCCGGCCGACCACAGCTCGAGCAGCTTGGGGATGTCCGCGCGCGGGTTCGCCGAGCCGTAGAGGGTGCCGACGATCTGCTTCTCGGACAGCGTCAGGTCCATGAAGTTGACGGCGACCTCGCGCTCGCCGGCCGGGTGGATGTTGGTGACGACCATCCGGCCCCGCTTGGCGGTCATCGCGAGCGCCTTGCGGACGAGCTTGCCGTCGCCGCGGCCCATCGTGCAGATGAACTTGTCCACGCCCCGGTTCCAGGTGGCCTCGGCGACGACGCCCGGGGCCTCCTCCCAGGACGTCGCGACGTGCGTGGCGCCCATCGCGAGCGCCTGCTCCTTCTTGGAGGCAGCAGGGTCCAGCGCCACGATCACCCGGGCGCCGGCGAGCTTCGCGCCCTGGATGGCGGCCGCGCCGATGCCGCCGACCCCCGCCACGACCACGGTGTCACCGGGCCGGACGTCCGCGGCGTAGACCGCCGAGCCCCAGCCGGTGACGAACCCGCAGCCCAGCAGGCAGGCCCGGTCCAGCGGGACCGACGGGTCGATCCGGATGCAGCTGGCCTCGTGCACCACGGTGTGGTGGGCGAAGGAGCCGACCAGGCAGGCCGTGGCGATGTCCTGGCCCCGGCCGTGGTGGCGCGCGGTGCCGTCGGAGATCTGCCGGCCGGTGTAGAGCCGGGCGCCGAGGTCGCACAGGCTCTGGTGTCCCGTCGAGCAGGAGGGACACCGCCCGCACGAGGGCGTGAAGCCGAAGACGACGTGGTCCCCGGGCTGCACCGAGGTGACCTTCGACCCGACGGCCTGCACGATCCCGGCGCCCTCGTGCCCGCCGATGCACGGCAGGTGGAAGGGCATGTCGCCGGTGACGATGTGCTCGTCGGAGTGGCACATCCCGGAGGCGTGCAGCTCGACCTGGACCTCCTCGGGGCCCGGTGGGTCGAGCTCGATGGTCTCGACCGACCAGGGCGCGTCGCGCTCCCAGAGCACCGCTGCCAGTGTCTCCACGGTCCGTTTTCCTCCTGTGCCGGTAGTGCTCGGGGTCGCCTGTCCGTCCGCGCTCAGGCGGCGGGCGGGACGACGATCGACTGGTGTTCGACGAAGGCGGTGACGCCCTCGGGGCCGCCCTCGCGGCCGAGGCCGGAGCGGCGCATCCCGCCGAAGGGGCTGCCGAGGTCCATCGCGGCCGACGAGTTGACCGCGACCGAGCCCGCGACGAGCCTGCCTGCGACGGCCTCTCCGCGGGCGGTGTCGGCGGTCCAGACGCTCCCCGCGAGCCCGTACTGCGTCGAGTTCGCGATCCGGACCGCGTCGTCCTCGTCGTCGTAGGGCAGGACGACGGCGACCGGGCCGAAGAGCTCGTCCTGCGCGATGGGGGCGGCCGGGTCCACGTCGGTGATCAGCGTCGGCCGCAGGTAGTGGCCCACCGGCAGGTCCGGACGCCCGCCCCCGGCGACGATCCGGGCCCCGTCCGCGCGCGCCGCGTCGACGGCGCGCTCGATCCGGTCCCGCGCGGCCGCGGAGATCACCGGTCCGAGGTCGGTGTCCTCGGCCGCGGGATCCCCGACGCGCAGCCGGCCGACGGCCTCGCCGAGCGCCTCGACGATCTCGGCGTGCCGGGAGCGCGGGACGAGGATCCTCGTCTGGGCGATGCAGATCTGGCCGCTGTTGGCCATCGCGCCGTCCACCAGCTCGCGGACGACGCGGTCGGTGAGCTCGACGTCGTCGAGCAGGACGGCGGCGGATTTGCCGCCGAGCTCGAGGGTGCAGCGTCGCACGTCGCGGGCGCAGAGTTCGCCGATCCGGGTGCCGACGGCGGTCGAGCCGGTGAAGCTGACCGCGTCCACCCCCGGGTGCCGGACCAGGTGCTCGCTGCCCTCCGGGCCCGCGGGGAGGACGGTCAGCACCCCGTCCGGCAGACCGGCCTCCGCCGCGGCCTCGGCCAGGACGAACGCGGAGAGCGGGGCCTCCGGGGAGGGCTTGAGGATCACCGGACATCCGGCGAGCAGGGCGGGCGCCACCTTCAGCACCGCGGTGAACAGCGGCGCGTTCCAGGGCACGATCGCGCCGACGACCCCGACGGGCAGCCGGCGGACCCGCACCGAACCGCCCATGAGCGACGGTCGGGTCTCCTCCCACGGGTAGGAGCCGGCGATCCCGCGGTGCACGTGCAGCACCCCGAGCGCCGTGCCGACCTGCCCCGTGACCGCCCAGCGTCGGGGGGAGCCGACCTCGTCGGAGATGAGGGTGGCGAGCTCCTCGGTGCGTCCGCGCAGCAGCTTCCCGAGCCGGCCCAGCACCTCGCCGCGCTCCGCCGGGGCCGTGCGGGGCCAGGGCCCCGCCTCCAGCGCGCGGCGCGCGGCGGTCACCGCGGCGTCGACGTCGGCCGGACCGGCCTCGGGCACCCGGCCCACGAGCTGCTCGGTGGCGGGGGATCGGACCTCGAGGGTCCGGCCGCCCTCGGGCGCGCGCCGTCGCCCGCCGATGAGGAGATCGTCGTGGATCCGCACGTGGCAGCTCTTCCCGCTCCGCGGTGCCTGGCACCGCACTGGCGAACCGGGCGGTGCTCGCGGCGCCGCGACGGCTGGACCCGATTATTCTGACAACATGTCTACCAATTGGCAAGCAGCACAGAGGGGTGAGTGGTCGTGGACCCTGTCGGCTTTCTGACGTAGCGTGTCACCGCACTGGGACCGAAGGAGAGTCGATGAGCGAGGCAGCACCCGTCGGTGCCCGCGGGGCGGAGTTCGAGGTCGTCGTCGAGCGCGGCAAGATCGCCGAGTTCGCGGCCGCCATGCAGAGCGAGGACCCGGCCTACCGGGGGCCCGACGCGGTCGTGCCGCCGACGTTCCTGGCGAGCGCGGCGCTGTGGCGGCCCGACGAGGCCAGGGTCGAGGTGGGCTTCGACCGCCGGCGGCTGCTGCACGGCGAGCAGGAGTACGTCTTCCACGGGCCGCCGCCGCGCGCCGGGCAGGAGCTCCGCGCCGTCGAACGCGTGGAGGACCGCTACTCGAAGCCCGGCAAGCGGGGCGGCGAGATGAACTTCTGCGTCGTCGTGACCGAGTTCCGGGACCTCGACGGCGTGCTGGTCGCCGAGGCGCGGGGCACCTTCATCGAGCGGGCCGCGGCGCCGGCGGCCGGGGGGAAGTCGTGAGCACTCAGCTGGCGGAGGTCGAGGTCGGGTCGCAGGCCCCTGCCGCGGAGTACGGGCCCCTGACGACCCGGATGTTCGTCCGGTACTCGGGCGCCTCGGGCGACCTGAACCCCATGCACTACGACGACGCGATGGCCCGCTCGGCCGGCTACCCGTCGGTGTTCTCGCAGGGTATGCACGTCGCGGCCCTGCTGGCCGGGTACGCGGTGGACTGGCTCGGCGCGGAGAACGTGCGCCGCTTCGGGGTCCGGTTCCGGGACCAGGTCTACCCGGGCGACGTGCTCACCTGCTCCGGCGTCGTGACCGCCGTGCAGCCCGGGCCCGAGGGCCGGCTCGTCACGGTGTCGCTCACCGCGGCGGTCGGCGGCGAGCGCACGGCGCTCATGGCCACCGCGGACTTCCTGCTGCCCTCCTGATCGTCGTGTCGACGACCAGGGGCGGCGCGCCCCGCGGACCCCGGCCCACGAGGCCCGGACCGGCCTGGACGCCTACTATGGACAACGTGTCAGACGGCGAGATCCTGCGACGTGACGGCTACTGGCCCTCGAGCCCGGTGGTCGGCCGTCGTGGTGCGCAGACACGCCAGCGGATCGTCGCCGAGACGCTGAAGCTGTTCGAGACCCACGGCTTCCACGGGACGTCGGTGGAGAGCATCGCGAAGGCCGCCGGCACCTCGCGGGCCACGCTCTACCAGTACTTCGGGAGCAAGGAGCAGATCTTCGTCGAACTCCTCGACGAGTGCGGCGCCGCCCTGATGCGGGTGGTGCGCCGGCTCGGCCCGCTCGGGCCGACCGCCGAGGGGTTCGACAACCTGCACTGGTGGCTGGGCGACTGGGCCTGGGTGTACGACCGCTACGCCACGATGTTCGTGCAGTGGGCCAACATCGACACGCCGGGGACCGCGGTGCAGCCGATGGTGCTGGGCTTCGTCCGCTCCTACAACGCGCGGATCGCGTCCAGGCTGGCGTCGAGCGGGGTCGAGGACATGGACCCGGACTCCGCCTCGCTGGCGTTGACCAGCCTGGTGCACCGGTTCAACTACTTCCGCCACCGCGGCAACGTTCCCCTCCCGTCGCTGGACGAGGCCACGGACGGCCTCGCCGTGGCGATGCAGCTGATGTTGTTCCCGGACACGCCGTCCGAGGTGTTCGTCCAGCTCCCGCCGGTGAGGTCGCGCCCCGCGCTGCGCCCGGTGGCCGATCCCGTCGAGATCACGCCGGCTCCGGAGCTGAGTGCCCGGGCGGCCGCGACGGTCGGGGACATCGTCGCCGCCGGCGCCCGACTGTTCGCCGAACGCGGGTACCACGGCACCGGGGTCGATGACCTCGTCACCGAGGCGGGGTTCGCCCGCGCGACCTTCTACAAGTACTTCGACGACAAGCTGGACCTGCTCAGGAGGCTGTCGACCGAGGCGCGCGTGATCTCCGCCGGGCTGGCCGAACGGCTCGCGGCCCTGGAGCTCACGGGGGAGGAGGCCGCGGACCGCGCGGCCCTGCGCGCGTGGCTGGCGGACTTCGTGCCGTTCCATCGCCACTATGTCGGCGTCTTCCGGTCCTGGGTGGAGGGCGGGCTCACCGATCCCGGTCTCGTCGCCGCGGCCGAGCGGAGCAACTCGGCGGTGCACGCGGCGGCGGTGCGGCTGTTGATGCAGGTCGAACGGGACTACCCGCTGGATCTGGACGTCGCGGCGGGGGTGTTCGTCGCGGTGCTGGACCGGATGCCCGACGCCGTGCTCGAGACGGGTCGGGACGCGTCGAACGACGCGATCGTGGACCTCATGCTGGACGCGATCATGCGCGGGCTGCTGAACGGCCACGTCGCGCGCCCGTCCGTCACGTCCTGACCAGATCGTCAGAAGCCGATTCACTGAACCGTTGACGCGCAACGTTGACCTGTGTTTTTATTCGTGTACATAATGTCAGAAGAATGGTTTCCCGGGGTCTGTCTCGACCCCGCAGTCGTGTGGTCTGGGAGTGGACATGTCAGTTGATCTCGATGCGGCGAACTACGCGCTGTCCGGTCTGCGGCCCTTTCCGGTTGCCGTCACGACGATCGACGGCGACGAGGTGAACGGCCTCATCTCGCTGTCCGCGGGCGCGGCCAGCATCGTCCCCGAGGCACCCCGCGCGACGATCAGCCTGACGAAGTACAACAAGACGCACGACATGGTCCTCAACTCCGGTGTCTTCGTCATGCACCTGCTGGCGGCGGCCCCGGAGGAGGCCCTGGAGGACTCGCTGGAGATCCTCAAGGGGCTGGGCGGCAGCTCGGGCCGGGACGGCGACAAGCTCTCGCGGTTCCGGACCAAGCCGGGCGTCACCGGCGCGCCGATCCTGCTCGACACCCTCTGCTACGTCGAGGCCCGCGTCGTGAAGACCCTGGACATGGACGAGAGCACCCTGTTCGTGGGCGATGTCGTCGGCTCCGAGCGGTTCGGCACGGGCGAGAAGCTGCGGGTCGGCGAGGCCTGGAAGCGGCTCCCGCGGGAGTGGATCGAGCAGTACGACACGAACCACGTCCCGCAGCTGGCGAGCGCGCGGCGCTACCGCGGCCTCCCGGAGGACGGCCCGGCCGGGCACTAGAGATCACCGGAAGGGGGACCTGAGCCGCCTGGGTTCTCGTGATCACCGGAAAGGGACGCCGGGCGCTCCACCGCGGCACACACCCCCCCGGCCGCTGATCACTCAGCGGACCCCGGCCATGTCCTCCGCGGACACCGCGATCGCGCCGTCGCGGCTGCCCGGGACGACGCCCAGCCCCTGGTCCGCGAGGTGCTTCGCCGCGCGGTCGAGATCGAGGACGCGGAGCTCGACGGACCGCAGCCGCTGGCCCCAGCGCCCGATGTACGCGGCCACCGGGCCGTCCGGGGTGCGGGACCCGACCAGCTCGACGACGTGGTCCGCCACCCGCACCCGGGTCGCGTCCGCCTCGGTGCGGGGCTCGGTGGAGAGCACCTCCGCCCCCTCCACGAGATCGACGAGCCAGGCGGTCGCGGCCTCCCGGTCCCGCACGGCCACCGAGATCGCGGTCAGCCCGGCCACCCCGAGCGGGTGGGCGCGCCACGGCTCCGCGCTCCATCCCGGCTCCAGGCGGGGGTCGTTCGGCATGTCCAGGGGGCAGAGCTCGAGCAGCATCCCGTGGCAGTCCGCCGGATGGGTCATGAGGAACTCGCCGGGGCGGTAGGTCGTGACCCGGACGCCGCGGGCGTCGAGCGCGGCCTTCGCCGCCGCCAGGTCCGGGACCTGCCACTCGAAGGAGTGCCACCCTGGCCCGAAGCGCTGTAGCGACGCCCCGAGCAGGGACGTCCGGTCCCGCGGCGCGTAGAGCTCGACGCACAGCTCGCCGATCACCGAGAGGTTCGCGTCCCGGTTCTGCTCCTCGTCGTAACCGCGCCAGTACTCCCGCGCCCCGAACGCGGCGGCGTAGCGCGCGGCCGTCCCCTCGAAGTCGTCGACGAGATGGTTGACGTGCACCAGCCCGGTCACGTCGAGCGCAGGGACCTCGAGCTCGCGCCGCGTCATCGCAGCAACCGCCGCGCGATCACCATGCGCTGCACCTCGGAGGCGCCCTCGCCGAGCAGCTTCACCCGCAGGTCGCGGAACCAGCGCTCCAGCGGCATCTCCTGGGACAGGCCCATCGCGCCGAACATCTGCACACAGCGGTCCACGACGCGGAACGCGGTCTCGGTGCCGAACACCTTGCTCACCGAGGCGTCGACCTTCACGTCCTTGCCGAGGTCCGCGTTCCAGGCCGCCTGGTACATCAGCAGCCGTGCGGCGCGGAGCTCGATCTCGCTGTCCGCGACCATGAACTGGATGCCCTGCTTGTCCGCGAGCGGCGTGCCGAAGACCTGACGCTGCTTCACCCAGTCGATCGCGAGGTCCAGCGCGTACTGCGCGATGCCGATCGGGCCCGCCGCGTAGACGATCCGGCCGTGCACGAGGAAGTCGCTGGCCAAGGTGAACCCGGCACCCTCCGCCCCGATCCGGTTGGCGGCCGGGATGCGTGCGTCGGAGAAGTGCAGCTCGTAGGGGGAGAAGGAGTTCATGACGCCGATCGGCGTCATCGTCAGGCCCGGGGTGTCCCGCTCGACGATGAAGCAGCTGATCCCGTCCCGCTCACCGCCGTCTCCGGTGCGCGCGTAGACAACGCCCCAGTCCGCGGTCCCGGCGTGCGAGGTCCAGAGCTTGGTGCCGTTGAGGACGTAGTCGTCGCCGTCGCGAACCGCGCGGCACCGGATGGCCCGGGCGGGGTCCGACCCCCCGGTCGCCTCGCTGATCGCGGTGTAGGCCTTCGACATCCGGCCCTCAATGACGGGCCGCGCGTAGCGGTCGAACTGCTCGGCCGACGCCTTGTACATCACGTTGGGCGGGTTCCCGCCGAACGCGCCGCCGGCGGGGAAGAACGCGCCCATCCGGCACTTCGCGGCCTCCTCCGCGACGACGACCTGGCCGAGCACGCTCAGCCCGGCGCCCCCGTACTCCCGCGGGGTGGCCAGCGCCCAGAGCCCCATGTCCCGCGCCTTCTGCTGCAGGATCGCGAGCTGTGGGCCCGGCGCGCCGGCCGTGTCGTGCGGCAGCGATTCCTCCAGCGGCCGGATCTCGGTCTCGACGAACTTGCGGACCGTGTCCCGGAGCAGCACGAACTCCTCGGGCAGCTCCCAGGCGCCGGTGGGGAGGTCGTCCAGGTCGTCGATCATGCGTGGGCTCCTCGTGCGGCCCATGCCGTGAGCACGGCGCCGGCGTCGACGGGGTCGGGGCGGGGTGCGCGGGGACGCGCGGCCGGGGTCCGGGAGAAGCGGGGTGCCGGGGCGGGCTGCACCGTCCCGTCGACGTCCAGGACGGTGCCGCGGGCGGCGACGTGCGGATGCTCCGGGACCTCGGCGAAGGGCAGGACGGGGGTGACGCACGCGTCGACGTCGGCGAAGACCGTGGTCCACTCCGCGCGGGTCCGGGACGCGAAGGCCTCGGCGAACGCGCCGCGCAGGACGGGCCACCCGGCCCGGTCGTCCTGCGGCGGCAGGGTGGCGGGGTCGAGGCCGAGGCCCTTGAGCAGCAGCGCGTAGAACTGCGGCTCCAGCGCCCCGACGGCCATGTACCCGCCGTCGGCGGTGCGGTAGACGTCGTAGAACGGTGCGCCGGAGTCCAGCCGGTTCGTGCCGCGGTCCCCGGCCCAGCGCCCGGCGCCGCGCAGCGACCAGATCGCGGACGCCAGATGCGACGCGCCGTCGACGATCGCGGCGTCGACCACCTGCCCGCGCCCGGACCGCTCGCGCTCCAGCAGCGCGGCCAGCACGCCGATCGCGAGATAGGTCGAGCCGCCGCCGAAGTCTCCGACGAGGTTCAGCGGGACCGTCGGCGGGGCCCCGGCGCGGCCGATCGCGTCCAGGACGCCGGTCACCGAGATGTAGTTGATGTCGTGTCCGGCGCGCGGGGCGAGGGGACCGTCCTGTCCCCATCCGGTCATCCGCGCGTACACGAGCCGCGGGTTGCGGGCCGCGCACTCCGTGGGCCCGAGCCCGAGCCGCTCGGTGACGCCCGGCCGGAACCCCTCGACGAGCACGTCCGCCCGCTCCACCAGCGACAGCACGGTCTCGCGGCCGGTCCCGGACTTCAGATCGGCCTCGACGACGGTGCGCCCGCGCGGGGATCGGCCGCCCGCGCCGCCCGGCCGGTCGACGCGCACCACGTCCGCGCCCAGGTCGGCCAGGAGCAGCGCGGCGTGCGGGCCGGGGCCCATCCCGGCCAGCTCGACGACGCGGACGCCGCCGAGCGGGCCGGCGCCGCCGCTCTCAGCCACCGTCGGGGCCGAGCACCGCGCTCAGCTCGCCCCGCAGCGTCCGGCGCAGCAGCTTCCCGGTCTCCGTGTAGGGCAGCGTGGTCCGCAGCTGGATGTGCTCGGGCGTCCGGGTGGACCGCAGCCGTGCCCGGACGTGATCCCGTAGCGCGAGCTCCGTCGCCTCGGCCCCGGGCTCGAGCACGACGGCGGCGACGACCTTCTCGCCCCACTCCCGGTCCGGCACGCCGAACACGGCGGCCTCGGCGACGGCGGGGTGTTCGAGCAGGACGGATTCGATCTCGCCGGGGGAGAGGTTCTCCCCGCCGCGGACGATCACGTCGTCGAGGCGCCCGTAGACGAACAGGTACCCCTCGTCGTCGAGCATCCCGGCGTCCCGGGTGGTGAACCAGCCGTCCGCGTTGGTGCCGCGGTGGCTCAGGTACTCCCCGGACACCTGCTCCCCGCGGACCCAGATCTCGCCGCGGGTCCCGGGGCCGACCTCGACGCCGTCGACGTCCCGGACGGAGACCTCGAGCGACGGGAGGGGCTGCCCGACCGAGCCGAGCCGGGCGCGGACGGCGGGGTCGTCGGACGCGAACGCGGCGCGGTGGTCCTCGGGTCCGAGCACCGCGATCGTGCTGGAGGTCTCGGTCAGGCCGTAGGCGTTGACGAAGCCGACCTCGGGCAGCACGCGCAGCGCCCGCTCGATCACCGCGGCGGGCATGGGGCCCCCGCCGTAGGACAGCGACCGCAGCGACGGCAGGCCGACGCCACCCGTCGCGACGTCCGCCTCGACGACGTCCAGGATCCGGTTGAGCATCGTCGGCACGACCATCGCGTGCGTGACGTCCTCGGCCCGGGCGAGTTCCACCCAGCCGCGCGGGTCGAACGACTCCATCCGCAGCACGCGGCGTCCGGAGTAGGTGTTCGACAGCACCGCGGACACCCCCGCGATGTGGTAGGGCGGCACGCTGACCAGCGACGCGTCGGTCTCGGCGGAGCCGGCGTACTCGACCGACGACAGGATGTACGCGGTGAGGTTGCGGTGCCGCAGGACCGCGGCCTTGGGCTCGCCGGTCGTGCCGCTGGTGAACAGCAGGACCGCGATGTCGTCCGGGTCGCCGTCCGTGCCGTCGGCCTGCGGGGCGTTCGGGTCCTCGGCGACGTCGAGGAGCTCCTTGCGCTGCACCAGCGTGATGCCCTCGACGGGCCCGATCCGCTCCGCGACCCCCTCGCCGACGATCACGGTGGCGGGGGCCATCCGGCGCACGATCGCGCCGAGCTGGGCGTCGGTGAGCCGGTAGTTGACCGGGACGTAGGGCTTGCCGGCCAGCGCGGCGCCGAACAGGGTCAGCGGGACGGCGTCGGAGTTGAGGTCGACCAGCCCGACCCGTTCACCCTCCTGCGCCGCGAGCAGCGCGCCGACCCGGCGGGCCCGGGCACCGAACTCGGCGAAGGTCAGGCCGTCCGCGCGGGGCCCGAGCGCCACGCGCTCGGCCATGCCGTCGACGGCCATCTCGAGGAGCATCCCGAGGTGCATCTGCGTGTCTCCTGCGACTCGACTCGATCGGGCGGGCGTGGGTTCAGCGACCGGTCCAGCGAGGCGCCCGCTTCTCGGCGAAGGCGCGGGCCCCCTCGCGGGCGTCGGCGCTGTCGAAGACCGGCTTGACCGCCGCCGCGAGCGCCTCGCGGTCCGGGTCGCCGATCTCGGCGTACATGAGCTCCTTGGTGACGCGCAGGGCGAGCGGCCCGTTGGCCGCTATCCGCTCGGCGAGGGCCAGGGCGGTCGGCAGCACCTCCGCCGCCGGGACGACCCGGTTGACCAGGCCCATCTCGCGTACCCGCTCGGCGCCGACCGGCTCCCCGGTCAGGCCGAGCTCCAGGGCGTGGGCGAGCGGGATCCGGCGGGGGAGCCGGGTGCCGCCGCCGGCGGCGATCAGCCCGCGGGACACCTCCGGCAGGCCGAACTTCGCCTTCTCCGAGGCGACGAGCAGGTCGCACGCCAGGGCGAGCTCCAGGCCGCCGCCGACCGCGGTGCCGTTGATCGCGGCGACGACGGGCTTCGGGTAGACGCGGGCGGTGAGCACGTCGAGGCCGGGGCCGTCGACCTCCATCCCGCCCGCCAGGAACGCCTTCAGGTCCATGCCCGCGCAGAAGATGCGGTCCCCGGCGGCGGTGAGCACGACCACCGAGACGGCGTCGTCCGACTCGGCCTCGGCGAACGCGCGGCCGAGGCCGGACATCGTCGGGCCGTCGAGGGAGTTGGCGGCGTGCGGGCGGTTGATCGTCACGACGGTGACGGCGCCGCGGCGCTCGACGAGCACCGGCGCGTCGGTGGTCGTCGGAGTGGGGGTGGTCACGGCGCCGCCACCTCCAGCACCATCGCCGAGCCCATGCCGCCGCCGGCGCACATCGCGGCGACGGCGATCCCGCCGCCACGGCGGCGCAGCTCGTGGACGAGCGTGGTGACCATCCGGGCGCCGGTGGCCGCGACCGGGTGGCCGAGGCTGCACCCGCTGCCGCTGACGTTGACGATCTCCTCGTCGATCTCGAGGATCCGGGTGGTGGCGACGCACATCGCCGCGAAGGCCTCGTTGATCTCGAAGAGGTCGACGTCGCCGACGGTCAGCCCGGCCCGGCGCAGCGCCTTCGGGATGGCCCGGACCGGGGCCAGCCCCGTCTCGCCCGGGTCGATCCCGACCGATGCCCAGGAGCGGACCACGGCCAGCGGGGTCAGCCCGCGCTCGGTGGCGGCGCGGTCCGAGGTCAGTGTGACGGCGGCGGCCGCGTCGTTGATGCCGGAGCTGTTGCCGGCGGTGATGCTGAAGCCGTCGATCTCGGGGTGCAGGACCTTCAGCCCGGCCAGCCGCTCCATCGTGGTGTCCCGGCGCGGGTGCTCGTCGACCTCGAAGACGGTCTCGGTGCCGTCCGCGCGACGCACCTTCATCGGCACGATCTCGTCGGTGAACCGGCCCTCGTCGATGGCGCGGACGGCGCGCTGGTGCGAGCGGAACGCCCAGGCGTCCATCTCCTCGCGCGTGACGTTCGCGGCCTTGGCGGCGTTCCACCCGACGGTGATCGACATGTCCTTGTTCGGGGCGTCGGCCCGGTCCGGGTGCGAGGGGGACATCCAGGCCTCGTCCCAGGTGTCCGTGCCGGGCTGCCGGAAGCGCGCGACCGGCGCGGTGGAGCGGGACTCGACGCCGCCCGCGATCACCACGTCGTCCATCCCGGCGCGGATGCTGCCCGCGCCCATGGCGACGGCGGTGAGCCCGGAGGCGCAGTGCCGGTTGAGCGCGACGCCGGGGACGTCGACCAGGCCGGCGGTGACCGCGGCGTGCCGCGCGATGTCCCCGCCGCCGTACATGACCTCGCCGAGGACGAGGTCGTCGACGTCGCCCGCGGCCAGGCCGCTGCGCTTCACCGACGCCTCGACGACGGTGTGGGCCAGGTCGAACGCGCTGGTGTCGGCCAGCGTCCCCTTGCGGAAGGTGCCGATGGCGGTGCGGCACGCGGAGACGACGACGGCTTCGGGCATGGTGGCTCCTCGCAGATGACGTCCGGCGGGGCGGACCCAGGACCGTGCCTCGCCGCCGGTGTCCGGAGTGTAGGTCGTCGGCCGCAATTCTGACAACAGCGTTCAACTCGGAGTTTCCAACTCGGTGCAGGCCGGGCGTTGTCAGAGGATGGTGTGGAGGGATAGTTTCTGACGAAGTGTTGGTCCGGCGTCGGTGCCGGTACCGAGAGGGGATGGGCGATGACGCGACCCGCTTTCCGCATGCTGCCGGAGGTCACGGCGGACTCCGCGGCGTTCTGGACCGGGGGCGCCGACGGCGAACTGCGGATCCACCGCTGCCACGCCTGCTCCCGCTGGTTCCATCCACCGGCCCCGGCCTGTTTCCGGTGCCGCAGCCGTGACGTCGCCCCCGAGGCGGTGTCCGGGCGCGCGACGCTGGCCAGCTACACGCTCAACCACCACCCGTGGTTCGGCGAGGCGTTCCCGGTGCCCTACGTCGTCGGGCTCGTCGAGCTGGCGGAGGAGCCGGACACCCGGCTGACCACGCAGATCGTCGACTGCGACCCGGCGGACGTGCGGATCGGGATGGACGTCGAGGTCGACTTCGAGCACCACGACGACGTGTGGGTCCCGGTGTTCCGGCCCACGAGCACCGGAGGACAGGCGTCATGAGCTTCGTCGACGACAAGGTCGTCATCACCGGGATCGGCCAGTCGGACGTCGGGCGCAAGCTCGGCCGCGGCGGCGTCGACCTCGCCCTGGACGCGGCGCTGGAGGCGATCGCCCACGCCGGCCTGGATCCGGCGGACATCGACGGCGTGGCCAGCTACCCCGGCCCGGTGGTCGCGGAGGGCGGGTTCGTCGGCGCCACCACGCACGAGGTCCGCGACGCGCTCGGCCTGCGCACCACCTGGGCACTGAGCGGGGTGGAGACGCCGGGACAGGCGGGCACCCTGATGGACGCCGCCTCCGCGATCGCCACCGGCCGCGCCACCCACGTCCTGTGCTTCCGCAGCGTCTTCGAGTCGACCGCGCAGGCGCAGGGCAGAGCGGCCGCGCTGACGGGCAAGCAGATGCGGGCCGGCGGGCACGCCGAGTTCCGGATGCCCTTCGGCGCGGCGTCCCCCGCGAACTGGATCGCGCTGTACGCCATGCGCTACATGCACGAGTTCGGCCTGACCAGGGAGCAGCTCGGGCAGATCCCGCTGAACGGCCGGCGCAACGCGGCCCGCAACCCCAAGGCGATCTATCGCGACCCGATGACGATGGACGACTACCTGTCCGCGCGGCTGATCTCCTACCCGTTCGGGCTCTACGACTGCGACGTCCCGTGCGACGGCGCCACCGCGATCATCCTGTCCCGCCGGGACGCCGCCGCAGAGTCCGGCCGGGCGCCGATCGCGATCGAGGCCGCGGGCTCGGGCCTCTACGAGCGGCACACCTGGGACCAGCGCGTCGACCTGACGACGATGGCCGCGCACGACTCCGCGCACCACATGTGGGAACAGACCTCGCTGACCCCGGCGGACGTCGACTTCGCCGAGCTCTACGACGGGTTCAGCTACCTCTGTCTGCAGTGGATCGAGGCCCTCGGGTTCTGCAAGCACGGTGAGGCCGGGCCGTTCCTCGAGGAGACCGCCCGGTACGCCCTCGACGGCGAGCTGCCGATCAACACCCACGGCGGGCAGCTGTCCGCCGGGCGTCTGCACGGCTACGGCTTCCTGCACGAGGCCTGCCTGCAGCTCTGGGGCGAGGCGGGGGAGCGGCAGATCCCGAAGGACGTGGAGATCGCGGCCGTGGGGATCGGCGGCGGCCCGGAGGCGGGCTGCCTGCTGCTGCGCCGCGACGGCTGACCCCGGCCCGGCCGGCCGGGTCCGGCCCGGAACTACAGTAGGGCCGTGGCGCAGGACGAGGTGCTCCGGCGTGCGAGCTACGGCCCGCACAGCCCGGTCGTCGGCGAGCGGGGCGGCCGGACCCGGCAGCACATCCTGGACGTCTCGCTCGAGCTGATCGCGCGCCAGGGGTTGCAGACGATCTCGGTCGACGACATCGCGAAGGCCGCGGACACCTCGCGCGCCACGCTCTACCAGTACTTCGCCAGCAAGGAGGAGCTCTTCGGCGAGCTCCTCGAGGAGTGCGGCGCGGCGCTGATGCGCGTCGTCCGCCGGCTCGGCCCGCTCGGCCCGGCCGCCCAGGGCTTCGACAACCTGCACTGGTGGCTGGGCGAGTGGGCCTGGGTCTACGACAGGTACTCGACGATGTTCGCCCAGTGGGCGCAGCTGGACTCGACGGAGACGGCCTACCGGCCGACCGTCGCGGGCTTCGTCGACGCCTACGCCAGCCGGATCGGCGCCCGGCTCGACTCGTCCGGTTTCGAGGGGCCGCCCGGCGTCGACCTCGCGGCCGCGGTGATGCTCGTCGTCCACCGGGTCAACGCGTTCCGGCGGGCGGGGACCGCCGCGGCCTCGGGGCCGTCGGACGACGTGCTGCTCGACAGCCTCGCCGTCGTGGTGCAGCTGGTGCTGTTCCCCGGGACGCCGCCGGAGGTCCTCGCGAGCCAGGGCGCCGTCGCGGCCCCGCCGGTCGCGAAGCCGGTCGCGTCACCGCCGCCGGCGGCCGACCGGTTCGCCGGCCGCAGCGCCCGGGTGCGGCGGACCGTCCGGGACCTCCTGGACGCCGCCGCACGGACCTTCGCCGAGCAGGGGTACCCGTCCACCAGCGTCGACGACATCGCCACGGCGGCGGGGGTCGCGCGCGGCACGGTCTACAAGTACTTCACCGACAAGGCCGACCTGCTGTCGGTGCTCGCCGAGGAGGCGCACGTCGAGCTGCGGGGGCTGATCGACCGGCTGCCCGCGCAGCACGACGGCGCGGCCCTGCGGCAATGGCTGCGCGAGTACGTCCCGGCCTACCGCCGGCACGCCGGGGTCGTCCAGGTGTGGACCGAGCGGCAGGTGACGACGCCGGAGGCGCTCGCGCACGCCGACGCCGTCTCCGCCGCGGTCCGGGCCGCCCTGGGCGTGCTGCTGACGGACGTCCCGCGCAGCTACCCGCTCGACCTGCGGGTCGCGGTGTTCGTCGCGGCGGCGGCCCTCGAGCGGCTTCCGCTTGGGCTCACGGTGCGGACCCGCACCGTGAGCACGGACGAGGTGGTCGAGACGATGGCCGCGTTCCTCGAGCGCGGCCTGCTGAATCCGGGCGCTCCCTAGAGCACGGTTCCGGCGATCTTCAGCTCCAGGATCCGGTCCATGTCGAGGCCGAGCTCGCCCAGCACGTCGTCCGTGTGCTCGCCGTGGCCGGGCGCGCGCCGGGTGTCCCCGGGCTCGCCGTTGAACAGCAGGGGCGCCGGGACCAGCTGGAACGGGGTGCCGTTGGCGTCCTTGAGGTCGTTGAGGTAGCCGTTGGCGAGCACCTGCGGGTCCGAGAGGACCTCGCGCGGGGTGTGCACAGGGGCCCAGGCCCCGCGCCCGCTGCCGAGGACCCGCTGGGCCTCCTCGAAGGTCAGCGCGCCGAACAGCGCGGCGAGCTCCGCCACGGCCTCCTTGTTGTTCCGCATCCGGGCCGCGTGGTCGACGAACCGCTCGTCCGTGATCAGCTCCGGCTTGCCGAGCGCGGTGGTGAGCTCGGGCCAGAACCGGTCCGACTCCAGCATGACGAGCGAGACGAACCGGCCGTCCTTGGTCCGGTAGGTGTTGACCAGTGCGTTCGGCGCGTCCGTCGGGTTGTAGCGGGGGATCCGCTCGATGCCGAAGGCCGCGGCCGCGGCGAGGCTGGCGCCCATCGCCCACGCACCCATCGCCAGCAGCGAGCTGTCCACGGTGAGGGCCTCACCCGTGCGCTCGCGGTGCAGCAGCGCCGCGGAGATCCCGCCGGCGATCGTCAGGCCGCCGAGGACGTCGCCGAAGGCGGCGCCGGGCTGGGTGACGGGGTAGCCGAGCTCGTCCGGGCTGGCGGTGTCCGCGGCGCCGGAGCGGGCCCAGAACGTCGAGTTGTCGTAGCCGCCGCGGTTCGCGTCCGGGCCCTCCTGGCCGTGCGCCGAGCCGCGGGCATAGATGATGTTCGGGTTCGCCGCGCGGATGTCGTCGACGTCGATGCGCAGCTTGGTCCGCGCCGCGGGCAGGAAGTTGGTCAGGAACACGTCCGACCGGGCGACGAGCTGCATCAGCAGCTCGCGGCCCTCCGCGGACTTCAGGTCGAGCCCGATGCTCCGCTTGCCCCGGTTCGGCAGCTCCACCATGTGTGCGACGCCGCCCGCCGGGACGAGGCCGGACGTCACCAGCCCGCGCTGCGGGTCACCCATCTCCGGGTGCTCGACCTTCAGCACGTCCGCACCCCACTCGGCGAGGATCCCGCCGGCCACGGGGACGTAGGTCCAGGACGCCACCTCGAGCACCCTGATCCCGTTCATGATGGCGACCACTGCCGGCTCCTCGTCGTCGACGGAACACTTCATTGCCCGCGGAACGAGCCTCGCCGCCCGCTGGTGGAGCAGAACTCTAACAGCAGCGTCACCCGCCTGTCGCGCCTTCCAACAGTGGTATCGCAAGTTATGGCTGACAGATTCTGACTCGGTGTACGGTTCGACGATGTCGCTTACGAGTCCGGCGGGGACGGCGCTGCCGGGCCCCCCGTCACCGGCGGAGCACCCGGCGCTGACGGCGCTGCTCGCCGTCGAGGAGACGGGTCCGGACCGCTTCGTCGCGGGATGCACGTTCGACGAGGGCCCGCACATGCTCTACGGCGGGCAGGTCGCGGCGCAGGCCCTGGCGGCGGCCGGGCGCACCGTGTCGCCGGACCGGGTGCCCCACTCGCTGCACTGCGCCTTCCTCCGGGGCGGGACGGCGGCCGAACCGACGGAGTTCGCCGTGGAACGCGACCGGGACGGGCGGTCGTTCTCGGCCCGCCGGGTCGTGGCGCGGCAACGGGGCAGGGTCCTGTTCACCCTGTCGGCCTCGTTCCACCGGCCGGAGGCGGGGAGGGAGCTCGACGTCGAGCCGGCGCCGGCCGTCCCGCCCGCGACGACGCTGCCCGCCGTCGAGCTCCTGCGGCTGCACTCGATGGAGGGCCGGTTGCCGCCGGAACAGCTCGCTTCCGCGGAGTGGCCGACCCGGTTCTGGGCGCGGTGCACCGACGACCTGGCGGACGACCCGCTCCTGCACGCCTGTGTCCTGACCTACCTGTCGGACCTGTCCAGCGGCCTGCTCGCCCTGCACGACGGCCGCTTCGCGACCGGCCCCAGCCTCGACCACTCCCTGTGGCTCCACCGCCCCGCGCGCCTCGACGAGTGGGTCCTGGTCGACGTCGTGCCGCGGGTCGTCGCGGGCGGGCGCGGCTGGTACTCCGGCACGGTGCACGCCGCGGACGGGACCCTCGTGGCGAGCCTCGCGCAGGAGGCGCTCTTCCGGTCCGGGCCCCCGCCCACGGGCTGGACCGGCTCGGACCGGTGACCGCGGGTTCAGGCCCCGCGCCGCGCGAGCAGCCCCGGGACGCCCGTCAGGGAGCGGAGCAGGTCGTTGAGGTGCGTACAGGTGCTCGGCCCGCGCAGGTCCCGCCGGACCTGCTCCGCCACGGCGTCCACCGGGGTCCCGATCAGGCGCAGCACGCTCTCCGCCGCGAACGGGCACTCCGGCGCGGGCAGCACGCGCGGCTCCGCGACGATCTCCCGGACGGCGAGCCCGGCGGGGTCGAGCACCGCCCGCAGCTCGTACTCGTGGAGCACGGTCTCCCGGCCGTCCGGGTCGGCGTAGGTGTCCCGGAACATCGCGTCGACCCGGATCCCGGCGGTCCCCGGCTCGACGTCGATCCGCCGCCGGCGCCGCATGGCGAGCGGCGGCAGGACGGGCGTGTCGTGCCACGCGGCGGGATCGTCGGCACGCGAGACGGCCGGGGCGTCGGGGCCCGGGCGCAGAGGCATGGGCCCGCCGGCCTCCAGCGCGGAGACCATCGTCCCGCCCTCCCGCCAGCCCGAGCACAGGCCGGCCGGCGGACGGAAGCGCCCGGCGCCGGGCGGCAGCTCCTTCGTCAGCGCGTGGGCGTAGCCGGCGATGACCAGCGCGACCGGGAGATCGTCGAGCAGCAGCGCGAGGACCCCGCCGCCGTCGCCGGGGGCGAGCGTCGCGTCGGCGACGGCCCGGAACCCCGAGGCGACGGACCGTCCGACCAGCCCGGCCGTGCCGGGCCGTGCCGGCTCGCTCCGGAGCGCGACGAGCTCGCGGGTGCCGTCGTAGCGCACCTCGGCGTCGAGTCGGGCGGTGTCGGCGACCCGGACGTCGCCGTCCGCGCCGGTGAGGACGTCGCGGGCGGTCGCCCGCACGAGCAGCCGCGGATCGCCGAGGCCGCCCGGACGCAGCATGTCCACGCTGCTGGTGCGGCGCGCGGAGCCGGGCGCGCGGTCCGGGGTCCGCTCGACCGGGCCGGGCAACGGAGCCGCGCTGGCGGCGGCGAGCGGCAGGACCATGCCCCGACGGTACGTCCGGCCGCGCGCCGCAGTCCACTGTGGATCATCGATCGACCGTGCACGTTCTCGACGAGGAGGACCGATGGAGCTGGATGTCGTACTACCGCCGGGCGGGCCGCGTGACGCGGGCCGGGAGGCGGAGCGGGCGGAGCGTGCGGGCTTCGACGCCGTGTGGGCGAGCGAGGTCCGACACGACCCGTTCCTCACCCTGACCCTGGCCGCCGCTGCCACCGAGCGCGTCGGGCTCGGCACCGCGATCGCCGTCGCCTTCGCGCGCAACCCGATGTCGACGGCGGTGCTCGCGAACGACCTGCAGGCCCTCTCGGGCGGGCGGTTCGTGCTGGGCCTCGGCACGCAGGTGCGCGCCCACGTCACCCGCCGCTTCTCGATGCCGTGGTCCCGCCCGGCCGCCCGGATGCGCGAGTACGTGCTGGCCCTGCGCGCGATCTGGGCGTGCTGGCACGAGGACCGGCCGCTCGAGTTCGTGGGCGAGTTCTCCTCCCACACCCTGATGACGCCGATGTTCGTGCCCGAGCCGCACTCGCACGGCAGCCCGCCGGTCCTGCTGGCCGGAGTGGGCGAGTCGATGACCGAGGTCGCGGGAGAGGTCGCGGACGGCTTCCTCTGCCACGGCTTCACCACCGAGCGCTACCTGCGCGAGGTCACGCTGCCCGCGCTGCGGCGGGGGCGGGCCCGCGCAGGGACCACGCTCCCGGAACCGGCGGTCGTGGGCGCGCCGATGGTCGTCACCGGCCGGACGGAGGAGGAGCTCGCCGCCGCCGCGCTGCGGGTGCGGGCGCAGATCGCCTTCTACGCCTCGACGCCCGCCTACCACCCGGTGCTGGAGCTGCACGGGTGGGGCGCGCTCGGGGAGGAGCTGCACGGGCTGTCCCGCGCCGGGCGCTGGGTCGAGATGACCGAGCGGATCGACGACGACGTCCTCGGCGAGTTCGCGATCGTCGGCGACCCGGTGTCCGCGGGGCGCGAGCTCCGGCGCCGCTACGGCGACGTGCTCACCCGCGTATCGCTCTACCAGGGCGAGGACACCGACCCCGCCGTGCTGGCCGAGCTCGCCACCGCGGTGCGGACCACCGAGGTGCCGGCATGAGCGACGTGCTGCGGATCGAGGACGACGGCGCCGTCCGGGTCCTGACGCTGAACCGGCCGGAGGCCCGCAACGCCCTCGACGGCGAGCTGATCAGCGTGCTGTATCGGGGGCTGTCCGACGCGGACGCCGACGAGACCGTGCGCGCGATCGTCCTCACCGGCGCGGACCCGGCCTTCTGCGCCGGGGTGGACCTCAAGCAGGCCGTGGCGGAGGGGGCAGCGTACTTCCGCCGGTTCGACGAGGAGAACTGCGTGGCCCGGGTCGCCGGGTGCCGGACCCCGGTCGTCGGCGCCGTCAACGGGGCGGCGTTCACCGGCGGCCTGGAGATCGCGCTGGGCTGCGACCTACTCGTCTGCTCCGAGCGGGCGATCTTCGCCGACACCCACGTGCGGGTCGGTGTGCTGCCCGGCGGGGGCCTGACCGCCCGGCTGCCGCAGCTCGTCGGGCCCGCCTGGGCGCGGCGGATGTCCATGACCGGCGAGCTTGTCGACGCCCGGCTCGCCGAGCGGATCGGGCTGGTGACCGAGGTGGTGCCGCACGCGGACCTGCTGAGCCGGGCGACGGAGCTGGCCCGGGCGATCGCCGAGGTGCCGGCTGCGCCGATGACGGCGCTGAAGCGGATCTACACCGAGGGGGCGCAGAGCATCGTCGGCCGATCGTTGGAGATCGAGACGACGATCGCCCGTGGAGCCTCGGAACCGCTCGACGGGCTGGAGGAGCGACGGCGCGCCGTGATGGAGCGCAATCGCGCCAGGACGGCCGACCGCAGGTGACGACCGCGGCGGCACGGTGACGCGCACAGGCGGAGGAGACCCGCCGGGACGACCCGGCGGGTCTCTTCGGAGCCGCTCCGTGGCTGCTCGCCGCCGGCTGCGCGGACCGCGTCGGCCGGGACGGGCGTTGCTACCAGGTGACGAGCAGCTTGCGCACGCCGTAGTTGGTGCCGTGCGCATCCATCGGGACCTGCTCCGGTTCGACGGCGAGGCGCATGTCCGGGAAGCGCCGCAGCAGCTCGGGCAGGATCGTGCGCAGCTCGGCGCGCGCGATGTTCTGGCCCAGGCACTGGTGCACGCCGTAGCCGAAGGCCATGTGCCGGGCCATCTTCCGGTCGATGTCGAGGGTGTCCGGGTCCTGGAACGCCCGCGGATCCCGGTTGGCGGCGGCCATCGCCACCACCACGAGGTCGCCCTTCGCGATCTGCGCGCCGCCCAGCTCCAGGTCCTCCAGGGCCACCCGGCCGAGCCCGAACTGCACGATCGTGAGGTAGCGCAGCAGCTCCTCGATCGCCGGCCCGATCTGCGAGGGCTCGCCGGCGAGCCGTTCCCGCTGGTCCGGGTGGGTGAGCAGGGTGAGCGCGGAGAGCCCGATCATCGACATCGTCGTGTCGTGCCCGGCGAACAGCAGCAGGACGCCGATGTTGACCAGGTCCTTGTCCGTCAGGAAGGACTCACCCGCGTCGGCGTCGCGGATCAGGTCCGCGAGCAGGCCCGTGGAGTCCGGGTCGGCGCGCTTCGCCGCGACGAGGTCGGTGATGTAGCCGATCAGCCAGCGGGCGCCCTTGTTGCGCTCCTCCTGGGTGTGGCTCAGGTCCATCATCACCTCGGTGGCGTGGTGGAACCCGTCGCGGTCGGTGTAGGGGACGCCGAGCAGCTCGCAGATCACCAGGCAGGGGATCGGCAGCGCGAGCGCCTCGATCAGGTCGACCGGCTTCGGCGCCGCCTCGATCGCGTCGAGGTGCTCGGTGACGATCCGGTCGATGTAGGGCTGCAGGTTCTTCTGCACGGACTTCGGGGTGAAGCGGCCGGCCAGCAGCCTGCGGAACAGGCCGTGGTCCGGCTCGTCCATGAACACGAAACCGGGGTCGAGCTCACCGCCCGGGTTCTCCGGGTCGTAGGTCTCGTCGTCGGCCAGGGTGTCGTGCCGGGGGCGACGGGCGCTCATCCGCGGGTCGGCGAAGACCGCGCTGCCCTCCTCGAAACGGGTGACCAGCCAGCCGACGAGGCCGTTCGGGAAGCGGACGCGGGTGATCGGGGCGCCCTCGCGGAGCGCGGCGTACTCGACGGGGGGGTCGAGCAGGGTCGTGCGTGTGGTGGGCATGACGGGCAGGTCGGACTCGCTCATGACGAGCTCCCCTCGGTCTTGTCGGTTCGGGTGTCGGCGGTGGCGGCATCGGCGGCCGCGGCGATCGCGGCCTCGACGCCCTGGTGGACCTGGGTGCCGTTGCCCCAGCCGACGTAGTAGTGCAGGTGCAGCACCGCCTCGCGCAGCTGGGCGGGGGTGAGCTCGGCGTTGGCGAGCGCGCCGCGCACCTGGATCTCGATGAGGTCGGCGCGCCCCAGCGCCGCGGTGGCGCCGAGGGTCAGCAGCCGGCGGTCCCGGATGGACAGCCCGGGCCGGCTCCAGATGTCGCCGAACAGGTGACCGACGGTGTCGTCGAGCATCGGGCTGCGGGTGTCCGGCATCGTCGCGGAGAAACCGGGCCCGTAGACCGCGTCCATCGCGCGGAGGCCGCGTTCGCGGGCGTCGTCCGGGTCGCTCATCGGGTCGCCTCCTCGATCGCGAGGGTCTCGGCGACGTGATTGCGGGCGACGTCGACGAGAGGGATGTCGACGCCGAGCGTGCCCGCGAGGTCCTGCGCGGCCGCCAGGTCCTTGTCCATCAGCCGTTCGACCTGCGCCACCAGCGCGCGAACCTGCGGCGTCGCCGCGATGCGCATGCGGAGCCAGGACAGCAGCGTGGCCCCGTCGGGGTCCGCGCTGTCGATGACGGTCATCAGTTTCGCCGGGTCCACGCCGGGCGCCGCCGCCAGCGTCGACGCCTCGTGAACGGCGCGCCAGCAGCCGTAGGTCACGACGTTGCGGGCGATCTTGGTGGCCATCCCCGCGCCGAGTGGTCCGCAGTGCACGACCTCCTTGGCGAAGTCCACCAGCACCGGGCGGGCCCGCTCGACGACCGCGGCGTCCCCGCCGAGGATCGCCACCAGGCCGTTGTCCGCGGCCTTGTCCCCGGGGGTGACGCCGCAGTCGAGCAGGTCGACGCCGTGCTCCGCGCAGAGCGCGGCGAGCTCGTGCACCACCGGCACCGCCACGGTGCTCAGGAGCACGACCACCGAGCCCGGTGCGGCGCCGGCGAGGATCCCGCCCGGACCGGTGAGCACCGTGCGGGCCTGGTCCGCGTCGACCACCGCGACCAGCACGACGTCGCTGATCCGGGCGACCTCGGCCGCCGAGCCGAGCACGTCGGGGACGCCGGCCAGCGCGTCGGCGGCCTCGGGGCGGACGTCGAACACCGCGGGGACGCGACCGCGCCGCGCGAGGCTGACCGCCACACCCCCGCCGATCATGCCGAGGCCGATCACACCGGCCCGTGGTGCGGGCCGATCGGCTGCCGTCCTCGCGGAGGATCGAGTTGCTGTGGTCATGCCGGAACTCCTTCTCGATCGCCGTGTTCGGGGGCCGATCCGGTCTCCCAGGGCGCGGCCTCGGCGACCAGTGCGCGCGCCGCGCGGGTCTGCCGTGGCCGGTTGATCCCGGTCGCGGCGCGGACCCGGCCGTCGCGGCCGTGGAGGGCGACCAGGGACCGCTCGGCGGTGCTGCCCTCGACGATCCGGAGGGCGTCGCCGGGGCGCGGCCGCCCGTAGATCTGGATCGTCAGGTCGTACTGGTCGGACCAGACGTAGGGCACCGGCGCGAACGGTGTGGCCGGTCGTCCGGCCCGCGCCGCCAACAGGTTGCGCGCCACCGCCATCCCCTGCTCGCCGGCGTTGGTCCGGTGTTCGAGCCGGATCCGCTCGCCCAGCCCGGGGTGCTCCCAGGAGGCCACGTCGCCCGCGGCCCAGACCCCGGGCGCAGCGGAGCAGGTGGCGTCGCAGAGCACCCCGTTCCCGACGGGGACGCCGCTGCCGTCGAGCCATCCGGTCTCGGGCACCGCGCCGATGGCGACGAGGACCTCGTCCGCGGGCAGGATCCGTCCGTCGACGAGCCGCACGCCGCACGTCCGTCCGTCGGCGACCAGCACCTCGTCCGCCCGGACACCGGTCTCCACCCGCACCCCGCGGCGCCGGTGCTCGTCGAGGAGCATCCCGGCGAGCTCCGGCCCGAGCACGTCGGCGAGCGGCGCCTCCAGATCGGACACGAGGGTGACGTCGGCGCCGAGCTCGCAGGCGACCGCGGCTGCTTCGGCGCCGAGGAACCCGGCGCCGACCACCACCAGCCGTGGTCGGTCCGTGAGCGCGTCGCGCAGGGCGACGGCGTCGGCGAGGGTGCGCAGGACGTGGACGCCCGGCACCTGCGGGAGGCCGGGCAGCAGGCGGGGCCGGACGCCCGTGGCGATCACCAGGTCGCCGTAGGCGAGCTCGTCCCCGTCGTCGAGGAGGACGCGGCGGGCTGCCGCATCGACCCGCACCGCACGCGTCCCGAGCCGCAGATCGGTGTTCCAGCCCTCGACCGTCGCGCGCGGCCGCAGGACGGTCCGCTCGGCGGTCCACTGCCCGGACAGCATCCGCTTCGACAGCGGCGGGCGGTCGTAGGGCAGTTCGGACTCCGCGCCGATCAGGGAGATCGGCCCGTCGAAGCCCTCGCGGCGGAGCGTCTCCACCACGGCGACACCTGCGGCCGACGCGCCCACGACCACCACAGGTGCCTGGCCGGTCACTCCTCCACCGTGATCGCCGCGGCGGGGCAGGCCGCGGCGGCGTCGCGGACCGCGGCGTGCTGGTCCGGCCCGGGGGCGGCGTCGAGCAGGATCACGATCCCGTCGTCGTCGCGCTGGTCGAACACGTCCGGCGCGGCGAGCACGCACTGTCCCGCCGCACAGCAGCGGTCCTCGTCGATGGTGATGCGCACAGGTCCTCCCGGAGTCGGTTCGGTGCCGGATCCTCGGTTCCGAGGACCCGGCCAGGGATCACCTAACTAAGTTCACCCAGGACCAACGCTAACCTTCCGGCCTGTCCGTCGCGGGCGCGGACGCGTGCGATTTGTTTCACAACGCAACGGAAGCGGGGAGGCGGCGCGCGAGATCCGCGCGGTCAGACGTCGTCGACCTGGTCCGGCCCGGCGAGCTCGTGCGCGTCGTCGGTGATGATCTCGTTCATGTACTGCTCGAGTCGCAGGTCGCCGGAGTGTGCAGGGTGGGTGTCCCTGGCGCGGGCGACGAGTACGTCGAGCAGGCCGTCGGCCAGGGCCGTGGTCGCCTCGAACGGCGTCGGCAGGGCGAGGCTGTGCTGCAGCGAGACGAACCCGTGCAGGGCCGCCCACAACGTGTGAGCGGCCTGGTTCGGCGGCAGGGCCAGGCTCAGCCCCGCGTCGGCGCAGCGCCCCAGCGCGGTGCGGAAGCTCGCTCCGACGCGACGGGACGGGTGCTGGCCGATGCGCTCCAGCTCGGCCGCCGGCTGGCGGACCTCGTACATCAGCCGGTAGTGCCCGGGGTTCTCGAAGGCGAAGGCACAGTAGGCGTGGGCCTGCGCGGCGAGCCGGGCGCGGGGACCGTCGCCCAGTGCGGCGAGATCGGCCTCGTGCATCCGGTCGGCGAGCTGGGCGTACTTGTCGGACAGGGCCGCCCACACCAGCTCGGTCTTGTCGGCGAAGTGCAGGTAGATGCTGGGGGCCGAGACGCCGACCTCCTTGGCCACGGCGCGCATCGTGAGCTTCTCGTCACTGCCCCAGCGATCGAGCAACCGGTTGACCGCGGCCAGCACCTCGTGCCGCAGGCGCTCGCCCTCACCACGGCGGTTGCGCGGTCGCTCCGCCCCGGAGGGATCCACGTGTGCTCCTTGAACACCGGTACGGCCCGGGCCAGCCGGCCGTCGCCGGGCCCGGAGCCTACTACCTCGCGCCTCGGCCCTGCCGATGCCGGCATGGGAGGGGCTGTCGAGACGGCCGTCAGTCGGATGCGGGACCGGCCGGCGCCCCGCTTTCAGGCCGGAGCGGAGGGGCGTCGCACCTGCGAGCGCGGACGTTCCGCCAACTCGACGACGGCCCCGTCCGGGTCGGCGAGGAACAGGACGGTGAAGCCGCCGGTCGGGGTGTCGGGCATCGGAATAGTCACCGGTTCCGGTACCTCCCCGCACCTGCCGTCGGCCGCCAGTGCCGCGGCGGCGGCGCGCACGTCGTCGACGGCGAGGGCCATCCGGTAGAGCCCCTGGGTGTTCGCCGGCCGGCTCGCGCCGTCGCCGCGGCCGGGATCCTCGGTGAACTCCAGCGAGAACGTCGGATCCTCGGGCAGCACGAGCGAGGCCCACGCGCCACCGCCGTCCTGCCCCCGCGCCCGTTCGGTCCAGCCGATCGAGGCGTACCAGCCGAGCGTGCGGTCGAGATCGGTGCACATCATGCGCGCGTGCGAGAGGATGCCGTCGGCCTGCGGATCGCCGGCTACCGGCGGCACCTCCACGACCTCGACCCGGACGCCGTCCGGGTCGGTGGTGTGCAGGCCCGGCAGCGTGCGCCCGCGCACGTTCAGGCCCTTCGACTCTCCGGTCGCCGGATGACCCAGAGCCGTGAGCCGCGCGCCGAGCCGGCCCAGCGAGGGTACGCGGTAACCGATGGCGGTGAAGCCCGACGGAGCCTGGCCCGGCCGCGGCCGGGACGTGGCGGGCCGCGACCAGTCGACGAGCTCGAGTGCGGGCGCGGCCCGGGGGCCGCGCCGGTCGTACAGGAACGTGGTGATGCTGGCCGTGTCGGATCCCAGGCCCATTGCGGTGGCGTCCCCGGAATCCTCCACGGACCGCATCCGGGGCTCGACCCCGAACGCCGCCATGTAGAACGCGACCGCCCGCGGACCGTCGAGCGTGTTGAGGTTGCAGTGCATCGTCGAGTGGGCGTGCTGGACCGGTGGGGCGAGCCCGACCGCGGAACCGGTGGGGGCGTTCATCCGGCCCTCCGACGACGTTCCGCAGAGCTCCGCATCGCCTCGATCATGCGCCGACGGTAGCCGGGAGTTGACAGTTTCGCCAATAGGTTTGCTGAGGCTGTTCCCGGTGCACACCGAGGTTCGTTCGGCTCACGAACGGTCTTGCTCGACGAGAACGTCAACTAGTCTAATCTCTACTGATGGATTCGTCACGAGAAGGGGCAGCTGTGCGAACGACCTTGAGCATGCGTCCGACGGGGTGGTTCCAGATCGGGTGGTCGTCCACCGTTCCGAGTGGTGGAGCCGTCCCGCTGCGGTACTTCGGTCAGGACCTCGTCGCGTGGCGCGATCTGGAGGGCACGGTCCACGTGCTCGATGCGTACTGCCGCCACCTCGGGGCCAACCTCGCGTACGGGGGCAGCGTCACCGTCGACGGACTCCAGTGCCCGTTCCACGGCTGGACCTGGGACGCCGAGGGACGCAACACCGCCATCCCCTATCAGGACCGGACGAACACCGCCCGCCGCATCCGTTCGTGGTCGGTGGTGGAGCGCAACGAGGTGTTGTTCCTCTGGCACGACGAGCTGGGGCGGCCGCCGTACTTCGACGTCCCGGAGGTGACCGAGATCTGCGACGACCTGCGCGGGATAATGCTGCAGCCGGCATTGCCCGACGGCACCTCGCACTTCACCGGCATGCAGGTGCACCCGCAGTACGTCGTCGAGAACGCCGTCGACATCCACCACTTCCGCTTCGTCCACGGGACCGCGAGGAGCCCGGTGATCCTCCGGGAGGAGGTCACCGACCACACCTGGCACAGCGTGGCGGGTTTCGGCCGCCGGTGGGCCGACGGGATCGACCGTCCCGGGGACCGCCGCAACACGATCACGATCCACTGGGTCGGGATCGGCTTCGCCTACAACGCGGAGCAGACACCCGACGGTTGGCGCGTCATGCTCATCTCGACCACCCCGGTCGACGACGAGACCACCGAGGTGTTCGGGACCTACTGGCTCCAGGACCTGCCGGGGGCAGCCGCCGGTGACCGGCGGCGCCGGCTCGACGAGATCATGCGCGCCCTGCCGGAGGACCTCGACATCTGGAACCACCAGATCTACCTGGATCCGCCCGGGCTCGCGACGTCGGAGGGCGCGGGGTTCCGCAAGCTGCGCCGATGGACCGGCCGCTTCTACCCGGAGGCGGGCCCGGGGCACGCCGCACGGGGTGTCGGAGCCTGATCAGGCTCCGTCGGCGGACCAGCGCACCGGCGCACGGAGGGCTAGCGGGTACTGCTCGACGATGCCTTCTCGTCGACCTTGCCCGTGGCCAGGACCGGAAGCTCGTCGACGAGCTCGGCCCTCCGGGGCGTCTTGTACCCCGCGGTCGACGACCTGGTGCGGGAACGGATCTGGTCGGCGGTCCCGGTGGCCCCGGCACCGGGACGATCACCGCGCACACCGCTCCGCCCGAACGCGCGTCCGGAACGCCGATCACCGGGCAGGACGCGACGGCCGCGCCGCAGCGGGTGCGGCATGAGCTACGACCTCACCGACATGCGGGTCTGGATCGGCGACCTCTACCCGGGCCGGCCCATCACCGGCACCTTCGACGCCTTCGACACCTGGACCTGCACCGGCATCGACGTCGAAGTCCCCGGCTCAACGGTGATCCACGCGCCCGTGCCGAGGGGCCCGGCGAGCCGCGGCCCGGCAATCGAGTGCGTGCCACCACGACCGCCGGAGCCGGCGGACGCCGCTGCTGCCAGGTCGGGCAGAGCTGCGGCCGACGCCGCCGGCTGGATCTCCCAGTTGGACGACGGCGACACGGCGAACGGATGCTCCCCAGCGTCCGTCGCCGTGCCGCCGTGTTCTCGGCGCCCGCAGAGCGGCGGCCACCGTGACGACCGCTGCTCCGAGTGCCGATGCCTGTAGGAGCCGCCGCCGAACCGGGCGGCCCTTCTTCCTGTGCTTGCCGTGGTGGCGTGTCACCGTGGCTCAGAGGACGAGGCGCTGACCCGGGAAGATCAGGTCCGGGTTGCGTACTGCGTCGGCGTTGCGGGCTGCGATCTCCCGCCGGGTGGTGTCGCAGGCCGCGGATGCTGGTGAGCGTGTCGCTCTCGGGGTCGGTCCCAGGCTCGGATCCGGGGGTCGGCCCCGGGGTCGTAGGGGTCGTGGCTCGATACAGGACGGTATGAGGGCCGATATCGGTAGCCACCGTGCCGCGGGTACAGACTTCTGGACCGGTTGGTGTTCGCCGCACAACGGGAACGACGCGGTGTCGCCCCACTCATCGGCCCGATCGCGGCAGGTGTGGGAGCGGGTCGGCGGACCAGCCGACGGCGGACCAGCCGGATGCCACGGCCGAGGACCGCGATCCGGTCCTGTCGGCGGGCGCCGCGGCGCGCCAGGGCGCCGAGCAGACGACCCGCCCGGGCGAGGAGCTCGGCGTGGGTGATCGCCGCCCCGCCCTCGACGTACGCCGGGGACCCGTGTCGCGTCGGCGCGGAGCATGTCGCTGAGCGTCAGGTCGGGGGAGGGCATCGTCGCTCCCACGGGTCGGTGATCAGCGGGGCCGGAGGCGCGGTGCCGACGGATGCTCGACCACCGGCCCGCCGACTACTTGACGGAATTGTCAAATCAGCGTTAGCGTACCGCCTCGCGCCCCGAAAGGCGCACAGGCCGACGCCGCCCGACCCGGTGCCCGGGCCGTCGGCCGGAACGGGACCACGACGGCGAGCCGCGGTCCCGCCGCCGCCCGATGCCCCGGCCGCAGCCAGCAGACAGGACGCCATGCAGACCACCTTCCGGACGCCGTCGCGGGCTCTCGAGCGGTACCCGACCTGGATCGGCTCCCCCGAGCTCCGCCGCGCCCCCGCCGCCCCCGCCGCCCCCGCCCGGGCGGCCGACGACCGCCTCGGCCACCCCACGGCCGTCGGCCGGTACGTGTGCGCCGGCGTGGTGGGTCGGGGACGCCGGTGAGCGCCGGGAGGGTGCCCGCCGCGGCCGAGACGGCCGTCGTCCTCGTGGAGTGCCAGCAAGGCGTGCTGGGCGAGGGGTCGGTCCTGCCGGATCTCCGCGACGCCTCGCCGGGTCTGCCGGACGCGGTCGCGCGGCTGGCCGACGTCGCGCGGGCGGCCGGCGCCGTCGTCGTGCACGCGACGTACGAGGGTTCGTACGGTGCGGTCGACCACGGGACCGCCCCGCTGTGGCGCCTGCTCGGCCCGACCACCCGCGCCTGGGCGCCGGGGAGCCACTCCACCGAGATCCTCCCCGGGTTGCGCCACCCGGACGACCTGGTGATCCCACGGCACCACGGGCTGTGTCCCGGCTCCGGCACCGAGCTGTTCCCGGTGCTGCGCGGGCTGGGCCGGCGCTCGGTCGTCCTCGCCGGCGTGTCGCTCAACGTCGCCCTCCCCCTGGCCGCGGGGGAGGCCGTCCACAACGGATTCCGCGTCCTCGTGCCGCGGGACGCGGTCGCGGGGACCCCGGCCGCCTACGGCGAGCAGGTCCTCCGCAACACCATGTCCATGCTCGCCACGGTGACGTCGGTGGCGGAGCTCGCGCAGGCATGGGGTTGCCTGGCGGAAACGTCAGACAAGACAGGCGACGATTCGCACAGCGCTGTGACGAGGGGTGTGGAGCCATGACCACCGAAGCCGTGACGAAGCAGAACTCCCCGATCCTGGATGGCATCCGCGTCGTCGAACTCGCCGCGTGGACGTTCGTCCCCTCGGCGGGCGCCGTCCTCGCGGACTGGGGTGCCGACGTGATCAAGATCGAGCACCCGGAGACCGGCGACCCCCAGCGCGGGCTGATCAGCTCGGGCGTCGTCGCCGGAGCCGGCGCGGTGAACCACTTCGTCGAGCAGCCGAACCGCGGCAAGCGCAGCGTCGGTGTCGACGTCGCGAACCCGGACGGCCTCGAGGTGCTGTACACGCTCGTCGAGTCCGCGGACGTCTTCATCACGAACCTGCTGCCGGACTCGCGCCGGCGGCTGGGCGTCGACGTCGAGGACATCCGGGCTCGCAACCCCCGGATCGTCTACGGCCGCGGGCACGGTTACGGCTCGAAGGGGGACGAGGCCGAACGAGGCGGCTTCGACCTGGCGGCCTACTGGTCGCGCGGCGGGATCGGCGACGCCTACGCGCCGTCGGGCGGAGACTTCCCGCCCGCCCAGCGGCCGGCGTTCGGCGACCTGTTCGGCGGGTTCGCGATCGCCTCCGGCGTCGTCGGCGCACTCCTGCGCCGCGAGCGGACGGGCGAGCCGGCGGTCGTCGACGTCTCGCTGCTCGGCTCCGCGCTCTGGCAGCTCTCGCCGGACGTCGTCGCGGCCGGGATCATCGGCCGCCCGGTCCCGAAGTTCGATCTCGAGGACATGCCGAACCCCGTCGCGAACCTCTACCGCACCGCGGACGGCAGGTTCCTCTCGTTCGTCCTGTTGCAGGCCGACCGGTTCTGGCCGGATCTCTGCGCCCGGATCGGCCGCCCGGACCTGATCACCGACGAGCGCTTCGGCGATGCCCGGGCCCGGTTCGGCAACCGCCGCGAGTGCATCGCGGAGCTGCGCTCCACGTTCGAGTCGCAGCCGCTCGTGCACTGGGAGGAGCAGCTGCGCGGCTTCGACGGCGTGTGGGACGTCCTGCGCGACGCCCGCGAGGTCCACGACGACCCGCAGGTCGTCGCGAACGGGTACCTGCCGCGGCTCCGGACGGACGACGGCACGGCGTTCGCGCTGGTGGACAGCCCCGTCCAGTTCGACGAGCGGCCCAACGCCTCCCGGCGCGCCCCCGAGCACGGCGAGCACACCGACGCCGTCCTGCTCGAGGCCGGGTACGACCACGACAAGATCATCGCCCTGAAGGAGAGCGGGGCGATCCTGTGACGGAGCAGGTCCTCGACGGCCGGACCGCCCTCGTCACCGCTGCGAGCCGCGGGATCGGGGCCGCTGTGGCCCGGCGGTTCGCCGCGGCGGGCGCCGCCGTGGCGATCCTCCCGGCCGGAGGTCCGCCGGTAGCAGCAGTGCCCGCGGGGCAGCACGTCTGAGTCCCCTCCGTCCCGAGGTCGGTCGTCATCGACGAGAGATCCCTCTCCGGTGCCGTCCTACCGACGACAGTTCGACGATGAAGAAGGGCACGGTGGAGCGTGAGTGCCGGAGTCACCGCCGAGCAGCGTGAGCTGCGGAACGCCGTCCGGGCCTTCGTGGAGAAGGAGTCACCGGAGGCCGTCGTACGCGCCACCATGGAGAGCGACCGGGGCCACGACCCAGCCCTCTGGCTCCACATGGCCGAGGGCATCGGGCTGCAGGGGCTGGCGATCCCGGAGGAGTACGGCGGCGCCGGGGCCGGCTACGTCGAGCAGGGTGTCGTGTTCGAGGAGCTGGGCCGGGCCCTCGTATGCGCGCCCTACCTCGCGACGGTCGGGCTCGCGGTCCCGACGCTCCTGGCGTCCGGCGACACCGACGCGGCGGCCCGATGGCTGCCCGAGATCGCCGCGGGCAGGCTCGTCGCGACCGCGGCCCTGACCGGCGAGCGTCGCGGTGCCGACTACACGCGCGTCCGGGCGACCCGTTCCGGCCGGGGCTGGCAGCTGTCCGGGATCGAGCCGCACGTCCTCGACGCGGGCGACGCCGGCCTGCTGCTCGTGGTGGCACGCACGGACTCCGGTACCGGGCTCTTCGCCGTCGAGCTGCCGGCCCCGGGTGTCGAGATCGTCGCGCCGCGCACGTCCGACCTCACCCGGCGCATCGCCCGGGTCACCCTCGCCGGGGCCCCGGCGGTCGCCGTGGGGGCACCGGACGCGGGCCCCGCGATCGTGGCGGACGCGGTTCCCCGCGCCGCCGCACTGCTCGCGTGCGAACAGGTCGGCGGGGCCGCCCGTTCGCTGGAGCTCGCCGTCGAGCACGCCCGGACACGCGTGCAGTTCGGCCGTCCGATCGGCTCGTTCCAGGCGGTCAAGCACCGGTGCGCGGACATGCTCGTCGCCGTCGAGGGCGCGCGGTCGGTCGCATGGAAGGCCGTGCAGGCGGCCGACGCCGACGCCACCGACCTGACCCTGGTCGCGCACATCGCCCACGCCGTCTGTACGGACGCCTACGTCCGGTGCGCCTCGGACACCGTCCAGGTGCACGGCGGCATCGGCTACACCTGGGAACACCCGGCACATCTGCACGTCAAGCGCTCTCGCGGCGCGGCCGCGCTGTTCGGGACGTCGCAGGAGCACCGCACGCTGGTCGGGGAGCTCGCGCCGGTGCTCGGCGCCGGACCCGGCACCGAACCCGAGGAAGGACACATGTGATGACCGCGCAGGTACCCCTGGCGGAGGGCCTCTTCACCTGGCCGGCCGAGCGGCCGGCGCTGATCGCCGGCCGCTCGTCGGACGGGAAGCTGGTCTTCCCCTACCGCACCCACCGGCTCGTCGGAGGCGTCCGCGAGGAGCTCGAACAGGTCGAGCTGCCCCGCCGCGGGAGGCTGTGGACCTTCACCACGCAGCGGTTCCGGCCACCGGCACCCCCGTACACCGGCGACGACACGCCGGAGACGTTCCAGCCGTTCGCCGTGGGCTACGTCGAGCTCGAGGGGGCGCTGCGGATCGAGGCGCGGCTCACCGAGGCCGACCCCGAGAAGCTCTTCATCGGCCAGGAGATGGAACTCGTCGTCGAGCCGTTCGGCGTCGACGCCGACGGGAACCAGACCCTGCTCTACGCCTTCGCCCCGGTCCCGGAAGGAGACGAAGATGACCAGCGGTGACGTCGCGATCATCGGTGTTGGTCTGCACCCCTTCGGGCGCTATCCCGGCAAGTCGGCCCTCGAGATGGGCGAGGACGCCGTCATCGAGGCCCTCGGCGACGCCGGGGTGCAGTGGCCCGACGTCCAGGCCCTCTACGCCGGGAGCATGGAGGTCAAGAACCCCGAGGCGATCGTCGGACTGCTGGGCCTGACCGGGATCCCGGGCCGGGCCGTGTTCACCGGCTGCGCCACGGGCGCGACGTCGCTCGCGATGGCGGCCGACGCGATCCGGCTGGGCGAGCACGACGTCACCGTCGCGGTCGGCCTCGACAAGCACCCGCGCGGCGCCTTCTCCGACCATCCGTCGGTGTCCGGGCTGCCGTCGTGGTACGGCGAGGCGGGGCTCTTCCTCACCACGCACTTCTTCGGGATGAAGATCAACCGGTACATGCACGACCACGGGATCTCCCACCTGGCCCTGGCCCGGGCGGCGGCGAAGGCGTTCCGCAACGGGGCCGCCAACCCGAACGCCTGGCGGCGCAAGGTGCTCACCCCGGAGGAGATCCTGGCGTCACCGGTCCTGAACTACCCGTTGCGGCAGTTCATGTACTGCGGTCCGGACGAGGGCGCGGCCGCCGTCGTCCTGTGCCGGGCGGACCAGGCCCACAAGTACACGAGCACCCCGATCCACCTGAGGGCGAGCACCCTGTTCTCGCGGCGCGAGGGCGCGTTCGAGCTGCTGAGCCCGTCGCTGCCGATCGAGTCGGCGCCGAGCCCGACGGTGTTCGCGTCGCGGGCGGCCTTCGAGCGCGCCGGACTGGGCCCGGACGACGTCGACGTCGTCCAGCTGCAGGACACCGACGCCGGGTCGGAGATCATCCACATGGCGGAGAACGGGTTCTGCAAGGACGGCGAGCAGGAGAAGCTGCTCGCCGACGGCGACACGGAGATCGGCGGCAGGCTCCCGGTCAACACCGACGGCGGGCTGATCGCCAACGGCGAGCCCGTCGGTGCCTCCGGGCTCCGCCAGATCTACGAGCTCGCCAACCAGCTGCGCGGCCGGGCCGGTGACCGGCAGGTGGAGCGGGCCCGGGTTGGCTACGCCCAGCTCTACGGCGCGCCGGGAACCGCCGCCGTGACGATCCTGTCGACATGAGCGGCGGGGATCCCTCGACGGCGGCGGTGTTCCGGGCCGAGGCTCGGTCCTGGCTCGCCTCCGTGGCGAAGCCGGACGGGCTGCGCGACTACGGCCCGACACCCACCGCGCAGGACGTCCCGGCGGGCCGCGCCTGGCAGCAGACCCTCGCCGCGGCCGGCTACGCCTGCCTGCACTGGCCGACGCGGTGGGGCGGGCGTGACGCGGACGTGGCCGAGCAGGCGGCGTTCGCGGAGGAGGCGGCGCACGCGGGCGTACCCCGCCAGCTCAACATCGTCGGCCCGGACCTCGTCGGCCCGGTGCTGATGGCCTTCGGCTCGGACGCGCAGCGCGAGCGGTTCCTGCCGCGGATCCTCACCGGTGACGACATGTGGTGCCAGCTGTTCTCCGAGCCGGACGCGGGTTCGGACCTGGCCGCGGTGCGGACGCGGGCGGTGCGGGGCGACGACGGCCGGTGGCGGGTCGACGGGCAGAAGGTGTGGACCAGCGGCGGCGACGGGGCCGAATTCGGGCTGCTGCTGGCCAGGACCGGCGGTCCCGGCCACGGCGGCCTCTCGGTGTTCGTCGTGCCGATGGACGCGCCGGGGGTCCTGGTGCGCCCGTTGCGCCAGATGGACGGCGAGAGCAAGTTCAACGAGGTGTTCCTCTCCGGGGTCGAGCTCGCCCCGGACGCTCTGGTCGGCGAGGAGGGCCAGGGCTGGCGGGTGGCGACGGCGACGCTGGGCCGGGAGCGCCTCTCCCTCGGCGCCAACGCGGTCGGGATGTTCCGCGCCCTCGACGACCTCGTGGCCGCGGCCCGGCAGCGGAACCGGCTCGACGAGCACCTGCGCGGCAGGGTCGTCGAGCTGTGGATCCGCGTCTGGCAGCTGCGCGCGACGTGGGAACGGGCGATCGCCGAGGGTGCCGAACCGGGCGCCCCGTCGTTCTCGGTCCTGAAGCTGCTGACGTCCGAGACGCAGCGCGACATCGGCGACCTGGGCGTCGAGGCGCTCGGGCCGGACGCGGTCTGGTCGGAGGACGACGAGCCGCTCGTGCACCGGATGCTTGTCGGGCACGCGCAGACGATCCTCGGCGGCACCAGCGAGATCCAGCGCAACATCCTGGCGGAGCGGGTGCTCGGGCTGCCGCGGGAGCCGGTCCGACCGTCCGCGTGACGGGCGGTCACCGCCCGACCGGCGGGCGGCCGGCGTCGAGCATGCCGACGACGAACCTGGTCAGCGTGTGCACCAGGTCGTCGTCGTGTATGGCCGCACCTCGCGGAAGGCGCTCGGCCTCAGCGCGTCGAAACACCTCCCGCTTGCCGCGGAAGCAGGTGTAGGAGCCGGTGCGGGAGATCCCGCACCGGTCCGTGATGTCGCCGATGCGGGCCCCGGCGTATCCCTGGTCCAGGAAGAGCAGGTGGGCGCGCCCGGCGTCGTCGACCCGCACGAGGTCGCCGGTGTGCCAGCCGCCCGGGAGAGCGCGGGCCGTGTCCTCGGGCCGGTTCCGGTAACCGCTGGTCAGCCGGGGCCCCGGACGAGCAGCTCGCCGGTGCCCGATGCCGCGTCCGGTCCGTCCGGGCGGAGCTCAGTCGCGGCGACGGCGGTTCCGACGGAGTCGGCGTGGGCCGGGCGAGTCGCGCGGTGGAGCCGGCCGCGCCGCGTAAGGGAGCAGCGCGGCCGCCTTGTGAGCCAGACGGCTGGCGGGGCTCCAGATCGCGACTTGCCTGGTTCCACATCGCGACTCGCGCGGTCTTGGAGCGCGACTCGCTCACACGCCCACCCGCGTCAGGAGCCGCTCGTGGTAGACGGCGGGGCCGCCGAAGAGCAGCTGGGACGCCTTGGCCCTGCGGTAGTACAGGTGCGCCGGGTGCTCCCAGGTGAACCCGATCCCACCGTGCACCTGGATGTTCTCGGCCGCCACCGCCATGAACGCCTCGGAGCACACGGAGTGGGCGACGGCGGCGGCGATGCCGGCGGCCGGCGCGCCCTCGATCCCGTCGACGGCCCGTGCGGCCTCCCGGGCCGCGGCGTCGGCGACCTGCACCCGGGTGAACATGTCCGCGCACTTGTGCTTGACGGCCTGGAAGGTGCCGATGGGTCTGCCGAACTGCATGCGCTCGGTCGCGTAGCGGGCGCTGGCGGCGAGGCAGGCGCGTGCCCCGCCGACCTGCTCGGCGGCGAGAGCCGCCGTCGCGACGTCCAGGACGCGGTCCAGGACGGCTGGGAGGGACGCGGGGTCGCCCACCGGCTCGGCGTGGACCCCGTCCAGGTCGAGCCGGGCCATCCGGCGCGTCGGGTCGAGGGTGCGCAGCGGCGTCCGTGCCAGGCCCGGGGCGTCGCCGTCGATCACGTGCAGTGCGGGTCCGTCCGGACCGTCGGCGACGACGAGGACGACGTCCGCGGTCGCCCCGTCCAGGACGATCGGCGCGATGCCGTCGAGGACGGCTCCGGTACGGCCACCGGTGGCGGTGACGCGGAGGCCGGCCCCGACGTCCCAGCTCCCGGCGTGATCGGGAACGGCGAGCGTCGCCGTCAGGGTTCCGGCGGCGATAGCGGGCAGGAGCCGCTCCGCCGTCGCGACGTCCCCGGACGCCACGACCGCCGTGGCGGCGAGGACCACCGTGGACAGGAACGGCGAGGGCAGCAGGGCCTCACCCATCTCCTCCAGGACGACGCCCAGCTCGACCAGCCCTAGCCCGTCCCCGCGGTGCTCGACCGGCACGATCAGCGCCTGCAGGCCCAGCTGATCGGCCATCTGCCGCCAGACCTTCTCGTCGTGGCCGCGCTCCGACCCCATGGCGGTGCGGACGGCGTGCTCGTCGGACTTGGCCGCGAGGAAGCCCCGGACCGCCGCGCGGAGCTCGGCGAGCTCGGTCTCGGACGGCGCGGCCGTCCCCGTTCCGGTGCCGTTCACGAGCCGGTCGTCCCGGACCGGCGGAGCTCGCGGAAGGGCGACGTCGAGTCGATGCCGGGTTCCTTGGGCAGGCCGAGAATCCGCTCGGCCAGGATGTTCTTCATGATCTCCTCGGTGCCCCCCAGGATCCGCAGCGCGGGGGTGGAGAGCAGCAGTTCGGTCCAGGAGTAGGTGCCCCACTCGCCGGTGTCGGCGATCAACCTTGGGCCGACGACCTCGGCGGCGAAGTGGGCACCCCGGGTGAGGTTCCGGGCGTACATGAGCTTGGAGACCGAGGCCTCGGGGCCCGGCTGGGTACCGGCACGGAGCTTGCGGATCGCCTGGTGGTTGAGGTACTCGGTGGCCGCCTGGTCCGCGTAGAGCTCGGCCAGCCGTCGCCGCGCGGCACCGTCGTCGAGCCGGCCGTTGGCGCGGAGCAGCTCGGTCAGGAACGGCAGCGACAGGGCCCGGGCCGCCGGCCCGGCGCCCTCCCCGCCGACCGTGGCCCGCTCGTTCATCAGGGTGGTCAGGGCGACCCGCCACCCGCCGTCGACGTCGCCGAGGCGGTGGTCGTCGGGAACGCGGACGCCGGTGAGGAAGACCTCGTTGAAGTCCGCCCCGCCGCTCATCTGGCGCAGTGGGCGGACCTCGACCCCCGGCGTCGACATGTCCACCAGCAGGGCCGTGATGCCCTTGTGCTTCGGCAGGTCCGGGTTCGTGCGGCACAGGCACAGGCCGATCTGGGCGTGCTGGGCGACGGAGGTCCACACCTTCTGGCCGTCGACGACCCAGTCGTCGCCGTCGCGGACCGCGCGGGTCTCGACGCTCGCGAGGTCCGATCCCGCGGACGGCTCGCTGAAGAGCTGGCACGCGATCGCGTCCCCGCGGTACATCGCCGGCAGGTACCGGTCCTTGATGTGGTCGCGGGCGTGGGTCAGGATCGTCGGCCCGATCATGCCGAGCCCGATCAGGGACAGCACCCCGGTATCCGGGACGTCGTACTCGGCCTCGAGCCCGTCGTAGACCAGGTCGTGCAGGGTGCTCAGCTCGCGTCCGCCGTAGGCCCGCGGCCCGGTCACCCAGCCGAACCCGTTCTCGTAGCGCGTCCTCTGCCACGCCCGGGACTCGGCGACCTTGGCCGCGTCGACCTCGGGCGGGTCCGTGCTGAAGTAGGTGATCCGGTCCTCGCCGACACCCCATTCGGGCAGGTCCGCGGAGCTGGTGCGTCGGGTGGCGTTCGCCTCGAGGAACTCGCGGGCCGCCGCGACGAACTCGTCCATCTCACTCGGCATCGGTCCACCTCTCCTAGAGCCGGGCGACGGGGTCGATGCCGGCGCCGAGGAGCATCGCCGTCCCCATCGACTCGGCGAGCAGGCGGCGACCGCCCAGCAGCACGTCGAGTGCGCCCGCACGGGAGACGTAGCGGTGCACGGAACCCTCCCGGGAGACGCCCATGGCGCCGTGCACCTGGACGACGTCCCGCATGATCCGGGCCTGGGCGCGGCCTGCCTGCAATTTGGCCAGGGCGGCGGCCCACATCGCCCCACCGGGGTCGTCGGCCACCTCCCACGCCGACCGGAGCACGCCGCGCGCCCCCTCCAGCGCGACGAGGCCTTCGGCGAGCCGATGCCGCACGGCCTGGAACTCCGCGATCGGCCTGCCGAACTGCCGGCGGTCGGAGGTGTGCCGGACGGCGATCTGCAGTGCGGCGTCGCAGGTGCCGAGGATCTCCGCGGCGAGGGCGCGCTGCGCGGCCGCGGCCGCCGCCGTCCAGGCGGTCCCGGCCGGGATCCGCTCGTGGGGCGAGGACGGCCGTGCCCCGGACACCGTGACCCACCCGGCCGTGTCGAATCCCTGCACGGGGTGGGCGAGGGGCGCGAGGACCGGCGCGGGGTGGACGTCGAGCTGGACGGATCGCTCGCCGTCGGTGTCGTGGGTGGTGGCGACGACGATCTCGTCGACGGTGCCCGGCGGGGCCAACAACACCCCGGTCAGGGTGCTGCCGTGCCTGCTCGGCTCGTCCCCGTCCGCCGGGGTGGGGAGCAGCACCGCCCGGGTGCCCCTCGCCGGGGGGAGCACGGGGTCGAGCTCGGCGAGCAGGACGGCGTCGAGCGCCCGGGTGCAGGCCAGTGAGCGTCCCTGCTCGGTGAACAGCAGGGTCGTCGCGGTGGCCGGGTCCTCGGCGGCCACCTCGGCCCAGCCGAGCTCGTCGAGGGCCGGACCGAGGTCCCCGCCGGGCGGGAGCGCGGCGAACAGCTCGCGCACGGACCCGGTGAGGAGATCGAGGGTGGCGGCGTCGAGGGAGGTCGTCGTCATGCGCTCGTCTCCTTGGGCAGGCCGAGCACGTGGTCGGCGAGGATCGTCCGCTGCACCTCGGCCGAGCCGCCCATGATCGTCGAGGCCCGGCTGTACCACCAGTCCGCCCGCCACTGCGCCGCGTGCGTCTCGGCGGAGAGGATGAAGTCACCTCCGAGGAGCTCGCGGGCGAGATCGTGCAGACCGGTCTCGGCCGTGGCGAGCAGGACCTTGTCGATGCTCGCCTCCGGCCCCACCGTCGCGCCCGAGGCCAGTCGCCGCACGGTCTCGGCGCTGCGCGCCCGCAACGCGACGATGTCCGCGTAGACCTCGGCGAACCGGACGGCGTCGCCGTCGTGCGTCGACCGGGCGCCCACCTGCTCGCGCAGCTCGCGCAGGCGGCGGAGGGCGGTCGTGGAGCTGAGCCACGCGTACATCGCCCGTTCGAACTGGAGCAGGTACATCGCGACGGTCCAGCCCCCGCCCTCCTCGCCGACCGCGCGCCGTGCCGGCACCCGGGCGTCGTCGAAGAAGACCTCGGCCAGTTCGTTGTGGCCGCTGGCGAGGGCGAGGGGACGGACGGACACCCCCGGGGTGTCGGCGTCGATCAGGAGCATGGTGAGCCCCCGGTGCCGGCTCTCGGCGGTCCCCGTCCGGACGAGGCACATCAGGCGGGTCGCGGTCGCGCCGTGGCTGGTCCAGAGCTTCTGCCCGGACACCACGTAGTCCTCCCCGTCGCGGCGGGCCCGGCACCGCAGGGCGGCGAGATCGCTCCCCGCCTCGGGTTCGGAGAAGCCCTGGCCCCACCACTCGTCACCGCGCAGGTAGCGGGGCAGCAGCTCCGCGGCCAGCTCGGGGGCGAACCGGACCAGGGGCGGCCCGAGGGTCTCGAGCATCAGGTGCGGCTCGGGGACCGGGAGGCCCGCCGCGCTGAGCTCGTCGTAGAGGATCGCGCGGTGCCGCTCGTCCCCACCGAGCCCGCCGGCGTCGGCGGGCCAGCCGTAGCGGTTCCAGCGCCCGCGGTGCAGACCGGACATGAGGACGGCGTGCTCGGTGATCCGCTCCTCGGTCGTCCGGTGGTGACGGTTCCGCCAGCGATCGAGTGACGCGTCGCTGCCGAGGTAGGCGCGCAGCGCCGCGCGATACGCCTCCGGGTCCGAGGCCAGGGTCGTCGGGCCGGGGGCGGGCGGTGCGACTGTCCCGGTCACGACGTCGTCCGCGCGGCCTTCTCCGTCCGCGCACGCGAACGGGCGAGGAAGCCGTTGACCACAGCCTGGTGCTCCGGGGTGTCGAAGGAGTGGAACTCCTCGTGCAGCGCGTACTCCAGGACTCCGGCGACGGCGCGCTTGATGTGCATGTTCAGTGCGCGCTTGGTGCTCTGCACGGCCTGCGGTGGCTGGGCTGCGAGCTTCTCGGCGAGCGCGATCGCCTGGTCGAGGAGCTGGTCGCCCGGGACGACCCGGTTGGCGAGGCCCAGGACGACCGCCTGGTCGGCGGGGATGCGCTCGCTGGTGAACAGGTACTCCTTGGCGCGCAACATCCCCATGAGGAGCGGCCACGTCGGCGCGCCTCCGTCGGCCGCGGTGAGGCCGACGCCGACGTGCGGGTCGGCGATGAACGCATCCTCGGCGATGAGCACGATGTCGCTGCAGACGGCGAGGTTGCAGCCGAGCCCGACCGCGGCGCCGTTGACCGCGGCGACGACCGGGAGCGGGAACTCGATCATCTCGGTGAGCAGCCGGCGGGCGCCGTCGATCTCCTTGCGGCGCAAGACCTTGTCGTCCCACAGCTCGACGAAGTGGTCGAAGTCCCCGCCTGCGCTGAAGGCGCGGCCGGCGCCGGTCAACACGACCGCGCGGGCATCCGGGTCCTTGGCCAGGTGCGCCCAGACGGCGATCAGGGACTCGTGGAGCGCCTCGTTGGTCGCGTTCATGGCGTCCGGACGGTTGAGGGTCACGATGCGCACCGCCCCCTTGCTCTCGACGAGCAGCTCGGGGGCGAAGGGTCCCCCCGAGCCGGTCGAGTCGCTCGTGGTCTGCGTTGACGGCTCTGCTGCCACTGCCACTCCTACTCCGGGGCCGGGCTCGACCGGCCGTTCACTGGGCGCGACCTCGCAGGACGACCGGGTCTCGACAGGGACGTCAACATCACCGGCTACGCCTCGAGGCCCGTGTGGAGCAGCGCGAGAACCCGCGCTTGCGAGCGCCACTGGGCACATCACAGAGATGTTTGACGAAAATGTCAAGTCGCTCTACGGTCGATCTCGGTTGGCTCCTGACGGCCCGACCGGCGAAGGAGCGAACGGGCGCTCCCGTCATGGGGATCACCCCGCCGGGCCCCGCCGGCCTGCGGATGTCCTGACCACACGAGGAGCGGAGACGACGACGATGTCCGGATCGAGGGCGCTCGCCGCGGTCGGCACCTACCTGCCGCCCTGGGGAGACGGGCGCGGGCGGACCACAGGGCCCGACGAGGACGCGGTGACGCTGGCCGTCGCCGCCGGGCGCGCAGCCCTGGGCGAGGCGGGACCGCAGGTCCGAGCCGTGGTGTTCGTGACGCGGGAGCTGCCGTTGCTCGTCGGCGGCAACGCCGCCGCCCTGCTGGCCGGGATCGGGCTGCCGGACGACGTCCCGGTGACCGAGCAGGTCGGCGGGGCGCCCGCGGTCCTCGACGCGCTCGCCGGCGCGGCCCCGGGCACGCTCGTCGTAGCCGCGGACGCGCAGGCCGGGGCGCCGGCGGGCGCCGCGGCGGCACTGGTCGGGGACACCGGCGTGCCGATCGAGCTGGTCGACCGGGTGGTCCGCAGCCTCCCCGTGCAGAGCCGGGTGGACGGGGGGCCCGCTCGGGACTACGCCGATCCGCGGCTGCAGCGCGAGCGTGGCCTGGGGCCTGCGGTCGAGGCCCTCGAGCTGAGCGACAAACCGGTCGCGGTGGCGGGGCTCGCCGCCAAGCAGGCCGCGGCGCTCTCCGTCGGCCAGGCGCCCCGGCTGCCGACCCTCGGGGCGAGCGCCGCCCTGTTCGCCCTCGCGGGCCTGGAGCAGGTCGGCACGGGCGGCCTGGTCCTCGCCGTCGAGCAGGCCTCGGCGACCGCGATCCGGATCGGCGGCGTGCCCGCGGTCCGCCGCGACGAGCCCGCGGTCAGGGCACCGCAGCGCACCGTCGACAACCCGGGCCCGGAGATCGCGATCTCGCTGGCCGCCTACGAGCGGGCCTTCGACGCGAAGCTGCGCTGGGAGGCGGGTCGGTGCGACGCGTGCGGCACCTTGGCCATGCCCCCTCGGTTCCGCTGCCTGGGGTGCGGCTCGGAGGCGGGCTGGTCGTCGGCGCCGTTGCCCCGGACCGGTGCCGTGTACACCGGCGTGACGGTGCACGTGCCCGTCCCGGGCCTCCCCACGCCGTACTCCCTCGCCATCGTCGAGCTCGACGGCGTCGACGTCCGCGCCCTGGTGAAGGTCACCGGCGTGCCGGCCGGCACCACCGAGATCGGGGACCGCGGCCGGCTCGTGCTGCGCCGGGTCGCGGTCCGCTCCGGGATCCCGGACTACGGGTACGCGCTCTTCCCCGACCCTCGCCCGGCGGACGCCGGCCAGCGTGAAGGAGCCGCCCGATGAGACGCGTCGCGATCGCCGGGGCCGGTATGACGCCGTTCGCCGAGCACTTCGGTCTCGGGATCAAGGAACTCGTGCCGATGGCCGTCTCCGAGATGGCCGCTCATGTGGACAAGGGGCTCGACCGCGCCGACATCGAGGCGGCCTGGTTCGGTGAGCTGACCACGACCGACGGCTTCCCGTCCGGCATCCTCGCCGACACCTGCGGCCTGCTCGACATCCCCGTCACCAGGGTCGAGAACGCGTGCGCGACCGGGAACGACGCGGTGCGCAACGCGACCTACGCCGTCGCGTCCGGCGCCGTGGACGTCGCCCTCGTCGTCGGGGCGGACAAGGTCCGCGAGTCGTCGGCGCGGGGCACGTTCTGGGAGTGGGCCGGGCTGACCCGGGACATGGCCTGGGACTACCCGCTGGGCCTCATTGCCCCGGCCAACTTCGCGCTGCACGTCGCCCGGTACCTGCACGAGTCGCCCGCGACCAGGGAGCACCTCGCGATGGTGGCGGTGAAGAACCACAAGCACGCGGTGCCGAACCCGAAGGCGCAGCTGCGGTACGAGATCACGCTGCAGCAGGCGCTCGATGCGCCGATCGTGGTGGCCCCGTTCGGGCTCTACGACTGCACCCCGCAGAGCGACGGGGCCGCGGCGCTGCTGCTCGTGGCCGAGGACGTCGTCGACCGCTACACCGACCGGCCGGTCTGGGTCCGCGGCGTGGGGCTGGGCCTCGACCGGGTCATGCACCAGCACAAGAAGGACATGACGACGTTCCCGCCGACGGTCAAGGCCTCCCGCGCGGCGTATGCCATGGCCGGGCTCGGTCCGGAGGACATCGACGTCGCCGAGGTGCACGACTGCTTCACCGGGGTCGAGCTGATCAGCTACGAGGACCTCGGGTTCGTCGAGAGGTTCGAGGCGTACACGCTGATCGAGAACGGCACGACCGCCGTCGGCGGCAGCAAGCCGGTGAACCCCAGCGGCGGCCTGAAGGCGAAGGGGCACCCGCCGGGCGCGACGGGCGTCGCGCAGTGCGTGGAGCTGTTCGAGCAGCTCCGGGGCCAGGCGGCCAACCAGGTCGACGGGGCCCGCAACGCCCTCGCGCACAACATCGGGGGACCGACCGCGGTCTCCGCCGTCACCGTCCTGTCCAGCGAGAAGGGCTGACCCGGTGACGGCCGCCTACACCAGGCCCGGGACCCGGCTGCTGCCCGATCCGACGCCGGAGTCCGAGCCCTTCTGGACCGGGGGCGCGAACGGCGACCTGCTCGTCCACCGCTGCCGGTCGTGTACCCGGTGGTTCCACCCGCCGGCCCCGGTGTGCTTCCGGTGCCGCAGCCTGGACGTCGGGCCCGAGCCCGCATCCGGGCGGGGCCGGGTGGCGGCCTTCACGATCAACCGCCAGCCGTGGATCCCGGCGTACCCGCCGCCCTACGTCGTGGCGATGATCGAGCTCGCCGACGAGCCCGACGTCCGCCTCGTCAGCAACGTCGTGGACGTCGCGCCGGAGGACGTCCACGTCGGGTTGACCGTGGACGTGTTCTTCGAGCAGTGGGACGACGTGTGGATCCCGCTGTTCCGCCCGGTCGGAGGCGTCCGATGACCCGCGGTGGCCCGTTCGAGGGCCGCGCGGTGCTCACCGGCGCGGGCAAGTCCCGGATCGGCCGCAAGCTCGGGCGGTCGGGCCTGTCCCTCACCGTCGAGGCCTGCCTGCGCGCGATCTCCGACGCCGGGCTGACCCCGGACGACATCGACGGCGTCGCGAGCTACCCGGGCCCCGGGGTGCCGGACCGGGGCTTCTCCGGGGCGGGCGTGCACGACCTGCGCAACGCCCTGGGCCTGCGCAGCCGCTGGTACATGTCCGGGATGGAGACGGCCGGGCAGATCGGCCCGGTCATCGAGGCGTGCATGGCGGTCAGCCTCGGGTTCGCCGAGCACGTCCTGGTGTTCCGGTCGGTGTGGGAGTCGACGGCGCAGGGGTCGGCGGGGCGCGCGTCGGTGCTCGTCGGCTCGGGGCGTGCGCCCGCCCACCTCGAGTACATGGCGCCCTTCGGTGCGCCGTCGGCGACCAACTGGCTCGCGATGCCGGCACAGCGGTACATGCACGACCACGGGCTGACCCGCGAGCAGCTCGGCGCGATCGCCGTCAACGCGCGCGGCAACGCCACGCTGAACCCGGATGCGATCTTCCGGGAGCCGCTCGAGTTGGAGGAGTACCTCGATGCGCGGATGATCTCCGAGCCGCTCTGCCTGTACGACTGCGACGTCCCGTGCGACGGGGCGACGGCCGTCGTCGTGTCGCGGCGCGAGGCGGCGACGGGGTTGCGTCGCCATCCGCTGACGGTCGAGTCCGCCGGCACCGGGATCTTCGAACGCGCCACCTGGGACCAGCGGACCGACCTGACCACGATGGCGGCCCACGACGCCGCGCAGACCCTGTGGGAACGGACCGACCTGCGTCCCGCCGACGTCGACCTGGCCCAGCTGTACGACGGCGTCAGCTTCCTGACCGTCATCTGGCTGGAGGCCCTCGGGTTCTGCGAGCGGGGCAAGGTCGGCGACTTCGTCGAGGGCGGCCATCGGATCGCCCTCGACGGGGAGCTCCCGCTCAACACGAGCGGCGGCCAGCTGTCCGCGGGCCGGTTGCACGGCCTGGGGTTCCTGCACGAGGCGTGCGTCCAGCTCTGGGGCGAGGCGGGGGAGCGGCAGGCCCCGCTACATCCGGAGATCGCCGCCGTGGGCGTCGGCGGCGGTCCCGTCGCCGGCGCCATGGTGATCAGCACGAGATGACCCTGCCGCATCCGACGGGAGAAGGAGGACCGATGGAGGTCTACCGCTCGATCGCCGAGCTGGAGAAGGCGGTCGGCCAGGAGCTCGGGCCGACGGACTGGTTCACGGTCACCCAGGACCGGATCGACGGGTTCGCCGACGTGACCGAGGACCACCAGTGGATCCACGTGGACCCCGAGCGTGCCGCGGACGGCCCGTTCGGGGCGACGGTGGCACACGGCTTCCTGACGCTGTCGCTGATCCCGCGTTTCGTGAGCTCGCTGCGCCGCATCGAGGGCGCCCGGATGGGGGTCAACTACGGCCTGAACAAGGTCCGCTTCCCCTCCGCGGTGCGCGAGGGCAGCCGCGTCCGGGCCCGGACCACGATGGTCGACCTCGAGCGGATCGGCGAGGACGCCGTACAGATGGTCACCAGGACCGTCGTCGAGGTCGAGGGTGGCGACAAGCCCGCCTGCGTCGCCGACCTGGTCAGCCGCTACCACCTCTGACCACCCGCACCGCTCGGCGGCGGTGCCGGGCCGGGCGGGCGGTGCGAGCCCGTCCGGCGCCGGCACCGTCCCGAGCCATTCGTACGCCCCGCAGGTCGTCGACGTGGCCGCCCGGCCGGACGACGCCCACCACGCCGCACCGGCCTCTCGGGGGAGGACGGGCGCCGATTCCCAGGAGACCGAGAATGGCCCTCGACGTGACCTCGTCCCTCAGCGAAGACCCGGGCCACCGGCCGCCCGCCGGCTCCACGGATCACCCGTGGCTGCTGCGGGCTCCGACGATCGACGAGTTGCTGCGGCGCCGCGCGGAGCTCACCCCGGATGCGCCGCTCCTGCTCGACGCGGACGGCGCCGTGCTGACGTGCCGAGAGGTCGCGGACGGCGCGGCTCGGGCGGCCTCGGCGCTGGCGGCCGAGGGGATCGGCGCCGGCACCCGGGTCGCCTGGCAGCTCCCGACCAGGATCAGCACCGTCCTGGTGATGCTGGGCCTGCGCCTGGTCGGCGCCGTCCAGGCACCGGTCATACCGATCTACCGGCAGCGGGAGGTCTCCGCCGCGCTCGCCGCCGTCGACGCCGAGTTCTTCCTGGTACCCGGCGTCTGGCAGAACTTCGACTACGCGCGGATGGCGGCGGAGCTCGCGCCCGGAGGGGGTCCCGCACCCTGGACGCTGACGATCGGCCACCAGGCCCCGCAGGCGGAGCCGGCCGGGCCGGCGTCGGACGCGAACCCGGACGACGTCGCCTGGGTGTACTTCACCTCCGGTTCCACCGGTGCGCCCAAGGGCGCCCGGCACACCGACCGGACCCTGCTCAGCGCCGGCCTCGGCTTCGCCGGCGTGGGCCGCCTCGGTGCGGAACCGGGGGAGGTGGGCGCGATGGCCTTCCCGGTCGCGCACGTCGGCGGCATCCAGTACCTGATCGCGGCGCTCGCCGGCGGCTACCCGCTGTTACTGCTCGAGGCGTTCGTCCCCGACGAGGCGGTCGCCCTGTTCCGCCGGCACCGGGTCACGACGACGGGCGGCGCCCCGCCCTTCTACAGCGCGCTCCTGGCCATGTCGCGGGCAGCAGCCGGGGACGGGCCCCTGCTGCCCGACCTGCGCACGCTGAAGGGCGGTGGCGCACCGTGCCCGCCCGAGCTGTCCAGGGCGGTCCGCGACGAGCTCCACGCGACGCTCGCGCACGACTACGGGATGACCGAGGTGCCGATGCTCGCGGTGGCCTCCCCGCTCGACCCGCCGGACATCCTCGACGCGACCGACGGGCGGGTCCTGCCCGGCAACCGGGTACGGATCGTCGATGCCGACGGCAAGACCGTCGCACTGCACGAATCCGGCGAGGTCCAGGTCAGCGGGGACTGCGTGTGTCACGGCTACACCGCCGAGGCCGAGTCCGCGGCGGCCTTCACCGACGACGGCTGGTTCCGGACGGGTGATCTCGGCCGGATGGTCGGGCCCGACCACATCGAGGTCGTCGGCCGGCTCAAGGACATGATCATCCGTAAGGGCGAGAACATCGCTCCGCAGGAGATCGAGATGCTGCTCGCCCGCAACCCCGGGGTGGCGGAGGCCGCGGTGATCGGCCTGCCCGACGCCGTCCGGGGTGAGCTCGTCTGCGCCGTCGTGGTCCCCGTGACGAGCGGCGACCTCCCGGAGCTGACCGAGCTGAACGAGTGGCTACTCGGCCAGGGCTTGATGCGGCAGAAGCTGCCCGAGCGGCTCGAGGTGGTGGACTCCCTGCCCCGCACCGGACTCGCGAAGATCGCCAAGGCAGAACTGCGGCGGCGTTTCGGCCCGCCGGCACCATGAGCGCGGCCGGCACGCACGGCGGGGCCGGAGTGGCCCCGCAGGCCGGGTGACCCGGCGGGCGGCGGCCTCGTCGGCCGCCGCCCGTCAGTCGTTCGTCCGGATGGTGGACCTGATCATCGCCGCCACCGTGGCGATCATGTCCCCGTCGTCGACCGGGAGCCGCTGGACCCGGCTCTGGTACCAGGACAGGTCGAGCATCGCCATGACGGCGAGGCCGAGCGCCTCCGGTGCCTCGGTGGGCTCGGTCTGCCGGTTCCGCAGGTTGACCCCGAGCAGCCACGCGACCCGCATCTGCAGCCGCTTGCTGCTCTCGCGGAAGTCCTCGTCCGGCGGTGCGGACTGGGCGGAGGAGAAGATGAAGGCGCCGTGCACGTCCATGAAGGCGAAGTACTCGGTGACCCAGCGCTCCACGTCCGCCCGTGACGCCGGGTGCGGGATGTCGTCCCAGCGGGTCACGGTGGCGAGGATGTCGCGGTAGGACTCCTCCCCGAGCAGGTTGAAGACCTCGCGCTTGTCCTTGAAGTAGGTGTAGAAGCCGGCCCGGGAGATGCCGCAGGCGTCGGTGATGTTGTTGATCCGGGTGCCGGAGTAGCCGCGGTCGAGGAACAGCTGCTGCGCAGCCTTGAGGATCAGGCTGCGCGTGCGGGCAGCACGCTCCCCGAGCCCGCCATCGTCCGGCGACGGATCCGTCGTGCCGTGTGCCTCGGGGGCCACGGTGCTCGCCTCGTCGATCATGTACTCCAGGTCGTGTGCGGACAGAGCGTACGGGCGCTCGGACGGCGTCGCCGACCGGAGGGCCGCACCCAGCATAGTTGACGGCAGCGTCAGCCGGGCGGACCAGGCCGGATGTCTTTCGTGCGGTGGTGGAGGAGCGGAGTCGAGGCCTCCGTCGGCGGCGGGCGTCGTAAGGTCTCCGATCAGTGCGAACGCGCGCCAGGGTGACGGTCGCGCCAAACCCTGTGGCGTTGCTCCTGCGCCCGGCGGGGAAGGTCGATGTAGCCGCAGCGCCGTGGGCCGTGAAGATATTTGACACTTTCGTCATCCGAGTCTTACGGTGATGGACGTTGCGCCAACGTCGCGGCAGTGGAGGGAAGACACAGTGACGCAGTACACCGACGCGCCGATCTTCGACGCGGACACCCACATGTACGAGACCCCGGAGGCCCTCACCCGGCACCTGCCGGAGCGCTTCCGCCGGGCGGTGCAGTACGTGCAGGTGGGACGGCACACCCGCATCTCGATCCTGAACCGGATCACCGAGTTCATCCCCAACCCCACGTTCGACCGGGTGGCCGCCCCGGGGGCGCACGAGAAGTTCTATTCGGGCCAGAACAAGGAGGGGAAGACCCTCCGCGAGCTCACCGGTCGGCCGATCGACGCGCAGCCGGACTTCCGCGAGCCGGGCCCCCGGATCAAGGCCCTCGACGAGCAGGGCGTGGACGAGGCGCTGGTCTTCCCGACGCTGGCCAACCTGGTCGAGCACTCCGCGGCGGAGGACCCCGAGCTGGTCGTGGCGATGATCCACGCGCTCAACCGCTGGATGCTCGAGACCTGGGGCTACGTGCACCAGGACCGGCTCTTCATGACCCCGGTGATCTCGTGTGCGCTGGTCGACGACGCCCGCCGGGAGCTCGAGTACCTCGTCGAGAACGGTGCCCGGGCCGTGCTCATCAAGCCGGCGCCGGTCAAGGGGTACCGCGGCTGGCGCTCGCCGGCGCTCCCGGAGTTCGACCCGTTCTGGCAGGACGTCCAGGACGCGAACATGCCGATCGTCCTGCACGCGAGCCAGCCTCCGCTCGACGAGTACGTCAACCGGTGGGAGCCGCCGGAGACCAACAACTTCATGGAGATGAGCTCGTTCCGGTGGCTGGTGCTCGGGCACCGGGAGATCGCCGACATGCTCGGCAGCCTGATCTGCCACGGCACGCTGACGCGCTTCCCGAAGCTGCGGATCGCGAGCGTCGAGAACGGCTCGTCGTGGATCAAGCCGCTCCTCGACGACCTCGAGGGCGTCCACTCGAAGATGCCGCAGAACTTCGCCGAGCACCCCGTCGACGTGTTCCGCCGCAACGTCTGGGTCAGCCCGTTCTGGGAGGGCTGCGTCGCCGACGTGGTGGACTGGGTCGGCTGGGACAAGGTTCTCTTCGGCTCGGACTACCCGCACCCGGAGGGCTTGACCGAGCCCCGGGGGTACTTCAAGTACGCCGAGGGGATGGACGAGAAGCGGACGCGGGACTTCATGGGGGACAACGCCCGCCGGTTCATGGGCCTGCCCGTCAAGAACCCCGCCGGCGACTCCTCCCCGGTGGCCGGCTGATCAGCTGTCCCGGCCGGGAGCACCCGGCAGTTTCGTCGAAGGCTCCGCCGAACGCCCTGACAGGGCGACTCGGCGGAGCCTTCGACGTGTTCAGGGGACCACCTCACCGCCGCTCGGCCCCGGTCGGGTCCCCGGTGTGCCCTCCCGTGGGGCGAAGAGCTCCCCGCGGATCATCGCCTCGGTGCAGAGCAGGGCCGCGCGGTGGCGATCGGCCGGGATGGCTGCCGAGAGTTCGATGAGCCCGCGCAGCAGTGCGAAGAGCATGTCCACCACCGCGCGGTGGTCGACGTCGTCGCGCAGCGAGCCGTGCTGCTTCGCCGCGTCGACGAGGTTCTCCACGAGCGTGCGCATCGACTCGAGGGTGTCGTCGAAGAGCTTGCCGAGGACCGGTTCGTGGGTCCGTTCCGCGCCGACGGCCGCGTGGAAAGCGGTCAGGTGGGGCAGTTCCCGTACCGGTTCGATCGCGTAGTCGAGCAGCACCGTCATCGTCTCGGGGAGCGTCTCGGCGTTCGCCGTGGCCGCGGTGAGCTGCGGTAGCACGGGCGCGACCAGTTCGGTGAACGTCGTCGCGACGAGCTCGAGCTTGGTGGGGAAGTAGTGGTAGATGGTGGCCGTCGTGAGGCCGGCCTCCGCGGCGATCTCCTTCAGCGTGGCGCGGGAGTAACCGTGTTCCGCGACGTGGCCCATGGCCGCGAGCATGATCCTTCTGCGCGTCTGCTCGCCGTCGGATCCCGCCGGACGGCCGGGTCGTGCTCGCGGTGCCGCCATCCACCCCTCCTCGAGCTGGTCGTCTGCCCCCAGTGTCCCAGGCGGCTCCGCAGCGCCCGCACCCCGACGACAGCGGGCTTGACAGGAGCGTCAAACGTGATCCACCCTATAAATCGATCGGACGACAGATTAATTAGCTGCCTCACCGGTATCAGCGTCGAACCGCCAGGAGGGCACGTGACCACCCAGCTTGAACCGGACGAATCTCCCACCGCGACCGCGACCGCGACCGCCACCGCCGTAGCCGGCACCCACACGCCTCACCGTGTGGAGGAACCGTTCCGCGTGGCGCCCGAGCGCTACTACTCGCCGGAGTTCGCCGCGTGGGAGCGCGAGAAGCTCTGGCGGCACTGCTGGCAGGTGGCCTGCCGCGCCGAGGAGATCCCGCGCGCGGGTGACTTCACCGAGTACGAGATCACCGGGCAGTCGATCCTGGTCGTCCGGCAGGACGACGGATCGGTCAAGGCCTACTTCAACGCCTGCCGGCACCGGGCAACCGCCCTCGGCGCCGGGACGGGTGAGTTCCTCGGCGGCCAGATCGTCTGCCCCTACCACGGGTGGCGGTGGAAGCTGGACGGGGAGAGCACCCACGTCTACGCCGCGAAGGGCTTCCGCAAGGAGTGCCTGGACCCGGACTTCCTGCGGCTGCGCGAGTGCCGCTCCGTCGTCTCGATGGGTCTCGTGTTCGTCAACCTCGACCCGGACGGGCCGGAGTTCGCGGACACCGTCGGACACTTCGAGAACGCGCTCGCCCCGATCGGGCTCGATCGGATGCGCGTGCGCTGGTGGCGCTACGCCGTCCTGCCGGCCAACTGGAAGATCGCGCAGGAGGCCTTCATGGAGGCCTACCACGTGCAGCAGGCGCACCCGTCGCTGGCGATGGGCGCCGGGGACGACGACTTCGACAACGAGGACGCCGAGGGCTACGAGATCCTGCCCGGGGGCAACGCGCACATGGTGCACGCGACCCTGCCCCTGCCTCCCGGGATGACCCAGGCCGAGCACTTCACCCGCTACAACTGGGCGATGCACCACGGGACGGGTGCCTACCCCACCGAGCGCGAGATGTTCGTCCAGACCGGGCTGCAGGAGCGCAAGATCCCGGACGACCAGTTCATCGGCGCGTTCTTCCAGGAGCTCTACAACTACGCCGAGGGAGCGGGTATCCCGCTGCCGCCCCCCAGCACCGACACGGTGGGGTTCGGGCACGCCTTCCCCAACATCACCGTGCTGAGCCAGTACGGCAACGCCCTGATGTACCGGTCGCGGCCCAACGGGGACGACCCCGAGTCGTGCATCTTCGACGTCTGGGCCCTGCAGATCCCGTCGGCCGACGACGAGCCGGGCCGCCCGACCCGGGAGGGGCCGGTCCCGATGGAGGAGTGGCCGCAGATCCTGAAGGAGGACTTCTCCAACATCGCCGGCCAGCAGAAGGGCCTGCGCACCGACGGCATGGACACGCTCCTGCTCTCCGAGCGGTACGAGCCGATGATCATCAACAACCACCAGGAGATCGACCGCTACCTCGGGCGGTTCTGAGATGGCCGCCCCGATCCCGACCGTGTCGGTGGAGCCTTCCGGTGTCGCGTTCCCGGTGGCCCACGGCGAGAACGTCTTCGCCGCAGCCCTGCGTGCCGGCCTGCGCTGGCCGACGGTCTGCTTCGGCCAGGCCCGGTGCACGGCCTGTGCGGCCGACCTCGTGGACGGCCGCGGCAACGTCGAACCGCCGACCGCCCTCGAGCTGACTGCGCTCGGCCAACTGGGTTCCCGGCACGGCCGCGGCCGCCGCGACGTCCGCGACGTGCGGCTGGCCTGTCAGCTGCGCGTGACCGGGGACGTGGTGCTCCGCAAGCCCGGGGTCAAGCACGGGACGGCGGACCTCACATGAGCGTGACGGACGAGCAGTTCTACGACGTCGTGGTCATCGGCTTCGGCGGTGCGGGCGCCTGCGCGGCCATCGAGGCCGCCGAAGCCGGCCGGTCGGTCCTGGTGCTGGACCGCTTCTACGGTGGCGGCGCGACCGTCCTCAGCGGTGGTGTCGTCTACGCCGGCGGCGGCACGGCGCAGCAGAAGGAGGCCGGTGTCGAGGACACGCCGGAGAACATGCTCGCCTACCTGCGGGCGGAGGTCGCGGGGGTGGTCTCGGAGGAGACCCTGCGCGACTTCGCGTACGGCAGCCGGGAGATGATCGACTGGCTGGAGCGCCACGGCGCGGAGTTCGACGGCAGCCTCTGCCCGTACAAGACCTCCTACCCGACCAACCGGCACTACCTGTACTTCTCCGGCAACGAGCAGGTCCGCTCCGACGTCGCCGTCCCCGCGCCGCGCGGCCACCGGGTGCGGGCCCGGAACTTCTCGGGGAGGGCGCTCTTCACGGCACTGTACGAGTCGGCGGTGCGCGCCGGCGCCGAGATCCGGCCGCTCGCCACGGCGCGCCGGCTGCTGGTCGAGGACGGCGCGGTGGTCGGCGTGGAGTTCACCGCGCCCGCAGCGGGGGCATCGGTCCGCGGAGGGCACGCGGCGCTCACCGGAGCCGCGCACAAGATGACCAACTGGTACCCGCCGGTCGGGCGGTTGCTGCACCGGCTGGCGGCACTGAGCAGCCCCCGCACGCGCACCTGGCGGGTGCGGGCCGGCGGGGTGGTGCTCAGCGGCGGTGGCTACGCCCACGACGAGGCCTTCCTGCGCCAGCACGCGCCGCAGTTCCTCGGTCTGGGCCCGCTGGGCACCGTCGGCGACGACGGGAGCGCGATCCGGCTCGGGACCGCCGTCGGCGGCGCGCTCGGCCACATGTCCGGCGCCTCCGGCTGGCGGTTCGTCAGCCCGCCGTCCGGGTTCGCCCGGGGAGTGCTCGTCGGCGGCGACGGCACGCGCGTCGGCAACGAGCAGCTCTACGGGGCCACCCTCTCGGAGTCCCTGATCCGGGACCACGGAGCCCGCGGCTTCCTCGTGGTCGGCGACGACGCCTGGCGCGCGGCGCGCGCCCAGGTGCGCGAGCAGGCCGCGTTCTTCAACCTGCCCCAGCTGCTCTACTGGTTCAGCCCGCTCGGGCACGTCACCGCCGACAACCCCGCCGAGCTGGCGGCCGCGATCGGCGTCGACGCCGCCGCGCTGCACGACACCCTGACCGGCTACGACCTCGCCATCCAGAAGGGCGAGCCCGACCCGCACGGCAAGCACGACGAGCTGCGCACCCCGCTGCTCGGCGCCGCGCCGCTCCGGGCCATCGACTGCTCGGCCGGCACGCCCGCCGTGGTCCCGTTCCCGTTCATGACCCTCGGCGGGCTGGTCGTCGAGGAGCGGACCGGGGCCCTGCGGCGCTCCGACGGCTCGGTCGTTGCGGGCGTGTACGCGGCCGGCCGCTCCGCGGTGGGCCTCTGCAGCGCGAGCTACGTCTCCGGCCTCTCCCTGGCCGACGCCGTCTACTCCGGCCGCCGCGCCGGACGGCACGCCGCGCAGGCCGCTCCCGAGCGAGCCGGCCGCGCCGCCGGCGCCGGCGTGCGCCACATCGAACCCTGAGGAGGAACCGAGAATGATCGACGGCATCCCGATCTTCGACTGTGTCATCCACGTCTACGACATGACCGACGAGAACGTGAACTCGCAGCCGACCGCCCGGCACGCCCGGGACCACATGGCCGCGCTGCAGACGCTGGCGCGGGTGCTCCCGGTCAACGCGGACTATCCCGTCATCACCCGCTGGTCGCCCGAGGACGTGTACGACATGGTCTTCACGCGAGGGGGCACCGACTTGGCGATGGCGCAGACCGTGCCGATCTACGACTGGTACGAGGACTGGTTCGCCCCCGTCAAGGCCCAGTACGAGATGGCGCAGAAGTTCCCCGGCGAGGTGCTGTTCTGCGGGGGTGTCGACCCGGTCGGACAAGGCCTGGACGTCGCGCTCAAGCAGATCGACGTGCAGGTCAACGACATGGGCGCCCGCTCCTTCAAGCTGTACAACGGCCACATCGAGGGCAGCTGGCGCTGCGACGACAAGGAACTCGCCTACCCGCTGTACGCGAAGATGCTGGACAACGGCATCGACGTCGTCCAGTTCCACAAGGGATCGCCGTTCGGGATGCAGAACCTCGAGGACCTGTCGCCGCTCGACTTGCAGGCGGCGGCGCGCGACTTCCCCGAGATGAACTTCGTCATCCATCACGCAGGCGTCCCGTTCTTCGAGGAGACGGTCAGCATCGCCGGCCGGTTCCCGAACGTCTACGTCGCGTTGTCGGGCAACCTGAACCCGTACTTCATCATGCCCAGGCAGGTCGAGGAGTGGGTCGGCCGTCTGCTGTTCGAGGTCGGCGTCGACAAGCTGCTGTGGGGCTCCGAGGCTGCTGCGCAGGGCAACCCTCGTCCCTACCTCGAGGCGTTCATCCACCAGTTCGAGATCCGCGATGCGCTTCGCAACGACTACGGCTACCCGCAGATCACCCGCGAGGACAAGACCAAGATCCTGGGCGGCAACTTCGCGCGTCTGATGAAGGTCGAGCTGCCCGCGCCGCAGGCTCCGGCATCGGATCTCGGGTGAGCGGCGCGGGGGCGCCGGCCGAGATGGACGTCGACGCCGCGGTCGCCGAGCTCAACCTGGCGCTGCGCTCCCACGGCGGAGCAGTCGAACACTCCGGGTTCAGCGAGACGGGACGTCTCCGGTTGCGCATGCTCGGGATGTGCGCCGGTTGCAGGTACCGGCCGATGACGACGGCGGCGACCATCCGCCCCTTCATCAAGGAGCGTCTCGGGGTGGATGTCGACGTCCTGGGAGCCCGCATCAGCGAGGAGGCGGAGGAGCGCCTCGCGAAGGCCCTGGAAGGTAGCTACCGGACCGCCCTGCCGCTCCTGATCGCAGATCGCTGAGCAGGGGACTTCGTGGACGTAGCCGGCGCCGACGGGCTCCGGCAGCCGGCCGCCACCGGGCAGTCGGTACCGAACATGTGAAGGAGTGTCATGGCCGAGAACTCTCTGCTGCTCGTCTTCTCGAACCCGACGGAGGGCCGGGAGGCCGCCTTCGAGGAGTGGTACGAGAACACCCATCTCGCCGACGTGCTGCGGGTTCCCGGCGTGGGCGCCGCACAGCGGTACGGAATCGCGCCGATGGCCACGCCGGAGCTCGACGACGCGCCCGTACCCGCAGCGCCGGCGCACCGTCATCTCGCGGTGTACGAGCTCGACGGAGACGCCGACGAGGTGATGGCGGAGTTCCTGCGCCGCGTCGGCTCCGGCGAGATGGCCCTCGACGACTCGCTCGACCTCGCCTCGATCTCGCTCGCGGCGTGGCGTCCGAGCGGCCGACGACGGCAGGCGGAGCCGGCGATCAAGGCCTGAGCGGCCCGGTGCAGCCGAGCCGCGCGAGGCCCACTGCAGAGGCGGACAGCGCCGCGCTGAGCCCCGACCACGTGCGGTTCACCCGCCGACGAGGAGCCGGCCCGAGATGAACACGGCTCGGACCGCATCGGGCCGCTGGTCCCGGAGAGCCGTGGTGAGCGGGCGGTCGAGCAGAAGCAGGTCGGCGGTGACCCCGGGGCGGATCCGCCGCGGCGGGCCGCCGGGGTCGTCGGGTGGGGCGAGATAGGCGTCGAGTGCCGCGGTCGGGGTCAGGCGCTCGCCGGGGCCCGCGACCTCGCCGGCCGGGGTGCGCCGGTGCACGGCGGCGGCGATGACGGCCCAGGGGTCGAGGGGGCCGTAGGGAGCGTCGCTGGACAGGGCGAGGGGCACACCGGAGTCCAGCAGGCGGGCGCAGCGGTAGAGGTCGGGGTGGTCGGTGGCGGGGACGTCGCGGAGGTAGTCGTCCCCGCGGTGGGCGAGGAATCCGGGCTGGGTGACCACGCGCAGGCCGCGGCGGGCCAGATCGTGGATCAGTTCGGCGGGGATGAGGGCAGCGTGCTCGATGCGGTCACCGGGCCGGCTGCCCGCGTCGTCGAAGGCGGCGAGGAGCAGGACGAGCGCCTCGCGAGTGACACAGTGCACCGCGACGGCGCGGCCGGTGGCGTGGGCGGTGCGGATCCGGTCGGTGAGGGTGTCGAGGTCGGGCAGCCCGGAGTCGGCGAGGACGATCTTGTAGGGGCCTGTGCCGAGGGGTGCGGGGAGCGCAGCACCGAGGGGGGCGCCGAGTAGGTGCAGGAGCTGGGGTAGCGCCCCGCTGGTCACCGCCGCGGCGAGGGCGTCGACCGCGGCCGGGTCGAGGTCGGGGGTGGCGTCGGTGACGGCGGTGATCCCGAGGCGGGCCAGCCGGGTGCCGACGGCGGCGAGGTGGGGTGGGCGGGCGCGGGGGAGGCGGACGCGCAGCCAGCTGTCGGCGCGCCAGAGCCGGCCGGTCGGCGTGCCGTCGAGCGCGCGTTCGACCCCGGGGTGATCGGCGTGCGCCAGCCCGAGGCGGGCGGCGGCCGCGCTGTTCACCGTCCAGAGCGCCCCGCTGCGGTGCTGGATCCGGACCGGTCGGTCGGGATGCAACCGGTCGAGGGCGGCGGCGTCGAGGTTGCCGGCGACGGTCTCGGCGTAGCCGATGCCGCGGACCCAGCCGTGTTCGTCGGCGGGGGCGGCGGCGAGGGCGGCGGCCAGGCCCGCGGGATCCCGCGGGCCTGGTGGGCCGCACGCGACGGAGTGCTCGGCGGCGGCGAGGGCGTGCAGGTGCAGGTGGTGGTCGACCAGACCGGGCAGCAGCGCGCCGCCACCGGCCTCGATGACCTCCTCGCCGGGGTGGCGGGCGAGGACCGGTGCGATCTGGGCGACGCGTCCGGCGGCGATCCGCACGTCTGCGCGCCGGCCCTCGACCTCGGCGCTCCTGATCAGCGTCCCGGCTGCGTTCACGGTCGGGGGATCCCGAGGTCGGCGAGTACCGCGGCGGTGTCGACGCCGCTGCCGGGCGCCTGCCCGGCGGGTCGGCGGCGCTGGGGCTCGGCGACGGGAAGGGGGCCGTCGGCGGCGTCGACGACCCAGCCGTCGGCCTGGCGGCGGGCCGACGGCGCCGGGCCGGCCGGCGCGCGGTCGAGGGTGGCGGCGACGACGTCGGTCATCGCGAGGTCCCACAGCATCCCGGAGCCGTCGGCCGGCGCGGTGAGGGCGAGCGCGGCGGCGGTGAGTCCGGTGAGCGGGTCGGCGATGGCGTCGCCGCAGAACACCGGCGCGCCGCGGTCGTCGTGGGCGACGAGGCCGGCGGAGGCGGCGACGTCGTCGCCGAACCCGATCCGGTCCGAGCTGCGGCCGGCGGCGGTGATGGAGATCCAGGTGGTGCCGGCGGCGACGGCGGCGTGCGCGTCGAGCCCGAACCGGGCCAGGGCGCGCGGCCGGGACGCCTCGATGACGATGTCGGCGGCCTCGACCAGCTCGGCCAGGACGCGCCGCCCGGCGGAGGTGGTGGGGTCGATCACGACCGAGCGGTGCCCGGCGTGCAGCAGCCGGTAGAAGCCGGGGTGTCCGCGGCGGGCGCCATCGGGGCGGGTCGGGGTCTCGACCTTGACCACACGGGCGCCGGCCAGGCCGAGCAGCTGCGCGCACAGCGGGCCGGCCCACAGCGCGCTGAAGTCGACCACGAGCAGCCCGTCGACCGGGCGGGGCGGCAGCTGCGGCGGGCGTGGTGGGGCAACCGCGAGGTGGCGGACCGGGGCGGCGGCGGCGCCGAGTAGTTCGGCGCGTTCGGCCAGGTCGTCGCCGGTGTGCTCGCGTAGCCACGCCGCGACCCCCTGCCACGGGTCCGCGGGGAGCTCCGCCTGGACGAGGGCACCGAGCAACAGCGGGTCGTCGGGGCGGGCGCAGGACACCGCGGCCCAGCCGTCGGCGGTGGGCAGCAGCCGACAGGCGCCGCCGGCGGAGACGGGGCCGTTTCGGCGGTGGACGGTGAAGGCGGCGCGTTCGCCGAGCAGGCGCCCGCCATCGAGCCGGACCCGACCCTGCGTCAGCGCCGCGATGCGCTCGCCCAGCTCGCGGGCGCGGCTGGCCGCCCGTCCCGGGGGCACGAGCGGCGGCTCGTCGGCATGCCCGGTGAGGGCCACGATCCCGCTGTCGGCCCAGTCCCGCACCGGATCCGCCGGCACCGGCGACGGCGTCGGCGCGGGCGGGTGCGGCACGCGGCCACGATACGCTGGCGTGGAGATGACGATCAGCAGCAGCGACCGCTCCATCCGTGATCCGCAGTGGACGGATCCGGGAGGGCTCGCCCGTGGCGCCGGCAAGTCCGTCCTCGACGAATCGGGGCAGGTCCGCGGGCCGCTGGTCCTGGTGGACTTGCACGGCGCACCGGATCCGCTCGTCGTGGAGGCGGCCGCGCGGGTCGCCGGAGCGGGCGATCGGATCATGATCGGGGTCGTCGGGCGTGGGGGACCGCATCCCGTGCTGCGCCCGCTGGTTGCCGCACTCGATCTCACCCTCGTTCCCGGTGATGTCGGGGCCGAGCGGGAGCTGGTCGGCGTGCCCGATCCGGTGGCGCAGGCCGCGGCCGTGCACGCGGCGGTCGCGGCGAACCCGCACGCCGCGACGGTGCTGGCAGGGCTGCTCCGCTGGTCCGGGTCGCTGCCGGTGCCGGCCGCGCTGGACGCCGAGTCGTTCGCCTACTCCACCCTGCTGGGCGGGCCGGAGTTCCGCCGCTGGCTCGAGCAGCGCGGGCCCCGGCCGCTGCCACCACCCGCTCCGGCCGACCCGGTGCTCGTCGCTCGGGCCGGGGACGAGCTGCGGATCACGCTCAACCGGCCCGAGCGGCGCAACGCCTACGGCCGCGAGGTCCGTGACGCCCTCGTGGAGGCCCTGCAGATCGCGGAGCTCGACGACACCGTCGACCGGGTGGTGCTCGACGGGGCCGGCTCGTCGTTCTGCGCCGGTGGTGACCTCGACGAGTTCGGCACCACCCCCGACCTGGTCACCGCGCATCTCGTGCGGACCCGAGGCGGGGCTGCCGGCCCGCTGCATCGCCTCGGCGAGCATGTCGAGGTCCGGGTGCACGGCGCTTGCGTGGGCGCAGGGATCGAGCTCCCCGCGCTCGCCGGCCGCATCCTGGCCCACCCGGACACGACCTTCCGACTTCCTGAAGTCGGCATGGGCCTGATCCCCGGCGCCGGCGGCACCGTCAGCATTCCCCGCCGGATCGGCCGCTGGCGCACCCTCCACCTGGCCCTGACCGGCGCAACCCTCGACGCCCGGACTGCCCTCGACTGGGGACTGATCGACCAGGTGCTGTGAGAACCGCGGCCGTGGCGGGCAATCGGGATTTCCCTACGGCAACCTTGTCGGCGGACCAACTCGCCGGCCGCGCCGCGCGGAACGGATGGGCCGGGATGGTCATCGCCGACGGCGTGCGGGACACCCGCGCGCTCTCAGTCCCGGGCTCAAGTCTTCATGACACCACTCATGACACGAAACCTCGTCGAGCCCTGCTGATTCTGAGGTTTGTGCGGGAAAGTTTGGTGCTGTTGTTGCTGGTAGGGGGCTTGTGGGGGAGTAACCACGCGCTTTACACCCGAGCGGTCGCAGGTTCGAACCCTGCCGCGCCCACCACTTTGACCAGCTAGTTTACTGGAACCATGATCGTTCGATTCGGCTCGTGGAGTCATTCATGGTGCGAGCGGCCGTATCCTGCTCCACGTGGCAGGAAGGGCGACGCCTCGCGGACGGCCGCGCGGGACCATTGAGGAGCTGCCGAGCGGCGGGCTCCGCGCCTCTGTGTACGCCGGGAAGGACCCGATCTCGCGGCGCAGGCACTACCTGCGCGAGACGATCCCGGCCGGGCCGGGCGCGAAGAAGGCAGCCGAGCGGGTCCTCCGCAGGCTGAACCACGAGATCGACGAGCAGCGCAGCCCGCGCACCAGCGCGACGCTCGACCAGCTACTCGACCGGTACCTGGAGACGCTCGACGTCGGCGCGACGACCCATCGCGCGTACACCCGATATTTGGAGCTGCACGTCCGCCCGTTCCTGGGCAAGACGAAGGCCGGAGCTGTCGGTGCCGAGGCCCTGGACTCGCTGTACGCCGAGCTCCGGCGCTGCCGGGACCACTGCAGCGGCTCCGGGAAGCGCGTGGACCATCGGACGCCGCGCGGGCACGAGTGCGACGAGCGCTGCCGCCCGCACCGGTGTCGGCCCCTCGCCGCGGCCACGATCCGGCACATCCACTTCGTGCTCAACGGTGCGTTCTCCCGCGGTGTGCGGTGGCGGTGGGTGTCGGTGAACCCGGTGGAGTTCGTGGCGCCGCCGGCGAAGCCGCCGCCGGACCCGCAACCGCCGTCCGCAGCAGACGCCGCGCGGATCCTGAACGAGGCGTGGCGGGATCCGGACTGGGGCGCGCTGGTCTGGCTGTTCATGACTACCGGTGCCCGTCGCGGGGAGCTGTGCGCGCTGCGCTGGTCGAACGTCGATCTTGAGTCGGGGACTGTGACGATCCGACGTGCGATCGCGCAGGACGGGCGGGCGCTGCTGGAAAAGGACACCAAGACGCACCAGCAGCGTCGGCTCGCGCTCGACACCGAGACGGTCGAGGTCCTGCGGGACCACCGGGAGCGGTGTGTGGAGCGTGCCCGGGCGATCGGGGTGAAGCTACGGTCGGAGGCGTTCGTGTTCTCGCTGGCGCCGGATGGGGCAACGAGTCTGGTACCGGGGTCGGTGACCCAGCGGTACTCGCGCCTGGCGGCGCGGCTCGGGCTGGAGACGCACCTGCACAACTTGCGGCACTACTCGGCGACGGAGCTGATCGCGGCCGGAGTGGACGTCCGGACGGTGGCCGGGCGACTCGGTCACTCTGGGGGAGGGGTGACAACGCTGCGGGTGTACGCGGCGTGGGTTTCGGAAGCGGACCAGCGCCTGCGTTCCGCAGCCGAGGTGAGCGTCTAGGACGCGGATTGCGATGTTGACCTGCGGAAATGAGGGTGAGCACGCGCAGTGCGTGTGTTACTAGGCGGTGGCGTTGTGCCTGGTCAGCGACCTGCGGGGGTGATCTCGATGATCTTCTTGGGGAGGGGGAGGTCGAGCCGGGCGTAGAGGTCGGTCTGGGGCTTGGTGGGGTCGGTGCGCTGGCGGAATGTCCCGGTGGGGCCGGTGAAGGTGACGGCGTGGAGCCGGTCGAGGTCGCGGCGGATGTGGTGCCAGGTCTGACCGGTGGTGGTCTCGGCGATGCGGATGAGCAGTAGCGCGAGCCAGCAGAGCATGACGTGGGCGCGGATGCGTTCTTCGAGGCGGTGATAGACCGGGCGCAGATCGAGGATCTGTTTCATGTCGCGCCAGCCGCGCTCGACTTCAAGGAGTTGCTTGTAGCCCAGCGCGATGTCGGTGGCGCTCAGGTGCGGGTCCGAGCAGCGCAGCAGGTACTTGCCGTCCAAGTTGGCCTCGGTCTTGATCTTCGCCTTGTCGATGCGCAGCAGCCCGCCGGGGGTGAGGCGCAGGTAGCGGTTCAGGCCGGGCTTGGTCGAGATCTTCCCGCGCAGCTCGCCGCGTTTCATCGTCGGGAGCTTGTCGGATCCGGCGATGAGCTCGTCGAGTTGGGCGACGAGCCGGTCGCGGATGTGGGCGTCGCGCTCGGCGGCCTCGGGGTTGTGGCAGATGACGAACCGCTCGCTGTCGGAGACCTGCACTTCCTTGACCCGCATGTTCTCGCCGATGGTGGTGTAGCGGCCCTGCCGCGACAGGGCGGTCTTGATCTCCGGGCTGTCCGAGCGGAGCTTCTCGCCGATGATGTAGGTGTGCTCGCCGCGACGTAGGTAGCGGCGGTTGGCTTGTGAGGAGAAGCCGCGGTCGGCGACCCACACGATCTTGGACAGGGTCCAGTCCCGCATGTCGTCGCGGACCTGGCGGATCAGTTTCGAGTCGGCGGTGTTGCCCGGCCAGCACCACACCCGCACCGGGATCCCCTCGCGGGTCACCGCCATCCCGATCACGATCTGGGGCAGGTCGTCGCGGGAGTCCTTCGACTTGCCGTAAGTCCGGAACCCGGCCGCGCTCTGCTCGTCGTCGGTGCCGTCCTGACCGTCCTGACCGTCCTTGCCGTCCCGGCCGGCCACGACCTGCCCGTGTTCGTCGCGGTCCACCGGTGTGTCGGGATCCTCCAGCTCGAAGTAGGTGGAGGTGGTATCGAAGAACAGCAGGTCGACCTCGAGGTTGAGCAGGTTCGCGACCTGGGCAAACACCTCGCGCTCCAGGTGTTCGCGCACGTCGTGGAGCCAGTCCATCGCCCGGTAGCAGACATCGTCGGAGGTCTCGGGCAGGCCGTCGATGTGCACATCGTTCGAGATCCAGTCCGCGGCGGCCAGCTTCGACGACGGCGCCAGGGCCCGATTGGCGACCAGCCCGAACAGCACCCGCTCGAACGGCGCGCTGCCCCGCCGCTTGGCCAGCAACCTGTTGAGCACCGTGTCGATGCCCAGCCGGCGCCACAGCCCGTCGAGGACATCCGTGCCGCCCAGCGGGCGCGAGCCGAGCAAGCTCAGATCCGAACCGGCGGTGGCCTTGAGCGCCGCTGCCGGGTCGAGCAGCCGTGACAGCGACACGATCAGCCGCTCGATCGCCGCGGTGTCGACCTGATCGGTCCGCCCGAAGCTGTAGAGGATCTTGGTGCGAGCGGCGCGGGCGGCGGGGTCCCAGTCGTTGTGGACCAGTTGCAGGTAGGACACCCGGGTCCCGTTGCGGTTCTGCCGCTTCACCTCCCGCAAGAACATGTCCCAGAGCCTATCGACATCCAGCCACGTCAATCAACCTACACGGGACGATTCGTGTACTAGGCGTTCACGCGGTCGAACACTAGGCGCGGGCCGCTGACCTGCCCACACCGCCCAGACGTGTCCCAGGATCCACCATCAGCTGCGGAACGCAGGCTTGCGGCCGAAGTAGAAGTCTTGGGTCATCGAGATCTTCGAGTGCCCGAGCTGGTCCGCGGCCTGGCGGGCGGAGAGCCCGGCGTCGTCCATGAGCGTGGCGACGGTCTTGCGGTATACGTGCGAGGTCACCCAGCCGTAGCCCGCGCGGGCGAAGATGTCCCGCAGGTCGGCCTGGGTGTTCGACGGGTCGCGCAGTCCGCCCATGACCGCGGGGAACACCGGATCCCCTCCGACGGCGTTCGAGGCGGCGGAGCGGCGCTCACGGAGCATCGTCACGGCCCAGCTCGACAGCTCCAGCGTCCGGTACCCGCTCTTGCTCTTCGGCTTCCACTTGATCGACAGACCCTGTCCCTTGATCCGAATGACCGTGCCCCGTACCTCCACGGTCCCGGCGTCCAGGTCCAGCGCGTCCCAGGTGACCGCTGTGGCTTCCCCGATCCGTAGGCCGGTGGCGAGCATGAAGTCGGTCAGGTCGACCAGGTCGAGGTTCTGGCACTTCTCGTCCTCGTGCAGGTAGCCGCGCAGCTCGATCGCCTCGGGCAGGGTGAGCGCGCGGGTCGAGGACCGGTTGCTCTCAATCCGACCGACGTCACGCACCGGGTTGCGGTCCATCGCGTCGTGCCGCACCGCCAGGCCGACCATGCCGCTCAGCACCGTGCGGACGGTCTTGGCGGCCGCGGTGCCGTGGCGGTCGTGCACCTCGACGACGAAGCGGTCCAGCCGCCCGGTGCTCAGCTCCCGGACCCGGAGCCGTCCGATTCCGTCGCGGACGTGACGATCGAACTGGAGCCGGTAGAGCGCGAGGGTGTTCGGCGAGCGCTTGCCCAGCCCGACGGCGCGTTCGATCTCGGCCAACCACAGCTCGCCCAGCTCACGCACCGACATGTCTCCGGTGATCTCGCCGCTGCGGCTCGCCTTGCCCCTGTCGCGCAGGGCAGCGAGCAGCACTTGCTGAGCGCCGGCCTGACTCCATCCGACCCGCTCGACGTGGCGGATCACGCCGTCGTGGTCACGGAACTGCGTCCGGGCCTGGTAGCGCTTCGGGCCCAGCTTGTAGACCCGGATCCGGCCGTGCGTGCCGATAGGCAGGGGAGGGCGAGCCATCACGCGGCCTCGTCCTGCAGCGAGACGACCCACTCGCGGACGTCCTCGGGGATGTAGCGGACGTGCTTGCCCATCCGGCGACCACGCGGGCCGTAGCCCTGGCAGCGCCAGCGATAGAGCGTCTGGACCGGGATGCCGAGGTACTCGGCTACCTCCTTGACACCCCACAGCTTCTCAATCCCGTTCATGACGTCCTCCCGTGCTCGATGCGGTCGGTACCGCGAGTGCGGCGCTGCTCGCGTCGCCGTTCGGCGATGCCCTGGGCGATCTCTCGTTCGGCGTCGTTGCGGTGCCCGAACTGGACGACGTGCCAGTCGTTGACCACCAGCACCGAGCCGGGTTCGGCGGGGGTGTCGAGGGCGGCGAGGGTTTCGCCGAGGCGGTAGGTGCGGCGTTCTCCGCGGATGGCGCCGAAGGTGGTGGAGTAGTTGCGGGACTTGGTGAGGAAGTGGCCGCGGAACCCGAGCATGTGGGCCCAGCGGCGCAGGTTCAGGTCCTCGTACTGCTCATGGCCGCCGAGCTCCCACGCGGTCTCGATCAGCCTGCGGTGGTGCGGGGTGAGGTCGAGGTGGCGCAGGTGGGCGATGTCGCGGATGGGCCGGTCGGTGGCCTCGGACTTGCCGGTGCCCTTGGTGGCGTACTTGGCGACGTAGGCGGCCAGGGCGGAGTCGGTGATCTCGCCGTCGTCGTCCTCGAGCGCGGCCGCGGTGGTCGAGGTGATCGGGCGGACGTCGACCTGCCGTCCCCAGCCCAGCGGTAGCGGTGTGCCGTCCGGGCGGTCGACGACCAGCGAGACCGAGCGGGCCGCCTCTCGGACCGCGGCGTTGAGACCCTCCTCGGTGATGCCGGCCGGAGTTGGGGTGGTGGGTCCGTCCGGGCCGTCGAGGCGGACCACGGCGTGGAAGTGGACCAGCCCGCGGCGTTGGTACTCGGCGACCTTGGCGTAGGAGAGGCGGGCGTGGTCGCGGAACTCGCGGACCTTGACCCCGAGCATCTGCGCGAGGATGCGGCGCAGCCGGATGGCGAAGCGGTTCCACAGCTTCCCGGCGTGGGCCTGCCACAGCACCGCGCCGACGTAGTCGTGGGTGTCGGGGTCGAGCGCGGTGCCGATGCGCGGGTCGTCGGGGTGGTGCTTGTCGCCGCAGCCGCACGGGACGACGAGGCCGCGGGCGGTGACCCGGCGGGTGTGGACGGGCCCGAACGAGGGTGCTGTCAGTGTGACGAATACCCGCGGGTGTGCGGCCGCAGTGTCGGGGACGCCTTTGCCGCCGGCCATCCCTGAGCGGATGAGGTGGTAGGCATCCGAGGCGTAGCGGTCCGAGCAGGCCGGGCACACCGACGCCCGACGGTTGCCGCACGGGGCGAGGATCTCGCCCTCCCGCTCGGCCAGCACAGCACCGGTGGCGCGGTCCTGGATCCGCGAGGAGCCGGTCAGATGGATGGGGGCGGCGCAGCCGCCGAGGGCGGTGACCTCCCGGCGCCAGTCCTGGAAGTCCGGTGAGCGCAGCAGGTGTGAGAGGTCGTGGTCGTGCTGGGCGGTGGCAGCCATCATGGCGGCATCCCTCCCGGGAGCGTGGTTGTGGGTGGCTTCGGCCCCGCCGGGAGCTGGACTCGGACGGCGGCGGGACCGGGCCGGGGACACCGGGCCGGGTCAGCGGCGGTAGGTGCGGTGTTCGTGCTCGATCTCGACCGGGCCCGGTGTGAAGCCGTGGTAGCGGGCGAGCAGGCGGGCCGCGGCCCGGTAGGAGGAGGCGTGGCCGATGTGGGTGCCGTGGTCGTTCTCGACGCGGTAGCGGGTGCCGTCGCGCAGCACGGTCCCGCCGTGGCCGGTTCCGCCGAGGGTGACGAGGGCCTTGCCGGGCTCGACGACGTCGACGCCGATCACCCCGGTCGTGCGTTGCGGCACCTGCTTCGGCGCGGCCGGTGTCTGGGGGACGGGGCGGAGGTGTTGCCAGCGGGTGGCCATGTCCCGGGTGGCGCGGGGGATCAGGATCGAGCGGGCCGGGCCCTCGGCGCCGTTGTGGTGGACGTGGTGGGTGCCGCCGAGCTTGAGGTGGCCGGTGTCGAGCAGCTGGGCCACGGTGTCGCCGTCGTGGCGGGCGAGGGTGTCGGCGCAGCCGGGCCGAGCGGGATCGGTGCGCAGCACCAGCCCGGTCCGTTCGATCAGCAGCAGGCCCGGGTCCTGGGCCAGCGCGACGATCCGGGCTACCTCCCGCGGATCCTGCGTCGCCGCCGTGCGGTCGTCGGCGGGGGCCTCTGTCAACGGCGGGTTAGAAGTGACCCCCTGGCGACGGTTTGGGATTGACCCCTGTGTGCCCGGTTCGTGCTAGTTGTCGCGGTCTTTGGCGAGGAGTTCGCGGCGGGCGCGTGTGCGGTAGGAGTCGCCGGAGAGGGTGAGGACCTCGGCGTGGTGGACGAGGCGGTCGATCATCGCGGCGGCGACGATCTCGTCGCCGAAGACCTCGCCCCAGCGTCCGAAGGGCAGGTTGCTGGTGACCATGACCGAGCCCTGTTCGTAGCGAGAGGCGATGAGCTGGAAGAACAGGTTCGCCGCGTCGTGGTCGAAGGGGATGTAGCCGACCTCGTCGATGATGATCAGCTTGTAGCGGCGGATCTTGCGTAGCTCGGCCTCCAGCTGCCCGGCCTGGTGCGCGGCAGCGAGGCGGGTGATCCAGTTGCCGGCGGTGTTGAAGAGCACCGAGTGCCCGGACTGGGTGGCTTTGACCCCGATCCCGATCGCGAGGTGGGTCTTCCCGATCCCGGGCGGTCCGAGCAGGATCACGTTCTCGGCCTTGGCCACGAACGTGCCGGTCGCCAGATGGGCGAGCAGGTCTCGGCGCAGAGAGGGCAGATGGTCGAGGTTGAACTCCTCCAGCGTTTTCACGGCCGGGAAGTGGGCGGTGCGGATGCGCATGGTGGTGCCGGCGGACTCACGGTCGGCGACCTGGCGCTCCAGGACCGCGGTCAGGTACTCCTCGTGCGACCAGTTCAGGTCGCGGGCCTGGGCGGCGAGGTCGTCCCAGACGCGGGCGATCGTGGGCGTCTTCAACACGCGAGTCAGGTAGGCCAGCTTCGAGCCGAGCTCGGTGCTCACGCCACCGGTCTTCGTGGCTTCCGTGGCTGCTGTCGTGCTGGTCGTCGCGGTCGTCTTCGGGGTGGTCATCTACTGCCCTTCAGCGGTGGCGGTCGGGTCGGGTGCGGGGTCGAAGTTCACGCCGTAGAGCGCGTCGTAATCCGGCAGCGCGCGCAGGGCCACGACGTGCCCATCGGTGTGGGAGCGCGTGTCATGGCGGGCGCGGTCACGGGCGGCGGTGAACGCAGTGCGCAGGGCGCGGGCGGTGGCCCGGTGCTCGGGATCGGTCACCGTGGCGCCGCTGGCCCAGACCCGCTCGTGGGTGGCCGCGATCTGCCCGGCGCAGGTGACCGCGACCAGGGCGGGAGTGGCGATCCAGTCGACGAACCGGCCGATCGCGGCCGGGTTGACCGAGTAGTCGTTGCCGTCGACGCGCACGTAGTAGTCACGCGCCAGCCGAACCCGCCCGGTCAGCCCGACCTGCGGCGCCACCGGCGGCAGGGCGACCATCGCGGCCCGGTCGATCGGCCACCGCGTGGCGGGGGTGGTCCCAATCGAGCGCAGGTGCCGGGCGCCCGCCACCTCGGTCAACCAAGTCTCGATCTGGGCGTTGAAGTCGAACGGCGAGACGAAGCTGCGTCCGGGCAGAAAGGAGGTCTCGAAGTAGCCGTTGCGCCGCTCCACCAGTCCCTTCGACTCCGGGTCCCGTGCCGGGGTGAGCTTGATCCGCACCCCGAGCGTCCCGGCGAACGCAGCTGCCTCGACGCCGGGTCGCCCGGTGCCGCCGATCGCGGCCTCGCGGTCCCAGACCAGCGTGCGGGGACAGCGGCCCCACCCTGCGATGATCTCCCACATCCCGGCCAGGATGTCGCCGGCCTTGCGGGACGGGATCATCACAGCGTCCGTCACCCGGGAGAAGCCGCAGGTCATCGCCAACACCGGCAGGACCCGCGCCCCGCTGGCACCGACCGGGATCGGGACCGGCGGGAACCACAGGTCGCACTGCGCGAGCTCACCGGGGGCGTACTCGATCCGGTCCGCCGGGTCGGGAGGGGCGAACAACGGCCGCAGCTCACGCACCCGGTCCTTGAGGATGGTCAACGAGTGTGTCCAGCCGATCCGCTCGGCGATCACCGTCGCCGGCATCCTCGGATACTCGGCCAGCAGGGCCCGGACCTGCGGCTCCACCTTGTCCACCAACGACCCGCGCGGTCCACGCTCCCGCGAGGGCGGCGCGTCGGCCCGCAACGCCGCCCGCACCGTATTTCGCGCCAGTCCCAGCCGGCGGACGATCTCCTTGATCGGCACGCCCTCGGCGCGGTGCAGACGACGGACCTCAGCCCACTCTTCCAACGTGATCACCCCTCCAGCCTCGATGGAGGGGTCAGTCCCAACCCGTCGCTAGAGGGTCAGTCTCAGCGCGTCGTCGACAGCCTCGATCAGCGACGGGTCCCCGAACAGCGCCCCCTGCACCGTGCCGGCCTGTGCTGTCCCGGCATGGGCGGTCATGCGGACCACCACCAGGTGGCGCGGGCCTCCCAGGACCACTCACGAGCGAGCTGGCGGATCACGTAGTACTCGGCCACGACCGCGCCGCCGACCACGACCCAGAACCAGCCCGAACCGGTGCCCAGATAGAGCCAGGTGCCGCCGATGACCAGCAGGAACAGCAGGGTGAGCTTGGCCCAGGTGCGCAGCGCCCAGATAGTCGTCGTGCCCATCACGCCGCCCCCGCTCACCCTGCGCGTCCCCGTGGCCGCCCTGGTCGTCGGTGTCGTCGTGGGGAAGGTCGATGACCTCGGCTACTGGTGGTGCGCAGCGGGTGACGAGTTCGGTGATGTCGTCGTCGGAGACGAACGCGGCCCGGAACCGGACCGGCAGCCGCGAGCCGCGGTCGATCACGAACCCGATCCCGGCATGACGGGCATCGCCGGGGATCTCGTCGGCCAACGCACCCCGCTCCCGGGCACCTTCACCGAGGACCATGTCCACATGCGAGGCGGCGGTGACGCCGAGGCAGATCCGTTGGGTGAACAGCTCGCGGACGTCGACGACGTCCTTGGAGGGCTCCTGCAGGTAGCCGTGGACGGCGAACAGCGACGCCCGGCCCTGAGTCATGACCTCCGCGAGCAAGCGGAGGGCCTCGCGGACCGAGGTGCGGTCGCCGTAGGCGGTGAGCATCGCCATCTCATCGATCACCAGCAGCTCCACCGGCGTCCCCGTACTGGGCGTGCAGGCGCGGATGTTCTGCTCGCGCATGTCGTCCTGCCGGTCGCGCATGCTGTCGCGGAACTCGGTCAGCAGCTCCAGCGCGGCGGGCATCGAGGTGGCGTAGCGGTGGAACAGCGGGACGCCCTGCTCGGTCTCCACCCCGCCCTTGAGATCGACCATCCAGACCCGGACGACGCCGTCCCGAAGACACGGCCCGACCCCACGCAAGGTCGACCAGAGCACCGAGCCCTTACCCGCCCCGGAGGCGCCGGCGACCAGGCGGTGCCCACCGATCACGGGGGCCGTGAAGGGCTCGCCCCGCTCGTTGTCCCCGATCTCGATCGCCCCGAGATCGACGTCGTCGACCTGCTCCGGGATGTCGGGAGCCGGGATGGTGCGAGTGAAGGGCAGCTCCCACTCGATGACGACCGCGACCACACCGGGGCGGTGGCGGGTGATCGCCACCCGGTGCGCGATCAGCGCTTCCCACAGCACCGAGGAGCGCTCCTGCCAGAACGCCACGTCCTGCCCGCGGACCATGCGGACATACACGGTGTCGATCGACGCCGACGACGACCGGACCCGCAGCACGCGCGGGACGAGCTGATCGCCGGTGTGGCGGTGCTCGCGGGTCAGCCCGGTGTCAGACATCAGCTGGGCCCAGCGACGGCCGCGGTAGACCGTCCAGCGCCGCCAGGTCGCCCGCAGCAGCGGAGCGGCGAACCGATCGAAGCTGCCCGGATGGCACCGGCCCCACCCGAACACCGCCAGCGTCAGTCCACCGAGCACAGCGCTGGTGACGAGCGGGCCGAGGATCAGGGTCAGGCCGAGGACAACGAGGGGGACGGCGACGAACCCGGGATGCCGGGCGAGCCAGGCGGCAGCCTGAACCTCACGGCCGGGCGGCCGGGTCGCGCGCCCGGACTGCGAGCGTGCGGGCCCGTTGATGCGGGTTGCGGTGCTACTACGCTTGTTCACTGCTACCAGTCCTCACGAGATGAGTTGGCCGGGTAGCGGGGCGCCTGCCGGTGTTTCCGCCAAGAATCAGTTCGGCGGGCGCCCCACCACCGGTGGTGGTCATTTCTGTTCGCGCAGCGCGCCGCGGGCCGAGTCCAGATGCACCGTCAGGTGCGCGACGTCGCGGGCGAGGTTGTCGTGGGTGTTCTTGAACCCACCGGTCCGATACGGGATCCCATGCAGCGAGCGCCTGAGTTCACGCATCGCGGCATCCAGCTCTTCGACGGTGCGGTCGACGGCCTTCGACATCACTTCCTCCACTCCCGAGAGACCAGCTCGGCCTCCCACTTCTTCGCCGAGCTCGCCATCACCTTCAGCGAGCCGTGGGCCTTCTTCGCCGACGCGCTGATCTCGTCGGGGGAGGCCACCGACCAGTGCTGCCGGTCGGCGCCGGCCTTGGCCGAGGCGCCCTTCCCGCTCCGCTTGGACCGGGTGTCGGTGGCCTTGGCCGCGACCTTCTCCGCGTCGGCCAGGGCGTCGCCGACCAGCTGCAGGGCGCGCCAGAACTCGCCGTACTTGCGCAGCGCCCGCCGGTTGACCTTCGGCAACGTTTTGATCCGGTCCCGCGGGCCGAGGCTGATCGCCACGACGGTCAGACCCCCTTACGGATCGCGAGCTGGGCCAGGCGCAGGCCCTCCGCGACCCCGGCTCGCCACGCCTGCTCGGTCGGCACCACCGGCAGTTCAGTGCGGGACCAGCGGCGCCGTTCGATCTCCAGGCGCCGCACCAGACGGCCCACCCCGGCGGTGACCCGGGGGCGGGTGTTGGTGGTCGTGTTCATCGCGTCATCTCCGTTCCGGCCAGCGACGCCGGGCCGCTGGTCTCGCCTTCTCCGAAGCAGCCCGGGCAGGCCCCGGAACCGCCACATGCCGCGCACTCGATCCCGTTGATCGAGTCGCCGTAGCCGTCACACACATCGCAGGCGCGGCTACCGCTGCATTCGCCACACACCACCGGCGATCACCCCTGGTCGGAGACACACGTGTCCCCACGTCGGAATTGCATCGATCTGCCGGAACCGGGTCCGGCGGAAAGAGTGGGCCGCTACATCAGGCGACCAGGCCCGTGCAGGTCTACGGGCGGTCGGCGCTACTGGCGCCGGTCAGGACTCGCCGTCGCCGTCCCTGTTGTGGCGCCGGGTCGGCATCGGCGCCGGGGTGGTGTGCTTGAGACCCATCGCCTTGAACGCGATCCCCGAGACCGTGCGCCCGTCCGGGGACTCGATCGAGTACGGATTGATCTGCGGGTCCAGCAGCTCCACCCGGGTGTCCTCCGGGAACCCCTCACCCGGGTCCGCGGTCAGGGTCACCTTGATCTCCTCACCCTTCGGCGCCCGCTCACCCGGCCCCACCTGCAGCTTCGCGAACAGCGACACCGCGAACTGCGCGACCCCGTCCCGGTCGGTCACCGGCACCTGCGCACCGTTGGCGTCCTCACGGGTCTTCGGCGCGGGCGGCTCGACGACCGTGAGCTTGTACTGGGTCATCACCACGGGAAGGTTTCGCATGCTCCTACCTCTCTGTTAAGCCCCCTAAACTCTCGGAGTGCCGATCGACACGGGTTGAGGGGGCTAAACCAGGATGGGTCCGGGAAGAGAGCTTGTCAAGGGGCCTAAACTCGTGGTGTGCCTCAAGTTGACGACGAGTTCCACGCGCTGCGCCTGGAGTCGGACCCGGTCCGACGTGGGCGGTGGGCGACCGACCTGCTGGCGACCTACCAGCAGCGTTCGGTGGAGCTCGCGCGTATTCGTCGCGCCGCGGTCGAAGAGGCACGCGACCAGCTGGGCGGCAGCTACACCGAGGTGGCCCGAGCGTTCGGGCTGACCAAGGGCCGGATCACCCAGATCCGCAGTAGTGCCCCGCCGGCGCATCGGGCGTTCTTCGGCGTTGGCCCGCTCGACATCGCGCTTCCCGGCCGCCGGCTGCTCAATCGCGATGACCTGGTGATCGCGAGCGAGGACGACGCCACCGGCGCCCACGTCACCGACGAGGCCGAGCGGCTGATGTTCACCGTCGAGCGCCAGATCATCGATCCGCTGGAGGAGTGGGAGCCCGCCGGAGACGCCGTCGTGGTCTGCGGCCCGGCATCGGCGCACATCGGCAACTTGCTCCTGCAGCGTGATCCGTTGCTCGTGATGACGATCGGCGACGGTGCGCGGTGGGGGATCACCGACCAGGAGACGGGGGAGCGGTTCCTGTCCCCGCTGGACGATCCCGAGCCGCGCCGTGCCGATGTCGCCTACCTCGCCCGGCACGTGATGCCCTCCGGGCGCATCGTCATCCACATCGCCGGAGTGCACGCCCTGGGCTCGGTCGCGGCTGCCCACTACCTCACCGAGCACGTCGCAGACCTCTGGGCCGAGATGGGGGAGTCCTCGTTCAGCGCGGTGGTCGGCGGCGAGTTCGACGGCCTGGCCCCCACCACCCTGACCGTGCTCGTCCCTCCCCGACGATGGCCGTGATGACCACGCACGGCGCCTCACTGCCGGGAGGACCCGGCCCGGGCCAAGACCGCTGGACTGCAACTCCGAACGGTCTGATTGTTCTCGACGGCGCTACCGCGGTCGCTCCCGGCGTTCCACCAGCCGAGGAGTATGTCGACGCACTGCTCGACGCTCTCCGTTCACGTCTCCGCTCCGGCGCGGGGCTCCGGGCCGTCATCGCTGATGCCATCGAGGCGGTTTCCGCAAAGCTCGACCTGTCCCCGGGCGCGGGCCCGTCGTCCACCGTCGCCCTATTGCGATGGACCGACAGCACCGTTGACGCGGCGGTGCTCGGCGACAGCAGCGTCGTGCTCGGCACACGTCACGGGCAGCAGATTCGACTCTGCGACGACCGGCTTGAGTCCATCGCGCCCGGACAGCGGCAGCACTACCGCGAACGGCTACAGCACGGCAGCGGCTACGACGACGCGCACCGGCAACTCCTCACCGACCTCCAGCGCAACGAGCTACGCGCCCGCAACCGGGATGACGGCTACTGGATCGCCGAGGCCACCGGCGAGGCCGGCCACCACGCCATCCTCGACCAGTTCGACATTGCAGACCTCGAATGGGCAGCGCTCGCCACCGACGGCGCACAACGCACCATCGACCACCTGGGCACGCCCTGGAGCGACGTGGCCGCCAAGGACGGCGCCGAGCTACAAGTCCTCCTGCAGCACCTACACCGCTGGGAAGCCGAGCAGGACCCCAACGGCCAGCACCTGCCGCGGGCCAAGCGCCACGACGACAAGACCGTCACGACCTGGACACTGAACACCCGCTGACCTGCTCACGCGTCGCCCGAGCGCTCGCCGTGTCTAGACCTTCCATTCGGTATCAAGGCGGCGCCTTCGGCGCCGCGCGGGGCGTGCGGCCTCCGGCCGGTCCCCGCGCGGCGCACGGCATTGCCGCGGTTCATGACGAAACCGCGGTCCACATTTGCAAGATCACCCCTCGTACTAGGCTGGGCTGGACCCTGGCGTGCTGGCCCTGGCAGCTATTGGCCAGCCAGCCAGCATCGCGCAGGGCCGAAGGCTGCCGATGTCGACGGTAGTACTGACGAGTAGAGCGAACGAGGGCGAATGTGGCGAGGCATACCGGCCGACTTGAGTTGACGTGGACCGACAAGGACAAAGCGCTCTTGTCAACGGGCGACGGAAAATACGACTACACGTTCGCCTCTCGCAACGATCCGCGCGTCCGTGAGGTTCGCCTTCTCCACGAAGTCGACCGTGTCGAGTCCTCAGCGTCTAGAGAACCAGCTGACGAATCTCCTGAGTCAACGGCAGAGAACTTACTTATCACTGGCGACGCAATGCATGCCCTAGACGCTCTAGCGAAGACGCCGGAATGGGCTAACCAATTCCTCGGTAAAGTCACCGTGGCCTACATCGATCCACCGTTCAACACAGGACAAGCATTCGATAACTACGAAGATAACATCGAGCATTCAATCTGGCTGACACTCCTCCGGGACCGACTCCGTCAGATCAAGCCGCTGCTTGCAGATGACGGTTCGGTGTGGGTGCATCTCGATGACGTAGAAGTCCACCGGTGCCGTGTGGTTATGGATGAAGTATTAGGTTCAGAGAACTTCGTTGCCGAAGTTGTGTGGCAAAAAGCGGATTCGACACGGAATGACGCTAAGCTTCTATCTGTGGATCACGACACCATCCTTGTCTACCGTGCGTCGCCATCTTGGCGCCCGAACCGGTTGCCTCGGACCTCCGATTCTGACGCACGATTTTCCTCACCAGACCATGACTTAAAGCCGTGGTTCGACGATAATCCAACCGCGCCGGGCGCAAATTCGCATCAAGGCATGGTTTACGCAATTCAACATCCAATCACGGGAGAGCTGCAATACCCGGCCCGCGGGCGTTGCTGGTGGACTGAGCAGAAGCAGATTCTGCGCTATATGAATGAGTATGCGGCGTATGAGCTACGTGACATCCGAGACGCTGCCAAGCGCGCGGATCTCTGCGGAACCGAAGTCGACGAAGTCCGTCACGATGTTCGAGCAGTAATGCTCGCTGTGCCGCTAGACCGGGCCCAAGTGTCCGCGAGGGAGCGTTATAGTGCGGGCACGTGGCCAATGATCGTCCTGCGATCCGGTGGCACGGGCGGGTTAGGTCGAAAAGCGTACGTACCGGATACCGGGCTAGTGGCGTCCACGTGGTGGTCGAACGACCTGGTTGGTCACAACCGTGAGGCTAAGGCGGAAATAAAGGCGCTCTTTCCGGAAGTCAATGCATTCGCCACGCCTAAGCCCGAGAGACTGCTTCAGCGCGTCATTCAAATTGCAAGCAATCCAGGGGACTTGGTGCTCGATTGTTTTGCGGGTTCCGGCACTACCGCTGCTGTTGCTCACAAGATGGGGAGGCGGTGGGTGACATGCGAGCTGCTTCCTGAAACGGTCGCGACATTCACTAAGCCGCGCCTAACCCGTGTTGTCATGGGCAACGATCGAGGTGGAGTTACCAATCAGCGTGAACGTGTTCCTGACAGTGAACAAGGACTCCCGGAGGGGATGACTCCCGAAGAGGCTCGCAATTTCGTTCGTCTACTTGGCAAGTTCGCGAAGATGCGCGCTGATCTCGACTCGTCAACCCTCAAGGCTTTGCGAACGTCCGCCAAAACGAAGGAGATTGTGACTTCGACTTGGCATGGCGGCGGGGCGTTCTCACACCTAGTCGTTGGCCCGTCGATGTATGAGTTCGACGCAGAGGAGGATGAGGTGTTCCTGGCGGAGACTGCGACGAATGGCGTTTGGTCGAAATCTGTTGCAGCACAGCTGAAGTTTGCGCTGACTCCCGAGCACCCGGTCTTCTGTGGAGTGCGCGGTCGTCAGCGTCTTTCGGTAGTCGATGGCGTGGTTGACGATGTCGTGGTGCGCACCATCTTGGAACACCTCGGCGAAAAGGAGCGCGTCGTGATTGTCGCCAAAGTTGTTCTGCCTGAAGCAGAGGCGCTACTCAACGATCTGTCTCCCGGATCGCGGATCAAGAAGGCGCCGCGCGACTTGTTCCAGCGGAAGACGGTGAAGTGACTTGACTGCCAATGTCACCTTCGATGAAGCGCTAATCTGCGAGATTGCCGCCCGGTTCGATCTTCGCGTGCCGAATCGACGCGCCCTTGAAGCAGTTGTGACGGCACTCGCGGACGCCAACGGCGAGTATAAGGAATTGGTCGCAGATCTAGCTACCGGGGTCGGAAAAACGGCTCTTCCGGTTTTAGAGTGCGAGGGCTCCGCAGTGCAGTAGTGATCGGATGCGGTAGTTGAGCAGGTTGCGGAAGCCGAGGGCGTTGCGTCGCAGCGCTTCGAGTCGGCCGTTGATGGCTTCGGTCGGGCCGTTCGAGGCTTGGTGGTCGAAGTAGGCCAGGACGTCGTTTCGTCGCCGGTGCAGCGTCCGTCCCAGGGTGGTGAGCTCGTCGAGCCCGGCCGGTAGTCCTGTGCGCAGTCGGTTGATCACGGCGGTGAGCAGGGTCTTGCCGCGTTGACGGTTCTGGTCGGCGTAGGCGGCGATGATCTGCTGGTAGGCCCACCACGTGACTTCGACCGCGACGTGCTCGTCGGCGGCGAACACCGCCTCGAGCCGGGCGCGTTGGCGGTCGGTGAGTAGCGCGAGGCGGGTGCGCAGGGTGCGACGTGCCCGGTAGAGCGGGTCACCGGTGCGGCCTCGGTGGCCGAGGGTGTCCTGCTGGACGCGTTGGCGACACAGGTCGAGCTTCGCGCCGGCGAGGGCGACGACGTGGAATGGGTCCATCACGGTGACCGCGTCCGGGACGGCGTCGGTGGCGGCGTTCTTGTAGCCGCCGAACCCGTCCATCGCCACGACCCGGACCCCGTCGCGGAAGGCCTGGTCGCGGTCGTCGAGCCAGGTCTTCAAGGCTGCCGCCGAGCGGTCCGCGACCACGTCGAGCAGCCGTGCCGGTCCTCGGCCCGCGACGACCTCGGTGAGGTCGGTGATCACGGTGACGAACCCGTCGCCCGCGGCGCCGAACACGTGGGCCCACTTGTGCTCGTCGACCCCGATCACCTGCACCCCGTCGAGCCGGGCGGGGCCGGCGCGCAGCAGCAGCTGCTCGGTCGCGGCGACCGCGACGCTGTTCACGGTGTCCCAGCTCCGGCCGAGCTCCCGGGCGACCGCGGCGACGGTGGCCTTGTCGATCGCCAAGCGGCGCAACACATAGTCCGCGCAACGCCGGGTGGTCGAGGCCCCGGGGCGGGCCAGGCGAGCCGAGTCATGAGCGAAGATCTCGCGGGCGCAACCGTCATGCACACACCGGTAGCGCGGAACCCGGACCCGCAGCACGAGAGGATGCCCGACCACCGGGACGTCACAGACGCGGCGCTCGGTGCTGTCCCGGTAGACCCCGACCAACCCGCACCCCGGACACACGTCGGGCCCGTCGGTGATCAGCTCGCACCACACCACCGTCGTCTCACCGTCCAGCGCGGCGTCGGTGATCCGCACACCGAGCTCGACGGTACGGACGATCGTGTCGGCCACGATCTGGGCAGGCGGGCACGTAGGCTGCGACATCGGGTCCCCGGGGTGTTCGACGATGTTTCGGTGTAGGAACCTTCATCATCAACTTCTCGGGGCCCGCCTCAGTGCAGCGACACGACCCGACTCCCGCGGTCGCTCACGCCCTCACCTGCACTCCATTTCCGGAAGAGCCGGAAAAACCTTCCTCATGTCGTCGCTTGTCGATTATGTTGCAAGTCAAGGGGTTCGTCACGTCCTGGTGGTGACTCCAGGAAGCGTAATTCAGAACAAGACCCTTGCCAACTTTAGTGCTGCGAGCGGCAAGTTTATTGCTGGGGCTGATTATCAGCCAACCGTAATTACACCTGAGAATTTCCGGAGTGGCGACGTCGCAGCGGCGCTGCGAGACGTAGACGAACTGAAGGTGTTCGTCTTTAATGTGCAGCAGCTAATCCGCCCCACAGACAAGGTCTCGCGGAAGGTCAGAGATACCGACGAGAACCTTGGCGACGATCTATACTCCTACCTTAAAGGCGCGACTGATCTACTTGTAATCGCCGACGAACACCACATTTACCACGAGAAGGCTAAGGCCTTCTCTGGGGCGATCCGCGACCTTAAGCCTCTCGGCCTTGTCGGATTAACTGCGACTCCTGCTCAGGCAGACGTCGAAAAACTGGTCTTTCAGTACTCTCTTGGAGAGGCGATCGCGGACGGCCATGTGAAGGTTCCAGTCATTGTGTACCGTACGGACGGCATGAAGGGGGAACGGACTCAGCTGGCTGACGCCTGCCACCTTCTTCGTCAGAAGGAGGCGGCGTATCTCCAGTATCTCGACATCCGTCCAGGCCAGACCAAGGTCAAACCTGTCCTTTTCGTCGTCTGCACTTCCATCGAGCACGCCACCGAGACCGGTCAAATTCTCGCGCAGGATGGATTCATTGGAAGCCCTTCCGCTATCCTGGAAGTCTCCTCACAGTCGTCTGACGAGGCGCTCACGGCACTTGCGGAGGTCGAGTCTCCCCAATCGCCGATTCGAGCAATTGTGTCGGTAAACATGTTGCGCGAAGGTTGGGATGTCAAGAATATCGCTGTCATTGTCGCATTGCGGAGGCTCGCGTCGCAGACGCTGACAGAGCAAATCCTCGGTCGTGGTCTTAGGCTCCCTTTCGGTTCCAGGACCGACGTGCCAATGGTGGATCAGGTTGACCTGGTGGCCCACGACTCATACAAGCAGTTGCTTGCACAGAAGGACGTTCTCCGGCAGCGTCTGCAGGCTCCCCCGACTGCAGTGGACGTGGACGAGCAGGGCGCGGCGACCACTGCTGGCAACCTGGTGGTCCCGGATCCGACGCTCCCAACCGGTCGAGCCGAGAAGCTGGCGGAAGACCCTGTTGTGCCGGGGCAGCCGGGGCGAGGGGGCGAAGAAGCACAGGCGCATGCGTTCACGATCAGGGATGACGACAGCGAGTCCGCTTCGCCGGGCCTGTTCATTGTCGAGAGCGCCGAACGGCGAGCAGAGCAGCCTCCGCAGCCACAGTCACGTGTGAAGGGCGCCCCTCAGATCGTCTTTCCACGCCGTGAATCACGCCTTACTTTCGCCGCTTTCAGTCTGTCGGATATTCCGGACGGTGACGCACAAGCAGCTGGTGCTCGGTTCATCACGGAAGTCCCGTCGTTCCTCTCGAAGGACGCTCTTATCGCGGCTCGCGAAGATGGCGACGTGGTGATCAAGGTCGCTCCGCAGAAGAACGTCGAAGCCCAGCAAGCACTTACTGGAATCGACACTGTGAAGGCGGATCTCGTGGCTGCTGTTTTCCGTCAAGCTGAGGAGACCGCGAAGGAGAAGAACGCAGCCAAGCGAATCGCCGAGGCATTTCTTCGAGGGGCCGGAGTTTCGACCGGCAAGGAAGCAGCAGACTGGGGCGAGAATCGCCGCATGCACGCGATTAAGGGTATGACAGCGCTGATCGGTGCGGCCTACGCGAAGCGGAAGCGGCAGATGACATATGAGCTTGCCCCGATAACCCTGCCAATCGAGCCGGTGCTTGTCGATGGTGCAGCAAGAGATGCGTACAACGACGGGTTTGCCAAGCACGTTCAGTTCAAGGGCTGGCAGAGGAACATCATGCCTGTCGCATCTTTTGACGCCGGATCGACCGAGTGGAAACTGGCACAGCTCTTCGATCGGGACGATGAGATCCAGTGGTGGCTTCGCATATACACCAATGGGTCCGCGTTTATTCCAACCGCAGATGGCAACTACTTTCCTGATTTTGTTGCGTTAGATACGGCTGGCGTCTATTGGGTCATTGAAGGGAAGTCGGACAAGAACTCCAACGATGCTGATGTGCTTCGCAAGAAGGAGGCTGCTGAGCACTGGGCTCGCAGTGTTCGCGACGCCGATCAGTTCGGCGAGTGGCATTATGTTTTCGCTACAGAGTCGCACATTAGAGATGCGGGGTCTTGGGCTGCCCTGAAGATTGCCACCAACCCTGAGTGATGCGAGAGAAGATCATGCTGTTTCCGTCTAGGCACCGCCCCAAGAGGTGAGTCGGTATCCGGGGATTTGTTCCTTGCCGGGGGCCATGCGCAAATAGGGATCAAAGGCGCCCTCGCCGGGCTGGCAGGTCTCCGGGATGGTGGCGCGGTGCCATCCCGCCGACCTCCCGGAGGGCGTACCGCACGAACACCCGTGGGCGGAGCGTGGCATGGTCGGGTGCGGTTGCGTCGAGGGCCGCCCACGGGCGCCCGCACGGTCGGTCTGGCGACAGGTCGACGGGATGGCACTCAGAAGGCGCGGGGGAGTGGGCTCGCCCCCGGGTTCCCCCCCCCCGGAATTGAACGACAGAAGCCGGCGACGGACCGTCGTCGGTGGAAGATGCGGCGGCGAGTCCGCGCAGTGCACGAGAGGCGTCGGCGAACGTCGCGCGCAGCCGGAAGTAGTGGATCTTGTCTCCGCGGGTGAGGGCCCGACGATTGGTAGGTCAACGAGGCTCAGGACCGTCGTGGTAGCGGCGTCGGGGGTGCGTTGACGACTGAGTCGCGGGGCCTGAGGTGCAAGGAGGACCTGTCGTCGGGTTGGCCGGTACGGCCAGGGGGCTGTACTGGAGAATCGCCTGCATGGAAGCATTCGAGTCGTTTGTCGCGTTGGCCATGGAGGATGAAGGCTTGGTCGTGTCCGAAGCGATCAAGTTTCCGGTTCCACGGCGAACTAAGAAGTTGGCGTACGAGGAAGTACAAGTTCACGGCTACGAGGTAGACCTTGTCGGGGCAAGGGCGGACCGTCTGGTCCTGGCCACTGTTAAGTCCTTCTTGGGCTCCCGAGGAGTGGCGGTCGAACACGTAACAGTCGGCCCTGAGTCTGCCTCTCATCATCGTGGATATGCGCTCCTAAACAATCCTGAGTTGCGTGATGCCGTTCTCGATGGTGCATGCCAGAGATTCGGATACCTCCCTGAGCAAGTCGAGTTTCGCCTATATGCTGGGCGCTTCGCCGCGCCAACTACTGGATTGCACGAACAAGAGATTCGCCAATGGTGTGGATCTCAGAATGTCGGCGGTGGGCCGATTAAGGTATTTAATCTGACGGAGGTGGCAGAAGTAGCTATCAAGGTCGCAGAGAGTAAGACGTATAGGGATAATGCCGCATTGACAGCGATTAAGGTGCTCCGTTCGGCAGGAAGACTGACGTGATAGACCGCGGATTCTTCGCTTCTTGTAGGAGTCAACGGGCTACGGCTGTCCGTCGGACGGGCGCGGCCCGGCGCTGTCGTAGTAGCGCCGTCGAGCGGCCTTGACGACGTGGGTGGCGGGGCCCGAGGCGTGGTCGACGTTGAGGGGCGGGTCTAGGGCCCGGATGACATCGGCTTCAACGTCACGCGGTGTCGGATGCTCGCACCAGGACACGCGGAGCTTGCTGGCCATCCACTCGGTGAGCCGATCTTCGTCGTCGTCGACGAGTACGACGCGATCGGTCCAGCGGGTGCGGTAGTCCTGCTCATCCTGCAGGAGGCCGGCGAGTGTTCGTCGGAGCGTGGAGCTGCCGCTCCGACGAAGGTGATTCGAGGCGATCCGGGAGCGGAGCTTCGTCGCGAGACCGACATAGATGAGCCGCAGATCCGGCACCGTCGGGTGGAGACGACCCGGCAGGTCGGGCAGGATGGCGGGAGGCGCCCACCAGGCGTAGAGGCCCGGCGCCGACGGCACCTGAGTTCGGACGTGCTGGGTGCGGACCGGGTTGTCGATCAGCTCGTCGATGACGGACTCGATCGGTGGGGGAGCAGGCGGCATCTCGGCAGTCTGCCGGGGCCCGAGGAACGCCGCAGCCGTTCGTCAGTCGTTCGTCAGGACGTCCACCGACAGCGATAGTCGACGGCAGGAGTCAGGACACGTTCACGCAGCTCAGGCCATGTGCGATCGCGAGCGCCGCAGGTCTGCGGATCGTGCCGATTCGTTCCGCTTCAACGTCTTCCGCACCCCTGGGAGGGTTAGACCTGGTGTCAATCAGAAGCCAGGGAGGCAGACTGTCCCGCGTGACCGAACTTGTTGCTGCGCTCGCCGGCGTGTTGTCGGCGACGGCTGCGTTCCTGGCTGCGGCGATAGCCTGGACGAATTTTCGTGGGCAGCTCTTCGAGCTCGCCCGGCAGGCTCATATCGACCTCACCACAGGCGAGGTCGCGCAGGCCCGCAACGTCCTCGGCGGAGTGTGTTTTCAGGAGAGCGAGCAGATCCCAGCCAGCGACGTCGAGGACGCACGAGAAGCCTGGTTCACCGTGTTGTGGTGCTTCCAACGGCTCGCCGCCGCTCGTCGCCGGATCGTGTCAGCCGGACGCACGGGCCGTGCCCCCCTGATCTACTTCGACGAACTGGTTGGCGATCAACTCCGGTTCATGAACGAGGACTACGACGTGGTTCGTCCCCGGATCACCCGGGTGGTGCCGGCGCTGTCCGATGACGACTCAAAGAAGATGTTTCCCGAGCTCTTCAGGGGCGTTCATCGGGGCCGCTACAAGCTGGGGGAGTGGGCCAAGCCGCCGGAGTGTGACTCCGGGACCGGACACGGATGATGTGCGCGGCGTAGCGGGATCGTCCCAGTAAACCCCCAGGTATCGACAGCGCGCGTCACCAAACGACTGCCATGGACGCCAGCGTCCCTGCGAGGTGCTCGCAGCTCAGGACGAGCAACGGCAGAGGACGGTGCCCCGTGAACGACGCCGATCTTGGTTCGGGCGGTTACTGGTTCGAGTCCAGTCGGAGGAGCACATTCCCAAGTCGGAGGCTCACGTCGAAGCCTCGACCAAGATCGACCCCCAGGAAACCCGCACCAGTGGGTTCCGGGGGTCGACGTTTTTTGAAGATCTCCAGGACGTCCTCGGCGTCGGTCGCGGTGACCTTGCGGCCGAAGTGAAGTCCTGAGGCATCGTCGAGCGGCCGCCCATGGGGCGACTGGTCGGTTTTTTCAATCCTATGCCCTCACCCGGCTTCCGCGGAGCACATCGCTTCGCACCGTTGCAATCATCGCTATCGTCCCGCAGAGAACGACGATGTAAGCGGGGAAGACCCACGCCGCCGGCTCCCATGCATCGATGGTGAGCAATGCGATCACAGCGCCCGTGCCGACGAGCACGTAGAACAATGTGCTTTCGGAGCGTGGCGCGTTCCAGACCTTCCTGATCGTCGGTGCGGCGGCCACGGCGTCCGCCGCGACGGCGAGCGCAACCGCCACGGGTGCTCGATCCAGCACCAGCCAGGCGACGAGCGCGAGGACAGCGGTCAGTCCGCACGCGACGTCGAGTCTGTCCACCTGCAATCGGCTCCGCCCGCTGAGCATCGCCGTGGTGACGACTGCGACAGGGCCGAGTCCTGCGGCAAGGGTGAGGGCCGCCGGCAGCCCTACTCCGGAGTCGAGTTGGGCCAGGAACGCAGTGAGTCCGGCCACTGCCCACAGGATCCATGTTACGAGATTCGGTGACGCCCTTCCGTGGACTATGGCAATGCAGTAGCGCGCACTTCCTGCCGCGCCGAGTGCTGCACCGAGGAATACCCACCTGGGGTCGATCATGCGATTCCATCTGCTCAGGAAATTCGGATCCAGCACGTCGCGAGACCTGCCGCGGTCGCGAGCGGCACGAGTACCAGCGCTGCAGGCCCGGCGACGACGCACAGGGCTGCGAGCGCCAGGGTCGCTGCCCCGGCACCTGCGCCGGCCGCCACTGCGACGAAGCTCGCACGCTCGTCGGTCGGTCCGCCCGCCACCCAGCTCAGGGTCCGGGTCACGACCCCGACGAAGATCGCGGCGACGACGCTGATCGCGACGACACCGGAGGGCAGGATCGCGCCGATCGCGAGGGCTGTTGCGCCGGCAAGCGCGCTGACGACGACTGCACGGAGAACACGGATCGAGCGTCGTCGCGGCCTCGTCGGGGCGTTGTCCCGTCGACGATCGTGATCGGGGGCCGGAGGTCGGGCCGGCACGGCGGCAGGCGGGTCGGCAGATCTCACCCCTGAAGGGTGCGGCCCGATCTATGTGAAGTCCATGTGGAAGATTTTGCGTATTCGGTGAAGAATCACCTTCATGGTCGACTTACGCCGACTCGGTGTGCTCCGCGCCGTGGCGCACTACGGGACGGTGACTGCGGCGGCGCAGGCTCTGCACCTCACTCCCTCCGCGGCGTCACAACAGGTCCGGACGCTGGCGCGAGAACTCGGCGTGCTGCTGCTGGAGCCCGATGGCCGACGAGTGCGTCTGACAGCGGCTGCGCGGGACCTTCTCGTGCACGCGGACGCCATCGAGGAGCGCTGGCAGCTCGCACAGTCCGAACTACGGCGACACGACGAACGACTGGCCGGCACGATCCGGCTGTGCGGGGTCCCGACCGCCGTCTCGACACTGCTCGCCCCGACGGTGGTAGCACTCGCTCATGACCACCCGACGCTGTCCGTCGCCCTCCTCGAGTGCGAGCCCGATGTCGCCTTCGACAGGGTCTTCTCCGGTGAGTCGGATCTGGCCGTCATCGATGCGACGCCCGCGAGCCCGCCGTTGAACGACCGTCGCTTCGAGCAACGATCGCTGCTGGTGGATCCGTTCGAGCTGCTGGTTCCCGCCGGCCACCCGCTCGCGCACAGCGACGCGGTCTCCTTGATCGACGCAGCAGCCGAACAATGGATCCTGGGCCTGCCGGAGACGTCCTATCGACAGCACACCCTGTCGGCCTGCAACGCCGCAGGATTCACGCCGAGGATCGCCCATGAGACCCGGGAGTGGAGCGTGTCGGCGACCCTCGTCGCGCACGGCCTCGGCGTCGCGCTCGTTCCCCGGCTGGCGCGTCTCCCGGGGGGCCTCGACGTCGTGCGGCGCAGGCTCGACGGCACGCCGCTGCCGGTGTGCAGGTTCATGACCTGCACACGTCGGGGCGGCCGGAGCGACCACCGTCTGCAGGCCGTTCTCACGCGACTCGCGGCCGTCGCCGAGACGCTCACCTCGGACGCAGGCGGGATCGAGGAAGATCGCGCATCGTGAGTCACCTGCCGGGAGATCGAGCAGCACGGGCATCCGACCGACCGGGCGGCACACGCGGGCGGGGACGGCCAGGACTCACACACGGTTCAACTGCTGCCCGCCCGAGTGGAAGGAGCGGACCGGCCACGGGCGTCGGCACGACGTTCGAGGAACACGACGTCCCGCCACCGGCCGTGATGCTGCCCGATCCGTTCACGGACGCCGAGCGTGCGGTAGCCGGCCGAGTGGTGCAGCGCCAGGGCGGCACGGTTCTCGGGGAAGATCGAGGTCTGCAGGGTCCAGAGACCGGCGTCGTCGGCCGCGCAGACCTGGTGACGGATCAGGGCCCGGCCGACGCCGCGACCCCGGTGACCGTCGGCCACGTAGATCGCGGTCTCGGCCACGCCCCGGTAGACCGGCCGGGCCGACACGCGACGGGCGGCGGCCCAGCCGACGACCCGGCCGTCGAGCTCGGCCACCCAGCGGTGGCCGGGTAGCCGGTCGGCGTCCAGGTCCGCGCGGTCGGGGACCTCGGTCTCGAAGGTCGCGTGCCCGGTGGCGATGCCCTCGGCGTAGATGCGCAGGACGTCGTCCCGGTCGGCGTCGGTCATGACGCGGACGGCGACGTCCTCGGGGACGTCGTCGGGACAGCAGGGCCCGGGAGCGAGCAGTCCCATGACCGCGTCGGCGGCGTGCGGAAGTCCGGTGCAGCAGTTCGGGTTGACCGTGACCTGGGTGGTGGTGCCCTCCTTGCGGAGGACGACGAAGCCGGTCTCGGCGAGCTTGCGCAGGTGATGGGAGCAGGTCGCCTGGCTGATCCCGACCAGCTCGGCCAGTCGGCCCACCGAGAGCGGGTGCCCGGCGGTGGCGACGGCGTGCAGCAGCCGGATCCGTACCGGCTCCGCGAGGCAGGCGAACCAGTGCGCGTAGGTGGCGGCGTCGTCGCCGGGGAGCTGCGCCGGCTGCGGGGCGGTCATGCCGTCAGTATCGACGACGATCGATGGTTGCGTCCATCGATACGGATCGATATATTTCGAGCTCGTTCGATCGATGAACGTCGATGGAGGCGTGATGGACGTGAACGTGGAGCTGCCGGTCGTGGTGATCGGAGCCGGGCCGGTGGGCCTGGCCGCGGCGGCGGAGCTGGCCGAGCGAGGGATGGAGCCGCTGGTGCTGGAGGCCGGGGCGGCCCCGGGCGCGTCCGTGCGGCAGTGGGGTCACGTGCGGCTGTTCTCGCCCTGGGGCTGGCTGACCGATCCGGCCGCGGAGCGCCTGCTCGCCCGGTCCGGCTGGACGGCCCCGGACTCCGAGGCCTGTCCGACCGGGGCGGAGTGGGTGGCCGACTACCTCGCACCGCTGGCCGCGGCGCTGGGGAACCGGGTGCGGACGGGGGTGCGGGTGGTCGGGGTGACCCGCCGCGGACGGGACCGGGTGGTCGACGCGGGCCGCGACAGCGAGCCGCTGATCGTGCGGACCGACGGCGGGGAGCGGATCACGGCACGGGCGGTGGTCGACGCGTCCGGCACCTGGACGACCGCGAACCCGCTCGGCGGCGACGGCCTGCCCGCGATCGGTGAGCTGCAGGCCGGGCGGCGGGTGCGGGCGGCGGCGATCCCGGATCTGAGCGATCCGGGGGAGCGAGCCCGCTACGGCGGCCGGCACGTCGTCGTCGCCGGGTCCGGGCATTCGGCGCTGACCGCGCTGGCCGGGCTCGCGGCTCTGGCCCGTGAGGTGCCGGGCACCCGGGTCTCGTGGGTGCTGCGCCGGTCGGGATTCGGGCAGGTGTTCGGCGGGGGCGACGCCGATCAGCTCCCCGCTCGTGGGGCGCTGGGGGTTCGGGCGTCCGAGGCGGTCCAGGCCGGGCTGGTGGAGCCGGTGTTCGGGTTCCGCACCGAACGCGTCGAGCAGGTCGAGGGCGGGCCGATGGTCCTGATCTCGGACGAGGGCCACAAGATCGATGACGTCGACGAGGTGCTGGTGCTGACCGGGTTCCGCCCGGAGCTGGGTTGGCTCTCGGAGGTGCGCACCGAGCTGGACGCGAGACTGCAGGCCCCGGTCCGGCTGGCGCCGCTGATCGACCCGAACGTGCACTCCTGCGGCACCGTGTACCCGCACGGCGCGGCCGAGCTCGGTCATCCCGAGCCGGGGTTCTACCTGGCCGGGATGAAGAGCTACGGGCGCGCACCGACGTTCCTGGCCCGTACCGGCTACGAGCAGGTCCGCTCGATCGCCGATGCCCTGACCGGTGATCACGAGGCCGCCGCGCGGGTCGAGCTGGTCCTCAGCGAGACCGGCGTCTGCGGGGGTGCCGGCCTGTTCGACGCCACCGGGTCGACCGCCGGGACGGAGTCGGGCAGCGGCTGCTGCGGCCCCGCGGTTCCAGTCGAGGACCCGGTTGGGGGAGCCTCCTCGTCGTGACCTCCGACGAACCGCGTACCGGTCCCGCCTGTCGCGAGCAGGGGCGGGGCGGCGCGGCAGGCCTCGCGTCACGAGGACGGTGGCGGGTCCTGGTCGTCCTGTGCGTCACGGAGATCACCAGCTGGGGAGTGCTCTACTACGCCTTCCCGGTGCTGGCGCCGACGATCGCGGCCGACACCGGCTGGTCGATCCCGTCGGTCACCGCGGCGTTCTCCGCCGGGCTGGTGGTCTCCGCGCTGGTCGGGATCCCGGTCGGGCGGCTGCTGGACCGGCACGGCCCGCGCTGGCTGATGACCGCCGGGTCGGTCGTCGCCGTGCCCGCGACACTGCTGATCGCCGCGGCCGGCTCGTTCCCGGCGTTCGTGGCGGCGTGGCTGCTGGCCGGGGTCGCGCAGGCCGCGACGTTCTACCCGCCGGCGTTCGCGGCACTGACGCGCTGGTGGGGATCCGACCGGGTCCGCGCGTTGACCGGGCTGACCCTGGTCGCGGGGCTGGCCAGCACCGTGTTCGCCCCGCTGTCCGCCGCGTTGCTGGAGCCGTTCGGGTGGCGCGGCACCTACGTCGTGCTCGCCGTCGTCCTCGGCGTGATCACGATCCCGGCACACCTGTTCGGGTTGCGCGGGCCCTGGCCGGACCCGGTCGCCGACCCCACGCCCCACGGCGCCGCGCCCGCGGTGGTCGACGACGACGCGGACCGGATCCGGCGAAGCCGGGCGTTCGTGTTGCTGGTCGTCTCGATCACTCTCGGGGCGTTCACCGGTTTCGCCGTCACCGTGAACCAGGTTCCGCTGCTGCTCGAGCGCGGTATGTCCACCGACCTCGCCGCCTGGGCCCTCGGACTCGGCGGGCTCGGCCAGGTCCTCGGCCGCCTCGCCTACGGCCCCCTCGTACGACGCAGCACGGTGCGCGGCCGCGCCGTCGCGGTCATGGCCGGACTCGCCGTGGCGACCCTCCTGCTCGCCGTCCTGCCCGGCCCGGTGTGGGCCCTGATCGCCGCGGCGATGCTCGCCGGTGCAGCTCGCGGGATCTTCACCCTGCTGCAGGCCACGGCACTGTCCGACCGGTGGCATCCCCGCGTCTACGGTCGGCTCAACGGCATCCTGTCCGCTCCCGTCATGATCGCCGTCGCGATCTCCCCGTGGGCCGGGAGCGCACTGGCGGGCCCGCTGGGCGGCTACCCCGAGGTGTTCGTGCTGCTGGCCGGAGTCGCGGCGGTCGCCGCGGTGCTGGCGATCGGGACGCTGCCGCGTCGAGCAGCGATTTGACCGCGGAGTTCGATGCTGGTCAAACTAGACGGGTGTCGAACCAGGAGCCGATCTGCGGCTCGATGCTCGTCGAGCGTCCCCTCGACGGCCCGGAGTCGGTCGAGCTGGCGCGCGTGTTCAAGGCGATGGGCGATCCGGTACGGCTGCGGTTGCTGTCGCTGATCGCCTCGCACGCCGGCGGCGAAGCCTGCGTGTGCGACCTGTCCGGAGTGTTCGAGGTGTCCGGCCCGACGATCTCCCACCATCTCAGGGTGCTGCGCGAGGCCGGTCTCATCACCGGCGAGCGGCGCGGGACCTGGATCTACTACCGCACCGTTCCGGCCGCGCTCGGCCGCCTCGCCGGCCTGCTCACCCCCGCCGCCGGCAACTCCGTCGGCAACGACGCCACCGAGAACGACACCGTCCCTGCGGCCACCGCGCCCGCGAACTGACATACGAGGAACGACGTGACCACCCCGAACACCACCACGGACGCGGACGGCGGCGCCGTCGTCGTCGCCCGCCTGTCGACCCTCGACCGGTTCCTCCCGGTCTGGATCATCGCCGCGATGATCGCCGGACTGCTGCTCGGCCGCCTGGTCCCCGGACTCGCCCCGGCGCTGGACACCCTGGCCGTCGACGGCGTCTCGCTGCCGATCGCGCTCGGCCTGCTGATCATGATGTATCCGGTGCTGGCGAAGGTCCGCTACGACCGCCTCGACACCGTCACCGGCGACCGCAGGCTCCTGCTCACCTCGCTGGTGCTCAACTGGGTCCTCGGCCCGGCACTGATGTTCGCCCTGGCCTGGCTGATGCTGCCCGATCTGCCCGAGTACCGGACCGGACTGATCATCGTCGGGCTGGCCCGCTGCATCGCCATGGTGATCATCTGGAACGACCTGGCCTGCGGGGACCGCGAGGCCGCCGCCGTGCTCGTCGCGCTGAACTCGGTGTTCCAGGTCGTCATGTTCGGTGTGCTCGGCTGGTTCTACCTGGTCGTGCTGCCCGGCTGGCTCGGCCTGCCCGTCACCGACGTGTCGTTCTCCACCTGGGACATCGTGAAGTCGGTGCTGGTGTTCCTCGGGATCCCGCTGCTCGCCGGATACCTCACGCGCCGGTTCGGCGAGAAGGCCAAGGGCCGGGCCTGGTACGAGGAGACGTTCCTCCCGCGGATCGGGCCGTTCGCGCTCTACGGGCTGCTGTTCACCATCGTGCTGCTGTTCGCGCTGCAGGGCGAGGCCATCACCTCCCAGCCGCTCGACGTCGCCCGGATCGCGCTACCGCTGCTCGCCTACTTCGCCCTGATGTGGGCCGGCTCCTACGCCCTCGGCCGGGCGGTCGGGATGGGCTACGAACGCACCACCACGCTCGCGTTCACCGCCGCCGGCAACAACTTCGAGCTCGCCATCGCGGTCGCGATCGGTGCCTTCGGTGTCACCTCCGGGCAGGCGCTCGCGGGGGTGGTGGGCCCGCTGATCGAGGTCCCGGTGCTCGTCGCGCTGGTCTACGTGTCGCTGTGGCTGCGTCGCAGGCTCTTCCCCGGCGCGACCACAGCACGTGGGCATGTCCCGCGCTGATCCCGCCCGCACCCGAGGAGTCACCGTGACCGCGGTTCCCGAAGTCCTGTTCGTCTGCGTCCACAACGCCGGCCGCAGCCAGATGGCTGCCGCTCTGCTCGCACACCACGCCGGCGGAGCCGTGCGGGTCAGCTCGGCCGGATCGGCGCCGGCGGAGAGCATCAACCCGGCGGTCCGCGAGGTCATGGCCGAGATCGGTCTCGACCTCGGCACGGAGTTCCCGAAACGCCTCACCACCGACGCGGTCGAGGCAGCCGACGTCGTGATCACGATGGGGTGTGGCGACGCATGCCCGGTCTTCCCCGGTAAGCGCTATCTCGACTGGCAGCTCGCCGACCCCGCCGGCAGGACCGCCGAGCAGATCCGCCCCATCCGCGATGACATCGATGCCCGCGTCCGCACCCTGCTCGGTGAGCTGACCGAGGCGGGTCGGAAGCGCGGATCGGTGGAGAGCCGATAGGCCGCGTAAGGGGAAGTTGTGAACCAACCGGAACTGGCCCGGCGTCTGGGAACGCCGGACGCCGTCATGATCGGCCTCGGGTCGATGATCGGGGCGGGGGTCTTCGCGGTCTTCGCCCCCGCGGCGCAGGCGGCCGGGTCGTGGCTGCTCGTCGGGCTGGTGATCGCCGCCGTGGTCGCCTACGCCAATGCGACGTCCTCGGCGCAACTGGCCGCGCAGTACCCGCGCTCGGGCGGGACCTACGTCTACGGGCGCGAACGTCTGGGGCCGTGGTGGGGCTTTCTCGCCGGCTGGGGTTTCGTCATCGGCAAGACGGCCAGTTGCGCCGCGATGGCGCTGACCTTCGCCACCTACGCGGTGCCGGAACCGTGGCAGCGTCCGTCGGCGATCGCGGCGGTCGTGTTCCTCGCCGCGGTCAACTACCGCGGCGTGACGCGAACCGCGTTCCTGACCCGGGTGATCGTCGTGATCGTGCTGGTCGTCCTCGCCGTCACCGTCGGGCTGGGACTCGGTGCCGTCGCCGGCGGGGCGTCGTCGACGGCGGTGCCGGCACAGCCGGTGTCGGGCTACGGGGTGCTGCAGTCGGCCGGGTTGTTGTTCTTCGCCTTCGCCGGTTACGCGCGGCTGGCCACGTTGGGCGAGGAGGTGCGTGAGCCGGCGCGGACGATCCCGCGCGCGATCGTCGTGGCGCTGAGCGGCGCGGTCGTGGTGTATGCGGTCGTCGGCGCGACCGTGCTGGCGGTACTCGGCCCCGACCGGCTGGCCACCGCGGTCTCGCCGCTCTCGGACATGGTCCGCGCCGGTGACCACGGCTGGGCCGTCCCAGTCGTCGCGGCCGGCGGGGCGCTGGCGTCGCTCGGGGCATTGCTCGCCCTGATCGCGGGTCTCGGGCGCACGACCCTGGCGATGGCACGTGCGCGTGATCTCCCGGTGGCACTGGCCGCCGTGCACGAGCGGTTCCGGGTCCCGCACCGCGCCGAGATCGCTGTCGCCGCCGTGGTCTGCGGGCTCCTGCTCGTCGTGGACCTGCGCGGCGCGATCGGGTTCTCCTCGTTCGGGGTCCTGGTCTACTACCTGGTCGCGAACCTGGCAGCGTGGACGCAGGACGGCGGCCACCGGCGTTACCCGCGGGCACTGCAACTGGTGGGCATGATCGGATGCGGCGTGCTGGCGCTCACCCTGCCGTGGCAGTCGGTACTGGCCGGAACGGCCGTGTTCGCCGGCGGAGCCCTCCTGCGGGCCGCTCGTCTCCTGATCGAGCGCCGTCGCCGCCGGCCCGCGGCGTGAGCACCGCTGCCGGTCGCGACCACACCGCCCACCGGGCCGGCGGAGGCGCGGGCCCGGTGACGTGTCCGCGACCGTCAGAGGTCGGGGTTGTCCGGGCGTTCGCTGGAGTCGAGGAGCCCGTTGCCGTTGGTGTCGCCGGGGCTTCCGGGGGGCACCGGGGAGCCGAGACGCGGCGGAACGAGGTCGGGGTTGTCCGGGCGCTCGCTGGAGTCCAGCAGCCCGTTGCCGTTGGTGTCTCCCGCACTCCCCGGCGGAACCGGGGTCGCGGCGCTCGCCACAGCCATCATCGGACCGGCGGCCACGGCCCCCACCACCGCTATGGCACTCATCGCGGGAACGAGGACCCGGGCAACGGAACGAGAGGTCGACATACTCATCCTTTCTCCTGACAATCGATCATGAACGACGGAACGTAGCTGACCCTCCGCACCCACCATCGGGTCCGGGTGCCCGTTCGTTCACCTCGGTCACGATGCCCGCGTGACCCGTTCCGCCACATCGACGCACGGTGGGAGATCTGCATCAGAGGCCCTCCCCCCGTGGGACGAGCCACCTCGACCGTTCGGCCGACGGCGAGCAGCATCGCGGCCGGCTCCGGCTCAGTCGCCCGGCCGGATCAGGCCCGCCTCGTACGCGATCACGACCAGCTGCGCCCGGTCCCGCGCGCCGAGCTTGCTCAGCAACCGTCCGACGTGGGTGCGCGCGGTGGCCGGGCTGATGTGCAGCCGGGCGGCGATCTCGGCGTTCGACCGTGCCGCACCGACCTCGACCAGGATCTCCCGTTCCCGCTCGGTCAGGACGTCGAGGCGTTCCGGTGACAGCCGGGCCGATGCCGCCGCGGCCCGCATCACCCGCCGTGTCACCGCCGGTGACAGCAGTGCCTCGCCCGCGGCGACGACCCGGACGGCATCGCGCAGCGCGTCCGGGCCGGCGTCCTTGAGCAGGAAACCGGCCGCGCCGGCGCGGATCGCGTCCAGGATGTTCTCGTCGGTGTCGAACGTGGTGAGCACGACGACCGAGGTGTGCGCGAGCGAGCCGTCCTCGACGATCGCGCGGGTGGCGGCGATCCCGTCGGTGCCGGGCATCCGGATGTCCATCAGGACGACGTCGGGACGCACGGCGCGGACGAGGGCGACGCCGCCGGACCCGCTGCCCGACTCGCCGACGACCTCGATGTCCCCGGCCCGCTCGAGGAGCGCGCGCAGGCCCGCCCGGACGAGCTCCTGGTCGTCGACCAGGACGACGCCGATCACGGCGCACCGCCGACCGACGGAACCGGCAGGGTCGCCTCGACGACGAACCCGCGCGGCCCGGGGGCCGCACTCAGCCGGCCACCGGTCAACTCGACCCGTTCCCGCATCCCGATGAGCCCCCACCCGCCCGTTCCCGACCCGGCGACCCCGGCCGTTCCGGGTCCGGCGACGCACCCGCCGTCGTCGGCCACCCGTATCGTGACCTGGTCGGGCCCGGCGACGACGGTGAGCTCCACACGGGACGCGGGCGAGTGCCGGAGCACATTGGTCAGCGCCTCCTGGACGACGTGGAAGGTGGTGGTCGCGGTGACCGCGGGGAGGGCGTCGAGCCCGTCGCTCGCGTCGAAGGAGACCTCGGTGCCGGCGAGCCGGGCCTCGTCGACGAGTGCCGCCAGCCGCTCCCGTAGGGCGTCCGGCGGCGGGCCACCGGACTCGGCCGGATCGCGCAGCACGCCGAGGGTGGCGCGCAGCTCCCGGGTGATCGACGAGCACGCGGCGCGCACCGTCGCCAGGGAGCGGTCGGCCGTGTCGGGGTCGTCGCGCAACGCCTCGCGGGCGACGTCGGCGTGCAGCGCGATCACCGCCGTGGTGTGCGCCAGCAGGTCGTGCAGGTCGCGGGCGATCCGCAGTCGTTCGCGTTCCACCCGGTCCGTGGCCTCCCGCTCGCGTTCCCAGCGGGCGGTGACCTCCCGCCGCCGCCGTTCGGCGTGCCACTCGCGCCGCGCCCGCACCGCGGCGCCGCAGGCGATCGAGGCCGCCATCAACGCAGCCGTCGACGGGAGCTCGTAGCCCAGCACCAGCCCGGGATCGTCGCCCTGCGCCGTGCGGACTGATGTGGACACCACGAGCAGCACGACCGCGACCGCGCTCGCCCACCGGGTACGGCCCTGCTCGGCGGCGGAGAACAGCGCGGCGACCACCGGGACGGCGAGCCCGATCGGCGGCTGCCCGAGCCGGTAGTAGAGGAGCAGGCCGACCGCGGTCGTCACCAGGACTCCCACCGGGAACCGGCGACGGACCAGCATCAGCCCGCCCAGACCGACGGTGAACCCGTACGCGACGGGCCCCGGCCCGACGCCGTCGCCGAGATCGGCGGAGACGGCCACCCCCACCAGGACGATCGTCATGACGGAGAGGACGACGTCGAGCGCGCGCGCCCGGCGTGCGTCGTCGCCTGCCCCGCTGACGGTCACGGCCATCCCCCCACGATCACCCGCCGGAGTGGGCGCGCGGCCCGCGGACCCGGAGCGCCGCCCAGCCGACCAGACCGACCAGCGCCCCCACCCCGAGCCCGGTCAGCACGCTGCTCCCGAATGCGAACAGGCGCAGCACCATCGACTCCACCATCGGGGACAGCGTTCCGGCAAGGTTCCCGCCGAGCCGGGGCGGGGTCTCGAACGCCCACGGCCACAGCAGCTGGTGGGTCAGCCCGACCAGAACGCCGTAGACCAGGCCGATCACCAGCAGCGTCAGGAACGGGCGGGGCGTCTGCCGCCACACCACCACACCCAGCCAGACGGCGATCGGGACGAAGACCAGCAGCGCGTTCGTCACCCCGCCGACCGGCCCGAGATCGTGCGCCACCACCCGGGGCACCCCGAGCAGCGCCAGCGCGAGGACCACCGCGGGGGACAGCCCGAGCCGCCACATCACACAACCTCCCCGACCGGCGCGACCGTGCGCTGCCCGGCGAGAACCCGCAGCAGTGCCGAGAACGCCAGCACCGCCGTCACACCGCACAGGGCCAGCCGCAGCCAGTGCCCGGTCTCGAACTCCCATGCCACGCGGATCAGCTCGCCGGCGGGATGGACCGCCGGGCCCTCGACGAACATCACGGTGTTGCGCGGCCAGAAGAACCACGCCGAGAAACCGAACTCCCCGACGAGCGTCACCGCCACCGCGGCCAGCGCCCGCAGCCGGGCCGGCCGCAGCCGCCAGGTCACCGCGATCGTCGCCACGCCGGTCACCAGCGTCGCCAGGCCTAGCACCGGGAACACGTCGCCCGGCCCGACCTCGGAGAAGAACGCGGTGCTGCGCACGAGCGACGCCGGCACGTCGGCGAAGATGTTCGGGTAGATCAGCAGCGTCTCGATCAGCACCCCGCTGAAGGTCGTGATCGCCATCCAGGCGAACACGATCGACACGGCCCGGCCCGGTCTCGTCCTCATAGGTCCCCCACGTCGTCCACGGACCGGGCTCTCCGGTCACACGACCGACGCTAGGAACAACCGGCCGGTCCGGAATCGGCCGCGAGACACCGGTGGCCGTACGCCTCTCGACGTACGGCACGGTGCAGTCAGTGGCGGTCGCCACCGGGGCGGGCGAGGCGGACCATGGCGCGGTAGAGGGCGGTGGGAGTGGGGGCGTCGGGCATCGGGGGCAGCGGTGCGCCGGGGGTGGCGTAGGAGCGGAGCATGTGGGCGACCAGGCGCTGCCAGGCGTCGGGGGCGGCGTCACCGGCGGCGTTGATGACGCCGGCGTTGGCCATGAGCAGGATCGGCATGTCGCGGTCGGTGAAGTCCGCACGCAGGTGGCCGGTGTCCTTCGCGCGGGCGATGAGCTCGAGGAAGCCGTCGTGCGCCTCGGTGCGGCGCTCTTCGAGGGCTCTGGCGGCGGGGAAGGTCATGGTCAGCACGTCGGCGAAGCCGCGGTCGGCGGCCTGCATGGCACAGACGGTCTGCACGTACCCGGTGAAGCCGGCCCAGGGGTCGGGGGCGGTCAGGGCGGTGGAGACCGCGGCCGCGTAGCCGTCCATGCGGTCGGCGAAGACCGCGTTGACCAGCTCGTCGCGGGTGGCGAAGCGGCGCGACAGCGTGGCCTTGCCGACCCCGGCCTCGCGGGCGACGGCGGCCATAGAGACGCCGAGTCCCTCGGAGGCGAACAGGCGCCGCGCGGCGGCCAGGATGCGGTCGCGGTTGCGTTCGGCATCGACGCGCAGCCTGGCCTCTGGCGGCTGATCGGGGCTGTCACCAGGGGCTGTGGTCGGAGGCATACCTCTCATCCTACTGAAGTGGAACAGGGGGCCCAGTTGTGTCGTTATGCTGAGCAGAGTGAAGCGGGAAGGCCGTTCCACTTCTAGGGAAGGTGTTGTGCGATGCGTGCTCTCACGCTGAACGAGGTTCCCTCCGCCCCGGCCGTCGCCGAGGTCGACGCCCCGATGCCCGGTGCGGGGGAGCTGGTGGTGAAGGTCGCCGGTTCGTCGGTGAACGGTTTCGACCTGTCGGTGACGGCGGGGCTGCTCGACGGGATGATGGAGCACCGCTTCCCGCTGGTGCTGGGCATGGACTTCGCCGGGACGGTCGAGACCGTCGGTGAGGGAGTGGAAGGCTTCACGGCCGGCGACGCGGTCTTCGGTGTGGCGATGAAGCCGTTCCTCGGTAGCGGTGCGCTGGCCGAGTACGTCACCGTGTCCGCCGGCTACGGCGTCGCCCACATCCCCGCGGGCCTGGACCTCACTGACGCGGGCGCGCTGGGTCTGGCCGGCACGGCCGCGCTGGACAGCGTGGCGGCCGCCGCCCCGCAGAAGGGCGAGACGGTCCTGGTCGCCGGTGCCACCGGCGGTGTCGGCGCGCTGGCTGTGCAGATGGTCGCCGCTCGCGGCGCCCGGGTGATCGCCACCGCCCGTCCCGGCGCCGAGGCCGACTTCGTCGCCGGCCTGACCGACGCCGACGTTGCGGTCGTGGACTACACCGCCGACCTGGACGCGCAGGTCCGCGCGTCGGCCCCCGAGGGCGTGGACGTGGTCCTGCACCTGGCCGGGGACGCCGGCCCGCTGGTGGGCCTGCTGCGCAACGGCGGGCGGATCGCCTCCACCCTCGGGCTGACCCAGGAGGCCGTCGAGGCCGCCGGTGTCACCGTCCACCCGATCATGGCCGATCCCGCCCCGCGGAGCCTCACCACCCTGGCCGGCCAGGTCGCCGCCGGCGAGCTGAGGGTCCCGGTCACCGCGACCTTCGGGCTGGAGCAGGCGCCGGAGGCGTTCGACGCCTTCCGCGCCGGGACCCTCGGCAAGATCACCGTCACCTGCGCCTGATCTCCACGCGGGCCCGCTGTCCGCACGTGACAACACCACACCGGAAGAAGGAACCCGTGACCATCGCGATCATCGGCGCCACCGGCAAGCTCGGCGCCCTCACCATCGACGCCCTCCTCCGGCGTGACGTCCCCGCCGGCGACATTCTCGCCCTCGGCCGCAACACCGACCGCCTCACCGAACTCGCCGACCGCGGCCTGCGCGCGGCCACCGTCGACCTGGACGACACCGCCGGCACCGCGAAGACGCTGGCCGGAGTCGACACGCTGCTCCTGGTCTCCTTCGGCCCAGGCGACCGCGTCGCCCAGCACGGCCGGGCGATCGACGCCGCCCGCCGGGCCGGCGTGCCCCACCTCGTCTACACCTCGGGCCTGAAGGCGCCGACGACCATCCTCGAGCTCGCCGCCGACCACAAGGCCACCGAGGAGCTCATCACCGCCTCCGGCATCCCCGCGACCTTCCTGCGCAACGGCTGGTACACCGAGAACCACCAGCAGGACTTCACCGGCGCCCGCGAACGCGGCGTCATCGCCAACAGCATCGGCGACGGCCGCATGGCCACCGCCCCGCGCAAGGACTTCGCCGAGGCCGCCGCCGTCGTGCTCAGCACACCCGGCCACGAGAACAAGGCTTATGAGCTCTCCGGCGACACCGCCTGGTCCTTCGACGAGCTCGCCGCCACCGCAGCCCAGGTGCTCGACACCCCGGTGCACTACCAGGCACTCACCAGCGAGCAGGAGCGGGAGCAGCTCCTCGGGGCCGGCCTCGACGAGGGCACCGCCGCCTTCATGGTCACGCTCAACGCCAACATGCGCGACGGCGCCATGGCCCCCACCCCCGGGGACCTGTCCCGGCTCATCGGCCACCCGACCGAGCCGCTGGCAACCACTCTGCGGACCTGGGTCTGACGCCGAGGGCTCCCTCCACCGGCAGCGGATGCGCGTACCGTCGATGGTCATCGCTCCGGGTACCGGCCGGGTCCTCACGTACCCGATCCGGCAGGAGAGCCCGCCATGGCACACACGGACACCCGACCCGGCGAGGACCGCATCGCGGCGATCGCCCGCAGCTTCGTCACCACTGCCCGCTCACCGGTGCTGGGCAGCCCGGCCGACCACGGGCTGGCGTTCGAGGACGTCACGTTCCCCGCCGAGGACGGGATCGCCCTGTCCGGGTGGTTCGTGCCGTCGCCGCAGCCACGGGGGATCGTGGTCGTCAACCATCCACGCGGCTTCTCCCGCACCGGGCTGCCCTCGCACCGTGATCCGTGGCGGGCGCAGTACGCGGCCGCCGGCAACGACGTCGAGGTCGACTTCCTGCCCGATCTGGCACTGCTGCACCATGCCGGCTATCACGTGCTCGCCTACGACCTGCGCAACCACGGCGACAGCGCGACCGCGCACGACGGGTCGATCACCAGCGGCGTCCTCGAGTCGGCCGACGTCGTGGGAGCCCTGGACCGGATCCGCGGCCGGGCGGATCTGGACGGCCTGCCGATCGGGCTGTTCAGCCGCTGCCTCGGCGCCAACGCCACCCTGTTCGCGATGCGCCGCCGCCCGGACGCGTTCGACCGGGTCCGCGCCCTGGTGGCCTGCCAGCCGCTGTCCCCGCGCCGGCTCGCACAGCGGAGCGTGGCCGCTGCCGGGCTCCCCGCGGCCCGGGTCGACGACGTCGACCGCGCACTGACCGCTCTGTCCGGGTACTCGTTCGACGACCGGTCGCCGGTCCCGGCCGCATCCCACGTCCGGGTGCCGACGCTGACCTATCAGGTACGCCACGACGTGCTGACCACGCCCGCGGACGTCGCCGCGGTGCACGCCGCGGTCGCCGCGCCGGACAAGGAGCTGTTCTGGATCGAGGACAGCACCCGGCGCTGGGACGGGTACCTGCACTTCCAGCGCGAGCCCGACCGCATCCTGCGCTGGCTGGACACCCACCTGGCGGCGGAGGGCCCGGTCGCCCGGTGCCGCCCCCACCCGGCGTAGGCCGAAGCGGTGGGCGTCGACCTCGGTCACGGGTGGCCGGGGCGACCGTGCCGTCCACGACCGGCGCGTTCCGCGGAACGCGGCAGCGGGTCCCGCGGAACGCGGCAGCGGGTCCCGCGTCCACCGAGCGTTCCGCGGAACGCAGTGCGGCCCGTCCTCCGGCACACAGCACGTTCCGCGGAACGCGCCCCGGACGGGGTCGAGTTGCGCCGGGACACCGGGAGAAGCCCGCAGCCGGGTAGCTCAGACCGTCGGCGCCTCCCAGTCCGCCGCGGCCGAGCGCCGCAGGCTCCGCCCGAGCACCCCGAGTACCACGACCAGCATCGCGGCGACCAGCAGCAACGGCGGGCCGACGCCCGCCCGGACCACGAACAGCCCGCCGACCAGCGCACCGGCGAACAGGGCGAGCACCGAGGTGCCGCGCCGGAGCACGTGACCCCCGGACCCGCCGGCCGGGTGCGAGTCGGCGACCATCCCGGTCAGGGTCAGCGTGAGCAGCGTCGTGGTGAAGTCCCGTACCGCGAGGTGCCGGACGACCGTGTTCTGCACCGCCAGGCCGCAGGCCATCAGCCCGACGACGGCCAGCGCAGCGGCCCGGCTGGTCAGGTGCAGCTCCGCGAGCGCGATCACCGCCGCGCCGAGCACCAGCACCAGCTCCAGCACGATCGCGACGAGCAGCACCCGGCCGCGGTGCCCGGCCCAACGGGTGATCGCCCGGCCGCCGCCTGCGGCGCCGAGCGCGAACGCGGCGAGTGCGCACAGCGGTTCGAGCACCGGGGTGTCCGGCGCACCGGCCAGCCCGAGGCCGAGGAACACCACGTTGCCGGTCATGACGGCGACGAACACCTGCCCGAGGCCGAGGAAGCTCACCGCGTCCACCAGACCGGTGACCACGGTCAGGGCGACCAGCACCGGGACCACGACGCGACGGTGCATGTCGACGCCTGCGGACGGCTCGGTCATCGGCGGACCTCCCGGACGTGGTCGCGGGCCATCCTGGCGCCGCGCGGCCGGGCGGGATGGCCGGGAATCGTCAGGATTGACGAGAGCGCCGGGCCGGGACCCTGGCACGCTCGACGTCCGGCCACGGACCGCGTGGCGTACCGGGGAAGGGGCCGACCGTGTCCGTGGAAGCCGGGACGTCACCGCCGTCACACCGTCCGTCCGCGCTGGCCGGCCTGCTCGGCGTGCACGCCGGCGACCGGGACGCACTCGTGCACGCCGATCGGCGGTGGAGCTACGCCGAGCTGACCGCGGCGTCCGGGTCGCTGGCCGCCGCGATGGCGGGGGACGGGCTGGCCGGCGAGCGCGTCGCGTTGCTGCTGCCGAACGGGCCGGAGGTCGTGCTCGCCTACCTGGCCTGTTTCGACGCCGGTGCGGTGGCCACGCCGCTGAACTCGCGCTACGCCCCACCCGAGATCGAGCGGGCACTGCGCCGGGCCCGCCCGCGCTGGATCATCGTGCAGGCCGATCGACTGGAGCGGCTCGGCCGGGTCGATCCGGACGTGCTCGACGGCGTCCGGATCCTGGTGGTCGGCGACGCGCCCGGGCGCGAGTCGCTGGACCCGTTGCTGCACGGCCCGGCGCTCCCGGCGGTGCAGCCGGCCGCCGACGCCCCGGCCGTGCTGTTCTTCACCTCCGGCTCGACGGGGGAGCCGAAGGGTGTCGTGCACACGCACGCCTCGGCCCTGGCGGTGCTCACCAGCACGGCCGAGGCGCTCGGTGGCGTCGACACCTCGGACGTGACGCAGGTGTTCGAGCCGCTGGTCCACGTCAGCGGGTTCATCGCGACGCTGGGCACGTTGTGCTGCGGCGGGACGGTGGCCCTGTTCGAGGGATTCGACGTCGAGCGGTACGTCGCGGCGCTGCGCGAACGGCGCCCGACGCTGGTGTGCACCCACATCGACGTGCTGGCCCAGGTCGTGCGCGCCCCGGGCGCCTGCCGGGACTGGTTCTCCTCGCTGCGCGGGGTCTATACCGGCGGGGACACCGTGCCGGCGGCCCTGGCCGTCGAGTTCCTCGAGGTGGCGGGCCACCCGATCGCGGTGGGCTGGGGCATGACCGAGGCGATCTGGCTCACCGTCGTGCGGGAGTCCCGGCCGGAACGCGACGGGTGCATCGGCGCGCCGCTGTCCGGGGTCGAGGTCCGCGCGGACGCGGCGACCGGCGAGCTGCTCGTGCGCGGGCCCATGGTGATGCGCGGCTACTGGGAGGACGAACCGCTGACCGCGGCCACGCTGGAGGACGGCTGGCTGCGCACCGGCGACCGCGGCCGGCGCGACGCCCACGGTGACTGGTGGTTCGAGGGCAGGCTCAAGGACCTGATCGTGCGCCGCACCTCCAAGATCACCCCGGGCGAGGTGGAGGCGGCGCTCGACCGGCACCCGGACGTGGCCCTGGCCGCGGTGATCGGTGTTCCCGACCCGGACGAGGGCCAGGTGCCGGTCGCCTTCGTGGTGCCCCGGCCCGGCCGGACGGTCACGGGCGACGAGCTCGCGGCCTTCCTCGCCGACCGCATCGCGGCCTACAAGATCCCGGTCCGGTTCCATCTCCGCGACCGGCTGCCGCTCACGGCCAGCGGCAAGATCGCGCACCGGGAGCTGAACGAGAGCGGGTGACCAGGCGCCGTCAGAGGTGGGCCCAGACGGTCTTGCCGGTCCCGGTGCGGCGCACCCCCCAGGACGACATCGCATCGATGATCCGCAGGCCGTTGCCACGCGCGCCACCGAGCCGGGACCGGCCGACGGTGAGCCGGGCCGCCGGGGCGGTGTCGTCGACCTCGACCCGGACGGCGTCGGACGGACCCACCACGATCCGGACCTCGTGAGCACCGCCACCGTGGTCGATCGCGTTGCTGATCAGCTCCGTGGCCACGAGCTCGGCGTCCAGCGCGTGCTCGGGGCTGGTGAGATGCCCGCGGAGCCACTGCCGGATCCCGGAGAGCCCCGCGGCGTCGCACTGTGTGAGACACAGCGAGGTGGCCGTGTCGGGGTGGACCACTGGGCGCCTCCGGGCGAGAGTGCTGTCGGTGGGCGGACGAGACGGCGGGGATCACCGGCGTACCCCGGCGCGTACCCCGGCCGGGTGGTGTTCAACCGCTGTACTCGTCGGCAGACTGTGATCTCGGACTCAGAAGGGCTCGGAGCGGGCGATGACGGAACGGACGGTGGCGCGCGTCGTGGAGCGGCGTTGCCCGCCGGGGGTCCCGGATGTCGTGCGGCGGAACCCGGAGCGGCTGCGGGCGCTCGAACGGGCGGGCCTGGGTGCCGAACCGGATGCGGAGCTGGAGTTCTTCGCCGACTGGCTGCGCCGGGCGCTCGGTGCGGGCGGCGCCGCGGTGTCGCTCGTGCAGGGGGACCGCCTGGTGGTCCCCGGCGCGGCCGGGCTGCCGGAGCCCGTGGCGTCGACCCGGTCCGCCGCGTTGGCGAACTCGCCGTGCCGCCACGTCGTCGAGACCGCGGAGCCGGTGATCGTCCCCGACACCCGCGACGACCCGCGGTGGGCGGGGGCACCGGCCGGTCCGGGCGGTGCCGCCTACATCGGGATGCCGCTGACCGATCGTGCCGGGAACGTGCTCGGGTCGCTGTGCGCGCTCGACGGCGCGCCCCGTCGGTGGAGCAACGCCGAGATCGAGACGATGACCGGCATCGCCCGGGCCTGCTCGACCGAGCTGCGACTGCGGCTCGCCGAGCACGACGCCGGGCGGGAGGTGAACCGCCGCGACGAGTTCGAGGCCGGCCAGCAGCGCGCGTTCGACCGCAGCCAGACCCTGCTCACGGCGTCGCAGGCGTTCACCGACACGGTCACCGTCGTCGACGTCCACACGCAGATCACCGACCTGCTGACCGCCGCTCTCGCGCCCGCCCACCTCGACGTGGCCATCCTCGACGGCCGGGACCGGTTGCGGCCGTGGGAGCGCACGAGCGCGGTGCCCGGCCCGGCCGCGGTGTTCAGCACCGGTTCCCCCGCCGCCCTGGTGCTCGAGCAGCACCGGATCCTGCACTACCCGGACCGGGCCGCGTTCGATCACGCCCATCCCGGCGGGGCCGGTGACCAGCTGCGCGAGCTCGGGCTGCACTGCGTCGTGGTCGCACCGCTGCCCTCCGACGACCGCATCGTCGGTGCCGTGGTGCTCGGCTGGCCGGTGCCCGACGCCATCGAACCCGCCGACCTGCTCACGATCACCACACTGGCCGGCTACGCGGGGCAGGCGCTCGGGCGGGCCCACCGGCTCCTGCACCGCACCGGGGTCGCCCGCGAGATGCAGGAGGCCATGCTCGCCACCCTCCCCACGGTCGCGGACCTGCCGATGGCCGCCCGCTACGCGCCCGCGGACTCCCGCGAGTCGGTCGGCGGCGACTGGTACGAGGCCGCCGAGCTCACCGATCCGGCACACCCCGACGAGGACGTACTGCTGCTGTCGGTCGGCGACATCATCGGACACTCCCTGCGCGCCGTGACGCTGATGGGACAGACCAGGTCGATGCTGCGGCAGGCCGCGTCCGACCACGCCGGCGGGCCGCCGTCGGTGATCCTCGAGTCCTTCGAGGCCGCCGACGCCGCTTTCGGTCTCGGCGCCGCCGGCACCGCGATCATCGCCGAGCTCCGCCGGTCCCCGGAGCGGGTGTGGTCGATGACCTGGACCAACGCCGGTCATCCGCCACCGATCCTGCTCGGCCCCGACGGAACGGGCGAGCTGCTCGACGCCCACGACGTCCTCTTCGGGTTCGGGCTCGCCGGCCCGGGGGAGCGGGTCGACCACCGTCGCGAGATCCCGCCGGGCTCGGTGCTGTTCCTCTACACCGACGGGTTGGTCGAACGGCGCGACAGCGACATCGACGCCGGCACCGGGCGGCTCCTGCGGCTGCTCGAGTCCGTCCACGACCACACCCCGCAGGACATCGTCGACACCGTCGTCGACACGCTGGCCCGGGATGCCCGGGACGACGTCGTCGCGTTCGCCGTCCGCATCCCGTGAGGTCCCGCCGGGATCAGGCGAGCGGGCCGGCCGCCCGGGCCACCGCGCCGGACCGGACGAGCTCGAGCACCGCGTCGATCTCCGGCGCCAGGTGCCGATCGGGTCCCGGACCGGGCACGCGCGTCCGGAGGAGGTCACGGACCGCCCGTGTCCGCGGCGCGGGGGACAGCGGCGCCCGCAGGTCCAGCGCCCGGGCCGAGGTGAGCAGCTCGACCGCCAGCACCCGGGCCAGGCCGTCGATGCCCCGGCGCAGCTTGCGCCCCGCGGACCAGCCCATCGAGACGTGGTCCTCCTGCATCGCGCTGGACGGGATCGAGTCCACCGACGCGGGCGCGGCGAGGCGCTTCAGCTCGGAGACGATCCCGGCCTGGGTGTACTGGGCGATCATGTAACCGGAGTCGACGCCCGGGTCCGCGGCCAGGAACGGTGGCAGGCCGGAGCTGCGACCCGCGTCGAGCATCCGGTCCGTGCGACGCTCGGACATCGACGCCACGTCGGCCACCGGGACCGCGAGGAAGTCCAGCGCGTACCCGAGGGGCGCCCCGTGGAAGTTGCCGTTGGAGGCGACCCGGCCGTCCGGGGCGACGACCGGATTGTCGATCACCGAGGCGAGCTCCCGGCCGGCGACGAGCTCGGTGTGGTCGAGCGTGTCCCGCGCCGCCCCGTGGACCTGCGGTGCGCAGCGCAGCGAGTAGGCGTCCTGCACCCGGGTGCAGTCCGGGCCGCGGTGGCTGGCCACGATCTGCGATCCGTCGAGCAGCGCGCGGACGTTGGCCGCCGAGCGGGCCTGTCCCGGGTGCGGTCGCATGGTCTGCAGGTCCTCGGCGAACACCCGATCGGTGCCGAGCAGGGCCTCCACGCTCATCGCCGCCGCGACGTCGGCGACCTGCAGCAGCCCGAGCAGGTCGTGCCCGGCCAGAACCAGCATGCCGAGCATCCCGTCGGTGCCGTTGATCAGGGCGAGGCCCTCCTTCTCGGCGAGGGTCACCGGCGTCGAGCCGATCTCGGCGAGCGCCGGCGCGGTGTCGCGGAGCCGGCCGGACGGGTCGCGCACCCGGCCCTCACCGATCAGCGCCAGCGCGCAGTGCGCCAGCGGTGCCAGGTCCCCCGAACACCCCAGGCTCCCGAACTCGTGCACCACCGGCGTGAGGCCGTGGTTCAGCAGCCCGGCGTACGCCAGCGCCGTCTCCGGGCGGACCCCGGTGTGACCGGTGGCCAGCGTCGACAGCCGCAGCAGCATCAGCGCGCGGACGACCTCGCGCTCCACCTCGGGTCCGGACCCCGCGGCGTGGCTGCGGATCAGGCTCAGCTGCAGTGCCGCCCGCCGGTCGGCCGGGATGTGCCGGGTGGCCAGCGCCCCGAACCCGGTCGACACGCCGTAGTAGGGGTCCTCGGCCACCGCGAGCCGTTCGACGACCGCGCGGCCCCGGCCGATCGCCGCCAGGGCGTCGTCGCTGAGCCGGACCCGGGCGCCACCGCGGGCGACGGCCACCACGTCATGCGGGGCGAGGGGGCCGGTGCCGACCTCCACAGTGCCGGTACCGGTCGCGCAGCCGATCGTCATGTCGTCGTTCCACCCGTCATCACGCCATCTCAACGCGCGTGCCCGGGCCCGTCCAACGGACGCGGATCAGCTCCGTCTCGGATCCGAGAGGTAGGGCCGCACGGCCCGTTCCCGGCGCAGCTGCAGGACCGCGGAGCCGGCGACGATCACCGTGAAGACGACGGCGGCGGCGAACATGAACCGGAGCCACACGGGCGCGTCCCCCCGGCCGGCGGTGAGCATCACCTGACCCCAGACGACAGCCACGAGGGGCCCGGACGCCACGAACGAGCGGCGCTGCTGGGCGACCCAGGCGGCGGCGTACCCGCGGTGCGCAGGCTCCATGTCGTGGTGCGCTCGAGTCTCACCCGCCCACGCGGCACCTGTCACGGGGCGACAGCGGCCTCGTTCGTGCGGTTGTCGGCGGCAGCACGACGATCACCGGCGTCCCGCCGGGCCCCGATCATGCGACCATCGGGTGCAGCGACCCCGTGGACGGAGCAGGAGCAGGCGATGACGACCAGCCAGGACACCGAGCCCCTGCGGATCGGCCCGGAGTTCTTCGCGGACCCGGACGCCCTCTACCGCGAGCTGCGGGTGGACCGGCCCGTGGTGCGCGTGCGCGGACCGCAGGGCCTGACCTTCTGGATGATCACCCGCTACGCCGATGCGCGGGCCGCGCTCAACGATCCCCGCCTGGCCAAGGACGCCCGCCGGATCCCGGAGCTCGTCGCCCGCCACGAGGACGCGCCGCCGCCCCGCGCGTTCGCCGAGTCGCTCGTGGCGCACATGCTCAACGCCGATCCGCCCGACCACACCCGGCTGCGCAAGCTGGTCGGCCGCGCCTTCACCATGCGTGCGATCGGCCGGCTGCGCCCGCGGATCGAGCAGATCGCCGGCGAGCTCGCCGACGCCATGGCCGCGGCCGGGCCCGAGGTGGACCTGCTCGACGAGTTCGCGTTCCCGCTGCCGATGACGGTGATCTGCGAGATCCTCGGCGTCCCGCCGGGCCGCCGCGACGAGTTCCGCGACTGGTCGAACACGCTGCTCTCCGGCGCCTCCGACACCGAGCGGGCCGCCGCCGGGGGTGCGATGGCCGGTTTCCTGGCCGAGCTGGTCGCCGACAAGTCCGCGAACCCCGGCGACGACATGCTCTCGGAGATCGTCCGCGCGTCCGAGGACGGCGACTCGCTCAGCCACGCCGAGACGACGGCGATGGCGTTCCTGCTGCTCGTCGCCGGGCACGAGACGACGGTCAACCTGATCGGCAACGGCATGCTCGCCCTGCTGCGCGACCCGGAGCAGCGCGCCCGGCTGCAGGCACAGCCGGACCTGGTCCCGAACGCCGTCGAGGAGTTCCTCCGCTACGACGGCCCGGTCAACCTCGCGACCTTCCGGTTCACCACGGAGCCGATCGAGCTCTCCGGCACGACGATCCCGGCGGACGAGTTCGTGCTCGTGTCCCTGATCGGCGCGAACCGCGATCCCGAGCGCTACACCGACGCCGACCGGCTCGACATCGAGCGCGACACGTCCGGGCACCTCGCGTTCGGCTACGGCATCCACCACTGCGTCGGTGCCCCGCTCGCACGGCTGGAGGGCGAGGTCGCCTTCCGCACCCTGCTGGACCGGTTCCCGGACATGACGCTCGGCGGCGAGCCGGGGCAGTACCGGGAGAGCACGCTGATCCACGGGCTCACCCGGCTTCCGGTCCGTATCTGAGGCCCGCGCGCCGTCACCCGGCCGCGCTCGCGAACAGCAGCCCGAGCCAGAGCCAGCCGACGCCGATCACGGCGCGCTGGATCAGTCCCGTGCGCGGGTCGTCGCGTTCCCACGCGCTGCCGAACGCGCTGAACCCGGCGAACAGCACGGCGGCGGTGATCCCGGAGTACCACCGCCAGCCCGTTGCGGGCAGCACGACCGCCGCGATCACGGCCGCCACCGGCAGCGCGAGGAACACCACCATGCCGTCCTGGTCGTGCAGGTCGTGGCGTCGCGACGTCGTCGCCGGCGTGTCGTCGGGCGCACCGGGCGGGTAGCCGCGCATCGGGTCCATCGGGAACACCCCCGAGGCGATCAGTGCCACGCCGAAGACGCCGACGGCCAGGGCGGGGAGCACGCTGCCCAGTGCGGCGGGCAGGACGAACGCACCCGCCGTGACCGCCGCACCGCACACCAGGAAGTTCGCCGTCTGGATCGGGCCGCGCGGCCCGAGGGCGAGCGCGCTCACCGCGTGCCGGACCGGCCGGTAGCCCGGCCGGAGCAGGCCGTCGACGAGGAACGTACCGACGAACAGCCACGATCCCAGCGCGCCGGCCCAGAGCAGGGCCGTCGCCCAGAAACCGTCCATATCGAACATTTCTACCCAGAACGGACGGCTCGCGCACCCCTGTGCGGCCGTAGCCTGACCTCGACCGAGGTCGACGACGGGGAGGCCCCATGACGCTGCCGGCACCGGGGCGGGCACGCCAGGAACGGATCTACCGCGACGGTGTGTCCGGTGCGCGTCCGCGCGTCCCCACCGGTCCGCAGGAGCTGGAACGGCGTGGCCGCCGGGCGATGAGCCGCCGCGCCGACGCCTACGTCACCGGGGGAGCGGGCGCCGAGACGACCCTGCGGGCGAACCGGGAGGCGTTCGCGGGCAAGGAGATCGTGCCCCGGATCCTGCGGGACGTCGGCGAGCGCGACCTGTCCGTCGAGCTGTTCGGGCGGCGGCTGCCCGCACCGCTCCTGCTCGCCCCCATCGGTGCGCTCGACCTGGTCCGGCGCGGCGCCGACACCGCGGTGGCACGCGCCGCCGCGGCGGCCGGCGTCCCGATGGTGATCTCGAACCAGGCCGGGGCGCCGATGGAGGAGATCGCCGCGGCCGCCGGGCCGAGCTGGTTCCAGCTCTACTGGTCCACATCGGACGAGCTGGTGGACAGCTTCCTCGCCCGGGCCGAGGCGGCCGGGTGCGAGGCGGTCGTCGTCACGCTCGACACGACGATGCTCGGCTGGCGCCCGCGCGACCTCGACCTCGGGCACCTGCCGTTCGCCCGCGGGATCGGCATCGCCCAGTACACCTCGGACCCCGTGTTCCGGCGGCTGGTCGAGGCGCAGCTCGCGGAGCCCGCGGCCGGGCCACCGCCGAAGGTCACCGCGGCGGCGCTGCGGACCCTGGTCGAGATCACCCGCAACGCGCCGGGCCGGTTCCTGGAGAACCTGCGCTCCCCGGTACCGCGGGCCGCGGTCGAGACGTTCCTGCGGGTCTACTCGCGACCGCAGCTGTCCTGGGCGGACCTCGCAGGCCTGCGGGAGCGGACCCGGCTGCCGATCGTCGTCAAGGGCGTCCTGCATCCCGACGACGCCCGCCGCGCCGCCGACGCCGGGGCCGACGGCGTCGTCGTCTCGAACCACGGGGGCAGGCAGCTCGACCACTCGGTCGCGTCGCTGGACGCGCTCCCCGCCGTCGCCGAGGCGGTGGGGGACCGGCTGGCGGTGCTGCTGGACAGCGGCGTCCGGACCGGGGCGGACGTCGCGACCGCGGTCCGTCTCGGTGCCCGGGCGGTGCTGCTGGGGCGCCCGTACGTGCACGGGCTCGCCCTGGACGGCGCCCGCGGCGTCGCGCAGGTCGTGCAGAACGTCGTCGCGGAGCTCGACCTCGTGTGCGGGCTCGCCGGGGCCACGACGCCGGCCGGGATCGAGCTGCGCGACCGCGGGACCCGCTGATGCGGCGCCGCTGTCCAGTTTCCGCACACTTCCGGACGGGTGGCGGGGGCCATGCTGGCGCTCCGGACGATGCGGTCGGGATCACACCCACGGCCGCTCCACAGCTGTTCAGGAGGGACCCCCGTGACCCGACTCCGCTTCGGCACATTTCTCGCCCCGTTCCACCAGCCGGGGCAGAACCCGACCCTGGCGCTGCAGCGGGACCTGGAGCTCGTCGAGCACCTGGACCGGCTCGGTTACGACGAGGCCTGGATCGGGGAGCACCACTCGGCCGGTTCGGAGATCATCGCCTCGCCGGAGATCTTCATCGCCGCGGCGGCCGAACGGACCCGGCAGATCAAGCTCGGCACCGGCGTGACCTCGATCTCGTACCACAATCCGTTGTGGGTGGCCGACCGGATGGTGATGCTCGATCACCTGACCCGCGGGCGCACCATGCTCGGCTGTGGGCCGGGGTCGTTGCCGACGGACTCGGCGATGATCGGGTTGAACCCGACCGATACCCGTGAGCTGCTCGCGGAGAACCTCGACATCATCATGCGGTTGTTGCGCGGTGAGGTGGTCAACGCCGAGACCCGCACCCACAAGCTGATCGATGCGCAGTTGCAGCTGGCGCCCTACAGCGACCCGTGTTTCGACGTGGCGGTGGCGGCGGTGGCGTCGCCGACCGGGCCGCGGATGGCGGGCCAGCACGGGGTGGGGCTGTTGTCGATCGGGGCGACGCTGACCCAGGACGGGTTCGATGCGCTGGCCCATCACTGGAGCGTGGTCGAGGAGCGGGCGGCGCATCACGGGCAGCCGGCGCCGGACCGCAGCTCGTGGCGGCTGGTCGGGCTGATGCACATCGCCGAGACCCGGGAGCAGGCCTACCGGGAGGTCGAGTACGGCATCGAGCACTGGTTCAACTACTTCCAGAAGGTCGCCGCGTTCCCGCAGATGGCCGTCGGTGACGGCTCGACGGCCAAGGAGATGATCGACTTCATCAACGAGGCCGGGATCGGGGCGATCGGCACGGTCGACGACGCCAAGGCCCAGGTGCAGAAGCTCGTCGACCAGTCCGGCGGCTTCGGCGCCATGCTGCTGCTCGGCCACGAGTGGGCCAACCCGGAGGCCACCAAGCGCAGCTACGAGCTGATCGCCCAGCAGGTGATGCCGGAGTTCCAGGGCCAGGCCGCGGGGACGCTGGCGGCGAAGGACCGGGCGCAGTCGACCCGGGAGAAGCACGCGCAGACCCAGCTCGACGCCGTCGACACCATGACCAAGCGCTACGAGCAGGAGAAGGCCGGGCAGGCCTGATCCGCACCCGTCAGGGCCGGGTCCCCACCGCCGAGGGGGACCCGGCCCTGGCGGCGTGACCCCCGGTGTGGTGAGGATGTGCACTGAAGGGAGGGGTGATGACGAGGAGCCCCTGGGAGCTGTTCCAGGCCGGTGAGGAGCCGCCCGACCTGCGCGGCGACCTCCTGACCTCCTGGCGTCGCTCCCGGTTCAGCGGAGTGGACCCCGAGCACGTCGACGTCCCCTACGTCGAGACCGAGCTGGACACCGCCTTCGCCCGGGTCGCCGTCCCGATCATGACGGGGATGGCCGAGCTGCTGGTGGGGGACAGCTCCTGCCTCGCCCTGTCCGACGAGCGCGGCAGCGTGATCTGGCGCTGGGTCTCCGAGCCGATGCTGCGCGAGACCCTGGACGATCTGTCGGTGGTCGAGGGCTTCTGCTTCGACGAGGAGTTCGTCGGCACCAACGGACTCGGCACCGCGCTGGAGACCGGCACGCTCGCCGTCGTCCGCGGGGCCGAGCACTACGTCCAGCGCTTCCACGACGTCACCTGCGTCGCCGCACCCATCCGCCACCCGGTCACCCGGCGCACCGTCGGCGCCGTCAACGTCACCTGCCGGGCGGCCGACACGAACTCGCTGATCACCGTCGTCGTGCGCAAGCTGGTCGAGGAGATCCACCGGGCGCTGCTCGAACACGCGAGCCTGCGGGAGCGACGGCTGGTCGACGCGTTCCTGGACGCCCAGCGGCGGGGCAGCGGGCCGGTCGCCGTCGTCGGGGACGGGGTGCTCATCACCAACGCCGCGGCCGGCGGGCTCGGGCTCGACCGGCTCGATCTCTGGGACGAGCTGCGCGGCCTGAAGAAGGACGGCACGACGATCGGGCTTCCCGCCGACCTCACCGCCCGGGTCGAGCTGGTCCGCGCCGGCGGGGCGACGGCGGGTGCGGTGCTCACCGTGAGTGGCCCCGGCCCCCGGACCGTGACCGCCGTGCCGCGCCGGCCGGCGGCGCCCCGGACCGACCCGTGGACGGCCGCCACCGGCCGGGTCGCCGAGCTGGCGGCCGCGGGACCGGTCGCGGTGCGCGGGGAGGCCGGCACCGGCAAGGCGAGCGTGCTGATGGGCGGGCTGGGCGGAACAGGTGAGCCGGGCGGAACGTGCACGGTGCTGGACGCCGCCACGCACGCCGTCGACGGGCCCGGCTCCTGGTTCGACCGGCTGCGCGAGGCGCTGCGCGGCGACGGCCCGCTGATCCTGCGGCACACCGAGCTGCTCGACGTGGCGGCCGCCCGGACGGCCGCCGCCCTCCTCGCCGACCCGGCGGGGCGCCCGCCGGTGGGGCTGACCGTGACCGCACCCGACGGCGAGATCCCCGCGCCGTCCGCGAGCCTGCTGTGCGACGCGCTCGGCGCCGCCACCGTCGTGCTGTCGTCGCTGCGCAGCCGGCCCGACGACGTCGGCCGGCTCGCGCAGGCCCTGCTCCGCCGGCGCGGTGGCGGGTCGTCGTTCGCCCCGGACGCGCTCGCGGCCCTGCGCCGCCACCACTGGCCGGGCAACCTCGCCGAGCTCTCCCGGGTCGTGACCGACGCGGTCGCGGGCGCGACCGGCCCGGTCGTGACGGCGACCGCGCTACCCGCCGACGTCCGTGCCTCCGCCTCCCGGTCCGCGCTGACCCCGCTGCAGGTGGCCGAGGCCCGGGTCATCGCGGCGACCCTGCACGCCCACGGCGGCAACAAGTCCACCGCGGCCCGGGAGCTCGGCATCTCCCGCACCGCGCTCTACTCCAAGATCCGCTCCTACCGCATCTGAAGGGCCACACGTGTACCTCGAGATCACCCGAGCAGACGCCCGTCTCGCCGAGCCGGAGGTGCTCACCGCGTTCCACGTCGTGCGCCCCGCCGGGGTCGCCCCGGACGAGTTCACCGCGGCGCTGGCCGCGCACGGCGTCGGCGAGCCGGACGGCGACGACGTCCTGGTGCGGGTCGCCGCCGTCCGCGAGCTCGCCACCGGCCGGGTCGGGCCGGAGTGGGAGGACGGCTTCGCCGGGATGCTCGCCTACGCCGAGCGGAAGGGCTGGCTCAGCTCGGACGGCACCGCGGTGCGCGCCCACGTCGAGACCGGCTGACCGGCCGGGTACCGGCCGACCCCGAGGTCGGTCAGGATCGCCCGCACCACCGCCGGGTCCCCGGTGCCCGGCCCGTCACCGAGGAGGCCGCAGGCCCGCGCCCGCCCGGTCGGGCGGAGCAGCACCAGCACCCCGCCGTCGCGGGCCAGCTCCGCCAGCGCCGCGTCCAGCTCGGCGCCGCACCGGCAGCCCGTGGAACGCAGCACGTCCCCGGCGAGGCACTCGGTGTGGACGTGCACCGCGACACCCGGTGCGGGCCGGCCTGCGACCAGCACGAGGTGCTCGGCGGCACCGTCGGCGTACCCGATCGCCCGGAAGGTGCCGTGCGTGGTGGGCAGCGTCGTCGTCGCGGCCCGGCGCACCGGGCGCGGCCGCTCGCCCAGGACCGCGGCCAGGTCGGCGATCGTCAGGTGCACCAGGTCGTGCTCGGCGGCGAAGCGGTGCAGTTCCGCGCCGCGCGCCATCGCCCCGGGCCGCTCGGTGGACACGATCTCGCACAGCGCCCCGGCGGGCGGCAGCCCGGCCAGGCGCGCCAGGTCCACGGCCGCCTCGGTGTGCCCGGGACGTTCCAGGACGCCACCGGGCCGCGCGGCCAGCGGCACCACGTGCCCGGGGCGGACGAAGTCCTCCGCGGCGGCTGCCGGCGAGCCGAGCAGCGCGACGGTGCGTGCCCGGTCGGTGGCCGAGATCCCGGTCCCGGTCCCGCGGGCGTCCACGGTGACCCGGTAGGCGGTGCCGAACCGGTCCCCGCCGCGGGCGGCCATCGGCGGCAGCGCGAGCCGGTCGCACTCGTCGTCGGGCAGGGCCACGCAGACGAACCCGGAGGTGTGCCGCACCGTGAAAGCCAGCAGCCCGGCCGTGGCGTGGGTGGCGGCGAACACCAGGTCGCCCTCGTCCTCGCGGTCGGCGTCGTCGGCGACGACCACCGGCCGTCCCGCACCGATCGCCGCGACGGCGCGGGCGACCCGGGCCGCGGCGTTCACGGACGTCCCTCGTGTCGACATCGGACCTCCCGGTGTTCCCGGGGTCCGCGTCGACCCTCGGGGCACCGACGCTAGGACGGCCCGGGCCCTCCGCCGTGTACGGAATCCGGGCACTCGCCGGACCGTCGGGGCCGGTCGCGGCGGACCGGTCGTGATCACTCGGCCGAGCGGCGGTGCGGCCCTGCACAAGATCAGGACGAAGCGGACCTTTCCGGCGACGCGCCGTACTTTGATGCCGTCGCTACATCCCTCTCGGGGGGATGGACGGCTAGGGTCGATCCGGTAGGTACCGGCAAGACGCGAGGAGACATCCGGATGCCACAGGGAACCGTCAAGTGGTTCAACGCGGAGAAGGGGTACGGGTTCATCACGCCGGACGGGGGCGGGCAGGACCTGTTCGTCCACTTCAGCGCGATCCAGTCCTCCGGATACCGCAGCCTGGACGAGGGCCAGGCCGTGACCTTCGAGGTCACCCAGGGTCAGAAGGGCCCGCAGGCGGACCAGGTCGTGCCCGCCTGATCGGCTGATCGAAGCAGAACGCCCGGGGTGCCTTGAGCACCCCGGGCGTTCGTACGTCGTGCCTCGCGTCAGGCCGGCAGCCGGGTCTCCAGCCCGGCGATCACCAGCTCGACCCGGCGCAGCGTCCAGCTGCGGGGCGGGTCGTCGATCCGGTCGCGGAACACCCCGCGGACCTGCGGGTCGAACGCCTGCGCCGACTCCAGGACCTGCTCCCGCCTGCGCAGGTCGCCCGCGCCCCGGCCGTTGGAGCACAGCCACGGCTGCATGCCCATCTGCGCGGCCGTGCCGGCGGCGAGCACGGCGTCCTCGGCGGTGAAGCCGACGGCGAGCAGCTGGTCGGAGAGCCTGCGGAACGCGGTCATGATCGCGTCCGGCTCGTCCGGGAGCCGGACCATCGCGGGTGCGAGCCCCGGGTGCTCGGCCATCAGGTCGAAGGTCGCCGCGGCGAACGCCAGCAGCTGCTCCTGCCAGCGGCCCTCGACGTCGGGGAAGACGGCGTCGGTCACGACATCGTCCACCAGGGCGGCGACGAGCGCCTCGAGACTGGGGAAGTGCCGGTAGAACGTGGAGTACTTGACTCCGACGCGGGTGGTCACCGCGCCGACCGTCAGATCGGAGAAGCCGATCTCGCGTGCGGCCGCGAGCAAGGTCGCCCGGTCAGTCAGCGGGGGCCGCCCGGTACGCCGCGCCGGTCTGCTCTCGGTGTCGGTCACGCCCGCATGCTACTGCCCGGTCCCGACCGGATGGGAGGGTAGTCGCGCACGATCTGACGACTATCTGTGACCTGCACCATCGCTGGTTCTTTGAGCGGTCGCTCATTCGGCCGGACGGCGGGACGGGCGTATCGCAAAGAGGTCCTACGGTCACTCGTGGTCACGGCGGGCGGTCCCGGCCACGATCCGTCCCAGCATCGCGAGACCGGGTGAGCCGGGATCCCAGTACGCGCTGTGTGCCGCGGCGAACGCGGACTCGTCGGTCGGGGTCGCCGGATCGTCCGGCAGCGGGACCGCGGAGCCCGGGGCGGAGTCGAACACCCGGGCGCCGAACCCCGGGGCCGCCGGGTTCGCCCCGTGCGCCAGGCCGGTCTCGCCCAGCCCGCGCGAGGTGCCGAACAGCTCGTTGCCGGGGACGCGGGAGATCGGGTCGTGCTGCGCGGTCGTCGCCCACACCCGCTCCGCCGGGACGCCGAGCTCCCCGGCGTCGCGCACCCCCACACCCGGGCTCCCGACGAACACGACGTCGTCCGCGGCGACGCCCGGTCCCGCGGCCCGGCCGGTGACCACCGAGCCGTACGAGTGCCCGACGACGGTCAGGTGCGCGGGACTGTCGTCCTCCGCGCGCAGACCGCCCCGGTGTCCCGCGCGCAGCCCCTCCTGGAACCCGCGCAGGTCCTCGCCGGCGCGCCGGGCGGGTCCGTCGTCCGCGGCGGCGCCCAGGCCGGTCGGCGCGTCGTAGCCGACCCACAGCACGGCGGCGACGTCGGCGCCCGGCGCGGCCGCGACGGCTGCGGCGCGGGTCGCCTCGACCCGGCGCAGGTCCTCGGGCACCGAGCTCCAGCCCGCACCCGTCCCGGGGACGTGCGTGACGACGTGCGCCGCCCGCTCGGGGTCGCCGACCGCCAGAACCACCCGCCCGGCGCCGGCACCGGGGGCGAGATCGAGCAGGAACGCGTCGCCGGCGTCGAGCCTGCGGTGCACGGCGTCGAGCCCGGCCAGCGAGGCCCCGGCGCGGGCCGCCCCGGCCGCGTCGCCGGTCCCGCGCTCCCGCGCGACGAGCCGGCGCAGCCGGTCGCGTTCGGACTCGAGACGGAGCCGGTTGGCCCGGTCCCGGGCGGCGGCCGGCAGGCCGTCGGTGCCCCCGACGAGATCCGGACGGGTGCGGGTCAGGCGCTCCCGCTCGTCGGGCGTCAGCCCCGCCCACCAGCTGCGGGCGGCTACCGGGCCCGGTGGCACGGCGACCGCGGGCGTGCCCGGTGCCGGTCCGGGCCGCAGCGCCCGCAGCGCCGCCTCGGCGTCGGCGTCGGACCGGGCCGCCTCGGCGACCGCCGCCCGGACCGCGGCGGCGAACCGCGTCGCGTCCCCGGCGAGCTGCGCCGCGAGCCAGGGCGCCGGGAGGGCCCCGCCGAGCAACCGTGCCACCCGTGAGGCGCCGACCGCTCCGGTGGCGAAGTCGATGTCGAGCAGCGGGTGCACCGTCAGCGCGGTGACCACGACCCGGCGCTGTGCGGCCAGTACCTCCCCGGCGTGCCTGCCGAGTACCTCGGCGGAGCGGGTGGCGGCTCCGGCATCGGCGCGCAGCCGCCGGCAGAGCTCGTCCCGCCCGGCGCGGGCCCGGTCGGCATCGGCGCCCTGCCAGTCCGCGGGCGGTGCCGCGGAGCCGCGACGGTCCAGATCGTCGGCGCCCGACGAGAGGCACCGGGCCAGCGCGTCCCATGCGGCGGCCCGGCGCAGCCAGGCACCGGGATCGGCGGCGAGCAGGTCGGCGAGCGACGGCACGGCGGGCTCAGCGGGTGAACGTCGCGGCGACGGCGTCGTCGGCGGTCCGCCACGCGGCCGCCGCTCCGCGGAGCGCGTCGCCGAGGGCCCGTGCCCGGCCGGCGTGCGCGCGGGTCGCCGCGACCAGGTCGGCGTCGCGTTCCGCGGCGGCAGCGGCGGAGGCGAACCCGGCGGCCGGCGCCCACACCGGGACGGACGCTGAGCCTGCCTCCAGCTCGGCCGCGATCTCGGCGAACCGGACCGCGGCCGCGTCGAGCCGGTCCGGTTCGACCCGTGCCACCCGTGACTCCGCGGGCGACGACCCGGTTCCGTACCCGTGGTGCACCGGCGCTCCTCCCGCTCCGCCGGCGGGTTCGCGGGACGACCCACCGGGCGGTCCGGAGTGTGCGCCGGGTGGCACCGCCCCCGCGGCGGAACGGCCCGTCCGGGTCACGGCCGCGATCACCTCGCCCGAACGGGGGCGTCGCTCTCGATCATGGTCGGGTGACGTGAGACCATCCTCGCCGTCCGGGTCGGGGTGAGAGGAGCGTCGTGGTCGGCGTCGCGCGGGTGATGACGGTGTCCGCCCCTGCGGAGACCGTGCTCGGCTATCTTGCCGATTTCGGGCACAGCGAGGTCTGGGACCCCTGGACGAAGTCCTGCACCCGGTCCGACGACGGTGGTCCGATCGAGGCCGGTGCCACCTGGCACAACGTCTCGGTGTTCAACGGCCGGGAGACCGAGCTGACCTACACCCTGGTCGACCGCAGCGGCTCCCGGCTCGTGTTCGTCGGTGAGAACAGCACGGTCACGGCGACCGACGACCTCCTCGTCGAGCCGACCGAGGACGGCGGCAGCACCGTGACCTACCGGGCCGACCGGAAGTTCAAGGGACTGCTGAAGCTCGCCGCGCCACTGCTGCGGCGCGAGTTCGAGCGGCACGGCGACGAGGTGGAACGGCTCCTGCCACCGGTGCTCGAGCGGCTCCCCGGCTGAGCACGGTTCCTCACCCGTTCCAGAAGCCCATCCGCTTGCTGAGCTCCCGGCCGGCCGCCACGACGTCCGGGGTGATCTCCTCGATCCGTTCGGCGGGCATCCGGTAGGCGGGCCCGGACAGCGACAGCGCCGCGATGACGGTCCCGGCGTGGTCGTGCACCGGCGCGGCGACGGCGTTGAGCCCGGTCTCGAACTCCTCGATCGACCACGCGTAGCCGAGCTCGGAGACCCGGACGAGCTCCGCGGCGAGCGCCGCGCGCCGCCTCGGCCCGAGGTCGTCCGGCATGGCCGCGGGGTCGTCGGCGATGGCGGCGGCGAGCAGGACCTTTCCGCTGGACGTGTTGTGCATCGGGGTGATCCGGCCGAGCCAGTTGTAGGTGGTGACCATCGCGGGCCCGCGGGCCTGGTCGACGTTCACGGCGTAGCCGCGGTCCGGGATCGCGATGTTGACGGTCTCGCCGAGCCGGGCGGCCAGCTCCTCGCACACCGGGCGGCCCTGGGTGGTGACCTCCAGCCGTTCCGCGACGCGCCCGGCGAGCGGGATCAACCCGAAGCCGAGGCGGTACTTGCCGCGGTCACCGATCTGCTCGACCAGGCCGTGCTCCTCCAGCGCGCCGAGCAGCCGGAACGCCGTGGACTTGTGGACCTCGAGCTCGGTGGCCAGCTCGCTGACCCCCGCCTCGCCCCGCCCGGCGAGCAGTTCCAGGACGGTGATCGCGCGGTCGACGGACTGGACCCCCGACTCACGGCTGCGCACCGGGTTGCTCATGGCGCAACCCTAGCGCGCCGGGTGGGGTGTCGCCGAGGTTGCGTCATACCCTCGCTCAGGTGAGCATGATCATCCACGGTGGAGCCCGGGTTGCGTTCGCTCCGCCGCAGGTGAACGCTGCTGCGGTGCCGAGCCTCTACATCGACGGAATCTGGACTGCCGGGTCCGCGGGAACTGCGCCGGTGATCAACCCCTACGACGCGTCCATCGTGACCGAGGTGGACCAGGCGGGACCCGACGACGTCGACCGCGCGGTCGCCGCCGCCCGGCGCGCCTTCGACACCGGTCCGTGGCGTGCCACGTCCGCCGGCGAGCGCGGCGCGATCCTCGGACGGATCGCGGATCTGCTCGTGCGGGACCGGGAGGAGATCGCCCGCACCGAGACCCTCGACACCGGCAAGACCATCGCCGAGGGCCGCCAGGACGTCGACGACGTCACTGCCGTCTTCCGCTACTACGCGGGCCTCGCCGGCAAGGACTCCGGGCGGATCGTGGACGCCGGAAGCGACACGGTCGTGTCGCGGATCGTGCACGAGCCGGTCGGCGTCTGCACGCTCATCACGCCGTGGAACTACCCGCTGCTGCAGCTGTCCTGGAAGGTCGCCCCGGCGATCGCGGCCGGCAACACGATGGTGATCAAGCCCAGCGAGGTCACGCCGCTGACCTCGGTCACGCTGGTCGAGCTCTGCGCGGAGGCGGGGATCCCGGCCGGTGTCGTCAACATCCTGCTGGGTGACGGGCCGTCGGTGGGCGCCCCGCTCACCACGCACCCGGACGTGGACATGGTGTCGTTCACCGGTGGCCTGAGCACCGGGCAGGCGATCATCAGGGCGTCCGCGGAGACCGTGAAGCGCACCGCGGTGGAGCTGGGCGGGAAGAACCCGAACATCATCTTCGCCGACACCGACTTCGAGGTCGCGGTCGACTACGCGATGCTCGCGGTGTTCCTGCACTCCGGGCAGGTCTGCTCGGCGGGTGCCCGGCTGATCATCGAGGACTCGATCGCCGACGCGGTCGTCGACGAGATCGTCCGGCGGGCCCGGCTGATCAGGCTGGGCGACGGCCTGGCGGACGGCGTCGAGGTCGGTCCGCTGGTCTCGGCGGCGCACCTGGCCAAGATCGAGGACTTCGTGGCCTCGGCGCGGGCCGAGGGCGCGACGATCCGCTGCGGCGGTGCCCGCCCGGACGCGCCGGAGCTGCAGAAGGGCTACTTCTACCTGCCCACGGTGATCACCGATCTGCCGCCGGACTCGCGGCTGATCCGGGAGGAGACGTTCGGCCCGCTGCTCACCGTCGAACGGTTCAGCACCGAGTCCGAGGCGATCCGGCTGGGTAACGACACCGAATACGGCCTCGCCGGCGCGGTGTTCACCCAGGACATGGGCCGGGCCAACCGGGTGGCGAACGCACTGCGCCACGGCACCGTGTGGATCAACGACTTCCACCCGTACTTCCCGGCCGCCGAATGGGGCGGCATGGGCCGCTCGGGCAACGGCCGCGAGCTCGGCCCGACCGGCCTGGCGGAGTACCAGGAGATCAAGCACATCTGGCAGAACACCGAGCCGGAGCCGCAGCGCTGGTTCGCGGGGGGCACCGAGGGGCAGCAGGCATGAGCGACCGTTTCGACAGCGGGCGGGCCGTGGGTGGGCGATTCGATTACGTCGTCGTGGGTGGCGGCTCCGCCGGGTGCGCGGTCGCCGCGCGGCTCTCGGAGGACCCGTCGACCCGGGTGCTGCTGCTGGAGGCCGGACCGTCCGACGTCGGTGACCCGAACATCCTGAAGCTCGCCGACTGGATGAACCTGCTCGACTCCGGCTACGACTGGGACTACCTGATCGAGCCGCAGGAGCGCGGCAACTCGCACATGCGCCACGCCCGCGCGAAGGTGCTCGGGGGCTGCTCGTCGCACAACTCCTGCATCGCGTTCTGGACCCCGCGTGAGGACCTGGACGAGTGGGCGTCGATGGGACTGACCGGCTGGTCCGCGGACGAGTGCTGGCCGCTGATCACCCGCCTGGAGACCAACGACGGGGAGTGGGACGGGCACGGGCGTTCCGGCCCGGTGAACCTCGTGCAGGTCCCGCCGCGCGACCCCTGCGGCAACGCGGTGCTCGAGGCCGCCGCCGCGGTCGGGATGCCGACCACGCGCTTCAACGAGGGGCACACCGTCACCGACGGCGCGGGCTACTTCCAGATCAACTCGAAGCCGGACGGGACCCGGTCCTCGGCGTCGGTGTCCTACCTGCACCCGATCCTGGACTCCCGGCCGAACCTCGAGGTGCGCACCGACTGCTGGGCGTCGCAGGTGCTCTTCGACGGCACCCGGGCGACCGGGGTGGAGTACCAGCGGGGCATCGCGCCGGGCCGGGAGACCGTGCACGCCGACCGCGAGGTGATCCTCTCCGCCGGCGCGATCGACACCCCGAAGCTGCTGATGCTCTCGGGTATCGGGCCGGGCGATCACCTGCGCGAGTTCGGCATCGACGTGCGCTCCGACCTGCCGGGCGTCGGGTCCAACCTGGACGACCACGTCGAGGGCCTGGTCTTCTGGGACGCGGCGAAGCCGATGGTCACCGAGTCGACCCAGTGGTGGGAGATCGGGCTGTTCCACCGCACCGATCCGCGCCTGGACCGGCCGGACCTGATGATGCACTACGGGTCGGTGCCGTTCGACATGAACACGGTGCGCTGGGGCTACCCGACCACCGACAACGGGTTCTGCCTGACGCCGAACGTCACCCGCGGCCGGTCACGGGGCACCGTGCGGCTGCGCACCCGCGACTTCCGCGACCGGGCGCGCGTCGACCCGCGGTACTTCACCGACCCCGACGGGCACGACATGCGCGTGATGACCGAGGGCATCCGGCTGGCCCGGCGGATCGCCGAGCAGCCGGTGCTGAAGGAGTGGATCGCCGCCGAGCTGGCCCCCGGCCCGGACGCCGTCACCGACGACGACCTGGCCGACTACATCTCCAAGACCCACAACACCGTCTACCACCCGGCCTGCACGGCGAAGATGGGCACCGACGACGACCCGATGGCCGTCCTCGACCCGCAGCTGCGGGTGCGCGGCGTGCAGAACCTGCGCGTCGCCGACGGCTCGGCGATGCCGTTGCTGCCGGCGATCAACCCGAACATCACCACGATGATGATCGGTGAGAAGTGCTCTGACCTGTTGCGCGCCTGACGGGTCCACGAGGGGCACAGGAGACGCTGTCGATCAAGCGATGACAGCGCTCCTGTGCCCCTCGTCCGGTCACGCTGCCTCCACGACCACCTCGGCCCGCAGCGGGACGTCGGTCACCGAGAACCCCAGGTGCAGGGTGTAGACGCCCGGCTCGGTCACCCAGCGGTCGTGCTCGCGGTGGCGGAACGCGGTGTCCGGCAGGGTGATCCGGGCGGTCGTCGGTCCCGGCGCGGCGTCGACGACGGCCCAGCCGGCCAGCCACCGCACCGGGCGCTCGACGCCGGAGTCCGGGCGGGACAGGTAGGCCTGCACGACCTGCCGCCCGGGCCGGTCGCCGGTGTTGGTCAGCGTCACCTCGACCTCGTGCCCGGTGACGGTCGCGCCGTCGAGGGTCCAGCTCGTGTACCCGAGGCCGTGCCCGAACGGGTACGCCGGCGTCTCGCCGTGGCGCAGCCAGTTCCGGTGCCCGATGTGGATGCCTTCCGCGTAGCGCAGCACACCACCGTCCGGAACCCCGGACAGCACGGAGCGCTCGTCACCGGTCGCAGGCCACGTGGTCGGCAGTCGTCCGCCGGGCTCCGCGGCGCCGAGCAGCACGTCGGCGACCGCCTCGCCGAACCGCTCCCCGCCGAACCAGCCGAGCAGGATCGCGGCGACGTCGCCGCGCCACGGCAGCAGCACCGGCGACCCGGAGTTGACCACCACGACGGTCCTCGGGTTCGCCGCGGCCACGGCGCGGACCAGGTCGTCCTGACGCCCTGGCAGGGCCAGCGAGGACCGGTCGAAGCCCTCGCTCTCGATCCGGTCGCTCGTCCCGACGACCACGACCGCGACGTCGCACTCCGCGGCGAGCCGGGCCGCCTCGGCGATCTCGGCCGCCGGGTCCTCGACGACCGTCTCCTCGCCCAGCGTCACCGCCACCAGCGGCATCCCGGCCTCCGATCCGGACGGTCGGAACCGCAGGACGAGATCGACCGGGCCGTCGGTGGACAGCTCCGTGGTCACCGACGGTGCCTCGAACATCGCCGCTCCGGGCCCCTGGTCGCCGGTGAGCACTCCCTCGGCGTCGAGCACGGTCCGCCCGTCCGCCTCCAGCGTCACGTGCCCGGCGCCGGACGCGCCGAGCCGGTGGGTGCCGCCGGGCCCGTCCCACCGCACCGCGACCTCCACGTGGTCGGTACCGGACGGGACCTCGGGACCCATCCAGATCAGCGAGGCGCCCCGCCGGTCCTCGACCCGCAGCTCGGTCCCGGCGGCGTCGCGGAACAGCGCACGCAGGCCGGGCTCGCCGCTCACCGGGTTGGTCATCGCGGCGGGGTCGAACGGCTGGACCCCCTCGGCGACCCGGGCGCCGAGCCGGTAGTGCACCCGGCTCTCACCGAGGGCCCGGCGCAGCCCCTCCAGCGGTGAGACGACGGCGGCCGGCCGGACGGTCGCGCTGCCGCCGCCCTGGGTGCGGGCCAGCGCGGCGTTGTGGCCGAGCACCGCGACCGAACCGAGCGAGGCAGCGTCCCAGGGAAGCTCGGCGGCGTTGCCCACGCGGCCGGCCGCGGTGTCGCTCGCGCGGCTCCCTGTGGTGTTGCGCACCAGCACGCTCCCGGCGACGGCGAGCTCGCGGGCGGCCGTGGCGCCATCCTCCGGCCCCGGCACAGCCCCCGACTCCGGCCCCGGCTTGGCCACCGGTTCCGGCGCCGTGCCGTCCGCCGGCGTCACGCCGTCCAGTGCGCCGACCCGGGCGGCGAGGCGCAGCAGCCGTCGCACCTTGCCGTCGACGACCGCCTCGGGCACCCGCCCGGCGCGGACCGCCGCGACCAGCCGCTCGCCCCACGCGCCGACCGGGCCAGGCATGACGAGGTGCTGCTCGGCGTTCGCCGACGCCTCCGTGCTGCGGACCGCACCCCAGTCGGACATGACGAGCCCGTCGAACCCCCACTCACCGGTCAGTGGCTCGGTGAGCAGCGGGTTCTCGCTCATCGTCGGACCGTTGACGGCGTTGTAGGCGGACATGACCGCCCACGCCCCGGCGCGGGTGACGACCGGTTCGAACGCGGCGAGGTACAGCTCGCGCAGGGCACGGTCGTCGACGTGGTTGTCGACGGTGAACCGCTGGGACTCCGCGTCGTTGGCGACGTAGTGCTTCGGGGTGGCGGCGACGCCGTGTGCCTGCAGGCCCTCGACGTAGGCCGCGGCCAGCTCACCGGTCAGCAGCGGGTCCTCGGACATCGACTCGAAGTGCCGCCCGCCGTACGGGGCCCGGTGCAGGTTGATCGTCGGGCCGAGGACGACGTGGACGTGCTGCCGCCGGGCCTCCGCACCGAGCGCGGAGCCGTACCGGCGAGCGGCAGCCGGGTCCCAGGTCGCGCCGAGCGCCGACGACGACGGCAGCGACAGCGACGGGTCGCGCTCGTCGAAACTCTCCCCGCGGACGCCGGACGGCCCGTCGGACGCGGATCAGCGAGACGGGGGTCCCGGGTCGGCGAGCCCGAGCGCCGCCGGGAGCTCGCGGGCCGCGTCGACCAGACTGGGCCCGTACCAGGTCAGCAACCGGCCACTGACCAGGGCGGACGGTGCCGCGAAGGCTTCCGGGCCGTCATCGGCGGTGAAGGTGTACGGCTCGTCGGGCAGCACCACCAGGTCGTGCTCGGGCAGCGCGGCGGGGTCGATCTTCGGGTACCGCTCGGGGGAGTCGGCGAGCGCGTTGTCGATCCCGAGCCGGTCCAGGACGGCGCCGGTGAAGGTGTCCGAGCCGACCGCCATCCACGGCTTGCGCCAGATCGGCACGACCGCCCGCCGTCGCGGGGACGCGGGCTCGATCGCGTCCCAGAGCGCCCGGGCCTCGCGCAGCCAGGCCGGTTCGGGCAGCCCGCACGCGGCGAGCATCCGGGCGAGCGAGGCGATGCCGCCGTCGACGTCGCGGATGTCGGTCACGTAGACGGCCAGGCCCGCCTCGCGCAGCGCGTCCAGGTCGGGCGGCCGGTTCTCCTCCTGGTTGGCGAGCACCAGGTCCGGGGCGAGCGCGACGACCTTCCCGACGTCCGGGTTCTTGGTGCCGCGGACCCGCTCGGCGGCGAGGTCGGCGGGATGGGTGCACCAGTCGGTCGCCCCGACCACCAGGCCGGGCGCTGTCGCCTCCACGGCCTCGGTCAGTGACGGCACCAGGGACACCACCCGGCGCACCCGGGCCGGGACCGGGACCTCGCGGCCCTCGTCGTCGATCACGCGTTCCACGACGACGACGGTAACCCGTGCGCCAGCAACCGTGGCCCGTGCTCGGCGACGAACGCGCGCAGATCGCGCACCGGCGGCACCGGCCGGTCGCCCGCCGGATGCACCATGCCCAGGGTGCGCACGGTGCGCGGCGCCCGCACCGGCAGCTGGACCACGCCGGGGACGTCCGGGCCCAGCGGCAGCAACGCCACGCCGAGCCCCGCCCCGGCCAGCCCGCGCAGGGTGCCGGTCTCGCCACCCTCGAACGCCCGGCGCGGCCGGAACCCGGCCTGCTCGCACCAGGCCTCGACGGTGCCGTGCAGCCCGTACCCGCGGGCGAAGAGCAGGAACGGCTCCTCGGCGACCTCGGCGAGGTCCACCGCACAGCGCCCGGCCAGCCGGTGCCCCGCGGGGACCACCAGGCGCAGCTCCTCCTCGGCCAGCGCCGTGGCCGCGAGGCCCGGCTCGTCGGGCATCGGCGAGGTCAGTGCGAGGTCGACGGTGCCGTCCCGGACCCGGTCGAGCAGCTCCGCGTGCGGGTTCTGCACCAGCTCGATCCGGACCCGTGGATGCGCCTGCCGGAAACCGCTCAGGATCCGCGGCACCACCTCGGTGCCGAGCGTGCCGAGGAAACCGAACGCGACCCGTCCGCTCGCCGGGTCGGCGTCCCCGGCGAGCTCCGCCGCGGCAGCGGCCAGTTCGGCGAGCGCGGCCTCGGCCCGCGGCAGCAACGTCCGGCCGGCCGGGGTGAGCCGCAGGCCGCGCCCGACGCGGTGGAACAGCGCGACACCGAGCTCGTCCTCGAGCCGCGCGATCGCCCGGGACAGCGTCGGCTGCGGAACCCCGATCTCCTCCGCGGCCCGGGTGAGGTGCCCGGTCCGGGCGACGGCGGCGAACCGGTGCAGCGCGGGCGCCAACGACTCATGCACATCTGCATGCTACTTGACGGACGTATGCATTGGACGCATCTCTGAGGCGCCTCTACGGTCATGTGCGATGACAACGACCGAACATCCCGCGGGCGTCGCCTCCCGTCTCGCGCCCGCGCACGAGCGCGGCACCCCGGGCTTCCGGCGGCTCGGTGCGGCGCTGTGGCTGTCCGGCATGGCGACGTTCGTGCTGGTCTACAGCGTGCAGGGGTTGCTGCCGACGCTCTCGGCGGAGTTCGGCGTCAGCTCGTCGGCGGCCAGCCTCGCGTTGTCGGCGACCACCGGCACGCTCGCCCTCGCCGTCCTCCCGCTGTCGGCGGTCCTGGAGTCCTGGGGCCGGACCCGGGTGATGACGTGGGCGCTGGGCGTGTCCGCGGTCCTGGCGCTGCTCGCACCGCTGGCGCCCACCTTCGAGGTGCTCGTGGTCGTCCGCGCGCTGCAGGGGATCGCGCTCGCCGCGTTGCCAGCCCTGTCGATGGCGCACCTGACGCACGAGGTCGCCGCCCGGCATCTCGGCGGCGCGGTCGGGCTGCTCATCGCAGGCAACACCCTCGGCGGGCTCTCCGGGCGCCTCATCGCGACCTGGGTGGCCGAGTTCGGCGGATGGCGGGCCGGATTGGCCGCGGTCGGTGCGGTCTCGGTCGCGGCGACGGTCCTGTTCCGGGTGCTGCTGCCGCCCGCGACCGCACCCACCCCGCCGCCGACCCGGCTGCGCGAGGTCGGCGGGCCACTGCGCCGCCACCTCGCCGATCCCGGCCTGCTGTGCCTGACCGGGATGGCGTTCCTGCTGATGGGCGCGTTCGTGACGGTCTACAACTACCTGGGGTTCCGGCTGCTGGCGCCGCCGTTCGCGCTGCCGGGGACGCTGGTCGGGCTCGTGTTCCTCGGTTATCTCGCCGGTAGCTGGGCCTCCACAGGGGCCGGGCGGCTGGGGGACCGGTTCGGCCGCCGTCCGGTGCTGTGGGTCGCGACCCTGCTCGCGCTGGCCGGCATCTGGGTGACCGTCGCCGACATGCTCGTGACCGTCCTGCTCGGGCTGCTCCTGGTGACCGTCGGGTTCTTCGGCGCGCACTCGGTCGCCAGCAGCTGGGTCGGACGCCGGTCCGCGCTGCTGACCGGGGCGGTGCCGGCCCAGGCGTCGTCGCTGTACCTGGTCGGCTACTACGCCGGTTCCAGCGCCGGCGGAGCGGTCGGCGGGATCGCCTACGACCAGGCCGGCTGGCTCGGCGTGGTCTGCTACGTCAGCGCGCTGCTGGCCGGCGCCCTCGCGCTCGCCCTGGTACTGCGGCGGACACCGGCCCCGGCCTGACACAGCACGGCCGCGCCGGCCCGGGGACACAGCACGGCCGCGCCCGGCCCGGGGACACAGCACGGCCGCGCCGGCCCGAGGACACACCACCGCTGCGCCGAGCCGAGGACACACCACGGCGGCGCGGCACGGGGGACACAGCGCTCCGGGAACCGCGGCCGCATCCCGTTCGTGGACAGGGGACACACGAACCGGGGGGAGACCACAGTGGTGCGGAGCGCGACGGGGGCGGCGGAGCGGCAGGACCGGCAGGGGAGCGGGGCCGGTACCGCCGACGCCGAACGGGATCGGCGGGCCGAGCGCGCGGCCGCCGTCCGGCTGCGCTCGGCCCGCGACCAGGTGGCGAAGCACGGTGGTGTCGTCGAGCGCCCCCTCGACGGCCGCCGCACCCTGCCGCTGGCCTGGGTCCGTGCCCGGGCCGGGGACCGGACGCCGATCGTCGTCGTCCCCGGCGGGCCCGGTCTGGCGAGCGTGCTGCCGTACAGCGGTCTGCGCCGGGCCGCGCAGGCCCGCGGACTCGACGTGATCATGGTCGAGCACCGCGGGGTGGGGCTCTCGCGTACCGACGCGACGGGGGCCGACCTGACGACCGACGACGTCACCACCTGTGCCGCGGCCGACGACCTCGCCGCGGTCCTCGACGCGAACGGTGTCGAGCGCGCGGTCGTGCTCGGCACGTCCTACGGCGCCTACCTGGCCCAGGTCTTCGGGGTGCGGCACCCGGGCCGGGTGGCGGCGATGGTGCTCGACTCGCCCGCCACCGGCCCGGGCGCGGTGCCCGCGGTCCGCGCGCACCTGCGCGGGCTCTACCGGGACGGGCGGGACCCGCGGACCGCACGCGCCGCGGAGCTGGTGGCGACGCTCGCCGAGCACGGGGAGGATCCGCGCGATCTGACCGCCGTCGTACGGACCGTGCACGAGTTCGCCGGCCCGGCCCGGCTGGAGCGCCTGCTCGCCGCGCGGGTTCGCGGCGGGGCACGCCGCTCGTGGGCGCGCATCGCCGGGCTGGGCGCCGGCGAGACCACCGGTGACGGTATCCCGATGATCTTCGACGGTGATCTCGTCCGGCCGATCGGGCTCGGCGAGCTCGGCTTCGCGGTCCCGCCGGACGGCGAGGTGCTCGACCTGCAGCGCACCTACGGCGACCACCCGGGGCAGACCGGGCACACGCCGCCGTACGACCTGGCTGCCGAGCTGCCGGGGTTCACCTGGCCGGTCGCGGTGATCTCCGGCGAGCGGGACGTCCGCACGCCCCGGTCGATCGCCGAGCGCGTCGTCGCGCGGCTGCCGGACGCCGTCCTCGTCCCGCTCTCGGCCCAGGGGCACAGCGCCACGGACAACCACCAGCTCGCCGCCCTGAACGTCGCGCACGTCGTCGAGGCCGGTGCGCACCGTGCGCTGCCCGGGCTCGCCGCCCGGATCGAGGCACTGCCGCGGCGCGGGATGCAGGCGCTGGTGGGGCCGATCCTGTCGGCCGGGATCGCCCTCGACACGTTCGTCGACCCGTCCTGAGCACGCAGGCCCGTCGGTGCGTCAGCCGAACACGACCACCGCGACGAGCACGCAGAGGACGAGCAGCACGGCCAGCGAGATGAGCACGAGCCCGGCTCCCCGGCGGCGGTCGGATCGTCTGCCGTCGTCGTGCTCGACATCGGCGAGGGTGTGTTCGAGCGCGTGCGGCCCGGTCGCTCCGGGGCCGGCACGCCCGGCCGGCCCGGATGCGGGCGGCGGATCGACGTCCGCCGCCCCGGGTTCCCCGGCCGGGAACTCGCGGGTGCGGGCCCGCCCCGGGGCGGCGGCGCCGACACTCGACGCCAGGCCCGCCGCGAGGGCGTCGGCGTCGGCGGGGCGCAGCGCGGGGTCCTTCGCGAGGGTCCGCAACAGCACCTCCTCCAGGGCGGGCGGTACGCCCGCACGCAACGACGACGGCCGTGGCGGCGTCTCCCGCAGGTGCGCGAGCACCACGGTGAACGGGTCCGGGTCGGTGAACGGGGGCCGCCCGGTCAGTGCGGTGAACAGGGTGCACGCCAGCGAGTAGAGGTCGGTCCGCCCGTCCAGGGTCCCGGTCGCCCGTCCCTGCTCCGGCGCGAGATAGAGCGGCGTCCCGATCACGTGCCCGGTGCGGGTGCGCCCGGCGCCCTCGCCGATCCTGGCGATCCCGAAGTCGACGACGGTCACCCGTCCGCCCGCCCCCAGGATGATGTTTCCGGGGGTCACGTCCCGGTGCACGATCCCGGCCCGGTGGGCGGTGCCGAGCGCGTCGCAGACGGCCAGCCCGATCCGCACGACCTCGTCGGGCTGCAGCGGGCCCTCGCGGTCGAGCCGCCGGGCGAGCGTCTCACCGGCCACGTAGGACATGACGATGTGGACGCCGCCGGGACCTTCGCCGACGTCGTGCACCGCCACCACGCCGGGGTGGTCGACCGCGGCCACGGCGCGGGCCTCGTCGCGTAGCCGGGCCCGCTCGTCCGGATCGTCGGACCGGAGGATCTTCACCGCGACCGGCCGGTCCAGCTCCCGGTCGTGGGCCAGGTGCACCTGGGACATCCCGCCCTCGCCGACCAGCTCCCGCAGCTCGTAGCGACCGTCCAGCACATCGCCCTCGGCGGCCGCCGCGCCGGTGTCACCGCCGCGATCCGGGTCGGGCAGCGCGGCGGTCCCCGTCACGACGCCGGCAGGCCGCGCTGCGTGCTCTCCGGGTGCCCGGGCCCGATGAGCTCGTCGAGCAGGTACCGGTAGTCGACCATCGCCTGCCGGAGCTGCTCGGTGTCCGCGTCGTCCCGGGTGTCCGCGACGGCGATCGCGTGCGCGTCGCGGTAGTGCCCGACCAGGTCGGGATGGTCGACCGAGACCATCGCCTCGCGTTCGGAGAAGTGCTCGACCGGGTACCCGCGCTCGCGCAGCACCTGCTGCAGGAGCAGGTCGGTGTCGCGCAGCCCGGTGCGCGGGGTCTCGACGAAGGAGTTCTGGGCCTGCTGCAGCTGGGTGGCGAACCGCTCGCGTTCGTCGGCGTCCAGCTCACGGACGTCCAGCTCGCGACGGCGGCTCAGCCGTCGTCGCAGCTCCGCCTCGCCCTGCGAGCGTCCGCTCGACTGCTCCACGACGTGGTCGTACTCCGGCCCGAAGTGCCGCCGCAGGGCGGCCGTCCGGCGCCGGCCGCGGATCCGCGACCCCACGACCAGCACCACGCCGAGCACGAGCAGCACGACGGCCGCGACGACGACCCACATCACTACGTCCGGTGACACCCGGTGACTCCCTCCGGTCGGTTCACCCGTACGGCCAGCATGCGCCGCACCCGGGTGCGGCGCCGGACCAACAGGCCGACTTGAACGGACTACCCCCGAACGGACGCGAGGTGCTGTCGAGTGCCGGGGAGCGTTGCTCCGGGCGACGGGACGCGAGCAGGACACGCCGGACGGGTGTGCTCCGTGAGAGGGAAGACGCTACCGATATGGAAGCAACGGTGGGTGGTTCGCCACCCGGATGCCCCAAGGCCCCCGTGTTCCTCACGAACCGGGGCCTGGGACCGTGATGGCGCCCCCAGCAGAACATCCCCAGGAGGAACCGATGCGGAAGGCCGGTCGCAAGTTCTCCAAGGCCGCAGAGTCGTTCGTCGAGGCCATCGGCATCATCGGTGGCTGGAACCGCGGTCGTCGCCGGAACAGGACACGGCGCTGAGCTGATCGGTGTCCGCCCGGGTCGGGGCGGGTGGGCACCGCGCTCCCGACGCTGACGGCGTCGGAGGGTCGGAGGGGCCGCCGGTCACCACCGGCCGCGCTGGTTGGGGATCCGCGCCGCGAGCAGGGTGACACCGGCGAGCAGCACGGCCAGCACGACGATCGCGCCCGCACCCGCGAGGCCGGGTGTCGCGGACGCGGCGATCGCCGCCGTCGTCGCGGAGACCGCGGCGATGCCGCCGATCTGGCGGAACATGATGCGCAGGCCGGTCACCGCCGCGACGTCGTCCGGGACGAGGTGCATGCCGGCGTTGTTCGCGGCCGGGCCGGTCAGGCCCAGTCCGACACCGAGCACCGTCGCCGCCACGAGCAGCCAGATCTCCGGTGGTGTCGCGGCGACCGGCGACATCGCACTGAGCAGCAACCCGAGCACGATGACCGCCATCCCGCCGATCAGCAGCGGCCGGTGCCCGGTCCGCCGCAGCAGGGCGACCGACACCCCGGACGACGCGATCGTCCCTGCCGCCCGCCCGGTGAGCAGCGCGCCGGCGGCGAACGGTGCCAGCCCGTACCGGGTCTGCGCGTAGAGCGGCAGCACCGCGGAGAACCCGATCACCGCGGCACCGAAGAGGACGTTGGTCACGTTCATGATGCCGAGCCCGCCGCCGGTGATCAGCCGCCACGGCACCACCGCGTCCTCCCGGCGCCGCGCGTGCCGGGTGAACGCCCAGACGCCCCCCACGGCGACGGCGGCGGCGATCCCGGTCATCGCGAGCCCGGAGGTACCCCGGCCGGTCCCGGTGATCGCGACCATCGCCGCGACCAGCGTGACGATCAGCAGCGTGATCCCGCGGACGTCGACCGGAGCCGTCGAGCGGCGTGGCGGCTCCTGCACGAGCGCCGCGCCGACGAGTGCCGCGACCAGCCCCAGGGGCACGTTCACCAGGAAGATCGCGTGCCAGGACCACACTGTCAGGACCAGCCCGCCGACCAGCGGGCCCAGGATCGCCCCGATCGGGATCACGCTCACGAACGCCGCGAGCGCCCGGTCCCGGTCCCGGCCGTAGTGGTGCGCGACGATGCTGTTCGCCGCCGGCAGCATCAGCCCGGTCGCCACACCCTGCAGGAACCGGACCCCGATCAGCAGCCCGATCGAGCCGGCGACCGCGCAGAGGCAGGAGAACACGACGAACGACGCGACGGCGACCAGGAACACCCGGCGGCTCCCGAACCGGTCGGCCAGCCGGCCGCCCAGCGGCAGGGCGAGGATCTGGCCGACGGCGTAGATCGTGACGATCCAGGCCGTCCAGGCCAGGTCGACCCCGAGGTCGTCGCTGACCGTGGTCAGCGCCGTCGCCACCGCCGTCTGGTCCAGGGAGAACATCAACAGGGCGAGGGAGACCGCACCGAACACGAGATGGCGGCGGGGCAGCGGTGCCGGCGGGCCTTCGTCCGGTCGCGGGGCCGGGCTGCCGGACGGAACGCCGCGCAGGGTGTCGGACACGGGTCGGTGTCACCTCCTGAAGGGTGACGCCGACACTAGTTGCTTAGCGTTAAGCAATCAAACGGTCCCGGCGGTGTCACCGCCGGTGTGCGGCCGCCCGAGCGGGCGGCCGCACCGGTCGCGGTCACATGTTGCGGCGGTACTGCCCACCGACCTCGAAGAACGCGGTCGTGAGCTGACCCAGCGAGCACACCCGGGCCGCCTTCATCAGCTCGTCGAACACGTTGCCGTCACCCGTGGCCACGTCCTGTAGCCGGCGCAGCGCCTGCTCGGCCTCGGTGCGGTTGCGGGACTGGAAGTCCTCCAGCCGGTCGAGCTGGGAGCGCTTCTCCTGCTCGGTGGCCCGGGCGAGCTCGATCTCCTGCGGCTCCTCGTCGCCGTTATCGGGCTTGAGGAAGGTGTTCACGCCGATGATCGGCAGGTCGCCCGAGTGCTTGCGGTGCTCGTAGAGCATCGACTCGTCCTGGATCTTGCCGCGCTGGTAGCCGGTCTCCATCGCACCCAGCACGCCACCGCGCTCGGCGATCGACTCGAACTCCTGGAGCACGGCCTCCTCGACCAGGTCGGTCAGCTCGTCGACGACGAACGAGCCCTGGAGCGGGTTCTCGTTCAGCGACAGGCCCCACTCCTTGTTGATGATCATCTGGATGGCCATCGCGCGCCGCACCGACTCCTGGCTCGGCGTCGTGATGGCCTCGTCGTAGGCGTTGGTGTGCAGCGAGTTCGCGTTGTCGTAGAGCGCGCACAGCGCCTGCAGCGTGGTGCGGATGTCGTTGAAGTTCATCTCCTGCGCGTGCAGGGACCGTCCGGAGGTCTGGACGTGGTACTTCAGCTTCTGCGACCGCTCGTTGGCCCCGTAGCGCTCCCGCATCGCGACCGCCCAGATCCGCCGGGCGACCCGGCCGAGCACCGTGTACTCGGCGTCCATGCCGTTGGAGAAGAAGAACGACAGGTTCGGCGCGAACTCGTCGACGTCCATCCCGCGCGAGAGGTAGCTCTCGACGAAGGTGAAGCCGTTGGCGAGGGTGAACGCGAGCTGGGAGATGGGGTTCGCCCCGGCCTCGGCGATGTGGTAGCCGGAGATCGAGACCGAGTAGAAGTTGCGCACCTGGTGCGCGATGAACCACTCCTGGATGTCGGCCATCATCCGCAGCGAGAACTCGGTGGAGAAGATGCAGGTGTTCTGCCCCTGGTCCTCCTTGAGGATGTCGGCCTGCACCGTGCCGCGCACGTTCGCCAGCGCGTAGGCGGTCAGGTCCTCGCGCTCGGCGGCGTCCGGCTCCCGGTCGTGCTCGGCGCGGAACTGCTCGACCTGCTGGTCGATCGCGGTGTTGAGGAAGTAGGCCAGGATCGTCGGCGCCGGGCCGTTGATCGTCATGGACACCGACGTCGTCGGCGAGCACAGGTCGAAGCCGTCGTAGAGCGCTTTGAGGTCGTCCAGGGTGGCGATCGAGACGCCGGAGGTGCCGACCTTGCCGTAGATGTCGGGCCGGGTGTCCGGGTCGTGCCCGTAGAGGGTCACCGAGTCGAACGCCGTCGACAGTCGCTTCGCGTCCGAGTCCTGCGACAGGTACTTGAACCGGCGGTTGGTGCGGAACGGGTCGCCCTCGCCGGCGAACATCCGGGCCGGGTCCTCGCCCGCACGCTTGAACGGGAAGACGCCCGCGGTGAAGGGGAAGTGGCCCGGCAGGTTCTCCCGGCGCAGGAACCGCACCAGCTCCGCGTGGTCGTCGTAGCGGGGGAGCGCGACCCGGCGGACCTTGTTGCCGGACAGCGTCTCCCGGGTCAGCTTCGTGCGGAACTCCTTGTCCCGCACGGTGTAGACGTACTCGTCGCCGGAGTAGTCCGCGACCCGCGACGGCCACTGCGCCAGCAGCTCGGCGGACTCGGCGGGCAGTTCCTTCTCCGCCCGGTCCAGCGCCTCCTGCACCGACTCGCCGACCAGCTCGCGAGCCGTGCGCAGGTGCTGCGCGGTCCGGGCCGCCTGTGCGTGCCGCTCGGTGTCGGCGTGGTAGCCGCGCAGCGCCTCGGAGATCTCGGCCAGGTAGCGCACCCGCTCCGGCGGGATGACGGCGGCGTAGTCGCTCGAGGTCTTGGTCTCGACCCGGGCCAGCCGGCCCTCGCCGACGGTGAGGCCGTCGGCGGCGAGCATGTCGCGCAGGTTCTGGTAGAGCGCGGTGACGCCGTCGTCGTTGAAGGTCGCGGCGGAGGTGCCGAAGACCGGCATGTCCTCCCAGCTCGCGCCGAACTCCTCGCGGTTGCGCACCAGCTGGCGGCCGACGTCGCGGCGGGCGTCCTCGGCGCCGCGACGCTCGAACTTGTTGATCGCGACGACGTCGGCGAAGTCCAGCATGTCGATCTTCTCGAGCTGCGACGCGGCGCCGAACTCGGGCGTCATCACGTACAGCGAGTGGTCGACGAACGGCACGATGCCCGCGTCGCCCTGGCCGATGCCCGGGGTCTCGACGAGCACCAGGTCGAACCCGGCGGAGCGCAGCACCGAGATGGTGTCGCCCAGCTTCTCCGGCAGCGACCCGCCGTCGTTGCCGCGGGTGGCCAGCGAGCGGAAGAAGACCCTGTCGCCGGAAAGGGCGTTCATCCGGATCCGGTCGCCCAGCAGCGCGCCGCCGCCCTTGCGCCGGGTCGGGTCGACGGCCAGCACGGCGATCCGGAGCTTGTCCTCCTGGTCGAGCCGGAAGCGGCGGACCAGCTCGTCGGTCAGCGAGGACTTGCCGGAACCGCCGGTACCGGTGATGCCGAGGACGGGGACCGGCCGCTCGGAGGCGGCGATCCGCTCCCGGACCTCGTCGGGGAGCTTCCCCGCCTCGGCGAGGGTCAGCGCGCGGGCGAGGGTGGCCGTCTCGCCGGAGAGCATCGCGTCGGCGAAGGCGGGGCTCGCGTAGCCACCCGCCGACGCCTCCTGCTCCGTGAGGTCGGTGTCGCACTCCCGGATCATGATGTTGATCATCCCGGGGAGGCCGAGCTTCTGGCCGTCCTCGGGGGAGAAGATCCGGGCGACGCCGCGCGAGTGCAGCAGCTCGATCTCCTCGGGGACGATCACGCCGCCGCCCCCGCCGTAGACCCGCACGTGGCCCGCGCCGCGCTCGCGCAGCAGCTCGACCAGGTAGGAGAAGTACTCGACGTGGCCGCCCTGGTAGGAGGAGATGGCGATGCCCTGGACGTCTTCCTGGATCGCGGCGGTCACCACCTCGTCCACCGAGCGGTTGTGCCCCAGGTGGATCACCTCGGCGCCCTGCTTCTGCAGGATCCGCCGCATGATGTTGATCGCCGCGTCGTGCCCGTCGAACAGGCTGGCCGCGGTGACGAACCGGACCGGGTGGGTGGGGACGTGCAGTTCGGTGCTGACGCCCGTTCCGCTTGCACTGCTCTCGACCATGGCCCGCTCCTCGCGCCGGGGTGACGGCGGTGATCCCGGCCAATTTAGTTTGACATCCTAGTATCGGACGTACAAGGAAATAGGCGCGCGTCACATCGCGATCACCCGGGGTAGAGCGTCGGCGAGGGTCAGGCCGCGTCGCGCCGGACGGGCTCCTCGGCGGCCTCGGGTGCCGGGGTCGCCGCGACCGCCGGAGCCAGGGCGGGCCGGGTGCGCGGGCGGCGGGCGTGCCGCCCGGTGGGCCACGGCTCCCGCACCTGCTCGGCCGTCCGCGCCCGCGCGTCGGCGGCGGCCGTGCGGCCGGAACCCGGCCGTGCCTGCTCGCCGAGTTCGGCGACGGCCCGGCGCGCCCTGGCCAGCTTCCGGGCCCGCCAACGCCTCCCGGCGGCGCCGCCGATCATGCCGATGGTCAGCAGCCCGACCCCGGAGCCGACGACGAGCGGTATCGCGAGAGCGGGAAAGGCCGCCGCCAGCAGGAACGCGACCAGCGGCCAGTACAACAGCGCACGCCCGGCTCCCCGTCGCGTCCAGTCGCGGTGAGGCGGCATGATCTATCACTACCCGACCGGCAAGATCCTTATGCACGACGCGCCGGGGTCCGGGCGAATAGGAGGGTGAATTCATGTCCGAGACACCGGATCGCAGCACCGTCGACCCCTACGCGGAAGTCCTGATCTCGGAGAACGACCGGCTGGCCGTCCTCCTCGCGACGGCCGACCCCGCGCTCGAGGTGCCGACCTGTCCTGGATGGACTCTGCAGCAGCTGCTGCGCCACGTCGGCCGCGGCCACCGCTGGGCCGCGCAGATGATCGCCTCCGGGGCGACCGAGGTGCTGAACCCGCGGGACGTCGCGGGCGGGAAACCACCGGAGGGTGGGCCCGAGGTGGCCGCGCGGTGGCTGCGCGACGGCGTCACGGAGCTGCTCGACGCGGTGACGCAGGCCGGTCCCCAGGCTCCGGTGTGGACGTTCACCGGGCCGCGGCCGGCCGCCTGGTGGGTGCGGCGCCGGCTGCACGAGGCCACGGTGCACCGGGCGGACGCGGCGATCGCGCTCGGTGAGCCGTTCCGGATCGCGCCGGAGCTCGCGGCCGACGGCCTGTCGGAGTGGCTGGACCTGGTGGCGGCCCGCCCGGCCGGTGCCGAACCGCCGCTGGCCGAGGGCGCGACGCTGCACCTGCACGCGACCGACGACGAGCTCGGCGTCGCCGGGGAGTGGATGATCCGCGCCGACGGCGGCCGGATCGGGTGGGAGCACGGTCACGGCAAGGGTGACGCCGCCGTGCGCGGCACCGCCGCCGACCTGTTGCAGGGCGTGCTGCGCCGGATCCCGGCCGACGACGACCGGCTCCAGGTCCTCGGTGACCCGCAGGTCTGGCGCGGCTGGCTGTCGGGCACGGAGTTCTGAGCGACCGCGCGACGTGCTGAGCCCTACCGTGACGTGCTGAGTCCTACCGCGACCTGCTGAGCGCTACCGCGGCGGACCGCGTCAGGAAGCGCCTGCGGCCGTCAGCGGGGTGCGGGGTGCCGGGGCCTGCGGGGTGAGCACCACCTCGGCCGCGGTGTCCAGGGTGGACGCGGTCCGCGGTCGTTCGAAGCGGACCGCGGAGTGGCGGCCGTCCAGCTCCAGCGTCGCGACGAGGTTGCCGAACAACGGCCCCGTCGTCCGCTCCCAGGACACCCCGGCCCGACCGGCCCTGGTCCCGCGCAGCCACGCCCTCGAGAACCGCGCGATCGCCCGGGACCAGGAGATCCGGAACAGCACCCGCATGAACCCGGGGACGATGTTGTGCACCGGCGAGCAGGTCAGCTGGTGCACCCGCGTGCCGTCGGCACCGCGACCGGGGCGGTCACCCGGGGCGCGGGTGTGCACGTCGGCGACCGCGGCATAGGAGTGGTGGACGTCGCCGGACACGATCGACACCGTGGCCGGTGCCGGGCGCCCGTCGTGCGGCCGGCACACCTCGCGCACCAGGTCGGCCATCCGCGCGAACGAGTGCCCGAACGCGGGCCAGTGCTCGAGGTCCGCCTCCTGGCGCAGGGACTCCGCGAAGCGCCCGATCCGGCCCGGCCGGTACGCGGCCTTCTCGACCGCGGCCTGCAGGTCCGAGATGACCTGCGGCAGCAGCCACGGGATCGGCGTCGCCAGCACCAGGTGGTCGATCTCGTCCGGGCCCAGCGCCCGCCCGGTGATCCAGTCGAACTCCTCGTCGGAGACCATCTTGCGCGGCACCGACTCGACGATCCGGCCGTTCCGGGAGTCGATCACGATCAGCCGGGTGCGGCCGAGCTCCCAGCAGAACGTGAACCGCTCGTCCTTGTGCCGGTCCGGGCCCTCACCGGTCTCGGTGTCCCACCGGTCGGCCCGCTCGGCGAGCAGCGGCCAGGCGTCACCCTCGTGCGCGCGGACCGCCTGCCAGTCGGTGTCGGCGGCCAGCTCGGCCGGCGCGAGGTTGCCCAGATGCTGGTACACCCAGTACGCCACGAGCCCGGCCCGGATCCGGTCGGGCCACCAGGGCAGCTGCGCCACCTGCGCCCGCCAGGTGCCCGAGGTGTTCCAGTCGTCGCGGACGTCGTGGTCGTCGAAGATCATCGCCGTCGGGACGGTGGACATCATCCACCGCACCTCCGGATCGGACCAGCAGTCCCGGTAGAGCCCGGAGTACTCCCCGAAGCTCACCACCTCGTCGTCCGGCCACTCGGGATGCCGCTCCCCGCGCCCGGCGATCCGGCGCCGGGTCTGCGGGGTGAGCTCGTCGGCGTAGACCTGGTCGCCGAGCATCAGCAGCGCGCTCGGCCACTCCTCGGGGGGTAGCGAGGTCATCCGGGTCGCGTAGGCGTCGAGGGCGTCCAGGCCGTACCGCCGGGCCTGTCGCGGATCGGCCAGCTTCACGTACCGGCACGACCCGAAGACGATCCGCTGGTTCCGTTCGGTGGACGGCCCCCGCGTCGCGATCACGCTCTGCGGGAACGGTGAGCCGGGCTGCGGCCAGACCCGGGTGCCGTCGGTGTGCACGTCGTACGGGTAGCGCGTGTCCGGTTCCAGCCCGGTGACCACGACGAGGGCAAAGTGCAGCCCGGCGACCTCGAAGGTCTCGGTGGCGCAGGCGAGCACCTCGACCCGGCAGCGCCGGTCGGTCTGCACCCAGACCAGCGCGGAGGTCTCGTCGACGTGGCGCAGGACCGGTCCGAGCAGAAGTGTCACCCGGAGGAGCGTAGCCCTGTTCCGTGCTCACGCCTCCTCGAGTGCCAGCAGGCCCGCGCCGATCTTGCCGGCGTCGCCCTTGTAGGTGGCCGGGAGGACCGGCGGGACGGGGCGGACCCCCGGCGGGCCGTAGTGGAACTCCCTGGCCGCCCGACGGGCCGGCCCGAGCAGCAGCTCGCCGACGTCGACCAGGCCGCCGCCGATCAGGACGACCTCGAACTCGAAGATCGCGTTGATGCCGGCGATCCCGATGCCGAGCGCCCGGCCGAGCCGCTCGAACAACGACTGCGCCGTCCGGTCGCCGGCCATCGCGGCCGTCGTCACGTGCCGGCCGGTCACCTCGCCGTCCGCCTCGCGGGCCAGGCCGGCGATCATGCCGTCCGGGTCGTGCGCGGCGGCGTTGTGGCCCATCCGGGCCAGCGCGGTGCCCGAGGCCATCGACTCCAGGCAGCCGTGGTTGCCGCAGCCGCACCGCGGGCCGTCCGGGTTGATCGTCATGTGCCCGACCTCGGCGCCGAGCCCGTGCGGCCCGCGGTAGATCCGCCCGCCGAGCATGATCCCGGCACCGACGCCGGTGCCGACGGTCAGCAGCACCATGTCGTCGTTGCGGGTGTCCCCGAGCCGGGCCTCGGCGAGCCCGGCGACGTTGCCGTCGTTGTCGACCACGGTCGGCAGCCCGGTCGCCGCCTCGAGGTCCGCGCGCAGGTCCCAGTCCTGGTAGCTGCTGTTGGGTGCCCAGCGGATCCGTCCGTCCGGCCACTCCACGGTCCCGGCCGCACCGACCCCGATCGCGCAGACGCCGGTACCGGCCTCGTGCGCGCGCAGCTCGGAGACCATGTCCCGCAGGAGACCGTTCATCGTGCCCGCGTCGGACGTGTCCGGGGTGTTGCGCCGCAGTTCGGCGTGGACCGTGCCATCCTCGCTCACGATCGCTCCGGCGACCTTCGTTCCTCCGATGTCGAGCCCGATCGCCCGCCGTCCGTTCGTCACCCGAGCCATGATTGCGACACCACTGTCGTGGTGCCACACCCGGCCCCGGGTTTGCGGACGTGCCAGACCGGGGAAAGGTGACCCATGCCAGTCTTGCGACGAGTTGCCCGGCCCATGCTCGCGGCCATTTTCATCTACGGCGGTGTCAACGCGTTCCGTCAGGCGGAAGGCCACGCGCAGGCCGCCAAGCCCGTCCTGGACCAGGCCGCCCCGGTCATCGACCGGGTGGTCGAGAACGCGCCGATGGACCGGCGCCCCGACAACGAGACCCTGATCAAGGTGGACGCCGGCGTGAAGATCGCCGCCGGTTCGCTGCTGGCCGTGGGCAAGTGCCCCCGGCTCGCCGCCACCGCGCTCGCGGCGTCGATCATCCCCACGACGCTCGCCGCGCACCGCTTCTGGGAGGAGACCGACCAGCAGCGCCGGGCCGACCAGCAGATCCACTTCCTGAAGAACGTCGGGCTGCTGGGCGGGCTGCTGATCGCGGCGGCCGACACCCACGGCAAACCGTCGAACGCCTACCGGGCCCGCAGGACCGCCGAGCAGGTGCAGGCGCGGTTCTCCTCCGACGCCGACTCCGAGACCGGTGCCCAGCTCGCGGCCGGGCTGGCCGGGGCGGGCTCGTCCATCGCGGCGGCCGCGGCAGGTGGCCGGGAGAAGCTGCACGACGCGGTCGACGAGTACGGCCCGGTCGTGCGCGAGCGCGCCACCGAGTGGAGCGGGCGGGCGTCCGAGCAGGCGGCGCACCTGGGTGAGGTGGCCTCGACCAAGGCGTCGACCTGGTCCGACCAGCTCTCGGTCGCGGCGGAGAGCGCCGCGAAGAAGGCGGAGAAGCGGGCCAAGGTGGCCGAGAAGAAGGGCGCCAAGCTCGCCAAGGTCGCGAACAAGAAGGGCGCGAAGCTGGAGAAGGCCGTCGACAAGCGCGGCGCGCACTACCGCAAGGCGGCCGACCGGACCGGTGACCGGTGGATCCAGGAGGCGGAGCGCCGCCGGGCCCGCTGGGAGAAGCAGGCACAGAAGGCCGTCGCCCGTGCCGAGAAGCGTGCCCCGGAGTACGCCGACCGGATCTCCACGCTCGCGACCCAGGCCCAGGCGCAGGCCGCGAGGTTCGGCTCGGACCTGGCCGACCGCGCCGCCACGGCCGGGGCCGACGCGGCGAAGCAGGCCAAGGGCGCCGCGAAGGACGCCCGCAAGCGGGCCGAGGCCGCCGCTCGCTGAGCCCCCTCCGTTCGGCTCCGAGGAGCTCCGGACCGGTCGTCGTCGCCGGACCGGGGCTCCTCGAGCCGTCTGTGCGCCGGATCGAGTCGTCTGTGCGCCGGACTCAGGCGGGGCGCAGGACCTGCAGCTCGCCGGTCTCCAGCGACCGCACCTCGACGGCGACATGGCCCGACCACGACGGCGGGCGCAACGCGTTCGCCATCCGGGTGAACAGCGCCTGGGTGCGCGCGTTCGCGGCGGCCTGGTCGGCGATCAGGTTCGGCATCATCGCGCCGGAGCGCTTGCGCACGGTCAGCGGCAGCACCGAGAGCTGGGTGAGGAGCCGGTGCAGCCGCCCGACGTCCGCGACCCGCCCGGCGAGATCCGACTCCACGATCGGCCGCAGCGCCGGCAACGACCGATTCGGCGAGCGCAGCAGGTCGTCGGCTGCGGTGAGCAGGATCCGCCGCGCGTCCAGGACGAGCCCCTGGTAGGCGCTGTGCACGGCACCCGGGAAGCCCGTCCAGCCCAGCTTGCCGACCTCGCCGAGCAGCTCGCGCAGCCCGATCCCGGGCGTCCCCGCGTGGTCGGTGGTGGCGACGACGCGCTCCCACCCGGCGATCCACGCGTGCGTCCGGTGGCGCAGCACGGACAGGTTCGCGACCGCGGTGTCCAGCCCGGCGGCCGAGGTGATCGCCCCGTGTTCCAGCAGCTCGGTCTGCGCAGCGCGCAGCGACTCCTCGGCCGCGCGCAGCCGCGAGTCCAGCCCCGTCCCGCAGGACGGGGCGAGGTCCCCGACGGCGGCGGTCAGCTCGTCGAGCACCCGGTGCTGGGTGTCGGTCGCGGCGATCTCCACGGCGAGGGTCAGGGCGAGCAGGCCGAGGTCCGCTCCGGGGCCCGGGCCGGAACCGGGCACGCCGACCGGGACCAGCGCCGACGGGCCGGGGTACGCGATGGCCGGCTCGGCCCCGGCGAGGCGCAGCAGCGGCTCGGCGCCGAACGCCTCGGGGAGCGTGAGCCGGAAGGTCAGGCCCCGCTCCGGGCCCCGCGAGGGGCTCGGGCCGAGCCGGCGCGCCAGCTCACTCGACGGCGAGAGCGTCGTGCCCCAGCTGCGGTCCGCCTCCGCGGGACCGGCCTGCTGCCAGCTCAGCAGCAGCGCGGGGCCGGGGGAGAAGCCCCGTGCGGGTCGCGGACCGCCGTTGCGTTCCGGGGCGTCGGCCACAGCGGGCCGCCCGTCGAGCGGGAGCACGATGCCACGTGGGTCGTCCGGGTGACCGAGCATGTCTCTCCAACGACGTCAGGGGCCACGAGTCGCGAGCCCGGGGGACGAGGGCGCTGGTGTCATAGTGCCCTGCGTCGATCCGGTCCCGATCCTCGCCCCGGAGTGGGCAGTACCGGTAGAACTCCGGTGTGGGGACCGCATACGTGATCGGCACGTACGACACCAAGCACGACGAGCTGCAGTTCGTGGCGGACCTGGTGACCGCGGCGGGGGTGCCCGTGTGCCGGGTCGACGTGTCCACGCACGACCCGCAGCGGGCGGCGGCGCGGGTCGACGTCCCGGCGTCCGAGGTCGCCGCGCACCACCCGGACGGCGCTGCGGCGGTGTTCACCGGGGACCGCGGCAGCGCCGTCGTCGCCATGGCGGAGGCACTGCGGGCGTTGCTGGCCACCCGCGAGGACGTCGGCGGGGTGCTCGGGCTCGGGGGCTCCGGCGGGACGGCGCTGGTGACACCCGCGATGCGTGCGCTGCCGGTCGGCGTGCCGAAGGTGATGGTCTCCACCGTCGCCTCCGGCGACACCACCCCCTACGTCGGCGCGAGCGACATCGCGATGCTGTACGCGGTCACCGACATCGCGGGCCTGAACCGGATCTCGCGACGGGTCCTCGGCAACGCCGCGCACATGCTGGCCGGGGCGGTGGCGGCTCCGGTGGCACCCGCGGACACCGACCTGCCCGCCGTCGGCGTGACGATGTTCGGCGTCACCACCCCGTGTGTCGACGCGGTGCGCGAGCGGCTCGGCGACCGGGTGGACGCGCTGGTCTTCCACGCCACCGGCTCGGGCGGGGCGTCGATGGAGAAGCTGGTCGGCTCCGGCCTGATCGACTCGGTCCTCGACCTGACCACCACCGAGGTCGCGGACCTGCTCGTCGGCGGGATCATGGCGGCGGGCGAGGACCGGCTCGACGCCGTCGCCCGCACCGGCGTGCCCTATGTCGGGTCCTGCGGAGCCCTGGACATGGTCAACTTCGGCGGGATCGCGACGCTTCCGGAGCGCTTCGCCGGTCGGCTGGTCTACGAGCACAACCCGAACGTCACGCTGATGCGGACCACTGTGGAGGAGAACCGGGCGATCGGGCAGTGGCTGGCGCGCAAGCTGAACGCGCTGACCGGGCCGTGGCTGTTCCTGCTCCCGATGGGCGGGGTGTCCGCACTGGACGCGCCCGCGCAGGCGTTCCACGATCCCGAGGCCGACGCCGCGCTGTTCGCCGTGATCGGATCCGGTGTGTCCGATGCGGACCGTGTGCGGCTGGTACCGCACCACGTCAACGATCCCGAGTTCGCCGACGCGGTCCTGGCCGCGTGGCGGGAGGTGCAGGCATGAGGCGGTTCACCCGGGCCGAGCTGATGGACCGCTTCGCCGGCATGGCGGCGCGCGGCGAGCCGATCGTCGGCGGCGGGGCCGGGACGGGGCTGTCGGCCAAGTGCGAGGAGGAGGGCGGGATCGACCTCGTCGTCCTCTACAACTCCGGCCGCTACCGGATGGCCGGCCGTGGCTCGCTGGCGGGCCTACTGGCCTACGGCAACGCGAACGACATCGTCGTCGAGATGGCGGCCGAGGTGCTGCCGGTGGTGCGGCACACGCCGGTGCTGGCCGGGGTCAACGGGACCGATCCGTTCCTGCTCACCGACCGGTTCCTCGACGAGCTCGCCGGGCTGGGGTTCGCCGGGATCCAGAACTTCCCGACCGTCGGGCTGATCGACGGCAACTTCCGGGCGAACCTCGAGGCGACCGGCATGGGCTACGCGCTGGAGGTCGACCTGGTCGCCGCGGCACGCGCCAAGGACCTCCTGACGACGCCGTACGTGTTCTCCGCCGACGACGCCCGTGCCATGGCGCGGGCCGGGGCGGACATCGTGGTGTGCCACATGGGCCTGACCACCGGCGGCTCGATCGGTGCTGCGGTCGCGCCGAGCCTGGACGAGTGCGTCGAGATGGTCGACGAGTGGGCCGCGGCCGCGCTGGAGGTTCGCGACGACGTGCTCGTGCTGTGCCACGGGGGGCCGATCGCGATGCCGGACGACGCCGCGTACGTGCTGCGAAACGCGCGGGTCTGCCACGGGTTCTACGGGGCCTCGTCGATGGAGCGTCTGCCGGTCGAGCGGGCACTGACCGAGCAGACCCGTGCCTTCAAGAACGCGCTGGGGCGATGATGGCGACGAAGCGGCCAGGGCCACCGCCGGGCGGGGACTGGCGGCGCCGGATGGCGGTGCGCGGTGGCCGCGTGTCGCACACGATCGCCGCGCACGGCTGGCTGGTGTTCCTGCTGGTCGGGGTGGCGGTCGGGATCGTGCTCGGAATCGCCATCGGTGTCTCGGAAGCCGGGCAGTACCCGGCCGGTGAGCTGATCGCGCGCACGATCGGGTCCGCGATCGCGGGAGTGATCTTCTGCGCGGTGCCGTCGGTGCTGTTCGTCGGGCTTCCCGGCCAGTTCCTCGCACGCTCGTACCTGCGCTCGGCGAGCCCGCAGGAGCGACAGGCGATGCAGCAGGCCACCGCGGACGCACCGGCGGTCCTCCCGGACGGGCTGACGCCCGGTTCTCGCTGGGCACTCGCCTACGAGGGCTGTGTCGGGTCGGTCACCGCCTTCCACGGCGTCGTCCGGACCGTGCCCGACGGTCCCGCGAAGGACTGGCTGCTCGACATCGGCCGCCGCCTGGACGGAAAGCTCGCCCGGGCGTTGCGGACGGCCCAGCTGGGCGAGAGCGTCGAGATCGGTGCGCCGGGCGGCGACGTCGCCCGTTCGGTCGGGGCACAGCTCGAGGTCGCCCGGGCCGCGTTCCACGACACCACCACCCACGCCGCGTCCATCGCGCTGGACCTGCGGACCGGGAACAACTTCGAGGCCGTCCGCTCCCAGCTCGACGTGCTCGCCGCGCAGGCCCCGCACCTGCGCACCGAACCGACCTGACCGCTCCCGAGGAGGAGACCCGATGCCCCGCCCCTATTCCAGCGCCGTGATCCCGGCGCCGCTGGCCGAGATCTGGCCGCACATCCGCGACTTCGGCGGCATCCACCGCTGGCACCCCGCGATCGAGTCCTGCGAGCTGACCCGCGGCGCGTCGGCCACCGACATCGGGGCGCAGCGCCGGTTGCGCCTCGGCGACGGCGGTGTCGTCGTCGAGGACCTGCTCGCCCTCGACGACCGCGGGCACGCACTGACCTACGAGATCGTCGAGTCGCCGTTCCCGGTGCGCCGCTACGTGTCCACCGTGCGGCTCGCCCCGGTGACGGCCGTCGGGCACACCTTCGCCGAGTGGTGGGTGGAGTTCGACGCCGACGCCGCCGACGAGGGCAGCCTGGTCGACCTGTTCGCGAACGGGGTGTTCGGGACGGGGCTGGCCGCGCTGGCGCAGCGGTACGCCTGATCTTCAGCGGATCGGCACCGGCCATCCGCTGTGCCCGCGACGGTCCCGGGCCGCGGTGGCGGTGGCGTAGAGCTGGACGTCGCGCAGGCCGACCCCGATCCCGGCCCGGCGCAGGTGCTCCACCAGCGGCCCGACCTCCCGCGTCCACCACCGGGCCGCGAGGTCCCGCCGGTCGGTGACCGGGTCGCCGCGCAGGGACTCCCGGTAGCCCCACGCCTCCGCGGCGTCGGCGAGGCGCATCCAGTCCGACGACCGGTCCAGCCACAGCCGGGTACGCACCTCGTCGGGCAGCGGGATCCGGAGCAGGAACTCCCGCTCCGCGGCCTTGCTCGGCAGGTGCGCGGCCCGCAGGCACGCCATGGCGTAGGCGATCGTGCAGATCCGGCGCACGCGCGACGGCACGACCAGGTGCCCCCGCGTGCGCGCGACCGAGACCCGGTGGTGCCCGTCCACCACGAAGTACATCTCGCCGAGCCGCATCAACTCGACGCGCGGCACGCCGCCCGGGCGCGCCATCGCCGCCGCGACCGCGTCCCACCGTTCCTGCAGGTCACGGTTGCGCAGCCGGAACGACCCGTCGAAGTCACCGGCCCGGCCGACCGTGCCGACGATGTGTGCCACCGGGACGTCGTCCGGGTACTCGATCATGTCGCCGTCCCGCCCCAGCGCGGTCACGGCATCCTCGTACGGGACGAGGGTGTCCACGTCGGCGGAGCCGGTGCCGGTGCCGGTGCCGGTGAGCGGGTTGCGCACCCGCCCAGGGTACGAAGCGGTGGGCCCCGTCACCAGCCTCGGAGGTCGACCGCCCAGGTGTCGAGGACCTCGGCGTCGGGCCCGGCACCGTCGACGACGTGCATCCGCTCGTGCAGCGCGACCGTCGGGTCGATGTGTGCGGGCACGACCCGTACCCGGTCGCCGGCCCGGGGCGGGACGTCCGCCGCGAACGTGAGGTGCTCGTCGGAGCAGAACCACACGGCCGCGCCGGGGACGGACGGGTTCCCGTGGTCCATCCCGAAGGCCTTCAACCCGGCGTCGGCGACGGCCCAGCCGGGCGCGTCCCCGGCCGGTGCGGTCGTCGAGACCACGGTGGACAGCACGGTCAGCGCCTGCCGGAACGGCAGTCCGGCGGCGGTGTAGGCGGTGTCCATCAGCGCGTAGGAACCGGCCTGGATCTCGGTGCACGCGGTGTTGTGTGCGTGGGTGCCGGTGCCGCCGCCGGAGATCACGTCCCCGCCGACGTCGGCGTGCGCGGCGAGCAACCGGTCGGTGCACTCCGTGGTCAGCCGGGCGCGTTCGGCGGCGTCGGTGAGCAGCTGCAGGTGGCCCTCGTAACCCATCACCCCGCGCACGCTCAGGCCCGCGGCCCGGGCGGTGTCGGCGAGCGCGCCGGCGTGCTCCGGTGCGATCCCGCAGCGCGGCAGCCCGATGTTGACGTCGATCAGCACCTCGCGCACGCCGCCGTCCACCGCGGCCCGCAACGTCTCGGGGGAGTCGATCGCCAATGTCACCCGGGCGCCGGCCGCGACGACGGCGCCGAGCCGACGGGCGTCGAGCACCTCGTTGGCGAGCAGCAGGTCCGCACCCAGCCCGGCCGCGGCCATGCCCTCGACCTCGCGGACCGTGGCGCAGGTGAAGCCGTGGTGGCCGTGCGCGGTCTGCCGGGCGGCCAGGGCGGTCGTCTTGTGCGCCTTGACGTGCGGGCGCAGCTGCGGGCCCGGGTGCGCCGCGGCCATGTCGGCGAGGTTCGCCTCCAGCGCGCCGGCGTCGACGAGCAGGGCGGGGGTGGTCAGGTCGGCGAGGCGCACGGCACTCCCAGAACCCGGTCGAGGTAGGCGTTGCGGAACCGGCCCTCCGGGTCGAGCCGGTCGCGTGTCTCGACGAACGCGTCGAAGTGGGGGTAGCGCGGGCGCAGCTGCGCCGCGGTCATGCCGTGGAGTTTGCCCCAGTGCGGGCGTCCATCCAGAGCGGACAGCACGGACTCCACGGCGCCGAAGTACGCATCGTGCGGGCGTCCGGAGTGGACGTGGACGGCGAGGTAGGCGGTGTCCCGTCCGTGCGCCGTCGACAGCCATGCGTCGTCCCCGCCGAGCACCCGGACCTCGACCGGGAACGTGACGTCGCGGGCGTGCCGCTCGGCGGCGGCGCGCAGCCCGGCGAACGCCTCGGGCAGTGCCTCGCGGGGGACCGCGTACTCCATCTCCAGGAACCGGACCCGGCGCGGGCTGCAGAACACCTCGTAGGACCGCCCGACGTACTCCGCGGACGCCATCCGGCCGGCCAGGACCGCGTTCAGCCGGGGGACCAGCGGGGGGAGCAGCTCGCCGGCCCGGCACACCAGCCCGAACCCGGCGTTGCCCAGCAGCTCGTCACCGATCCAGGCGGCCGCACGGCCGCGGCGCGGTTCCCGCTCGTCGGTGCGGTCGTTCACCTTGAGCGCGGCGACCTCGGTGTGCGGGAACCAGTAGAACTCCACGTGGTCGTGGCGTGCGGCGAGGTCGTCGAGCCCCTCGAGCACCTCCGGCAGCGGCCGGGCCGACTCGAGCGCGTGCAGGTGGAAGGCGGGCACCGTGGCGAGGGTGACCTCGGTGATCACACCCAGCGCGCCGAGGCCCACCCGGGCGGCGTCGAGCAGCGGACCCTCGGTGACCCGGCGGACGGTCCCGTCGGCGAGCACGACCTCCAGGCCGCGGACGCCGTCGGCGATGCTCCGGTACCCGGCGCCGGTGCCGTGCGTGCCGGTGGAGATCGCACCGGCGACGGTCTGCTGCTCGATGTCGCCGAGGTTCGGCAACGCCCGCCCGTGCGCCCAGAGCCTGCGGTTCAGCTCCCGCAGCCCGACGCCCGCCGGGACGTGCACCAGGTCGCCGTCCACCCGGATCCCGGCCGGGTCGGACGGCGGCCGGATCGCGACGCCGTCGGGCACCCCGATGCCGGTGAACGAGTGACCGCTGCCGAGCGCCTTCACCCGCAGGCCGGTGAGCGCCGCGGCGCGGACGGCGTCGGCGACCTCGCCGGTGTCGCGGGCCCGGACCGTGCGGACCGGCCGGGTGCGCTGGTTGCCCGCCCAGTTCCGCCATCGCCCCGTCACGGTGTCAGCATCCGGATCACGACCGACCCGGTCAATTCACCTCGTGTCCGCCCGGGCCGGGTACACCGGCGGCATTGCCTACCGGCCGTCCGTCAGGCACATTCGAAGGTGACGGGCGTCACGACGGGGTGGCGTCCCCGAGTGCTGCAGGCACGTGCGGAGGTTCGTCATGACCGACCAGCCCATCGACACCGCTGACCTGGACGCGATCGTCATCGGCGCGGGGATGTCCGGGCTCTACATGCTCCACCGGCTGCGCGACACCCTCGGCATGCGTGCGCTCGTGCTGGAGCGGGCCGAGGACGTCGGCGGGACCTGGTACTGGAACCGCTACCCGGGCGCGCGGTGCGACTCGGAGAGCTACTTCTACAGCTTCTCCGACCGGCTGTCCGAGGACCTGCTGCAGGAGTGGACGTGGAGCGAACGGTTCGCCGCGCAGCCGGAGATCCTGCGCTACCTGCAGCACGTCGCCGACCGGTTCGACCTGCGCCGCGACATCCGTTTCGGGACCACGGTGACGTCCGCGGCCTGGGACGAGGACGGCACGCGCTGGCTGGTCGACACCGACGACGGCCGGCGCCTCTCGGCCCGCTACCTGATCACCGCCGTCGGGTGCCTGTCGACGACGAACCTGCCCGAGTTCCCCGGCCGGGACACGTTCGCCGGCGACAGCTTCCACACCGGGGCGTGGCCGCACGAGGGCGTGGACTTCACCGGCCGCCGGGTGGTCGTGATCGGCACCGGGGCGACGGCGGTGCAGGCGGTGCCGGAGATCGCGGCCGAGGCGGAGCACGTCCACGTCCTGCAGCGCACACCCAACTACGACATCGCAGGCGGCAACCGCCCGATGACCGAGCACGACGCCCGCGAGATCAAGGAGAACTACACCGACATCTGGGCCCGGACCCGGGAGACCGGGTTCGGGTTCCCCTACGACGCACCGGACCGGACGGCCCTGTCGGTCGACGACGAGGAGCGCCGGCAGATCTTCGAGGAGGCGTGGCAGCGCGGTGGCTTCCGGCTCGGCACCACGTTCAACGACCTGCTCCTCGACGAGGCGGCCAACGACACGGCGGCCGAGTTCCTCCGGGAGAAGGTCCGGGAGCGGGTGCAGGACCCGGCGGTCGCGGAGCTGCTCTCCCCGTCGGACCATCCGTTCTTCACCAAGCGCCCGCCGCTGGAGAACGGGTACTACGAGACGTTCAACCGGGAGAACGTCACGCTGGTCGACCTCCGGCAGGCCCCGATCGAGGAGATCGTCCCGAGCGGTGTCCGGACGGCGGCGGAGCAGTACGACGCCGACACGATCGTCTACGCCACCGGGTTCGACGCGATGACCGGGACCCTGTTCAAGCTGGGGATCACGGGCAGCGACGATGTCCCGCTCGCCGAGCGCTGGGCGGACGGCCCGCGCACCTACCTCGGTGTCGCCGCCGCCGGGTTCCCGAACCTCTTCATGATCACTGGTCCGCAGAGCCCGTCGGTCCTGTCGAACATGCCGGTGTCCATCGAGCAGCACGTCGACTGGATCACCGATCTGCTGCGGCACCTGCGCGACAACGGGCAGCACCGGATCGAGGCGTCGGAGGAGGCGGAGCAGGAGTGGATCGCCCACCACGACGAGGTCAGCGGGGCGACACTGCTGCCCCGGGCGAACTCGTGGTGGGTCGGTGCCAACATCCCCGGCAAGCCGCGCCGGCTCTACCCCTACGTCGGCGGCGTCGGGGTGTACCGGGGGATCTGTGACGACGTCGCGCAGAAGGACTACGAGGGTTTCGTGACGTCCGCACCCGCGTGAGGAACCTGCCGTCGCGTCCGGTCGACCGGCGCGACGGCAGGTGGCGTGCACTCAGCGGTCGGTGCCGCCCGGGCTGTCGCCCTCGGGCTCCTGCGGAACGGCGTCGACCACCTGGCCGATGCTCTCGTAGGTGCGCTCCGGCAGCCCGCGCATGGCTTCCAGGGTCTTCTCGTCCGCGTCGCGGTCGCGGGCGTAGTCGAGCACCTCCTGGCGGGTGCGCGGGAAGTCGGCGCCCTGCAGCGCCTTGTCGACACGAAGGTCGTCGCGGAAGGTCATCGGTCCTCCTCGGTACGCGGTGCCGGCTCAGCGGATCGGGCGGTTCGGGGTCTGTCCCGCGACGCCGTGGCGCAGCGGCTGGTTGTTCGCCTGCTTGTCGCTGTCCTCGACGGGCGAACCGCGGTCCGGTGTGGACGGAACCTCGGGCTGGGCACCGGCAGGGTCGCCGCCGGTCGGCTCCGCGGCTCCGGAGCGCAGGTCGTCGAGCCGGCGTTCGAGCAGCTGCACGACCTGGACGCGGTTCGCATGCCCGCGTTCGTGCTCCAGCAGGCGTGCCACCCCGTCGGCGTCGAGCGTGCGCACCCGGTGGGCGATCGAGTTCTCCGGTAGTTGGTCGTAGTCGGGAATCGGCAGATCGTCGGTCATGCCCTCGGGGTACCTCGCGTGCCCGGGCCGAATCATCCGGGTCCGCGGAGGACACCCGCGTGTCGCGACGGTCACCGTCCGTGACGGTTACGTAGGGTGGGTATCGGCCCGCCCGGCCGCCGTCCCTGGCCGGGACCGGTCGCGCGCGCCGTGACCCGTCCGCCGACCCCGGGAGTGCCGCCGCCGTGATGACGAGGTGATGGGCCGTACCCACGCGCTGTCGGGGGCGGTGCTGGGACTGGCCGTCTGCACGGTCGTCCCACCGCCGCCGATCCTGGTCCCGGTCGTCGTGGTGGTGTGCGCACTGGCGGCGTTCGCGCCGGACCTCGACCACCCGTCCAGCACCGCGACCCGGGCGTTGGGGCCGATCACCTGGCTGCTGTGCCGGGTGATCCGGTGGCTGTCGAAACGGCTCACCGGGATCTCGCACCGCGGCCTGTCCCACTCACCGCCGTTCGCGGCGCTGGTCGGGCTGCTCGCCTGGTGGGGGACCGGGTTCCTGGTGCCCGGCGACACCGCGGTCTGGACGGGTGTCGCCGCGGGCGCCGGGTGCTGGATCGGGGCGATCGGCGACGAGCTGACCTCGGCCGGGAACCGGTTCGCGTTCTGGCCGCTGGCCTGGATCCGCTGGCCGGACTTCCTGCGTTTCCGGACCGGCGGACCGGGCGAGCACATCGTCGTCGGGCTGCTCACCCTCACCGGCGTCGCGCTGGTGACGGGGAGCTGGGCGTGGTGAGGAGCCTCGCTAGCGCTGCCGTTCGAAGGTCACCAAGATGCCGTCGACGCCGCCGGGCCCGACCCGGCCCTTCACCTCGGTCGAGGTGATCGACTTCAGCTGCCAGCCCTTGCCGGCATGGTCGTTGAGGATCCGCTCCAGCTTGTCGCCGGACATCTTGCCGCCGATGAGCCCCTCGCGGAGCTCGACCACCTTGTACTCGTACATGCCGTGACAACGTCGGCAGGCCGGTCGCGGGTTCCCGGTCGGCGCTCTCCAGGCGAATGAGAGCGTCTCTCGATCAGTTCCCCGGCGAAGTACGTCCTCGCGAGGCATCACAGACCAGGCTGTGCCGTGCGACCGGAAATCCGGCCGGCCGATCGATCAGACCCGATGTCGTGTCGTGCGTTCGCTCCGACATGAGGGCGCTCGGTCAGCCGGCGGCTGCATCAGCTGAGCGAACAACGCAGGGCTGCCGTGTTCGACGGGAGCGACGCGCGGCGCAGCCGGTTGCAGCAGCGGCCGGGGCACGTCCGCGGGCCCGGTGAACTCAGGCTCCCTGAGTGTGTGTAGCCGGGGCGAGCGCGGCGCCGCCGGAGGCATCGACCCGCGTTCCGCGGAACGACCACGAGGTGGAGGCAGATGGGTCGCCAGGCATCGGCCGGTCGGGAGGCCGTTGCACGTGTCCGGGATGCGTTCCGCGGAACGCAGACGGGCGGGGCACCGGGGCCGATCGGGTGCCGCGATGCGGCCGGCAGTCGCGCCTTTCTCGGTCGGTCAGGGCTCGGTGTGTCCGTTCCGCGGAACGCGGCATGGTCGAAACTGGGCGCGTTCCGCGGAACGCAGCGTGGTCATGAGCGGGGTGCCCTCGCGGTGCCCGAGTTGTTCGGCCGGTGTGTCCGGTCCACGGCACCCAGGCCGGGTGGGCTGGTCGTCGGGAGAGGCTCCGAGGGGCTGGGTGCGTTCCGCGGAACGTCGGTCGGTCAGATGGCGAGGTGGGCTCCCTTGTGGTGCCCGGGCCCGTGGCGTGGCCGGTGCGTGCGTTCCGCGGAACGCGGATCGGGCCACGAGACATCAGGTGCGGTCTGTGGAAACCGGGGCAGGTCGGGAGTAGGGGTGGGGTGTCCGCGCGCCGCCGGGCTCGTTGCTGGGTACGGCGCGCGCGTTCCGCGGAACGCGCCGCCGGAACGTCCGGGCCGGCCTGCCGACCGTGCTCACGCCGGTCGCCGAGCCCGGTGCCATGTGCCGGGGAAGGGTTTCGTCTGCAGACGTCCGCCGAGGACGGCCTCGTGTACGTGCTGGGAACCGGGTCGGGTCGGGCAGGCGCCGGTAGAGTCCGCGTCGTCATGGCCGGTGAAGGCGTGGACGGGGTGCGCGACCGGGCCGCCGGCGCACTGCTGGGCGCCGCGGTCGGGGACGCGCTGGGTGCGCCCTACGAGCACGGCTCGCGCGCACTCACCGATGCCCCGGAGATGCTCGGCGGCGGTGTCGGCGACCGGGCGCCCGGGCAGTGGAGCGACGGCATCGCGACGATGTGCGTGATCGCGCAGGTCGCCGCGACCGGCGCGGACCTGCGCAGTCCCGAGGCGCTCGACGCGATCGCCGACGGGTTCCTGGAGTGGTTCGCCACCGACCCGACGGCCGTCGATCCCCGGACCCGCGCGGTGCTCACCGGCCTGCAGCCCGGTCCGGGGTCGGCGGCGCGGATGCGGGACCGGGCTGCCGAGCTGCACCGTGCGGGCCGCGGTCCTGGGGCTGCCCGCGCTGCTGAGCGCACCGGACGCAGCGCCGGCAACGCATCGCTGATGCGCACCGCGCCGGTCGCGCTCGCCCACCTCGGCGACCCGGCCGCGATCGTCGAGGCCGCGCACGCGGTCAGCGCGCTGACCCACCACGACCCGGTCGCGGGGGAGGCCTGCGCGTTGTGGTGCCTGACGGTCGACCACGCCGTGCGTACCGGCACCCGGGACCTGCGCGTCGGACTCGACCGGCTCGATCCGCAGTGGGCGGTCTATGTGGAGGAGTCGGAGTACCTGCCGCCGAGGTCCTACGCGCGGAACAACGGTTGGGTGGTCGCCGCCCTGTTCGGGGCGTGGGCGGCGGTCGAGCCGGCGTCGTCGTTCTCCGAGGGGGTGGTCACCGCGGTCCGCGGTGGTGGGGAGACGGGCACCGTCGCCGCGATCGCCGGGGCGCTGCTCGGGGCCGGGTTCGGTGCCTCGGCGGTACCGGATCCGTGGCGCCGGGATGTGCACGGGTGGCCGGGGTTGCGAGGCTCCGACCTGAGCCGGCTCGCGCTGGACTGTGCCGGGAAGGGAGCGGGCGGCAGCGCCGAGCCGGGTTGATCAGCGGCACATCTCCTCGAGGAACGCCTGGGTCTGCGGGTCGGTGGAGAACACCGCCGTGCCCTTCATGCCGCGGGTGAGCAGCACCTTGTAGGTGTTGCGGACGAGCGCGGGGAACTCGTCGTCGCCCGCCTTCCGCACCGGCCCGTCGTGCGACGACGACCGGTCGGCCAACCAGGCAGCGCCCCGTCGTACGAGGTCCGGCCCCATGATCACGCCGGACCAGTCGTACTCGAAGCCCTGCGCGGTGTAGATGCAGCCGACCTGCCCGAACCCACGGTTATCGCTGGCCCAGAAGTGCGACGGCGGGACGTCCGGCACGGCCTTCTCGGGTTTGGCGTTCCACGGCCGGGACCACCCACCGATCACGACGTCGTCGACGAGCCGGCGCCCGCCGTCGTCGGTGACGGGGTCGCTCCACCGCCAGCGGTAGCCGGCCGCGAGCCGTGCGGTCTCGGACGTGCCCTCGGCCTTCGCGAGGAGCCATCCCTCCAAGGCTGTGGGGGACGGCAACGCCGCGACCCGGTATGTCTCGTCCCGCGCGGTCCCGGTCAGCTCGGACCAGCGGATCGGGGGGCGGGGATCGAGCCCGAGCAGGCGCAGCACCCACTGCTCGTAGAACTCCGAACCGCCGCACCGGTACTGCCCGGCGAGCCGGACGACCTCGACCCGGCACCCGGCGCGTTCCGCGGCTGCCCGGATCTCGGCCTCGGTGCCCATCTCGCCGGGGCGCACGACCTGGTGCTCGTCGAGAAGGAACACCGGCACCCGGGCGATACCGATCAGCTCGTCCACCTGCGGGCGGGCCTTCGCCCGCTTCTCGGCCTTCGTGAACCGATTGACGCTGGTCTCCCGGATCCGGTGCGCCTCGTCGCAGATGACGACGTCGAGCGAGTTCGGTTCGAGCCCGATGAAGCTGTTGAAGTACTGGAAGATCTTCTGCGACCGCGCGGAGCGTGACCCGACGACGATCTTGCGCAGGGTCTGGGTGAACGCGCTCGACCCGGTGGCGTGCATGACCTCCCGGCCCTTGCGGGACAGATCGCCGAGCAGGCTCAGCGCCAGCACGCTCTTCCCGGAGCCCGGTCCACCGAGGACGATCACCGCGGTCTTCGTGTTGTGCCGGTGCGCGCGGTCGACGGCGTGCTCGACGAGCGTGTAGGCCACCTTCTGCTCGTCGACCAGCACGAACTGTTCACGCCGCTTCACCTCGTCCGCCGCCACACTGAGAGCGTGTTTGAGAAGATCAACTTGTTTGGGTGAAGGTGCGTCGCTGCTGTCGGGTGGCAGGTCCGCCGCGGGCGAGGCGGCGGGTCATGGTGTTGATCGCGGCCCAACGGATCATCGCCTCGGAGGTCGCCCGGTGACGTTCGTAGTCGCGAGCCAAGCGACGGTGGGCGGTCAACCAGGCCAGGCTGCGTTCGACCGCCCAGCGTCGTGGGATGACGACGAAACCGCGCTGACCGGCGGGTTTGCGCACGATCTCGATCGTGGTGCCCACGATGGTCTGCGCCCAGTCGACCAGGCGTCCGGCGAACCCGGCGTCGGCGAACACGAATCGCACCGTGGTGGCCAAGTAGGCGCCGAGCAGGGCGGTCTTGGCGCCGTCGCGGTCCTGACGCCCGGCAGAGCAGACCATCACCGTGAGCAGCAGCCCGAGGGTGTCGGTGACGATGAATCGTTTGCGACCGTTGACCTTCTTCCCGGCGTCGTAGCCGCGGGAGTCGCGGCCGACGGTATCGGCGCCACGCACGCTCTGGGAGTCGATGATCCCCGCGCTCGGCTCAGGGTCACGCCCCTCGGCCTGCGTTCCGCAGCCGAGGTGAGCGTCTAGGACGCGGATTGCGATGTTGACCTGCGGAAATGAGGGTGAGCACGCGCAGTGCGTGTGTTACTAGGCGGTGGCGTTGTGCCTGGTCAGCGACCTGCGGGGGTGATCTCGATGATCTTCTTGGGGAGGGGGAGGTCGAGTCGGGCGTAGAGGTCGGTCTGGGGCTTGGTGGGGTCGGTGCGCTGGCGGAATGTCCCGGTGGGGCCGGTGAAGGTGACGGCGTGGAGCCGGTCGAGGTCGCGGCGGATGTGGTGCCAGGTCTGGCCGGTGGTGGTCTCGGCGATGCGGATGAGCAGTAGCGCGAGCCAGCAGAGCATGACGTGGGCGCGGATGCGTTCTTCGAGGCGGTGATAGACCGGGCGCAGGTCGAGGATCTGTTTCATGTCGCGCCAGCCGCGCTCGACTTCGAGGAGTTGCTTGTAGCCCAGCGCGATGTCGGTGGCGCTCAGGTGCGGGTCCGAGCAGCGCAGCAGGTACTTGCCGTCCAGGTTGGCCTCGGTCTTGATCTTCGCCTTGTCGATGCGCAGCAGCCCGCCGGGGGTGAGGCGCAGGTAGCGGTTCAGGCCGGGCTTGGTCGAGATCTTCCCGCGCAGCTCGCCGCGTTTCATCGTCGGGAGCTTGTCGGATCCGGCGATGAGCTCGTCGAGTTGGGCGACGAGCCGGTCGCGGATGTGGGCGTCGCGCTCGGCGGCCTCGGGGTTGTGGCAGATCACGAACCGCTCGCTGTCGGAGACCTGCACTTCCTTGACCCGCAGGTTCTCGCCGATGGTGGTGTAGCGGCCCTGCCGCGACAGGGCGGTCTTGATCTCCGGGCTGTCCGAGCGGAGCTTCTCGCCGATGATGTAGGTGTGCTCGCCGCGACGTAGGTAGCGGCGGTTGGCTTGTGAGGAGAAGCCGCGGTCGGCGACCCACACGATCTTCGACAGGGTCCAGTCCCGCATGTCGTCGCGGACCTGGCGGATCAGTTTCGAGTCGGCGGTGTTGCCCGGCCAGCACCACACCCGCACCGGGATCCCCTCGCGGGTCACCGCCATCCCGATCACGATCTGGGGCAGGTCGTCGCGGGAGTCCTTCGACTTGCCGTAAGTCCGGAACCCGGCCGCGCTCTGCTCGTCGTCGGTGCCGTCCTGACCGTCCTGACCGTCCTTGCCGTCCCGGCCGGCCACGACCTGCCCGTGTTCGTCGCGGTCCACCGGTGTGTCGGGATCCTCCAGCTCGAAGTAGGTGGAGGTGGTATCGAAGAACAGCAGGTCGACCTCGAGGTTGAGCAGGTTCGCGACCTGGGCAAACACCTCGCGCTCCAGGTGTTCGCGCACGTCGTGGAGCCAGTCCATCGCCCGGTAGCAGACATCGTCGGAGGTCTCGGGCAGGCCGTCGATGTGCACATCGTTCGAGATCCAGTCCGCGGCGGCCAGCTTCGACGACGGCGCCAGGGCCCGATTGGCGACCAGCCCGAACAGCACCCGCTCGAACGGCGCGCTGCCCCGCCGCTTGGCCAGCAACCTGTTGAGCACCGTGTCGATGCCCAGCCGGCGCCACAGCCCGTCGAGGACATCCGTGCCGCCCAGCGGGCGCGAGCCGAGCAAGCTCAGATCCGAACCGGCGGTGGCCTTGAGCGCCGCTGCCGGGTCGAGCAGCCGTGACAGCGACACGATCAGCCGCTCGATCGCCGCGGTGTCGACCTGATCGGTCCGCCCGAAGCTGTAGAGGATCTTGGTGCGAGCGGCGCGGGCAGCAGGGTCCCAGTCGTTGTGGACCAGCTGCAGGTAGGACACCCGGGTCCCGTTGCGGTTCTGCCGCTTCACCTCCCGCAAGAACATGTCCCAGACACTATCGACATCCAGCCACGTCAATCAACCTACACGGGACGATTCGTGTACTAGGCGTTCACGCGGTCGAACACTAGGCGCGAACCGCTGACCTGCCCACACCGCCCAGACGTGTCCCAGAATCCACCATCAGCTGCGGAACGCAGGCTCGGCTGCTCGGAGCTGTCTACGCACGATCGGGAGGATCTTCTCGGTGACCCGCTGCTGCTCCCACCGGTTGAAGTACCAGTACACGGTCTGCCACGGCGGGAAATCAGCTGGTAGGGCGCGCCAGGAGCAGCCAGCGCGTACCACGTAGAGGATCGCGTCGACCACGTCCCGGCGCGGGTGCTTCTCCGGCCGCCCGCCCGACCCAGGCGCGGGCAGCAGGGTCTCGATCAGCGCCCACTGCTCATCGCTGGTGTCCGAGGGATACCGCTTCCTCCGTCGAGCCACCCATCCACCGTGGACTCAATCCACCCTCGCGTCCCGCAGACACGCCGACGCTTCTCAAACACGCTCTGAGAAGCGGCTTCGACGGCCGCGGTGCCGCGTCCAGGAGATGATCGGCTGCGTTTCGGCACGCGTGCGCGGTGGCCGGATCGGCGTCGAGCAGCCCCCGCAGCTCCTGCACCAGCTTGCCGCGCTGGTCACCGCGGAAGAGTCTGCCCTGCTCGTCGACCTCGTAGTTGCTCAGCGTCCACCCGGCCGCGGCGGCGTTGTGCAGGTAGGCGATGCCGTGGACGTCGCTGTGCTCGGGCGCGAGCGCGGGCACGAAGTCGACGAGATAGTCGCAGTAGCCGCGGACCTGGTCGACGGGGTGCAGGACGGGCCGGCCGTACTGCGGGACGTCGACGAGGCCGTCCGCGCGCTGCACCGCGTTCGTCCACTGCTTGAGCTCGACGACGACGTAGCTGGGTCGCCTCGTGGACGGGTGGACGCCGCAGAGGATCGCGTCGACCCGTTTCGGGGAGAACGGCAGCTTGTGCTCAATCAGGACCTCGACGTGGTCGAGACCGGCGTCGTGGACGTCGGCGAGCAGCGCGGGCAGGCTCTCCCGCCAGGAACGGACCTCCCCGGCACCGACCGCGCTGTCGAACGCGATCCGGGCCTCTCGCACGAGGAGTTCGTCCAGCTCACGGGCCTGAGCCTTGGCACGCAGGGTGGCAGCGTTGTGGCGGACCAGGGCCACGGGGGAACCTCCGCAGGGCACGCGTCATCGGCGTGCGGGTGTGGAGGCAATGTCGGAGTGACCCGGTGCCCGGCGGTCCGCAGAGGATCACCGTACGTGCTCGACGGGTAGGGTCGGCGGACCGGCGCGGTGCGCTGTGCCGGCCGTTCGCACGAGCCGGGCTATCGGTCCGCTCGTTATCGCGCCGTGCGCAGCACCGGTCGCGGCCGCAGCAGCGGGACGTCGTCGTCGGGTTCGTCATCGGCCTGCGGCACCGGTGGCGGGTGGGCCGGCCCGGCCACGCCGAGGAACGGGCGCACGTACCGCGCGGTCCGCTCCATGACCTCCCGGTGCACGTCGGCGGTCGCCGTCGCCGGCTGCGCCTGCACGACGACCTCGCCGGCCCAGGGCAGCGCGGCGTCGGCGAGCAGGTCGTCGATGATCCGGCCGGTGGAGTGACCGGCCGGCAGGGGACGGGAGAGCGCGACCCGGGGCACGCCGCGCGCGTAGGTCCAGTACCGGGCGAGGTCGGGGACGCCCCCGGAGCCGTCGACCGCGGGCTTCCCGGACAGGAGCCCCAGTCCACGGTCCGCTGCGGCGTCCGAAGAGGACGCGGTAGCCCACCACGTCCGCTGCTCGGCGAGCGCGGTGGGCAGAAGCTCCAGCAGGACGTCCAGCGTCGCGAGGGTGTCGGCGCGCCGGTCGTCGTGGCGGCGCCCGAACCGCTGCGACGCCGTGGGATCCGCCCCGACGCCGATGCCCAGCTCGAGCCGCCCACCGGACAACGCGTCGAGCGCCGCGGCGTCCTCGGCGAGGCGGCGCGGGTCCTCCAGGGGCAGCGCCACGGCGGCGGTCCCCAGGCGGATCAACCGGGTCCGCTCGGCCGCGGCCGCCAGCAGCACCAGCGGGGACGCCAGCCGCCCGCCCAGGTGGCCGTCGTGATGCTGGGCCACCCAGAACGAGTCGTAGCCGAGCTCCTCGGCATGTACGGCGAGCTCGACGGTCTCGCGGTAGGCCCGCGCGGGATCGTCGCCCGTGACATGGGTGAGGTAGCCCAGACGCATGCCGGGAGCGTAGGTCGTGCGGGCCCCGTCCCGGACGGGTGATCGGGTCACGCAAGGGCGTTCGGGCCGGGCTGGACCGGCGGGCGTGCTCCGGTAATCTGCGAGCTCCCAGCGGCGGTAGCTCAATTGGTCAGAGCAGCGGACTCATAACCCGTCAGGTTGCCGGTTCGAGCCCGGCCCGCCGCACAACACTGCAGCTCACGGGCTTGCGAGCATGTCGAGCGACGGCGAGTAGCGCGTGTGTGGAAGGATGGCGGCTGCGGGAAGGGACCTGGTCGTCGTCGACGAGTCTGCGATGACGGACACGGCGTCGCTGTCGGCGATCCACGACCATGCCGAGCGTGCCGGAGCCAATCTCCTGCTCGTCGGTGACCACCGCCCAGCTCGCTGCCGTGGGCGCCGGCGGCGGGATGGAGCTGCTCGCGGCAGCCGGGTCGCGCGACGAGCTGGCCGACGCCCGCTGGTTCGACGCGCCGTGGTAGCGGGAGGCGTCGCTGCGCCTGCGTGCGGCGACGAGGACGTGTTGCGCACCTACCGCCGGCAGGGCCGGATTCTCGACGCCGGCACCCGCGAGGAGGCCGAGGCGTCGGGTGCACGGGCGTGGCTGGCTGACACTCTCGCCGGATGCCGGATGCCGGATGCCGGATGCCGGATGCCGGATGCCGGATGCCGGACGCCGGACGCCGGACGCTGTTGCTCGTCGACTCCAACGAGCGCACACGGCAGCCCTGCACCGCGACCCGCTCTCGGTGATCGCGGGATCCTGGCCATCGGTCGGAACGCGGCACCGCCGTCGGCACTGGCGGCGGCGACCGCGGCCGTCGAGCGGGCGGACAGCGTCCGCACCGCCGCCGAGATGCTCGCCGGCGCCGCCCAGCTCGCCGCGACCGAGCGACCGCGTCGTGGCTGGACCAGCCCACGCTCGACGGCACGCTGACGCTGGAACAGCGGTCTCGCATCGCGCCGAGGACGGCACCGCGACCCTGACCCGGATCCTGCGCCACGCCGAGGTCGCCGTCCGGGACCCGCGGGCGGCGCTTGACCAGGCGATCGAGCGCGCGCTCACCGGATCCCGAAACCTCACGAACGTGCTCTACAGCCGCATCCGTGAGGACCACCGGTTCGATCCGATGGGGGAGGCCTGGGCGGACTGGATCCCGAAAGTCGACAACCACGAGTGGCACGATTACCTCGCCGCGCTCGCCGAGGCTGCTGATCAGAAGGCGGAGAAGCTCGGGCTCGACGCCCTCGCCGACCCGCCCGCGTGGACGGTCGAGGCACGCGAACTGTTGCCGGTCGACGCGATCGAGCAGCAGGGCTGGCGGTACAAGGCCGGGACGATCGCCGCTACCGCGAGCTGCGCGACCACGACGACACGGACCGGGTGCTCGGGCCCGCTCCGAAGCCAGGACAGGTCGAGGAGTTCGCCGCCTGCCGGGCCGCGTGGCGGGCCCTGGGGCACCCCGAGATCGACCGGGAGCACCAGGAGATGTCCAACGAGCAGCTCCGCACGCGGGTCCGGGCCGCGGAGCGGGAGGAAGCGTGGGCGCCGTGCTACGTCGTCGACGAGCTGGCCGGGACTCGCCAGGCTGCAGCAGCGCACCGCCGTGACGCTGCGCTGCGACGTGCCGAGGCGGAGACCGTGCCCGACGAACACCGGAAACGGACGCTCGCCGACGGGCACGAGGCCGATCCCTGGCCGGGGTCCTGGAGCGACAGAGCGAGCAGTTGCAGGAGGTCGATGACGCTCGCGCCCGGTGGCTCGCGCATACCGCCGCGGCCCGGGCCGAGGCGGAGCCGGCCGCCGCAGAACTTGCCACCCGCGAGGTCGACGAGGGATCCAGAGGTCACGGCCGCTGAGTGGACGGAGGCGCACCGCGCCGCCGTCGCCGAGGACGAGCGACACCGGGAGATCTCCGAGCACGATCTCAGCGATGACGTGCACGAGGACGTCGCGATCATGGATGACGATCGCGGCGAGGACCAGGTCGACGACGTCCGAGCGGTTGCGGCGGAGGAGCCGGCCGGGTTGCAGGTCGACGCGGTCCGAGTGCCGGAGGCGGCAGAGGTCGTGGACTCGGTCGGCGACGCGCGGCGCGCTCGCCGAGATCGAGGCCCGACAGGCGGTGGACGAGTGGGAAGCCGCCGAACACCGGGAAAGCGAGGTGAGTCGATGGCACGGCGACGACATCGCCAAGGCCGAGGCGTCCGCGGACTACGAGGACGGCGAAGCGGTGATGTCGTGACCTTCCGACGTGCCCGGCCTCGGTAGCGATGGAGGGGCGGATTTGATGCCACGCCCACCGGAGCGTGGCGACGATCCCCTCGTATCAGCCTGGTTGCGCCGTGAGCCGAGGCCGACGTGATGTGAGTAGCTCAGCGGCGCGTACTTCCTCGGCGACCAACTCCTCGGACGCGAGGACGCCAGGTGGCGGGCGACCGGGCCGCTCGTGAGCGTGCGAGCCAGCGGCACGTAGCGACGACGGTGCCGACGTACCAGTCCGTCTTGCCTCGCGCGGTGTCCTCTCGTGTCAAGGTCTCGACGTCGAGCGGACCGAGCCGCTGCCACACCGGGACGCCGAAAATCCGGTGGCCAAGCGTGAGTCCCGATGAGTGCACGCGGATCAGACCGTCCCGGCCGGTGCCGCAGGTGCATGGCCGTCACTCGGGCCGGGACGTGCCGGCTCGGGACTGCGGTGGGAAGCCACGCACCGACGGCGGCCACCGTCCCACAGGTCATCGGCGTCGAGGTTCCTGCGGCCCACCGCACGACGTCAGTCCTCGGCAGCCCTGAGCAGCCGGTAGGGCAGACACTGCGGGCTGCCGTTCCGCGGGTCGTAGATGATGTCGGCCTCGACGCCGAAGATGTCCCTGATCACGCGCGAGGTGACGACCTCGTGCGGCGGTCCGGCGGCGTGGACCGCGCCCTCGCAGAGGGCGATCATGTGGTGCGAGTAGCGCGCGGCGCTGTTCAGGTCGTGCAGCACCATGACGGAAGTCTGTTTCTCCTCGCGGTTCAGACGGGCGAGCAGTTCGAGTACCTCGAGCTGATGGGCCATGTCCAGAAAGGTGGTGGGCTCGTCCAGCAACAGCGTGTCGGTCTCCTGGGCCAGGGCCATGGAGATCCAGGCACGCTGACGCTGGCCACCGGACAACGTGTCCAACGGCCGGTCGGCGAACTCGTCCACGCCCGTGATCTCCAGTGCGTGGGCGACGGCCCGCTCGTCGGACTTCGACCACTGCCGGAGGAAACTCTGGTGCGGGTAACGACCCTGGGAGGCCAGCTCGCGGACGGTGAGTCCCTCCGGGGCCCGTGGGTCCTGGGGTAGCACGCCCAATCTCTTCGCGACATCGCGGGTGGCGAGGTTGGCTATGGCCTCGCCGTCGAGGTAGACGGTGCCGGTGCGGGGCTTCAGCAGGCGAGCCATCGCACGCAGCAGAGTCGACTTCCCGCAGCCGTTCGGACCGACGATCGAGGTGATCCGACCCTGCGGCACGTCCACCGAGAGATCGGCCAGTACGGTCCTCTCCTCGTAGGCGAGCCAGATTCGCTCGGTCCTGAGCTTGCTCACGGCTCTCGACTCCCTCTCAGGTACACATGTCCTCCGGCGTTCTCTCGACGATCGGGTCTCGAGGTCTATGTGTTCCTGCTCCTGTAGAGCAGGTAGATGAAAAAGGGCGCACCGAGCATCGCGGTGACGATTCCGGCCGGGATCTCCACCTGCGGGAGGACGGCTCGACCGACGAGGTCCGCGCCGACGACGATCGCTGCTCCGGTCGCCGCGGCCACAGGGATGAGGCTGCCGTGGGACGAGCCGACCATCTGGCGGGCGATGTGTGGGGCCATCAACGCGACGAACCCGATCGTCCCGGCTGTGGCCACCGCGGTGCCGGCCAGCACCACGCTCGTCAGCAGGAGTAGCGCACGCGTCCTCCTGACGGGCACGCCTATGACGTGTGCGACATCGTCGCCGAGGTTCAAGGCGTTGAGGTGGCGGGCGAGGAACAACGCCAGCGAGAGAAAGAGTAGCAACCACGGCAGGAACGAGTACAGCTCGTCCCAGCCGCGGCCGTAGATGCTTCCGGTGAGCCAGATCAGGGCGAGAGAGACCTGTTGCACCTCACCGAAGGTGATCATGAATGTCGTGCCGGCGCCGGCGGTCGCGCCGAGCCCGATACCGACGAGCACGAGTCTGACCGGCGAGCTGTCTCCCCTCCAAGCCAGCACGTACAGCAACGCAGCCACGATGAAGGCGCCGCCCAATGCCGCCGGCTGCAGATATGCCGCGGAGGCCGACGGCACGGCCACGATCAGGCTCACCGCCGCCAACGACGCCCCGGCGTTGACACCGACGATATCGGGCGCGGCGAGGCCGTTGCGCGTTAGTCCCTGCAGTATCGCCCCGCTCACAGCCAGTGCGGCCCCCACGGCCACGGCGACCAGTGCACGTGGCAGCCGGACGGTGTTGATGATGAAGGCTTGACCGTCGTCGTCCCCGAGACCGAGAACCGTGCGCACGACCGCCGACGGCGGCACCGGATAAGCGCCGTAGCCGACATTCACCACCACCCCGGCGAACACGATCAGACACAGCACGACGAAGATCAGGGTCGCGCGCAGGTCCAGCTTCAGTGAGACCGGTCCGGCTCGGAGTGTGGCCTCACCGGTGGTCAGACGGGAGACGATCGACATCAGGCGACCCATCTACCGCCGTGCCTTGGATCGCGCCAGATAGATGAAGAACGGCGCGCCGATGAGGGCGGTCGTTACGCCGACCGGGATCTCCTGCGGCCGTAGTGCAATACGCGAGACGATGTCGGCACCCAGGAGCACGATCCCTCCGACGACTGCGGAGTAGGGCAGGATCCAGCGATAGTCCAGACCGACGAAGAAGCGCACGGCGTGTGGCACGACGAGCCCGATGAAGCCCACCGGACCTGCCACGGCGACGGCGCTGCCCGCGAGCAGCACCACCGAGAGCGCGGCAAGAGACTTCGTGAGCCCGGTCGTCTGCCCCAGCCCGGTGGCCACCTCGTCACCGAGCATCAGTGCCGTGATCCGACGGCTCAGCGCCAGCGAGAGCAGGAGTCCGACGCAGACGTACGGCGATATCTGCTGCAGCAACGCCAGGTCGCGGCCGAGCAGCGACCCGGCCAGCCAGAACCGAATCGTGTCCAGGGTCTGCTCGCTGAGTATCAGCATCGCCGTCGTGAACGACGACAGCAGTGCCGCCACCGCTGCCCCGACGACGGCCAGCCGCATCGGGCCCATCTCGCCGCGCCCCCCCGAACCGATCCCGTACACCAGCGTGGCCGCGACCGCCGCTCCGACGAAGGCGACCAGCGCGTACGTCGACAACGACGTCGTCCCGAACACGAACACCGCCGTCACCACAGCGAAAGCCGCTCCGGCGTTGATTCCGAGGATGCCCGGATCCGCCAACGGGTTGCGCGTGAGCCCCTGCATGATCGCACCGGCCACAGCCAGGCTGGCTCCGACCAGCGCCGCACCGAGTGCACGTGGAACCCGGATCGTGCGGATGATGAGGTCGTCCCGCGAACCGTCGTAGTCGGCGAATGCCCGCACCACGTCCATCACGCCGATCCGGGCCGCCCCGAAGTGGATGCTGGCGACCAAGCCCACGACCAGCACCGCCGTGCAGACCACCAGCCCGAGAAGCAGCGCGTACCGCGATCGCAACACTGAGATGAGCCTGCCTGATTCAGATCGGTCAGTTCGACGGACCACCGGTTCCCGGATCGACGCCCGCCGCACCGCCTCCCTCCGGAGCTCGGCCGTACAGCATTCCGGTGCCCTCTTCTGCGATCAGTTCCATCGAGACCAGGCCCCTGGAACGGGTCCACAACGCGCGGTCGACCGGATAGACGTCCCCGGTTCGCACAGCGCGCAGACTCTGCCAGACCTCTGATCCCTCCCAGTCGTCCATCGTGGTCTCTGCGTCGGTCATGACGAACAGAACGTCGGGGTCGATTTCTGCCAGGCCTTCTAATCCGACCGAGGAGGAGTCCGAGTCCGCGGGGAACGCTGCCGCTTCCGGTGCATACGGCACCCCCACCCGTTCGAGGACGTCGGCCACGTAGGACCCTTTCCCCTGGATCTGTGCGGTACCGCGTTCCCGGGGGATGATGGCAAGGGCCTGGCGGTTGTCGCCTTCGGGAACCGTCCGGGCGAACGCGTCCAGTCTTCCGTCAAGGCGGTCTATCTCTGCGTTCGCCTCGTCTGTCCTGTTGAGGGCCTCCGCGACCTTCCGGGTCACGTCCAGGGTCTCCTGGTACCCGGAGTACCGGACCGTGAACACGACTGTGGGTGCGATCGCACTCAGTTCCTCGTAGATCCCCGCGTGACGATCGTTGTCGGCGATGATCAAATCGGGTTGGAGGTGCGCGATCTGCTCCAGGTCGGGCTCCGCCCGGGTCCCGACCGACTGCCACTCGCCGATCCTCTCCCGCACTTGCGGGATCAGGTTCTCCGGATCTCCGTCGTCGACCACGCCGACCGGGCTCACGTCCAGAGAAGCCAGCATGTCCACGTAGGGGAACTCGAGCGCCACGACCCGCTGGGGCCGGTCGGGCACCATGGTCTCTCCCATGTCGTGCGCGATGGGCCGGGTGGCCCCGGCCGTGTCGCCGCCGCCTCCCCCTGCGCACGCCGTGACCAACAAGAGAACGGCGGCCAGTAAGGAGACCGTTCCGATTCCACGTCTCCCACGGTTTCCGATTCGACTACTCATCGTTGAGCAAGCTCCATCCTGAACATGATCGTTTACGTTGTCGTCTGGCGCCGGACCGGGCCACAGTGCGCCGGATCCGGTGATCAGGAGGCGAACGGTCCCGCAGGGCCGACCAACAGGGTCGGACCGATTTTCTCCGGCGTGACGCCCGAGGCGTCACCGGGTGATCCCGCGGGCTACGAATGCACCGAGGAGCGGCCCGGAGCCCGTGGGAACAGAGCCGACCTGTGGCCGGTGACCGCCAGGTCAAGCATTGTGTTCTGCGACCCGATGACGCCCCCCATGGTTTCCGGGCGCTACGGGACGGCCCCGGGACGGCTGGTTGTGATCTATGCCCGTAACGATCTTCGCTGACGCGATCGCAATTTTGCAACGGTCTGGTGCGATGGCGGCCGAGTTCTCCCAGGCCGGCCGATGCCGCTGGGACGCCGTCGACGGGCCGCACCCTGGTCACGATCGTCCGAGTCGTAGCCGCCCAGCGGGGCCGCGGCGCGCTGCTCTTCTCGGGGCGGCCGACCTCGGCGCGGTCTGGCGCCGGGAGGCGGGCCCGACCGGCCTGGTCAGGTACACCGCCACGACCACCAGTGCGGGCAGCAGGCACAGGACCAGGAGCGTCGGCTGGTACGAGCTCGACCACACCCTTCCCAGTGCGAGGACGAGCGGGCCCAGCGCGGAGGCGCCGATGATCACCGCGTGCACCGTGCCGCGCAGGGTAGCGAGGTGACCGGAACCGAAGCCCTCGTTGAACACGACCCCCTTCAGGGTGCGGATCCCGCCGATGCTGGCGCCGAGTGCCAGGCCGTAGACGACGGCAGTCCAACCCGGGCGCACGCCTCCGGCGCCGACGGTGGCGAGGGCGAGCATCACCATCACGGCGACGATCAGTGCGCGGTCGCCGACGTGGTCGGCCAGCCAGCCGAACAGAAAGCTGACGAACAGCCCGGCGAACAGCTGCGGCACGAAGTTGGCCGCCGCCTCGGCGACGCTCAGACCACGCTCCCCCAGCAGTGACACCTGGTGGAAAGTCAGGGCGGTGGTGACCAGGCTGCACACGCCGGTCCCCGCGATGACGATCCAGAAGACCGAGGTCCGCCCGGCTTGCCGTAGGGTCCGGTCGGCGGCGGAGCTGATGGCTCCGGCCGGCGTCCCGGGCTCCGGCCCACTGGGTGTCAGGTCTCCAGGGGGGCCTGTGCCCACCGCGAGGTCGCCGCTGGTGCGCACCCGCCGTGGCAGGACCAACAGCGCAGCGGGCACGGTCACGGCGAGGACGGCCCACCCCTGCAGCTGCCACACCGTGCGCCACCCGAGATCACTGATGAGGTGCTCGAGCCCCAGCGGAGCCAGCGAGATCACCGACGTGCCCACTGCGGTGACGATGCCGATCGCGAGTCCCCTGCGTCGCTGCATGTAGACCGCGACCGCGGTGGTGGCCGCGAGGCTCAGAGCGCCCTGCCCACCGATGCGGATGCCGACAAAGGCCGCCGTCAACCCGACGATCTCGGTGACGGTGGCGGCCGCCAGCAGGATCGCCCCGAAACAGCATCCGATGACGGCCATGACGCGGCGTGGCCCGAAGCGGTCGAGCATCCTCCCCAGCCACGGCATCGCCAGCGCCCCTGCCAGCGAGCCGATCGCATAGGCCGTGGCCACCGACCATCGGGGCACCTCGAGGGATGCGATCAGCGGGTCGACGAACACCGAGACGGCGGCGGTCTGTCCCGGTGCGGTCATGGCGAGGGCCACCGACGCGGAGCTGATCACCCGCCTGCGATAGCCACGGGGGGCGTTCCCGGGCCCGTCTCCCGTACCTGCCGGGGTGGACGGACCGGAGGCGATCGACACGAGATCTCCTGTCAGGGTCGACGTGCGGTCGTTCTCTCGGGCACGCGCGGTGTTCGGTCAGGGCGTGGCGGACCCGGTCAGGGTTTGAAGAACGAGGAGTCGTGGGTGTACCCGAGCGCTGCCCGCCCGATCGTCGCCAGGACGTGGTCGTCGTTGTCGTGGCGCGCGTAGAAGGTCAGATCGCGCAGGAGCCGTTCCACGGGGCTGGGCCGCACCAGGCTGCGGGCCCCACAGGCGCGGACGCAGTGGTCGACGGTCTCCAGCGCGAGGTGTTCGACGAGGTGGCGGGCGCGGTTGCCGGCGCTCCGGGCCTCGCGCCGGTGCCCGCTGTCCCAGAGCCGGGCCACGTGGGCCAGCCAGAGGTGTGCGGTGTCGATGTTGACCGCCATGCTCCCGACGCGCTGCTGGACGTAGGGGTCCGCGGTCTTGTCCTGCCGGAGCAGGTACTCGAGCGCGTAGTCGAAGGCGCCCTCGGCGGCGCCGAGGAAGCTGGCCGCGTAGTGCGGGGTGAAGGCGCTCTGCCAGCCCTGGTGCAGGTAGGCGCCCGGTTCCCCGATCACGTCCGCGTCGGGCAGGAAGGTCCCGTCGAACGTCACCACATGGCTCGCGGTGGCGCGCATGCCGATCGGGTCCCACCACGACTCGTCGACGGTGACCGAGGGATCGGAGAGGTCGCACGCCAGCAGGAGCAACCCCTCGGCCGGGCCGTCCGCGTGCCGGGCGCCGCCGGGCCCCGCGGTGTTGACCAGGAGGATGGCCCGGTCCGCGCCGGTCGCGCTGGTAGCGAAGGCCTTGGTGCCCTCCAGGACCCAGCCCCCGTCGGCCTCGGTGATGATCGTGCCGAACGCGGTGCGCTCGCCCGGCTTGCGCGCCTGCGGCTCACCGCTCCAGGCGACCCACTTCTCTCCGCCGTGCACGATGCCTTCGAACCAGCGGGCCCGCTGCCGTTCGGAGGCCAGCGCGTCGAGGAGCACGAGCGAGTTGGTGTGCCCCTCCCAGCACCGGCCGAGGGAGAGGTCGGCCTTGGCCAGCTGCTTGGTCATCAGCCACAGCGGGAGCGTGTCGCCATGGAGCGGGCCGAGCCCCAGACCGCCGTGCTCGACGGGGACGGTGGCCGCGTTCAGCCCGGCGGCCGCCAGGTCGTCGAAGTCCTTGCTCGGGAACGCCGCCGCGCGGTCGTACTCGTCCGCTCGTTCGGCGCACGCGTCGGCGATGTCGCCGACGCGTGCGAGCAGTTCCCGGTGCCGAGGGGCGAGGGTCTCCAGCCACGTCGCCTCCGAGGTACGGTCGATGCCCACTCGATGATCCTTTCCAGCCGTAGGTGACCCGGGCCTGTCAGTGAGATCGGACATCGCCGCCCCGGGGGGTTCGCCCGGCCTGCAGCAACGCTCGGGTCTGCTCGGTCGGGATGTGCCGTCCGGTCATGAGGTGGAACTGGCAGCCGGCGTCGGCGAGCAGCACGTCCCACCCGTCGACGACGGCGAGTCCGCGCTCGCGAGCCTCGCTGCTGACCGCGGTCTCGTCAGGGGCGTAGACCATGTCCACGACGACCGCGTCGTCGGGCAGCTCGGCCGGCCGGAAGGGTGCCCGGTCAGTCATCGGCGTCGCGTGTACGAGGAGCGAGTATCGGTCCGCGCGGAACTCGTCGAGGGGAATGAATCTGAGGCCGAGCATCTCGGCGACCGACCGTCCGCGGCCGCGGTCGCGGTTGACCAGCACCGGCTCGGCGCCGCACCCGGCGAGCGCGAGGGCGGCGGCGCGGCCGGCACCGCCGCAGCCGATCACCGCGGCCCTGCGGCCGGAGACGGGCTCGTCGACACCGGCCAGCGCCGTGCTGATCGCGGGGCTGTTGGACGTGTCGGCCCGCCAGGAACTCCCCCGTCGCACGAGGGAGTTCGCGGCCCCGCAACCGCGTGCCGCCGGACTCGCCGTACCGGCGGTGGCCAGGGCCGCCTCCTTGTGCGGGGACACCACGGTGGCCGCGCGCATCGGGGTGCCGAGTGCGGTCAGGCCGGACTCGGCCACCTCGTTCCAGAAGGCCGCGAAATCCTCCACCTGGAAGGGCAGGTATAGAGCGGGGATGCCGAGCGCGCGGTAGCCGGCGTTGTGTGCGCGCGGCGACTTCGATGCCAGTACCGAGCGGCCGACGATGCCGTTCACGGTGTCGAGCGGACGCAGACGGGGGAAGCCGTAGTCGCCCACCAGCTGGTCGACGGTGGGCACCTCGGGGTCGTCGCCGTCCAGCCCGCCGAACACGACGGGGGCACCGAGCCAGGGGGCCAGCAGACGGCTCCAGAACCCGGCCGCGCCGGTACCGAACGCCGTGACGTCCGACCGCCCGAGGGCGTGGAGGAACCGCAGCGGCGCCAACGCCTGCTCGGCCCGGGAGACGGCGGTGGTGAGCAGGTAGAGCGCGGCTCCCGCGTCGGCCATGCGGCCGAACCGCTGATGGAGCGTGCCGTGCTCGGCGGCGGATCCGTGCCAGGAGATGCGACGCCGGTGCGCCGGGATGCGGGTGAGCAGCTCGGGGACCAGATCGTGGTCGGCTTCCAGGTCGACCACGTCGTAGCGCTCGGCCGCGGCGAGCAGGCGGGCATGCCGCACGTCCGTCGGGCCCTCGAACCTGCCACCGCGGTCACGGCTGCGCAGGCAGTACACGAGACGGCCGCCGAAACGGCACCGCAGCCAGGACGGGTCGATCTCCCCCAGAACGTCTGCCCGGACCTCGACCAGGTCCGCCGCGTTCCGCAGCGCGCCCAGTTCGACTCCACCGCGGGACGGTGGAGTGCCGAGCACAGCGATGATGGCAGCACAGCCCCGTTCCCTCTCCGAACTACCGACACGTATCAACGTCGCCTCCCGGTTGTGGATGGTGCGGAATCGGATGAGAGCATGTTTCGGTATGCCCGGAACGGATCGAAATGGATGAGGAATCGTTGGCACGAACCTGCTGTGCCGATCTGGATGATTCGTGGTTCAGGATCGGATCGACTTCGGCGCCGTGCAGTGGTCATCACCGCGTCGACGGACGTTCGCCCGGTGGACGCGACCATGCACCCCTCTCCCGGATGGAACCGTCATCTTTCTGTCGCTGAGATGTTGATCGAAATTTTCGGCCCCATCAACGCCCCGAGGACGAACGAGGGTCGATCCGTGACCACCGGGCGACTCCGGTAAACGGGCGGGGATCCGTTACCGCGTCGATACGAATGGGTGAACCCGCGGGCGGGGGTGCCGGCAATCGTTCGCCGGTCATCAATTAGTACTAACCGTGGTTAGTTTCTGTACGTCACACCGCGCGCATTTCCGGTTTCTCGTCCGGGGCACCCATTCGGTCTGGGGCATGGACCTCGTGGGGCCGCTCGGCGATGGACGCCGCCGGACTTCGGTGGTCGATGACGTGACCGGTTACGGGGTGGCAAGGTGCAGCAGGTGATCGAAGACGCCTCCGACGACGAGACCTGCCCCTCGGGCTGGCTGCTGCTCGTCTACCGGATCCCGCGCGAACCGAGTCGGCTGCGCGCGGGCGTGTGGCGGAGACTGAAGAGCATCGGCGCGGTCTACCTGCAGAACTCGGTCGCGGTGCTGCCCGAGTCGACGGTCCACGAGCGTGTGCTCCGCTCGCTGCGCAAGGACATCACCGAGCTGGGCGGCACGGCACACCTGATGCGGTGCGAGGTCCTGGCCGGTGCGGGCGAGGTCGTCGCGACCTACAACACCGCGCGCGACGAGGAGTACGAGGAGATCGTTGACCGCTGCCGCGGGTTTCGGGCCGAGATCGACAAGGAGGCCGCCGCCGAGAAGTTCACCTACGCGGAGCTGGAGGAGAACGACGAGGACCTCACCAAGCTCCGGGGCTGGTTCGACAAGGTCCGCCTCCGGGACTCGCTCGGGGCCCGCCGACGGGCTGCGGCCGAGGAGGCGCTGCAGAACTGCGTCGCAGCGCTCGACGGCTTCGCCGACCAAGTCTATCTGGCCGAGGACGGCCATTGACCGCGCGTCGCCCCTGTCATGGCGGTGGGCGTAATGGCTTCGCCGAATCGTCCTTAGGTGTTCTTCTCCCGAGTAACGGCTGAGCCCCAACCCGAATGGCTTGGATTGGGGCTCTGACCTGTGTGGATGAAGCACCCTGAGTTCAGTGGAGGCTGAGCTGACGCCGTCGGAGGTGTGTCATGACGACCCGTGTCGTGACCGTGGACGACGTCCTCGACGGGCACGTCGGCCTGGATCTGGAGTGCTTCGACCGGATCTATCTCAACGGGTGGGCGCACAACCTGCAGGTGTCCGGCCAGGTGGTCAACTTCTTGACCACCATCTGGGGTTCCCGATCCCGTCCCCGGCGACTCTGGAAAGATCGGGCTGCGGTTCCGCAAAACGGTCACCGAGTTCGCCGCGACCGCCGATGTCCCGGTGATCCGCTTCGCCAAGAGCGAACGCAACTCGACGTGATGCGCCCGCACCTGGACCGGCTCGTCCGCGAAGGCCGGACCGGGGTAGCCCCGATCGGGCTGGCCCAGGAGCTCCAGCGAGTGTTCACCGGGAGCACCTATCACCCGGATGCCGACGGTGGCGGGCTGCCCCGGTTCGGCTATCACAAGGCCGACCGCCGGGCACCGCGTACTACTTCTACCTGGTCGACGATGCATTCGGGCCGGCGTTCGTCAAGGTCTGCGCGTACTTCCCGTACCCGGTCAAATCTGGCTGAACGGGCACGAGTACGCCAAGCGCGCCGCCGCGGCGGCGCGGATCGGGTTCACCGAGCTGGACAACGGGGGTTCACCACCAGCGACGACCCGGCCGGGCTGCAACGCATCTGCGAGAGCCTCGGGCCGGGCGCGATCCGGGTGTTCTGCGAGCGCTAGTGGGCCCGGCTGCCGCTGCCGCTGCCATTGACCGATGCCGCCCGGGCCGGCGGGTACTGGTCTCGGGTTCCGCAGCTGATGTTGACCCTGGACACGGAATCTAGGGTGTGACCCGGGGGAACGCGAGAAACTGCCTGGACAGGTGTTGTCCAGGCGGTGGTGTTCGTGCTGGTCAGGGCGTTGCAGGTCGCCCGAGTTCGATGATCTTCTTCGGTGTGTCGACGCCCAGCTTGGTGAGGATGTCGCGTTGGGCGGCGGACAGCTCGGTGCGTTGCCGGAAGGTGCCGGCGGGGCCTTCGAAGGTGCTCTCGCCCTCGTAGCCGAGGTCGGCGAGCACGACGTGGGTTTGGTCGGTCCAGTCGTCGAGGGTGTCGAGGAGTCCGTGGTGGGTGCGGGCGCAGGTGGTGTCGTGCTCCCGGCCGGGACGGACCGGCGAGGTCCACAGCGGCCACCCGTCAGATGCGGTGAGGAGCTGGATGTTCGCGCCGTGGCGGTGGTGTTCGCCCGACCACCACAGATCGATCCCGGCGTTGGGCCCGAGGGCCCTGGAGCGATCGGTGCGGATCAGGGTGCCGTCGAGATGGACGTGGGTGTGCCCGGCCGCTCGTGTGGCCAGCAGCGCACCGTGCAGGCCCGGTCGCCGCGCCCGGCCTGTGCGATGACATCGCGGCTGAACAACGACAGCTCCATACCGGCCCGGCCCTGGGTGGTGCCGTCGCACATGGCGGCACACCGCCGGCGACCTGCACAACCCCGCCGGCATCGCGCGCCGCCATCTTGATCATCTCTGGGTGATCGGCGAAGGGCTGGTGCGCGGAGAGCATGTTGTTGTAGGAGGTCACGACCGCGACGCGCGCAGGGGCCCCGTCCCGGCCGAGGACGAGCAAGCGCGATCGATCGTGACCTCCGCAGGCCCCCACGCCGTGGGCGAGATGAGCGCAGCCCAGGCCGGACCGGACCGGCCCTGCTCGCGGCAGGCCGCCGCCTCGCGGACCTGGTGCAGGTAGGCCGAGCGCCGGGACGTTACGGGCGCGGAGACGGGCGATCACCGCGCACACCGTCGGGTGCAGATCGGGCCGTCGGAAGTTGGGGAAAGAAGCTGGTCATGTCCCGTCGGTCCTCTCGTGGGGACGGATGACGGGCAGCACGTGCACCAGATGCACCGGTCGACCGGCCGGAGAAGTGGAGGTGGCCGGTTCGGGTCACTCGCCTTCGTCGCCGTGCCAGGTGCGGCCGTCGCGCTCGATCAGTGCGGTGGCGGCGACGGGGCCGGAGGTGCCGGCCGGGTACGGGCGGGGGCCACGGGGGGTTCCGCGCCAGGCATCGAGGATGGGTTCGACCCAGGTCCAGGCGGCCTCGATCTCGTCGCGGCGCATGAACAGGGTCGGGTTGCCGCGCAGGACGTCCATGAGCAGCCGCTCGTAGGCGTCGGGCAGACGCTGGTTGAAGGTATCGGCAAAGCTGAGGTCGAGCGCCGCCGGGTGCAGCCGAATACCGCCTGGTCCCGGGTGCTTGGCGGCCAGATGCAGCCGGACGCCCTCGTCTGGTTGCAGCCGAAGCACCAGTCGGTTGGGCGGAGCGGTGGCGCCGTCGAGCTGAGGGAACACCGAGTGCGGGACCGGACGGAACTGGACCACGATCTCCGAGGCCCGTCGGTCCATCCGCTTACCGGTGCGCAGATAGAACGGCACTCCGGCCCAGCGCCAGTTCTGCACCTCGGCGCGCAGTGCCACGAAGGTCTCGGTGCCGCTGGGGCCGGAGGGCTCGGCGCCAGCCTGCTCGAGCTCAGCCCGGTAGCCGGGCACCGCGGTGCCGTCGACGAGACCGGGCCCGTACTGGCCACGGACGGTGTGGCGGTGCACGTCCTCGCCGGAGATCGGGGCGAGCGCGCGGAGCACCTTGAGCTTCTCGTCGCGGACGTCGTCGCGGTCCAGGCCTGCCGGCGGTTCCATCGCGACCAGACACAGCAGCTGCAACAGGTGGTTCTGCACCATGTCGCGCAGCGCACCGGAGCCGTCGTAGTAGTCGGCGCGGTTGCCGGCCCCGACCGACTCGGCCACCGAGATCTGCACATGGTCGATGCCGGTGGCGTTCCAGAGCGGTTCGAACAGGCTGTTGGCGAACCGCAGCACCAGCAGGTTCTGCACCGTCTCTTTGCCCAGGTAGTGATCGATGCGAAAGATCTGGTCCTCGGTGAACACGGCCCCGACCTCGTCGTTGATCCGGCGCGCGGAGGTCAGATCGTGACCGAGCGGTTTCTCCAGGACGACCCGGGACCGCTCGTCGACCAGGCCGTTGTCTCGCGCGCGGACCGAGACCGGGCCGAACAGTCGCGGCGCGCAGGCCAGGTACAGCACCCGAATCCGGTGATCGGGCGGTCCGAGCAGGTCGACGAGGTCGCCCCATCCCTCCGGGTCGGTGACATCGAGAGTGATGTGGTGTAACCGAGTCAGGAATCGGTGATCGGGGGAGGCCGGGTCGTTGGACCAACCCCCAGCCACGGCCCGCAGCTCCGCGGTGACCTTGTCGCGGTAGCCGGCGTGATCGAGCCCTGCGCGGGAGACCGCGAAGATTCGGGTGTCGTCGGCGAGCTGACCGGCTCGGTCACGGTGGTGCAGAGCGGGGAGCAGCTTGCGCATCGCCAGGTCACCGGTCCCGCCGACGACGATGATGTCAGCGGAGTCGGGTGCGTGCGACATGGACAGCCTCCTGAGGCGGTGGGAGCGATCCGGCCAGGGGCGGACCCCCAACCCAGTACGGAATGTGAGGGTTACAGTTCAGTACTTCCAAGGCCGCCTCCGCGGCAGTGATCATTCTCCGGGCAGCGTGGGCGGTTCGCCGGTGCGCTCGTACTCCGTCAACAGCGCGATCCGGCGCTGGTGGCGACCGCCCTCGAACTCCGTGGTGAGGAAGGCGTCCACGATGCGCTCGACCTCCTCGACCGGGTGCATCCGGGCGCCGATCCCGGCGAGCAGCGCGTTGTTGTGCCGGCGGGCGAGCCGGGCGGTGTCGACGTTCCACGTCAGTGCGGCACGGGCGCCGGGCACCTTGTTCGCGGCGATCTGCTCCCCGTTGCCGGAACCGCCGATGACGAGGCCGAGACTGCCCCCGTCGGCGACGACCCGCCGCGCCGCTTCGACACAGAACGTCGGGTAGTCGTCGTCGGCGTCGTACGCGTGGGGGCCGACATCGACCACATCGTGGCCGAGGGCGGTGAGGTGCCCGACGAAATGGTTCTTGAGTTCGAACCCTGCGTGGTCGGAACCGAGGTAGATGCGCACAGCGGCAGTCTATGCGCGGGCTCGGTGGGGCCGACATGGAAAGTCTTTATAGCTGCAGTGGAAGTCTTTATGGCTCGTCGAGCAGCTTGCGGCGACGAGGCCGCCCGAGGCCGCCCGAGGGGAAACGAGGCCGGTGTGGACTTCCGGTACGTGCCGCGGGCCGCCGATGCCGGCGTCCCCTCCACTCGTGGGCCCCGAGCCGCCGTTCGGCACCGATTGCAGGCCATTGATTCGAGGTCTGTTGCGGCGGCTCCGTGCGGTCGAGGAAGGTCGTTCGGGACCGCGGAAATCGTGGCGTATTTCTCGGGTTCGCGCGGATCTCGACAGCGAGGAGGAAGAAAATGAAGTGGGAAACTCCGGAGTACACGGTCCTCGAGGTGTGCGCTGAGGTCACCGGGTACTTCCACCGGGGCTGACGGCAGGAGCTCCAGGGCTCGTTCTGTTCGGCTGAGTCGACGCAAGGCGCCTGCCTTGCGTCGACTCTCTCGTGGCGGTTCGAGCGGTTCAGGGTGGCCGGCAATGGCGATGTCGCCGTCGGCCGATCGGGGAGGACAACGATGCCCGAGCATCCCGACACGTACGTCTACCGCACCTACGACCGGATCCTGGACAGCACCCGCGAGCAGGCGGAGAGCGGCCGTGCCTGCGGATGGTGGCCACACCGTGTCGACCTGACCCCGTTGCGCAGGCACCGGCCCGCGGACGCCGGATACGCCGATCGATTCAAATCGCTGGATCTCGACGAGCTGGCCCGGGACATCGACGAGGTGCTGACGACGTCGCAGGACTGGTGGCCTGCCGATTTCGGACACTACGGTCCGCTCGTACTGCGCATGGCCTGGCATTCCGCCGGTACCTACCGCGTCGGTGACGGCAGAGGCGGTGCAGGCGCCGGGATGTTGTGCTTCGCCCCGCTCAACAGCTGGCCGGACAACCGCAACCTGGACAAGGCGCGCCGGTTGTTGTGGCCGGTGAAACAGAAGTACGGGCGCCGGATCTCCTGGCCGGACCTGATGGTCTTCGCCGGCAACCGGGCACTGGAGTCGATGGGCTTCACGACCTTCGGGTTCGGCGGCGGTCGCCCGGAGGTGTGGGAGCCCGACGAGACGTACTGGGGGCCGGAACGCAAGTGGCTGGCCGAGGAGCGGTACCGCGGCCTGCACGAGCTCGACGATCCGCTCGCGGCCACCGCGATGGGGCTCGTCTACGTCGATCCGCAGGGACCGGCCACCAATCCGGATCCGGTGCTCTCGGCCCGCGACATCCGCCAGACCTTCAGCCGGATGGGGCTGAACGACGACGAGACGGTGGCGCTCATCGCGGGCGGGCACACCGTCGGCAAGACACACGGCCCGGCGGACCCGAACGTGACCGGGGGCCCCGAGCCGGCGGCCGCACCGCTGGCCGCGCAGGGCCTGGGCTGGCTCGGCGGGCACGGCTGCGGCATCGGGGCGGACACGGTCTCCAGCGGGCAGGAAGGCATGTGGACGCGCACGCCCGTCCAGTGGGACCACACGTTCTTCGAGACGCTCTTCATGTCCGCGTGGGACATCGAGCTCAGCCCGGCCGGCCAGTGGCAGTGGATCCCGAGCGACGGTCAGGGCGAGGGCACCGTGCCGGACCCCTTCGACCCGGACACGACACACCGTCCGGTCATGCTCACCACGGACCTCGCCCTTCGGGAGGACCCGACCTTCGAGGCGATCTCACGGCGCTTCCTGGAGCATCCGGACCAGTTCGAGGACGCGTTCGCACGGGCCTGGTTCAAGCTGACGCACCTCGACATGGGCCCGATCGACCGGTACCTGGGCGCGCTCGTCCCGGCCGAACGGCTGATCTGGCAGGACCCGGTGCCGGTGGCGGACCACGACGTGGTGGACGCCGACGACGTCGCCGCCCTCGCACTCGAGATCCTCGGATCCGGCCTGACAGTGGCCCAGCTCGTCGCCACGGCGTGGGCGTCGGCGTCGACGTATCGCGACAGCGACAAGCGGGGCGGGGCGAACGGGGCACGGATCCGGCTCGATCCGCAGCGCGGCTGGGAGGTCAACGAGCCCGAGCAGCTGGATGCCGTCCTGCCCGTGCTGGAAGCGATCCAGGAGCGGTTCAACGCCTCTGCTCCGGGAGGCAAGCGGATCTCGATGGCCGATCTGATCGTGCTCGGTGGGTGTGCCGCGGTGGAACACGCCGCCGGGGCCGGTGGCCACGAGATCGAGGTTCCGTTCCGCGCGGGACGCACCGACGCGACCCAGGAGTGGACCGACGTCGAGTCGTTCGGGGCGTTGCGGCCCAGGGCGGACGGCTTCCGGAACTACCTGGGCGCCGACTGTGGCGTGCCGTCGGAGCATCTGCTGGTGGAGCGGGCGAGTCTGCTGACACTGAGCGCGCCCGAGATGACGGTGTTGATCGGCGGGCTGCGGGTGCTCGGCGCCAACCACCGGGGTTCCCCGGTGGGGGTGTTGACCTCGACGCCGGGATCGTTGACGAACGACTTCTTCGTCAACCTGCTGGACGGGGGGACGCAGTGGGCGCCGAGGCGGCACGGGGACGGCCCCGAGGCGATCTACGAGGGCCGCGACGCGGGCACCGGCGACGTCACGTGGACCGCGAGCCGCGTCGACCTCGTCTTCGGTTCGAGCTCCGAGCTGCGGGCGCTCTCGGAGGTGTACGCGAGCGACGACGCGGGGGGCAAGTTCGTCCGGGACTTCGTCGCGGCATGGGTGAAGGTCATGGAACTCGACCGGTTCGATCTGGCCTGAGCTGTATGGGACATCTGATTGTTCCGGGTGATTCCCGGGTCCGTTCCGGCCCGCCGACGCGGCCGGTACGAACGGTATGTACTTCCGGGCGAACGGTGGATTCGGCCCGGGTAGCGGTGCGGGATTCCGGAATGGCTCATCCCGGGGTAGCGTACTGATCAGTTACAGGTTCTGCGGCAGAGAACAGAATCCGCGTCTGTAACCGGCGTGCCGCATCAAGCTGGAGCGTGGCGCAGCGTTCACTCGCAGGCAATTCCGCGAACCAGCCGATGTGCTCATTTCTCGATGAAGAGGAGGTGGAGTTCGATGACGATCGCCCAGGAACGAGAGGATCTCCTGTCCGAAATCAGCGGACAGAACAAGGCGACCATCGGCGCCGTGCTCGGGACCGGCTCGATCGCCAAGGCGGTCGAGCGTCCCGACGGGACGATGGAGGCGACCATCAGGATCCCGGAGGACGCGATGGTGTGGGAGCCGGGGGTCCTGATCATGCCGCACGGCGGCATCCTCGAGCTGACGATCATCAACGACGACAAGAACACCCACGCCTGCCTGCTGCCCAGCAACGGCGACAAGCAGTTCATCGGCCTGCTGAACCATTCCAAGGGCAGCGCGACGCTCGAACTGGATGGTCCCGGCTGCTACTGGTACGGCTCGCCCGCCGGCAACGACGAGGGCCGGGGGCTGACCGCCGCCATCGTCGTGACCGGCGAGGTGCCGCCGGAGGCCAAGCTCGACCGACCCGCCCAGCCGCGGCCGTAGAAGGGCAGGAACCACTATGACCATCGAGTACGTCGACGCCGGCAAGGCGTTCAACCACGGCAATCTCTCCAAGCTGCCGCACAGCGCGCCGGACGTGACGCGCGGGATCAACTACGAGCGCATCCTCGAGGCGCGCAGCGAGTCCCATAACTGGATCACCTACTACGGCGACTACGACGGCAAGCGGCACAGCCTGCTCGACCAGGTCAATGCGGGGAACGCCAAGGACCTGAGGGTCGCCTGGATCTTCCAGGCGAGCGCGACCGGGATGATCGCCTCGACCTCGACCTACGCGTTCGAGGCCTGCCCGCTGGTCGTCGACGGCATCATGTTCGTCACCGGCTGGGACGGCTGGCTCTGGGCGCTCGACGCGAAGACCGGCGAGCAGCTGTGGCGCTACAAGCATGCGGTCCCGATCGACGTGACGCTCTGCTGTGCCAACGTGAACCGCGGCTGTGCGGTGGCGAACGGCAAGGTCTACATGGTGACCCAGAACGCCCAGCTGGTCGCGCTCGACGCCACCAACGGTCAGAAGGTCTGGCAGAAGACGATCGGTGACGTGCGGGCCGGCGAGAGCGCGTCGATCGCTCCGCTCGTCATCAAGGACTTCCTCATCACCGGTTCCGCCGGTGGCGAGTACGGCGTGCGCGGCCACATCGACGCCTGGGACCTGGAGACCGGCGAGCAGCGCTGGCGCACCTACACCGTGCCGAAGCCGGGTGAGCCCGGCTCGGAGACCTGGCCGGACGACGGCGAGGCCTGGCAGCGCGGCGGTGGGAACCACTGGGTCACCGGCACCTACGACCCGGAGCTGAACCTCTACTACGCGGGCACCGGGAACCCGGCTCCCGACTTCGACGGCGAGGTCCGGCCGGGGGACAACCTCTACACCGACAGCGTGGTCGCCCTGGACGTGGACACGGGCGAGATCAAGTGGCACTACCAGTTCACCCCGCACGACCTCTGGGACTACGACTCCACGATGGAGATGACCCTGTTCGAGCGGGACGGCAAGAAGCTGCTCGCTCACTTCGACAAGAACGGGTACATGTTCGTCCTCGACCGGACCAACGGCGAGCTGCAGCACGTCACCCCGTTCGTCGACCGGATCGACTGGGGCGTCATCACCCGTGACGGCAAGTTCATGCCGCGGAAGTACCCGGACAAGGAGGGCGAGCCCTGCCACTTCTTCCCCGGCCCCGCCGGCGCGAAGGAGTGGACACACGCCTCGTACAACCCTGAGCACGACCTGTTTTACGTTCCGGTGGCCGACGTGGGTGCCACGGCCACCCGGCGGCGCCGCGAGTTCAAGGAAGGCATGCCCTACTGGGGTGCCGCCGTCGAGGTCGACATCGACAACATGGCCGGGTCGGTCAGCGCGTTCGACTCCCACGGTGAGGAGAAGTGGCGGTATCGGCTCGACGGCATGCCGATGGCCGCGTCGACGATGAGCACCGCGGGGAACGTGGTGTTCGCCGGCACCCCGGCGGGTGAGTTCCTGGCGCTGCACGCCGAGACGGGCGAGAAGCTCTGGAGCTTCCAGTGCGGCAGCGGTCACCACAGCAGCCCGAGCACCTACACGGTCGATGGCAAGCAGTACATCGCGGTACCGGTCGGCTGGGGTGGCTGGCTGGAAGGCATCGTCCCGGGCCTGTCCGGGCAGGGACACGGTGCCGCGCTGATCGTGTTCTCCCTGTGACCTGTGACAGGTAGGTCCCGCTGATGTGTACCGACCGGTGGTCGAGCCGTTCCGGCGAACGGCTCGACCACCGGTTCGGTGTTTCAGCCGCCGACGACGGAAACAAACGGTGATGTGATGACCCGATCTTCGGTGCCCCAGCACCAGGAGCATCTGCCGTGCCTGTACTGCGGGGAGCGCTACGGGCCGGACGAGTTCGCGCTGCACACCGACCCGGTGCACTGCGGCCGCTGCATCACGTGCGTCGACAAGCCCGCATGCTTCAGCTGCCGTCTCATGTACTGCGTCTGCGACGTGCACAGGTACCGGGGCTGAGAATCCCGCGGTCCGCCGGGTCAGATCTCCAGCGCCCGGCGCACCGTCGGTGCGTTCCGCCGGGAGACCGGCACCATCGTCTCGGCCGGGCCGTCCATGACCAGGACCAGCTCGCCCTTGTCCCGGCGCTCCACCCCGCGGACCCGGCTGAGGTTCACGACGTACTGGCGGTGCACCCGCAGGAAGCCGGATTCGGTCAGCTCGGCTTCGAGCCGGTCGAGGCCGAGTGATGCGGAGCGCAACAGTCCTTCGTCGGTGGACAGCCACACGTCGTTGCCGTCCGACTGGGCGAAGGAGACCTCAGGGGTCCTGAGCAGGACCGTACGATTCTCGCGTGCCGCGACGATCCGACGCGGCTGCGCGCGAGACGGGACGTCCTCTCCCGCGCGGGGCAGTGGGTCCCCATCCGATACGCCGAACGAGACGACGTTGCCGACCAGGTGCCCGGACAGGAACACCGGCCGGAAGCTGATCGGCGTCGGTTCGTTGGTGAGCCGGGTGTAGATCTGCGTCGAGCCGGCCCAGTCGGGATTGCGCGCCGCCTGATCGGCGGCGTACTTGGCGGCCTGGATGAATTCGGGTAGCTCCGGTTTCCAGCGCACCGCGGGATCGGGTGCGGGCGTGGAGCCCGGGATGCCGAGGAGCACGCCCGCGATGTCGTCGGCGAGGACGACCCGCCCCGCGGGGTCCACGGCCGCGAGCGGTGCGCTCGAGCCCGATCTGGAGTGGTTGAAGGCGGCCATCAGCTCGCCGCCGTCGTCCTTGGCGCGCCGGCGCAGGATGCGCTGGGTCATCGTTGCGGCGTTGCCGAGCCAGGTGGCCACGGTTCCGGGGAGCTCGCTGCGCCAGCAGGAGACGTTGAGCACCGCGATCGGTTTCCTGGTGATCACGTCCCGGATCGCCACACCGGCGCATGTCCAGTCGTGGAAGGCCTGACACCAGTGCTCGGCTCCCCGGACCAGCACGGGAGTGTGGGACATCAGCGCGGTACCCATGCCGTTCGTCCCGGTGGCGGCCTCGGACCAGCAGAACCAGCGCGCCAGGTTGGCCTCGGCGGCGACCGCGCGCGTGCCCTCGTCTCCCCACTGGGCCAGAACCCGGCCGGTGCCGTCGGCGATGGTCACGATGCCGCCGACGGTGCCGACCTCGTGCGCCATCGCGGCGGCGCGGAAACCGAGTTCGGCGATCACGACGTCGTGTTCCAACCCGTGGTCGACCTCGGCGACCGCCGACGGAGCCTTGGTGAGGCGGGGGTCCACCCGATACTGGTCCCGGCACCGATGCCAGGAGATCGCAATTTCGGGCCGCACGCCGCTGAGTTCGTCCTCGCCCCCCGCGAACCGCTCCCACGCCTGATGCATCGTCGCGTCGCCTCGGCTGCGAGAGCTCGGCTCGAGCCGTCGTACCTGTGCCATGGGAGACCGCCTTTGGTCCGTCGGGCCGGCGCACGGCGATATGGTCTTCCGAGCACGCTAACCGTCGCCTCGAATCGAGGGCAACCAGCGTGGGCAGACGGTTGCCGAACGGTGGTGAATCAGTGATAAACAGCGGTGATTCGTCCACGAGCGGCGGCGGCTGAGCCCGCTCGAACGCGTATGTCGCAGTTCCACCGGATCTACGCGGTTTCCGGTCGACCTATCCGATCGGCTAGTACTACCGCGACCCTATCCGTTCGGTTAGCTCCCCGGAGATATGGTCGAGCGGCGGGGACAGGTCTTGAAGTGTCTGGCCGCGGCGAGATACTTTTACCAATTCTATCAGTGCCCGGCGGTCCCAGGATCTCCGGTGCACCGGGCGCCAAGGAGGTCGCATTGACCGGGAGAGTCCCGCCACTGGTGATCGCACCGAGTCGGCCCAGCGGACGTGATCGCGGACCCGACGGCTCTCTGGTGGCCACCTCGTCGGCCAGGGAAGTGGCTCGCGCGTGGGAGGACTTCGCCGCGGGCGAGGACATCGAGACGGGCGTGCGGCCCGAGATCCTGGCTTCGTGGTACCGGTGCCGGGATCGGTACGACGTCGACCGCACGCTGGACGTCGCTCCGGGAGCCCGGGCCGACGAGGTCCAGGGGGTCGACAACGGCGTGATCTTCACCGCGCTCGGCGGGGTGGGTGCGCTGGCGGGCAAGGAGGTCGAGCGCGACGGCGCCGTCGTCACCGTGACGGACGGGGTGGGGCGCGTCCTCGGGGCCTGGGGCGACCCTTCCGCGCAGCGGCGCGCCGAGCTGCACAATCTCGCGCCCTGGTCGTCGTGGTCGGAGGCGTGCACCGGCACGAACGGGATGGGCACCTCTCTCGAGGTGCCCGGCCCGGTGACCGTGACGGGGCCGGAACACTGGTGCCAGGCGTTCCACCAGTGGGCGTGCGCGGGCATCTCCGTCCGTGACGTGGTGACCGGCGCGTCGGTCGCGTCGATCAACATCTCGCGGTGGAACGCGTCGTTGCCCAAGCTCGTGCCGCCGTGGCTGACGAAAGCGGTCGCGTGCGTGGAACAGGAGATCTACCGGCGCGCCATCTACGAAGCCGACAAGGTGATCACCGCGTTCACCAGGAGGTGCGCGCAGGCCCGTGGTGCGTTCATGGCGATGGACCGAGGTGGGAACGTGATCGCCGCGAACGACGCGGCAGTCGCGCTGCTCGGGCTGGCCGGCGAAACGCCCATCGTGGCGGGGGCGACCGAGCCGGCGGAGCGCTGGAGCCCGGACATCCCCGGGCTGCCCGACGTGGTGCGGTGGGCCATGGGGCGGGCGCAGGGAAGCGCGGAATGGAGCGGCTACGCGCGGCTGCCGGTGTGTCCCGGCGAACAGGCCGTGCCGCTGACGATGCGGTCCGTCGTCGACGCGAACCATGTGGTGGGCATGCTGTGCGAGTTCGGGGCACAGGACGGCGAAGCCTACGAGCAGGATGAGGACACGGCGGTCGGCCCGCTGCCCCGGTGCATCATCGGGATGCGCGATGACCGGCTGGTTCTGCTGGCTCCGTCGGAGATCCGCTATGCCGAGGCCGACCGGAACATCGTCTGGCTGGTCACGGAGCGCGGCCGGATCCAGGCCGCGACCCGTGGCCTGGACAACGTCGAGCGGTCGCTGGCGCCCTACGGGATCCGCCGGGTGCACCGGCGTTACCTGGTCAACCTGCGCCGGGTCCTGGAGGTCGAGCGGGGCATCAAGGGCGAGCTGTTTCTGATCATGGACTCTCGGGGGCCCCAGGAGCTCGTGCCCGTCTCCCGGCGCCACGCCCCGGATCTGCGGCGCATGCTCGGCATCTGATCAGGTCGGTATCTGATCAGGTCGATCGCTCGGAGACCGCTTCGACCTGGCTGCGCAGCGCTTCGACCGCGTGCGCGGGATCCGTGGCCGCGTAGACGGCGGAGCCGGCGACGAAGCAGTCGACGCCGGCCTCGGCCGCCTGTTCGATGGTGTCGGCGTTGATGCCGCCGTCGATCTCCACCATCAGGTTCAGGTGGCCGGTGTCGACCAGCCTCCGCGCCGTGCGCACCTTGCCCAGGACGTCGGCGATGAACGTCTGGCCGCCGAAGCCGGGCTCCACGGACATCACGAGCAGGGTGTCGTAGTGCGCGAGCACGTCGAGGTACGGCTCCAGCGGTGTGTTCGGCTTGATCGCCAGCCCCGCCTTCGCGCCCGCGGCGCGCAGGTCCTTCGCGAGCATGACCGGATCCTCGGCGGCCTCGACGTGCACCGTGACGTTGTGGGAACCCGCTTCCGCGTAGCCGATCGCCCAGTGATCCGGCCTCTCGATCATGAGGTGGCAGTCCACCGGCAGGTCCGTGGTGGCCAGCAGCGACTTCACGACCGGTAGGCCCAGGGTGAGGTTCGGCACGAAGTGCGCGTCCATGACGTCCACATGCAGCCAGTCCGCGCCGCGGCCCGGCTCACCGCGCACAGCGGCCACTTCGTCGGCGAGCCGGGAGAAGTCGGCGGAAAGAATGGACGGCGCAATCAACGGCTGATTCGACACGGCCTCGAGCGTAGGAGCGGGGGCCGGTGTGTGGCTATTTGCGGTGTGTATCCGGGGATTGGTTTTTCGCATGTGCTGGGGCGTTGCCGGTGTATGGGGGTGCGCGTGATGGTTGTGCGGACATCGTGGAACTCGTGATCGTGAGGGGATTGTCGTGCAGCTACAGGTGGCGTTGGATGTTCTGGATCTTCCGTCGGCGTTGGCTCTGGCGAACCAGGTGGCCGAGCACGTGGACATTCTGGAGTTGGGGACGCCGTTGGTGAAGTCGGCGGGTATCGCGGCGGTGACGGCGATCAAGGCTGCGCATCCGGACAAGCTGGTGTTCGCCGATCTGAAGACCGCGGATGCGGGTGCGCTGGAGGCGGAGCTGGCGTTCGAGGCGGGCGCGGATCTGGTGACGGTGATGGGTGCGGTGGACGACGACACCGTGCGTGGTGCTGTCGCGGCCGGGGAGAAGTACGGCAAGCAGGTCGTGGCGGACATGATCAGTGTGGTGGACGGGCGGGTGGCCCGGATCCGTGAGGTGGCGAAGCTGGGTGTGTCGTTCGTGGAGATCCATGCGGGTCTCGACGAGCAGGCCCGTCCGGGGTACTCGATCGCGCAGCTGTTGACCGATGGTCGGGAGGCCGGGGTGGCGTTCTCGATCGCCGGTGGGGTCAAGGCCGACACGATCGCGTCGGTGCGTGAGGCCGGTGCGGTGGTCGCGGTCGCCGGCGGAGCGATCTACGGCGCCGCCGACCCCGGCGCTGCCGCGGCCGAGCTCAAGAAGCGCGCCACCGGCTGACCGACCCACCCGGCGAACTCAGGGAGTCCCGTCCATGTCACCACACCAATCCGCTGACGAGCTCGTTCGCCTGACGACCTGGCGAGCCCCCGAAGACTGGTCCGATGTGGACCAGCGCTCGGTCGACACCGCCCGCGTGCTGGCCGCGGACGCGGTCGAGCAGTGCGGGAGCGGTCACCCCGGCACGGCCATGAGCCTCGCGCCCGTCGCCTACGCGCTGTTCCAGCGCGTCATGCGGCACGACCCCGCAGATGCACAGTGGCTCGGGCGGGACCGGTTCGTGCTGTCCGCCGGGCATTCGAGCCTCACCCTGTACGTCCAGCTGTTCCTCGCCGGCTACGGCCTGGAACTCGACGATCTGAAGGCCCTGCGGACGTGGGGTTCCCGGACACCGGGCCACCCGGAGTACGGGCACACCGAGGGCGTGGAGACCACCACCGGACCGCTCGGCCAGGGACTGGCCAACGCCGTCGGGATGGCGATGGCGGCCCGCCGCGAGCGGGGGCTGTTCGACCCGGACGCCGAGCCGGGAACGAGCGTGTTCGACCACCAGGTCTACGTGATCGCCTCCGACGGCGACATCGAGGAGGGCGTCACCTCCGAGGCCTCGTCCCTGGCAGGCACCCAGCAGCTGGGCAACCTGACGGTGATCTACGACAGCAACGAGATCTCGATCGAGGACGACACGCGCATCGCCCTGTCCGAGGACACCGCCAAGCGCTACGAGGCCTACGGCTGGCACGTCCTCACGGTCGACGGCGGTGAGAACGTCACCGGGTTTCTGGCGGCGATCGAGCAGGCCAGGTCCGAGACCGCCCGCCCGACGCTGATCGTGCTGCGTACCGTGATCGGCTACCCGGCACCGACCGCGATGAACACCGGCAAGGTGCACGGCGCCGCGCTGGGGGCCGAGGAGCTCGCCGCGGTCAAGCGCGCTGTCGGCTTCGCCCCCGGGAGGAGGTTCCAGGTCGACGACGACGTCCTGCGCCACACCCGCGCAGCGGCCGAGCGCGGCCGGGCCGACCACGAGAAGTGGCAGGTCGAGTTCGACGCCTGGGCGCAGGCCAACCCGGCGCGCAAGGCGCTGCTGGACCGCATCGGCGACCGTGAGCTGCCGGCCGCGTGGGCCGACGGCCTGCCCAGCTGGGAGGTCGGCGGCGGAGGGGTCGCCACGCGCAAGGCATCGGCCGCGGTGCTGGCCGAGCTCGGCGATGTGCTGCCCGAGCTGTGGGGCGGGTCCGCGGATCTGGCCGAGAGCAACAACACCACGATCAAGGGCGCGGACTCCTTCGGCCCGGCCGAGATCTCCACCGAAGCCTGGACGGCCCAGCCGTACGGCCGCACGCTGCACTTCGGCATCCGCGAGCACGCGATGGCGTCGATCCTCAACGGCATCGCGCTGCACGGTGGCACCCGGCCGTACGGCGGCACCTTCCTCATCTTCAGCGACTACATGCGCCCGGCGGTGCGCCTGGCCGCGCTGATGCGACTGCCGGTCGTCTACGTGTGGACGCACGACTCGATCGGCCTCGGCGAGGACGGCCCGACCCACCAGCCCGTCGAGCAACTGGCGTCGCTGCGCGCGATCCCCGGCCTGTCCGTGGTGCGCCCGGCCGACGCGAACGAGACCGCGCACGCGTGGAAGGCGGTGCTGGAGGACACCGGTGGTCCGGCCGGGCTGGCGCTCACCCGCCAGAACGTCCCGACGCTGGAGGGCACGTCCGCCGAGGGGGTCGCTCGCGGCGGGTACGTGCTCGCCGAGGCATCCTCCGGTTCTCCGGAGGTGGTACTGGTCGGCACCGGTTCCGAGGTCCAGCTGGCCGTGGCGGCCCGGGAGGTCCTCGAGGCCGACGGGATCGCGACCCGCGTGGTGTCGATGCCGTGCGTGGAGTGGTTCGACCGGCAGGACCGGAGCTACCGGGACGAGGTGCTGCCGCCCGCAGCGCGGGCACGGGTGGTCGTCGAAGCGGGTGTGGCGCAGCCGTGGCACCGGTTTGCCGGCGACGCCGGCGAGATCGTGTCGCTGGAGCACTTCGGTGCCTCGGCGGACTTCACGACCCTGTTCAGGGAGTTCGGTATCACCACCGAGGCCGTGGTCGACGCGGCCCGGCGCAGCGTGAAATCCACGCAGCTGAGATGAACCACTTGATACTCACGAGAAGGAGATTCCGTTGACTCAGACATCGACGCAGCTCGACCCCGGTCTGTTCTCGGACGCCACCCGCGCCGTGGTGGGCGAGATGGACAAGGTCATCGCCGCGATCCAGCCCGAGGCGTGGACGCGGGCCGGGGCGTTGCTGCTCAAGGCGCCGAAGGTGTTCACCCTCGGGACCGGGCGCAGTGGGCTCGCCCTGCAGATGGCAGCGATGCGGCTGATGCACCTCGGGCTGCCCACCCACGTCGTCGGCGAGGTGACCGCCCCGGCGATCGGCCACGGCGACATCCTGGTGGCGGCATCGGGCTCGGGCAAGACGGCGCGCGTGGTGCGGGCCGCGCAGACGGCTCGTGACCAGGGCGCGGACGTGATCGCGCTGACCACGTCGGTCGACTCGCCGCTGGCCGAGATCGCGACCGAGGTGCTCGTCGTCCCGGCCGCCGACAAGCAGGACTTCGATGGCAGCACGTCGGTCCAGTACGCCGGCAGCCTGTTCGAGCAGTCCGTGCTGGTGGTGACGGACGCTCTGTTCCACACGCTGTGGAAGAGCGGCGGTAGCCAGGCCCGCGAGCTGTGGCGCCTGCACGCGAACCTCGAGTGACCGCCGCGCCCTCCCTGTCCCGACGACACTTCCACCCCGAGGAGCCCGAGATGCAGGCCGCCGACATCAGCACGTTGGAAGCGGTGGCGCTGGCCGCCACCCGCAGTGCCGCCGTGGCCGGCCACGCCTGGGTCGGCCGGAACGACCAGAACTCCGCCGACGCGGCGGCGACCTCGGCCATGCGCGCGGCCCTGGCCGAGGCACCGGGCCGGGGAACCGTCGTCATCGGGGAGGGCGAGAAGGACGACGCCCCGATGCTATTCAACGGCGAAGTGGTCGGCAACGGCCACGGACCCGACTTCGACATCGCCGTCGACCCCCTCGAGGGGACCTCGTTCTGCGCGCGGGACCTGCCCGGCTCCCTGGCCACGATCGCGTTCGGCGAGCCCGGCACGCTGTGGTCGCCCGGCCCCGGGTTCTACATGGACAAGATCGTCGTCCCCCCGCGTGCGAAGGACGTCGTCGATCTCGACGACCCTCCCGAGCGCACCCTGGCCAAGGTCGCCGAAGCACTCGGCAAGGATGTCGCCGACCTGCGCGTCGTCATCATGGACAAGCCGCGGCACAAGGAGCTGATCGCTCGCGTGCTGCAGGCGGGTGCGGCAGTGCAGACACCGGCGGGTGGCGACGTCGGCGGGAGCCTGGCGGTGCTGATGCCGACCCACGACATCGACCTCCTCCTCGGGGTCGGCGGCACGCCGGAAGGGGTGATGACGGCTGCGGCGGTCCGGGCGCTCGGCGGTGGCATGCTGGGCCGCCTGGCTCCGCAACGCGACGACGAAGCGGACGCCATCCGCGCGGCGGGCATGTCCCTCGACCGCGTCTACGCCTGTGACGAGCTCGTGGCGGGCGACGCCTTCTTCGTCGCCACCGGGGTCAACGGCGGACCCCTGCTCGGCCGGCCGCGCACCGCGGACGGCACGACCATCACCGAGTCACTGCTGATCTCACGAGGGCAGATCCGCCACATCACGCACACCACGTTCGACTGACTCCACCTCCGGCGACCAAGGAGATTCGGTGACGCTGCACCTGAACGACCTCCGTGTCCGAGACCTCGGCGAGTGCCGTTACGACTCGCCGTTGTCCGAGCTGCTCTCCACCAAGCAGACCTCGCCGCACTACGTTGCGGAAGGCGACCGGGTGCTGCTCGAGGACACCGTCTCGATGCTCGCCGGGCACAGCCTCCCGTCCGTACAGGCGCCGAGTTTCGAAGCTGCCGGCCCGCGCCGCAAGATCTACTTCGACCCCGCCGAGGTGACCGCGGGCGTCGTCACCTGCGGGGGGTTGTGCCCCGGCCTGAACAACGTCATCCGCGGGCTCGTCAAGGCACTCGCCGTGCACTACGGGGTCAAGCAGATCCTGGGCTTCCGCAACGGCCTCCGGGGACTGACGGCCGAGCACCGCGACGACACCATCGAGCTGACGGTGGAAGGCGTCCGCGACATCCACCATGCCGGCGGCACCGTCCTGGGCAGCTCACGCGGCGGGCAGAACGCCGACGAGATGGTCGACAGCCTCGTGTTGCGCGGGGTCACCATGCTGTTCGTCGTCGGTGGCGACGGCGGGATGCGCGCCGCGACCTACCTCAGTGAGGCGATCCGGGCGCGCGGTCTCGACATCGCGGTCATCGGGGTTCCGAAGACCATCGACAACGACCTGCCTTTCACCGACCAGTCGTTCGGGTTCCAGAGCGCGTTCGCGCGAGCCACCGAGTTCATCTCCGCCGTCTCGGTCGAAGCCGCGGCCAGCCCGAACGGCGTCGGGATCGTCAAGCTGATGGGCCGCCACTCGGGGTTCATCGCCAGCTACGCCGCGCTGGCCGCCAGCGCCGCGGACATCGTCCTGATCCCGGAGATCCCGTTCGCGCTCGGGGGCGAGGGTGGATTGCTGGCCCACGTCGAGCAGCACGTGCGGACGAAGGGCCACGTGGTGATCGTCCTCGCCGAGGGGGCCGGGCAGGACCTCCTGGCCGACCACGGCCTACCGCAGCACAACGGGAACGGCACCGACGCGTCGGGCAACATCAAGCTCGGCAACATCGGGGAGCTGCTCAAGGAGCGCATCTCCGCCCACCTGACCATGGTCGGCCTGGCGCCCACGATGCGGTACATCGACCCGAGCTACGCGGTCCGCAGCATCGCCGCGAACGCCTACGACAGCGTGTACTGCCTGCGGCTGGCCCATGCCGCGGTGCACGCGGCCATGGCCGGTCGCACGGAAGCCGCCGTCGCGCGGTGGCGCCGGCGCATCGTGCACGTCCCGCTGCCGTTGATGACGAGCCACCGCAACCAGGTCGACCCCGACGGCGACATGTGGATGTCGGTGCTCGAGACGACCTGCCAGCCGGCCGAGTTCGGCCCGGTGCGCAAGCGCGACAAGGTCCCCGCGGACTTCTGCTGACCGCGCCTTCGCGGAGTTCCCGCCGCCGGTGCCGGCACGACCCGGCGCCGGCGGCCGACCCCTGTCATCGGAGCCGGTGGACGACCCGCTGTCATCGGAGCCGGTGGACGACCCCGCGGCGGCGAGGCTCGGAGCCGATCTTCGCAGCGGGGGCCCGGCGAGCTCGGCGACCCACGCCCCGACCAGGCAGGTGCAGGTAGTGGCCTTCAGTCGCGTTCGCCGGCCTCGGTTCGGAGCGCGGCGACGAGCATCCGTACGAGCTGCTCGACGCCGACCTGCCAGGTGTCCTTGGCCAGGTGGCCGTTGATCTCCATCCCCGCGATGCCGTGGGCACTGCACATCAGAAGGGCCCCGTATCGGGGTGCCCCGGATTCGCCGACCACGTCGGCGACCAGGGTGAGGAACTCGTTCTCGAGGCGGGTCGCGGCCTCGGCGGCGGCCGGCGTGCTCGCCGGGGTGCTGAACATCAGCGCGTAGACGTGCGGTTGTCGGCGGGCGAGGTTGATGAGCGCGACGATCGCCCGCTCGAGCCGTGCGCTCGACGTGGCGTCGAGGTCCGCGTGGAGCTGCTGCACCTCGTCGGCCAGCGAGCTCCACGCGTCGACGGCCAGGTGGGTCAGCAGGTGGTCCTTGTTCTCGAAGTGACCGTAGGGGGCGCCGCGGGAGACGCCGGCTCGGGTTCCCACCGCGCGGAGGGTCACCGCGGCGGGGCCACCCTCGTCGAGCAGCTGCCCCGCGGCGCGGATCAGGGTTGCCCGTGTCGTTGCCGCGGTTTCGGCGCGTGTGGTCACGGCGACGAGTCTAGTTGACAATGTCAGGTCAGATGGACCAGCCTGCTCGCATGACAATGTCATGTGAGCAGGCTGGTGGGGACACGCGTCTGCGCCGTCTGCAGGACCGTGCCTCGATCAGCGACGTCCAGCTCCGTTACGCCATGGGTACCGACTTTCGCGACTGGGAGCTCTTCCGCAGCTGCTTCGCCGACGAGCTCGAGGTGGACTTCAGCGACGGGTTCGGCCAACCCTCGGTCCGTCTGAGTGCCGATGACTGGGTGCGGCTGACGGCGCCGAGGATGGAGTCCTTCACCGCGACCCAGCACATGATCACGAACCTCGTGATCACCTTCGACGGGGACGACCGGGCCACCTGCGTGGCCTACGTCCGGGCGAGCCACCATCTCCCGAACGGCACCGGTGACAGTGACCAGATCGTCTACGGCTACTACACGAACCTGTTCCGGCGGACCCCGGACGGCTGGCGGATCGCGGCACTCAAGCTGACCGCGCTGTGGATGACCGGGAACTTCGGCATCTTCCAGGCGGCGCTGGCCCCCCAGGGCGGAACCTCGTGAGCAGGAGCGACACCATGGTGCGGACATCGGCGGTGCTGCCCGATCTCACGGGCCGCACCGTCGTCGTCAGTCATCGTCCGGTGCACCCGGGACGGCCGGGGCTTCGACTCCCGGAGGGGACGCGGCGTCGTCGTCCTCACCGCCGGCGTCGTCCACGGGGACCAGTCCGAACACGGTGAAGCTGATGGCCCAGTAGGCGATGTAGCCGATCAGCAGCGCGGCCCCGTGCCAACGGCGTAGCCGCCCGGTGAACAGGGCGTACGCCGCGAACCCGTTGATCACGATCAACGCAGGCAGGTGCCAGGTGAACACGTCGGAGGTGATCACGATCGCGCCGCCGGCCAGCACGACGATCCCGAGCTTGGCCGTCACCGAGAACACCACGCTGCCGACGACGTTCCCGACGCCGATCGCGGGCGCCCCCCGCCGGGCCGGTTCGACGGTCAGGAAGATGTCCTCCAGGGAGAGCACCAGGGTCGCGATCGTCGCGCCGAAGACGGTGCCGCTGATCTCGAAGTTCTCCAGGATCCCCTCGGTGCCCTCGGACATCGCCCATGCGCCGATGACGAGGCCGAGCAGCGACAGGACCGCCAGGAGCAGCAGCACCCCGCCGGGACGGCGGTTCTCCTTCGCGACCGCGAGGCCGCCGGTGTCGTAGAGGTCGCCCGCGCCCGCGTCACCGGTGCCGCCTCCGGAACCGCCGTCGGTGGCGTCGACGCGGTTGCCGGTGACCGCCCGGGTCTCCTCGTTGTCCAGCGACTCGAGCACCTCGGCGCTGCGGAACGTCGGCATCGCCCGGTGGTACTCGCGGTAGGCGACGTAGGCGACGAAGGCGACGAACAGAAGGATGAGCACGATCGCGGCCAGGGTCCCCAGCTCGCCCATCAGCGCGATCGGGATCAGGATCAGCGGGGCGACCGCGAAGATCGCGATGTAGTCCCGGGGTATCTCCACCCGGCAGGGCGCGATCAGCGCGGCGAGCCCCAGGACCAGGCCGGTCATCGACAGGACCGTCCCGAAGATGACGCCGATCGCGACGTCCTCCAGGCCTTCGAGGTTGAGCACGATGCCGAACGCGAGGTCGTCGAACTCGATACCGGTGAACAGAATCGCCAGCAGGAACAGCGACACCGCGAGACCGCGCGCGGCACCGACCAGATAGGTGATCAGTTTCTCGGCGCTGTAGACGAGTACCGCCGCCCCGGCGGCGAAGACGATGAGCGACGTTATCGGGTCCATGGTTCTGGTACTCCTCCTCGCGCAGACGTCGGCCCGTACAGCGGCCTGGACCGTTGACGAACGCCGACGGGGAAACAGATGTCACGCGTTCTACGGCAGCCGAAAAAGCGGTCGGAGACTCCTCGTGAACGGAGACACCGGGGCCGGAATTCGTCGCCGTCGCCGCGCCGATGGTAGACCGCCGTGACAGCTATCGGAGCTGTTCGAAGAGGGAGTTGACAGAACCGGCCCCGGTGCGCCCGAAAGCGTCAATTGTGCCGGGCCGGTGCCCGATCAGTGCCACTGTGGGACGTATGTGCGTCCCTCCGCACCGGGTGGGCGGCGATGAGCGCGCCCACCCGGTGGCCGCACGGTGCGGCCGCTCACGAGGTCCGGGGCCACAGCCTCGACAGCTCGGGGTGGTCGTCGTCGAGCAGGCGATGCGCCAGCGCGATCGCCTCGTTCGGATCGATCTGGTCGAACGCGGGGTCCCCGTAGGAGAGGCTCTCGAAGACGTCCGCGAGTTCGTTCGCCGCGGCGGGGGACAGGCCGTCGTCCCGGCGGCAGTGCACGTAGCGCAACCGGAGCACACCGGCGGCCTGCAGCATCAAGGCGCCGTAGGCGTTCGCGTGCGTCAGCTGCCGCGGTCGGTGTTCTTCCACGCCGGCTCCCATCTCAGCGGGTGGCGCGCTTCTTGAGTTCGGCCGCGGCGGCGCCCGGATCGGCGGCGCCGTAGATCGCTCCGCCGGCGACCGCGACCACCGCACCGGCCTCACGCACCGACGCGATCGTGTCGGCCTTGACCCCACCGGCGATCGAGAACGCCACCCCGGCCTCCCGACCATCGGTCAACAGCTGCGCGATCGAGTACCCCGGACGGGCCTGCTCGTCGAGACCCGCATGGATCTCCACGAACGACACACCCAGCTTCGCCACCTCACGGATCCGGGCCACCCGCCCGTCCACCACACTGATCATGTCCGCCACCACCTGCTTGCCGTACTTCTCCCCGGCCGCGACAGCACCACGCACCGTGTCGTCGTCCACCGCACCCATCACCGTCACCAGATCCGCGCCCGCCTCGAACGCCAGCTCCGCCTCCAGCGCACCCGCATCCGCGGTCTTCAGATCGGCGAACACCAGCTTGTCCGGATGCGCAGCCTTGATCGCCGTCACCGCCGCGATACCCGCCGACTTCACCAACGGCGTCCCCAACTCCAGAATGTCCACGTGCTCGGCCACCTGGTTCGCCAGAGCCAACGCCGACGGAAGGTCCAGAACATCCAACGCCACCTGTAGCTGCACGACAATCCCCTCACGATCACGAGTTCCACGATGTCCGCACAACCATCACGCGCACCCCCATACACCGGCAACGCCCCAGCACATGCGAAAAAACAATCCCCGGATACCCGTCACGAATAGCCACCCTGCGTCCGGGCAGTGCTCCCGGGCCGCTCGTGGCGGGCTCGTCACCGTTCGTCCGTGGTCCGGCACCGGTCGTTCGTACTCGGTTGTCAGGTACGGGAGTGGGCGATCACGGTGAGCGAAGAAGTTCGGCCGAGCCGGTGTGGAGGGGGAGGTATGGACGCCTGGTCTGCGGAAGAGTTCGAAGCGCGGCTGCGGTCCATCGGGGAGAAGCGGTATCACCATCTGCACCCGTTCAACGAGCGGATGCACGCGGGCTCGCTGACCGAGGAGGAGTTCCGGGGGTGGGTGCGGAACCGCTTCTACTACCAGGTGAACCTGCCGGTGAAGGACGCGTTCATCCTGACCAAGCTCCCCGGCCGGGACGACCGGCGCCGGTGGATCCAGCGCATCATCGACCACGACGGGCGCACCGGCGACGAGGGCGGCATCGAGAAGTGGATCCGCCTCGGCGAAGCCGTCGGCCTGACCCGTGAGCAACTGTTCGACAACGACACGGTACTGCCGGGCGCACGGTTCGCGGTGGACGCCTACGTGGGCTTCTGCCGCCGGCAGCCGTGGCTGGAGTCGGTGGCGTCGGCGCTGACCGAGCTGTTCGCGCCGGATCTGCTCAGCCGGCGGATCACCGACGTCCAGCACCACTATCCGTGGATCGCGACGGACGGCCTCGAGTACTTCCGGGCACGGCTCACCCAGCAGCCCAAGGACATCGAGCACCTGCTCGAGCTGGTGCTCGACCATGCGAGGACCCGGGAGCAACAGGACGCGTGCGCGCGGGCGCTGGAGTTCAAGTGCGACGTGCTCTGGAGCCTGCTCGACGCCGTGGAACTCGCGTACGGGAGGAGCACATGATGGCCGGCGACGATCTGACCGCCACCCCCCGGCTGGCGACCAAGGCGATGCTCAAGCACGACGGCGTCCGGGGAGTGGAGCTGTTGCTGCTGCCCGAGCGGGTCGTGCTCCTCAACAAGTCCGGTGCGGCGATCCTGGGCCTGTGCGACGGCAGCCGGACCGTGCGGCAGCTGGTCGACCAGCTCGAGCACGAGTTCGATGCGACCGACCTCGTGAACGACGTCATGTCGTTCCTCGACGACGCCAGTGGGCAGGGCTGGGTGGTGGTCACGTGAACGGGACGTCCCGGCCCTACGGCCTGCTGGCCGAGGTCACCCACCGGTGTCCGTTGCACTGCGTCTACTGCTCGAACCCGTTGGCGCTGCTCGAGCGCCAGGACGAGCTCGCCGCCGACGACTGGCTGCGGGTGATCAACCAGGCGGCCGAGCTCGGTGTCGTGCAGGTCCACCTGTCGGGCGGGGAGCCCCTCGTCCGCGGCGATCTGGAGATGCTGGTCGCCGAGTGCCGCCGTCTCGGCCTGTACACAAACCTGATCACCAGCGGCCTCGGGCTCACGGAGAGCAGGGCGGATTCGCTGGTCGCCGCGGGGCTCAACAGCGCTCAGCTGAGCATCCAGGGCGACGCCGCCGAGTCGACGAACCTGGTCGCGGCGAGCAAGCGGTTCGACAAGAAGGAAGCCGCCGCGCGCATCATCCGCGCCGCCGGGCTGCCGTTGAACATGAACGTCGTCCTGCACCGGCTGAACCTGGACCGGCTGGACGCGATCATCGACGTCTGCGTGCAGTGGGGTGCCGAACGGCTCGAGCTCGCCAACACCCAGTACTACGGCTGGGCGTTGCGCAACCGCGAACTGCTGATGCCCGGCAAGGCCCAGCTGGACGAGGCGGTCGAGGTCTACCGACGTCGGAAGGCGGAGCTGGCCGGGCGGACGGAGCTGCTCTGGATCCTCCCGGACTACTACGAGCCCTACCCGAAGCCGTGCATGGGAGGCTGGGCGCAGACGGCGCTGACCGTCGCCCCGGACGGTGTCGTGTACCCCTGCCCGGTGGCCGCGGAGATCACGACCATGGAGTTCGACTCGGTGCGTGACCACGACCTCGAATGGATCTGGACGAAGTCCGCCGCTTTCGAGGCGTTCCGGGGCACGGAGTGGATGCCCGACCCGTGCCGCAGCTGCTCGCGCAAGGAGCTGGACTTCGGCGGCTGCCGCTGCCAGGCCTTCGCGCTGACCGGCGACGCGGGACGCACCGACCCGGTGTGCCAGCACTCGCCGGACCACCACCTGGTGCAGGACGCGCTGGACCGGGCCAACCAGAAGGACGTCGGAGCGGGCGGGGAGCAGCTCGTCCACCGCCGGCCGACGGTGCCGGCACGAACGCGATGACCCCGGCGGGTCAGGAGCGTGCGGCGTCCCCGGTGTCGCGCAGCACGCGAAGGGCGTTGTCCCGGGCGAGTTTCCGCAGGTCGCCGTAGCTCCAGCCGCCGGCTTCGAGGGCCTCGAACAGGCGTGGGTAGTACTCGACGCTCGGAATGTCGGGTGGGGGCGTCATGCCGTCGAAGTCGCTGCCGATCCCGACGTGGTCCACTCCCATGAGTTCGCGGAGGTGGTCGAGGTGCCGCACGATGTCCGGGATCCCGACCGCGGGGCGTGAACGGGTCCGCTCCCACTCGGCGACGGCCTGGTCGCCCGCCGCGCCCTCCGCGCCCGTCGCGTCGGCGCGGATCTCCCTCCTGGCGAGCTCCCACTGCCGGAGGTCCTCGCTGAGGAAGGTGGGCAGGAACACGGCCATGACGATGCCGTCGGTCGATCTGACGCGTTCGAGTACGGAGTCCGGGACGTTCCGGGCGTGCCGGCACACGGTGTAGGCCCCGGAATGGGAGAAGAACGCCGGTGCACGCGACACGTCGAGCGCCGCGTCCATGGTGGTGTGTGCGGTGTGGGACAGGTCGACGAGCATCCCGAGGTCGTTGAGCTCGGTCACGACCGCGCGCCCGAAATCGCTCAGGCCGCCGGTGTCGACGACATCGGTGCAGCTGTCGGCCCAGCCGGTGTTCTTCGTGTGCGTCAACGTCAGGTACCGGGCACCGAGCCGGTGGAACAGGCGGAGGACGTCGAGCGAGCCGAGGATCTGGTGCCCGCCCTCCACCCCGATCAACGAGGCGATCCGTCCCTCGCCGTTGATCTTCTCGATGTCGTCGGCAGTGAGCGCGAGGGCAGTCCGGTCCGGGTACAACGCCTGGATGCGGTGGATCCCCTCGAACTGCTCCAGCGTGCCCGCTGCCAGCGCTGCACCGGTCGTCGAGCACGGCATCCAGACCGACCAGAACTGGGCACCCACCCCGCCTGCGCTGAGCCGAGCCAGATCCGTCTGCAGGGTGTGGGGCTGCGCGACACCGATGTCGAGCTCGCCGAAGTCCATTCCCGCCACGTCGCGGATCTTCGAGATCATGTCGTTGTGGCCGTCGATCAGCGGCGCTCCGGTGAGAAGCGACCGGACGCCACCGCCGGAATGCACCGTCATCGCGCTCCTTCGGGGAAGTGACACCAGGAGATCACCACCGGGGGTGGGTCGACCACCCCCGGTGGGCCGTATCCGACGATCGTCCCTCAGGACGGAGGTCAGGCGAACCGGTGCTCGGACCTGATCAACCGCGCCGTGTCCGGCTGCGAGCACAGCACCATCGACTGCGTGATGGTGAGTCCCGAGATGCGCTGGACGCCCCGCAGGAACTCGCTGGTGGTCACCCCGGTGGCGCAGAACAGGACGCGTCCACCGCGCACCAGATCGCCGGTGTGGAGGATCGTGCTGGGGCCTTCGGACCGCAGCCGGACCTGGAGGGACCCACCCAGGCAGGACAGGGCGGCGGCAGCGATGACCCCCTCCGCCGCTCCTCCGGTGCCCATCAGCATGTCGATCGAGCTCTCGGGACACGCCGTCGCGATCGCTCCCGCGATGTCGCCTCCCTCCAGCATGTGGACCCGCGCACCGGCGGCGCGGATCTGGTTCACGAGCTCCCGGTGCCACGACCGGTTGAGCACGGCGACCACCAGGTCTGCCACACGTACGCCCTTGACCGCGGCCACCGCACGCAGGTTCGTCGCCACCGGTTGCGTGATGTCGACGACGTCGGCGCAGTCGGCGCCGACGGCCAGCTTCTTCATCGCGACGGACGGCGGCGGCGCGTACAGCGCGCCGCGTTCGGCCAGGACGATCGCTGCCACCGAGTTCGGTACGTCCTCGGCCGGTGACAGGGCGCCGTCGCCCACACCGACGCCGAGGTCGTAGAGCGCCCCGTCACCGCGCCCGACGCTGTCACCCGTGCACAGGACGGATGTGTCGGCGTCGTTCTCGCCCGCACCGACGACCACGGTGCCGCGCATGGGAACGGACATGAGGTGTTCGTGCATCGCGACGGTGGCGGCGGCCCTGTCGCTGCTCCACCGATCGCTGCCGACCCCCCGGCCGGCCGCGATCGCGGCGGCTTCGGTCGCCCGCACGAGTTCCAGCTCGAGAGCCTGATCAGATCCCGGGAAGACCTCGGTGGTGGACCACTCCTGAATACTCATCACCCTCGATTCACTCGGCCGGCACGAGCACCGGCGGATGTGGAGGGCGGACGGCCGCCCAGCAGCTCCGGCCGCCCTCCACAGTTCAGGAACTCACCGTGCGGCGGCGTTCGCGACGGCATGCTCGGACAGCGCATCCTGCGCGGCGCCCCACTTGCTCTCGTCACCCCGCCACGCCTCCAGCGCCGGCCCGACCAGTGCCCGGCCGAACGAGTACGTGAGCTCCCAGGGCAGCGGGTCGAGGTTCTGCATCGCCCCGAGGTGCTGCGTCGCCACCTCCGGGTGCTGCCCACCGGAGAGGAAGGCGATTCCCGGCACGGACGCGGGGACGGTCTCCCGCAGCGTCTCCACCGTGGCCCGGGCGACGTCCGCCACCGTGGGCTGCTCGGCGCCGCCGGTCCCGGCAACCACCATGTTGGGCTTGAGGACGATCCCGTCGAGTTCCACCTGCATCAGGTCGAGCTCCTCGAACAGCGACGTCAGCACGGCGGTCGACACCTGCCGGCAGCGCTCCAGCGAGTGCGCGCCGTCCATCAGCACCTCGGGCTCCACGATGGGCACCAGGCCGCCCTCCTGGCAGAGGCCGGCGTAGCGCGCCAACGCGTGCAGGTTCGCGCGCACCGCGCGAGGCGACGGGGTGTTGTCGCCGATCGTGATCACTGCGCGCCACTTCGCGAACGTCGCGCCGAGCCGCACGTACTCCGCGACCCGTTCCCGCAGCCCGTCGAGGCCCTCGGTGATCTTCTCGTCCGGTGCTCCCGCGAGCGGCTTCGCGCCGGTGTCGACCTTGATCCCGGCGAGGATCCCGATGTCCTCGAGATGCTCCGGGAACGTGCGCCCGTTGCTCAGTTTCTGGTGGAACGTCTCGTCCGCGAGGATGACACCGCTGATCGACTCGGCGAGCCGCGGAGTGGTGACGATCAGCTCCCGGTACACCCGGCGGTTCTCCGCCGTCGGCTCGACGCCGACCTTCTCCAGCCTGGCGGACATCGTCCCGATGCTCTCGTCGGCAGCAAGAATGCCGCGCCTGTTGGACACCAGGGTCCGTGCGATCTTGTTCAGAGCAGACACTGTCGTCGATCCTCCTGTATTTGCTACGGGTGCGGCGATCAGGCGATCGCTTCGTGGACGTCGATCGGCAAGGAAGGCCGCGGGCGCGGCCGCGATCGCGAACCGGTATTTCTCGATTTCTGTCCCGCCCCGATGACGGGTACCGGAGAGCCTTTCGACGCGGCGACCTCCACCAGGTCTCCCGCATACTCCGGAAGGCCCCGGCGCTCGCTCCAGACCGCGTAAATGGGTTTCGCGGGCATCTCCTGGTCGACGGCCACCAGGTGCAGTCGCCCTTCCGCGAGCTCGGCCCGCACGGTGGAGACGTTCAGCACCGTCACCCGCCGGCTGGTCGCGACCGCCTGCTTGATCGCGGCGCTGGACGGCAGCTCGACGTAGCTCTGTGGGCCGCGCGCGGCTCCCAGCAGCTCATCGGTGAACTCCCGGAGCCCGGAGCCGCGCTCACGCAGCACCAGGGGCGCGGCCGCCAGCTCGGGCACCGTCAACGGAGTGGTGCGCGCGGCCCACGGATGGCTCGAGCCGACCACGACGGCCAGCTCGTCGTCACAGATGTACCGGGTCACCAGGTCGTCGCGATCCAGCTGCTGCCCGTGGTCGCCCGCCTGACACCAGCCGTCGATGAACGCGAGATCGACGTGGCTCGCCAGGATCAACTGGCGCAGCGCGTCGACGCTCCCGGTCTGCACCTCGACCCGCACCTCGCCGAACGAGAACCGGGAACGGTTCAGCCACTCGGGAAGCAGGTGCTCGGAGATCGCCGGGCTGCCCGCGACCCGAAGCCGTTTCGCCTCGGAGGGCCGGGCACCGGAGCCGAATTCCAGCAGCTCCCGCGCCGCCTGCATCACGTTGCGGGCGTACTTCGCGAGAATCTCCCCGTCCTCGGTGAGCTTCGAACCGACGGGAGAGCGTTCCAGCAGCCGAAGGCCGAGCCTGCGTTCCATCGCGCTGATCCGGATACTGGCGGCCGGCTGGGAAAGGCTGTGCGCCTGGGCTGCTTTTCCTACGCTGCCGTGACTCTCGACCGACAGCAGCAAATCGAGGTCGGCAAGCTGAGGCATCTTGGATGGGAGCACCATTGGTTTCATCCTCTCGTGCTGGCCTACGACTCGCGGTACGCAGCGAGATTGGGCACTGCGGTATGCGTGGTCAAGCCGCGGCAGACGAACGCACGCCGCACGCGCACGAACGGTGTGCGGCAGCTCACCTACGGGCCGGTGCCGGAATCAGGCAGTGGCGACGGGACCCGCGTTCCCTCTCGTGACACCGCAAGCGCCGTTCGTCGTCGGTGCGCCGCCGTTCGTCCGACCCGGTTCCGCCGTGGCCGGCGACGAGCCCGCGAGGCGTGCTGTCCGGGCACATCGTGAGCAGAGGACCGCGCCGACGACCAGGCGCAGGAGCGTGCCGGTCTCGGGGGAAGTCCTGTCTCGATGTCGTCGACCCTCGACATCGCCGACGCCATCGACAGCAAGCGACGCACCGCGGACCTATGATCTCAGTGCGCCCGAGCAGGCTCGCCGCAGGCCCGCACCGCCGCACCGTCGCAGGCCAGACCGGACGGAGGATCAGGTCGACGCCGTCTGTCGGGACCTCGACGAGGGCGCGGGTCGCGATGCCTGCCGCCACGACCAGCTCGCTGAGCACCGCCGGAGCGCCACCGGTCAGCACGGTGCCCGGAAGCTATCCGTGGGGTGGAAGCGACGTCGCGCGCTGCAGATTTCGGGACTTCGACGGCGTCACCCGCTGGATCGAGCGTGCCGGCTCGACGAAGGCGGCGGCGTCACGGGCGGTCCAAGATGAGATGCGCTCGGACTCGCGGTGTCGCTGTCGCGCCGCTGCGGCCGGAGCATACGTTTGAGCGTGCGGCCGAGTTGTGGCTGGTGAAGCTCGGCGCGCAGGTCGCCGATGGCGCCCGCGTTGTGACGACCGCGGACCTGTACCGGCAGCGCATGCGGTCGGTGATCCTGTCGGCGATCGGGCAGTGGCGACTCCACGAGTGCACAGTGTCGCGATTCGACGGATTCTCCGCATTGCTCATGCTGCGGCACAGCGCCGAGTCCCGCGAATCTCGTCCGCAGACGGCGATCTGCTGTTCTACGCCGGAGTCCACGTCGCGGGACCAGAACGTACCCACTGCAGGCCGGGTGGGGTTCCTGGTGCGCCCACCCGGACCGAAGGCCATCACGGTTCATCGCCTCGCACCGTCAGAGACCGCGGGCGAGACGAGCACGGCCACAATCAGGTGAGCGCGTTGTCGCCGTCCACCCCGGCCGACGAGCTGGACCGTCCTCGGCCGTAGGCGGCTGCCAGCCACGCCAGGGCCAGGGCGCCGACCAAGAGGCCGAAATCGCGCAGGGCGACGTCGTAGAACCCGGAGTAGGTCAGCAAGTTGATGATGATGCCGGCCAGCCAGAGCGTGACGACATAGGCGGCGTAGCGGGGGGCGAGCGCGACCGCCACTCCAGCGGCGATCTCGACAGCCCCCACGACATACATCGCGGTCTGGGCCGAGAACGGCAGCAACGCCACGACCCACGGGGCCAGATAGCCCGGCCAGTCGGTCATCGAGTTGATGAACTTGTCGATGCCCATCCACACGGGCAGTACGACGTAGCCGATGCGCAGGAGCACGAACGCACCGTAGGCCGGGTCCCTCCGAGCTCGTTGCCAGAGTTCGGCCGGTCCGTGCGATCCGAGAGTCGAGTGGGTCATCGCATCCTCCTTCTAGCGCCAAGTCATCTTGGTTCAAGAGTTGCCCTCGCTACCATCTTTGTCAAGAAATTTTGGTGTTAGAGTGCGGCGGTGGATATCGGCGACGATGTTGATCGCGACTCCGTGGCGGGACTGAGCAGCCTGGGCGATCCCGTGCGGCGCCGGCTGTACGACTGCGTGGCTGCTCGCGACGAGGCGATCACCCGCGACGACGCCGCAGCTGCGACCGGCATCGGTCGCAGCCTGGCCGCGTACCACCTGGACAAGCTGGCCGAGGCCGGGCTGCTGACCGTCGACTATGCGCGGCCGCCCGGCCGCGGCGGTCCTGGAGCGGGACGGCCGGCCAAGCGTTACACGCGTACGCAGCAGGAGATGGCAGTCACCATTCCGCCCCGCAACTATGCGCTGCTGGCGACGCTCGTGACCACGGCGGTCGCCGCCGACACCACGGGCACCGTGCGTGCTGCGGTCGACGCGGCCGCGCGTGCGGCCGGGCAGGCGGCGGGCACTACCGATCTGATGGATGCCCTGCGTGCGCACGGATACGAGCCGGCCACGGACCCTGACGGGGGTATCGAGCTGCGCAACTGCCCGTTCCATCGGCTCGCCCGTGAACACACCGAGCTCGTGTGCGGGCTGAACCTGGAGCTGATCGCCGGGCTGCTCGAGGCAGCGGGGCAGGCGCCCCAGCGCGCTGCCCTGCATCCCCGCCCCGGGCGCTGCTGCGTGCTCGTCCACGGCTCCGACCGGCACGACCACACCACATGAACCGAGCAGCGGCGCGGGCCGGTGGGATGGTCGGACGGGCCGTTCAGTCGCTCGAGGCGCCCGGGGTCGCGGTGAGGCCGTGCAGCAGCAGGTCGGCCATCTCCGTGTAGGCCTGGCCTGCGCTGAGCCCGGTCGGGCTGAGCAGGGCGCCGGACTGGATGCCCTCGATGGCCAGTGCGACGAGCTGGCCGGCAAAGGTGCCGTCCACCGCCCGCAGCGTCCCGGCCCGCACGCCGGAGTCGATGAGCTCGCGGACCCGGCGGGCCGCGGCGTCGGAGTTGGCGGCGTACACGGCGGCGGTGGGGGCGTAGCCGACCATGTCGGCGTAGAAGACCGGTGAGCAGCGGCTCATCGCCGTCCCCACGCCGGCGAGGTACGTGGGAATCCGGCGCCGAGGGTCCTCGACGGCGGCGACGGCCTGCTCGATCTCCGCGGTCGCCTTCCGGAAGAAGTGCTTGGTCAGGGCGATGACCAGCTGCTCCTTGCTGCCGGCGACGCTGTAGAGCGTCGCCTTCGAGCAGTGCAGCCGCCTGGCCATGTCGTCGACGGTGAGGGCGGTGAACCCCTCGCGCAGCAGCAGTTCCTCCAAGGCGGTCAGCAGCTCCAGGCGGCGTTCCTGGTCGACCCGCCGGCGGCGCACCGAGCTCCCCGGTACCGCCACGGACGAGCGCACCCGGGCCACGCCGGCCGTCTGCGTGGGCTCGTCGCTCATCGCTGCATCACCGGCCCACCGTAACGAGGGCAGCTGGACCGGCATGCCGCGCAGCCTCCCACGTCGGGTATTGACTTGGGTACTGGAGTTCTGCGTATCGTACCCACCATGACTCGCGTCGCCGTCGACCGAACGTCCACCGAGGAGCTCCCCGTGCCGTCTTCCCCGTCGCCTGTCACCGGCACCGCCGTCGAGGCGCGCGTGCTCGAGCTCCGGGACCGGTTCACCGACCCGGCCGCCGACGTCGCCGCGCTGCTCTGCGACGACCACCCCGCCGACGCGGTCGCGGTCACCGTCGCCGACCCCACGGGCACCGCCGAGGTACTCACCTACGGTGAGCTGGCCGAGCGCTCCACCCGCTGTGCCCGGGCCCTGGCCGGCCTCGGGGTCGGCCGCGGTGACCGCGTGGCGACGCTGATGGACAAGAGCACCGACCTCGTCGTGCTGATCGTGGCGGTCTGGCGGCTGGGCGCGGTGTACGTCCCGCTGTTCACCGCCTTCGCCCCGCAGGCGATCGCGATGCGCCTGGAGGGCTCCGGGTGCCGGCTCGTCGTCGTCGACCCCGGACAGCGGGCCGAGCTCGTGCCCGGCCCCGACCTGGCCGAGGACCCGGACCGTCGCGTCCTGGTCACCGGGACACAGGCACCCGAGCACGACGGGGACCTGCTGCTGGCCGACGTCGTCGCGGTCGCCTCGGCGGAACCGCTGCCCCGGGTGGCAGTGGGCGGTGACGGACCGCTGGTGCACATGTTCACCTCGGGGACGACGGGCAAGCCCAAGGGCGTCGTGCACCCGGTCGCCTACCTGGCCGGCTGGCAGGGATACCTGGAGTTCGCGCTCGGTGTCCCACGCGAGAGCACCTACTGGTGTGCCGCGGATCCCGGCTGGGCCTACGGCCTCTACGCGGCGATCGCCGCACCGCTGTCCGCGGGGCTCTCGACGGTGCTGGTGCCGGGCGGGTTCTCGGTGGCGGGCACCTGGCGGGTGCTGGCCGACCACCGGGTCACCGACTTCACCGCCGCCCCGACGGTGTACCGCGGTCTGCGCTCCTCCTCGGTCCCGGTGCCGCCGGAGCTGGCGCTGCAGCGGTTGTCCAGCGCGGGGGAGCCGTTGACCCCCGAGGTCAACGAGTGGGCGTCGGGCGCCCTGGGGCTGCAGGTGCACGACCACTTCGGGCAGACCGAGGTCGGCATGGTGCTGTCCAACTGCCACCACCCCGACCTCGCCCGCCCGCTCAAGCCCGGCTCGATGGGCCGGGCGATCCCGGGCTGGGAGCTCACCGTGCTGGCCGAGGACGCCGACGTGCCCGCCGGACCCGGCGTGCTGGGACGGGTCGCGGTCGACGTCCCGGCCAGCCCGGCCATGACGTTCACCGGGTACCGGACGCCGGGACAGGCGGACTCGAAGTTCAGCGCCGACCGGCGCTGGTACCTCACCGGGGACTCCAGCCGGGTCGACGCCGACGGGGACTTCTTCTTCTCCTCCCGGGACGACGACGTGATCATCATGGCCGGGTACCGGATCGGCCCCTTCGAGATCGAGTCCGTGCTGGCGCAGCACCCCGCCGTCGCCGAGTGCAGCGTCGTCGCCGCCCCCGACGAGGTCCGCGGGGAGGTCATCGAGGCCCACGTGGTGCTCCGCGAGGGCACTACCGGCACCCCCGAGCTCGCCGTCGAGCTGCAGCAGCTGGTCAAGACCCGCTACGCCGCGCACGCCTACCCGCGCACCGTGCACTTCCGCGACGCGCTGCCCAAGACCCCCAGCGGGAAGATCCAGCGCTACCTGCTGCGCAACCGCCCGGGCAGCGCCTCGTGACCGGACCCCCGGTGCTGGTCGAGCAGCGTGGCGACGTGCGGTGGCTGACCCTCAACCGGCCCGACCGGCGCAACGCCCTGGACATCGCGCTCGTCGCCGCCCTCGACGAGCAGATCACCGCTGCCGACGCCGACCCCGGCACCGCCGTCGTGGCGGTCGCCGGTGCCGGACCGAGCTTCTGCGCCGGCGGGGACTTCCACCAGTTCCTCGCCCTGGACCGCGAGGGCACCCACCCGGTCCGGTTCCTGGAGGACGTGTCGGCGTGCTTCACCCGCATCGCCGCCGCCACCACCCCGTGGGTCGCCGTCCTGCACGGGCACGCCGTCGCCGGCGGACTGGAGCTCGCACTGGCCTGCGACCTGGTCGTCGCCGCCGACACCACGCTCATCGGCGACGGGCACCTGCGCCACGGCCTGCTGCCCGCCGGTGGGTCCAGCGTGCGGCTGCCCGCCGCCGTCGGCCACGGCCTGGCCCGCAGGCTGCTGCTGACCGGGGAGCTGCTCCCGGCTCCCGCCTTCGCGGCCGGCGGCTGGCTCGACCGCGTCGTCCCCGAGGCCGAGCTGGAGGACACCGCGATGCAGGTGTGCCGGCAGCTCGCCGACGCCGCCGGCCCCGCCCAGTCCGCCCTCAAGGGCCTGCTCCACCGCATCGCCGGCACCGAACCCGAGCCTGCGCTGCGGGCCGAGCTCGACGCCTTCGCCGAGAACTGGACCACCCGACCGGTCGCCGCCGCCCTGGAGGCGTTCCTGACCCCTCGCACCCCTGGAGGCACCACCTGATGGCTCGCTACGAAGGCCGGGTCGTCGCCGTCACCGGCGCCGCCCAGGGCCTGGGCCTGGCCATGGCCCGACGGTTCGCCGCCGAGGGCGCGAACCTGGTCCTGGCCGACGTCTCCGAGCAGGCCCTCACCGCAGCCGGGGACGGCATCCGGGAGCAGAGCGATGCCGTGGTCCGCACCGACGTCGTCGACGTGACTGCCTCCGCCGAGATCGACGACTGGGTCGCCGCCGTCCGGACCGACACCGGCGGCATCGACGTGCTGATCAACAACGCCGGCATCATCCGGGACAACCGCATCGAGGACATCACCGACGAGGACTGGCGCGCGGTCCTCGACGTCAGTCTCGGCGGCTCCTTCTACTGCGCCCGCGCCGTCTTCCCCGGCATGAAGGAGCGCGGCTACGGCCGGATCGTCAGCTTCTCCTCCATGTCCTGGCGGGGGAACTTCGGGCAGTCCAACTACGTCGCCGCCAAGGCCGGGATCGTGGGGCTCACCCGCACCCTGGCCCTGGAGGGCGCGCGGTACGGCATCACCGCCAACGTCATCGCCCCCGGCCTCATCGAGACCCCGATGCTGGCCTCGATGAACGGCCCGGCCCGGGACAAGCTCACCGCCAAGGTCCCCATGCGGCACACCGGCCGGCCCACCGACATCGCCGAGGCCGCCGCGTTCCTGGCGTCGGAGGCCGCCGGCTACATCACCGGCGTCGTCCTGGACGTCGACGGCGGCATCTCCATCGGCTCCTCCATCCGCTGATCTCCACGTGTCCGGACCAGCGGACCCCTGCACCGTCCTAGCTCCACCTTGCACGACAGCGGTCCCGGCACACCGTCGGCCGTTGCACCCGCGGTGATCTCGACGAGGAGAGACCTGATGAAGCACGTCTACGAGCGCAACGTCCCGATGACCACCCGCGACGGGGTGACCCTGCGGGCCAACGTGTGGCGGCCGCTGGAGGGGCAGGCACCCACCCTGCTCGTGCGTCACCCGTACAACAAGGAAGCCAGCCCGTTCGCCGGAGGGCCCACCAACTCGATCCCCCCACTGCTGTCCTTCCTCAATGCCGGCTACGCCATGGTCTGGCAGGACGTCCGCGGGGCATACGAGTCCGACGGCGTCTTCGAACCCAAGGTCAACGAGATCGCCGACGGCGAGGACACCATGGCGTGGATCGCCGAGCAGGACTGGTACGACGGCACCGTCGGCGCCTACGGCGCGTCCTACCTGGGCATGACGCAGTGGGCCCTGGCCCTCGGCGACTCCCGCGGCCTCAAGGCGATCGCGCCCACCGAGACATCGGCGAACTGGTACTCCGGCCTCTGGTACTCCCAGGGCGGTGCCCTGTGCCTGAGCCTGGTCACGTACTGGAACGCCATGATGTACGCCGCCGAGGAGCAGCGGGCCCTGCAGCGCGGTGAGACGTCCGACCCCTCGGCGTTGGTGCGGCTCGGCGGGACGTTGCTGGACCCGCTGGCCCTCAACGACGCCACGCCCGTCGCCGACCTGGAGCTGCTCGGGAAGGGCCGCTGGTTCGACGGCTGGCTGGCCCACCCCGACTTCGACGAGTACTGGAAGGCCCAGGACTGGTCGGCGCGGATCAGCGAGGTCACCGTACCGGTGCTGGAGATCGGCGGCTGGTACGACCTGAAGGTGCACGAGCAGGTCGCCGACTTCGTCCGTCTCCGCACCCACGGGGGCTCGGAGGAGGCCCGGGAGCAGTCCCGGCTGGTGATCGGACCGTGGGACCACATCAACCTCACCGGTCAGTACCCCGACCGATTCTTCGGGGTGCTGGCTGCTGAGGATCTGGGTCCCTCGCACGTCGAGTTCTTCGACCAGCACCTCAGGGACCTGCCGCCGGCGACCCCCGCCCCGCGGGTGCGGATCTTCGTGATGGGCGTCGACCAGTGGCGCGAGGAGGCCGACTGGCCGTTGCCCGACACGCAGTACACCGATTTCCACCTGGCCGGCGGCGGGGCGGCCACTACCCGCGACGGCGACGGGACCCTGCAGCGGGACGTCCCCGTCACTGAAGCCGGTGACGGATTCCGTTACGACCCGCGTGACCCACTGCCCACCGCAGGCGGTGCGCTGCTGCCGGCCCTGCCCGGTCTCGTCGGCCCGGTCGACCAGCGTGTGGTCGACGGCCGCCCCGACGTGCTCTGCTACACCGGCCCGGTGCTGACCGAGCCGGTGGAGGTCACCGGGTTCGTGGAGCTGAAGGTGTTCGTTTCGTCATCCACGGTGGACACCGACATCACCGCCAAGCTCGTCGACGTGTTCCCTGACGGTCGGGCGATCAACCTGTGCGACGGCATCCTGCGGCTGCGCTATCGCAACAGCCTGTCCGAGCCGGAGATGATGACCCCGGGGGAGGTCTACGAGGTCACCGTGCCCATGTCGGTCACCTCGAACGTGTTCCTGCCCGGGCACCGCATCCGGTTGGACGTGTCGGGCAGCAACTTCCCGCACTACGACCGCAACTCCAACACCGGCGGCGTCATCTCCTCCGAGGCGCTGGAGGACATGGTCGTCGCCGACACCACCGTCCACCACGGCGGAACGCGACCGAGCCGACTGGTGCTCCCGGTCCTCGACCGCTGACCGACCCGAACGTCCCGCCCGCTACGTCGCCGTTGCCCGACCGGTGGTGAACGGCAGCACGAGCCGGGAGTGGTGCAGGGCGTCGCGGTAGATCTTGTGGGTGACGGGCCGGCCGACGGGCAGGTGGAAGGCGTCCGGGGGCAGCAGCGCGTTGTGCGCGTCGGCGAGCGGCTCATTGTTGGACAGCTCCGCCACCAGGCGATGTCCCGGGAGGAAGGTGCTCGCGAAGGGATAGAGGCGCAGCACGTACTCCTCGACCCGGCCCGGCTCGACCGGGACGGCACGGGTGTGCGGGTGGTACGGGTTGCCCTCGGTGGTCCGCGCGTCCAGCTCGCGGTGCGACGCCTTGAGGAAGCCGGTGGTGATCAGCTGCCGGCTTCCGTCCGGGGCGGCGTCCCAGAGCCGCATGATGAAGTTGGTGTCCGGCTGGTCGATCTCGGCGAACAGGTGCGCGGCGCCGGTGCCGATCAGCTCGGTGGCCTCGTCGAACGGTGCGGTGCTCCAGCTGAGGATCTGCACCGTGTCGGTCACCGTCAGCGGGGCCTGGAAGAACCCGTCGGGTGCGGCGTGCTCGGGGCCCATCAGCTCGGGCTCGGCGGAGATCTTGTGCCGCGGGCGCAGGTAGAGCGACCGGTACTCGATCTCGCGCGGCGGCCACTGCGCGGCGGTGACGGCCTCGCGCGAACCCTCCACGAAGACCTGCACGGCGGGTTCGTCCATGATCCCGTTGTCGATGCCTTTGAGCCAGTACTCGTACCAGCGGAACATCCGGTCGTGCTCCTCGACCCAGGGCCGCGACCGCATCGGCGGGTAGGAGCCGATGTCCAGCTTCTTCGGGCCCTTCAGAGTCTCGAACAGCTCGATGTGGCCGTCGACGGTCCAGCCGCGGCCCTGGTCGATCTGTAGGTGGACCGGTATGTCGATGTTCTCGGCGAGCGTGATCGGGTTGCGTTCCTCGTACCATTCCCCGTCGAATTCGTTCATCACGATGTCGAACCACATCTCGCGGTTCTTCGGGTACTTCAGCACGTGGACGAGATTCGGCCAGGCAACGACGTCCGGGTCCTGCAGCCGCTGCTCGACGAGGGCGGCCAGCTCCTCGGGGGAGTGCCTCTCGATCATGCGTGACTTCACATCGGTGTGCGCGATGCCGGAGTCGCCGCCGCGTCCCTCGCGGGCGGCGCGCGGCATGAACCACATGATCCCGCCGTGGTAGGTCGTCTCGTAGAAGTCGAAGTGACCGCCGCTGACGAAGATCGCCTTGAGGTGCGGCGGGCGCTCTGCCGCGGCCAGCACCTGCATGGAGCCGAAGTACGAGATGCCGATCATGCCGATGTTGCCGTCGCACCACGGCTGCGCGGCGACCCACTCGATGAGATCGTACAGGTCCTGGCCCTGGGAGACGCCGCCGAAGTTGTAGTTGCCGATCATCTCGCCGCCGGAGTATCCGGTGCCGCGCATGTCGCCGATGACGTGGACGTAGCCCTCACCGACGACGCGGGCGATGTCGCCGGCCTCGATGCAGCCGTCCCACATCGGGCTGGGGCGGCGCTGCGGCGGCAGGGTCAGCGCGAGCGCCTGCAGCTCCTTGCCGTAGGCGCTCATCGCGATCAGCGCCGGACGGGGCTCGTCGGACGGCCGGCTGTAGGCGTCCGCGGCGAGTTCGACGCCGTCGCGCATCGGGACCCGCAGGTCCTTGCGCACGGCGATCTTCTGCCCGCCGGCGTCGAGCACTGTGGGGTCAGGCATGGGTGTGTCCGTTCCTCTCGGCGTAGCCGTGCAGCGTGGTGAAGAAGGGGGCCGGCTCGAGTCGCGGGTCGCGGTCGTAGCCGAGCTCCTCGGCGGCGCGGGCGAACGGGGAGTAGACCGAATCCGTCTGCTGTGGACGATCGTGGCGAGTGACGGCGTCGATGCGGGCCTCCATCTCGAGGCTCTCGTCCAGCGCCGTGCGGGCCTGGTCGCGGTCGAGCTCGACGCCGAGCGGGACGCCGTCCGCGCCACGGTACGGATGCCCGACGTAGAGGTGGCGCGGCTCGACCTCGTCGCGCAGGTGCTCGAGGCTCCGCCGGTACGCCGTCGGGTCGGCGTACCCGGGGAAGCCGTTGGCCGCCCCGCAGACCTGGACGGCGTCGCCGACGAACACCGACGCCTGGCCGTCCACGACGTAGGCGACCGATCCGGCGGTGTGTCCCGGGATGCTGTGCACCGACATCGTGACGCCGCCGCCGAGCTCGAGCGTCTCGCCGCCGGTCACCAGGACGTCGGGCTCCAGCTCACCCGAGATGGCGTGGCGGGCCGTCGCGGTCTGCGTGGCCTCGCCGTCCGGGTCGCCGAGGTAGCGCGCCCGTCCGTTCCGGTACTCCTCGACGTGCCCGCGCCGCGCGCGCAGCATGTGCGCGTCCTTCTCGCTGATGACGACCTTCGCCCGGCGCCCGGTCATCTCCCACAGTGCGTGCGCGCCGCCGATGTGGTCGATGTGCCCGTGGGTCAGCAGGATCCAGCGGACGTCCTCGATACGCCGTCCGAGTTTCTGCAGCTCGGAGGCCATGCCGTCGGCCGGGGAGGACGCGACCCCGGTGTCGACGATCGCCGGCTCGGGGGCGTCGATGAAGAAGCTGTAGAGCCCGAACCGCCCCCACGGCGAGACGAGCGGATGGATCGGCACCGTCTGCCCCGGCTGTTTCGTCATCGGGCGTGCCTGCCCGCCAGGAACTCGGCGGTCTCCACGAACGCCTGGTAGCACTCGGGGATCCAGGAGAAGTTCTGGACGAACCCGTGATTGGCGAACGAGTAGCGGCGCACCGTCGTCTCGACCCCGGCGTCGGACAGCCGGGCGCCGTAGCGCTCGCCCTCGTCGCGCATCGGGTCGTACTGCGCGGTGATGATCAGTGCCTGCGGCAGCCCAGTGAGGTCCTCGCGCTTGATCGGCGAGACCCGCGGGTCCGCCGGGTCGGCGCCGCTGTCGAGGTAGAAGGCGTTGAACGGCGCCAGCCCCGCCGTCTCGAGGCCGTAGCCCTCGGCGTTCTCCCGCATCGACGGGTAGCGGTCGATGTCGAAATCCAGGTCCAGCGACGGGTAGAACATGATCTGGTGGGTGATCCGGTCACTGTGTCCACCGGTGACGGCGTCGTCATGGGCCATCGCGGCGACGGCGGCGACGAACCCGGCGCCGGAGCTGTCGCCGGCGATCGCGAGCGTCCCGCCGCCGGACCCGTATCGCTCGGCGGCCCAGCGGACGGCGGCGTAGCAGTCCTGCAGGCCGGCCGGGAACGCCGACTCGGGAGCCCTGCGGTAGCCGACGGACACCACGACGAGCCCGGTCTCCTTCGCCAGGGCCCGCGCGACGTGGTCGTGGGTCTCGAGGCTGCCGAGGAAGAAGGCACCGCCGTGGAAGTAGACGAGCAACCCGGACGCGTCGGGTGAGGGGGTGTAGACCCGCACCGGCACGTCCCCGGTCTCCGCGTGCGCGGTGGCGTCCTCGACCGCGTGCAGCCCGACGCGCTCGTCGAGCGGCGCGACCTGCGCCTCCTCGCCGGCACGCATGGCCACCGGGTCGAGCGGACCGGGCGGCGGCTCGGGCAGCGACGCGAGGACCTCGGCGATCTCGGGGTGCAGTGTCATGTGGTCACGTCCTTGCGGTCTTCTGGCCGGGGAACACGTCGTCGATCTCGTCGGAGGACCATCCCTGACGGGAGATCCGCTGCAGCTCGTCGGTCACGGGCTTGCGGACCGCCTGGAAACGGGCCAGCGCGTCGGGCACGGAGTCCGCGGCGGCCAGGGCGTCCGCGAGCGCGCCGGCGTCCATGATCGCCGAGTTCGCACCTTGCCCCTGGTGGTGCAGCATCGAGTGCGCCGCGTCGCCGAGAAGCGTGACCGAGTCGGTGTGCCAGGTCTCGACCGGGTCGATGTCGTAGACGGCGCGCAGGTTCACGACGTTCATGTCCAGGCCGCGCGCGATGGCGACGAGACGCTCGTCGAAGCCCTCGACCGACGCGACGAGCTGGTCCTGGGTGACGGTCGGTGCCCAGGTGCCGTCCGGGTTCAGGAAGGTGATGTCGAACGAGACCTGGCCCCGGTGGCGCAGCGGGAGCAGGTAGATCTTCGTGCCCCGGCCGATGTACATCCGCAGGTTGTCGTCGACGACCATCCCGTGCGCGTCGGAGATCGGGATCACCGCGCGGTAGGCGTGCTCGCCGGAGAAGACCGGCTCGGCGTCGGTGAACAGCTTCCTGCGGACCGTGGACTTGATGCCGTCGGCCCCGACGACGAGGTCGGCCTCGACGGTGCCGCCGTCGGCGAAGGTGAGCACGGACGTCGCACCCCGGTCCTCGACGGTCTCGAGCTTGCGGCCGAGGTGCACCATGCCGTCGGGAAGCACGCCCAGCAGGGCGTCGATGAAGTCCCCGCGGTGGATCAGGTTGGTCCGGGTCGGGATCTCGAACTCGTCGATGCCCGGCCAGGCCTCCTTCATGATCGGCTCGCAGGTGCCGGTGAGGATCTCGAAGTAGTCGCTGCGGGAGCTCACCGCGTCGATCGCGTCGAACACACCGATCCGGCGGAACAGATCCATCGTGGAGGGACGTAGGCCGATCCCGGCCCCGACCTCGCTGATGCGGGGGGCCTGCTCGTAGACGGTGACGTCGGCGCCGAGCAGGCTCAGGGCCTTGGCCGCGGCGGCGCCGCCGTACCCTCCGCCGACGACGGCGATCCTCAGGTCCGTGGTGTCCATCGTGGTCGTCCTCAGTCCTTCGTGATGGTCAGGAAGCCGGCGGGGTTGTCGACGAAGATCGTCGTGATCGTGGCCTCCGCGACCCCGGCGTCACGCAGGTCGGGGATGAGGTCGTCGAAGAGGTAGTTGACGGTGTGGCCCTCCACCCCGGGCCAGCCGAGCGGGCTGCAGTTGGCGTCGGCCGAGGCGAGCGCGGCGTCCAGGTGCTTGTCGATGAAGCGGAGGAAGTGGTCGAGGCGCTCCTTGCGCGGGCGGGCCCAGAACGGCGGGTCCGGGAGCTCGGTCTCGTAGCCGAAGGTGTCGAAGCCGACCCGGCCGCCCTGCTCGGCGATCCACAGGTCGCGGGTCTTCTCCGCGTTGACGCCGTCGTCGACGTGCCCGAACAGCACCCGGTGCAGTGGAAGGCCCTCCTCGTTGAAGATCGCGATCGCGTTCTCGGCGTCGATGGCCAGGTGGGTCAGGATCGGGACACCGGTACGCAGCGCGGCCCGGGCGGCGGCCCGGTAGATCCGCTTGTCCAGTTCGGTCATCCGACCGCCGCGGCTGACACCGACCTTGATGACGCCCGCCAGGCTGCCGGTGTCGCCGATGCCCACGGTGATCTCGTGGACGAACTGCTCGGTCAGGTACTCCACGCCCGCCCGGGCGAAGTGCGGCAGCGCGGTGTCGCCGCCCACGAAACCGGTGCAGGCGACGATGTGCACGCCGGTCTTGGCGGACAGGGACCTGTAGTGGTCGACGTCGCGGCCGTTGCAGATGCCGGTGACGTCGACGAAGGTGCCGCCGCCGTTCTCGTGGAAGCGGCGCAGCTTCGGCACGGTCGCCGCGTAGCGCTCCTCGGGCGTGCGCCACCACACCGAGTCCAGTTCGGATCCGGGCATGCCGTACCCGATGTGCTCGTGGACGGCGACGAATCCCAGCTCCTCGGTCGGGATCGGCCCCAGGACGGTGTTCACTCTGGACATCTGCCTCACCTCGTGTGGTCGGGGACGGAGCGCACGGTCAGCAGCGCGCGCGGGTTGTCGACGAGGATCCGGTGGGCGTCGTCCTCGCTCAGGCCCTGCGCGGCGGCCAGGGGAAGGAAGGACGACCGGACGTAGCCGTAGGGGAGCTCGTTGCCCGGCAGGCCCTTCGCCACGCCGATCGCACCCGCCGACAGCAGGATCTTCCCGGCGTGACCGGCCCGGACGAGCTCGACCACCAGGGCGGCGCGCTCGGCGTCGGTGAGGTGGTCGTCGTCGGACGAGCCGACGTGGTCCAGCGCGACGTAGGCGCCGCGGCGGGCGACCTCCGCCGGCGCCCCGGCGGCGACGGCGTCCCGGCGGTCGAGCCCGCCGACGACGACCCGGTCGGCCGGGAGGCCCTCGTCGAGGACGACGCCGAGGTCACCCGCGGCGTCGGCGCCGTAGCGGATCGACACCGGCACGCCGGTGGCCAGCGCGGTGCGGGCGGCACCGCGGAACAGGCTCTCCTCGGTCGGCGTCATACCGGCCCGGTCGGCGGCGGTGGTCACCATGCCCGCCGCCCTGTGCCGCTCCAGGCGCGGGATCACCATGCCTTCGGTGACCTCCTTGGTGAACAGCCCGGCGAACTTCTCGGCCGGCCACGGCGTCGGCGGGTTCGTCTGCGGGGTCAGGAAGTAACCGCCGAGCAGCTCCTCGGGCCCCATGCCCGTCGACGCGACGATGTGCACACCGGTCGTGCGGGACAGTGACTCGTAGAGCCGCAGGTCACGCCCGCCGAACATGCCCGTGCTGTCGACGACCGTGCCGCCACCCTGCTCCCGGAACTCGGTGAGCTTCCGGGCGAGGATCTCGAAGACCTCCGCGCGGTCGATCGTGATGTCGAAGGCGTGCTCGGCGCCGGGCAGGACGGAGAGCAGCGCCTCGTGGACCGCGACGACGCCGAGCTCGTCGGCGGGGACGGGTCCGAGGACCGTGTGGACGGAGGGGGTGGGGACCGACGTTGTGGCGGCGGTCATGCGGCACGTCCTTTCGGAGTAAGCAGTCGTTTCAGCCGCGCGGGCGGGTGGGGTGGTCGAGGGCGACGACGATCTTGAGCACGCTCACGACGTGACCCGTAGGGCGGCGACCGGGCACACCCGGGCGCCCGCGTCGGCCTTGCGTTCCAGCTCGGGCGGCACGGTCTCGTGCCGGACGACCACGACGGCGTCGTCGTCGAGGTCGTAGACCTCCGGGGCCACGTCGGCGCACAGGCCGTGGCCCTCGCACCGGTCCCGGTCGGCGTCGATCCTCATGCGGGCACCACCTCGAGGACGGGGAGCTGCTCGATGCTCCGGGTGATGTTGTTCGGTACGCGGACCTCGTCGCCGACGACCAGGCGTCCGACCCGGTTCACGAGCGCTTCGATGACGGCGTGGGCCTCGAGTCGCGCGAGGCCCTGACCTGCGCAGCCGTGCGGGCCGTAGCCGAAGGACAGATGGTCGACCGGGTTGCGCGCCACCAGGAACGTGTCCGGGTCGTCGTAGTGACGCGGGTCGCGGTTGCCGGCGCCGAACAGGATCGCGACCTGGGCGCCGGCGGGCAGCACGACGCCGTCGATCTCCACGTCCCGGGTGACCAGTCGTCCCCACGCGTGGATCGGCGCCCAGAAACGGAGCACCTCGGCGAAGGCGGCCGGGGCGAGCGACGCGTCCTTGCGGACCAGGTCGAACTGGCCGGGGTTCGCCGCGAAGAGGGCGACGACGTTGCCGATCGCGGCGATCGTCGTGTCGACCCCGGCTCCGAGGTACTGGTGGATGATGTGCCCGGCGGTGCCGGCGGGGATGTCGCCACGGGCCTCGGCGTCGAAGATGCCGCGGCCCACCGAGCCGGGGGCGAGGTCGTCGGCGGTGACTCCGGAGCACCAGCCGTAGAGCTCGCCCGCGATCGGGAAGCTCTCCGCGGTCCGCTGGTTCATCGGGCCGATGACCTGCATCGCGGCCTGGCCCCAGCGGAGCATGTTGTCCCGGACGTGGCCGGTGAAACCGATCAGGTCGGCGACGATCTCGAGCGGGAACGCGCGGGCGAGGGCGTCGACCGCGTCGAACGAGCCCTGCGCGACCAGATCCTGGACCAGGGCGTCGGCCTTGGCCTGGATCCGGGGCTTCAGACCGCGCAGGGCCCGCGGCGAGAGGTTCTCGGTCAGCGCCGTGCGGAGCCGGGCGTGATCCGGCGGGTCCGAGGCGAGCGAGGTCCCGGTGAGGGCCTCGTTGACCGCCGGGTTGAACCCGATCGACCGCGACGAGAAGGTCGCCGGATCGGCGAGGGCATCGCGGATGACGTCGTACCGGGTCAGGGCGTAGACGTCGTTCTGTGGCAGATGGACGACCCCGCCGAGCTCACGGAGCCGGGCGTAGGCCGGATAGGGGTCGAGCAGGACCTCATCGGCGAAGAGGTCCGACTCGGACGTCGCCAGGGACATGTGACACCTCGGGACTGGACGTCGTGACTGTCGTCGGTCGGTGGGATCGCGCCGCTCGGACGACGTCGGCGACGACGGTGTTCACGTTGGCACCTCACACGACAAGCTGTCAAGTGAACTGTCGTCATGCAAGCTCAGAGTCTTCTGTGTTGTGCCGTTAGGCTGTCGGGGTGGCGAGCCTGCGTGAGACCCAGAAGCTCCGGACCCGGCGCCTGCTCCTCGACACGGCGTTGGAGTGCTTCCAGGCGAAGGGCTACGCGGCGACCACGATCGACGACATCGCAGGCGACGCCGGCACCACCCGGACGACCTTCTACCTGCACTTCTCCTCGAAAGCGCAGCTGATGCAGGCCGCGATCCGCGACATCGACGACGTCTTCACCGGTGCCGACGACCCGCCGCTCTCGACCGTCGTCGAGCGCGGGGAACGGGCGCTGGTCGAGGCGTGGCTGTCCCGCAAGTTCGACCAGTGGGCCGATGTCCGGCCGCAGCTGGTGGCTGCCTATCAGGTGGCGGCGGTCGAGCCCGAGATCCAGGCGGGCCTGGACGCGTGGTTCGAGGATGTGGCCGGGTCGATCCAGGAGGGCCTCGACCTGGCCGGTCGCTTCGACGCCGGGACGCGCCGGATCCGCGCGGTGCTGGCGTTCGGCCAGCTGGAGTACCTGGCCAAGCGGTGGCTGCGCGTCGGCTGGGCGGTCGAGCGGGAGGTCTGCCTGCAGACACTCACCGACTCGTGGTGTCACCTTCTGGTGCGCGAGGTCTGATCGGGCGGAAGCCTCACCCGGTGGTCACGCCGGCAGTGGAGTCCCGGACGCTGAGTGTCGGTTCGAGCAGTACCGGTTCGACGGTCTCACCACCGAGGATGCGGTGAAGTGCCCGCGCTCCGGCCTGGCCCATCTCGAGCATGGGGGAACGGACCGAGGTCATCGGAACCGGTAGCCACGCATCGAGCGGAATGTCGTTGTAGCCGATGACCGCGATGTCCCGCCCGACCGTCCGGCCGTGTTCTCGGGCCGCGCCGATCGCACCGATCGCGGCGAAGTCGTTGATGGCGAACAGTGCGGTGATGTCCGGATGCCGGGTCAGCAGGCGGTCGGCGGCCGCATGGCCGCCCTCGGCATCGGGGGTCGACGGCTCGATCCGGGTGTCGGGCACCGGTACGCCGGCGGTCAGGAAGCGCTCGACGAACCCGTGCGTGCGCTCGACACACGTACTGACGTAGGTCGGCCCGGCGACGACCCCGACGTTCCGGTGCCCGAGGGCGAGCAGGTGCTCGCCGGCGAGCCGTCCGCCGCGCACGTCGTCGGTGGTGACCGACGGATGGCCACGCAGACGCCGGTTGACCAGCACGTACGGGACATGGCGCCGCTGCAGCGCGCTGATCAGATCGTCTCCGTCCAGGCGGGCGTCACCGACGAGGAATCCTTCCACCCGCCGTGCCAGCATCTTCTCCATACGTTCCAGCCTCAGGGCGGGATCGTCGTTGGAGTTCGCGACCAGAGTGGTGAAGCCGAGGTCGTGCGCGGCCTCGTCGGCGCCTTCGTAGATGCGGGCGAGTACGTAGTCGGTGAGCCGGGGCACGATGATCCCGAGCGTGCCGCTGCGGCGGGTTCGCAGGGTGGCTGCTGCGGGGTCGGGACGATAGCCCAACTCGTCGGCGATCGTCCGGATCCGGGTGACCGTCCCCCGGCCCACGCCGCTCGAGCCGGCCAGTGCCCGGGACACGGTGGAGATGTGCACGCCCGCGCGCTTGGCGATCTCGGCCAGGGTGACCGGTTCGGACACGGTCACGGGCCCTCCAGCCTCGGGTTCGTCGTCGCCGCGGAGTTTACCGGCCGGTCCACGCGGGCGACGCCAGGACGTCGGTCGGGAGCTCTAGACCGCCGACTCGTACCGAGCGCGGATCTCGTCGCGGTCCGCGCCGGATGCCAGCAGGAGGATCAGCTGCAGACGCGCCTTGATCCCGTCGAGGGCGACCGCGCTGATCAGGCCGCGTTCCAGCAGGTCGCGTTCGGACCCGGGGAAGGCGTAGGTCGACTCGTAGACCTCCCCCGCCCCGGTGCGGCTGGCCATGACGACCGGGATGCGCTCGGCGACGGCGGCCAGGGAGGCGACGATCGGGCTGGGCACGTGGCCTCCGCCGAAGGCATCGACGACGAGCCCTGCGAAGCCGGTGACGTGCTCGGGGAGGATCGGCCCGGAGCCCAGACCGACCCGGATGACCCCGACGGCGGGGAGCTCGGCCGGCAGGGAGTCGGGCGAACAGACCGGCCCGCGTCGGCGGGGGAGGAGCGGGATGCGTACCCGCTCCTCGACGACCCAGCCGACGGGCCCGGCGTTCACCGAGCCGAAGCCGTGGACGCGTGAGCTGTGCTGTTTGCGCACGAATCGGGGCAGGTGGATCTCGTCGGCGAACACGACCAGCGGCCCGGCCCCACGAGCCTCGGGCGACGCCGCGACCCGTAGGGCGGCGAGCAGATTGCCCGGCCCGTCGGCACCGGCGAGCCCGGCGTTGCGCATCGCTCCGGTCAGGACGACCGGCGGGGCGTCCCGGTCGAGGAGCAGCTCGAGCAGGTAGGAGGTCTCCTCCAACGTATCGGTGCCCTGGGTGACCACCACACCGTCGAGGTCCGGGCCGCGTCGGTGGATCAGCTGGGCCAGAGCGACGACGTCGGCGACCGAGAGGTCGCCCGACGGGAACTGGCGGAACGACTCGGTCCGCAGCGTCGCCACGTGCTCCGCGCCCGGGACCGAGGCGATCAGTTCGTCCGGGCCGAGCCGGGGGACCGCGTCATGACCGGCCCGGTCGGGCACCGACGCGATCGTGCCCCCGAGCGTGACGACGAGGACGCGCGGCAGCCGGTCACTCACTGGTTTCCTCCGAGGACGGTGGGAACGGACCCGGCCGGGGCGCACGACACCGGCCGGGTCCGCGAGAACGGTGCGACGGAGATCAGGGCAGTTCTCGGCCGAACGGGTACTTCGCGTTCTGCTCGAACGGGAACCGCTGCCGGAAGTCCTCCGCGATCGTCTCGAAGCTCTCGAACGAGACTCCCGGGTGCCGCAGGATGTGCTCGAAGAAGCGCTCGAGCATCATCAGGACCTGGGGGCGGCCCGAGACGTCGGGGTGGATCGTGATCGGGAAGATCGCGTAGTCGTACTCGCGGTAGACCCAGTCGAACTGATCCCGCCACAGGTCCTCGACATCGCGCGGATTGACGAAGCCGTGGCTGTTCGGGCTGCCCTTGATGAACATCATCGGGGGCAGGTCATCGACGTACCACGAGAAGTTGATCTCGACGAGGTCGATCTCCTTACCCCGGACCAGCGGCTTCATCCAGTTCGCTGCGGGGCCCGACAGGTCGATCTTCGTCCAGCTGTCCCCGGTGCGGGCGTAGAACGGCTGGAAGTCGTGGAACGCCTGGCTGTGGTCGTAACGGAAGCCGTTCTTCATCAGCAGGTCGGCCGTGACCTCGGAGAGCTCACACCAGGGGGCGATGTAGCCACGCGGCTTCTTGCCCGAGAACTTCTCGATCAGCTCGATCGACTTGTTGAGGACGTCCTCCTCCTGCTGGGGGCTCATGGCGATCGGATTCTCGTGCGAGTACCCGTGCGCCGCCAGCTCGTGCCCGGCCTCGACGATCTGCTCGATGCGATGCGGGAAGGTCTCGATCGAATGCCCCGGGGCGAAGAACGTCGTCGTCAGGCCGTACTTGCGGTAGAGGTTCAGCAGCCGGGGCACACCCACCTCGCCGGCGAACATGCCGCGCTGGATGTCGGCCGGGGAGTCCTCGCCCCCGTACGAACCCAGCCAGCCGGCCACCGCGTCGATATCGGCGCCGACGCAGACCTTGATCTCTTTCGCCATGGGGCCTCCTTGCCTCGCAGGGTCGTGACGTCCGCGGAGCCGCGGGTCGACTGCTGCGACTCAGGCAACACGAACGATTGCGTAGAATCTATGCGACCCGTCTCGCCTGGTCAACAGTGCGAGTGTCGGGCCTGGCGAGCCACGTCGACTCGCTCACTCGAGCTGAAGGCAAACCATTGCGTTCCGCCCCACGGGTCACGCTGAGCGGACACCCGCCGGGTCGTCGAAGGCGGAGGGGACGAAGGTGCGCAAGGACCGTTCCAGGACGTCGAGGTCGAGCTGGTCGACGATGAAGACCATGCTCGTGCCCGTCGTGTCCGGAGCGCGGGTCGGGCGGGCCACCTGGGCCCCCAGCGACTGCACCAGCAGCGGACCGTCGGCGGTCGGCACCAGCCCCTTGGTGCGGAGCAGTCGATCCGGGTGGGCGCGCGAGGTCGCGTCGAGCCACAGTGCGTACTCGGCCCAGTTGGTGCCGGGGGCGAGGTCCAGAGCCCACGAGCGGACGTCCGACACCTCATCGGCGTCGTCGAAGACCTCGCTCTCGGCGGGCCGGACCTCGGCGAGGGCGTGCTCGCACCCGTGCGCCGCGCCGATGATCTCCGCTGTCGCATTGAGCCGGCGGACCACCCCGGCGAGGTCGCCGACTTCCTGCGCCGTCGCGAGATCGGTCCGGGTGAGGACGACACGGTCAGCGACGGCGACCTGTGATCGGACGGCCGGCCGATGCCGGAGGAGCCGGTGACCGGCGACTCCGTCGAGGACCACGACCAGCGAACGCAGCACGAGGTTCGCGCGGAGGACCGGGTCGGCATCCAGCGCGTCCACGATCCGCCGGGGCTCGGCCACGCCGGACGTCTCGACGACCAGGTGACGGACCTCGCGCCCGCCCGCGGAGTCCCGGTGCCGACGACCGACCGCCTCGTGCAGCAGGCCGGTGAAGTCGTCGAGCTTCTCGCAGCACAGGCAGCCACCGACGACGGACTCGACCGGTGGTCCTCCGGCGATGCTCGCGTCGCTCAGTGTCAGGTCGTCGACACCGGTACTCGAGAAGTCGTTGACCACCAGCAGGTCGGCCGCGTCGCGATCATGGCGCAGGCGATGACCGAGCCACGTGGTCTTGCCCGCTCCGAGGAACCCGCTGACGAGCGTCATCTCGATCATTGTCCGGTCGCTCCGCCGATCTCGTCGAGCAGCCGCGGGTCGAGCGGGTCGACCGAGCGGCCGGATGCTCCTATGGATGTCAAGCGGCGGGTTCGAGGTCGTGGGTGGTGAGTAGGGCGCGGTAGATGTCTCGGGCGATGTAGCGCTTGAGGCAGCGGATGATCTCTTTCTTGCTCATGCCTTCGGCGGTGCGGCGGTCGGCGTAGTCGCGGGTGCGTGGGTCCCAGCGCAGTCGGCAGAGCACGATCCGGTAGAGCGCGGCGTTGGCTTGTCGGTCCCCGCCGCGGTTGAGTCGGTGGCGGTGGGTGCGCCCGGACGACGCGGGCAGTGGTGCGGCCCCGCAGAGCATCGCGAACGCGGCCTCGGACCGCAGTCGGTGCGGGTTCTCGCCCGCGGTGACCAGGAGCTGTCCGGCGACGTCGGGACCAACCCCGTGCATCGCAGCCAGGCTCGGGTTGATCGCGGTCACCAGCGGCGCGATCAACGACTCGATGTCGTCGATCTCGGTGGTCAGCTCGCGGTGGCGGCGGGCCAGGCTGCGCAGCGCGATCAGAGTCGCGGTCTCGGGCTGGTCGGCGTGGGCGGGGTCGGGGCGTCGGGTGGCGCAGTGGGTCAGCAGCTCCCGCAGCCTCATGGGCGCGAGATGGGTGCGCAGCTCGTCGGGGGCAGTGATCAGCAGTGATCGGATCTGGGTCTGGGCCTCGGCGCGGGCGGCGACCGCGGAGCGGCGAGCCACGCGCAGCGCCCGCAGGGCTTCGACTCGTCCGTCGCGCTGCTTGGGGACACCGGTGGCGCGTCCGGCCAGGGCGGCGCGGGCGGCGGCCTCGGCGTCGACCGGGTCGGACTTGCCTTGCCAGCGGCGGGTCTTGCGGTCCGGGCGGTCGACCTCGACCACGGTGATCGCGGCGGTGTGTAGGTGGCGGGCCAGGCCGGCGCCGTAGACGCCGGTGCCCTCGACCCCGACCCGGACCAGCAGCCCGAAGGTCTGCAGCCAGGACACCAGCGCGGCGTAGCCGGCTGCGGTGGCCGGGAACTGGGCGTGTCCCAGTAGCTGGCCGGTGGCCTGGTCGAGGGCGGCGGCGGTGTGGGTGTCTTTGTGGGTGTCGACCCCGCCGGTGACCTGGCGGGGCTCGCCGGGGACGGCGGTGTCAGCGGGGTGGGGGTGTGTCATCGTGGGCATGACCGTCCTGTACTCGTTCGACCGGGCAGGGCGGCACGCACCAGCCGGGGCGAGCGGACAAGACAGTGATGGGTGCCTGCTGGCACAGGCTCCTATGAGGTCACAACCGCCGTCTGGTGAGTGCAAGCGAGCCCCGCAGCGGACCGGCCGACAGATCCGGTTGAGGACCAGGAGTCAGTCAGGCGGTGGGTCAGACCGACCGCTGCGGGGCTCACCTACATCATCCTCACTGTCAGGCGACGAGCCGCCTCGACGACCTCGTCGAGGCGATGGACGATGGCGCTGCGCCCGGTCGGAGTGCGTAAATGCAGTGCCATCGCCCCCGGCGGCGCGTCGACCCGCAGTCCGTGGCCCGCCAGAAGTGTCGTGGCCGCGCGCGCAAGGTCGCTGCGGGCCCGGCGGCGTCCCGCGAGCGAGTCCGGGGCGCCGGCTGCGAACCAGTCCTCACGTGCGTTCGGGGCGCGGCACTGTGCACACATGGTCACTCCTTGCGAAAACGTTTGCGGACCGAGTCTAGGCAGGCTTTCGTGGCTCGGCGAGTCCCGTTCACCGGTGGGCGAGAGCAGCGCCGAGTCGTTCGAGCCCGGCCACGAGGGTCGACCGCGGGCATGCCAGGTTCAGCCGGATGTGCCCGGTGCCGCCGGGGCCGAGACGATGACCGGGGGAGACCACGATCCGGGCGGCCGACTCCAGGAACTCGACCACGGCCTCGTCGTCGAGTCCCCATGCTGCGCAGTCGAGCCAGGCGAAGTAGGTGCCCTCGGGCCGATGCACTCGCACACCCGGTGCGTGCTCGGCCGCCCAGGAACGAAGCAGGTCCAGATTGCCTCCGACGTAGGCCATCAGGGATCGGAGCCAGTCGTCGCCGTGGCGCAGGGCGGCCTCGGTCGCCACGATTCCCATCATCGAACCACCGAAGTAGACGTTGGTCTTCTTCAGTTCGTCGTGATAAGCGTCCAGGATCTTGCGGTTCTCGCAGATGACGAGCGAATGTGTGAGCCCGGTCAGGTTGAACGACTTGCTGGCCGAGGTGACGGTCACGGTGTTCATCGACGCCGAATGCGAGATGGAAGCCATCGGGGTGAACGACACGCCGGGATAGAGGAGTCCGTAGTAGACCTCGTCGGCGAGGATGCGGATGTCGCGCGACGCGCAGAACTCGTGCAGTGCGAGTAGTTCGCTGTGCGTCCAGACCCGTCCGACGGGATTGTGCGGATTGCACAGCAGGAGCAGTCGGGTCCGATCGTCGACCACGGACGCGAGGTGGTCGAGGTCCATGGTGTAGGTGTCACCGGCTGCGGCGAGAGGGTTGATCCGGGGAACGCGGCCGTTGGCCCGGATCAGCTCCTCGAAGATGTGGTGAGCCGGACTCTGGAACACCACCCCGTCGCCGGGGCGGGTGAGGATCTCGATGAGCGGTTGCATCGAGGCGTATATCCCGACGTGCGAGCTGAGCCATTCCTCCGGGACGGTCCAGCCGCGCCGCGCGTAGTGCTGCACGATCGCGTCGTAGTACGACTGCGGTGTGAACGGGTAGCCGAAATGGCCGGTGTCCGCGACGTCGCGAATGGCGCGCCGCACGGCGGGAGGTGATCGGAAGTCCATGTCGGCGGTGCCGAAACACAGTATTCCGGGATCGCCGGTACGGGCGATCTCCATCTCCCACTTCGCCGTGCTGAGCCGGTGTCGCGGCAACACCTCGTCGAAATCAGGCCTCACCACGGCGGCAGTTTCGGCAACTCACCCTCGTACCGCAGACCTTCTTCCACCTGCTCACGCGCCAGAAACGGCAGCAGCGTCTCGTAGTAGCCCTCGATCCTGAACGAACCGTCACCGACGGTCCACTCCTCGCCCTCGCGGGCGACGATCTGCAGGCCGGGACTGTCGGGGCTGACCTGCAGCCGGTGCACGCAGGTATCGATCGCGTTCAGGATCGCGTCGGGGTCGGCTTCGTGCCACTCCCAGGTGGTGTCGAGGTCGTTGTGGTGGACGATCACCTCGGTGGTGCGCCGGGCCGGCAGCGAGAACGCGTTGATCTCGCCGGAGAACAAGGTCGGCAGTGTCTCCGCCTGCACCCCGTTCCGCAGCGACTCGAACGCCGTCAGCAGGCGGGCGTTGGCCTGCTCCAGGGCGGCGACCAGTTCGGTGGCGGGCAGCGTCGCGGTCGCCTCGATGTCGGCGTCCCGCTGCTCCCGCGACTCGTATCCCGGAGTCTCCTGGCCGGTGACGGCCCAGGTGGCCAGGTTCGTCATGGCATCCGCGTCGCGGGCCAGGTGGGCGATCACGTGCGCCCGGGTCCATCCCTCGCACCCGGTCGGCTTGCCGAGTTCGTCGGCGTCGAGGCTGGTGATGGTGGCCATCGCCATCCCCGACTCGCGCTGCATCAGGCCGATGTCACCGGCCAGGCTCTGGAGAGTTTTGGGCGCGGTGTTCATGTTCCCACTCTGCTCCGCCGGTACGGACCTCGCCACCGACGTTCACCGGAACGGCAGGCCGGGGCGACGACGGCCCTGCGCGGTCACCGGTGGTGGGGGAGAGGCACCGGGGGCTGTCCGGGTGTGCAGTTCCGCACGGGGTCGGGCCCACGGACCTCGACGTTGACTGCGGAGAGGTAGCCCCCGGCGGTGGTGCGTAGCCAGCTGGAGCTGCTCTCGCCGGTCTCGGTGGAGGTCGTGCGGCCGATCTCGCCGCACTGGATCGGGGCGTCGGCGCCGGCGGGTAGCCGCCCGACCGGGTCTCCGGCGGTGGAGGGTGTGGAACGCAGCGTGACGCCTGTCGGGGCGACGTCGGGGCGGGCGGTGGCGGTCCACGACAGGACAGGGACAGGCGGCGGGACGGGGGCAGGCGGCGGATCTTCCCGCACCGGTGCCGGCGTGCGTACCTGCGGCAGCGCCTGGTCTGCGGATCCCACGGTCCCGATCAGGACGGTCATCGCCGCCGCCATCAGCGCGGCGGACAGCACGGTGCGCCGCCGTGACCGGCAGGGACGACCTGCTGCGGGGGCCGGACGTGCCGGCGGTTCCGGCCCGGGCGTCGCTCCGGCTCCGGGTTCGTCCGGTATGCGTACGGTGCCGAGCGTAGAGGCGCCGGGGCCGGTGGGCCCGGACCCGGCCGGAGTGGGCGCCAGCGACGAGACCCCGGGCCGGTCCTCGCGCAGGGCGGTGGCCAGCGCGTCGGCGCGCTCGGCGTCGGTGCCGAACAGCACCGGGAAGCGCTCGGTGAGTGCGTGGTACAGCCTTGCGGCTTCCTCCGCTGCTGCCAGGGCTTCGTCCCGCTGACCCTGCGCACTCCGGTGGACGGCGAGGTCGTTCAGCCGCGCCGCCTGCTCGGCCACGGTCAAGGCATCGACCTGGTCCTCGGCCACGGCCCGCTCCTCCCGACGCCCTTGCCGGTACTCGCCGAACGTAGCGCCTCGATTACACCGCCGGGAGGCATCGGGACGGCCCGTCGAGCACCGGGGAGCACCTTCACTCCGTCGGAATCACGGTCATCCACACGTGCGGGTTCGGCCGTGGCCATCCCGGCCACGGCCGAACCCGCGTGGATCGGAGGACGCGACTACGCGGCCTCGACCTTCGGCAGGATCTCCTCCTTGAGGCGCTTGAGGTCGTCGAGCGTCTTCGCGACCGGCACGTCCTGGAACGGCGGCCAGAACATCGGCATCGTCATGCCGGCCTCCTTGTAGGCCTTCAGCCGGTCGGTGATCTGCTCCGCGGTGCCCACCAGGAGGTTGGTGAGCTTGCCCTGCGGCGACTGGTCGACCTCCTGGTCGGTGATCACGGTCCAGAGCATGCTGCTGATCTCGAGGTCGTCGACCGTGCGGTCGCTGCCGATCTCGCCGAGCTCGCGCCCGATCTCACCGCGCCACCGGGCGATGTCCTCGGGGGAGTCCTGGATGCCGATCCAGCCGGCGAGGTTGTAGCGGCTGATGCGGGTCGCCGCCCGCTTCGGGTCCTTCAGGCCGCTGAAGAAGATCGGCGGGCCGGGCTGCTGCACGGGCTTCGCGCCGAACCCGCACCGGTCGAAGTCGGCGAACTCGCCGTGGTACTCGAAGACATCGTTGGTCCAGATGCCCTGCATGATCTCGATCGTCTCGCGCACGTGCTTGTTGCGCTTGGGGAAGATGTGCGAGGCACTCGAGGCCGCGAACTCCTCGGGCATCCACCCGGCCCCGACGCCGACGTTGAGCCGGCCCCCGGACAGGTGGTCGATGGTGGCCATCTCGGCGGCCAGGACACCGGGCGCGCGGAACGGCGTGTCGATGATGCTCATGCCGATCCGGACCTTCGACGTCTTCGCCGCCAGCCACGGGATCAGCGGCATCCCCTGGAGCCACTGGCCCCGCGAGGACACCGGGAGCCCCTTGGGCATCTCGGGGATCATGCCGAACGAGTACTGCAGCTCCCCGCGGTCCGACGCCTCCGGGACGACGATCCGGTCGAGCGTCCAGACCGAGTCGAAGTCGAGGTCCTCGGCGAGCGCGGTGAGGTCCTCGAGCTCGGAGACGGTCACCTTGTCCCGGAAGTTCGGAAGGTAGAGGGAAAGCTTCATGTACGCGGCCTCCCAGCCGTGTCGACGAGCGGTCGCGCCGCCCGGTGTCTGATGAGTACGAAGGTTGGGTCAGACCGGAACGTCCAGGAGCTGTTCCCGGATCTCGGTCTTGAGGACCTTGCCGATCTTCGATCGCGGAAGGTCCGCCCAGACCGCGACCTGCTTGGGCGTCTTCACGCTGCCGATGCGGGCCTTGACGAACGAGGTCAGCTCGGCCGGATCGAGCTCGCTGCCCCGACGGAGCTGGACGACGGCCGTCAGCCGCTCGCCCCACTTGTCGTCGGGCAGGCCGACCACGGCGCAGTCGGCGACGGCGGGGTGCGCCATCAACGCCTGCTCCACCTCGGAGGAGTAGACGTTGAACCCACCGGTGATGATCATGTCCTTCGCCCGGTCGACGATGAAGAGGAAGCCGTCGTCATCGAGGTAGCCGATGTCGCCGGTGTGGTGCCACCCGTGCGCGGAGACCTCCGCGGTGGCCGCCTCGTTGTCGAGGTAGCCGCGCATGACCAGGGAGCCACGCACGACGATCTCCCCGCGCTCGCCGCGGCCGAGCAGCCGGCCGTCGTCGGCCATGATGGCGAGCCGCACCAGCGGCGAGGGTCTCCCGGCCGAGGAGAGCCGCCCGCGGGCGATGGACCCGTCGGGACCGAAGTGGTCGGACGGGGCCATCGTCGAGATCATCATGGGTGCCTCGGTCTGCCCGAAGAGCTGCGCCATCACCGGCCCGATCCGGGTGAGCGCCTCCTCCAGCCGGGTCACCGACATCGGTGCGGCGCCGTACCAGAAGCACTGCAGCGACGACAGGTCGCGCCCGTCGAGCGACGGGTGGTCGAGCACCATGTAGATGAGCGTCGGCGGCAGGAACGTGTGGGTGACCCGGTGCTGCTCGACGTGGTCCAGGAAGCCGCCGACGTCGGGCGCCCGCATGACCACGATCGAGCCGCCGCGGCACAGCACCGGGAAGCACAGGACCCCGGCGGCGTGGGTGAGCGGGGCCAGCGCGAGATAGACCGGCCGCCCGCCGTCCGACGGCCACGGGTAGCTCATGAGCGTGGTCGCCGTCATCGTCTCGATGTTCGTCCCGGTCAGCACCACGCCCTTGGGACGGCCGGTGGTGCCGCCGGTGCCGACGACCATGGCGACGTCGTCCGGGCAGTGCCGGTCGACCGGCTCGGTCCCGGTGGCGAGGAAGGCCTCCCACCCGGTGGCCCAGGGCACGTCGGCATCGAGACAGACCAGGGTCCGCAGCTGCGGCAGCGCGGTGTGGATCGCGTCCACCAGCGGAGCGAACGACGCCTGAAAGATCAGGACCGAGCAGCCGAACAGCTCGAGCAGCTCGCGGTTCTCCGCCGCCTCGTTCCGCGGGTTGATCGGGCACCACACGGCGCCGGCCCGGCTGATCCCGAAGACGCAGGTGAACGCCGTCGGGTCGTTCGCCGAGAGGATCGCGACCCGGTCACCCGGTTCGACGCCGTTCGCGGCCAGCGCGGAGGCGACCCGGCCGCCGAGGTCCTGCACCTCGGCGTAGGTCGCCACCTCACCGGCACAGACCAGGCTCGGCGCGCCGGGGTCCAGCGAGGCCCCCTTGTCGAGGTAGTCGGTCAGGCGCATCACATTCCCATTCCGCCGTCGACGGGTAGCCCGGCGCCGTTGACGAAGCGGGATGCGTCGGAGGCGAGGAAGGCCACCGCGTCCGCGATGTCGGAGACCTCGCCGAGCCGGCCGGACGGGGTCAGCTCCACCACGGCGCCGACGGCGGCCTCCGGGCTCTCGAACAGGCCGAGGCCTGCGGTCTCCACCGCGAGCTTCTGGCCCATCGCCGTCGGGATCAGCCCGGGGTAGAGGCAGTTGACCCGGACGCCGTAGCCGAGCTTGCCCGACTCCATCGCCGCGACCCGGGTGAGCCGGTCGATGGCCGACTTGGTGGCCGAGTACCCGCCGATCGCCGGGAAGGCGATGGTCGCGGCGACGGAAGCGACGTTGATGACCGTCCCGCCCTGCCCGGCCGCCCCGCCCGGGCGCATGGTCCGGAAGGCGTGCTTGATACCCAGCATGGTGCCCACCACGTTCACGTCCAGCATCCCGCGCACGTCGTCGGGCTCGGTGTCGGCCAGCAGCTGCGTGACCTCGAGCCCGGCGTTGTTGACGACGACGTCCAGGCCGCCGAACCGCTCGACGGTGGAGGCGACGGCGGCCTCCCACGACGCGTCGTCGGTGACGTCGAGGTGGACGAATCCGTGCTGCTCACCGAGCGTCTCGGCGAGCTTGGCCCCGAGATCGTCCTGGATGTCCGCGACGACGACCCGTGCGCCCGCGTCGGCCAGCGCGCGGGCCATCCCTTCACCGAGCCCCTGCGCGCCCCCGGTGATGAGCGCGGTGCGTCCGGTCAGGTCGATCTGAGTCACTGGCACTCCTTCATCGGCGGTGATGGTCGGCACACCATTGCGGGTCCCTGACCGACTGTCAAGATTTTCCTGGACAGGTGTCAAGGATTCCGTGACCGACTGTCACGAGAATGGGTTACGGTGAGGTCTGGCTGCCGGCGGAGGAAGGGATGTGGCATGGCGCGGGCCAACCCGATCGACAAACATGACGAGCGCCGGCGTGCCCTCGCGGACTCGGCGCTGCGCACTCTCGGCGAGCTCGGCTACGCCCGCTCGTCGCTGCGCGAGATCGCGAACAACTCGCCGTTCAGCCACGGGGTCGTCCACTACTACTTCAGCGACAAGCTCGAGCTCATCGTCTACGGCGTCCGGCAGTACAAGGCCGTGTGCGTCACCCGCTACGACGGCGTCGTCGCCGGCGCGACGACGGCGGACGGCCTGGTGTCGGCGTTCGCCGACAAGCTGTGCGAGACGATCGTCGACGAGGCGCCGATGCACCGGCTCTGGTACGACCTGCGTGCGCAGAGCATGTTCGAGGAGACCCTGCGCGAGGCGGTCCAGCAGATCGACCACACCCTCGAGGACATGGTCTGGCGGGTCGTCACCCGCTTCGCCGAACTGGCCGGGACCGACCTGGCACTGACCTCCCACGCCGTCTACGGCATGTTCGACGGCGTCTTCCAGCAGGCCCTGCTGCGCTACGTGTGCGGGCAGGAACGCGAGGCGCTCGACGACCTCCGCTCCGAGGTGCACGCGCTCGTGCCGCTCACCCTCCGCCCGGGCGCGGCCGTCACGACTCCCGTCGAGGTGGGGTCGACGCCGTGAACCGCCGCGCTCCCGGAGCGAGCGCCGCGAGAGCCGGGCCGGCCAGGCACACCGCCGCGCACACCAGCAGTACCGGCTGCAACCCGAACACCTCGATCGCCGGGGCGATCAGGGCGAGGCCGAGCGGGGCGAGTCCGTAGGAGAGCAGGAAGTCCAGCGAGGAGACCCGGGCCAGCTTCGCCGGGTCGACCTCCCGCTGCACCGCGGTGAACCACGGGACGTTGAACAGCTCGATCCCGACACCGCACACCACGTAGGCACCGACCACGACCCACACCGGCAGCGGGGTCAGCAGTGACAGCGGCGCGACCGCGTAGAGCGCGAGCCCGGCGAGCGCGACCCGGCCGCGGGCCACCGGGCGCCACCGGGCGACGATCACCGCGCCTGCCAATGCTCCGGCCGTGTAGCCGGTGAGCGCGGCGGCCAGCACCGTCGAGCCGCCGTAGGTCTCGCTGCTGACCAGCGGCAGAGCCACCCCGGTCGCGGAGTAGCCGGTGGCGATGACGGCGGTCAGCGCGCCGAGCCCGGCGAGGAACCACGGGTGCCGGCGGGCTTCGGCGAGGCCCTCGACGAACTCGGCGACGAATCCGGGACGGGCCTCCGTCGCGACCGGTCGGTGGGCCCCGGCCCCGGCTCCGGTCCCGACGACGGCGACAGCGACAGCGACGAGAGCCCACAGTCCCGCGATGCCCCAGCAGATCCCGGAGACCGGCACCACGGTGGCGGCCAGTGCGGTCAGCACGGGAGCGAACAGCGTGGTGCCGCGCACCGCGAACGTCACCGCTGCGTTGGCCTCCTGGCGCCGCCCGTCGTCGACGACGATCTCGGCGACCAGCGCCTGGAACGCCGGCCGGCACGCACCCTGGCCGATCCCGGCCATCGCGCAGCCGGCGAGCAGCAGCACGAGCCCGCCGGCGTCGGTCAGGGCGATCGCCGTACCGGCCGAACCGGCTGCGGCCACCGCACCGGACCAGCCGACCGTCGCCCGGCGCGGGTAGCGGTCGGCGAGCACCCCACCGGCCGGCATCGCGGCGAGGAAGCCCGCCGTCCGGACCCCGAGGGCCAGCCCGAGCTCGACCGCCGGCAGCGTGCCCTGCACGACGCCGAGGCCGAGTACGAACGGCAGCGCCCAGGTCGCGAGGCCGGACGCGGTCGTGCCCGTCCAGAGCCGCAGGAACCCGGGATCACGCAGGACGGTCCGGGCCGCACTCACCGGCGGAACTCCCGGATGTACGCGCCGAAGCGCTCCAGGCCGTCGATGTTGCGGGGGCCGCTGATGCCCTCGTTGTAGTCGAGCACGAAGAAGTTCCGGTTCGCGATCGCGGGGACGCTGCGCAGCTGCGGCAGCGAGGTCAAGAAGTCGATCTTCTGCTCGGCGGACCGGTCACCGTAGTCGAGGATCATGATGATCTCCGGCCGGCGCTCGACGACGGTCTCCCAGCCGACGTCGGTCCAGCGCCCGTCGACGTCGTCGAGGATGTTCCGGCCGCCGGCCAGCCGGATGATGTCGTTCGGCGGCACCTGGTTGGCGGCGCTGTTCGGCCGGTCGGTCCCCGAGTCGTAGAGGAACACCGACGGCGGCGAGGCCGTCCGCGGCGCGGCGTCCCGCACCGCGGCCACCCGGGCCTGCATCCCGGCGACCACCTCCTCGGCGCGGTCGGGCACCCGGAAGATCGCGCCGAGCCGGCGCATGTCCTCGTAGAGGCCTTCCAGCGGGGTGACCCGCTGCGGGAAACCGGGATAGTTCCAGCAGGTCTCGGTGTGCATGAAGCTCTGGACGCCCAGCCGGTCGAGCAGCTCGGGGGTGATGCCGCGCTCGTCGGAGAAGCCCGACCGCCAGCCTGCGACGACGAGATCGGCACCGGCGTCGACCACGAGCTCGCGGTTGAGCAGGTCCTCGGAGAGCTTCTCGACGCGGGCGTAGTCGGCGGCCCACGGTGACTCGGTCACCGGCGGGTTCGCCGGTGGCATCACGTAGCCGCGTACCCGGTCGGCGAGGCCGAGGGCGAACAGCTTGTCGGCGCTGCCGCCCTCGTAGGCCACGGCGTGCTCCGGCGCGCGGTAGGGCACCTGCTCGCCGCAGCGGGCGACGGTGACGGTCTCGGCCGTGGACTGCTCCACCTGCGCGCCGCAGGCGGTGGCGGTGGCGGCGAGCAGGGTGGCGAGCAGCAACGGCACGGCTCGGGTGGTGCGCACGACGGTCTCCCGGGAGGTCGGAGGATCAGGACGGGATTACCGGAGCGCCCGGCAGCGCGTAGAGCAGCCGGGTCCCGCCGGTGACGGGATGGGTGACGACGTCGGCGTGCACGCCGAACACGTCGGCGACCAGTGCGGTCGTGAGGACGTCGGCGGGCGGTCCCGCGGCGACCAGGCGGCCCTCGTGCAGCACGCCGATCCGGTCGCACACCGTCGCCGCGAGATTGAGGTCGTGCAGCACCACCAGCACCGTCGTGCCGGCGTCGCGCAGCACCGCGAGCAGACCGAGCTGGTGGGCGATGTCGAGGTGGTTGGTGGGCTCGTCGAGCACCAGCACCTCGGGGGTCTGGGCGAGCGCGCGGGCAGCGAGTACCCGCTGGCGCTCGCCGCCGGACAGCGTCAGCACCCCGCGCCCGGCGAGATGGGCGACACCGACCCGCTCCATCGCCTCCCGGCAGATCCGCGCGTCGTCGCCGCCCGGGCCGCGGTGGCCGGACAGGTGCGGCGCGCGGCCGAGCGCCACCAGCTCGTCGACGGTGAAGTCCAGATCCGACGAGTGGTCCTGGGTCATCGCTGCGAGCCTGCGGGCACCGGTCCGCAGCGTGGCGGCGGTGAGGTCGTCGCCGTCGAGCAGCACCGTGCCGCGCAGCGGGCGCAGCGTGCGGTAGACGCAGCGCAGTGCGGTGGACTTCCCGCTGCCGTTCGGGCCGACCAGGCCGACCACCGAGCCGGACGCGATGTCGAGCGACAGCTCCCGGACGATCTCCCGGCCGCCGGCCGCGACGGTGATCCCGGCGAGCTCGAGGCGGGTCATCTACACACCTCCGAAGACGTAGCCGCGACGACGCAGCAACACCACGAACACCGGGACGCCGACCAGCGCGGTCACCACACCCAGCGGCAGCTCCCGCGGGGCGACGACGGTGCGCGAGAGCAGGTCGACCCAGACGGCGAGTACGGCTCCGACGAGCGGGGCCAGCACCAGGACCCGGGCGTGCACGGCGCCGGTGACCATCCGCACCAGGTGGGGCACGATCAGCCCGACGAACCCGATCGCCCCGCTGACCGCCACCGTCGCGCCGGTCATCACCGAGGTCAGCACGAACAGGTCGCGACGCAGCCGGGCGGTGTCCACCCCGGAGCTCGCCGCGGTCTCGTCGCCGAGGGCCAGCACGTCCATGTCTCGTGCGCGCAGACGCAGCAGCACGATCCCGGCCAGTACCACCACCGCGACCAACGGCAGCGATCCCCAGGTGGCGCCGCCGAACCCCCCGAGCGTCCAGAACAGCACGGTGGCCGTCGCCTCGCCCTGCGGGACCAGGTAGATCAGCAGTGCCATCGCGGCCTGGAACGCGTACGCCATCGCGACGCCGGTCAGCACCAGCCGCAGCGGGCTCGTCCCGCCGGGCCCGCGCCGCCGGGCGGCGAGGTGTACCGCCCCCGCGGCGATCAGCGCTCCGGCGAAGGCCCCCACCGAGAGCGCGTAGATGCCCGCGAACGCCAGCACTCCGGTCACCATCACCGTCACCGCCCCGACCGCGGCGCCCGAGGAGATGCCGAGGACGAACGGATCGGCGAGGGGATTGCGCACCAACGCCTGCACACCGGCCCCGACGGCGGACAGCCCGGCCCCGACGACGGCGGCGAGCAGCACACGCGGCGTGCGCAGCTGCCAGACGATCTCGTAGGTCGGCAGCTCGTCGAGCCGGATCGTGCCGCCGGTCAGGGCCGCACCGAGGTAGCGCAGCGTGTCCGCAGGGGGAACGGGGGCCGGGCCCAGCCCGATCGCGAGGACGGTGGACACCACGAGTGCTGCGGTCAGCCCGAGAACGCTTCTGATGAACATGATTGTCGTATGTATTAGCACCTGAACGGGTGAGTCACCAGTCTTCGGGGCACGCCGTGACGCACGCCGCGCAGTGATTCACCGGCTGCCCTCGCGTGGTTCGGGGTAGGGCGCCGGCCCGGACTACTGCTCCTGTTCGGCCGGCGGACCGCCGGAGCCCGTGTGGCGCGACGGGTCGAGGACCCCACCGATGAGCCACCGGACCTGCGTGATCGCCGGCTCGGGTGGGCCCGAGGGCTGGGTGAGATGGCTGAGGACCAGACGCACGATCCCGTCGGCACACGTGCCGAGCTCGGCGGGTGAGCGCGCGTAACCGGTGTACAGCGAGGTCATGACCGCCGCGACCCGCTCGGTGGCCCAGCCGAGCACGGCGTCCGGGCGCGCCGTGAGCAGGGGGAGCAGGCTCTCGCCGCGGGCGTCGTCGGCGGTCAGGATCGCCTTGAGCAACGTGTTGGTGGAGCCTTCGTCGAGTGCGTGGCCGACCGCCGCGACGAGGCCCGCGACCGGGTCGGCGGGATGCGCGCGGACCTGCGCGACGATGCCGTCCAGGAAGCGCTCGGTCTCCCGGCTGACCAGGGCGGCGCCGAGAGTCTCCTTGGTGCCGATCTCCTTGTAGAGGTGCTGGCGGCTGACCCCGACCCGGGACGCGACGGCGCCCATCGTCAGCGCCGACCAGCCCCGCGCGGTCGTGATCTCCCGGGCGGCGTCGAGCACCCGGTCGCGCAGCAGCGCACGCATGTCCTGACGGAACGACCCGGGCGGCACGCCACGAGGTTACAGGAAGGCCGCACACGTCGCCGTCGTTGACAATCGAGGCTCATTTGTCAACCATGGCGGTCGCATCCGGTCCAATGTTTTCTGGAGGCGTCGATGACGACGACAGCGGAGTCCGCCGACGAGCGGCGAGTGCTCAGCGAGGCGGAGTCCCGAGCGATCCGGCGGGGCGTTCCCCATCCCCGGGTGCCGATGCCGACGGTCGCGTCGCCGACCCTCGCGCTGTTCGTGGTGTCCCTGGTGATCTGGGGCGGAGCGACCTGGCTGGTGCTCGCCGACCTGGGTCCGTGGTGGCTGCTGCTGACGATCCCGGTGCACGCCGCGGTGACCTTCCTGATGTTCACGGTGCTGCACGAGGCGGCCCACCTCGCCGCGGGCAGGCTCCGGTGGGTCAACGAGGTCCTCGGCCGGCTCTCGGTCCTGTTCGTCGCCGTGTGGGCGGCGTTCCCGACGTTCCGCTTCGTCCACATCGAGCACCACCGCAACACCAATGAGGACTACTACACCGATCCGGATGCCTGGTCCGAGGCCGGCCCGCCGTGGCAGCTGCCGCTGCGGTGGATGACCCAGGACCTGTGGTACTTCCGCTTCTACATCCCGCTGATGCCCCGCCGCCCCCGGGCGGAGGTGCTCGAGCAGGTCGGTGTGATCCTCGCCGTCGTGGCCGCGTTCACGGCGCTGGTGGTCGGCGGTCACGGCTGGGAGCTGCTGGTGATCTACGTGATCCCGCAGCGCATCGGCCTCGTCGTCCTCGCGTGGTGGTTCGACTGGCTGCCGCATCACGAGCTCGATGCCACCGCGAAGTCGAACCGGTTCCGGGCCACCCGGATCCGGGTCGGCTGGGAGTAGTTGATGAACCCGCTGATGCTCTACCAGAACTACCACCTGGTGCATCACATCCACCCGACCATCCCGTTCTACCGCTACGTCCAGGTGTGGCGGCGCACCGAGTCCGACTTCCTCGACCGCGACGTCCCGATCGCGACGGCGTGGGGCACCGAGCTCTCGCCCGCCGAGTACCGCGCCTGGCGCCGGATCACCGCCGACCACGCCCGTGACGCCGGCCTGTCCCACCGGCCGCACCGGTTGCGTGTCGCCGAGATCCGCCGGCTCACCCCCGACTCGGTCTCGATCACCTTCGACGTGCCGGACGACCTGCGCGAGACCTTCCGGTTCGCGCCCGGGCAGAACGTGGTCGTGGCCGCCGAGATCGACGGTGAGACCGTCCGCCGGAACTACTCGATCTGCACCACCGCCGGTTCCGGCGTGCTGCGGGTCGCGGTCCGCCTCACCGAGGGCGGTCGCTTCTCGACCTACGCCGGCACCACCCTCGCACCTGGTGACGAGCTGGTGGTCACGCCCCCGAGCGGGCAGTTCACGCTCACTCCCGACCCCGGTGCCCGCCGGCACATCGCCGCCGTCGCCGCCGGCAGCGGGATCACCCCGGTGATCTCCATCCTCGCCAGCGCCCTCGACGCCGAGCCCGGTAGCCGGGCGACGCTGCTCTACGCCAACCGCGACGCGGGGTCGACGATGTTCGCCGACGAGCTGGCCATGCTCACCCGCCGGTTCGAGGGCCGCCTGACGGTCGTCCACTACCACTCCCGGGCCACCTCCGACGCTGCCGCGACGGCCACCGAGCACGAGGAAATCCGGTACGGCCGGCTCGACGCCGAGCGGCTCCGGGAGCACCTCGGCGAGCCCCGCCTGCAGGATGCCGAGTGGTTCCTGTGCGGGCCGCCGGCGATGCTCGACGTCGCGGAGACGGTTCTCGGCGAGCACGCCGTCCCGGCCGGGCAGGTCCGTCGCGAGCTGTTCGTCGCCCCCGACCAGCAGCTCGACGACGCCGCCCTCGCCGACGTCGTGCCCGCCATCGTCACCCTCACCCGGCGCGGTGAGCGGACCGAGGTCCGTACCGCGGGGACCGCGTCCATTCTGGAGGCCGCGCTCGACGGCGGGGTCGACGTGCCGTATCTCTGCGCCGGTGGGATCTGCGGGACCTGCCGCGCCGTCGTCGTCGACGGCACCGTGGACATGCAGCAGAACTACGCGCTGTCGGCGGACGAGGTCCGGGCCGGGGCCGTCCTGACCTGCCAGTCCCGCCCGACCAGCCCGACCGTCGGCGTCGACTTCGACAGATGACCACCGGCGGGCCCGCCGGGGTCGACGTGGTCCGCCCGGTGGCGGCGGCCTAGGGTCCGGGACGTACGGGGTGTGCCGTACAGGGGGGTGCCGTGTCCGGTGACGCCGATCTGTTCGGGCTGGCGAACGACCTCGCCGGGCTGATCGGCTGTCCGATCACGATCGAGGACCCGGACACCGTCGTCGTCGCCTACGGGGGCAACCACGCCGGCGTCGACCGGACGCGGGTGGAGACGATCCTCAACCGTCAGGTGCCGCCGGACGTCCGGCGGGCGCTGGACCGTGCCGGGGTGTTCGACCGGCTCCGCACGTCCGACGACGTCGTCGTCGCCGAACTGTCCGAGCTGCAGATGAGTCCGCGTGCGGTGATCGCCGTCCGGGACGAGGGCGAGCTGCTCGGATCGATCTGGGCGGCGACCGGGGGCGCCCCGTCGGCGGCTCAGGAGGCCGCGTTGCGCGCGGCCGGACCGGTCGTCGCACGCCATCTGCGGGCCGTGCGCCGCGCCGCGGACGACGCAGGCCGGGCGCGGACCGAGCAGCTCGCGCGCCTGCTGACCGGCGGGGAGGTCGCGGTCCGGGAGGCGGCCGAGTCGGGGTTGCCCGATCGGCTCGTGGCGGTCGCGGTACGCGGCCGGAGCCTCGAGCGGGTGGCGGGCGCCCTGGCGCTGCACCTGGACGCCGTGGCGCCCCGCTCGGTGTGCGCGATGCGTGACGACACGCTGTTCGCGCTCCTCGCCGCATCCTCGGGGCGACGGATCGTCGCCGACTTCCTGGAGCGCGTCTCCGGACGGGCGGAGGTCGTCGCCGGCATCGGGGAGTCGGTGCCGGCGCTGGAGCTGCCACGGTCGGCGGCGACCGCCGAGAGCATCGTCGAGGTTTTGCTCGGCCGCGACACCGGGCCCCGGGTGGCCGAGCTGCGCGAGGTCTTCGCCGACATGCTCGTCGACCGGGTGCGCGGATTCCTGACGGCGCACGCCGAGGCGAGCCCGCTGGTGGCGCTGGAGCGCTACGACGTCGAGCACCACGCCGGGCTGGTCGATGCGGTCGACGCCTACCTCACCTCCGCGGGGAACGTGGCCCGGGCGGCCGAGGCACTCCGCGTGCACCCCAACACCATCCGGAACCGGCTGCGCCGGGCCCGCGAGGCGTGCGGGGTCGATCCGGACGCGCCGGCCACCCGGCTCGCGCTGACGGTCCATCTGGCCGCCCGGCGATCCGACTGAGGTTGTGGGATCTCACAACCCGGCGGCCCGCCGCGTGGCCGAAGCACCACACCGCGCGCGGCGTGCCCGGGACACACTCGCTGTATGGCTGAGCAGCGGATAGTCGTCGTGGGCGCCGGCATCGTCGGCCTCTCCACCGCCTGGCACCTGCAGCGCGGCGGGGCGGAGGTGACCGTCGTGGAGCGGCGGGATGTCGCGGCCGGATCGTCCTGGGGCAACGCGGGCTGGCTCGCCCCCGCCCTGACCCTCCCGCTGCCCGAACCCGCGATCCTCGCGACCGGCATCCGGGCCCTGCTGAGCCCGAAGTCGCCGGTCTACGTCCCGCCCCGCGCCGATCCGCGGCTGCTGGGCTTCCTGGCCGGCTTCGCCCGGCACTGCACCGATCGGCGGTGGCGCAGGGCGCTGCAGGTGTTCATCGCCGCGAACGCCCACGCGCTCGACGCCTACGACGAGCTGACCGAGGCGACGGGGGAGGCGGTCGACGAGCGCATCTCCCGGGCCACCCCGTTCCTCGCCGCCTTCGCGAACGAGACGGACCGCGAGGCGTTGCTCGAGGAGTTCCGCCGGGTCAACGAGGACGGCGGGCGGACCGACTACTCGCTCCTCGACGACGCGGCCGTGCACGAGCTCGAACCCGCGCTCGGGCCCGGCGCTCGCTGCGGGATCAGCATCGAGGGGCAGCGCTTCATCAACCCCGGTCGGTTCGTGCACGCGCTCGCGGATGCGGTGAAGGCGGCGGGCGGCGAGATCGTCACCGGTCGCGAGGTCGCGGAGATCGAGGGCCGGGACGGCACCAGGCCCCGGGTGCGGTTCACCGACGGCGACCCGATCGAGGCCGACGCGGTCGTCGTGGCCAACGGCGCCTGGCTGGGCCGGCTCGCCCGCAGGCACGGCGTGCGGCGGCTGGTCCAGGCCGGCCGGGGCTACAGCTTCACCGTGCAGCCCGACTCGCCGCCGCGCAACCCGATCTACCTGCCCACCCAGCGGGTGGCGTGCACGCCGCTCGGCGGGTCGTCGGACGGGCTGCGCGTGGCCGGGATGATGGAGTTCCGCGACCCCGACGACCGGCTCGACCCCCGCCGGATCGATGCGATCGTCGAAGCGGCCGGACAGATGTTCACCGGGGTGGACTTCGCCGCGCGTCGCGACGAGTGGGTGGGCTCGCGCCCCTGCACCACCGACGGTCTTCCGCTGGTGGGGCGCACCCGGACCCAGGGCGTCTACGTCGCAGGTGGACACGGGATGTGGGGCATCGCGCTGGGCCCGCTGACCGGGCGGCTGCTCGCCGGGCAGATCCTCCGCGGCGAGACCGGTGACGTGCTGCGCAGCTTCGACCCGCTCCGCTGAGCGCGGCGACGCGGACGACGGGCACAGCCGTCAACCGCTCTACCCCACTCTGACGAAATCGCGCGGCGCGCATGCCGCCGACCGTCGTAACTCGACGGACGATCCCGGTCCGGTGCGCCCGCGGTGCTGTACGGTCCGCGTCCTCTCTCCACCGGACGGGGTGGTTCGCGATGGCCGGACACCGGGTGATCGAGCGTGCGGTCGTCGCCGTCCTGTGTGTGATGCTGTCGGCGTCCTGTGCGGTCGGACCGCAGCAGGCGGCGGCATCCGCGCCCGCGCCCGGGATCGCGTGGACGAGCTGCGATCCCCCGGCGGCCGGGTTGGAGTGCGGCACCCTCTCGGTCCCGCTGGACTGGAACCGCCCGGATGGTGAGCGCATCGACCTGGCCGTCCTGCGCCATCTCGCGAGCCGGCCGCAGGAGCGGATCGGGTCGATGTTCCTCAACCCGGGCGGGCCCGGTCAGAGCGGCGTGCAGGTGGTGCGGGACGGGGCCGACGGCTTCGACGTGTGGGGCGGCGGCCGGTTCGACGTGATCGGCTGGGATCCGCGGGGCACGAACGCCAGCTCGCCGGTCGAGTGCTTCCCCACGGAGCAGGAGCGGGCGCAGTTCTGGGACGGCGTGTCCATCCCCTCGACGACGGAGCAGTCGCAGGCCTACGAACGCCGGACGGTCGAGCTGGCGCGCCGGTGCGGCGAGGTGAGCGGGAACCTCCTGCCGCACATCTCGACCGCGGACACCGCCCGCGATCTCGACGTACTGCGCCAGGCCGTCGGGGACGAGAAGCTCACCTACGTCGGCCTGTCCTACGGAACGATGATCGGCCAGACCTACGCGAGCATGTTCCCCGACCGGGTGCGGGCGATGATGCTCGACGGCATCATCGACCCGGTCCGGACCACCGCGGGTGCCGAGGAACGGACCGCCAACGACGTCGCCTACGCCGACGAGGTCTTCGGCAAGTTCCTCGAGCTCTGCGCGGCCGCCGGCCCGGCCCGGTGCGCGCTGGCCGGGCACGACGAACCCGTCGACCAGCGCGCCGCGCGGGTGTTCGCCGAGGCGCAGCGGGCACCGATCCCGGCACCGGACGCGGACCCGCCCGGCGAGCTCAGCCACGGCGACCTGCTGCTCAGCACGTTCACCCCGCTGCGGCTGCCGGAGACCTGGCCGCAGTTCGCCGCGGATCTCGAGGCGGCGGCCAACGGTGACGCCTCGGCCCTGGAGACCGCGGCCCGGCAGATGAGCACCCCCGAGGCCTTCGCCGCGTCCACCACGTCGTCGGCGATCTCCTGCCTCGACGGTCCCGCGCAGCGGCCGGTGGCCGACTGGCCGGCGGTGATCGACGACCTGAGCGGCTCGAGCATGCTCTGGGGGCCGGTACTGGGCTGGTGGCTCTGGGCGCCGTGCGCGTCGGGCTGGCCCGCCCAGAGCACCGACCGCTACACCGGCCCGTGGGACGCCACGACCGAGAACCCGATCCTGCTGGTCAACGCCCGGTACGACCCGGCCACCGGCTACGGCAACGCCCGGGCCGTCGAGCAGCGGCTCGGGAACGCGGTCCTGCTCACCATGGACGGTTACGGCCACCCGAGCTACCAGGACCCGAGCGCGTGCCTCGAGCAGGCGCGCACGCGCTACCTCGTCGACCTGGCCACCCCACCGCCGGGCACGGTCTGCGCGCCCGACGGGGTGCCCTTCCCGTAGCCGTCATGCCGGGTCGCCCGACGTCGGCCGGCACGCTGCTCGGCCGGCACCGTGAGCTGGACGCCCTCCGCACCTGGCTGGCCGACGCCGGCGCGCGACGGGGCCGGGTCGTGCTGGTCACGGGGGAGGCCGGGATCGGCAAGACGCGGCTCGGGCAGGAGGTCGCCGCGCTCGCCGACGGTCCCGTCGTGTGGGGTCGGTGTGCCGAGACCGAGGGCGCGCCGCCGTTCTGGCCGTGGCACGAGGTGTTGCGCGCGCTGGATCTCGCCGGTCCGCCGCCCGGCGACGTCCGGTCGCCCCAGGACCGGTTCCGGGTCGTCGACGCGGTGGCGGGGGCGGTACTGGGCGCGTCGGCACGACGTCCGCTGGTGATCGTCCTGGACGACGTGCAGTGGGCCGACGAGGCGTCGCTGCTGGTGCTGCGCCACGTCGCGGAACGGGCGGCGGACTCGGCGTTGCTGGTGCTGGCGACGGTGCGGGTGGCCGGGCCCTCCGACGTGCTCGGTGGGGTGCTGGCCGACGTGGGCCGGGCGCCGGGCGCGGAGTCGTTGCGCTTGGCGGGCCTGAGCCCGGGCGACGTGGCGCGGCAGCTCGACACCCTCGGCGCCGGCGGCGCCGGCGGCGCCGGCGGTGCCGACGCCGCTCAGGTGCACGAGGTGACCGGCGGCAACCCGTTCTTCGTCCGGGAGGTGGCACGAGCGGTGGCGGAGGGGACGTGGTCGCCCGGCCACGCGCCGGGGAGCGTGCGGGACGCGATCGGCGCCCGGGTGCAACGGCTCGGCGCCGGGACCCGGCGGCTCGTCCGTGCGGGTGCGGTGATCGGCCGGCAGTTCCCGCTCGCGGTGGTCGCGAGCATGCTCGACGCTCCGGTGCCGCGGCTCCTCGGCACGGCGGACGCGGCCGTCGCCTCCGGACTGCTCGCACAGGTCGGCAGCGGTGAGCTGCGCTTCGCCCACGCGCTGGTCCGGGACGCCGTCCGCACGTCGATCCCGACCGCGGAGCGGGTCGCCCTGCACCGGGCCGCCGCCTCGGCGCTGGCGACGCACTGGGCCGGTGACATCGACGACCATCTCGGCGAGCTGGCCCGCCACCACCTCGCGCTCGCGCCCTACGGGGGTGCGGTGCAGGCCCGCGAATGGGCGCTGCGCGCCGGCGCGGAGGCGGTGCGGCGACTCGCGTTCGAGGAGGGGGTGCGGTTGTACCGGGCGGCGCTCGATGTCGCGGTCCCGTGGCCCGGCGACGCGCAGGCGTGCCGCGCGCACCTCGCCCTCGGCCGCGCCGCCTTCCTCGCCGGAGACCTCGACACGGCCCTGGCGGGAGCGGTGGCGGCGGCCGGCCACGCCCGGGCCGCGGGGCGGCCGGAGCTGCTCGCGCAGGCCGCGCTCGTTCTGGAGCCGGTGCCCGACCCGGCGATCGCGGTGGTCCTCACCGAGCTGTGCGAACAGGCACTGGCCGCGGTCACCGAGGACGTGCTCCGGGCACGGCTGCTGGCCCTGCGCAGCCATCTCGCGTTCTACGCCGGTGAGCACGATCTGACCCGGGCGACCAGCGAGGCGGCGCTGACGCTGGCCCGGGCGGGTACCGACGCCCCGGCGCTGGTGGCCTCGCTGCGTGCCCGGCACGACGCCTGCCCGGGCCCGGCGGGCCAGGGGACGCGCTTGGCGCTGGCCGGCGAGATGCTGGTGCTCGCCGAGCGAACCGGCGACGCGCGCACCGCGATGTGGGGCAGGCTCTGGCGGATCGACGCGCTGGTGGAGAGCGGTGAGCTGACCGCCGCCGGGGACGAGTTGGCACCGCTGACGGTAGCGGTGGAGCGGGTCGGGGGACCGGCGAGCGCGTGGCACGGTGATCGGGTCCGGGCCTGCATCGCGCAGGCCAGGGGCCGTTTCGACGACGCGCGGGCAGCGGCGGCCCGCGGGTACGAGCGGATGCGGCTGATCGAGCCGGCGTCCGCGACCGGCATGCTCCTGGGCACCCACTGGGTGCTGGCCCGGCATGTCGGGACCTCGGACGAGGCCCTGGCGATGGCCCGCACGTGGGTCGAGCCGCCACCCCGGTTCCGGACGATGGGCCGGGTGTCGCGCGCCTACCTGCTGCTCCGCGCGGGGTGCGCGGACGAGGCCGACGCGCAGTTCCGGCAGGCGGGTCCGCCCCCGGCGTGGTCGTGGCCGGTGTTCTTCACCGCGACGGGCTCGGTGCTGGCGGTGCTCGTCGCGACCGGGCTCGGCAGGCCGGACGAGCTCGCCGCGGCGCTGGAGACCCTGGAGCCGTTCCGCGGGGAGCACATCGTCGGCAGCGGTGTCAGCTACAGCGGGCCGGCCGAGCTCACGCTCGGGATCGGCGCGCTCGCCCAGGGCCGTCTCGACGACGCCGTCGCCGATCTGGAGACCGCGGTGCGACGGTGCGACCGGGCCGGCGCCCCGGGGTTCCTCGCCGAGGCCACCCACCATCTCGCCACGGCGCTCGCCGCGCGCTCGCACCCCGGTGACCGGGCCCGGGCCCGGGAGCTCGCCGTCGCCGGTGACGGGCTGATCCACGCACTCGGGATGACCGTCCTCCGTGAGCCGAGCGCGGAGCTGCTCCGCCGCCTCGGACCCGGCCGGGAGGGGCTGTCGCCGCGGGAGGTGGAGGTGGCAGCGCTGGTCGCCGAGGGGCTCACCAACCGTCAGATCGCCGCCCGCCTGGTGATCTCCGAGCGCACGGCGGGCAACCACATCGCGCACATCCTCACCAAGCTCGGGTTCACCTCGCGCAGCCAGATCGCGGCCTGGATGAGTACGACGATGAGCGATCCGGCCCATGCCCGGCGGGCCGGATCTCCCTAGCGTCCCGCAGGGCGGCCGGCGCGGCCGCGAACCGAGGAGGACGACATGACCTATGTGACCGTGGTCGACGACTCACCGGCCGGCAGCATCGAGAACCTCGACAAGCTGATGAGTGACATCCTCGCCGAGCCCGACGGCCTCGCGGCCCGGTACGCCGGGATGGTGGACGGCAAGCTCTGCCTGGTGGCGATCTGGGACTCCCGCGAACACGCCGAGGCGTTCATGACCACCCGGCTCGGGCCCGGGCTGCGGCAGCTGCTCGGCGCCGCCCCGGCCGCCCCGCCCCGGGCGCTGGGCATCGAGGTGGAGCACTGCTACGTGCGCTGAGGTCCCGGCCGGGAGCGGGCCGATCAGGCGCTGCGGCGTCCGTCACGATCACCATAAACGACAACTGTGTCCGTTATCGTTTCGACGATGCTGTCCGACGCCCGTGAGATCGTAGCCGGGGAACCGCTGCTCTCGGTCCGCGATCTCACCGTCTCGATCGGCACACGAGACGTGCTCCGTGCTGTGGACCTGGAGGTGCGGCGCGGCGAACGGGTCGCGCTGCTGGGGGCGTCGGGAGCCGGGAAGTCACTGACGGCGGCCGCGGTGCTGGGACGCCTCCCCGCCGTCGCAGCCGGGCGCGGCGGCGTCGAGCTGGCGGGAGAGGACGTCCTGGCCGTCCCGGCCGCCCGCCGGTCGCGGCGGGTGCGGATCACGGCCGTGGGTCAGGACTCGCGGGTGGCGCTGAACCCCCTGGTGCCGGTCGGTGTGCAGCTGCGGGCCGCGGTCCGTGCCGCCGGGCTCGATCCCTCCGGCGTGGATCTCGCGGGGGAGCTGTCGGCCACCGGGCTGGCCGATCCCGGGCACGTGCTGGCCGCGCTGCCCGGCGAGCTGTCCGGCGGGCAGCGTCAGCGGGTGCAGCTGGCGATGGCGCTGGCCGGCCGTCCGGACCTGCTGATCGCCGACGAGCCGACCAGCGCGCTCGATCCGGTCAACCGGCGCCGGGTCCTGGACGTCCTGGCGGCGCGGCTCACGGACTCGTCGACGGCGCTGCTGTTCATCAGCCACGACGTGCCGGCGGCCCAGGAGCTGTGCTCGCGGTCGGTGCACCTCGCCGAGGGACGCTCGAGGAGCGCGCCGCCGGCCCGGGAGACACGCCACGCGAGAGCAGCGGTCCGGCCCCCGGACGACCCGGCGGAGCGGGAACCGCTGCTGCGGGCGTGCGACCTGCACCGGGTGCACCCGGACCCGCGGCCGTGGCGGCCGTGGCGGCGGGCCGGTGAGCCGATCCGGGCGCTGCGGGGCGTCGAGCTCGACCTGGGGTGCGGCGAGCGGGTCGGTCTCGCCGGGCCGTCGGGCGCCGGCAAGTCCTCGTTGCTGCGCATCCTGCTGGGACTCGACCGCCCGGACCGGGGCACGGTCACGGTCGACGGCCGGGAGATCAGCGGTGGCCGCGCCCGGGACCGGCGATGGTTCCGCCGCGCCGTGCAGTACATCCCGCAGGATCCCGCGGGCTCGCTGAACCCGCGGATGACGATCCGCGCACTCGTGGCCGAACCGCTGCGCCGGCTCGGCGTCCCGGGCGACCACGCCGACGCGGTCCGGGCCGCGCTCGACCGGGTCGGTCTGACGGGTGAGCTGGCCGATCGCCGCCCCGGCGAGCTGTCCGGTGGTCAGGCGCAACGCGCCGCGCTCGCCCGCGCGCTGGTGGTCCGGCCGCGCCTGCTGCTCGCCGACGAACCCGTCGGCGGGCTCGACCCGGCGCTGCGTGACCAGGTCGTCCACCTGCTGGACGAGGCCTGCACCGCGACCGGGGCCGGGCTGCTGCTGGTCGCGCACGACCTCGACGTCGTCGGCTCGCTGTGCTCCCGGCTGGTCGTCCTCGATGCCGGCCGCGTCGTCGAGGACGGGCCCACCGCCGAGGTCCTGTCCCGTCCCGTTCACCCGGTGACCGCTGAGCTCGTCCGGGCCGCCGGCCTCGACCCACGAGTGCCCGCCGGCGACATCTGACGGGCCAACCCGAACCCGAACCCGCCCGCCCACCGAACCGAGGAGACCCGTGCCCCCGTCCCGATTTCGCCGACCTCTCGCGGCACTGGCGCTGAGTGCGTCCGCTCTGATGCTGACCGGCTGCTTCGCCGCACCGGCGAACGGCCCCGGTGGCGGTACCGACCGGGTGAGCGTGGCGATGCTGCTGCCGCCGCGTTCGGGCCTGTCCCCGTTCAGCGACGACGCGTTCAAGCTGTCGCGGTGGCGTACCGCCGAGACCCTGGTCCAGCTCGACGAGGCCGGTGACGCCCGGCCGATGCTGGCCACCGAGTGGTCCCGGGTGGATCCCCGGACCTGGCGGTTCACCCTGCGCGACGGCGTGACGTTCCACGACGGCACCGAGCTGACCGCGACGCACGCCGCCGACGTCCTCAACCGGGCGACGGTCGCGTCCCCGCCGCCCCGCATCCTGGACGGCGTCGAGCTGACCGCCCGGGCCGACGGCGACAACGCCGTGCTGGTGTCCACGGCGACGGCGGACCCACTGGTCCCGCAGCGGCTGTCCAGCCCGCAGCTGTCGCTACTGGCGCCGGCCGCGTACGGGCCCGACGGACGGGTGGACCCGGCCGGTCACGGCAGCGGCCCGTTCCGGCTGACGGCCGTCCAGGGCACGTCCGGGGCGACGCTGGACCGGTACGACGGCTACTGGGGCGAGCCGGCCCGGGTCGCGGGCATCGACGTCACCTACGTTCCGGACGGCACCGCCCGTGCCGCCGCGCTGCGGACCGGGACCGCCGACGTCGTCGAGGCGATCCCGCCGGGCCAGGTCCCGCTGCTGGACCCGGAGCTGGTGCACGAGGTCCCGATGCCGCGGACGAACACGCTGTACCTGAACACCGACCGCGGACCGTTCGCGGACCCGGCGGTCCGGGCGGCGGCGCGCGAGGCGATCGACCGCGCCGCGCTCGTCGCCGGCGCCTACGAGGGGCGCGCGGACAGCGCGTCCGGGTTGCTGGGCCCGGCGCTGCCCTGGGCCGCCGACCTGCGGAGCGATCCCGCCTACGCCCGGGCGCTCGCCGCCCGGCCCGCCCCGGCGCGGGTGCAGGGGGTGCCGATCACGCTGGGCACCTTCACCGACCGCAGCGAGCTGCCCGAGACCGCCGTGCTGCTGGAGCAGCAGCTCGAGGCCGCCGGGTTCGTCGTGACCCAGGACGTGCGCGAGTACGCGTTCATCGAGGCCGACGCCCTCGACGGCGCGTTCGACGCCTTCCTGCTCTCCCGCGCCACGGTCCTCGACTCCGGGGACCCGGTCGCCTACATGACCAGCGACTTCGGCTGCGCGGGCGGGTTCAACATCTCCCAGCTCTGCGCACCCGGAGTCCAGCAGGCCCTCGAACGGGCCGCGGGGACCGACACCGGACCCGCGCGCCGCGCGGCCACGATGCAGGCCGAGGCGGCGGTGCTCGCCACCGACGCGGCGATCCCGCTGCTGCACGAGCGGGTCATCCAGGGCGAGTCGGCCCGGGTCGACGGGGTCGCGCGCGACCCGCGGGAGCGGGACCTGATCACGAGCGGCACCACGGTGGGGGCGACCCCGTGACCACCGCCCGGCCGGTGACCGGCCAGGACGCGCCGCCGCCTGTCCGGGACGGCTCCGCCCGCGCCCGGGACGCGTGGGTCGGTGCGGTGTCCCGGGTGGTCGCCGGTGCGGGCGTGGTGTTCCTGATCGGGATCCTGCCGTGGCTGTCGCAGCGGTCCCCGGAGCTGGCGGTCCTGCGGGCCCGCTCGGCCGAGCGGGAGGCGACCCCGGAGGCGCTCGCGTCGATCCGGTCCGACCTCGGTCTCGATGCCGGGCCGTGGGGCGTGTTCGGGCGCTGGCTGCAGGGCGTGCTGACCGGCGACCTCGGCACGTCGTGGGTGTCGGGGGAGCCCGTTCTCCCGACGGTGCTGGCCGGGCTCGGCGTCTCGCTGACGTTGATGGGGTTCGCCCTGGTGGTGGCGGTCCTCGTCACCGCGGCGCTGCTCGCCCCTGCCCTGCGGCGCGGCCTGGCCGGCGCGGGAGCGGGCACGGTCGGGAACGGCGGCGGGCTCGCCGCCGCCCTCACGGCGCTGCCCGAGTTCCTGCTCGCCGCGGTCCTGCTGGTCACCGTCGCGGTCGGCCTCGGCTGGTTCCCGCCCTACGGCTGGGCGGGACCGCAGTACGCGGTCCTGCCCGCGCTGGCACTCGGTCTCCCGGCCGGTGGGCTGGTCGGCCGGTTGCTGGCCGAGTCCGTCGCCTCGGCGTTCAGCGAGCCGTGGGTCGGGACGTGGCAGACGGCGGGGCTGTCCCGCCCGCGGGTCGGCGCCGCGGTCCTCCGGCGCGCCCTGCCCTCGGTGCTCCCGCAGATCGGGCTCGTGCTGGTCGGCATGACCGGGGGAGCGGTCGCGGTCGAGGAGGTCTTCGCCATCCCCGGCCTGGGCCGCACGACACTGGGCGCCGCCGCATCGCTGGACCTGACGCTGCTGCAGGCCGGGGTGCTGGCGCTGCTGCTGGTCGCCGCGGTCGCCGGTGCGCTCGCACAGCTGGCCCGGACGCTGATCCTGGGGCGCGCGGCCCGCACCGGCGACGTCCCGGTGGCCTCGGCCCTCACGACGGTGCGCCGGTACCGCTGGGTCCTGCCCGGCACCGCCGGCGCCCTGCTGCTCCTGGTCACCGCGACCGGGTTGCTGCGCGACCCGTACACCTCGGCGCATCCGCGGCTCGCCGCCCCGTCGCTCGCGCTGCCGCTGGGTAGCGACGCCGTGGGCCGGGACGTGCTGGCCCGGGTCGGGCACGGCGCACTGCTCACCGCCGGAACCGCGCTGGCGGTCGTCGCGTTCTCGCTCGTGCTGGGCGTGCTGATCGGGCTGGCGCCGCGGCTGTCCACCGGGGCCGCGGAGGTCGCCAACGCCGCCCCGCCGGTGCTGGCCGGGCTGGTCGTCGCCGCCGTCCTGGGGCCCTCGGCGATCGGGGCCGCGATCGGCGTCGCCCTGGTCAGCTGGGCGCCGCTGGCCGCGCACACCGCGGCGCTGGTGTCGGAGATCCGGGCGCAGCCGCACGTGCGGATCCTGCCGGTGCTCGGCGTCGGCCCGGTCCGGGCGACCGCCGTGCACGTCCTGCCGGCCGCGGCCGGTCCGCTGGTCCGGCACGCGATGCTCCGGCTGCCCGGCACGGCGCTCGCGCTCGCCTCGCTCGGTTTCCTCGGCCTCGGCCCGCAGCCGCCGAGCCCCGAGTGGGGGCGCCTGCTCGCCGACGGACTGCCCTACGTCGAACGCGCACCCTGGGCGGTCCTGGCGCCGAGCGGCATGCTGATCCTCGTCGCGGTGCTCGCCGTGTCACTCGCGTCGGCCGGTCGGGCCGGGAGGGGTACAGCACCGCGGACCGCCGACCACCGATGAGCAGGGAGACGAACTGATGCCGTTGATCCAGGTGACGCTCGCGACGCGGACCTAGCGACAGTCCAGGCGGAGCGAGCCGAGCCGGTCGATCGTCGCCACCACGACGTCGCCCGGGCCGACCGGCACCGCGGCGGTCAACCCACCGGACAGCACGATCTCCCCCGCGGCCAAGCCCTCGCCGTCGGCGGCGAGCGTGCGGACCAGCCAGGCCACCGCGGCGGCCGGATCGCCCAGCGAGGCGGCGCCGGCGGCGGTCGAGACGACGTCGCCGTTCTTCTCCAGCACGACCCCGACCAGCCTCAGCTCGACTCCGGCCGGGTCGACCGGGGCACCGATGACGAAGCGGGACGCCGAGGTGTTGTCCGCCACGACGTCCGCGGTGGTGAACCGGTAGCCGGTGTAGCGGGAGTCGAGGACCTCGATGCCGACCGCGACGGCGGAGGTCGCCGCGAGCACGTCGGCGGCGGTGACGTCCGGTCCGGAGAGGTCGTGGCCGAGGGTGAACACGATCTCGGGCTCGCAGCGGGGCTGGATCTGCGTGCCGGTGTCCAGCGGCTCGCCGGGGTCGAGGGTGGCTCCGGCGGGCAGGAACCCGTAGATCGGCTCGTCGACGTCGACCTGGAGCTGCTTCGCCCGCGAGGTGAGGCCCAGTTTCCAGCCCGCCAAGGGGCCCGCCGAGCTGCGCAGATGGCGTTGGACGCGGTAGGCGGTGGGCAGGTCGAGTGCCGGGAACTCGTCGGTCAGCCTGCCGATCGCGGTGCGGTCCGCGACGGCCCCGGCCAGCCGGGCGGCGAGTTCGGGGACGGGTACCTCGGTGCTCATACGACCCTCACAGTGACCGGTCCGAACCGGCCTGGCCACGACCGTAACCCGGCGCCGCGCTCGATCCGACGGCCGCCGGCACGAACGACGGGGCACCGTCGGCCGTGACGATCACGTGCGGTGACGACGGTCGAGGAAGGTGACGGTGACCGGCCCGTCGGGGCCCGCCGCGTCGTCGATCGTGAGCCCTCCCGCGGTGTCGAGCGTGACGGTGGCGGACCGCCCGTCGACCAGCCCGGCGTAGTCCCCGGCCGGTGGCAGCGCGGTGTCCGGTTCGAGCGCGACGACGCGGCCGGAGCGCCGGCCGTCGACGCGGTGCGGGCGGCCCAGTGCACGTGCGGCCGCGGCCAGGTCACCGGCGCGCAGGCACGCGCGGACGTGGGTGGACGAGCACGGCGTATCGACGGCCTGCAGCAGCGGGACACCGTGCGCGGTGAACCCGAGGCCGGGGCCGAGCTCGGCGAGGGTGTCGACGGTGCCGCCGCCCCGCGCGCCGAAGGTGAAGTTCGCGCCGACCACCACGGCCCGGGCACGGAGGTCGCGGGCCAGCACCTCGCGGGCGAACTCCTCGGGCCGGCGGCGCGCGACGTCGCGGGTGAAGCGCAGTACGCAGACGGCGTCGGCCCCGGCGTCGGCGGCGAGCTCGGCGCGGTGTCCGACGGTGCTCAGCGTCGCGGTGTCGCGGGGGATGCCGAGCACCCGCGCGGGGTGGGGATCGAAGGTGACCAGCACCAGGGGGAGACCGAGCCGGTCGGCGACCGCCCGGGCCTGGCCCACCAGGCGGCGGTGACCGCGGTGCATGCCGTCGAAGACCCCGACGGTGACGACGCACGGGCCGGTCGCGGCACCGGCCTCCGCGGTGTCGCGATGGACGGGCACGGTGCGCGGGCGTGGGGCGGCGGGCAGCGTCGCGGTCATCGTGGCGCTCCGATCGGTGGGTCCCGGAGATCGGTGGGTCTCGGAGGTCGGTGGGTCTCGGAGGTCGGTGGGGTCTCGGAGATCGGTGGGTCTCGGAGGTCGGTGGTGTCCCGGAGAAGGTGGGGCGGGAGCGGCCCGGGGGCGCCGTGACGACGGCGCCCCCGGGACCGCGGGCCGATCAGGTCCCGCCGGGTGTCAGCGGCGGCCGATGACCGACACGTCGCCCGGGTTGAACAGGTCCGGAACCGTCCAGCCGTTGAGGTCGTACTCGGACAGGCACTGCTCGGCGAAGCCCTTCATCGCTCCGGCAGTACCCGACTGCTCGGCGTTGAACAGCAGCTCGGCGCGCACACCCTCGTGGTTGCCGGAGTAGTTGCGCTCGTAGAGCTCGTGGCGCCCACCGAACTCCGAGCCGATCGAGTCCCAGATCAACTTCATCAGCTTGACCCGGTCCACGGCGTCGTAGCCGTTGGATCCCCGCACGTACTTGTCCAGGTACGGGCGCACCTCCGGGGACAGGAAGTCCGCGGCATGCGAGGGCAGGTAGATCAGCGACGCGCCCAGGTCCTGCATGATGATCTCCCGCACCCGCGGGTAGCCGATGGTCATGAACCAGCGGTAGGCCAGGCCGTAGTCCAGCTTGGGCAGCTTCGCGCCGCCGACCCACTCGTCGGGGTTGGCACACATCGCGTCCGAGAGTGCCCAGAACATGTTGCGCCAGGCGATGACCTCGCCGACGCGGGTCTGCACGCCGCGGAAGTCCTTGGTGCCGGTGACCTCCAGGCCCTTCATCAGCAGGCCGGCGATGAAGTCGAGCTTGACCGCGAGGCGGGTGACGCCGTGGAAGGTGAAGCGGTGCAGGAACCCCGAGCCCGGGAAGAACGTCGACGCCTTCTCCGCATCGCCGTAGATGAAGACGTTCTCCCAGGGGATGAGCACCTTGTCCAGGACGAAGATCGTGTCGTTCTCGTCCATCCGGGACGAGAGCGGGTAGTCGAACGGGCTGCCCATGGTGTTGGCCTGCTGGGCGTAGGAGGGCCGGCAGATCAGCTTCATGCCCGGTGCGCCCATCGGGACGGTGCAGACCAGGGAGTACTCGCGCTTCTTGATCGGCAGGCCGTAGTGGGCCAGGAAGTTGAAGTGGGTGATCGCCGAGCCGGTGGCCACGACCTTGGCGCCGGAGACGACGACGCCGTTGTCGTTCTCCTCCTCGACGTGCATGAACACGTCGGCGACCTCGTCCGGCGGGCGGTGCCGGTCGACCGGCGGGTTGATGATCGCGTGGTTCCAGTAGAGGACCTTCTCCTGGGACTCCTGGTACCAGCGCTTGGCGTTGGCGGCGTAGGGGTCGTAGAAGTCGGAGTTGGCGCCCAGCGTGCCGAGGAAGCTGGCCTTGTAGTCGGGGCTGCGGCCCATGAAGCCGTAGGTCATCCGGGCCCACTCGGCGATCGCGTCCCGGTCCTTGAGCAGGTCGTCGGACGAGTGCGGGGTCCGGAAGAACGGGTGCGTGACACCCTTGCTGCCGGTGTCGGTGGGGACGGTGAGCGTGTCCTGCTTGTCCGGGTCGTGCAGGGAGTCGTAGAGCCGGGCGGTCATCCGGACCGCGTTGCGGAACGCGGGGTGGGTGGTGACGTCGTCGACCTTCTCGCCGTAGAGGAACACCTCCCGGCCGTCGCGCAGGCTCTCGACGTACTCGTCACCGGTCATGGGCCGCGTGGCGCGGCCGTCGTCGTCGAGGGGGATGGACACGGAATCCTGTTGCAGGGTCATCGTCGACTCCTTCGTCGTCCGGGCGTGCCGGGTCGGGTCCCGCACGGTGCGCGGGATCGGATGATCAGGGGTTCGGGATTCAGTGGGTGGCAGCGGCCCGGGTGAGCCAGGCCTGACCGTCGGGGCCGTCGGCGCAGTCGCCCCAGAGCAGTGGTTCGTGGTCGTCGCCGAGGTGGTGGAACCTGCCGGTGTGGAACAGCAGCGGCGCGCCCTCGTGGATCAGGAACTCCTGGACCTCACCGAGGTAGAGCACGTGGTCGCCGCCGTCGTAGGCCTGCCACGGGGTGCAGGAGATGTGTGCCAGGGCCCCGTCGAGACGGGGCGCCCCGCACGCGCTGTCGGGCAGCCACGCGATCTCCTGGTCGGGGCGGCCGGCGAAGTGCAGGGCGAGGTCCTTCTGCGCGGCCTCGAGCACGTTGACGGTGAACGGGCGCTGCTCGGACTCGACCAGCGAGCACAGCCGCGAGCGGCGGTCCAGGGACACCAGCACCAGCGGCGGGTCGAGCGACACGGCGGTGAAGGCGTTCACCGTCGCACCGTGCGGTTCGCCGTCGGCGCCCTGGCAGGTGATCACCGTGACGCCGGTGGCGAAGTGCCCGAGGCACCGTCGCAGCTCTCGCGGGTCGATCGCCATCGATCGACTCCCTTCTGTACGCTATGCGTACTCAGCGTTCGCTCTGCGTTCACGGACACTGTGGCGGCCGTGTGCGCGGAGGTCAACGCCGCGGACCCGCGAAAACGGGTGCCGTCAGGACCGAGTCGCGAAGAATCAAGAGGAAGGACGTCACAATGAGCGAACCGACGGGCGCTGCCGGCGACCGCGACCGCATCCAGAGCATCGAGCGCGGGTTCGCCGTCCTGCTCGCCTTCGACGCCGACGATCCCCGCCCCACCAGCTCCGACGTGGCCGCGGCGACCGGGCTCTCCCGGCCTGCGGTACGCCGGATCCTGTTGACGCTGCAGCACCTCGGCTACGTCGAGCCGGTCGGCAACCGCTGGCGGCTCACCCCACGGGTGCTGTCGCTCGGGCAGCGGTTCACCGCCACCCACTCGATCGTCGAGGACGCCCGGCCGTACCTGACCGAGCTCGCCGAGAAGACCGACGAGTCCGCGTCGATGGCCGTGCTGGACGGCAACGACGCCGTCTACGTCGCCCGGGTGTCCGTGCGCCGGATCATGCGGATCGAGATCTCCCCGGGGACCCGGGTGCCGGCGACCGCGACCGCGCTGGGCCGCGTGCTGCTGGCCTGGGCGGAGGAGGAGACGATCGAGCAGGTCCTCGGCGCCGGTCTGCCCGCCTGCGCCCCCGCCACCGTCACCGACCCGAAGGTGCTGCGCGGCATCCTGCGCGACGTCCATGCCCGCGGCTGGGCACTGTCGGTCGGGGAGCTCGACCCGGAGCTGGTGGCGGTGGCGGCCCCGGTCCGTGACCACTCGGGAGCCGTCGTCGCCGCGATCGCCTCCGCCACCAGTACCGGCCGGTCCACCCCGGAACGTCTGGTCGAGACCGCCCTGCCGCACGTGCTCGCCGCCGCCGAGCGGGTGAGCCGGGACCTGGGACGGCCGCCGGACGCGCGGTTCGGGGCCGCCCGCGAAGGGTTCTTCTGACGCGCATCGGTCGCGCCCGGTGACGGGAGGCCGGGGCGGGGGACCACGGACTCCCGGCCGGGGAGGCCCTGAGCCAGGGGGTTTGCCGGCCGTCAGCCGCGGGGCCTGCTCTCGGGTGCCTCCAGGACGAGCGCCTGGCGGCGCCGGTGCACGGTGAGGTAACGGAGCCCGTCCGGCCCGGCCGTGAACGCGCGGCGGGACCCGCGGGGCAGCCAGAGCAGCGCACCGGCGACGAGTTCGAGGTCCCCGAGCTCGGTGGTCAGCTGCCCGGAACCGGCCAGCACGTGGACCAGGACGTCGAGGTCCGGACCGGTGTGCGCGGCGATGCCCTTTCCGGGGGGCAGCGCGATGACGTTCGAGTCCAGGTCTCGCTCGGACACGTCGAGCTTCCAGAGCGCACCGGTCGCGTCCGGGGCGTCGGTGTCGTCCCCGAGCACGTCGGTGCGGGCGAGGACCCGCGGCAGCGGGGTCGATGCGAGCTTGGTGATCCGGATCCGCCAGTCCCGCGGCTCACGGTTCAGGTACTCCCATCCGTAGCCACCGGGGAGGTCGGCCTCGAACTCGTTCCGCAGGTGCCGCGGGTCGTGGTCGTTGACCAGCACGAACGATCCACCGACCGGCAGCGCGCCGAACGTGGTGAAGATCGTCGGGTGCTTGTCCGGCTTCCGGAGCGGCCGGACGTCGAGCTCGTCCTCCACGTCGGTGGAATCGGGAGATGCTGGGGTGGACACGTCTGGCCTCCTGGTCTCCGGCCGGCACATCCGGCGGTCGCGGCGCGTACCGGTCCGAGCCGGTCGGCCTCATTTAACACGATCAACCTGTGGAGAACAGGAGAATCCTCGACTCTGCTTGTTTCAACGACCGTCCGCCGAGGACACTTCGGGGTATGACCGACGACCTGATCGACCCGGCGCCCGCGCCCCCGGTCCAGGACCGGCGCGCCGAGGTGCTGGACCGGCTGCGGGAGTCGGCGGAGCCCCTCGGTGCGGCGCAGGTCGCCGAGCAGACCGGCCTGCACGTCAACACCGCGCGCTTCCACCTGGACATCCTGGTGCGGGAGGGCCTGGCCGAGCGTGACGCCGAGCAGCGACGCTCGCCCGGTCGTCCGCGCCTGCTCTACCGGGCCCTGGCCGCGCATCCGGAGACCCGCGGTTACCGCTGGCTCGCCGAGATGCTCACCGGCCTCGTGTCCGCCCTGGACGACGCGGGCCAGGCCGTCACCGAGGCCGGACGCGCGTGGGGGCGTCACCTGGTCGAGCGCTCGATGCCGTACGAGCGGGTCGGCGCCACGGATGCGATCGCCCGGCTCGAGCGGATGCTCGACTCCGGGGGTTTCCGGCCCGAGCCGGCCGAGAGCGCCGAGGGTCCGCAGATCCGGCTCCGGCACTGCCCGTTCGGCGAGGTCGCGGCCCGTCACACCGACGTGGTGTGCCGGTTGCACCTGGGGCTGCTGCAGGGCGCGCTGGCCGAACAGCGGGCCCCGGTCGAGGTCGTGTCGCTCGACCCGCTGGTCGCGCCCGGCCTGTGCGTGGCACAGCTGCGGCTCGGCCCGCCGGAGGGTGCGACGACCCGGCCGTCCGCCGACGACTGACAACGCGACGAGCTTTTTCACAAGCGCCGTTGTTTCTACTGCCGGTCTGCGCGACGATGGGCGTCGAGGGGCCGACACACGCACCGCGGCGGTGAGCCACGGTCATCTCGGCGCGGAGCATCTGATCGCGGGTCGGAAGGCGGGCCAGGATGACCACAGCGAAGCCGAAGCCGATCACTGCGCGACCGCACGCGCGGCGGACCGGCAAGGGATCGCTCTTCCTGCGAATGCTCCGCACCACGGATCCGAAGGACATCGCGATCCTCTACCTGATCACGTCGTTCGCCTTCTTCATGGCCGCCGGCGCGATGGCGATGCTCATCCGCGGCGAGCTGGCGCGACCGGAGCTGCAGTTCCTCTCGACCGAGCAGTACAACCAGCTGTTCACCATGCACGGCACACTCATGCTGCTGCTCTACGCGACGCCGACGCTGTTCGGCTTCGCCAACTACATCATCCCGCTGCAGATCGGTGCGCCGGACGTCGCCTTCCCGCGGCTCAACGCCTTCTCCTACTGGCTGTTCCTGTTCGGTGGGCTGATCGTGGTCGCGGGGTTCCTCACACCGGGCGGCGCGGCGGACTTCGGCTGGTTCGCCTACACCCCGCTGTCCAGTGCGATCCATTCCCCCGGCGTCGGCGGCGACCTGTGGGCCGCGGGCCTGATCGTGTCCGGGCTGGGCACGATCCTGGGTGGGGTCAACTTCATCACCACGATCGTCTGCCTCCGTGCACCGGGTATGACGATGTTCCGGATGTCGCTGTTCACCTGGACGATCCTGGTCACCTCGATCCTGGTGCTCATCGCCTTCCCGCCGCTGACCGCCGCGTTGTTCGGTCTGCTCGCCGACCGGCATCTCGGCGCGCACGTGTTCGACCCGGCCCACGGCGGCGCGATCCTCTGGCAGCACCTGTTCTGGTTCTTCGGCCATCCCGAGGTCTACATCGTCGCGCTGCCCTTCTTCGGGATCGTCTCCGAGATCATCCCGGTGTTCTCCCGCAAACCGTTGTTCGGCTACAAGGGAATGGTCTTCGCGACGGTCGCGATCGCGGTGCTGTCCGCGTCGGTCTGGGCCCACCACATGTACGCCACCGGTGCGGTCCTGGTCGCGTTCTTCGCCGCCACCAGCTTGATGATCGCGGTGCCGACCGGGATCAAGTTCGTGAACTGGATCGGCACCATGTGGCGCGGCAGGCTCACCTTCGAGACCCCCATGATGTTCGCCTGCGGGTTCGTGGCCACCTTCCTGTTCGGCGGGATGACCGGGGTCCTGCTCGCACTCCCCACGATCGACTACCACGTCACCGACACCTACTTCGTGGTCGCGCACTTCCACTACGTACTGTTCGGCACGATCGTGTTCGCCACCTACGGCGGCATCTACTTCTGGTTCCCGAAGATGACCGGCCGGTTCCTCGACGAGACCCTCGGCAAGGTCCATTTCTGGCTGACCTTCGTCGGGTTCCATCTCACGTTCCTGATCCAGCACTGGCTCGGTAACGAGGGCATGCCGCGCCGCTACGCCGACTACCTGCCCAGCGACGGGTTCACCACGCTGAACATGCTCTCCTCGATCGGCGCGTTCGTGCTGGGCGCCTCGACACTGCCGTTCCTCTACAACGTCTTCGCGAGCTACCGGTTCGGTCGGATCGCCGAACACGACGACCCCTGGGGCTTCGGGAACTCGTTGGAATGGGCGACCACCTGCCCGCCGCCGCGGCACAACTTCACCGAGCTGCCCCGGATCCGGTCCGAGCGCCCGGCGTTCGACCTGCACTACCCGCATCTCGTGGAGCGCGCCCGGGCGGAGGGGCACGTGGGGCGCCGAGCGCAGGTGGCGGAGGTCGCGGCTCAGCGGGTCGGCGAGGAGTCCCAGCCCGACGACGACCCGAAGTCGGTCTGAGCCGGCGTCCGGATCACGGTGCCGCACCGGCGAGGGTCCGCACCGCCTGCTCCGCGGTCGGGAACGTACTGAACTCACGCAGCAGCTCGCGGGTGCGGCGGGGAAGCAGGTTCGTGCGGCCCACGCAGCCGGAGAGGTGCACGGCGACCCCGCGGCACGCGGCGCTGTAGGGGGCGTGGCGCAGTGACTCCAGCCCGCCGGGCTCGAAGCTGCTCACCTCACCCAGATCGATCACCAGGCACGCGGGGGAGTGGCGGGAGGCGGTGATCAGCTCGAGCTGGATGCCGACCAGTCGCAGGACACGCGCTGCGGCCGGGCGGTCGAGCCGCCCGGCCACGCACAGCAACCGCACTCCGGGGCGCGGGGTTTCCACCGTCATGAACACCCTGTCGTCGCGTCGCATCCGTTCACCACCACATGCCGGGCCAGCCGGGCCAGGTCGACGTCGGGGTCGGCCAGCTCGACGGGGTCGAGCTGGGCACCGGAGCGGATCAGGTCGCGGATCGGGTCGGCGACATCCCAGATGTTGACGTTCATCGCGGCGACCAGCCGGCCGCGGTCGAGCCAGAACGCGATGAACGTCCGGTCGTCGAGGTCGCCGCGGACCACGAGCTGGTCGTCGCCGCCGTGGTCGGTGTAGCCGGTGTACTCCATGCCCAGGTCGTACTGGTCGGTGAAGAAGTAGGGCAGCCGGTCGTAGGTGGCGGCCACTCCGAGCATCGTCCTGGCCGCGACGGGTGCTTGATGGAGCGCGTTGGCCCAGTGCTCGACGCGCAGCTGGCGGCACAGCAGTGGGTGGTAGGCGTTGGCGACGTCTCCGGCGGCGGTGATGTCGGGATCGGAGGTGCCGAGATCGGCGCCGACCAGGATCCCGTTGTCGATGTTGAGACGGGCCGTGTGGGCGAGCTCGACGTCCGGGGTGGCACCGACACCGACGATGATCACGTCGGCGGGTATCTCGGTACGGTCGGCGAGCAGGACGCTGCCGGCGCAGGCCGGGTCGTCGGCGCGGGCCAGGATGGTGGCGACGGTGACCCCGCAGCGCAGATCGACGCCGTGGTCGGTGTGCAGGCCGGCGAACACCCGGGCCATCCGGGGCCCGAGGACACCGAGCAGCGGTAGGTCGGCGTGCTCGAGCACGCTCACGCGGGCTCCGGCGCTCCGGGCGGCGGCCGCGGTCTCCAGCCCGATCCAGCCCGCGCCGATGATCACGACCCGGGCGTCCGGGCGCAGGGCGGACCGGATGTGGTCGCTGTCGTCGAGGGTGCGCAGGTAGTGCACGCCGGCCAGGTCGGCTCCGGGAATGTGGAGCCGGCGCGGGCGGGCTCCGGTGGCCAGCAGCAGCTTGTCGTAGCGCAGCCGGGCTCCGCCGAGGGTGACGATCTCGTGGGCGCGGCGGTCGAGCTCGGTCACCGGGTCACCGGGCCGGAGCTCGACCTGGTACCGGGAGTACCAGTCCGGTGGGTGCACGAACACCGTCTCCCGGGCGGCGCTGCCGTCCAGGTAGCCCTTGGACAGCGGTGGGCGCTCGTAGGGCGCGTGCGCTTCGGCGCCGAGGAGCACGATGCGTCCGTCGAAACCCTCGGCGCGGAGTGCCTGTGCGGCGGTGGCGCCGGCCAGACCCGCGCCGACGATGGCGAAAACGGGATTGGGGGTGGCCACAGGTGATCAGCTCCTCGATCTCGCGAGCCACCGGCATCGGAAAGCGCTGAGGCGTCAGGGGATCTCGTGGCCGAATCGAATTCCGGCGTGAGTGCCTCGCGGGCCGGGCCTCAAACTATATCGTAACACGATATAGTTGCTCGGTGCGACGTGTCGCACCCGGGGGCGTCAGCCGGTCCACACCGCCCCGCCGTCCGTCTCCCAGCGCTCGGAGGCGACGGTCCCGCCGTTGTCCGGCGTCGGAGTCCGGGAGCTCGCCACGGTCTCGGCGGCGCCGGGGGCGCCGGCGGTGTCCCCCGCGCGATGCGGCTGGTCACAGCCGAGTGCCGGGGCGGCTGCAGGTGCCCGGGCGGGGGCGGCCTGGTGTGCGTGGTTCATGGTCCCGCTCCGTTCTTCCTCCGCGGTGGAGCCGCTGGGTGCAGGCCGGTGGCTCGTCGCGGACGATGTCGTGCGCAGCGGTACTGCCGTACCGCAGCAGAAATCGGAGAACGCCGGTGATCGGTCGAACAGGGCACCGGCGTGAGAAATGGAGACGTGCCCGACGGGGGTCGTCGGCGCCGTCCAGTGTACGCCGGTCGGGCCGGTCGAGTTCTCCGGTCGGAGGTGCAGGAAACGCAAGATCCTTCCCGCTTGGAATGTCTTAAATTTATATCGTGACACGATATAAGTGGTAGCGTGCACAGTGTCGTGAAAGGGACGCAGTGTCCCGGCCGGTGGCGGAACTGGTCTTCGTCCGTGGACCGGAGTCTCGATCGACGTAGTCGCACGGAGCGCCGGAGGGCGACATGATCATCGCGTTGATTGTTGTGATCGCGGTCCTGGTTCTGGCCGGATCCACGGTCCGGGTCATCACCGAGTACGAGCGTGGTGTCGTGCTGCGCTTCGGCCGGGTGCTGCCCAGGACGCGGAGCCCGGGCCTGGCCGTGCTGGTACCGGTCGCCGACCGGTTGAACAAGGTGAACATGCAGATCGTGACGATGCCGGTTCCGGCCCAGGACGGCATCACCCGCGACAACGTCACCGTCGAGGTCGACGCCGTCGTCTACTTCCGGGTCGTCGACCCGGTGAAGGTCGTCGTGGAGGTGCAGAACTACGTCCACGCCATCGGTCAGGTCGCCCAGGCCTCGTTGCGCTCGATCATCGGCAAGAGCGATCTGGACGACCTGCTGTCGAACCGGGAACGCCTCAACCAGGGCCTGGAACTGATGATCGACAACCCGGCGCTGGACTGGGGCGTCCACATCGACCGGGTGGAGATCAAGGACGTCGCGTTGCCCGAGTCGATGAAGCGCTCGATGTCGCGCCAGGCCGAGGCCGAGCGGGAACGCCGCTCCCGGGTGATCATCGCCGAAGGCGAGCTCCAGGCCTCTCAGCAGCTGACCGCGGCCGCCGAGGTGATGGCCGAGCACCCGGCCGCGCTGCAGCTGCGGCTGCTGCAGACCGTGGTCGAAGTCGCGGCGGAGAAGAACTCGACGCTGGTGCTGCCCTTCCCGGTGGAGCTGCTGCGGTTCCTCGAACGCGCCACACCCGCCACACCCGCCACAGCCGGCGATCCGACACCGCCCGTGGTGGACCCACCGATGGTCGACCCGGTGCTCGATGTCGCCCGCGAAGACCGCGCCACGGTGTCCCGTGGCTCGAGGAGGTAACCGGACATGACCACGTTCGCCGAACCGGCCGGACCCGAAGTCGGACGGGCACGCCCCCGCAAGGAGGACGCCCGGCTGATCACCGGCCGCAGCCGCTACACCGACTCGATCACCCCTCGGGGCACGCTGTATCTCCACGTGGTCCGATCGCCGATCGCGCACGCCACCATCACCGGCATCGATGCCTCGCAGGCCAGGGCGCTACCCGGGGTCGTCGGCGTCTACACCGCGGCGGACCTCGGCACCGAGTCGGTCGGCCTGCCCTGTGCGTGGTCGGTCACCCCGGACCAGAAGGCGCCGCAACGCCCACCGCTGGCCGTCGGCACGGTGCACTTCGCCGGCGAGGGCGTCGTGGTCGTGGTGGCCCGCTCGGCGGCTGTCGCCCGGGACGCCGCGGACCTGGTGGAGGTCGACTACGACGCGCTCGAACCGGTCCTGGACAAGGAGGCCGCCGCGGCCGACGGTGCCGTGCTGGTCCACCCGGACCTGGGCACGAACGTCAGCGCCACCTGGGTGTTCGACTCCGCCACAGCCGGTACGGGTACGAGCGTGGACGATGCCATCGCCGCGGCCGAGGCCGATCCCGAGCAGATCGTGGTGCGGCGACGGTTCGTCCAGCAACGCGTGATCCCGGCCTTCATGGAACCGCGCTCGGTCGTGGTCGACACGAGCGGCGAGCAGATCACCATGTGGTCGGCGACCCAGATCCCGCACATCCTGCGCACGATGACCGCGGCCACCCTCGGTATCCCGGAGAGCAAGCTGCGCGTCATCGCCCCGGACGTGGGTGGTGGTTTCGGCGGCAAGATCTCCATCATCCCGGAGGAGATGCTCGCCATCGTGGTCTCGCAGAAGCTCGGCAGGCCCATCAAGTGGACCGAGACCCGCTCGGAGTCGCTGCTCGCGGCGCACCACGGCCGCGACCAGATCCAGGACATCACGATCACCGCCCGGCGCGACGGCACGGTCACCGGCCTGGAGGTGCACCTGCTCGCCGACATGGGCGCCTACCTCAGCCTGATCGGGTCGGGCATCCCGATCCTCGGCGCGTTCATGTTCAACGCGATCTACAAGTACCCGGCCTACCGCTTCACCTGCCGCAACATCTACACGACCAAGGTGCCCACCGACGCCTACCGCGGCGCCGGCCGTCCGGAGGCCACGTTCGGGGCCGAACGGATCATCGACGAACTCGCCGTCGAGCTCGGGCGCGACCCGATGGAGCTGCGACAGCAGAACTGGATCACCCATGAGGAGTTCCCGTTCACCACGGTCGCGGGCCTGACCTACGACACGGGGAACTACGAACAGGCCACGGCCGAGGCGATGCGGCAGTTCGACTACGCAGGCCTGCGTCGCGAGCAGGAGGAGCGCCGCCGTTCGGGCGACGCGGTCCAGCTCGGCATCGGCATCTCGACCTTCACCGAGATGTGCGGGCTGGCGCCGTCCCGGCTGCTCGGCTCGCTGAACTACGGCGCCGGCGGATGGGAGGCCGCAGCCATCCGGATGCTGCCCACCGGAAAGGTCGAGGTGATCACCGGCATCTCCCCGCACGGGCAGGGCCACGAGACGGGGTTCAGCCAGATCGTCGCCGACCAGCTCGGGGTGCCGTTCGACGACATCGAGATCCTGCACGGCGACACCCAGATCTCACCGAAGGGCCTCGACACCTACGGGTCGCGCTCGCTCAGCGTCGGCGGGGTCGCCGTCGTCAAGGCGGGGGAGAAGGTGATCGCCAAGGCCACCAAGCTGGCCGCACACCTGCTCGAGGCCTCCGAGGACGACATCGAGTTCGCGGCCGGCCGGTTCACCGTCCGGGGCACCGGCAAGGGCAGGACCATCCAGGAGCTGGCGTTCGCGGCGTTCACCGCACACGACTACCCCGACGACATGGAGCCCTCCCTCGACTCCGACGCGGTGTTCGACCCGGAGAACTTCTCCTTCCCGCACGGCACGCACCTGGCCGCGATGGAGGTCGACACGGAGACCGGGCGGGTGACGCTGCGCCGCTACGTCTGCGTGGACGACGTCGGTACCATCGTCAACCCGCTGCTCGTGGAGGGGCAGGTGCACGGCGGTCTGGCACAGGGCATCGCCCAGGCCCTGTTCGAGGAAGCCGTCCACGACGAGCAGGGAACGCTGGTCACCGGCACGTTCGTCGACTACACCATCCCGGCGGCCACCGATCTGCCCGGCTTCGACACCGGCACCGTCGTCACCCCGGCCACATCGAACCCGCTGGGTGTCAAGGGTGTCGGGGAGGCGGGCACGATCGCCTCCACCCCGGCCATCGTCAACGGCGTGCTCGATGCCCTGCGCCACCTCGGCGTCACCGACGTCGAGATGCCCTGCACCCCGCAGCGGGTGTGGCGGGCCGTCCAGGACGCCCGCGGCGCCGCCACGGAAGAGACGCCCATCGACCGCCACTCGCCGGGAGCAGGCCTCGGGTCGATCGACCCGAACATGGGGGAGCGCGGGTAGCTACGCAGCCCTGGTCGCGAGCCGTACCCGGCGCGGCAGGTCAGGAACGCGGCAGGTCGGGAACGCGGCAGGTCGGGAACGCGGCAGGTCAGGAACGACGACGGGTGCCGGTCACACCGCGCCCGACGACCAGGTCGTCGTGCACGGTCCGCACCCCGTCCACGGTCCAGCACGCCAGCTCGACCTCCCGGCGCAGTTCCTGCGTGGGCACCCAGCCGGTGAGCCGGACGGCCCCCTCGGCGCCGGCCACCACGGTGATGCGGCCATCCACCAGCCGACGGTTGCGGGCGAGCACCGATCGGATGGCGGTTTCGAGCTCGCGGGCCTCGCGCTCGGGATCACGGGTGGCGGGGCGCCAGACGACGTCCCCGCTCCCGCCGGTGGATGTCACGTCAGAGGGCCCGCGGGGCAGAGGGGGTTCATGGGCCCCAGGGTGCCCCACCGCGCTCCCGGGAGACAGGGCGGCCCGTCAGGCGTCGCGGTTCCCGGACCGGTCCTCGTACTGCTGCACCGCGGTCGCCAGGCCCCGGCACACCTCTGCCACCGTCGCGAACAGGGCCTGCGCGCCCGGATCGGTGACCTTGTCCACGTCGGTGCGCGCGTGCTCGGCCAGCTCGCCGAGCAGGCCCCGCAGCCGGGTCGTGTGGTGGCGCGGATCGTCGTCGGGGAAGTCGTTCGGCTCGGTCATGGCCGGTGGTCTACCCGCCCGGGCACCCGCCATGCCCGGGCGGCGCGACGGTCAGCTCGCGAGCCGCTCCGAGACGGTCACGACCCGGGACGCGAGGTGACGCAGCGCGTCGATGTCGGCGTCGCCGAGCGGCTCGTCGTTGTTCGCCCCGGTCACGTGCGAGGCGCCGTAGGGGTTGCCGTCGACGAACTTCAGCGGGTCGGTGTAGCCGGGGGCCACGATGATGCCGCCGAAGTGGTGGATCGTGTTGTAGAGCGCGAGCAGCGTGGACTCCTGACCGCCGTGCAGGGTCTGGCTGGCGGTGAAGCCGGCGTAGACCTTGTCGGCGAGCAGGCCCTGGCCCCACTGCGGGCCGAGCGAGTCCAGGAAGGTCTTGAGCTGGCCGGCGATGTTGCCGTAACGGGTGGGCGAGCCGAACAGCACGGCGTCGGCCCAGACGACGTCGTCGGCGGAGGCGGCCTCGGTCGCGGGGGCGACCTCGGCGTGCGCGGCCTGTGCCTCGGTCGCCTCCCGTTCCCCGCCGGTCGCCTGGCGGGCGACCTGGCGCAGGCGCACCTCGGCCCCGGCCTTCTCGCCCGCCTCGGCGGCGTGCCGGGCCATGGCGTCGACGGTCCCGGTGGCGGAGTAGTAGATGACGGCGAGCTTGACGGTGCTCACGTGGTCTCCTCTCGTGCTCGGGGAGCGCGCCGCCTCGCCGACGTACGGATCGCGTCGTTGCGGGGGCGATGATGTCGGCCGACGGCCACGTCTTTCCGCGCACCGGGTTCCCGTTCGTGCACCACGTCATGCATCGGCGGGAGGCGCCGCCGGGAGGCACACCGCACGACGACAGGGGGTACGACGACGATGGACTCACCACTGCTGCGACCGGCGATGCCGGGGGACACGGACGCGATCGCCGCCCTCATGCGAGCATCGGTGCTCGAACTGTTCCCACGCTTCTACACGGCGGAGCAGACCGCGAGCGCCGCGATCCACATCGCCGACCTCGATCCGCTGCTGATCGACGACGGCACGTACTTCGTGCACGAGGCGGGCGGTGGGGTGGTGGCCTGCGGGGCCGCGGCCCGCGCCGAGGGGTTCCGCGACCTGGTCCTGATGGCGACGTTGCCCGGTGAGCCGCTGTACGCGGCCTTCGGCTTCACCGCCGTCGACCGGGTGCCGGTGCTCCTGCCGGACGGGACCGTGCTCGCCGGCGTCGAGATGCGGCGCCCGATCGAGTAGCCGAGCCGGGTCTCGCCTCGATTGACGATGCGCCGGCGCTCGACGGTCCGGTCCCATTGCGGCCCCGCCCGGAAGCGGCGGGGACCGGTGGTCAGGAGGCGTGACGAATGGGTGCACCGGCGGAGGTAGCAGAGACAGGCACGGGCGCGGACGCCGTCGCCGAACGGGTCCTCACCGCGGCGTTGGGTGCGTTCGACGTGCTCAACGTCTATCTCGGTGACAGGCTCGGCTGGTACCGCGCGCTTGCCGACGCGGGCCCTCTGGCCCCGCACGAGCTCGCCGGGCGCACCGGCACCGACCCCCGCTACGCCCGGGAGTGGTTGGAACAGCAGGCCGCCTCGGGCATCCTCACCACGGTCGAGTCGGACGGTCCGGACGCTCCGCGCCGGTTCCGGATCGGGTCGGCCGAGGCCGAGGTGCTCACCGACACGGCCAGCCTGAACTTCCTGGCCCCGCTGGCCCGGTTCGTCGGCGCGGCCGCCGGGCAACTGCCGGCGCTGGCCGAGGCCTACGCCTCCGGCGGCGGGGTGAGCTGGGCCCGGTTCGGCCCGGACGCGCGCACCGGCCAGGCGGATATGAACCGGCCCTGGTACGAGCGGGAACTGGCCGGTGCCCTCGCCGGCGTACCCGACCTGCACCGCCACCTCGGCCGGGAGGGCGCGGCGATCGCCGATCTCGGCTGCGGTGAGGGCTGGTCGACGATCGCGCTGGCCCGCGCCTATCCCGGTGCCGTCGTGCACGGCTACGACGTCGACCCGCCGTCCACCGCGGCCGCCACCGAGCACGCCGCGGCGGCCGGACTGTCCGGCCGGGTCGCGTTCACCACCGGCGACGCCGCGGTGACCCTGCCCGAGCGCGGCGCCGACGCTGTGTTCGCCTTCGAGTGCCTGCACGACCTGCCGCACCCGGTCGAGTTCCTCACCGCGGCCCGGCGGGCGCTGCGCCCGGACGGCGTCGTGATCGTCATGGACGAGGCCGCCGAGGACACCTTCACCGCCCCGGCCGGCGACGTCGAGCGGCTGCTCTACGGCTTCAGCACGCTGCTGTGCCTGCCCGACTCGATGTCGCACCAGCCGTCGGCGGCGACCGGCACCGTGATCCGCGCGTCCACGGTGCGCGACCAGGCGACCCGCGCCGGCTTCTCCTCTGTGGACGTGCTGCCGATCGAGGACTTCGGCTTCTGGCGCTTCTACCGGCTGGTCCCGTAGCAGCCACCGTGCCCCGGGTCCTGCGCCGTCATGATGCCGGGCACTGCACATGTACGTGTCCCGGATCCCGAGCGCGACGTCCTGCGCTCGTGGCGGTGGAGGACAACATCGACGTCGCCGGAGTGCCGACGACCGCTACCTGCCCGGTGTACACCTACCGGCCCGACCGGGACGCGACCGCCGTCGCCCTGCTGTGCTCGGTCGGTCCCGGGTAGCGGACTCGAACGGCGTCGCGCCGATCGTCCATAGCGGCCCGCCGTCTCCACGGGTGTGCACCGTCCGTCGCCATCCCTGAGCGCGCGCAGGAAGGGGGCCCGCGTCCTTCTCGTCCGTCGACTGACGGCGCATTCCCTCGTACCGCCCGGCTGTTCGGGGTAGTCAATCGTGGGGAAACTCGCCCGCGAGGCGTCTGCCGGCCGGGTGGTTCGGCTCCCAGGTCCGGGCGTCGGCCGCAGACTGAACGGCGGTGCCGGCCCGGCGGGATGGCACGGTCCTGATCTGACATGTCACCTCAGAGGTTGCCGCGAGCCGAATCGCCGACCACCGGCCCGGTCGCGATCCGGTGCCGCCGCGCGCCGATCGATCATCGAGACGCTGAGGACCGACATGAGCACTACGACCATCGACCCGACCTTCTACCGCTCGCCGGCCGACGCCGCTGCCGCGCCGCCCGAGCAGCTCGCTTACGTGGCCGCGTTCGATCGGGGCGGTCAGACCGAGGACGCGATGGTGGTCATCGACGTAGCGCAGGGCTCGTCCGGCTACGGGACCGTGATCGGCTGGACCCCGGTGCCAGGGGGCGGAGAGCTCCACCACTTCGGCTGGAACGCCTGCTCCAGCGCTCTGGCGCACGAGGGACACGACGTGTCCGGGCTGGCCCGCCGGTACCTGCTCGTGCCGGGTCTGCGCTCGTCGGACATCCACGTCCTGGACACCGAGCCGGACCCGCGCTCGCCCCGGCTGGTCCGGACGGTCACCGCGAAGGAGCTCTCCGACCGGGCCGGCTACTCCCGTCCACACACCATGCACTGCGGCCCGGACGGGGTGTTCATGACCTGCCTCGGTGGTGGGGAGGGCGATGACGACGGGCCCGGCGGGATCGCGCTGCTCGACCACGACACCTTCGAGGTCCTGCGTGCCTGGGAGACCGACCGTGGCCCGCAGCACTTCCACTACGACGCCTGGTGGCATCTGAACCGCAACGTGCTGATCTCCAGCGAGTGGGGCAGCCCGTCGATGATCGAAGACGGACTCGTGCCGGAGCTACTGCTGGGCAACAGGTACGGGCATTCGATCCACTTCTGGGACCTGGCCGCGGGCCGGCATGTGCAGCGCATCGACCTGGGAGCGCAGCACCAGATGGCGCTGGAGGTGCGGCCCTCGCACGACCCGGAGGCCACCTGGGGCTTCGTCGGTGTCGTCATCTCCACCGAGGATCTGTCCGGCTCGGTGTGGCGCTGGTACCTCGACGACACCGCCGGGCAGTGGAAGGCCGAGAAGGTCATCACCGTTCCGGCCGAACCGGCCGAGACCGACCAGCTGCCGCCCGCGCTGCAACCGTTCGGCGCCGTTCCGCCGATCATCACCGACATCGACCTCTCGGTCGACGACCGATTCCTCTACGTGTCCTGTTGGGGGACCGGGGAGATGAAACAGTTCGACGTGTCCGACCCGGCGCAGCCGCGCGAGACCGGCTCGATGCGCCTGGGCGGGATCGTGCGCCGGACCCCGCACCCGGCCCGCCCGGACCTGCCGCTGGCCGGTGGCCCGCAGATGGTGGAGGTCAGCCGGGACGGGCAGCGGGTCTACTTCACGAACTCGCTCTACGGGGCGCTCGACGACCAGTTCTACCCGGACGGGGTCGGTGCCTGGATGGCCAAGCTCGACGCCGACCCAGCAGGGGGACTCTCGGTCGACGCCGGCTTCTTCCCGCATGGCGACGCCTTCCGCGGGCTTCGCGTGCACCAGGTCCGCCTCCAGGGCGGTGACGCCTCGTCCGACTCGTACTGCTATCGCTCCTGACCAGGGTCGTCGACGGCGCTCGTTCACACATCGGTGGGTGCTGTCGGAGCCGACGACGACGGGAAGGCCGGCCTGCGGCGGTCTCGGAGCGGGTTCGGGCGCAAGCTGCTGATCGTGAAGCCGCCCCCTGACGGGGCTTGACCCTGATGCCGTCGATCAACAGCGGGTTGTCGATGTCCGGGCGGTGCACGGGAGTGCTACGCCGGTGCCTGATGCCGCACAGCGGCGGGAGCCGCTCCCGCACGCGCGGTGGACCCCCGCGGCTCAGCGGGCTGTTCGACCCAGGTGACCGGCAGCTCGTGGACGCCGTAGATGGTCATGTCGGTCTTGAGTCGCACGTCGCCGGCGGGAACGGCGAGCTCGAGTGTCGGGAAGCGCCGTAGCAGGCCGCCGAAACCGGCGCGCATCTCGATGCGGGCCAGCTGCTGCCCGAGGCACTGGTGGACGCCGTGACCGAAGGCCAGCTGACCGCGGGCCGTGCGGCGGATGTCCAGGGTGTCGGGGTCGTCGAAGTGCCGGGGGTCGCGGTTGGCGGCCAGCATCGAGACGACGACGGTCGATCCTGCACCGATCGTCTCGCCACCGAGCTCGATGTCCTCCGTGGCGTAGCGAAGGAGGATGTCGACGACGGACAGGTAGCGCATGAGCTCCTCGACGGCACCGGGCAGCAGGTCCGGATCGGCGCGCAGGGCGGCCATCTGGTCGGGGTGCTCGAGGAGCGCGAAGGTGCCCAGCGCCAGCATGTTGGCGGTGGTCTCGTGGCCCGCGAGCAGGAGCAGGAACGCGATGCCGACCAGTTCCTCGATGGTGACGTCGTCCCGGCGGGCCAGGTCGGACAGGATGTCCTCGCCGGGGGCGGCGCGCTTGCGCGTGACCAGTTCGGACAGATAGGTGGACAGCGCCGTGTACGCCGCCATCTTCTCCTCGAGCGACTGGTCCTTGACCAGGAACTGGGCCGAGTCGCCCTGGAAGCTCTCCCGGTCGGCGTAGGGCACACCGAGCAGCTCGCAGATCACCAGCGAGGGCACCGGCAGGGCGAAGGCCTCGACCAGGTCGACGGGCCCGGGCAGCCGCGCCATCTCGTCCAGCTGCCGCTCGACGACATCGCTGATGTGCTCCTCGAGCTGCCGCATGCGTCGCACGGTGAACGCGCCGGTGAGCATGCGCCGCAGCCGGGTGTGGTCCGGCGGGTCCATCGAGATGAACAGGCCCGGCTCCTGGGGGGACGGTTCGGTGGGGGTCGGCATGCCGGGCGTCTCGAACGGGACGTGCAGGATGCCGATGTCCTGGCGGGAGCTGAACCGCGTGTCGGCCATGAGCCGGCGGACCTCGTGGTAGCCGGTGACGAGCCAGCCCTCGTGGCCGTCGGGGAAGACCATGGGGCTGACCGGGCGGGCCTCGCGCAGCCGGGTGACGCCGGAGGGCGGGTCGAAGGGGCCCGCATCGCGCTCCATGGGGAGGCCGTGGGGGACGGGAACCGTTCGGCTCATCGGATTTCCTCTCGTGACCGGGTGCGTGCGAGACGCGACCATGCGCCAAATATGGCGCCAACATGGCGCCATGTCAAGGAAGTGGCGCCAAGATGGCGCCGCCGGCGTCGGTGGTGCGATGGTCGGGGCACCGTCGGCGCAGGGCGGGGCACGGTCCGGACGAGGGAGCGAAGAAGTTGTCAGGTTTGCCCGAGGTCACGAAGGTCGATGCGAGGGTCGTCGCAGACTCGGTCAACGAGGCGGGTGACCGGCTGACCACGATGGTCGTGACGCTGCCGCGCTCCGCGCTGGCCGAGCTGAACACCCACCGCGCGTTCTCCCGGAACTCCGCGTCCTCGCGCGCCGTGCCGGTCAAGCGGATGATCGAGTACGTCCGGCGCTCGCCGTACGTGCCGCGGGCGTTCTCGGTGAACAAGCCGGGGATGAACGCGCACGAGTTCATCGAGCCGGGCTCGCCGCAGTGGGCGGACGTGCTCGCGTGGTGGATGCAGAGCGTGGAGACGGCGCTGGACCGGGCGCAGGCAGGACTCGAGCTCGGCGTGCACAAGCAGGAGGTCAACCGGATCCTCGAGCCGTACCTGATGCACACCGTGGTCGTCTCCGCCACGGCGTGGGACAACTTCTTCGACCAGCGTCTGGCCACCGACGACACGGGTGCGCCGCTGGCGTACCTGCCGATCTACGACGCGGCCGCAGCCATGCGGGACGCCCGGACCGGGTCCACCCCCCGGCACGTCGCGGCCGGCGACTGGCACACGCCGTTCATCACGTCCGACGAGCGGGCGGCGCTCGAGCCGCATCAGGTGCGGGCCGTCGCGGCGGCGCGCAGCGCACGGGTCTCCTACTTCACCCCGACTGGTGACCGGGTGGTCGGTGCGGGCCCCTCGCTCGAGGCGGACCTGGGGCTGTGCGAGCGACTGCTCGACCCGGGCGAGGGGTCTGCGCCGCACCTCTCCCCGTTCGAGCACGTGGCGACCCCGGCCACCCCCGGGAGCGGGAACTTCGCCGGGTGGCGGCAGTGGCGCGCCGACGTCGAGGCGAGCCGGTCGGCACAGGAGAGTTCTGCACAGAAGGTCTGAGCGGGCGGGCTCGGGCACTGCGGTGGGCCCGAGCCCGGGCGCGACCTATCCGGGCATACCCGGCATCGCCGGCATCGCGGGCAGGGCAGGCTGTGCCGCGAACAGGTCGATGTACATCCCGCCGGCCACGAACAGTCCCAGCACGCCGAGCACGAGACCGCCGAGGGCGACCGGCCGTGCCCACGTGGGGGCGCTCGGCTTGCGCACCGGGCCGAGCAGCAGCACCGCGCCGACGATGACGGCGATCAGCGCGACCGCGCCGTTGACCAGGGCGGCGGTGTGCCACGGGGCACCGTAGAACGCGTCGACCTGGTCGCCGGACATCCCGCTGAAGGACTCGATCTGGCCGACCAGCTGCGCGCGGTCACGCAGCATGTCGCTGAGCGGGGTGCCGAGCAGCGAGGCCAGTCCGAGGCCCACGCCGACGACGGCGCCGCCACCGGCGGCGGTCCCGGTCGAGGCGCGCGCGGCCGGAGCGTCCTGTCCGTCCGAGGTGCCCTCGTCAGCGGTCGGGCGCCGCTCGGCCGGGGTGCTCGCGGTCCCTGCGGTCCCTGCGGTCTCCACGGGCTTCGCCGGGGTCGACCCGGTGCCGGTGTCCCCGGACTCCGCCGGCTCGTCGGTGTTCCCGGTGTTCGCCGGGGTGTCGGTGGCGGCCGGCTCGGCCGTCGCCCCGGTGGTGGCAGTCGCGGTCGAACCCGTGTCCGTGCGGTCGGTCTCGGCCGCCTCCGTGCCGGCCGGGGTGGTCTCCGTCTCTCGGGTCGTCTCGGTAGCCATGGCCGCACCGTACGTGAGATCACCGTGCCCACCATCGGGCCCCCTACCTGCGTGAACGTCCGGAATCCCGGGCAGTTTCCGGTCATCGCGGGACAGACACCGGTCGCCGGGCGTGCCGCGCGCGGGCGTTGCTCGACCTGACGCACAGGTCCGCGCAGCATCGAACACAACCGCACGGGACCCGAGAGGACCTCCGATGACCCCCTGGCTCCGCCGGACCCCCGGCCCCACGCACCCCCGGATCGAGTTCGGTGCCGACTACAACCCCGAGCAGTGGACGCCGGACGTCTGGGCGTCCGATGTCGCGCTGATGCGCGAGGCCGGCGTGACGGTGGCGACCGTCGGCGTCTTCTCCTGGGCCCGGCTGCAGCCCGCGCCGGACCGGTGGGAGTTCGGCTGGCTCGACGAGGTGCTCGATCTGCTGCACGAGGGCGGGATCGCCGTCGACCTGGCCACCGCGACGGCGTCCCCGCCGCCGTGGATGCACCACCGGCACCCGGAGATCCTCCCGGTGGACGCCGACGGCCGGACCGTCGGGCCGGGCGGGCGCCAGCACTGGCGGCCGACCTCGCCGGTCTTCCGCCGCTACGCTCTCGACCTGGTCCGCGCGATGGCCCACCGCTACGGCGAGCACCCGGCCCTGGCGGCCTGGCACGTCTCCAACGAGCTCGGCTGCCACAACGTCGAGGACCACTCGCCCGACGCCCGGATCGCCTTCCGCGACTGGCTGCGCGAGCGTCACGGCGGCGACCTGGACGCGCTGAACCGGGCCTGGGGCACGTCGTTCTGGTCCCAGCACCACGGCGACTGGGAGGAGATCCGGACACCGGGCCGCGTCCCCGCGGGGACCCACCCCAACCCCGGCCAGCAGCTCGACTTCGCCCGCTTCTGCTCCGACGCGCTGCGCGAGCACCTGCGCGCCGAGGTGGCCGTGCTGCGCGAGCTCACCCCGGACGTGCCGGTGACCACCAACTTCATGGTGATGAACGAGACCCGCGGGATGGACTACGCCACGTGGGTCCCGGAGATCGACATCGTGTCCAACGACCACTACGTGGTCCCCGGCCCGCACGCCCGCGACGAGCTGTCGTTCTCGGCGAACCTGACCGGCAACCTCGCCGGCGGGGCCCCGTGGTGGCTGATGGAGCACTCGACGTCGGCGGTGAGCTGGCAGGAGATCAACCGGCCGAAACGGCCGGGGGAGATGCACCGCGACGCCCTCACCCACCTGGCGCACGGCGCCGACGCGATCTGCTACTTCCAGTGGCGCCAGTCCGCGGCGGGCGCGGAGAAGTTCCACTCCGCGATGGTGCCGCACACCGGTCCGGACTCCCGGATGTTCCGTGACGTCGTCGCGCTCGGGGACCGGCTGCGGGGCCTGGCGGAGGTGGCGGGCTCGCGACGGGTCCCGGCCCGGGTCGCGGTGCTGTTCGACTGGCCGTCGTGGTGGGCCGCCGAGCAGCCGTTCACCCCGAGCGACCGGGTGCGCTACAAGGACGAGGCCGCCGGTTGGTACCGGGCCTTCCTGGACGCCGGCGTGCGGGCCGACGTCGTGCCGGCCGGGGCCGAGCTTGCCGGGGCCGCGCTCGCCGGATACGACATCGTCGTCGCGCCGATGCTGCACGTCGTCGGCCCGGAGCGGGCCGCGGAGCTGGCGGCGTTCGTCGACGCGGGCGGCCACCTCGTCACGACCTGGTGGTCCGGGATCGTCGACGACCACGCGCACGCCGTCCTCGGCGGCTACCCCGGCGCGCTGCGGGAGCTGCTCGGGATCCGGGTGGAGGAGTTCGCCCCGCTGGAGCCGGGCGGCACCGTCACCCTCGACGACGGCTCGGTCGCCGACGTGTGGACCGAGCCGGTCGACGTCGTCGACCCGTCGGTCGAGGTGCTCGTCCGCTACACGGGCGGCGGCACCGCCGTCGCGGCCGCGGACCTGGCCGGATCACCTGCCGTCACCCGGCGCCCGGTGGGGCGGGGGTCGGCGTCCTACGTGTCGACCCGGCTCGCCGACCGCGGCCCGCTGCTGCGCCGGCTGCTCGATGCGGCCGGAATCGTGCCCGAGCTGCCGGGCGAGCTGGCCGGCCGGGTCGAGCTGGTCCGCCGGGAGGGGTTCCGGTTCCTGGTCAACCGCGGGGACGCGCCGGTCGACCTCGCCCCGCTCGGCGGGATCGAGGCACTGGCCGGGCTGCGGTCGGACGTCCTGCCCGGCCGCGGGGTGACCGTCCTGCCGGACCGGTGACCGCAGGCCGGTACCGCCGGCTCACGGTCGGTCGAGCGGGTCGGCCCGGGTGAGGATCTCGAACCCGGTCGTGACCGCCCGACCGGCGACCCGGAGCTGCACCAGCGGGGCCGACGGGGTGACCGCGACGATCGGCGGCCGGGGGACCGGGAGCGACCGCAGGACCGCGCCGGCCCGCTGGAGCGCGGCCGTGACCAGGGCCGGTGGGCGGCAGCCGGTGACGGACAGGCAGACCCGTTGCCGTCGCCTGCCCCACGTCGAGGACTCCGGGTCGGACCAGTGCAGCACCAGGGTGCCGGCGGGTACCGGGTCCGGGGTGCCCCGGCCGTCATCCGGACGGTGGCGTAGCCGAAGCCGAGTGCGGCCAGCTCGTCGTCGCCCGCGACGGCGAGGAAGACCAGATCCCGGGCGATCCCGGACGCGGTGTCGTGTGCCGGAGCGGTCATCGTGGGCCTCCCTTCCCTCGCCGAGGACACTAGATGGGGACGCCCCAGCGGAGGTCCAGCCGAAGGTAAGGGGATGGTAAACGCTCAGGGCGGATCGAGGGGGAGCAACAGGGTCACCACCGACGGTGACCGGTCGGCGGTCAACCGCCCGCCCTCGGCCTCGGCGAGCCGCCGGGCCAGCGCGACCCCGAGCCCGTCCCGGGAGCCGGAGAGATCCTCCGGGGCGACGCCGGGGCCCTCATCCGCGACGTCCAGCGCGACGGCGTCCGGGCCGGCCTCGCGCGCGGTGACCGTCACCGTGCCCGCGCCGTGCGCCAGCGCGTTGTCCAGCAGCACGCCGACGATCTGGCGCACCGCCGCCGCGGAGGCGGGTGGGTCGGGCAGGTCCGCCTGCCGCGCGGTGCGGAACGTGCGGCCGTCGCGGGCGAGGCGCTCGGTCCACTCGGACTCGGCCTCGGCGAGCAACCGGGCGACGTCCACCGGCACCGCGCCGCGCCGCCGCTCCCTGGCGAGCAGCAGCAGCTCGTCGATCGTGCGCTCCAGCCGGTCGATCGACGCGAGCCCGTCGGTGACGGTCGCCCGGCCCAGTGGGCCGGGACCGTCCAGTGCGGACTCCAGCCGCAGGCGCAGCCCGGCGAGCGGGGTCCGGAGCTGGTGCGACGCCTCCGCCGAGAACGCCCGCTCCCGGGCCAGCAGGTCGTCCAGCCGCTCCGCCGTCTCGCCCAGCGCGGCGCCGACCCGGTCGACCTCGGGCATCCCGGTCGGTGCCGGTCGTACCGAGAAGTCGCCCTCGCCGAGCCGACCGGCGTCGTGCGCCAGCTCCTCCATCGGGCGGGACAGTCGCTCGGCCAGGCGCCGGGCGAGGAACCACACCGCGAGCAGCACCAGCCCGGCGAACGCCAGCATCCCCAGCCACAACGGCACCAGGCCGGCGAGCACAGCACCGGGGGAGACCGCCACCCGGATCGCGCCGATGACGTCGAGACCGTCGCGGACCGGGGCGACGACGACGAGCTCGCCGGACGGGGCGCGGAGGATCCCGCGGTCCAGCACCCGGTCGACCTCCTCGTCGCCCACCCGGGGGCCGTCGCCGACGAGCAGGTCGGCGTCGTCGTCGTAGAGGGCGACGGCGGCGGTGTCGTCCGGCCCGTCCGGTAGCCGCCGGGGGATCTGGTCGTGGTCCAGGTCGTCGTAGACCGACATGGCGGCGAAGTCCGCGATCCGCTGCATCGAGCTGCGTTCCTCGGCGAACGCGTACAGCCCGAGGCCGACGGCGAGCGGGCCGCCGAACAGCAGCAGTGCGACCGACGCGGCGACCAGCGCGAGGCGCACGATCCGGACCCTCACGGCGGCGGCGCCGCAGGCAGCTCGAGCCGGTAGCCGTGCCCGCGCAACGTCGTGATCACCGGCACCCGGCCCGCGGGGAGCCCGGTGAGGTGCCTGCGGACGGCGGCGACGTGCACGTCGAGGGTCTTCGTCGAGCCGAACCAGTGCTCGTCCCACACGTCGGCCATCAGCACCTCGCGGCTCAGCGCCGTCCCGGGATCGCGGGCGAGCCGGGCGAGCAGGTCGAACTCACGGGCCCGCAGCTCCACCTCGTGCCCGGCGACCGACGCGCGCCGGGCCCCGGTGTCGACCCGCAGGTCGCCGACCTCGAGCACGTCCTCGGACCGCTCGCCGCCGGCCCGCCGCAGGTGCGCGCGGACCCGGGCGAGCAGCTCCGCGAGCCGCACCGGCTTGGTCAGGTAGTCGTCGGCACCGGCCTCCAGCCCGAGCACCACGTCCATCTCCGCGGCCCGCGCGGTGAGGATGACGACGACGGTCTCGGGTCGCAGCACCCGCAGCCGGCGGCAGACCTCGACGCCGTCGAGATCGGGGAGGCCGAGGTCGAGCAGCACGAGATCGTAGGCAGTCCGCTCGGCCGCGGCGAGGGCGGTGCCGCCACTGCGTTCCCAGTGGGCCGCGTAGCCGTGGCCGGTGAGGCTGCCCAGCAGGACATCACCGATCGTGTGATCGTCCTCGACCAGCAGGATCCGTGCGCTCATCGGTGCGGTCCCCGGCTCGTACGTGCGGCAGGCCCACATCCTGCCCCGTCCGCGGGGTGTCGCGCACTCCACTCACGACGGCGGCGGCACCGCTCAGGCCGGCGGGACGGGGATCCCGTTCGGCGGCGGGGTGCTCGGCGGGCCCTGGTAGGCGGTGATCGGAGCCTCCCCGTTGTCGGTGACCTGGACCGGTGTCAGGTCCTCGGTGCCCGCCCCGGCGATCCGGCTCATCTTCACCCCGGAGATCCCCGCGTGGCTCTGCTCGGAGAACCGGTAGGGCGCCAGCCACGGGCCCTGCATCTGCGCTCCCTCCCGCTCGACGGCGGAGACGAGCCCCTCCCGCGTCGGCTCCGGGCCCGCGGCCTGCAGCGCCTGCACGAACGCGTACGCCTGGGCCATGCCGTAGATCCGGAAGTTGGTCAGCTCGCCACCGGTGCCGTGCTCCTGCCAGACCCGGGTGAACAGCTGGGTCCACGGGTCGGCGGTGGCCTCGACGCTGGGCAGGTACTCGGTCGTGAGAACCCCGTCCAGCAGCCCCGCATCGGTGACCGCGCCCTCGGAGAAGCGCGCCAGCAGCGACCCGACCAGCGCCGGGTCGGAACCGATGTTGCTGTAGACCCACTGCGGCGTGTAGTTGAGCCGCAGCGACTGCAGCTGCGACAGCGCCGTGTAGGACGGCACGTTGAACCCGATCACCAGGTCGGCGCCGGAGGCCTGCAGGGCGGCGATCTGCGGGGCGACGTCGGTGTTGCCGGGCGTGTAGCGCTCCGCGGCGACGATCTGGGCGTCCAGGTAGCGCCGGACCCCGACCTCGGCGTCCCGGCCCAGGTCGTCGTCCTGCAGGAACAGGCCGACCTTGGCGTCCGGGAAGTTCTGCGCCACGTACTGGCCGATGATCTTGGCTTCGATCTCGTAGTCGGGCTGCCACCCGAACGTCTGCGGGTTGCGCTCCGGCTGGTTCCACAGCAGCGAGCCCGACGACACGAACAGGTCCGGCACGCCCTCGCTGTTGAGGTAGTCCAGCACCGCGGAGTGTGTCGGTGTACCCAGTCCGCCGAGCATCGCGAAGACCTGGTCCTGCAGCACGAGCTCGTTGACGACCTGGCTGGTCTGGGTGGGGTTGTAGGCGTCGTCACGGAACACGTACTCGATCTGGCGCCCGTTCACCCCGCCGTTCGCGTTGACGTAGGCGAAGTACGCCTGGGTGCCGGTGGGGATGTCGCTGTAGCCGGGGGACGCGACGCCGGTCAGCGGGAAGTGCGCACCGACCTTGACGCTCTGCGGCGTGATGCCGGGCTGGGCCCCGCCCTCCTCACCGGACGGTCGCCCGCCGGCGCCGCACGCCGAGAGCAGCAGGGCCACGGCGGTGACGAGCGCGAGCACCACCGCCCGGCTCCTCCCGGTCGCACCGGGTCTCCGCACGTCGAACCTGCTCATCGCGACCTCCTCGTCGAGTTCGAGTTCGAGTTGTTCGGGTTCGGGTTCCTGGCCGAGCGCCAGAGCCTGCCGACCGTGCCCACCACGCCGGTCGGGGCGAGCAGCACCACCAGCACGAGCACCACGCCGTAGACGAGCGGGGCGAGCTCGGCGGCGGCCACGCCGCTCAGCCCCGCGGCCTGGCCCAGGTTGGTCACCGCCGGGGGCAGGAACACCAGCAGCGCGCCGCCGAGCAGGGCGCCGGTGAGGCTGCCCAGCCCGCCGACGACCACGGCGGTGAGCAGCCCCAGGGACAGCACGATGGTGAACCCGCTGGGTGCGGCCAGCCGCACGACGATGCCGAGCACCGCCCCGGCCAGGCCGGCGCACGCCGCGCTGACGGTGAACGCCAGCACCCGCACCGGCCCCGGCCGGATACCGGCCAGCTCGGCCGCGACCTCGTCGTCGCGCACCGCCCGCCACACCCGTCCGACCCGGCTCGCGGCGAGGTTGGCCAGCAGCAGCAGGACCACCAGCAGCGTGGCCCAGCCGATGTAGGCCAGGTACTTGGCGCCGGACATGTCGTTGGCGGACAGGAAGTAGATCGCGTCGGCGAACCAGGCCGGGGCCCGCGGCGAGTCGATCTGCATGCCCTGCTCGCCGCCGAGCACGCCGTCGAAGTAGATAGCCAGCCCGGGCACCGCGACCGCGAACGCCAGTGTCGCGCCGGCCAGGTACGGGCCGTGCAGGCGGGAGGCCGCGGCACCGACGACGACCCCGACCACCGCGGTCACCGCCGCGGCCGCGAGCATCACCAGGACCAGCGGCGGCGGGCCGGCCGAGCCGAGCAGCAGGCCGGTGGTGTACGCACCGACCGCCATCAGCGCGCCGTGCCCCAGCGAGATCTGCCCGTTCAGCCCGGTGAGCACGGTCAGCCCGGCCGCGGCGATCGCGTAGTAGGCCAGCGTCGCGAACTGGGAGTTGCGGAACGGGCTGGTCGTCTCCAGGACCAGCACCACGACCGCGATCCCGGCGAGCACCCGCAGCGCGTGCCTGCCGAACGTGGAGCGCGGCTGCCACCGTCGCACGGCGTCCAGGGGCCGCGGGCGCGCCGGCGTCGTCGCCTCGCCGCTCTCGTCGTCCCGCACGGGCGTGGCCATCAGACCCGCCGCGCCGCGGTCCGGGCGAACAGGCCCTGCGGGCGGGCCAGCAGCACCGCGACCAGGATCGCCAGCGCGGTGAGCGCGACCAGCTCGCTGCCGAGGTAGCCGCTGACGTAGCTCAGGGCCAGCCCGATCGTCAGCCCGCCGACGACGGCGCCGCCCGGGGAGTCCAGCCCGCCCAGCACGGCCGCCACGAACCCGTAGACGATGATCGGGTCCATGTAGGCCGGGTAGACCAGGCTGCCCCCGGCGATCAGCAGACCGGACAGCGAACCGACCACCGCGGCCAGTGCCCAGCCCAGCGTCAGCAACCGCCCGACCGGGACGCCGAGCAGCCGGGCCACCTCGCCGTTGAAGGCCGCGGCGCGCATCTGCAGGCCGACGTCGGTGAACCGGAACAACGCCACCAGCGCGCCCATCACCAGCACGACCGAGCCGATCACGAACATCGAGAACGGGGTGAAGGCGATGTTCACCCCGCCGACCACGATCCCGCGCAGGTCGAACGGGGCCGGGAACGAGCGGAACGTGGCACCGAACATGATCGCGGCCAGCGCCTGGATGGCCACGAACAGGCCCAGCGTGACGATGATGGCGCTCAGCTCCGGCCCGCCCTCGACCCGGCGGATGATCAGCCGTTCGATCCCGGCCCCGAGCAGCAGGCCTGCGCCGAGCGCGACCACCAGCCCCAGCCAGTAGGAACCGGTCCGCTCGATCACGATCAGGGCCAGGTAGGTGGTGAACATGGCCATCGAGCCCTGGGCGAAGTTCACGATCCGGGTGGAGCGCCAGATCAGCACCAGGGCCAGTGCGAACGCCGCGTAGATCGCGCCCTGGCTCAGCCCGGTCAGCGTCACGTTCAGGAACTGCTGCATGTTCTCCCCTAGAAGCCCAGGTAGGCGTGGCGGAGCCCGTCGTCGGCGGCCAGCACGGCGGCGTCGTCGCGGGCGACCACGCGGCCGAGGTTGAGCACCACCCCGACGTCGGCGATGGACAGGGCGCTGCGCGCGTTCTGCTCGACCAGCAGCACGCTGATGTCCGCGGCGTCCACCAGCTCGCGCAGCAGGCCGAAGATCTGCCCGACGACCCGCGGGGCGAGTCCGAGCGACGGCTCGTCGAGCAGCAGCACGTCGGGCCCGCACAGCAACGCCCGCCCGATCACCAGCATCTGACGCTCCCCGCCGGAGAGGGTGTCGCAGTTGCGACTGCGGCGCTCGGCCAGTGGCGGGAACATCGTGTAGACGTCGTCGAGCGACCGGTCGGTGCGCTTGCGCGCGGTACCCAGCAAGGCGCCCAGGCGCAGGTTCTCCTCCACCGTCAGCTCGGTGATCACGCCCCGGCCCTCGGGGACGTGCGCGACGCCGGCCCGCGCGATCCGCTCGGCGGGTGAGCGGGTGTGGTCCACCCCGCCGACGAGCACCTCGCCCGCCCCGGCCGGGACCAGCCCGGAGATCGTGCGCAGCAGCGTGGACTTGCCGGCACCGTTCGCGCCGAGCACGGCGGTGATCCGGCCCCGCTCGGCGGTGACGTCGACCTCCTCCAGCGCCGTCACCGGGCCGTAGGCCGTGCTCAGCCCCCGGACCTCGAGCGCCGCGGTCACCGGTGCCGTGCTCACCGGGCCTCCTCACCCAGGTAGGCGTCGATCACGGCGGGGTCGTCGCGTACCTGGTCGGGGGTGCCCGCGGCGACCACCCGTCCGAAGTCCAGCACCGTGATCGTGTCGCAGACGCTCATCACCAGGTCCATGTGGTGTTCCACCAGGACCACGGCCGTCCGGTCGCGCAGCGAGCGGATCCGCTCACCGAGCTCGGCCATGTCGTCGGCGCCCAGCCCGCTGGCGGGCTCGTCGAGCAGGAGCATCTCGGGGCCGGCGACCAGGGCCCTGGCCAGCGCCACCCGCTTCTGCACCGGGTAGGGCAGGCTGCCGGGCAGCCGGTCGGCATAGGTCTCGACGCCCAGCTCCGCGAGAACGGCGCCCGACCGTGTTCGCAGTGCACGCTCGTCGGCGTCCGATCGGCGCAACGCCAGCAGCGCCGAGAAGAACCCCGCGCGGTGATGCCGGTCCGCGCCGACCATCACGTTCTCCAGGACGGTGAGGCCCCGGAACAGGCCCACCCCCTGCAGCGTGCGGGCGATCCCCATCCGCGCCAGCCGGTGCGGCGCCAGGTTGTGGACCGGTTCCCCGTGCCAGGCCAGCGACCCGGTGTCCGGCCGGACGAACCCGCAGCAGACGTTGAACAGCGTCGTCTTGCCCGCCCCGTTCGGCCCGATCACGCCGTGCACCTCGCCGGGGGCCACGGACAGCGAGACCTCGTCCAACGCGACCAGACCGCCGAAGCGGACCCCGATCCCGTCGACCCGGAACAGCGGCTCGGTGGCGGCCATGCCTGCTCCTTCGCCGGTGGTCGTCGCACCCGGATCCGTGTGATCGGGCCCACTCGATGGGGTTACAGATTGGGCGTCGCGTCCAGTCACCGCTATGGGCGCAGCGCCCAACATCGATGCCCGGACCCTGGGCTGTGTGCCCGAATCGATGGACGGCCGGGTGCGCGCGGTGCACAGTGACGCCGTGCTGTCCGACGAGGGGGAGCCGCCGCGGGCCCGGCCGCTCGCTGCGTCGGTCGAGGCAGCCCTGCGCGAGTTGGGCGGTGTGCTGCTGGACGAGGTGGACAGCCTGACCGACCGGCTCACGCTGCAGATCCTGCGGCGCGAACCGTGTTACGTGGAACTCGACCTGCTCGACGAGCTGCGTGACGCCTGCCGGTCGAACCTGCAGCGCGGGATCGAGGTGCTGGCCGACCGGGTGCCCGAGGGCGTCGACCCGGCCGACTCCACCCGGGCGACGGGGCGGCGGCGGGCCCGCCAGGGGGTCCCGCTGGAGGCGGTGCTGCGCGCCTACCGGCTGGGCGGGCGGCTGCTCTGGGAGTCGCTGCTGCAGACCTCCCGCCGGCGTTTCGACGGGGCGTACGACCTCGCCCTGCTCGACGCCGCGAGCTACGTGTGGCGCACCCACGACGGGAGCTCCTCGGCGCTGGTCGACGCCTACCGGCAGGAGGAGCAGCGGGTGCGCAGCCAGGACCTCAGCCGCCGGCACGCCGTCCTGGACGCGTTGCTGGCCGGGCGCGGCCGGGACCCGGTCTTCGCCCGGGAGGCGGTGGGGGTGCTCGGCCTGCCCGACTCCGGGGCGCTGGTCGTGGTCGTGGGGTGCCTGGACGGTGCGGGCACCGACCCGTTGCAGGAGCCGCACCGGACGCTGGCGGGGCACTCGGTCGTGTCGTCCTGGGTGCTGCGCGAGCAGGAACTGGTGGGGCTGGTCGCGCTGGGTTCGCGGGCCCACGGCGAGGTCGTCGAGATGCTGCGGCCGTGCGTGACCGGCCGGGCCGGGATGTCCCCGCCGGTCGACGGCCCGTCCGGGGTGGCCGCCGGTTACCGGTTGGCCCGCACGGCCGTGCGCACCGTGAGCGGCAGCGGTCTGGCCGCGCTCGACGAGCGGCTGCCGGAGGCGCTGCTCGCGGACAGCCCCGAGCTCGTCGACCGGCTGACCCGCACGGCGCTGGCCGGGCTGCTCGACCTGCCCGACGCCGACCGGGACACCCTTCTCCACACCCTCGACGCCCTGCTGAGCTGCGGCGGCTCACCGACCCACGCGGCGCGGACGTTGTTCTGCCACCGCAACACGGTGATCTACCGGTTGCGCCGGATCGAGTCCGTCACCGGCCGGTCGCTCGGCGATCCGCGGGACCGGCTGCTGCTCACCCTCGGGCTGATGGGGCTGCGCTCCCGCCGGGTCCCCTGAGCACGTCAGCCGTTGGTGGGGAAGCCGAGGTCGACGCCGGCGTGGCTGGGGTCGAGCCAGCGGGTGGTGACGACCTTGGCGCGGGTGAAGAAGTGCACGCCCTCGGTGCCGTGGGCGTGGGTGTCGCCGAACAGCGAGTTCTTCCAGCCGCCGAAGCTGTAGTAGGCCATCGGGACGGGGACCGGCACGTTCACGCCGATCATGCCGACCTCGACCTCGTTCTGGAAGCGCCGGGCCGCACCGCCGTCGTTGGTGAAGATCGCGGTGCCGTTGCCGTAGGGGTTGGCGTTGACCAGGTCGACGGCCTGTTCGTAGGTGTCCACGCGGAGCACGGAGAGGACGGGGCCGAAGATCTCGTCGGTGTAGACGCTCATGCCGGTGCCGACCCGGTCGAGCAGGGTGGGGCCGACGAAGAAGCCGCCGTCGGTGTCCGGGGCCGGGTCGGCGTCGTACTCACCGGTGCGGCCGTCGACGACGACGGTGGCGCCCTCGGTCTCGCCGGCGTCGATGTAGCCGGTGACGCGTTCGCGGGCGGCGGCGGTGACCAGGGGACCCATGTCGCAGGAGCGGCGGCCGTCACCGGTGTGCAGGGCGCGGGCCCGTTCGGCGATCTTGTCGACGAGGGTGTCGGCGATGTCGCCGACCGCCACGAGCGCGGAGACGGCCATGCAGCGTTCGCCCGCGGAGCCGAAGCCGGCGTTGACGGCCTGGTCGGCGGCGAGGTCGAGGTCGGCGTCGGGCAGGACGACCATGTGGTTCTTCGCGCCGCCGAGTGCCTGGACGCGCTTGCCGTGCGCGGTGGCGGTCTCGTAGACGTAGCGGGCGATCGGGGTGGAGCCGACGAAGCTGACGGACTTGACGTCCGGGCTGGTGAGCAGTGCGTCGACGGCGGTCCTGTCGCCGTTCAGGACGTTGAACACCCCGTCCGGGAGCCCGGCCTCGCGCCAGAGTTCGGCCATCCACAGCGCGGCGGAGGGGACCTTCTCCGAGGGCTTGAGGACGACGGTGTTGCCGGCGGCGACGGCGATGGGGAAGAACCACATCGGGACCATGGCCGGGAAGTTGAACGGGCTGATGATGCCGACGACGCCGAGCGGCTGGCGGACCGAGTGGACGTCGACGCCGGTGGAGGCGTTCTCGGTGGCCGAGCCCTTGAGCAGGTGCGGCATGCCGCAGGCGAACTCGACGACCTCCTGACCGCGGGCGACCTCCCCGGCGGCGTCGGAGAGAACCTTGCCGTGCTCGGCGGTGATCAGCTCGGCGAGCTCGGGCGCCCGCTGGTTGAGCAGCTCGCGGAAGCGGAACAGGATCTGGGTGCGCCGGCTCAGGCTGGTGTCGCGCCAGCCGGGGAACGCGGCCTGCGCGGCGGCGATCACGGACGCGGCCTCGTCGGCGTCGGCCAGGGGCAGGTGCGCGGTGACGGCGCCGGTGGCCGGGTTCGTGACGTCGGAGAAGCGCCCGGAGGTGCCCTCGACGGGCTTCCCGCCTGCCCAGTGGTGCAGCGTCCGGGTCTCGACCTGGTCGTCGATCGTGCTCGTCATCATTCCTCTTCTCGGGAGCCGTCCTGGGCCGGGCCGCCGGCGGCCCTGCTCCCGTCGTACACCGTGGGACCGGCCGCCGCTCACGCCTGCCGGTGGGGCGTCCCGCGCAGGCTGTACCAGTAGGCACCGGCTTCGGCGTCGGTCATGTCGGTGCGCACCTGTGCGCCGGCCGGGCGGCCGAACCGCCGCTCGAGCGCCTTCCGGGCGATCTTCTCGACCTTGCGCGCCAGCCGGTCCGGCACGGTGCGCCCGGCGAGGGTCAGGACGGCGACGAAGGCGTAGCGCGTCGGCCCGCGGCGCGGCCACGGTCCGGTGCCGTCGGCGAGCGACAGCTCGACGGTCATCGGCCGCTTCCGGTGCTCGTGCAGTGCTCGGGTCAGTTCGGCTTCCACCGCCGGCGCGTCGACCCCGGCCGGGGCCTCGACGCGGACGACGGCCATCACGGTGCTCGTCGGTGTCCCGGTGCTCACAACGGTCACGTCCCGGCTCCTCCCACTGCGCACTGCCCCTCGGAAGTGCGCATCACGGACATTCTTTCCCGGAATGCAGCGCTCCAAACAAGTACTTGATCGTAAAAGGTCACGAGAATCAAGTCGGAGAGTGACGCACGACGGTACGGCGTCACTGATCCGGGTGAGTGTCGGCGGCAGGTCGTGACGGTCAGCCGCGGGTGGCCCGCTCCAGCAGTTCGAGCACGTGGACGTAGTCGCGGCCGGTGGCCCGGCTCATCCCGATCTCGCAGGTCCGGTTGCAGGAGGCGTGGGCGTCGGCGTCGATCCCGGCGATCTCCCAGGCCTGCTCGGCGGTGGCCGAGGCGGTGAGCTCGGGGTGCAGCAGCCCGCGGTCGCCGGCGAATCCGCAGCATCCCCAGGAGTCGGGCACGACGACGTCCGTCGCGACCGCGGCGGCGAGGCGGCGCAGCGGTTCGACCAGGCCGAGCTGGGTCGCCGAGCAGGTCGGGTGGAGCACGAGCCGGCCCAGCGGCTCGCGCACCGTGACCTTGGGCAGCAGGTGCTCGGCGGCGTAGGACACGGAGTCGAGCACCTCGATGCCGTGGTACTGCGCGGGTCCGGAGGCGATCATGACCCGCAGCCCCTCGGTGCACGACGACGCGTCGGACACGACCGGGATCGCGCCGCGCCGGGTGGCCGTCCAGAGTGCGGGCAGCACTCGTTGGGCCATCGCGGCGGCGCCGTCGGACAGGCCCTTGGACTTCCAGGGGGTGCCGCAGCACAGCGACGGCAGGTTCTCGGGCGCCGTGGCCCGGACGCCGGCGCGGTGGCAGAGCCGGACGAACGCCTCCGCGGCGCCCCGGTCCCCGCCGGCCCCGCCGGTGGAGCCGGAGGTGGAGCCGAACATGGCGCCGGTGCAGGAGGAGAACAGCACCAGGTCGGCGACCGCGGCGCGCTGCGAGACCAGCCCGCTCGGGACGCGGTGGGCGCCACCGGCGGGCAGGTCGGGGGCCCATTGCGGTACCTGCTCGGGTCCGACGACCTTCCGCAGCGCCGCGGACGCCGGGCCGGCGCCGGGGACCTTCTTCGCGACGGTCAGGGCGGTCCCGGCGAGCCGGGTCGTGGCGTTCCAGTGCTTGGCGGCGAACTCCCAGCCCTTCGCGGCGGTCTTCTGCGGGCGTTCGGCGCGCAGGCGCCGGATCAGGTCGCCGGTGTTGATCGTGACCGGGCAGGCGGTGCCGCACATGCCGTCGACGGCGCAGGTGTCGACGCCGTCGTAGGCGTAGTCGTCCTCCAGCTCGGCGACCAGTGCGTGGTCACCGGCGGCGCGGGCCTTCTCGAGCTCGCGGCGCAGCACGATCCGCTGGCGCGGTGTGGTGGTCAGGTCGCGGCTGGGGCAGACGGGTTCGCAGAACCCGCACTCCACGCAGCGGTCCACCTCGGACTCGACCGGTGGGGCGGACTTGAGGTCGGACAGGTGCGCGGCGGGATCCTCGTCGAGGACGACCCCGGGTGAGAGCAGCCCGTGCGGGTCGCAGAGTCGTTTGATCTCCTGCATGACCTGGTAGAGGTCGTCGCCGTACTGGCGGCGGACGAACGGGGTCATCATCCGCCCGGTGCCGTGCTCGGCCTTGAGCGTGCCGCCGTGGGCGAGCACGAGGTCGACCATGTCGTCGGTGAAGCGGCCGAACCGGTCGCGGCCGCTGGTGTCTCCGCCGGAGTCGCCGAGCCGCTCGGTGAGCATGAAGTGGACGTTGCCGTCCTTGGCGTGGCCGAAGATCACCGCGTCGTCGTAGCCGTGGCGGCCGAACAGCTCGATCAGGCCCTCGCAGGTCGCGAGCAGGTCCGGGACCGGGACGGCGATGTCCTCCAGCAGCGCGGCGGTGCCGGGGGGCCGCGCGCCGGCGACCTTGGCGTAGAGGCCCTTGCGCAGCTTCCACAGCCCGGCCTTGGCCGCCGGGTCGGCGGACAGCTCGCGCGGGCCGTGCAGCGGGAGCCGTCCCAGCAGCCCCGACGCGGCCCCGGCGAGCTCGTCGACCTCGGCGGCGGTGTGCCCGCGGTACTCGACCAGCAGTGCCGCGTGTGCGTCGACGGACAGGGCGCGCAGGCGGGGGTCGGCGTCGGTGTCGGCCTGCCCGACGCGCAGCGAGGTGGCGTCGAGCAGCTCGATCGTGGCGGGCCGGGAGTCGACGAGATCGGGCAGCGCGCGGTTGGCCTCGGCGAGGTCGGAGAACACCAGCAGTCCGGTGCGGGTGTGGGCCAGCACGGGCACGGTGCGCATGGTGATCGAGGTGATGAACGCGAGCGTGCCCTCGGAGCCGACGATCAGGTGGGTGAGGATGTCGACCGGGCGGTCGTGGTCGAGGAACGAGTTCAGCCCGTAGCCCATCGTGTTCTTGAGCGAGAACTGCGTCTCGATGCTCGTGCGGGTGGCCTCGTTGCCGCGCAGGCGGTCCCGCAGCCGGGCCAGCCCGGCCCACAGGTCGGGTTCGCGGGCGCGCAGCTCGTCGTCGGCGCCGGGGTGTCCGGTGTCCAGTGTGGTCCCGGACGGCAGGACGATCTCGAGGGAGTCGAGCAGCGCGTAGCTGTTCGCGGCGGTGCCGCAGGCCATCCCGGACGAGTTGTTCGCGACGACGCCGCCGAGGGTGCAGGCGACCTCGCTGGCCGGGTCCGGGCCGAGCATCCGGCCGTGGCGGGCGAGCCGGGTGTTGATCGCCCGTACGGTCGCGCCGGGCCCGACCCGGACCCGGGTGCCGTCGTCGAGGATCTCGATGCCGCGGAAGTGGCGCCGGGCGTCGACCAGGATCCCGTCGGTCACGGCCTGGCCGGACAGGCTGGTGCCGCCGGCGCGGAACGTCAGCGGCACACCGGTCGCGGCGGACGCGGTGAACAGCCGGGCGACGTCGTCGGCACCCTGCACGGTGACCACCGCGCGCGGGGTGCGGGCGAAGTGCGAGGCGTCGTGCGCCATGCCCAGCACATCGATCGCCCGGGTCCGGACGGCCTCCGGGCGGACCGCCGTCGCCAGCGTCTCGTGCAGACCGGGGGCCGGACGGCCGTCCGTGTCCCGGCCTGCGTTGCTGCTCGCCGGGGTGGTGTTCACGGTGCTGCTCACGACGGGCCTCCTCGCGTGTGGTCCGACCGATCCCACCATGCCGTGCGCCCGGAACACCGCCGCCCGGGTGTGTCAGGTTGAGGCGCCCGATTCAGCCGCCGGTCTTGCCGCGGCGCACCCGCAGCACGGCCCACACCACCGCGGCGCCGACGACGAGGCCGCCCGCCCCGGCCGCGACCGGCACCCAGGCCGGGATCCCGCCGCCGTCCTCCCGCAGGTCGGGCACGTCCGCCGGGTCCCCGTAGTCGCCCTTGCGGGCCAGCGTGCCGCCCTCGGCCCAGCCGCCGCCGAGATCGCAGTGCATCCGGTCGCGGGCGGACTCCTCGCTGCGCAGGGTCATGCTCCGGCTCTGCGCACCCGGGGTCTCCCCGGGCGGGAGGGCCACCTCGGGTTCGCGCAGCCCGCCGTCGGCCGCCCGGCTGCGGGCCAGGACGTCGTCGAGCAGGTGGTTGCCCAGTGCGAGCCCGTCGCCGGCCCAGCGGGCGGTCGCCTCGGTGAGCTCCCGCTCGGCCCCGGCCCGGTCACCCGCGGCGTACCGCTCGGCGGCCCGGCGCTGCACGTCCGGCAGCTGTTCCAGCTCTGTGGCCTCGAAGCCCTCCAGCGCCGCGGTCACCGTGCCGAGATACTCCTGCGGCCGCGAGCACGTCGCGTACATCAGGCGCTTGAACGTCTGTGTCGCGTACTCGGTGGCCTCCTGCTCGGCGAACTGCGGATCCAGGTACTCCGCCGCCGAGTCGTGGGTGAGGTAGCGGTGCTGGCGGTACTCCACGGGCACCTCGGTGGTGCCGATGTGGAACGGGATGTAGGGCGCGGTGGCGGCCGCGGTCACGGCGATCCAGAGCGTGCGCAGACCGGGATCGGGTACGTCGTCGGCAAGCTCGGCGACCTGGCCGTAGCCGGCGCGGTCGTCGGACCAGCGCGGGTCGCGCACGATCCGCTGCACGTCCTGCAGCGTGACCGGGGCCAGCCTGCGGAACTCCTCCTCCAGCGACGGCGGGTGCCGGTACGGGGAGGGATCCGCCGGATCGGCGACACCGCCCACCGGGACCGGCCGGCCGGGGAACGGGATGCCGTAGACCTGCTGCACGTCGAACGGGGCGCCGGGGCGCCACCAGCCGCGGTCGATCGCGTAGCTCACCAGGTTCGGCGAGGACAGGTGATCGGCGTCCGGAGTGGTGGGGAACTCGCCGATGTAGCCGGGGTAGGAGACGCGGACCTCGTCGGGCCCGAGCCGCTCGGCCGCCCAGAGCCCCTGGCCGCCGGCCATCTCGACCAGCACCCAGCCCTCGTTCTCGTCCGCGAACAGGTGCGAGTTGCCGCCGTAGGTGGTGTAGCCGTACCGGTCGATCAGGCCGCCGACGATCTCGACCGCCTCCCGGGCGGTGCGCGCGCGTTCCATCGCGATCCGCGACAGGTCGCTGTAGGTCGGCCCGCGCTGCGGGGTCGGTGTCTGTTCGACCAGCTCGGGCCGGGAGTCCGACCAGACGTCCCGGGCCGCGACACCGTGCTCGTTGAGGCCGCCGTTGGTCAGCGGGGCCGGGAACCCGACGAACTCCGAGTAGTGCGACGTGAGGTAGCGGGCGGTCTCGGGGGCCTGCGGGATGCGGGTCAGCTCGCCCGGGATGTCCGCCTGGGCGGTGGCCCCGACCGGGACCGTCGCCCCGGGCGGGTGCTGGCGGCGGGGGACCACGTCGATCCAGTGGCTGGACGGCTCGTGGCCGAACCCGCCGAGGAACGGGTGCCCGTCGGCGGTCAGGTTCGCTCCGATGTAGACGGCGAAGCTCTTGTCCGGCCGGGTGGGCGGAGGCGACGGTTCCTCCCGGGCCTGGGCCGGCGCCACCGACGCCAGCGTCAGCAGCAGCCCCAGCACCCCGGCCATCGCCATCCGCCGCATACCGTCCCCGTCCGGTCCGCCGAATGCCGGACGGTAGTGCCCGGCGACCGACCGGTCGAGTCGTGATCCTCCAGGGCGGTGATCACCCGTTGGGGAGTGCGGCGAACGGCAGACGTTCGTGGCACTCCACAACGGGTGATCTCGGGGTCGCGCTCAGCTCTGGGTGGAGGGGAACTTCGGCGCGCGCTTCTCGCGCAGCGCCGCGGCGCCCTCGACGACGTCCGGTCCCATGAAGCAGAGCATCTCGTAGGCGGCAGAGGCGTCGAACGTCGGTCCGGCGGTGCGCAGCCAGCTGTTCAGCGAGCGCTTGGTCAGCCGGATCGCCTGCTGCGAGCCCGTGGCCAGGGTGTGCGCGACCCGCAGCGACTCGTCGAGCACCTGGTCGCGGGGGAGTGCCTTGGCGACCATGCCGAGGCGCTCGGCCTCGGCGCCGGTGACCATCTCCCCGGTGAGCAGGTAGTAGCGGGCCTTGGCCATCCCGGCCAGCAGCGGCCAGATGATCGCGGCGTGGTCGCCGGCCGACACACCCAGCTTGACGTGCCCGTCGCCGAGCTTGGCGTCCTCGGCGCAGATCGCGATGTCGGCCAGCAACGCCACCACCACGCCCGCGCCGACGGCCACCCCGTTGATCGCGGAGACGATCGGCTTCTCGCAGTTGATGATGTTGTAGACCAGGTCGCTCATCTCGTTGAGCATGTGCGAGACGCGCTCGTGGTCACCCGCCAGCCGCTCGACCATGTCCAGGTCGCCGCCTGCCGAGAACGCCTTCCCGGCACCGGTGATCACCGCGACCCGGGTCTGCGGGTCCTTCGACACGTCGGTCCAGACCCGGGCGAGCTCGCCGTGCAGCTGCTCGTCGGCGGCGTTGTACTTCGCCGGGTTGTTGATCGTGATGAGCAGGACGCCGTCCTCGCGGCGCTCGAAGGCCAGCTGGGAGTAGGTGTTCGGGTCGAGGGTCATCGCTGAACTCCTTCCGGGCGCGCACCCGCGGGCTCGAACAGGCCGCGGGTGTCGTCGTCGGCGGCTTGGGCGGCCGCCTTGTAGTGGATCTTCTTGCCGGTGGCGGTGAGGGGCAGGGTGTCGACGAAGCGGTAGCCGCGCGGACGCTTGAAGTCGGCGAGCATCGGGTGCGCGCGGCAGTGCGCGTCGCAGCCCGCCGTGGTCAGACCGGGATCGGAGCGCACGACGTAGGCCACCACGCGGCGGCCCCACCGCTCGTCCGGCACGCCGACGACCAGCGAGTCCGCGATGCCCGGATGCTGGTTGAGCACCTCCTCCACCTGGGCCGGGTGGACGTTCTCCCCACCGGTCACGAGCATGTCGTCCTTGCGGCCGACGATCGTCACGAACTCGTCGGCGTCCCAGGTCGCGAGGTCGCCGAGCCGGACCCAGCCGCCCGCGAACTTCTCCTGGTCGGCGTCGCCGGTGTAGGCGTAGCCGCCCTTGGGGGAGCGGACCACGACCTCGCCGACCTCGTCGCCGTCCCGGGCGACGACCGCCTCCGGATCCGCCCGGCCGGTGTCGTCGATGCGCACGACGCGGACGTCGTCGTCGGTGCAGGCGCGGCCGGTCGTCCCGGCGTGCTCCGGCAGGTCCTCGGGGCGCAGGAACGTGTTCCAGAACGTCTCGGTGGTGCCGTAGCCGTTGAAGATCCGCGGAGTGAGCACCTCCTGGTAGCGCAGGCACGCCGCCCGCTCCAGCGGAGCGCCCATGGTCACGATCCCGCGCAGCGACGACAGGTCCCGTGGCCGCTCGGTCTGGGCGGCGGCCAGCATCTCCAGGTTGGTCGGCGCACCGATCAGGTAGGTCAGCCCGTGCTCGCCGACCAGGTCGAGAACGCGGTGCGGATCGAACGTGCGCAGCGGCAGCACCCCGGCACCGACGTAGAACGCCGGGTTCGGCCCGCCCGAGTAGAGCCCGCCGCGGTGGAACCACGGCGTCATGTTCAGCGTCAGATCCTCCGGGCCGAGCGGGAAGTGCATGATCACGTCGTGCGCGCTGAACACCTCGACCAGGCTGTTCAGCGGGACGCCCTTGGGCATCCCGGTGGTGCCCGAGGTGTAGAGCCGGGTCGTCTCGTCGTAGGTGGTGCGGCCCGGGTCCGGCAGGGCGTCCCCGGCGCGTTCCAGCTCGCCGATCGGGACGGCGCCGGGCAGCGGCTCACCGTCACCGCAGGCCACGAGCAGCGACGGCCGGTGCGTGGCCAGCTCCAGCGCGTCGCGCACGGTCGCGCCCAGCTCGGTGTCGTAGACGAACACCGTCGGGGCGCTGTCGTCGAGCACGTGCGCGATCTCCCCGGCGGCGAGCCGGAAGTTGATCGGTGAGCCGACCGCGCCCGCCGCCTGGGTGGCCAGGTAGAGCCGGGCGAAGTCGGGGGAGTTGTACAGCTGGTAGGTGACGACGTCGCCGGGCCGGACGCCGGAGGCGAGGAGGCCGCGTGCCAGCGCGTCCACCCGGGTGCCCAGCTCGGCGTAGGTCTCGTGCGCACCCGTCGCCGGGTCGACCAGGGCGGTCCGGCGGCCGAACCGGCGGACGGTGCGCCGGAATCCGGCCAGGTAGGTGAAGTCCTGCTCGAACCACTCACGGAACCCAGTGGGGTCGTAGGTGTACATCGGCTCCTCCTCGTCGAGGGCGACGGTGATCGGGTCGGGTGGGTCGGACCGTCGGGTGGGTCAGACCATCGACAGGCCGCCGCTGACGCTGACGGTCTGGCCGGTCAGGTAGGACGCGTCCGGCGAGGCGAAGAACGCGACGGTGGCAGCCAGGTCCTCCGGCTGGGCGAGCCGCCGGAACGGGATCGCCTTGACCAGTGCGTCGCGCAGCTTGTCGTTGCCCTCGACGACCGAGGCGAACAGTGCGGTGTCGGTCGGTCCCGGGCACACGCAGTTGGCGTTGATCCCGTGCCGGGCGACCTCGCGGGCCAGGGTCTTGGTGAACGAGATGATCCCGCCCTTGGCCGCGGAGTAGACGGCCTCGCCGGACGAGCCGACCCGGCCGGCGTCGGAGGCCAGGTTCACCACGGTGCCGCCGCCCTGTTCGATCATGACCGGCACCACGGCCTGCGAGGTGTGCAGGACGCCGTAGAGGTTGATCTGGATGATCTTGTCCCAGTCGGCGGGGTCGGAGTCGACGAACGGGCCGACCTTGTCCCAGCCGGCGTTGTTCACCAGGACGTCGATCCGGCCGAACGCGCCACGGACCTGCTCCACCATGGCCCGCAACGACTCCGGGTCGGTGACGTCGGCCCGGATCCCGACGGCCTTGCCGCCGATCTCGGCCGCGGTGTCCGTCGCGGTCGCCTCGTCGACGTCGGTGACGGCGACCGAGGCGCCCTCGGCGGCGAGCCGCTCCGCGATCGCGCGGCCGATGCCGCGCCCGGCACCGGTCACGATCGCGGTCCTGTCGTCCATCCTGCCCATCGGGTGTCTCCTCGGAGTCGTTCGTCTCAGGGGGCGAGCTCGCGGCCCACGCGCTGCCGGGCGATCACGAGCTTCATGATCTGGGCGGTGCCGTCGCCGATCTGCAGGCCGAGGACGTCGCGCATCCGCTGCTCGATCGGCAGCTCGGTGCGGTAGCCGTACTGGCCGTGCAGGAGCAGGCACTGGTTGATCTGGTCGTAGGCGGTCTTCGGGGCGAACCACTTGCACATCGCGGCCTCGGCGGTGTGCGGCGCGCCGGTGTCGGCGAGCCACAGTGCGCGGTGACAGAGCGCCCGGGCGGCGGCGAGCAGGGTCTCGGCCTCGGCGAGCGGGAACGAGACGCCCTGGTTGGCCGACAGCGGCCGGTCGAACGCCTCCCGTGTGGACACGTAGCTCCACGTCTCGTCGACGGTCTGCTGCGCGCAGCCGACGCACTGCAGCCCGATCAGCGCCCGGGAGAAGTCGAACCCGGCCATGACCTGGCCGAACCCGCGCCCTTCCGGGCCGAGCAGGTGATCGCCGGGCACGCGCACCCGGTCGAGGTGGACCGCGCCGCGGCCGACCGCGCGGGTGCCCATGTCCGGGTACTGCTCGACGGTCACGCCGGGCCGGTCGAGCGGGACGAGGAACGCGCTGATGTCGCGGCCGCGGTCGGTGGAGTCGCCGGTGCGGGCGAAGACGACGGCCGCGGCGGCGTCGGCGGCGAACGACAGCGACTTCACGCCGTCGAGCACCCAGTCGGTGCCGTCCCGGGTCGCGGTCAGCCGGGGGACACCGGCGTCGGATCCGGCGTGCGGCTCGGTCAGTCCGATCCCGACGATCTGCTCACCGGAACAGATCCGCGGCACCCAGTGCTCGGCGAGCTCCGGGGTCGCGTTGGCGGCGAGGATCTGGCCGGTCAGCGCGCCGACCACGACCAGGTACCCGGCGTTGATGTCACCGCGGCCGATCTCCTCGACGACCAGGCCGGTGGTGAGCCGGTCGGTCCCGCCACCACCGAGCTCGGCGGGCAGCTGCGGCGCGAGGAGGCCCAGGCCGCCCATCTCGCGGCGCAGGTCGGGCTCGATCCGGCCCGCGGCCTCGCGGTCCCGGTAGCCGGGCAGCAGTGTGCTCCTCGCGAACGAGGCCGCCCGGTCGCGGTACGCGCGCTGGGTGTCGCTGGGGGCGAGGTCCACGCCACCGGCTCCTCTCGATGTCGACCCTTGCGTCGAACACTGACCAACATGGCAAAATCTGAACCAATGGTCAATACTCGACTCGCCGGTGGCCCTGGGCGGGGCGGTGCGACACTGAGGTCGGAGGAGGTGCGCGTGACGCAGGCAGGGGCGGAGGCCGAGCCGGTCGGGCGGGTGCAGCGCAAGCGGGACAGGCGGATCCGGCAGATCCTCACCACGGCGGCCGAGCTCGTCGGTGAGCGTGGCTACGAGGACGTGAGCCTCGAGGACGTCGCCGAGCGGCTGGACGTGACCAAGGGGTCGCTCTACTACTACTTCCCCGGCAAGGACGAGCTGATCACCGCGGCGATCGAGACCCTCGGCGACGACTGGAGCACGCGGTTGGAGCGGCTGCCCGCCGGTCGCGAGGGGACTCCCGCGCAGCGGCTGCGGGCGCTGGTCCGCGAGCACGTGTGCATCGCCGTCCGCGAGTACCCGGCGGCGCTACGGCTCTTCCTGGTGCCCAGCACCTGGCCCGACGAGCACCGGACCCGGATCAAGGAGCTGCGCCGCCGGCACGACCGGGTGTTCCGGACCGTGCTCGAGGAGGGGCTGGCGAGCGGGGAGTTCGCGGTGGTGAGCACGGACGCCACGCTCCAGTGCATGCACGCCGCGATGAGTCAGGCCCCGGAGTGGTGCGGCGGCCTGCGTGGCCGGGCGCTGGAGCGCGCACTCGACGAGGTCACCGACACGCTGATGAAGCTGGTCGGCTGAGTTCGCAGCCGCGCGACCCGGGGTCAGGAGACGGCGGGCAGCGGCCCGGACGGGCGGTCGAAGAACGGCCGCCTGCGGCGCTGCTCGCGCCGGTCCGGTGCCGGCACGAGGGGGAGCAGCTCGGTGTCGTCGGCACGGGCGCGCGCGGCCAGCTCTCCGCGGCGCTGCGCGTCCAGGCACTCGGCGAGCAGCTCCCGGACGTCCATCGTCACCGGGTGTGCCGCGCCGAGGAACCGGTCCGCGGTGTCCAAGGTGGACGAGAGCAGGACGGCCGCGCCGCGCAGGTCGCCGGTCTCGCCGCGGGCCTGCGCGAGCGCGGCACGGGACGCGACGGTGCAGGGGTGGGCGTCACCGAGCACGCGGCACCGGCGGGTGACCACGTCCTCGTGCCGGGTGACCGCCTCCTCCGGACGTCCGGTGATCCGGTGTGCGGCGGCGACCGCGTCGGCGGCGGCGAGCGAGGCCGGGTGGTCGGGACCGAACGCCCGCTCGCGGGACGCCAGGTTGCGCGACGCCAGGCCGAGGCCGCGGGTCTCGTCGTCGCCGAGCAGGTAGGCGACGGCCAGGCTGCCCTCGACGACGAGGGTGTCGGGGTCGGCCGGGCCGAGGTCGCGGCGCGCGGCGGCGAGGACCTGCTCCAGCCGGCGGGTCGCGTCGAGCAGACCGTCCTCGTCGTCGGCCCGGCCCGCGCTGCGGACGTCGGTCGCGGCGCGGTCGTGGCGGGCGCGCAGACCGGCCCGCGCACCGGCGGCGCGGTCGTCGACCGCCGCGCTCTCCCGCAGGAACGGGGAGCCGGCGAAAACGCTGTCACTCATGATCGCTCCAGGCCTCCTCGCAGGACGCTTCACCGAACGACAACCCGATCGGCCTACTGAATCGCTACGCAACGTACCGAGAACCGGGACGTCTGCGAACATCGGGGCGACAGTAGAGGCGCAGGTCACACCGGTTCGTGACACTGAGTTGCCATCCGGGGACGCCCGGTCGTGATCGGCGGGGTGTCGGGGCCCGAATGATCCATCGTGGCATCGTCGGCGGCGCACCCGGTACGTCTGGAGAAGCCCGATGACCCACCCGCTGTCCCGGCTGACCGCCGACGAGATCGACGCCGCGCGCGCCCAGCTCGCCGAGCACGACCTGCTCGGCCCCGGCGTGCGGGTACCCGTCCTGGGGCTCGAGGAGCCGAGCCGCGCTGTGGTCGCGGCGCACCGCGACGGCGAACCGGCGGACCGCCGCGTCCGTGCCGTGCTGCTCGACCGGGCGACCGGCGACTCCCGGACCGTGATCGCCTCGCTCACCCGGGCCGTGATCGACGAGCGGATCGAGCACGACCCCGCCACCGACGGCCAGCCGCCGATCACCGGTGAGGAGATGGAGGGCGTCGACGCGATCGTCAAGGCCGACCCCGCCTGGCGCGACGCGATGGCGAAGCGCGGGATCGACGACGTCTCGCTCGTGGCCGCGTGCCCGCTCTCGGCCGGCTCGTTCGACCTGCCGGGCGAGCGGGGGCGCCGGATGCTGCGGGTGCTGTCGTTCCTGCAGCACCGGCCGGACGACAGCCCGTGGGCGCACCCGGTCGACGGCGTCGTCGCCTATGTGGACCTGCTGGAGCGCAAGGTGATCGAGCTGATCGACACCGGTGTCGTCGCCGTCCCGCAGGAGGAGGGCAACTTCGGTGACGGGCCCTACCGGGAGACCCGGAAGCCGCTGCACGTCACCCAGCCCGAGGGGCCGAGCTTCACGGTGTCCGACGACGACGTCGTCGCCTGGGAGGGCTGGCGGTTCCGGGTCGGGTTCGACCCGCGCGAGGGGCTCGTCCTGCACCAGCTGTCCATCCAGGACCGGCCGGTGGCGCACCGGGTGGCGGTCGCGGAGATGGTCGTCCCGTATGCCGACCCGGGTCCCGTGCGGTTCTGGCAGAACTACTTCGACGCGGGCGAGTACCTGCTCGGTCAGCAGGCCAACTCCCTGGAGCTGGGCTGCGACTGCGTCGGCGAGATCCACTACTTCGACGCCGTCGTCGCCGACCCGGACGCCCGGCCGCGCACCATCCGCAACGCGATCTGCCTGCACGAGGAGGACGACGGCGTCCTCTGGAAGCACACCGACGTCTTCACCGGCAAGCAGGTCGTGCGCCGGCGCCGGCGCCTGGTGATCTCGTTCTTCGCCACGATCGGGAACTACGACTACGGCTTCTACTGGCACCTGCACCAGGACGGGGCGATCGAGCTGGACGTCAAGTCCACCGGCGTCGTGTTCACCGGCGCCTACGACGACCGCGCGTCGCGGTGGGCGACCGAGATCGCACCGGGCCTGGGCGCGCCGTACCACCAGCACCTGTTCTGCGCCCGGCTCGACCTGACCGTCGACGGTCCGGCCGGCCGGGTGGACGAGCTGGACGTGCGACGGCTGCCGGTCTCCGCCGAGAACCCCTACGGCAACGCGTTCGAGCGGTCGGTCACCCCGATCACCTCCGAACGCGACGCCGGCCGGGTCGCGGACCGCGGCGCCGGCCGGGTCTGGCGGGTGTCGTCGGCGCAGCGGCGCAACCGGCTCGGCGAGCCGACCGCGTACGTGCTCGAGCCCGAGGACGGCCCGACCCTGCTGGCCGACGACTCCGCGTCGATCACCGCGCGTGCCGCGTTCGCGACGAAGCACCTCTGGGTGACCGCCTACGACCCGGACCGTCGCTACCCGGCAGGGGAGCTGGTCAACCAGCACGCCGGGCACGCGGGGCTGCCGCAGTGGGTGGCCGAGGACCGGGGCGTCGACGGTGCCGAGCTGACCCTGTGGCACACCTTCGGGGTCACGCACTTCCCGCGGCCGGAGGACTGGCCGGTGATGCCGACGGCGTCCTGCGGTTTCCGCCTGACACCGTCCGGCTTCTTCGACCGGAACCCGACCCTGGATGTCCCGCCCGGGCACTGAGCCCGCGCCGTGGCAGGGCGGAGGGTGTCGTCAGCGGCGGACCGCGACGCTGACGGCGGCGGCGGTCTCGGCCAGCCCGGCCTGCAGCCGGGCGAGTGGCTCCGGGAAGTGCTGGGCGGCGTCCTGGGCGAGGCTGCGCGCCGTGGCGCGGTCGACCTCGGGCTCCAGCAGGCGCTCGACACCGAGTGCGGCGATCACCGCGAGGGTGACCGCGCCGTCCAGGGTGAAGGTGGCGGGGTGCCGGATCATGCTGCGCAGCGCGGTGCCCGGGGCGCGTGCCGCGGGTGGGTCCGCGATGGCCAGCCGGGGCCTGCGGCGGCCGAGCAGGCTTCGTTCGGAGGTCTGCACCAGGACACCGCGCTGCACGAGATCGTTGCGGACGGCGTCGAGCAGCGGGCCGCCGAGCGCGTCGATCCAGGCACGGACCGGATGCGACCGGGGTTCGTGCGCGATGCTGTCGAGGACCAGGGTCGCGGCCTCCCCACCGGCGGGGCGGGTCGGGCCGGGCCGGGTGGCGACGACCCGGTGCTCCGGGTCGACGCTCAGCGCGCCCACGGCCACCAGGTCTGCGAGCTGGGCACCGACCAGCCCGCAGGCGAGCAGGTCCGGTGCCAGCCCGGAACGGCCGGCGGCCTCGTCGAAGGCGATCAGGAACACACCGTTCGCGAGCGCATCTTGCTCCACGTCATAACCCCCGGGGACTCACACTCGGTAATCGGTCAAGCGCATAACGCGAGTGCTTTTGTTCCTATTGCGAACAGCTTGTCACTCCACGCTATCATTTTGCACCGTCGAACAATTCCTCTGAAGATCTTGGAGCCGCGCATGTCGGCAACCGCGACATCCGACCGGCAGGTCCCCGGCCTGCGGCGGCGTCGTCTCGGTGTGGTGCATCTGGTGTTCTTCACCGTCGCCGCATCCGCCCCGCTCACCGTGCTCGCCGGTGGGGTCACCACCGCCTACGCGGTGAGCGGCAACCAGGGCGTGCCCCTCGCGTTCCTCGGTGTCGCCGCGGTGCTCGTCCTGTTCGCGGTCGGCTACGCCGCGATGAGCCGTCACGTCGCGAATGCCGGAGCCTTCTACTCCTATCTCGCTCGCGGGCTCGGCCGTCCGGCCGGTGTCGCGGGTTCGTTCGTCGCGCTGGTCGGCTACAACGCGATCCAGATCGCGCTCTACGGCCTGTTCGGCGCGGCGATGTCGGACTTCGTCGCCGGTGTCGCCGGGCTGCGGCTGCCCTGGTGGAGCTGGGCGCTGCTGGCGATGCTCGCCGTCGGCCGGCTCGGGATGCTGCGGGTCGACCTGAACGCCCGGGTGCTGGCGGTGCTGCTCATCGTCGAGGTCATCGTCGTCGTCGCGTTCGACATCGTCGGGTTCACCGGGCCCGCCGAGGGCACGGTGCCGCTCGAGCCGCTGATGCCGGCAACGCTGTTCGCGGGCGGGATCGGTGCGGTCGTCGCGTTCACCGTGGCGTCGTTCACCGGGTTCGAGTCCGGTGCGATCTACTCCGAGGAGGCCCGCGACCCGCGCACCACGGTCGCCCGCGCGACGTTCATCGCCGTGACCTTCACCGGCGTGTTCTACGCGCTCTCGGCCTGGGCGATGGTCGCCTCGACCGGGCCGTCGCAGCTACAGGCGCGCGCCGCGGCGGAGGGGCCCGGCCTGGTGTTCGCGCCGCTGGCCGAGGCGTTCGGGCCGGTGGTCGCCGACATCGCCACCCTGCTGATGCTCACCAGCGTGTTCGCGGCGCTGCTCAGCTTCCACAACAGCGTCGCCCGCTACCTGTTCGCCCTCGGCCGCGATCGGGTGCTGCCCGAGGTGCTGGCCACCGTCGGCGCGCGCTCCGGCGGCCCGGTCGCGGGCTCGCTGGCCCAGTCCGCGCTGGCGCTGGTGGTCGTGATCGGGTTCGCGGTGGTCGGGGCGGACCCGATGCTCGCGCTGTTCAGCTGGTTCTCCGGACTCTCCGCGCTCGGCGTCGTCCTGCTGATGGCCGGTACGTCCGTCGCCGTCATCGGGTTCTTCCGGCAGCACCGGTCCGCGCCGGCGTCGCTGTGGGCGCGGCTGATCGCCCCGGCGCTCGCGGCGGTGCTGCTCCTGGCGATCCTCGTGGTGCTGGTCGGCAACTTCGACGCGCTGCTCGGGAGCGACCCGACCTCGCCCGCCCGCTGGGTGCTACCCGGTGTCGTGCTGCTCGCCGCGCTGGCCGGCGCGGGCTGGGCGCTGCAGCTGCGGCGTTCCCGACCCGAGGTCTACGCCGGAATCGGCGGCGGCGCGCCTGCCCCGGACGGTGTCGCACCCGACGCCGGCGCGCCTGCGGTCTACCGCCGTCGCAGCGGCGAGACCGGGCCGGCCGACTGGTCCGGTGCCGGGACCGCGGAGCCGGCCGACGACGCCACGTCGGAGGAGGGGGACACCACGGTGTTCACGATGCCCGGTTCTCCTCGCGAGGAGGAGACCACCGAGTTCAAGCGTCCCGACCTGCGGGACTGACCGGGGCCGTCCACACCCCGACGATCGCGTCGACCAGGCCGGTCGCGGCGTCCGCCCAGGACGCCCGGGGTGTGGGCAGGCCGTCGGCGAGTGCCCGCTCGCGCTCGGCGAAGTGGTGCACGAGCAGCTGGCGGCAGATGTCGGCGCGTTCGAGGCGGACCTCGACCGGCATCACGTCCAGGCAGCTGCCCAGCCCGTCGAGCACGGCGGTCAGCGTCGGCGACGTGAGCGACTCGGCGACCATGATCTCGCGCAGCGCCGGGTCGGTCATCACCTGGGCGCCGAACCGGGCGTACCAGGTCGGCGGCCCGGCCGCGGCGAGGTGCTCGGCGCCCGGCCGGACCAGGGCGTCCACCCAGTCGCGCACGCCCGGGGCCGGCCCGAGCGCGGCCACCATCGCCTCGCGCCGGGCGTCCACCGCACCGGCGTGCCTGCGGATGAGCGCACGGACCAAGTCGGTCTTGGTGCCGAAGTGGTAGCCGACCACGGTGTTGTTGCCCTGCCCGGCGGCCTCGGCGACCGCGCGGTTCGACACGGCGTGCACGCCGTGCTCGGCGAACAGCCGCTCGGCCGCGTCGAGGATGCGTTCCCGGGTCTCCGCCGCGCGGTCCGTCCGGCGTCCCCGGTCCACCCTGTGCATGACACTCCCATCGCCGCCCGCTCGCCGCCCGCCCGCCGCCCGCCCGCTCGCTCGCCGCCCGCGGTACCGAGGAAAGCGCATCGACTTGCGTTCAGTCAATTGACTGACTTACCGTCGGGCCGTCCGCGCCGGTGTCGCAGGAGTGTGCATCGTCCCGTTCGCCGGCCGCTCCGGCGGGCGCGCCCCCACCGCCGCGCACCGCCGCGCACCGCCGCGAACGGCCTCGACGACATGACACGGGCGGTCGGACCGACCGAACCCGACGTCCACGGAGGACACCGTGACCACCACAGAGGACCCTCGGCCGATCGAGCTGCGCCGCGACGGCTTCGGTCCCGCGCCGGACGCGGAGGCGCTGCGCGAGCAGCCCGGCGTCGCCCGGGTCCCGACACCGTTCGGCCCGGCCGCCCGGCTGCTGACCCGGCACGCCGACGTCCGCCGGATGCTCGGTGACGCCGGGACGTTCCGCAACGGCTGGACGCCGCAGGACCTGACGGACGGGCCGCGCCGGGACCCCCGCCAGCTCTCCGGGGACCGTTCCGGCAACCTGCTCTCCCTCGACCCGCCCGACCACACCCGCCTGCGCCGGCTGCTCACCCCGGAGTTCACAGTGCGCCGGATGCGCCGGCTCGAACCCCGGATCGTGGAGATCGTCGACGACCACCTCGACGCCGTGGCGCGGCTCGGACCGCCTGCCGACCTGGTCGCGCACTTCGCGCTGCCCGTCCCGTCGCTGGTGATCTGCGAGCTGCTCGGGGTGCCGCCGGCCGATCAGGACGAGTTCCAGACCCGCACCGCCCGCCAGCTGGACATGACCCTCGGCGAGCAGGAGCGGACGGCACTCGCCGCCGAGGCACTGGCCTACATGCAGGACCTGGTGGCGAGGGCCCGCTGCGCACCCGGCGAGGACCTGCTCGGGATGCTGATCCGCGAGCACGCCGACGCGATGTCCGACGCGGAGCTCGTCGGGATCGCGAACCTGCTGCTCGTCGCCGGGCACGAGACGACCTCGAACATGCTCGCCCTCGGCACACTGGCCCTGCTGCGCCATCCCGCGCAGCTCGCGCTGGTGCGCGACGACCCCGACGCCGTCCCGGGTGCCGTCGAGGAGCTGCTGCGCTGGCTCTCGATCGTCAACTCCGGCTCGCCCCGGCTCGCGACCCGCGACGTCGAGATCGACGGCAGCACGATCCGGGCGGGGGAGCTGGTGCTGTTCAACCTGCCCGCGGCCAACCGGGATCCCGCCGTGACCGACGACCCGGACCGGCTCGACGTGACCCGCCGGGCGACCAACCACGTCGCGTTCGGGCACGGCATCCACCACTGCCTCGGCGCACCCCTGGCCCGCGCCGAGATGCGGGTGGCCTTCCCCGCGCTGCTGCGCCGGTTCCCGGACCTGCGCCTGGCCACCGGCGAGAACGGTGTCGCCTGGGCGAGCCACAAGGCGATCTTCGGTCTGGAGGAGCTCCCGGTGGCCTGGTGAGCCGGTGCCCCGAGACGTGGAGCAACGCATCACGACGCCCGACACGACCGTCGCCGGGAGGCTGCCGGCCTCGATCCCGTACCGGCTGCTGCAGGGTGTCGTGGATCTGTTCGTCGTGGTGGTGGCCGCGACGGCGTCGTTCTGGCTCGTGCCGGACACCGGCCCGGCCGGTTCGCCCGTGGCGCTGACCCCGTGGGACGGCGTGCATCCGGTCCCGTTCGTGCTGCTGCTCGTCCTGCTGCCCGCTCTGACCGGCCGGACGATCGGGATGTGGCTGCTGGGATTGCGGGTGCGCAGTGTCGACGACGGTGGCCCGGCGGGTTTCTGGCAGCACGTGTTCCGTGGGCTCGTGCTCCCGATCGACCTGGTGTTCCTCGGTCTGGTCGGCATCGTGTCGATGCTGCTCGGCCGGCGCACCCAGCGACTCGGGGACCGGCTGACCGGCACGGTCGTCGAACCCGTCGACTGACTCTCTCTGTGTGTGTGACTCGCCCACCAGGTGAGCGAGTCTCCGCGGGCACCATCTGCCGAGCCCGGACGCTCGCACTCCACGGCTGACCACGTACGACGTACCGGGATCGTCGCGAGTGGAGTGAGAGCGACGGGCAGCGTCGCTTCGGCTCCACACACAGCGATCATGACCGTCGAACAGTCGCGTCCAGGCGTCCAGGCGTCCAGGCGTCCAGGCGTCCCGCCCGGTGAGCCGCGCTCGACGGCACGAGCCCGCCCCTCTCTGTCACGGCCGTGTCGTCCCACCCCGTGCGGATACGCCCGTCCGCCGCTCCGACCGTGGTCGGAGGCGCAGGATCCACCGCTGCTCCGACGCGCCGGGACCGGGTCCGGCGAGATCGTCTACTCCATGACCACGCTCGACCCGGCCGCCGCCGGCCACCCCGCCGTCACCGCGGCCGGGCGGTTCAAGGCCGTTCCCACACGCACCCCGCCACCCGCCCCGGCCCCCGGTGCCGCTGCGTCTCCCGGCGCGGCCGGCCCGGCCGGTCTCGTGCGCCCCGGTGCCGTCATATCCACCGGCCGACCGTGGACTACCGGCCGCCACCGGACCGGCACGGGCCCTCCCGGCCGCACCCGGCTCACCGGCGTCGACGCCGCGCGCGGCCTCGCCGTCCTCGGGATGATCGTCGTCCACGTCGCCACCGCCGATGCTTCGGCCGGGCTGTGGCAGCTCGTGAACGGCCGCGCCGCCGTCCTGTTCGGACTGCTCGGCGGGGTGTCGCTGGCCCTGCTCGTCGCGCCGGTCCTGGGCTCGGACGACTCCGGTGTCCGGTCGCGGCTGCGCCGCCGGGTCGCGGTGCGCGCGCTGCTGCTGGTCGGACTCGGGCTGGTCCTGGCCGCGGTGAGCACCGGGCCGATGGTGATCCTGGTCGTCTACGGCGTCGAGTTCCTGCTGGTGCTGCCGCTGCTGTTCGCGAGGCCGGTGGTGCTCGCGATGATCGCTGCGGTGTGGGCGGTGGCCGGGCCGCTGCTGTCGTTCGCGCTGCGCTCGGTCCTGCCGGGGCCGCGCAACGACGCCGGGCAGCTGCTGCTCGGCAACGTGATGCACGCGTCCGACCTCACCTCGGCGGCCGGGCTGGTGCGTGCACTGGACACCGTGCTGCTCTCCGGGGCCTACCCGGTCCTGACCTGGATGCCGTTCCTCCTGCTGGGCATGGCGATCGGTCGGCTCGACCTGCGCGCGTGTGCGGGCCGGCTGCTGGCCGGGGGCCTGGCGGGGGCCACGATCGGGTACGGGGGATCATGGCTCGCCATGGACGTGCTCGGCGGGCGGCAGGCGCTGCTCCGGGCTGTCGAGCCGATGTCCGCGGTGCTCGGGATGCCGCCCGCGGGCGTGCTGGAGATCGTGGGTGCCGGGTCCTACGGCACCGTCCCGACCACGACGCCGACCTGGCTGCTCACCGCCATACCGCACAGCGGCAGCCCGTTCGACGTCGTCGGCGCCTCCGGCATCGCGGTCGCGGTACTCGCCCTGTGCCTGCTCGCCGCTCGCGCCCTCGGGGGCCTGCTCGAGCCGCTCGCGGCCACCGGCGCACTCGCCCTGACCCTCTACACCGGACACATTGTCGCGCTGGCGCTCGTCGGTGACACGCCGCAGACGACGCCGTGGGCGACCACTGCGGCGTTCTGCGCGGTCGCCGTCCTGCTCGCGACCGGCTGGCGGGGTCTCGTCGGCCGGGGGCCGCTCGAGTCGCTGGTGCACAGCGTCTCGACCCGCGCGGCGGGTGCGCGGTGAACGCCGCCGAGGAGCCGATGCTGGTCGAGCGGTTCGCCATGCTGTGCCGCCGAAACCCGATCGTCGTCGACGCCGTGCTCGCCGCGCTCCTGCTGTGGATCGCGATCAGCTGGACGCTCGAGGGAAGGGTTCCCCGAGCGATGCAGGCAGCGGCGCTGGTCGTCGCGGTGCTGGCGGCGGCGCCGGTGGTGTTCCGCCGCACGCACCCGATCCCCGCGGCCGTCGCCACCGCCGTCGTCGCCGGGGTGGCGCAGCTGGCGATCGTGGGGACGGCGGCGGTGATCCTGCTGCCCGCGCTCGTCATGGGCTACTCGGCGATCGCCTACGGTCCCCGCTGGGCCGGTGCGGCGGCGTTCCTGCTGCTGCTGTCCGGTGCGACCGTCCGATCGGTGGTGCAGCTGCTGACCGAGCCCGTCGGCCCGGACCACTCGCTGGTGCTGCTCTGGCTGATCGGCTCGGCGCTGGGCATCGCCGCAGGCGTGTGGCTGGCAGGCTCACTGCGCCGGGCGTCGTTCCGGCACACCGAGGGCCTGCGCGAACGCGCCCGGCTGCTGGAGGAGAGCCGGCGCCAGGAGGTGCGGATCGAGCTGCTCGCCGAGCGTTCCCGGATCTCCCGGGAGGTGCACGACGTCGTCGCGCACTCGCTGTCCGGGATCATCGCCCAGGCCGACGGCGGCCAGTTCGCCGCGCAGCGCGACCCGGCCAGGGCGGTCGAGGTGCTCGCCGGGATCGCCGACACCGGCCGGGAGGCGCTGGGTGACGTCCGCGGGTTGCTGGAGATGCTGCGTGACTCCGGTGTGGACGACGAGGGCCCGGATGCGGCGGGGCGACCGCAACCCGGTACCGACGACGTCCCGGCGCTGGTCGAGCAGGTCCGCGCCGGCGGTCTGCGGGTCGACCTGGAGACCACCGGGACGCCCCGCCCGATCGCCACCGGCCCCGGCCTCACCGCCTACCGGGTGGTGCAGGAGGCTCTGACCAACGTGATCAAGCATGCCGGGCCCGGCACACCGGCCCATGTCCGTCTGGAGTGGACCGACGACGAGCTGGTCGTCCGGGTCCGCGACGAGGGCGCCCGCCACCCCGTCCCGCGACCGCCCCGCGGCGGGCACGGGCTGACCGGCATGCGCGAGCGGGCCGCCCTGCACGGCGGCTCCGTCGAGACCGGCCCACACCCGGACGGCGGGTGGGCCGTGCGGCTGCGGCTGCCACTGACGACACAGTGAACCGTGAGGAGACCCGTGACCGACCCCGTCCGACTGATGCTGGTCGACGACCAGGAACTCGTCCGCGCCGGCTTCGCGATGGTGCTCGACTCGTGTGACGACCTCACCGTCGTCGCCCAGGCCGGGGACGGCGAGCAGGCACTCGCCGAGCTCGATCGCACCGACGTCGACGTCGTGCTGATGGACGTCCGGATGCCGCGCCTGGACGGCATCGAGGCCACCCGGCGGGCGCTCGCCGCGCATCCGGGGCTGAAGGTCCTCGTGCTGACGACCTTCGACCTCGACGAGTCGGTGACTGCGGCGATCGGGGCCGGGGCGAGCGGCTTCCTGCTCAAGGACGTGCGACCGCAGGGACTGATCGACGCCGTGCGTACCGTCCACAGCGGGGACTCGGTCGTCGATCCGGTGTCGACCCGTCGCCTGCTGCGGGCCACCGCGCCGTTGCTGTCCACGCCGGAACCCGCCGCCGGGGCTCCGGACGCGCAGGCCACGCTCGCCGAACTCACCCCGCGCGAGCGGGAGGTGCTGACGCTGGTCGGCGGTGGCCGGTCGAACGCCGAGCTCATGGCAGAGCTGGTCGTTTCCGAGGCCACGGTCAAGACCCACGTGGGACACCTGCTGGCGAAGACACAGTGCCGCGACCGCGTCCAGCTGGTCGCCCTGGCGTTCCGCGCAGGCCTGGTGACCTGACCGTGCGGATCGTCGCCGACCTCCACACCTGACTCCGCAGCCGGAACGGGTGGTGCGGAGCCTGAGTCCGCGTTCCGCGGAACGCACTCGATGCTCCCGATCCGCGGGCCGGGCGCTCGAACCTCGGTCGTGACGGTTGTAGGCGGCCCGGCGCGTCATTCGCCGACAGCGCACCGGCGGCCGGGCTGTCGCGATCCCGGATGGTGGGCGCTCTTCCCCGCCTCGCGGCGCGCACCCACCGTCGGGTCGATCGGCTCCGGAGCGGGACGGAGCGGAGCGGATCGGGTCGGGTCGGGTCGGGTCGGGTCGGGCGAAACTGTCGTACCCGCCTGCCACACTTCGGATCGAACAGCAGTTCGATCACCCGGAGGTGTCGCGATGCCCATCGTCACCGATCCAGCCGCCGAATCGCCTGACCCGGCGCCCGTCCTGAACCTGCCAGACCTGGAATCGGAACTGCTCGGTCTGGCTGGGCACATCGCCGCCGCCGAATGCCGGTTCCTGCAGTTGCTGGCCGAGTTCGACGAGCGTGGTGGCTGGGCGGGCGTCGGTGTCCGTTCGTGTGCGCACTGGTTGTCGTGGCGGGCGGGGATGAGCCTGCGGACCGCGACCGAGCACCTACGGGTCGCCCGTGCCCTGACCAACCTCCCTCGTATCACCGCCGCGTTCGCCGCCGGCCGGATCTCCTACTCGAAGGTCCGCGCGATCACCCGGGTGGCCGGCTCGGACACCGTTGTCCACGACGACATCGCCGCCACCGCCACCACCACTACCGACGCCACCACCACCGCCGGCGACGCCACCGCCACCGGCGACGCCACCGCCACCGACGCGACTACCATCGCCGCCGCGTCCGGCACCTCGGGCAGCTCCGCAGGCAGTACGGGCGCAGGCAGTACGGGCGTTGAAGGCAGTGCGGGCAACGGGGGCAGTGCGGGCAACGGGGGCAGTGCGGACAACGGGGGCAGCGCGGACAACGGGCGCAGCGCGGACAACGCGGAGAGGGCAGGCAACGAGGGTGGCGCGGGCAATGCGAGTGGTGGGGGCAGCGTCGACGTCGACGTCGACGTCGACGTCGACAACGCTGCCGACCACGCTGCCGGCGGGGCCGCGGGCGGTGGTGCCTCCGAGGGGCGTGCGGGTCCGGGGAGCACGGCCTCGACCGCCGTACCCGTCGACCCGGAGAGCGCGGAGCAGATCCTTCTGGAGCTGGCCCTGTCGGGAACAGCGAGCCATGTCGAGACCGTCGTACGCGCGGTTCGCCGGCGCCGGACACCGCCTGCCGACATCGCCGCCCGCCGATCCCTGAGCTGGTATCACGACGCCGACGGTTCCGTGGTCCTGCGGGGCCGCTTCACCCCGGAGGACGGCGCCGTCCTGATCGCCGCGATCGAGGCCCGCGTCCCGCCACGGGTACCGGTGCCGGCACCGGTCGAGCACCCGGTCGCCACCCCGCCGCAGGATCTCGACCAGTGCGCTCTCGAACAGGAACCGGGCCCGGTGACGGACCGGGTCGCGGCCCGGCGCGCCGATGCGCTGCTGGAGCTGGCCGGCCGGCAGGACGACACGTCCGGGCCGGTGGTCGGGCGCGGCACCGCTCAGGTCGTGGTCCATCTCGATGTCACCGCCGGGACCGCCCAGGTGGCGAGCGGCCCCGAGCTCCCGGCGGCGACCGCGCAGCGTCTGGCGTGCGACGCCCGTGTCCAGGTCCTTCTCGAGGACCGCGCGACGAACCGGCTCTACCTCGGTCGTGCCCGTCGCCTGGCCAGCCCGGCACAGATCGCCGCGCTCACCGCCCGCGACAGCGCCGATGGCGGTGGCTGCCAGTTCCCCGGCTGTGACCGCACCCGTCACCTGCATGCACATCACGTCCGGCACTGGCTTCGCGGCGGTCCGACCGATGTGGACAATCTCGTGCTGATCTGCGGGTTCCATCACCGGCTGATGCACGACCACGACTACCGGATCGGGCAGCGGCCAGGGGGCGGCTGGGACGTGTACCGGCCGGACGGAACCCGCGTCGCCCCCACCGCAGAGCCGTTGAGCGGTGGCGCCGAAGCGCTGATCGAGATGAACACCCGGGCCCGGCTGGAGATCGACCGCACCAGCCTCACTCCGGACTGGTACGGCGACCGCCTCGATCCGGCTCCGATCCTCGATGCTCTGCTCCCTCCGCGCCCCGCCCCGATGGCCGCCTGAAATGGACCCCGCTGACCAGGGACCCCGCTGAACAGGGGCATCGCTTCGAACAGGGACCCGGCTGAACAGGGACCCGGCTGAACAGGGGCATCGCTGAACAGGGGCGTCGCTCGAACAGGGGCACTGCCCGAACAGGGGTACGGCCCGAACAGGGGTACCGCCCGACCGAGGCATGGCTCGAGCAGGGCATGGCTCGAGCAGGGCATGGCTCGAGCAGGGCATGGCTCGAACAGGGGCATGACGCTCGAGCGGCGCGTTCGCCCCGCGTTCCGCGGAACGCGGTCGGGGCTCGCTGGGCGCGGGGCTGCTCGATGCAGAAACGGGCGGCGTGCCCGCCATGTGCGACGGCATCACCCAGGGCCGCGCCGGCATGGAGCTGTCGCTGTTCTCCCGCGACGTCATCGCGATGTCGACCGCCGTCGCGCTCTCGCACGACAACTCCGAGAGGCCCGGGGATCCGCCGAGCAACGCGTGCCTCGCGTTCCGCGGAACGCGTCGAGGCCCGCTGGGGCCGGGACCGTTCGAGGCAGGAACTCCGCGGATCCGCGGGGATCCGCCCGAGGAACACGTGCCCGGGCCGGGAGGTGCGTCTCGACCGGAGCCGGCCACTCGCGACTCCGAGGTCCGGACGGCCCGATCTCGCGGGCCCGCGCTCGGCCCCGGCTCAGGCCCCGCCCCCGGGCCGGCCCCGGGAGATCGGGTGCTCGGGCGCGCTACCGTCTCCGTCCGTGCCCCCGGTGTCCGACACACTCGCCCGTCTCGCCGGCGCGGTCCGGGACGACTCCGGGTCCCTCACCGAGCGCGTCCTCGCCGAGATCGACGCCGGGCTGCCCGACCTGGGCCGTGATCCCCGGGTTCGTGAGCTGCTGGTCGCGACGATCGAAGGTTCCCTGGACGGCGCGCTCACCGTGCTCACCGGCGGCGGGGACCCGGACGACGCGCCCGTCCCGGCGGCTGCGACCGACATCGCTCGCCGGCTGGCTCAGCAGGGCGTAGCGGTCACCGTGCTGCTGCGCGCGTACCGGCTCGGGCAAGCGGCGTTCCAGCAGGTGCTGATCTCCCGGATCGCGTCGGCGGGCCTCGACGCGGACGAACTCGCGGCGGCCGTGCGGGAACTGTCGTCGGTGGCGTTCGGCTACGTGGACCGGGTCTCGGAGGACATGGTCGCCGTCCACCAGTCCGAGCGGGACGGCTGGGTGCGTCGCCGCGACGCGGCCCGGCTGGCCATGGTGGACGCCGTGCTCGCCGGCCGCGGCGGGACGGCCTCCGAGGTGGAACGGACGCTCGGGCATCCGGTGACGGGCGAGCACCTTGCCGCGGTGTTCTGGTCCGCGCCCGGCGTCGCCGACCCGGGGCGAGCCCTGGAACGCGCGGTCGCGGCGGCGGGGGAGGCACTCGGGTGCCCACGGCCACCGCTTGTCGTCGCGCCGGACGGGGCGACGCTGTGGGCCTGGTACCCCGTACCGGCGGCCCGGGACGTCGAACTCGAGCAGGAAGAGGTGTTCGCGGCGTTCGGCACCCCGGAGCACGACCTCGACGGGTTCCGCCGCTCGCACCGACGCGCCCGGCAGGTCCAGGCGGTCGTCGCCGCGGCCGCGCCGGCTGCCCGGCGCGCGGTGACGACGGCGGCGTCCCTCGGGCCGCTGCTGCTGCTCGGCGGTGACGTCGAGCTGCTGGGCTCGTGGGTGCGGGAGGTCCTGGGTGATCTCGCGGCCGATGACGAGCAGCACGAGCGGTTGCGCGACACCGTGGGTGCCTATCTGCGCGCGGGCGGCAGCCTCGCCGCCGCTGCCGCGGAGCTGCACCTGCACAAGAACTCGGTGCAGTACCGGTTGCGCCGCGCCGAGGAGGCCCGGGGACGAGCGCTCTCGGAGGGACGCCTCGACGTCGAGGTCGCCCTGCTGGCCTGCCGCACGCTGGGCACCGTCGTCCTGCATCCGGCCGACTGACACCGGGACGGGCGGGCGGATGCGGTCAGCGCGCGGTCGCCGGGGGACAGCGGGTCTGGCGGGCGCGGGGGAGGGGGCCGAACGGGAGCACGGTGGCCCAGCCGTCGTCGACGGTCGGGGAGGCGCAGTGTGGGCAGTGGACGCCGGGGAGATCGTCGTGGCGGATCGCGCGGCACAGCGGGACGACGTCGGCGAGCTGGTCGGGCATCGATGCACCTCCGGACCACGATGTCCTGTGTGCGGGCCAGGTTACCGGCCCGGGCAAGCGCGCCCGTCCAGCGGAACAGCAGGTCGCCGACTCACCCGTACCCCGCTAGCGTATGTGGACATGAGCCGGTCCATGGTCGCGCGCACCGTGGCCTGGTGCGTGGGCGTCCTGCTGGCGGCCGGCGGGCTGCTGGCAACGGTCGTCCTCGGGTTCGGCGCGTTCCTCGGCCCGGCCGAGGCACAGGCGGGCAAGGAGCTCGACGGCCCCGCCGCGGACGCGCGGGAGTTCGCGCGGCTCGCCGCCACCGACCCCGGGGCGGCGCTCCGGTCCTGCGCCCCGGCGCGGGCGACCGACTTCGACGCGCTCGCCGGTGCGTTGCCCGCCGGTGCCGTGGCTGCCGACGAACGCTACGTCGTCCCCGATGAAGGCCTGGCCCTGCTCGCCGCCCCGGTGGTCGGCGAGGACCTGGCCGAGAGCGACGGCGACCGCGCGGTCTGGGCGTACGGCCGGGCGGGTTTCGCCGCCGTCACCGACGACGCCCGCGCGCTCACCCCGGACCTGCCCGGCCCGCAGCTGTACGGCCTCGACTCCGAGGCACCCGCCGTCATCCGGGCCGCGACGTGCGTCGAGGCGGCACAGCGGGTCGGCGGGGCGTCCCCGGACGACGGGCCGGCCGTGCCGACCGGTACCCGTCAGCCGGGCGGCTGAGCAGAACGGCGAGATCAGCCGGGCTCACCGCGGCGCTTGCGGTACAGGATCCAGATCAGATCGACGAGCGCGACGACCGCGATCACCGCGAGCACCACGGCGAACCAGGTGATTCCGGCCGTCGCCGCGAGTACGGCGCCGACGGCTGCGACGACGAACCCGAATCCGGCGAGCACCGCGCGCAGGGTGAGCGCGCTGTGGGCCGGTGGCGCGCCGCCGATCCCCGCCGTGGGGTCGTGGTGGTCGGGCAGACCCTGCCGGTAGCCCTCGCGGCGCCGTTCCCGCTCGGCGTTCATCGGTACCTCCTCGATCGTGCCGGTACCGGACGGGTACCCGGCGCCGGCGCAGGCACACCGCGGCGTGACGGGGTCGGCCGGCGGGATTGGAGCGCGCCCCAGCGGGAAGCCGAGGGAGGTCCCCGATGAGGCATCGACAAGAACGGAGGAACCCACGGTGGCGAACGAACTCCAGGGACGGACGGTCGCGATCCTGGCCGCGGACGGTGTGGAGCAGGTGGAGCTGACGCGCCCTCGCGAGGAGCTGCGCAAGGCCGGGGCCCGGGTCGAGCTGGTCTCCCTGTCGACCGACCCGATCCAGTCGATGAACAGCGACATCAACCCGGCCGAGAAGTTCGAGGTCGACAGGGCGGTCGGCGACGTCTCCGCCGACGACTACGACGCGCTCGTACTGCCCGGCGGCACCGTCAACCCGGACAACCTGCGGGTGGACGAGAAAGCGGTCGGCTTCGTCCGGGCGTTCTTCGCCGCGGGCAAGCCGGTCGGCGCGATCTGCCACGGCCCGTGGACGCTGGTCGAGGCCGACGTCGTCCGGGGACGGACGCTGACGTCGTACCCGAGCATCCGGACCGACCTGCGCAACGCCGGCGCGACCGTCGTCGACGAGCAGGTCTGCACGGACGAGGGTCTGGTGACCAGCCGCAACCCGGACGACCTCGACGCGTTCTGCGCGAAGATCATCGAGGAGTTCGCGGAGGGCAGGCACCGGGTGCACCCCGAGGGCGCGACCGCGTAGTCCGGACCGGCCGGTCCGGGCCGGCGAGGTAGCCCGGACCGGCGAGGTAGCCCGGACCGGCGAGGTAGCCCGGACCGGCGAGGTAGCCCGGACCGGCGAGGTAGCCCGGACCGGCGAGGTAGCCCGGACCGGCGAGGTAGCCCGGACCGGCGAACGGCTCGGGCCGGCGAGATAGCCCGGATCGGCGAGCGGCCCGGACCGGCGAGGCAACCCGGACCGCCGAACGGCCCGGATCCCGAGGAGGTGGATCCTCGGGGTCCGGGCCGTACTCGTCCGCGCTCGGTTCTCGTGCCCCCTGTGCTCGTCCCGCCCTGTGCTCGCCCCGCTCGGTTCCCGACCCGCTCGATTCTTGACGGCTCAGCTCTCGACCGGGCCGGGCATCTGCCGGTCGTCCTCGGGGTGCTCGCGGCAGCGGTCGGTCTCCGGACGGATCTCCAGGCGCTCGTCGTCGATCTCGGCGCCGCAGACGGCGCACCGCCCGTACTCGCCCCGGTCCAGCCGGGCGAGCGCCTCCTCCACCCGCTCCCGGCGCCCGCGCAGGGTGTTCACCGTGAGGTCGTGGTCCATGGACTCCGTGGCGCGGGAGCCGGAGTCCCCGAAGTCCGTGCCCGCGGCCAGGCGATCCGCATCCGGTCCGGCGGGCGCGTCCTCGGTGGCCAGATCGGCGGTCTCCGCCGTCCAGGCCAGTTCCTCGTGCAGCAGGGTCCGTGCCCTCTCGGGGTCCATCGGTGCTCCTCTCGTCGTGCGCTCACGGCCGGCATCGGGCCTCCGGTCACCGTCGATCGGTCAGTCGGTGTCGGCCGCCGGGCCGTCCGGGATCACCACGACCGGGCAGGATGCGTGTCGCAAGCAGTCCTGCACGGCCGATCCGACGGCGCTGAGCGGGCCGCGCCGGCGGTTGCCGAGCACGAGCAGCTGTGCGTCGCGGGACCGTTCGGCCAGGACCGTGCCCGGGCGGCCGCGTTCGACCACCCGCTCCACCCCGTCCGTCATGCCGGCGCCGCGCAGGGTGTCGTCCAGCATCCGCTCCGCGTCGGACTGCCTGCGGTGACCACCGCGCGCACCGATGGGGGACGTCTGTACCGGCTCCTGCCACGTGGTCACCGCGACGATCCGGGCACCAACGCCCACCACACTGCGCGCCCAGGTCAGCGCGGCCGTCGATGCGGGCGTGCCGTCGACGCCGACGACCACGGTCCCGGTCACCGGCGCGACCGCTCCGGACGGGTCCGCGCCCGGTTCCGGTGACCGGTACCGCCCGGCTTCGGGCAGGTCGGGGGCAGGGTCGTGCTCCGGGCCGGCGGGGGCCGCGCCGTCGCCGTCGCCGTCGCTCGAGGCGGGTGGTCGGCCGGGGCGCTCGGGGAGCACGTCCGGCGAGGCCGCTGCCCCGGGGCCCGGACGCGGGTCCGGGGCCATCCGGTCGACGTGGTCGTGCGGGTGCAGGTCGGCCTGCCCGCGGCCGGATTCACCGTGTCGCACGGTTCACCTCCAGTGTCGGTTCCGGTGCGTGGTTACCCGCAGACGCCGTACGGAATCCCCGATGACCGCATCCGGCCCGAGCGCCCCGGCCGCCGTTTGCCGCGCCGGGTCCGGGGGTAGCCGCGTCACCAACCGACACGAGGGAGCACGCGTGACCGACAGCCCGCCCGCCCAGCAGCAGACCCCACCCGGGAGCACCGGCGAGATGGAGCCGCATCCCCGCGACGAGATGCGCGACTACCGGGGGCGCGGCCTGCTCGACGGCACCGTCGCCCTGGTGACCGGGGGCGACTCCGGCATCGGCCGTGCGGTCTCGGTCGCTTTCGCGAAGGAGGGCGCGGACGTCGCGGTGGCCTACCTGACCGAGCACGCCGATGCCGAGCACACCGCGGAGCTGGTACGGGCGCAGGGACGCCGGTGCCTGCTGCTGCCCGGCGACCTCGGCGACGCCGCGCACTGTTCGCAGATCGTCGGCCGTACCGTCGAGGAGCTCGGCCGGCTGGACACACTGGTCAACAACATCGCGACCCAGGAACCGTACGACTCGTTGTCGGAGATCTCCGACGAGAAGTGGCTGCGCACCTTCGAGGTGAACGTGCACAGCTTCTTCCGCGTCACCAGGGCCGCGCTGGACCATCTGCCCGACGGTGGCGCGATCATCAACACCGGGTCGGTCAACGGGTTGCGGGGCAACAAGTCCCTCATCGACTACTCGGCCACCAAGGGCGCCGTGCAGTCGCTGACGTACTCGCTCGCGCAGTCGCTGACACCGCGTGGGATCCGGGTCAACTGCGTCGCACCCGGCCCGGTGTGGACGCCGCTGATCCCGGCGACGATGCCCGAGGGGAAGGTCGAGGGCTTCGGGGAGCAGGTCCCCATGGGCCGGCCGGCCGCTCCGGACGAGATCGCCCCGTCCTACGTGTTCTTCGCGGCTCCGGCGCTGTCGTCGTACTACACCGGGGAGGTGCTCGCCCCGGTCGGTGGGGAGACGATGCCCGGCTGAGCGTCGTCAGTCGTGCTCGGTGAGCTGCTCACGGAGCTGCGTCAGCGTGCGCGACAGCAGGCGGGACACGTGCATCTGCGAGATGCCCAGCTGTGCCGCGATCTGCGACTGGGTGCTGTCACCGAAGAACCGCATCATCAGGATCCGCCGCTCCCGCTCGGGCAGGGCGCCGATCACCGCGTGCAGTTCCGCACGGTGCGCGGCGACCTCGAGGCCCGGGTCCTCGCCGCCGATCAGCTCGCCGAGCGGGGTGCCGCCGCCGTCCCCGCCGCCGTCTCCGGACCCGTCCCCGGTGCGCGCGTCCAGCGAGCGGGCGTGGTGCGAGTCGAGCGCGCCGAGGGCGTCGATCACCTCGTCGGTGGTCACATCCAGTTCGCGGGCCAGTTCGGACGGCCGCGGCGCCCGGCCCAGGCGCTGCCCGAGCGTGTCGGCCGTGCTCCGGACCCGGACGGCGAGGTCCTTGAGGTCGCGCGGCACCCGGACGGCCCAGGACCGGTCCCGCAGATACCGCTTCATCTCGCCGCGGATGCTCGGCACCAGGAAGCCGAGCGGGCCGCCGGTCGCGGCCGCCGGGTCGTAGCGGTCGATGGCCTTGACCAGGCCGAGCATCCCTGCCTGCTCGATGTCCTCGGCGCTGTTCCCGCCCTGGGCGAACCGCCGGGACAGGTTGCGCACCAGCGGGCGGAACTCCCGGATGACGTGCTCGCGCAGCGCCCGGCGGTCCGCGTCCGCGACGGGGGTGGCGGCGAGCTGTTCCAGGACCGGGACGAGGTGGTCGTAGCCGTGCCGGCCGTCGCGGGTGGGGGCGGTCGCAGTGGGACGGGTGCGGGTGCGCATGGACTGCCTCGCCTTCGCCTACGGCTGATGCGGGGTCCGCTGCGTGCTGAACGGATCGAGCCACGGTTCTCCGAACGGGGCGTGGAACCGGGACCGGCCACGGTAGCCGTCGTGATCGAGCGGGACAACCGGCCGCGTGGGGAGGCCGACCGCGTCCCGGTGCCGGATCGTCGGCCGTTCTCAGTGGCCACACAAGTTCTCAGTGGCCGCACAGGTTCTCAGTGGCCGCACAGCGAACGGTCCCTACTGTGCGACGCATGCCGACAGCACTGGTCACCGGGGGAAGCCGCGGACTCGGCGAGGCCTACGCCCGCGAGCTCGCCGAACGCGGGTACTCGATCGTCCTGGTCGCCCGGGACGCCGACCGGCTGGCCGCCACGGCCGAACGGATCGGCCGCGCCACCGGCGCCATCGTCGAGACGCTCGCCGCGGACCTCACCGACCCGGCCGGGCCGGCAGCGGTCGAGCGGCGGATCGCCGATCCCGCCCCGCCGATCGAGCTGCTGGTGAACAACGCCGGCGCCGAGGCCGAGGCGACCACGGCCGCAGTGCTGCGGCTGACCCGGGCGGCCGCGTCGGTGATGGCCGCCCGCGGCCGCGGCGGGATCCTCAACGTCGCAGGCCCTCCGCCGTCGAGCGGCAACGACCACGATGCCGCGCAGTCCTGGGTGCCGGCGTTCACCGGCACCGTCGCCGCGTCGCTGCAGGGGACCGGGGTGACGGTCACCGCCGTCGACGCCGGGCGGATCCGCGGCCACGACGACCCGGCGGGACCGCCGTGGACGGAGCTGCGGATGGTCGTACGCCGCTCGCTCGACGACCTGGACCGCGGCCGCACGCTGTCCGCGCCCGGCCGGCTCCACCGCGCGCTCACCGGGTGTCTGGCCTCGCCGCGGACGGCACTGCGGCTGGCCGCGAAGGTCGCGGGCCGCGAGCGGTGCGCCCGGCCGGAGCCCCACCACGGAGCCGGGCACACCCGGCCGTCGCCGGTGCCGACCCCGTTCCGGGACGCGCCCGCCCTGCTCCGCCTGCTGCCGGCCGGTGCCGCCGCCCTGCCCGCGCTGCCCGAGCTGCCGGCCCGCCCGGCCCACGTCCCGGCCGAGGGGGCTCCGGCACCGCGGGAGCTCGGCAGCGGCCCACTGCCGGTGGTGCGGGCAGCACCCGCCCGGGGCACCGTCGTCCGGCGCCTGCCGGCACCCCCGCGGCCGGTTCAGCAGCCGGTCCGCGGCGGCGCCACCGTGCGGCTGGCCACCGGCTGACCCCGGCCGGGCGGGTGCGCGAGGAGCCCGCAGGGTCCCGCTCCGAGAAGCAGCGCCCCAGGGGCGAAACGGACAGCGGTGACGAAGGTCGCGATCCTCCGGACTGTCGAAGATCGAGCACCGTGCCCTAGCGTTCTCCCCACGAAGGGGAGTACTCCCGACACGGCGCCGCCGTCACCACGGAATCAGGACGAGCTGTTCCCGGTGGGGCCGGTCCGCGATCAGCGGGCGGAGGAGACCTTCAGTGCTCGATCCTGCGCTGGAGGAAACCCCTGTGAACGTTCCGCTCTGGGTATGGCTGGCGACCGTCGCCGCCATCATCGGCATGCTCGTGTTCGACTTCGTCGGGCACGCCCGCGACCCGCACGAGCCGACACTGCGCGAGTCGGCGATCTGGTCGGCCGGCTACATCGCGCTCGCCCTGCTCTTCGGCGTCGGCGTCGGCGTCTTCTCCGGCTGGCAGTACGGCGGCGAGTACATGGCCGGCTGGCTGACCGAGAAGGCACTGTCGGTCGACAACCTGTTCGTCTTCCTGCTGATCATGACGGCGTTCGCGGTGCCCAAGGTGCACCAGCAGAAGGTGCTGCTGATCGGCATCGCGATCGCGATCGTCATGCGAGGTGCGTTCATCGCGGTCGGCGCGGTGATCATCGAGCGTTTCGTCGCCGTGTTCTACCTCTTCGCGATCGTCCTGTTCTGGCTGGCGTACTCTCAGATCAAGGAGGCCCTGTCGGGCGGGCACGAGCAGGACGCGGGCGACGCGGGCGACTCCCGGCTGATCCGCATGGTCCGCAGGGTGCTCCCGACCTCGACCGAGTACGACGGCGCGAAGCTCACCACCCGGATCGACGGCAAGCGGCTGCTGACCCCGATGGCGCTGGTCATCGTGGCGATCGGGCTGACCGACCTGCTGTTCGCGTTCGACTCGATCCCCGCGATCTTCGGCCTGACCCAGGAGCCGTTCCTGGTCTTCACCGCGAACGCGTTCGCCCTGCTCGGTCTGCGCCAGCTCTACTTCCTCATCGGTGGGCTGCTGGAGCGGCTGATCTTCCTGGCGCACGGCCTGGCCGTCATCCTCGCCTTCATCGGCGTGAAGCTGACCCTGCACGCGCTGCACGAGAACAACGTGCCGTTCATCAACGGCGGACAGCCGGTGCCGGTCCCCGAGGTGCCGATCTGGCTGTCGCTGCTCGTCATCACCGGCACGATCGCCGTCGCCGCGATCGCCAGCCTCGTCGTGTCGCGCAAGCGGGCCGCGGAGGAGAAGGACGGGCGCGAGCTCACCCGGACCTCGGGCCACGGCCGGTCCACCGAGGAGTAGACCACCCCGGAACTCTCGCGGTTTCGCGGGCGCGCGGAGCTTTGTCCGTTTCGATAGCATGAGAGGGGTCCGACGGGTTGCTCGGAAGGCCGGCCACGCCGGCACCGAGGAGGAAGATCATGTCTGTCACGCCACCGCCCCTGCCGCCCCCGCCCCCGCCGCCGCAGCCGGCCGGGGGTGCGCCGGATCCGGAACCTCGCCCGTTCGCCCGTCCGCTGAACCGCGCGGAGGAGCGTTCGCTCTCGGACCTGGAGAGCGAGCTGAGCAGGTCCGACCCCGACCTGAACTCCGAGATGTCCTCGCTGGAGTCCACCGGTGGCGCGCGTGGCGCCGTCGATCGCGCCCCGCTCGACCGGATCCTGCAGGGCGTCGCGATCGGCGTGATCGTGCTCGTGCTGGTCCCGGGCGAGTGGCTGGCCGGGCTGCTGTCGTTCGGCCTGCTGCTCGGCATCCCGTTCGCGATGGCGATGATCGCCGTCCGCGCGAAGCGGGAGGGCTACTACGAGAGCGAAGGGGAGAAGCGCGACGACGACGAGGACCACCGGACCTGAGCGCCCGGGCCCGTCAGGCTCCCGGCGCCGCGACGGCGGCCTGCGTCGGATCGGTCGTCGTCGCGACAGGGGGCAGGCCGAGGTGCTCGCGCAGCGTCGTACCGGCGTAGTCGGTGCGGAAGGAGCCGCGTTCCTGCAGCAGGGGGACCACCTGGTCCGCGAACTCGTCCAGCCCGCCGGGAGTGACGTGCGGAACGAGGACGTAGCCGTCCGCGGCGTCGGACTGCACGGCGTCGTCGATCGCCGCGGCGACCGTCGCCGGGCTGCCGACGAAGGTGTGCCGGCCGGTCACCTCGATCACGGTCTCGCGCAGTGACAGCTTCTTCTCCGCCGCGAGCGCCCGCCACTGGTCGGCGACGGTCTTCGGGTCCCGGTACTGCCGCACACTGGCCCGGCCCTGCGAGACGAGCTCGCCCTCGACCGGGTCGAACTCCGGCAGCGGGCCGTCCGGATCCCGGCCCGAGAGGTCGGTGTTCCACAGCTGCTCGGCGAACACGATCGCCGTCTGCGGGCTGACCTGCTGGTACCGGACCGTCTCGGCGCGCTCGGCGGCCTCGGCGTCGGTGTCGCCCAGCACGTACGTCGCCGCCGGAAGGATCTTGAGGTCGTCCCACCCGCGGCCGTAGCGGGCGAGGCGCCCCTTGACGTCGGCCAGGAACGCCCGCCCCGCCTCCGGCTCGGCGTGCCGGGAGAAGATCGCGTCGGCCGACGCCGCGGCGAACTCGCGGCCCTCCTCGGAGTCCCCGGCCTGCAGGATCACCGGGCGGCCCTGTGGGCTGCGCGGCAGCGCGAACCGGCCGTGGATGTCGAACTGGTCGGAGCGGAACGCGAAACCGCCACGATCGTCCGGCCCGGTCCGGGAGTCCCAGATCGCGGAGGTGGCGGCGAGCTGCTCCTTCGCCCGCGAGTAGCGCTCGTCCTTGGGCAGGAATCCGCCCCGGCGGAAGTTCTCCCCGGTGAACGCGTCCCACGAGGTGACGACGTTCCACGCCGCGCGCCCGCCCGAGAGGTGGTCCAGGCTCGCGAACTGGCGGGCGACGTCGTACGGCTCGGTGAAGGTCGAGTTGATCGTCCCGGCCAGGCCGAGCCGGTCGGTGACCGCGGCCAGCGCGTTCAGGACGGTGAAGGTGTCCGGCCGGCCCACCACGTCCAGGTCGTAGATCTGCCCGCGATGCTCGCGCAGCCGCAGCCCCTCGGCGAGGAACAGGAAGTCGAACCTGGCCCGCTCGGCGGTCCGCGCGAAGTGTGCGAACGACTCGAACTCGATGTGGCTGCCCGACGCCGGGTCGCTCCAGACCGTGGTGTTGTTGACGCCCGGGAAGTGTGCGGCGAGGTGGATCTGCTTGCGCGGCATGAGGGGGCCTCCGACTCCTCGTGCGGTCTCCTACCGGTGCAACACCGGGGGAACGACGGTGTTCCCCGAGGTGCCGTTCGCTCCCCTCCACGACCGGTGATCATCGGGGTCGAGTTCGACGAGTCCATCCGGGCCGCGGTCGTCCGGGAGGTGTGGGAGGAGACCGGCTACCGGGTGGACGTCGGGCAGGTCCTCGCCGAGCACCACGTCACCGCGCCACGCACAGGTGATCGTCGTCCGTGGCGTTCCCAGCGCTTCGTCCTCGCTGCCACCATCACGGGCGGGGAGCTGGGGACCACCGAAGTGGGTGGCACGACCGACTTCGCACGGTGGGTGCCGATCGCCGAGGTACCCCGGCTCGAGCCACGTGCCGACATCGTCGACGTCGCCGTGAGCGTCCTTCCGGGGGCACCGGGCTGACCGGCGCGGATCAGGGTGCCGGGGCGCCGAGGTCCTCCATGGCCGACGCGACGTCGACCGGGTTGCGCAGCACGTCGTAGCCGACATAACGGTCGGCGACCTCCTGCAGCTCGGCGGTCAGCTCCGGCGAGAGCGGCTCGGTCGCCCGCTGGGCCCGGTCGGCCATCAGGTCGGCGACGGCGGCGGGCCGGCCGGTCAGCGTCGCGTAGATCGCCGAGTTGTCCTGCGGGTTCTCCCTGGCCCACTGCAGCGCCCGGGCGTAGCGCTCGGTGAAGTCGGTGAGCGCGGCGCGGGTGCCGGCGTCCTCGAGGGCCGCGGTGTTGGCGTTCAGGAAGGTCAGCCCGGTGCCGAGCCCCTCGGCGTCGCGCAGGATCCGGGCGCCGGACTCCTGCTGGGCCACCGCGGTGTAGGGATCCCAGGTGGACCAGGCGTCGATCGCGCCGGAGTTCATCGCGGCGGCCGCGTCGACCGGCTGCAGGAACGAGATGTTCACCTCCGCGGGTGGCACGCCGGCCTCCTCCAGGGAACGCAGCAGCAGGTAGTGGCCGATGCTGCCCTGGGTGGTCGGGGAGACGGTCTTCCCGCGCAGGTCGGCGACCGAGCGGATCGGCGAGTCTTGGCCGACGAGCAGGGCCAGCCCGCCCTGGCTCGGTGACCGCGTGGCCTCGACGATCCTGATCCGGTCGGTGGACGACAGCGCCGTCAGCGTGGGCGCGTCACCGGCGATGCCGGCGTCGATCGCCTCGCCGCGCAGTGCCTCCAGCACCGGCGCGGCGGCCGGGAACTGCGCCCACTCGACCGTGTACGGCGTCCCCTCCAGCGCACCGGATGCCTCGACGACCGCCTGCTGGATCCCGGCCTGGTCGCCGACCCGCAGGGTGACCTGCGAGAGGTCGGCCGGGCCGTCGTCGGAGGCGCCGGAGCAGCCGGCGAGCACCACGGCCAGCGTGGACAGGAGTGCGGGCAGGATGAGCCGGCGGGTCACGGTGCGGTCTCCGGATCGGTGAGCGGGGTGAGCGCGGGGAGGTTCACGACGATCCCCTCCTGGGTGCTGCGCGAGATCACGACGACCGCCGGGTTGTCGGGGTCGGGGTTCTCCTCGCGGTGCGGGACGTAGGGCGGGACGAACACGTAGTCGCCCGGCTCGGTCTGCAGAACGACCTCGCCGGTGCCGTCGTGGAACACGAACCGCGGGCGGCCGCTGACCACGTAGATCGACGTCTCGGCCTCGCCGTGGTGGTGGTCGCCGGAGTTCGTGGCGGGGGCGACGTGCGTCTCGCCGGTCCAGAGCTTGTGCGAGCCGACGGTGCGGCCGCTGACGGCTTCCCGCCGGGACATCCCGCTGGTCTGCGCGGTGTCGGCGGACAGATCGGCGCCGCGGACCAGGTGCACCCGGGCGTGCGCCGGCGGGGTCGCGTCGGTGCCGGGTCCGAGATCGGGGTGGAAGGGATCGGTGGTGCTGCTCATCGGGGGGTGCTCTCCGGGGTGAGGACGGTCAGGGTGTGGCCGGTGAGGAAGTCGGCGACGGTGCGTTCGAGATCCGCCCAGAGGACGGCGGCGGGGCCGGTGTCACGGATGGCGGCGAGTGCCCCCTCGGTGGCCCGGACGACGTCGGCGACGGTGATCTCGTCCGCCGGGCGGGCGAGCCGGTAGCCGCCCTCGCAGCCGCGCCTGCTGGTCACGAGACCGGCCCGGCGCAGCTGCAGCATGATGTTGACCAGCGAGTTCAGCGGGATCCCGCGGGCGCGGGCGATGGCGTCGCAGGTGACGGTGCCGTCCCCGGCGGCCACCAGCTCGGCGAGTGCCCGCAGGGCGTGGTCGAGCCGGGCGGACACGGTGAGCGGCGCGGCGCGCCGGCCCCCCGCGGGTGCGGCCGCGGCGGGGGCGACGAACGCCGCGCCCTTGGCGACCTTCTCCAGGAACTGCACCAGCCGGGCGGCGACGATCCGGTGGAACTGGTCGTTGAGCACGTCGTGCACCCCGTCGGCGACGACGGCGAGGTCGTCGGTGTCCCGGGCCAGCGCGCGGACCGCGGCGGCCGGGGCGACCGGATCGGCGTCGCCGTGCAGCCAGAGCACCGGCACGTCGGGCAGCGCGGCCGACGGCACCGGGGGAGGTGCCTCGTCGAGTGCGCCCCACCGGAACCCCGGGTCGGCCTCGAGGATGCCGCGGTGCACCGGACAGGCGGTGCGGGCGTCGAGCTCGTCCTCGTGGCTTCGTGGCGGTGCCGGGTCCGGCGGCGCGGCCGGGAGCGCGGCCAGGACCAGGGCGTCGAGCTCGACGGAGCCGTCGGCGGCGAGCTCCCAGGCCAGCAGCGCCCCGGTGTCCGAGCCGAGCAGGACCCGGGCCCCGGTCGCTCCGTCGAGGACCGCGGCGACGTCCGTTCCGGTCGCGCCGGGAGACGATGCGGCGACCGTCCAGCCGTCGAACGCGAGCCGCCTGCCGAGGCGGGCGTAGACGCCGGGATGCTCACCGCGACCGGTGAGCACGACGACGGTGCCGCGCGAGGTGCCGTCCGGCGTCCAGCGGGCCGGGGCGGCGGGAGCGGGGGCGCTCACGCCGGCACCCCCACGGCCGCGCCGCGCCGGGCCAGCTCCGCGTGCACCGCGGGTAGCAGCTCACGGCCGTAGCGGCGGGCGTCGGCGACCGGGTCGTAGCCGCGGATCAGCAGCGTGCCGACGCCGATGTCGACGTAGTCGGCCAGTGCCGCGGCGACGGTGTCGGGGGTGCCGACGAGCGCGGTCGAGTTGCCTGCCGCACCGGAGGCCGCGGCGGTCGCCGTCCAGAGGCACCGGTCGTGGACCTCCCCGGCCTCCGCCGCGGCGAGCAGCCGCTGCGAGCCGACGTTGGCGGGGGCTCCGGCCTCGCGCATCCGGGACCCGGTGAAGGACCCGTGGCCGCCCTTCGCGGCGACGATCCGGTCCCGGATGTCGTGCGCGCGGGCCCACGCCTGCTCCTCGGTGTCGCCGAGGATCGGGCGGAACGACACGCTGATCCGCGGTGGCTCGGCGCGCCCGGCGGCGCGGGCCGCCTCGTGCACCCGGGTGATCTGCTCGGCGGTGCCCGCGAGGGGCTCGCCCCAGAGCGCGAAGACGTCGGCGTGCCGGCCGCCCACCCGGTAGGCCGCCTCGGACGAGCCACCGAAGTAGACCGGGATCGGCGCGAGCGGCCGGACCTCCTGGTTCACGCCGGCGACGCGGTAGTGCTCGCCGTGCTGGTCGAAGGCCCCCGGCTCGGACCAGGTGCGACGCACCACGGACAGGTACTCGTCGGTGCGGGCGTAGCGCTCGTCCTTGTCCAGCCAGTCGCCGTCGCGGCGCTGGTCGACGTCGCTGCCGCCGGAGATGACGTGCATCGCGACCCGGCCGCCACCGGAGAAGTGGTCGAGCGTGGCGTACTGACGGGCCGCGAGGGTCGGCGCGGTGAACCCGGGCCGGTGCGCGACGAGGAACCCGAGCCGCTCCGAGTGTGCGGCAGCGTACGCGGCGACCTGCAGACCGTCCGGTGTGGACGACGAGTGCCCCACCAGCACCTTGTCGAAGCCGGCCTCCTCGTGCGCGGCGACGAACTCGCGCACGGTGGCGCGGTCGATCACCGGGCCGGCGGCGGGGTGGATCTCCGAGACCTCCTGGGTCCCGATCATGCCGATGAACTCGACGGACACGGTTCCTCCTAGTGGACGCCGAGGCGGCCGAGCAGCTCGGCACGCAGGCGCTGGAAGTCGGGGTGGGTGACGTCGCGCGGGCGGTCGAGGGGCACGAGGGCGTCGTGGTCGATCCGCCCCCGGTCCATGACGAGCACGCGGTCGGCGAGCACGAGCGCCTCCTCGACGTCGTGGGTCACGAGCAGGACCGCGCAGCCGTGCCGCTGCCACAGCTCCTCCACGAGCCGCCGCGCGGTGATGCGGGTGAGCGCGTCGAGCGCGGAGAACGGCTCGTCGAGCAGCAGCAGGTCGGGCTCACGGACCAGGGCACGGGCCAGCGCGGCACGCTGGGCCTCGCCGCCGGAGAGCACCTTCGGCCACACGTCGGTGCGGTGCGACAGGCCGACCTCGTCCAGCGCCGCCTCCGCGCGGGCCCGGTCCGGCCGGCCGGGCAGACCCATGACGACGTTGCGCCACACCGTCTTCCACGGCAGCAGCCGGGGCGCCTGGAACCCGACGGCGCGCCGCTTCGCGACGGTGACCTCGCCGGTGACGTCGTGGTCGAGGTCGGCGAGGATCCGCAACAGGGTGGACTTGCCGCAGCCGGACGCGCCGAGCAGCGCCACGAACTGGCCCGGCTCGATGTCGAGATCGAGATCGGTGAGCACGGTGCGGTCGCCGAAGCGGCGGCTCAGGCCGCGGACCGCCACCGGGTTCACTGCCCGCTGAACGCCGGTCGCCACGACAGGAACCCCCTCTCCAGCAGCCGCACGACGGCGTCGCCGAGCAGTCCGAGCAGTGCGTAGAGGGCGAGGCAGACGACGATCACGTCGGTCTGGAAGAACTCCCGGGCGGTGTTCATCTCGTACCCGATGCCCGAGGTCGCGTTGATCGTCTCGCCGAACACCAGTGCCAGCCACGCGGTGCCGAGGGCGTAGCGCAGTCCGATCAGGAACTGCGGCATCGCCGACGGCAGGATCACGTGCCGGACCTGGCCGAACCAGCCGAGTCCGAGGGTGCGCGCGGCCTCCACCAGCGTGGCGTCGACGTTGCGGATCCCGCCGAAGAGGTTCATGTACAGCGGGAACGTCACGGCCAGCGCGATCAGGACGATCTTCGGCTCCTCGCCGATGCCGAACCAGATGATCAGCAGCGGGATCAGGCCGATCACCGGCACGGTGCGCAGCATCTGGACCGGCGCGTCGATCACGTCCTCGCCGCGGCGGAACAGGCCCGAGAGTGTGGCGAGCACGACGGCGGTGACCAGCCCGATCGCGATCCCGGCCAGGACGCGCAGCAGGGAGACGCCGACGGCGCTCTGCACCGTTCCCTCGGCCCACATGTCGGCGGCGGTGGAGAGGACGACGGCGGGGGAGGCGAGGACGTCGCGGGGCAGCACGCCGGTGCTGGACAGCAGCTGCCACAACGCGACGAGCACGACCGGCGAGGCGGTCTTCACCAGCCAGCGCGGCACCCGGCTCGGGCCTCGTTCATGCCGGGTGCGGAGGATCTCGACGTCGGGCGGGGCCTGGGCGCGGGCCCGTTCGGCGGTCGTGGTCATGGGGCTCCCCTGGAGGTGGTCGGGGCGGATGCGGTGGGCCTCGTGATGGCCGGGCGACGGGTCCCGGGGCCGGGTGCCGGGGCCGGGTGGCGCGGCCCGCTGGACCGCGGACCGGTCGAGCCGGTGCGGTCAGCTGCGGGGCCGGCCCGGTGCCGGTGCCGGTGCCGGTGCCGGTGACGAACGGTGATCGGCAGCAGCCGATGATCACGAGGGACCAGGGTCAGCTGGGGCCGGAGGTCGCCCTGCGGCCGGGGATCAGCGGCACTCGGTGATCGGCCTACTCGATGATCAGTGACCGGTGCGCGGGTGACGGCGCGTTACCGGCGGGAGCGGGAGGGACGACAGAGCGCCGACGCGACGCGTTGGAGGTCGATGTGCCCCCGCGTGGTCAGCAGTGTCGATCCGGTCATGGGGCGACGGTAGCCCGGTCGAGAAGGAAACCCAACCCCTGAAGTTGGGATTGGAGTCACTGCGAATTCGGTGGGTGGGACCGCTGCTCGTGGAGGGTCGGCCCGGATCGCAGAGGGGACATGTGGCGGCACGCTTGACCGGAGCCGAGCCTGAAGTAATCCTGAATTGAAGTTGCTTCAGCTATTTTTCCATCATGGCTACAGGAGGACATGTGAGCTCTACGCACACCCCGGACGACGTCGATCTCCTCGTGATCGGAGGTGGCATGGCGGGGCTCACCGCGGCTGTCCGGGCGATCCGGCGCGGTCTGCGTGTCGTGCTGGTGGAGAAGGCCGCCGAGGTGGGCGGCTCCGCGCGGTACGCGGGCTATCTCTGGTCGGCGCCGAGTCACGAGGTGATGGACGAGGTGAACCCACAGGGCGACCCGGACCTGCGCGCCGCCGTGGTCGAGGGTTTTCCCGCAGCGCTGGACTTCGTCCGTGACCTGGGGGTGCCGTGTGGTCCCGCTGTTCCGGTGCTGAGGTACGGGACCGGTCACCAGTTCGACACGTCCGCGTTCATCGAGGGGTGCCGGTCGAGGGTCGTCGCAGAGGGGGAGCTCCTGCTCGGGGCGCGGACGGAGCGGCTGTGTCCGGACGACGAGGGGCGGATCCGTGGTGCGGACCTCGTCCTCGCGGACGGAACGCGGCGGACGGTGCGGGCCGGCACGACGCTGCTGGCGACCGGTGGTTTCCAGGCCGACCGCGGGTTGCGGGCGGTCCACGTCCACCGCTGCGCGACGGACATCCCGCTGCGGTCCAACCCGCACAGCGCCGGCGCCGGCCTCCGCCTCGCCGAGGCGGTCGGCGGAGTGGTCGTCAACAGTGGCGGTGGGTTCTACGGGCACCTGGTGCCGACCGGTGTCACGCTCACCCCCGAGCTCTTCGTCGAGCTGGCGCTCTACTACAGCGAGCACGCGGTGCTGTTCAACCTGCACGGCGAACGATTCGTCGACGAGACGCTCGGCGACCACCTCACCACGATGGCGCTCGTGGACCAGCCCGAGGCGCGCGGTCTGCTGGTCACCGACGCCAAGGGCTACCGCGAGCACGTCCTGACCTCCTACGTCGAGGGCGGGCCGGCGAACGACAAGTTCGCGCTGGCGGGCCGACGGGGGGCCCGCGCCGTGGTCGCCGACTCCGTCGAGGACTTCGCGAGCATGCCGCCGGAGTGGGGGTACGACGGCGAGCGCATCGCTGCGGAGCTCGCGCGAACCCTGTCCGGTGACCCGACGCCCGGCCGGGCCGAGGATGCGCGCCCGCTCGACGAGCCGCCCTACTACGTGCTGGAGGCGACGGCGGCGATCACGTTCCCCTTCGCCGGTGTCCGGGTCGACGGCCGGGGGCGGGTGCTGAGGGACACCGGTGACGTGATCCCCGGTCTGCGTGCTGCGGGCTCCGACATCGGCGGTCTGTATCGCGACGCCTACGCCGGGGGCCTCGCCCCGGCCATGGTTCTCGCGCTGGCCGCGGCCGACGATGCGGCCGAACGGATTGAACTGAGGTCAGTTTAGGCGTAACTTCGGTCGAGGATGTGTCGCGCCACTCGCACGCGCAAAGGAGCGCCGATGTCACAGTCATCTCCCGGGTCCGCCGAGCGGGTGGGACGCCGGGCCAGCACCGCAGCCGCGGTGGGCACTGCGATCGAGTACTACGACTTCGCGATCTACGGCTACCTGGCAGTCGTTCTCGCGCCGCTGTTCTTCCCCACCGCGGACGGCCTGATCGGGCTGCTCGGCACGCTCGGTATCGCGGCGAGCGGGTTCCTCGCGCGCCCGCTGGGCGGCTTCTTCTTCGGCCGGCTCGGCGACCGCCGGGGCCGCCGGTCGGTCCTGATGGTGACGGTTGCCGTGATGGGAGTCGCGACGGTCGTCACCGGGCTGCTCCCGACCTACGCCGAGATCGGTGTGCTGGCGCCGATCCTGCTCACCGTCCTGCGGATGGCTCAGGGCTTCTCCGCGGGCGGAGAGATCGGCGGTGCCGCGTCGCTGGCGACCGAGTCCGCGCCGCAGCGCCGGCGCGGACTCTTCGGGTCGGCGACCTCGATCGGCATCGCGCTGGGCCTGGCCGGAGCAGCGGGTGTCGTGGGAACGATCAGTGCGCTCACCACGCCCGAGCAGATGGCGGCGTGGGGTTGGCGGGTCCCCTTCCTCGTCGCCGGTCCGCTCCTGGTGTTCGCGGTCCTCTACCGGATGCGGGTCGAGGACTCGCCGCTGTTCCAGGAGATGGTCGCCGAGGCGGAACCGCCGAAGGCACCGATCAGCGAGGTCATGCGCAACCACCCCCGCTCCGTCCTGCGGGTGGTGCTCATCGCCTACGCCACCATGACGACGGGCGGGTTGAGCTCGGTGTATCTACTCGTGCACCTCTCGGCGGTGCTCGGCTACTCGCTGACGTGGTCGCTCTGGTTGATCGTGCTGATCACGCTGCTGCCGATCGGCCTGATCCCGTGGGCCGGCGCCATGAGTGACCGCTTCGGCCGGCGGGCGGTGCTGGCCGGTGGGCTCGTCGGCTTCCTCGTGCTCGCGGTGCCGTGCTTCTGGGTGATGCAGCAGGGTTCGCTCGTCCTGGCGACGATCGCCGCGCTCGTGCTGAACGTGCCGTTCGGCATCTGCCAGGGCGTCGTCTACACCGTGTACACGGAGCAGTTCCCCACCCGCGTGCGGTACAGCGGTGTCTCGATCGGTTTCAACATCGGCGGGGTCATCGGCTCGGGCGCCGTCTCCGTGGTGGCGACCGGCCTGGTCTCGATGACCGGCAATACCCTGGCCCCCGGCTTCTACCTGGTGTTCGCCGCAGTGGTCGGCCTGCTGGTGGTCGGCTGGATGCGCGAGACCTCCCGGGACGAGCTGGCCGGTCACACGCAACGGACCGACAGTCCGGCATCGGCCGCGTGACGGCCACGGTGTCGGGGCCGCAGCGGGCAGCATCGCCGAACGGAAGGAGCTCATGACGATGTCGGGCGAGGCGCGCGGGCGCCGTGTCGTGGTGACCGGGGCGGGAAGCGGTATCGGGCGGGCGGTCGCCGCCCGGCTGCTGGACGAGGGCGCGTCCGTGGTCGCCATGGACCTCGCCCCCGACCATTCCGCAGCCGGGGATGCGGACGGGCGGCTCCTGCCCGTGCGCTGCGACGTCCGTGACGAGTCGTCGGTGTCCGCCGCGTTCGACACGGCCTCCGAATTCCTGGGAGGCATGGACGGGCTGGTCACCTGCGCCGGAGTCACCGACGGCTCGCCGACGGCCGAGATGACCCTGCAGTCCTGGGAGACCGTCCTCGGCGTCAACCTGACCGGCACCTTCCTCTGTGTCCGTGCCGCTCTGCCGTCGCTCCTGGACGGCGAGGATCCCGCCGTCGTCACCGTCGGCTCGGTCGGATCCCTGGTGGCGGCGGGCCGTTCCCCGGCATACGACGCCTCCAAGGGAGGGGTGCTGGCACTGACCCGTGGGCTCGCGGCGGAATACGCCGATCGCGGGCTACGGGCGAACTGCGTGTGCCCCGGCCTGGTCGACACCGGGCTGGCCGGGAACAGCTCCGCGCGGGCGGGGCTCGATCCGGTGGCGCGTTCCGGGGTCCCGGGCCGCGTCGTACCGCCGATCCGGCGGGCGGCTGCTCCCACCGAGATCGCCGACGTCGTGACGTTCCTGCTGAGCAGCCGAGCATCGTTCGTGACCGGGGCGGCGTACCCCGTCGACGGCGGATACAGCGCGGTGTGACCGGGCCGGGGACAGCGGGACGGCGAGGTACGAGGGGCAGGGGAGCGATGCGGGGATTCCGGATGACGAGCGCCGGCGCGGTCGGGTCGACGGGACTGCCGATTCCGGAACCCGGGGCCGGTGAGGTCCGGCTGAAGGTGCTCGCGGCCGGCATCTGCCACTCCGACCTGCACGTCGTCGACCGGGACGGGATGGGCTGGCCGCTGCCGTTCACCTTCGGTCACGAGATCTGCGGGCGTGTCGAAGCAGCCGGGGAGGGTGTGGGAAAGGATCTGATCGGGACACAGGTCGTCGTGCACGCCCCCGTCGGCTGTGCCCGGTGCCCGCGTTGCGTGGCCGGCCGGACCAACTACTGCGATCGGCGGGCCTCGCTGCCGGCCGTCGGTCTCGGGCTCGGGATCGACGGCGGCATGGCCGATGCGGTCGTCGTCGACCGATCACGACTGGTGCCGGCCGACGGCCTCGATCCCGTCACGGCGGCGGCCCTGACCGACGCCGGCCTGACCTCCTACCACGCCGTCGCGAGTTGCACCCCCGCGCTGTGCGAGCCGGACGCCGTGGTGGTCGTCATCGGGGTCGGGGGGCTCGGCCACATGGCGGTCGGCATCCTGCGTGCGATGACCCGCGCGCAGGTCGTCGCCGTGGACACCCGGGCGGAAGCGCTCGAGCTTGCCAGGGCCTGCGGCGCGCACGCGGCTGCGCGGCCGGACACCGCCGCGGCCGTGGTCGCCGAGGTGTCGGCGGGCCGGGGCGCCGATGTCGTGCTGGACTTCGTCGCGGCACAGGCCACGCTCGACGCCGCGGTGCCGCTTCTCCGCGCCGCCGGCGAACTCGTGGTGGTGGGTGGTGGGGGAGGGACGCTGCCGGTTCGCAAGCCGGGCACGCTTCCGTCCGGACTCGTGGTCCGCATGCCGTTCTGGGGCTCGCGGGACGAACTGGTCGCCACCGTGGAGCTCGCCCGTGCCGGGGTGCTCACGGCGCACACGACGACATTCGCCTTGTCCGAGGCGGGGCAGGCATTCGCCCGGCTGCGCCGGGGGCAGGTCATCGGGCGCGCCGTGCTCGTCCCGGACTGATCCGGTCAGCGGGCCGACCAACCACCGTCGACGAGCAACTCCGAACCGGTCGTGTACCCGGCGTCGTCGCTGAGCAGGAACGCCACGGCGGCGGCCACCTCAGCGGGGTGTCCCAGCCGTCCCATCGGGGTGTTCGCGAGCATCGACCGGTGCCGCTCGGTCTCCGCGAAGCGCTCGAGGAGCTGGTCGGTGCCGATGAACCCGGGGACGACGGTGTTCACCCGCACGCCGCGGGCGGCCCAGTGCAGCGCGGCGTTGAGGGTCAGCGAGCGGACGGCTCCCTTGGCGGCGGCGTAGGCGATGCTGTTGCCCAGCCCGCCCGTCGTGCCGAGGATCGAACCGACGTTGACGACGGCGCCGCCGCCGTCCTCCAGCAGCGGCCCGCAGTACTTCATCCCGAGCCAGGTCCCCAGCTGATCGACGGCGATGACGTCGTCCCATCGTGACCGGGTCTCGTCGACGACGGTACCCGGGCTGCCGACTCCCGCGTTGTTGACGAGACCGTCCAGCCGTCCGACCCGCTCGACCGTTGCCATCCAGTCCTGCTCGGACGCCACGTCGAGTGCCGCGGTCCGGGTGCGGCCACCGAGCGTCGCGGCGAGCTCGGCACAGCGGTCCTCGTCGACGTCGGTGAGGACGACCTCGGCACCCTCCTCGAGAAGCCGGGCTGCGATCGCGGTGCCGAGACCGCCGGTGGCGCCGGTCAGCAACACGGTCCGGTCGAGCAGTCGTGCGGTCATGTCGTACTCCGTTCCCGAGGGGTCCAGGCGCGCAGAAGTCTTGACATCACTCCTGAACTGATATTGATTCAAATTATGCACATCGACGAGGTTCTGTCCACGACACGGGCGGTCCGCCGACGGCTCGACCCTGACCGCGAGGTCCCCGTCGAGCTCGTCCGCGAGTGTGTCGACCTCGCGATCCAGGCGCCTGCCGGTTCGGCGGTCGCACGGACCCGGTTCGTCGTCGTCCGCGATGCGGAGCTGCGGAAAGGGCTGGCGGACCTCTACTCCGACGTCTATCGCAACAGCTACCGCGACTCTCCGGGCTACATCGGCCGAGTGCCCACATCGGATCCGGCTGCGACGCGCAGGCAGCAGCGGACGGCGCTGTCCGCGGACGCGCTCGAGCGGGCGCTGCACGAGGTCGGCACGATCGTGATCGGCTGCCTGGACGGGGTGCGCCTGGACGGGGTGCCGGCGATGACGAGTGCCTCGCTCCTGGGTGGGGTGCTTCCGGCGATGTGGAGCTTCATGCTGGCCGCGCGTGCTCGTGGGTTGGGGACCTGCTGGACCACCATGCATCTCGCGCGCGAACGGGACGCTGCCGAGCTGCTCGGCATCCCCTACGACCGGGTGCAGCAGGTCTGCCTCACCCCCGTGGCGTGGACCGTGGGCACGGACTTCCGCCGGGCGGGCAGGCCCGGCGTCGACGAGGTCGTGCACTGGGACGGCTGGGATGCGACGCGGGCGGGACCGGAGCCGCTGCAGGGCGTTCTGCGGTCCCCGTAAAGGCGAGGGGCTTGACAGTTCCTGGCCGGCTCCGCAAACTTAACTGAGTTCAATTCAATTTCTGGAGGACGCATGGCAGTCGAGGACGACATCCAGTTCGAGCGGGACGGTCACGTCGCCCGGATCTGGTTCAACCGGCCGCACAAGCGCAACTGCATCACGGTCCCGATGCTGCACCGGCTCGACGAGATCATCACCGAGATCGAGTCGGACCCGGAGCTGCGCGTCGCCGTCGTGCGCGGCCGGGGCAACACCTTCTCCTCCGGGTTCGACCTGGACAGCCTGCAGGCCGACTACATCGGCACCAGCACGGCGATGGACGTCGCGGTGGTCTCGGCGAAGGTGTGCGACCGGCTCTACAACATGTCGACGCCGTCCGTCGCGGTGCTGGAGGGCTACGTCACCGCAGGCGGGTTCGAGGTCATGATCTCGTGCGACTTCGCCATCGCCGACGAGACCGCCCGGATCGGTGACTTCCACATCCGTCGTGCCCTCTTCGGTGGCGCCGGGCCGATCTACCGCCTCCCGCGCATGCTCGGCATCCGCAAGACCAAGGAGCTGATGCTGACCGGGAAGCTGCTGACCGGGGCCGAGGCCGACGCGTTCGACCTGGTCAACGCCAGCGCGCCGGCCGAGAAGCTGGACGAGACGGTTGAGGAGTTCATCAGCCACCTCACCGACAAGAGCCCGTTCCAGATGAAGCTGACCAAGATGGCGGTGGACCGGGGGCTCGATGCCGACATCGCCTCGCTGATGGTGCTCGAGCACATGGCAGTGGGTGTCACCTTGAACTCCGACGACGCCGCGGAAGGGGTCGCCGCCTTCCTCGAGAAGCGCGAGCCCAAGTGGACGGGGCGCTGACGACCGACCGTGTGGCGCCGGCGGTCCGCGTGCAGCCCGGACCGCCGGCGCGTGCCAGGCGGAGCCGACCTCGTCGAGGAGGACAGACATGACCCGGACCGATGTTCCCCGGGATGCCGATCCGCAGCTCGCGGCGCGTGTGTGCGCCGAGCTCGGTTCGGCCGCCGCGGGGCCGCTCACCGTGCTGGAAGGTGGGCGCTCGGGCCTGACCTACCGCATCGACGTGGGCGGGATGCCGCTCGTGGTCAAGGCGGTGCCGCCGGGACGCGAGCCGACCGGTCGCAACGACGTCCTGCGGCAGTCGCACGTGCTGTCGGCCCTGGCGGGGTCCGGACTCCCGGTACCGGCGGTGGTCGCGCGAAGCGAGGAAGCGCCCGGGTGGTTCGCGATGGAGTTCGCGGCGGGTGAGGCCCTCGAACCGGTCCTCGATCCCGCGGGTGGTGCCGACAGCGTGCTGTCCCGGCTGCGGATGCTCGAGGCGGCTCGCGTCCTGGGCGCCCTGCACGCTGTCGATCTCGACACCCTCACCGGCGGGATCGCCGCCGCCGGCGGTACCCCGCCGGAGGTGTCCGGGCCCGCCGACGAGCTGGAGCGGTGGACCCGGACGATGGAGGCGGTGCCGGCGGACCTGCGTCCCGGCGCGGCCGAGCTTCTCGACCACCTTGCCGCGACGGCCCCCGATCCGGTGGCCCCCGTTCTCGTGCACGGCGACTTCCGCCTGGGGAACCTGCTCTGCGACGGGGCCCGGCCGACCGCCCTGGTCGACTGGGAGATCTGGGGGCTGGGCGATCCCCGGGTCGACCTGGGCTGGTTCGGAGTCTTCACCGACGGTGCGCTGTTCCCCGGGGTCGGGAGTGTCGTCTCCGGGTTGCCGGGCGAGGACGAACTCCTGCACGTCTACCGGGAGGCCCGCGGAACCGACGGCGGAACCGGTACGGACACCATGTGGTTCCGGGCGCTGGGCCGGTTGAAGATGGCGGCGATCATGGGGCACAACCTGCGCCGGCACCGTGAGGGCCGGCACCACGACCCGGTCCAGGAACAGCTGCCCCCCACGATCCTGGCCCTCATCCGGTCGGCGGGGTCGGTGCTCGACGGGAAGCCGTCGTGACGGCGCCCGCCCCGGCCGAGCTGTTCGATCTGACCGGGCGCACCGCGGTGGTCACCGGCGCATCCTCCGGGTTGGGAGTGCGTTTCGCCGGTGTCCTCGCCGCGGCGGGCGCGACCGTGTTCGTCGCGGCGCGGCGCGCCGCGAAGCTGGCCGAGATCGCGGCGGACGACGACCGGCTGCACCCGGTGGTGGCCGACGTCTCCGAGGAGACCGACCGGACGGCGCTGATCGACGCCGCGGTGGCAGGCGGCTCCGGCTCGATCGACGTGTTGGTGAACAACGCCGGCGTCGAGAGCGGCGCGAAGCCCGCCGACGAGACCCCGGCCGGGTTCGCCGGTGTCCTGAACACCAACCTCGTCGCCCCGTTCCACCTGGCACAGCTCGCGGCCCGTCACCCCGGCCCGGACGGGTTGTCGATCGTGAACATCAGCTCGGTCCTGGGCCTGGTGTCCGCCGCGCCGCTCGGGGGTGCGAGCTACGCGTCGTCGAAGGCGGGGTTGGTCGGTCTCACCCGGGAACTGGCCGGCCATTGGGGTCGGTCGGGGATACGGGTGAACGCACTCGCCCCGGGGTGGTTCCGCACGGAGATGAACGAGGACCTGTTCGCCGACGAGCGTTCGGTCCGCTGGATCGAGAGGAACACGATGCTGCGACGACCCGGCAGCCCTCCCGAGCTCGACACCGCACTGCTGTTCCTGGCCTCTCCGGCCAGCACATATGTCACCGGGCAGGTCCTGGCCGTCGACGGGGGGTGGACGGCGCGATGAGCGCGACCACCGCGGTGGGCGCGGAGGAGCTCGCCGAGTTCGGCCGTACCGCGCGAGCGTGGCTCACCGACCGGCTGCCGCCACGCCGCGACGATGACCGGCGACCGGTGTCGGTCTTCCACGACCTGCCCTTCGCCGAGGAGCGCGCGCTCCTCGAGCGCATCCAGGACTGGCTCCGGGTCAAGTTCGACGCCGGGTACGGCGCACTGACCTGGCGGCTCGAGGACGGTGGGGCCGGCCTGACCGGCCTGCACGAGGAGGTCTTCGCCGACACCGAGCGGGAGTTCGAGACCCCCGGCCAGCACGAGCTCACCTCGGTGAGCACCGCGCTGATCGCCCCGACGGTGCAGATGTTCGGCACGCCGGCCCAGCGTGAGCTGCTCGTCTCCCCGCTGCTGCGCGGCGACCAGCTCGCCTGCCAGCTGTTCTCCGAGCCGTCGGCGGGATCGGACCTCGCCGGGCTGGCGACCCGTGCAGTCCGTGACGGGGACGACTGGGTGATCAACGGGCAGAAGGTGTGGAGCTCCGGAGCGCAGTTCGCGGGCTGGGGCGAGCTGATCTGCCGCACGGATCCCGAGGCGCCGAAGCACAAGGGGCTCACGGCGTTCCTGCTGCCGATGGACACCGCAGGCGTCGACGTCCGGCCGCTGCGGCAGATGTCCGGCGGGACCTCGTTCTGCGAGGTCTTCCTGGACGACGTCCGGGTGCCGGACTCGCTGCGGCTCGGTGAGGTCGGCGCGGGATGGAGCGTCACCCTCGCGACGCTCGGCTTCGAACGTGGCCACTCCGGCGCGAACGCCGACCTGGGCGGTGGGTTCGCCGACCTGCTGCGTGACGCCCGGATGCTGGGGCGCACCGACGACCCGGAGGTCCGGCGGCTGCTCGGCGAGGTGTGGGTCGCCGAGAAGGTCGCGGAGCTGTCCGCGCAGCGTGACCGGGAGGCCCGGCTCGCCGGGGACGAACCGGGTGCGCTCGGGTCGCTCCGCAAGCTCGTCTGGGCACAGCGGCTCACGCTGGTCTCCGAGGCCGCGGCGCGGATCCTGGGTCCCCGCCTCGTGGCCGATGCCGGAGACGGCACGTACCGCTGGACCGAGCACGTGCTCGGCGCCCCGGGCTACCGGATCGCCGGCGGCTCGGACGAGATCCAGCGCACGATCATCGCCGAGCGCCTGCTCGGCCTCCCCCCGGAACCGCGCGCCGACCGAGGCGTGCCGTGGAAGGACATCCCCCGATGAGAAGAACCGTGGCCGACGCCGTGGCAGCGACCCGCTCCTCCGGCTCACCGATGGCCGGCCGTACCGCGCTGGTCACCGGTGGGTCGCGCGGGCTGGGCCGGGAGATCGCGGTCGCGTTCGCGGCCGCCGGCGCCGACGTCGCCATCGTCTCCCGGAAGCAGGAGGCGTGCGTCGAGCTCGCCGCCGAGCTGGCGGCCGCTACCGGGCAGCGCGTGACGGGACACGGCGCGCACGTCGGCGAGTGGGGGCGGCTCGACGCGCTGCTCGACGAGGTGGAGGACGGTCTCGGACCGGTCGACGTGCTGGTCAACAACGCCGGCATCGCCCCGGTCTATCCCAGTTTGGACGAGGTCGGCGAGGAGCTGTTCGACAAGGTCCTCGCGGTGAATCTCAAGGGCCCGTTCCGCATGATGGCGGTGGCCGGGCGGCGGATGGCCGAGCGGGGCGGGGGAGCGATCCTGAACGTCTCGTCGATGGCGTCCGGCAGGCCGACCGCGTCGGACCTCCCGTATGCCGCCGCCAAGTCGGCGCTCAACACGCTCACCGCGGGTTTCGCCCAGGAGTACGGCCCCACGGTGCGGGTCAACACCATCGTCGCCGGGCCCTTCCGGACCGACATCAGCAAGGCCTGGGACATGGACGCGGTCCACGACATGGCGCAGAGCTGGCCGTCGCGGCGGGTCGGTGAGCCCGAGGAGATCGTGGGCGCCGCCCTGTACCTGTGCGGACCCACGGCGGGTTACACGACGGGCAGCCTCCTGACCGTCGACGGCGGACGGCTGGCCGCGCCGTGACGTTCGTCGTCGACTCGCTGCTCACCGAGACCCCGGAGGGGCCGGCCCTGCTCGGGAGCCGGTGCACGGAGTGCTCGGCCCACACGTTCCCCCGCCAGGGCGGGTGCCCGCGGTGCACCGGCACGGCGATGGAGGACGTTCCGCTCGCTCGTACCGGCACGCTGTGGACGTGGACGGTGCAGGGATTCCGGCCCAAACCGCCCTACACCGGTACCCCCGCCTACGAGCCCTACGGGGTCGGCTACGTCGAGCTCGCCGACCAGCTCCTGGTCGAGGCCAGACTCACCGAATCCGAGCCCGACCGACTGTGGATCGGAATGCCGATGGAGATCGTGATCAGTCCGTTCCGCGACGCCGCCGACGACGGCGGGCCGACCCATACCTTCGCCTTCGCGCCGGTCACCGGGGCAGACCGGTGACCGGCGTCGCGATCGTCGGAGCCGGGATGCACCGGTTCGGCCGTACCGAGGGAGTGCCGGGCCGGGCGCAGGCCGTGCACGCCGCACGTGCCGCACTCGCCGACGCCCGCCTGAGGTTCTCGGACATGCAGTTCGCCTTCGGCGGATCACACTCCGCGGGCGACGCCGACACGCTCGTCTCCGAGCTCGGCCTGACCGGACTGCCGTTCATCAACGTCTACAACGGCTGCGCCACCGGGGGCTCGGCGCTGATCTCCGCTCAGGCGGCCATCGCGTCCGGTGCACACGACGTCGGCATCGTGATCGGTTTCGACAAGCACCCCCGTGGGGCGTTCGACACCGATCCCGCCGATCACGGGATCGGCTCGTGGTACGGCGAGACCGGGTTGATGGTCACCACACAGTTCTTCGGGATGAAGGTCCAGCGTTACCTGCACGAGCACGGCATGGACCGGGCCGTCCTCGCCACGATCGCGGAGAAGGCGTTCCGCAACGGTGCGCGCAACCCGATGGCCTGGCGGACGAAGGAGATCAGTGCCGCGGAGATCGCCGCGGCGCCGATGATCTCGCATCCGTTGACCCAGTACATGTACTGCTCCCCGGGGGAGGGCGCGGTGGCGCTCGTCCTCTGCCGCGCGGATCTCGCCCGCACCTACACCGACCGTCCGGTGTTCCTGCGCGGCGCTGCGTTCCGCAGCCGGCGGTACGGCTCGTTCGAGGTCTTCGCGCCGTGGCTGGCACTCGACCGGGCCGACTCGCCGACCGTCGAGGCGTCCCGTGCGGCCTTCGACGCCGCGGGTGTCGCTCCGTCCGAGGTCGACGTCGCCCAGGTGCAGGACACCGAGTCCGGTGCCGAACTCATGCACATGGCCGAGACCGGACTCTGCGCCGACGGGGAGCAGGAGGAACTGATCCGGTCCGGCGCGACCGGGATCGACGGTCGGCTGCCGATCAACACCGACGGCGGCTGCCTGGCCAACGGGGAACCCATCGGCGCATCCGGACTGCGGCAGGTGCACGAGAACGTGCTGCAGCTCCGCGGCGAGGCCGGCGCCCGCCAGGTGCCCGGCGAGCCGCAGGTCGGGTTCACCCACGTCTACGGAGCACCGGGCATCTCCGCCTGCACGGTGCTCACACGCTGAGGAGTCGAAGATGGCTTGGGGTTTCGAGTCCGACGAGGACGTCGCGCAGGAGCTCGACTGGGTCGAGACGTTCGTCCGGGAGCAGGTCGAGCCGGTCGACCACGTCGTGGAGCACGCGTGGAACCCGCGAGACCCGGTCCGCAACGCACTGATCAAGCCGCTGCAGCAGGTGGTCCGCGAGCACGACCTGTGGGCCTGTCACCTCGGGCCCGAGCTCGGCGGGAAGGGGTACGGACAGCTGCGCCTCGCCCTGCTCAACGAGAAGCTCGGCCGGACCCATTCCGGGCCCGTGGTGTTCGGATGTCAGGCGCCCGACTCCGGGAACGCCGAGATCCTCGCCCATTACGGCTCGGAGCACCTGCGCCGGACCTACCTCGACCCGCTCGTCGCCGGAGACATCGTGTCGTGTTTCTCGATGACCGAGCCACACGGTGGGTCGGACCCGACGGGCTTCCGCACGACCGCCCGCCCGGACGGCGACGAGTGGGTCATCACCGGTGAGAAGTGGTTCTCCAGCCATGCCCTGTTCGCCGAGTTCCTCATCGTCATGGCGGTGACCGAGCCCGACGCACCGGCGCACCGTTCGATGTCCATGTTCGTCGTGCCGGCCGACTCCCCGGGCCTCGAACGGATCCGCGACGTGTCGGTCTGGGGGCACGAGGAACCGGTCGGAACCCACCAGTACCTGCGGTACAACGACGTCCGGGTACCGGCCGAGAACCTTCTCGGTGAGCGGGGCGAGGGCTTCGCCGTCGCCCAGACCCGGCTCGGCGGCGGCCGGATCCATCACGCCATGCGCACGGTCGGGCTCGTGCAGTCCGCTTTCGAGATGATGAAGCGTCGAGCCGTGTCGCGGACCAGCAAGGGCACCCGGCTCGCCGACAAGCAGCTGGTGCAGGAGATGATCGCCGACTCGTGGATCCAGCTCGAGCAGTTCCGGCTGCTGGTCCTGCGCACCGCGTGGCGAATCGACCAGTACAACGACTACAAGCGCGTGCGCGCCGACATCGCGGCCGTCAAGGCGGCGATGCCCCGCGTCCTGTCCGACGTCGCCGGGCGGGCGATCCAGATCCACGGCTCCCTCGGCATTTCCAAGGAGCTCCCCTTCGGCAAGTGGGTCATGGAGTCGTTCCACATGGGCCTGGCCGACGGGGCGACCGAGGTACACAAGGTCAACCTCGCCCAGGCGCTGTTGCGCGGTACCGAGCCCGACGACGGCCTGTTCCCGCCCTACATCCGCCCGACCATGGAGGCACAGGCGCGCCGGCGCTTCGCCGAGGTGCTCGCCGAGGCAGGCGACGAGGGAGAACCACGATGATCCCGGTCCTGACCCCGGACGCAGACGCCGAGGCGCTGCGGGAGGTCGTGCGCGACTTCCTCGCTCACCACGGTGACGCCGATGCGGTGCTGCACGGTCGCTCCGACGACGCCGCGCTCCGCACGCGAGTCTGGAAACGGTTCGCCGGGGAGCTGGGTGCTGCCGGGTTGGACATCCCGGAACGTCTGGGCGGTGCCGGAGCGAGCTTCCGCGAGGTCGCGGTGGTGGCCGAGGAGATGGGACGCTCGCTGGCCCGGCTGCCCTGGCTCTCGACGTCGGTCATGGCCCTCGGGCTGCTCGCCGAGGCCGGCGACGAGGAACTGTCCGCGCGCCTGATCACCGGCGCCGAGACGGCCACCGTCGGGCTGGTCGACACCGCGGCCACGTCGGACCGGGCCGCCGGTCCGGTGAGCGGTGAGCGGGCGCCGGACGGTGGCTGGCGGGTGAGCGGCACGAAGGAGCTGGTGGTCGACGGCGCAACGGCGGACATCGTCCTGGTCGCGGCGGCGACGCCGGACGGGCCGGTCGTCATCGCGGTGGAGGCCGGGGCACCCGGGGTGACGGCGACCTCGAGCCGCACCCTCGACCTCACGCGTCCGCTGGCGAGCGTCGGGTTCCGGGACAGTCCCGGACGGCTGATCGCCGGGCCGGACACGGCTGCCGCAGTACTCGACCGGGTGCGGGACCGCACGCGGACGGCGTTGGCGTGCGAGCAGACCGGCGGAACCGAGGCGGCGCTCGACATGTCGGTCCGCCACGCAGGCGACCGCATGCAGTTCGGGCGCCCCATCGGAACCTTCCAGGCGATCAAGCACCGCTGTGCCGAGATGGTGGTCCAGCTCGAGGCCGCCAGGTCGGTGTCGCTCTGGGCCGCCGCCTGTGCCGCCGACGACCGGGAGAACCTGCGGACCGCCGCGGCGACCGCGGCACTGGTCTGCGGACGGGCCTACTCCTGGGTGGCCGGCGAGAACGTTCAGGTGCACGGCGGGATCGGGTTCACCTGGGAACATCCCGCCCATCTCCACGTTCGGCGCGCCGCATCCAGCCGGGTCCTGCCGGACGGTGACCTCGGGGGCACCGAGGCGCTGCTCGCGGCTCTCCCCGGGGTAGCGCGGGCGACGTGACCCGAAACCAGTTCGGGTCGGTCGCTACGCTGGTTGCACCGTCCTGCGAAAGGTCACCCAGATGAGCATCGAAGCGCTGACCGAGGCCGACGACGGCCCCCGATCCAAGCGACCGGCCATCCTCGCGGCGGCCGTCGAGTGTTTCGGCGAAGTCGGCTTCGAGGGAACCAAGTGGTCGCAGGTGGCCGAACGGGTCGGGATCGGTCAGCCCGCGCTGTACCACTACTTCGAGTCGAAGACCCACTGTTTGCTGACGATCATGCGACTCGGGCTGCGCAACTCCGACGATGCCTTCAGGGCGGCGGTGGCGGACTCGGGATCAGCGCACGACGCGGTGTGCGCCGCGGTTCGGGCGGCGTTCGACATCTCGCCGCAGGAGGTGCAGCAGAACCGCATCCTGCAGTCCAACATCGCGCTCCTGTCCGGGCGGCGGACCTCGGAGCGCGAGGAGGCCGAGCGGCAGGCGTGCCGGAAGCTCGTCGCACGGATCGAGCGCAACTGGGCGGATCTGGTCCAGCAGGGCATCGAGCGCGGGGAGCTCGCACGGCACGACCCGGTGCTCATGGCACGGAGCCTGCTCGGCCTCGTCGTCAGCGTCTGGCGGTGGTACCGGCCGGACGGCTCGATGGAACTGCCGGCGATCGCCGACTTCATCTGCGGGTGCTGTGTCCGGATGGTCGACGCCCACACCCCGGAGCAGCCCTCCGGTTGATGTCGTGACGACCGGCCACGGCCCTTGCCCGAACTCCGGGCAGGACATAACCTCTGTACTGAACTGAATTCAAGTCACTTGCTGTAGAGGACGGTCGCGTGCTCATTGACGACTACTTCGCCTGCCTCGACGGGCCGAACCCGCTGAGCGGGCTCGACCTGGTCGAGCCGGACATCGAGTTCCTGTTGGCGCTGCCGACCGGAGAGGTGTCCGGGTCCGGACGTGCGGACCTCGCCGCCTACATCTCCGGCCGGCCTTCCGTCGGACGCAGACACAACGTGCTCCGCCGCTCCGTCGACGGCGACATGGAAATGGTCTACGGCTTCATCTCCGAGGGCGACGGCCGTGGCACCGGGGGGTTCGTCTCCGTCGGGCTCGTCTCGGAGAACGGACGGCTCGCCCGCTACCAGTCGTTCTTCCACCCGAGCTTCACGATGTACCAGCTGCCGGGGGCTGCCGCATGACCCCCGCGGACGGCGTGCTCGACCGCTGGTTCGCCACGCTCGACTCGGACGAGCCGGAGCGGATCCTGGACATGCTCGCGCCCGGCTTCCGGTTCTCGATCGTCTTCGGGACCGGAGGCGGAGCGGCGACGGACTTCGCCGGCAGTCGTGCGGAGCTGGAGGGCTACCTGGATCAGCGGGAGAAGGGTGTGCTGACCCACCACGTCCTGTCCCGGGCCCTCGTCGGCCGGGACGAGTTGGTGCTCGGCCAGGCCCGCCGGGCCGGCGCCTTCGAGTCGACGTTCGTGGCATCGGCCCGGCTCGCCCCCGACGGGCGGGTGACGGCCCTGATGATCGGCCGGTCGCCGGCCCTGGACATCGAGACGATCTGAGCCGGCACCTGCCGGCCACTGCGCAAGGAGGCGTCATGTTCAATCTCGCTCTGCTCGCCGCCCGCCCACCGGAATGGACGCACGACGAGTTCATCTCGTGGTGGCGTGGCGAGCACGCCGAGGTGACCTACCCGCTCCCCGGCCTGCGCGCCTGGCGCCACACCGCGGTGACCAGCGCACTCGAGGAACGCTCCGAGGGCTGGGACGGGTTGTCGGTCCTCAGCTTCGACAACGAGGAGGCTGCCCGCGCCGCCCTCGCGAGCGAGGAGTGGAAGGCCGCCCTGCGCCATGTCGGTTCCATGCGGGGCCGGCGCCTCGCGCAGCTCGGTGACGAGCGCGAGATGTTCCGGGGCTGATATGCGCGAACTGGTTTCCGAACTCGACCTGCGGGTCGCGAACGACCCCGAGCTGACCGTCGCGATCGACAGCGCGGGGAGGCACACCCTCGGATCGGTCATGGCGGCCGCCCGGGATCTCGCCGACGCCCTCGTCGACAGCACCGGGCCGCACCCGACCGTCCTGCTCCAGGCCGAGAACACGTGGCGCACCGTCGTGTGTGCCGTGGCGGTCGGTCGGGTGGAGGGCACGCTCGCACTGCTCAGCGGGCACGCCACGCGCCACGAGTTCACGGCGGCGTGCGAGGACATCGACCCGGACGTCGTCGTCACCGCTCCGGCGATCGCGGAGGTCTGGGCCACCGAGACCGTGGGGGCGATCGGCACGCCGGTCCTGGACGGCTGGGTGCTCGCCGGGCGGACCGGAACGCGTCCGGGGCGATGGGGCGACGGGGTGGTCATCGGACTGACCTCCGGCTCGACCGGCCGTGCCAAGGGGGTCGTCCAGTCGGAGGCGGCCCTGCGCTATGCGGGCAGGTCGACGATCGAGGCGGTCGGGCTGGAGCCGGGGGACCCGGTCGCCGCGCTCGTGCCGCTGTCGTCCGCCGCCGCGGTCTGTTTCGGTCTGTATCTCCCGCTCATGCTCGGCGCCCCGATGCTGCTGACGGAGAGGTGGAGCCCGCCCGACGCCGTCCGGATGATGGCCGAACACGGTGTCCGGTGGACGATGTGTGTGCCGACCATGGCGCTACAGATGGGCATGCACGCACCTGAGCCGGGGATGCTGTCGGCGATGACGGCCATGACCGTCGGTGGCGGTCCGATGGACAGCGGCGCGCTGGCCCGGGCAGAGGAGCGTCTGGGCACTCACATCCTGCGTGTCTTCGGGATGTCGGAGTGCCTCGGACACACGACGTCGCTCCCCTCCGATCCCGGGAATGTCCGCCTCGGTACCGATGGTGTGCCGTTCACCGGTACCCATCTGCGGGTCGTCGACGAGGTCGGAACCGCCGTGCCGGCCGGGACGGTCGGGCGCGCTCAGGTCCGGGGGCCCTCGCTCTTCGCCGGGTATGCCCATTCGGGCACCGTCGCGTCCCCCGAGCTGACCGCCGACGGCTATCTCACGACCGGTGACCTCATGTCGATCGACGCCGAGGGCCGGGTGGCGGTCCGCGGCCGGGAGAAGGACATCATCATCCGGGGCGGCCGCAACATCGATATCCACGAGGTCGAGAGCGCCGTCGCCCGTCATCCGTCCGTCGAACAGGTCTGCGCGGTTCCCGTGCCGGACGACGTGCTGGGGGAGCGGGTCGCGGTCCTGCTCGTGACGTCGCAGCGCGATCTCGGCCTGGCGGCGGTGCAGGAGCACCTGGAGACAGCGGGTCTGGCGAAGGGCAAATGGCCCGAGCACGTGTTCGTCGTCGATGCGCTACCGCAGAACAGGGTCGGCAAGCTGTCCCGGACGGACGCGATCAGGCTGGCGTGCTCGCTCGCGGCCGACCGCGAGCCGGCCCGGCACTGACCGCCGGAAGGAGCTCGTCGTGGACGCGAAAGCCGCTGTGGTCTGGCCCGGCCGGCGCACGTGGGCGGTCGAATCGGTCGAACTGGATCCGCCTCGCCAGGGCGAGGTGCTGGTGCGTGTCGAGGCCGCGGGCCTGTGTCACAGCGATGCCCACCTCGCATCGGGTGGGTACGCGGGCCTGCGCCGGCCGATGGTCGGCGGACACGAGGGCGCCGGCGTCGTCGAGGCGGTCGGGCCGGGCGTCACGCTGGTCGAAGAGGGCGATCACGTCGTGTTCGCCTTCATGCCGGCGTGCGGGGTCTGCACGGACTGTGCCGGTGGCCGGCAGCATCTCTGCGAGCTGGGTGCCGGAGTCGCGGAGGGTTTCGCGATCGCGGACGGGACCGCCCGGAGGCGTGCGCGGGGTGCCGAGCTCGGGTCGTTCTGCTTCGTGGGCTCCTTCGCGACCCGCACGGTCGTGCACGAGCGCAGCGTGGTGCGGTTCGAGCCTTCCCTGCCGATGGAGTCGGTCTGCCTCCTCGGCTGTGCCGGTGTGACCGGGTGGGGTGCCGCGGTCAACACGGCGGCTGTCCGGACCGGGGACACGGCCGTGATCGTGGGGGTCGGCGGGATCGGGGCGATGGCCCTGCTCGGGGCCCGGTACGCAGGGGCTGCGCAGGTGTGGGCGGTCGATCCCGTCCCGGGCAAGCGTGCGGCGGCGATCGAGCTCGGGGCCGACGGCACCGCGGCCTCGATGGCCGAACTCCTGCCGGAGCTGCGTGATGAGACGCGGGGGCGGCTCGCGGACCAGGTCGTCCTGTGCATGGGAAGCGGCGACAGCTCCGCCATGGCCGACGCCATGGCGCTGCTCGGTAAGCAGGGCCGGGCCGTCGTCGTCAACGTGCACGGCGACACCGAGCACGAGGTCCGGATGAGCCTGCGGGACATGCAGTCCTACGAGAAGCAGCTGGTCGGCTGCCTGGCCGGCTCGTGGTCGCCCCGGGAAGGTCTGCGCACTCTGCTCGACCTGTACGGCAGGGGTCGTATCCCGCTCGACCGCCTGGTCACCGCCCGCTATCCGCTCGACCGGATCCAGGACGGCTTCGCGGACCAGGCCGCCGGGAAGAACGTGCGCGGGGTCGTTCTCCCGTGACCCGGCCGGCCGCGTCGGGCCGAGGATCCGCGGGCGGGCCGCAGTGGTGTCGAGCGGGCCGGGAGCGTGACACCCCGGCGTGCTCGACTCATCCGACGTGCGCTGTCATTTCTTCAGCAGCGGCTCGGCCCTCGGCGATCGCGTGGCTCACACCCCGCGGCGCGACGGCGTCCCCGATCCACGTCGCTGCCACCCGGTCCGGGAAGGGCACGGCTCTCGGATGGCGTGTGCCGACCTGCACGACTCGGTCGGCCGGCACCGCGTGCTCGGTTCCGTCGAGCACGGAGCGCACGTGCAGCACACCGTTCGACCATCGGTCCGGTGTGGCCGGCAGCCGAATCTCCAGTGGACGGTTCGCCAGCCGTTCGAGGAGCTGGGTCCGGGACTCACCCGGGATCCCGCCCGCGAACCCGGTGCCCGGGGTGACGAGGGTGACCGGCAGCCCCTCCGCGAGGGCCGCCTCGACCGCACCGATCCCGAGCCAGCTCCCGAACCCGTCGTCGCACACCGCCACGCTGCCCGCACCGGACCACCACGCGGACGGGGCGCGGAGGAAGGCCTCGGCGGTGACCGCGCCGTCCAACGACGGCGGGTTCTCCCGCGCCCCGGTCGCCCACACGATCTCGTCCGCGCCGGCCAGGTTCCCCTCCGTCGCTTCCGTACCGAGCCGAACCTCGACCCCGAGCGCGTCGAGCCGCCGCCGGTAGTAGCCCAGCAGGTCGGACCACCCGGTGCGGTGCGGGGCACTCGCGGCGGAGCGCAGCTGGCCGCCGATCCGGTCCGACCGCTCCAGCACGGTGACCTCGACCCCGTCCCGGGCCGCCGCGGTCACCGCGAACTCCAGCCCCGCGGGACCCGCGCCGACGACCACGACCCGCGGCCCCCTCGGCCGGTGTCCGCCCGGCCGCCACGGCAGCGCCGGCTTCCGCGGCGAACCTGCGGGAGCCAGGTCGGGGTTGACCGCGCAGAGACCGGTCGGTTCGTAGCTGCGACAGTCCTGGAGGCATGCCACGCACGGCCGGATCTCGGCATCGCGGTCGTCGAGGACCTTGGTGGCGAAATCGGGGTCGGCGATGTGGGCGCGTGCCCCGCCGACGAGATCGGCGGCGCCCGACTCCAGCGCCTCGGCGATGTCGGCCGATCGCCGGAACGCTGCGCAGAGCAGCAGCGGGACGCCCAACGCGTCCCGCAGCTCGTGCGTACGCCCCAGTAGGGGTGGCCGGGTGGTGGCCATGTCCGGGACGTAGCGGCCGCGATCGCCCCAGGTCAGGTTCAGGTAGTCGAACGGTGCCGCGGCCTGTACGTGTGTCAGCAGCTCCGCGAGCTCCTCCAGCCGGAGATGGGCCGGGCCGTCGCCTTCCACCGAGACCCGGACCCCGACGACGACGTCCTCGCCCGCACCGGCTCGTACGGCCTGCACGACCTCGGCCAGCGCGCGTGCCCGGCCCGCCGCGTCACCGCCGTAGCGGTCGGCTCGCGTGTTCGCCGAGCGGGACAGGAACTGGGCCAGCAGATAGCCGTGGGCCGCGTGGATCTCGACGACCTGGAAGCCGGCCTCGACACAGCGGCGGGTGCTGACCCGGAAGTCCTCCGCGATCAGGGCGATCTCGTCGGTGCGCAGCGGCCGGGCCGGCGCGGGCTCCCGCGGGCCGGGGACCGGGCTGGGAGCCACGAACGGGAGGAACGTCCCCGCGCCGAGCGTCTCGCGTCCGAGGTGCCCGAGCTGTATCCCCGCAGCAGCTCCGCCGGATCGCATGGCCTCGGCACGGGCGGCGAGCCCGGGAGCCGCGCGTTCGTCGAATGCCTCGGTCAGGATCCGGTTCCGCGGCATCGACTCCGGGGAGACCTGCGTACCTCCCGCGACGAGCAGCGCAGCACCGCCGGCGGCGAGCCGCCGCCAGTACGCCTGGTCGTGGGCGTTCGGCACGCCGTCGGAGACGGTCGCGAGCCCGTGGGCGGACACCACGAGCCGGTTCCGCAGGGTGAGGGCACCGATCGTCAGGGGTGCTGCTGCCGGGTGTGCCGGTGCGGGCCTGCCACGTGGACTGTCGATGGCCGCGCCGGGGCGCCGAGCGTCGTCAGTCGTCATGGGGCGAAGCTAGCAAAGTGAATTCAGTTCGCCAACGGTGCCGATGCGCGGCCCGGGCTCCGGGCGCGCGTCTCGGTCGCTCCGGCGGCCCGTGCCCGCCGAGTGGTACGTCCCGTGCGCGCCGGATCGCGCGGTGGACACGTGCCACTCGGCGGGAGGCCGGCCGGGATCACTCCGGGCCGGTGAAGAACTCCAGCGCGATGTTGTCCGGGTCGCGGAAGGAGATGGCGCTGCCGTAGTGCGCCTTCTTGATGCCGTCATGGGCGATGCCCAGCTCGGTCAGCTTCTGCGCCCACTGCTCCAGCTCGGCGTGCGAGCCGACGGAGAACCCGACGTGGTCGAGCCCGGTGCGGTGCTCGTCGAAGGCGTCCTTCGACTCCCGGCCCTGGTGGGTGTGCAGGCCGAAGAGCATTCCGCCGTCCAGGGCGAAGACGGTGTGGTGGAAGCGGCCACCCTCCTCGTCCTCGACCAGGACGGGGTCCGCGCCGAACAGCGCCGAGTACCACGTCGTGCTGCGCTCGATGTCGGCCACGGTCAGTGCGACGTGCTGCAGTCCGGGAAAGGCCACGGTGGAGCTCCCTAGCTCTCGGCGTGCGACGGTCCCGGTCTGTGTATCAGCCGGACGGATCCGGTGTGCCCCTCCGACCGGACGGGGCACACCGGGATCGTACGGTCAGCCCTTCGGCATGAGCACCTTGTCGATCACGAAGACGGTGGCGTTCGAGGTCGGGATGTTGCCGCAGAGGACGTTCGCGGTGTTGCCCATGCCGTCGGTGACGGTCGGGGCCTCCGGGGTGCCGCCGATGGTCAGGTCACCGCCGGCCAGCTGGGACACGGTCTTCGCCTCCACCAGGCCCGCGGCGTCCATGCGCTGCGGGGTCACGTGGTAGGACAGCAGCCCCTGCAGCATCTCGGTGTCCGCCAGCAGCGCGTTGAACTGCTCCTCGCCCACCTGCTCCTGGACGGCGGTGAAGGCGTCGTTGGCCGGGGCGAAGACGGTGATCGCCTCCTGCTGGTTCAGCGTGTCGGCCAGGCCGGGCACCTTGCCGACGGCGGTGACGAGCGTGCTCAGCAGCGGGTTGCTGCTCGCCGCCGTGGCGACCGGCTGCGGGCCCATCGCGTTCAGCGAACCCGGCTCGTCGCCCTGCGGGAGCTGCCCGCAGGCCGGGCCGAACACGTCGTCGTTGGTGGTGACGCCGTCCGCCGCCGCGGGCATGGCCGGGGCCGACGACATCGGCTCGGAGGACATCGGCGCGGACGACATCGGCGGGGCCGACGCGGCCGGCTCGGCGCCGCCGCCACAGGCGGCGAGACCGAGGGTCAGTGCGGCGAGGACGCCGACGGTGGAGAGGGTGCGGGTCGCGCGCATGTCGCGGTTTCCTTTCGGAGGGGGACTGTCGATCGCTTCGCAGAGTTATTCGGACGGCCCGGTGTTCCGGTTCGGAAATCGTCGAGAATTCTGCGGAGTGCCGGAAAATTGCAGGGGGTGGCCACGGAATCGCGGTCCGGCGATTTCCGGGATGGCTCAGGCGACGGTGACGATCACCGATGGCCACCCCGTCGCGCCGTCCGGGATCGGGTCGACACGCTCGGCGGTCTGGGTGTCGCCGCGCCGGTCGGTGGCCCGGGCCGTCAGGGTGTGGCTGCCGGACCCCAGATCGAGCTCGGCACGCCACATCCGCCAGGTGTTCGGACCGACCTCGGTCGCCAGTTCGGCCCGGACCCACGGCCCGTCGTCGGCGCGGACCTCGACGCCCGCGATCCCGACCGGCTGCGCCCACGCGACCCCGGCGACCTGGACCCGGCCGGGCGCGAGCCGGCTGAACCCGACCGGCGCGTCGATCCGGCACTGGGTCTTGATCGGCGCCCGCTCGGCCCAGCCGCGGTCGCGCCAGTAGACGCTGCGCTGGGCGAACGTGGTCAGCTCCAGCTCGGTCAGCCACTTGGTCGCCGAGACGTAGCCGTAGAGGCCGGGGACGATCATCCGGACCGGGAAGCCGTGTTCGGGGGGCAGTGCCTCGCCGTTCATGCCGACCACGAGAAGCGCGCCGCGACCGGGTTCGAGGACGGTCGCCGTCGGGGTGCCCGCGGTCCAGCCGTCCCGGCTGGTGGCGACGATCTGGTCGGCGCCGGGGTCGATCCCGGCCTCGCGCAGCAGCGGCGCGAGCTCGACGCCGACGAAATCGGCCGTGGACACCAGGTTCCCGCCGACGGTGTTGGAGACGCAGGTCATCGTGATGGTTCGCTCGACCAGCGGGCGCTCCAGCAGGTCGTCCATGGTGAGGGCCAGCTCGCGGGCGACCCGGCCGTGCACGCGCAGGGTCCAGTCCTCGGCGCGGACCGCCGGGATCCGCAGGGCGACGTCGATCCGGTAGAAGTCGGCGTTGGAGGTGATGAACGGGGTGGTGCCGAGATCCGGGAAGGCGGCGGAGCCCGGGATCGCCGGAGCGCGTTCGGCGAACCGGGCGGCGGCCAGCCGCCGGGTCAGCGCGGCCCGGGAGTCCGCGATGCCGCGGCCGGACGAGGCGAGCGCGGCGCCCCCGCCCGCGGCGGCGAACGAGCCCACGAGGACGGCCGCGGACGCGCCCGTCAGCGCGGTACGGCGGCGCAGCCGGGCCGGGCCCCGGGCACCGGCACCGTGATTGCCGGCGCCGACCGAGGCTCCCGCGCCGACCGAGGCTCCCGCGCCGGCCTCGGCACGGTGCTCCGCGGCTGCTGCCGTGGCGAGCCGGTGCAGGCTCCGCTGCACGAGGACGCCGACCAGCAGCGCGGTCACCGGTGCCAGGAGGCCGGCCGGTTGCAGCGCCGGGGCCGTCGCGACCGCCGCGATCCCGAGCAGCCCCAGCACGATCACCACGGCCGTCCCGGGGGCCGGGCGGCGGCGCGCGGCCACCCCGCCGACGGTGGCGACCAGCACCAGCAGCACGGCGATCCCGGCGAGCAGGACGAGCTTGTCGGCCGTGCCGAACGCGGATTTCGCGAACTCGACGACCGGCTGCGGCGACAGTCGCACGACGGCGTCACCGATCGCGACGAACGGTGACGACGAGGGTGCCAGGAATCCGGCGACGAGATGGCCGGAGCCGACCGCGGCGAGAATCGCGAGCAGTTCCACCGCGATCGCCACGAATCGCCGCAGAACGGGGCCCGCCCCGTTTCCGTCCGCCTGCTCCCCGGTCCGCACGACAGTTCTTCGAACCGGAATGGTGATTCGGTTCGATCCTGGGCCGGGACGCGGTGGGTCAGCGCAGACCGAGCCGCCCGGCCGGGGCTGCGACGGGGTCGGGCGACGGTGCGGGATCGGGCACCGGTGCGGGGTCGGGCTCGGCGGTGGTCGGGGCGGGCAGCGCCGTGTCGGCACCCAGCCCCTTCTCCGCCGCGGCCGTCCGGACCGCGTCGACGACCAGCATCAGAGCGGCCCGGCGCGCGGTGTTCGTGCGGTAGGCCAGCGACACGGTCCGGGTCAGGGCCTCGCCGAGCGCGACGACGTCCACTCCCGGTGGTCGCAACGCCAGGCCCAGGTCGGTCACCAGCGTCACCCCCAGCCCCGCGGCGACCATCGCCATCGCGGTGGCCTGCTCCTCCACCTCGTGGTCGATCCGCGGGGTGAAGCCGGCGGACTGGCAGGCGAGCCGGACGGCGTGCCCGAAGTGCGAGCGCGCGGGGGACAGGATCCACGGGTGCTCGGCGAGCTCGGCGAGGGTCACGCTGGCCGCGGGCACCGCACCGGCCGGGACGGCGGCGTAGAGCCGCTCGACCGCGATCACCGCGCGTTCCAGCCCCCGGTCCCACGTCATCGGGTAGTTCGAGTAGTCGATGACGAACGACAGGTCGAGCGCGCCGTCGCGGACCGCGGCCGCCGTCGCCTCGGGGGCGAGCTCGCGGGTCCGGACGACGACGCCCGGATGGCTGCGCGCCAGCGAGGTGAGCGCGCCCGGGAGCAGTCCGGACGCGACCGAGGCCCACACCCCGGCGGTGATCTTCGCGGCGACCGACTCCCCGGCCTCCTCCAGCGCCTGGGTCGCGCGCTCGACCGAGGTGAGGATCTCCTCGGCGTGCTCGGCGAGCAGTACTCCGAGGTCGGTGAGCTGCACCCGGCGTCCCCGGCGTTCGAACAGTCGCGTCCCGACGTCACGTTCCAGCTGCGCGAGCTGCTGGGACACCGCCGAGGCGGTGTAGTGCAGCGCCGTCGCGGCTGCCGTGATCGTCCCGCGACGGTGCAGCTCGCGCAGCATGCGCAGGCGCGGGATCGACAGGTCCATGCCGACGAGCCTAGTGGCAGCCGTGCGCTGTGCAGGAAAGGTGAACGTCGCCGTGAATGATCCGTAAATGGACGCGGGGCCCGCCCGGCCCCACGCTGGGGCTACCGGTCGACGAGCCACCGACCGGGGGACGACGAGGTCCGGACCGGCACTGAAGCGACCGGCGTTGCCCCTCGGGTACGACGCCGGTACGAGCACGATAGGAGGTGGGTCGCTATGACGACGATGCAGAACCCGGCCGGGGGCATCCCGCAGGTGACCGCGCAGACCGTTACCGGGGCCGGTGTCCCCGCCGTCACCCCCGCGACCCCCGCCGTCCGCCGGTCCGAGCCGTACATGCGACTGCAGTGGAACGACTCGGCGACCGGCGCCATCGGCTACCTCGTCGTGCACACCCTGCGGTCCGGTCTGGCCACCGGCGGCACCCGGATGCGTGCCGGGTGCACGCTCAGCGAGGTCGAGGACCTGGCCCGCGGCATGGCGAACAAGACCGCGACCTTCGACCTGCCGGTCGGCGGGGCCAAGGGCGGCATCGACTTCGACCCGAAGGACCCGCGCGCCGTCGAGGTGCTGGAGCGGTTCTGCGAGGCCATGCGCCCGTGGCTCGACCGGCACTGGGTGACCGCCGAGGACCTCGGCGTGCCGCAGCACCTGATCGACGAGGTCTTCGGCCGGCTCGGTCTCGGCCAGAGCTTCCACGCCGCGATCGGCCGCTCCGACGACCCGGCCGCCACCCTGGCGCGGGTCCGCGCCGGCCTGAAGGCGGAGGTCGAGGGCGGGTTCGAGCTCGGTGACGTGATCGGCGGCTACGGTGTCGCCCACTCCTGCCTGGCCGCCGCCGTGTCCTGGGGCCAGGTGCCCTCCGAGACCACGGTCGCCATCCAGGGCGTCGGCACCATGGGCGGGTCCGCCGCGTACTACCTGCACGAGGCCGGGATGAAGGTCACCACGGTGGCCGACGCCGCCGGCACCCTGTACAGCGCCGACGGCCTCGACGTCCCGGCGCTGCTGGCCCTGCGTGACGGCTACGGCGAGATCGACCGCTCGCGGCTGCCCGACGGCGTCGAGCAGCTGCCGCGTGCCGCGATCCTCTCCGCCGACGCCGACATCCTGGTCCCGGCCGCGATCTCCTACGCGATCACCCCGGACAACTCCTACGACGTCCGCGCCCGGGTCGTCGTGGAGGCCGCCAACGCCGCGACCACGCCGGAGGCCGAGGCCATGCTGGCCGCCCGCGGCATCCCGGTGCTGCCGGACTTCGTCGCCAACGCCGGCGCCGTCGCCTGGGCCTGGTGGCTGCTGCTCGGCCAGGTCGACGACGCCCCGGACACCTCGTTCGACCGCCTGCGCACCGTGATGCACACCAAGGTCGCGCAGCTCATGGCCGCGTGGACCGAGGAGGGCGTCACCCCGCGCGAGACCGGCCACCGCTGGGCCGACGAGCCGGCGCCGACCGTGTCCCCGGTCGTCATCCCCTGATCGTCGTGGGTCAGACCGCGAGGGCTGCGATCCGGGCGGCGAAGCCCCCGAGATCGTCGAGGCCACCCTCCCGGATGCTGCGGGCGAGGAGATCGTCGTCGACCTCGGCGTAGAGGTGCACGATGAGGTTCCGAGCGCCGGCGAGCGACACCATGCGGCCGGCCAGGCCGTTGTCCAGTACGCCGACCTCGGCGAGCACGCGGAAGGCGTCCCCGTAGTCGCGCGGGGTGCGGTGCCCGTCCGAGGCGATCACGTGGTTGGCGAGGTCGATGCAGATCTGTGCGGCGGTCTGCACCAGGTGCCTGCGGCGGTAGGGGTCCGGGCGGTCCTCCGCCAACAGGTCCCGGTAGTGCTCGAGCATCACCAGGAGCCGGCGGACCCGGTCGGCGTCGACCATCGTCTACCGCAACCCTTCTCGCGCCACACGTTCGAGGAACGACTGCGTCGTCTCCTCGAGCACGGGCCGGAACTCGATCCACCGCATGCGAGCATCCACTTCGAACCGGACCCGGATGGTCTCGTCGGCGCTGAACAGCAGCCGCCCGTTGTCGGCGACCGTGCCGCGCAGCTCAAGGCCCGCCCGCGCGAGGTCGACGACGTCGACCCGGGTACCGAGCGGCACGGCCAGGTCGGCGGCGAGCCGCTCGGTCGCGTCCAGCACCGGTTCCTCGCCGGTGAACAGCACGGCGACGTCGTGGTCGCTCCCCGCCCGCGCGGTGCCCTCGGCGCGCGAGCCGAACAGGTAGGCCACCGCCACGTCGTGCGCGGCGAGGACCGCGTCGAGGCCGGGCTCCATGCGGCCATCGTGGCACAGCCCGGCCTCGACCCGAGCACGGATCGTTCCCGCCGAGATGCAGCTCAGCGGGCCGGAGAGATCGACAATTCCCGCTGCGGCGCATCTCGGCGGGAAAGCTACGACCCGCCCATCGTCTCGGGGATCCAGAGCACGATCTGCGGGAACGCGGTGAACAGCAGCACCAGCAGGAGCATCGCCACGATGTAGGGCACGACCGCACGGAAGATCTGTTCCGGCGGACGGCCGGTGGCCCGCGCGACGATGAAGACGTTGAGTCCCAGCGGGGGAGTGACCAGGCCGATCTCGGCCAGCAGCACCACCATGACGCCGAACCAGATCGGGTCGTAGCCGAGCTCCTCGATCACCGGCAGCACGATGGGCACGGTCAGCGCGAGGATCGCGATCTGGTCCATGAACGCGCCCAGCACCAGGTAGATCAGGGCGATCAGCAGGAAGATCACCGTCGGTGGCGCGGCGAGCCCGCCGATCGTGTCCACCAGCCCCTGCGTGACCCGGGTCAGGGTCAGGAAGTAGCCGAACAGGAACGCCGCCATGATGATCAGCAGGATCATCGCGCTGGAGGCCAGCGTGGCGCCCAGTGCCTTCCGGACGCCCGCGAGGGTGGCCTTGCGCCGGAGTGCACACAGCACGAACGCGCCGGTCGCGCCGAGCGCGGCTGCCTCGGTCGGGGTGGCGAGTCCGATGTAGATCCCGCCGACGACCAGCAGGAACAGCATCAGGACCGGGCCCACCGCGGTCAGCGTGCGGACCTTGACCGCCACCGGGTGCGCCTCACCGCGCGGGGCGAGGTCGGGGTTGCGGCGGACCAGCAGCAACGTCGTCACGATGATCGCGAGCGTGATGAGCAGGCCGGGGAGGAACCCGGCGAGCAGCACCTTGCCGACGCTCGCCTCGGCGAGGATCGCGTAGAACACCAGGATGATGCTCGGCGGCACCATCGCCGCGAGGGTCCCGACCACGGCGACCAGGCCGTTGGCCAGCCGGCCGTCGTAGCCGCGCCGTTCCATCTCCGGGATGGAGGTGGCGGCCAGCGTCGCCGCGGCCGCGGTGGACGACCCGGACACGGCGGCGAACGCGGCGCCGGACACCGTCGTCCCGACACCGAGCCCGGCCGGGAGCCGGCCGACCCAGATCCGCGCGGCGTCGAACAGCTCCGTGGCGACACCGCTGAGCAGCACGAACTGCGCCATCAGGATGAACAGGGGGATGGGGGCCAGCGAGTGCGACGCGATCGCCGAGTGCGGGGCGGTCTCCAGGAACCCGGCGAGGACGGGCAGGCCGCCGTAGGACAGCAGGCCGACCAGGCCGGTCGCCCCGATCGCGAACCCGACCGGGACCCGGAGCAGCAGCAGGACCAGCAGCAGGAGCAGGACTCCGGCGACGAGCATCAGCGCACCTCCGTGCTGGTGGGGTCGGTCTCCGGGACCGTGGCGGGCGCCCCCTCCACGAGGAGCAGCACCAGCCGTGCCGCGGCGACGAGCGCGCCGAGCGGGACCATGACCGCCGAGGTCCACACCGGCCAGGGCAGCTCCGCGGACCCGGCAGGCGGCGCGTACCCGCCCGCGGCGGCGTCCGTGGTGAGCAGGAGCCCACCGACCGCGACGGCGAGCAGGAACACGAGCCCGGTGGCCGCGGCCAGCCGGTCGCACCACGGCCGCAGCGCGCGGGGGAGCCGGTCGTAGACGACGTCGATCGCCACGTGCGCGCCCTCCCGGACGGTGACCGGCAGGCCGAGGTAGAAGAACGCGACCATCAGGTAGTTGCTGACCAGCCCGACCGCCCAGGACAACGGGGAGCCGAGCACGTAGCGGGCCACCACCTCGGCACCCATCAGCAGCGCCATCGCCGCGAGCGCGAGACCGGCGAGGACACCCAGCGCGTCCTCGACGCGGCGCAGGAGCCGGTCAGCCATCCGAACCACCCCGCCCGGTGGTGGCGAGTGCCTGCTCCATCGCGTCCAGGGTCGCCGCACCCGGCAGCCCGCGCTCCTCCATGTCCGCGACCCACTGGCCGCGCACCGGTGCCAGCGCGGTGCGCCACTGCTCGATCTGCTCCGGCGTGAGCGGGGTGAAGTCCAGCCCGCCTTCGGCGAGCGAGGTCCGGGACCGCTCGTTCTCCTGCTCGATGGCCGTGCACAGGTGGGCGGTGGTCTCGGCGCCGGCCCGGGTCAGCACCGCGCGCAGGTCGTCGGGCAGCCGCTCCCACGTGCTCTCGCCGACGACGTAGCTCAGGGTGAAGCTGCCCAGCGGGGCGCCGAGGGTCGCGTCGGTGGTGACCTCGTCGAGGCGGTACGGGGTGGCGCTCATCGGCGGCAGCGTCGTCCCGTCGACGGTGCCCCGTGACAGCGCCTCGTACATCTCCGGCCCGGCGATCGAGACCGGCGCCGCGCCGAGGGCCTGCACGGCCTGGTCCAGCACGCCACCCGAGGACCGCAGCTGCAGCCCGGCCAGGTCGGACGGTGTGGTGACCGGGGCATCCACGGTCATCACCTCGTAGCCGGGCTGGACGCCGACGAAGAGCATCCGCAGGCCCTGCGGGCCGTACTCGGCGGTGTGCAGGATCCCGGCGCCGGTGCCGTCCGGAGCGCCCGGCGACATCAGCGAGCTCAGTGCCGCGGCCGGTCGGCAGGCGTCGGTGCTCATCCCGGGCAGGTCGGCCACGTTCGACAGCGGCAGCCGGTCGGCCAGGTAGGGCGGGGACACCACACCGATGTCGATCGCCCCGGAGCGGGTGAGCGCGACGTGGTCCTCGGCCTTGCCCAGCTGCGCGGACGGGAAGTAGTCGAAGGCCAGGCGTCCTTCCGAGAGGGCGACGGCCCGCTCGACGAAGAAGTCGACGCCGCCCCGCGAGGCCGGATGGCTCGGTGGGTAGGAGTCGCCGATCCGGAGGGTGACCACGCCCGGTGGAGCGCCGTCGTCGGGGGGCGCCGTCCCGCAGGCGGTCAGGGTCATGGCCACGGCCAGCACCACGGCGGCCGCGCGCCACGTGCGCGTGGGTGGGCGGTGCCGGGACGGCCCGGTCGGTGTGGACAACCCTGTCCTCCTCGGGTCGGTGCGCGGGTCAGGCCCCCGGCGGTGGGGGACCGGTCGAGCCGCCGATGTGCAGCTCGGACGTCAACAGCACGTCGCCGGACGAGTCCCCGCCGATGCGGTCGAGCAGCAGACGCGCCGCCCGCCGGGCCAGCTCGGGGTAGTCGATGGAGACGACGCTCAGCGGCGGGTCGTGCAGCGCGAACCACGCCGGGTCCCCGTAGACGACCAGGGACAGGTCCCCGGGCAGGCGCAGCCCCGAGGCGCGGACCGCACGGGCGACGGCCAGCGACAGCGTCCCGCCACCGACGACCAGCGCGGTCGGGCGGTCGGCGCGGTGCAGCAGCTCCCGAACGGCGCCCGCGCCCTGGTCGGTGGCCGGTTCGAGCAGCCGTACCGCCAGGGAGTCCGGGTCGAGGCCGGCGGCCGCGGCGCCGTCGCGGACGGCGGCCAGCCGGGCGGCACCGTTCGAGATCGCCCGGCTCGGACCGATGTAGCCGATCCGCCGGTGCCCGAGGTCGACGAGCCGGGTGACCGCGTCGCCCAGGGCGGTGTCGTCGCTGTAGACCCCGGGCGCGTCGATCCCGCAGCTGCGGTGGAACTGCACTACCGGCAGCTCCCGCAGCAGCTCGCGGGTGCCGGCGAGGATGCCCGTGCTGGGGGAGACGACCATGCCCGCGACCCGGGTCGCCACCAGGTCCCGGATCTGGTCCAGCTCGCGCCGCGGGTCGTTCTCGGTGATCGTGAGGATCATCTGCGTTCCGTCGGCGGACAGCAGCCGGGCGCACTGGGCGGCCACGGCCGAGTAGGCCGGCGTGTCGACATAGGGGATCACGAACCCGACGAAGGCACGGCTGGAGTTCGACGAGAGCGCGCGGGCGTGCCGGTTCGCGACGTAGCCGCGGTCCCGGGCGTGGTCGCGGATCCGGCGGGCCAGCTCCGGTCGTACCTGCGCGCTGCCGTTGAGGGCACGTGAGACGGTCGCGGTGGAGACCCCCAGCTCGCGGGCCAGATCGACGACGCCGACCTCACCGCGACGCGTGCGAGCCGGCATGGAGCAAACCTTTACATCGACGACCGGGCGGGGACGACCCTGCTGAGCCGGCACCGAGGGGTACCAGGAGACACGGCCGGGCATCTCCCGTCAACCCTGGTCCCGCGGTCTCCAGGGCGTGTTGGGTGATCGACGAAGCGCGGTTCGCCGGTGGGTGCCCGGAGCGTGTTGACCGGATTGGCGGGGCCGTGCTGTACTCGACCACGTTCGGGTTTGTAAAGCTTTACACAATCCGAGCGTCACGCGACGAGGCGGAGGAGGTCGGTCGATGACCGGCGCGGCGAGTACCGGACCGTTGGCGGGCCTGCGGGTCGTCGACGCCGCGACCCTGGCCGCGGGGCCACTGATCGCCACCTGGCTCGGCGAGCACGGGGCCGACGTGATCAAGGTCGAGCAGCCCGACGGCGGAGACCCACTGCGCCAGTGGGGCGCCCAGCGCGACGGCGTCGGTCTGATGTGGAAGTCGGTGTCGCGCAACAAGCGCTCGGTGACCGCGAACCTGCGGCTCGAGGCAGGCCGGGACCTGCTGCGCGGGCTGGTGGACACCGCCGACGTCGTGGTGCTCAACCTGCGTCCGTCGACCCTGGAGCGGTGGGGGCTGGACCACGCGTCGCTGTCGGCCCGCAACCCGGGACTGGTGACCGTGCACGTCACCGGCTACGGGGCGGGCGGGCCGAAGTCCGACCGGCCGGGGTTCGGCACCCTCGGCGAGGCGATGAGCGGGTTCGCCCACCTCACCGGGCATCCGGACGGGCCGCCCACGCTGCCCTCGTTCATGCTCGCCGACGGCGTCGCCGCACTCACCGCGACCTGGGCGGTGATGATGGCGCTCTACCACCGCGACGCCCGCGGCGGCAGCGGCCAGCTGATCGACATCAACCTGATCGAGCCCCTCGCGCGGCTGATCGAGCAGCCGGTGCTCACCTACGACCAGCTGGGGGCCGTGCCGAACCGCACCGGCAACCGGTGGGACATCTCGGCCCCGCGCAACACCTACCGCACCGCCGACGGGCACTGGCTGGCCATGTCCGGGTCCGCGCCGACGATCGCGATGCGGGCACTGCGTGCCGTCGGGCGCCCGGACCTGACCTCGGACCCGCGGTTCGCCGAGGCCCAGCAACGGCTGAAGCACGCAGGCGAGATCGACGAGGTGATGGCGGACTGGATCGCCGGGCGGACCCTGGAGGAGGCGATGGCGGTGTTCGAGGAGGCCGACGTCGCCGCCGCACCGGTCTACGACGCCCCGCAGCTGCTCGCCGACCCGCAGCTCGTCGCGCGCGACACCTACCCCCGGGTCGCCGACGACGACCTGGGCGAGATGCGGGTGCAGGCCCCGGTACCGCGGTTCTCGGCCACCCCGGGCCGGATCACCCACCTCGGCCCGTCGCTCGGCGCGCACACCGACGAGGTCTACCGCGAGCTGCTCGGCCTCGACGACGCCCGCCTCGCCGAGCTCCGTGCCCAGGAGGTGCTCTGATGTCCCGACCGGTCCGCGCCCGGCGCAGCGAGCTCGCCACCCCGGCGAGCAACGAGCACATGTTCGCCAAGGCCGCGGCCGCCGGCGCCGACCTGGTGTTCCTGGACCTGGAGGACGCCTGCGCGCCCGCCGAACGCGAGGCGGCCCGGCCGAAGGCGGCCCGGGCGCTGCGCGAGCTGGACTGGGGCGCCACGACCCGGGCGATCCGGATGAACGGCGTCGACACCCGGTGGGCGCACGGCGACGTGATCGAGGTGGTCACCGCTGCCCGCGAGGCGCTGGACGTGATCATCGTGCCGAAGGTGCGCGCGGCCCGGGACGTGTGGTGGGTGGACGTGCTGCTCACCCAGCTGGAGGAGACGCTCGGGCTGGGGAAACGGATCGGCCTGGAGGTGCTGATCGAGGAGGTCGAGGGCCTCCAGGAGGTCGACGCGATCGCCCGCTCCTCGGACCGGCTGGAGGCACTGATCTTCGGGGCCGGTGACTTCTCGGCGTCGCAGGGCGCCCGCGTCGACACCAACTTCGACCCGCGCGCCGACTACCCGGGCGACCTCTGGCACTACGCCCGCTCGCGGATCGTGGTGGCGGCCCGGGCGGCGGGCATCGAGGCGGTCGACGCGCCGTACCCGAACTACCGCGACCCCGACGGCTACCGGACCGCCTGCGAGCGGGCCGGCGCCATGGGCTTCGCCGGCAAGTGGGCGATCCACCCCTCCCAGGTGGAGCCGGCGAACGACGTGTTCGCACCCACGCCGGAGGAGATCGCGCACGCGCGGCGCACCGTCGCGGCCTACCGCGACGCCGAGGCCGCGGGCCGCGGTGCCACCGGCCTCGACGGGATGCTGGTCGACGCGGCCCACCTGCGGCACGCCGAGACCGTCCGGACGAAGGCGGCCCTGCTGGGCCGCGACGGCGGGGAGGTTCGATGAACGGGCAGATGACCCTGGTCGGGTTCATGCAGGCCGGCAACGTCACGGTGTACTCCGGGTCGTGGCGCTACCCCTCGGCTGACCTGTCGTTCCTGTCCATGGGCTACTACACGCGGATCGCGCGCACCCTGGAACGCGGCCTGTTCGACCTGGTGTTCTTCGACGACCGGCTGGCGATGCCGGGGGTCTACGGAAACTCGGTCGCCGACGCCGTGCGCTACGGGGCCCGCCCGGTGAAGCTCGACCTGACCGCCGTGCTCGGTGGGATCGTCGCGGCGACCGAGCGGATCGGTGTCGGGGCGACCTACTCCACGACCTACTACGACCCGTTCCACGTCGCCCGCACGTTCGCGACCCTGGACCACCTGTCCGGCGGGCGTGCCGCGTGGAACGTCGTGACCTCGGTCAACGACTCGGAGGCGCAGAACTTCGGCCGCGACACCCATCTCGGCCACGACGAGCGCTACGACCGGGCCGACGAGTTCCTGGAGGCGGTCACCGCGCTGTGGGACTCCTGGGAGGACGGCGCCCTGGTCATGGACCGGGCCTCCGGCGAGTTCGCCGACCCGGACAAGGTGCACGAGATCGACCACCGCGGCGAGTACTTCTCGGTGCGCGGCCCGCTGACCGTGCCGCGCACCCCGCAGGGGCGGCCGACGATCCTGCAGGCCGGCTCGTCCGGGCGCGGCCGCAGCTTCGCCGGCCGGTGGGCCGACCTCGTCTTCACCGCGGCCCCCGGGCTGGCCGTCGCGCAACAGCAGTACGCAGAGCAGAAGCAGGCCGTCGCCGACGCCGGGCGGGACCCGAAGGAGGTGCGGCTGCTCCCGATGGCCTACACCGTGGTCGGGGAGACCGAGGCCATCGCCCGGGAGAAGGAGCGGCTGTTCCTCGACGAGTACGTGCACCCGCTGGCGTCGCTGGCGCTGCTGTCCGAGGTCAACAACTACGACTTCTCCGTGCACGACCTCGACGACCCGGTCACCGAGGAGATGATGGCCGCCGGCCGCGGGATCCGCGGGCTGGCCGAGGGCGTCGCGCGCCATCTGGACCGCCCGGTGACCGTGCGCGATCTCGCCGCGCACCGGGCGACCCTGTTGCAGGGGCCGCGGTTCGTCGGGACGCCGGCGCAGGTGGCCGACGGGATGGAGGAGTGGTTCCGGTCCGGGGCGTGTGACGGCTTCGTGCTGGCCGCGACCCACCTGCCCGGCGCCTTCGAGGAGTTCGTCGCGATGGTCGTCCCGGAGCTGCAGCGCCGCGGGCTGTTCCGCACCTCCTACGAGGGCACGACGCTGCGGGACCGGCTCGGTCTGGCCCGGCCCTGAACTGCGCGCAGGCTCGAGTCAGCCGGCGCGGTCGTCCCGGTCGCGCCGGTCGCGGTGGATCTCGTCGTAGCGCATCCGGGCGTCGACGTGCTGCTCGGCCCGGCGCGCCTCCCGGGTCGCCGCGGCAGCCCCGACGGGGTAACCGGCCTTCATCACCCGTGTCTCCGACGCCTCGACCACGTAGACGAACGAGTAGAAGTAGCCGATGACGGCACCGGCGGTGATCGCGCCGAGCCGCACCCAGGGCGGCCCCGGGACGACCAGGTAGAGCAGCACGAGCAGCGGGATCAGCTGCACCGTCGTCCGGGCGAGATGGCGCAGCCACCAGGTACGGCAGGTGACGTCGTGCAGCACCCAGGTGTGGTGCCGCTCGGGCAATCGGGCGCCGAAGGCGTAGGCCAGCCAGCGCAACGGGTTCGGGCGAGTCATGTCGGTCTCCATCTCCCGGTTCATGCCCCCGGGTGGCGGACCAGCACCGCGACGGCGTCGGTCCAGTGCCGCGGGCTGTCCTGCGGCGCGGCGGCGATCCCGTCCGGCCCGGGCACCGGTTCCGGAAGGGGCCGCCCGGCCCGCGCCGCGCCGACGAGGTCACGGACCCGCTGACCTGCCCGATGGTAGAACTCCAGCTGCACCCCGCGCCCGAACAGGGCGAACCCGAGCCGGTAGACCGGGTTCGGGATGCGGGCCGGCCGGGAGTACGCGCGGATCACGAACTCCACCTGGCCGGACGCGAGGTCCTTCACCACCTCGTAGGTGAGCCGGCCCTGCTCGAGGTGTCCTCGCAGCGTGTCGTAGGTCCAGCCCCAGACCCGGGTGCCGTCGCGGACCTCGTCGACGACCGCGGTGACCCGCACCCCCAGGTGGAAGCGCAGCACACCGAACCGCCCCTCGAGGAGCATGTCGCGGCCGATCAGCTCGTCGTCGGGCCGGAAGAAGCCGCGGAGCCGTTCGTGGTCGGTGAACTGGTAGTCGCGCAGCACCGCGCAGGCGCGCTCCCAGTCCCCGCCCGGGACCGGGTCGCCCGGCGGCTCGGTGCCGACGAGGGCGCGCCCGTGGTCGACGTGCCAGCCCGGCGTGCCGGTCGCGGCCGGTGCCTCGGCGGGGTCGAAGTTCACCGGCAGCCCGGTGAGCCGGGTGAGGTCGGTGGCGCGGTGCGCCCCGGACGGGCGAGCGTGCCGGCTCAGGACCGCCCACCCCTCTCCTCGCGTCGCACCGACTCGCCGATCACCCAGAGCAGCGACGGCCACAACCCGACGAAGAGCGCCCGGCGCTCGGCGTTCCCCCGCTCGTCCTGGTCGACCGTCTTGGCGCGCAGCCACAGCCCGATCGACAGGCCCACCGAACCCGCCGAGAGCCACTGGAACTGTGCTCCCCGCAGCCCGGCCCGGCGCAGAACCCCACCCACCGTCATGACCGGGGCTTCCCCGCTCGCGGGCGACCTACACCCGTGCGGCGACGGCGGTGGCGCGTTTCCGATCACTCTCCGTTGCGCAGGACAGTGCCGGTCTGATCGGCTGTGCGGCGTGGAGGGCACGGAGCTGACCCGCCGGCGGTGGTTGGACCACGGCCGGCTGTCGTCGCACGCCTGTCGCTGACCCAGCCCCGGTCACCATCCACACCGGACCGTCTCCGGTCCGCCCACCCCAGGCAGGTCACCCGTGTCCAGCACGTCCACCGCCGCGCGCCCCGGTGCCACCCCGCGCCGCGCCGCCGTCGCCAGCCTGATCGGCACCACCATCGAGTGGTACGACTTCTACCTCTACGCGACCGCCGCGGCACTGGTGTTCGGCCCGCTGTTCTTCTCCGACGTCGACCCGGCGACCGGGGTGCTGGCGTCGTTCGCCACCTATGCCGCCGGGTTCGGTGCCCGGCCGATCGGCGCGGTCGTCGCGGGCCACCTCGGTGACCGGATCGGCCGGCGCGCCGTGCTCGTCGGGTCGCTGGTCCTGATGGGGGCCGCGACGACGCTGATCGGCCTGCTGCCCACCTACCCGACGGCGGGACTGTTCGCGCCGCTGCTGTTGGTCGTCCTGCGGCTGCTGCAGGGGCTGGCGGTCGGCGCCGAGTGGGCGGGCGCGGTCCTGATGGCCGTCGAGCACGCCGAGACCGAGACCAGGCGCGGCCTGTACGGCAGCTTCCCGCAGATCGGCTCGTCGGCCGGAATGCTGCTCGCGTCCGGGGTGTACGCCTCGGTGCTCGGGATCGCCGGGAAGGAGGCGTTCCTCGCCGGTGCCTGGCGGATCCCGTTCCTGCTCAGCTTCGTCCTGGTGGTCGTCGGCCTGGCGATCCGGTTGACGCTGACCGACCCGGCCGTGTTCACCGCGGCCCGCGAGGCGGGCACGCTGGCCCGCCGCCCCGTGGTGGAGGTGCTGCGCACCGAATGGCGCACGGTGCTGCTGACGATCGGTACCCGGATCGCGCAGAACTCGGTCTACATCCTCGCGACGACGTTCGCGCTGACCTACCTCGCGCAGGGTCCCGACGCCTCCGAGGGAGCCGGGCTGACCGCCGTCATCGTCGCCTCCGCGATCGGGCTGTTCTCGACACCGCTGTGGGCGATCCTGTCCGACCGGGTCGGCCGCAAACCCGTCTACCTGGTCGGTGCGATCGGGGCCCCGCTGTTCCTCGGGGTGTTCTTCCTGCTGCTCGACACCGGCTCGACCGCGCTGATCATCGTCGCGATGGTGGTACTGGTGAACCTGTTCCACGACGCCATGTACGGTCCGCAGGCCGCCTGGTACAGCGAGCTGTTCGACACCCGCGTCCGCTACAGCGGCGCCTCGCTCGGCTACCAGATCGGGTCCGTGATCGGCGGGACGACGCCGCTGGTCGCGACCGCGCTGTTGCTGGCCGGGGACGGGCGGCCCTGGCTGATCTGGGGATACTTCGTCCTGCTGTTCGCCATCACGATCACGTGCACCGTGCTGTCCCGGGAGACCCACCGGACCGGCCTGCGCCGCACCCCCGACCGGGAGGAAGTCGCCGCATGACCCGCCGTATCCTGCTCAACGCCTTCGACATGGGCTGCGTCGGGCACCAGTCCGCCGGGCTGTGGCGCCACCCGTCGGACGAGGGGCACCGCTACACCGACCTGGAGCACTGGACGTCGCTGGCCCGGATGCTGGAGGACGGCGGATTCGACGCGCTGTTCCTGGCCGACGTGCTCGGGGTCTACGACGTGTACGGCGGCTCCCGTGACGCGGCCGTCCGGGCCGCCGCGCAGGTGCCGATGGTCGATCCGCTGCTGCTGGTCCCGGCGATGGCCGGGGTGACCTCGCGGCTCGGGTTCGGGGTGACCGTCTCGGTCGCCTACGAGCACCCGTACGCGCTGGCGCGCAGGTTCGCGACCCTCGACCACCTCACCCGGGGCCGGGTGGCGTGGAACGTCGTCACGTCCTACCTGGACTCCGCGGCACGCAACCTCGGCCGGTCCGGGCAGATCCCGCACGACGACCGCTACGAGCTCGCCGAGGAGTTCCTGGAGGTCTGCTACAAGCTGTGGGAGGGCTCCTGGACCGACGACGCCGTCGTCCGCGACAGGGCGACCGGGGTCTTCACCGATCCGGCCGAGGTCCACGACATCGGGCACCACGGGCGCTGGTTCGACGTGCCCGGCCCGTTCCTGTCCGCGCCGTCGCCGCAGCGCACCCCGGTGATCTTCCAGGCAGGCGCGTCGCCGCGCGGGGCCCGGTTCGCCGGGACGCACGCCGAGGCCGTGTTCGTGTCGGGCCCGTCGCCCGCGGTGGTGCGCCGCTCGGTGGACGCGGTCCGGCTCGAGGCGGAGAAGGCGGGCCGCGACCCGCGGTCGGTGAAGATCTTCGCGATGCTGACCGCGATCGCCGGGGAGTCCGACGAGGCCGCGCGGGCGACCCTCGAGGAGTACCTGGCACTGACCGACCCGCAGGCCGCGCTGGCGCTGTTCGGCGGGTGGTCCGGTGTGGACCTCGCGGGGGCGTCGCCGGAGGAGAAGCTCGAGTACGTGCAGACCGACGCGACGCGCTCGGCGCTGGCGTCGTTCACCGGGCCGGACCGGGACTGGACGGTCGGCGAGCTCGCCGAGTTCGTCACGGTCGGCGGGCGGGGACCGGTCGTCGTCGGATCCGGGTCGACGGTCGCCGACGAGCTGGAACGCTGGGCCGACGAGGCGGACCTGGACGGGTTCAACCTCGCCTACGCGGTGACGCCGGGGACGATGGCCGACGTCGTCACCCACGTGGTGCCGGAACTGCGCCGGCGCGGACGGGTCCCCGGCCAGGACGACGCCGCCGGGGCCACCCTGCGCGAGCGCTACGGCACCGGCGACGGCGCCCGCCTCGCGTCCGACCACCCCGCGGCCGGGTACCGCGCGCTGCGAGCGGGCCGCCCCTGACCATGATCCGCGTCCTGGGAGCCGGGGCGGCGCGGGCCGCACCCGGGACTCCCGAAACGCGGATCATGAACGTGCGGCGGTGACTGCGCTCGCGCCGCGCCACGGGTAGGCGACCCACGACCTGGTGAATCCGGCGTTCCCGGGCCGGGCCCGGCGGCCCGCACCCCCGCTTCCGTGATCATGTCGGCCCCGGTTGGTCGTCGACCGGGGGAGCAGTCATGGCGGGACGGGTGCACGGGCGGAGCGCGGCGCTGCTGGGCGCGGCCGTCGTCTGCGCGCTGGTCCCGTCCTCCGTCGGCGGTGGGCCGGCCACCGTCGCGTCCTCCGGTGATCTCGCCGCGCACGCCGGCGTCGCCGGTGGGTCCGGTGGGTCCGGGTCAGCGCAGAATGCCGTCGCCGCGACGAGCGGGGACCGAGCCGGGGCCGGGGGTGCCGCGGGGCCCGTGCGGGGTGCCGCCCGCGGCGCCCTTCCGGCGCCCGAGGTCTCGAGCGGCACCCTCACGGCACCCGGAGCCCGGGACTCCGCGGCGCAGCGGGCACCGGCCGTCACCCACCGCGAGGAGCGGATCGCCACCCCGGCGGGACCGGTGACCACCGACGTCGTGGTGGCCGACCTGCGCCGGTCGAGCATCCGCGCCACGCTGCTCACCGGAGCGAGCGTGGGGGAGCGGGCGACCGTGCCGGTGCACGCCGAGCGGGGCGGCACGGTCGCCGCCGTCAACGGCGACTTCTTCGATCTCGCGCGCAGCAACGCACCCGCCGGGCCGTCGGTCCGGGACGGCAGGATGCTCACCTCCGCGGTCCCGCCCGGGCGGCGGCTCGCACCGGCGGTCCCCGGCAGCGAGCCCGGGGACGCCCTCACGATCGACGCCGGCGGCACCCCCCGGCTGGACCGGCTCACCCTCGTGGCGTCGGCCGTCGGGCCCGGGGGCACGTTGCCGATCCGCTCGCTCAACGCCTACGCGGTCCCGGTCGGCGGCATCGGGCTGTTCACCGCCGACTGGAACGGCGACCGGGCCGCGGCCCTGTGCGGCAGCGACACCGACCGGGACGCCCCGTGCGCGCCGGACCGGGTCGAGGTCGTGGTCCGCGACGACCGGGTCACCGCCGTCCGCCCGCCCGGCAGCGGCCCGATCCCCGCGGGCGAGCAGATCCTCGCCGGCCGCGACGAGGGTGCGGCCGCGCTGCGCGGGCTCGCCGTCGGCGACCGGGTCACGGTCCGGCAGCGGGTCACCACCGGGTCCGGTGCGGAGGCCGAGACCGCGGTCGGCGGCAGCCCGGTCCTGCGCGACGGCGCCCCCGTCCCCGGCCTCGACACGGCGTCCCGCGACCCGCGCAGCGCCGCCGGCGTCACCGAGGACGGACGCCTGGTGCTGCTCACCGCCGACGGCCGCGACTCCACCAGTGCCGGCCTCACCCTCGCGGAGACCGCCGAGCAGCTGCGCCGGGCCGGCGCCGTCGACGGCGTCAACCTCGACGGCGGCGGCTCCTCGACGCTGGTGTACCGCGGTCAGGTGGTGAACCGCCCGTCCGAGGACGCCCAGCGGCCGGTCCCGAACGCCATCGGGATCGTCGAGGGCTGAGCCGGCGCCGGCCGCTCAGGAGGAGCGGCCGAGGGTCACCGCCAGCATCGCGAAGAGCTGCTCCACCAGCCAGTCCCGCAGCTCGCCGCGATCGGGTTCACGGCCCGCCTCCAGCCAGGACAGCGCCGACCCCTCGACGAGCGCGACCCATCCGCGCAGCGTCATCAGCTGCAGCGGCGTGGGGTCCGGCACCCCGCCGCGCACGCACAGCAGATCCACCATGTGGTCCCGGACCCCGTCGACGAGCGCGTCGGTCGCCCCGGTCGAGACCACCGAGCCGCTGCGCAGCAGGGCCACGTAGGCGCGGGCGTGCCGTTCGACCACGTCGAGGAACACGTCCAGCACCGCTGCCAGCTGCGCGTTCAGCGGTCCGTCGCCGGAGAGCGCTATCCGCGACACGAGCTCGTCGACGATGGTGCCCAGCGCCGCGACCTGCAGCTCCTCGACCCCGGAGAAGTACCGGTAGAACAGGGCCCGCGAGACGTCGGCGGCACGCGTGACGTCCTCGACCCCGACGTCCTCCGGGGACAGCCGGCCGTAGAGATCCAGCGCCGCGGACACCAGCTGGGCCCGCCGTGCCTGCGGCGTCATCCGCCGCGGTGATCGTGCCGGTGAGGAGGTCATCACCACCGAGCGTACGGGCCCGCTCCGCTGCGACATCGCCCTGTTCGTCGCCGGTGAGCTGAGCCGGGACAAGGGAGCGAGCATCAGCGACCGAGGTCCACCGTGACCCCATCGCCCTCCGCCCGGCCGACGCACAGCGCGGTGCGGCCGGGGCCTGCCGGATCGGGGCGGGTGGGGTCGATCGTCGTCGTCCCCGCGACCAGCCGGACGTGGCAGGTCCCGCAGAACCCCTGCCGGCACGAGTACGGCACCTCCGGGCGTATTTCGCGGACCGCGTCGAGCGCGGACCGGTCCGCGGGCACGGTGACCTCCGGGCCGCCCACGATCCGCACGGTGAACGGCCGCCCGTCGCGGATCGGCGGTGGGGAGAACCGCTCGGAGTGGAACCGCTGCGCTGCCGGCAGCGCGCGGCGCACCGCCTCGATCATCGGGGGTGGCCCGCAGCAGTAGACCGCCGCATCGGCGTCCACACCGGACAGCAGCTGCTCGGGGCGGGGGACGCCGCCGTCGTCCGGGCGGCGCACCACCCGGTCCGGGGCGAGCGCGGCCAGCTCGCCGGAGAGCGGCATCGACGCCAGGTCGCGTCCGGTGTGGACGAGCCGCCACGGCAGGCCGGCCGCGTGCGCCGCGCGCACCATCGGCGCGATCGGGGTGATCCCGATGCCGCCGGCCAGGAACAGGTAGGACGGCGCCGTGGCCAGCGGGAACGCGTTGCGCGGACCGCGCAGCCGCAACCGTGCCCCGGGGGTCAGCGCGTGCACCTCGGCCGATCCGGCACCGCCCGGCACCGCGCGCACCGCGATCCGGTACGCCGAGCGGTCCGCCGGGTCGCCGCACAGCGAGTACTGACGGAGCAGACCGGAGGGGAGCTCGACGTCGACGTGCGCGCCCGGGCCCCACCCGGGCAGCGGTGCCGATGTGATCGGGACGAGGTCGAGCACGGCGACGTCCGGGCACGGCCGCCGCACCGCACGCACCTCGACCTGCAGCGTCCGCTCCACCGGCCCGGCCGGGCGGCGTCGCCGGCCGCTGCGGACCGCCATCCGCTGGCTGACGGTGGTGATCGCCGCGAGCGCCGTCGCGGCGGGGTTCGGGTACGGCGGGGGTGCTGTACTCATGCTGTGTCCTCGCGACCGTCCCCGCGACCGTCGGCGCGCCGGGCGGCGGGCGACACGGCCAGGTAGGCGATGGCGGCGTCGGTGTCGCCGTGGCGTGCCGGGTGGAACCGGGGGTTCAGGTAGGTCAGCACCGCTCTCGCGAACACCCACGGCCCGGGCACCAGCCCGCGCCGGGCCGCGCGCACGTAGTCCCGCAGGCGGGTCCGGCGCTGCGGCGTCCCACGCAGCTGCGGGTCCCGCGCACACAGCTGCGCGGTGCCGTCCGTCCAGAGCTTGGCCAGCGCAGGCCCGCCGACCAGCATGGCCCGGACCCGGCGCAGGTACCGGCCGTCGAGATGGGTGTACAGGTCGTGCGCGACGCTGCGGTGCTCGACCTCCTCCGCGCCGTGCCAGCGCAGCATGTCCAGCATCTCGGCGTCCGCGCCCGCCGCGTCGAGCTCGGGGGAGTGCAGGATCCAGTCGCCCAGCACCGCCGTGAAGTGCTCGACCGCCGCGATCAGCCCGACCCGCTCGACCAGCCACTCCCGGGCTTCGGCACCGGTCAGCCCACGCTCGCCCAGCAGCTCGCTGAAGATCCACTCGACCTGCTCGACGAACCGGGAGACGTCCACGCCGGCGTCGAGCAGGTGGTCCAGCGCTCCCTGGTGCGAGGCCGCGTGCATCGCCTCCTGCCCGATGAAGCCGCGGACGTCCTCCGCGAGGGCCTCGTCGTGCACCATGGGCAGTACCTGGGAGAACACCTCGACGAACCAGCGCTCGCCCTCGGGGAGCAGCAGGTGCAGCACGTCGATGACGTGGGAGGCGAACGGCTCGCCGGGGATCCAGTCGGTGCGCAGGCCGGCGAAGTCGAACCGGACGTCGCGGGCCTGCAGGACGACCCGGTCGTCGTCCGGGCGGGTGGTACTCACGGGCGGTGCTCCTTTCGGACGGTTGCGTAGCGGGTGCCGCCGAAGCGGGGCCCGCCGTCGAGGCGGGCGACGGCGCGCAGCAGGCCGGGGGACAGCCGGGACGCCAGCAGCGCGGCGTGGGACTCGGCGGTCACCGGGGCCAGTGGCAGGTTCTTCTCCACCGCCCGGACCAGGCGCGCCGCGACCCGCTCCGGGGTGTAGCCGCGACGGGCGTAGGCGGCGGCGGCGGCACGGCGGCGAGCGTCCTGCTCCGCATCGTCGGCGCCCGCGAACCGGGCGCTGGTGGTGATCGGGGTGTTCACGAGTCCCGGGCACAGCGCGGTGACGCCGATGCCCTCGCCTGCCAGCTCGGCGCGCAGGCACTCGGACAGCATCAGCACCGCGGCCTTCGTCGTCGCGTACGCCGGCAGCGCACGCGACGGCAGGTAGGCCGCGGCCGAGGCGACGTTCACCAGGTGCCCGCCCTCGCCGTGCTCGGTGAGCAGCGCACCGAAGTGCCGGCACCCGTGGACGACGCCCCACAGGTTGACGTCGACGATCCGCTGCCACTGCTCGAGCGTGGTGTCGGCGAACGGCCCGGCGACGGCGATCCCGGCGTTGTTGACGACGAGGTCCGGCACCCCCTGCTCGGCAGCGACCCGGGCGGCCAGCTCGGCGACGGCGGTGTCGTCGGCGACGTCGACCCGCCGCGCGACCGCGCGCCCGGCCCCGTGCCGGCGCTCGATCAGCTCGACGGTCTGCGCGGTGCCGTCCTCCGACAGGTCCGCGACGACGACGCGCGTCCCGCGGTCCGCGAGGGCCCGCGCCGTCGCCCGGCCGATCCCGCTCCCCGCCCCGGTGACGACGGCGAGGCCCCCGTCCCAGCGCACGGCGCCGGTCCGGCGCCCCCGTGCGGCGACCAGTGCGGCGCCCCGGGCCCGGGCCCGGGTCAGCGCGGGAGCAGGGGCGTGCCCGCCGGTCTCCGCCCCGCCGGTCTCCGCGACGATCTCGCGCACGCAGCGGGCGATCACCGCGGGCCGATGCCGCACGATCCAGTGCCCGCCGGGCAGGTACCGCACGCGCAGGTCCGGGGCGAACTCCGCGGCGGAGGTGGCGAGCGCCGGGGTCACGTAGGCGTCCCCGCGCGGCACCAGGACCTGCACCGGCACGCCCGTCCGGCGCGGCTGCGGCCGGCCCAGCCGCCGTGGCAGGTTGCGCCGGTACAGCTCGAGCCCGTTCACGGCGTCGCGTACCGAGGGGCGTCCGATGCCCTCCTTGCGGGAGACCAACGCGCCGAGCGCGCCGCTGCGCACGGCGAGCTCGGGCAGCACCGGGAGCCGGAAGGCGAGCGCGTACCAGGAGTGCGCCGCCTGGGAGAGCACGGAGCGCAGGTCGCGGGGGCCGCGCCGGCGCAGGAACAGCCCCACGTGGTCGAGACTCGGCCCGGAGATCGACGTGAACGACGCGACCCGGCCGTCGAGCCCGTGCCCGGTCACCGCGTGCCAGGTCTGGATCGCGCCCCAGTCGTGGGCGATCAGGTGCACCGGGGCGTCGGGGGAGACGGCGTCGCACACCGCGCGCAGGTCGGCGGCGAGCAGCTCCAGGTCGTAGCCCGCCCGGCCGGCCGGGGCGTCCGAGCCGCCGTGCCCGCGGACGTCGTAGCTCACCACGTGGTGGTCGACGGCGAGCAACTCGGCGACGCCGTCCCAGACGTGCCGGTCGTCCGGATAGCCGTGCACGGCGACGACCGTCGGGCGGGAGGCATCGCCCCGCTCGGCGACGGCGAGCTGGAGCCCGTCGGGGGTGGCGACCGTCCTGGTGCGCTCTGCCACGTCACTGTGAGACACCCCGTCATCATAGAAAACGTGTCAACAAGGCGCTAGCCCGCCCGGATCGTGGATCGGCGGGGACGGGGTACGTTCGCCGGGTCCTCGTCCTCGGTGAACGGAGCCGTGCGTGTCCGAGCAGCCGCCCAGCTGGTTCACGACGGCGCTCGCCGCGCCGTGCGACACCGGCCGCGCCGATGCCGACGGCGTGTCGATCGCCTACCGGACCTGGGGCGAGCCCGGCGGCCCGGGCGTCCTGCTGGTGCACGGCGGCGCCGCGCACGGCCGCTGGTGGGACCACGTCGCCCCGCTCCTGGTCGAGGGCGCCCGCCGGGTCGTCGCCGTCGACCTGTCCGGGCACGGTGACTCCGGTCGAGCACCGTCCTACGACCTGGACCGCTGGGCCGCCGAGCTCAAGGTGGTGATCGGCCACGCCGGTCTCGGTGAGCGGCCGACGCTGATCGGGCACAGCATGGGCGGCTTCGTGACGCTCGCCGCCGCCCTGCGCTACGGCGAGGAGCTGGCCGGTGCGGTCGCCGTCGACTCGCCGGTGCGGGAGCGGTCCCCGGAGGAGCTCGCCGCCCGCCAGCAACGGGCGTTCGGGCCGGCGCGGGTGCATGCCGACCGGGAGGCCCTGCTCGCCCGGTTCCGCACCGTGCCCGAGCAGCGGGGCGACCTGCCGTACGTGCACCGGTACATCGCCGAGCACAGCATCCGCCCGGTCGAGGGCGGCTGGAGCTGGAAGTTCGACCCGAGGATCTTCGGAGGGATCGGCCTGACGCCCGGTGACCTCGGGCGCCCCGGTTGCCGGATCGCGCTGTTCCGGGCCGAGCACGGTCTCGTCCCGGCCGACATGGGCGAGATGGTGGTGGACCGGATGGGTCGTGCCGCACCCGTCGTCGAGATCCCCGGCGCCGGGCACCACGTCATGGTCGACCAGCCGCTGGCTCTGGTCACCGCGTTGCGCACGCTGCTCGCCGACTGGGAGCACTCGGTGCCGGTGGCCGCTCCGGCGTTCTAAAGTGGGATCATGACAGAGCAGTCAGACCTGACCGTTTCCGAGTCCGAGGTGCTGGTCGAGCGCCGCAACGGTGTCCAGCTGATCACCATCAACCGCCCGCGGGCGAAGAACGCGATCAACGAGAACGTCGCGAAGGCGGTCGCCGCGGCCGTCGACGAGCTGGACGCCGACGACGAGCTGCGCGCCGGCGTCCTCGCGGGTGCGGGCGGGGCGTTCTCCGCGGGCATGGACCTGAAGGCCTTCCTCAAGGGGGAGCAGCCCTCGATCCCCGGCCGCGGGCTCTGCGGCATCACCCAGGTGCCGCCGCGCAAGCCGATGATCGCCGCGGTCGAGGGGTGGGCGCTGGCCGGTGGGTTCGAGCTCATGCTGGCCTGCGACCTGGTCGTGGCCGGCCGGGGCGCCCGGTTCGGGGTGCCCGAGGTGAAGCGGTCGCTGGTCGCGGCGGCCGGCGGTGCGCTGGAGCTGGCCAACCGGGTGCCGCGCGCGCTCGCGCTGGAGATGCTGCTGACCGGGGACCCGATCGACGCCGCCCGGGCCGAGGCGGCCGGGCTGGTCAACCGGATCGTCGACGACGGCGGCGCGATCGACGCGGCGTGCGAGCTGGCCGCGCGGATCGCAGCCAACGGTCCGCTCGGTGTCGCCGCCTCGAAGCGGATCGTGCTGGAGAGCCCCGGCTGGGGTGCGGATCGCTGGGAGCGGCACAACGAGATCACCACCCCGGTGCTGACCTCGCAGGACGCCCGGGAGGGCGCCACCGCGTTCGCCGAGAAGCGCGACCCGGTCTGGAAGGGGCGCTGACCCACAGCGCTGACTCACGCCGGCTCACAGGTGGGTGTGCATCACGTGCAGGCCGGTCCGCGTGCCGTCGGGGAGGGTGAAGGCGTCCGGCACGATCCCGATGGTCCGGAAACCGAGTGAGTGCCAGAGCGCGACCGCCCGGGTGTTGGTCTCGACGACGGCGTTGAACTGCATCGCCGCGTAGCCGGCGGAGCGGGCGAGGTCGAGCACGTGCTCGCCGAGTGCCCGTCCGGTGCCGCGCCCGGCGCGGGTGGGATCGACCGCGAAGCTCGCCGTGGCGACGTGCGCGCCGGGGCCGGGCTGGTTCGGGCCGGTCTTCGCGGTGCCCACGATCTCGCCGCCGTCGACGGCCACCACGACCCGGCCGGGCGGCGGGAGCATCCACATCGCGCGGGCCGACGCCTCCCCGGCGTCGAGCGGCACGGTGTAGGTGCGGCCCTCGGCGAAGATCGGGCGCAGCACCGCCCAGATCGCCGGCCAGTCGTCGTCGGTCGCCTCGCGGATCTCCACCTGGTCAGGGTAGGTACAGGTCGCGCGGGCCGGCGTCGAGGGCGTCGACGGAACCGCCGGTGTGTGCGGCGAGCCAGTCCGTGAAGCCGGCCAGGCCGGTCTCCGCGACCGCGACGGTGAAGGTCACGTCGGCGCCGTGCTCGACCTCGTGCAGCCGGTACGGCGAGTGCCGCAGGTCGTGCTCCAATCGTCCGGCCCGGTCGTGCGGCGCGGCGAGGAGCAGCTCGCGGTGCCGGACCCGGCGCAACGTCCCGACGGTGTCGAGGGTCTCGGACAGCACGCCGGAGTACGCGCGGACCAGGCCGCCGGCACCGAGCTTGGTGCCACCGAACCAGCGCGAGACGACGGCGACGACGTCGGTCAGGTCGCGGCGCGACAGCACCTCCAGCATCGGGACGCCCGCGGTACCGGACGGTTCGCCGTCGTCGTTGGACCGTGCGGTGAGGCCGCCGGTCTCCGGGTCGCCGAGCCGCAGTGCCGTGCCGTGGTGGGTCGCGTCCGGGCCGGCGCGGCGGACCTTCTCGATCACGGCGGAGGCCGCGTCGATGCCGGGCACCCGGGCCACGGTGCACCGGAACCGGGACCGCGCGATCTCGATCTCGTGCTCGCCGTCTCCGGCGATCACCCGCACGGCGGCACCTCGTCGCAGGTCACATCGTGACCCGGCTCCCCATCGACGGCGCTCCGGGATCGATTCAGTGCAGACTGGACGTGTCCGGTGAGGAGGCCGTCCGCCCCACCCGGCCCGACGCCCCCTCCTCGCAGTACTCCGATGAAGGGAACTCCACCCATGAGCGCCACCTTCCGCACCCTGCGCTCCGGCCTCGGCCGGATCGCCCGCCGGATCGACGCCTACACCCTGCAGGCGTTCAACCCGGTCTACCCGACGCCGGCGAACCGGGGGCGCTGACCCCGGCCCGCCGGCTGCGGGCGGGGAGCGGTCAGTCCTGCTCGTCGACGACCGTGGGGATCTTCAGCGGCCGCAGCCGCACCCACAGCACGAAGAGCGCGCCGAGCACCAGCATGCCGATGCCGGTGTGCAGGTTCAGGTTGGTCCCGCCGGTCTTGGCCAGGTTCTCGGGATCGTTCCCGGAGACCAGGCCCATGATCACCAGCACGATGCCGTAGACCCCGAACAGCAGGGCGATCACCGAACGCAGGTCGAACAGGCTGGTCGCCGTGGTCGATACCGGGGTGTTCTTCTCGGTCATCTCTGCGCTCCTGCTCAGCCGGTCACGATGTAGAGGATGACGGTCAGGGCGAGTACGGCGACAGCGAGCACCGCGGGCGAGCGGTACCAGCCCGCGTCGTCACCCTCGGTGGAGTGCGTGCGCGCCGCCTTCGGGGTGAGGCTCCAGACCAGCCCGGCCAGTTCGGCCTCCGGCCGTGGTGCGGTCACCATCGAGACCGCTCCGGCGACCCCGACACCGACGACGAACGCGGCGATCGCCCCGACGAAGCTGCCTGCCTGGTTGGACATCTCGAGGACCTCGAACCGCACCAGGACGTCCACCGCGATCGCGGCGGCGGTACCCGACAGCAGGCCGATCCAGGCCGACGGCCCGGTCATCCGCTTCCAGAACAGGCCGAGGATGAAGATCGCGAACAGCGGCGCGTTGAAGAAGCTGAACAGCGACTGGATGTAGTCCATCAGGTTCTGGGAGCCGGACGCGATGAACGCGGTACCGATCGCCAGCACACAGCCGATGATCGTCACCAGCCGGCCGACCTGCAGGTAGTAGCCGTCGTCGCGGCCGGGGCGGACCCAGTCCTGCCAGATGTCGTAGGTGAACACGGTGTTGAACGAGCTGATGTTCGCCGCCATACCGGCCATGAACGCGGCGAGCAGGCCGGCGATCGCGACGCCGAGGATGCCGTTCGGCAGGACCTCCTTCATCAGCAGCGACAGCGCGTTGTTGTAGGTGATGCCGTCGACCGACTCGCCGCCACCCGCCTTGAGGGCGGTGATCTGCGGGATCAGGATCCCGGCGATCATGCCGGGGGTCACGATGACCAGCACGACCAGCGCCTTCGGGAACGCGCCGATGAGCGGCGTGCGCCGGGCGGCCGACATGCTCTTGGCCGAGAGCGCCCGCTGCACCTCGGCGAAGTTCGTGGTCCAGTACCCGAAGGAGAGCACGAAGCCGAGACCGAACACGATGCCCAGTACCGACAGGAACGGGTTCTCGATCTCGGTCAGCGAGGTTCCCGGCCACGCGTTGAGATCGGCCCCGCCGCTGGGGCCCTCGGTGACCGCCCGGGTCAGGCCGTCCCAGCCGCCGATCCGGTTGAGCCCGGCCACGGTCAGCGGGATGAGCAGCGCGAGGATCACGAAGAACTGCAGTACCTCGGTGTAGATCGCCGCGGAGAGGCCGCCGAGGGTGATGTAGCCGAGGACGACGACGGCCGCGACCGGCACCGCCACGTACAGCGGCCAGCCGAGCAGCGCCTCCAGGACGAGCCCGAGCGAGAACAGGTTGACGCCGGCGATCAGGATCGAGGCCACGGCGAAGATCACGGCCTGCACCCGCTGGGTGGTCTGGTTGAACCGCTTGAGCAGGAACTCCGGGACGCTGCGCGCCTGCGAACCGTAGTAGAACGGCATCATCACGATGCCGAGGAACACCATCGCCGGGATCGCGCCGAGCCAGTAGTAGTGCACCGTCGGTATGCCGAACTGGGCACCGTTGGCCACCATGCCGATGAGCTCGATCGCGCCGAGGTTGGCCGAGATGAACGCCAGGCCGGTGATCCAGGCCGGCAACGAGCGGCCGGACAGCAGGAAGTCCAGGCTGGACGAGACCGAGCGCCGTGCCGCGTAGCCGATGCCGAGTACCAGGGTGAAGTAGAAGGCGACCAGCAGGTAGTCGACGATGTTCGCATCCAGGCGGAGAATCTCCTGGGACGTCATGCCGCGGCCTCCCGTCGGCCCTGCGCGACCCGCCCCGGGGTCGTCTCGCGGTGATCCATTCGGAAGCTCCTCGCCGTCGAGTCCGCCTGTCTGCTGTCGGCCCGGGTGCGTCGTGTGGCTTTCGTGCTGCACAGGCCAGCGCACAAGGTAAACCGAAGTCGGACAGAAGTGAACACGTTCGCGCGAATTCGATATCGTGCGGTGACCTTGCCCGGCGCCTGACGAGCAGATACGGCCCGGTTGGCCCGAGCTTGCAGATCGTTCGGTTTTGTTGCATTGTGTTCGGGTGACGTCGACCTGCCGCCCGGATGCCGCGCCATGAGCCTGCTCGCCGAGCAGCGGCGCGAGGTCATCGTGGAGCGGGTGCGGTCGCACGGGGCGGTCCGGGTGTCCGAGCTGGCCGACCATCTCGGCGTGTCCGAGATGACGGTGCGCCGCGACCTCGACGTCCTCGCCCGCAGGCGCCTGGTGGACAAGGTGCACGGCGGGGCGACGGCGATCGGCGAGCACACCACGGAGGAGCCGGGGTTCTCGGCGAAGTCCGTCCGGGAGCTCGAGGAGAAGGACGCGATCGCCGCCGAGGCCGCCACGCTGGTCACCCCCGGGTCGGCCGTCGGCCTCTCCGCGGGTACGACGACGTGGCGGCTCGCGCACCGGCTGGCGAAGATCGCGCGGCTGACCGTGGTCACGAACTCGCTCGCCGTCGCCGAGGCACTGCACACCGGTGGCGCCGAGGCCCGCGGGTCGACGGTGATCCTCACCGGTGGGGTGCGCACGCCGTCGGAGGCGCTGGTCGGGCCGGTCGCGATCGCCGCGCTGCGCTCGCTGAACCTGGAGATCGTGTTCCTCGGCGTGCACGGCATGAGCGCCGCCGCCGGGTTCTCGACACCGAACCTGACCGAGCGCGACACCAACCGCGCGCTGGTCGACGCGGGTCAGCAGCTCGTCGTCGTCGCCGACCACACGAAGTGGGGGACGGTCGGCATCTCGACCATCGCCGAACTGAACGAGGCGGACGTCCTGGTCACCGACGCCGGACTCGCCGACGCCGACCGCGCGGTCCTCGAGGGCGAGGTGGACCGCGTGGTCGTCGTCCGCCCCGGAAGGCAGTGATGGAGACGGTGCGCAAGCTCTCGACGCGGATGGCCGACGGCCGGGAGATCCTCTGGTTCGACGGTCCCGGGCACCCGCCGCGCGATCCCGCCGATCTCGTCGACCGGCGTGACCTGCCCGCGGTGACGCCGGCCTCCCAGCTCCGGTACGACGCGCTGGCCGGCGAGTGGGTCACGATCGCGGCGCACCGCCAGGACCGGACCTACCAGCCGCCTGCCGACCAGTGCCCGCTGTGCCCGAGCCGGGACGGCAGGCTCACCGAGATCCCGGCGCCCGGCTACGAGGTCGTGGCGTTCGAGAACCGGTTCCCGTCGTTCGGGTCGGCTCCGGGCGCACCGCCCCCGGAGACGGGTCCGGACGCCCCGGTCGCCGCCGCCGGACGCTGCGAGGTCGTGTGCTTCACCGACGACCACGCGACGCCGTTCTCCCGGCTCCCCCCGGAGCGGGTCCGGCTGGTGCTCGAGGCCTGGGCCGACCGGACCGCGGACCTGGGCGCCCGGCCGGGCGTGCGGTACGTGTTCCCGTTCGAGAACCGGGGCGCCGAGATCGGGGTGACGCTGTCGCACCCGCACGGCCAGATCTACGCGTACCCCTACGTGCCGCCGTTCCCGCAGCGGATGCTGGCGCACGTCGCGGCGCACCGTGCGGCCACGGGGGAGAACCTGTTCGACGTGGCGCTGGCCGCCGAGCGGGCGGGGGAGCGGGTCGTCGTCGCCGGCGAGCACTGGACGGCGTTCGTGCCGGAGGCCGCACGCTGGCCGGTCGAGGTGCACCTCTACCCGCACCGGCCGACGCCGGACCTGCCCGCGCTGGACGAGGAGCAGCGGGCCGAGTTCCCGCGGATCTACCTGGACGTCCTGCGTCGCCTCGACGCGCTCTACGACGACGAGCTGCCCTACGTGGCCGGCTGGAACCAGGCCCCGGTCCGGGAGTCCGACGGCCGCGCCGACGCCCGGTTGCACCTGCGCCTGCACTCGATCCGCCGGGCCCCCGGGAAGATCAAGTACCTGGCGGGCTCGGAGTCCGGGGCGGGTGCGTTCATCTCGGACGTGCTGCCGGAGGCGGTGGCGGCGCGGCTGCGCGGTCTCTGACCGCGCCCGGACGTGCGTCGAGGCCGGGCCCCTCCCCAGGGGCCCGGCCTCGAACGTTCTGCGTGCCCGGGTCGGCTCAGACCCGGGTCGCGCTGTTGAACGGCATGGCGTCCACATCGGAGTACTTGACCGGCTCGCCGCTGGTCGACGCGTGCAGGATCTTGCCGTTGCCCGCGTAGATGCCCACGTGGCTGACCGGGGAGTAGAAGAACACCAGGTCGCCGGGCTTGAGGTCGCTCTTGGACACCGACTCGCCGTCCGCCTGGGCCTGCGCACTGGAGGTGCGCGGCAGGTCCACGCCGATCTGCTCGAACGCCCAGACCATGAGGCCGGAGCAGTCGAACGCGCTCGGGCCGGTGGCGCCCCACTGGTACGGCGTGCCGAGCTTGGACTCGGCCGCCGCGAGGGCCTGCAGCCCGTTCGCGGAGCCGCTGAAGTCGGTGACCGGGTCGCCCGCGACCTCGCCGGAGCCCGCTCCGTCGCGCGCGCTCGAGCCGGCCTCCTGGGCCCGCTCGCGTGCCTCGTCGGCGCGCTTCTGCGCCTCCTCCTGGTGGGCGACCGCGGCGATGCGGGCGGCGTCGGCCTGCTCGAACGCCTGCGGGACCGCGGCGGTGACCTGCTCCAGACCGGCGCTGAGCGACGTCGCGGCCTCGCTGGTGCCCGCGCCGCCCTGCTCGGAGCCGGCGGCGGGCACCGACAGCTTCATCGTGGCCTCGTTGTTCACCCCGGCCAGGTCGACTCCGGAGGCCTGCTCGTCGGGGGCCTGGTCCGGGGCGCCGAGGCTGGTCACGACGCCCATCACGGCGGTGGCGCCGACCAGCGTCGCCGACACGGTGGCGGCGATCGCGCGCGGCCGGGTGCCGAACGGGCCGGTCTCGGAGGTGCCCTGGATGAGGCCGATCGCGGACCGCGCGGTGACGCCCGCCGGGACGTCGCGGGTCACGACGGTGTCGTCGGTCCCGGCGCCGATCACGGGCAGCCCGGTCGGGGAGGTGTCGAGCCGCTCGGACGGGGTGCCGAGCTGCTCGTACGTGGTGCCGAGCTGCTCGGACGCAGTGTCGATCTGCTCGATCGCCGGGCCGTGGGCGTCGGTGCCGCTCGCACGGGCGGCGCGGCGGCCGCCGGAGGCGGGGGTGTCGAAGCCGGCCTCGCTGAAGCGGGCGAGCAGGTCGGCCGCGGAGATGCCGGAGGCCGCGTCGCGGTCGCGACGACGACGGGGTACCTCGGTGCCGGTGAGGTCGGTGCCGGTGGAGTCGGTGCCGGTGACGTCGGGGGTGTCGGCCGGATGCAGTGCAGTGGTCATGCGTGGTTCCTCGCCGCCACGGGCACATCGGCTCTCGGGGAAGAGCCGGACGTGTGTCCGCCCCGCCACGTGCTGGGTGGGCGCCAGGGGGAGAGTCGGCGGGCGGGGAGCTGACGGCCGACCAGGCGCACCAGCCGACATCTCGCCGACCAGCACGAGGGACCGTAACCGCTCCGTGACTCACCCGCCCGGAGGCTCGACGGTGTCTGCGACGAACGGGCGGTCCGGCGCGATTCCCGCGCGAATCCGCCGCCGAACGGTGCGCACGCTGCGCCGTTCGAGTCATCCGGTCGCTCCGTTGCGGTGAGCGGTCTTAGCAGAAGGGTGCGGCGGTGGTGGGCGAGCGGTATGGGTGGTTCTGCCACGATCGTGGGGCCACCACCATCACCACCACACCGCCACCATCATCACGACCACACCGCGACCCGCGTGAGCCGTGCCCCATCCCGACCCCGCACCCGAACCGGACCGGCCCGCCGGTCCGTACCCACCACGACAGCCCCGCCGGACCGGCGCCGCACGACCCTGCTCGCGGCGCGACCGGCGGTGGACGATGCGACGACCACCGGAGGCCTGCGAAGTGCCGGACCGACCATCCGGCCCGATCTGGGTCGGGGAGACACCCCACCGGCGCGTGCCGGGCCGGGAGCCCGCCACGGACCTGCAGGTCCCCGAGCGGTTCGGCACGGCGCGGCTGCTGGTGACCGACACCGGTGTGCCCGTCGGCCAGGTGGATGTCGCGCTGCGCCGGGGCCGTGCCACCGCGGACGAGCTCGCCCGGGCCGCGGCGACCGTCGCGGGTGCCGAGCCCCCGGCGTCGCCGCCGACGTCGGCCGAGCCGATGACCGTCGTCGTGGCCACCCGGGGGCGGCCGGAGAGCGTCCGTCGCTGCGTGGCGGCGATCCTCGCCGGGGACCATCCGGACCTGACCGTGCTCGTCGTCGACAACGATCCTCCGGACGGCCGGACCCGCGCCGTCGTCGAGGAGTTCGGCGGTGACGGCGTCTACTACGTCCGCGAGCCGCGCCGCGGGGCGTCGGTCGGTCGCAACCGGGGCCTGGCCGAGGCACGGACCCCCGTCGTCGCGTTCACCGACGACGACACCGAGCCGGACCCGGGCTGGGCGTCGCGGATCGCCGGCGCGTTCGCCGCCGATCCGCAGCTCACCGGGCTGAGCGGGCCGGTACTGGCCGCCCGGTTGGAGACCGCGCAGGAACGGGCCGCGGATGTCGCGCTGGCCTGGAACAAGGGATTCGTCCAGCGCCGGTTCCGGCTGGACGACCCGCCGTCGGACGCGCCGGTGTTCCCCTTCTCGCCGGGGCTGTTCGGGATCGGCGCGAACCTCGCGGTGCGGACCGGGCGGGTCCGGGAGCTGGGCGGCTTCGACGAGGCGCTCGGCCCGGGCCGGCCGACCCGCGGGGGCGAGGACATCGAGCTGCTGGTGCGGATCGTGCTGGGCGGCGGGACGCTCGCCTACCTGCCTGCGGCCTACGTCTGGCACCACCACCGGCCCTCCGACGAGGAGCTCCGCGACCAGCTCGCCGGCTACGCGCTCGGGCTGGGCGCGTTCCTGGGCAAGGTGGCGATGGACCCGCGGGCGCGCCGGCTGGCGATGCGCCGGTTCCCGGCCGCCGTCGCGCGGCTGCGGGAGATCGTGCGCCGGGAGTCGGCCGGGCGGCCCGGCGAGGGCGCGCCGCGGTCGCGGCCGGGCGAGGTGGCGCAGGCGCCGGAGGTTGCGGCACGGCGCCACCAGGAGACCGTCGCGCTGCCCGGTGGTGCCGCCACCCGCAAGGTGCGCGGGCTCGCCTCCGGGACCGTGCTCTACCTGCGGACCCGGCAGCAGGTCCGGGCCGAGGGCGGGGTCTGCCCGCCGCTGACCCGGCCGCGGCCCACGCTCTGATCAGCGGCCGGTCCACTCCGGCCGGCTCCCCGCGCCGAACGCCGCGACCGCGCCCCGGAAGTCCGCGGAGCCGTAGACCCGCTCGACGACGGCGGTGTCGTCGCCGCGGTCCCCGGGCGGGCGCCGGAGCAGCTCCTTCGTCGCCCAGATGGTGAGCGGTGCCCCGCTCGCCAGTCGCCCGGTCAGGTCCGTCAGGCCCGCGTCCAGGTCGTCGACGACCGCGTGCAGGAAGCCGGGGACGAGCCGGGCCTCGCCGGTCTCCAGGAGCCGCGCGGTGAGCAGCAGGTCCGCGGTCAGCCCGCGGCCCAGCGTCTCGACCAGGAGATCGAGGGTGCGCGCCGAGAGACAGTTGCCCAGGGTCCGTGCGATCGGGACGCCGAACCGGGACCCCGGGGTGGCGATGCGCAGGTCGGTGGCGCAGGCGATCCCGAGCCCGCCGCCGACGCAGAACCCGTCGACGGCGGCCACGGTGGGTACCTCGACGGCCCGGATCCGGTCGAGGACGGCCGTCACCTGCCGCTCGTAGGCCACCCCGTCGGCGCCGGAGGTGAACGCCGCGAACTGCCCGATGTCGGTGCCCGCCACGAAGGCCCGTCCGCCGTCGCCGCGCACGACCAGCACCCGGACCGCGTCGTCGGTGTCGGCCCGGTCGCAGGCCGCGACCAGCGCGTCGTACATCGCCCAGGTCAGCGCGTTGTGCTGGGCGACCCGGCGGAAGGTGAGGGTCAGGACCCCGTCGGCGAGGCCGGTCACGGTGTCGTTGCCGGCGTCGTTCCCCGTGTCGTTCCCGGCGTCGTTCCCGGGGGCGCTCACCGGTTGCTCCCCGGCGCCGGCGCGTGCAGCGCCGGCGCGCGCAGCTCGGCGAGCACGTCCGCGGTCCCCGACCCGAGCGGGGGGCCCGCGTCGCCGCGCCGCACCGGGGTGCGGGAGAACCGCATCGGCGATCCGAGCTGGCGTACCGGCCCGAGATCGGGGTGGCGGGCCTCCCAGAAGAAGTCCCGGTCGGCCAGGACCGGGTCGGTGAACACCTCGTCGTACCCGGCGATGACGGCGCACGGCACGCCTTCGGCCCGCAGTGCCGCAAGGACCTGCGCCGCGGTCATCGTGGTGGTGACCTCCTCGATCCGGGCGACGAGTGCCTCCCGGTTCGCGAGCCGGTCCGGGGCGTCGGCGAAGCGCGGGTCGACCGCCAGCCGGGCCAGATCGAGGGCCCGGCACAGCGCCGACCACAGCCGGGGCGTGTTGGCGCCGACCGTCACGTGGCCGTCGCCGGTGCGGATCGCCTGGTACGGCGCGTAGCGCTGGTGGGCCGAGCCCTGCCGGACCGCCACCTCGCCGTCCCCGAAGTACATCCCGGCCTCCCACACGGCCAGCGACACGCCCGACTCCAGCAGCGAGACGTCGATGTGCTGCCCGGTGCCCGAGCGGTCCCGCTCACGCAGGGCGGCGGTGACCGCGAGGGCCACGTACAGCGCGGTGACCAGGTCGCAGACCGGCACCCCGACCTTGACCGGGTCGCCGTCCGGGGCGCCGGTGACGCTCATCAGGCCGCTGGCCGCCTGGGCCATGATGTCCAGGCCCGCCCGCCCGGCCGCCGCGCCGTCCTGCCCCCAGCCGGACGCCGACGCGTACACGATCTCCGGTCGCCGTGCGCTCAGCTCCGGGTAGCCCAGCCCCAGCCGGTCCATCGCCCCGGGGCGCAGGTTCTCGACGACGACGTCGGCCCGGTCGACGAGGGCGAGGAAGGCGGCCCGGCCCTGGTCGGACTTCAGGTCCAGCACGACCGACTCCTTGTTGCGGTTCAGCCGCAGGAACGGTGAGCTCTCGCCGTCCAGGAACGGCCCGGCCGACCGGGTCGGGTCGCCACCACCCGGCGGCTCGATCTTGACGACGCGTGCGCCCAGGTCGGCGAGCTGCATGGTGGCGAACGGCGCCGCCATGAACGCGCCGACCTCGATCACGAGCACTCCGTGCAGGGGTGGGACGGTGGTCATGGACTACCTCCTCGGCCCGGGGATCCAGGCTGACATACGGTATACTGACAGTCGATATGGAGGATGATGCCGATGACCGCGGTGGATTCCGGGGACCGGCGGATCGTCGTGCCGCCGAGCATGGCCGAGCTGGCCGCCGACGCGTTGCGCGGCATGATCTTCTCCGGTGAGCTGAAGCTCGGGGAGCGGCTGGTCGAGGCGCGGCTGACCGAACGGCTCGGGGTGTCCCGGCCCCCGCTGCGGGAGGCGTTGCAGGCGCTCTCGCACGAGGGGCTGGTCGTCACGCACTCGCGCCGGGGCGCCACGGTCCGCTCGCTCACCCGGCACGACGTCTTCGAGATCGTGACCCTGCGTGAGGAGCTGGAGTCGTTCGCGGTGCAGCTCGCCCTGCCCGTGCGCTCGCCGGCCCGGTTCGAGCGCTGCCGCGCCGCGCTGCGCGACTTCGAGGAGGCGGGCCGGGCCGGCGACGAGACCCGCTTCATGCAGCGCAAGTTCGAGTTCCACCTCGCGGTGGTCGCGCTGGCAGGCCACTCCCGGCTGACCGAGGCCTACCGCGCGCTCTCGTTCCAGATGCTGCTCTGCTTCGCGCTGAACCGGGCCGCCCGCCGCGACGTCGAGACCCTGCTGGACAACGTCGAGCGGCACCGCGAGCTGCTGGCCGTCATCGAGGCCGGCGATCCGGCGCAGGCACAGCGCGCGCTGGCCGAGCACGGTCACGCGTCGTTCCTGCTCGACGTGATCGACCAGCTCGAGGGCGGCACCCCGGAGTCCGAGGAGTGGCTGGCCGCCCGGCGGGAGCGCCGGTAGCCCGGCAGCCCCGGCCGGGCGGCGGCCCATCAGCCCCAGCCGGGCACGACGAAGAGCATCCAGGTGGTGAGCGGGGCGATCGCGCACATGCTGAAGCCCCAGATCATCAGGCTGCGGAACACCCGGTCGCTCTGGTCGGCCGGCGCGTTGGCCACGACGAGCGCACCGCTGGTGGAGAACGGTGAGGAGTCGACCACCGAGGACGAGATCGCCAACGCGATGATCATCCCGATCGGCCCCACCTCGCCCGCCAGCAGGAACGGCACGGCGAGCGGGATCAGCGCGCCCAGGATGCCGGTGGTGGACGCGAACGCCGAGACGATCGCCCCGATCAGGCAGATGATGATCGCCGACAGCAGGGGTGAGCCGATCTGGGTGACGAGGTTGCCCAGCCACTCGATCGTCCCGACGCGCTCCATGAGCGCCACGAACGTCACGATGCCGCAGATCAGCAGCACCGTGGGCCACGCGACCTGACCGACTGCCGCCTTCGCCGACGCCGGGGAGATCAGCGACAGCACGACGGCGACGGTGAGGGCGGTGAACCCGACGTCGAGGCCGAACGCCAGCGCGCCGACCGCGAGGGCCACCAGTCCGAGGATGGTGAGCACGTGGTCCCGGTTCAGCGGGGCGTCCTCACCGGGATCGTCGTCGGTGTCCGGGCGGGGTGCGTCGTCGTCGGTGCCGCCGGTGTCCCCGTCCCCGTCCCCGTCACGGTTGCTCCCGTCGCCGGTGCCCCCGCTCCGGGGCGGGGTCCGGTGGGTCCGCACCGCGCCACCGGCCAGTGCCACCGACGTGGCCGGCTCGGCCGCCATGGCGATCGACCCCGCACCGCCCCGCGTGCCGGTCGTGGCCTCCGCGGACCGGCGGATCAGCTCGCGGCCGCCGAAGAGGAAGAACACCACGACGCTGAGCACGGTGTTGAACAGGAACGAGGCGAGGAACAGCAGCAGCGGGCTGCCGGGCAGTGCGTTCCGTTCGACGACGCCGTTGGTGATGCTGCCGAAGATGCTCATCGGCGAGAACCCGCCGGCGCTGGCGCCGTTGATGATGAGCAGGCCCATCATCATCGGGTTGATGCGGTGGCGGACCGCGAACACCATCCCGATCGGGGCGATGATGGCGACCGCGGCCGGGACGACCGCCCCGACCGCGGTGAGCACCGCGGTGACGCCGAACATCACCCACGGGATCAGGGCGATCCGCCCGCCCACGGCCCGGACGGCCATCTGGACCAGGCGGTCGACGGTCCCGTTCCCCTTCGCTATCGCGAACAGCAGGGTGACGCCCACCAGGATCACGAACAGGTCGCCCGGGAAGCCCGCGACGATCTCGTCGGAGTCCTCCCCGACGAAGGCGGTCCCGACGACGAACGCCGCGACGAACGCGAGGGCTCCCATGTGGACCGGCAGGACGGTGGCTATCAGGAAGATCAGGACTAGTGCCACGACGGTGATGAGCTGGATGGACATCTCGATCCTCTGGATCCTCTGTGGTCGGCATTGACACAGGCAGGGACGTGAGAGGCGGCCTCGCGTGGCGGCCACCATTCCGCTTCGCGGAAGTTCGGTTCCTCCGGGGGTGTAGGCCGGATCACACTGCGCGTGTGCTCCGTGGTCGGTTCGGGTGTCTCGACGGAAGACTGTAACCAGGTATACCGTCTACTGGCGAGGCCGGATTTCGCCGTGCGACAGACCGGCACCGAGCGTGGAGGACATATGACGTACGCGGCAGGGCGCCATTTCCTGCAGATCCCCGGTCCCACCAACGTCCCGGACTCCGTGCTCCGGGCGATGGCGGCGCCGACGATCGACCACCGGGGCCCGGAGTTCCAGGCGATGGGTCGTGAGCTGCTACGCGACATCCGGCCGGTGTTCGGGACCACGAACCCCGTCGTGATCTACCCGGCCACCGGTACCGGGGCGTGGGAGGCCGCGCTGGTCAACACCCTGAACCCCGGTGACGCCGTGCTCACCTTCGAGACCGGGCACTTCGCCACGCTGTGGCAGGAGATGGCGGGCCGGCTCGGGCTGGAGGTCCACTTCGTGCCGGGCGACTGGCGCCACGGTGCCGACCCGGCGATCGTCGAGGAGCGGCTGGCGGCCGACACCGGGCACCGCATCAAGGCCGTCTGCGTGGTGCACAACGAGACCTCGACCGGGGTGACCAGCCGGATCCCGGAGATCCGGGCGGCGATCGACGCCGCCGGGCACCCGGCGCTGCTGCTGGTCGACACGATCTCCTCGCTCGGGTCGATCGACTACCGGCACGACGAGTGGGGGGTCGACGTCACGGTCGCCGGCTCGCAGAAGGGCCTGATGCTGCCGCCGGGCATGAGCTTCAACGCGATCAGCGACAAGGCGCTGGCGGCCTCGCGGACCGCGACCCTGCCGCGCGTCTTCTGGGACTGGGGCCCGATGCTCGCCGCGAACGAGCGCGGCTTCTTCACCTACACCCCGAACACGAACCTGATGTACGGCCTGCGCGAGGCCCTGCGCCTGCTGTACGACGAGGGCCTGGAGAACGTCTTCGCCCGGCACGCCCGGCACGCCGAGGCCACCCGGGCCGCCGTGCGCGGGTGGGGCCTGGAGGTGCTGTGCCTCGACGAGCGCGAGCACTCCGGGGCGCTCACCGCGGTGCTGGTGCCCGCCGACGTCGACGCCGACAAGGTCCGGGCGGTCATCCTCGACCGCTTCGACATGTCGCTGGGCGCCGGGCTGGGCAAGCTCGCCGGGAAGGTCTTCCGGATCGGGCACCTCGGCTCGTTCAACGACCTGACCCTGGCGGGGACCCTCGCGGGGGTCCAGATGGGACTGACCCTGGCCGGGGTGAAGATCGACCCGGGCGGGCTGGACGCCGCGCTGGAGCGCCTGCAGGCCGGCTGAGCCCGCGCCGCTCCCTCCGGACATCCCCCGTCGCACCGTCGCGAGAGGACCCACCACGATGACCGCCGAGCTGACCCGTCCCGCCCGCCCGGCCCCCGCACCCGCCGGTCTCCAGGACGCGCTGCGTTCCCGGGTGAGCGGCGAGGTCGCCTTCGACGACTACACCCGGCACCTGTTCTCCCGGGACGCCAGCATGTACGCGATCACGCCGCTGGGCGTCGTCTTCCCGAGGACCCACGACGACGTCGCCGCGGCCGTGCGGACCGCGGGCGAGTACGGCGTCCCGGTCGTGCCCCGCGGGGCGGGCACCAGCCTTGCCGGGCAGACCGTCGGCCCCGGGCTGGTGCTGGACCTGTCCCGGCACCTGAACCGGATCGTCGAGATCGACCCGGCAGCACGCACCGCCGTCGTCGAGACCGGGGTCGTGCAGGACCAGCTCAACCAGGCGGCCGCCGCGCACGGGCTGATGTTCGGGCCCGACACCTCCACCAGCAACCGGGCGACCATCGGCGGGATGCTCGGCAACAACTCGGCGGGTAGCGGCTCGCTCACCTTCGGGATGACGATCGACCACATCCGGGCGCTCGACGTCGTCCTCTCCGACGGGTCCACCGCCCGCCTCGAGCCGGTCGACGAGAACGAGCGGCTACGGCGCGCCGAGGCCGACACCCTCGAGGGCCGGATCTACCGGGAGCTGCCCGAGCTGGTCACCGCACACGAGAAGACGATCGCCGAGGGCATGCCGCTGTTCTGGCGGCGGGCCTGCGGCTACCGGCTCGACCGGCTCGCCGGCTACGGCGAGGCGAACCCGTTCGACCTGGCGAAGTTCGTCGTCGGCGCCGAGGGGACCCTGGTACTGGCGACCCGCGCCGTCGTCGATCTCGTCCCGAAGCCGAAGCGCACCGTGTACGCGGTCGGGCACTTCGCGACCACCCACGGGGCGATCTCGGCGACCCTGGACGCGCTGAGCTGCTCGCCGCACCAGGTCGAGATGATGGACAAGACGATCCTCGACCTGTCCCGCCGCAAGATCGAGTACGCCGACCTGGGCAACCATCTCGTCGGGGACCCGGCGGCGCTGTTGTTCGTGTCGTTCTCCGGCGACGACACCGACGAGCTCGTCGCGAAGGTCGACGCGGTCGCCGATCTCTGGCAGCGGCACGGGCACGGCTACCACACCCTCAAGCTGGTCACCCCGGCCGAGCAGGCCGCGCTGCTGAAGGTCCGCAAGTCCAGCCTCGGGCTGCTGATGGCGGCCGGGGAGGGCACCCGGCGCCCGCTGGCGTTCATCGAGGACACCGCGGTCGCCCCCGAGCACCTGGCCTCCTACACCGAGCGGTTCGCCGCGATCCTCGACGAGCACGGCCTCGAGGCCGGGTTCTACGGCCACTGCTCGGTCGGCTGCCTGCACATCCGCCCGTTCGTCGATCTCACCGATCCCGAGCAGGTCGACACGATGCGGGTGGTCGCCGAGAAGATCAAGAATCTGGTCGCCGAGTACGGCGGGGTCAACTCCAGCGAGCACGGCGACGGCCTGGCCCGCTCGGAGTTCAACCGGGAGATCTTCGGCGACGAGCTCTACGAGGCGATGCGCGAGGTCAAGCGGCTGTTCGACCCGGCGGGCGTGATGAACCCCGGCAAGATCGTCGACGCGCCGCCGATGACCGACAACCTGCGCGACCGCGACGCGCTGCCCCCGGCACCGCCGTTGAACACTGCGCTCTCGTTCGAGGTGATCGGCGCGGGCGGGGGCACGACCATGCGCGACGCCGCCGACCGGTGCATGAACATCGGGCTGTGCCGCAAGTCGTCGGACGGGGTGATGTGCCCGTCGTACCAGGTGACACTGCAGGAGGAGCACTCCACGCGGGGCCGGGCGAACGCGCTGGTCAAGGCGCTGTCCGAGCCGGACCCGGCGGCGGCACTCGGCGACGAGCGGCTGCACGAGATCCTCGATCTCTGCCTCGGCTGCAAGGCGTGCAAGAGCGAGTGCCCGATGGGTGTCGACATGGCGTCGCTGAAGTCCGAGGCGCTGTACCACCACCACGAACAGCACGGGACACCGCTGCGCTCGCGGGTGTTCGGCGCGATCCGCTCGCTCAACCGGCTCGGGTCGGCCACGGCCCCGCTGTCGAACCTGCCGAACCGGATCGGTCCGTTGCGGGCGCTGCTGGAACGCACCGTCGGGATCAGCGCGGCCCGGCCGCTGCCCCGGTTCGCCCGGCAGAACCTGGTGCGCTGGAACCGGCGCCGGGACCGGCCCGCACCGGGCGGCGCCGGCACCGTGAACTGGCTCGCCGACTCCTTCACCACCTACACCGAGCCGCACATCGGCCGGGCCGCCATCGAGCTGCTCGAACGCGCCGGGTGGACCGTCGAGCTGGCCGGCGGGGGCTGCTGCGGCCGGTCGAGCCTGTCCAAGGGCCTGGTCGACGACGCCCGGCGCAAGGCGTCCGGCCTGGTCACCTCGCTGGCCCGGGACACCGATCTCGGCTCGCCGATCGTCGGGTGCGAGCCGTCGTGCGTGTTCACGCTGCGGGACGAGACGCTGGCGCTGCTCGGCCGCACGCCGGAGGCCGAGCAGGTCGCCGCGCGGGTCCGGCAGGTCGAGGAGCTCCTGGTCGAGGCGATCGACGACGGCAGGCTCCGGCTGCCGGAGGTGTCGGGCCTGAGCGGGCGGCGGGTGGTGTTCCACGGGCACTGCCACCAGAAGGCGGAGGTCGGCACGGCCGCGACGCTCGCCCTGCTGCGCCGCATCCCGGGCCTGGAGGTCGCCGAGATCGACTCGGGGTGCTGCGGGATGGCCGGTTCGTTCGGGTTCGAGGCCGAGCACTACGACACGTCGATGGCGGTCGGGCGGGACCGGCTGTTCCCGGCGATCGAGTCCGAGCCGGACGACACGCTGGTCGCCGCGACCGGGGTGTCGTGCCGCCAGCAGATCTTCCACGGTGTCGGGCGGACCGCCTGGCATCCGCTGGAGCTGGTGCGCGAGGCACTCGGCGGGCGGGGCTGAACCGGTGCGGCTCGTCCGGTTCACCGACGGCGACGGGACCGTCCGGCAGGGCTGTGTGGAGCCGAGCGCGGACGGGGACCTGGTCCGGGCGCTCGACCCGTCAGCGCCCGCTCCTGGCCCCGGCCCCGGCCCCGGCCGCCGCCCCGGCGCCGTCGTCGGCCGGCTCGACGAGGTCGGGCTGCTCGCCCCGTGCGACCCCCGCACCATCGTGTGCGTCGGCAGCAACTATCCCTGCCAGCTCGAGGAGAAGGGGCGGCCCTGGCCGGAGCACCCGGCGCTGTTCCTCAAGGCGCCGAACGCCGTCGCCGGGCCGGGCGAGCCGGTGCTGCGGCCCGCGCAGGTGGAGCGGCTGGAGTACGAGGGCGAGCTGGCCGTGGTGATCGGCCGGACCGCCCGCGACGTCACCGAGCGCGACGCGATGACCCACGTACTCGGCCTGACCTGCGCCAACGACGTCACCGCGCACGACTGGCGTGCCGACGGGCAGTGGACCCGGGCCAAGAGCGCCGACACCTTCTGCCCGCTCGGGCCGTGGATCGAGACCGACGCCGGCACCGGCGCGCTGGCGCTGCGGACCCGGCTCGGTGACCGCACGGTCCAGGAGTCCGACACCGGCCGGATGATCTTCTCGGTGCCGGCGATCCTGGCCTGGGTGACCCGGTGGATCACCCTGAGCCCCGGTGACGTGGTGCTGACCGGGAGCCCGGCCGGGGTGGGGCCGATGGTGGCGGGGGACCGGGTCACCGTCGAGATCGAGGGCATCGGCGCCCTCACCAACCCGGTCGCCGACCGCCCGGCTCCATGACGGGAATCATGCCCCGCCCGGTGCGACCGCCTCCGGTGCATCGAGCTCGGCCGCGACCGGGGCGTCGACGTACCCGAGCGCGCTGCGGTAGACCTCGCCGAGCCGCGCCGCCCAGCGTGAGGACTCGAAGCGCTCCAGGAACCGCGCCCGGGCCGCCGCACCGCGCCGGGCCCGCAGCTCCGGGTCGTGCGCCATCCGGACCAGCTCGTCCGCGATCCGGGACGCCGACACCGGCGTGAGCGCGCCGGTGTCCCGGGTGACGATCTCCGGGATCCCACCGACCCGGGTCGCGACGGCGGGTGTCCCGGTGCCCTGACCGAGCACGAGCATCCGCGGCATCGTGTCGTGCCGCGTGGTGTGCAGCTGGATGTCGGCGGCCCGCAGCAGCTCGACCGGGTCGCCCGCCCGGCGGAACGTGACCCGGCCGGACAACGCGTCGTCGCCGGCCACCCGGGACTCCAGCCACGGCCGCAGCGGGCCGTCGCCGCCGAGGACCACGGTGACCGGCTCCTCCGGGGCCAGCTCCGCGACCGCGTCGAGCAGCATGTCCTGGCCCTTTCCGCGGCGCATCGGCGCCACCGAGACGGCGACGACCTCGTTCTCGTCGACGCCGAGCCCGCGGCGCAGCCGGGCGGCCGACTCCGGGGTTCCGGCGCCCGGGTCGGCGGCGCCGTCCGGGATGACCGAGAGTCCGGCGGTCGAGCCTGCGACCTGGCGGTACCAGTCCCGTTGCAGCGCCGACGTCGCGATCGTGCGGGTCATGAACCGCTTGCGGGCGAGGATCTTCGCCGTCCGGCGGAGGTGGTCGCCGCGGTCCGCGGGTTCGGTGTGGATGTGGTGCAGGGTCGAGACCGCCGGGAGCCGCAGGCGGACGGCCGCGGCCGACCCGACGACGTCCGGTCGCAGGCCGTGCGTGTGGACCAGGTCGACGCCGTGCGCGCGCAGCGCCGAGACGACCTTGAACACGGCGCGGGGGTCCCACGGCGCCACGTTCAGCTCCACCGGGGCCGCACCCGCGCGTTCGAGCCGGGCGGCGACGGCGGGGTGGCCCGACGGGGTCAGGGCGACCACCAGGACGTCGAACCCGGCGGCCGGAGCGGCCTCGGCCAGGTCGGTGAGCGCGGCGGCGACGCCACGGGAGTCGAGGGACTCGACGAGATGTGCGATCTTCACGTGCTTCGGCCTCCCGGAGGTGGAGCGGGTACGTCGGTCGGCGGCCCCGGAGACACTACCGAGTGACGACGGCCGGTGACGGGTGTGGCGGGCACTCACCCGGTGCCACGGCCGGGCGGGCCGCTCCCGTCCATTACGGTCGGTGGCGTGCGTACGGTGCTGGTGATCGGGATCGGGGCCGGCGATCCGGACCACATGACCCTCCAGGCGGTGGCCGCCCTGCGGCGCGCCGACGTGGTGTTCGTCATCGACAAGGGCGACGTCAAGGACGATCTGCTCGCCCTGCGCACCGAGATCCTGGGCAGGCACCGCCCGGACGGCGGCCACCGGCTCGTCACCGCGCCCGAGGTCGATCGCGACCGCGGCACGGAGGTCGAGCGCGACGACGGGCGGTACCGCGACGTCGTCGTCGACTGGCAGGACCGGCGGGCCGAGCTGTACCGGGAGATGCTCGCGACCGAGCTCGCCGACGGCGGGACGGGCGCCTTCCTGGTGTGGGGCGACCCGTCGCTGTACGACGGCACGCTCCGGCTGCTCGACCGGGTCCTCGACGGGATCGAGGGGGAGTGGGCGGTCGAGTCGATCGCCGGCATCTCCAGCGTCGCCGCCCTCGCCGCGGCCCACCGGCTGATCCTCAACCGGGTCGGCCGGCCGGTCCTGATCACCACCGGCCGGCGGATCGCCGACGGGATGCCCGCCGACGTCGACGACGTCGTGGTCATGCTGGACGGCCGCACGGCCTTCGCCACGCTCCCGCCGGAGCAGCGCGCGGACCTGCACGTCTACTGGGGTGCCTACCTGGGCACACCGGACGAGCTGCTGGTCGCGGGCCCGCTCGACGAGGTGGCGGACGAGATCCTCGAGATCCGGGCGGCCGCCCGCGAGCGCAAGGGCTGGATCATGGACACCTACCTGCTGCGCCGGGGCGCCGACGGCCGCTGAGCAGGCCTCCGCCTGCCGTGCCCGCCGGGCGGCGGGCCCGGGACTGTGGTCGGATCGGTGACGTGCTGACCGCGCTCGACACCGTCCTCGACCGGACCCTGGTTCCCGGCTACTCGAAGCTCGGGTACCTGCTCCGCAGGCGTGGCTGGACCGGTGACCGGGCCGACCCGCCGCGCGGCGCACTGGCCGGGCGCACCGCGCTGGTCACCGGGGCGGGCAGCGGGCTGGGGGAGGCGGCGGCGACCGGTTTGGCGCGGCTCGGCGCGACCGTCCACCTGCTGGTCCGGTCGATGGACAAGGGGCGCGCGGCGCAGGACCGGATCGCCGACGCCGTGCCCGGGCTGTCCCGCGAGCGGCTGCCGATCCAGATCTGCGACGTCGGCGAGCTGGCGCAGGTGCGGGCGTTCGCGACCCGGTTCGCGACCGAGACCGACGCCCTCGACGTCCTCGTGCACAACGCCGGGCTCATGCCGGAGCAGCGGTCCGAGACGTCCGAGGGCAACGAGTTGGCCCTGGCCGTGCACGTCCTCGGCCCGCTGCTGCTGACCCGGCTGCTCGCCGACACCCTCGCCACCGGGGCGGAACGCTCGGGAACCGACTCGCGGGTGATCATCGTCTCGTCCGGCGGGATGTACGCCCAGCCGCTGCACGACGACGACCTGCAGTTCACCCGGCGTGACTACGGCGGCACCGCGGCCTACGCCCGGACCAAGCGGATGCAGGTCGTGGCGACCGGCCTGCTCGCCGACGAGCTCGCACCCCGCGGCGTCACCGTGCACGCCCTGCACCCCGGCTGGGCCGCGACACCGGGCGTCACCGGGTCGCTGCCGTTGTTCGACCGGATCGTCGGGCCGGTGCTGCGCACCCCGGCCCAGGGCGCCGACACGGCGGTGTGGCTGGCCGCTGCGCCGTCCTCGGCGATCGGGACCGGCCGGTTCTGGCACGACCGCACGCCCCGCCCCACGCACTACCTGTCGCGCACCCGGGAGACCGCCGGGCAGCGGGAACGCTTCCGCGCCGAGGTGGACCGGCTCACCCGCTGAGCGGATCCTCCAGCAGCGCGGTGGCGGCGCGCCCGACGTGGGCGTGGACGTCGCCCGGCTCGGCCCGGCCCACCGCGCCGTCGGGCAGCAGCGGGTGCACCAGGCTCAGTCCCAGCAGCCAGGCGAGCAGCAGCTCCGCACGCAGCTCCGCCTCGCGCTCGTCCGCGGCGCCGGTGGCCCGCGCGGCGAAGGCGGCGGTGAACGCCCCGGCCAGCTCCGCCCGTACCGCGGCCGCCGCCTCGGACGTCCCGGCCGACCGGACGACCGAGCCGAACAGGTCGCGCTCGGGCCCGCAGCCGCGGTCCAGGATCGACCGGAGGATCCGTTCCAGCAGCTCCTCCGGTGGGCCGCCGTGCAGCACGGCCAGCGCCCGCTCCGCCGCGACCCGGGCGAACAGCGCGTCCTTGCTGCCGAAGTAGCGGAACAGCAGCGCCTGGTTCACCCCGGCCCGCTCCGCGATGGCCCGCACCGGCGTCCGGTCGTAGCCGTGCTCGGTGAACAGCTCCGCGGCGGCGGCGAGCAGTGCGCGGCGGGTGGCGTCACCGGAGCGCGCGGGCGGGGCGGCGGTCACCCGAGGACCGTAGCGCCCGGCGTTCCGCGCATGACCGGACACGTCCCCGGGTACCTCCCCGGCACGTCCGCGAACGAGATCCGAGGAGACACGCTTCCCATGGCAGCAGGCGAGGAGAACGAGTTCCAGCCCGAGGCGCCGGACATGGCGTCCGCGCTGCAGCTGGACACCGACGAGGCGCTGACCGGACCCTCGGGCACCGACCCGCTGGACTCCGGGTACATCCCGCCGGACCGCCCCTACGGCGTCGACGACCACGCCGTCACCCCGGCCGGCGAGCGCGACGGCGAGAACCTCGACGACCGGCTGGCCCGGGAGCTCCCCGACGAGCTGCCGATCGACGAGACGGACCGCTCCGGGCGGCTGGTCACGGACGGGCCGGACAGCGACGACGCCCAGGACGTCGGTGTCGACGGCGGCGCGGCCGGTGCCGAGGAGGCCGCGGTGCACGACGTCGACGCGGGGATCATCCCGGTCGTCGACGAGTCACCGGCCGAGGACCCGGAGGTCAGCGAGCAGCTCGCCCAGGACGCCGACCGGGCCGACGAGGCCGCGGCCGACGCCGAGTGGGATGCCGACACCGACCCCGGATGGGCGAGGGGGCGGGACTGACGAGACGGCCGCACGAGGGTCCCGGACCCGATCACCGGTCCGGGGCCCCCGTACGTTCCCCGGGGCCGGCGCGACGCCTCTGCGTCACGCCCAGTTCACAGGCTCAGGCCGCGCTGCCGGTCAGCCGGGCGATCGCGGTGTCGAGATCGAGGTGGTCGTTCTCCTCGCCGAGATCGACGATCTCCAGCGTGGCGTCGACGAACTGGGCCAGCAGGTCCCGGTCGACCTCGAGGACGGCGGACCCGCCGTCCGAGCGGATCTCGATCTCGACGACGTCGTAGCCGTCCACCCGCCGCGGCGCCATCCGGATGTCGCCGATCCCGGTCGGGGTGGTCAGCCCCTCGATCACCAGGTCACGGGCGACCAGCCACTCGATCCAGCGGTCGGTCGAGCGGCGCACCGAGAACGAGATCGCGAACGGGTCCGACGCGCGGAACGCCCAGCGGCTGACGATCGGTGACGCCTGCCCGTGCAACACGGTGAAGACATCCTGTTGGATCGACTCGCTGGTCATCGTGCTCGCCCTCCTGGCCCCGGACCGCCGGGATGTGTGGCGGCCTCACCTGAAACATCGCCGCAGACCCCTCGGGCGCTGCATTCTCAGCGCTGATTCACCCGTTCGCGTTCTTCGTGACGAGCCAGATCCCGCCCGGACCCTGCCGGACGGTCTGCTCCAGGGTCACCGTCGTCCTGGCGGGGGAGCGGCCGTCCGACGCGGCGAACGTCCCCGTGTCCAGCCGGGTGAGCGTCGGGTCCCGGTACCCCAGCTCGGCCCCCACGTAGGAGAGCGTGACCTCCTCGGGGTCCAGCAGCCACGGGTCGCTGCCGCGGTCCGCCTGCTGCTGCATCCGCTGCGCGGTGGCCGTGTCACCGGCCGGCCACAGCGGGGTGGCCGCCCGGGCCTGCGGGGCCGGTCCGCCACCGGTCCCCTCGCCCGTGTCGCCGCCGGGGTCCCCGGTGGTCGTCGGGGCCGTGGTCTCCGGGGCCGGGGACGGGGTGGCCGGGGGCGTCGTCGGCGTGGGCGTCGGTGACGGCGTCGGGCTCGCGGTCGTGACCGGCGGCGGCGCCGGGGCGGGCGTCTGCCACGCCGCGGGCAGCTCGCCGTTGCCGCAGCCGGCCAGCAGCAGCACCAGTACCAGCAGTGCGACGCCGACGAACGCACCCCGCAGGAGGAGCCGGGGCCCGTACCGGCCGACGCGCACGCGCGCGGACCAGCGCCGCCGCGGGGATCGGGCCGGGCTCCTCGGCGCGGCGGACGGCGTCACCTTCGGCAGGTTCGGCGCGGTCACGCGGGAACCCTACGATCATCACCCGCCCCGGCGGGGCAGGCACCACGACCACGTTCCGGTGATCGATGTCGCCGGGTGCCCCGCCGCGGCGGAGTGACTACTGTCGCCGCCGGGGCCTGCCCCCGCACGCACGACCACGCACGAGCCCGACGAGGTGCATGCACATGACAGCGGACACCGGTGCTGCGGCGACGGGAGCGACGGAGCAGTTCCTCGCCGCCCGCGACTTCCTGCTGACCCACCGCGAGGACTACGACACGGCCTACCGCGACTTCCGCTGGCCCGAGCTCGACGAGTTCAACTTCGCGCTGGACCACTTCGACGTCGTCGCCGCCGACCCGCAGCGCGGCGCCCGGCGGGCGCTGTGGATCGTCGAGCAGGACGGCTCGCAGGCGTACTGGACCTATGCCGAGCTCGCCGAGCGCTCGAACCGGGTCGCGAACTGGCTGCGTGCCCAGGGGGTCGCGCGCGGCGACCGGGTGATCCTGATGCTGGGCAACCAGCTGGAGCTGTGGGAGACGCTGCTCGCGGCGATGAAGCTGGGCGCCGTCGTCATCCCGGCGACCACCCTGCTCACCCCGGCCGACCTGCAGGACCGGGTGGACCGGGGCGGGGCGCGCCACGTCGTGGTCGGGGCGGGGGACACCGGCAAGTTCGACGGCGTCGACGGTGACTACACCCGGATCGCGGTCCGGGGCGCGGCGGACGGCTGGCGCGACTACTCCGCCGAGGCCTACGACGCCTCGGCGGTGTTCGAGGTCGACGGTGCCACGAAGGCCACCGACACGCTGCTGCTCTACTTCACCTCCGGCACCACGGCGAAGCCGAAGCTGGTCGAGCACACCCACACGTCGTACCCGGTCGGGCACCTGTCCACGATGTACTGGATCGGGCTGGAGCCCGGCGACGTGCACCTCAACATCTCCTCGCCCGGCTGGGCCAAGCACGCCTGGTCGAACGTGTTCGCGCCGTGGATCGCCGAGGCGACGGTCCTGGTCATGAACTACGCGAAGTTCGACGCCGAGTCGGTGTTCTCGGTGCTCGCCGACTGCGGCGTGACCAGCTTCTGCGCGCCGCCGACGGTGTGGCGGATGCTCATCCAGGCCGACCTGTCCTCGCTGTCCTCGCCGCCCGCCAAGGTCGTCGGGGCCGGGGAGCCGCTCAACCCGGAGATCATCGAGCAGGTCGAGAAGGCCTGGGGGCAGCGGATCCGGGACGGCTTCGGGCAGACCGAGACCTCGCTGCTGATCGGCAACCCGCCCGCCCAGCCGGTGAAGCCGGGATCGATGGGCCGGCCCGTCCCGGGGTTCGTCGTCGCGCTCGTCGACCCCGCGACCGGAGAGGTCGCCGACGAGGGCGAGATCTGCCTGGACCTGAACCACCGCCCGACCGGACTGATGGTCGGCTACGCCGACGACCCCGAGCGCAACGCCGAGGCGATGGCCGGCGGCTTCTACCACACCGGCGACGTCGGCTCCCGTGACGAGAACGGCTACATCACCTACGTCGGGCGCGCCGACGACGTGTTCAAGGCCAGCGACTACCGGATCAGCCCGTTCGAGCTGGAGAGCGTGCTGATCGAGCACCCCGCGGTCGCGGAGGCCGCGATCGTGCCGTCCCCGGACCCGCTGCGCCTCGCCGTGCCGAAGGCCTACGTGGTGCTCGCCAAGGGCTACGAGCCGACCGAGGAGACCGCGCAGGAGATCCTGCGGTTCGCCTACGACAACCTCGCGCCCTACAAGCGGGTCCGCAGGCTCGAGTTCTCCGAGCTGCCCAAGACGATCTCCGGCAAGATCCGCCGGGTCGAGCTGCGCGGGCGGGAGGACGAGATCCACGCCGACCCGGCCGCGCAGCCGTCCACCGAGTTCACGCTGTGAGCGGTGCCCGGCCCCGGTGCGGAGCGCACCCGGGCCGGGGCCACCGGACGGGACCGGGCGATCAGGCCGGGGGCAGCGGCGTCATCCCCAGCCGCTCGCGGGCGCGGGCCGGGCTCGCGACCGGCCGGTCCAGCGTGTCCGCGAGCCGCACCACCTTGTCGACGAGCTCGCCGTTGTGCGGGGTGCCGAAACGGGCGTAGTCGTGGTCGCCGAGCCCGATCGACACGTGCCCGCCGAGAACGATCGCCAGCGCGGCCAGCGGCAGGACGTCGCCGCCGTAGCACATCAGCTGCCACGGCTCGCCCGCCGGAATCTCGGCGATCATCGCGTTCAGCGCGTGCACGTTGGTCCCCGCGCTCGACGGCCTGCTCGCACCGGTGAACACGAACTCCCACAGCGTGGTGCTCGGCGCGAGCCCCATCTCGCGGTAGCACAACGCGGTGCGGATCTGCCCGACGTCCCAGCACACGGTGGTGACGAACGTCGACAGGTCGGCGAAGGTGCCCAGCACCGACTCGATGTCGTTGCGGCTGTTGATGTAGACGCCGTCGCCGGGCACGAACCGGGTCGCCCGGGCGTCCCAGGTGTCGATGTTCATCGACCCGAAGTCGACCGGTGCCGCGTCGAAGCGCATCCGCGGGTCGTCGGCGAGCGCGCGCACATGTTTGACGCGTTCCTCGACGCCGGTCTGGCTGATGTAGCCCAGCGTCGGCTTCGTGATCAGGTCGGTCGCCGCCCGGATGCCCGCCTCCACCTCCCGGTAGAGCTCCACGGAGTTGTCCGGTGCGCCGGTCGTGGCGTCGCGACCGTGCCAGTGGATCATCGCGGCACCGGCGTCGTGGCTGCGTACCGCTTCCCTGATGATCTCCTCGGACGAGTACGGCAGGTGCGGGTTCGCACCACGCATCGTCGACTCGTTGCAGCGGACCTCGATGATCAGTTCGTTGTCGGTCATCTCTACCTCGGGGCTGTGAACGGCTTCAGGACCTGCCAGGCCCCGTCCCGGAACTCGGCCAGGCCGGCCTGCTGGACGCACGTGTGGCCGCCGGGCAGCGGGCCGCACTCGATCTGCGGCATCGAGCCGAGGTCGATCGGGTCCTCGGCGAGCTTCTCGGCGGTGGCGGCGAAGTGCGCGTGGGACACGTCGTCGCCCGCGCGTTCGATGATCTCGGCGAAGGCCTTGAGGTAGCCGTAGGTCTGCAGCGAGAACCCGCTGGTCGCCTCGGGCCCGTCGTAGGCCTGGGCGAGGGTGCGCCAGTGCTCGACCTCCGGGTTGTCGGTCGAGACGACGTCGACCTGGAACGCGCCGACCAGGCCCTCGGCGGCCTCGCCCGCCGGGCCGACCGTGCTCTGCGCGCCGGTGCCCCCGGCGCCCTGGTCGGCTGCGACCGGGATGTCGACCCCGCGGCTGCGCAGCTGCTTGAGGATCAGCGCGAGCTGGTTGTTGTCGGTCGAGACCAGCAGCGCGTCGGGCCGGGCGTCGATCACGGCGTTCACCGCGGAGGCGACGTCGGTGCTGCCCTGCTGGACACCGGCGCGCGCCACGACCTCCATGCCGGGGTTGCGCGGCACCTGCTGGTCGAGGGCGGCGTTGCCCTCCTTGCCGAGGTCGTTCTCCTGGCCGATGAAGGCGATCCGGTTCGCCCCGAGATCGGCGAAGTGGTCGAGCGCGACCCGGGCCTGCACGGTGCGGGTCGCGCCGAGCAGGAAGACCTCCCGCTGTTCCGGGTCGGGCGGCGAGACCGGGCCCCACATCGGTGTCCCGGTCTGGGCCAGCGTCGCGTAGGTACCCGCCAGCGCCTGCGACCCGGACGGTGCGACGAGCGCGTACACCTGCTCCTGGGAGACGAGCCGCTGGACGTTGGCCACGAGGCGGTCGGGCTTGAACCCGTCGTCGAGGACGACGAGCTCGATCTGCCGCCCGCCGATCCCGCCGTTCGCGTTGATCTCTTCGGCAGCGATCCGCAGGCCCGCCTCCAGTCCCTGGCCCGCGAGCTGCGCGACCCCGGTGACGGGCATCGAGGTACCGAGCTTGATGGTCGAGTCGGTGATCCCCGGCGGGGCTGCCTCGCCGCCCGCCTCGCCGGTGGTGATGTTCCCGCACGCGGTCACGGTGAGGGTGAGCGCGGCGAGGCAGCCGACCAGGAACGGCCTCGATCGTGGCATGACGGTTCCCTTCTCGGCCGCGTGGCGGCGGCGGGGGAGCGGAGCGCGGAAGGCGCCGCTGTCAGAAGTGCGCTGTCAGAAGTGCGCTGTCAGGACTGCGCTGTCAGGACTGGGGGAGGGACTCGAACAGGTCGGGGTCGCTGCGACGCAGGCGCCGGTAGTTGGCCTCCCACATCTGCTCGCGCAGCCCGTACTTCAGGTAGGCGTGGCGGTAGCTGCGGACCGTCTGCTCGTCGAGCTCCGTGCCGTTCACGGCCATCGCCGCGAGCTGGTAGCGCGAGCACAGCTCGAGCAGGACGGCCTCGATCGAGGTGGTCTCCAGGGAGCTGCCGACGTGGAGCGAGCCGTGGTGGCTCATCAGCAGCGCCCGCTTCTCGCCGAGCACCTTCGCCATCAGCTCGCCCTCCTCGGAGGGCACCATCGTGGGATCGTCCTTGAAGTACTCCACGTCCTCGTGGAACAGCGACGAGTAGTCGTAGTACATGCCGAACGGCACCCCGGTGGTCGTCAGCACCGACATGTGGAACCCGTGGGTGTGGATCACACAGTTGACGTCGGGCCGGGCCCGGTAGATCGAGGCGTGGAAGTTGATGCCCGGCGAGGGCTCCAACGTCCCGTGCTCGAGCACCTCCAGGCCGAACCCGACCTTGCTGACGTGCTCGGGCAGGGTCTCGTCGAAGTACTGGAACGGGGTCACCCAGAACGCGTCCTCGCCCGGTACCCGCAGGCTGACGTGCCCGCCCACCTGGCTGTCGAGGCCCTCACGGTGCAGGATCCGCCGCGCCGCGGCGATCCGGAACCGGGGGTCGTCCTCGCCGGTGACCGGTGTGCTCGCCGGTCGTCCGCTGATCGTCGTCATCGTCTCGTCTCCTTCACGGCTGCGCTGCCGCTTCCCGGACGTCAGGGCGGACTCTAGCGGACAGAAGAGGGTAAGTCGCTAGGTTCTTTACGACGCTTTCGTTTGCTCGATAACGTGGTTGGATAGGGAAGGGCGCCGACGCTTTCGCTCAGTGCTCCATTCGGCGTCAACAATGCGACGACGTATTCCGTGCTGAGGGCGGTTCGAGCCGGACGGCCGATCAGCAGGCGGTCCAGCCGCCGTCCACGGCGAGCACCGTGCCGGTGACGTAGCCGGCCCCGGCCGACAGCAGGAACGCGATGCTCGCGGCGACCTCGTCGGGCTCCCCGGGGCGACGTGCCGGGATCCTGTCCTCGAGCCACGCCCGCTGACCGGGATCGCCGAGCCGGTCGGCCGTCATCGGTGTGCGGATGACGCCCGGGGCGACGGCGTTGACCCGGATCCGGTCGTCGGCGAGTTCGACGGCCGCGGCCCGGACCAGCCCGGCCACACCCGACTTGGCGGCGACGTAGTGCGGTTGCCCGCCGACCGCGTGGGTGTGGGTCACCGAGCTGACCGCGACGACGGTGCCGGGGGACCGGTCGTCGCGCCAGCGCCGTGCGCAGCCCCGGATGCCGAGGAACGTGCCGCGCACGTGCACCGCGAGCATTCGGTCGAACTCGTCGACCGCCAGGTCCACCAGCGGCGCCCGGCTGCGGAACCCGGCACAGTTGACGAGCGCGGTGAGCGGCCAGCACGCGTCGAGCGCGCGATCCCAGGCGATCTCGTCGGTCACGTCGAGCCGGACACCGCCGGAGCCCGGCTCGAGGTCCGCGACGACGACGTCCCAGCCCTCGCCGCGCAGGTGCTCGGCCGTCGCCGCGCCGATACCCGATGCCCCGCCGGTGACCAGCACCCGCTCCGTCGCACCCATGCCGCCTCCTGCCGACCGCAACGCTGCGAGTCGTCCGTGACCGTCGTCAGGACGCTAACGTCGCTCAGTGGCCGGGGCAAGAGACCGGTTGCCGATCGACGGGGGACCCTGCGGGTGCCGCTCCGACCCGACGGCAGCGCAGGAAGCACGCGGCCCCGATCAGCACGAGCGCGACGCAGCAGCCCCAGGCGGTGCCGTAGCTACCGGAGGCGTCCACCAGCAGTCCGAACAGCGGTGCGCCGGCCAGCGCGCCCAGGTAGTAGCCCGACATCGTCACGCCCGTCGCCCGCCCGACGGCGGCCGGGGCCGCCGCGATGACCGCGGCGTGCAGCAGGCTGATCGCGCTCAGCTGGCAGACGGTGGCGATCAGCAGGCCGGGCAGCAGCAGCCCGATGCCTCCGGTGATCCCGGCGACGAGCAACCCCAGCCCGGCTGCGATGAGCACGCAGAGCACCGCGATCGTCGGCAGCCGGTTCGCCGCGGCGGCGCGGTCGGACGCGCGCGCGGTGACCACCATGCCCACCACGGCCAGGAGCGAACCGGCCGAGGTGAGTGCACCGGCCGTCGACAGGCTCACGCCGCCCGCCTCGTGCAGGAACGGCACCATCCAGGAGAACAGCGGCTGGGTCCCGGCGACCAGGCCGAACGCCGCGACCGGGAACAGGAGGAACCCGCGCGGGAGGACGCTGCGACCCTCGGCACCGCGCGGCCCGGGGAGGCTGCCGGAGCGGTCCGTGCTGCGGGCGGCCGGGAGCACTGCCGCGGCGAGCCCGCCGACCACCAGCAGCAGCGGGACGCTGCCGGCGAGCACGAGCTGCCAGCCGAACCGTTCGGCCAGCCCCACGGCGACCACCGCGGAGACCGCGACCAGCAGCGGCACCCCCGCGGTCTTGACGGCCAGCGCGACCCCGTGGCGATGCGGGGGGAGCGCGGCGGCCACCGCCATGTTCGTCCCGGCGTTGGTCAGGGCGTAGCCGAACCCCGACACGGCCGCGGCGGCGAGCAGCACGCGGTAGTCGGGGACGAGCGCGGCGACCAGCAGCGCCACGGCGACGACCAGCTGGTCGAGGGTCACTGCCCACCGTGCTCCCAGCCGCTCCGCGAGGTGCCCGCCGACCGTCGACCCCAGGCCCGTCGCGCCGAAGCAGACCCCGACCAGCAGGCCCACCTCGAACCGGGTCAGGCCCAGATCGGCCTGCAGCGCGGGGCCGAGGAACCCGAAGAGGAAGCCCGGGTAGCTGCCGAAGGCCGTCGTCACCGCGCTCACCGCGACGACCGCGGCCGGGGAACGCCTCACGTGGAGACCGCCGCCGGTGGGCGGGCCGCCCCGATGCGGATGCGCAGCAGCCGGAGTACCGCGGTGTGCGCCGGGAGATCGAGACCGTGCGCGCGGCCGCGGCGCTCGACGGCTCCGGCCATCGCGTCGAGCTCGGTCGGCCGGCCCGCCAGCACGTCGTCGCACATCGAGGTGCGGTGCTCGCCGGTGTGCTCGAACGTCGCGGCGGCGTGCGCCCACGCCGCGTCCCGGTCCAGGACGACGCCGTCACCGGCAGCCACGGTCACGACCTCGTCGAACATCGCACGCACCAGCGCACGCCCGTCCGGCTGGGCCCACACCGCGCCGACCGGGAGGCCGAGTACGGCGCTGACCGGACTCATCACGGCCATCGCGAGCTTGCCCCACACCTGGGCCGCCGCGTCGGTCACCGCCACGCAGGGCAGGCCGGCCGCGCTCAGCACCCCGGCGACCCGGGCGGCGCACTCCGCGGGGGCGCAGGCCTGGCCGAGCGGTCCGACGTGGGTGAGCGAGCGACCCGCCGCGGTCCCGGCCGCGACGGCGACCTCACCGGGTTCCTGCCGCGCCGCCCCGATCGTCGTGACCCCGGCGAGCGCGCGGGCTCCGCCGAACTCCGCCGCCAGCACGGCGTCGTTGCCGAGCCCGTTCTGCAGGCTGACCGCGACCCCGCCCGGTGCGAGCAGGTGCGCGGTTCCCGCGACCGCGGCCGCCCCGTCGAAGGCCTTGGTGAGCAGGACCAACACGTCGAGCGATCCGGCGGGCACGGCGTCCGCGGGGCGGGCGTCGGGGTGGGTCACCCACTCCGGGCCGCCGGCGGGGCGCACCCGCAGCCCGTGGCGGGCGATCCGGTCCAGGTGCGGGCCCGGGCGTCCGATGAGGACGGCACCCGCCGCCGGGTCCGCCCGGTGCAGCATCGCCGCGAGCGCCGAACCGACACCGCCTGCTCCCAGCACGCCGACCCGCACCATCCGCACCCCGACCGTGTCGCACCGCCATCGTCGTGAGCATGCTAGCGACGTTCGTGTGCGTTTCCTACGCATGTGCCGTGCAACGTGCATCCGGTCGGCCCCGGGCGTCGCTAGCTTGTTGACCACGCTGACGCCGTGCTCGTAATCTCCGCCCCAGTGGTGGGCCGGGTGCCCGCGACACGACGACGTGGAAGGTCGGCGATGCTGCAGTCGATCCTCAGCGGTCTCGAGGCGGGTAGCTGGTACAGCCTGCTGGGAATGGCCATCGTGGTGGTGATGAAGGCGGCCGACGTGCCGAACTTCGCCATGGCCGAGATCGGCCTGCTCGCCACCTATGTCGGCCACATGTTCAACGGCTCGGGCCTGAGCTTCTGGGTCGCCGTGGTGGTGACCATCGTCGCGGGCGTGCTCGCCGCGGTCCTCGTCGACCTGCTCCTGATGCGCAGGCTCGCCGGGCACGGGCACTTCCCGATGCTGCTCATGACGATCGGGCTCGGGCTCGCGCTCAGCGCCCTGATCTCACTGGTGTGGGGGCAGACCTCGAAGGAGTTCCGCGCTCCGTGGAGCGAGTCGTACCTGGTCGTCGCGGGGTCGGCGCTGAGTGTCGCCCAGCTCGTCACGATCGGGGTCGGCGCGCTCGCCGCCGTCGTGCTGTCGGCCTTCTTCGCCTCGCCGCTCGGCGCGGGGATGCGGGCGGCCGCCGAGAACCGGGCCACCGCACGCCTGGTCGGGGTGCGGGTGGGCAGGCTGTCCGCCCTGGCCTGGGGGATCGGTGGCGGCATCGCGGCGATCGCGATCATGCTGCAGGCCCAGTCCACGCTGGTGTCCACCACCTCGGCGCACTTCCTCATCGTCTACGCGTTCGTCGCCGCGACGATGGGCGGCTTCACCTCGCTGTGGGGGACGTTCGCCGGGGGCCTCGTGCTCGGGGTGCTGACCAACCTCGCCGGCCTCTACATCTCCACGAGCGCGCAGGCGGCCGTCGCGTTGCTGGCCGTCGTGGTCGTCCTGCTCCTGCGGCCGACCGGCTTCGCGACCGGGATGCGGCTGCGTCATGTCTAGGGCGGTGTCGGCCGCGGTGCCGGTGGTCGTGGTGGCCCTGCTCGTCGCGCTCCCGTTCGCGGCGAACAACTACATCCTGTTCATCGCGAACCTGATCCTCGTCTATGCGGTGGCCGCGCTGGGATTCGACATCCTGGTCGGCTGGTCGGGCCAGATCGGCCTCGCACACGCCGCACTGTTCGGGGTCGGCGCCTACGGCAGCGCGATCCTCACCGGCGCCGGCGTGCCGTTCCTGGTGACCATCCCGCTGGTCGGTGTCGCCGCCGGGGTCGTGGCGCTGCTGATCGGGTTCCCGGCGATCCGGCTCAGCGGGTTCTTCCTCGCCATCGCGACGCTCGCATTCGGGCTGGTCATCGTCGAGGCCTTCATCGCAGGCGGCCCGGTCACCGGCGGCGGGGCCGGTCTCGCCGTCCCGGCCTGGCAGCTGCCCCCGCTCACCACACCTGCGTCGCTGTACTTCCTCACGGTGCTGGTCGTGGTGGTCGTCTACGGCTGCGCGTGGCGGGCGTTGCGGGGGCGCTTCGGTCGTACCCTGCAGGCCGTGCGCGACCTCGGGCCGGTCGTCGGCTCGCTGGGCATCCCCGCGGTCCGCTACCGGCTCACGGCGTTCGTGGTCTCGGGGTTCGTCGCCGCGGTCGCCGGTGCGTTGTACGGGCAGCTGCAGACCTTCGTCTTCCCCACCATGTTCGACATGAACCTGCTGGTCCCGATGCTCGTCATGGTCTTCCTCGGCGGTGCGGGCACGATGTGGGGCCCGTGTGTCGGTGCGGTGGTCACCGTGCTGCTGGTGGAGCTGTTCCAGGACTTCGGCGCACTGCAGAGCCTCGCGTACGGCGTCGCGCTGATGGTGGCGATCGGGTTCCTGCGGGGCGGGCTCGTCTCGCTGGTCGCCGAGGTGCGCCGGGCCCGATGGACGGGCCGGTTGCTCGGACGCCGGCCGGCGCCCGGCCGGGAGATCACGGAGAGGTCGGCATGAGCGCGCCGCTGGTGGAGATCGACGACGTCCGGAAGTCCTTCGGCGGCAACGTGGTGCTCGACGAGCTCGTGCTGGAGATCGGGGCCGGGTTCACCGGCCTCATCGGGCCCAACGGGGCGGGCAAGACGACCTGCCTCAACCTGATCTCGGGATACGTCCGGCCGACCGCGGGCGACGTCCGCGTGCGGGGCGCCTCGGTGGTCGGCGCGCGCCCGCAGGACATCGCCGCCCGGGGTGTCGCCCGGACGTTCCAGACCCCCCGGGTGGTCTCCGCGCTCTCGGCGCTGGAGAACGTCATGCTCGGCGGGCACCGCCATCATCGCCGCGGCCACCTCGCCGAGCTGTTCGGGCTGGGTTCGGCCCGTCGCCAGGAGGCGGCGGTGCGCGCGCGTGCCCACGAGCTGCTGGACCGGTTCGGGCTCGCCGACCAGGCGCAGGAGCCCGCCGCGGCGTTCCCGATCGGCAGTCAGAAGATCATCGAGGTGGCCCGCGGCCTGGTGAACGAACCGCACCTGCTCCTGCTCGACGAGCCGGCCGCGGGGCTGGGTGCCGAGGACGTCGAGGCCCTCGTCGGAGGGCTCGACGGCTATCTGGCCGGCGGAACCACCGCCGTCGTGATCATCGAACACGACCTCAAACTGATCAGCCGGCTGTGCCCGCGGGTCGCCGTGCTGCACTTCGGCCGGATCATCGCCGACGGCCCTCCGGCCGAGGTGCTGGACGACGCCGTGGTGGTCGAGGCCTACCTGGGAGCCGGCTTTGCTACTGACCGTTGAGAGGCTGCAGACCGGCTACGGCCGGCTCGAGGTGCTGCACGAGGTGTCGCTCGCGGTGGACCGCGGCGAGATCGTCACCGTGCTGGGGCCGAACGGCACCGGCAAGACCACGCTGATGCGCGCCCTGTCCGGCGTGCTGCCCGCCTGGTCGGGAACCGTGAGCTTCGACGGCCGCGATCTCGGCCGCACCCCGCCGGAGCAGCGGGCCGCACTGGGCCTGTGCCAGCTGCCGGAGGGCCGCGGCATCTTCCAGACGCTGTCGGTGCGCGAGAACCTCGACCTCGGGCTGGTCGCCGCCCGGCGGTCGCCCGTGCAGGGGCGGGCGGACCGCGACCGGGTGCTGGAGATCTTCCCGGAGCTGTCCGCGCGGCTGGCCGCACCCGCGGCGTCACTGTCCGGCGGGCAGCAGCAGATGCTCGCGCTCGGCCGCGCACTGATGTCGCGCCCGACCCTGCTCATGATCGACGAGCTGTCCTTCGGCCTGGCCCCGCGGATCGTGAGCGAGCTGTTCGCGATCATCCGCGACCTGCGCGACGACGGCGTCACGTTCCTCGTCGTCGAGCAGCAGGCGTCCGTGCTGGAGGTCTCCGACCGCACCTACGTCATGCGGGACGGGCGCAACGTCCTCGACGACGACTCCGCGGTGCTGCTGCGTTCCGGTGACCTCGCCGGCTCCTACCTGCGATGAGCACCGATCCCGGGCCACTCGACCTGACACCGTTGCCCGAGCGGCTGGCCGCCCTCGGCCCGTCACCGCAGGTGGCGGCACTCGTCGAGGCCGAGCACGCGCGCTGGCGCGAGCTGCACGACCGCCTGATCGGCATCATCGCGGCGGCGATCGACGTGGCCGTCGACCACGGCACGCCGCTGCAGGAGGTGCTCGACGAGCTGGTCGACCGCACCCGGGTCGGGCTCGACGCCCTGGTGCCGGACCGGATCGACCCGGCTGCGATCGCCGCGCTGCTCCGTGCGCACGGCTCCACCGGGACCGTGCACGAGACGGCCGACGCCGTCGAGTTCCGGCACGAGTGCGGCAGCGGGCTGCGGTACTGGCGCGACCATCCCGCCACCGCGACCGTCGGTGACGGGGAGGTCGAGGGCGTGCCTGCCGAGCGGCCCCGGTACTGCGCGCGGTGCATGCACACGATCGCCGGGCACGGCGGCGGACGGTGGACCGTCGCTCCGCCGGCGGACCCGGCGGAGCACTGCACCTGGCGCATCGCCCGCTGACGACCGCGTGCTGCCGCCCGGAGGCGTCAGCGGTGGTCGGCCACGACCGTCCCGTCGCCCCACGGGGTCACCGGGGCGTCGCGGTCGTGGAAGCGCTCGGGCAGGTCGTCGACCAGGTCCCAGGTGGCCGAGAGCCGCCCGAACCCGATGAACACCGCGAGCGCGACGCCGAGCTCGACGATCTGCGGCTCGCCGAAGTGCAGACGCAGCCGGTCGAACACCGCGTCGTCGACGGCGAGGTGGTCGGTCGCGAGCAGGTCGGCGTAGGTCAGCGCCGCCTTCTCCGCCTCGGTGAGGTCGGGGGCCTCCGCCGGGCGTTCCAGTGAGCAGACGAGCGCCTCGGTGACGCCGTCGGCCGCACCGCCCGCCGTGCGCAGGGCCATGCAGCTGCGGCACTGGTTGTGGAAGGCGACCCGCAGCCGGACCAGCTCCAGCAGCCGCGGCGGCAGGTCCGACCGCGCGGTGAGCTCGGAGCGGAACGCGAGGAAGGCGCGGGCCAGCTCCGGACGCTGGGCGAAGACCCGCAGCAGCCCGAGGCCCTGCGGGTCGGCGTCGGCGGCCGGACCGAGCGTGGTGCGCAGAGCGGGATCGAAGTCGGCGAGGGGAAGTGCGCGCAGCCGGGCCATGGGTCGCTCCTCAGGACGGGATGACGCCGGGCGGGAGCCCGCCGCCGCCGATGGTGGGTACGGAGGGCGGCTGCGGCCGTGCGCGGGCGAGCACCGTCTGCGCCGCGTCCAGCACGAGCGCCGCACGGGCGGCGGGGCCCAGCGCGGAGGTGAGCCGGGCCGACTGCACCTCTACGCTGATCGGGCAGGCCGGCGGCAACGCGGCCACGAACCGGTCCAGTGCCAGCAGGCCCCGGCCGGGCGGTTCCCGACGGTGCCGGGCCTCGTCGGCGAGCCCGTCAGGGTCCGCGGGCGCTACCGCCGCAGTGACGTCGCACAGCTGCGCGTAGCTGATCACCGCGGGGTCGATGGCGGGGTCGACGGCGGGGTCGACGGCGGGGTCGATGGCAGGGTCGATGGCAGGGCCCGCGGCGTCGCCCGTGGCAGGGCCGGCAGCGCGGTGCAGGTGCAGGACGTCGAGCACCACCCCCACACCGGGGACGGCATGTGCGATGCGTACCGCGTCGATCGGTGTCCGCACCGCGGTGAACAGCATGAACTCGAGCGCCGGCCGGGTCGGGGACCCGGCGAGCAGCTCGCCGAGCTCGGCGAGCTTCGCGCAGGTCGCGGCCTCGTCCGGATCGTCGCTGACCACCAGCAGGTGCCGGGCGCCCAGCTCACCGGCGGCATCGGCGACCCGGCGCTGGGCGTCGGACAACGGTCCCGGCAGGAGCCGGACGTACTCGACGTCGAGGAGCCCGACACCGGTGGCGGTCAGCGCGGCGGCGACCGGCCGGACCGAGTCCGCCGGGTGTGCTCCCGTGAGGCGCACCCCCGCCAGGGAATAGCCCGCGTCGGCGGCGCACCGTACGGCGGCCGCGGGATCGAGGTCGGGCACGGTTCCGGCGGCGAGGGCCAGTGGACGGCCGTGCGTGGTCACGCTCGCGCCCGCCGGGCAGCAGCCACCGTGCGCACGCACACCTCCGTTGGTCGCCGGCCCCCGCTGGTCGTCAGGCCCTCTCAGTTAGTCGTCAGGACACTGACGCCTAATGGATGCTACCGCGGACAGCCCGGCGGTGGGGCTGCTCAGGTGGGACTCCTCAGACCCGGCGCGAGGCGGTGCCGCCGGACGAGGAGTCACTGCCCGTAGTGGCCCGGCCAGTCCTTGTACGGGATCCGGCTGATCTCGACGACCTCGCCGAGCCGGGACCACTCGTTGCGCCCGAGCCGGGCCAGCGGGGCCAGCCTGCGGACGTCGGGCAGGTGGTTGCCGCGGGCGTCGGTGACGAACACGTCCTCGTCGATCGACGCGTGGGTCACGCGGCCGATCACCACCGTCGAGTTGCCGAGCTCGATGTTCGCGTGCAGCACGCATTCGAGCGCGACCGGAGACTCGGCGACCCGGAACGGCGCGACCGTGGCGCTCGGCTCGGGGGTCAGGCCGACCGAGGTGAACTCGCTGATCTCGGCGGGGAAGTCGGTCGACGTGGCGTTGATCTTCTCGAACATCGGCTCACCGGCCAGGCAGACGACGAACTCCCGGGTCTGCGAGACGTTGCGCAGCGAGTCCTTCTTCCCGACCGATGTGAACTGGATCATCGGCGGGTCGACGCAGGAGACCGTGAAGAACGAGTGCGGGGCCAGGTTGTCGACGCCCTCGGCGGATCGGGTGGACACCCAGGCGATCGGGCGGGGGACGACGACGCTGGTCAGCAGCTTGTAGAAGGGGCCGGAGCCCAGCTCGGAGGGGTTCAGGTCCGTGCGCATGGTGCTAGATCCTCCCCTGTCGGCCCCGGACACCGCCGCCCTACGGTCGGTTCCCATGCGCGACAGTGCCCGGGCGGCCGGGCTGATGATCGGGATCCTGGCGGACGCGGTGCTGGGCGACCCGCGCCGCGGGCACCCCGTGGCCGGGTTCGGGACGCTCGCCACCCGGCTGGAGCAGCGCCTGTACGGCGACTCACGCACCGCGGGCGTCGCGTACACGGCGGTGCTGGTCGGCGGCGTCGTCCTGGCCGGTGCCCTCGCGGAGCACCGCCTCGCCGACCGTCCCGCGGCCCGGACCGTGCTCACCGCCGTGTCGGCCTGGGTCGCGCTGGGCGGGACGTCGCTGGTGCGCGAGGGCGCGGCGCTCGCCACTGCCCTGGACGCCGGGGACCGGGCGGCCGCGCGGGCACGCATCCCGAGCCTGTGCGCCCGCGATCCCGCCCTGCTCGACGACGACGGCATGGCCCGCGCCGGGGTCGAGTCGCTGGCGGAGAACACCTCCGACGCCGTCGTCGGGCCGCTGGTCTGGGGCGCCGTCGCCGGGGTGCCGGGGCTGCTCGGGTACCGGGCCGTCAACACCCTCGACGCGATGGTCGGCTACCGGTCGGCGCGCCACGCCCGGTTCGGCTGGGCCGCCGCGCGGCTCGACGACCTGGTCAACCTCGGGCCGGCCCGGCTGGCCGCGGCGGTCACCGTCGCCGTCGCGCCGCTGGTCGGCGGCTCGCCGCGGGTCGCGCTGCGGGCCTGGCGACGGGACGCGGGCGGGCACCCGAGCCCGAACGCCGGCCCGGTCGAGGCCACCGCCGCCGGCGCCCTCGGGCTGCGACTGGGCGGGGCGACGACCTACGCCTACGGCATCGAGGAACGCCCGTCGCTGGGGGACGGGCGCCGGCCCGGGACCGCGGACCTGCACCGGGCGGCCCGGCTGTCGCGGCTGGTCGCGGGGGTGACCGGGCTGCTCGCGGTGGGTGCTGCGTCCGTACTCGGGCGCAGCGTCCGCTGACGCGCGTTCCGCGGAACGCGAGGTACCCGGGGAATGCGGCCTACGCGATGGGCCCGGGGAATGCGGCCTGACGTGCGGGAGGTTCGCGTTCCGCGGAACGCGTTCACCGCACCGGGGACTTCTCCTTGTCCGACCCACCGGGATCCTGGTCCGTCCCGTACCCGTCGCGGCCGGACAGCTGGTCGCGCAGGCTGCCCGCGGAGGCCCGGCGCCCGCGTCGCTGCAGCAGCTCGAGCCGGATGAAGATCCCCAGCGCCACCAGCGCGACCAGACCGAACGTCAGCCACTGCAGCGCGTAGGAGAAGTTGGTGAACGGGGCCCCGCCGCCGGGCGGCGCGATCGGGATCGGGTTCAGCACGCCGGGCTGCCCCTGCTCCAGCGAGACGACGCCCTCGACCGGGGTCGTACCGGTCGCGTCCGCCACGGCCCGGGAGTCGGCGGCGTAGATCTGGCGGGTGTCGCCGTCGAACAGCGGCGCGCGGCCCTGCGGATCGTTCTCGTTCAGCCGCAACCGCCCCTCGACGGTCACCTGCCCGGCCGGTGCCGGCGCGAACTCCGGGACGACGCCGCCGTCGCCCGCCGCGACCGATCCCCGGTTGACGACGACCAGGCGCCCGTCGGCCAGCCGCAGCGGCGTCAGCACCTCGTAGGCCGGGGCGCCGTCGACGACGCGCAGCCGGACCAGCGCCTCGGCGTCGGGCTCGAAGGTGCCGGTGAGCGCGACGCGGCGCCAGACCTCGTCGTCGGACACGGCCGCGCCCGCCGGGACGAGCTCGTCGAACGGCACCGCAGGCGTCGCATCGGCGGCGGCGATGGCCTCGTTCTGCGCGTCCCGCTCGGCCTCCCGGTCGAACTGCCACGGCGCGAGAAGCGTGTAGCAGAGGACCACGAACGCCAGCACGGCGACCGTGAAGGCGATCCACCCGGGACGCAGCAGGAAACGCACGGTCCCAGGGTAGCCGCGGCGCACCGGTGATACTGATCGCGTGGTCATGCGTGGAGCGGTCCTGATCGCCGGGACGACGTCGGACGCCGGCAAGAGCGCCGTCGTCGCCGGGATCTGCCGGTGGTTGCACCGGCGCGGGGTGTCGGTGGCGCCGTTCAAGGCGCAGAACATGAGTAACAACTCCGTCGTCACCCCGGACGGTGGTGAGATCGGTCGCGCCCAGGCCATGCAGGCCCACGCGTGCGGGATCACACCGGGCGTCGACCTCAACCCGGTGCTCCTGAAGCCCGGCGGCGACCGGACCTCCCAGGTCGTGGTGCGGGGACGGGCCGACGGGCAGGTGTCGGCGCTGTCCTACCGGCACCGCACCGCGGCGCTGGCCGACGTCGTCGCGGAGTCGCTCGCGACCCTGCGCAGCCGCTACGACGTCGTCGTCTGCGAGGGTGCGGGCTCCCCGGCCGAGATCAACCTGCGGGCCACCGACCTGGCCAACATGGGGCTCGCGCGCCGGGTCGGGCTGCCGGTGCTCGTCGTCGGCGACATCGACCGGGGCGGTGTCCTCGCGCACCTGTTCGGCACCCTCGCCGTGCTCGAGCCGGCCGACCAGGCGCTGGTCGCCGGCTTCGTGATCAACAAGTTCCGGGGCGACCCGCGGCTGCTCGAGCCCGGCCTCGACCAGCTGCGCACGCTGACCGGGCGGCCGACCCTGGGGGTGCTCCCGTTCGTCGACGGGCTCTGGCTGGACGCCGAGGACTCGCTCTCCGCGGTCGCCGACGGCGTCCTCGGGCGGCCCGCCCCGCCGCGCGGCGAGCAGTGGCTGCGGGTGTCGGTCGTCCGGTTCCCGCGGATCTCCAACGCCACCGACGCCGAGGCGCTGGCCTGCGAACCGGGCGTCGCCGTGCGGTACGTGACCGAGCCGTCGCGGATCGCCGACACCGACGTCGTCGTCCTGCCCGGTTCGAAGTCCACCGTCACCGACCTGGCGTGGCTGCGCTCGTCCGGGATGGCCGACGCCGTGCTGGCCCACGCCGCGGCCGGGCGGCCGGTGCTGGGGATCTGCGGCGGTTACCAGATGCTGGGCCGCTCGATCGCCGACCCGGACGGGGTGGAGGCCGACGCCGGCACCCGCGTCGACGGGCTGGGGCTGCTGGACCTCGAGATCGCGTTCGACCCGGTCAAGCACCTGGGCACCCCGACGACGACGGCGTGGGGCGAGACCGTCACCGGCTACGAGATCCATCACGGCCGGGTGGTGCGCTCCGGTGACCCCGGACTCCTCGGGGACGAGGGCAGCGACCGCGGCCACGTCCTCGGCACGCACTGGCACGGGCTGGCGGAGAACGACGGGTTCCGCCGGGCGCTGCTCACCCGGCTCGCCGCCGAGGCCGGCCGGCGCGGTTTCCGGGTGGCGGAGGACACGTCGTTCGCCGCGGAGCGGGTCCGGCAGCAGGATCTGCTGGCAGACCTGGTCGAACATCACCTCGACATGTCCTCACTTGAACATGTGATCGGACACGGTGCTCCCGCGGACCTCCCGGTGCTGGCCTCCGGTCTGGCAGCCTCACGGCCGTGAGTTCCCCCCGGTTCCCCTTCTCCGCCGTCGTCGGCCACGACGACCTGCGACTGGCCCTGCTGCTCAACGCCGTTCACCCCGGTGTCGGCGGGGTGCTCGTGCGCGGGGAGAAGGGCACCGCGAAGTCGACGGCCGTGCGCGCGCTGGCCGCGCTGCTGCCGGACCTCGACGTCGTCGAGGGGTGCCGGTTCGGGTGCGACCCGGCGGCACCGGACCCGGACTGCCCGGACGGGCCGCACCTGCCCGGCGCGTCGGCCGGGGCGCGTCCGGCGACGCTCGTCGAGCTGCCGGTCGGCGCGACCGAGGACCGCCTCGTCGGGTCGCTGGACCTGGAGCGAGCGCTGTCCGAAGGCAGGCGCGCCTACCAGCCGGGGCTGCTCGCCGACGCGCACCGCGGCGTGCTCTACGTCGACGAGGTCAACCTGCTGCACGACCACCTGGTCGACCTGCTCCTCGATGCGGCCGCGATGGGGCGCGCGCACGTCGAGCGCGACGGCGTCTCCGTCTCGCACGCGGCCCGGTTCCTGCTGGTCGGGACGATGAACCCGGAGGAGGGCGAGCTGCGTCCGCAGCTGCTCGACCGGTTCGGGCTGACCGTCGAGGTACGGGCCTCGCGTGACGTCGACACGCGGGTCGAGGTGACCCGGCGGCGGATGGCGTTCGAGGACGACCCGGCCGGGTTCGCTGCCCGGTTCGCCGCCGCCGAGAGCGACACCGCCGAGCGGCTCCGGATCGCCCGCGAGCGGGTCGCCTCGGTGCGCGTGTCCGACCGGGAGCTGCGGCGGATCGCGTTCGTGTGCGCCCGGTTCGACGTCGACGGGATGCGCGCCGACCTGGTCATCACCCGGGCCGCCGCCGCGCACGCCGCCTGGGAGGGGCGGACCGCCGTCACCGAGGACGACGTCCGCGTCGCCGCCCGGCTCGCGCTGCCGCACCGGCGCCGCCGCGACCCGTTCGACGAGCCGGGCCTGGACGAGAAGGACCTCGAGGAGGCGCTGCGCGACGCCGAGGAGGATCTCGGCCCCGAGGACCCGGACGACGACCCGAACCCCGGCGGTCCCGGTGACGACGGCCCCGAGGACCCCGACGGCGGCCCGGACGGCGGCACCGACCCCGAGGCCGGCCCGGAGGCCGGCCCCGACGCCGGGCCCGACGGCTCGGCGGGTTCCGAGGACCCGGGGGCGCCAGGCTCCGATGCTGCGAAGGACACCTCCGAGGCGTCCGGCGACCCGGGGACGCAGGATCCGGCGGGAGCGGGCTCGGACGCCAGCGAGGACCCCCGCGCCGACGGCCACGATGCCGGGACGGATGGTTCCGAGGCCCAGGACGCCCCGGAGGTCGGCGGGGACGGGGGAGCGGGGCGCGCCGTCGCCCTCGGGGACGCGGCGCGACTGCACCGGGCCACGGTCCGCAAGTTCACCGTCCCCGGTCTCGGCGCGGGTGCGCCCGGGCGCCGGTCCCGGGCACGGACCGACACCGGCCGCGTCGTGCGCCCCACGGACTCCGGCGCCACCCGGGCCGCGGACCTGCACCTGCCGGCGACCGTCCTCGCCGCCGCCCCGCACCAGGCCGCACGCGGCCGCAGCGGACCGGGACTGCTCGTCCGGCGCGACGACCTGCGCCGCGCCGAGCGGGAGGGACGCGAGGGGAACCTGGTGCTGTTCGTCGTCGACGCGTCCGGGTCGATGGCCGCCCGCAAGCGCATGACGGCCGTCTCCGGCGCCGTCCTCGGCCTGCTCCGCGACGCCTACCAGCGCCGGGACAAGGTCGGGCTGGTGACGTTCCGGGCCCGCGCGGCCGAGCTGGCGCTGCCGCCGACGTCGTCGGTCCCGGCGGCGCAGCAGCGCCTCGCGAAGCTGCGGACCGGCGGCCGCACCCCGCTCGCCGAGGGCCTGCTGAAGGCGCGCGCCGTGCTCGCCGCCGAGCGGCGCCGCGACCCGCGGCGGCGCCCGCTGCTGGTCCTGCTCACCGACGGCCGGGCCACCGTCGCCGCCCGCGCGGGTGGCGATCCGGTGGCCGACGCCCGCCGTGCCGCCGGGCTGCTGGCCGCGGACGGCGTGCACACCGTCGTCGTCGACTGCGAGAGCGGGCACGTCCGGCTCGGCCTGGCCGCGCCGCTGGCCGCTGCCGGCGGAGGCGATCTCGTGACCCTTGACGAGCTGACCGCCGACAGCGTGGGCGGCGTGGTGCGCTCCGCGCGCGCCGCCTGAGCGCGCAGCAGCACCGCACGTCAGCACCGAATGTCAGTACTGGAAGGAGCGAGACCGTGCCGCAGGGACAGGTGAGCGTCACGCCCGACGACGGGCTGACCACCCGCCAGCGCCGGAACCGGCCGTTGCTGGTGGTGCACACCGGCGTGATGAAGGGGAAGTCGACCGCCGCGTTCGGGATGGCGCTGCGCGGCTGGAACCAGGGCTGGTCGATCGGCGTGTTCCAGTTCGTGAAGTCGGCGAAGTGGAAGGTCGGCGAGGAGGAGGCGTTCCGCGCGCTCGGGACGGTGCACGAGCAGACCGGGCAGGGCGGCCCGGTCGAGTGGCACAAGATGGGCTCGGGCTGGTCCTGGTCGCGCCGGAAGGGCAGCGAGACCGACCACGCCGCCGACGCCGTCGAGGGCTGGGCCGAGATCCGCCGCCGGCTGCGCGACGAGCGCCACGGGGTGTACGTCCTCGACGAGTTCACCTACCCGCTCAAGTGGGGCTGGATCTCCGTCGACGAGGTGGTGGAGGCGCTGACGGAGCGGCCCGGGCACCAGCACGTGATCATCACCGGCCGGGACGCCCCGCAGGCGCTGATCGACGCCGCCGACCTCGTCATGGAGACGACGAAGATCAAGCATCCGATGGACGACGGCCAGAAGGGGCAGCGGGGGATCGAGTGGTGACTCGGGTGGCGGTCGCGTGAGCGGGGTGACGCCGCGCGCGGTGGTGATCGCCGCGCCGTCGTCGGGCAGCGGCAAGACCACCGTGGCCACCGGTCTCATGGCGGCGCTGCAACGGCGCGGTACCCGGGTCGCGCCGTTCAAGGTCGGCCCGGACTACATCGACCCCGGTTACCACGCCCTCGCGGCCCGGCGGCCCGGCCGGAACCTCGACGTCGTGCTGCAGGGCCCGCAGCGGCTGGCGCCGCTGGCCCGGCACGGGGCCGCGGGCTCGGACATCGCGGTGATCGAGGGCGTGATGGGGCTGTTCGACGGCCGCATCCCCGACGGTGCCGGCTCGACCGCCTCGGTGGCGGCGGCGCTGGGCGCGCCGGTCGTGCTGGTGGTCGACGTCCGCGGGCAGTCCCGGTCGCTGGCCGCGCTGCTGCACGGGTTCCGCTCCTTCGACCCGTCGGTCCGGATCGGCGGCGTGATCCTCAACCGGGTCGGCTCGGCGCGCCACGAGGAGGTCCTGCGGGCCGCGGCCGACGAGGCCGGGCTACCGGTGCTCGGCGCGCTGCCGCGCCGGGCCGAGCTGGCGGTGCCCTCCCGGCACCTCGGTCTGGTCACCGCCGCCGAGCACGGTGCCGCGGCGACCGCCGCCGTGGACGCGATGGCGGAGCTGGTCGCGGCGCACGTCGACCTCGACGCCGTCGTCGCGCTGGCGGACCCGCTGCCGCCCGGCCCCGCCTGGGACCCGGGCGCCGAGATCGCCGCCGCCCGGGACGGGGCCGGCCTCGCACCGGCTGCGGCCGAGGGCGACCTGGGCGCCGCGAGGGACACCCTCGGGGCGCCGGGCGCATCGAAGGGGTCCCACGCGGTGTCAGGGCCGGCGCCTGGGGCATCGGGGCAGGTGTCCGGGGCCGGGGCCGGGCGCGGTGAGCAGCTCCGGGCAGCCCGGCCGGGGCAGCGGCCCGTCGTCGCACTGGCCGGTGGACCGGCGTTCGGGTTCGGGTACGCCGAGCACGCCGAGCTGCTCGCCGCGGCCGGGGCCGAGGTGGTCACCGTCGACCCGTTGCGCGACCCGGCGCTGCCGGACCGGACAGCCGCGCTCGTCCTGCCGGGCGGGTTCCCGGAGGAGCACGTCGGCGCACTCGGCGAGAACGCGTCGCTACGGGCGGACGTGGCCCGGTTGGCCCGGTCCGGCGCGCCGGTGCACGCCGAGTGCGGTGGGTTGCTCTACCTGTGCCGCGAGCTGGACGGGGCGCCGATGTGCGGGGTCCTCGACGCGACGGCCGCGATGTCCTCGTCGCTCACCCTGGGCTACCGCGACGCCGTCGCCGTGTCCGGCTCCGTGCTGTTCCCCGCCGGGAGCCGGGCCGGGGCGCACGAGTTCCACCGGTGCACCGTCACCCCGCGGGCCGGAGCCGCGCCGGCCTGGGCGTGGCGGGACGGGGAGCCCGAGGGCTTCGTCGAGGCCCGGGTGCACGCGTCGTTCCTGCACACCCATCCGGCGGGGGTTCCCGGGGCCGTGGCCCGCTTCGTCGCCGCCGCATGATCACCCGTTGGGGAGCACAGCGCACGCGTAGCGAACGCTGCACTCCACAACGGGTGATCACCAGGCGGTCGCGGGGGTGAGCGCCGGGTCGGGAGACCGCGGCGCGGCGGATGCGAGTGTCCCGGTGCGGGTCGCGATCGGGATCGGGCTGCGGCCGGGCACACCTGAGCGGGCGGTGCGGGAGCTGCTGGACCGGGTCGCCGCGGGTCCCGGGCCGGACCTGGGCTCCGCGGTCGTCGCGACGCTGGACCGGCGGCTGACCGAGCCCGGTCTGCTCGCGGCCGTCGCACCGCGGGTGCCGCTGGGCTTCACCCCCGACGAGCTCGCCGCGATCGCGGTCCCGAACCCGAGCGAACGCGTCGCGGCCGCCACCGGGGCACCGGGGGTCGCCGAGGCCGCGGCCCTGCTCGCCGCCGGGCCGGGAGCCGAGCTCGTGGTGCCGAAGACCACCGGCGACGGCGTCACGGTCGCGGTAGCCCGCCGCCGCACTCGCTGACCTGCTGGTTCATGCCCCACCGGCCATGCCCCACCGGCCATGCCCCACCGGCCATGCCCCGCCGTTCGCGCCCCCGCCGGTTCACAACTCGCCGGTTCCCGTCCCGCCGGTTCACGTCCCGCCGGCCGCGGCTCGCTGAGCCGGTCCGTTCGGTTCGCGGCCTGGACCCCGGCTCGCTGTCCTGTCCTGTCCCGTCCCGTTCCGTCCGGTTCCGTGCCGGGGGTCCGGTTCCGGATGTGGGGTTGGCCTCCGCGGCCTCGGTGACGCCGCGCCGGTCGCTACCCTCGATCGTCGCCGTCGAACGGGAACCCGGTGCGAGCCCGGGGCGGTCCCGCCACCGTGACCGCGCACCGGGCCTGCCCGGGGCCGGGAGCCGGACCTCGTCGCCGGTGGGATAGGCCCACGTCCGGGCGCGGACACCCCCGGGAGAGGAACGCCGTTGAGCGCGCAGCACGAGCAGTATCTGGTCGGACTGGACCTGTCCGGCCGACGGGTCGTCGTCGTCGGCGGGGGGCAGGTCGCCCAGCGCCGGATCGCCCGGCTGATCGCCGCAGGCGCCGTGGTCGAGGTCGTCTCGCCGGAGGTCACCCCGGCCGTCGAGGGCATGGTGTCGGCCGCCGAGATCACCTGGACCGCACGCCGCTACACCGACGGCGACCTCACCGGCGCCTGGTACGCCATCGCCGCCACCGACGACGCCGTCGTGAACGAGGCCGTCACCGCCGAGGCCGAGCGGACCCGCGTCTTCTGCGTCCGCGCCGACGACGGGGCGCGCGGCACCGCCGTCACCCCGGCGACCGGCGCGCACGACGGACTCACCGTCGGCGTCCTCGCCCGGGGCGCGCACCGCCGCTCGGCGGCCGTGCGGACCGCGCTGGTCGAGGCGCTGCAGGCCGGCGTCGTCGACGAGAACGCCGAGGCCCCGGCGCCCGGGGTCGCCCTGGTGGGCGGCGGGCCCGGGGACCCCGAGCTGATCACCGTCCGCGGGCGCCGGCTGCTGTCGCGCGCCCAGGTCGTCGTCGCCGACCGGCTCGGCCCGCGCGACCTCATGGACGAGCTCTCGCCGGACGTCGAGGTGATCGACGCCTCCAAGATCCCCTACGGCCGCGCGATGGCCCAGGAGAAGATCAACGAGCTGATGATCGGGCACGCCCGGGCGGGCCGGTTCGTCGTCCGGCTCAAGGGCGGTGACCCGTTCGTCTACGGCCGCGGGTTCGAGGAGGTCCAGGCCTGCGCGGCCGCCGGGGTCCCGGTCACCGTCGTCCCCGGCATCACCAGCGCGTTCGCCGCGCCCGCCGTCGCCGGGACGCCGGTCAGCCACCGCGGGGTGGCCCACGAGATCGTCGTCGTGTCCGGGCACGTCGCGCCGGGCGATCCGCGCAGCCTCACCGACTGGGCCGCGCTCGGGCGGATGACCGGCACGATCGTGCTGATGATGGCCGTCGAGCGGCTCGGCCGGTTCGCCGACGCCCTGATCACCCACGGACGCCCCCCGCAGACACCGGTGCTGATCGTGCAGGACGGCACCACCCGCATCCAGCGCACCGTGCGCACCACCCTGGAGACCGCCGAGGACGTCGCCGCGCAGGAGGAGATCAACCCGCCGGCGATCGTCGTGATCGGTCCGGTCGCCGGGCTGGAGGCACCCGTCGGGGGCTAGGTGTGGGCTCCGACCCCAGCGGTTGACCCCCGGACCGCCGCGTGGTGGGCTGACCGCCGACGACGGTGCAGGAAGCCGGTGCGATTCCGGCGCGGTCCCGCCACTGTCACCGGGGAGTGTGTCCCACCCCATTGCCACGGCCCGACGCAGGGCGGGAAGGCAGGGGCACACGACGATCCGGAAGCCAGGACACTGGCCGTCGTCGCACGTATCTCTGTGTCTGAGGGCGAGGACCCTCGGGGAGGACTGGCGATGAGTGACGACGTGCACCCCGGCCTGGTCGTGCTCGGCACCGAGCCGGCCGGTGCGTCCGCGCCGGCCGGGCACGGGGTCGAGGACCTGCTGGCCGAGGCCGACACCGTGTTCACGTTCCCGCGCGGCCCCGAGTCGGTGGCGCTGTTCTACGCCGAGGCGTGGCGGGTGGAACGGGTCACCCCGGGCGACGCCGTCGCCCGGATCACCGCGTGGGCCGATGCGGCCCCGCCCGGCACCGGGGTGCTCCTGGTCGCGGGGGAGCCGTCCGGCGACGTCGGACTGGGTGCGGTGCTCGACGGCCTCGCGTGTACGGCGCCGGACCTCGACGTCCGGATGCCGGCCGGGACACGCGTGGCGCCGCCGCACCGGGGCCCGATGATCGGCTGAACCCCCGCCCGCCGGGTCAGGACGCCGGGCGCCAGCTGTGCAGCGGGTCGGCGCGGGTCAGCTCCGGGTCGGCCGCGTCCAGGGTGCGGGTCCGGCCCGGCCCGGTGAACGCCGTCTCGAACCGCACGGTGACGCGGCCGTGCCCGGCGCCCTGCACCCAGCCGTGGCCGTGCTCGGGGTGGTGCACGTCGTCGCCGGCCCGCCACGGACGGTCCGGGTCCGGCTCGCGGTCCGGGCGGAGGGTGTCCGGGCGGCCGGTGTTCGGGCCGATCGCGTGCGGGTCGGGGCCGGGCGCGAGCGGGGTGTCGATGATCACCGTGCGACCGTCCGGCGGGGCCTCCGGCGCACCGGGGCCGGTGACCGGCGGGGCGGTGTCGGACAGCACGGCCGACGGTGCCGGCCCGGACCGGGCAGCCGACGGTGCCGGGCCGGACGGGACAGCCGACGGTGCCGGGCCGGACTGAACAGCCGACGGTGCTGTGTCGGCTGGTGCGGGGTCGGACAGCGCGGCCGGTGCGGCCGTCCAGCCCTGGTCGGACGGCACCGCGTCGAACAATGCCGGCGGCGGTTCGTCGCCGAAGCCGGACACCGACACGCCGAGCAGCCGCACCCCGCCCTGGCCGACCGCGGTGTCCGCCAGCCGCCGCGCCACCGCTGTCAGCGTCGACAGGTCCCGGCCGGCGAACGGCGTCGTCTCCGACCGGGTGTGGGTCACGAAGTCCCCGGTCCGGGCCTTGACGGTCACGGTGCGGGCCGCGCGGCCGTCGGCGACCAGCCGCCGGTGCACCGCGACGCAGATCGACTCGACGGCGGAGTGCACGGCGGACATCGTGGTCAGGTCGGTGTCGAACGTCGTCTCCGCGCTGATCTGCTTCGCCGCCCCGCGCGGGGCGACCGGGCGGTCGTCGATCCCGCGGGCCAGCCGGTGCAGCTCGGACCCCATCGCGGCGCCGAGGACGCCTGCGACCTCGCGACCGTCCATCGCGGCGAGCTGCCCGATCGTCTCGATGCCGATCTTGCGCAGCGCCTCGCCGGACACCGGCCCGATGCCCCACAGTGACCGCACCGGCAGCGGGGCGAGCACCGCGTCCTGCTCGGCGTGCGCGACGACCCGCAGCCCGTCCGGCTTCGCCAGCTCGGATGCGATCTTCGCGACCTGTTTGCCCGAGCCGGCCCCGACCGACGCCGGCAGCCCGGTCCGCTCCCGCACCGCCACGCGCAGCGCCGTGCCGAACTCCTCGACCTCCGACGGCGACGCCCCGGCCAGCGACGGTGGCTCGACGAAGGCCTCGTCCACCGACACCGGTTCCAGCACCGGCGAGAACTCCGCGAGGACGCCCATCACCTCGTCCGAGAGCGCCTTGTACAGCGCGAACCGGGGCGGCAGCACGGTCGCGTGCGGGCACCGCCGCCGGGCCTGGCCCATCGGCATCGCCGAGCGCGCTCCGAACACCCGCGCCTGGTAGCTCGCGCCCGCGACGACACCGCGCGGGCCGGCCCCGCCGACCAGCACCGGGCGATCGGCCAGGGTGGGCCGGGTGAGCTGCTCGGCGGACGCGAAGAACGCGTCCATGTCCAGGTGCAGCACCCAGCGGGCGCCACTCCTCTCCGCCGTCGTCACCGGCTCATGGTGCCCCGGACCACCGACAGAACGGCGTCGCCGTCCGCGACCGTGATCGCCGGGGCGCTGTGCCCGGCACCGGCGACCGCGCCGGGGTGGTCGTCGTGCGGGGTCACGACATCGGCGACCCACCAGGGGCCGCCGGCGTCCGGCCAGTCCAGGACGCGGGCCGGGGCGCCCGGATCCGACAGCGTGATCGCGTCCATCGGGCTGGCCAGGCCCGTGCCGGTGGCCTTGAGCAGGGCTTCCTTGCGGGTCCAGGTGACCAGGAAGCCGTCGGCGCCGAGGTCCCCGGATCGACGCTCGGCGGGGGAGAGGGTGTGCCGGGCGAGGCCGTCCAGGTCCGACAGCGGACGGTGCCGCTCGACGTCGACGCCGACCGGGCCGGCCCCGAGCGCCACGCCGACGAGCGCGCCGGAATGGGTCAGCGAGAAGCCGGGGGCGTCGCGGTGGCCGGCGAGCCGCGGCTTGCCGTGCGGCTTGCCGCAGCCGCAGGTGCGGTCCATGTCGAGCGCGGCCGGGTCGCCGCCCAGGCGCGACGCCAGCACCAGGCGGGTCAGCGCGTGCGCGGCCAGGTAGCGGGCGCGGTCGTCGTCGCGGCGGAGCGCGGCCATCCGCTGACGTTCGTGCTCGTCCAGCAACGCGACGAGATCGGGCCGCGACACCGGATCGGTCGGCGCGGCCCACCAGACGGTGACGGTCACGCCGTCCAGCGTCGCACGAGCCCACCCGGCCCGGGAGCGGTCCCGGGTGTGATCACGCCCCGCGCGCAGCCCCGGGAACCTCGCACCTCGACAGAGGACCGCGCACCGGCTGCACCCGGTGCGCGATCCCCCGGCGGTGTGCGACGTCCGCTCCTCGATCGGGCAGCCCATGGCGGCCGGGGACCGTGCCCGTTCGTCGGACACGGACACGGCCCCCGGTGGCTCAGCCGCTGCGACGCGCCGCGAAGTCCGTGCGGACGTGCACGGGTTTCGCGTGCGGCGCCGGACCGGCGTTGCGCGGGACGGCCGGGCCGCCGGCCGACTCCGAGGCGCGACCGCGCCGGGCGGCCCGACGCTCGGCACGGTTCGCCGGGCGAACAGGCGCCGCACCGTCCTCGGTGGCAGGCGAGCCGTGCGCCGCCGAGCCGTGCGCCGCCGAGCCGTCGCCGACGCCGTCGAGTGGTGCCGGACCCTCCCCGGCGCCCCGGAGCGGTGCCGGACTCTCTCCGGTGCTCAGCGCGCCGAGCGGTGCCGGGCCTTCTCCGTTGCTCCGGAGGTCGAGCGGTGCCGGACCCTCCCCGACGAGCGGGGAACCGAGCGGGCCGGGCACGGGTGAAGTGGTGTTCGCCGGGTCGGTGGAGCGGGATCGGGTGGTTCGCATACGGGCCTCCTGCGTGGGCGGACGCACCCGTGACGGGTGCGGGTGGATGAAGACGCGAGGGGCCGGTGACGTGCTCCGGAAGCAGGCGCGCGACGAGTGCGCAGGATCGGTTCCGGGCCCGGTGGACGACGTCACGGGCCGGCGGCGAGGGACGCGGAGAACGCTCCGCGGGTCGCTCAGAGGAACCGGATCAGCATGGCGACGACGATAGGGAACGCCCGGCACCGGCCGCCACCGGTTTTCCGCGACTACGGTCGGAGGCGATGGACGAGCACGTGACGGACCTGGTGGTCGTCGGCGGCGGGATCGCCGGCGTCTCGGTGGCGTACGAGCTGGCCGCGCATACCGGCGTCGTGCTGCTCGAGGCGGAGGCCGACATGCCGGTGCACTCCACCGCGCGGTCCGCGGCGACCTACATCCCCGGGCACGGGGCGGGCCCGTTCCGGGCACTGATCGACGCCTCCGGTCCGCGGTTCGCCCGCCTGGAGCGCGAGCTCGGCACTCCGCCGCTGCTCTCCCCGCGCCCGGTCCTGCACATCGGTGTCGACGACGAGGGTGCAGCCGGGCTCGCGGCCATGCTGGCCGAGCAGCGCGGTGAGCCGGGCGCACCCGTCGCGCTGGATCCGGCCGAGGCACAGCGCCGCGCACCCGTCCTGCGCCGCACGCCGCACGCCGCCGCCTGGACCGCCGGTGCCGCCGACGTCGACGCCACCGCCCTGCACGACGGCTACCGCCGCGGCCTGCGGGCCCGCGGCGGAACCGTGCTCCGCGGGGCGCGGGTGGCGGAGCTGGTCCGTGACGGTGCCGGCTGGGTCGTCCGGACGGCGGCCGGGCACGTCGTCCGCGCGGGCGCCGTCGTCGACGCGGCCGGGGCGTGGGCCGACGAGGTCGCGGCCCTCGCGGGCGTCCCCGGAGCGGGGCTGACCCCGTACCGGCGGACGATCGCCGCCTGCCCGGTGCCGGACCCGTCCGTCCTGACTCCCGCCGGCGCCCCGCTGCCGCTGATCGCCGACGCGGCCGAGCGCTGGTACCTCAAACCGGAGGCGGACACGGTCCTGGTGTCCCCGGCCGACGAGACCCCGCAGGCTCCCGGCGACGCCCGCCCCGATGAGCTCGACGTCGCGCTCGCCCTGGACCGGGTCGGCGAGGCGACGACGCTCGGGCTGCGCTCGGTGCGTACCGCGTGGGCGGGCCTGCGGACGTTCGCCGCGGACCGCGCTCCGGTCCTGGGGGAGCGGGCGGGCCATCCCGGGTTCCACTTCGTCGCCGGACAGGGCGGATCGGGTATCGAGTCCGCGCCGGCGCTGGCTGCGCTGGCCGCGTCGGTGATCCTCGGACGGCCGGCCCCCGACGACGTCGCACTGGCTCCGGGAGTGTGCTCGGCCACACGGCTGGACTGATGTAAGCGCGCGCTTACGTCGGGCTGGCACCATGAGGGTATGGCGCTGACCACCACCGGCACCGAGCAGCACGAACTGTTCTCGGGCGCGTTCTGGACGGACCCCCATCCCGCATACGCCGCGCTGCGCGCCGAGGATCCGGTGCGCGAGCTCGCACTGCCCGACGGCCCGGCGTGGCTGCTCACCCGCTACTCCGACGTCCGCGAGGCGTTCGTCGATCCGCGGCTGAGCAAGGACTGGCGTTACACGCTGCCCGAGGAGAAGCGCGGCGAGCACGCGGCCGCGCCGACGCCGATGATGCTCCTGATGGACCCGCCGGACCACACCCGGCTGCGGAAGCTGGTGAGCCGGTCGTTCACGGTCCGCCGGATGAACGAGCTGCAGCCGCGGGTCGAGGAGATCACCCAGGAGCTGCTCGACCAGCTGCCCGACGACCGGCCGGTGGACCTCATGCGCGAGTACGCGTTCCTGGTCCCGGTGCTGGTGATCTGCGAGCTTCTCGGGGTGCCGGCGGAGGATCGGGACCAGTTCTCCGCGTGGTCGTCGGTGATGGTCGACGACTCGCCGGGGGAGGAGAAGTTCGCCGCGATGGGGAGCCTGCACGGCTACCTGAGCGAGCTCCTCGAGCGCAAGCGCACCGAGCCCGACGACGCGCTCCTGTCGTCGCTGCTCGCGGTCAGCGACGAGGACGGCGACCGGCTGTCCGGCGAGGAGCTGGTCGCGATGGCGATGCTGCTGCTCATCGCCGGGCACGAGACGACGGTCAACCTCATCGGCAACGGCGTGCTCGCCCTGCTGACCCACCCCGAGCAGCGGACGCTGCTGCAGGACGACCCGTCGCTGCTCAACTCGGCGGTCGAGGAGTTCCTGCGCTACGAGTCGCCGGTGTCGAACACGCCGCTGCGGTTCGCCACCGAGGAGGTGACCTACTCCGGGGTGACCATCCCTGCCGGGGCCACCGTGATGCTGGGCCTGGCCGCCGCGAACCGGGACCCGGAGTGGGCCGAGCGGCCGGACGAGCTGGACATCACCCGCGACGCCTCGAGCGGGGTGTTCTTCGGCCACGGCATCCACTTCTGCCTGGGCGCGCAGCTCGCCCGCACCGAGGGCCGGGTCGCGATCGGCAAGCTCATCGAGCAGCGCCCGGACCTGGAGCTCGCTGTCGACCCCGCGGAGCTGACCTACCGGGAGTCGACGCTGATCCGCGGCCTGACGAGCATGCCCGTGCGGCGTAGCCACACGTGAGTAGGTGGTCACGGCCCCGGTCGTGGCCACCCACTCAGGAGTGCATCAACGTAGTGCGGTGCCGGTCTTCTCGCGGACCTCGTCCGGGGTGACGCCGGGGGCGGTCTCGACCAGTACGAGGCCGTCCCCGGTCACGTCGATCACGGCCAGGTCCGTCACGATCCGGGTCACGCAACCCAGACCGGTGATCGGCAGGGAGCAGCGTTCGACGATCTTCGCCGAGCCGTCCCTGGCCACATGATCCATCATCACGATGACCCGCTTGGCACCGTGTACCAGGTCCATCGCCCCACCCATCCCCTTGATCATTTTGCCGGGGACGGCCCAGTTCGCCAGGTCGCCGTTCGCGGCGACCTCCATCCCGCCCAGTACCGCGACGTCGAGCTTGCCCGCCCGGATCTGGCCGAACGAGTCCGAGGACCCGAAGTAGGCGGCGCCGTCGTTGACCGTGACGGTCTCCTTCCCGGCGTTGATCAGGTCGGGGTCGACCTCGTCGTCGCCCGGGTAGGGGCCGACTCCGAGGATGCCGTTCTCCGAGTGCAGCACCACCGTGCGCCCGGCCGGGATGTAGCCGGGTACCAGGGTCGGCATCCCGATCCCGAGGTTGACATAGGAACCGTCGGGCAGCTCGTCGGCGACCCGGGCGGCCATCTGTTCACGTGTGAGAGCCATGATTGTCAGCGCACCGTCCTGAACTCGACCGGCTTGTCCACCTCGGGCACGTGCACCACGCGTTCGACGTGGATACCGGGGGTGTGTACGTGGTCCGGGTCGATCTCACCGGGCTCGACCAGGTGCTCGACCTGCGCGATCGTGACCGTCCCGGCCGCGGCGGCATCGGGGTTGAAGTTGCGGGCCGAGCGCCGGTAGACGAGGTTGCCGTGCCGGTCGCCCTTCCAGGCGTGCACCAGCCCGAAGTCGGGCACCAGTGCCTGCTCGAGCACATACGAGGCGCCGGCGAACTCGCGGACCTCCTTGGCCGGGGACGCCACCGCCACCGACCCGTCCGGGTGATGGCGCCACGGCAGCCCGCCCTCGGCGACCAGCGTCCCGACCCCGGCCGGGGTGTAGAACGCCGCGATCCCCGCACCCCCGGCCCGCAACCGCTCGGCCAGGGTGCCCTGCGGGGTCAGCTCCAACTCGATCTCCCCGGCCAGGTACTGGCGGGCGAACTCCTTGTTGTTGCCGACATAGGAGCCGATCGTGCGCCGGATCCGCCCCGCCGCCAACAACGTGCCCAGCCCGAACCCGTCCACACCCAGGTTGTTCGAGATCGTCTCCAGGCCGGTCGCGCCCTGCTCGAGCACCGCCGCGATCAACACCGTCGGCACCCCGGACATCCCGAACCCACCGACCGCCAGCGACGCACCGTCACCGATATCGGCGACCGCCTCCGCGGCGGATGCCACCACCTTGTCCATCAACACGCACCTCCGTCGACCCGCACTGTACCGCAGTGTTCGAGAAACGTACAAGCGTTCGCTCTGCGAACACCGGTGGCTCGCGCGGGTTGTGCGCGGCGCAGGCTGTGCGGGGCGCGGGTTGTGCGCGGCGCGGGCTGTGCGCGGAGCGGGCTCGGCGCGGAGCAGGCTCGGCACCGGCTGCGGCGCGGAGCCTTGCGCCGCGGCGCGGAGCCTCGGGCTGCGGCGCGGAGCAGGGCTCGCCGCGGGCTGCTGCGGCCGGCGTGGAGGGCCCGGGCCGCCGCGATGTGCGCGAAGCCGGCCGCCCGCTCATGCGCGCCGCGCGAGTGGCTCTCCGCCGCGGTCGGCGCGCGCCGGCTGCTCGGTGATCGCCGGTTGTGGAGTGCTGCGTACGGCACGCGTACGTCACACTCCACAACCGGTGATCATGGCGACTCCACTCGCCGAGATGCAGCCGAGGGCGACTTGTTGACCTCTCTCGTGCACTGAACTGCATCTCGGCGAGTGCGGACCGCCTACGTGCGGGGCATCGGCGAGCGCGACCCCGACCCCGGACGATTCGCGCCGAGATGCGGCTCAGCGGGAATTGTCGATCTCCACGCCCCGCTGAGCTGCATCTCGGCGGGAGAGACGCGGGGAGTAGCGGTGGGGCGCGGCGGCGGACCGGGCTGTCGGAGGACGACGGTCCGGTCGCCCTTGATCAGTACCCGGTTCTCGGCGTGCCGGCTCAGCCGCGGGCCGCATCCGCGCGGCCGAGGCGCGCAGGTGGTCGAGCAGCGGCTGGGTCAGGCGGGTCAGCGAGCGCTAGGACCAGGCGGGTCAGCGAGCGCCAGGGCCAGGCGGGTCAGCGAGCGCCAGGGCCAGGCGCTCGATGTCCCGGCCCGCCGCACGACGATCTCCACGGTCGCCGCTACCGGCGTCGCGACCAGCATCAGCCGGCGCGGCAGAACGATGCGGGCGGGCACGCCGGCGTACTGGAGCCGCACCATGTCGGCGGTGGTGTCGCCGTGGCCGACCCGGATGACGTCCTGCTCGATGATCGGACCGGCGTTCGACGGCCCGGGTCGGCGCCCGGGAGGGCACGCTCGTGGCGGCAGGTGCCTCGAGTGGCGCGGGTGCCTCGAGTGGCGCAGGTGCCTCGAGGGTGCCCTCGCGCGTCCGGTCCGGGGTGCGCGACCCGGGCGACCAGTGTGGGTGGGCGATCAGGCCGTGGTGGGTGCCGTGTAGTCGTCCCCGACGGCGATCTCTCCGTCGCCGGTGACGTCGGCGTACACCCCTGCGCACGCCCACACCCCACCGACCTGCGGGATCTCGATTCGGTTGTGCTTCGCGACGGTGCGCAGGATGTCGGCGTCGCGGGGCAGGTCGCTCTGGGCGAGTGTCGTCATCACGCAGCGCATGGTGGCGAACGAGTACCGCACGCCGACGCCGCCGATGGTCCCGTCCGAGCCCGGCCAGTCGTTCTCGACGAAGCCGGCGTCGGCGCCGTTCAGCATGATGTTCGGCCGGTAGCGGCGGACGTCGAACGTGGTCCCCGGCGACAGCTCGCGCAGCCGGTCCAGGGTGGACTCGGTGAGGACGTGCAGGGTGGACAGGTCGAAGAAGGTCCCCGGCGCGCCGAACGCGGAGACGTCGAACCGGCTCACCGGTTCACCCGAGTCCTCGCGCCGCGCCGTCGTCCCCTCGATCAGCTGTCCGGGGGCCAGCTGGTCGATCGGCAGGCCGTCGATCTCCGGCCACACCTCCTCGAACTGGCTGCCCTCCGGCGGCTCGGCGATCAGCCGCACCTCCCGGCCCAGTGCCGCGGAGAGCGCGGTGTCCATTCCGGAGTCGTCGGAGCGCAGCATGGAGCCGTCCGGGAAGCGGACCTCGACCTCGGGCAGCGACCGCCCCGGCTCCGGATCGGCGGCGAACCGGGCGGAGAAGTCCAGCAGTCCGGCCCACAGGCGGGGCACCTTCGCACTCGCGACGGTGCCGGACTCGACGTCGTACACGGCCAGTGCCCGATCGCCGAGCAGGCCTCGCCCGGTCACCACCGAACGCTCCACGGACTCGCCGAGCATGGACTTGACCGGGTACCGGTGCAGTGACACGACCGTCATGCCCCGGTGTCTACCGGCTGCGCCCGCTCAGCGCGAGGATCGCCTCAACCGAGGAGTGCCACCCGCAGATCGTCCGCGGATGCGTACACGGTCGCGGCACCCGCGGCCTCCAGCTCGCCGGGTTCGGCATACCCCCAGCCCGCACCGACGCAGCGCAGGCCGTGCTCGGCCGAGCCCTCGACGTCGTGCAGCCGGTCGCCGACCATCAGCGGGGCGGAGGTGCCGGACGGGTGGCCGAGCCGGCGCAGCGCCTCGCCGACCACCGCGCCCTTGGTCGGTCGCTCGGCGGCACGGGTGTCGCCGACGATCTCGGTGAACAGGTCGGTCCAGCCGTGGTGGGCGAGGATCTTGTGCGCGGGCGGTTCGGCCTTGCTGGTCGCGAGTGCCATCGTGACGCCCGCCTCGTGCAGCGCGCGCAGCAGCGTCTCGATGCCGGGGTAGGGCACGCAGTCGAGGCAGCCGTCCTCGTCGCCGTAGATCCGGCGGTAGATCGGCAGCACGGTCGCGGCGCCCTCGACACCGAGGATCGGGGGCAGCGAGCGGTAGAGCGGCGGGCCGAGCAGGTGGGTGCCCAGCGCGGAGTCGGGGACGTCGAGGCCGGCCTCGTCGATCGCGCGCCGCAACGAGCCGAGGATGCCGGGGGCCGAGTCGACGAGGGTGCCGTCGAGGTCGAGCAGGATGTGGGTCAGCACGGCACCCATTATCCCCGGAGCCCGAGTGCGATCTGCGTACACTCGTCCGCATGGCGAACACGCTCTTCGGGCCGCTGTCGGGTGCCTGCCGGGTGGACGGGCTGCTCGACGACGGAGCCTGGATCGCGGCGCTGCTGGAGGTCGAGCTGGCACTCTCGGCCGTCGCGGCGGAACAGGGGACGGTCTCCGAGACCGACGCGGACGGTGTCGAGCGGGCCGTCGCCGCCGTCGCGGGGGTGGACCCGGCCGAGCTGGCGACCGAATCGGTCGAGGGTGGCAACCCGGTGATCCCGCTGGTCAAGCGGCTCAAGGCGGCCGCGGCCCGGATCCAGCCGGGTTCCGAGCGGGCCGTGCACCCGGGCGCGACCAGCCAGGACGTCCTGGACACCGCGCTCATGCTGCTCACCCGCCGGGCCGGGCACCGGATCGTCGACGACCTGACCGCCTGCGCCGCTGCCGCGGCCGAGCTGGCCCGCGCGCACCGCGACACCCCCTGTGCAGCCCGGACGCTGGGCCAGCAGGCGCTGCCGACCACGTTCGGCCTGGTCGCCGCGAACTGGTGCGCGGGCCTGGACCGGGCCCGCGTGCGCCTCGGGCAGGTGCTCGACGAGCTCCCCGTCCAGTACGGCGGCGCCGCGGGCACGCTCGCCGCCTCGCATCCGCACGGTCCGGCCGTCGCCGACGCGCTCGCCGTACGGCTCGGGCTGGCGCCGCAGGGCGTCCCGTGGCACACCGAGCGCAGCCGGATCGGTGAGCTGGCCGGTGCGCTCGGCGTCGCGGCGGGGGTCTGCGCCAAGCCGGCGACCGACGTCGTGCTGCTGTCGGCGACCGAGGTCGGCGAGGTGTCCGAGGCGACGCCGGGCGACTCGTCGTCGATGCCGCACAAGCGGAACCCGGCGGCGGCGGTGACCGCTCGCGGCGCGGCGAAGCGGGCACCCGGGCTGGTGGCGACCCTGCTGGCGGGTGCCGAGCAGGAGTTCCAGCGCGCGGCCGGGGCATGGCACGCCGAGTGGGAGACGCTCACCGGCCTGCTGCGCGTCACCGCGGGCGCGGCGGCCCGGCTGCGGGTCTGCCTGGAGGGCCTGCAGATCCACGAGGACGCGATGGCCCGCAACCTCGCGCTCGCCGCCGGGGCGCAGGGTGCCGGGACCGGGCACGCCACCGAGCTGGTGGACCGGGTGCTCGCCGGGCGGCCGCAGTGAGCCGGGCCGTGCCGCCGGGCCCGGGTGCCGGTGCCGTACCGGACGATCGGGGAGCCGGCGCCGTCCCGGAGGAGACCGGGGAGCGCCGGGAGCAGGTCCGCTCGCTGTCGCGGGGGCTGGCCGTCATCCGCTCGTTCGACGGCGACCGTCCACAGCAGACCCTCGCCGACGTCGCGCGGGCCACCGGCCTCACCCGGGCGGCCGCGCGGCGGTTCCTGCTCACCCTCGCCGACGAGGGCTACGTCCGCACCGACGGCAGGCTGTTCGCGCTGACCCCGCGGGTGCTCGAGCTCGGCTGGTCGTACCTGTCCGCGATGGGACTGCCCGAGATCGCGGCCCCACACCTGGAACGCCTGGTCGCGACGGTGCGGGAGTCGGCGTCGATCTCGGTGCTCGACGGCGACCCGGTGACCGGCTACGACGTCGTCTACGTCGCCCGGGTCCCCACCTCCCGGATCATGACGGTGACGATCACCATCGGTACCCGCTTCCCGGCCTACGCGACGTCGATGGGCCGGGTTCTGCTGGCCGCGCTGCCGGCGTCCACCCTGGACACCTACCTGGCCGGGCTGCGCACGGAGACCCTCACCGAGCACACGATCGCCGGGGCGGGCGAGCTGCGCGCGGAGCTGGAGCGGGTCCGGGCCGACGGGCACTGCGTCGTCGACCAGGAGCTGGAGGCAGGCCTGCGGTCGATCGCGGTCCCGGTGCACGACCGCGCCGGATGGGTGACGGCGGCGGCGAACGTGTCCACCCACGCGTCCCGCCGGGACGCCGATGTGCTGCGCACCGAGGTGCTCCCCGAGCTCCGGGCGTGCGCGGCGGCGATCGAAGCCGACTTGCGGGCGTCCGGATAGGGGACCATCGTCCGGCATGGACACCATGACGCCGATCACACGGCACCCCGACGGCTGTAGGGACGGGAGTTCGCGATGACCGCTCCGCTGCTCGACCCGGCCGACGTCCGGCACGACCATGCCGCGGCCCGGCTGGCGTCCGAGCCGGTCGTCTGGCTGACCACCGTCGGCGACGACGCCCGGCCGCACTCGGTGCCCGTCTGGTTCCTGTTCACCGATCCCGAGATCGTGATCTTCAGCCGTCCGGACACCGAGAAGGTCGGCCGGTTGCGGAGGCGGCCCGGGGTGTGCCTGGCGCTGGACACGGCCGCGTCCGGTACCGACGTCGTCCTGGCCGAGGGCGACGCGGTACTGGCCGGCGAGCCGCCGCCCGCCGAGCTGCGGGCGTTCGGTGAGAAGTACCGGACGATGCTCGGCGGGCAGGACCTCGATGCCTGGCGGCAGGTGTTCGCCCAGCCGATCCGGGTGCGGCTGCACCGCATCGTCGCCTGGCACGCCGGCCCGGACGGCCTGGACCGGATCGTCGCCCGCACGCGCTGACGCCGGCCTCGCGGGGAACATCGGGAACCGCCGGCGGGTTGGCCCGCAGGAGGCACGACGAGGAGGCACGGTGAGCGGACGTCTGCACCTGGCGGTCGAACTCGGGGCGGCGGGGCGGCACCCCGGCGCATGGCGGCTGCCGGGCGTCGACCCGGACCGGCTCTTCGCCGCCGAGCACCACGTGGGTCTGGTCCGCACCGCGGCCCGCGGCGGCCTCGACCTGGTCGCGCTGCCCGACTCGCTGCTCCCGCCGCCGTCGGACCCGGCCGCGCTGCCCGGCACCCTCGACGCCGTCGCGATCGCCGCTCGGGTCGCGCCCGCCGTACCCGGCATCGGCATCGTCCCCACGGCGACCGTCACCCACACCGAGCCGTTCCACCTGTCCAAGGCGATCGCCACCCTCGACTTCGTCGCCACCGGCCGCGCCGGCTGGCAGCCCGACGTGTCCAGCACCCGGGCCGAGGCCGACCTGTTCGGCCGCACCGATCCGGCGGAGCCCGCCGCGCTGTGGCGGGAGACCGGTGAGGTGATCGAGGTCGTCGCCCGGCTCTGGGACTCCTGGGAGGACGACGCCGAGATCCGCGACGCGGCCACCGGCCGGTTCGTCGACCGGGACAGGCTCCACCACATCGACTTCACCGGCGAGTTCTTCGGCGTGAAGGGCCCGTCGATCACCCCGCGCCCGCCGCAGGGCCACCCGCTGACCGTGCTGCGCGGCGACGAGCCGGCCGCGCTGCCGGTGGTGGGGCGCTACGCCGACGTCGTCCGGATCGCCGCGGACACGGTCGCCGGTGCGGCCGAGGCCCGCGACCGGGTCCGCGCCGCCGTCGCCGAGGCCGGCCGGGACCCGGACCGGGTCGCGGTGCTGCTGGACGTCGAGACCCTGCTCGGGCCCGGCGCCGACGACCGGCTGCGGGAGCTGGACGGGCTCGCACCGGCCGGCGCGGACGTCGCGCCGTCGACGGTGCGCCACGTCGGCGACCCGGGGGAGCTGGCGACGCTGCTGCGTGAGGCGGCCGAGGAGCACGCCGCCGACGGGTTCGTGTTCGTGCCGCTGGCGCTGCCGTCGGGGATCGACGAGATCGTGGACGAGCTGCTGCCCGCGCTCGGCGACGCGATCGCACCCGCCCCGTACGGCGGGTCGCTGCGCGAGCGGTTCGGGCTGACCCGCCCGGTGAACCGGTACGTGGTGACATGATCGACGGTCGTGGAGTGCCGCGTACGCGTAGCGTGCGCTCCGCTCCACAACGGTCGATCATACGGGGGAGCCGGTGCGGGTTCTGGGTGCGGACGAGTCGTTGCGCGCCCTGCTCGCGCGCCAGCTGCTGCTCGAGCGTGCCGATCTGACGGTGCCGCGGGCCCTGCGCCGGCTGTGCGGGCTGCAGACCCAGCACGCGCCGTCGGGCTATCTGGGCCTGTACGCCCGGCTGGCGGAGTTCGACCGCGCCGACCTGACCGCGATGCTGCACGACGGCCGCGTCGTCCAGGCCTGGGCGATGCGCTCGACCATCCACATGCTGGCGCGCCGCGACCACGGCCCGTTCACGGCGGCCGTGCGCACGCAGCAGCGGGCCGGGTGGCTGCGGATGCACCGCGACGTCACCGACGCCGACATGGCCGCGGCCGCCCGGGCCGTGCGGGAGTTCCTGGCCGACGGCCCGCGCCGGCAGGCCGAGATCACCGCGGAGCTCGCCGCGCGTGGACTCCCCCCGGGGACGTTCCCGGGCGTCCAGCACTGGATCGGCCTGGTCCGCGTACCGCCCGCCGGGACCTGGGAGACACCGCGAGCCCACGTCTACGGCCTCGTCGACACCCGCGGCGGCCCGGTGTCGCCGGACCCGGAGACCGGCTCCGGCGAGGCGCAGGTCGAGCTCACCCGCCGCTACCTGAGCGCGTTCGGCCCCGCGTCGGCCCCGGACGTCGCCCGGTTCGCCGGCTGGCCGGTCGGTGTCGCGCGCACCGCGCTGGGGGAGCTGACCCTGCGCCGGTTCAGCGCCGAGGACGGCACCGAACTGGTCGACCTCCCGCGCGCCCCGCTGCCCGATCCGCGCACCCCCGCCCCGGTCCGCTTCCTCGGCCCGTTCGACGCCGTCCTGCTGCTCGGGCACGCCGCCCGCGCGCGGATCCTGCCCGCCGAGCACCGCCACCACGTGTTCGCGACGACGAAGCCGCGTTCCGCGCCGACCTTCCTGGTCGACGGGCGGGTCGCCGGCACCTGGACGTACCGGGACGGGTGCGTCGCCGTCGAGCCGTTCGCCGAGCTGACCGGTGATGACCGCCGGGCCGTCGACGAGGAGGCCGAGCGACTGACCGCCTGGCACGCGTCCTGACGGGATCCCGACGGCGGACGGCAGTATCTCGCTGGACGGCGCGTTCCTGCCGCGCCTATCGTCGGTCCATGCTGCGCAGCGTCTCCGTGCTGGTGCTCGACGAGCTGGCGATCTTCGAGTTCGGCGTGCTCTGCGAGGTGTTCGGCCTGGACCGTTCCGACGACGGGCTGCCCGCGTTCGACTGGTCGGTCTGCGGGGTCGAGGCGGGGCGGCCGCTGAGCACGAAGAGCGGCATCACGGTCACTCCCGAGCACGGTCTGGACGCGTTGCCCGGCGCCGACCTGGTCTGTGTCGCCGCGACCGCCCTGCGCGAGTTCCCGCCGGCCGCCCTCGACGCGCTGCGGGAGGCGAGCGCCCGCGGCGCGACGATCCTGTCGGTCTGCTCCGGGGTGTTCGTGCTCGGCGCCGCCGGCCTGCTCGACGGGCGCCGCTGCACCGTGCACTGGTTGCACGCCGACGAGCTGCGCCGTGCCCACCCGGAGGCGCTCGTGGAGGACGACGCCCTCTACGTCGACGACGGCGACCTCGTCACCGGCGCGGGCACCGCCGCCGGGATCGACGCCTGCCTGCACCTGGTCCGCCGCGAGCTCGGCGGTGTCGCCGCGAACGGCATCGCCCGCCGGATGGTCGTCCCGCCGCAGCGCGAGGGCGGCCAGCGGCAGTTCGTCGACCTGCCGGTGCCGGAGTGCACCGCGGACTCGCTCGCCCCGGTGCTCGCGTGGTTGCTGGAGAACCTGGACGGCGAGCACACGGTCGCTGCGCTGGCCCGGCGGGCGGCGATGTCCGAGCGGACCTTCGCCCGCCGGTTCGTCGAGGAGACCGGCACCACCCCGCACCGGTGGATCTCCGCGCAGCGGGTGCTGCACGCCCGCACCCTGCTGGAGGAGACCGACCTCGGGATGGACGCGGTCGCCGCCCGCTCCGGGTTCGGCACCGCGGCACTGCTGCGCCACCACTTCCGGCGGACCCTCGGCGTCGCCCCGGCCGACTACCGCAGCACGTTCCGCTGCAACCGGGACGCCCAGCCCGCGTGATCGCCTGCCCTGCGTGATCGATGGCCCTGCGTGAGCGGCGGCCCTGCGCGAGCGGGGCCCTGCGTGATCGATGGCCCTGCGTGATCGATGGCACAGCGGCGCGGGTCCCGGCGTACCGCGTCCCTGTCGCACGATGACGGGCATGACCGGAACGACAGCGCCGTCCAGCACCCACCGTCCCGGTCCCTCGACCCGTGAGCGGATGCGGTGGGCCCCGGTCGAGACCGGCCTCGGGATGGAGCCCGACCCGTCATCCTCCCGGGACCGGACGCGGTTGCGCGCCCCGCTGCACGACGGCGTCCGCACCGGCGACGGCCGGGTCCTGACCGTGCTGCCCGCGCTGCTCGCCGACTCCGGGATCGGCTACCTCGTCTACTCCACGGCGCGCCTGGACGCCGGGGCGCCCACCCTGGACCTGCGCATCGACCTCGCGGGTGCGCCCGCGCCGGACGCGCGCTGGCTCGTCGCCGAGCTGACCCTGTTGCACCTCGACGACGAGATCGGGGTCGGCCGGGCCGAGATGCGCGACGACACCGGTGTGCTGGTCGCGCACGCCGTCGTCACGATGGCGCTCACCGCCGTCCCGGACCGGCCGGGCGGGCTCGCGCGCCCCGGTGGGTCGATCGACCCGGATGCGGCGCCCCGCACCGACGGCACCGGCAGCACCGACGGCGCCGACTTCCGCTCGACGCTGCCGCCGTTCGACCCGGCCCGGCTCGCACCGGAGAACCTCGAGATCGACGACGCGACCGGTGACGCGGTGTTCACGCCCGGGCCCTCGACGGTGAACCTCAACGGGACCACGCACGGTGCGGTGCTCTCCGGGCTCGCACAGTCGGCGCAGGCGTCGCACCTGCGGCGGGCCGGTGCAGACCAGGTCCGGCCGCTGTCGCTGACCGTCGACTTCCTGCGCCCGGCCCATGTCGACACCACCCTGCGCGCGCGCTCCGAGATCGTCCGGGACGGCCGCCGGTTCTGGTCGGTGCGCACCGAGCTGTTGCTTCCCGACGGGCGTCCCGCGGTGCGCGCGGTGGGCGGGGGCCTCCGCACCGCGGGATGATCGCCCGCGGCGGGAGCTGCTGTTAGCGTCGTGACCATCCGTACACGGAGGTGCGATCGATGACGTCCCTGCCCGACCAGCGGCCCTATCGGGTCGCGGTGATCGGCTCCGGCCCGTCCGGCCTCTACACCGCAGAGGCCCTGCTCGAGGCGGACCCGGACGTGCACGTCGACGTGGTCGACCGGCTCCCCGCCCCCTACGGCCTGGTGCGCTACGGCGTCGCGCCCGATCACCTCAAGATGAAGTCGGTGATCCGCGCGCTGGTCTCCACGTTCGACGACGCCGCTCGGGTGCGGTTCCTCGGGAACACCCAGGTCGGCGACTCCGGCATCCCCGGTGAGATCCTGCGCGAGCACTACCACGCCGTCGTGCACGCCACGGGCAGCGCCGTCGACCGCGCGCTCGGCGTCGACGGTGAGGACCTGACCGGCTCGGTCGGCTCCGGCGCGTTCGTCTCCTGGTACTGCGGGCACCCCGATGCGGCGGGCCCGGGACCGGCGCTCGACCGGCCCGGGGTGGTCGTGGTCGGCGCCGGCAACGTCGCGATCGACGTGGCCCGGGTGCTCGCCCGCCCGGCCGAGGACCTGGCCGCCACCGACCTGCACGACACGGTGCTGGACCGGCTGCGCGACAGCGCCGTCACCGACGTGCACGTGCTGATCCGGCGCGGGCCGCAGCACGTCAGGTTCACCCCGGCCGAGCTGCGGGCGCTGGCGAAGCTCGACGACGTCGAGGTGCGCGTGCACGACGACGGCGTGCTCGCCGCCGGTGTGGAGGAGCCCGCGGAACGCCGGATGCGGCAGAACATCGAGACGCTCACCGCGTGGGCGGCCGACCCGCCCGGTGCAGGCGGGCGGCGCCGGATCCACCTGCGCTTCCTGCGCAGCCCGGTCCGGCTGATCGGCGACGACGGCGGCCGTGTCGCCGGCGTCGAGGTGCAGCGCAACGAGATCGGCGACGGTGACCGGGTCCGGGGGACGGGGGAGACCGAGGTGCTCGACGCCGGGCTGGTCGTCCGCGCCATCGGCTACGCCGGCGAACCGATCGCCGGGCTCCCCTTCGACGAGGCCACCGGCACCGTGCCGCACGATGCCGGGCGGGTGCTGCTGGGCGGGGAACCGGTGCGCGGCAGCTACGTGACCGGCTGGATCAAGCGCGGCCCCACCGGGGTGATCGGCACCAACAAGGCGGACGGCGCCGAGACCGCCGCCTCGGTGCTGGCCGACCTCCCCGGCCTGGCGTCGCCGCCCCGGCCGGGTGGCGACGCCGTGCTGGAACGCCTGCGCGAGTTCGGCCTCGAGCCGGTGCTGTGGGACGACTGGCAGCGCCTCGACGCCGCCGAGAAGGCGCTGGGGGAGCGGCGCGGCGGCACCGAACGGGTCAAGATCGCCGAGCGGGCGGCGATGCTGGATGCCGCCCGCGGGAGCCGGACCTCGCCCCGGTGAGGCCCGGGCGTCGGGCGTCGATCAGCACGCGCCCGGCGCCGACCAGTACGGGTCGGCGCCGGTCAGTACGGGTCGCTGATCAGTACGGGTCGACGGCCAGGACGCACGGCATCGCGAGCATCCGGCTCTCGAAGTCGGCGGCCTCGGCAGGCGTCATCGACATGGTGCAGATGACCGAGCCGTAGGCGACGCCCTCGCGGACATCGACGCAGAACTCCCGCAGGGTGCGGCCGCAGGTCTGCAGCGCGGTCGCGACCTGCATGGCGCCGTGCAGGCCGTCGCTGGTGACGACGGTGTGCCGGCGGGGCATCCGGGCCGCGATGTCCTCGGGCCTGCCGGAACCGGCGGGGAAGCTGAAGGTGGTCGGGCGGTCGGCGGTGATGCTCATGATGAGTGGGCTCCGTGCGTTGCGCGAGAAGATGCTCAGAACGCGAGCCAGGTCTCGGCATACGAGAGAGTGCGCCTGGGATCGGGCGCGGCGCGGCGGCAGCCTGGGTCAGCCGACGCGCAGTGTTACTACCGCGAGAAGTCGTGCGGCCGACACTGCGCTCGGAGCAGGGGTGTGCTCGACGGGGCGCATGCCGCTCACCGTAGCAAGCAGGTGGGGCCTGCGCCACACCGGAAGCCCGCACTAACCTGACCGGCGACCGATCGGCGCGTTGCGCCGGACCGCCGTCCCGAGGGGGAACCCCGCCGTGATCACCGCGATCGTCCTGGTGCACACCGCCGCCGACCGGATCCCCGAGACCGCGCAGGCGATCGCCGACCTCGACGGGGTCGCCGAGGTCTACTCGTGCGCCGGGGACGTCGACCTGATCGCGATCGTCAAGGTGCGCGAGCACGAGCAGCTCGCCGACATCATCGCGGGCCACCTCAGCAAGGTCGACGGCGTCGTCGGGACCGACACGCACATCGCCTTCCGGTCCTACTCCAAGGCCGACACCGACGTGGCCTACGCGATCGGTCTCGACTGACCGTGACCCCTGCGGTGCCGGCCGGCACCGCGCCGGGTCGACAGGACGACTCCGGTCAGCTGTTCGCCAGCGAGCTGGACAGGGCCGCCCAGCGGCTCAGCAGGTCCGCGCCGGCGCCGGAGTCGACCGCCCGGGTGACGGCGTCGAGGGCGTCGCCGATGGCCGTCGCCAGGTCGTCACCGACCCCGCGGTGCGCGGCCAGGGCCCCGGCGGCGTTGAGCAGCACGGCGTCGCGGACCGGGCCGGCCTTGCCGGCCAGCAGGTCCCGCACCACGGCGGCGTTCACGTCCGGGGTGCCGCCGCGCAGGTCCTCGGTGGTGGCCGGCCGCACACCCAGCGCGGCCGGGTCGAGGCGCTCCCGGCGCACCGTGCCGCCGTCGGCGATCCAGACCGTGCTCGTGGTGGTCGTGGTCAGCTCGTCCAGGCCGTCGTCGCCCCGCACCACCAGCACCGACTTGCCGCGCCGGGCGAACACCTCGGCCATCGTCGCGGCGTGCCGCGGCTCCGCGCAGCCGATCAGGCCGGTCGCCGGCTGGGCCGGGTTGGACAGCGGGCCGAGCAGGTTCATCGCCGTCGGGACGCCCAGCTCGCGCCGCACCCCGCCGGCGTAGCGCATGGCCGGGTGGAACGCCTGCGCGAAGCAGAACCCGATGCCCAGCTCCGCCACGCAGCGTTCCACCGCGGCCGGGGTCAGCTCGATCGCGACGCCGAGCGCCTCGAGCACGTCCGCCGTCCCGGACTGGGAGGACGCGGCCCGGCCGCCGTGCTTGACCACCGGCGCCCCGGCGGCCGCGACGACGATCGCCGCCATCGTGGAGATGTTGACCGTGTGTGCCTGGTCGCCACCGGTGCCGACGACGTCCACGGCGCGGCCGGGGACGTCCACCCGCAGCGCGTGCGCCAGCATCGCGTCGGCCATGCCCGAGATCTCGGCCGGTGTCTCGCCCTTCGCGCGCAGCGCGACGAGGAAGCCCGCGAGCTGCGCGGGTGTGGCCTCGCCGGCGAAGACCTGTCCCATCGCCCAGGTCGACTCCTCGGCGGTGACGTCCTCGCCGGCCATCAGGCGGCCGATCACGGAGGGCCAGGTCGATGCGCTCACGCGGTGGGGTGTCCTATTCGTTCTCGGTCAGTGTTCCGGCCCGGGAGCCGCGCAGCACCTGCGCGACCACCTCGGCGGCCTCGATCGGGTCGAGCGGGTGCACCAGCACCGCGTCCGCCTCCGACCACGTCGCCAGCCAGCGGTCGTCGCGGCGGCGGACGGTCAGCACGATCGGGGGACAGTCGACGATCTCGTGCCGCAGCTGTTTCGCCACGCCCATGCCACCGGTCGGCTGTGCCTCGCCGTCGAGGATCAGCAGGTCGGCCTCCCCTGCGTCGCAGGAAGCGAGGACGTCGGCGATGCCGGCGGCCTCGACGTACCGCACCCGGCCCACGTCCGGTGCCGGGCGTCGCCCGACCGAGTTGATGATGCCCTCACGGATCTCGGGCCGGTGGCTGTAGACCAGCACCGTGCTGGTCCCCGTCACCGATCCGGCCGCGCCGCCGATCTCTGCCGCTGCTCCGCTCGCCACGGGTGCGGATACTAGGGGAACGGGCCGCGACACCCGAACGTCGATCCGCGCAACACCCCCGGGACCGGGCTCGCGGGGGCACGCCGGCCGGTGCAGACGCCCTGATCATGGGCGCCGTTCGCCGATCGTGATGCGACAAGGGGTATCCCGACAAGCCGTAGAAGTTCGGCTCGGGTCATAATGCCGGGCGTGACGACAGCGGCACCCAACATCAGCGCGCGGATCCACTCGCTGAACCGACCCAACCTGGTCAGCATCGGCACCATCGTCTGGCTCTCCAGCGAGCTGATGTTCTTCGCCGGGCTGTTCGCGATGTACTTCACCGCGCGAGCGCAGAACGACGGCCCCTGGCCGCCGCCTCCGACGCACCTCAACGTCCCGTACGCGTTGACGATCACCATCATCCTGGTGGCGTCCTCGTTCACGTGCCAGTTCGGCGTGTTCGCGGCCGAGCGTGGGGACGTGTTCGGGCTGCGCCGGTGGTACCTGCTGACGCTGGCGATGGGGACGGTCTTCGTCCTCGGCCAGGGCTACGAGTACCTGGTCCTCGTCGAGGACGGCACCACCATGGCCTCCAGCGCCTACGGCTCGGTCTTCTACATGGCGACCGGCTTCCACGGCCTGCACGTCATCGGTGGTCTGATCGCCTTCGTCTACCTGATCATCCGCACGAAACTGAGCAAGTTCACCCCGGCACAGGCCACTGCAGCGATCGTCGTGTCCTACTACTGGCACTTCGTCGACGTGGTGTGGATCGGGCTGTTCGCCGTCATCTACTTCATCCGATAACGGGCAGTAGCGACTGCAGCCCGCTCCCGTCCCGAGACTCCCCACCCGCCACGACGTCGAGGTTGGAAGACCCCAGCGATGACCGAGAATCCCGAGGGCACAGCCCAGAATCCTCCACCGGGCAACCGGCCGGACCAGAAGCCCGGCGGCCGCCGTCCGCACGGCAAGATGCGCCGCCGGATCGCGGGCGCCCTCGCCATCGGTCTGGGCCTGTTGTCCGTCGGCTTCCTCTACGCCGCCTTCGCGCCCCAGCCGCAGGTCGCGCAGGCGCAGCCGGACGCCGCGCTGATCGCCAAGGGCGAGGAGCTCTACAACAACACCTGCATCACCTGTCACGGATCGAACCTGCAGGGTGAGGCGGACCGCGGACCGAGCCTGATCGGTGTCGGCGACGCGGCGGTCTACTTCCAGGTCTCCTCGGGTCGCATGCCGATGGCCCGCCAGGAGGCCCAGGCCGATCGCAAGCACCCGCTGCCGATCTTCGACCCGGAGACGGGCGAGGGCCGCGCGAACCTGGAGGCGCTGGGCGCCTACATCCAGGCCAACGGCGGCGGCCCGGTCACCCCGGCCGATCGGGGCGAGGCGCTGCGCGGTGACGACCCGGGGCGGGGCGGCGTGCTGTACCGCCTGAACTGCGCGTCGTGCCACAACTTCACCGGTGTCGGCGGCGCGCTGTCGTCCGGCAAGTACGCGCCGGCCCTGGCTCCGGCCAGCGAGTCGCAGATCTACACCGCGATGCAGACCGGTCCGCAGAACATGCCGCGGTTCTCCGACCAGCAGCTCACGCCGGAGGAGAAGCGCGACATCATCGCGTACATCAAGTCGGTCAACGGGACCAACCACCCGGGTGGCAACGCCCTGATGGGGCTCGGCCCGACGGCCGAGGGTGTCTTCATCTTCATGGTCGTCATGTCCGGGCTGGTCGGGTTCGCGATCTGGTTGGGGGCGAAGAGTTGAGCAGCGACGTCAGCACCGGGCCGGGCCGTCGCCCGACCCAGGAGGAGCTCGACGCGATGACGCCCGAGCAGCTGGCCCGACTGGCCGGTGAGCTCGACGACGTCGAGGTCGTGCACAACGCTCCGCCGCACCCGATCCCGGGGACCAGGGCGGAGAAGCGGGCCGAGCGTTCGGTCGCGCTGTGGTTCCTGATCTCTGCGCTGTCCGGGCTCGCGTTCCTGGTCGCCTTCATCTGGTGGCCGTGGGAGTACGTCAACGCCGGCGAGCCCGGCCACGAGATCTACTCGCTGTACACCCCGGTCATCGGGTTCACCTTCGGGTTCTCGATCCTCGCGCTGGGGATCGCGGTGATCCTGATGGTCAAGAAGCTGTGGCCGCACGAGGTCGCGGTGCAGCAGCGCCACGACGGCCGGTCGGACGAGGTCGACCGGCGCACGTTCATGGCGCAGCTGGCCGACGCGGGGGAGAAGAGCACGCTGGGCCGCCGCAAGCTGATCCTGCGCTCGGCCGGCCTGTCGGCCGCCGTGCTCGGGGTCGGCACCGGCGCCATCGCGCTCGGCGGGATCATCCGCAACCCGTGGGCCGCGGGGGAGGAGGCGCCGCTGTGGCACACCGGCTGGCGCCCCGAGGGCAACGAGACCGTGTACCTGCGTACCGACACCGGTATCGTCGGCGAGATCGCACGCGTGCGGCCCGAGGACATGGAGCCGGGTTCGATGATGACGGTCTTCCCCTTCCGGGAGAGTGAGCGCGGGCACGAGGAGGAGCTGCTGCACGCGCAGCGCGCCTCCGACGCGCCGGTCATGCTCATCCGCCTGCGCCCGGGCACGCAGGTGACGGCGCGGCCCGGCCAGGAGGACTTCAGCTACGGCGACTACTACGCCTGGTCGAAGGTCTGCACCCACCTCGGCTGCCCGACATCGCTGTACCAGGCACAGGACAACCGCATCCTGTGCCCCTGCCACCAGTCGCAGTTCCTGGCGACCCAGGACGCGGAGCCGGTCTTCGGCCCGGCCGCGCGTCCGTTGCCACAGCTGCCGATCACGGTGAACGAGGAGGGCTACTTCGTCGCCCGGAGCGACTTCGTGGAGCCCGTCGGACCCGCGTTCTGGGAGAGGCCGAAGACGACATGAGTTCGATCACCACGCCGACGTCCTCTTCGGGAGGGTCGTCCGCCAGAGCCGCTGAGGCTCTCGACCAGCTGGACCAGCGTTACCACCCGGCGGCCGGGCTGCGGAAGCAGTTCAACAAGGTCTTCCCGACCCACTGGTCGTTCATGCTGGGCGAGATCGCGCTCTACAGCTTCATCATCCTGCTGCTGTCGGGCACCTACCTGGGCCTGTTCTTCGACCCCTCGATGGAGGAGGTCGTCTACAACGGCCCGTACGACCCGCTCCGCGGCGTGCACATGTCGCGCGCCTACGAGTCCACCCTCGAGATCTCGTTCGAGGTCCGCGGCGGGTTGTTCATGCGCCAGCTGCACCACTGGGCGGCGCTGCTGTTCGTGGCCTCGATGATCATCCACATGTTCCGGGTGTTCTTCACCGGAGCGTTCCGCAAGCCGCGTGAGGCCAACTGGATCATCGGCATCGTGCTGATCCTGCTCGGCACCTTCGAGGGCTTCACCGGCTACGGCCTGCCGGACGACCTGCTCTCCGGTGTCGGTCTGCGGATCGCCTCGGGCATCACGCTGACCGTGCCGATCATGGGAACCTGGGTGCACTGGGCGCTGTTCGGCGGCGAGTTCCCGGGTACGGAGATCATCCCGAGGCTCTACATCATCCACGTGCTGGTGCTGCCCGGGATCATCCTCGCGCTGATCGCGGTGCACCTGGGTCTGGTGTGGTACCAGAAGCACACCCAGTTCCCCGGTCCCGGCCGGACCGAGAAGAACGTGGTCGGCGTGCGGATCCTTCCGCAGTTCGCGGCCAAGGGCGGTGCCTTCTTCGCGGTCGTCGCCGGCGTGCTGGCCCTGATCTCCGGTCTGTTCCAGATCAACGGGGTCTGGACGCTCGGCCCGTACGACGCCTCGCACATCTCCGCGGGATCGCAGCCCGACTTCTACATGCTGTGGTCCGAGGGCATGGGCCGGATCTTCCCGCCGTGGGAGTTCTACCTCTTCGGGACCTACACGATCCCGTCCGCGTTCATCCCGACCGCGGGCTTCCTGCCGGTGCTGTTCGTGCTGGCGGGGGCCTATCCGTCCATCGAGCGCCGGTTCACCGGCGACGACGCGCTGCACAACCTGCTGCAGCGCCCGCGGGACGTCCCGGTCCGCACGGCGCTGGGCGCGATGGGGATCACGTTCTACCTGTGGCTCGTGATGTGCGGGTTCAACGACTGGATCTCGTACTTCTTCCACATCTCGCTGAACGCGACGACCTGGGCCGGCCGGCTGGGCCTGATGATCCTGCCGCCGATCGTGTACTGGGTCACCTACCGCTGGTGCCTCGGACTGCAGAAGTCGGACCGCGCGGTGCTCGAGCACGGCATCGAGACCGGCATCATCAAGCGGCTGCCGCACGGCGAGTTCATCGAGGTGCACCAGCCGCTGGCCGGTGTCGACTCGCACGGGCACCCGATCGAGCTGGCCTACCAGGGCACCTCGGTGCCCAAGCGGATGAACCAGCTGGGCTCGGCAGGCGAGCCGGTCCCCGGTTCGATGCTGTCGCCGGACCCGGCCGACGAGTCGCGCGCTCTGGCCCAGGCCCAGCACGAGGCGCACGAGCGGGAGCTGGCCGAGCGCGACGAGCGGGCGGCCGCCCGCCGCGAGCTCGAGTCGCGCCGCGAGGAGCTCGCCGGTCGCCCGGACGACGGTGGTCGTCCGCAGCAGCCGACCGAGTGACCGTCCGGTGACGCGGTACTAGCGCCACACCGACGACGAGGCCCCGGGCCGGAGCACCCGCTCCGCCCGGGGCCTCGTCGTGTCAGCGGTCGTGGTCAGCGGTAGTGGTCGGAGGCCGTAACCGGAAGTCGTAGTCGGAGGCGCAGTCGGAGTTCGTGGCCGGGCGTCGTGGCCGGACGTGGTGGTCGGAGGCCGGCTCAGACGGTGCGGGCCGGTTCGTCCGGGGCGTGGTCGCCGGTGCGGTGGGATGCCTCGCGGGCGCGCTCGGCCCAGGCCCGCCACGGGCCGGCGCCGTGTGCGGGTTCGGCCCAGGACGGCGTGCTGTACACCAGGCGGGTGCCCCCGCCGGTGAGCCAGCGGTACAGCAGCCGGACCTCCTCGGGCGGGGCCCCGCGCAGCGGTCCGGGCCCGGGCAGCACGGTCTGCGCCCCCGCGCGCAGCGCCTCCACCACCGGCATCGGGCGGACCCCGCGCGGCGCGTTCCCCGCGGCGGCGAGGCGCCCGTACCGCAGGACGGCGAGCTCCCAGCCGCCGGAGCCGTCCGGCCGGGCCCCGACGACCTCCTCGAGCGACGCGAGCCCGGCCAGCGTGCCCGCACGGTCGACGCCGGAGGCGAGCGCGGCCAGCCGGTCGCGGACCCGGGCCGCGGACTCGTAGCGGCCGTCCGCGGAGCGGGTGTCGACGGCCGCGGCGAGGGTGCGCAGCGGGGCGTCGTCGCGGCCCGCGACGAGATCGAGCCACGAGTCGACCGCGGGTGCGTAGTCGTCGGGCGGCTGCAGCCCGGCGCACGGCGCGGCACAGCGGCCCAGCTCGTGCAGCGCGCAGGGGGTGGCGGACGGCCGGCGGGCCGGGATCCGGATCGTGCACCGGCGCAGCGGCACCGCCTCCAGCGCGGCGTCGAGGACCTCGGTCGCGGCACTGCGGGACGTGAACGGCCCCAGCGCCCCCTCGCGCGGCGTCGACACGACCGAGAGGCGGGGGAACGCCTCGGCGGTCGGCGCCACCCACCAGCTCCGGCCCGGGTTGCGGGAACGCCGGTTGTAGCGGGGGCGGTGCGCCGCGATCAGCCGCAGCTCGCGGACCGAGGCCTCCAGCGCGTGGGCACAGACGACGGTGTCGACCCGTTCGGCCTGGGCCACCATGTCCCGGACCCGGCGCCGCCGCTCCCCGGCGGTGAAGTACGACCGGACCCGGCGGTGCAGGTCGCCGCTGGTGCCGACGTAGAGCACCTCGTCGCCCCCGCCGCGGAACAGGTACACCCCCGGGGCCGACGGCACGCCGTTCGCGAGGTGCCTGCGCTGCCGCTGCGCCGTGGTCGGGCGGTGCGGCGCCCGGTCCTTCACCAGTGCGACGAGCTCCTCCAGGCTCTGCACCCCGAGGTTCCCGATCCGTTCGAGCAGGTGGTGCAGCACCTCGACGGTGGCCCGTGCGTCGGTGAGCGCCCGGTGGTCCGGCGTGGTGGTGCAGCCGAAGTGCTCGGCGAGGGCACCGAGCCGGACGCTGGGGCACTCGCTGCGCGGGAGCACCGCCCGGGCGAGCCGGGCGGTGCACAGGATCGGGGGCGTGGGCCACGGGCGCTCGTGGCGCTCGCACGCGGCACGCAGGAACCCGGTGTCGAACGGGGCGTTGTGCGCGACCAGCACCGAGCCCTGCAGCAGGTCCAGCACCGACGGGAGTACCGCGCCGAGTGGCGGTGCCCCGGCGAGCATCCCGTTCGTGATCCCGGTCAGGCGGGTGATGTCGGCCGGAATCCGCGCTCCCGGATCGACCAGTGTCGACAGCTCACCGATCCGTTGCCCTCCGCGGACCAGGACCGCTCCGACCTCGGTGATGGCGTCGGTCCGGTGGCTGCCGCCGGTGGTCTCCAGGTCGAGGACGCAGAACGTGACGTCGCGCAGCGGTGTGCCCAGCTCGTCGAACGCGAGCTGCGGGGAGCAGGTGGTCACTCGCGCACGGTAGCGCCGGGGCCCGACAGTATGTTCGAAGGCCGCCGGGCCGGGCCCGGGCAGCGCGGGGCGTCGGCGTGCTGCCGCGGTCGGGGATAGCCTGGACCGATGGCGCACGACGACGGAGGGGCACCGGGCCCCACGGGCACCGGCGCCCCGTCGTGTCCGGAGCCGGAGCCGGAGCCGGATGCTGCGGGGCAGCCCTGCGCCGGAGCCGGAGCCGGGGCCGGGGCCGGGGCGGGTGACCCCTGGCCGCCGTTGCCGTCCCCGCTGCGTGCGCGGCTGGCCGAGATCGCCGGCATCGCCCTGGGCGGTCTGTCGCCGACCGAGGTGCCCCCGCCGCTGCGCCGGTTCGCCAAGTTCACCCCCGCCAAGCGGGCCCGTCTCGGCGGCCACCTCCTGGTCACCCGGCTCGAGCAGGATGCCGCCTTCCGGGCGGTGGTCGTCGCGTGGTGGGCCGAGCACCGGCCGGGCGAGCTGGAGCTTCCCGACCGCGAGGAACCCGCCGATCCCGCCGACCCGTCCGGGGACCTCCCCGCGCCGGTGGACAAGCTCGACGCGGCGGCGGTCGCGCTGCTGACCGGTGATCCGCTGGCCGCTCGCCGGGTCGCCGAGGTCGAGCAGTCCGGTGACCTGTCCGCGCTGCGTGCCGAGCGGGACGAGGCGCTCGCGAAGGTCGACAAGGTCACCGCCGAGCTCGAACGGGTGCGGGCCGAGCTCGGCGAGGAACGCGAGCAGGCGCAGGCGCTCGTCGCCGACCGCGAGGCGGAGTACCAGCAGATGCGGCGCCGGGTCAGCGAGCAGGGTGCGAAGCTGCGCTCCGCCCTCGACGCCCGCGCCGAGCTGGAGGCCGAGGTCGCCCGGCTGCGTGCCGGTGCCGACGACCGGTTGGCGCAGGCGCGTGCGGAGTGCGAGACCGAGCGGGAGCGCGCCGAGCAGGAGCACCGCCGGGCCGAGTCCGCCGCCCGGGAGGTCGCCGCCGCCCGGCAGGCCGCACGCGATGCCCGGCGTGGCGACGAGGTGCGCCTGGAACTGCTGCTGGACACCGTCGGGGGTGCGATCGCGGGGCTGCGCCGGGAGCTCGACATCGGCGCCGGCGGGCCGCGGCCGGCCGACTTCGTCGCGGGAACGGTGGGGACCGCAGGCGACGGCGCGGCCGTCAGCGGCCGGGCCGGGGTCCCGGTCGACGGGCTCGCCGCGCTGGACACGCTGCTCGCCGTGCCGTCGGTGCACCTGATCGTCGACGGCTACAACGTCAGCAAGACCGGCTACCCGGACCTGCCGCTCGCCGACCAGCGATCCCGGCTGGTGGGTCAGCTGGGAGCCCTCGGCGCCCGCACCGGCGTCGAGATCACGGTGGTGTTCGACGGCGCGGCCGTCAGCGCGGCGCCGCTGCGCGGAACTCGCGGGGTCCGCGTCCTGTTCAGCGAGGCCGGGGTGATCGCCGACGACGTGGTGCGCGACCTGGTCGCCGCCGAGCCGTGCGGTCGCCCGCTGCTCGTCGCCACCTCGGACCAGGAGGTCGTGCGGTCGGTGCGGCGGCGCGGGGCGCACACCGTGCCCTCCGCCGTCCTGCTGCGCCGGCTGGGCGGCTGAGCAGGGGCTCCGCGGCTCACCTTGCGTCACAGTAGCTCACCCCGCGTCACGGCGGCTCACCCTGCGTCACGGTGGCGCTGCGTACGTGGCGGCACCGCCGGCACCGGCAGCATCGGTCGGTCCGCCGCGGTGCCCGGCCCGGGACGGGCCGGTTCCACCAGCCGCAGGTGCGGGATCAGGCCGTGGTCGGCGAGTACCTGCAGGGCGCGGCGTTCGGGTTCGGCGAACTCGACCGGCCCGCCCACCGGGCCGCCGGCGCTCACGGCGACCTCGGCGGACAGGTCGACCGGCAGGTACGGGATCGGGCGGTCGATCTCGGGCACGTTCATGAGCACACCGATCACGCAGTCACCGCAGGCGGTGCCGCGGACCTCGCAGCGGTCGCAGTCGACGAGCATGGTGCCTCCCTCGTGGAGCTTTCGTGCGATCGCCGCGGACGCTAGGGGAGGGGTCCGACAGAATGCGGGCGCCGGAGCCCCACGGGCTCCTGCGAGGTTCTCGTTGCCGATCCGTAACCGTGCACCGTCCGCGCTCGTTGATCCGGGCAGCAGGACGTCCTCACCGGTCGTGCCGCCGGATGATCCCCGTCATCCCGGCCGGCCCGGCCCGGTGCTCCCGCCCCGACGGGAGTACCCCGGAGCACCGGTGGGGCCGAGCGGTCCGTCCGCTCCCCGAGGCCGGACGGCGGCCCGCGTCCCCGGCGCGTCCCGACGCGTGCGGCGCCGCCGTCCCGGTCCCTCGGGTGTGGTGCCCGGCCGATACGGTCGGCGGCCGTGGCGCGCACGCTGCTGGTGACCAACGACTTCCCGCCGCGTCCCGGCGGGATCCAGAGCTACCTGCACGATCTCGCCCGCGCGCTGCCGCCCGGTGAGCTGGTCGTCTACGCGCCCGCGTGGCGCGGGGACCGGGAGTTCGACGCGACGCTCCCGTTCCCGGTGCACCGGCATCCGACCTCGGTGATGCTCCCGGTCCCCGGTGTCGCACGGCGCGCCGCGGGTCTCGCCCGCGAGCACGGCGCGGATGCCGTCTGGTTCGGGGCCGCCGCCCCGCTGGGGCTGCTCGGGCCGTACCTGCGGCGCCGGGCCGGGATCGCCCGCGTCGTCGCGACCACGCACGGACACGAGGTCGGCTGGTCGATGCTGCCCGGCGCCCGGCACGCCCTGCGCCGGATCGGATCCGACGCCGACGTCGTCACGACCGTCTCCCGCTGGACCCGCGACCGGTTCGCCGCCGCGTTCGGCCCGGACGCCGCGCTGGAGCCGCTGCCGCCTCCGGTGGACACCACCCGCTTCGCCCCCGACCCGGCCGCCCGCGCCGCGATCCGCGAGCGGTACGGCCTGGGTGACGCACCGGTCGTCAGCTGCGTGTCCCGGCTGGTGCCGCGCAAGGGACAGGACGTGCTGGTCGCGGCGCTGCCGCGGATCCGGGAACGCGTGCCCGGCACCCGGCTGCTGCTGGTCGGCGGCGGCCCGTACCGGGACCGGCTGCAGCACCTGGCCGACCGGCACGGGGTGGGTGACGCCGTCGTACTGACCGGTGGGGTCCCGTCCGGTGAGCTGGCCGCACACCATGCGGCCGGTGACGTCTTCGCGCTGCCCTGCCGCACGCACCTCGGCGGCCTGGACGTCGAGGGCCTGGGCATCGCCCTGCTGGAGGCGGCGGCGTCCGGCCTGCCGGTCGTCGCGGGGGACTCGGGCGGGGCGCCGGAGACCGTCGAGGAGGGCGTCACCGGGTACGTCGTCGGTGGCCGGGACGTGGCGGCGCTCGCCTGCCGGGTCGCCGATCTGCTGACCGACCCGCGGCGGGCGGCGGCGATGGGCCGGGCCGGTCGCGAGCGGGTGCGCCGGGTCTGGGGCGGCCCGGCGTCCGCGGCCCGCCTGCGGTCCTTCCTGCAGCCCGGCTGAGCTGAGCGCAGCGTGCGGAGCGAACATCGGCGCGGAGCGCAGCGTGCGGAGCTCAGCTCCGGTCGGCCGTGGTGCCGGAGTAGAGCGCCTCGATGTCCTCGGAGTGCGAGTCGACGACGACCGCGCGCTTGACCTTCAGGGTCGGCGTGAGCTCACCGCCCGCCTCGGAGAAGTCGGTGGGCAGGATCCGGAACTTGCGGATCTGCTCGGCCCGCGACACCGCCTGGTTGGCCTCCTCGACCGCCGCGGCGATCTCGCCCCGCAGCTCCGGGTCGTCGACGAGGTCCGACGCCGATCCACCCGCGCCGGCCGGCTTGCCGTTGCGCTCGCGCCAGCCCGGCAGCGCATCCGGGTCGATGGTGACCAGCGCCGAGATGAACGGCTTCTTGTCGCCGATCACGATGCACTGCCCGACCAGCGGGTGCGCCCGCAGCCGGTCCTCGAGCACCGCCGGGGCGACGTTCTTGCCGCCCGCGGTGACGATGATCTCCTTCTTCCGGCCGGTGATCGTGACGAACCCGGCGTCGTCGATCTCGCCGATGTCCCCGGAGTGGAACCAGCCGTCGCTCTCGATCGCGTCGGCCGTGGCCTCCTCGTTCTTCCAGTACCCCCGGAAGACGATGTCACCACGCAGCAGGAGCTCGCCGTCCTCGGCGATCCGGGCCGAGCAGCCGGGCACCGGACGGCCGACCGAGCCGATCCGCTGGGCGTCGAGCGTGTTCAGCGTGATGCCGGCCGCGGTCTCGGTGAGCCCGTAGCCCTCCAGCACCGGCAGCCCGATACCGCGGAAGAAGTGGCCCAGCCGGGCGCCGAGCGGCGCGGACCCGGAGACGGCAGCGACGACGTTCCCGCCGACGGCCGCGCGCAGCTTGCCGTAGACGAGCTTGTCGAACAGCGCGTGCTTGGCCTTGAGCACCAGGCCGGGGCCGCCCGTGTCGATCGCCTCCGAGTAGGCGATCGCGGTCTCCGCGGCGGCGTCGAAGATCTTGCCCTTGCCGTCGTTGTGCGCCTTGAGCCGCGCGCCGTTGTAGACCTTCTCGAAGACCCGCGGCACCGCGAGCAGGAAGGTCGGCTTGAACTCGGCCAGGTCGGGCAGCAGGTTCTTCACGTCCGGCGTGTGCCCGACGGTGGTCCGGGTGGTCAGCGCGCCGCACTGGATGACCTTGCCGAACACGTGCGCGAGCGGGAGGAACAGCAGCACCGAGCCACCGTGCGCGAGCAGGTCCGGAATGGTCGAGGCGATCGTGCGGACCTCGGTGACCAGGTTGCGGTGGGTGAGCTCGCAGCCCTTGGGCCTGCCGGTCGTGCCGGAGGTGTAGATCAGCGTGCAGAGGTCGTCGGCGCGGACGGCGCCCCGGCGCTCGTGCACCACGTCGTCCGGGGTGTCCGAGCCGAGGCCGGTGAGCTGCTCGACCGCCGAGGGAGCGTCCGGCGCGGCGGGCGACGGCTCGATCTGCCAGATGTTGCGCAGGCCCGGCAGGCCGTCGCGGACCTTCTCCACCGTCGCGGTGTGGTCCGCCGTCTCGACGATGATCCCGACCGCGCCGGAGTCGGAGACGATCCAGGAGACCTGGTCCGGCGAGGACGTCTCGTAGATCGGCACGGTGACGCCGCCCGCCGCGAGGATCGCGTAGTCGAACAGCGACCACTCGTAGCGGGTGCGGGACAGCACCGCGACCCGGTCGCCGGCCTGCACGCCCGCGGCGATCAGGCCGGCGGCCACCCGCGTCACCTGCTCGGCGAACTCGCGGGTGGTGACCTCGGTCCACACACCTTCCGCGTCCTTGCGGCGGAAGAGCACGTCCGAGGGGTGCTGCGCGGCGTTGGTGAAGACGGCGTCGGAGAGCGACTCCTCGGCTCCCACGGACACCGTGGCGGGGACGCTGTACTCACGCACGGGGATCGACCTCCTGGCAGCCTCGGCAGGGCATTGCGGGCCGGCACGAGCGCGCGCCGACCTGACCGGGACCGAACCTACCGTCAAGTAGGGGGTGCGTACATCGACCCGGGCATAACGGGTGGGGAACGCCGGGCGCAGGTGGCGTCCGGAGCGGATGGCACGCTGACCGGTGTGCCGGCGGTGGACGTGATCGACGAGACGTTTCTGGCCGTGTCCCGCGAGCGGGTCGCGGCCGAGTTCGCCGACCCCGCGCGGTGGTCGTCCTACTGGCCCGACCTGCGCCCGGAGATCGCGGACGACCGCGGACCCGCAGGTGTGCGCTGGACGGTCACCGGCGCGCTCACCGGCACCATGGAGGTCTGGTGCGAGGAGGTGCTCGACGGCACCGTCCTGCACTTCTTCCTGCGGGCCGACCCCGCGTACGGGCAGCAGGACGGGAACCGCCGCCGGTGGAACCGGGCCGAGGGCGACCGGCGGCACCGGGAGTTCAAGGCGCACGCGTTCGCACTGAAACGGCGCCTGGAGGGCGGGCGCCCGGCCGGTGCAGCACCGTCGGCCGGGATCGCCCCGGCGGAGGGGAAGTACTGAGTGCGGCTGCACGTCGTCTCCGACGTCCACGGTAACGCCCGCGCGCTGGCCCGCGCCGCGGACGGCGCCGACGGGCTGATCATGCTCGGTGACCTGCTCGAGTTCATCGACTACCGGGATCCGCAGAACGGGATCGTCTCCCGGCTGCTCGGCACCGCGGTCGCCGCCGAGTTCGGCCGGATGCGCCGGATCGGGGCCCCGCGGGCGCAGATGCTCGGGCTGCTCGAACGGTCCTGGGCCAGGTTCGCCGATCCGGCCGCGGCGGTCGAGGAGGCGGTCCGCGAGCAGTACGCCGCGCTGTTCGGCGTGCTGGGGTCGCTCGGCGTGCCGGTGTGGGCGATCCCGGGCAACGTCGACATGCCGGAGGCGTGGCCGGAGACCGAGGGCGTCACCCGCGCCGACGGACGGGTGATCGAGATCGGCGGCCGCCGGATCGGTTTCATCGGTGGGGTCCCGCTCCCGCCGGGGGTGGATCCGCGCCGCGCCGGGCCGTGGCAGCCGTACTTCCTGGAGCACTCCGACTGGACGGCCCGGCTCGATGCGCTCGGGCCCGCGGAGCTGCTGTGCACCCACGTCCCGCCGGCGCACCCGGTGCTGACCTACGACGTCGTCACCCGGCGGGCCGAGATCGCCAGCGCGCCGCTGACCGCCCGGATCCGGGCCGAGCAGCCGTCGCACGCCCTGTTCGGGCACGTCCACCAGCCGCTCGCCCGCCGGGCCAGGGTCGGCCGTACGGAGTGCGTGAACGTCGGGCACTTCCGCGCGCTGGAGCGGCCCTACGTGCTCCGGCTCTAGCCACCGGATAACCTCGCCGCCATGGCCGACGCGACCACCTCCTCGATCCACATCGACGCCCCGCCGGAACAGGTGATGGCCGTGGTGGCGGACTTCGAGTCGTACCCGGAGTGGACCGGCCAGATCACCGCCGTGGAGATCCTCGATCCCGGCGCGGGTGAGCGCGCGAAGCAGGTCCGGTTCTCTATGGACGCCGGCGCGATCAAGGACTCCTACACCCTCGACTACGACTGGGCGGACGACGACCGGTCGGTGACCTGGACCCTGGTCAAGGGCGGCATCCAGAAGGCGCAGGACGGTGCCTACCGGCTCGAGCCGGAGGGTGCGGGCACCAAGGTCACCTACGAGCTCTCCGTCGAGGTGAACTTCCCGATGATCGGCATGCTGCGTCGCAAGGCCGAGAAAGTGATCATCGACGCCGCGCTGAAGGGTCTGAAGCGGCGCGTCGAGAAGGCCTGAGGCCCGGCGGTCGAGGGTCGAAGCAGCGGCACGAGGCTCCTTCGGCGGGTCCGGGCGGAGATCGCTTCGGGTCGATCGTTACCCTCCGCCCCGTGCGCGTCGTGCTGTTCACCGGCAAGGGCGGGGTCGGCAAGACCACTCTCGCCGCGGCGACGGGCGCGCTGCTCGCGGGATCCGGCCGCTCGGCGCTGGTGGTGTCGACCGATCCGGCGCACTCGCTCGGTGACGCCCTGGACACCGAGCTGGGCGCCGAGCCCACGAAGGTCGCCGAAAACCTGTGGGCCGCCCACATCGAGGCCCGGCACCTGCTGGAGGGCGCCTGGGGCGAGATCCAGGGGCACCTGCGCACGATGCTCGCCGGCGCGGGCGTCGACGAGCTCGTCGCCGACGAGCTGACCGTGCTGCCCGGCGTGGAGGACCTCCTCGCGCTGGTGGAGGTCGCGCGGTACGCCGACTCCGGTGAGTACGACGTCGTGGTCGTCGACTGCGGGCCGACCGCCGAGACGCTGCGGCTGCTGACCCTGCCCGAGGCACTGGCCGGGTATGTGGAGCGGCTGTTCCCGGCACACCGGCGTGCGGTCCGCGGGCTGGTCGCGAACCTGGCCGGGGCGAAGAGCGACAACGGCGGCTGGGACCGCACGGTCGACGCGCTGGGCGCGCTCGCCGACCAGCTGGCCGGCCTGCGCGCGCTGCTCGTCGACCGCACCCGCACCTCGATCCGCCTGGTGCTCACCCCGGAGCGGGTGGTCGCCGCGGAGACCCGTCGCACCCTCACCGCGCTGGCCCTGCACGAGCTGCGGGTGGACGCGCTGCTGGCGAACCGGGTGATGCCGGGGCCGCCGCGGTCGCTACGCGGTCCCGCCGCACGCTGGCTGCGCGAGCGCGCCACCGAACAGCAGGCGGTGCTGGGCGAGCTGGGGCAGCTCGGCGCCGACGTCCCGGTCACGGCCGTGCGCTACACCGCGGCCGAGCCGACCGGGGTCGGCGCGCTGCGCGAGCTGGGGCGTTCGATCTACGGGGAGTCCGATCCGGCAGGCGCCCCGGAGGACGCGCCGGTCCGCCCGCTGATGGAGATGCGGCGCACCGCCGGGCACGGCGTCTCCCGCGACACCGAGTTCGAGCTGGACATCGCGCTGCCGGGGGCCCAGGACGCCCCGCTGGACCTGGCCCGGATCGGCGACGACATGGTCGTCGGGATCGGGTTCTCCCGGCGGGTGGTGTCGCTCCCGGCCGTGCTGCGCCGCTGCGAGGCCACCGGTGCCCGGCTGGAGGGCACCGGCGCCGACGCCCGGCTGGTGATCAGCTTCGTGCCCGATCCGGGCACCTGGATGACCTCGTGACGGGCCGGGGCTGCGGCGCCCACGCGGGGATCCCCGACGACCTGCGGGCCCTGGCACTCCAGCTGCTGGAACGGCTGCGGACGGTCGTCGAACCGCTGGGGACGGCGGCCGGGGACGGGCAGGCCCCCGACCCCGGGGCCCCGGGCGCCTGCACCGCGTGCCCGGTGTGCGCGCTGGTCGCGGTGCTGCGCGGCGAGCGTTCCGAGCTGGCGGCGCGGCTCGCCGTGCACGCCGGCGGATTGCTGAGCGTGCTGGTCGCGGTGCTGGAGGAGACGGCCGAGCAGCCGCCGCGCCACTCGGCCGCGGACGCCCACCGCCCGCACGGTCGCGGGCGTTCGGTCCAGCGGATCGTGGTGCACCGGACGTGAGCGTGGGTCCCCGTGCACTCACGATCGGGGTCGACGTCGGTGGGACCAGCGTGCGTGCGGGTGTGGTCGACGCCGACGGCGAGGTCCTCGACACCGCCACGGCACCGACCCCGCGCACCGACGACGCCCTCGAGGTGGCGATCGCCGGCACCGTCACGGAGCTCCGCGGCCGCTACCCGGTGCGTGCCGCCGGGCTCGCGCTGGCCGGGTTCGTCGACGCCCCGCGCGGCCTGGTCCGCTACGCCCCGCACCTGTCCTGGCGCGACGCCCCGGTCGCAGGCCGCATCTCCGAGCGCCTCGGCGGGCTGCCGGTCGTCGTCGAGCACGACGCGAACTCCGCAGCGCTGGCCGAGCGGCGGTACGGGGCCGCGGCCGGGGCCTCCACCGTCGTGCTGGTCGCGATCGGCACCGGCATCGGCGGCGCGCTGCTGCTCGGCGGCGAGCTGTTCCGCGGGGCGCACGGGGTCGCGCCGGAGCTCGGGCACCTGCGTGTCGTGCCGGACGGCCGGGCCTGCCCGTGCGGCAAGCGCGGCTGCTGGGAGCGCTACTGCAGCGGGACCGCGCTGGCCGCCACCGCGCTGGAGCTGATCTCGGCCGGCGACGTGCCGGGACCCTCCGTGCTCGCCCGTGAGGCGGCCCGCGACCCCGGCCGGATCACCGGCAGGCGGGTCGCCGCCGCGGCCCGCGAGGGCGACCCGGTCGCCCGGGCCGCGCTCGACGACCTGGGCCGCTGGCTGGGGGAGGGGCTGTCCCTGGTCGCGGACGTCTTCGACCCGGACCTCGTGGTGGTCGCCGGCGGGGTCTCGGTGTCCGCGCCGCTGTTCCTCGACGCCGCCCGCGAGCACTACGCGCGGATCGCGACCGGGGCGTCACACCGGCCGCTGGCCCGGATCCGCACGGCGCAGCTGGGCGCCGCGGCCGCCGTCGTGGGCGCGGCCACCCTGGCGCGGGAGGGCGCGGGTCAGAGGCGCGAGCCGTCGTCGTAGAGGTCGGGGCCGTCGTCCCGCGGGTCGGTGGTCCACAGCCGCAGCACCAGCCAGGTCAGCCCGGCGGCGATCAGCACCAGGCCCAGCGGCAGCGGCCAGGTGCCGCCGGCACCGAGCACGCCCGGCGCGACGCAGAGCAGCAGACCCAGCAGGATCAGCCCGCCCCCGACGACGGCCGGCGGGCCCGGGCGGGGCAGCGGCGGCGGGTCGGGCGGGTGGTAGTGCCCCTCGTCCTGGTCGACCGGCTCCGACGGCCCGGGCCGGTGTACCGCGCCGTCCCGGGGCTGCACGGCGGGTTCGGCCGGTTCGGCGGGTTCCGGCGGCCAGTCGGGGACCGAACCCTCGCTGCGCCAGTCCGCGACGATCGACTCGAAGTCGTCGTCGGGTCGGTCGCCCCGGCCACGTGCTGGCTCCATGCCCGTCCTTCCCGGCTCGTGCCGGCCCATCCTGTCATGCCGCCCCACCCGGGCCACCGCCGTGCCGGGACGCACACCGGGCGTGAGCACGGCCCCGTTGTGAGGAGCGGCGGACGCTCCGTAGGCTGACCCGGCGAAGTCGGTAGGGAGGCAGCGCAGGGTGCTGTACTGGTGGTCCAAGTTCGTCCTGCTCGGCCCGCTGATGCGGTTGTTCTGCCGACCCGAGATCAAGGGCGCGGAGAACGTGCCCCTCCACGGCGGCGCGATCCTCGCCAGCAACCACCTGGCGGTCGCCGACTCGTTCTTCCTCCCGTTGATGCTGCCGCGCCGGGTGACCTTCCTGGCCAAGCGCGAGTACTTCACCGAGCCCGGTGTCCGCGGCTGGTTCAAGAAGCAGTTCTTCACCGGCGTCGGCCAGGTGCCGGTGGACCGCTCCGGCGGGTCCGCGGCGCGCGCGGCGATGGACACCGCGGTACGGCTGCTCGGCGAGGCGAAGCTCCTCGGCATCTACCCGGAGGGCACCCGCTCACCCGACGGCAGGCTCTACAAGGGCAAGACCGGTGTCGCCCGGATGGCCCTGGAGGCCGGCGTCCCGGTGATCCCGGTCGCGATGGTCGGGACCGACAGGGTGAACCCGATCGGCTCGAAGATGTGGCGCCCGCGCAAGGTGCAGATCGTCATCGGTGAGCCGCTGGACTTCAGCCGCTACGAGGGCATGGCCGGGGACCGGTTCATCGAGCGGTCGATGACCGACGAGATCATGTACAACCTCATGGAGCTGTCCGGGCAGACCTACGTCGACCTCTACGCCGCGTCGGTCAAGGAGCGGGCCGCGACCGACTCGCCGCCGCCCGCCCCGTCCCGCTCGTCGGGACAGCGGCCCGACGCGAACGTGCCGGACTCGCGGGCGAGCTGACGCCCGCCGGCCGGTGCGTGATCACCGGTCGTGGAGTGTCCCGTACGCGAGGCGTCGCCGGCGCTCCACGGGCGTCGGTCACCGGCCGGACACGTAGGCTCAGATGGGGACCGGGCGGCCGATGAACGGCCGCTGACCAGCAACAACGGATCGGGTATGCGCTTCTTCTACGACTGCGAGTTCATCGAGGACGGCACCACGATCGACCTGGTGTCGATCGGCGTCGTCGGTGAGGACGGCCGCGAGTTCTACGCGGTCTCCACCGAGTTCGACCCGGACCGGGCCGGCAAGTGGGTGCGCGCCAACGTGCTGCCCAAGCTGCCGTCGCCGGCGGACCGGGCGTGGATGTCCCGGTCCCGGATCCGGGACGAGCTGCTCGAGTTCTGCACCTCGGCGCCCGGTGACGTCGAGCTGTGGGCCTGGATCGCCGCCTACGACCACGTCGTGCTCTGCCAGCTGTGGGGCGCGATGCCCGCGCTGCCGCGGGCGATGCCCCGGTTCACCCGGGAGCTGCGCCAGCGCTGGGAGGACGCCGGGCGTCCGACCCTGCCGGTGCCGCCCCCGGACGCGCACGACGCGCTCGCCGACGCCCGGCACAACCTGCGCCGGTGGGAGGTGATCTCCGAGGTCCTCGGGACGGGGGCCGGGACGCCGGCGCCGAGCGCACAGGCCTAGGCTGGTCCCCGTGAACTGGTCCGTCGACGCGCCGATCGACGTCCTCCCGGAGCTGCCGCCGCTGCCCGCGGACCTGCGCTCCGCGCTGGACGACGCCCTCTCCCGTCCCGCCGCGCAGCAGCCCGAGTGGCCCGACCCGGAGAACGTCGGCCACGTGCGGACGGTCCTGGAGTCCGTGCCGCCGGTGGTGCTGCCGCCCGAGGTGGACCGGCTGCAGACCCGGCTGGCCGACGTCGCGAACGGCGAGGCGTTCCTGCTGCAGGGCGGCGACTGCGCCGAGACGTTCGTCGACAACACCGAGCCGCACATCAGGGCCACGATCCGCACGTTGCTGCAGATGGCCGTCGTGCTGACCTACGGCGCGTCGCTGCCGGTGGTGAAGGTCGGCCGGATCGCCGGCCAGTACGCCAAGCCGCGCAGCAGCTCGATCGACTCGGCGGGCCTGCCATCCTACCGCGGGGACATCGTCAACGCGCTCGCCCCCGACCCGCAGGCCCGGATCCCGGACCCGTCCCGGATGATCCGCGCCTACGCGAACGCGTCCGCCGCGATGAACATGGTCCGCGGCCTGACCGCGACCGGCATGGCCGACCTGACCAAGGTGCACGACTGGAACAAGGACTTCGTGCGGACCTCGGCGGCGGGCGTGCGGTACGAGGCCGTCGCCGCCGAGATCGACCGCGCGGTCCGGTTCATGGACGCCTGCGGCGTGCAGGACCACAACCTGCACCAGGTCGAGTTCTACGCCAGCCACGAGGCGCTGCTGCTCGACTACGAGCGCGCCATGCTGCGCCTGGACCTCGAGCGTGACGACAGCGGCGGCGCGTCGCCGAAGCTCTACGACCTGTCCACGCACTTCCTCTGGATCGGGGAGCGCACCCGCCAGCTCGACGGCGCACACGTCGCGTTCGCGGAGCTGCTGGCCAACCCGATCGGCATGAAGATCGGCCCGACGACGACGCCGGACCAGGCCGTCGAGTACGTCGAGCGGCTCGACCCGCACAACCGTCCGGGCCGGCTGTCGCTGATCTCCCGGATGGGCAACGACAAGGTCCGCGACGTGCTGCCGGCGATCGTCGAGAAGGTCACCGCCTCCGGGCACAAGGTGATCTGGCAGTGCGACCCGATGCACGGCAACACCCACGAGGCCTCCACGGGGTACAAGACCCGGCACTTCGACCGGATCGTCGACGAGGTGCAGGGCTTCTTCGAGGTGCACCGCTCGCTGGGCACGCACCCGGGCGGCATCCACGTCGAGGTCACCGGCGAGGACGTCACCGAGTGCCTGGGCGGCGCGCAGCGAATCTCCGACACCGACCTGGCCGGGCGTTACGAGACCGCCTGCGACCCGCGGCTGAACACCCAGCAGAGCCTGGAGCTGGCGTTCCTCGTCGCGGAGATGCTGCGCGGGTAGTACTACCGAGCCGGATGTCCGATTCGTCCGGCTAGGCTCCGCGCATGGAGCTGGTGCTGCTGGTACTCGTGGGGATCCTCGGGTGGCGGGCCTGGACGGCGTTCGGCGAGGCCCGTGCCGGTCACGCCCGGTGGACCCGCGGGCTCGGCGCTACTCACGCCGGCGTCGCCGAGCTGGTCGGGATGGCCGACGCGGTGCGGTCCGATCTCGGGGCCGGTGCGTTCCGGAAGGTCGTCGCCCTCACCGGGACCGTCGAGGCGACGGCGGAGGGCGCCCGGCCCGCGCCGGTCAGCGGGACCGCATCGGTGTGGTTCCGGGTGCTCGAGGTGCGGCTCTCGCGCGGGAAGAAGGGCGGCACCGACCACGACGTCGTCGGTGACCGGCGGTGGGACACCCGGTTCCGGCTGCGGGACGGCGACGCGGCGGTGCTCGTCGACACCCGGGACGCGCAGGTCGACGTCCCGGCCGCCGAGCGGCGCCGCGACGAGCACGAGCCCGGACTCGGAGGGGAGCGGGACTTCGGGGTCTTCCGGATGCTCGACCCGACACTGGGCCACGAGCGCACCGAGTGGCGGATCGAGCCGGGTACCCGGCTCACCGTGATCGGCGAGGCCCGCCTGCACGGCGACGAGGTGCGGATCGCGGCGTCGCCGGAGCAGCCGCTCACGATGACCGCGTCCGAGCGCAGCGACCACATCGAGGGCGGCCGGACGGGCAGCCGCGCGGCGGTGCGCCGGGCCGCCGGCTACGCGGCCGGTGCCGTGCTGGTCCTTGTGGTCGTCGTGCTGCTCTGAGTCGCGCGTGCTGCTCTGAGACACGCGGGTCCCGGGTGTGTCCGGTTCACGGCGGTGCGGTGCTGGCGCGCACGGCCAGGCGGGACGCCAGCGGCGCGGGCCCGGGCGTGTCCGTGCCGGTGAGCAGCGCGGTCAGCCGGTGGGCGGCGGCGCGGCCCAGCTCCTCGGCGGGCAGCGCCACGCTGGTCAGCGGGGGAGCGGTCACCTGTGAGTACGGCAGGTCGTCGAAACCGGCGACCGCGAGGTCACCGGGCACGTCGAGGCCCAGCCGGTGGGCGGCGGCGAGTACCCCGTAGGCGAGGGTGTCGGCGGCCGCGACGACCGCCGTCGCCCCCGCGTCGAGCCAGCCGGGGATCGCGCCGACCGCCGTGTCCGCGGCGGCGTCCAGGCTGAGCCCGGCGCGCACCGGTCCGGCGCTGCCGTCCGGGGTACGGTCCGATCGGGTGCTGCCGTCCGGGGTACGGGCCGATCGGGCGCTGTCGTCCGGGGCGCGGTCCGGTCGGGTGCTGTGGTCCGGGGTGCGGGCCGATCGGGTGCTGCCGTCCCGGGCACGGTCTGATCCGGCGCTACCGTCCCGGGCGTGGCCGGTGGCGGCCGGCGGGCGGTCGGGGTCGTCGCCGGCGCCGAGCACGGTGATGCCGTGCGTCGCGGCGATCTCGCGCAGCCACGCGCGACGCACGGCGAAGGTGGCCGACGGCGTCGCCCCGTCGAGGTAGGCGATCGTCCGGTGCCCGGCCGCGGCGAGGTGCCCGACCAGGGCACGGACTCCGGGACGCAGGTCGAAGGTGACGGTCGCGGCACGGTCCTCGAACCCGGGGGCGTCGAGCAGCACCAGCGGCGGGCCGCCCGGGTCGAGCTCGTCGAGGAAGGTCGGCGACGGCGCGTGCACCAGCAGGCCGGCCGGCCGGAACGCCGCGACCCGGCGGACGTCGTCGGCGCCGGGCTGGGTGCCGCTCGCGATGACCGACAGCATCAGCTGGTGCCGGTCGCCGAGCGCCTCGCGGATCCCGGTCGTGACCCGGCCGAAGTAGGGGTTGGGCAGGTCCGGGGCCAGCAGCACGACGAGGTCGGTGCGTCCCCGGGCCAGCGAGCTCGCGGCGTGGTCGACGACGTAGCCCAGCTCGTGCACCGCGGTGCGCACCCGCTCGGTGATCGCCGGCGAGACCCGCCCGCGAGACTTGCCGTTCACCACCAGCGACACGGTCGAGACACTGGTCCCGGCGCGCTCGGCCACCATCGCCGCGGTCACCCGCGGCCCTCCCGCTCCGTCCACCCGGTGAGGGTACCGGTACGCGTCACACATCAAGCGCTTGACGTCACGCGCTTGACGTCGCAGAGTGCGCTGCGGCCGAGTACCCAGATCTACGACGAGGTGGAGATCCGCGCATGGCGGAGAAGATCATCCTGGACTGCGACCCCGGGCACGACGACGCGATCGCCCTGCTGCTCGCCCACGGCAGCCCCGACATCGAGCTGCTCGCCGTCACCACCGTGGTGGGCAACCAGACCCTGCCGAAGGTCACCCGCAACGCCCTGTCGGTGGCGACGCTGGCCGGGATCACCGGCGTCCCGTTCGCGGCCGGCGCCGAGCGGCCGCTGCAGCGCGAGGTCGCGGTCGCCGTGGACATCCACGGCGAGACCGGACTGGACGGGCCGGAGCTGCCCGAACCCGCCTTCGGCGTCACCGGCGGGCACGCCGTCGACCTGATCGTCGACACCGTCATGGCCCACGAGCCGGGCACCGTGACCCTGGTCCCGACCGGCGGCCTGACCAACATCGCCCTCGCCGCGGCGCGCGCCCCGGAGATCGTCGAGCGGGTGCGGCGGGTGGTGCTGATGGGCGGTGGCGTGCACGTCGGCAACCTGACCCCGGTCGCGGAGTTCAACATCGCGATCGACCCGGAGGCCGCGGACGCCGTGTTCTCGGCCGGCTGGGAGGTCGTCATGGTCGGGCTGGACCTGACCCACCAGGCCCTGGCCACCCCGGCCGTGCGGCACGCGATCCGCACCGTCGGGACCGGCCCCGCCCGGTTCGTCGACGAGCTGCTCGAGTTCTTCGAGCACAGCTACCGCGACGCGCAGGGGTTCGAGGCGCCCCCGGTGCACGACCCCTGCGCGGTCGCGTACGTCATCGACCCGACGATCGTCCGTACCGTGGCGGCGCCGATCGTCGTCGAGACGGCGGGCCGGCACACGACCGGGATGACGGTCGTCGACCTGCGCCGTCCCGCCCCGGCGGACTGCCGCACGCACGCCGCCGTCGAGCTCGACCACGCGCGGTTCTGGGACCTCGTGACCGACGCGCTGGTCCGCATCGGCGAGCCCGGCAACGGCGTGACGGAGCGGTCCGCATGACCGCCACCGACCGGCGGCCGGTCGTCACGCTGATCGTCGCCGTCCTCGCCGCCTGTGTCGCGTTCCAGCTCAACGCCTCGATGCTCAGCCCCGCGCTGGTCACGATGGCCCGCGAGCTCGGCACCGACGACGCGACCATCGGTCTGTCCCAGACGATGTTCTTCACCCTGGCCGCGATGTTCTCGCTGTTCCTGCCGCGGCTCTCGGACATCGCGGGCCGCAGGCGGGTCCTGCTGGTCATGCTCGCCGTGATGCTCGTCGGCAGCGCGGTCGCCGCCCTCGCCGTCTCGGTCGAGATGCTGTTCGCCGGGCGGATCCTGCAGGGCATCACCGGCCCGGTGGTCCCGATCGGCCTGCTGATGCTGCGCAGCGAGATCGCCGACCCGCGCCGCTACGGCGCCGCGCTGGGCCTGATCACCGCGGTCAACGGCGGCGTCGCCGGGGTCGACGCGATCCTCGGCGGCTGGCTCGCCACCCACTTCGGATTCCGTTCGATCTTCTGGGTGATCGCCGCGACGACCGTCGTCGCGCTGGCGCTCGTCGCGGTGTGGGGGGTCGAGTCGCGCCCGTCGGCAGGCACCCGGATGGACTGGCGCGGCGTCGCCCCGCTGGTCGTGTCGGTCGGGGCGCTGCTGATGGCGTTCGACGAGGCCGGCGCGCTCGCGGCGGCGAACTGGCCGCTCGTCGGTGGGTACGGCGCCCTCGCCGTGGTGGCGTTCGTGGTGTTCTGGCGGTTGCAGGACCGCACCGAGGAGCCGCTGATCGCGACCCGGTACCTGCGCCGACGGGCCACCTGGGCCACCCTCGGCACGACGCTGCTGACCATGACCGGGGTGTTCGCCGTCGTCAACGGGCTGGTCGCCTCGCTCGCCCAGAACACCGGTGCCGGGTTCGGGCTGCAGGCCGACCTGACCGCGCTGGCGCTGCTCGCGCCGTACGCGCTGATCGGGTGGGTCGTCGGCCCGTTCGCCGGCCGGATCGCGCCGGTGCTCGGCTACCGGTTCGTGCTGCGGATCGGTCTCGCCGGCAGCGTCGCCGCGACGCTGTTCATGGCGTTCGGCGGGGTCCGGTCGTTCACCATGCTCGTGATCGCGACGCTGGTACTCGGTGTCACCTACGCCGGCATCGCCAACATCATGCTCAACGGCCTGGGGATCGTGCTGTCCCCGCCCGAGAACCCGGGGATGCTGCCCGGGTTGAACGCCGGCGCGTTCAACCTCGGTGCCGGCATCAGCTTCGTGGTCCTGCCCGCCGTGCAGGTGGCCGTGGGTGGCGCGGAGCAGGCGAGCACCGCGGGGTACTCGGCGGGCATGCTGGTCGGCGCCGCCTGCACCGCCGGTGCGCTGGCGATGTCGCTGCTGATCCCACGGCCGGCGACGGCCGAGACGGGCACCCCGCAGCCGCGGGAGCTGGAGGACGTGCGATGAGTGCGGTGCTGGTGGTCGGGTCGTTGAACGCCGACCTGGTGGTCCGGACCGAGCGGTTCCCGTCCGCCGGGGAGACGGTCGCCGGGGCCGATCTCGTGGTCGGGCCCGGCGGGAAGGGCGCCAACCAGGCCGTCGCCGCCGCCCGGCTGGGCGGGGACGTCGCCATGGTCGGCGCGGTGGGAGCGGACGCCCACGGCACGCTGGTGCGTGACTCCGTCGCCGCCGCCGGGGTGGACGTCACCCGGGTCGCCACCCGCCCGGACGCCACCACCGGTACCGCGGTGATCACCGTCGACGCGTGCGCGGACAACACCATCGTCGTGTCGCCCGGTGCGAACGGGACCCTGTCGGCGGGCGACCTGCCGGCGTTCGACGGCGTCGCGGTGCTCACGCTGTCCTTGGAGGCCCCCCTGGACACGGTGCTGGCCGCGGCCCGGGCCGCCCGCGCGGCCGGCACGACGGTGCTGCTCAACCTCTCCCCGTTCGGGCCGGTTCCGGACGGGCTGCTGGAGAGCACCGACGTCCTCGTCGTCAACGAGCACGAGGCCGCGCTGCTGGGGGAGCACCCGGTCGCCCGCACGATCGTCACGCACGGTGCGCGGGGCTGCGTGGTCGACGACGCCGGTGCGACGACCACGGTCGACGCGCTCCGGGTGGAGCCGCTGGACACCACCGGCTCCGGGGATGCGTTCCTCGCCGCCGTCGCGGTCCGGCTCGCCGCCGGGGACACCCTGGCCGACGCGGCACGCCACGCGGTCCGGGTGGGCGCCTTCGCGGTGACGGTCGCGGGCGCGCAGCTGCCGGAGATCACCGGGGACGTCCGCGCGCGGTACGGCCTCCAGGACGTCCCGCCCGGACCGGCAGAGGTCGACGATCACGCCAAGGCGCGCCGGGCGTAGGACTTCATGCGACGCAGCCGCCAGTACGCGGCGAGGAAGTAGATGACCGTTCCGGTGCCTGCGATCCAGAAGAACAGGTCGCGGTGTTCGAGGTAGGTGGCGAAGTCCGGACTGAAGAAGAGCACGAACACGGCGCCGGCGGAGATCACGACGAGGTCGACGATCCACACCACCTTGAGCACGCTGGTCAGCGTCCGGCGGTCGGTCGTGTCGCCGCCGGTGGCAGCCTTCTCTGCCTGCTCGGTGTGGAACACCTTCACCCGCTCTGCGAAGAGCTTGTCGGCGGCCTCGCCCTCGGGGTACCGCTCGGCTGCACCCATCCTCCTGGCGAAGACGATGTACAGGGGGATGGAGAGCAGGAACACGGGAGGGAACAGGAGGTAGGCGGGGACGAGGCCGAGCACGAGCGTCATCACGGCGAGCGCGACCGGAATTCCCCAGGCCAGCAGCGCAGGGGTGTTGCGCGTGCCCTTGTAGCGCGCCCAGAACGTCGTCATCCCGAGGCGCGGCAGCAGGTAGTGCTCGGCGATCAGGATCCCGCCGATCGGCACCAGGACGATCCCGATGTAGGTCACCAGGTTCAGGTAACCCCGGTAGATGAACGGGAACAGCGCCGCCACGACGACGACCGCGCCGAGGATCAGAGTCACCTTCTGTCGCGACAGCTGCGGGAACATGCCCTGGCCGGCGAGTCCGGAGCGATAGAGGTTGGCGTTGGCCGTCGTCCACCCACCGATGACGACGGTGACGAGGCCGGCGTAGCCCAGAGCCTGGAACGCGACGGCTCCGGGCTCGATGACCTCGATGCTGGTCGACACGATCGCCGCCGCTGCCGCGCCCATGAACCCCGCCGAGACCCAGGCCATGTAGTGACCGAGGAACATCCCGGTGCCGGACAGGTAGCCGTACCAGCTCTTCTTCGCGTACCGCAACAGCGACATGTCGATGAGCCCGGCGTGGGCGAAGCTGTTGGCGGCCCAGGCGTACCCGATGATCCCCACCAGCGTGATCCCCGCCTCGCCGCTGGGCGTCGTACCCGTGAAGACCGCGCTCCCGCCGATCTCGATGAACTCGCTCCAGCTGCTCAGCGTGGGGCTCCCGGTCACCGAGTCGGCGAGTGCCGGGATCAGCACCAGGCCACCGGTCGCGAACATGACCATCAGCCAGGGACCACAGATGCTGGCGAACTCGGCGAGCGCGTTGAAGCCGTAGGCCGCCACCAGGACCGCGACCGCGCCGAAAGCCAGCGCGAGGACGACGAAGCCCCAGTGAGTGGGATAGGCCTCCTCCTGCGCCGGGAAGCCGAAGATGATGCGCAGGGCGGTCGCCGAGACGGTGATCATGGCGGCGGAGATGACCGCGAAGACGACCGCGTTCACCCCGTTGTAGAGCTTCGAGGTCAGCCCACCGGCGGCCCGATCGAGGTAGGTGTAGACGCTCAGCCGGGTCTGCGTGGCGATCGGCGCGGTGATGAACCGGAAGCTCAGTACCGCGAGCAGGTTACCGATCGCCAGACCGATGAGGACGTCGACGACCCCGGCGCCGAGGGCCACGAAGGTCGCGCCGAAGACGAACTCGGTTCCTGCGACGTTCTCGGCGGCATAGAGCCCCCCGAAGTGCCCGGGTCCGTGCAGCTCGTGTTCGCCGACGGGGAGCTGCTCGGCATCGAGGCCCTCGATCTGCCGGTCGACCTGCTCCACAGTGTTCTCGGCCATACGCTCCTTCGCTGCACCGGCGGGCTGTGATCTACGCCTCGGGCACGCTACCGGTGAGGTGGCCGAGGCCGCAGGACGAGGAGCAGCGCCGCTCCAGAGGGAGGAGCAGTGCTGCTCTAGAGAACGGTCAGGGTGATCGTGTCGCCCGGCTCGGCGTCGCTGCCCGAGTCCGGGTCCTGACCGACGACCCGGCCGTCGCGGCGGCCGAACGGGAAACTGCGGTCGATGTCGACGTCGAAGTCCTTCGACTCGAGCAGCTCCTCCGCCTCGTCGGCCGACATCCCGATCACGAACGGCACACCGGACGGCCGGTCGGGCTCCGGTTCCGGGGTGGGTGGCGTCGGAGCGGGTTTCGCGCCGCTGCTGGTGACCAGCGTGACCGCGGATCCGCCCGGCAGCCGGGTGCCCGCCGGCGGGTCGGTCCGGATCACCGCGCCGGCCGGCACGTCCGAGCTGAACTCCTCGGCCGTCGTCGACCGGACGGGGGTGAGCCCGGCCTGCCGCACGGCCTCCTCGACGTCGGCGACGGAGCTCCCGGCCGGGGCCTCCGGCACGGTGGGGCGCCCGGTGGAGACGATCAGCGTGACCGTCGACCCGCGCAGCACCCTCGTCTCGGCGGCCGGGTCGACCTCGGCGACGACGTCCGGCGCGACCTCGTCGTCGGCCCGCTCGGTGACCGACGGTGCCAGATCCGACTCGGCGACCAGGGCCGTCGCGCGGTCACGGTCCATACCGGTGACGACCGGCATGGTGGTCCAGCGGCCCGAACCCAGCCACCACGCGCCGGTACCGGCGAGCGCGGCGAGCAGCACCAGCAGCACCATCCACAGCGCGAACACCCGCCGGCCGCGGCGGCGCTGTGAGCGCAGATCGGCCCGCGACAGCGCCTCCGGCTCACCCGCCGGGGTGACGGCGGTGCCGTGCACCCCGCGCGGCGCGACCCTGGTGCCGGACGGCCGTACCGCGGCGTCGGCGTGCACCCGGCGGGGCGCCGCGGGCAGGGTGGCGCCGTCGTCGGGCGGCGGGGGCCCCGGCGGACGCGGCACCCCGGTACGGGGCAGGCCCAGCCGGTCGGCGACTGCGAGCAGCTCGCGGCGGAGGTGCTCGGCGTCGACCGGGCGGTCCTCCGGGTCGCGGGCGGTGGCCCGGGCGACGAGCTCGTCCACCTCCGGGGGAAGACCGGGGACGGTCGCCGACGGGGGCGGGACGTCCTCGTTCACATGCCGGTAGGCCACCGACAGCGGGTTGTCCGCGGTGTAGGGCGGCTGCCCGGTGAGCATCTCGTAGAGGACGACGCCGGCGGCGTAGACGTCGCTGCGCCCGTCGGCACGCCCGGAGACCACCTGCTCCGGGGACAGGTAGGCCATCGTCCCGAGGATCATCCCGGCGTGGCTGACACCGGCCTCCGCGGCCGCGGTGAGGAGCCCGAAGTCGGCGACCTTCACCTCGCCGGACGACGCGATGAGCACGTTCTCCGGCTTCACGTCCCGGTGCACCATGCCGAGCCGGTGTGCGCGGGCGAGCCCTGCCAGTACCGGTTCGAGGGTCTGCACCGCGGCCGGCAGCCCGAGCGCACCGCGGGCGCGCAGCACGTCGCGCAGCGTCCCACCGTCGACCAGCTCCATGACGACGAACAGGCTGGGCTCGCCGAGCGGACCGGCCGGGACGGTGCCCCGGTCGTACACGGCGACGACGGACGGGTGGTCGATCCGGGCGGCCAGCCGGGCCTCCCGGTCGAAACGGGTACGGAACGCCTGGTCGCCGGCCATCCGGGGGTCCATGACCTTGATCGCGACCGCGCGCTCGAGCCGGGTGTCGGTACCGTGGTACACAGTCGACATCCCGCCGCGGGCCAGTACCGGCCCGATGCGGTAGCGGCCGTCGAGCAGCGCGGGGGCGGAGCCGTCGGCCACCATCCGCCCGGCCCCACCCGGTGTACCGGGCTGTGCCGGTCCGGACGGTGCGCTCACGCCGGGAAGGCTACTTCAGCGTCGGTCACGGTCCGTGCGGGTGGTCCAGGGGCCCGGCCGGGACGGGTGGGGCGGGCCCGCACCGGTGTGAAACAGTGTGCGGTTGTGAAGGAGTCCCTCCCCGCGGCCGTCACCGAGGAGACGCTGACCGTCTCCGACGTCGCGGCCCGGTTGTCGATCCCCGCCTCCCGTGTCGTCCAGCTGGTGCGCGACGGCCAGCTGCTGTCGTTCCGCCACAAGCGTGAGGTCGTCATCCCGGCAGCGTTCCTGACCGACGACGACGACGTCGTGCGTGGGCTGTCCGGCACGATCATCTCGCTGCGCGACGGCGGCTACCAGGACCGCGAGATCCTGACCTGGCTGTTCACCGAGGACGAGTCGCTGCCCGGCTCGCCGATCGGTGCGATGCGGGCGGGCAGGCACAAGGAGGTCACGCGCCGCGCCCAGGCGATGGCCCTCTGACCGCGGCCTCCGGGCCGGCCGGACGTCTCAGCCGCGGCCGGTGCGCTCCCGGGCGAGCTGCCTGCCCCGCACGGTGAGCGCCCGGGCCAGCCCCGGTAGCGCGACGGCGGCGCGGCGCCGGTTCGGTACCGCGACGCGGCGGGTCAGCACGTCATAGCCGGCGTCGGCGATCTCGTCGAGGATCTTCGAGTACAGCGTCCGCGCCGCCCCGACGCACGCCCGGGACACCGGCTCCAGCATCGCGATCCCCGGATCGGCCCGCCGGTAGGTGGCGCGGGTGCGGGCGACCAGGTGGGCGAGCGCGCGCCGGACCCGGGGATCGGCCCGCCCGGTGCGCCGGGACCAGGTGAGCACCTCGCGATCCACCCCGAACGCCGCCAGCTCGTCCGCCGGCAGGTAGATCCGGCCGCGGTCGAGGTCCTCGCCCACGTCGCGCAGGAAGTTCGTCATCTGGAACGCGACGCCGAGCAGCGCGGCGTGCGGCTCCGCCTCGGCCCGCGGTACCACCGTCCCGAGCACGGGCAGCGTCTGCAGCCCGATGACGGCGGCCGAGCCGTGCACGTAGACCGCCAGATCCGCGTCGGTCGGGTAGCCCGTCACCGTGAGGTCCATCCGCATCGAGACCATGAAGTCCCGGAAGAGCTGTGGGTCCAGCGAGTGCCGGCGGGCGGTCTCGGCGACGGCGACGACCTCGGGCCGGCTGTCCGGCAGCGGGCCCCCGGCCAGCGCGGCCTCGAGCTGGCGGTCGAGCGCGTCGAGCGCGCCGTGCGGGTCACCGCCACCGGCTCCGGCCGGATCGTCGACGATCTCGTCGGCGAACCGGGCGAAGCCGTAGAGCGCGTGGATGTCCACCCGGCGCCCCGGGGGGAGCAGCCGGGTCGCGAGATAGTACGTGCGCCCGTGCTCGGCGTGCAGCGCCCGGCAGCCTGCGTACGCGGCGCGCAGCGCGGGATCGGTCAGGCCGGCGGCGTCGAGCTCGGCGCGCACCGCCCGCTCAGCCGCGATCGCGGACACCGTCGATCACCGCGGTGGTACCGCGCACACCGGACCGGTCCCCGGAGCCGGCCACCCGATCGTCGGGCGCGCCGGGCGGACGGCCCCGGCGCAGGCCCAGCGGGTCCGGGCGCAGCAGCGAGACCGCGGCCAGCACGCCGGCGACGGCGCACAGCAGCAGGAACGGCCAGACGTAGAGCGCCGTCTCGCCGTTCGGGAAGTAGACGATCATCAGCCAGACCGAGCCGAACACCACCCACTGCATGCCGCGGGCGCTCCACGCGGTCATCGCCAGCAGGCAGAAACCCCAGCTCAGATACCACGGCAGCGTGGTCGGCGCCAGCACGGCGGCGAGGGCCATCGCGATCGCCGCGTTCCGGATCGCGACGGTGCCGCCCTCGCGGGCCTTCCACCACAGGGCCGCGATGAGCACGGCGAGCACGCCGCCGCCGATCGCCCGGAAGGTGTCGACGAACGCCTGCTCGTTCACCTCGTCGACGACGATCCCGACCAGCCCGGCGGCCGCCTGCCCGGCCCCGGTGGACCAGGACAGCCAGTTCACGATCATGGACGGCGCGCTCAGGGCGGGCAGCCAGCCCAGCCCGAACCCGCTCACCCAGGTGCAGCCGCCGAACACGACGAGGAACATCGCCACCGACGGGACACCCGCCCGGACCAGCCGGGAGAAGAACCCGCCGGTCAGCCGGGCCGCCCAGATCAGCACCAGGAACGGCAGGATCAGCCCGGCCGAGGCCTTGACCGCCATGGCCAGCGATCCGACGGCGACGGCCCACCCGGGGCGGTCCTGCAGCGCGAGCAGTGCGGCGAGCGGGATCAGGCCGACGACCAGCAGGTCGTTGTGTACCCCGCCGACCATGTGGACGATCATCACCGGGTTCGCGACGGCGATCCACAGCGCCACCGCGGGGCGCCCGCCGAGCCGGCGGGTCAGCGCCGGGAGCACCGCGATCAGCAGCGCCACGCCGGTGAGCAGTGCCAACCGCATCGCGATCACGCCGACGAGCACGTTCTGGCCGACGAGCAGCACGATGCCCTGGGCCAGCAGGATGAACAGCGGCCCGTACGGCGCCGGGGTGTCCTGCCAGAAGAAGTGCACGTTGTCGGTGAAGATCCCGCCCATCGCGTCCGGCCCGAACAGGTACGGGTCGAACCCGGCCAGCGGCAGGGCGCCCTGCGCGAGGTAGCTGTACGGGTCCCGGGTGAACAGCGGCGGGGTGATCAGCATCGGGAGCGCCCAGATCCCCGACACCGTCAGCACCGCGCGCCCTCCGGCCCGGCGGGCGAGTACCTCGCGGCCCAGCCGCACCCACGCCCACACCATCAGGGCCAGCCCGGTGTACACCACGAGCGAGGCCAGGATCTGGCCGTGGCCGTAGCGCCAGAACGACAGCGCCGAGTTGCCCAGGATCGGGTCCCGCACGGGGATGCCGCCCCCGCCGGGCGCGCCGATGAACATCAGCACGGTCCCGGCCAGGCCGAGCAGCAGGATGCCACGTGGCGGACGGCCGAGCCGGTCGGCGAGACCCGCCCGGCGGGACGGCCGGCTGCCGCTCCGGGGGGCACTCACGTCCCCGGCCGGAACGGCCGGCTCGGGACCCGCCGGACGGGGGAGCGGGGGCGAGGAATGGGCGGTCATCGTGGGTGGATCGTCCCACGGGCGGCGCAGTGCCGGTTCCGCGACCCTCGACCTCCGGGCCGCGGCGCCGCCGCTGATTCCGGGTCGCCGTGGCGCCGCCCGAGATCCCGCGTCGCCGCGCGCCGCCCGCGATTCCGGGTCGCTGCGGCGCCGCCCGCCGTTCCGGGTCGCCGCGGCGCCGCTCGCGATTCGGGGTCTCAGCGCACCGCCCGGGCCCCCGCGGCCCGGCCGGAGTGTTCCGCCGGGCGGGCGCCGGTGATCCGCTCGGCGGCGAGCCGCCCGGAGATCAGGACCGGCGGGATGCCGACGCCGGGCGTCGTGCCGCACCCGGCGAGCACCGCGTTGGCCACCCCCCGCACCAGGTTCCGTGGCCGGAACGGCCCGGTCTGCGTCAGGGTGTGCGATGCGGAGAACGGCGTGCCCGCGGCCATCCCCGCGTCCGTCCAGTCCTGCGGCGTCCACAGCCGGGTCCAGCTCGGCTCGGCTCCCGGATCGACCAGCCCGCGGTCGGCCAGCACGCCGAACAGCTCCTCGGCGTAGGCGGGGCCGACCCGGTCCCAGTCGATGCCCGGGGCGACGGCGGTGTTCGGGCAGGGCGCCAGCACGCTCAGCAGCTCCCGGCCGGCGGGCTGCAGACCCGGGTCGGTCAGCCCGGGCCGGGTGACCAGCAGCGACGGGTCGCTCATCAGACGGCCGTCGTCGATGATCTCGCGGAACGTGCGTTTCCAGGCGGCGCCGAACGAGATCGTGTGGTGGTGCTGCGCGCCGTCTCCCACCGGCCCGGCGGGCGCGGGCATCCCCGCGTGCACCACCACCGCGGACGGTGACCAGCGCAATCCGGCCGGGCGGCGCGGCGGTCCGCCGAGCAGCTCGTAGGCGGCCGGCAGCTCCGGCGTGAGCACCACGGCATCGCAGGCGATCTCGGCGGTGCCGCTGCCGGAGGAGTCGTCGGAGGTGCGGTCGGAGGTGCCGTCCTGGTCACGGTGCCGGACGGCGGTGACCCGGTCCCCGGAGCGGACCAGCCCGGTCACCGTGCGGCCGTAGTGGATCTCGGCGCCGGCGTCGGCCGCGGCCGACGCCAGTGCGGTCCCCATCGCCCGCATGCCGCCGCGGGGGAACCACACCCCGGCGACGGTGTCCATGTAGGCGATCACGCCGTACGCGCCCAGTGCGTGCTGCGGGGCGACCCCGGCGTAGAGCGACTGGAACGAGAAGATCCGCTGCAGCCGCTCGTCGGGCAGGTACCGCTCGATCCGCCGCCCGAGGCGGCCGAAGCCGCCCAGCGCGGCCAGCCGGGCCAGGTCCGGTCCGAGCAGCGAGAACGGCGAGTCCATGTTCGCGCCGATGAAGGAGTCCATCTCGGCCCGGTACAGGTCGGTCAGCCAGCGCCGCAGCCGCCGGTAGCCGGCCGCCGAATCCGGGCCGCACGTCCGGCGGATCTCGTGCTCCATCGCGGCGGCGTCGGTGTGCACCGCGATCGCCGAACCGTCGGCGAACTCGGCCCGGTACGCCGGGTCGAGCCGGACCAGGTCGAGCCGGTCCGCCGTCGTCTCGCCCACCGCGGCCAGCGCCGACTCCAGCAGCTCGGGCATGGTCAGCACGGTCGGGCCGGTGTCGAGCCGGTATCCGCCGTGGGCGTCGGTGACGTCGAGCCGTCCGGCGCGGCCGCCCGGGAACGACTCGCGCTCGACGATCGTGACCCGGCGGCCCGCGCCGAGCAGGTGCAGCGCCGCCGACAGCCCGGCGAGGCCCGCACCGACGACCACGACGTGGTCGGTGCGCCCGTCGATCCGCCTCACCACGCCCGCCGGGTGGCGCGCTCGGCCAGCTCGAACAGGTGCGACCGGCCCGGCTCGGCGACCGGGGCGGCGTCGAGCGCATCCAGGGCGGACCCGGTCAGGGCGGCGATCCGCTGTTCGACGGTCTGCACCGCGCCGAGCTCGGACAGCACCGCGCGGACCCGCTCCAGGTCCGGCTCCGGGTGCCCGAGAGCGCCGGTCACCACGTCGTGGGCGGCCCGGTCCCCGCGCTGCTCCGCGCGCTGCAGTGCCGAGGCGATCAGCAGCGTCCGCTTGCCCTCGCGCAGGTCGTCGCCTGCCGGCTTGCCGGTCACCCGCGGGTCGCCGAACACGCCGAGCAGGTCGTCGCGCAGCTGGAAGGCGACGCCGATGTCCCCGCCGTAACGGCGGTAGGCGCCGAGGATCTGCGGGTCCGCGCCGGCGATCGCGGCGCCCAGGTGGAGCGGGCGTTCCACGGTGTAGGCCGCCGTCTTGAACCGGTCGATCTTGAGTGCGGTCGCCTCGGTGGTGTCCCCGGACGCCTGCGCCAGCACGTCCAGGTACTGCCCGGACAGCACCTCGGTGCGCATCGCCCGCCACGGTTCGGCCGCCCGCGCGTGCGCGCCCTCGGGGAGCGCCGCGGAGTGGAACATGTCGTCGGCCCACACCTGGGCGAGATCGCCGGCGAGGATCGCCACCGCGGCACCGAACCGAGCGGCCGGGCCGGACCAGCCGTTCGCCGCGTGGGTGCGGGCGAACTCCACGTGCACCGTCGGCCGGCCGCGGCGGGTGGCGGAGGCGTCCATCAGGTCGTCGTGCACCAGGGCGCAGGCCTGCACGAGCTCCAGCGAGGCGATCGCCGTCAGGACTCCCTGGGCGTGCTCGGAGCGCGGGTCGCCGCCCGCACCGCGCCAGCCCCACCAGGCGAACGTCGGCCGCAGCCGCTTCCCGCCGCCCAGCACGAATCCGGCCAGTGCGTCGGCGATCTGTGCGACGGCCGGATCGACACCCAGCACGTCGGCGCGGCGCCGGTCCAGGTACCCGGCCAGCACGCGTTCGACGTGCTGGGGAAGCGCGTCGTCGAGCGGTGCGGCGCCGGCCTCCGTGACGTCGGTCTGGCCGGAGGAATCGGACACGGGAGCGGGGCGGTCGACCACGGATCCAGGCTATCGATGAGGTGCGCTCAGCACCCGGCGACGGGTGCTGGTGTGTCCTGGGGCACCGACAGGACCGAGATCAGCACGTAGGGTCCCCTACGTGACGACGACTTCTGTATCCACGGTGACCGAGCGGATCAGTGTCGACCGCCCCTTCTTCGCGGTGGAGTTCTTTCCGCCGAAGGACGACCAGGGCGAGGCAGATCTCTGGCGGGCGATCCGCCGCCTGGAAGTGCTCGACCCGGCGTACGTGTCGGTGACCTACGGTGCGGGCGGCTCCAGCCGTGACCGCACCGTGCGCACCGTCGAGCGGATCGCCACCGACACCACGCTGTGCTCGATGGCCCACCTGACGGCGGTGTCGCACTCGGTCGACGAGCTGCGACACGTGATCGGATCGCTGGCCGCGGCCGGCGTGCGCAACATCATGGCCCTGCGCGGGGACCCGCCGGGTGACCCGCTGGGTGAGTGGGTCAAGCACCCGGAGGGGCTCGAGTACGCCGACGAGCTCGTCTCGCTGATCAAGCGATCCGGGCCGTTCTGTGTGGGCGTGGCGGCCTTCCCCTACGGGCACCCGCGCTCGACGGACCTGGACATCGACACCGAGCGGCTGATCGGGAAGTTCCGGGCGGGCGCGGAGTTCGCGGTGACCCAGCTGTTCCTGGAGCCCGAGGGCTTCCTGCGGCTGCGCGACCGGGTCGCGGCGGCCGGGTTCGATCAGGCACTCGTGCCCGGGATCATGCCGCTGACCTCGGAGAAGACCTTCCACAAGGGGCCGGAGCTGTCCGGCTCTCCGCTGCCGGAGGCGCTGGTCGAGCGACTGGCGCCCTACACCGGGGACGCCAAGGCGTTCCGGGCGGCGGGCATGGAGGTCACCGGTGAGCTGTGCGAGCGGCTCATCGCCGAGGGCGTACCGGGCATCCACTTCTACTCGCTCAACCGGTCGACGGCGACGACGGAGCTCGTCGAGCGGCTGGGACTGGCGCCGCGGCGCGGCGCGGCGGACCGGGCCGAGGCCGTTCTGCCGGTGTAGGCGCTCCGCTCGTGTGTGGTCCGGCGGACCCGGACCACACACGGGCGGTCTCATCTGCGGATCAGCGGGTTCCGGTCGCGCCGCGCGAGCAGGACGGTCGCGCCCGCCGCCACCGCGACCAGCGTCGTCAGCAGCAGCGACCAGCCCAGCACGGACGGTGCGTTCGGATCGGTGGAGAGCACCGAGGCGTTCAGCGGGGAGACCTCGCCGGGGGCGAAGGTCCAGGTGACGGTGCCGCCGTCGGCCTCGCCGTCGGTCTCGACGACCTCGCCGGGGAAGCTCATCGCCAGCCGGATGTCCGAGCGGTCCACCGGCATCGTGGTCAGATCGGCACGGCCCTGCACCGCGATCCGCTCGCCGACCCGGCGCATCTCCAGATTGGCCCGGCCGGAGGCGGACCCGCCCAGGACGGCCAGCTGGGACACCTCGGGGAAGGTCAGATCCTCGAACGCCGCCTGCGACCCGATGAACCCGTCCTGGTCGTACGGCGACACCTCGATCTTGCCCTCCAGCTCCGGGGGCACGGTCATCTCGGGACCCGCCCCGTTGGGGGCGCCCTCCGGGGTGGCGACGACGATCTCGCCGTCCACCGTGTCGTCCGGCTGGACGGCCATCGCGACCTGGACCCGGGTGCAGCCGGTGAGCGTGACCAGGACCAGCACCGCGAGCAGTACCGCAGCCTTCGAGCGGGCCTTCCAGGGGGCCTTCGTGCGGCGGCGCGGGACGTCGGCGGTCCTGGGGAACGGCATGGCGGTCATCGTGCCACCCGGCACCGACCGTCCCCGCGTCACGCCGGGGCGTGTGTCGGGTGATCCGCTCCGTGATCCGGCGGGAGCAGCGGCAGCTCCCGGCCGAGGACGGCGAACGGGCGCGGGTCACCGGTGAACAGGTGCTCCCGCAGCACGTCCTGGAAGCCGGCGCGCCGGTAGAGCCGCCATGCCCGGCCGGGGGAGTCCCGGCCGTACTCGGGGGTGGAGAGCAGCATGCGGGAGCGTCCGGTGTCGTCGGCCAGCGCGCGCAGCAGCCGGTCCCCGATCCCGGAGCCCTGGGCCCGGGGGTGCACGTGCAGCTCGGTCAGCTCGAAGTAGTCGGTCAGCCAGTCCGTCCCGGCGGCGTCCGGGTCCCCGCGGCGGGCCAGTAGCCCGCGCCGGACCTCCTCGAACCACCACTGCCCGGGGCCGCCCCAGTAGCCGTAGCCGATCCCGGTGAGCCGGTCGCGCTCGTTCAGCCAGCCGACCGCCTGCCAGCCAGGCCGGTAGGAGTGCTCCAGCCAGAGCGAGCGGCGCTGCCGGGCGGTGGAGCGCGGGTAGCCCATCGCGGTGACGTAGACGTCGATGGCCTCGGCCAGCCGGTCGGCGAAGTCGCCCCGGTCGAGGCCGATCAGGCGTGGGCGGGCCGGAGCCGCGGTCACGGGCCCCACCGCCCGGCGCGGCCGGGGCCCGCCGCGCGGTCGGCGTCCGAATGCATGGCCCCATCACATCACGACCGGACGCAGCCCGCGGGTCGGGAGTGCCGGGGCCCCGCCCCCGGCAGCCGGTGGACCGTCCGCCGCGGACCGGGAACGACCGGAATGCCGGACTTGACGCCCGGTCGAACACGCGTTCTACTTATGAGGTCGAACGCGTGTTCGACGTCCGGGCGTCCGGTGCGCGGGGTGGGGGAAGCACCCCGTCGCCGGGCGCCCGGGAACCGATGCCGGGGAGCGGGAGCCGAGGCCCGCTGACCGGGAAGGGGCGTGGTGATGGTGGTGGGCGGCTTCTCGCGATTGTTCCGGGGGCGGCAGCCGGCGGCCATCGACGTGCGCTGGCAGAACGGCGAGCCGGTCGAGTTCCAGCGGCGTCCCTCGCGCCGCGGCGAGCGGTTCCTGGTCACCGGGGTGCGGGACCAGTGGATCGAGGAGTCGCCCTGGCCGTTCCCGTCGCCGATGCCGGTCGGCGGGGACCGGTTGAGCTGCTGGCGGGTGCTCGCGCGGTCGGTGGAGGTGCCGCACGACCCGCCGCGCGAGGTGGTGCTGCGGATGCGGGCCGGGCCCGGGGTCTGGGACCTGGTGGGGATCGACGACCGGAGTTGAACGACCGGAGCCGGGTGACACGGCATGGGAGGTGCGTGATGGGCAGGACGATGGAGCTGGACCTGTGGCTGCCGTCGGCGCGGGACCGGCGGGCGGCTCCCGCGCCACTGCCGGGTACCGGTGCCGGTGCGCCTGCCCGCCGGGCGGTGGAGCGGGCGGTGACCGACGGGCTGTGGCCGCTGGAGTGCCCGGCCGGCACGCCCGCGCCCGGGAGGCCCGCCGCGCCGGGACCGGAGGCCCGGGCCCCGGACGTCGCGGTGTCGGCCCCGCGCGGGGCGGCCGGTTGCGGCGATGCGGCCGCGGCGGGTCGAGCCACGCCCGGTCGGACAACGGTCGATCGGGCCACGGCTGATCGAACCGCGGCCGGTCGGGCCGCGGCCGGCCGCCGGGTGGCCGCTCCGCCCTCGCGGGATGCGCTCGCCCTGCTCCGGCAGGCCGCCGACCAGCTCGCCGAGGCGCATCGAGAGCCCGAGCCGGTGCGCCGGTACCCGGCGGCGTACCTCGCGGCGTTGCGGGCCGGTGCCGCGGTGCTGGCGATGCGGGCCCGGCCACGGCCGCGTCGTGGAGCCCCGCGGGACGTCTGGCGGCTGCTCGCCGAGGTCGCGCCGGAGCTGGAGGAGTGGGCGATGTTCTTCGCGTCCTGCTCGCGGACCCGGGCGGCGGCCGAGGCGGGGATCGACCGGCTGGTGGACCGGCGTGGTGCCGACGACCTGCTGCGGCAGGCGGAGCAGTTCGTCGCGCGGGTGCAGCTGTTGCTGCCGCGGTGAGACCGGCCGGGCCGTCGGTGGCCGGACCCTCAGCGTGTCAGGCGGACGCGGCCGGGCGGTCCCGGGAGGCGCTGCGCAGCACCCGCCCGAGCAGCGAGGTGAAGACCGCCGAGATCTCGCGTGCACCGGGGGTGTCCCAGGCCTGGATCGGCAGGCAGGCACCCTGCGCCTGCTGCACCGCCGACCGGTCCGGCAGCACGCTGTTGAACACCAGCGGGCCGAACAGCTCGCGCAGCTCGGCGATGCGGAACTCGTGCTCGGTGTTGCGCGGCCGCACCCGGTTCACCAGGACGCCGAGCGGCTGCAGCCGGTCGTTCGACCGTTCCCGCTCGGTCTGCACCGCGTCGAAGGCCCGCTGCACGCCGGACACCGAGAACATCGTCGGGTCGGTCACCAGGATCGCCCGGTCTGCGGCGGACAGCGCGCTGCGCGTGAGCTGCCCCAGTGACGGCGGGCAGTCCACGATCACCAGCCGGTAGCGCTCCTCGACCAGGCCGGAGTCGTTCCCGCCGTCGTCGGCGAGCAGCTCGCCCGCCATCCGCTGCAGCGCCCGGTCCAGCCGGTAGAGCTGCGCCGCGCCCGGGTCGGGATGGTTGTGCCGCTCGGTCTGTTCCGCACCGACCAGTACGTCGAGGCCCTCACCCCATGCCGACGGCGCGATCGCCCGCTCGACGACCGCGCGCCGCGGCTCGTCGAGGACGTCGGCGACCGTGGCGGTGGTCGGTTCGGGGTCCAGTGCGGTGGTGGCGTTGGCCTGGGGGTCGAGATCGACCACCAGGGTGGACACACCGTGCCGCTGCGCAGCGCCGGCGAGCCCGAGCGCCACCGTGGTCTTCCCGACGCCGCCCTTGAGACTGAGCGTGGCGACGACCTGCATCCGGACAACCTACCGTGCGGTCGTGTGCCGGTGACCCGCGGAGTCGGGCCGCCCGTCCGGACGGCGGCCGGGCGGGTGTGGCGGGTGGTGCACGGGCGGGCGACCACTAGGCTGCGGGTGTGGGATCGCCGACACGTGAGCAGGCAGGGGCAGCGCGCGGTGTCGCCGTGTTCCGGCTGCTGGACAGGGAGATCGACCGGGTTCGCCGCGAGACCGGCCGCACCCCCCGGGTGCTCGACGTCGGGGGCGGCAGCGGGACCTGGGCGGTGCCGCTCGCGATCGCGGGGTGCCCCGTCACCGTCGTGGACACCAGCCCGAACGCGCTCGCGACGCTCGCCAGGCGGGCCGACGAGGCCGAGGTCACCGGCCTGATCACCCCGGTGAACGGCGACGTGGACACCCTCGCCGAGGTCGCCCCGGCCGACGGGTCCGACCTGGTCCTCGGCCACGGGCTGCTCGAGGTCGTCGACGATCCCGGACGGGTGCTGACAGCGCTCGCCTGCGCGGCGGCACCCGGCGGTGCGGTCTCGGTACTGACGGTGGGCCGCTACGGCGCCTTCGTCGGCCGGGTCGCCACCGGCCGGCTGGCAGAGGCCCGGGCGCTGCTGACCGACCCGGACGGCCGCACGGGCCCGGACGACCCGCTGCTGCGCCGGTTCGACGCCGGCCGGCTGCGCGAGCTCGCCGCCGCCAGCGGGCGGCTGGAGGTCGAGGCGCTGCAGGGCGATGGCACCCTGGAGGCGTGGCTTCCCGGGCCGGGCCAGGAGAGCGAGCCGGCCGGGCGCGAGGAGCGCGACGAGCTGGACGCCCTCGCGTCCACCGTCCCGGAACTCGGTGAGGTCGCTCCGCGGCTGCATCTGCTCGCCCGGCGCTACTGAGACCTCCGGCGCTACTGAGACCTCCGGCGCTGCTGAGATCTCCGGTGGTGTGCCGAGGGCCACACGGTCGCCGTCGGTGGCCGTCCGCCCGCCGTTCACACCGGTGTTCCACCCGGTTCTGGGCGTTACGAAACGCGGCGGGTGGGCAACGACACGCCGTACGAGGCCGTCCGCTCGACGATCAGTGGTGCGGGTTGGCCGGTCCGGGTGGTCGCAACCCGCTTCGCCTCGTACTCTTGTGCTCAGACGCCCAGGTGGGGCGCCCGTCGTTCCGATCGGGGCAGGGAAGCCCGGGTCGATTCGGCCTACCGTCCGATTCCGTGTGCCGGAGGTGAAGGCATGCCGCTCTCCGAGCACGAGCAGCGCCTGCTCGAACAGATCGAACGCGCCCTCTACCAGGAGGACCCGAAGTTCGCGTCTTCCGTGAGCGGTAGCCGGATGAGCAAGCCTGCTCGTCGGCGCCGGATCCAGGGGGCGGTGGTCTTCGTCCTGGGCCTCGTCCTGCTCGTGGCCGGGATTCCGTTCCAGGCGCTGTACCTGGGCGACATCCCGGTGCTCAGTGTGGTCGGTTTTCTCGCGATGCTCGGAGGTGCCCTGCTCGCGGTGACGTCGATCGGCGCCCGCGCGAGCAAGGACGCCGAGTCGGCGGAGGAGGCCACCGAACCGTCCAAGAACAAGTCCGGCGGCGAGAACGGCGGCTTCACCGGCCGGATGGAGGAGCGCTTCCGGCGCCGCTTCGAACAGGAGTGAGCCCGGCGGCCGTCGCGCCGCCCGTACGACGTCCGGCGGGGCGGGACATGCTCGTGTCCCGCCCCGCCGTCGTGCGTTTCGTGAGCGGAACGGGAACGGTGCGTGCCCTGATCGGGGTGTGTGGCATGACCGGCCCGGGTGGCGGGGTCGCTTCCGGGAGCGATCGGTCCGCCGAATGGCGGTAGCCCTCCCGGCCGGGGTGTGTCCGGGCATCGCCGGTGGCGTGTGACCGGCATTCCGAGTGCCGGGTCGCGGGTAGCCGGGCGACCCGTACGGGCCGGGCGATCCAGGGCCGGCACAGGCCGGGCGACGGTCCAGGGCCCGCACAGCCGGGTGGCCTGGGCAGTCCTGGGAGTGGTGATCATCCGTTGAATGCCGATCGGTGCCATCCGTGGCACCGATCGGCACTGATCCGATGATCAGCGGCGCTCGGCGTCCGTGGGCCCCGTGCCGCCCACGGCCTCGGCGGGCTCCTCCGCACCGGACGCGCCGGACGCGTCGGATCCGGCGGACCCGCCGGACCCGGTGCGGTGGCGCCGCACCGACTCCGGCACCACCGACGGTGGCAGCACCTTCGCCCGTAGCGACGACCCGCCGGCGGCGATCGCCGTGCGGATCTCGTCCACCAGGCCGTCGAGGGTGTCCGGCGCGGGCAGCAGACCGCCGTACCAGCTCGCCTCGACCCGCTCGGCCAGCTCCTGCAGCGCCTCCGCCGGGCGCCCGGCCAGGTCGTGCCGCTCGATGATCCGGGCGGCCGCGGCACGCACGGTGTCCCCGGGCGGGACCGGGACGCCGTGGTCCCGGGACGCGGCCAGCACCTCGTCCCAGGCGGCCGTCGCCGCTGCGGGTCCGCCGGCGCGGGCGAGGCCGGCGCGGTGGGCGTACTGGCGGCGCCGCCACCAGCCGGGCACCAGCGCGACCAGCACCAGCCCGGCCAGCAGCAGGGCGCCGGCGAGGATCGGGAGCCACCACGAGGAAGAGCCTGCGGTGTCCCCGGGCCCGTCCTGGCCGTCGGCGGGGGGCGGCTCCTGGGCACCGTCACCGGCGGGCGGCGGGGGAGCGGCGGAGGGCTCCGGGGCCGGGGGCTGCTCCTGCGCCGGGGTGCCGCCGTCCTGCTCGCGGGCCTGCTGCGTGTACCCGGGCTCGATGGTCCGGCCGTCGGCCAGCGGGGTCGGGTCGAACGTCATCCAGCCGTAGCCGGGGAACCAGGCCTCGACCCAGGCGTGCGCGTCCTCGGTCGTGATCGTGCGGCCGGAGTCGCCCTCGTCGCCCGCGGTGAAGCCGACCGCGACCCGGGCCGGGACGTCGACGGCCCGCAGCATCACGGCCATCGCCGAGGCGTACTGCTCGCAGTACCCGGTCCGGCCGCGGGTCAGGAAGTCGACCAGCGCGTCCCCGCCGCCGCCGGGCGCGGTCGCCAGGCTGTAGGTGAACGGCGAGCCGGGCCCGGTGAAGTGGTTCTCGATCGCCATCGCGCGGTCGAACGGGGTCGCGGCGTCCGCGCTGACCTGCTGCGCGATCTGCGCGACCCGCGGGTCGACCCCCGCGGTGTCGAGGTAGGCACGGTCCACGGTGACCGGCCCGGACGCGCCGCGCAGCTGCTCCGCGGACGGCTCGGGCAATCGCATGGCCTGCGTCCAGCCGTCCTCCTCGCGGGGCCGCTCGCTGTAGGCGATGCCGCCGGCGGCGTCGTAGGCCCAGCTCTCGGACCCGACACCGATCGCGGTCGGGTCGCCGAACACCGGCAGCCAGTAGTCGCGGAACCCCAGGTTCTCGACCTGCACGCTCTGTTCGGCCGCCGGCCCGGACGTCGACGGCGGCAGCGGCCCGGTCAGCGGTACGCCCGGCGCGGGCCGCCCGGCCTGCCACCCCTCCTGCGGCACGTAGGTCTGCAGGGTCAGCGCGCGTAGGTAGGTCGCCCGCTCCAGGCCCTGCACCCGGAACAGGTCCCGCGGCTCGTCGCGGGTCAGCTGACCGCGCAGCGAGGTGAACGGGTTCAGCCCGATCGAGCCGTCCGCGCCACCCGCGCCCCCGGCGGCGTCGAACCGGCCCGCGGTCCCGACGGCGCCTGCCGCGACCCCGGCCAGCAGCGCACCCGCCACGGCGACGGCGACGACCGCGATCCCGCCAGGGGCCTGCCGGAGCCGGCCCGGGCGCAGGAGCAGCAGCACGCCGTACCCGGCGGCGGCCGCGACCACCGACCACCAGGGCAGCAGCTCGGACTGGAGCGCGGTCGGCACCGCGAACACCACCAGCAGCGGCACCCCGGCCGCGGCGGGGGCGGCGACGGTCACCGCGAGCCCGAACACGGCGATCGCCAGGGTCCCGAAGCCGAGGGTGACCAGCAGCAGGATCTCCGGTGTCGCGGCGACCGGCGGGAGTCCGGTGTCGATCTGCGTGCCGGCACCGCCGAGCAGCGTTGCGAGCTCGGCGAGTGCCTGCGGCCCGGGCAGCACGACGGCCATGCCACTGCTGGTGAACCAGCCGGTGACCAGCAGCAACAGCGCGGCGAGCTGGCCGGGTGCGGCGAGCCACGGGCGGAGCCGGAGCAACAGCGCGCCGGTCACGACGACGATCGCCACCGCAACGGCCGCATGCCACAGCCAGGCGGATCCCGCGACGACGGCGCCGGTCGCCGCCCCGGCCAGCAGCACCGCGAGCCCGGACGCGATCGGGGCGAGCACGGTGCTCCAGCGTGGAGTGCCCGGCGGGCTACCGGACGCGGGTGCCGCGGCGGACGGCGGGAGCGTGGTGGGCGCTGTCATCGGACACCTCGGGGGAGCGGCCCGGCCGCCCGGAGCGGACGAGCGGTGGTGCGGGTGGTCACCAGGGGGCTCCCGCGGTCGAGAGCTCGCCGCACGCGTCGGCCCACGCGCGCTGCACGCTGGTCCCGGCGGGCACGACGGTCGCCTGCCACCCGGCCCGGCGCAGCACCGTTGCGGCGGCCGCGGCCGGGCGGCCCGGGGACGTCCCGGACGACCAGCCGTCGACGTCGAGCAGGATCGCGTGCCCGCCGCGCGGCCAGGCCGCGACCAGGCCGGTCACGTCCTGTGGCGTGGCCGCGCCGAGGACGGCCAGCACGCCGTCGGACGGCGTCGTGCCCGGTTCGGGAGCGCTGCCGCCGAGGTCCGCGGTGGCCGAGGGGCGCAGCACGGCGAGGGCCTCCAGCCGCCCCGGCACCTGGTCCTCCCCGCCGCCTCCGCCGGCCGGGCCGTCGTCGAGCGACCCCCCGGACTCGTCGACCAGGGTGACGGCCTCGCCGCGGCGCAGCAGGTGCACGGCGACGCTCGCGGTGAACTCCACGGCCCATTCCAGGCTGGAGCCCGCGCCGTGGCCGCGGTGCGCGGCGTCGCGGCGATCCAGCAGCAGGGTCACGCCGGACGGGTCCGGACGGTCGTCGAGCCGGACCATCAGCTCGTCGCGCCGTGCGCTGGAGCGCCAGTGCACCCGGCGCAGCTCATCGCCCTGGCGGTACGGCCGGATCAGGACGTCCGGGGTGCCGGGACCCGGGCGGCTGCCGCCCTCGGCGCCACGGCCGACGGCGGTCGAGCTGAGTGACGGGCGGCCGGTCAGCGCGGTGACCCGGGGCAGCACCAGCCAGCGGTCGGCGGGCAGCAGGTCGTGCCGGAACTCGGCCAGGCCGAGCGGGTCGGTACCGCGCCCGCGCAGCGGGCCGATCCGGTAGGCGCCGCGCACGGCCGGGCGCAACGGGTAGCCGACCCGGGCGCCGCGCCGGCCGAGCCGGTGCACGGTGAAGCGTGGCGGGTAGCGGTCCGACAGGCCCGCGGCGTCCGGGACGTGGTCGGCGATCCGCAGCGCACCCAGCAGCGCGCCGCCCGCGATCCGCAGCAGCGCCGTGCCGGATGCGCCGGCCTCGATCCGGGAAGGCTCCAGGGATCGTTCGACCCGCAGCGTCCGGCGCGACCGGAGCGCGACGACCAGGGCCAGTAAGGGCAGGAGCGCGATGAAGGCGCCGATCCGGACGAGATCGCGCTCATCGAGTGCCACGGCGGAGACGACCATCGCGAGCCCCCCGGCCAGCAGGCACCGGCCGCGGACGGTCAGCCCGGCCCGGCGTTCCTTGCGGGTGGTGGCGGTCGGCGCGGGCGGGGCCTGCGACGGACGGCCCGCCCCGGTGGTCGCCGGACCGGCCGGTGTGGACCCGGCGGGACCGCCGGGAGCGGGCGCCGCCACGTCAGCCCCGCGGCGGGGACGGCACCGCGACCCGGCCGACGGCGGCCCGCACCAGATCCGTGGTGGACCGGCGGGCGGCCACCCCCTCCGGCCCGAGCAGGAGCCGGTGCGCCAGCACGGGGACGGCGACGGCCTGGACGTCGTCCGGCACGACGTAGCCGCGCCCCGCCGTGGCCGCCCACGCGCGCGCCGCGCGCAGCAGGTGCAGCGTCGCGCGCGGCGAGGCGCCGAGGCGCACCTCGCTCAGCCGGCGGGTGGCGCCGACGATCTCGACGCAGTAGCGCCGCACCTCGGTGGCGGTGTGCAGGCCGCGGACCGCGGTGAGCATCGAACGGAGGGTGCGCAGGTCGGCGACCGGGCGCATCCGGTCCAGCGGCTCGTCGGTGCCGTGCTCGTCGAGCATCGCGAGCTCGGCGACCGGATCCGGGTAGCCCACGCTGATCCGGATCGTGAACCGGTCCCGCTGTGCTTCGGGCAGCGGGTAGGTGCCGTCCATCTCGACCGGGTTCTGGGTGGCGACGACCATGAACGGGTCGCCCAGCGGGTACGTGCCGCCGTCGACGGTCACCTGGTGCTCGGCCATGCACTCGAGCAGCGCGGACTGGGTCTTCGGCGAGGCCCGGTTGATCTCGTCGGCGATCACCACGTTGGCGAACACCGGGCCGGGCCGGAACTCGAACTCCGCGGACTGCCGGTTGTAGATCGACGTGCCGGTGATGTCGCCGGGCAGCAGGTCCGGGGTGAACTGGATCCGGCTGACCGCGCCGTCGACGGCCCGGGCGAGCGCCTTGGCCAGCGAGGTCTTCCCGACACCGGGCACGTCCTCGACCAGCAGGTGGCCCTCGGCGAGCATCGCGACGAGCGCGAGCCGGACCGCATCCGGCTTCCCGACGATCACCCGCTGCACCGCCGAGGCGATCCGGGCGACCGCGTCGGCGACGGCGGCGGCGTCCATCGGGTCGGCCGCGTATCCCGCGGTGCCGGCCTGCTCCGGACGGCGGACGGGTGTGGGTCCGGCCGGCGCCGGCTGCGCGCCGGGCGCAGCCGGTGCGAACGGTGCGGACGGCGCAGACGGTGCGCTCGACGACAACGGGCCTCCTCGGGTGGTGGCACGGGGCGTCGCCCAGTCTGTCAAACCCCGCCCGGCCCACCCCGGGTGCCGCCGTCCGCCCGTTCTCGTGCGTCCGTCCGGACCCCCACCTCCCACCACCGACGCTCCCCACCACCCACCCCACCGCTCCCCACCGGGCGGACGGGATTCTGCAGAATCCGGCGCTGACCTGCGCCGACATCGGACAGTCCACACACGGCCAAAGGCGGCCGGATCGACCGGCACGCGGACCCCGGGCGTCGCGCTACCGGGTGGCAGGCCGACCCTCCCCACCGCGCCCCACCCCCTTCTACCTGCGGAAACAGGCGATGAACATTTCGGGGAGAGCCCTGTTCGGGTTGACGGTGGGGGCGGGTGGGGTAGTGTGGTGATCGCTGGGGCGAACAGGGGCTCCAGGTGGAGGTGGGGTCGGTGTTCCTCGGCACCTACACCCCGAAGTTGGACGACAAAGGGCGACTCACGTTGCCCGCGAAATTCCGCGACGAGTTGCGAGGCGGCTGCATGATCACGAAAGGGCAGGACCACTGTCTCTACGTGTTCACCCGTGACGCCTTCACCGAGATGGCACGCAAGATCGCCGCGGCCCCGCTGACGAACGAGTCGGCGCGGGTCTTCCAGCGCAACCTCTTCTCGGGCACCGACGAGCAGAACCCCGATGGGCAGGGTCGGATCGCGATCACGTCCGAGCTTCGCCGGTACGCCGGACTGTCCAAGGACTGCGTGGTGATCGGCGCGTTCACACGTGCCGAGATCTGGGATGCGCAGGCCTGGCAGGCGTACCAGGAGCAGCACGAGGACGAGTTCGCCAAGGCTCAGGAGGAGGTTCTGCCCGGGCTGTTCTGACCCCCGCTGGCGGGTGGGGGAACGGGCAGTAGCACGACACGGACGATTCCACCGTCGCCGTCCCGACCCGGGTGCCGTGATCGCCCGACCCTGGCACAACTTCCCCGGTGCCAGGTTCGGCCGGCACGGCCCCCGGGTGGGGACGGCGCCGGCGTCCACCCCGACTGGGGAGTTCGGGTGGCGTGGTGACGTCCGGGCGTCTTCGGGCGTGTGGCGGGCCGGTTGTGGGAGCCGGCGGCGCAGCACGACCACGGACAGATCCGACCGGTTCCGGCCTTCGCGGGCCGGAACCGGGACGGGGAACGGCGAACGACACGGACCACGGGGACGGAACAGCGGCACCGGGGGGTGGACGTGGACAACGACGAGCAGGCCCCGGACCAGCGGCACACCCCCGTCCTTCTCGACCGGGTCGCCGAGCTCCTCGCACCCGCACTGCACGACCGTCCGGCGGTCTACGTGGACGCCACCCTCGGCATGGGCGGCCACGCCGCGGCGCTGCTCGCCGCGCACCCCCGGCTCACCGTCGTCGGACTCGACCGCGACCCGCAGGCACTGGAACTCGCGGGGGACAGGCTCAGCGCCCACTCCGACCGGCTGCACCGGGTACACGCCCGCTACGACCGGATCGACGAGGCACTGGAGCAGACCGGTGTGGGGCCCGCCGACGGCATCCTGTTCGACCTCGGCGTCTCGTCGCTGCAACTCGACGAGACCGCACGCGGCTTCTCCTACTCCCGTGACGCCGACCTCGACATGCGGATGGACCCCACCACGGGACCCACCGCCGCCGACGTCCTCAACAGCTACTCCGCGACCGAGCTGCGCCGGATCCTGCGCGAGTACGGCGAGGAGCGGTTCGCCGGCCCGATCGCGAAGGCGATCGTCCGGAACCGGGAGAAGAAGCCCTTCGTCCGCAGCGCCGAACTCGTCGAGATGCTGTACGGGGTGGTACCCGCCGCGTCCCGGCGGACCGGCGGGCATCCGGCCAAGCGGACCTTCCAGGCGCTGCGGATCGAGGTCAACGGCGAGCTCGACTCGCTGCGCGACGCGCTGCCCGCGGCACTCGACGCGCTCGCTCCGGGCGGCCGGATCGTCGTCCTGTCCTACCACTCGCTGGAGGACCGGATGACGAAACGGGCGCTCACCGAGCGGACCCGCTCCCGTACCCCGGTCGACCTCCCGGTCGAGCTCCCCGGGCACGGACCGGAGTTCCGGCTGCTGACCCGGGGCTCGGAGACGGCGTCGGACGAGGAGACCGCAGCCAACCCGCGGGCCGCGCCGGTCCGGCTCCGGGCGGCCGAGCGGATCGCCGACACGAGCACCGGCACGGACGGGGTGGCGCCATGAAGCGCGGCACGACGCCACCGGCAGTACAGGCACGGCGGAGAGGCAGGAACCCCCGATGAGCACACCCGTCATCGAGCGTCCGGGCACCCCGGGCGGTGGCCGGCCGCGTCCGCAGACCCGCCGGACGGCGGCCCCGCCGCGGATCCCGGCGCAACGTGGACCGGGCGACGTCCGGCGTGCCCAGGACCAGCGCCGCCGCTCCGCGGCCAGGGAGAACACCGGCCGCGCGAAGTTCGTGCTGCTCGTGATGGTGCTCCTGGTCGCGGGCCTGGTCGCCACGCTGTGGCTGTCCACCGCCGCGGCCGCGGACTCCTACGCCCTGCAGGAGGCCCGCCAGCGGACGGCCGCGCTCACCGAGCAGTCCGAGGCGCTCCGCAAGGAGGTGTCGGTGCTGGAGAGCCCCGGCTCGATCGCGCAGCGGGCCGGTGACCTCGGCATGGTCCCGGTCGCCGACCCGGCGCGCCTCGTCGTCGCGCCGGACGGCCGGGTCGAGGTCGTCGGGGAGCCGCAGGCGGCCGTGCCCGGCACCCCGGCCGGACCCGCCCCCGGTGCCGCGGTGCCGAGCGGGGGGACCTCCGACCCGGACGCCACCGGTGGCGACGCCGCGGCGGCCGCCGGAGCCGAGTCCGGCACCCCGCCCGCCGACGAGCAGCAGCCCGCCGGGGAGCAGCCCGCCGCGGAGCAGCCCGCCGGGGAGCAGCCGGCCGGTGAGCAGCGGGGGCAGAACGACCAGCAGGAGGGCACCGAGCGCGAGGTCCCGGCCGAGAACCGCGCGGAGGGCCGTCGCTGATGGCCTACGCCCCGCCGCGGCCGAGGCGCCCCGGCGGCGGGCCACCACGTCCCGGCCCGCCGCGCAAGCGCCGCCGGTCGCCGGCCGACGACCCGCGGTTCCGGCTCCGGCTGGCCTGGGTGCTGCTGGCCGCGCTGCTGCTCGTCGCGGGCGCCAAGCTCGTCGTGGTGCAGACGGTGCAGGCCGGTTCACTCGCCGCCGACGCCGAGAAGCAGCGCGCCAGCCGGATCACGATCCCGGCCGAGCGCGGCGCGATCACCGACCGCGACGGCAACGTCCTCGCGTTCTCCACCGAGTCGAAGGCGCTGGTCACCAACCCTCGGCTGATCAACCGGACGAAGGGGCCCGAGGCCGCCGCGTACAAGAACGCGATGGCCGAGGAGGTCGCCGCGGTCACCGGTGGCGACCCGGAGGAGCTCAAGCGGGCGCTCGGCACCGACCGCGGCTACGTGGTGATGGCCACCGCCGTCGACCCGGCACCGGCACGCGCCCTGCGCGAGAAGTACCCGGAGATCGCCGAGGAGAGCCGGGAGGCGCGCCAGTACCCGAGCGGCAACCTGGCGTCCAACATCATCGGTGCCGCGACCTGGAGCGCCGACGCGCAGAAGCTCGTCGGGCGGATCGGCCTGGAGTCCTCCGACGACGACCTCCTCGCCGGCCGGGACGGGTTCCAGATCGCCGACACCGCCGAGGGCGCCCGCACCGTCATCCCCGGCAGCGTCCGCTCCGAGCAGCCCGCGGTGTCCGGATCGGACGTCGCGCTGACCATCGACTCCGACCTGCAGTTCCAGGTCCAACGGATGCTGTCGGCCTATGCGGCGGAGTCGGGGGCGCGCAGCGGTTCGGCCGTGGTGCTGGACCGTGCGACCGGTGAGGTGCTGGCGCTGGCCGACAACACCTCGTTCGACCCGGCGAACCTGCTCAGCGCGGACCCCGCGACGCTCGGCAACAAGGCCGTCACCACGCCGTTCGAACCCGGCTCGGTGAACAAGGTGGCCACCATCGCCGCCGCCCTCGAGGCCGGCGTCGTCAAGCCGGAGGACGTGCTCGAGGTCCCGGGCCAGATCAAGGTCGCCGACCGGACGATCAGGGACGCCTGGGAGCACGGGCTCGACCGCTACACCCTCACCGGCGTGCTGGCGAAGTCGTCGAACGTCGGCACCCTCATGACGGCTCAGAAGGTCGGCCCGGACGCGTTCTCCGACATGCTCGTGAAGATGGGCATCGGGGAGCGGACCGGGATCGGGCTGCCCGGGGAGAGCGCCGGGTCGGTGCCGCCGCGGGCGACCTGGTCCGGCTCCACCTTCGGCAACCTGCCGATCGGGCAGGGTCTGTCGATGACGGTGCTGCAGATGGCGGGCATGTACCAGGCGATCGCGAACGACGGTGTCCGCGTCCCGCCGCGGGTGGTCGCCTCGACCACCGGGCCGGACGGCGTCCGCCTCCCGACCGAACCGCCCGAGCCGGTGCGGGTGATGTCCTCGCAGACCGCGCAGACACTGCGGACGATGCTCACCGCCGTCACCCAGGACGCGCCCGGCCAGACCGGCACCGGTCCGGCCGCCGCCGTCCCCGGCTACGAGGTGGCGGGCAAGACCGGTACCGCGCAGCAGGTCGACCCGGAGACCGGGGCCTACTCGCGCTCGCAGTACTGGATCACCTTCGCCGGGATGCTCCCGGCGCAGGACCCGCGGTTCGTGGTCGGGATCATGCTCGACGCGCCCAAGGGCGGGACGAGCGCGGCGCCGTTGTTCCACGACATCGCCTCGTACCTGGCGCAGCGGGACAACATCCCGGTGCAGACCGATCCGGCCCGGGTGCAGACGCTGCAGATCAAGTGAGCACACGGTCGGTGACCGACCGGATGCGTCGGGCGGTCACCGGAGCCGCTCACCCGTCCGGGGCAAGTAGGTCGTCGCACGGTCGGCCGGTGACGTCCCGCCCACCGGACAACGCCCTGCGCCGGATGGCCGTATCCGGTGTGCCGTACGACCGGCCGGGGGTACCCGCCCGACCGTCCGGCGCGACGCCGCCCGCGAGCGGTCGCAGACCCCGGAGCCGGGCCCGGAGCGCGCCTCGCCGGTCGGTAACCTCCCGCCCTGTGCCCGACGTCCACGCTGCGTACGCCGCCCGTGCCGGGGCGGGGGACCGTACGGTGACCGGCGACCAGCTCCCCGATCGTCCGGAGACGGTGCGTCCCGTCGATGTCGCGGTCCTCGCGCGCCTGGCCGGCGCCGAGCTGAACCCGCGCACCGCCGGTACCGGGCCCGGTCCGCTGCTCGACGCTGCACTCGGCGCGCACACCGTCACCGGCGCCACGCTGCGCGCCGCGTCGGTCCGCCCCGGTGACCTGTTCGCCGCGCTGCCCGGATCCCGCGCGCACGGCGCCGACTTCGCCGCGCAGGCTCTCGCCGGTGGGGCGGCCGCGATCCTGACCGACCCGGACGGCGCCGACCGTGCGGAGATCCGGCACTCCCGGCTCCCGGTGCTGGTCCACCCGAACCCGCGTGAGGTCCTCGGGCCGGTGTCAGCCGCGGTCTACGGCGAGCCGACCGCCCGGCTGCGGGTGCTCGGCGTCACCGGGACCTCCGGCAAGACGACCGTCGGCCACCTCCTGGAGGCCGGGCTGACCGCGGCCGGACGGTCCGCCGGGCTGCTCGGCACCGTCCGGACCCGGGTGCGGGTTCCCGGGCACGAGCCGCGGGCGCTGCCCAGTGCGTTCACCACGCCGGAGGCGCCCGACCTGCAGGCGCTGTTCGCGGTGATGGTGGAGGCCGGTGTCACCGACGTCGCGATGGAGGTGTCCAGCCACGCGCTGGCCCTCGGCCGGGTCGGTGGCTCGCGGTTCGCCGTCGGGGCGTTCACCAACCTGTCCCAGGACCACCTCGACTTCCACTCGACGATGACCGACTACTTCGAGGCCAAGGCCCGGCTGTTCGGCGGCGGAGGCGGGGGAGTGGAAGCCGCGCGGCACGGGGTCGTCTGCGTCGACGACGAGTGGGGCCGCCAGCTGGCCACCCGCCGGCCCGACGCGGTGACCGTGTCGTCGGATCCGGCCGGGCCGCCCGCCAGCTGGACGGTGCGCGATCTCGCCGCCCACCCGGACGGCACCCAGACCTTCACCGCGATCGGCCCGGACGGCCTCGCCCAGCCGGTCACCCTGGCACTGCCCGGGCTCTACAACGTCGCGAACGCGCTGGTCGCGCTGGCCTGCCTGGACGCCGACGGTATCCCGCCGTCGGTCGCCGCCGAGGGCTTCGCCCGGCTGTCGGTGCCGGGCCGGATGCAACGGGTGGACGCGGGGCAGCCGTGGCTGGCCGTGGTCGACTACGCGCACAAGCCGGCGGCCGTCGCCGCGCTGCTGGACGCGCTGCGCGCCCAGATCCGGCCGCACGCCCGGGTCATCACCGTGCTCGGCTGCGGCGGGGACCGCGACACCGGCAAGCGCCCGCTGATGGGTGCGGCCGCGACGCTCCGCTCGGACCTGCTGGTGGTTACCGACGACAACCCGCGCAGCGAGGAGCCGGCCGTCATCCGCCGGGCGATGCTCGACGGCGCGCTGCACGAGCCCGCCCGCGGCGACGTGATCGAGATCAGTGACCGGCGCAGTGCGATCGTCTACGCGGTGCGTTCCGCACGGCCCGGCGACGCGGTCGTGATCGCCGGGAAGGGCCACGAGACCGGTCAGGAGGTGCACGGGGTCAAGTACCCGTTCGACGACGCGGACGAGCTGGTCATGGCCATCCGGGCGGCCTCATGAGGGTGTCGCGTTCCATGACAGGAGGACCGACCGAGCCGGTGGAGGCGAGCGGGCGATGATCGAGATGACGCTGGCCGAGGTCGCCGCGGTGACCGGCGGCACGCTGCACCAGCTCACGGACGCGCAGGCCGCGTCCACGACGGTGACCGCCGTCGAGTTCGACTCGCGCCGGGTCGGCCCGGGCGGGTTGTTCCTGGCGCTGCCCGGTGAGCGGGTCGACGGCCACGACTTCGCCCGGGGAGCCGCGGACCGCGGCGCCTCGGCGGTGCTGGCGGGCCGCGAGGTCGACGCACCGGCGGTGATCGTGCCGCCGGCCGGGGTGCGGGACGCGCACACCTACCTGGGTGCGGTGGACCCGGACGGGTCCGGTGCGGCCGTGCTGGCGGCGCTGGGCCTGCTGGCCCGCCACGCGCTGGGCGCGCTGCCCGGACTCGCCGTCGTCGGGGTCACCGGCAGCGCAGGCAAGACCTCCACCAAGGACCTGCTGGCCGCGGTGCTCTCACCGCTGGGCCGCACGGTCGCGCCGCCGGAGTCGTTCAACAACGAGCTCGGCACCCCGTACACCGCCCTGCGCGCGGACGCGACGACCCGGCACCTGGTGCTGGAGTTCTCCGCCCGCGGGGCCGGGCACATCGCCGCGCTCTGCGCCGTCGCCCCGCCCCGGATCGGTGTGGTGCTCAACGTCGGCTCCGCGCACCTGGGCGAGTTCGGCTCGCGCGCCGGCATCGCCGCCGCGAAGGGCGAGCTGGTCGAGACGCTGCCGCCGGGGGACCTGCCCGGCGGGCGCGGCGGTGTCGCCGTGCTGAACGCCGACGACGAGCTGGTGGCCGCCATGGCCGCCCGCACCCCGGCCCGGGTGGTCACGTTCGGCCGGTCCGCGGGCGCCGACGTCCACGCCCGCGACGTCACCCAGGAGGCCGGTCGCGCCTCGTTCCGGCTGGTCACCCCGGCCGGCGAGGCCGACGTGGCGCTGCGGCTCGTCGGTGCGCACCAGGTCTCCAACGCGCTCGCCGCGGCTGCCGTCGCCGTGGAGCTGGGCGCGAGCCCGGAGGAGGCCGCGACCGCGCTGTCGGCGGCCACACCGGCGTCGCGCTGGCGGATGGAGCTCACCGACCGCGCGGACGGCGTCACCGTCGTCAACGACGCCTACAACGCCAACCCGGAGGCCATGTCCGCGGCGCTCTCCGCGCTCACGGAGATCGCCGGTACCGGCCGTAAGGCGTGGGCGGTGCTCGGACCGATGGCCGAGATCGGGGACGGCGCCGCGCAGGAGCACGCCGCGACCACCCGCCGGGCCCGCGCCGCCGGCGTCGGCCGGGTGGTCGCCGTCGGTGCCCCGGACTACGGGCCGGACGCCGAGCACGTCGACGACGTCGGTGCCGCACTGGAGCTGTTGCGGGCCGAGATCGGCCCCGGTGACGTGGTGCTGGTGAAGGCCTCCCGCAGCGCGGGCCTCGAGCGGGTCGCGGCCGGGCTGCTGCAGAGCGAAGGGCTGGTGCGCCGGTGAGGGGCGTCTTCCTGGCCGCGGGCATGGCGCTCGCGGTGTCCATCCTGCTCACGCCGTACCTGATCCGGTTCTTCGCCAGGCAGGGCTTCGGGCAGGAGATCCGCGAGGAGGGGCCGCAGAGCCACCAGTCCAAGCGGGGCACGCCGACGATGGGCGGCGTGGCGATCCTGATCGCCATCTGGGTCGGCTACCTGGGCTCGCACGCGTTCACCCGGGAGCCGATCACCGCGTCGGCCCTGCTGGTGCTGCTGCTGACCACGGCACTCGGCCTGGTCGGGTTCATCGACGACTTCCTCAAGATCCGCCGCCAGCGCAACCTCGGGCTCAACAAGACGTCGAAGATCGTCGGCCAGGTCCTGACGGCGACGGTCTTCGGCGTGCTCGCGGTCCGGTTCACCAACGAGCGCAACCTGGCCCCGGCCTCGGAGAGCCTGTCGTTCGTCCGGGACATCGCCGTGCTGAGCTTCGGCGTCGTCGGGTTCGTGGTGCTGTGCAACCTGATCGTCGCGGCCTGGTCGAACGCGGTGAACCTCACCGACGGCCTCGACGGCCTCGCCGCAGGCACCGCGGCGATGGTGCTCGGCACCTACGTGATCATCGGGTTCTGGCAGTTCCGCAACAACTGCGCGCTCGCGGCGTCTGCGGGCTGCTACGAGGTCCGCGACCCGCTGGACGTCGCCCTGGTCGCCGCGGCCGCGATGGGCGGGTGCATCGGCTTCCTGTGGTGGAACGCCGCCCCGGCCCGCATCTTCATGGGCGACACCGGATCGCTGGCCCTGGGCGGGCTGCTGGCAGGCCTGTCGATGGTCACCCGCACCGAGCTGCTGCTGGTCGTGATCGGCGGAGTGTTCGTGGTCGAGGCACTGTCGGTGGCGCTGCAGATCCTGGTGTTCCGCACGGCCCGGCGACGGCTGTTCCGGATGGCCCCGTTCCATCACCACTTCGAGCTGGCCGGCTGGGCCGAGACCACGGTCATCATCCGGTTCTGGCTGCTGGCGGCGATCTGCGCCGCGATGGGGCTGGGGATCTTCTACAGCGAGTGGCTCGCGGCATCGGGTTCGGCGTGACGGCGCCGTCCAGGTCCTTCGTGGACCGGCCCGTGCTGGTGGCCGGCGCCGGGGTCTCCGGGCTGGCCGCCGCCGTCGCGCTGCGCGACCTGGGTGCCCGGGTGTACGTCTCGGACGACTCGCCGGCCGCGCTCGACGCGCTGCCCGACGGGGTTCGTGCCTGGCGGGACGAGGGGCTGCCCGGCGGCGTCGGCACGGTCGTCACCTCGCCGGGGCGCCGCCCCGACCACGCGCTGGTCGGGCTCGCGGTGGCGGCCGGAGCCGAGGTGATCGGGGAGCCCGAGCTGGCGTGGCGCCTCGGCGCCCTGCGGGAGGACCCGCCCGCCTGGCTGGTGGTCACCGGTACCAACGGCAAGACGACGACCACCGAGATGCTCGCCGCCGTCCTGCGCACGGCCGGACTGGCCTCGACGGCCTGCGGGAACATCGGCTACCCGGTGGTGAGCGCCGTGGCGGCCGGTCACGAGGTCCTCGCGGTCGAGCTCTCCAGCTTCCAGCTGCACTGGTCGCCCTCGATCCGCCCGGCCGCCGGCGTGGTGCTCAACGTGGCCGACGACCACCTGGACTGGCACGGGGGGACGACCGGTTACGCGGCCGCCAAGGCCCGCGCGCTGGTCGGGGACGTCGCCGTCGCCGGTGTGGACGACCCGGGCGCCGCCCGCCTGCTCCCCGGCGCCCCGGCCGCCCGCCGGGTCGGTGTCACGCTCGGCGAGCCCGGGCCGGACCAGCTCGGTGTCGCCGACGGCATGCTGGTCGACCGCGCGTTCGGTGCAGGTCCGTTGGTGGCCGCCGACGCGATCGTCCCGCCCGGGCCGCCCGGGATCACCGACGCCCTCGCCGCGGCCGCGCTCGCCCGTGCGTACGGCGTCGCGCCCGCGCACATCGCCGCGGCGCTGTCGTCGTTCACCCCGGGGCCGCACCGCAGTGCGCCCGTCGGCGAGCACGACGGCGTCACCTACCTCGACGACTCCAAGGCCACCAACCCGCACGCCGCCGACGCGGCGCTGGCCGCGATCGCCGCCCGCCGCCCCGGCGCACGGGCGGTCTGGGTCGTCGGTGGGCTGCTCAAGGGCGTCGCGCCGGACGTGCTCGGGGCGCTGGCCGGCGCGCACGCCGACCGGCTGGCCGGGATCGTCGTCATCGGGACGGACCGTGCGCCGATCGTCGAGGCGCTCGCGCGACACGCCCCCGGCCTCCCGGTCGAGGAGGCCCGACCGGGTGACGATGGGCCGATGGTGCCCTCCGACCAGCAGGACCCCATGCCCGGCGCGGTCCGCCGCGCGTCGGGGATGGCCCGGCCCGGCGACGTCGTGCTCCTCGCTCCGGCGGCCGCGTCGATGGACCAGTTCCGCGACTACGCCCACCGCGGTGACGCGTTCGCCGCGGCCGTCGCGGGCCTCGCCGCCCGATCCGGTAGTGCCCCGATCGACGGTGCCCCGATCGACGGAGCGCCGCGGTGAGCCCGGCCGCCCCCGCCGCGCGGACGGTCGCGGCCGGCGTCCAGGGCGGGGTGCGACGGCTGCGGCGCTGGCTGCGACGCCCGCTCACCTCGCTGCACCTGACTCTCGGCGTGTTCGGCCTGCTGACCCTGTTCGGGCTGGTCATGGTGCTGTCGGCGTCGTCGGTGACCGGCGGCTCGTCGTACTCGGTGTTCACCCGGCAGCTGATGTTCTGCGGCGTCGGGATGGTGCTGTTCTACGTCGGTCTGCGGGTACCGCCGCGCAGGTTGCGGGCGCTGGCCCCGGCGATGCTGATCATCGGGGTGATCGGGCTGGTCGCGGTGCTCATCCCCGGGATCGGCGCGGTCCGTGGTGGCGCCCGGTCCTGGTTCGCACTTGGGCCGGTGTCACTGCAGCCGTCCGAGATGGTGAAGATCGCGCTGACGCTGTGGGGGGCGCACGTCCTGGTCGCCCGCCGCGCCGTGATGCACCGGTGGAAGCATGCGCTGAACCCGGTCGTCCCGGTCACGCTGGTGATCTTCACCTTGCTGGTGCTGCAGCCCGACCTCGGCATGACGGTCTCGATCGGGATCGTGATGCTCGCGCTGCTGTACTTCGGCGGGGCGCCGGTGAAGCTGCTCGCGCTGATCGCCGGTGGAGGGCTGGCCGGCGCGGTGATCCTCGGCCTCACCGCCGGGTACCGGGTGAGCCGGATCACCGCGTTCCTGTCGCCGTCCACCGCGGACCCGCTGGGCCCGGCTTACCAGGCGACGCAGGCGTTGTACGCGCTGGCCGACGGTGGCCTGTTCGGCGTGGGCCTCGGGCAGGGCCGGGCGAAGTGGGACTACCTGCCGAACGCCCACAACGACTTCATCTTCGCGATCATCGGCGAGGAGCTGGGCCTGGTCGGCGCGTTCGCGGTGCTCGGGCTGTTCGCGACGCTCGCCTACACCGGCATGCGGATCGCGGCGCGCAACGTCGACCCGTGGCTGCGGATCGTGGTCGCGACCTCGACGGCGGGCCTGGTCGTCCAGGCCTCGATCAACATCGGGTACGTCGTGGGGCTGCTGCCGGTGACGGGGCTGCAGCTCCCGCTGATCTCCTCCGGCGGCACCTCGCTGGTGGTGACCATGTTCCTGTTCGGGCTGATTACCAATGCGGCCCGGCACGAGCCGGAGGCGATCGCCGCGCTCCGGAAGGACGGGCAGGGGCGCGTGGCGAAGCTGCTGCGGCTCCCGCTCCCGCAGCCCTACCGGGCGCCGGGTCCGGCGTCACGGTGGGCGGCGCGATGAGGACCTGAGAGATCCCCGCAGGGGACCGGACGAAGTCGGACGACGCGAGGGGCACGAGAGCGTGACGGGCACGGATCAGACCGGCGGCACGGGGGACGGCGGCACGGGCCGCGACGACCGTGCGGCCCAGCCGGGCGCGACCGGCGGGCGACCGACGATGGGACGTCCGGCGGAGAGCCGGCCCGCGGTCGAGCCGGACGGCGTCGTGTTCGGTACCCCGGCCGACGAGGCCGCTCCCGGGTCGTGGCCGGGCCGGCCTGCGCCGGACGCCCCGGCCACCGAGCGGCTGGAGGTCCCCGGTGACGTGCCCGGCGGCCCCGATGTCGCCCCGGACGCGTCCGCTGGATCCCAGGCGGGGGAGGAGCGCGGGCCGCGTGGACCGCAGCGCCTGCCCGGTACGGGATGGGATCCGCACGCGCGCGGTGGCCGGCCGGGGGCATCTCCCGTGGCGGGCGACGATCCGCGGGGTGGGAGCAACGGTGCCGGTCTCAACGGTCCTGGGCGCAACGGTGCCGGTCGCAACGGTGCCGGTCGCAACGGGGCCGGACGCGACGGTGCCGAGCATGACAGCGCCGGGCATGACAGCGCCGGGCATGACGGTGCCGGGCATGACGGTGCCGGACGCAACGGCGGCGGGATCAACGGGACCGGCCGCAACGGTGTCACCCGGGCCGGCGCCGCCCGCGACGACGACCACCGCGGGCCGGGGGACGGTCCGGCGTCGCGGCCCGGTGGCCCGGGGGTTCCGCCGGGTGTGCCGTCGTCCCGTCCTGCTCAGCCGTCCGGCCCGATGCCTCCGGGCGCCATGCCTCCGGGCGGGCTGTTCACGCCTTCCGGTCCGCGGAACCCGGGAGCGGTGGGGTCCGGGCCGCACGGTGCGCAAGGGCCGGGGAACGGTGGCCCGGCGCTCGGTGGCGCGAACCCTGGGCCTGCGAACGGTGGCCCTGTGAACGGTGGGCCTGCGAACGGTGGCGCGGCGAACGGTGGGCCTGCGAATGGCGGCCCGGCGGACGGTTGGCCTGGGAATGGTGGCTCGGCGAATGGCGGGCCGGTGAACGGTGTGCCGGCGAACGGCACGCCCGCGAACGGTGACGCGGCGAACGGTGCGCCTGCGAACGGCAGCCCGGCGAACGGTGCCTCGGCCCGCGGTGGTGGCTCCGGAGGTCCGGACCGTGGCGCCGCCGCGGAACCGTCGGCGCCCGGGCCGCAGGCCGGCGCTGCACAGCAGCCGCGGAGCGCGGCGGCGATCGGCCCGCGTACCACCAGCGCCGACGCATCCGGGACCGGTTCGCAGTCCGCGGTCGAGCGGCAGCCGGACGCTCCGGGCACCGCGCCGCGGACTCCCGGCGAGGCCTCCGATTTGTTCACCGACCCGTGGTCCGCCGGAGCGCAGCAGCGTGGCGGCGTCTCGGCGACCGGCCCGCAGGGTGCGGCACAGGGCAGCCCGGGACAGGGCGGCCCGGCCGGTGCCACCGCCGCGCTCCCCACGACCGGACCGCGACCCGGCTCCGGTCCGGTGCCCGGGGCACACGGTGGTCCGCCCGCGCCCGGCGGACGGCCCGGTGACATCGCCTCGAGCGGAGCCCAGGCGCCTGTCGGCGGGCCGAACCGGACCTCCCCGGACGAGGCCCACCAGTTCGCACAGCCCGGGCCGATGGCGTCTGCGCAGCCGGGCGGTGCGCCGTCCGGTCAGCCGCAGCCGGGACAGCAGCAGGTAGCGCAACCGCAGCCGGGCCGGCCTCAGGCCGGTCGAGCGCAGGCCGGCCCGGGCCAGCAGCAGCCTGGCCAGCCGCAGCCGGGCCCGCAGCAACAGCCGGGCCAGCAGCCGGCGGGTCAGCAGCAGCCGGGCCAGCCGGGCCGACCGGGACAGCAGGGCCAGCAGCCGAACCGGCCCCGGCCCGATCAGGCGTGGGCAGGGCCGCCGCAGTCCGCACAACAACCCGGCCCCACGGGGCAGCCGGGAACTCCCGACCCGACCGGTCCGCAGCCACCCCACCCCGGTGCGCAGGCCCCGTTCGGTGGTCGGCCACCCTTCCAGGGCCAGCAGGGCCAGCAGGGCCAGCAGGGCCAGCAGGGCCAGCAGGGCCAGATCGGTCACCCCGGCCGCCCGGGCCCGCAGCAGCAGAGGCCCGGCCAGTGGGGACCGAACGGCCCCGCGAACTTGGCCGGCCCAGGAGGACCGGGTGTCCCCGGCGGACCCGGCATGCCTGGCGGACCGGGCATGCCCGGCGGACCCGGCATGCCCGGGGCGCCCGGCGGCCCGGGTGCGCCGGGTGGACCCGGAGCGCCCGGAGGCCCGGGTGTGCCCGGCGCTCCCGACCAGGACGGCACCCGCGCCTTCCCCCCGGCCGTCACCCGTCCGGCGGGTGAGCAGGCTCCGGCTTCCGCGCCGGGCGCGCTGTCCGTCGTCGTCGCCGGCGGCGGATCGGCCGGGCACATCGAGCCGGCCCTCGCCGTCGCCGACGCGATCCGCCGGCTCGTCCCGGGCGCCCGGGTCACCGCGCTCGGCACCGAGAAGGGTCTGGACACTCAGCTGATCCCGGCCCGCGGCTACCAGCTCGAGCTGATCCCGCCGGTGCCGCTGCCCCGTAAGCCCAGCGCCGACCTGCTGAAGCTGCCCGGGAACGTCCTCGGCGCCGTCCGGCGGGTCCGCGAGGTGCTCGAGTCGGTGGAGGCGGACGTCGTCGTCGGGTTCGGCGGGTTCGTCTCGCTGCCCGCCTACCTCGGCGCCCGCGGCCGGGTGCCGATCGTCGTCCACGAGGCGAACGCCCGCGCCGGCCTGGCCAACAAGGTCGGGGCGCGGTTCGCCGCGGCCGTGGCCACCGCGGTACCGGGTACCGGGCTCGCGAACGAGGAGGTCGTCGGGATGCCGCTGCGCCGCACGATCACCACCCTGGATCGGGCCGCGCTGCGCCCGGAGGCCCGGACGTACTTCAACCTGCCGCCGCACGGGCCGGTGCTGCTGGTCTTCGGCGGCTCCCAGGGCTCCCGCACGCTGAACGAGGCCGTGGCCGAGTCCCTGCCCGCCTTCACCGGGCGCGGGATCTCGGTGCTGCACGCCTACGGGCGCGACGGCACCCCGGCCGATCCGCGGCCCGGCTACTTCCCGATGCCCTACATCGACCGGATGGACCTGGCCTACGCGGCGTCCGACGTCGTACTGGCCCGGTCCGGGATGACCACCGTCGCCGAGCTGACCGCGGTCGGGCTGCCCGCCGTCTACGTCCCGTTGCCGCACGGCAACGGGGAGCAGGCGCTCAACGCCCGCCCCGTCGTGCAGGCCGGCGGCGGCAAGCTCGTACAGGACGAGGACATGAACGGCGAACGCGCGATCGACGAGCTGATCCCGATGCTCACCGACCCGGACCTGGCGCTCGCGATGGGCCGCCGGGCGAAGGCGGCCGGGCACGGCGAGGCCGACGAGAAGCTGGCCCGGATCGTGATGGAGGTGGCCGGGCGGTGAACGGTCTCGGCACGCATGTGCACCTGATCGGGATCGGCGGTGCCGGGATGAGCGGCATCGCGCGGATCCTGCTGGCCCGCGGCGTCACCGTCTCCGGCTCCGACGCCCGCGAGTCCCGCACCGTCACCGCGCTGCGCGCGCTCGGTGCCCGCATCGAGATCGGGCACGACGCCGAGCACCTGCAGGCCGCGGGGGAGGACCCGCCGACCGTCGTCGTGTCCACCGCGATCCGGGAGACCAACCCGGAGCTCGCCCAGGCCCGGGCGCGCGGACTCGCCGTCGTCCACCGGGCGGTCGCGCTCGCGGCCCTCACCGAGGGACGCCGGCTGATCGCCGTCGCCGGGACGCACGGCAAGACGTCGACGACCTCGATGATCACCGTCGCCCTGCAGCACGCCGGCGCCGACCCGTCGTTCGCCATCGGCGGGGACCTGTCGGTGTCGGGCAGCGGGGCACACCACGGCTCCGGGGACGTGTTCGTCGTCGAGGCCGACGAGAGCGACGGCTCCTTCACCGCGTTCGCCCCGTCGGTCGCGGTCGTCACCAACGTCGAGCCCGACCACCTCGACCACCACGGCGACGAGGCGACCTACCGCGCCGTCTTCGAACGCTTCCTGGACCGGCTCGTCCCCGGTGCCACCCTCATCACCTGCGCCGACGACCCGGGCTCCGAGGCCGTCGCCGTGCATGCCGAGCGGGCCGGGATCACCGTGCTGCGCTACGGCCGCACCGCCATCGGCCCGCGCGACGCCCGCCTGCTCGACTTCGCCCCGGACGGCACCGGCTCCCGCGCCACGTTCCGCCGGGCCGGCGCCGAGCACGAGCTGGTCCTGTCGGTGCCGGGGGAGCACATGGCGCTCAACGCGCTCGGAGCGTTCCTCGCCGGGGTCGCCGTCGACCAGGACCCGGCCACGCTGCTCGACGGCCTCGCCGGGTTCGGCGGCGTGCAGCGCCGCTACGAGTTCAAGGGCCGGGTCCGCGGCGTGTCCGTCTACGACGACTACGCCCACCACCCCACCGAGGTCGCCGCCACGCTGCGCGCCGCCCGCGAGGCCGCGCCGGTCGCGCACGGCAGGCGCGGACGGGTGCTGGTCGCCTTCCAGCCCCACCTCTACTCGCGGACACGACTGTTCGCGCGCGAGTTCGGCGCGTCGCTGTCGCTCGCGGACGAGGTGATGGTGCTCGACGTCTACGGTGCCCGGGAGGACCCCGAGCCCGGTGTCGGACCGGCGCTGATCACCGACGAGGTACGGCTGCCTGCCGAGCGGGTGCACCGCGCACCGTCCTGGGAGCGGACCCCCGCGGCGATCGCGGCGCTCGCCGTCGAGGGCGACACGGTGATCACCATGGGAGCCGGGGACGTCACCGTGCTCGGCCCGGAGATCCTGCGCGAGCTGGCCGGCGGCGGGGACTGAACGGGAGATGACGGGCCCGGGCGCGGCACCGCGCCCGGCCCAGGACACGGACGGGGGCTCGATGGGCAGCGACGACGGCGACGGCGACGGCCCGGCCGGGGGCGCCCGTCGCACCCCCGACCAGGAGCGGCGCGCCGCCGAGCGCGCCCGCCGGATCCGGGAGAGCCGGGCAGCCGAGCGGTCGGAGCGGTCGGAGGGGTCCGAGCCGACGAGCCGGCGCCGGCGCACCGGCCGGCGGGACACCGTTGCGGTCGCCGTCCGCGAGCGCGCCGCCGCACGAACCGCCGAGCAGAACCGCACCCGGGACCCGCGTTACCGGCGCCGGCGCGCGTTCGCACTGCTCACGGCCGTCGTCGTCATGCTGATCGGGCTCTCGGCCGCCGGCTGGTGGGCGCTGGCCCAGTACGGTCCGGGCGTCGCGTCGGTCGCGGTCACCGGCACCCGGCAGATCCCCGTCCAGGACGTCGAGGACGCCGTCGCCGTCGACCTGGGCATCCCGCTGGCCGCCGTCGACACCGGCGCGGTCACCGCCCGCGTCTCCGCGATCCCCGGCGTGGCCGCGGTCGACGTCGGGCGGTCCTGGCCGGACACGCTGTCGGTCGCGATCACCGAACGCACCCCCGCCGCGCTGGCCGAGACGCCCGAGGGGCTCCAGCTCATCGACGTGAGCGGGTTCGCCTACCGCGCCGCGCCGCCGGACGTCCGGCTGCCCCGGCTGCAGCTGCCGACCGTCGCCCCGGACGACCCGGCCACGCTCGCCGCCGTCGCCGTGCTGCAGGCGCTGCCGGAGCCGGTCCGTGAGCAGGTGCAGACGTTGTCGCTCGGCGAGGGCGGCAGCACCTTCGAGCTGGGTCTGACCGACGACCGCCGGGTGCTGTGGGGGCCCTGGGCCGACACCGCCGCCACCCCGCAGCGCGCCGCGGTCCTGGAACCGCTGCTCAGCCGGGAGGGCGCCGTCTACGACGTGTCGAGTCCCGCCCTGGTCACCGTCCGCGCCCGGTGACGCTCCCGCCCGCGCACCACCATCGAGCGTCGCGCCCCACCCGGACGGCGGTTACGGCTCACCCGGCCGGAGCCCCGGCACCGGCGCCGTGCGGCCCAACCGGCCCGCCGCCCCCGGCCCGGCCCTGGGACCTGTCGGCGTAGCGTGACGACCCGGCCACGGTGCGCGTTTCACGTGACCGGGAACCATGTACCACCCGGGCGGGGTGTTGTCGGCGCGCGGCGCGCCTGCTGGACCCGGGCAGGTGAGCGACTTAGCGTTCCACCGTGAAGGCCCGGGGCACCCGGAGCTGGACCGGACCCCCGAGCGACTGGAAGGTGCCGCGCATGACGCCCCCGCACAACTACCTGGCCGTGATCAAGGTCGTCGGCATCGGTGGCGGCGGCGTGAACGCCGTCAACCGCATGATCGAGGTCGGCCTCAAGGGCGTCGAGTTCATCGCGGTGAACACCGACGCCCAGGCCCTCCTGATGTCGGACGCCGACGTCAAGCTGGACATCGGCCGCGAGCTCACCCGTGGGCTCGGCGCCGGTGCGAACCCGGAGGTCGGCGGCAAGGCCGCCGAGGACCACGCCGAGGAGATCGAGGAGGTCCTCAAGGGGGCCGACATGGTCTTCGTGACCGCGGGCGAGGGCGGCGGCACCGGCACCGGCGGAGCGCCGGTCGTCGCGGCGATCGCCCGCAAGCTCGGCGCGCTGACCATCGGCGTCGTCACCCGCCCGTTCACCTTCGAGGGCCGGCGCCGCGCCGGCCAGGCCGAAGAGGGCATCCAGCAGCTGCGCAACGAGTGCGACACCCTGATCGTCATCCCGAACGACCGGCTGCTGCAGCTCGGCGACGTGGGCGTCTCCCTGATGGACGCCTTCCGCTCCGCCGACGAGGTGCTGCTCTCCGGCGTCCAGGGCATCACCAACCTGATCACCACCCCGGGCCTGATCAACCTGGACTTCGCCGATGTCAAGTCGGTGATGTCCGGAGCGGGGTCGGCCCTGATGGGAATAGGGTCTTCCCGCGGTGAGGGACGCGCCGTGCAGGCCGCCGAGAAGGCGATCAACTCGCCCTTGCTCGAGGCCTCGATGGACGGGGCCCAGGGAGTACTGCTCTCCATCGCGGGCGGCTCGGACCTCGGCCTGTTCGAGATCCACGAGGCGGCGTCGCTGGTCCAGGAGGCCGCCCACCCCGAGGCGAACATCATCTTCGGGACGGTGATCGACGACTCGCTCGGCGACGAGGTGCGCGTCACCGTGATAGCAGCCGGCTTCGAGGGCGGCACGCCGACCCACAAGAAGCTGGAGCCGGCGGTCTTCCGCCAGGGCACCCAGAAGCCGGCCGAGCCGGCGCAGCAGCAGCAGGCCCAGCAGCAGGCGCCCGTCCAGCAGACCCAGCCCGCGCCGCAGAACCCGCAGGCGCAGGCGCCGGTCCAGGGCGGCGGCACCGCGTACGGTTCCGGTGCACGCGACCAGGCGAGCGCGCAGACCACGCCGAACCTGCCCACCTCGGTTCCGCCCGCCCCGGAGCGGACGGGCACGCTGCCCCCGGCCCAGCAGGCCGCACCCGCGCCGCGCCAGCCGGACATCCGCTCCGACGCCCCCGCAGCCCCGGGGCCCGACGCAGCGGCCGGCCCGGGCGCGGCGACGCACGGCGGCCACACCCCGTCGGCGCCGGCCCGCCCCGCCCAGGAGCAGGTCGAGGACGAGGTGGACGTCCCGCCGTTCATGCGGCGCTGACCGCGGTGCCGGTCGATCCGACGCCGCCCGCCGTACCGGTCGATCCGACACCGTCGGGCCTGCGCGTCCGCAGGGTCATGACCACCCGGGCGGGCGGCCGGTCCAGCGGCCCGTTCGCCCGGTTCAACCTCTCCCTCGGCGTCGGCGACGACCCCGCGGACGTCGCCGGGAACCGGGCCAGGGTGGTTCGCGAGCTCGGCCTGTCCGGGCTGGTGTTCCTCCGGCAGGTGCACGGCCGTGACGTCGCGGTGCTCCGCGAGCCACCCCGTGCCCGGCCCGGCTCCGGCGGGGTGGCCCCGGACATCCCGGACGTCGACGCCGTCGTGACCGACGTGCCGCTGCTCGGCATCGCCGTGCTGGCCGCGGACTGCGTGCCGGTGCTGCTCGGCGACGCCCGCGCCGGTGTCGTCGGGGCCGCGCACGCCGGTCGGTCCGGTGCCGCGTCGGGTGTGCTCGACGCGGTGGTCGAGCAGATGACGGCGCTCGGCGCCACCACCGAGCGGCTCGAGGTCCTCCTCGGCCCCGCCGTCTGCGGGAGCTGCTACGAGGTGCCCGCCGCGATGCGGGACGAGGTCGAGGCGGCCCTGCCGGGCAGCGCGTCGACCACCCGCACCGGGACCGCGGGACTCGACCTGCGGGCCGGGCTGACCCGCCGGCTCGCCGACCTCGGCGTCACCAGGGTCGGCACCGACCCGCGCTGCACCATCGAGGACCCCGACCTGTACAGCCACCGCCGTGAGGGTCGCTGCGGCCGGCAGGCCGCGATCACCTGGCTGGACCCGCGTGACGCGCGCGACGCTCGCCGTACCCCGCCCCGCGCGGCACGATGACGGCGTGGCCGACTCCAACCCTCCCGAACGCACGGCGGACCTGAAGGAACGGCTCGGTGCCGTCCGCGCACGCCTCGACGCGGCGTGCCGGGCCGCGGGGCGGGACCCGCACGAGGTCTCCCTGCTGGCGGTGACGAAGACCGTGCCCGCCCCCGACGTGGCCGACCTGATCGACCTGGGTCTCACCGGGTTCGCCGAGAACCGCGCCCAGGAGGCGGCGACCAAGGTGGCGGAGGTGACGGCCCTGCGCCCGGGCGCAGACCTGCGCTGGCACTTCGTCGGCGGGCTGCAGCGGAACAAGGTACGCGCGGTGCTCCCGTGGGTGACGTGTATCGAGTCCGTCGACTCGCCGCGGCTGGCCCGGGCGATCGACAAGGAGGTCGCGAAGGCCCGGGACCGGGGCGAGCGATCCGGGCCGCTGCCGGTCCTCGTCCAGTACAGCGTGGACGGTGACCCGGAGCGCGGCGGCGTCCCCGATGACGGCCTCGACGAGCTGACCGACCTGGTCAGGGACCTGCCCGGCCTCGAGCTGGCAGGCCTGATGGCCGTCGCGCCGCTGGACCGGGAGCCGGAGCGGGCGTTCGCCGAGATCGCCGAGGCGGCCCGGCGGGTCCGGGAACGGCATCCGGGGGCCACCGAGCTGTCGGCCGGGATGAGCGCCGACCTGGAGGTCGCCGTCGACCACGGATCGACAGTGGTGCGTGTCGGTACGGCCCTGGTGGGGGAACGCCGGATAGCCTCAGAGTAATCGCTGGTCGGTGCGGGTACCGGGCCATCGGCGAGACCGTCGCCAGAACGCGGGTGCGTGCCTGGGTGCGCGTACGGAGTCGAGCAGTACTGCGAGGGGACAGCGGATGAGCGCGATGTACCGGCTGAAGGCCTACTTCGGCATGGTCCCGGCCGACGAGATGGACTACGCGGACGAACCGGAGCGCTTCCGGGGTGGCCGCGAGCAGCAGCCCGGCCCGCGCGGTGACCGTTGGTCCGGCGCCGGGGGCCGTTTCAACGACCCGGACGGTTACCCCGACGACCGTTACGACGTCCCCGCGGGGTACGACGACGGCTGGGGCGCCCGTACGGCGCGAGAACCCGTCCGTTCGGCGCGCGCCGTGCGGCAGGATCCGCGCGGTGAGCGGGACATGGCGTCGCTCCCCGGAGACCGGGGAGCGCCCCCGACACCCATCGGTGGCGGCCCCGGAGCGGCCGTGCGGGGATCGCTCGCGATGGACCCGGACGCCTTCGGACCCCCCTCCCGGGAACCGCTGCGCGAGGAGCGCTCGGCGCCGGTCGCACCGGTCCCGTCGGCGGTGCCCGAGCAGCGCGACCGCGCCGCCGCCGCGCCGGCCTCGATCACCACGCTGCACCCGCGCAGCTACAACGAGGCGCGCACGATCGGCGAGCGCTACCGCGACGGTGTGCCGGTCATCATGAACCTCACCGACCTGGACGGCGCGGCAGCGAAGCGCCTGGTCGACTTCGCCGCCGGCCTGGCGTTCGCGCTCCGCGGCTCGATCGACAAGGTCACCGACCGGGTGTTCCTTCTCACCCCCGCGGACGTCGAGGTGTCCGCGGACGACGCGCGCAGGCTCGCCGAGCGCGGAGCTTTCCGACAGGATTGAGCCGTGTCCACCGCCATCGGCTTCCTGGTCTATTACGTCCTGTTCTTCTTCTGGCTGCTGCTCGCAGCCCGGATCGTCGTCGAGATGGTCCGCTCGTTCGCCCGCCAGTGGCATCCCGCCGGACCGCCCGCGGTGGCGCTCGAGGTCGTCTTCACCGTGACCGATCCTCCGGTCAAGTTGTTGCGGAGAGTGATTCCTGTCGTCCGCATCGGAGGCGTAGGACTGGACCTGTCGATTATGGTGCTGGTGCTGGTGGTGTTCATCGCGATGACCGCCGTCAGATCACAGCTCCTGGGATGAGCCCCAGTCACCCGGGAGTGCCGCCGAGGACCGCATGAGGTGATCCGATGCCGCTGACGCCCGCCGACGTTCATAACGTCGCGTTCAGCAAACCCCCGATCGGGAAGCGGGGATACAACGAGGACGAGGTCGACGCCTTCCTCGATCTGGTCGAGGCCGAGTTGGCCCGACTGATCGGTGAGAACGACGACCTGCGCGACCAGGTCGCGCAGCTCGAGCAGCGCCTCGGCGACGCCGAGGCCGACCTGGAGGAGGCCCGTAGCCAGCCGGCTCCGGCGCAGACCCAGGCGCTGCAACAGGCCTCGCCCACTCCGATGGGCCGCGGGGTCGGTGCGCCGGCACCGCAGCTGGCCGGCGCCTCCGACTCCGACGGTGGCGACCACCACGTGCAGGCCGCCAAGGTCCTGGGCCTGGCCCAGGAGATGGCCGACCGGCTCACCGCCGAGGCCAAGAACGAGGCCGACACGATGCTGTCGGACGCCCGGACGAAGTCCGAGCAGCTGCTCTCCGACGCGCGCACCAAGTCCGACGGCCTGGTCAACGACGCCCGCACGCGTTCCGAGACCATGCTCAACGACGCCCGTGGCCGGGCCGAGACGCTCGAGCGGCAGTCGCGGGACAAGGCTTCGGGCCTGGTCAGCGAGGCCGAGCGCAAGCAGAACGAGATCATGGGCGCCATCCAGCGCGACAAGTCCGTGCTGGAGAAGAAGATCGACGAGCTCCGCACCTTCGAGCGGGAGTACCGCACCCGGCTCAAGACCTATCTGGAGTCGCAGCTGCGCGACCTGGAAGGACGCGGGTCGGCCGCTCCGTCGGACAGCTCCGGCAGCACTGCCAACCGGTCGAGTTCGAACGGCGGGTATGCCGCCTCCGGTTACGGCCAGCGGGCCGACACCGGAAGCTGACGCTCGGGCGCGCGATGGCGCGCCCGAGACGACCGACGACGACCGGGTAGTGGCCGGGTGCCGCTGCCGACCGACGGAGTTCGCCGATGCTGGTGCTGGTCCTGATCCTCGTGGTCATCGCGCTGGTGCTACTGCTCGCAGGATGGTTCCTGCACGTGGTGGCACTGGCCTGGACGTCGGTGGGCATCAGCCTGCTCGCCGGCCTCGCGTTGCTCTACGACTGGTGGCAGACCCGGTCCGCGGTGCGGGCCGGTGACCGGTCCGAGAGCGGCGGGGCCGCGATCGGTGCCCCGCCGGAGCGGGCGATGGCGGGCTCCGGCCCGGACATGGAACCGGCGACGCAGGTGCTGCCGGTCGTCCGCCCGGAGACCGGCGGCGCCGGCGGCTCCGTACGTCCCGCGGGGGCGGCCGGAACGTCGCCGGACGCCGCGAACGCGTCCGAACCGACCATCCAGATGCCGGTCGTCCGGCCGTCCGGCTCCGCACAGGGACCGCCCGGCGTTTCCCGTCCGGGTGGTTCTTCGTCACTCTCCGTAGCCGAATCCGGCTCAGCCGGATCCGGTGCGCCGGTCGGTGGTCGCCCGGACGATGCCGAGGACGGTGCTGTTCCCCGCCAGGGCAGCGCGGTTCCGGCGGGTGACCCCACTACCTCCGGGCCGGTGGCCGGCGGCGAGGGTGCCCCGGACACCACGGGGGCCGATGCAGGCGGGTCCGCGCCGGGAGATCCCGGCGGGAGCCGGCACGACGACGTGACGGTCGCGACGGCGGCCGGGGCCGCGACCGCCGGTGCAGCCGCGGCCGGTGCTGCGGCCGGCTCCGACCGGAGCCCCGGTGACGATCCCGGATTCGGGGCGGGCTCCGGCGAACGGGCCCAGGGCCCGGCCGGTGACGGCCGGCCCGGCGAGGCCACCACGGCCACGTCTACTGCCACCTCCGCGACCGGTGCGGACGCCGGAGGCGGACCGGCGGCAGCCACGACGGCCGTCCCGGCGGCGGCGCAGGGCACCGACCAGAGCCGGCCCGCCGACACGGCGGGCCCCCCGGCAGGCGCCGGTGTGACCGCAGCGGTGGCGGGCGCGGGCACCGATGGATCGCCGGACCCGTCCGGTGGCGGGGGCGACGCACCCCCGACCGGCGGTGCCCCGGCGCAGGGCGGCGCTGCCGACACCACGCAGGCGCCGGTCGACGGGGAGGCCCCCGAGGAGCCCCGCGACCCGACGGCGGCGAACGTGGTGGCCCGGCTGCCCGACGAGGTACTGGTCATCGACGAGCACCCGCGCTACCACGTGCAGACCTGCCGGGCGTTGTCCGGCCGGGCGGTGATCCCGCTGCCGGTCAGCGAGGCGGTCGAGCTCGGGTTCACCCCGTGCGGCTGGTGCTCGCCGAACCGGACCCTCGCCGAGCGGCACCCGGCTCAGGTCCGGTAGCCGCGCGGGGCTGCGGAATATTCGCGAGCCCGCCCGCGCTACCCTGATTCCACAGGCACCGATCCGGCCATCACCGGGGAGCCTCCGGAAGAAACGGCCGCAGCCACCCGAGGGCTGGGCCCGAGTAGAACCGGACGGGAGCGGCCCGTCATCGCCGTTGAACGAGAGGCGCGCGCCACGGCGGGCGCAAGCGGGGTGGTACCGCGGCGCGGCCCGAACGGGCCGGTGTCGTCCCCGTGCGAGACGGACATCGCACGAGGAGCAGCCGTGAGCGACACCGGGTATCCCGAGGTCCCCGCCCATCCGACGTTCCCCCGGCTCGAGCAGGACGTGCTCGCCTCCTGGGACGCCGACGACACCTTCCGGGCCTCGGTCGAGCAGCGCCCCGCCGGCGAGAACGGGGCCGACGAGTTCGTCTTCTACGACGGTCCGCCGTTCGCCAACGGACTGCCGCACTACGGGCACCTGCTCACCGGCTACGTCAAGGACGTGATCCCGCGCTACCGCACCCAGCGCGGGCACCGGGTCGAGCGCCGGTTCGGCTGGGACACCCACGGCCTGCCCGCCGAGGTGGAGACCGAGAGCCAGCTCGGCATCAAGCACAAGTCCGAGATCGAAGAGATGGGTGTGGCCGCGTTCAACGAGGCGTGCCGTACCTCCGTGCTGCGCTACACCGGTGAGTGGCGCGACTACGTGACCCGCCAGGCCCGCTGGGTCGACTTCGACAACGACTACAAGACGCTCGACCTGGACTACATGGAGTCCGTCATGTGGGCGTTCAAGTCGTTGTGGGACAAGGGTCTCGTCTACTCCGGTTTCCGCGTGCTCTGGTACTGCTGGCGCTGCGAGACGCCGCTGTCGGCCACCGAGACCAAGATGGACGACGTCTACCTCGACCGGCAGGACCCGGCCGTCACCGTCGGGCTGCGGCTCGCGGCACCCGGCAACGCCGACCTCGACGGCGCGCTCGCCCTGGTCTGGACGACGACGCCGTGGACGCTGCCCTCGAACCTGGCCGCCGCCGTGCACCCGGACGTCGACTACGTGGTGGTCGAGGCGAACGGGGAGCGCTGGCTGCTCGCCGAGGCCCGGGTCGCCGCCTACGCCCGCGAGTTGGGCGAGGAGCCGCCGGTGCGTGCCCGGATGAAGGGCTCCGAGCTGCTCGGGCTGACCTACACCCCGCCGTTCGACTTCTTCGCCGGCCGCGAGAACGCCCACCGGGTGCTCGCCGCGGACTACGTCACCACCGAGGACGGCACCGGCCTGGTGCACATCGCGCCCGCCTTCGGTGAGGAGGACAAGGAGGTCACCGACGCGGCCGGCATCGAGGTCGCCAACCCGGTCGACTCCCGCGGCGAGTTCACCGTCGAGGTGCCGCCGTACGCCGGGATGCAGGTCTTCGACGCGAACCCGCAGATCATCCGGGACCTGAAGGAGCGGACGAACCCGCACGTGCAGGGTGTCCTGCTCCGCCACGAGACCTACGACCACCCGTACCCGCACTGCTGGCGCTGCGGCAACGCGCTCATCCAGCGCGCCGTCGACTCCTGGTTCGTGCGCGTCACGCAGTTCCGGGACCGGATGGTCGAGCTGAACCAGCAGATCAACTGGACGCCCGCGCACGTGCGGGACGGCCAGTTCGGCAAGTGGCTCGAGGGCGCCCGGGACTGGGGCATCTCCCGCAACCGCTACTGGGGCAGCCCGATCCCGGTGTGGCAGTCCGACGACCCGCGCTACCCGCGGACCGACGTCTACGGCTCGCTGGAGGAGATGGAGCGCGACTTCGGTGTGCGCCCGACCGACCTGCACCGGCCTTACGTCGACGAGCTGACCCGCCCCAACCCGGACGACCCGACGGGCGCGAGCACCATGCGCCGGGTCCCGGAGGTGCTGGACTGCTGGTTCGAGTCCGGCTCGATGCCGTTCGCCCAGGTGCACTACCCGTTCGAGAACGCGGACTGGTTCGAGCACCACTACCCGGGCGACTTCATCGTCGAGTACAACGGCCAGACCCGCGGCTGGTTCTACACGCTGCACGTGCTGGCCACGGCGTTGTTCGACCGGCCCGCGTTCCGCAACTGCTCGGCGCACGGCATCGTCCTGGGCGACGACGGCGCGAAGATGTCCAAGTCGCGCAAGAACTACCCGGACGTCAACGAGGTCTTCGACCGCGACGGGTCCGACGCCATGCGGTGGTTCCTCATGGCGAGCCCGATCCTGCGCGGCGGGAACCTGGTCGTCACCGAGCAGGGCATCCGCGAGGGCGTCCGGCAGGCGATCCTGCCGCTGTGGAACACCTGGTACTTCCTGTCGCTCTATGCCGGTGAGCAGCGCGGCACCTTCCGGACCGACTCGCCGCACGTGCTGGACCGCTACGTGCTGGCCAAGACCGCGGATCTGGTCGACGGCGTCACCGCGGCGATGGACGCCTACGACATCGCCGGGGCCTGTGAGCGGATCCGCGAGCACGCCGAGACGCTGACCAACTGGTACGTCCGCCGCTCCCGGGAGCGGTTCTGGTCCGCCGACGACGCCGTGCGCCGCGACGCCGTCGACACCCTGCACACCGTGCTGGAGGTGACCTGCCGGGTCGCCGCGCCGCTGCTGCCACTGACCACCGAGTCGATCTGGCGCGGGCTGACCGGTGGCCGGTCGGTGCACCTGACCGACTGGCCGGGCGGGTCGGACCCCTCGGTGTCGACGCACGCCGTGGACGTCGGCCTGCCGCGGGACCACGAGCTGGTCGCCGGCATGGACCGGACCCGGCAGGTGGCCTCGGCGGCGCTGTCGCTGCGCAAGTCGTCGAAGGTCCGGGTGCGCCAGCCACTGCCCGGGCTCACCGTGGCGGCGGCCGACGCCGCGGCCCTGGAGCCGTTCACCGGGCTGCTGCGCGACGAGGTCAACGTGCGCTCGGTCGAGCTGACCGACGACGTCGCCGCGCACGGCCGGTTCGAGATCGCGGTCAACGCCCGGGCCGCCGGACCGCGCCTGGGCGGCGACGTCCAGAAGTGCATCCGCGCGGTCAAGGCGGGGGAGTGGCAGCGCGAAGCGGACGGCACCGTCCTCACCGCCGGGATCACCCTGAACGACGGCGAGTTCACCGAGAAGCTCGTCGCCGCCGACCCCGAGCGGACGCAGGCCCTGCCCGGGAACGCCGGACTGGTCGTGCTGGACACGACGGTCACGCCGGAGCTGGCCGCGGAAGGCACCGCCCGCGACGTCGTCCGGGTCGTCCAGCAGGCCCGCCGCGACGCCGGGCTCGCCGTGTCCGACCGGATCGGGCTGACCCTCGACGGGCCGGACCTGGTGCTCGACGCGGTGCGGGTACACGAGGCGTTCGTCGCGGGCGAGGTGCTGGCGACGGCGGTCTCCTACGGCTCCGCCGACGGCGCGGCATCGTCCGGCCAGGTCGTCGGCCCCGACGGCGCGTCGGCCGAGCTGCGGGCGGCGGTCGCGAAGGCCTGACGCCTGTGATCACGGGTCGGGAACCGAGACGGCCATGTGTGGCCGCGGGGCTTCCCGATCCGTGATCAGGGTGGAACGGCCCACTACTCTCGCCCCATGGGCGTCGCGGCGACACGGTGGCGGGAACGCCAGTCCGCGCGCGGGATCCCCGAGCACATCCTGCGCGCGGCCCCGGCCGACCCGTGGACGCACGTCCCCACCGACTTCGCCCCGCCGGCGGTCCCTGCCGACACCCCGTCCCGCACCGCCGCCCGCGCGCTCGCCGAACGGGCCGCGGCCCGGACCTGCGCGGGGGCGTCGCTGCTGGACGTCGGCTGCGGGGGCGGTGACGCCGCCTTCGCCGCCGCGTGGCCCGAGCCGTCACCGGTCGCGCGGGTCGTCGGGGTCGACCGGCAGGCCGACATGCTCGGGGCGTTCGCGGCGGCCGCGCGCGAGCGGCGCCTCCCGTCCGGCACCGTGCACGGCGGCTGGCCGGACGTCGCGGAGCGGGCCGGGCGGCACGACGTCGTGCTCTGCCACCACGTGCTGCACAACGTCGTCGACCTGCCCCCGTTCCTCGCCGCCCTGAACGACGCGGTCCGCGGCGGCGGGGGCGGTGTCGTGGTCGAGATGCTGCCCGAGCACCCGATGGCCTGGCTGGACCCGCTGTGGGCGCACTTCCACGACGTGCACCGGCCGGAGAGTGCCACCGCGGCCGACGCCGTCGCGGTGCTCGGCGAGGAGTTCGGCATCGAGCCCGGGGTGCATCACTGGGAGCGCGAACAGCGGCTGCCGCACGGGCCCGAGTGGGTGGCCCGGCGGCTGTGCCTGCCCGCCGAGCGGGTGCCGGAGGTCGCCGAGGCGCTGGCGGGGATCCCGCCCCGCCGCAGGGCCGCCGTCACCCTCGTCTGGTCACCCTGACCCGGTGAGCCGGTCCGCCGGTACGAGGGCGGGGACCGATCGTCATAATCGGGCCCGTGAGCGCCGATCCCCCTGCCAGCGAGACACCCGTCGATCCCGCCGTCCGGCGGCGCGGGACGCTCCTGCTGGCCGGGATCGCCGGCACCGTGCTCGCACTGGACCTGATCACGAAGATCGCCGCCGTCGCCACGCTCGAGGGCGAGGAACCGGTCACGGTGATCGACGGGTTCTTCTACCTCACGCTGCTGCGCAACCCGGGCGCCGCCTGGTCGATGGCCACCGGCTACACCTGGATCCTGACGATCGTCGCGGTCGTCGTCGTCGGCGTCATCATCCGGATCGCGCGCCGGCTCGCCTCCACCGGCTGGGCGGTCGGGCTCGGCCTGGTCCTCGGCGGCGCGCTGGGCAACCTGATCGACCGGTTCTTCCGCTCACCCGGGCCGATGCGCGGGCACGTCGTCGACATGCTCGCCGCGTTCTCCCCGGACGGGAGTGTCTTCCCGGTGTTCAACATCGCCGACTCGGGCATCGTGTGCGGCGGGATCCTGCTGGTGCTGATGGCACTGCGCGGGATCGAGATCGACGGAACGCGGGGCTGAGACATGGGTGAACTGCGGAGCATGCCGGTCCCGGACGGACTGGACGGAATGCGCATCGACGCCGGGCTCTCCCGGCTGCTGGGCCTGTCGCGCACGGTCGTCGCCGGGCTCGCCGAGGCAGGCCGGGTCCAGCTGGACGGCCGCGACGCCGGCAAGTCCGACCGGCTGCCGGGCGGGGCGTGGCTGGAGATCGAGCTGCCCGACCCGCCTGCCCCGGCGGTGATCGAGGGACCGGTCGAGGTCGTCGCGGGCCTGGTCGTGCTGCACGAGGACGACGAGATCGTCGTCGTCGACAAGCCGGTCGGCGTGGCCGCGCACCCGTCGCCGGGCTGGACCGGGCCGACCGTCACCGGCGGGCTCGCCGCGCTCGGCACCCGGCTGTCGACCTCGGGCGCCGAGGAACGCCAGGGCATCGTGCACCGGCTCGACGTCGGTACCACCGGCGTGATGGTCGTCGCCAAGTCCGAGCACGCGTACACGGTGCTGAAGCGGGCGTTCAAGGAACGCACCGTCGACAAGCGCTACCACGCCGTCGTGCAGGGCCACCCCGATCCGTCGTCCGGCACGATCGACGCCCCGATCGACCGGCACCCGCGCCACGACTACCGGTTCGCGGTGCTCCAGGGTGGCAAGCCCAGCATCACGCACTACGACACGCTGGAGGCGTTCCGCTCGGCGAGCCTGCTCGACGTGCACCTGGAGACCGGGCGCACCCACCAGATCCGGGTGCACTTCTCCGCGCTGCGCCACCCGTGTGTGGGCGACCTGACCTACGGGGCCGACCCGACACTGGCGAAGCGGGTGGCGCTGACCCGGCAGTGGCTGCACGCGCGCACCCTCGGCTTCGAGCACCCGGCCGACGGGCGCCAGGTCGAGTACACCAGCCCCTACCCGGACGACCTGGCCGCCGCGCTCGAGACGCTGCGGGACCCGTGAGCCGCGCCGCGTCCGCCCCGACGATGCCCCTCGCGGAGCCGCGGGGCGTGGCCGGGCCCCGGTGACGGGGCTGAGCACCCGCGGCTGGTGGGTGGTCGTCGCGGTGCTGGGCGTGGTGTTCGTCGGCGCGGTGTGGGCGGCCGGGTCCGGGCCGTCCACCGGGCCGCCGCCGGCCACCGGATCGGTACGGCTCGGCCCCGACCCCGGGCAGGACGTGCGGGAATACCTCGCGTCGCTGCCCGCCCAGCTCCCGGCCGCGGGGGAGGCCGCGCCGGCGCTGGTGCAGTTCTCCCGCCCGCTGGACGCGACCGCGGCGGCCGCCGTGGCACCGGCGGGTGTCGGGACCGCGGTGTTCCGGGTGCCGATCGACCGGGTGCAGACCGCGCTGCGGTTCGAACCCGTCACCGGTACCGGCGACCCGGCCGCGGCGCTCGGGGTGGCCCGGGAGCGGGCCGCGTTCGGTGCCGAGGCCGACGCCGGACGCACCGCGCAGGCCGTCGGCGGGGCGACGAACCCCGAGGCCCGCGAGGCGCTGACCCGCCGGGCCGCCGTCGCCGCCGCCGAACGGCGCGCGCTCGCCGAGCCCGGCTGCGCCTGCGTGATCGCGCTGGTGGTGACCGCCGACCGGGCGGGCCTGGAGTCGCTGGCCGCCCGCGCCGACGTCCGCGCGGTCCATGCCGCGCCACCGGCCACCACGGTGCAGGAGCTCGCGCTGTCCCCTCTGCTGCCGGCCCAGACCACGGCCGCGACCCCGCCCCCCGACGACGGCCCCGTCCCCACCGGCTGATCCGGACCTCGTTCCCGCACCGGCCCCCGCAACGCGTGCGGCATCCGGGCCCTGGTGCTCGGCGTCCGGGCGGCACGACACGCCGTCGTCCGGCCCGCGGGACCGTGAGCAGGACCGACACGCCGAGGTCGGGCGCGACACACCGCCGTCGCCGGAACTGTCGGACCCCGCGGCTAGTCTGGGTCTCTCACCGATCCGGTCGGCTCGACCCCGCAGCGGGGTCCGACCGGCACCCCGTGCGGCCCCCGCCAGGCGTCGCCCGGGATGCCGGCCCCGCGCGCGGCCGGCCGCCGTGATCGATGGTGAGCACGCCCACGGCGCGCGTCGCCACGGGCGCGGCGAGCGTTGCGAGCACGACCTGCACGACCTGCACGACCTGCACGACCTGCACGACCTGCACGACCTGCACGACCGGGGAAGCACCGCGCCACCCCAGGGCGCGGGAGAGGAGCACGGAACACCTATGGCCAGCGGGGCAGGCTCCTTCGTCCATCTGCACACCCATACCGAGTTCTCGATGCTCGACGGGGCGGCACGGCTCGACGACCTGTTCACCGAGGCCGCCAAGCACGAGATGTCGGCGATCGCGATGACCGACCACGGCAACGTCTACGGCGCCTTCGAGTTCTGGCGCAAGGCGAAGGCGGCGGGCATCAAGCCGATCATCGGCATGGAGGGGTACCTCGCGCCGGGATCGCGGCACGAGCGCAAGCGCACCGCGCTCGGCAACGGCAGCGAGAACAACCCCGACCTCATGTACACCCACATGACGTTGCTGGCCGAGAACACCGAGGGGATGCACAACCTCTTCCGGCTCTCCTCACTGGCCAGCCTCGAGGGGTACTACTACAAGCCCCGGATGGACCGCGAGCTCCTCGAGCAGTACGGCAAGGGGATCATCGCCACCACCGGCTGCCCGTCCGGCGAGGTCGCCCGCCTGCTCCAGCAGAACGACTTCGAGGGCGCCTGCCAGGCCGCGTCGGACTACCGGGACATCTTCGGCAAGGACAACTTCTTCTGCGAGTTGATGGACCACGGGATCGAGATCGAGAAGCGGGTCCAGGAGGACCTGTTCGCGCTGAAGAAGCGCCTCGACCTGCCCGGGCTCGCCACCAACGACCTGCACTACACCTACCCGGACGACACCAAGGCGCACGAGGTGCTGCTCTGCGTCCAGACCGGGAAGACCCTCGCCGACCCGAACCGGTTCAAGTTCGACGCGCAGGACTTCTACCTCAAGTCCGCGAACGAGATGCGCGCGCTCTGGGACCCGATCCACCCGGAGGCCTGCGACAACACCCTGCTCGTCGCCGAGCGGGTCGACGTCGACTTCACCACCGGGCAGGACCTGCAGCCCAAGGCCCCGGTGCCCGAGGGCGAGACCGAGGAGTCCTGGCTGATCAAGGAGGTCGAGCGGGGCCTGCACCAGCGGTTCCCGAACGGCGTCACCGAGCGGTACCGGACGCAGGCCAACTACGAGGTCGGCGTCATCATCAAGATGGGCTACCCCGGCTACTTCCTGGTGACCGCGGACCTCATCCGGCACGCCAAGTCGGTCGGCATTCGGTGCGGCCCCGGCCGTGGCTCGGCGGCCGGGTCGCTGGTCGCCTACGTCCTGGGCATCACCGACCTCGACCCGATCCGGCACAAGCTGATCTTCGAGCGGTTCCTCAACCCGGACCGCGTGTCCATGCCCGACATCGACATGGACTTCGACGAGCGCCGGCGCGGCGAGATGATCCGCTACGTTACCGAGAAGTACGGCGAGGACCGGATCGCCCAGATCATCACCTACTCCACGATCAAGGCGAAGGCCGCGATCAAGGACTCGGCGCGGGTGCTCTACGGCCAGCCCGGCTACTCGGTCGCCGACCGGATCTCCAAGGCCATGCCGCCCGCCGTCATGGGCAAGGACATCCCGCTCTCGGGCATCTTCGACCCGTCGCACAAGCGGTACTCCGAGGCCACCGAGGTTCGCTCGCTCTACGAGGTGGACCCGCAGGTCAAGGAGATCGTCGACACCGCGCGGGGCCTGGAGGGCCTCAAGCGGCAGTGGGGTGTGCACGCGGCCGGCGTGATCATGTCGTCGACGCCCCTGATCGACGTCATCCCGATCCAGCGGCGCGAGTCCGACGGCGCGGTCATCACCCAGTTCGACATGGGCGTCTGCGAGACCATCGGTCTGCTCAAGATGGACTTCCTGGGGCTGCGCAACCTCACGATCCTCGACGACGCCCTGGAGAACATCACCCTCAACGGCAAGCCCGCGGTCGATCTCGACCAGGTCGAGCTGGACGACGCCACCACCTACGAGCTGCTCTCCCGCGGGGACACGCTCGGGGTGTTCCAGCTCGACGGCGGCCCGATGCGGGACCTGCTGCGCCGGATGGCGCCGAGCGAGTTCGAGCACATCTCCGCGGTCGGCGCGCTCTACCGGCCCGGCCCGATGGGCGCGAACGCGCACAACGACTACGCCGACCGCAAGAACGGCCGGCAGGAGATCTCGCCGATCCACCCGGAGCTGGCCGAGCCGCTCAAGGATGTGCTGGGTGAGACGTTCGGCCTGATCGTCTACCAGGAACAGGTCATGGCGATCGCCCAGGCCCTGGCCGGGTACTCCCTCGGCCAGGCGGACCTGCTCCGCCGGGCGATGGGCAAGAAGAAGAAGGAGATCCTGGACAAGGAGTACGTCACCTTCGCCGGCGGGATGAAGGAGAACGGCTACTCCGAGGCCGCGGTCAAGACGCTCTGGGACATCCTGCTCCCCTTCTCCGACTACGCGTTCAACCGCGCGCACTCCGCCGCGTACGGCGTGGTGTCGTACTGGACGGCGTACCTCAAGGCGAACTACCCGGCCGAGTACATGGCCGCGGTGCTGACGTCGGTCCGCGACGACAAGGACAAGGCCGCGGTCTACCTGGCCGAGTGCCGCCGGATGGGCATCACGGTGCTCCCACCGGACGTCAACGACTCGGTCCGCAACTTCGCCCCGGTCGGCACCGACATCCGGTTCGGCCTCGGCGGCATCCGCAACGTCGGGCACAACGTCGTCGACGCGATCGTCGCCGCGCGCCGGGAGAAGGGGAACTTCGCCGACTTCTCCGACTTCCTGCGCAAGGTCGACGCGGTGGTCTGCAACAAGAAGGTCGTCGAGTCGCTGATCAAGGCGGGCGCGTTCGACTCGCTGGGCCACACCCGCAAGGGTCTGCTGCTGGTGCATGCCGACGCGATCGACGCGGTGATGAGCACGAAGAAGGCCGCGTCGATGGGCCAGTTCGACCTGTTCGGGTCGATGGACGGCTCGGGCGGCGACGGCGGTGACGAGCTCGGTGGCATCTTTGACGTGAAGGTCCCCGAGGAGGAGTGGGACACCAAGCACAAGCTCGCCGTCGAGCGGGAGATGCTCGGGCTGTACGTGTCCGGGCACCCGCTGCAGGGCCTCGAGCAGGCGCTCGCCGCGAAGGCGGACACCTCGATCGCCGACATCGTCGAGGGCTCGGTCGCCGAGGGCGCGCAGGTCACGGTCGGCGGCATCCTCGCGAACGTGAACCGCCGGGTGAACAAGAACGGTGAGCCCTGGGCGTCCGCGCAGATCGAGGACCTCGCCGGTGGCATCGAGGTGCTGTTCTTCCCGCGCTCGTACCAGGTGGTCGGGGTGGACGTCGCCGAGGACGCGATCGTGCTGGTCAAGGCGCGGGTGAACAAGCGCGACGACCGCGTCTCGCTGATCGCCAACGACCTGGCGGTGCCCGAGCTGGCCGCCGCGGGGGAGGGCGGGCTGCCGATCCGGGTGAGCCTGCGTACCGACCAGTGCACACCGGAGCGGGTCTCCAAGCTCAAGGAGGTGCTGACCCACCACCCGGGCACCTCCGAGGTGCACCTGTCCCTGGTCTACGGCAGCAAGATCACCGCCCTGAAGCTGGACGACTCGCTGAAGGTGATGCACACATCGGCGTTGATGGGCGACCTGAAGACACTGCTCGGCCCGGGCTGCCTGGGCTGAGAGAAGCTTGCGGAACGAACCTCTGCGCTGAGCGGGTCGTCCGCGCGAGAAGTCCGCGCGACCACGAGGAGAACGGGGCATCGACATGTCCACCGCAGACCACCCTCCCGTCCGCGTCGAGCGGGACGGCGACGTCGCCGTCGTCGTGCTCGACCGGCCACCGCTGAACTTGTTCGACGACACCGTGTTCGCCGGTTTCGAGGCGGCGGTCGCCACGCTCGCCGACCTCACCGCGCCGGGCCGGCCGGACCGGGCCCGCGCGGTCCTGATCGAGGCACGGGGCCGGGTCGTCTCCGGCGGCGTCGACGTGCACGCGTTCCGGGATATCGCTGAGGGGCCCGACCCGGTCGGGCAGGGCACCGCGCTGTGGTCCCGGCTGCTGCGGGTGGCCCACACCCTGGAGGACCTCCCGGTCCCGACCGTCTTCGCGGCGCACGGGCTGACCCTCACCGCGGCCTTCGAGCTGGCACTGGCCTGCGATCTCCTGCTGGCCGCCGAGCAGGCCTCCTTCGGGCTGGTCGAGATCGTCGTCGGGCTCACGCCGTCGATGGGCGGTCCGCAGCGCCTCGCCGAGCGGGCCGGTCCGGCCCGGGCCAAGGAGCTCGTCCTGACCGGGGAGCGCTATCCGGCCGCGGTGCTCCACGAGTGGGGCGTGGTGAACCGGGTGCTGCCCGACGACGGCTTCGCCGACGCCGCCCGCGCCTTCGCCCACCGCCTGGCGCAGGGCCCGACGGTCGCGCACGGTGCGACGAAGCGGATCGTCTCCACCGCGGTGCGGGACGGCGTGCGGGCGGCGGACGCGGTGACGCCGCAGATCTCCGGAGCGCTGTTCGGCACCGACGACCTGCGGGGGGCCGTGTCCTCGTTCCTCACCGACGGCCCCGGGAAGGCGACCTACCAGGGCCGGTGACCGTCGCCGGGGCGCCGGCCGCTCAGCCTCAGGGAACGCCGGTGAGCTCGGCCCAGCGGGCGCGGGCGGGCGCGTCCCAGCGGGCGTGCAGGGTGGCGAACAGCTCCGCGGCCCGGACGCCGGCCCACTGTTCGGGCAGCAGCTCGGTCGGCAGCTCCGGGTCCAGGAACGGGAACCGCCGCCAGGCGTGCACGAGGCGGACCTGGTTGGCGAGGACATCACCGCCGCCGTCGCCGGTGTCGGCACGGTCGAGCTCGGGCCCGAACTCGTCGAGGAACTCGTGGTAGGCCTGCTCGACCCGGTCCAGCTCCCAGGCCTGGGCGACGACGTCGCTCGGGCGCCCGATGCCGCCGTAGCGCCCGACGAACGAGCTGCTCATCCCGCGCAGGTCCAGCTCGTCGAGCACCGCGGCGACCTGCGGTTCCTTGCCCGGGTCGGGGGAGACCCACACCCCCGGCGCCGGGGAGCCGAGCCCCGCCCAGGCCAGCCGGGTCCGCAGCCGGTGCCGCAGTCGTCGCCGGGACTCCGGGACGCTCGCGAGCAGCACCAGCCACCGGCCGTCCCACTCGGTGGCGGGTGTCCCGAACCCGTAGATCCGCGCGGTGCCCTCGGACAGCAGCTGCTCCCCGGCCGGGGTCAGCGACCACCGCACCCGCCTGCCGTCCCGGTCGGAGCTCAGCATGCCCTCGGCCGCGGTGCGGGCCAGTGCCTGGCGCGCCGACTTGGACTCCACTCCGAGCGCGCCGAGCACCTCCAGCAGCGCCCGCGTCCACACCGGCTCGCCGGCCGGCAGCACGAACTCGCCGAGCACGGTGAGCAGCAGCGAGCGGGCGGAGGCCTGACCGAGCTCGCGGCGGCGCAGTGCGGAGCCGTCCGAAGTGTCCGGGTCGGGGTCGGCTGCGGGGACGTGGAACGGGGTGGCCATGGTCGGGCCAGCGTAGAGCCCGGGACCACGGTGGCCCACCGTGACCGCCTGCGGACCCTGCGGTGCGCGGGCGGCGGCCGGTGCGGGCCAACCGGACCGGGTGCACTTTCGTGTGCTCCCGATCACGTTACGCGCGGGTGAACGATCCTGACCGGCTGTTTCGTCGTGCGTGGCCGGATCGATGAGAAGGCTTCTCATCGGGGTCCGTTTCCGTGGGCCGACGAAGGGCCGGGGCTCGTGCGCGCGGTGGCGCCGGCCGGCCCGCTCCCGCCGGCCGCACCGTCGCGGCTCGGCGCCCCACGGACCGACCACGGAGGAACCGGTGCATCCGTCTCATCACTCCAAGAACATCAGCAACACCAGTCCCGTCCGCACCACCCAGGACGAGCACGCGCCGGCCGAGTCCGGCCGGGGCGAGCACTCCCCGCCGGGCCGGGGCTTCCCGCACGCACGGGCCGACTTCTCGGCCTCGATCGTCGTCTTCCTGGTCGCGGTGCCGCTCTCGCTCGGCATCGCCGTCGCCTCCGGCGCCCCGATCCTCGCGGGCCTCGTCGCCGCCGTCGTCGGTGCCGTCGTCGCCGGCCTGCTCGGCGGCTCACCGCTGCAGGTCTCCGGACCGGCGGCCGGGCTCACCGTCGTCGTCGCCGAGCTGGTCGCCCGGTTCGGCTGGGAGACCACCTGCCTCATCACCGCGGGCGCCGGCGTCCTGCAGATCGTCTTCGGCCTCACCCGGCTCGCCCGCTTCGCGCAGGCGATCCCGCCCGCCGTCGTGCACGGCATGCTCGCCGGCATCGGTGCCACCATCGCCCTCGGGCAGATCAACGTGGTGCTCGGTGGCGAGTCCCAGACCGGCGGTGTCGCCTCGATGGCCGCGCTGCCCGGCTCGATCGCCGACGTCTCCTGGCCGGCGCTGATGCTCGGCGCCCTGGTCGTCGGTGTCATGCTGAGCTGGCACCGGCTGCCGGCGAGGATCACCGTGGTGCCGGCGGCGCTGGTCGCCGTCGTGCTGGCCACCGTCGTCGCGCTGCCCTTCACCGACGTAGTCCGGGTCGAGCTGGGGGGCTCGCTGCTGGACGCGCTGTCGACACCGCTGCTGCCGGAGTCGGACTGGGCGGGCGTGCTCGGGGGCATGCTGACCGTCGCCCTGATCGCCAGTGTCGAGTCGCTGCTGTCGGCGGTCGCGGTCGAGCGGATGAAGCCGGGTATCCGTACCGACGCCGACCGCGAGCTGCTCGGCCAGGGTGCCGCGAACACCGTCTCCGGCATGGTCGGCGGCCTGCCGGTCACCGGCGTGATCGTCCGGTCCGCGGCCAACGTGAACGCCGGTGCCCGGACCCGGGCCTCGGCCGTGCTGCACGGTCTCTGGATCGCGCTGTTCGCGATCGTGCTGGTCGGCATCATCGAGCTGATCCCGATGGCAGCGCTGGCCGGGCTGCTGGTCGTGATGGGCGCCGGACTGATCAAGCCGGCCGACATCCGGACGGCGCGCACCCACGGTGAGCTGCCCATCTACGGCGTCACCCTGGCCGGGGTGGTCGTCCTGAACCTGCTCGAGGGCGTGCTGGCCGGTCTGGTGCTGGCCGGGCTGATGCTGCTGTGGCGGGCCGTGCGGTCCCGCCCGCACCTGGAGTGCGACGCCGACGGCGGCTACGAGCTGGTCGTCGAGGGTTCGGTGAGCTTCCTGGCCGTCCCGCGCCTGGCGCGCGAGCTGGACTCGGTGCCGCGCGGCACCGACGTCACCGTGCGGCTGGCCACCGACTACCTCGACCACGCCGCCCACGACCACCTGCAGGCCTGGAAGGCGCGGCACGAGGGCACCGGCGGCGCCGTCCACGTGATCGAGCCGCATCGCGGCCGGGCGTCGGATGCGGCGGTGTGAGGCCTCGCCCGATCGGGCCACACGCCCCGGGAACAACGCCCGGACCCGGCTCGTTGCCCCCCTTATGGCCACCGTGGAACTGACCACCGACAACTTCAACGACGTCGTGGGCTCGCCCGGGGCGACCGTCCTGATCGACTTCTGGGCGTCCTGGTGCGGGCCGTGCAAGCAGTTCGCGCCCGTCTACGACGCGGCGTCCGAGCAGCACCAGGACGTGACCTTCGGCAAGGTCGACACCGAGGCGCAGCAGGACCTGGCCGGGGCGTTCGGGATCTCCTCGATCCCGACCGTCATGGCCGTCCGTGACGGTGTCGTCCTCTACTCCGAGCCCGGCGCGCTGCCCGCCGAAGCCCTGGAGGACCTGATCGGCCAGGTCAAGTCCGTCGACATGGACGAGGTGAAGGCCGCCGTCGCCGAGCAGGAGAAGCAGGAGGAGGGCGAGCAGGCCTGACCCGCCTGTCCCCGCGACCACCACCGGCCCCGTACGCCCACGGCGTGCGGGGCCGGTTCGTGCGCGGGGCGGTCCGGGGTGCGGGGGCCGCGCTCAGGACAGCGCTCAGGACAGCTCGTCGGCGACGGTGAGCAGCACGGCCGCGTCGTCGAGGGCGAGCAGTGCGTGCCGCCGGGGCGGGATCGTCAGCAGGTCGCCGGCGCTGCCCTCGACCGTGTCGTCGCCCGCGACCAGCCGGACCCGGCCGCGCAGCACCTGCAGGGTCGCCTCCCCGGGGCTGTCGTGCTCGGCGAGCTCGCGTCCGGCGGCCAGCGCGATGAGCGTCTGGCGCAGCACGAGGTCGTGTGCGCCGCGGACGGTGTGTGCGGCGCGGCCGCTGCGCGCCTCGCGGGCGAGCACGAGCTGACGGTCGGCCTCCGCGGTCAACGACACGATCTCCACGGTGTCTCCTCCTCGATCGGACCTGTCCGATCAGGATCCCAGTTCGGGGCCCCGCGCGCACCGGTGCGGTCGCGTGCCCGCCCTGGCGCACGCCGCCGGGCGCGGGTGCGGCAGGCTGACCGCCATGGCGATCAACTGGGGATCGGTCCTGCGCAAGGCCGCCGACATGGCGGTGCAGCTGCTGAAGGACTCGCAGAAGCAGAAGCAGCCGGGTCCGGCCGGGACGCGGCCGGGGGCGACGGGCACCGCCGCACACGTGCGCACCGCACCCACCGGCGACCGTGCCCGGGAGATCGTCTACGCGCCGGAGCCGGACGGTGCCGCGGACCCGGGCGAGATCGTCTGGACCTGGGTGCCCTACGAGGAGGACGCGGGCCAGGGCAAGGACCGCCCGCTGCTGGTCGTCGGGCGTTCCGGCGGCGAGCTGCTCGGCCTGATGCTGTCCAGCCAGGACCGGCGGTCCGGTGACCCGGACTGGGTCGGTATCGGCTCCGGGGCGTGGGACCGGGAGGGGCGCGACTCCTACATCCGGCTGGACCGGGTGCTCGAGGTCGACGAGCACGGCATCCGCCGCGAGGGCGCTGTGCTGGACCGGAACCGCTTCGATCGGGTTGCCGAGCAGCTGCGGTCCCGGTACGGCTGGCGCTGACCTGGTTTTCGAGGGCTCACTCTCGTACTCTGCTGAGGTGAGCCTCACCTCGCCATCGAGAGGCCGGCGGGGGCTGCGCCGTACCGAGTGGCCGGACCTGGACGGCCCCTGGAAGCCGCTGCTCCAGCGGTGGGCGGTCGCGTCGTGGCGGGGTGTGGGGAGCGGTACCCGGGCGCGGTCGACGAGGTGACCCGCGTCCCCGAGCGCGCCGCCACCCACCGCCCCCATCGCACCCGAAGGGCCCACCCGTGACCGTACGATCCGCCGCCGCGCCGGACGGCGTCGCTCCTGCTCCCCAGGTCCGGCTGCTGCTCGGTGCCGTGTTCCTGGTGTTCCTCGGGCAGATGACGCTCAACCCGATCATCGCCCCGCTCTCCCGCGAGGTCGACCTGGCCGAGTGGCAGGTCGGCGCCACGATCAGCACAGCGGCGATCGTGGTCGTCCTCACCAGCCAGTTCTGGGGCCGCCGTTCGCAGTCGTGGGGGCGCAAGCCGGTGCTCGTCGCCGCGCTCCTGGTCGGGGTCGTCGCCATGGCGCTGTTCGCGCTGGTGGCCGGGCTGGGGATGGCCGGGGTGCTCGCGCCCGCGGTGCTGTTCGCGCTGTTCGTCCTGCTGCGCGGGCTCGGATTCGGCATCGCGATCGCCGCGGTGCCGCCCACCGCCCAGGCCTACATCGCCGACGTCACACCCGACGAACGGACGCGGGTGAAGGGCATGGCCGGGGTGGGCGCGGTGCAGGGCATCGCGATGATCGCCGGCTCCGTCGTCGGCGGCGTGCTCTCGGTGTTCGGGCTGATCACCCCGCTGATCGCGGTCCCGGTGCTGCTCGCGCTGGGGCTCGTGCTGGTGGTGTTCCGGCTGCGCCGCGAGACCCGGGTCGAGCTGATCGAGCGGCCGGCGCGGGTCCGCCCCACCGATCCGCGGGTGTGGCCGTTCCTGCTGGCCGGGTTCGGCATGTTCACCGCGCTGGGCTTCATCCAGGTCATCACCGGGTTCCTCGTCCAGGACCGGTTCGGCCTCGACGCCGAGACCACCGGCCTGGTCACCGGCGGCGCGATGCTGGCCGCCGGCCTGGGCATGGTCGTGGCACAGGGTGTCGTCGTGCCCCGCAGCAGGTGGACGATCCCGACGCTGCTGCGGGTGGGCTGCACCGTCGCGGTGGCCGGGTTCGTGCTGCTCGTGCCGGATGCCGGCGCGGTGCCGATGTTCGTCGCGATCCTGCTCATCGGGCTCGGCCTCGGCATCGCGATGCCCGGCTACACCGCGGGGCCGACGCTGCTGGTCGAGCGGGACGAGCAGGGCGGGCTCGCCGGGCTGATCGCCGCGACCAGCGGGCTGACGTTCGTGATCGCCCCGACCGCCGGCACCGCGCTGTACGGCGTGTGGGCGCCGCTCCCGGTCGTCGTCGGCGCGGTCGTGATGGCCGTGGTGACGGCGTTCGTGCTGCTGCACCCGCGGTTCAGGCGGGTACCGGCGGTCCCGGCCGCCGCCGTCTGACCGGAAACCGGCTGGCGCGAACGGCGGCGGCCGGTCTATCCTCGTGATCATCATGAGGCTCTGACGACACCACCGACTGCGGACGCGGCACCTGCCCCCGCGGTCTCCCTCCGTTCTCCGGAGACGTCGTCGTGTCACTCGCCACTGGTCTGCATGCCCTCACCGCGCACGGCCTGGTCCGTTCCTACGCCACCCGCGCCGGCCGCCCGCCGGTGCTCGACGGCATCGACCTGACCGTCACGCCCGGCGCCCGGCTCGGGTTGATCGGCGAGAACGGCACCGGCAAGTCGACGCTGCTACGGCTGCTCGCCGGCGTCGACACCCCGGATTCGGGCACCCTGAGCGTGCCGGCCGACCTGGTGTATCTGCCGCAGGAGCCGGAGGTCGGTGAGCACGGCACCGTCGGCGAGCTGCTCGACGGGGCACTGCGCCCGCTGCACGACGCCGTCGCCGAGGTGGAACGGCTCGCCACGGCGCTCGGGGCCGACCCGGACGCCGGTGCAGGGTACGACTCCGCGTACGACCGGGCCCTCGCCCGGGCGGTCGCGCACGACGCGTGGGACGCCGACCGCCGCGCCGAGGTCACCGCAGGCACCCTCGGTGTCGCCGACCTGGACCGGGACCGCCCGGTCGCGACGCTGTCCGGCGGGCAGCGCACCCGGCTCGCGCTGGCGGCGGCACTCGTCCGCCGCCCGGCGGTCCTGCTGCTCGACGAGCCGACCAACCATCTCGACGACGCGGCGCTGGACCTGCTGGAACGCTCGCTGGTCGAGCTGCCCGGCGTCGTCGTCGCGGCGAGCCACGACCGCACGTTCCTGGACCGGGTGTGCACCGAGCTGCTCGACCTCGACGCCGGCGCGCTCGGCACCGACGGTAACGGCGGTCGCCGGTTCGGCGGGTCGTTCACCGACTACCTCGACGCGCAGGCCGCGAGCCGCCGTCGCTGGGAGGAGCAGTTCGCCGCCCAGCAGGAGGAGATCGACCGGTTGCGCGAACGGACCCGCATCGGCACGTCCGCGATCGCTCCCGGCCGCGGCCCGCGCGACAACGACAAGTTCATCGTCAAGTTCAAGGGCGCCGGCGTCGAGCGCACCCGGGCGCGGCGGGTCAACGACGCCCACCGGCGCCTGGAGGTCGCGGAGCGCGAGGCGCTGCCGAAGCCGCCGCGGCCGCTGCGGTTCGCCGGCCGGCTCACCGGGGCCGACGCCGGTGACGGTCTCGCGGTGGCGGTCCGGGACCTGCGGGTACACGGCCGGCTGCGGCTCGACCGTCTCGACCTGCCGGTGGGGGAGACGCTGCTGGTCACCGGCCCGAACGGGTCCGGGAAGTCGACGTTGCTCGCCGTGCTGCACGGCGATCTCGCCGCGACCGCCGGCAGCGTGGACGTCCGGGCGAGGCGGGTCGGGCTGCTCGCCCAGGACCCGGACGTCGGCCCGCCCGGGCGCACCGCCCGCGCGGCGTACGCGGCCCGGCTCGGCCCCGACCTCGCCGAGCGGGTGCCGTTGGGCGAGCTCGGGCTGCTGCACCCGCGCGAGCACGGCACGGCGGTCGGGGAGCTCTCGCTCGGGCAGCGGCGCCGGCTCGCGCTCGCCGTCGCCATCGCGGACGCGCCGGACCTGCTGCTGCTCGACGAGCCGACCAACCACGTGTCGCTGCGCCTGGCCGGCGAGCTGGAGGAGGCCCTCGGGTCGGCGCCCGGCACCGTGGTCGTCACCTCGCACGACCGCTGGCTGCGCCGCCGCTGGGCCGGGCCGGAGATCACTCTCTAGTTCAGGCTGTGCTCGTCCGGGAACGTGCCCTGGGGCGCCGGCACCGCTCGCAGCCGTCCGAGCAGGCCGGTCTCGCGGGCCATCAGCCGTCGCACCTCGCGCAGCCGCTGCACCGGGTCGGTGAGCTCCAGCAGCCGCTGGCGGTCGGTCAGCGGCATCAGGCAGTCCCCGGCGAGCAGGTGCGGGAGCTCGGCGACGGGGGTGTCCTCGCCGGGCTCGGACCAGTCCCCGGAACGCCAGGCGGTGCGGCAGTACTCGCGGTGTGCCGCCCGGGCCGCCTGCTCCAGCATCGTGACCAGGCGCGGGTCCTCGGCGTCGCCCGCGGGGGAGTCGGGCAGGAACTCGACGGTCCCGCTCAGGTACTGCCGGGACGTGGTGTCGAGGTCGAGGATCCGGAAGCGCCGCGCCCCGCGGGTGACGACGTCGTAGCGGCCGTCCGGCAGCCGCCGGGCGTCGAGCAGGACGGCCGTGCAGCCGACGGCGTGCATGCCCGCCGATCCGGACCGGTCCGGCGAGTGCCCCTCGCGTACCGCGACGACGCCGAACTCCTTGTCCGGTACCTCGCCGGTGATGAGATCGACGGTGAGCTGCCGGTAGCGCGGCTCGAAGATGTGCAACGGGAGCGGCGCGCCCGGCATGAGCACCGTTCCCAGTGGGAACAGCGGCAGGGTGGCGGGCACCGGTTCACGGTAGTACGCCCCCGGCGGGGCTGCCCGGGAGTGGCCGGGAGGCCCGGGCCGGCGGGCGGAGCACCGCGAACGCGTCCGTCACGCGCAGCGTGCGGTCGGTGAACCGGAACAGCGCGGCGGGGCGTCCGCCGGCCCGACCGGGCGGGGCGGTCTCCCCGGTCGGCGCGAGGAGGTCGCGGCGGGTGAGCACGCGCTGCAGGTTGGTGGCCGAGACCTCGTGGCCGAGCGCGGCGACGTAGTGCTCGCGCAGCGCCGAGATGGTGAACTCCGCCGGGGCGAGCGCGAACCCGAGGTTGGTGTAGGAGAGCTTGGCCTGCAGCCGGTCCCGCGCCGAGCCGACGATGCCCGCGTGGTCGAACGCGGTCGGTGGCAGCGCGTCGACCGGGTGCCACGCGGTGTCGGGGGGCAGCTCCGGGTCGGCGTCGGACGGCACGAGCCCGACGAACGCCGTCGCGATCGTCCGCGGCCCCGGTGTGCGGTGTGGCTCGGAGAACACCGACAGCTGCTCGACGTGCGCGACCTCGCGGACGTCGACCTTCTCGGCGAGCTGGCGCCGCACCGAGGTCTCGACGTCCTCGTCGGCGGCCAGCCGTCCGCCGGGCAGCGCCCACCGGCCGGTGTCCGGCTCGAGCGCGCGCTCCCACAGCAGCACCTTCAGCCGCCCGTCCCGGATGCCGAGCACGGCGGCGAGCACCTCGTGCAGGACCGGTGGCGACGTCACGGCGGCCAGCCTAGGAGTACGAGCGCACCGCACCGTCGGGTGACGTCCGGGTGTCCTTCAGGTGAGGTCCCGGTCACCACGGAGGTGTCGGCGACGGGTCCCCGGTGCTACCATCCCGCCAGTTTCCGCTCACTAGGCGAAAACCTGAGACTGCCCGGGAGGGCGAGATGGTCCCGACGCTCACGGCACCCGGGTCGACCGCGGTCGACCCCGGCTGGGCCGACGAGGTGCGCGCGCTGGCGCGCAGGCGCGACGCGGTCCTGCTGGCGCACAACTACCAGCTCCCCGAGATCCAGGACGTCGCCGACCACGTCGGCGACTCGCTGGCGCTGTCCCGGATCGCGGCCGAGGCCGACGCATCGACGATCGTGTTCTGCGGCGTGCACTTCATGGCCGAGACCGCGAAGATCCTCAGCCCGGGCAAGACGGTGCTGATCCCGGACGCCCGGGCGGGCTGCTCGCTCGCCGACTCCATCACCGCCGACCAGCTGCGGGAGTGGAAGGCCGAGCACCCCGGCGCGGCCGTCGTCTCCTACGTCAACACCACCGCCGCGGTGAAGGCCGAGACCGACGTCTGCTGCACCTCGTCCAACGCGGTCGAGGTGGTCGCCTCGATCCCGCGCGAGCGGGAGGTGCTGTTCCTGCCCGACCAGTTCCTCGGCGCGCACGTCCGCCGGGTGCTCGATCGGGAGGACATGCACGTCTGGGCCGGGGAGTGCCACGTGCACGCCGGGATCAACGGCCGCCAGCTCGCCGACCAGGCCCGGGCGCACCCGGAGGCCGACCTGTTCGTGCACCCGGAGTGCGGCTGCGCGACGTCGGCGCTCTACCTGGCCGGGACGGGCGCGGTCCCCGAGGAGCAGGTCAAGATCCTCTCGACCGGCGGGATGATCGAGGCGGCCCGCGCCACCGGCGCGAAGGAGGTGCTGGTCGCGACTGAGGTCGGGATGCTGCACCAGCTCCGCCGGGCCGCCCCGGAGATCGACTTCCGGGCGGTGAACGAGCGGGCGTCCTGCACCTACATGAAGATGATCACCCCGGAGGCACTGCTGCGGTCGGTGCGCGACGGCACCGACGAGGTGCACGTGGACCCCGAGCTGGCCGCCCGTGGTCGCGTCGCGGTGCAGCGGATGATCGAGATCGGTAGCTCGGGCGGCGGCGAGTGACCGGCTGGGACGCGCGAGCCGACCTGGTCGTCGTCGGGTCCGGGGTGGCCGGGCTGAGCGCCGCGCTGGACGCGGTCGCGGCCGGGCTGCGGACGGTCGTCGTCACCAAGGACGGGATCGGCGAGGGCTCCACCCGCTGGGCCCAGGGCGGGATCGCGGTGGTGCTCGGTGACATCGCCGGGGACAGTCTCGACTCGCACGTCGCGGACACCCTGGCTGCCGGGGGTGGGCTGAGCGACCCGGTCGCGGTCGGCACGGTCGTCCGTGGCGGGCCGGGCGCGCTGCGCAGGCTGCGGGAGCGCGGCGCCCTGTTCGACGGGCGCGACGCGCGGCTCGACCGCACCCGGGAGGGCGGCCACTCGGCGTTCCGGGTGGTGCACGCCGGCGGCGACGCGACCGGCGCGGAGATCGAGCGCGCCCTGGTCGCGGCGGCCCGCTCGGCACAGCTCACCGTGCTCGACGGGCACGTCGCGGTGGACGCGCTGCGCGACGTCACCGGCCGGGTCACCGGACTGTCCGTGCTCGACGCCGAAGGCCGGCCCGGTGTGCTGCACGCGCCCGCGGTCCTGCTCGCCACCGGTGGGTACGGCGGGCTCTACGCCTCCACGACCAACCCGCCGACGGCGACCGGTGACGGTGTCGCGCTCGCACTGCGGGCCGGGGCGACCGCGTCGGACCTGGAGTTCGTGCAGTTCCACCCGACCGTGCTGTACACCGGGCCCGCCCAGGGGCGCCGCCCGCTGGTGACCGAGGCCGTCCGCGGTGAGGGCGCGGTCCTGCGCGATCGGACCGGAGTGGCGTTCATGGCCGGGGTGCACCCGCGCGCCGATCTCGCGCCGCGGGACGTGGTCGCCGCCGCGATCACCCGGCGGATGGCCGAGACCGGTGCCGACTGCGTCCACCTCGACGCGACCGGGCTCGACGGGTTCGCCGCCCGGTTCCCGACCGTGTACGCGTCGTGCCGCGCGGCCGGGATCGACCCGGCGACGGACCCGATCCCGGTGACCCCGGCGGCGCACTACGCGTGCGGGGGGATCGTCGCCGACGTCGACGCCCGCACCGGCGTCCCCGGGCTCTACGCGGCGGGCGAGGTCGCGCGGACCGGGCTGCACGGTGCGAACCGGCTCGCGTCGAACTCCCTGCTCGAGGGTCTGGTCGCGGGGGAGCGCGCGGTCCGCGCGGTGCTCGCCGACCGGGCGTTCGCCGGGCCGGGCATCGTCGGGAGGGCTGCGGAGCCCGCGCCGGCGCTGCCGGTCGCCGACCGCTCGGTGGTGCAGCGGGCGATGACCCGCTACGCCGGTATCGGCCGGGACGCGACCGGCCTGGCGAGTGCCTCGGACGCCGTCGAGGCCGCCACCGTGACCGCGGTGCCCCTCGACCGGACCGGGGTGGAGGACGCCGCGCTGACCCTGCTCGCCCAGGCGGTGCTGGCCGCCGCCGGGACCCGGCGGGAGACCCGCGGCTGTCACGTGCGCACCGACTTCCCGGAGCGCGACGACGTGCACCAGCGGGCGTCGCTACCGGTGCGCATGGACGCGTCCGGGCGACCGGTGGTCGTCGCCGATGCCCTGGTGGGTGCGGCATGACCGGCGCCGTCGCGGCCGGTGTCGGCGGGGCCCGCGAGATCGGTGTGCCGGACCCGGACGACCTGGCCCGGGTGGTCCGCACAGCGCTGGAGGAGGACCTGCGCTACGGCCCGGACGCGACGACCGCGGCCACCGTGCCCGCCGACGCCGTCGCCGTCGCGGCCTTCACTCCGCGGGCGGACGGGGTGCTCGCCGGGCTGCCCGCGGCGCTCGCCGTCCTCGACGTGGTGCTCGGCGTCCGCGATGCCGGCTCGTCCGGTACGGGCGGACCCGGCGGGAGCTCTGCGGCGGCCGGTTACGAGGTGCTGTCGGCACGCTCCGACGGCGACCGGCTCACCGCAGGCGAGCCGGCCCTCGTGGTGCGCGCACCCGTCCGGGGGCTGCTGACCGCCGAGCGCACGGCGCTGAACCTGCTGTGCCACCTGTCCGGGATCGCGACCGCGACCCGGGCCTGGGTCGACGCCGTGGACGGGACCGGTGCGCGCATCCGGGACACCCGCAAGACGCTGCCGGGCCTGCGGCTGCTGGAGAAGTACGCCGTCCGCTGCGGCGGCGGGACGAACCACCGCCTCGGCCTCGGCGACGCCGTACTGATCAAGGACAACCACGTCGCCGCGGCCGGGTCGGTGTCGGCGGCGCTCGCCGCCGCCCGCGCCGCCGCGCCGGACCTGCCGTGCGAGGTGGAGGTCGACTCGCTCGACCAGCTCGACGAGGTCCTCGACCTGGCCGCGGAGCTGGTGCTGCTGGACAACTTCACCGTCGCCGGGACCGCCGAAGCCGTCCGCCGCCGGGACGCGGTCGTCGCGTCGAGCGGTCACCGGACGCTGCTGGAGTCCTCCGGCGGCCTCGCCCTGGTGAACGCCCGCGCCTACGCCGCGACCGGTGTCGACTTCCTCGCCGTCGGCGGTCTGACCCACTCGGTCACCGCGCTGGACCTGGGGCTCGACCTGAGCTGAACGCGCACGAGGGGCACAACAGCGCTGCCGGTCCGTGATCGAACCGCGCTGGTGTGCCCCTCACGGCGCGGCCAGGAGCTCGGCCTGCACGGGAGCGGGGTAGCGAACGCTGAACCGGACGTCGCCGAGCAGGGTGCGGTGCCGCTCGGCGGCGGCCGCGATCTCCGTGCGGGCCGCCCGGCTGACGTCGGTGAACAGCCGGGTCGCGATCGTCCCGTCGCGGCGCTGCACCCAGGTCCCGGCGATGCGGCCGTCCACCCAGATCGCCGGGCCGCCGTTGCCGTTGCGGTCGAACAACAGACCGGCGTGGGACGGGGCGAGGTACCAGTCGCGGGCCTTCCAGCCCATCGTCGTCGGGTCCAGGCCGGGCAGCAGCGCCACCGACGGGCCGGGATCGGGGACCGGGTCGAGGTCGTCGGGCAGCAGGAACCCGGTGGCTCCACCGTCCAGGGACACCTCGACGGCGCCGACGTCGGCCAGCGCGGCCTTCGTGGTCGCGACCGTCCAGCCGGCCCACCACTTCAGGTCGTCGCGGGTCACCGGCCCGAACGCGTGCAGGTAGGCCCGGGCGAGCCCGGCCGCGGCGGCGCGCCCGCCGGCCCCGGGCTCGAGCCCGATCGCGCCGGCCCCGGACGCGGGCCCGATCGCGCCGGACCCGGGTGCGGGCCCGAGCCCGCCGGGGACCCAGTCCCCGGCGGCCGCCCACCGGTACTGGCCGTTGATCCACGTCCCGGTGGGGCGGGCCCGCAGCACCCGGCCCTCGAACCCGAGCACCAGCAGCACCCGGCTGTGCGCCGGGAACTGCCCGCCCTGGATCGGAATCTGCTGTGCGGCGAGTTCCGGCAGCGCCGCGCCGACCTCCCGGGCGGTGGTGGGCCCCAGCTCCGCGAGCATCCCCAGGACCTGCGCGGCGGCGTCGGCGTACCAGGCCTGCGGATCGGCGACGCCGGCCGCGCCGAGCTGCGTCATGAGGTTGCGGTGCTGCACGGCAGCGACACCGGCGGTCGCGCCGTGGTGTGCCAGCGCCGCGTTCCCGCGCCCGAACACCCACAGGGTGCGGCGCATCGCGTGGTGGCGCAGCAGGGTCCGGTCGGTGTACAGCGCGGTCTCCACCGGGGCCAGGGCCGGGGCGGCCATCCGGGCCGCGGCCGACAGGTACACCGTCACCGGGTCCGTGGAGTGCAGCGCGACCAGGTCGTCGGCGATCGCGACGACGTCGTCGGTGCGGGTGTGCGGGGCGAGCCGGTGCCGGGTCACCAGCCGGGCCCGGCGCTCGGTGTCGCTCACGTGGCGGGTCACCGGCGCAGACTGGCACGCGACACCGACAACGACGCCGCTACTCGCCCCGGACGCTCGCGAAGGCCTCCGCGAGAGCCACCCGGACGGCCCGCAGCGCCGGCCGGGACACGGCCGCGTGGCGGACCGAGGTGAACACCTCGCGGTGCGACGGGCCGGGCAGGCCGATCAGCCGGATGCCCTCGGGAGCACTCGTCCACACCAGGTCGGGGAGCAGCCCGACAGCGTGGCCCGCGCGCACGAGATGGACGTGGATCTCGAGATCGGCCGAGTCGAACCGGATGTCGGGCTCGAACCCCGCCGCCCGGCACTGCTGGATCGCCCACTGGCGGGCGGCGGTCCCCGGGGGCTCCATGACCCAGGGCAGGTCCCCGGCCGCGGCGATGCCGGTGACGCCCGAGTCCGCCGGGACGACCAGCCGTACCGGGTCGGTACCGAGGATCTCGCGGTCGAGCCGGTCGCGGTGCGCGCGGGTGTGGCCGGGGTACTGCTCGGCGATCGCAATATCGACCCCGCGGGTCTCGAGCTCGGTGAGCCCGGTCTCCGGCGGGACGACCGAGGCCTCGACGCGCAGGTGCGGTGCCGAGGTCTGCAACAGGGTCAGCGCCCGGGGGAGCAGCGCGCGCCCGGCCGTCTCCAGCGTGGCCACGCGCACCGTCTCCGCGATCGGACGCGCGGAGCCGAGCTCGCCCCGGACCTGTTCCTCCAGGTCCAGGACCTGGGCGGCGTGCCGGGCGACCCGGTGGCCGTGCGGGGTCAGCCGGATACGGCGGCCGTCGGGCGCGAACAGGCGGACGCCGACCTCGTCCTCGAGCTTGGCCAGCTGCGCCGACACGCTCGACGGGCTGTAGTTCAGGGTGCGCGCGACCGCGGTGATCGTCTCCCGGAGCCGCAGCTCGTGCAGCAGACGGAGCCGGTGCAGATCCCACATGTGAGCACCTTTCGGCAGATCCGAACGATTCGTTTCGATTATTGTCGCTATCTCCGAAGAGCGAGGACTGGGACTCTCTCCGAACGACGTACCGGCGACGGACACCGGCACGCGACGGCGGAAGGAGCCGAGGTCGTGACTACGGATCGAACATCCCCTGTGGACATCGACGAGACACTGGTCGACGACGCCGTCGCCCTGGTCCGCCGCTGGCTGGTGGCGAGCCGGGACGAGCCGGTGGACGCCTCGGCCCGCCGTCTCGCCGGCGTGCTGCGGGACCCGAACGGGCTCGCCTTCACCGTCGGGTTCGTCGACGGCGTGATCCGGCCCGAGGACCCGCGGGCCGCCGCCCGGCACCTCGCGTCGCTGGTGCCGATCACACCGCGCTTCCTGCCGTGGCCGCTGCGCGCCGCGATCCGGGCCGGGGCCGTCGTCGGGCGGGTGCTGCCCGGCGTCGTCGTCCCGATCGCGCAGGCCTCCCTGCGCCGGATGGTGCGCCACCTCGTCGTCGACGCCTCCGACCGCAGGCTGGGACCCGCGATCCGGCGGATCCGGGGTGCGCAGGGCGACGCCCGGCTCAACATCAACCTGCTCGGCGAGGCGATCCTCGGCGAGAACGAGGCGGCCCGGCGGCTCGACGGCACCCGGCGGCTGCTCGCCCGCGACGACGTCGACTACGTCTCGATCAAGGTGTCGTCGACCGTGGCCCCGCACGACGCCTGGTCGTTCGACCGGGCGGTCGCCGACGCGGTCGAGGCACTCACCCCGCTGTACCGGATGGCGCGGACCGCCCCCGGGGGAGCGAAGTTCCTCAACCTGGACATGGAGGAGTACAAGGACCTCGACCTCACCCTCGCGGTCTTCACCACGCTGCTGGACCGGCCCGAGTTCCACGATCTGGAGGCCGGGATCGTCCTGCAGGCCTACCTGCCCGACGCGCTCTCGGTGATGCAGCGGTTGCAGCGGTGGGCGTCCGAGCGGGTCGGGCGCGGTGGCGCGCCGATCAAGGTCCGGGTGGTGAAGGGGGCGAACCTGCCGATGGAGCAGGTCGACGCCGAGATCCACGGCTGGCCGCAGGCGACCTGCGGGAGCAAGCAGGAGTCCGACGCGTCGTACAAGGCCGTCCTGGACTACGCCCTGCGCCCCGAGCACACCGCGGCCGTGCGGATCGGCGTCGCCGGGCACAACCTCTTCGACATCGCGCTGGCCTGGCTGCTCGCCGGACGCCGGGGCTGCCGGGACGGTATCGAGATCGAGATGCTCCTCGGCATGGCGACCGCGCAGGCCGCGGCGGTGCACGCCGACGTCGGCTCGATGCTGCTCTACACGCCGGTGGTGCACCCCGGCGAGTTCGACGTCGCCATCGCCTACCTGATCCGCCGCCTGGAGGAGGGCGCGTCGCACGAGAACTTCATGTCCGCGGCGTTCGACCTCGACAGCCACCCGGACCTGTTCGATCGGGAGAAGCAGCGGTTCCTGGCCTCGGTCGCGGCGATGCCCGCCGGGGTGCCGGCACCGAACCGGGTGCAGGACCGCAGCGGGCCCCAGCCGCCCGCCCCCGTCCACGGGTTCACCAACACTCCCGACACCGACACGTCCGTCGCGGTGAACCGCGGATGGGGCGCCGGGATCCGAACCCGGATGCGCGACTCCGTGCTCGGCGAGCAGACCGCCACCGAGGGGCTCGTCGGCACCCGCGAGGAGCTCGACGAGATCGTCTCCGGGACCCGGGCGGCCGGCGAGCAGTGGCGGGCCCTCGGCGCCGACAAGCGGGCGGAGATCCTGCACCGGGCCGGGGAACAGCTGCAGGCGCGGCGCGCGGACCTGCTGGAGGTCATGGGCTCGGAGTGCGGCAAGCTCCTGGAGCAGGGCGACCCGGAGGTCAGCGAGGCCGTCGACTTCGCGCACTACTACGCCGAGTCGGGGCGCGGTCTGGAGACCGTCGAGGGCGCGCGGTTCGCACCCCCTGCGCTGACCGTGGTGACCCCGCCCTGGAACTTCCCGGTCGCCATCCCGGCCGGTTCGACGCTGGCCGCGCTCGCGGCGGGTTCCCCGGTGGTGTTCAAGCCTGCCGAGCAGGCGCGGCGCTGCGGTGCCGTGGTGGCCGAGGCACTCTGGGAGGCCGGCGTGCCGCGGGAGGTCCTGCGCTACGTCCAGCTCGACGAGGGGGACCTCGGTCCGGCGCTGATCGCCCACCCCGCCGTCGAGCGGGTGATCCTCACCGGCGGCTACGAGACCGCGGAGCTGTTCCGCTCGCTGCGCCCCGACCTGCCGTTGCTGGCCGAGACCAGCGGCAAGAACGCGATCATCGTGACGCCCAGCGCCGACCTCGACCTGGCCGCCCGCGACGTCGCCCGCTCGGCCTTCGGGCACGCCGGCCAGAAGTGCTCGGCGGCCTCGCTGGTCGTCCTCGTCGGATCGGTCGCGGAGTCGAAGCGGTTCCGCCGCCAGCTCGTCGACGCGGTCACCTCGATGCGGGTCGGCCCGCCGTGGGACGAGGGCTCGCAGATCGGCCCGCTCATCGGCCCCGCAGCGGGCAAGCTGCTGTCCGCGCTGACCACGCTGGGCCCGGGCGAGAGCTGGGTGATCACCCCCGAGCGGCTCGACGACGCCGGGGCCCAGTGGCGGCCGGGCGTCCGGGAGGGGGTCCGCCCGGGCTCGGAGTACCACCTCACCGAGTACTTCGGGCCGGTACTCGGGATCATGACCGCGGAGACCCTCGAGGACGCCGTCACCCTGGTCAACCGGATCGAGTACGGCCTCACCTCGGGCCTGCACTCGCTCGACGAGCACGAGATCGACACCTGGCTGCGCACCGTCGAGGCGGGCAACCTCTACGTGAACCGCGGTATCACGGGCGCGATCGTGCAGCGGCAGCCGTTCGGCGGGTGGAAGAAGTCCACCGTCGGCACCGGCAGCAAGGCCGGCGGCCCGAACTACCTGACCGGAATCGGCACCTGGACCGACGCCCCGGTGGCCGGCGGCGCCGTGGCCGACGAGGACGCACTCGCCCGCCGGGTGCTGCGCGGCGCCCGCGAGTCCGGCGTGCCCGAGGACGGCCTCGCCTGGCTGGCCGGTGCGCTGCGGACCGATGTCGAGGCGTGGCGTGACGAGTTCGGGGTGGCCCGCGACGCCACCGGCCTGACCAGCGAGCACAACGTGCTCCGCTACGACCCGGTGCCGGTCACCGTCCGGTACGCGGGCGAGAAGCCCGCGGAGCTGCTGCGCGTCGTCGCCGCCGGTGTCCGGGCCACGGCACCGGTCACCGTCAGCACGGCCGAGCCGCTCCCGCCGGCGCTGCACGACCACGTCGTCGCGCTCGGCGCCGAGGTACGGCACGACGACGCGGGCCGCTGGCGCACCCGGGTCCGCGAGCTGGGGGTCGAGGGCGGCCGGCTCCGCCTGGTCGGGGCACCCGCCGACGAGGTCGTCGCGGCCACCGGCGGGTCGCCCGCCCTGGCCGTCCACAATGGGCCGGTCGTCAGCGCGGGCCGGGTCGAGCTGCTGACCTTCCTCCGCGAGCAGGCGGTCTCGGTGACCGCCCACCGGTTCGGCACGCCGCACCCCTACGACGTGCCCGCCACCCGCTGACCGCCCGACCGGACGAGCAAAGGAGCTCTTGATGCCGGAACAGACCTTCCAGACCATCGCACTGGTCGTCTACTTCGCTGTGATGATCGGTATCGGCTACTACGCCTACCGTCAGACCTCGGATCACGAGGGCTACATGCTGGCCGGGCGTCAGCTCCCGCCGTGGACGGCGGCGCTCAGCGCGGGTGCCTCGGACATGTCCGGCTGGCTGATGATGGGCCTGCCCGGGGCGATCTATGCGACCGGCCTGATCGAGGCCTGGATCGCGGTCGGCCTGACCATCGGTGCGTATCTGAACTGGAAGTTCGTCGCGCCGCGGCTGCGCTCCTACACCGAGGTCGCGCAGAACTCGATCACGATCCCGAGCTTCTTCGAGAACCGGCTGCACGACACCTCGCGCGCGCTGCGGGTCGCCTCGGGCGCCATCGTCCTGGTGTTCTTCACGTTCTACGTGTCGTCGATGCTGGTCGCCGGGGGAGAGTTCTTCCAGCTCGCCTTCGGCGGCTCGTACCTGACCGGCATGCTGCTCGTCGCCGTCGTGACCCTGGCCTACACGATGATCGGCGGCTTCCTGGGTGCGTCGCTGACCGACGTCGTCCAGGGCACGATGATGATGCTCGCGCTGGTGATCGTGCCGGTCATCGCCGTCGTCGCCGCCGGAGGGCCGTCCGCGACGTTGGCGGGCGTCCGGGAGGTCGACCCGTCGCGCCTGTCGCTGGTGGGCGGGGAAGCACTGTCCGCCGTCACCGTGCTCGGCATCATCTCGGCGCTGGCCTGGGGCCTCGGGTACTTCGGCCAGCCGCACATCATCGTGCGGTTCATGGCCATGCGCGACGTCGCGTCGGCCACCTCGGCGCGCCGGATCGGGATCAGCTGGATGGTCATCTCGCTGCTCGGCGCGGTCGCCTGCGGCATCGTCGGCATCGGGTTCTTCCACCGCACCGGGGCGACGCTGGACAATCCCGAGCTGGTCGTGCTGGCGATGTCGCAGATCCTGCTGCACCCGCTCGTCGCCGGCTTCGTGCTCGCCGCGGTGCTGGCGGCGATCATGAGCACGGTCTCCAGCCAGCTGATCGTGAGCTCCTCGGCCTTCGTCGAGGACCTCTACAAGGTCTTCGGCCGCGACACCTCCCCGCGCACCCTGATGCTGCTCGGCCGGCTGTGTGTGCTGGCCGTCGCGGTGATCGGGGGCGTGCTCGCCCTCAACCCGAGCGGCACGATCCTGGAGCTGGTCGGGTTCGCCTGGGCGGGCTTCGGTGCGTCCTTCGGCCCGGCGGTCCTGCTGTGCCTGTTCTGGCGCCGGCTCACCAACTGGGGCGCGCTGGCCGGGATGCTCACCGGTGCGGTCACCGTGTTCGTCTGGGACTTCTACGGTCCGACGATCGCCGGCGCCGAGCTGTACGAGATCATCCCCGGCTTCCTGGCGAACCTGCTGGTCGCGGTCGTCGTGAGCCGGGCGACGTGGGTCCGGGACGAGGAGATGGAGCGCGAGTTCGACACCGCGGTCGAGCTCGCCGAGGTGAAGAAGGCGCCGACGGCGTAGGACGGGCCGGTGGGTACGGCGGGCTGAGTCGTTGTCGGACCCCCGCCGTACCCTGGAGGCATGCTCCGCCGCCTCGACCTGCGACCCGATGCGTCGAACCCCGATGCGTCGAACGGGGATCCGTTGCCCCGCCCGGCGACCCTGCGCGCGATGATGCCGCGCGCCGAGCTCGATGTCGGCGCCGCGACCGAGGCCGTACGACCCCTCGTTGCGGACGTGCGTGAGCGCGGCGCCGCCGCCGCGCTGGACGCCACGGAGCGTTTCGACAAGGTCCGCCCGCAGTCGGTGCGGGTCCCGTCCGCGGTGCTCGCCGAGGCGCTGCGCGACCTGGATCCGGACGTGCGGGTGGCGCTGGAGACCTCGATCGAGCGCGCCCGGCTGGTCCACGAGGAGCAGCGCCGGCCGGACGTCGTGACGCAGGTGGTGCCCGGCGGCACCGTCACCGAGCGCTTCGTCCCGGTCCGCCGGGTCGGGCTGTACGCCCCGGGCGGGCTCGCGGTCTACCCGTCCAGCGTGATCATGAACGTGGTCCCGGCGCAGGCGGCGGGTGTCGAGTCGCTGGTCGTGGCCTCGCCCGCGCAGGCCGAGTTCGGTGGGTACCCGCACCCGACGATCCTGGCCGCGGCGGCGCTGCTCGGCGTCGACGAGGTGTGGGCCGTCGGCGGCGCCCAGTGCATCGCGCTGCTCGCGTACGGCGGCACCGACACCGACGGCGCGGAGCTCGAGCCGGTCGACATGGTCACCGGCCCGGGCAACGTCTACGTCACCGCCGCCAAGCGGATGCTGCGCGGCACCGTCGGGATCGACGCCGAGGCCGGCACCACCGAGATCGCAGTCCTGGCCGACGACACCGCCGACGCCGCGCACGTCGCCGCCGACCTCATCTCGCAGGCCGAGCACGACCCGAACGCGGCGTCGGTACTGGTCACGACGTCGCAGGAGCTCGTCGAGCGGGTCGAGGCCGAGCTGGAGACCCGGGTGGGGGCGACCAAGCACACCGAGCGGGTCCGCACCGCGCTGACCGGGCCGCAGTCCGGCGTCATCCTCGTCGGTTCCCTCGACGACGGCATCGCCGTGGTGGACGCCTACGCCGCCGAGCACCTGGAGATCCAGACGGCGGACGCGGCCGCCGACGCGGCCCGGGTCCGCAACGCCGGCGCGATCTTCGTCGGGGCGTACGCGCCGGTGTCGCTGGGCGACTACTGCGCCGGGTCGAACCACGTGCTGCCGACCGGTGGCTGTGCCCGGCACTCCGGTGGGTTGTCGACCTCGACGTTCCTGCGGGGCGTGCACGTCGTCGACTACTCCGAGCAGGCGCTGCGCGAGGTGGCAGGCCAGGTCGTCACCCTGGCGAACGCCGAGGACCTGCCCGCGCACGGTGAGGCCGTCACCGCCCGGTTCGGTACCGATGCTCCGGTCGAGAGGAACGCATGACCCCCGGCGAGAACGTGCGCCTCGACGACCTGCCGCTGCGCGACGACCTACGCGGGACGAGCCCGTACGGTGCACCGCAGCTCGACGTCGCGGTCCGGCTCAACACCAACGAGAACCCGTACCCGCCGCCGCCCGAGCTGGTCGCCGACATCGCCGCGGCCTGCGAGGAGGCGGCCCGGGACCTGCACCGCTACCCGGACCGGGACGCCGTCGCGCTCCGCGAGGACCTGGCCGCCTACCTGTCCCGCCAGACCGGTGTCGAGCTGGACGTACGCAACCTGTGGGCGGCGAACGGCTCGAACGAGATCCTCCAGCAGCTGCTGCAGGCCTTCGGCGGGCCGGGGCGCACGGCGCTCGGGTTCGTGCCCAGCTACTCGATGCACCCGATCCTCGCGTCGGGCACGCAGACCGAGTTCGTGCCGGTCCCGCGGCGCGACGACTTCACGATCGACGTCGACGCGGCGATCGGGACCCTGCGCGACCGTGCTCCGGACATCACGTTCGTGACCAGCCCGAACAACCCCACCGGGCAGTCGATCGCGCCCGCCGACCTCGCGCGCCTGGTCGACGCGGCCCCCGGCATCGTGATCGTCGACGAGGCCTACGCCGAGTTCGCCGAGGCCACCGGCCGGCCCAGCGCGACCACACTGCTGGCGAGCCACGGACACAAGCTCGTGGTGTCGCGCACGATGAGCAAGGCGTTCGCGTTCGCCGGCGGGCGGCTCGGGTATCTGGCCGCCGCGCCCGCCGTCGTCGACGCGGTACAGCTCGTCCGGCTGCCCTACCACCTGTCGGTGCTGGCCCAGGCGTCCGCGCGAGCGGCGCTGCGGCACGCCGGCGCCACCCTCGGCTCGGTGGCGGTGCTCGCCGCCGAACGGGACCGGGTGTCGTCCGAGCTGGCCGCCGCCGGCTACGACGTCGTGGCCAGCGACGCCAACTTCGTGCTCTTCGGCCGGTTCGCCGACGCTGGCCGTGCCTGGAAGGGTTTCCTGGAGCGTGGCGTTCTGATCCGTGACGTCGGCATCCCCGAGCGGCTGCGCGTCACGATCGGGACGCCGGAGGAGAACGACGCCTTCCTCCAGGTCGCCGGAGACCTCGCCACCAAGGAGTTGCTGTGAGCAGGATCGGACGCGTCGAGCGCGTCACCAAGGAGACCCGGATCACCGTCGAGATCGATCTCGACGGCACCGGGAAGACCGACATCGACACCCGGGTCCCGTTCTACGACCACATGCTGGACGCGTTCGGCAAGCACGGCTCGTTCGACCTGTCGGTGCACGCCGACGGCGACATCGAGATCGACGCGCACCACACCGTCGAGGACGTCGCGATCGTGCTGGGCCAGGCGATCCGGCAGGCGCTGGGCGACAAGACCGGCATCCGCCGCTTCGGTGACGCCTGGATCCCGATGGACGAGGCGCTCGCGCACGCGGTCGTCGACGTCTCCGGTCGCCCGTACACGGTGTGCACCGGTGAGCCGGAGATGATGCGCGGCTTCGTCGTCGGCGGGCACTACCCGACGGTGCTGAACAAGCACGTGTTCGAGTCGCTGGCCTTCCACGGGCACCTCGCGCTGCACGTGCGGGTGCTCGACGGCCGGGACCCGCACCACATCACCGAGGCCCAGTTCAAGGCGGTCGCCCGGGCGTTGCGCGCGGCGACCGAGGACGATCCGCGGGTGACCGGGGTGCCGTCGACCAAGGGCGCGCTGTAGCGGTTCGCTACGGGTCCTCGCCGCGGGCCATCCGATCGGCCTCCTCGGGGTCGGCGGCCGCGGGCGGGGAACCGGGCATCGGTTTCCCGGCCGGCTCGCGCAGCGCGTAGACCGACACCGCTCCGATGATCCCGGCCACGACGAGCACGATCCCCGGCACGACCGGGCTGCCGGTACCGGTGACCAGCGTCTGCGCGATCAGTGGCGTGGTGCCACCGAGCACGGAGACCGCGACGTTGTAGCCGATGGCGAGCGTGCTGTAGCGGGTGCCGATCGGGAACAGGGCGGGCAGAGTGCCGGGCAGGGTGCTGTTGAAGCAGAGCAGCATCAGCCCGACCAGCAGCGCGCCGAGGAACGCGGCCGCGTAGCCGCCCAGCGACATCAGCATGAAGGCAGGCACGCCGAGCACGATCAGCAGGCCCGCACCGGTGTAGAGGATGGGGTTGCGGCCGATCCGGTCGGAGAGCCGCCCCGCCCCGACGACCAGCGCGGCGAGCACCACCATGACCGCCAGCACGACCAGCAGGGCCGGGGTGTAGGGCAGCCGCACCGTCTCGGTCAGGTACGTCGGCAGGTACTGGGTCAGCGTGTAGTTCGTGATGTTGTGTGCCCCGACCAGGCCGATGCAGATCAGCAGCGGGCGCCAGGGCCGCACGACGGTCTCGTGGACCTGCTCCTTGAGCGAGGTGTCCTCGTCCTTCTGTTCCTGTGCCTGCTGCTCGTAGGCCGGGCTCTCCTCCAGCCGCGACCGGATGTACAGGCCGATCAGGCCCAGCGGCCCCGCGATCAGGAACGGGATCCGCCAGCCCCAGGACAGCAGCGCCTCCGGCGGCACCACCGCGGTGATCGTGGTCGCCACGGCGGCGCCCAGGACGTAGCCGGTGAGCGTGCCGAACTCCAGGAAGCTGGCCAGGAACCCGCGGCGGGTGTCGGGCGCGTGCTCGCCCACGTACGTCATGGCGCCGGCGTACTCGCCGCCGGTGGAGAAGCCCTGCACGATCCGGCAGAGGAGCAGCAGCACCGCCGCCCACACGCCGATCGTCTCCTGGCTCGGGATCAACCCGATGGCGAACGTGCCGACGGCCATCGTCACGATCGTGATGGCCAGTACCCGGCGACGGCCGATCCGGTCGCCCAGCGCACCGAAGACCAGACCGCCGATCGGGCGCACGAGGAACGCGACGGCGAACACGGTGAACGTCGCGACCAGCGATCCGGAGCCGCCGGCGAAGAACACCTGGCTGACCGTCGGCACCAGGAACGCGAAGATCCCGAAGTCGTACCACTCGATCAGGTTCCCGACCGTCGTGCCGCTGATCGTCCGCTTCAGCTCGGACGGTCGCACCACCCGGATCCCACGTCGATGCGCCATGGCCGTCGCCTCCCAGCAGGACTGTTACCCGCTGCACCGGATCCGATGCAGCGGGTTCGGTACTGCTCCGCGATAGCGCGCCCGAACGGCGTGTCCAGCAGTGTGGGGCAGACCAGATCCGGCCGAGTCACGTCACGACCCTGTGCGCTCGGATCAGAACGGCGGGTCTTCCGGTGGCGCACGCTCGGCGGTTTCGTTCCTCGCTGTCGTCGCTGTGTTCGGATCCGTCGTCGTCGTGGCCGAGGTGGCATCGAGGGGTGCGGGCGTTGCGGGAGCGGGCGCGTGGACGCCCGGGTAGATCGGCTCGTCGTCGAGTTCGCGCTGAAGTGGGCTCGGAGGTGCAGGCGCCGGCGCCGGGCTCGGCGGGGTGGGCAGCGGGTCCGGGAGGTCCGGGCAGACGGGTTCGCCGCGGGTGGCGTAGGCCCGGCCGAGCGGGCTGCGCCATCGGAACTCGCCGGGTACGGGCTGGTGAACGCGCCAGTGCCCAGCCGTCTTGAGCGCGTGGTGGAGTATGCACAGTGGGCCGAGGTTCTCGCTCACGGTCCGGCCGCCGTACTGGTGATCCTGGGTATGGTCCTGCTGGGCCTTGCGGGCCGGACGTCGGCAGCCGGGAAAACAACACGTGCGATCCCGGACCTCGACGTGGCGGCGGAGCGCCGGGCACGGCAGTCGATCGCCGGACCGCTCATCCATCGCGGAGTTGAGCGTGGTGCGGTCGGCGTACTGGGTGGCCAGGTCGGCGATCAAGGTTTCCCATCCCGGCGGTGGCTGTGCTGACAGCTGTTCCAGCAGCGTGGCGGGGACCTGGAGTTCGACGATGCCGCCGTGGGCCTGCCGGAGCAGCGGAGGCCCGATCTGGCCGGGTTGACCGGTGTACGTTGGTGGGCGTCGGCGGGTGATGCCGGCGAGGACGAGGGAGCCGTCGGGGTCGGTGATCGCGAAGCGCCATTCGGCCCGCTGCTGGCGGGCGACGGCGGCGCGGGCGGTGGGGGCGAGGATCGGGCCGAGTCCGGGGATCTCGCCGGGGTGCTCGTCGTGGCCGAGGAGGGTCGACAAGCGGAGCCGGACCTCGACGCCCGAGCGGGCAGGCTCCGGTCGGGCGGGGCCGCCGGATCCGCCGGCGCGGGGGCCGTTGTCACGCGGCTCGTCATCGCCGCCCCCGTCGCCATGCCCACCGCCGTCGCCGTCGCCGCGGTCGTCCTCGCTCCTGCCGTCCTCGCTGCTGTCGCTGCTGCTGTCGCTGCTGCTGTCGCTGCCGCTTCTGTGCCCGGCACCGCTGTGGGCGTCGTCGTTGGGGGTGTCCGTGTCGGGGTCGGGTGCGGTCGCGCGGGCGAGCATGGCGGTGATGATCTGGTCGTGGCTCAAGGTGTGCAGGCTGCCGTCGAGCAGGGCGGTGGCCAGGTCGATGCGGATCACCGGCAGCGACTCCGGGTGGCCGGCGACGCGGATCGCGCGGGCGAGGCCGTCGACGCGTTCGCAGGCGGCCTGGGCGGCGGCCGGGTCGAGCCCGATCATGGTGATCGTGGCCGTGCCGTCCTCGTCGAGGTAGCAGATCACCCGTCGTCGGCGCAGTGCCTCGTTGTAGCGGCGTCGGGCGGCGTCGGGGTCGATGGCGATCACCATCCGGCGTAGCCGGTACCGGAGTTGCCCGGTGGTCAGCCCGCGTGCCTTGGGCAGCAGTGCGGCGCAGATGCGGGCGTTCTGGGTGTCGGTGAGGGGCTCGAGCAGGTCGGCGAAGACCGCTGCCTTGCCGCGGTCGATGTCACCGCAGGCGAGGGCGGCATGCACGTCCGGCAGCCGGTGGACCAGGGTTTCGGCCAGGGTGTGCTCGTGCCAGGCCGCCAGTTCGGTGAGGGTGAGTGCGGCGGCGATCTCGATGCCGCAGTTCGGGTCGGGTGTCTCCAGCCGGGCCAGGTGCGACGGCTTGCTGCTCGGGTCGCAGCGGCCGACCTGGGTCATGACGGCGAACTCGGCGGCATCGGTGTGGGAACGCTGGCGCCGCCAGGCCTGCAGCACCGTGACGGTGTCGCCGTTGGCGACCCGGGCCGGGTCGATCCCGGCCAGCAGCGCCCCGAGCGCGGGGCCGGGCGGGATGTCCGCCAGCCCGTCGGGGATCGCCATCGGCTGCATGGATCGAACATATCGTCGACCACCGACAGTTTCGGCTCGCCGACCCCATCGCGGGGATTCGGGAGTCCGATGGCCCCGCTGTCGAGGCCGGTTGACGGTCCGGGGGACACGTACTGAGATCCCCGCCGCGGAGGACGACGACAAAACCTCGCGGCAGCCGTCCGTCTCGGACTGTCCAGTAGGGTCAGCGGTCCACCGGAACCCACCGACCACGGGCCGCGATCCGGTCCGCCGGCCGTGGCGGACGGACCGTGTCCCCGGGATGACCATGACGACGATCCGCACCTACGACGCCGCCGACCACGCCGCGCTCGTCGACCTGTTCGCGCGTGCCGGTGTCGGCTCCCCGACCGGGGAGCTGTGGGGACACGCGGAGTCCGAACGGGCCGTCTACCTCGACCCGTACGTCGAGCACTGCCCGGACTCGCTGTTCCTCGCCGAGCACGCGGGGCGTCTGGTCGGGTACCTGACCGGTTGCCCGGACCCCTCGTCGATGCCGGGTGAGGACGAGGTGCTCGTCCGGGCCATCGCCCGGCCCCGGGTACTGCTGCGCCCGCGGACGCTGCGGTTCATGGGCCGCACCGCGCTCGATGCGGCCCGGGCGGCGTTGCGCCGCGAACCGCTCGCCTCGGGCACGGTCGACGACCCACGCTGGCCGGCCCATCTGCACATCAACGTCGCGCCGGAGGCCCGCGGGACCGGTGCCGCGGACGCGTTGATGGCGGCCTGGCTGCGTCGCCTCGACGAGGCCGGGGTCCCGGGGTGCTATCTGCAGACACTCGTCGAGAACCACCGTGCCGTGCGGTTCTTCGAGCGGGTGGGTTTCACCGTCCACGGTCCGACGCCGCTCGTCCCCGGGATCCGGCACGAGGGCCGCAGGATGCACCAGCTGACGATGGTGCGGCCGGCGGGGGAGTGACCTAACTCCCCGACCGCAGCCACGCCAGGACGGCCAGCACCCGGCGGTGCCCGGACACCTCGACGGGCAGGTCGAGCTTGGTGAACACCGCCCGGACGTGCTTGTTCACCGCGGCGTCGGACAGCACGAGCGCGTCGGCGATCTCGGCGTTCGACCGGCCCTGCGCCATCAGGTCGAGGACCTCCCGCTCCCGCGGGGACAGCCGGCCGACCGGGTCGCGGCGGCGGCGGACCAGCCGCCGCACGACCTCCGGATCGAGCACGGTGCCGCCCCCGGCGACCCGCTGCGCGGCGGCCGCGAACGCGGTCACGTCCGCCACCCGGTCCTTGAGCAGATAGCCGACCCCGGCGCCGTCGCCGGTGTCCAGCAGCGCCTCGGCGGCGACCGGTTCGACGTACTGGGACAGCACGAGCACCGGCAGCGCGGGATCGGCGATCCGCAGCTCGACGGCGGCGCGCAGGCCGTCGTCGGCGTTGCCGGGTGGCATCCGCACGTCGGTCAGCACCAGGTCCGGGCGCTCCCGCCGCACCGCCCCGACCAGCGCCGGCGCATCCCCGACGGCGGCGACGACGGTGTGCCCGAACCGCTCCAGCAACCCGATGAGGCCCTCCCGCATGAGCGCGGCGTCCTCGGCGACGGTCACACGCACGGCAGCTCCACCCGCAGCAGCGTCGGCCCGCCGGACGGGCTGGACAGCCGCACCCGGCCACCGGCCAGCGCGACCCGCTCCGCCAGCCCGGCCAGCCCGGATCCGCCGGCGGGGTCGGCACCGCCGCGGCCGTCGTCGCGGACCTCGATGACCAGCTGGTCGGCGTGCCGGCGCCCGGTCACCGACGCGGCCCGGGCGCCGCTGTGCCGGGTGGTGTTGGTGAGCGCCTCGGTCAGCACGAAGTACGCGGTCGTCGCGACCTGCGGGGGGAGGCGGTCCGGCAGCAGCAGGTCCACCTCGACCGGTACCGGGCAGCGCGCCGCCTGGTCCTCGACGGCCGCGGCGAGTCCGTGGTCGGCGAGCGTCCGCGGGTCGAGACCGCGGACCAGGTCACGCAGCTCGGCGAGCGCGACGCCGAGCTGGTCGCGGGCGTCGTCGAGCCGGCCGGCGACCGCCGAGTCGTCCGGGACGTCGAGCCGGGCCAGCCCGAGCGACACCCCCAGCGCGACGAGCCGCTGCTGGGCGCCGTCGTGCAGGTCCCGCTCGATCCGAGACCGCTCGGTCTCGAACGCGCCGATCAGCCGGCGGGTGGCGACGTCGGCGATCCCGGGCCCCAGCTCGACCCCGCGCGGCCCCAGCACGGTGCGGGTCAGCGCCGCCCTGGCCCCGGCCCATGCGGTGACCGTCCACGGTGCCACGACGAGCAGCAGCACCCCGACGATCACCAGTGGCCACGCGTTCGGGTCGTCGGTGGGGGAGGCGAACAACAGCACCGGCAGCACGAAGGAGAAGCCGAGGACGCCGGCGTCCAGTGCGGCCAGCCCGGTCGCGGCCAGCAACGCGAACCCCACCGCCCGCCAGGTCGACGGTGCCCGCCACCGCGATCCGGGAGGACGCGGCGGGGCCGGCAGTGGCTCGTCGTCGACCAGCCGCAGCCGTCGTCGTTCCAGGGCGGCCAGCAGCGGGCCCACCGCGATCACGGCCAGTACCAGCGCGAACCCGGTGCCGACGGCGAGCGCCGGACCGCCCAGGACCAGGGCCGACGACGGCACCCCGAACACGACTATCAGGACGACGCCGAGCGCCGCGCCGGTCAGCAGGTACCCCAGCGACCGCCACGGCCACGCCGTCCGCAGGAACCGCAGCGGCTGCTGGTCCATGGCCTGCCAGGCCGTCGCGATCCGCACCCCTGCAACGTAGAAGATCGGCCCGGCCCGGCGCGGTAGTGCCAGGGCTACCACCGGAGTCCCGTGCGGGTGACCGCGCACGCCCCGCAGGCGCGGTCGACTCGGACCATGCGTTGCACGACACGACCGGACACGGCGCCCACGACCGGGGACCACAGGGCCCCGCTGCTCGAACTGGTGGACCTGCGGCACGTCCACCGGCCCCGGGGTGCGCCCCCGGTCCGGGCCCTCGACGGCATCTCGCTGCGGCTGCACCCCGGCTCACTGACGGCGGTGATGGGGCCGTCGGGGTCCGGCAAGTCCACGTTGCTGCACTGCGCGGCCGGGCTCGACACCCCGGAGTCCGGACGGGTGCTGCTCGGCGACGTCGATCTCGGCTCGCTCTCCGAACGCCGCCGCACCCTGCTGCGCCGCGAGCGGATCGGGATCGTGTTCCAGGCGTTCAACCTGGTCGCGTCGCTGACGGCGGCCCAGAACGTGGCGCTCCCCGCCCGGCTGGCCCGCAGACGAGTGCCCGCTTCGGCGGTGACGGCGGCGCTGGACGAGGTCGGGCTCGCCGACCGGGCCGGGCACCGGCCGGCGCAGCTGTCCGGTGGCCAGCAGCAGCGGGTCGCGATCGCCCGGGCCCTGTTCACCCGGCCCGGCGTGCTGTTCGCCGACGAGCCGACCGGGGCGCTGGACTCGGCGTCGTCGGCGGAGGTGCTGCAGCTGCTGCGCCGGTGCACCCGAGCGGGCGGCACGGCGACGCTGATGGTCACCCACGACCCGGCCGCCGCCTCGTGGGCGGACGAGGTCGTGGTGCTGTGTGACGGCCGCGTGCACGACCGGTTCGGCGTCCCCGGGCCGCCGGGGGATCCCGAGGCGGCCACCGTCATCGCGCGTCGGCTCACCGCGCCGGGCGGTGCCCGGTGATCGCCCGGGCGAACCTGCGCACCCGGTGGCGGGAGCTGCTCGCGACCGTGCTCGCCGTCGCGCTCGGGGTGGGCCTGATCGGTGCCGTCCTGCTGGCCGCCTCGGCGGCCCGCCCGCCCGTGCAGGGCCGGTTCGCCGCGACGTCGGCCCTGGTCGTCCCGCCGGCGGTCGCCGAGTCGCGTTCCGCGCGGACGGACCGGCGGATCCCGTGGTCGCCCGCCGAGGCCGACGCGACGATCGCCCGGCTGAGGACGGGCCCGGGCGTGCGGGCGGTGCTCGCCGACCGGTCCTTCCCGGCCGTCCCGATGCCTGGTGGCCGTCCCGCCGGGGACCCGGAGGACCGCGAGGGCGGGCACGGGATCGCGAGCCTCGCCCTCGGTGGACACGGCCTCGTCGCGGGCCGGACACCGCGCACACCGGGGGAGGCGGTGGTCGGGTCCGCGCTCGGGGTGGAACCCGGGATGACGCTGCCGGTGCTGTTCGCCGACACCGTCCGAGACGTCCGGGTCACGGGCGTCACCGACGCGGACGGGGTGTACGTCACCGACGCCGAGGCCGCCCGGTACGCCCCCGGAGTCCGGACGATCGGGGTGCTGGGAGCGGTCCCGCCCGCCCCGCCCGGCGCGACCGTGCTGACCGGCGACGACCGCGGCGCCGTCGAACCGCTGCAGAACTCCCGGGTCCGGCACCGCGGCACCCAGCTGCTCGCCGCCCTCGGACTGCTCACCGGCGTGACGACGGTCGTGGTCGTCTCCGCCGTGCTGTCCACCGCGGTCGCGGGCCGGCGGCGCGAGCTCGGGCTGCTGCGTGCGGTCGGTGCCACTCCCGGGCAGGTCCGGCGCACCGTGCTGGGGGAGTCCGTGCTCACCGGGATCATCGGGGCGGTGCTCGGGACGGCGCTCGCCGCGGGCTCGGCCCCGTTGCTGTACCGGGCGCTCGTTGCCGTGGAGGCCGCGCAACCGGTCTCCGTACCGCCGGCGTCGGGTCCGCTGCTCGTCGCCGCGGCGGCGGGGATGCTGCTGGCGCTCGGCGGAGGTCTCACCGCGTCCCGGACGGCGGCGCGCGCGACCCCGCTGGACGCCGTCGAGGACCGGGGCGGGGTGCCGATGCTGACCCGGCCCCGGCTGGCCGCGGGTCTCATCGCCCTCGTCGCGGGAGGAGGCCTCGCCGTTGCGACCGCGGCGGCCGGCGGCGACGGCCGGATGGGGCTGGCCCTCACGACCGGCGCGGTCCTGGTGGCTGCCGCGGCACTGCTGGCGCCGGCGGTGATCGGGCCACTGGCCCGCGCCGGAACGGCGGCGGGCACGGACCGCCCGACGGCGCGGCTCGAATCACCGGTTCGGCCAGGGCTCCGGCGGCGGTGGTTCCCCGCGGGTGTCACGGCGACCCTGGTCCGCGCCGAACTGGCCGCCGCACCCGCCCGCGCCGCCGCGGTCGCCGCGCCGGCGGTCGTCGCAGTGGGGTTCGCGGTGCTGGTCGGCGGCCTGGTCGACACGATGGCCGCGGCCTACCCCGCGCAGCGCACGGCGCTGCTCGCCGGCTCCGTCACCGTCGAGCAGGACGGCGCGCCCGGCCTGCCCGACACCACTGCCCGCGCCCTCGCCGTCCCCGGCGCACGGACCCCGCTGCCCACCGTGCTGGTCGTACCCGGCCCGGGCGGTCCGGTGGCGGCGGACGCCGTCGGCACCGACGACACCGCACTGGTCCGGCCCGGGGAGACGGTGCTGTCCGAGCCGGTCGCAGCCGATCTCGGTGTCGCGGCGGGGGACACCCTGCCCGCGCGGTTCGCCGACGGGACCGTCGTGGACCTGCAGATCACCCGGGTGCTGCCGCCGGACGAGCGGCGCGGGGACATCGCGCTCGCCCGGTCCCACGTACGCACGCACGACCCGGCCGCCGTCACCGACACCGCGTTCCTGCCCACCGGTGCGGAGCCGGACCCGCTGCCACCGGGCACCGTCGCCCGGGACGCGCAGTCCTACGCCCTCGCCGACTACGCCGTCGACGCCCGCCTCACCGACGCCCTCGCGGCCCTGCTGGTCGCGGTCTCGGCAGGCTACGGCGGGCTGGCGGTGGCCAACGGCATCGTCGCCGCCGCCCGGGCCCGGCGGTCCGATCTGGCCGTACTCGCCGCGGCCGGTGCCACCCGCGCGCACACGATCGGGATCGCGGTCGCCGAGGCCGCGGCATCGACCGCGGCCGGGACCGCGCTCGGGTTCCTGGTCACCGTCGCGCCGCTGGCCGCCGTCGCCTCGGGACTGTCGACCGCCACCGGGCAGCCGGTGAATCCCGTGCTCGATCCTGGTGTCCCGGTCCTGGCGGCGGCGATCTGCCTCGTGGCGGCCGCCGTGGCCGCCGCCGTCACCACGGCCCGGGTCACGCGGTGACGATCCCGGGCGCCGCGGTGACGATCTCGGACGCCGCGCCGGCCCACCCGGCGGGACCTTCGCGGGAAGCGGGTCCGACCGGCGACTACCCTGGTGGCGTGGCACGGATCGTCGTCCTCGACTACGGCTCGGGAAACCTGCGTTCTGCCGAGCGGGCACTGGAACGCGTCGGGGCGGAGGTCACCGTCACGGCCGACTTCGACACCGCCGTGGAGGCCGAAGCCCTGGTCGTCCCGGGTGTCGGCGCGTTCGCGGCGTGTATGAGGGGTCTGCACGGCGTCCGCGGCCCGCAGATCATCGGACGCCGGCTGGCCGGTGGCCGCCCGGTGCTCGGCATCTGCGTCGGCATGCAGGTGATGTTCGAGCACGGCGTCGAGTTCGGCGAGGACACCGCGGGCTGCGGTGAGTGGCCGGGCACCGTCGAGCGGATCCAGGCCGACGTCCTGCCGCACATGGGCTGGAACACGGTGCGGGCTCCCGAGGGCAGCACGCTGTTCGCCGGGCTCGACGACGACACCCGCTTCTACTTCGTGCACTCGTTCGGTGTGCGCCGCTGGGAGTTCGTGGAGTCGCACGCGATCGCCCCGCCGAAGGTGACGTGGACCCACCACGGCGAGGACGTCGTCGCCGCCGTCGAGAACGGCCCGCTCTGCGCCACCCAGTTCCACCCCGAGAAGTCCGGCGACGCCGGCGCCACCGTCCTGGAGAACTGGCTGAAGTCCGTCGCCTGACCACGAGGGGCACGGCAGAGTAGTTCGATCATGTTCTGACAGCTCTGGTGCGCCCCTCGTGCGGTCCTAGCCGGGGTGCTCCGCGGAGATGCTCTGCGCGACGCTGCGGACATGCGCGACGATGGCGCCGGGGTTGAAGCGGGTCGTCGCGCTCGAGATGGAGATCGCTGCCAGGCAACGCCCGCCGACCAGGATCGGCGCCGCGACGCAGGCGAGCCCCAGGGCCGCTTCCTCGTGGTCGAAGGCGACGCCGCTGGTGCGGATGCGCTCGAGCTCCTTGAGCAGCCGCCCCGGCTCCGTGATCGAGTAGGGGGTCCGGCGCTCCAGGCCCGAGCTGATCACCCGGCGCAGCCCCTCCTGGCCGCTGTGGGCCAGCATCGCCTTGCCGAGTCCCACACACGAGGCCGGCATCCGGCTGCCCACCGCGGTCGGGGTCCGCACAGCGCGGCGCCCGTGGATCTTGTCGAGGTAGACGACCTCGGCTCCCTCCAGCACCGCGAGGTTCACCAGGTGGCCGGTGCGGGCGTACAGCTCGCTCAGGTGCGGGTGGGCGATCTCCCGTAACCCGCGCGGACGACAGTGCTGCACCCGGTTGCCGAGCTCGAACAGCCGCCAGCCGAGCGTGTAGTTCGTCCCGGCGCGCTCCACGTACCCGCCCTGCTCGAGGTAGGACAGCAACCGGAACGCGGTGGACTTCGGGAGGGCGGCACGCCGGGCGAGTTCGCTGACGCCCAGGCTCGGCCCGCCCTGGCGGAACGAATCGAGTAGCTGCAGTGCCTTGCTGACCGGAGTCGACCCCGTCTGCCGATCGATCGGGGCGGTGGTGCGGTCCAGCGGGTCGCGCGGATCTGCACGGGAATGCAGCGGGGTTGCCTCGCGAAGCTCGGGCGTCATCGACCGGGGCCTTTCTCGGGGCGGCAACAGGACGGGAACCACCACGATTCGTGATCGTTATTGCAGCACGCCGATCACTGTAACGGTCGATACAGGGAGCGACAAGGATTGACCGAGACCCGTTGCGCGACAAGGAAACTCGATCGCTGTGCCGTCCACCGGCACACGAAACACCCACAACGGCTCCCGGCCGCGTTCACTCCGCCACGGGACAAACGACGCACCACCCGACGACGCGAGAGGCCCTGATGAGCACGGAGCTGACCGACGACAGCACGAGCCGCTTCGCCCGGACGAAGAGCTGGAAACTGCACTACAACGAGGCCGGCGACGGCCCTGCGCTGATCCTGTTGCACGGCAGCGGTGCCGGCGCCACGGGCTGGAGCAACTTCCGGCCCAACATCGGTCCGCTCGCCGAGTCCTTCCGGGTGATCGCCCTCGACGCACCGGGCTGGGGGAGGTCGGACGCCGCCCGCCCCGAGGACTACGACCACCCGAACGCGGTGGTCGAGCTCATGGATCACCTCGGCCTCGAACAGGCCGCCCTCGTCGGCAACTCGATGGGGGGCATGACCGGCCTGACGTTCGCCGCCCGCTACCCCGAGCGCGTCTCCCACCTGGTCACCATGGGGTCGGGCAGCTTCCCCGGTATCCCCACCGTGTTCGGCCCCGGTGACGGTCCCTCCGAGGGGCTCAAGATCCTCTTCGAGGGGTACCGCAATCCGACCCCGGAGGTCATGAAGCGACTGGTCGAGATCATGACCTTCTCGCCGGAGTTCGCCACCGACGAGCTCGCCCGGCTGCGGGCGGACGGCGCCAACGCCCGCCCCGACCACCTCGAGAACTTCCTCGCGGGCATGGCCGGTGGGGGACCGGTGCGGTCCGGCGCGACACCCGAGCAGGTCGCAGGAATCACCGCCCCGACGCTGCTCATCCACGGCCGCGACGACCGGGTCGTCCACTACGAGCACTCCCTGCGGCTCGTCTCGACGATCCCGGACTCGCGGTTGGTGCTGTTCAACCGGTGCGGTCACTGGACCCAGATCGAACACGCGGACGAGTTCAACAGAATCGTCGCGGAGTTCGTCCGCAACAACTGATGCCGGGGATCGGAAGGGCGTAGCGATGCACAAGGTACTGGAGCGCGTCGAGAAGCTGGCCGACCACTTCCGCGACCACGCGGCGGAGGCGGAACAGCTGGGTCGCCTGCCGGACGCCACCGCACGGAAAATGCGGGAGACCGGTGTGGTCCGGATGCTGCAACCGGCCGAATACGGCGGTTACGAAGCACATCCGGTCGAGTTCTTCGAGACGGTGCTGGAGCTCGGGGCGTACTGCGGGTCGACGGGTTGGGTGTCCGGCGTCGTTGGCGTGCACCCGTGGCAGCTGGGCCAGTGGGACAAGCGTCTGCAGGACGAGCTGTGGGGCGATGACCCCGACACGTGGATCGCGTCGCCGTACGCGCCCATGGGACGTGCCCGGCCGGTCGACGGGGGCTACGTGTTCAGCGGCCGCTGGCCGTTCTCGTCCGGCACCGACAACTGTGACTGGGCCATTCTCGGCGGGCTTAAGGCCGACGAGAACGGAGAGGTGACGGATCCGGAGCCGTACAACTTCGTCCTTCCGCGCCCGGACTACACGATCCATCACGACTCGTGGAATGTCATGGGCCTCTGCGGGTCGGGGAGCAAGGACGTGTCCATCGACAACGCGTTCGTGCCGGACTACCGCGTCAACAAACCGGCGAAATTCCAGAACGGTGTCCAGGCCCGCGTCGTCGGCCGGGACCAGCCGCTCTACCAGCTCCCGTTCGGGTCGATATTCCCGGCCGCCATCAACTGCGCCACCCTCGCGATGGCGGAGGGCGCGCTCGGCGCATTCGTCGATCACTCGCGCACGCGGGTCACGGTGAAGGGCACGGTCACCGCCGCGGATCCGGCGCAGCTGTCCACCCTGGGTGCTGCGGCGGCCGACATCGCGGCCGGCCGGACGCAATTCCTCGATGACTGGAACCGCATGTACGACGTCGTGGCCGCCGGCGGAACCATCTCCGACTCGATGCGCCTGCAGAACCGTCGCAACGGCGTCCGCGCCGTCCGCCGTGCCGTCGATGCCGTCGACCGGCTGTTCGCGCACGCCGGGGGTGGTGCGATCCACCGCAACCGGCCGATGCAGCGCTTCTGGCGCGATCTGCATGCCGGCCTGAACCACGTCTGCAACGTCGCCGAGCCCATGTACCAGGCCTACGGACTCGACCTCTTCGGACTCCAGCCCGACCCCTTCGGCTGGTGAGCACAGCCGCGTCCACCGGGCCGGCTCAAATCGACCCGCGGGTCACCGGATGAAAGGTTCTGTCGTGGCAGCAGTACGAAGCCTGGGATACGCCATCGTGTCGGCGACCGATCTCGTCGCCTGGAAGGAGTTCGCCGTCGACCTGCTCGGGTTGCAGGTCGTCGAGCACACCGCGGACCGGCTGCTCCTGCGGATGGACGAGAAGGCCTACCGCCTCGACATCCGGCGCAGCGACATCGACGAGGTATCCGCACTGGGATGGGAGGTCACGGGCCCGAACGAGCTCGAGGAGCTGGCGACGGCGCTGGAACGGGCCGGGTACGCCGTGAAGCGCCAGAGCACGGAAGCCGTACGGGAACGCCAGGTCAGCGGCCTCGTCGCGTTCGACGATCCGGACGGCCGGCGGCTCGAGCTCTACTACGGGCTGAAGAACGACCGGTCGCGTTTCGTGTCGCCCACCGGCGTCACCTTCGTCACCGGGTCCGGCGGTCTGGGGCACGCCTTCCAGTTCGTCAGCGACGACGACGCCTACACCGCGCTGTACCTCGATATCCTCGGTTTCCGGATCAGCGACTACATCGACTTCGGGCCGGGCGCCTACGGGACCTTCACCCACGTGAACCCCCGCCACCACTCGTTCGCGTGGGCACCGATCCCCGACGCGCCCCCGGGCGTCGCCCACCTGATGTTCGAGACCTCCGACATCGACGTCGTCGGGCGGGCCTGGGACCGGGTGCAGGACGGAGCCGCCCCGGTGGCGGCCACGTTCGGCAAGCACTCCAACGACGAGATGCTGTCGTTCTACGTGGTCTCCCCGTCCGGCTTCCAGATCGAGTACGGCTACGGCGGCAAGATCGTCGACGAGACCTGGACCCCGTCGCGCTACGACGTGGCCAGTTTCTGGGGCCACCGGAAGACCGACCCCAGCGAACCGGACGTCTGAGCAGCCATGGCGCCCACCACCGCCCGACGTCGTGCGTGGTTCGTCGTCGGCTCGTCCACCCTGGCCATGACCCTGTCGGTCAACGCCCTGGTCCTGACGCCGTACGGGATCATGATCAAGCCCATCGGTGACGAGTTCGGCTGGTCGCGATCCACCGTGACCGGGGCGCTGAGCCTGTTCGCGCTCACGGCCGCGCTGGTCATGCCCCTGATGGGCGGCCTACTGGACAGGTACGGCTTCCGCAGGGTGGTCATTCCCGGGGTCGTCGTCAGCGCTGTCCTGCTGGGCGTGCTCGCGGTCGTGCCGCCGTCGATCGTGGTGTGGTTCCTCGTCATGGGGTTGCTCGGCATCGTGACCACACCACAGAACGGCGTCCCCTACTACAAGCTCGCCTCCGAGTGGATGGACCGGCGCCGAGGTCTGGCCATGGGCATCATCGGGACCGGCGGCGCGATCGGTGTCGCCCTGGTGCCCCAGTACGTGGGAGCCCTTCTGCAGCTCGTGGACTGGCGATTCGCCTTCCTGGGGCTCGGTGCACTGCTCCTGGTGGTGGTACTGCCGCTCGCCGTGACCGTGCTGCGCGAGCCGCACCGTCACGAGGTGCCGCAGCTGGACGCCGGTCACGACGTCGGCGATGTGCCCGGGATGGAGCTGCGCGAGGCGCTGCGCCACCGGAGGTTCTGGCAGCTCTTCGTCGCCGTACTGCTGGTCGGGGCGGCGGTCCCGGGCGTGATCGTGCAGATGGTGCCGCTCCTGACCGACCGCGGGGTGTCGGTCGGACAGGCGATCGGGATCGTCTCCCTGATGAGCATCGCCACGATGTTCGGCAGGCTGGTCGGCGGGTTCCTCCTGGACTACCTGCACGCCCCGGTGGTGGCGGCCTGTGTCTTCGCCTCGCCGATCCTCGGCTTCGTGTTCGTCGCCAACGGTGGTCTCGGGTTCGCGGTGGCCGGTGCCCTGCTGATCGGCACCGCGCTCGGCGCGGAGGGCGACCTGGTGTCCTACATGGTCTCGCGCTACATGGGCGTCAGGTGCTTCGGCCAGATCTACGGGATCTTCATGGCCGTGCTGGCCTTCGGGTACGCGTTCGGCCCGTTCGCCTTCGCGGTGGTGTACGACTCGACCGGGTCGTACACCCCGGCCTTCGTCGCCTTCGGGGTCGGGCTGGCCGTGTCGAGCGTGCTGGCACTGACGATGGGGCGTTACCGCTATCCGCCCGCCGCCCGCGTGGCCCCGCCGGCACGCGAGGGGGATGCGGTCGAGCTCGGTCCTCCGACGCCGAGCGCCTGAGCGGGACGTGGCCCGCGGCCGGGGCAGGTACGGGGCCACCGGCGACACCTACCTGGTTGATGCAGCCCCGCAGCCGTACTGATCTCTGTCGATGATCTCGCCTCGATCGAGGAGACCTTGGCGATCCTCGGCACTCCCGGCGCCGTGCAGGCGGTCCGGGAGGGACAGGCCGACATCACGGCTGATCGATTCGCCGACAACGACGAGATCAAGGCCCGCTACGGGGTCACGTGAGCGAGCACTACCAAGTCCGGGTCACGGCCTGTGCCGCCCGTGACCTGGAGCGGTTGCCGGAGAAGATCGCGACGGCCTGCGTCGAGTTCATCTTCGGGCCGGGTCGTGTACGCCATCGTCGAGGACGGACACCGAGTAGAGATCGTGCACATCGACCGGCGCAGCGACGTCTACCGATAGCGACGGGCTGACGGCACTGCTTCGTTGACTGTTGCGGCACTTCGCACAACGACATGCCGGGCCCCTGAGCGGAGCCGGCACGGCCTCTACGCCGACGTCGTCCCGACCGTGGATCGCGATGCCGATTCGAAGGCCGTGACCAGCAGGTCGGCGAACAGATCGGGGTGCCAGACGACGCCGTCGAGCTGGTGGGACAGGAACAAGCCGTCCGAGAACGCCATCAGCAGCGTCGCCAACCGGCGCGGCAGCTCGGGCTGCTCGGCCGTGACCGTCTCACCGAGAGCCTCGCCGAACCAGCCGGCCACACGCTCGTCGAGGGAGCGGCGGATCCGGAGGAAGACCGCGCGGGCCTCCGGCGTCGTCTCGCGGAGCTGCAGGAGCAGCAGCAACCCGATGCGCAGGAAGTTGGGCGACCCCGAGAGCGACCGCAGGGTCTGGCCCAGATGCGCACGCAGGGCGTCCGGCCACGACCCGTCCGCCGGGGGCACGGGCCAGGCCGGCCGCTCGGCCAGCCACTCCTCGAAGCTGTGCTCGACCGCGGCGGCGAGCAGCTCGTCCTTGTCGTCGAAGGCCCAGTAGACGGAGGTGGGAGGAAGCCCCGCCCGGGCACAGACGCGCGAGATGGTCGCGCCCTCGTACCCGCGCTCGGCGGCGATCTCCGCCGCGGCGCGCAGGACGCGCTCCCGGCTCGTCGCACCGGCTGCTGGGGGAACGGCGCCCGGCGGGCGGGCGCGGGGGGCCGGGACCGGGCCCTCGACGGGTGCGCAGGATCCGGACGTCAGTCGTACGGCCGCGCCGTCGAGGCCGGCGGCCAGCCGCCGGACGACGGCGTCGGTGTCGAGATCGGTCCGGCCCTGGCCGGCGATGAACAGCCCGTCCATGGCGGCGAGCGTCAGCTGCGCGAGCTGCCGGGGGACCTCCGGGCTCACATCGGGCAACCCGGCGGCGGGGAACTCGGCGGCGAGGGCCCCCTCCCACCACGCGCCGATCCGGGCCACGACCTCCGTCCGGATCTGGAGGAAACGGGTGCGGGCCGCGGGCTCGACCGGGCGCTGCTCGAGCGCGAGCATGAGACCGAACCGCCAGAAGCCGGGCTGGCGGGCGAACCCGGTCGCGGCCTGCCGGAGCTGGGCTTCGATCTGTTCCGAGCGTGGCGGGGCGACTGCGCCGGAACCATCGGAGTCGTCATCGGAATCGTCGGAGCCATCAGGGGCCTCGCGGTTCCAGGACGGCGCGATGTGGCGCCACCTGCGGTAGCTGAGGTCGAGGGCGGCGGCGAGCAGCTGGTCCTTGTTCTCGAAGTGCCAGTACAGGGAGCTCGCCGGCAGACCGGTGGCCGCGCTCACCGCGCCGATGGTCGTGCCGTCGTAGCCCCGTCGCACCGCGATCTCGAGCGCTGCGTACAGGATCCGCTGCCGGGACTCCTCGCCCCGGGCGTGGGTACGAGACGTCTTCCTTCGCACACCGGTCACATCATCTCGGTCGACTCACATCGCAGCGCTGATCACCCGGCCCAGAGTAGCGACCACCCCGAGGTCCGGCGGCGGCCGCGAGGGGCACTGCAGAGTAGTTCGATCATGGTCCGGCAGCCCTGGTGTGCCCCTCGTGCGGTGTGCGGGGGTCAGAGCGGGGCGGCGAGCCAGCCCAGCATCCCGGCGAGCCGGTGGTAGGCGGCGAGGCGGGCGTCGTCGGTGCCCGTGGCCTCGGCGTCGCGGACGATCCCGAGCAGCCGGGTCACCATCGGCGGGCCGAGCTCCAGCAGGCCCGCGCTGCCCTCCGACGCCCACCGGGCCAGGATCGCGCGGGCCAGCGCCCCGGGCGGGATGCCCAGGTGCTCCGACAACCCGGCCAGGGTGACGGTCGGGTCGAGCCGGCCGTACTCGGCGATCTGCTCCTTGAAGCGGGCGTCCGGGTCGTCGTCGGCGATCGGGCCGTTCCAGGCCTCCAGCCGCAGCACCGGGACGCTCGGCTCGGATTCCGCACTGCTCACCGTGGCGACGCTACCGGCGGGTCGGGACGCGCCCGGTCGTGGCACGAGCGTCGCTCGTAGGCTGGACGCGTGAGTTTCACGTTGCTCCCCGCGGTGGACGTCGTCGACGGCCAGGCCGTCCGGTTGGTGCAGGGCGAGGCCGGCACCGAGACCGGCTACGGCTCTCCCCTGGAGGCCGCTCTGACCTGGCAGCGCGACGGCGCCGAGTGGGTCCATCTGGTCGATCTGGACGCCGCGTTCGGCCGCGGCTCGAACGCCGAGCTGCTGGCCGAGGTCGTCGGACGACTGGACCTGTCCGTGGAACTGTCCGGAGGCATCCGCGACGACGAGTCCCTGGAGCGCGCGCTGTCCACCGGCGCCGCCCGGTTGAACCTCGGCACCGCGGCGCTGGAGCAGCCCGGCTGGTGCGCGAAGGTGCTGGCCGAGCACGGCGACCGGATCGCGATCGGCCTGGACGTCAAGATGATCGACGGCAGGCGCCGGGTCGCGAGCCGCGGCTGGACCACCGACGGCGGCGACCTCTGGGAGGCCCTGGAGCGCCTCGACCGCGACGGCGCCGCCCGCTACGTGGTCACCGACGTCTCCAAGGACGGCACGCTGCAGGGCCCCAACGTGGAGCTGCTCACCGAGGTCGCGAACGCCACGAGCGCCCCGGTCGTCGCCTCCGGCGGGATCTCCGAGGTCGCCGACCTGGTGCGGCTCGCCGAGGTCGCCGCGACCGGCGTGAACATCGAGGGCTCGATCATCGGCAAGGCCCTCTACGCCGGCCGGTTCACCCTGCCCGAGGCCCTCGAGGCCGTGCGGAAGGTGGGCTGAGCATGGGCGTCGCGGTCCGCGTCATCCCCTGCCTGGACGTCGACGCCGGGCGCGTGGTCAAGGGCGTCAACTTCAAGGAGCTGCGCGACGCGGGCGACCCGGTCGAGATGGCCCGCGTCTACGACACCGAGGGCGCCGACGAGCTGACCTTCCTCGACGTCACCGCGTCCTCCTCCGAGCGCGGCACCATGATCGACGTCGTGCGGCGCACCGCCGAGCAGGTGTTCATCCCGCTGACCGTGGGCGGCGGCATCCGCACCCCCGACGACGTCGACCGGATGCTCCGCGCCGGCGCCGACAAGGTCAGCGTGAACACCGCCGCGATCGCCCGCCCGGAGCTGCTGCACGAGATGTCGCGGCGCTTCGGTTCGCAGTGCATCGTGCTCTCGGTCGACGCCCGGCGGGTGCCCGACGGGGAGAAGCCGCAGCCGTCCGGGTTCGAGGTGACCACGCACGGCGGGCGCCGCTCCGCCGGGGTGGACGCCGTCGAGTGGGCCGCCCGCGGCCAGGAGCTGGGCGTGGGGGAGATCCTGCTCAACTCGATGGACGCCGACGGCACCCGCGCCGGGTTCGACCTGGAGATGATCGAGGCAGTGCGGAAGGTGGTGGACGTCCCGGTGATCGCCTCCGGCGGTGCCGGCAGCGTCGACCACTTCACCCCGGCCGTGCGGGCCGGGGCGGACGCGGTGCTGGCCGCCAGCGTCTTCCACTTCGGGCAGCTGCGGATCGGGGAGGTCAAGGACGCGATGCGCGCCGGCGGGGTGGAGATCCGATGAGCCCGAGGGTCACCGAGTCACAGCTGGACCCGTCGATCGCGGCCCGGCTCAAGCGCGACGCCGACGGGCTGGTCTGCGCCGTCGTCCAGTCCCGCGCCGGCGAGGTGCTGATGGTCGGCTGGATGGACGACGAGGCGCTGCACCGCACGCTGACCACCGGCCGTGGCACCTACTGGTCCCGGTCCCGGCAGGAGTACTGGGTCAAGGGCGACACCTCCGGGCACGTCCAGCACGTGCACGAGGTGCGGCTGGACTGCGACGGCGACGCCCTGCTCGTCGTCGTCGACCAGGAGGGCCCGGCCTGCCACACCGGCACCCGGACCTGCTTCGACACCCACGTCCTGCTCGCCGGGAGCTGACCGGCTACGGATGCACCGGCGGCATCGGCGGCGGTACCGGCTGCGGTGGCGCGGAGGTCGCCCAGCGGATCCCGGCGGTGATCAGCGTCCCGCCCGCCCGGACCGCGGTCGCCTCGGTGACCGGGAACCACGGCAGCCGTAGCGGCGCCCGGGCCCAGCGCGGCAGCAACCCGACCGACGCCGCGGCCAGCACCCCGTAGGGCAGCCGGGCGGCGAGCGGCAGCGGCGGCTCCAACAGCAGGAACCGGGCGGCGTCGCGGGCCTCCGGTGTGCCGCGCAGCTCCGGGCGGTAGCCGGCGATCTGGTCGGCCAGCTCGGCCGCCGTCTCCGGCGGGTCGGCGATCCCGAGCTCGCGCGCGACCCGGGCGGTGTCGGCGACGTAGCGGTCCCGCCCCGCCGGGTCGAGCGGTTCGCGCCCGTAACGGTCGTGCGCGGCGAGGAAGCTGTCGATCTCGGCGACGTGCACCCAGCGCAGCAGGTGCGGGTCGGACGCCGAGTACGCGCGCCCGTCCGGCGCCGTCCCGCGCACGAACGAGTGCACGTGCCGGATCCGCTCGATCACCCGCTCCGCCTCCTCGGCCGGGCCGAACGTCGTCGCGGCCAGGAAGTACGAGGTGCGCTGCAGCCGCCCCCACGGGTCGCCGCGGAAGCCGGAGTGCCCGGCGACGCCGGCCATCGCCAGCGGGTGCAGCGACTGCAGCAGCAGCGCCCGCAACCCGCCGACGAACATCGACGCGTCGCCGTGCACCCGGCGGATCGCGGCGTCGTCGTCGAACCAGCGCGGCCCCTCGGCGCCCAGGATCCGGGCCCGCCGGCCCGAGCCCTCCTCGCCCGCGACCCGGGAGAACACCGCCGAACCGGCCCGCGACCGCAGGGTCGCGAGCCGGTCGGTGACGGAGTCCGGGATCCGGGGCAGCGGGAGGGTCATCACTCCAGTGTGCGGACGGCCCGGGCACCCGGCCACCGGTCAGGTCCGGGCCGACCCGACCGGCGCGGAACGGCCGGCGATCAGCAGCGAGCCGGCCACGCAGATGACGACGTTCGCGGCCAGCCCGACCAGCCCGGCCGGCACCCCGTAGAACGGGCCCGCGTCGAGGAGGGTGGCGCCACCGGCGACGACGGCACCGGCGAGCATGCCCCAGAACGTCGGCCCGGCCGCCATCCGCTTCCAGTACAGGCCGAGGATGAACACCGGTGCCAGCTGGACGATCAGCTCGAACTTGAGCACGAAGATGCTGTAGAGCGTGCCCGGCGGGTTCCACGCGAGGATCAGGAGCACGAACACCATCGCGACGCTGACCAGCTTGCCCACCAGCACCTTGCGCCGGTCGGGAGCGTCCGGGGCGATGTAGCGGCCGTAGAGGTCGCCGGCGACGACCGAGGCGAACGAGAGCACCGCCGAGTCCGCGGTGGACACGATCGCGCACACGATGCCGCCGAAGAGCAGGATCATCAGCAGGTACAGCACGATGTTCGTGGCCGCGACCTCGTTCGCGATCAGCCCGACGAGCTGCTCGGACTCCTCGGTGCCCAGCCCGGGGAACAGCTGCAGCCCCGCGAGGCCGATGACGAACACGACGCCCGTGGTGACCAGCGGCATCCAGGCCATGACCGCCAGCGAGCGCTTGAGCGTGCGTTCGCTGCGCGCGGAGTAGACGCGCTGGATCGCGTGCGGGTACACGGACGCGCCGAACCCGATCATGATGATCATCGCGAGCCAGTTCACCGCGTCGGACTTCTCCGGCACGCCGACCAGCTCCGGCGAGGTCTCGGCCAGGTAGGTCGTCAGCGTCCCGATACCGCCGGTCAGGTACATGGCCCCGACCAGCAGCGCGCCGATCCCGACCAGCATCGCGACGCCCTGCAGGACGTCGGTCATCGCGACCGCGCGCATCCCGCCGGTCCACGAGTAGGCGAGCATGACGACGATGAAGCCGATGACGCCGACCTCGTAGGGAATGGTCTCGCCGGTGAGGCCCGCGACGCCGTGGCCCATGGCGACGAGCTGCTCGAGGACGTAGTTCCCCAGCCCCCAGAGCATCAGGGCGATCGTGAGCAGGTTCAGCTTGGTGCTGCCGAAGCGGTCCCGGACGAAGTCGGTCGGGGTGACGAAGCCCTTCCGTTTGGCCAGGACGTAGAGCCGCGGCGCGAAGAGCAGGTAGACCGCGATGACGGCGATCATGAACGGGACGGACTGCCACCACAGGAAGCCCGAGCGGTAGGCCTGTGGCGCGTAGCCGACGACGGAGTTGCCGCTGTACTGGGTGGCGTAGAGCGTGAAGAACAGCGTCACCATGCCGAGGCCGCCACCCGCGGTGAAGTAGCCCCGGGCGGTGGTGTCGCTGCCGCCGCGACCGGCGTACCAGCCGATCCCCAGCATGACGACCGCGTAGGCGCAGAGGATCGCGACCCCACCGGGGCCTGCGAAGATCAGGTCGTTCACTGGTCCTCACCTCCGGCCACCGGCGCGTCCTCCGCGGGCTCGGCGAGGTTCCAGTGGCGCAGGCAGATCCAGGACGTGAACCCGGCGAACGCCACCGTGCTGAGCACGGAGATCGCGAACCAGAGGGGCACGCCCAGCACCAGCGGCCCGATCTGGCCGGTCGGGTACCAGAGGGGTGTCCCGGCGAGCACCAGCCCGAGCAGGACGGCGAAGAGCCAGGGCGAGCGGATCGGTTCGCGTTCGGCGGCGGGCGGGGGGCTCGGGGAGCGGCGCTGTTCCACGCGGTCCTCCTCGTCGGTGGTGGTCAGGTCGGTCCGGCTGTCGCTACGGATGTCGGTACGGGCGTCGGCAGGGCTGCGGCGGCCCGGACGACCTCGCGGGCGGCACGCAGGTGGGCGGTCATCACGGCACGGGCCCAGTCGGCGTCGCCCGCCTCGATCGCGGCGACGAGGTCGCGGTGCTGGGCGAAGCTGCGGTCGAGACGGTCGGTGCTGTAGCGGCGCAGCGTGCTCTGCACCAGGGGCGCCTCGACCACCCGGGCGACCAGCTCCGGGAGCACCCGGCGGCCGCCCGCCCGGTGCACCTCGCGGTGCAGCTCCAGGTTCAGCCGGGTGATCTCCGCGTAGTCGGGGTCGCCCGCCGGGCGGCGCAGCACCTCCATCAGGTCGCAGAGCTCGTACAGCCGCGCGGTGTCGGCCCGGCCGGAGGTCGCGGCCCGGGCCGCGGCGTGGCCCTCGAGCACGACCCGCAGGTCGAACAGCTCGTCGAGGTCCTCCTCGTCCCAGGCGACGACCTCGGCGCCGCGGCGGGGGGTGAGCACGGCCAGACCGTCGGCGGCGAGGCGGCGGATCGCCTCCCGGACGGGCGTCCGGGAGGTGCCCTGTGCCTCGGCGATCTCCTCCTCGCGCAGCCGCGAGCCGGCCGGGCGGACGCCGTCGAGGATCTCGGCCCGCAGCACCGCATGCACCCGGTCCACGGCCTGCTCGCCGCCGGCCCGAGCCGGCAGAACCCTCTCCGTCATGTGTTCACCTCTTCGTGATTGTGCACAAGGTAGAGCGATTCGTACCGCAACTCAAGCGCCGATCTGCAGATCGTTCCCGCGGACTCGATCAGATTGTGTACGAGAGTCGGCACTACCCGACACCGCCAACAGCCCGGCGACGGCCAGCGCGAACCCGGCCAGCAGCCCCACGACGTGGGACATCCCGGCCGCAGGCGACGCGGCCCCCGTCGACAGATCGGTCGCCCCCATCGTGATGGCGGTGGCGTACAGGCCGTCGGCGAACGCCACCGCACTCCCGATCCAGGCCGCCGTCACCAGGGCCGTGCCCGACCGGCCGGCGGCCAGCCGCCACACCCCGGCCGCGCCGGCCACGACCAGCGCCGCGGTCACCGCGGCCGGGACCAGCGCGATCGGCTCACCGGTGAGCGCACCGCCGAGCAGCTGCAGGCCCGCGGCGAGCACCGCGGTGACGACGCCGCCACCGGCGACCGCCCGCAGCAGTGGCTGCACCGCGTCCGGCGCCGGGGAAGGGTCCGCGAGCCGGACCCCCCAGCGGTCGCGGGCGTACAGCGTGAACGCGGCCAGCAGGCACGCTCCCTGCACGGTGAACCCGCCGTAGACCATCGGGCGCACCCAGGTGGCCATCGCGAGGTCGTCGGGCGTGGGGAGCGCGATCGTCATCGGCAGTGACACGAGCGCGATCGGGACGAGCAGCCCGGTCGCGACCCAGGCGGGCAGCAGGACCACCAGCGCGGGAAGCCGCAGGGCGCCCCGGCTGCCCAGTGCCACCGCGAGTGCGACGACGCACAGGTCCATCAGCACGGTGATCGCGTTCATCACCGGCATCCCCGCGCCCTCGAGGATGCGTGGATCGAGGACGCCGACCGGGTTCCCGGTCAGCCAGGCGATCTTCATCGAGACGTAGGGGAGGGTCGCGAGGGCGGCGACACCGCCGAGCACCCGGCGGGTGGTGAGTGTGTCGTGGACGTCGTGTGAGGTCATGGCGTCGAGACTGGCGGGGCGTACGCGGCCGGACCTCCCGCCGGCGGGTGGACGGGCTCCCTCTCGCGAGGGAACGACCGGCCGGGGGATTCTGCGACGATCCTCGCGTGGGGGAGTCGTCGCGGTGGGCCCGGTCCGCACGGTGGGCACTGTCGGCGCGGACCTACCGCCGCGTGCTGCACGTGCTGCTCGGCGCGGTGATCCTGCTGCCCTACCTGGGCGCCGGCTGGGTGCTGGTGCTCACCGCCGCCGGTGGCACGGGCACCGGAGCCATGATCGGCCTGACGGTCCCGGTGGTGCTGATCGCCGCCGGCGTCACGGTCCTGCCCGGTGTGCGGGAGCTGCTGGTCGCAGCCGCCCGCGCGCTGCTCGACGCCGACCTGCCTGCCGAGCCCGCCGCGGCCCGGGTCCCGTTCCCGGCCAGGATCCGGGCGGCCGGGTGGCTGGTGGTGTGCGCCGGGCTCGGTGCGGTGGCCGCGACGGCCGTGCTGTTCGCGGTGCCGATGACGGTCGCGCTGATCGCCACCCCGTTCGAGCCCTACCCGCCACTGCCGACCGGTACCGCGGCCTGGTGGGCGCCGCCGCTGGCTCTGGTGCTCGTCCCGGTGACGCTCGCCCTGCTGGTCGCCGCCGGCGCGCTGCAGGCGAGACTGGTCCCGTGGTTCCTCGGACCGGACGCCGGGCAGCGCCGCGCCGCGGAGCTCGCCGAGGAGCTGGCGGCCGCACGGCACCGTGCAGACCGGCAGGCCGAGCGCACCCGGCTGGCCCGGGAGCTGCACGACTCGGTGGGGCACGCGCTGACCGTCACCACCATGCAGGCCGGGGTGGCCGCCGAGCTGCTCGGCACCGACCCGGCGTTCGTCCGCCGTGCCCTCGAGGCGATCGCGGAGACCGGCCGGGCCGCCCTCGACGACCTCGACCACGTGCTCGGCCTGCTCCGTGAGGACGACGACGCCCCCGAGCCGGTCCGCGACCTCGAGTCACTGGGGTCCCTTCTCGACTCGGCGCGCACGGCCGGGCTCGACCTGCGGTCCGAGGTGGACTCCGCCGCGGGCGTCCCGGCGGCGGTGTCCCGGGAGGTCTACCGGCTCGTCCAGGAGGGGCTGACCAACGCCCTGCGCCACGCCGGGCCGGGACCGGTCGAGCTGCGCCTGTGCCGCACCGGGAGCGGCCTGGAACTGCGGATCGCCAACGCCCGCGGGCCGGTGGCGCCGCACGCTCGCGGCGGACGTGGCCTGGCAGGCGCCAGGGAGCGGGCCGCGCTGCTCGGGGGCACCCTCACCGCCGCCGCGGACGGCGACCGCTGGGTCCTGCACGCCGCGTTCCCGGCCGGCCGCGCGGCGCCGCCCACGGATCCGGCTGGTCCGGCCGGCCCAACGCCTGCCCGGTCGGGCTGGGCCGACCGGACCACCGGTGTCGCCACCCCGGCGCGGCGGGAGGACGACAGCGGACAGTCGGGGTAGGACAGATCCTTGGCGGGCGCCGAGAAGGGGAGGACATGACCACCGGGGTGCTGCTGGTCGACGACGAGGAGCTGATCCGCGCCGGGCTGCGCGCGGTCCTCGACGCGGACCCCGGCCTGACCGTGCTGGGCGAGGCCGCCGACGGCGCCGAGGTGCCCGGCCTGGTGGCCCGGCTCCGCCCGGACGTCGTGCTGATGGACGTGCGGATGCCGGCCGTCGACGGCATCACCGCCACCCGCGAACTGGTCCGGCGTCCCGACCCGCCACGGGTGCTGGTGCTGACCACGTTCGGCCACGACCGCTACGTCTACGACGCGCTCCGGGCCGGGGCCACCGGCTTCCTGCTCAAGCGGACCCCGCCGCGGGAGATCGTCCGGGCGGTGCACACCGTCGCCGCGGGGGAGTCGCTGCTCTTCCCGGCCGCCGTCCGCGAGCTCGTCGCCGGGTTCGCCCCGCCCGGCGGCGACCGGCTGGAGCGCGCCGGGCTGACCGCACGCGAGGGCGAGGTGCTGCGGTCGATGGCCCGCGGCCTGTCCAACGCCGAGATCGCCGCCGAGCTGTACCTGGGTGTCGAGACGGTGAAGACCCACGTCGCCGGGGTACTCGCGAAGACCGGGTGCCGGGACCGGACCCAGGCGGTCGTCGCCGCCTACACCTCCGGGTTCGTCGACCCGAGGTTCCCGGTCAGGTAGCGCTGCACGGTGGGCCCGACCGTGGCCACCAGCTCGTCCCGCGAGGCCGAGGCCAGCGGCTCCATCCGGACCACGTAGCGCATCAGTCCCATCCCGATCAGCTGCGAGGCGACCAGCGCGCCCCGCTCGGCGCGCCGGTCGGGGGACACCCGCTCGGTGACCGGGCGCAGGATCACCCGGGTCACGAACTCGCGCAGCATCCGGGCCGCGAACTCGTGCCCGGTGACGCTGCGCAGCAGCGCCGCCATCGCCCCGCCGTCCCCCGCGGTGTCCCAGACGGTCAGGAAGGTCCGCACCACCCGTGCCCCGATGTCCTGCGGGTCGCCGGCCAGCACCTCGGCGCGCACCGTGGCCGGGTTCACCTCGATCTCCATGGCCGCGACGAACAGGTTGTCCTTGGTGCCGAACCAGTGGTTGACCATGGCCGGGTCCACCCCGGCGCGCTCGGCGATCCGGCGGACGGTGGCGCCCTCGTAGCCGCGTTCGGCGAACTCGGACCGGGCCGCCTCCAGCAGTCCGGCCCGGGTGTCCTCGCCGCCCGACCGGCGCCCCCGGCGCCGCCGGGGCGGGGCGGCGGGATCCGGGGCCGTACTCATGCGCCGGCCCCGACAAGCAGGCCATCGGTGCTCACCCACCCATCTTCACCCGCCCGTCCGTGCCCGTCACGGTCGGGGAGAATGACCCCCATGACCGTGAGCGCCACCACGTCCGTCCCCACGGCCGCCGCGCTGGGCGAGGTGAGCCCGACCCGCGAGGAGTTCCGCCGCCTCGCCGGCGCGCACCGGGTCATCCCGGTGACCCGCCGCCTGCTGGCCGACGACGAGACCCCGGTCGGCGTCTACCGCAAGCTCGCGAAGGGCTCGGCGGGCACGTTCCTGCTCGAGTCCGCGGAGAACGGCCGGTCGTGGTCGCGCTGGTCGTTCGTCGGTGCCCGCAGTGCCGCCGCGCTGACCGCCGTCGACGGCGAGCTGCGCTGGACCGGGGAGGTCCCCGACGGCCTGCCGACCACGGGCGACCCGCTCACCGCACTGCGCACCGTGGTCACCGAGCTGCACTCCGAGCCGCTGCCCGGCCTGCCCCCGCTGACCGGCGGGATGGTCGGGTACCTGGGCTACGACGTCGTCCGCCGGGTGGAACGGATCGCCGACCCGGACGACCCGGCCGTCGACGACCTGGAGCTGCCCGAGCTGGTCATGCTGCTGGCCACCGACCTGGCCGCGCTCGACCACCACGAGGGCACGATCACGCTGATCGCGAACGCGATCAACTGGGACGCCTCCGACGAGCGCGTCGACCAGGCCTACGACGACGCGGTCGCCCGGCTGGACCGGATGACCGCCGAGCTGGCGGCACCGGCGGCGAGCACGGTCGCGGTCTACACCCCGGGCGAGCCGGAGTTCGTCCGCCGCCGCTCCCCGGAGCAGCACCACGCCGTCATCGAGGAGGCGAAGGAGCGGATCCGGGCCGGCGAAGCCTTCCAGATCGTGCTGTCGCAGCGGTTCGAGATGCCGTGCGCCGCGGACCCCCTGGAGGTCTACCGGGTGCTGCGGACGACCAACCCGAGCCCGTACATGTACCTGCTCCGGCTGGAGGACGCCGCCGGCGGGCCGCCGTTCTCGATCGTCGGTTCCAGCCCGGAGGCGCTGGTCAGCGTGCTCGACGGGCGCGCCACCACGCACCCGATCGCGGGCACCCGCTGGCGTGGCGCGACCGAGGAGGAGGACCAGCTGCTGGAGAAGGACCTGCGCAGCGACGAGAAGGAGCGCGCGGAGCACCTGATGCTGGTCGACCTGGGCCGCAACGACCTCGGGCGGGTCTGCGAGCCGGGCACGGTCACCGTGCGGAACTTCTTCGAGATCGAGCGCTACAGCCACGTCATGCACCTGGTCTCGACCGTGACCGGGCTGCTGCGGGGTGACCGGACGGCGTTCGACGCCGTGGTCGCCTGCTTCCCCGCGGGCACGCTGTCCGGAGCACCGAAGGTCCGGGCCATGCAGGTGATCGACGAGCTGGAACCGACCCGCCGCGGGCAGTACGGCGGCATCGTCGGCTATCTGGACTTCGCCGGGAACGCCGACACCGCGATCGCCATCCGCACCGCGATGATCCGCGGCGGCACCGCGTACGTGCAGGCCGGAGGTGGGATCGTCGCCGACTCCGACCCGGCCGCCGAGGACACCGAATGCCTCAACAAGGCCCGCGCGGTGCTGTCCGCCGTCGCCGCGGCCGGGTCGCTGCGCGCCCCGGGGACCCGGTGAGCGCGCCCGCCGCCCGCGACGACCGGCGCACCCTGGGCCTGGTCGTCGTCGGCCTGCTCGCCGGGGCCGCCGCGCTGTGGGGCTCCGGGTCGGCCCCGTGGTTCACCGTCGACGTGCCGACGGCGACCCGGGGGACCGTCGCGGCGTCGGCGACAGGTGCGCAGCTGCAACCCGCGGTCACCGCCGTCGCGGCACTGCTGGTCGCCGCGGTCGCCGCGCTGGTGGCGCTGTCCGGGATCGCCCGGCGCCTGCTCGGTGTGCTGGTCGGGGCCGGTGCGATCGCCGCCGGCGGGCTGACCGTGGGCCTGGTCGTGGTCCCGCCGACGCCGGCCGAGCTGGCCTCGGCCCGGGCCGGGCTCACCGCGCCGAACGCACCGGAGGGCGTCGGTGCCGTGACCGCGACGCCGTGGCCGTGGCTGGCGGTCGCCGGTGCGGTGCTGGCACTGGCCGCCACCGTGCTGCTGATCCTGCGGGAGCCGCGGATCCCCCGGCTCGGGGCCCGCTACTCCGCGCCCGGGGCGAAGGAGCAGGTCGCCGAGACCGACCCGGACCGGGCGGCGTGGGAGCGGCTCGACGCGGGCGGCGACCCGACCGTCGGGCCGCGCGAAGGGGAGAACTAGCATGGCGCCGACGACCGGGCGGCCTGCGAGCTTAGGAGGAGTCGACACGGTGGCGCAGCAGAACGGGACCGACGGCCGGGGGCCGAGCGTCCTGGAGTCCATCGTGGCCGGTGTCCGCGAGGACCTCGCGGAGCGCGAGAAGGCCGTCGACCTCGACGAGATCAAGCGCCGGGCGGCGGCGGCACCGCAGCCCCGCGACGCACTGGCCGCACTGCGCGAGCCGGGCGTCGGCGTCATCGCCGAGGTGAAGCGGTCGAGCCCGTCCAAGGGAGCGCTCGCGGCGATCCCGGACCCGGCCGAGCTCGCCGGGGTCTACGCCGAGGGCGGAGCCCGGGTGATCAGCGTCCTGACCGAGCAGCGCCGGTTCGGCGGCTCGCTCGCCGACCTCGACGCGGTCCGCGCCCGGGTGGACGTCCCGGTGCTGCGCAAGGACTTCATCGTCACCCCGTACCAGGTGCACGAGGCCCGCGCGCACGGCGCCGACGTCGTCCTGCTGATCGTCGCGGCGCTGGAGCAGCCGGTTCTCGAGTCGCTGCTCGACCGGGTCGAGTCGCTCGGCATGACACCCCTGGTCGAGGTGCACACCGAGGAGGAGTGCGACCGCGCCCTGGAGGCCGGGGCGAAGCTCGTCGGCGTCAACTCGCGCAACCTGCACACCCTCGAGGTGAACCGGTCGGTGTTCGGGCAGATCGCGCCCGGGCTGCCCTCGAACGTGCTCAAGGTCGCCGAGTCCGGCGTCCGCGGGCCCGGCGACCTGCTCACCTACGCCGGCTGGGGTGCCGACGCGGTGCTCGTCGGCGAGGGCCTGGTGACCAGCGGCGACCCGGCGTCGGCCGTGCGCGGGCTGGTCGCGGCGGGCTTCCACCCGTCCTGCAGCCGCACCGGCGCCTGACCCCGTGCTGAGCACCGCCCTCGCGGCCATCCCCAGCCCGCCCCGCGGGGTCTGGGAGATCGGCCCGATCCCGATCCGGGCGTACGCGCTCTGCATCATCGCCGGCATCGCGATCGCCCTGTGGTGGGGCGAGCGGCGCCTGGTCGCCCGCGGCGGACGGCCCGGGACGGTGCTCGACGTCGCGGTGTGGGCGATCCCGTTCGGCCTGGTCGGCGGGCGGCTCTACCACGTCGCCACCGACTGGCACGTCTACTTCGGACCGGGCGGAGACCCGCTCGGTGCGCTGGCGATCTGGAACGGTGGCCTCGGCATCTGGGGCGCGGTCGCGCTCGGCGGTGTCGGTGCGTGGATCGGCTGCCGTCGCCACGGCGTCCCGCTGCCGGTGTTCGCCGACGCCGTGGCCCCGGGCATCGTCGTGGCCCAGGCCGTCGGCCGGCTCGGCAACTGGTTCAACCAGGAGCTCTACGGCGGCCCGACCACGCTGCCGTGGGGCCTGGAGATCTACCAGCGGGTCGACCCGGCGACGGGGTTGGAGGACCCGATCGGCGGCGTCGCGCTGGACCTGACGCCGGTCGCCGTCGTGCACCCGACGTTCCTCTACGAGCTGCTGTGGAACCTCGCCGTCGCCGCGCTCGTGGTGTTCGCCGACCGCCGGTTCCGGCTCGGCCACGGCCGGGCCTTCGCCGTCTACGTCGCGGGCTACACGCTCGGCCGGTTCTTCATCGAGATGATGCGTACCGACCAAGCCACCCGGGTGTTCGGCGACCTGCGGATCAACGTCGTCGTATCGGCGGTGGTGTTCGCCGGGGCGATCGTCTACCTGGTGCTCGCGCCGAAGGGCCGCGAGGATTTCTCGGCGGCCGAACCCGAGGAACCGGACCGGCAACGCGACAGCGCATGAGCGCCTTCACCGGCTTCGGCGACGGTGCGGTCGAGTTCTACGACGGCCTGCTCGCGGACAACTCGAAGGCGTACTGGACCGACAACCGCGCGATCTACGAGGGCGACGTCCGCGGCCCGATGCTGGCGCTGCTCGCCGACCTCGAACCCGAGTTCGGCGAGGGCAAGGTGTTCCGCCCGTACCGGGACGTCCGGTTCTCCGCCGACAAGACGCCGTACAAGACGCACTGCGGCGGCTACGCGCCGCCGTTCTACGTCGAGGTGTCGTCGGAGGGGATGCTCGCCGCGGGCGGCTACTACGCGATGGCACCCGACCAGCTGGGCCGCTACCGCACCGCGGTCGACGACGAGCGCCGCGGCGAGGACCTCCGCGCCCGGCTGGCCGCCGCACTCGACGACGGGCTGACCGTGAGCGGGGCGACGCTGAAGACCCGCCCGCGCGGCACCGATCCGCACCACCCGCGGCTCGACCTGCTGCGGCACACCGGGCTGTACGTGTCCCGCCGGTGGCCGCCGGACGACGTGCTGCACGGCCCGCGGGCCCGCGACCGGGTCCGGAAGGTCTGGCGGGCCGCGCGGCCGGTCACCGAGTGGATGGCCGACCACGTCGGGCCGAGCGAGCAGCCCCGCCGCTGAGCCCCGCCGCGCGTGACCCTGTCGCAGTCCCTCGGTGCTGTGCCAGAGTCGGACTCCGGTGCTCTTCCGGGTGGGTCGTGGTGAACCGGCGGCCGGGGGTCCGGCGAACACCGGACACGCGACGGAGCTGGGGGACGGCATGGGCGGGCACGCACCGGAACGGACGTCCGGACGAGGGGTACGGGCGCGGGGCCGGGGGCGGTGGCGTGCCCGCGCGGTGGCCGCGGTGCTTGCCGTCGCCGCTCTGCTGCTGGTCGGCTGCACGGCAGCACCCCCCGACACCGCCCCGGCCCCGACCGCCGACCCGGGTTCCGTCCCTCCCCGGGACGCGCTGTCCGAGCGGCTCGCGTCCACCGCGAGTGGTGCCGGGGCCGTGCCGCATCTCGAGGCGTTGCAGCGGATCGCCGACTCGAACGGCGGCAACCGGGCCTCGGGCACCCCCGGCTACGCGCGCTCGGTCGACTACGTGGCGGGTGTGCTGCGCGACGCCGGGTTCGAGGTCGAGACCCCCACCTACTACGACGAGGACCTGGGCCGCGAGCTGCGCAACGTCGTCGCCCGCACCCGTGACGGCAACCCGGACGCGGTCGTGCTCGCCGGCGCACACCTGGACTCGGTGACCGCAGGCCCGGGGATCAACGACGACGGCACCGGGGTCGCCGCGCAGCTCGAGATCGCGACCCGGCTCGGCCCGACCCCCGGCACGCCCAACACCGTGGCGTTCGGATTCTGGGGCTCCGAGGAGGAGGGCCTGTACGGCTCGAAGGGCTATGTCGAGGGCCTCTCCCGGTCGGAGCGCGGCGCCCACCTGCTCTATCTGAACTCGGACATGCTCGGCTCACCGAACGGTGGCTACTTCGTCCAGGGCGGGGTCGGGGACGAGGAGTCCGGGACCGGCCCGCCCGGCTCGGCGACGGTGGCCGCCGTGCTCATCGAGGAGCTCGCCGCGACCGGTGCGACGGCGGAACGGATCCCGCTCTACGGCGACGACGACGCCCCGTTCGTCGACGCCGGGATCCCCACCGCCGGTGCCGTCACCGGGGACGGCGACGCCAAGTCCGCCGAGCAGGCCGAGAAGTGGGGCGGGACCGCGGGTGAGGTCTTCGACCCGTGCTACCACTCGGCGTGCGACACGGTCGGCAACGTCGACCGGGAGAAGCTGGACCGCTACACGAAGGCGATCGCCGGGACCGTCGGCCGGTTCGCGGTGGCCGAGGGCCGCCCGACGGGCTGAGCCGGGCCGGTCACGCCGTCGCCCGCCGCCGGGACAGCGCCGCGTACAGCCCCAGGCCCAGCACCGCGCCGAGCACGTCGACCAGCCCGTCGAGCACGTCGCCGCTGCGGCCGATCGGGAGCACCGCCTGCAGCACCTCGGATGCCGCCGCGTACGCGGCCAGGCCGCCCAGCAGCGGCCACGTGCGGATCCCGGCGGCCCGCCCGGTGACGGCGAGGAGTGCGAACAGCGCCAGGTGCACGAGCTTGTCGGTCCCCGGTGGAGCCGCCGGAACCCCCGATGCCGGAGCGAACAACACACCCAGGCTGAGCAGGAGGGCGAGGACGAACGGCTGGACACGCACCCGGCCAGTCTCCTCCATCCCACCGACAGGCCGGGTTCCGGCAACCGGATCGTTCCAGACCAGCGCTAGGCTGGTTGCCGTGACACGTCGAACCAAGATCGTCTGCACCATCGGTCCGGCCACCGCGACGCCGGACCGGATCCGGGAACTCGTGGACGCCGGGATGGACGTGGCCCGGCTCAACTTCAGCCACGGTGACCGCGAGGACCACAAGCGCGTCTACGACATGGTCCGCGCCGCCGCGGACTCCACCGGCCGCGCCGTCGGCATCCTCGGCGACCTGCAGGGCCCGAAGATCCGCCTCGGCCGCTTCAAGGACGGCCCCACCGAGTGGGCGACGGGCGAGGAGGTGCGGATCACGGTCGCCGACGTGGCCGGCACCCACGACCGCGTCTCCACCACCTACAAGAGCCTGGCCCGGGACGCGTCGGTCGACGACCGCCTGCTGATCGACGACGGCAAGGTCGGCCTGCGTGTGATCGCCGTCGAGGGCGACGACGTCGTGTGCCGGGTCACCGAGGGCGGCCCGGTCTCCGACAACAAGGGACTCTCCCTGCCCGGGATGAACATCTCGGTGCCGGCCCTGACCGAGAAGGACATCTCCGACCTCGAGTTCGCGATGTCGCTGCGCGTCGACGTCGTCGCGCTCTCCTTCGTCCGCAGCCCCGCGGACATCGACCTCGTCCACAAGATCATGGACGGCTCCGGGTACGGCCGGGTCCCGGTGGTGGCCAAGCTGGAGAAGCCGGAGGCCGTCGACAACCTCGAGGCCGTCGTCCTCGCCTTCGACGGCATCATGGTCGCCCGCGGTGACCTCGGCGTCGAGCTGCCGCTGCAGAACGTGCCGCTGGTGCAGAAGCGCGCCGTGCAGATCGCCCGGGAGAACGCGAAGCCGGTCATCGTCGCCACCCAGATGCTGGAGTCGATGATCACCAGCTCGCGGCCCACCCGGGCCGAGGCCTCCGACGTGGCGAACGCGGTGCTCGACGGCACCGACGCCGTGATGCTCTCCGGCGAGACCAGCGTCGGCCGGTACCCGATCAAGACGGTCCGGACGATGGCCGAGATCGTCGAGGCGGTCGAGGCGGGCCCCGCGACGGTGCCGCCGCTGAACCACGTGCCGCGGACCAAGCGCGGCGTGCTGTCCTACGCCGCCCGCGACATCGGGGAGCGGCTCTCGGCGCGGGCGCTGGTCGCGTTCTCCCAGTCCGGCGACACCGTGCGCCGGCTCGCCCGGCTGCACACCCGGCTGCCGCTGCTGGCGTTCACCCCGGAGGCGGCGGTGCGCAGCCAGCTCGCGATGACCTGGGGCGTCGAGACGTTCCTGGTCGACAAGGTCGACTCCACCGACGCCATGGTCCGCCAGGTCGACCACGCGATCCTGTCCATCGGCCGGTTCAAGCCGGGCGACCTGGTCGTGATCGTCGCCGGTTCGCCGCCCGCGACCGTCGGCTCGACCAACCTGATCCGGGTGCACCGCCTGGGCGAGGACGACCACGCCTGATCGCGCATACTCCCGTCCCGTGAGTGCCGCCGATCCCGTTCCCCCGACCGAGCCGCGGGCGAGAGCCTCCGACGGTGAGCCGCGCGGGCAGACCGTGCTCGACGACCTGGTCGCGTTGCTGGACCTCGAACGCCTGGAGGAGAACCTCTTCCGCGGGGTGAGCCCGCCGGTGACACTGCCTCGGGTGTTCGGCGGCCAGGTCGCCGGGCAGGCGCTCGTCGCGGCCGGCCGCACGGTGCCCGAGGACCGCCGGGTGCACTCGCTGCACGCGTACTTCATCCGCCCCGGCGACCCGAGCATCCCGATCGTCTACGAGACCGAGCGGGTGCGCGACGGCCGCTCGTTCACCACCCGGCGGGTACTGGCCATCCAGCGCGGCGAGGCGATCTTCTCGCTGTCCGCGTCGTTCCAGCAGGAGCAGCAGGGGCTCGTGCACTCCGAGCCGATGCCTTCGGGCGTCCCGGCTCCGGACGAGGTCGACGACCTCGGGGCCCGTGCGCTGCGGGGCGAGGGCGGCTGGCTGGCAGGCCTGCCGCGCCCGCTGGACATCCGCCACATCGACGAGCCGGTGTGGTCGCCGAACCGGACCGCGTCCGACGAGCCGGTCCGGCTGTGGCTGCGCGCGGACGGGACGCTGCCCGACGACCCGTTGCTGCACGTCTGCCTGCTCACCTATGCCAGCGACCTGACGCTGCTGGGCTCGGTCCTGGCCCGGCACGAGGCACCCGAGACCGCTCCGCAGATGGCGAGCCTGGACCACGCGATGTGGTTCCACGAGCCGTTCCGGGCCGACGAGTGGCTGCTCTACACCTGCCACTCGCCGACGGCGTCCGGCGGTCGCGGGCTGGCGAGCGGGCGGTTCTTCACCGCGGACGGCCTGCTGGTCGCGACGACGATGCAGGAGGGCCTGGTCCGGGTGCGGGAGGCGCAGCGATGACGATCGAGGCGGACGTCTCCGTCGGGAGCGTCAACGGCGGGAAGCTGCCCGGGTTCCTGGTCCGTCCCGAGGACGGCGGGACGCCCGGCCCGGCGCTGGTGATGATCTACGAGCTGTTCGGGGCGACCCCGGAGATGCGCCGGATCGCCCGCGAGCTCGCCCGCGCCGGCTACACGGTGCTGATGCCGGACCTGTTCGCCCGCGGCCGGGTGCGGTCGCTGTGCGTGGCGTCGACGATGACGACGATGACCACCGGGCGGGGTGCGGCGCTGGGCGACTGCGAGTCGGCGCGGCGCTGGCTCGCCGACCAGCCCACGGTCGACCCCGAGCGGATCGGCGTCATCGGGTTCTGCATGGGCGGCGGGTTCGCCCTGCTGCTGTCGCAAACCGGGCGCTACCGGGTGGCGGTGCCCTTCTACGGCCGCACCGCGGCCCGCGTCGAGCCGCTGTGCCCGGTGATCGCCAGCTTCGGTGGCCGGGACCTGGAGTTCGCCGACGGCTACCCGCAGCGCCTCGAGGCCGATCTCGCCGAGCGCGGCATCCCGCACGACGTGAAGGTCTATCCGGACGCCGGGCACTCGTTCATGACCCGGACGCCCGGGGTCACCGGCGCGATCGCGCAGCGGCTGCCGATCCGGGCGGCCTACCACGAGCCGTCCGCGACCGACGCGACCGAGCGGGTGCTGGGGTTCCTGGAGGAGCACCTCTGATCGGGGAGTCGTGTCGGATCGGTGCCGGATCTGGCACCGATCCTGCACGAACCCGTGACCATGCGGTGGGTAACGGGATCGGGCGCCTGGGCTGACGAGTTCCGTGACCAACGTTGCTCGGCGGGGCACCAACTAAATCTTGGCGACGTCGGAGCGGCGGGTGTCGTCGAGGTCGCCGTCCCAGCCGACGCCCTCCAGGCCGGCGAGGAACTTCGGGGACAGGCGCGGCCCGACCAGACGTCGCAGGGCCAGGTCGACGGCTTCCCGTTTCGTCCGCAGGCTGTACCGGCGCATCACCTCGGTGACGAGATCGTCGTCCAGGTCGATGTTGGTGCGGGCCATACACCAATGTTTGCACCTCGAGGGCGGTGGTGCTGCGCGTAGCTGTGACGAGCGCGGTGCGGCGCCGGGACCGGGCGGGAGGCAGGATGGCGGCGTGAGTGAGCGCGCGAACAGATCCGCCGAAGCACCGTCACACCCCCAGCAGGACCGGGCCTGGGGCTTCCGCACCCGCGCCGTGCACGCGGGGACGGTGCCGGACGCCGCGACCGGCTCGCGGGCGGTACCGATCCACCAGACCACCAGCTACGTCTTCCGCGACACCGACGACGCCGCCGCACTGTTCGCGCTGCAGAAGTACGGGCTGGTCTACTCGCGGATCGCGAACCCGACGGTCTCCGCGCTGGAGGAGCGTCTGGCGAGCCTGGAGGGCGGGATCGGCGCCGTCTGCACGGCGTCCGGCCAGTCGGCGGAGTTCCTCACGTTCGCCGCGCTCGCCGGCGCCGGCGACCATGTCGTCGCGGCCGCCGGGCTCTACGGCGGCACGATCACCCAGCTCGACGTGACGCTGCGCCGCTTCGGCGTCGACACCACGTTCGTCCCGGGGACCGACCCGGCCGACTACGCCGCGGCGATCCGCCCGAACACGAAGTGCCTGTTCGCCGAGATCATCTCGAACCCGGGCGGCGAGGTCGCCGACGTCGCCGGGCTGGCCGAGGTCGCGCACGCGCGCGGGCTCCCGCTGATCATCGACGCCACCCTCGCGACGCCGTACCTGTGCCGGCCGCTCGAGCACGGCGCCGACCTCGTCATCCACTCGGTCACGAAGTTCCTCGGCGGGCACGGCACGACGCTCGGCGGTGTCGTCATCGACGGCGGCACGTTCGACTGGGGCAACGGGAACTTCCCGGGCATGACCGACCCGGTGCCGTCGTACGGCGGGCTGAGCTGGTGGGGCAACTTCCAGGAGCTCGGGTTCCTCACGAAGCTGCGTGCCGAGCAGCTGCGTGACGTCGGCGCGACGCTGTCGGCGCACTCGGCGTTCCTGCTGATCCAGGGTGTGGAGACGCTGCCGCAGCGGATGGACCAGCACGTGGCCAACGCGCAGAAGGTCGCGGAGTGGCTGGAGGCCGACCCGCGGGTGGCGTACGTGACCTACGCGGGCCTGCCGTCGCACCCGCACCACGAGCGCGCAGGGCGCTACCTGCCCGAGGGCCCCGGCGCGGTCTTCGCGTTCGGTGTGGCGGGCGATCGCACCGCCGGGGCCCGGTTCATCGAGTCGGTGCAGCTGTGCAGCCACCTGGCGAACGTCGGCGACGCCCGTACCCTCGTCCTGCATCCGGGGTCGACCACCCACCAGCAGCTCACGACCGAGCAGCTGGAGCAGGCGGGGGTGCCCGAGGACATGATCCGGATCTCGATCGGCCTCGAGGACCCCGACGACATCGTGTGGGACCTCGACCAGGCGCTGACCGCGGCCCAGAAGGAGAGCTCATGAGCTGGGAGAACCCGCCCGCTTGGCGTCGGCAGCAGATCCTGCGCGACACCCGGACCGTCGCGGTGGTGGGGGCGTCGCCGAACCCCGCCCGGGCCAGCAACTTCGTCGCGACCTACCTGCTCGCGTCCACCGGGTTCGACGTCTACTTCGTCAACCCCAACGCGCGCGAGATCCTGGGTCGCCCGGTGTACCCGTCGCTGGCGGAGCTGCCGGTCGTGCCGGACCTGGTCGACGTCTTCCGCAAGCCCGAGGACCTCGGCGGTGTGCTGGACGAGGTGCTCGCCCTGGAGTCGCGTCCGCGCACCTTCTGGCTGCAGTTCGGCCTGTTCGACGCCGAGCTGGCGGGCCGGGCGGAGGCGGCCGGGATCGAGGTCGTGATGGACCGCTGCCTCAAGGTGGAGCACGCCCGGTTCGCCGGTGGATTGCACCTGGCCGGGTTCAACACCGGAGTGATCAGCTCGCGGCGCCGCGACTGACGGAGCCCGTGCGGCCGGCCGGTGCAGCGCGGGCAGCGTCGTCAACCGTGGGGATAACCGGCCGGTCCGGCGTGACACCGCTGCGGCTCGGGTGGACGGTGGCGTCCCGCTCGCACCGACACCGCTTGCCGGAGGCCCGCCATGACCGCCACCGTGGACCACACCGGGAACCTGCGTGCCCGCATGACGGGCACCGTCGTGGCACCCGACGACCCCGGCTACGACGAGGCCCGGCGCGTCTGGAACGGCGCGATCGACCACAACCCCGCCCTGGTGGCGCGCTGCGCGGATGTCGAGGACGTCGTCACCGCCGTCGACCACGCCCGCAGCTGTGGGCTGGAGATCGCGGTGCGGGGCGGCGGGCACCACGTGGCGGGACTCTCGGCCGGGAACGGGACCCTGGTGATCGACCTGAGGTCGCTGAACGCGGTGATCGTCGACCCGGCTGCCCGGCGGGTCCGGGCCGGCGGGGGCGCGCTGCTGCGCGACGTGGACGCGGCCACCCAGGAGCACGGGCTCGCCGTCCCGTCCGGCGAGATCGGGCACACCGGCATCGGCGGCCTGACCCTCGGTGGCGGCATGGGCTGGCTGACCCGCCGCTACGGCTTGACGATCGACCACCTGCTCGGCGCGCAGGTCGTGCTGGCCGACGGGCGTGTCGTGCGGGCGTCGGCCGACGAGCACCCGGACCTGTTCTGGGCGCTGCGCGGCGGCGGGGGCAACTTCGGGATCGTCACCGAGTTCGAGTTCGCGGTGGTCCCGGTCGGTCCCGTCATCTCGTTCGGCCTGTTCTTCTTCGGGCTCGACGACGGCGCGAAGGTCCTGCGGCTGGCCCGCGACCTGATCCCCGACCTGCCCGGCACGGTCGGGTTCCAGGTCATCGCCCTGTGCGCGCCGCCCACCCCGTTCGTCCCCCAAGACGTGCAGTTCCGACCCGGCTGGGCGCTGGCCGTGATCGGGACGACCGGCGAGCAGCCCGACGCCGACGCCGAGACCGTGCACGCCCGCATCCGGGCCCAGGCCCCGGCACCGCTGTTCGAGTTCTGCACTCCGATGCCGTTCACCGCGCTGCAGCAGATGTTTGACGAGGCCAACGACTGGGGCCTGCACGTCTATGAGAAGGGCTGCTACCTCGCCGACCTCGGCGACCCGGTGATCGAAGTACTGGCGGGACAGGTGGCCCGCCGGGTCTCGCCGCTGTCCGTGGTGCACCTGTTCACCCTCGGCGGGGCGTACTGCGAGGTCGCCGACGACGCGACCGCGTTCGGCGGCGGCCGCAGCCCACGGTTCAACCTCTTCCTCGTCGGGCTGGCCCCGGATCTCGCCGGGCTGCCCGCGGAGCGGGCCTGGGTCCGGGAGTTCTACGCCGCGCTCGCACCGCACGCGATCGGATCCGGGGTCTACATCAACACGATGATGCCCGACGACGCGGCGCGGGTCCGGGCGAGCTTCGGGGACAAGTACGACCGGCTGGCCGCGATCAAGGCCGTCTACGACCCGGACAACGTGTTCCACCGCAACGCCAACATCCCGCCGGCCCGCTGAGCACCCGGCCCGCTGAGCATCCGGTCCGCCGTCACCAGCCGAGCAGGCCGACCAGCAGCGCGTGCAGCAGCCAGAACGGCCCGAACGCGAGCGCGACCAGTCCGCCCGGGCCCGCCCCGCGCCGGGCCGGCAGGAGCAGCGCGGCCGCGGTCAGCCCCCACGGCACCAGCAGCGCGAGCCCGCGCAGCGGCCACGAGGCGACGCCGGTGAACAGCGCCAGCAGCAGTGCCACCGCCGCCCAACCGGCGCCCGCGGCGACGCAGCGGGGGAGTACCGACCCGATCGGCGGCGGCGCCGAGGCCCGGTCGGCGACCGCGGCCCGTTCCGGCTCGGTGCCCGGCGGGTACGGCGGTGCGCCCGGCAGCGGGGCGTGCGGGCCGAGCCCGTCGGGGTCGATACTCGGGTACCCCGGCTCGCCCGGCCTCGAGGTGTGCGGGCCGAGCCCGTCGAGGTCGATCCCCGGGTACCCCGGCTCGCCCGGCGTCGAGGTGTACGGCCCGAACGCACCGGGGTCGATCCCCGAGTACCCGGGCGCGCCCTGCCACGACGGCGGCCGGTCGTCGTCCTCCGGTGGTCCGCCCGGGCCCCGCTCGCCGCTCATGCCTCGATGCTAGGCCGGGGCGAAGGCCGGCGGCCGTAGGTCAGCAGCCGCAGCAGGGTCTCGGCGGGGCCGCGCCCGCCGGTGCGGGCCGACCAGGTCGCCACCAGCACCGTCACCAGCCACACCCCGGCCCCGCACAGCGTCGCCGCCCAGACCGGCAGGCCCGCGCCCAGCCCGAGGGTCCAGGCCGGGAACAGCGCGACGAACGCCACCGACTGCGCCAGGTAGGCCGACAGCGACCGTCGCCCGGTGTCGACCAGCGACCGCCCCACCGATCCGGGACCGCCGCGCCGGACCCACCGCGCCGCGACCAGCCCGGCCAGCGCCGCGTAGCCCGCACCGGCCGCGTACCCGGTGAGCGCGTGCAGCGGCCCGAGCAGCAGCGCCGTGCCCGTCGGCGGGGCCCAGACCCCGGCCGCGACCAGCGCCAGCGGCAATCCGCCCAGCACCCCGGCGGTGATCCCGGCGACGGCGAGCCGCAGCAACGCGCCGCGGTGCCGCACGGGATCGGCCAGCCACCCCGCGCGGGCCAGCAGCACCCCGATCGCGGCCGCGCCGGTCAGCCCGATCGCGCTCAGCAGCAGGTTGCCGAACAACCACTCGCCGAACCGGTCGGTGGCGGCGGCAAGCACGTCCGGCGTCACCAGCGACGGCGACGCGGACGCCTGCGGCGTGTCGGTCAGCGCCACCGGGGCGTACAGCCCGACGAGCAGCGTGATCGTCCCGGCCGCCGTCGTCACCAGGGCGGTGGTGCTGCCACGGGCCAGCAGGCCGGCGAGCAGCACCGCGATCAGGCCGTAGGCCGCGACGAAGTCCCCGTGCCACAGCAGGATCGCGTGCGCCGCCCCGATCGCGAGCAGCGCCCCGCCGCGCCGCCGGACGAGGGCGAGCACCGCGTCACCCGCCGGCTCGCCCGGTGCCGTGCGCCGGGCCGCCAGGCTCGCGATGCCGAACCCGAACAGCAGCGCGAACAGCGGATACGCCCGGCCGTCGACCAGCGTCAGCTGCACCGCCGCGACGACCGCGTCCGCCCCGGTCAGGTCCCGCGGGTAGCCGCGGACCCCGATCCCGCGGTGGGTGACGAAGGTGTGCGCGTTGGCCACCGCGATCAGCAGCAGCGCCGCCCCGCGGGCCAGATCGGGGGCCGGGGAACGGTCGGCCACCGGGAGTCCGCGCACCGCGGCGACGCTACCCCGGTGTGGTTCCCGCCACCTGGAGCGATCCGTGTGCTCCCCGTCGCGGTGTTCCGGGGCGGACCCGACTAGGGTCCGTCCCGTGTCTGCTACCCCCGTCACCGTCACCGTCACCGGAGCTGCTGGCCAGATCGGTTACGCGCTGCTCTTCCGGATCGCCTCCGGGCAGCTTCTGGGGCCCGACACCCCGGTCAAGCTGAACCTGCTGGAGATCCCGCAGGCCGTGAAGGCCGCCGAGGGCACCGCGATGGAGCTCGACGACTGCGCGTTTCCGCTGCTGCGCGGCATCGACATCTTCGACGACGCCAAGGCCGCCTTCACCGGCGCGAACGTCGCGCTGCTCGTCGGCGCCCGCCCGCGGACCAAGGGCATGGAGCGCGGCGACCTGCTCGAGGCCAACGGCGGCATCTTCGGCCCGCAGGGCAAGGCCATCAACGACGGCGCCGCGGACGACATCCGCGTCCTCGCCGTCGGGAACCCGGCCAACACCAACGCGCTGATCGCCCAGGCCTCGGCGCCGGACGTCCCGGCCGAGCGGTTCACCGCGATGACCCGCCTCGACCACAACCGCGCGCTGGCCCAGCTGGCGAAGAAGCTGGACGTCGGGCTCGACGCGATCTCCAAGCTCACGATCTGGGGCAACCACTCCGCGACCCAGTACCCGGACCTGTTCCACACCGAGGTCAACGGCAAGATCGCCGCCGAGCAGGTCGAGCGGGACTGGCTGGAGAACGACTTCATCCCGACCGTCGCCAAGCGCGGCGCCGCGATCATCGAGGCCCGGGGCGCGTCGTCCGCCGCGTCGGCCGCGAACGCCGCGATCGACCACGTCCACGACTGGGTCAACGGCACCCCGGCCGGCGACTGGACCTCGGCCGCGATCCCGTCGGACGGCTCCTACGGCGTCCCCGAGGGCATCATCTCCTCGTTCCCGGTCACCTCCGAGGGCGGCGTCTGGAAGATCGTCCAGGGCCTGGAGATCGACGACTTCTCCCGCTCGCGGATCGACGCCAGCGTCGCCGAGCTCGGCGAGGAGCGCGACGCGGTGCGCAAGCTCGGCCTCATCTGAGTTCCCGTACGCATCGACCGCGGCCCCTTTCCCGGATCTGTCCGGGGGAGGGGCCGCTGTCGTGCCGGGTGCTGTTGTCGCCGCGCGGTCGTCAGGTCGCGATGCGGCAGATGGCGAACGCCTCGGCCGGCACGGTGAACGAGTCGTCCTCGCTGCGGGTCGGCTCGGACGCCAGCAGGATCCGGGTGATCGTCGCGCCGAGTGAGAGCGTCACCGGCTCCGGGCCCAGGTTGACCACGACCCGCATCGCGCCCCGGTTCACCACCAGCGTGCGTGCCTGCTCGTGCACGTCGACGACGACCGAGTCCAGCCACGGGTCGGACAGCTCGGGCCAGGCGCGGCGCAGCGCGATCAGTTCCCGGTGCATCCGCAGCAGGGTGGCGTGCGGCTCCTGCTCCGGCTCGCTCCAGTCCAGCGTCGAGTCGGTGAAGGTCGAGCCCGCGTTCGGGTCGGGCACCTCGTCGGCGTCGGACCAGCCGTGGTCGGCGAACTCCTTGCGCCGCCCCTCGCGGACCGCCTGCTGCAGGGCCGGGTCGGGGAACCGGGAGAAGAACTGCCACGGCGTGCGCGCGCCCCACTCCTCGCCCATGAACAGCATCGGCGTGAACCCGGAGGTGAACAGCAGGGCCGCGCCGCAGGCCAGCAGCCCGGGGGACAGGGTCTGGGTGAGCCGGTCGCCGGTGGCCCGGTTGCCGATCTGGTCGTGGTTCTGCAGGAAGGTGACCAGCCGGCTGCCGGGGATGCGGGCGGTGTCGATCGGGGAGCCGTGGCTGCGCCCGCGGAACGACGACCAGGTGCCCTCGTGCAGGAACCCGCGGGACAGCACGTGGGCGAGCCCGTCCAGCCCGGCGGCGGCGAAGTCGCCGTAGTAGCCCTGGCCCTCGCCGGTGAGCACGGTGTGCAGGCTGTGGTGGACGTCGTCGGCCCACTGTGCGGTCAGCCCGTAGCCGCCGCCCTCCCGCGCGGTGATCAGGCGCGGGTCGTTGAGGTCGGACTCGGCGATCAGCGACAGCGGCCGGCCCACGTGTGTCTCCAGCGCGGTGACCTCGACGGCGAGCTGCTCCAGCACGTGCTGGGCGCGGGTGTCGCGCAGCGCGTGCACCGCGTCGATCCGCAGGCCGTCGACGTGGAAGTCGCGCAGCCACATGAGCGCGTTGTCGATCACGTAGCGGCGGGCCTCGTCGGAGCCGGGGCCGTCCAGGTTCAGCGACGGGCCCCAGATGTTGGAGCCGGCGAAGTACGGCCCGAACCGGTCGAGGTAGGCGCCCGACGGCCCGAGGTGGTTGTAGACGACGTCGAGCACGACCCCCAGGCCGCGGGCGTGACAGGCGTCGACGAACCGCTTGAACGCGTCCGGGCCACCGTAGTTCTCGGTGACGGCGTACCAGCAGACGCCGTCGTACCCCCAGTTCACCGGGCCGTCGACCGCGTTGACCGGCAGCACCTCGACCAGGTCGATCCCCAGGGAGACGAGGTGGTCGAGCCTGCCGATCGCGGTGTCGAACGTGCCGCCCTCGGTGAAGGTGCCGATGTGGCACTCGTAGAGCACCGACCCGGCGAGCGCGCGCCCGGTCCAGGTGTCGTCGGTCCACCAGAAGGCCTCGTGGTCGTACACCCGTGAGCGCTGGTGGACGCCGGCCGGCTGCCACTGCGAGCGGGGGTCGGGGTGCGGCTGCGCGTCGTCGTCGAGCAGGAACGCGTAGTCCGTGCCGTGCCCGTGGTCGGGCAGCTCGATCCGCCACCACCCGCCCGGCGCGGGGTCCAGCGCGGTCCGGTCGTCTCCGATCAGGACGCTGACACGGTTCTTGTCGGGGGCCCACACGGCGAACTCCGTCACGGACGCCGATCCTTCCGTACGGGCGCGGGCCCCCGCTCGCCCGGGCAGACGTGCGCCCCCTCACGCGCCCCGCCCCGCCCCATCTCGCCCCGCCCCGAACCGCCCCGATCCGCCCGGCCCGCCCCGCCCTGCCCCGCCTCGCCCCGGTCCGCTCTACCTCGCCCCGAACCACCCGGTCCGCCCGGTCCGCCCCGCCGCCCCGAACCGCCCGATCCGTCCGGACCACCCCGACCGTCCGTGCCCGGACCACTCCCGCCGAGATGTACGTCAGGGGGAACTGTCGATCTCCACGGCCCGCTGAGGCGCATCTCGGCGGGGATTCGGCCGCAGTGCGTGGGGCGCCGTGCGCGTGGGACGCACGGGGACTCCGCTGATCGTCGTGCCCGGGCCACCTGCGCTGAGCGTCGTGCCGGGCCACCTGCGCCGATCGTCCGTGCCCCGGCCATCCGCGCCGATCGTCCGTGCTCGGTTGGCCCTCGTCGAGATGCGGTTCAGGGCGAATTGTCGATCTTCGGATAGCCATGGGCTGCATCTCGGCGGGATTCCCGAGCCGAGCCCGGCCGAGCCGTGCCGGGCTGGGCCGAGCCGTGCCGGGCTGGGCCGAGCCGTGCCAGGCTGGGCCGAGCCGGGCCGAGCTGGGTCGAGCCGGGCTGGGCCGGGCTCGACCAGGGTGAGGCGCGACCGGGAGCAGGCCCGAGGGTCAGGCGGGGCGGACCAGCAAGGCCACGGGGTAGCGGTCGAGCAGGTTCGCCAGGGCGGGGGCGGCGCCGTCGACCGGGCGGTCGGCGATCATGTCGTGCCAGTCGGTGAACCCGCCGGGCAGCGGCAGGACGGTGTCGCCCCACCCGCCGCGCTGCTCGAGGCGTTCCGGCAGCCGGGTCGCGACCGCCACCAGGGCACCGCCGCCCCGGGAGAACGCGACCGCGTGCTCGGCGGCCCCACCCTCGGCGTGCAGCGGCCCGTACCCGGTGAAGAGCTCGGGCCGGTACCGGCGCAGCCGCGCTGTGGCCGCGGTGACCAGCAGCTTCGCCGCGCCGGAGGCGTCGATCGACGGCTGCAGGCCGGTGTCGATCTGCTCCAGCAACCGCTGCCGCACGTCGAAGTCGACCGGGCGCCGGTTGTCCGGGTCCACCAGCGAGTACTCGAACAGCTCGGTGCCCTGGTAGACGTCCGGGACACCCGGGCCGGCGAGCTGCAGCAGTTTCTGCCCGAGCGAGTTCGACCAGCCGGGGCCGGAGATCTCGGTGACGAACGCCTCGATCTCGGCCACCAGCTCGGTGTCGGCCAGCACGCTCGACGGCCACTGCGCCACCGCCGCGTCCACCTCGGGCACCGCGTCGGTGTGCGAGGTGACCAGCTTCGCCTCCTTGGACGCCTTGCCCAGGTAGGCCGCGAGCCGGTCGGCCGGGATCGGCCACGCCCCGACGAGCGACTGCCACGCCAGCAGCTCGAGCGACCGGTCGGGCAGGGGATGGCGCACCGACCAGCGGCGCATCCGCTCCGCCCACTCACCGGCCCGCTCGGCCAGCACGGCGAGCCGGGCCCGGACGTCCTCGGAGCGCTTGGTGTCGTGCGTGGACAGCGTGGTCATCGTCCGCGACCGGGCGGCCTCGCGGTGCGCCAGCCCGGCGTGGAACTCCGGGGGCGAGACGCCGAACCGGGCCGGGTCGCCGCCGACCTCGTTGAGCGCGACGAGCCGGTTGTACCGGTAGAACGCGGTGTCCTCGACGCCCTTGGCCGTGACCATCCCGCTGGTCTGCTGCAGCCGGGTCGCGTACTCCGAGCCGGGCTGGGCGACCAGGCCGGTGTGCAGAGCCGTCAGCACCGCGCCCAGGTCGGGGCGGCGGGTGCGGGCGACCGACACCGCGGTGTCGGCCCACGCGCGCCCCTCGGCGATCCGCGGCGTCAGGTAGGAGCGGTACACCGGGAACCCGCAGAGGAACTCGGCGACGGCGTCGTGCAGGTCCGTGGCCGTGACGTCGGCGAGATCGACACCGGTCAGCCGCGCGTCGGCACCCGGGCCGGCGCGGAAGGCGTCGGCGATCCGGCGGACCTCGGCGACCAGGATCCGGTCGACGACCAGGTGCCTGCCGTCGTCCTCCACCGCGTGCGCGGACCGCTTCTGCCCGGTGTGCTCGGCGGTGAACTGGGTGAGCAGCCCGGCGCCGTCCGGGTCGACGAACACACCGCAGACCTCACGCAGCGCCTCGTACCCGCTGGTGCCGTCCACCGGCCAGGAGGTGGGCAGGTCCTCGCCGACCCCGAGGATCTTCTCCACCAGCAGCCACCGGTCCGGACCGATCTCCGCCCGCAGCGCTCGTGCGTAGCCGCCAGGATCGGACAGGCCGTCGGGGTGGTCGACCCGCAGCCCGATGATCGTGGGGTCCGACCGGAGCAGCTCCAGCACCGTGGCGTGGGTGTCGTGGAACACCGCCGGGTCCTCGACCCGCACCGCGGCCAGGTCGGACACGTCGAAGAACCGCCGGTAGGTCAGCTCCGCCGTGCCGCGCCGCCACGAGACGAGCCGGTAGTGCTGGCGGTCGTGCACCTGTTGAGGCGTGCCCTCGCCGGTGCCGGGCGCGATCGGGAACCGGTGCTCGTGGTAGCGCAGCTCGCCGTCGACGACCTCCAGCTTCTCCAGCGCGCCGGCCTCGTCGGCGTCCAGCACCGGGATCAGCAGTGCCTCGGCGCCCCAGTCGATGTCGAAGTGGTGCGCCCACCGCGACGCGGGCCCGTGCGTGAGCACGTCCCACCACCACGGGTTCTCCGCGGGCCGCGCCACCCCGAGGTGGTTCGGCACGATGTCGAGCAGCAGGGTCAGCCCGTGCTCGCGCAGCGTGGCGAGCAAGGCCCGCAGGCCCGGTTCGCCGCCCCGCTCGACGGAGATCCGGGTCGGGTCGACGACGTCGTAGCCGTGGTTCGACCCGGTCGTCGACTCCAGCAGCGGCGACGCGTAGAGCGCCCCGATGCCGAGCCGGTCCAGGTAGCCGGTGAGCGCCCGCGCGTCGGCGAACGTCCGGTCCTTCGAGAACTGCAGCCGGTAGGTGGACCCCGGGAGGCGACTCATGTCGGGTGTGCCTCAGCCCTTCGATCGCAGGACGAGCAGGGAACGTGCGGGCACGGTCAGCACCGAGCCCGCGGAGACCGGGTCGAGATCGGCCCCGTTCTGGCCGTTGCCGGCCGGCGGGTGCACCTCGCCCGAGTCGGTGTCGACGACGATCTCCCACGCCGCCCCGAACTCGGCGGGCGGCAGGGTGGCGTCGAGGTCCTCCCAGTAGGAGTTGAAGCAGAGCAGGAACGAGTCGTCGGTGATCCGCTGCCCGCGCTGGTCGACGTCGGCGAGGCCCTCGCCGTTGAGGAACACGACGACGGCGCGGCCCAGGTCGTTGTCCCAGTCGTCCTCGGTCATCTCCCGGCCGGCCGGGGTGAACCACCCGATGTCGGACAGTGCGTCCTTGCTCCGGCGCCCGATCGGGCGTCCGGCGAAGAACCGGCGCCGCCGGAACACCGGGTGCGCGTGCCGCAGCGCCGTGAGGCCGGAGGTGAAGGAGACCAGGGCCTCCTGCTCGTCGGACAGGTCCCAGTGCTGCCAGGAGATCTCGTTGTCCTGGCAGTAGACGTTGTTGTTGCCGCTCTGGGTGCGCCCGGCCTCGTCGCCGTGTAGCACCATCGGCGTGCCCTGGGAGAGCAGCAGCGTGGCCAGGTAGTTGCGCTGCTGGCGGGCTCGCAGCTCCAGCACCGCCTCGTCGTCGGTGGGGCCCTCGACGCCGCAGTTCCAGGACCGGTTGTGGCTCTCGCCGTCGTTGCCGTCCTCGCCGTTGGCCTCGTTGTGCTTCTCGTTGTAGGAGACGAGATCGGCCAGGGTGAAGCCGTCGTGCGCGGTCACGAAGTTGATCGAGGCGTACGGGCGGCGGCCGTCGCCCTGGTAGAGGTCCGAGCTGCCGGTGATCCGGGAGGCGAACTCCCCGAGGGTGCCTGCCTCACCGCGCCAGAAGTCGCGCACCGTGTCGCGGTACTGGCCGTTCCACTCGGTCCACAGCGGCGGGAAGTTGCCGACCTGGTAGCCGCCGGGCCCGACGTCCCACGGTTCGGCGATCAGCTTGACCTGCGAGATCACCGGGTCCTGCTGGACCAGGTCGAAGAACGTGGACAGCCGGTCGACGTCGTAGAACTCCCGGGCCAGGGTGGAGGCGAGGTCGAAGCGGAAACCGTCGACGTGCATCTCGGTCACCCAGTACCGCAGCGAGTCCATGATCAGCTGCAGGGTGTGCGGGCTGCGGACGTTGAGCGAGTTGCCGGTGCCCGTGTAGTCCATGTAGTAGCGCGGGTCGTCGTCGACCAGCCGGTAGTACGCGTGGTTGTCGATCCCCCGGAACGACAGCGTCGGGCCCATGTCCGAGCCCTCGGCGGTGTGGTTGTAGACGACGTCGAGGATCACCTCGATGCCCGCCGCGTGCAGGTCACGGACCATCGCCTTGAACTCCGTCACCTGCGAGCCGGTCCGCGCCGTCCCCGAGGAGTAGGCGTGGTGCGGGGCCAGGAAGCCGATGGTGTTGTAGCCCCAGTAGTTCGACAGCCCCTTCTCGGTGAGGTGGTGGTCCTGCACGAACTCGTGCACCGGCATGAGCTCGACGGCGGTGATCCCCAGCCGGCGGTAGTGCTCGATCATCGCCGGGTGGGCCACGCCGGAGTAGGTCCCGCGCAGCTCCTCCTCGATACCCGGGTGCAGGGTGGTGAGCCCGCGCACGTGCGCCTCGTAGACGACGGTCTCGTTGTAGGGGATCTTCGGGCTGCGGTCCGAGCCCCAGTCGAAGTACGGGTTGACGACCACGGACTTGGGCACGTGCGGCGCGGAGTCGGTGTCGTTGCGCGAGTCGGGATCGCCGAAGTTGTAGCCGAAGACGGCCTCGTCCCAGGCCACCGGACCGTCGAGGGCCTTGGCGTAGGGGTCGATGAGCAGCTTGTTCGGGTTGCAGCGCAGACCCTGGGCCGGGTCGTACGGGCCGTGGACGCGGTAGCCGTAGCGCCGGCCCGGTTCGACACCGGGCAGGTAGCCGTGCCAGACGAAGCCGTCGACCTCGGTCAGCCGGACCCGGGTCTCGGCGAGCCCGCCCGGCGCGTCCGGGTCGGGATCGAACAGGCAGACCTCGACCGAGTCGGCGACCTCGGAGAACAGCGTGAAGTTCGTCCCGGTGCCGTCGTAGCTGGCACCCAACGGGTAGGCGTGCCCGGGCCAGGGCTGCATGCTCACGGTCCTCTCCTCGCGACCCGGCCACCGGCCGCGTGCGCGCTCAAACCTATCTCCGGCGGGCGCCGTTGCCACGCACTCCGCGGACCGGCCGCGGAGCATCTGGTCGCTCCGTCGTGCACGTCCGGCGACGTCGACGGGCGGGTGATCCTCCCAGGCGTGCGTCAGCCCTCGGCGAGCCGGGCCGGGAACCCGCCCGTCGCGACCGGGCTCCAGCGGGTCGGGGTGATCCGGATCAGGGCCTTGCCCTGGTCGGACATCGCCCGGCGGTACTCGTCCCAGTCGGAGTGCTCGCCGGAGATCGCGCGGAAGTAGTCGACCAGCGGCTCGATCGCGTCCGGCAGGCCGATCAGCTCGGCGTCGCCGTCGACCTGGACCCAGGCCCCGTTGAACTCGTCGGACAGCACGACGACCGATGCCCGGCCGTGCGCCGCGACGTTGGCCGACTTGGCCCGCTCGGGGTAGGTCGCGATCACGATGCGGCCCTCGTCGTCGACGCCGCCGGTGACCGGGGAGGCCTGCACCCCGCCGTCGGACCGGGTCGTCATGAGGACCATGTGGTGGCGCGGACGGACGAACTCGAGCAGCTCGTCGAGCTCGACGCGGGTGTTCGTGGCGATCGTGCGCGGCATGGGCGTCACCCTAGTGCCGCGGACGCTAGGGTCCCTCGCCGCGGGCACTAGGGTTCCTCATTGTGAGCACCGTCTTCACGAAGATCATCGATGGCGACATCCCCGGCCGGTTCGTCTGGGCCGACGAGCACTGCGTCGGCTTCCTGTCGATCAACCCGCTCGGCCCCGGCCACACCCTGGTCGTGCCGCGCGCCGAGATCGACCACTGGGTGGACGCCGACGCGGAGCTGACCGCGCACCTCATGGAGGTCTCGCGCACCGTCGGCCTCGCCGTGCGCGAGGTCTGGGCACCGCCGCGGGTCGGGCTGATGGTCGCCGGGTTCGAGGTGCCGCACCTGCACGTGCACGTCTTCCCGGCACAGGACATGCGCGCCTTCGACTTCGCCAACGCCGCCGCGCAGGTCGACCCCGCCGAGCAGGACGGGCACGCCGAGGCGCTGCGGTCCGGGCTGCGGGCGGCGGGCCACGGCGCGCACGTCCCGGACTGAGCGCGTGCAGCTGATCCTGGTCCGGCACGCCCTCCCGGAGCGGGTCGCGCACGGTGACGGCACCCACGCCGATCCCGGGCTGACCCCGGCGGGCCGTGCCCAGGCCGCACGCCTGGTGGACGCACTGGCCGGCGACCCCGTCGACGCGCTCTACACCAGCACGATGCGCCGGGCCGTCGAGACGGCCGCGCCGCTGGCGGCCGAGCGCGGACTGACCCCCGCGACCCGGTCCGGACTGCGCGAGTACGACGCCGAGCGGTCCGAGTACGTCCCGATCGCCGAGATGGCGCGGGCGGACCCGGCGACCTGGGAGCGGATGCGTGCCGGGCACCTGCCCGAGCACGTCGACACGGGCGCGTTCGTCGCCCGGGTGCAGGCCGCGGTCGAGGAGATCGTCGGCGCACACCCGGGCCGGTCGACCGCCGTCGTCGTGGCGCACGCCGGTGTGGTGAACGCCTATCTGGCGGCGATCCTGGGTACCGACCGGACGCTGCCCTTTCCGCTCGACTACACCGGAACGACTCGCGTGGTGTGCGCCCGGGACGGCATGCGCAAGGCCCGGACGGTCAACGAGATCTCCCACGTCGCGGACCTGCTGTGAGCCCGTGACCGGCAACGTCCGGATGTCCGGAGGTGCCGGGTCCTGCCCGGTGACAGCCGTTCGTCGCCGTCGCGCTGCCGTCCGGCGGTGCGCAGCGGGATACGCCTGACGTTTCGCGGGCGGATACCTACTCTCGATGTGAATCCCGGCGCGGCTCGAGCCCGACGGCGACATCCCGCGTGAGCGGGTGGCCCCGCCGGCCCCCGCAGCACGTCGAAGGGATCCGTACCGGATGGCTGACACCGGCAGGGGCGGCCCGGCTGCGGTGACGGCGCTGCCGGGTGTTCACCAGCCACGGTTGTCCATGACGCCACCTCCCGTCGGTCGAGCCACGGGGGTGACTCTGCGCAACATTGCGCCGGTCAGTGTACTCGTTCGGGTGATGGTCCGACGGTCGTCCGCCCGGCGCACCGCGGGGCGTGAGCCACTCGACGGGACGCCGGGATGACGGCGTCGCGGTCCCGGGGCGGCCCCGCGTCGTGGCCGGTCCGGCAGCTGCCGCGGCCGATGATCGTCGTGCTCGTCGCGGTCGTCACCGGCGCCGCGGCCCTGGTCGTCACCGGTGCCGTGCTCCTCCCGGCGGACCGTTCCACCGGGGCAGCCGCGCTGGGGGCACTCGGTCTGGTGGCTCTCGGCGTGCTGCACACCGAGCTCGCGACCGGGATCGAGCGGGTCCGCCGCCGGGTGGCGCACGCCTCCTATTTCGACCTGTCCAGTGTGTGGACCTTCGCCGGTGCGCTGCTGCTTCCCCCCGCGCTCGCCGGGCTCGTGGTGGTCGGGATCTACGGCCATCTGTGGTGGCGGGTCTGGCGTCCGGCCGGGGCCGCCCTCTACCGGCACGTCTACACCACCGGCACCGTCGTGCTCGCCGCGTACGCCGCCGCGACCCTGGCCGCACCGGAGCGCCTCACCGTGGCGTCCGGCGCCGGCGAGGGCAGCATGGCGGCCGGCTTCGGCGCGCTACTGCTCGCGATGCTGGTGTACGTGCTGGTCAACCAGACACTGGTCGCGCTGGCACTGTCCCTGACCACCGGCCGGCGCTTCGCCTGGCGGGGCGTGCTCGGCGACTGGGACGACCACGTGCTGGAGGGTGCGACGCTGTGCCTGGCGGTGCTCGCCGCCCTCGCCGCGATGCGCCAGCCGCTGCTCGTGCTGCTCGTGCTCCCGCCGCTGCTGGTGCTGCACCGGGCGGTGCTCATCCGCCAGCTCGAGGAGCGGGCCAACACCGACGCCAAGACCGGCCTGCTCACGGCCGCGGCCTGGCGCGGGCGGGCGCACCGGGCACTGGCCCGCACGCGGCGCCAGCAGGGTGCCGTGGCGGTGTTGATCCTCGACCTGGACCACTTCAAGTCCGTCAACGACGGCTACGGCCACCTGGCGGGCGACGAGGTGCTCGCCGCCGTCGCAGGGGCGCTGTCCGCCCAGGTCCGCGACGTCGACCCGGTCGGCCGGTTCGGCGGCGAGGAGTTCGTGGTGCTGCTGGCCGAGCTGCCCGGGGGGCCACCGGGGCGCGAGCTCGCGCACGCCGCCGCCGAACGGATCCGGAGCACGGTGCGCGGCCTCGCCGTGCACATCGACGCCCCCGGCGGCCCGCTGACGATCACCGACCTCTCCGTGTCGGTCGGCGTCGCGGTCTCAGGGCCGGACGGGGACTCGCTCGACGAGCTGATGCAGGTGGCCGACTACGCCCTCTACGCGGCCAAACGGGCCGGGCGCAACCGGGTGCGGCTGGGCCGCCGGGCGGTGACGGAGCCGGGTCCCGAGGCGTGACCGGTCAGATCGGCTCGGGTTCGGGCTCGGGGCCCGGACCAGCCGCCCGGGACGGGTGCGGGCCGATCCGCACGGTGTCCCGGCCGGCCCGCTTGGCCGCGTAGAGCGCCGAGTCGGCGACCTCCAGCAGCGCCGTCATGCCGCCGCCGTCGGTGGGGAACACCGCGCCGCCGATCGAGACCGTGATCCCGGCACCGCCGCGCCCGGCCGGTGGGCCGTCGGCAGGCCCGTCCGGCAGCGGCGCGCCCCCGGCGGACCGGGCGTCCTCGTCCGCAGGCGCCCCGGACACCCGTCCGCGCAGCCGCTCGGCGACCTGCCGCAGCTCCTCGCGGCCGTCGTGGCCCGAGAGCCGGGGGAGCAGCACCACGAACTCCTCGCCGCCGAACCGGCCGACCAGGTCGTGGTCACGCAGCTCCTCCCGCAGCACGCGGGCGGTCGCCGCGAGGACCTGGTCGCCGTAGAGGTGGCCGTGCGTGTCGTTGATCTCCTTGAAGTGGTCCAGGTCGAGGATGAGCAGGGCGGCCTGCCGTCGTTCGCGCTCGGCGAGCTGCAGCTCGTGGGAGCCGCGCAGGTGCCACGCGTCGTGGTTGAGCAGCCCGGTCTTGGCGTCGAGATCGGCCTTCTCACGCAGCTGGCGGACCAGGACCGTGCGGTGCAGGGCGATGATCGGCGGGATCGCCAGCAGTGTCACCAGCGGCCCGCCGATGACCAGGGCGCTCGCGGTCAGCGCGCCCAGGCACAGCGTCGCCAGCTCCAGGGCGAGCTCGTCACCGCCGAACAGGATGCGCAGGATCGGGGTGTCCGGTGCGGTCATCGCCACCACGCCGAGCACCAGGCAGGTGTTCACCACGGTGTAGGCGAGCAGGGTGAGCACCAGCGCGACGGCCCCGGGCAGCGTGTCGTAGAGCTCGCCCGGCCGGGTGGCGGCGAGGATGCCGGCCGCGGCGTGCACCGCCAGGACGACGGTCGCGGTGCTGTAGACCTCGCGGAACACCGGCCGGCGCTGCGGCGGCGGCACCGGGCGCAGCACCCGCACGTAGAGGTGGGTGTAGATGACCACCACCACGAGCGCGCCGAGCGCCGGGGGCAGCAGCAGTGCGGACGCGAACGTCCACACCGAGGTGAGGTTCACGTGGTGGGTCTCGGCGGTGTAGCGCCGGACCCGCTCCACCCCGGCGATGATCTCGGTGTGCAACACCCCGGCCACCGCCAGGGTGGCCAGCAGGACCAGCGTCCGCCCGTCGAGCGGCGGCAGGTTCAGCACCCCGGCCACGATCAGCGACAGGGCGAGCAGCTCGACGGCGAGCACCGCCCCGAGCAGGCGCGCCGGGATCGACCAGACGGGCCAGCGGGTCACCTCGCGCAGGCGGACCGGGGACGGGAGCACCGTGCATCCCCCTTCCGATCGGGCCGGGTGCTGCGCTGCGTCGCCGGCCCGGGACGCGGGCCGGCTCGCGCCGTACCCAGGTGATCCTAACCGCACCATGTCGCCGTCCGTGATCGATACGACCCTGTGACCGCCACGATGTTGCGCGGACAAGTATGAATGTCACGCTATGTGATCAGCTGGTTCGGGCGGGTGTCGGGCGTGAATGTGCAATGGCGGCACTGGATCGGTCGGTCGATGACCGTTCTCCGGACGGCCGGAGGAATGCACGGTGCGCCCTGTTCCGGTGGTGGGGCGAAATCGCTCCGTCATGCCTTCGACCCGTCTCGCATGCCACGCTGTACGTGCAGATGTAGGGAACTCGGCGCCGGAGGTGACCATGCGCAACTGGGGCTGGTGAATCGAGCGAACCGCGGGAGCGAATTGATTTCCGCGGTGTCCGGAATCGATCTTCGGGAGGGAATCGCAATGCGTAACTGGGGTTGGTGAGCAGGTGCTCCGCGTCGACGGCGGGCGTTCGTGCCGACGGCTCCGTCCGGGTGACGGACTCGCCCGCCGCGTCCGGCCGCACCGGCGGGTCGGCTCGGGTACCCGTCCGTAGAGTGGGCTCGAGGAGTCGATGCCGGGCCGCCGCGGCGGTGGGCCGCCCGTGCGCGGGCCCGGCGGCGAGGAGGCAGCACGTGACGACGAACCGGGGACTCGCCGCGATCCGGCGACCTGCCGACCTGCGCGGGCTCGGAGCGGAGGAGCTCGCGTCGCTGGCGGCCGAGATCCGTGGGTTCCTGATCAAGGCGGTGTCCCGCACCGGTGGTCACCTCGGACCCAACCTGGGCGTGGTCGAGCTGACCATCGCCCTGCACCGGGTCTTCGAGTCGCCGCGAGACACGCTGATCTGGGACACCGGGCATCAGGCGTACGTCCACAAGCTGCTGACCGGCCGGCAGGACGGCTGGGACAAGCTGAAGAAGACCGGCGGGCTCTCCGGGTACCCGAGCCGCGCCGAGTCCGTGCACGACCACGTGGAGTCCAGCCACGCGTCGTCGTCGCTGTCCTGGGCGGACGGGATCGCCCGGGCGCACGCGCTCGGCGGGCAGGACCGGCACGTGGTCGCCGTGATCGGTGACGGTGCGCTGACCGGGGGGATGGCGTGGGAGGCCCTCAACAACATCGCCGCCGGAGGCGGCACATCGGGCACGAGTGGCGGCGTCGATCGCAATCTCGTGATCGTCGTCAACGACAACGGACGCTCGTACTCGCCGACGATCGGCGGCCTGGCCGACCGGCTCGCGTCGCTGCGGCTGCAGCCCGGCTACGAGCGCGTGCTCGAGGCAGGCAAGCGGACGGTGCAGGGCACACCGGTGGTCGGACCCGCCCTCTACGCGGGTCTGCACGCGTTCAAAGCCGGTGTGAAGGACGCGCTGAGCCCGCAGGAGCTGTTCTCCGACCTGGGGCTCAAGTACTTCGGCCCGGTCGACGGGCACGACATCGCCCAGGTCGAGTCGGCGCTGAGCCGGGCGAAGCGGTTCGGCGGGCCGGTGATCGTGCACGCGGTGACCTGCAAGGGCAACGGCTACCCGCCTGCGGTGAACGACGAGGCCGAGCAGATGCACAGCCCGTCCGCGTTCGACCCGGAGACCGGTGAACCCACCGGGACCCCGTCGACCGGCTGGACCGACGTCTTCTCCTCGGAGCTCGTCGACCTGGGCACCCGGCGCAGCGACGTCGTCGCGATCACCGCGGCGATGCTGGGACCGACCGGGCTCGCGCCGTTCGCGGCCGCCCACCCGGACCGGGTGATCGACGTCGGCATCGCCGAGCAGCACGCACTGGCCACCGCGGCCGGGCTGTCCCGGGCCGGGATGCACCCGGTCGTCGCGCTCTACTCGACGTTCCTCAACCGCGGCTTCGACCAGCTGCTGATGGACGTGGGCCTGCACTCCGAACGGCTCACCCTGATGCTGGACCGGTCCGGGGTGACCGGCAGCGACGGGCCGTCGCACAACGGCATGTGGGACCTGTCGCTCCTGGGCGTCGTGCCCGGCATGCGGGTCGCCGCCCCGCGCGACGCGGTGACGCTGCGCGAGGAGTTCCGGGAGGCCGTCGCCGTCACCGACGGGCCGACCGCGCTGCGCTACCCGAAGGGCTCGGTGATCTCCGCGGTACCCGCGGTGCGCCGGCTCGACGGTCCGGCCGGCGTCGACGTGCTGCACGAGCCCGCCGGGGACGCGGGGCGCTCCGATGTCCTGCTGGTGTGCGTCGGCGTGTTCGGGAAGCTCGGTGTCGCGGCCGCGAAGCGGCTCGCTGACCAGGGCGTGGACGTCACCGTGGTGGACCCGCGCTGGGTGCTGCCGGTGCCACGGGAGCTGCTCGACCTCGCGGCCGAGCACCGGCTCGTCGTGACGGTGTCCGACTGCGGCACGCACGGCGGCTTCGGCTCGGCGCTGTCCGGCGCGCTGCGCAGCGCCGACATCGACGTCCGCCAGCGGGACCTGGCGCTGCCCCAGCAGTACCTGGAGCACGGCAGCCGCGACGACGTGCTCGCGAAGGCCGGGCTGACCGAGCAGGACGTCGCCCGGCGGGTGACCGAGTGGGCCGCCGCGACGTCGGGCGCGCGGGTCGACGACCGGGTGGACGCGGCGTCGTCCCTCGACCCGGAGCACGCCGGCTGATGCGTGTGATCGTCGTCGAGGACGAGCCCGCGATGGCCGACGCGGTCGCGCGCGGTCTGCGCCGGGACGGGATGGCCGTCGACGTCGCCTACGACGGCGACGAGGGCTCCGAGAAGCTCTCGGTGACCCGCTACGACGTCGCCGTCCTCGACCGGGACCTGCCCGGGCGCAGCGGGGACGAGCTGTGCGACGAGCTGGTCGCGGCCGGTGGCATCACCCGGGTGCTGATGCTGACCGCGTCCGGCACGCTCGCCGACAAGGTCGAGGGCCTGTCCCGGGGAGCGGACGACTACCTCGCCAAGCCGTTCGACTTCCCCGAGCTGGTGGCCCGGGTCCGCGCGCTCGGCCGCCGCGCCACCCCGGCCGTACCGCCGACGCTCGCGGCGGGGGACCTGGTGCTGGACCCGGCGCGGCGGACGGTCAGCCGCTCCGGGCGGCCCGTCGAGCTGACCCGCAAGGAGTTCGGGGTGCTGGAGGTCCTGCTCGCCGCGGGCGGCACCGTCGTCTCCAGCGAGGAGCTCCTGGAACGGGTGTGGGACGAGAACGCCGACCCCTTCACCACCACCGTGCGGGTCACCGTGATGACCCTGCGCAAGAAGCTCGGCGAGCCCGGACTGATCGACACGGTCGTCGGGGCCGGTTACCGGATACCGGACGCGCTGCTCGACGCCCCACCCGCCGCCGGGACCGCGGCGGGCTGAGGCGTGCAGCGCCTGCGGCCGCGCCTCACGCTGCTGGCGACCGTGCTGGTCGCGGTGGTGGCGGCGTTGCTGCTGTGGCTGGGCTGGATGCTGGTCGGCGCGGCCGTCGCCGGGACCCCGGCGCTGCCCGGCACCGTCGTCGTCAACGGGGTGCCGGTGCCCGCCGAGACGGCGCGGGACGCGATCGCCGCGTCCGCCCGGGACGAGGTGCTGCGGGCCGGTCTGATCGCGTTCCCGCTGGTCGTCGCCGCCGGTGCGGTGACGGCATGGGTGCTGGTGGGGCGGGTGCTGGACCCGCTGCACCGGGTGGTCGACACCGCGTCCCGGCTGTCCGCGAGCTCGCTGGACGAGCGGGTCGCGCTGGAGTCGGCGCGCGGCGAGGTGGCCGAGCTGGCGGCGTCGTTCGACGCGATGCTGGACCGGCTGCAGGCCGCCTTCGACGCCCAGCGCCGGTTCGTGGCCAACGCCGGGCACGAGCTGCGCACCCCGCTCGCGGTGCTGCGCACCGAGATCGACGTGACCCTGCAGGATCCCGACGCCGACGCCGCCGAGCTGCGCCGGATGGCCGAGGTGGTCCGCGAGGCCGGCCGGCGCTGTGACGAGCTCGTCACCGGCCTGCTGCTGCTGGCCCGGACCGAGGCCACCGGCCCGCTGGCCGGCGCCGATCGGACCACGGTCGACATGGGGGACGTCGTCGCCGTGGAGCTGGACGCGGTCGCCCCGGAGGCCGCGGCTCGCGGGCTGGTGGTGCGGACCGACGCGTGCCCGGCCGTCGTCGGCGGGGACGAGGTGCTGCTGCGCCGGCTGGTGGCGAACCTGCTGGAGAACGCGGTCCGGCACAACCGGGACGGCGGCTGGATCGACATCGGGTGCGACCCGGCGGCCGGCGAGCCCCGGACGGTGCTGCTGCGGGTCGCCTCGTCGGGGCCGGAGCTCGCCCCGGACCGGGTGGCGGAACTGTTCGAACCGTTCCGCCGGGGCCCGGTGGCCCGCACCGCACACACCCGGGGCTCGGGACTGGGGCTGTCGATCGTCCGGGCCGTCGCGACGGCGCACGGCGGCCGGGTCACCGCCGAGGCCGTGACCGGGGGCGGGCTGGCGGTACGGGTGGTCCTGCCGGGCGGCGCCGGGGTGCGCGGCGCCGCGGACCAGGGGGAGCTACCGGTCTTCCCGAACCCCTGAGGCGCAGCTCAGCGGGTGTCGAGGACCGGTTCCAGCAGTGGGGTGAGGAGCTCGACCTGCCACGGTCGCGCGCCGCCGGCGGACAGGGCGCCGCGGACGTCGCCGTCGGACGGCGGGGTCCAGCACATCCGGCGCAGCAGGTCGGGCTGGAGCAGGTTCTCCACCGGTACGTCGTGCTGGTCGGAGACCTCGGTGAGGGCGGCCCGGGCGGCCGTCAGCCGGGCGGCCGCGTCGGGATCGCGGTCGGCCCAGCGGGACACCGGCGGCGGTCCGTCGGTCGGTGCCGACCCGCGCGGCAGCTCCGCCTCGGGCAGCTCGGCGGCGCGCCGCAGGGCGTCGAACCAGTACCGGGCCAGCCTGCGCTGGGACCGGCCGCGGAACACCGGTAGCTCGGCCAGGCTCTGGGCCGAGTCCGGATTGCGGACGGCGGCGTCGACGATGGCGGAGTCCGGCAGCACCCGGCCGGGGGCGATGTCCCGCTCGGCGGCGAGCGTGTCGCGGGCGTGCCACAGCTCGCGTACCGCCGCGAGCGGGCGGGGCTTGCGCACCTTGTGGATCCCGGAGGTCCGCCGCCACGGCTCGGCCCGCGGCGCGGCGGGCGGGGCGGTGCGGACGGCCTCGAACTCCTGGCGGGCCCACTCGAGCTTGCCGTGCGTGTCGAGCATGCCGGTCAGCACGTCCCGCAGCTCGAGCAGCACCTCGACGTCGAGCGCCGCGTAGACCAGCCAGTCCTCGGGCAGCGGGCGGCGCGACCAGTCCGCGGCGCCGTGCCCCTTCTCCAGGGAGAGCCCGAGCAGGCTCTCGACCATCGGGCCGAGGCCGACGCGGGGGAGCCCGGCAAGCCGTCCGGCCAGCTCGGTGTCGAACAGCGACGCCGGCCGCAGGCCCAGCTCGGCGAGGCAGGACAGGTCCTGGGACGCGGCGTGCAGCACCCACTCCGGGCCGTCCAGCACGTCGGCGAGCTCGGCGAACTCGCCGTGCAGCGGGATCGGGTCGACGAGCGCGGACCCGGCGCCCGCCCGGCGCAGCTGCACCAGGTAGGCGCGTTGCGAGTAGCGGAAACCGGAGGCGCGCTCGGCGTCCATGGCGACCGGCCCGGTCCCGCCGGCGAACGCCGCGGCCACCTCGGCGAGAGCCTCGGTGGACGTCGTCACCGGTGGGAGCCCGTCGGCGGGCTGCAGCAGCGCCACCGGATCGGGTGAACCGTCCGGGGACGGCGAGCCGGACGGCCGGGTGGTCTCCGTGCCGCCGACTGCGCTCGCCCCCCGGTTCAGCGAATGACCCCCGCACGCATCGCCAGCGCCACCATCTGGGCGCGGTCGCCGGTGCCGAGCTTGCGCCCGATCCGCGACAGGTGGCTCTTCACCGTCAGGGCCGAGAGGCTCAGCGCCTCGCCGATCTCCTTGTTGGACTGGCCGTCGGCCACCAGCTGGAGCACCTCGACCTCGCGGGCCGAGAGTTCGCGCGGGGTGTTGTCGGTGCCCGGCACCCGGGAACCGGTTGCCAGCAGCGGGGCGACCGTCGGGTCGGCGTAGACGCCGCCGTCGAGCACCCGCTTGACACCGTCGGTGACCACCGACGGCGAGGCGGACTTCAGCAGGTACGCCTGCGCCCCCGCCTGGAAGGCCGAGCGGACGGCGTACGGGTCGTCCGAGGACGCCAGCACCACCAGCCGGTTCCAGCCCAGCGAACGGAGCTCGCTGACCAGGTCGAGACCGCTGCCGTCCGGCAGGGTCAGATCGAGGATCGCGAGATCGCACGGACCGGCCGCGTGCGCACGGGCACGCGCCTCGGTCACCGAGGCGGCCTCGTGCACGGTGCCCGCCCCCATGGAGCGGAGTCGCCCCGCGATCGCCTCGCGGAGCAGCGGGTGGTCGTCCACGACGAGAACCGTGAACAACTCCTCCCGCGGCTGCGGGACGATCCCCGGCGAGAGCACGGCTCCACCGATCGGTGCGCCACCCGCGGTGGTGCCGCCGGAGCTCTGCGCCGGCACTTGCTGGCCAAGTACAGCCACGTCGTCAACCTTCCTGGAGTCGGTCGTCAGCCCCCGACCAACACCGGAACCCGAGGGGACGGAGAGTGGCGCTCGGCCGCCCGGGTGGGTGCCATGAGGGAGATGGTATCCCTCCATGCGGCCTAACGTCCCGTGTGCATTCGAACTTCTGGCCCGGAAAGTTACATGGATGTGGGCGTCGTCCCACCCACACGGGTGATCTTTTTCGTCAGCACGCCGCTGGCCTGCGGCTATCAGCCGGGTGACCGGCTCAGCGGGACTGCGCCGACCGGCGGCAGACCGGCCGCGGTCGCCACCAGGGAGCCGAACGCGACGGCGTGTCGGGCAAGATCGGCGTCGCTCTCCGTAGGCGACCAGGAGGCGCGCAGCTCCACGTCGTCCTCCCGTGGAGGTTCGTCCCCCTCCCGCACGCCACCGTCCTCGCGCAGGCCGCCGAACCGGACCGACGAGGTCTGGGTGACGGTCCCGCTCAGCGCGGTGAACCCGGCGCCGGCGTACTCGAGCGCGTCGGTCAGCCAGGACCATCCGATCCGCGGCAGCATGTCGTCACCGAGCTGACCGGCCTCGAGCCGGGCCTGGACGAAGCAGACCAGCCGGAAGGTGCCCTGCCAGCGGTCCTGGCCCTCCGGGTCGTGCAACAGGATCAGTCGCCCCGAGGTGTCCGGCTCGTCCAGGTCGTCCGTGCCGTCGCCGCGGTGCCCGATGTCGGCCTCCACGCTCGTCGCCCAGCTGAACGGCGCGAGCCGGGGCGGGGCCTCGAGCGGGCGTACCACGAGCTCGGGGCGCGGCGCCACCGACGTGAGCGAGGCCATCGCCCGGCGGAACAGCGGCGGTGGGGGGTTGGGGTCCGGCACGGCGGGGGACTTTAGAGCGTGTGCGCCGGACCGGCCCGCAGGCGCGCCGGGCACCCGCACGGCGCTCCGGGGCACATGCGAGGATGGGCTGGTCATGAGTGCAGGCATCGTCACCCCCGCGACCAGTGCACCGGCCCGCCGCGAGCTGGCCGGTTCCCCCTTCCTGGACGCGGTGCACGGCCACCGCCCGTCCCGGCTGCCGGCGTGGTTCATGCGCCAGGCGGGGCGGTCGCTGCCCGAGTACCGGGCGCTGCGGGAAGGCAACGGGATGCTCGAGGCCTGCCTGACGCCGGACCTCACCTGTGAGATCACCCTGCAGCCGGTGCGCAGGCACGATGTGGACGCCGCGATCCTCTTCTCCGACATCGTCGTGCCGCTGTACCTGGCCGGCATCGGGGTCGACATCGTTCCGGGTACCGGCCCGGTGATGGACCACCCGGTGCGCACCGCCGCGGACATCGAGGCGCTGCCCGAGCTGGCGCCCGAGCAGGTCGCCCCGGTCGCCGAGGCGATCGCGCTGTTGCTGCCCGAGCTCGGGCGGACCCCGCTGATCGGGTTCGCCGGGGCGCCGTTCACCCTCGCGTCCTACCTCGTCGAGGGCGGCCCCAGCCGCAACCACGAGGCGACCAAGTCGCTCATGCGTTCCGAGCCGGCGCTCTGGCACTCCCTGATGGCGAAGCTGTCCCGGCTCACCGGCACCTTCCTGCAGAGCCAGGTCGCGGCCGGGGTGGACGCGGTGCAGCTGTTCGACTCCTGGGCGGGCGCGCTGTCCGAGCGGGACTACCGCGAGTTCGTGCTGCCGCACTCGGCAGGGGTGCTGGGATCGTTCGCCGACAGCGGGCTGCCCCGGATCCACTTCGGCGTCGGTACCGCGGAGCTGTACGGCGCGATGACCGAGGCCGGCGCCGACGTCATCGGAGTCGACTGGCGCACCCCGCTGGACGTCGCCGCGGCCCGCACCGGTGCCGCGGTGCCGGTCCAGGGCAACCTCGACCCGGCGGTGCTGTTCGCGGGCCAGGAGGCGATCGACGCCGATGTCGTCCGGATCGCCGCCGAGGGTGCGCGCTGTCCCGGGCACGTGTTCAACCTGGGGCACGGGGTGCTGCCGCAGACCGACCCGGACGTCATCACGCGGACCGTCGAGACGATTCACGCCCAGCCGGTCGCGTGAGCCCCCGGGTCGCCGTCGTCGGCGGCGGGATCTCCGGGCTCGTCGCCGCGCACCGGTTGCGCACCCTGCTGGGCGCGTCCGCCGAGATCGTCCTGCTCGAGCAGCGGGACCGGCTCGGCGGAGTGCTGCACACGGTCGATCTGGCCGGGATGCCGTTCGACGTCGGTGCCGAGGCCTTCCTGGTCCGCCGCCCCGAGATGCCCGCGCTGCTCGCCGAGATCGGCCTGTCGTCCTCGCTGACCCACCCGACCGGCGCGACGGCCACGATCCGCGCCGGCGGGCGGACGGCCGGGCTGCCGCGCGGCACGCTGATGGGCGTACCCGGGCGCGACGCCGCGCTCGACGGCGTGCTGTCCCCGGCAGGGATGACGTCGGTGGCGGCCGAGCGGTCCCGGCCGCTGAGCTGGGAACCGGGGGCGGACACCGCGCTCGGGGGGCTGCTGCGTGAGCGGTTCGGCCCGGAGGTGGTGGACCGGATCGCGGACCCGCTGCTGGGCGGGGTGTACGCGGGCCGGGTCGACGCCCTGGGCCTGCGGGCCACCGTCCCCGCGCTGGCCACCGCGCTCGACGACGGTGCCCCGTCGCTGACCGAGGCCGCCTCCGCGGGGATGGCAGCGAGCGGGCAGCAGGCGGGCACGCTGGCCGGGCCGGTGTTCGGTGCGGTCCGCGGCGGCTACGGGGAGGTGATCGCGGCGCTGGTCGCGGCCTCCTCGGCGACGGTCCGCACCGGCGTGACGGTGCGGGAACTGGAGCGGCGCGACGCCGGGTGGCGGCTGGTGCTCGGCCCGGTCCCCGAGCCCGAGACCCTCGACGTGGACGCCGTGGTGCTCGCCGTCCCCGCGCCGGCGCTGCGCCGGTTGCTGGAGCCGGTCGTCCCGGTCGCGTCCGCCGCGGCGGGCCGGGTCGAGCTGGCGTCCTCGGCGGTGGTGGCGCTGGCCTACCGGGCGTCGGACGTGGTGGACATGCCGGGCACGAGCGGCTGCCTGGTCGCCGCCGACGAGCCGCTCTCGGTGAAGGGCGTGACCCACGCGTCGACGAAGTGGGCGCACCTCGGGGAGGACGGCCTGGTCCGTGTCCGTGCCTCGACCGGCCGTTTCGGCGAGCAGGCGACCCTGCAGGTCGACGACGCCGAGCTGGTTGCCCGCACCCGCGCGGACCTGCTGACCCTCGACGGGATCGACGCCGAGCCGGTCGCGGTGCACGTGCAGCGGTGGGGCGGGGGACTGCCGCAGTACGGCGTCGGGCACGGCGGGATCGTCGCGGCCCTGGAGGAAGCGGTGGCGGCGGAGCCGGGCCTCGCGGTCGCCGGGGCGATGCTGCACGGCGTCGGCGTTCCGGCCTGCGTGGGCACCGCCCGGGCCGCCGCCGAGCAGCTGGCACAGGCACTCGCCCCGGCCGGCTGACCACGCCCCACTCTCGCGCCTGGCACCTGAACCGCCGCTGCGCTCGCGCGCCGCGCACTGTCGATCAGCACCTTCGCGCCCTGCTGGGGGCGGAATCGTGCGCCTCACCGGTCGATCAGCACGGTCGTGGCCGCTCGGAGGGATGGGCCTGTCGGTGGGCCGCGCTACGGTCGGTCCAGCACCAGTTCCACGACCGGGACGTGCGGGGCGAGTGGCTCGTCCGGGGTGAGCCCGCACGCGGCCCGGATGGTCGGCTCCAGCCGGGCCCAGGCGTGCGGATGCCGTCGCGGATAGTCGGCGAGCAGGGCCGCGGCCCGGTCCTGCGGGAGCCGGTGCGCCGTCGCCTGCACCGCGCGCCGTCTCCCGACCGAGACCCGGACCCGGGGCTCGGCGACGACGTTGCGGAACCACTGCGCGCGCTCGCCGAACCCCGACACGACGATGTAGCGCCCCGGCCCCGGCCGGTCGGCGACCTCGAGCACGGCGAACCGGGGCGCCCCGCTGGTCCGGCCGACGTGTTCGAGCAGCAGCATCCGGCTGCCGAACAGGAACCCGAGCCCGAGCCGGTAGGCCACGATGGGTGCCCGGGCGAGGGCACGCGTGCGCAGGATCCGCAGACCGGCCGGTGGGGTCACGTCCCGGTTCCCTCGGTGACGACCGACCGAGCTGTCTCCGTATCGTCCCGGGGTTGCATGGCGCACGAGGAGACCAGCCCGCGCAGCCGTCGTCAACCGGCCGGGCCGGCCCACCGACCCGACGAGGACACGTGCTGAGGGTGCCCTGACCGGCGGCGTAGCATCCGGGCCATGGCCCGCGTGGACGTCAATGCGATCAACGAGACCCTCCGGTACACCATGTGGTCGGTGTTCCGGGTGCAGCCCGGCACGCTGGGCGACGACCGGGCCGAGGCCGCCCGGCAGGCCACCGAGTACCTGGACTCGCTCGCCAACAAGGACGTCACCGTCCGCGGCGTCTACGACCTCGCCGGTGTCCGGCACGACGCCGACTACATGATCTGGTGGCACGCCGGCGAGATCGAGTCGCTGCAGGCCGCCTACGCCGACCTGCGCCGAACCACCGCGCTCGGCCGCGCGTCCGTGCCGGTGTGGAGCCAGACCGCGCTGCACCGGCCCGCGGAGTTCAACAAGAGCCACGTGCCGGCGTTCATGGCGGGCGAGGACCCGAAGCGCTACGTCTGCGTGTACCCGTTCGTCCGGTCCTACGACTGGTACCTGCTGCCGGACAAGGAGCGGCGCACGATGCTCGCCGACCACGGCAAGGAGGCCCGCGACTACCCGGACGTCCGCGCCAACACCGTTCCCGCGTTCGCGCTCGGCGACTACGAGTGGATCCTCGCGTTCGAGGCGGACGAGCTGCACCGGATCGTCGACCTCATGCGCCACCTGCGTGGCACGGAGGCCCGCCGGCACGTCCGCGAGGAGGTCCCGTTCTACACCGGGCCGCGCGTGCAGGTCGGTGACCTGGTGGCGTCGCTGCCCTGAGCGGGTACGGGGGCGCCGGCCCGGTCGGATCGGGCCGGCGCGCCGGAGGTGCTACTTGCCCGGCTCCAGGGTGAGCGAGATCGAGTTGATGCAGTAGCGCAGGTCGGTCGGGGTGCCGTAGCCCTCCCCGGCGAACACGTGGCCCAGGTGGCTGTGGCAGTTCGCGCACAGCACCTCGGTGCGGGCCATGCCCATGCTGCTGTCGGTGCGCTCGATGACCGACTCCCCGGCCAGCGGTGTGAAGAACGACGGCCACCCGCAGTGCGACTCGAACTTCGTCTCGCTGCGGAACAGCTCCGCCTCGCACGCCCGGCAGCGGTACACGCCGGTCGTCGTCGTATCGGTGTACTCCCCGGTGAACGGGCGCTCGGTCCCGGCCTGGCGGAGCACCTGGTACTCGGCCGAGCTGAGCTGGGCCCGCCATTCCTCGTCGGTCCTCTGAATCTTCGGCGCGGGCTCGACGGCGCCGGATCCGGTGTCGCTGCTGAACAGACCCATGCACCCACGCTAACCCGTTCGCGGGCGCGGGGTCGGGCCCGGCGTGGCTCAGGAGTCACGACGGGCGCCCGGATCGCGGTAGGTTCGCCCGCGTGCCCAGTCGCGAGGTCGTGATGCTGCAGGTCGACGGGCCGGACGGCCCCCGCGACGTCCGCCTGACCAGCCCGGACAAGGTCGCGTTCGGCAAGCTCGGGATCACCAAGCGCGAGGTGGTCGAGTACTACCTGGCCGTCGGCGGGCCGATGACGCGTGCCCTGCGGGACCGGCCCACCAACCTCAAACGGTTCAACGACGGCGCCGACGGCGAGCCGTTCTTCGTCAAGCGGGTCCCCAAGGGTGCCCCGGACTGGGTGCGGACCTGCACGGTGACCTTCCCCAGCGGGCGCACGGCCGAGTCGGTGGCGATCACCGAACCGGCGACGATCGCCTGGGCGGCCAACCTCAACACCCTCGACTTCCACCCGTGGCCGGTCCGCTGCGCCGACACCGACCACCCCGACGAGCTGCGCATCGACCTCGACCCGCAGCCGGGCACCGACTTCGCCGACGCGGCCGCCGTCGCCGTCGTACTGCGCGAGGTGCTCGACGAGGCCGGTCTGACCGGCTGGCCGAAGACGTCCGGCGGCCGGGGCCTGCACGTGTTCTGCCCGATCCGGCCGGAGTGGGACTTCGTCGAGGTGCGCCACGCGGTGATCGCGATCGCCCGGCGGGTGTGCCGGCGCATCCCCGAGCGGGCCACCGTGGACTGGTGGAAGGAGGAACGCGGCGAGCGGGTCTTCCTCGACTTCAACCAGGCCGCCCGGGACCGCACCATCGCCTCGGCCTGGTCGGTGCGCGGGCTCCCGGACGCGACCGTGTCCATGCCGCTGACCTGGGACGCGGTCGGCGAGGTCGACCCGGCCGAGTTCACCCTGCGCACCGTCCCCGGCCTGCTGGAACGGCACGGCGACCCGCACGAGCACATGGACGAGCACCGCGGCGGCTGTGAGACCGCGCTGGAGTGGTTCGCCGAGGACGAGGCCGAGCTGGGCGTCGCCGAGATGCCCTACCCGCCGGAGTATCCGAAGATGCCCGGCGAGCCGATGCGGGTGCAGCCGAGCCGCGCCCGGTCGAAGGACAGCTGAATCCTCGAACGGGGGCGCGATCACCTCAGCCCTCGTCCCGCTCCCGGGCCCGCTTGCGGCGCTTCCCCTCGTGCATCGCCTGCACCCGCGGCACGGGGATCGCGCGGCCCTCCTCGACCAGCAGCTCCGGCAGGGACGCGGCCGGCGGGCGCAGCGAGCGCCACGGGTCGGAGTCCCCGGCGAGCCCGGCGGCGGTCCGCACGGTGAAGTCGGCCGGGCGGACCGCGTCGAGGTCGTCCCAGGCGACCGGGAACGACACCGGCAGGCCCGGCCGGGCGCGCGGGCTGTAGGCGGCGACCAGCGTCGCCCCACCCGCCCGGGTCGGGTCCAGGAAGACCCGCCCGCCGCGGTCGTCCTTGATGAACGCGGTCGTCGCCACGTCCGGGCCGAGCGCGGCGGCGCGGGCGCACAGCGCGCGGGTGGCGGCGAACGCGTCGTCGATGCCCAGCGGCCCGGACGGCGGCACGGACAGCGGCACGACCAGGTGGATGCCCTTGGCCCCGCTGGTCTTCGCCACCGCGTCCAGCCCGAGATCGGTCAGCGCGGCCCGGACCAGCCGGGCGGCGGCCACGACCCGATCGAACCCGCCGTCCGGGGGCGGGTCGAGATCGACGACGAGCTCGTCGGTCGTTCCGGCCCCGTGCGGCACCAGGGTGGGGTGGAGCTCGATCGCCCGCTGGTTGCCGAACCACAGCAGGGTGGGGCGGTCGGCACAGACCGGGTAGTGCACGGTGCGTTGCGAGGTCTGAGCCCACACGTCCAGGGTCGGGATCCAGTCCGGCGCCCCGCGCGGCAGGTTCTTCTGCATGAACGGCGCCTGCCCGGGCCGGGCCCGCACCACCGACAGCGCCCGGTCGGCGAGGCCGGGCAGGATCCGCGCGGCGAACGCGTCCAGGTGGTCGATCAGCTCCCGCTTGGTCACCCCGGCGCCGTCGAACGCCTCTCCGGACAGGTTGGTCAGCTCGACCCCGGCCCGGACCTCGTCCACGCTGCGCCGGGCCATCAGCCGACGCCCCCGCGCTCGGTGCGCACCGAACGGGTACGGGCCGGGACTCGGCGCGCGGCGGCGAGCGGGCCGGTCCGGTGGCGGCAGCTGATCACGTGCGTCGTCCGTCCCGGGTCGCAGGGCTGGTACCGGTCAGCCGACCATGAACCGCGGCCCACGTGCAACGACCGTCCACCGCCGGAACCGGCCGGGACGCCGAACGGCCCCGCATCCCGGGCGGGATGCGGGGCCGTACGCGGTGCGGCGGGCGTCAGCCGATGAAGCCCTTCTCGGTGAGCCAGTCACGTGCGACCTGGCGCGCGTCCTGGCCCTCGGAGGAGACCTTGCCGTTGAGGTCCAGCATGGTCTCGTAGTCCAGCGCCGCCGAGATCGGTGCCATGACCTCGCGGATCGCCGGGTTCTGGTCGTAGGTCTCCTGGCGGACGATCGGCGCCGCGTTGTAGGTGACGTGGTAGCGCTTGTCGTCGTCGAGCACCTTCAGGCCGAGACCGGGGATGCGGCCGTCGGTGGTGAACACCAGGCCGAAGGTGCAGCGACCCTCCTGGGTGGCCTGGTAGATGACGCCGGTGGCGAGCACCTGCAGCCGGTCGGCCGGGACCTCGAACCCGTAGGTCTCCTGCAGGCCGCGCAGCCCGTCGTCGCGCGAGTTGTACTCGGTCTCCACGCACACCGTGCCCGGCTTGCCCGCGTTGATGTAGGCGGCCATGTCGGACAGCGAGTTCAGGTTCTCCTGCTGCGCCTTGTCGCCGTTGACGGCGAAGGCGTAGGTGTTGTTGAAGTCCGCCTTGTTCAGCCACACGAGCTGGTTCTCCTGCAGGTCACGCTCGGCGACCAGGCGGTAGAGCTCGTTGTCGTCCGGGATGCGCTCGGTCTCCTTGAAGAAGGAGGCCCACGCGGTGCCGGTGTAGTCCCAGTAGATGTTGATGTCACCGGAGAGCAGGGCCTGCCGCGCGACGTCGGTGCCGCCGAGGTTGCACCGGTCGGTGACGTTGCCGCCGACGGACTCGAGGGCGGCGACGGTGACCTGGCAGAGCACCAGCTGCTCGTCGAAGTTCTTGCCGCCGACGACGTAGTCGACGCCCTCCAGGTTGCCGGCGTCGGCGAGCGAGCCGCCGGAGGCCGAGGGCCCGCCGGAGTCGAGGCCGCCACAGCCCGCGAGGGTCAGCGCGGCGACGGCCGCCATGGCCGTCAGCGCCATGCGCCGGGATCGTCCGAATCTCACGTGTCCTCCAGGGAAAGCGGTACTGCGGGATGTCGGGGGAGCGGTCGCGGTGCTCAGCCGGAGTTGCGGCGCACCGCGTACTCGGCGAGACCGGCGAGCCAGTCCACGATGAGGGCGAGCGCGGCGACGATGGTCGCGGCGACCAGGGTGCCGGTCGGCCGGCCGAGCTCGAGCATGCCCTTGATCGGCTCGCCGAGACCGCCGGCGCCGATGAACGTCGCCAGCGCGGCGGTGCCGACGTTGAGCACCAGCGCGACCCGCACGCCGGCGACCATGACCGGGGTGGCCAGCGGGAGCTCGACCCGGAACAGGGTCTGCCGGGCGGAGAGCCCGATCCCGCGGGAGGCCTCGATCAGCGACCGGTCGACCTGCTGCAGGCCGACGACGGTGTTGGTCAGCACCGGCAGCAGCGCGGCCAGCGCGAGCGCGACGACGGCGGTCGGCAGGCCGAGACCGAGCGGCGAGAACGCGAGCAGGATGATCACACCGAACGCGGGCAACGCCTGCATGAAGCCGGCGAAGGCGAGCACCGGCCGCTGGATCCGGGCCGCGGCGGGCCTGCTGATCGCGATACCGGCCGGGATCGCGATGATGATGACGACGAGTGTGGACAGGCCCGTGAGCACGAGGTGCTCGCTGAGCCGGACCCACAGCGCCTGCGGGTTGATCACCGAGCGTTCGACGTCGTCGAGGCCCTCGACGGCGGCGTAGGCGAACACCGCCACGAGCCCGATGAGTGCGATCAGCGGGTTGACGACCAGCGCCCTGTCGATCCTCGAGCGCGCCCGGCGGGGGGTGTCGACGACCTCTGCGGTGGTGGCCTCCGGGGCCGGGGCACTCACGCCGGGCCCTTGGTCTTCAGACCCTCGACGAGGTCCTTCCACCACAGCGCGCCCTGCAGCTTCTGCTGGTCGTCGATGACGCCGACGAGCTCGGTCTGCGCGTCGAGCATGACGTCGACGGCGTCGTAGACGGTGCCCGAGTGCGGGACGGTGACCAGCTTCGGCAGCGCCGAGGTGCCCGGCAGGTAGGCCCAGCGGACCGGGCGGCCCTCGGCGTCGGCCTCGTAGGTCGGCGCACCGTTGGGCGCCGACGTGCCGTCCAGCCCGACCGACTGCAGCTCGAGCCGGGACAGCTCGAGCAGCGACAGCCGCCGCACGGCGGCGCCGGAGCCGACGAACTCGGCGACGAACTCGTTCGCCGGGTGGGTGAGAACGTCGTCCGGGGAGTCGTACTGCTGCAGCGTCCCGCCGGGCCCGAAGACGGCGATCCGGTCACCGAGCTTGACCGCCTCGCTCAGGTCGTGGGTGACGAAGCAGATCGTCTTCGCGATCTGCTGCTGCAGCACCAGGAACTCGTCCTGGAGCCGCTCGCGGGTGATCGGGTCGATGGCGCCGAACGGCTCGTCCATCAGCATCACCGCCGGGTCGGCCGCGAGCCCGCGGGCGACCCCGACGCGCTGCTGCTGGCCGCCGGAGAGCTGGCGCGGGTAGCGGTCTCGGTAGTCCTTCGGCTCCAGGCCGACCAGGTGCAACAGCTCGTCGACCCGGGCGGTGATCCGGTTCTTTTCCCAGCCGAGGATCTTCGGCACGACGGCGATGTTCTCGCCGATCGTGTAGTGCGGGAACAGGCCGACCTGCTGGATGACGTAGCCGATCCGGCGGCGCAGCTCGTCGGCGTTGACCTTCGTGACGTCCTCGCCGTCCAGCATGATCCGCCCGCTCGACGGCTCGATCAGCCGGTTCATCATCTTCAGCGTGGTCGTCTTGCCGCAGCCGGACGGCCCGATGAACATCGAGATCGTGCCCTCCGGTACCTCCAGGGTCAGTTCCTGGACGGCCGGCGCGCTCGCCTTCGGGTAGGTCTTGCTGATGCCCTCGAGGGCGATCATCGGCTTTGCGGAGTCAGACACGGATCCCCCTGGGGGTGGTGAAGCGCTGCACGAGCCAGAACACGAGTTCGTAGACGGCAGCCACGACGAGGCAGCCGAGCGTGGCCGCCAGTACCTGGTTGAACGAGTTGACCGACCCGAGCCGCTGCAGGCCCAGCAGCAACGAGGAACCGAAACCCGGGCCGTTGATGGCGCCGGCGACGACAGCGATGCCGATGATGATCAGGACCGCGACCCGGATCCCGGAGAGGATCACCGGCCAGGCCAGCGGGAGCTGGATGGAGAACATCCGGCGGACCGGGCCCATCCCCATGCCGCGGGCGGACTCCAGCACGGCGTCGTCGACCGAGGAGAGCCCGGCCACCACGTTGCGCAGGATCGGGTAGACGGCGTAGATGGTCAGCGCGGTGAGCGAGGGCGTCGCGCCGAGGCCGAGCACCGGCTGCAGCAGACCGAACAGGGCCAGCGACGGGATCGTCAGCGCCGCCGAGCTGGCGATCAGCAGGCCCTCCCGGGTGCCGATCCGCACCGGCTTGCTCCACGAGTCCGGGGTCAGCCGGTTCGTGTGCAGCAACGTGCCCGCGGCGAGCGAGATGACACCTGCGATTCCGACCGCAATGCCGACCAGTAGAAAGTGCTGCTGGCCGTAGAACACCAACTCGTTCAGTTCTGACCCTACATAGGTGAAGAAATCCACCGTGCTCCTTCCACCCGTTTCGTGCCCGCCGAGCGGCGCGGGCCGACCGGTCCTGCCGCACCGTCCGTCTGCAGGCTCGCCGGTTGGTGCCACCGGCGTTACACGCATCCGAACGGGACGGCAGCAGAGCTTCGCGCGCTCTCCGGCGGAACCGGCGCGACCTGCGGTGACCCTGCTGCCGCACGGAGCCTAGCCGGAACGGCGGGACAAGGTAAGCGCAGCGATCGGCCACGTGCGGAGCCGGTGGCCGTTTCGGAGAATCCTTTTCCGATACGTCGCCGCAGGTCGTGGGCGCCGGGAGCGAGCCGGTGCAATCCGGTTCGCAAACTGCGCGGATACGGAATCGTGACCTTGGGTGTCGGTTTGGTCGCACCGTCCGGTCACGTGCGGTGCGCCGCCCGGTGCAATCGGTTACGGCGGGCAGACGACCGGCTCGGCCGGAGCCCGGCCGTCGAGCAGCGCGCGATCGACGATCGCCGTCACGCACGGCGTGCGGGGGTAGGCGCCGGTGCCGGCGCCCTCCCACCGGACCAGCCGCCCGTTCCCGAGCTGCTCGGCGGTCCGTTCCGCGCCGCTCTGCGGCGTGCGGGGGTCGTGCGCGGTGCCCAGCACCAGCACCGGCGGGGAGGGGTTGCCCTGCGGCGTGGCCGGGACGACCGGCCCACCCGACGGCCACGGCCCGCACGCCACCAGGTCCTGGGCCGCGGCGACGCCGAACAGCGGGAAGCGACCGGCCCAGTCCGCGGCCCGGTCCGCCGCCTCGCCGGGGGTCGCGCGGACTCTGCTGTCGTTGCACCGGGTGGCCAGGGCGGCGTCGAACCGGCCCTGGGGGCCGCCGATCGGGGCCAGGAGCCGGACGAGCCCGGCCGCGTCGCCGGCATCGGCCGCGGCGAGCGCCGCCTGCAGCTCCGGCCACCGGGCGGGCTGGGACAGCACCGCGCGCACGGCCCGCACCGTGGCGCCCGCGGTGACCGTGTCGCCGTCACCGACCGGGAGCGCGGTGCCGGTGAGCCGGTCGAGCAGGCCCCGCACGGTCGCGCGCGGGTCGGGACCGAGTGGACAGTCGGGTCCGGCGGCGCAGGCGGTGGCGAAGTCGTCGAACGCGGCCTCCGCGGCGGCGGTGGCGGCCTCGGTGCGCGCGGGGTCGTCGAGCCCGGGGTCACCGGGCCCGTCGAGGACGACCCGGCCGACGGCGTCGGGGTGGCGGGCCACCCAGCCCGCGACCGCATCGGCGCCGTCCCCGATGCCCAGCAGGTTCAGCCGCGCCACGCCGAGTGCGCTGCGCAACGACTCGAGGTCGTCGGCCGAGCTGGCGGACTTGAAGCTGGTCAGCGTGCCGGACAGCAGCAGGTAGCAGTCCTGCACGATGGCCCGCGACCGATCCAGCAACGCCGACATCGCGGCTTCGTCACGGCGGTCGGGGCCGGCGTCGAGCAGCGCGGCGCGGGCGTCGGCGGGTGCACAGTCGAGCAGGTCCTCGCCGGCGCCGCGGCGGTCCATCCCGATCACCTGGTAGCGCGCCAGGACGGCGTCGGGCAGCTGTGCGGCGAGCGTCGCGGCGGCCCGCGCGGAGCCGTCGACGCCGGTGTCGCCGAGCACGACGAGCGCGGGCAGGTCGGCGGCCGCGCCCGGCGTCGTCACCCGGGTCAGGCCGAGCCGGGCCGGGCCGAGGTCGGGACGGCCGCGGTCGGCGGGCACGGTGAGCCGCCCGCAGCCGATCTCCAGCGCGCGCCCGGCCGGGACCGGCGTGCCGGCCGCGGACAGCCCGGCGAGGACGTCGTCGGTGCAGTCGCCGAACACGGGTCCGCCCCGGACCGGCTCGGTCCCGGGCAGCAGGTCCGGGTCGGCGGGCGGCTGGGCGGCCGCCGAGGGGGGAGCGGCCGGCAGGTGCTCACCGCGCACGGCGACCGGCGGGCGCTGCGACGGCCCGACGGCGCAGCCGGCGAGCAGCGCGAGTGCGCAGAGCAGGACCAGCCCGGTGACGCTGCGGCGGGACCACCGCACCCGCGGGTGCCCCGTCCACCGCCGCACGCCTCGCCTCCCGGTACCGGACCGCCCGGGTGCGGACCCACCGCGCCCCGTTTCACCGGCCGATTCTGCCCGGCACCGGGTGAGAACCCGGTGAGACCGGGCGGCTCAGGCCTGATGTTCGCTCCGCAAGCGTCGCTCAGGCCTGATGTTCGCTCCGCAAGCGTCGCTCAGCGAGCCGTCCAGCCGCCGTCCTGGCTCAGCGACGTCCCGGTGATCGACGCCGACGCCGGGCCCCACAGCAGCGCGGCCAGCTCGGCGGTCTCCGACGGCTCGATCAGCCGCTTCACCGCCACCGGGGTGAGCATGATCTTCTCGACGACCTCGTCCTCGGAGATCCCGTGCGTGCGAGCCTGGTCGGCGATCTGTGCCTCGACCAGCGGGGTGCGCACGTAGGCCGGGTTGATGCAGTTGCTGGTGACGCCGTGCTCGGCGCCCTCCAGGGCCGTCACCTTGGACAGGCCCTCGAGGCCGTGCTTGGCCGAGACGTAGGCCGACTTGTACGGCGAGGCCCGCAGCCCGTGCGCGCTGGAGATGTTCACGACCCGGCCCCAGCCGCGGGCGTACATGTGCGGCAGCGACCGGCGGATCAGCCGGAACGGCGACTCGAGCATCAGGCGCAGGATGTTCGAGAACGTGTCCGGGTCGAACTCCTCGATCCGGGAGACGTGCTGGCGGCCGGCGTTGTTGACCAGGACGTCGACGTCGCGCGGGAGCCCTTCGACGGCGTCGAGGTCGGACAGGTCGCAGCCGAGCGGCGTGATCAGGTCGTTCGTGGCGGCCAGGGCCTCGACCCGCCCGGCGTCGAGATCGACCGCGTAGACCGCGGTACCGTCGGCCGCCAGGCGGCGGGCCACCGCGGCGCCGATTCCGCTTCCGGCACCGGTGACCAGGGCTTTCTTGCCGTCCAGCAGTGCGTTCATGGGCCCGACCGTACGTCGCCCGGCGGGCCCGGCGGCTGTGAGCCGGATCATGCCGGGCGACGTGGGACCGACCGGCTCAGGTGACCCGCGGACCGGTGCGGGGGGCGGAGTCGAGCTCGAGCCGGACGGCGACCGGCAGGTCCGCGAGACCGAGCGAGTCCCGCACCTGGCTCAGCACCTCGGCGTCGAGGCGGCGGCAGATCTCGGCGACCTCCGCGTCGGCGACGTCCTCGTCGATCCAGACGGTGGCCCGCACCGCCGGTGCCGACGCCCTGCCGACCATCCGGGCGCGGGCCCGGGTGACCCCGGGCAGAGCCGCGGCACCGTCGGCGACCGCGTCCGCGGCGGCCGAGGAGTCGATCCGGATCTCGGTGCCGGCGCCGCCGTCGAGCACCAGGTCGGGGCGGGTCTCCGGACGCAGCGCCCGGGCGGCCCAGAGCAGGCCGAGGACGAACAGCAGCAGGCCGAGGACGAGCGCCACGACCAGGGCCGCCGTCGCGTTGGCGACCAGGAACTCCTGGATCATCGGGTCAAACACCGGCCGCTGCGGCCGGTTCGCCCCGAAGACGCCGGTGACCAGCAGGACGGTCGCCACGCCTGCGGCGAGCAGCAGCAGCCCGAGCAGGGTGAGCCCCCACCGGGCGCCGCCCGCCGAGCGGTGCTGCGCCTTCCGGGCGGCCTTCGCGGCCCGGCGCGGGTCGCCCGACGCGACCGGCCGGGTGTCGTCCGACGGCTGCGGGCCACCGGATCCGGTCTCGACCGGGGTGGTGTCGGCGGCCATCTCAGCGCACTCCCTTCGACGTGCCCGGCTGCTCCGGGTCGGCGCGGACGGTCAACCGGGGTCGGCGCGCCAGCGGCAGCGCGTCCAGTACGCCGGACGCGGCGGTGCGGGACTCGTCACGGAGCTCGCCGCCGTCGCCCCGGCCACGGGCCCGCACGACGACGGACCTCGCCGACGCGGTGACCGACGCGGCGGTGACCGGGTCGAGCGCCCGGACCCGGCTGCCGACCAGGCGGGCCAGCACCCGGGGCGCGGTCGCCACGGTCAGCCCGGGCGAGGGCGAGGTCATGGCGATGTCGTGGCGCCGGGAGAGCAGGCCGACGGCCAGCAGCAGGGCGCCGACGACGATCGCGGCGACCGCGATCCAGAGCACCGGTGCCGCCGTCCACCGGACGGTCGCGACGGTCGTGTGCCAGTCCCGCCACGGGACGAGCAGGCCGGCGCCGGTACCGGGGCTCAGCCAGGCCGCGACGACTTCGACGACGAGCAGCAGCCCGAGCGCGGCGACGGCCAGGCTGATCAGCGGCGCGAGAACGCGGAGCAGGATGCGCACGGCGCTCACCTGCCTTTCTGTCGGTGGGTGCTAGCGCACCCGAGCTGTCTCCGGCCGTGACGCCCGGTCGGACTGCAGGGCGTCGACCTCGACGGTGAAGCGGCCCAGCCGGTGCCCGGTCATCCGGAGCAGGTCCGCGGCGATGCGCTCCCGGACCTCGGCCACGGCGGCCCGCACGGGGGTGGGGTAGGCGAGGGTCAGCCACAGCCGGACGTCGACCTCGTCCGCGGTGCGCGCGACGACCTTGGCGCTCGGCCCGGCGTCGCCGACCCCGAGGCCGGCCACCCGGCGGGTCCGGTGCCGGGTCGACGGTGCGATGTCGGCGGCGTGTTCGACGATCTTCCGCAGGACCGACGGGTCGACGTCGAGCGCGCCACGTTCCTCGGGCTCGGCGAGCGCGGTGCCCATGCTCGTTCCGCCTGCTTCTCTGGTCACCGGTCGCGACCGCGGCCGAGGAGGCCGCTGACGTCCAGCTCGCCGTCGAGCACCCGCCCGACCAGCAGGCCGATCGCGCCGAGCACGAGGGTGATGACGAAGACCAGGAAGCCGCCGGTGGCGCCGGCGATCCCCAGCAGGAGACCCGCCAGCAGGCCGGTCTGGGTGGCGTTCATGAGTTCCTCCGGGAGGGAGTCAGGAGTCCGGGTGGCGGGTGGTGCCCGGCCGGTCGACCCGCGGGTGTGCGCGGTGGCGGCGGACGGTGCGGATCAGGGCGACGAGTACGCGGGTCGGCAACGACAGGTCCGGGACGATCTCGATCGGGGCGTCGTAGCGCCGGTCGTCGGGACTCGCCCGGGATCCGTGCGCGACGCCGTCGGGACCGCCCGGGTCCCATCCGGCGGCCATGGCCCGGAACCGGGCCAGCCCCGCCTTGAAGACCTCCGGGTCACCGCCGCGGTCCGGGTGATGGGTGCGGACGAACGACCGGTAGGCCGCGCGCTGCTCGGGGGTGAGCCCGCCGCGGGCGTCCCGTCCGTCCATCCGTACCTCCGCCTGCGCGATCATGTGCCGCCGGCTCCGCGGTCGTCGCCGGGGATCTCCACGTCGGAGACCGTGACGTCGATCGGGACGTCGCCGACGAGCGGGGCGATGCTGCGGCGCAGCGCGGCGACGGTAGCGGGGATCGGCCGGTCGAGGGTCAGCACCACCCCGACCTCCACCCGCTCGCCCACGTGCACACCGACCAGCCGGCGCCCGGGCAGCCAGGTGGCGACCGTGCCGAACATCCCGCCGTCGAGGCGGGCGACGGCCGGATGCGCGGCGACGGCGTCGGCCACCAGCTCGGCCAGCGCGGCGGGAGCCGGGTCGCGCTCGGCCCCCGCCGCTGCCTCTGCCGCGGCCTCGGCGGCACCGGGCGGACCGGTGACGACCGCGGCGGGGGAGCGGGGCGACTCGGGCCCTGCCGGGGACGGGGGCACCGTCACTCCACGACGCGGCCGGTCGCGGCGGGCGCCGGGGCCTGGTCCTGCTCGTCGTCGTCCGAGGCGAGGTGGATGTCGTTCACCGAGATGTTGACCTCGATGACCTCGAGCCCGGTCATCCGCTCGACGGCGCCGATCACGTTGCGCCGCACGGCGGTGGCCAGGTCGGCGATGGAGACGCCGTACTCGACGACGATGTCCAGGTCGACCGCGGCCTGCTTCTCGCCGACCTCGACGTGCACACCGGCGACGTTGGACGCACCGGTGGAGCCGCCGCCCGGGATCCGCTCGCGCAGCGCGCCGAACGCACGCGACGCGCCGGAACCCATGGAGTGCACCCCGGAGACCTCGCGGGCCGCGATGCCGGAGATCTTCTGCACGACCGAGGCGGCGATCGCGGTCCTGCCCTGGCCGGTGCCGTCGCCGGCCTTCGCCGGGCTCGAGCCGGAGGTCGGGGTCGGGGCGGTGGAGGTCATGTCCTGCTCCTCTCGTGACGACGGGCCGGCGCGGGCCCGCGCCACCGTGGTCGCTCTGCGTGCGGTGTCGCCTGTGGGATGCCCGTACCGGCGGTGTCCTCACGGGACTTCACCCGTTCGGCGGACGTGGACTCTCGTCGCTGCGGAGGTAGTGCAGGAGCAGGGTCCCGTCGTCGGCGGCGGTGTGCCCGGCGAGCCGCATCCCGCGCGGGGGTACGGCCGCGGCCGGTCCGGCCGCGATCCGCCCGGCCGGGCCGCCGACCAGCACGGGGACCAGGGTGAGCCGCAGCTCGTCGACGGCGTCCGCGGCGACCAGCGTCCCGAGCAGGGTCGGCCCGCCCTCGCAGAGCACGTCGTGCAGGCCGCGCCTGCCGAGCTCGGCGAGCAGGGTGGCCGGCGCGAGATCAGGCAGGACGACGACGTCGGCCCCCGCGGCGCGCAGCGCGTCCCGGCGGACGCCGGGGGCGCCGGCGGTGGTCAGCACGATCGGTGCGGTGACGGTGTCGGTGAACAGTGACGCGGCCGGGTCGAGCGCCGCCGACCCGGTGACGACGGCGACCGGCGGGGGCGGCGCGGGCGCCGGGTCGTCCGCGGTGGGGCGTCGCGGCCGCACGCCGCGGTAGTCCTCGTCCCGCGCGGTACCCGCCCCGACCAGGACGACGCCGGCGGCGCGGCGCAGTGAACGGAACAGTGTGCGGTCGGCGGGCGTGCTGAGCCCCCGGGAACCCGCCCCGCCCGCCACGACGGCGCCGTCCAGCGACGAGACCATGATCGCGGTGATCCGGGGGCGCGGCTGCACCCGGCGAGCATGCCGGGAACGGCCGCGATGTGAGCCACGGGGTGTTCTGTCGTAGGGCAGCCTCACTTATGGTGAGCCGAGCCGCGCCGACCGGGCGCGTGTGGAACCGATGCGCAGGGAGTCCACCGAAGGTGAACGCGATCCGCGTCCGGCCCGGTCCCACGGGGGCACCGGCGCCGCCGAGGAGATCGATGCGGCGACGCCGGTTGATCGGGCTCGCCGCGCTGGCCGTCTCCCTGGTCGTCGCGGTGCTGGCCGGCATCGCGATCGGTACCAAGGTCATTCCGGTGGGCGACGTGTTCTCCGCGCTTCTCGCACCGACCGGGACCGAGAACGACGTGGTGATCCGCTCGCTGCGGATCCCGCGGACGGTGCTCGGGGTACTGGTCGGGATCGCGCTCGGCCTGGCGGGTGCCCTGGTGCAGGGCTTCACCCGCAACCCGCTCGGTGACCCCGGCCTGCTGGGTGTGAACGCCGGTGCCGCGTTCTTCGTGGTCTGCGGCATCTACCTGTTCGGCGTCACCTCGCTGTTCGGCTACGTGTGGTTCGCCTTCGCCGGGGCTCTGGTCGCCAGCGTCGTGGTGTTCACGATCGGGACCCGGGCGCCGGGCGGGGCGACGCCGGTGTCGCTGGCCCTGTCCGGCGCCGCGGTGGCCTTCCTGCTGCAGGCGCTGACCTCGTCGGTGGTGCTGCTCGATGAGGACAGCCTCGACGCCTACCGCTTCTGGAACGTCGGCTCGCTGGCCGGGCGGGACGCCGACGTGGCGAGCCAGGTGGTCTGGTTCATCGTGATCGGGGCGCTGCTCGCGCTGGCCAGCGCGCCCGCACTGAACGCGCTGTCGCTCGGCGACGACGTCGCCGCCTCGCTCGGTCACTCGGTGCGCCGGACCAGGACGGTCGGCGTCCTCGCCATCACCCTGCTGGCCGGGGCGGGGACGGCGGCCTGCGGACCGATCATCTTCCTCGGCCTGGTCGTGCCGCACATCGTCCGCTCCTTCACCGGGCCCGACTACAGATGGTTGTTACCGGCGTCCGGGCTCGCCGGGGCGGTGCTGCTGCTGCTGGCCGATGTCATCGGGCGGGTCGTGGCGCGACCCGGCGAGCTGCAGGTCGGCATCGTGGTCGCGCTGCTCGGCGCGCCGTTCTTCATCGCGCTCGTGCGGCGCCGGAAGCTGGGGGCGATATGAGCGCCGAGCCGCCGGGCACCACGGTGCTCGTCCCCGGTCGCCGGCCGCTGCGCTACCGGGGCACGTCGCTGGTCCTGCGGATCCGGCCGATCGTCGTCTTCGTGGCCTGCGCCGTCGTCCTGGTGCTCGCGGCGGCGGTCAACCTGGGCCGCGGCGACTACCCGATCGGGATCACCGACGTCCTGCTGACGCTGTTCGGTGGCGGCGACGCGGGCCAGCAGCTCGTCGTCCTCGACCTGCGGCTGCCGCGCACCCTGGTCGGCGCGCTGGTCGGCGCCGCGCTCGCGATCTCCGGCGCGATCTTCCAGGCGATCGCCCGCAACCCGCTCGCCAGCCCGGACATCATCGGCATCCAGATGGGTGCCTCCGCGTGCGCCGTCTTCGTGATCGTCCTCGGCGGCGGCATGGCCGGGGTCGGTGGCCTGTTCGCCGCGCTCGGCATCCCGCTCGCGGCACTGGCCGGTGGCCTGATCAGCGCCACCGTCATCTACCTGCTGGCCTGGCGGCAGGGCATCCAGGGGTTCCGGCTGGTGCTGGTCGGCATCGGCATCAACGCGGTACTGCTCGCCGGGGTGAACTGGCTGCTGACCGTCGCGCAGATCTACCAGGCCGCGCAGGCCCAGGTCTGGCTCAACGGCAGCCTCAACGCGCGCAGCTGGAACGAGGTGCTGCCGCTGTCGGTGACCATGCTGCTGCTGGTCCCCGCCGCGTTCGTCCTCGTCCACGTCCTCGGTGCGCTGCGCTACGACGACGACACCGCCCGGGGCCTCGGTGTGCGGATCAACCGCGACCGGACACTGCTGCTGCTCGTCGCCGTCGGCCTCGCCTCGGTGGCCACCGCGGCGGCCGGCCCGATCGCGTTCGTCGCCCTGGTCACCCCGCAGATCGCCCAGCGGCTGTGCCGGACCGGGACCCCGCCGCTGGCGGTGTCGATGATCCTCGGGGCCGCGATGACCGTGGTCGCCGACGTGATCGCCCGGACCGCGCTCGGCGACATCGAACTGCCGGTCGGCATCATCACCGCCGTACTCGGTGCGCCGTACCTGCTCTACCTGCTCGCCCGTCCCCGTCAGGAGGCTCGCGCATGACCTCGACACACCTGGACCGAGCGGTGACACCGGTGCCCGAGGGCGAGGTCCGGCTGCGGGCCGAGGGGATCTCGCTCGGCTACGGCGCCCGGACCATCGTCGAAGGCCTCGACCTGGAGGTGCTGCCGGGCGCGGTCACCACGGTCATCGGGCCGAACGGCTGCGGCAAGTCGACCGTGCTCCGCGCGCTGGGCCGGTTGCTGCCCGCCCGGGCAGGCCAGGTCGTGCTGGACGGCAAGCGGATCGACAAGACCCCGACCCGTGATGTCGCCAAGGTGCTCGGCATCCTGCCGCAGTCGCCCGCGGCCCCGGAGGGGCTGACCGTCGGGGACCTGGTCGCTCGCGGCAGGCACCCGCACCAGGCCTGGTACCGCCAGTGGTCGGGTGACGACGAGGAGGCCGTCGCCGAGGCGCTCGCCTGGACCGGGCTGTCCGATCTCGCCGACCGCCCGGTGGACGAGCTCTCCGGCGGGCAGCGCCAGCGCGCCTGGATCTCGATGGCGCTCGCCCAGCAGACCGACCTGATGCTGCTCGACGAGCCCACCACGTTCCTCGACCTCGCCCACCAGGTCGACGTCCTGGAGCTGGTCCGCCGGCTGCAGTCCGAGGCCGGCCGGACGGTCGTCATGGTGCTGCACGACCTCAACCTCGCCGCCCGCTACGCCGACCGGCTGGTCGCGATGAAGGACGGCGCGATCGTCGCGGCGGGTGCACCCGCGGAGGTGATCACCGAGGAGATGCTGGCCGAGGTGTTCGGGCTGCGCGCCCGGGTCATCCCGGACCCGGTCACGGGCACCCCGCTGGTCGTCCCGGCCGCGGGGCCGTCGCTGCGCCCGAGCCGATGATCACGCGTCGTCCGAGCCGGTGATCACGCGTTGAGGAGTGCAGCGTTCGCCACACGGGCGCGGCGCTCCTCAACGCGTGATCACCGCGTGAGCACCGGGATCAGCCGAGCACCGTCCGGCCGATGATCTCCTTCATGATCTCGTTGGTGCCGCCGTAGATCGCCTGGACGCGGGAGTCGACGAAGGCGCGGGCGATCGGGTACTCGAGCATGTAGCCGTAGCCGCCGTGCAGCTGCACGCAGCGGTCGACGACCCGGTTCTGCAGGTCCGAGCACCACCACTTGGCCTTGGCGGCGTCGGGCACCGACAGCTCGGACTCCACGTGCTCGCGGATGCACCGGTCCACGAAGATCCGCGCGATCGACACCTCGGTGTCCATCTCCGCGAGCTCGAAGCGGGTGTTCTGGAAGTTCGCCACCGGCCTGCCGAAGGCCTTGCGCTCCTTGGTGTAGTCCACGGTCATCCGCACCGCGGCCGCGGCGCCCGCCACCGAGCCGACGGCGATCGACAGCCGCTCCTGCGCCAGGTTCTGCATCAGGTAGACGAAGCCCTGCCCGACCTCACCGAGCCGGTTCGCGTCCGGCACCCGGACGTCGGTGAACGACAGCTCCGCGGTGTCCTGGGCCTTCATCCCGACCTTCTTCAGCCGGCGCCCGCGCTCGAAGCCCGCCATGCCGCGCTCGACCACGAACAGGGTGAAGCCGAGGTGCTTGGCGTCCGGGTCGGTCTTCGCGACGACGACGACCAGGTCGGCCAGGATACCGTTGGTGATGAAGGTCTTCGAGCCGTTGAGGATCCAGTCGCCGCTCTCGTCCTGCTTGGCGTTGGTGGCGATGCCCTGCAGGTCGGAGCCGGTCCCGGGCTCGGTCATCGCGATCGCGGTGATCAGCTCGCCGGAGCAGAAACCGGGCAGCCACCGCTTCTTCTGCTCCTCGGTGGCGAGGCGGAGCAGGTAGGGCGCAACGACGTCGTTGTGCAGCGGGAACCCGATCCCGCTGGCCCCGGCCGCGACGATCTCCTCGTCGAGGATCGCGTTGTAGCGGAAGTCGTCGACCCCGCCGCCGCCGTACTCCTCCGGGACGTCCGTGCCGAGCAGGCCGGCCGCACCGGCCGCGGTCCAGACCTCGCGGTCGACCTGGCCCTCCTCCTCCCACCGCTCGTGGTGGGGAACGATCTCCTTCGCGATGAAGGTGCGGCAGAGGTCCCGGAACGCGTCGTGATCGTCGTCGAAGATGTCGCGCTGCATGGCGCGAGTCTCACATACTCGTCGGTAACCTCGGGCGTCCGCACGGGCCGCCCCTGACCCCCTCGTGCCGTAGGCTCCGCCGGGTGCGCATCGTCGACGTCGCCGCGAACGTCTGGGACCGGGTCGTCGTCGGGCACCTCGCCGACCTCGAGCGGATGCCGCGCGACGCGCTGGTCGGCTCGCCCGCCGGGATCCTGTACCGGTACCGCCCGCTGTCCGGTGTGGATCCGTCCGGGGGAGCCCCGGTGCTGCTGGTCCCGCCGCTGGGGGCTCCGGACTTCGCCTACGACCTGCGCCGCGGATGCTCCCTGGTGGAGCACCTGCTGCGGCAGGGCCGGGCCGTCTACCTGATCGACTACGGCCCCAAGTCGTTCTCCGACCGGACACTCGGCATCGAGCACTGGGTGGACGAGCTGCTGCCGACGGCGATCCGCGAGGTCGCCTCGACCGAGGACGACGACGTCCACCTCGTCGCGTGGTCGCTGGGTGGGATCTTCGCGCTGCTCACCGTCGCCGCGGCGGTGCAGGGCCGGACGCCGCTCCCGGTGCGCAGCATCAGCACGATCGGCACCCCGGTCGACATCTCGCGGGTCCCGCTGGTGGCGCCGCTGCGCCCGCTCGCCGAGGTCGCGGGCGGCCGGATGGTCTCCTCGGTCTACCGCGGGGTCGGCAGCTTCCCGGCCCCGGTGGTGAGCTGGGTGTTCCACCTGACCGCCGTCGACAAGCTGGTCACCCGGCCGCTGGCGGTGCTGTCCCGGATCGACGACCGCGACTGCCTGGCCCAGATCGAGGCCGTCGACCACCTGATGAACAACATGCACGGCTACCCGGGCCGGGTGTTCGGGCAGATCTTCCACCTGCTGCTGCGCGGCAACGACCTCGCCGCCGGTGGCCTGCGCCTGGCCGGGCGGGACGTGGAGCTGTCCGACGTGGACGTCCCGGTGCTCGTCGTCGCCGGCCGCGACGACGTCATTGCCCCGCTCAAGGCCGTCCGCAGCGCGGTCCCGCTGCTCACCGGCAGCCCGGAGGTCCGGTTCAGCACGGCCCCGGGCGGGCACCTCGGCGTCCTCACCGGCCGCCGGGCCCGCGACACCACCTGGCCGGAGCTGGACCGCGCCCTGGCGGACTGGGATGCGACCGGCGCCGGGCGGGGCGACGCGGACGGCGGGCGCCGGGGCGATGTCGACGGCCGCGACGCCGGCGGGGCTACGGACGCGCCCGTTGCGGGCGCCTGACCTCGGGCTCCCGTCATCGCGGCTGTCGCACGCCTGGGTGGGGCGGCCTCACGCCCGGTGCCTCGGCCTCACGCCCGTTGGCGTTGCCTCACGCCCGTTGGCGTTGCCTCACGCCCGTTGGCGTTGCCTCACACCTGTTGGCGTTGCCTCACACCTGTTGGCGTTGCCTCACACCTGTTGGCGTCGCTTCACACCCGTTGCAACAGGTGTGAGGAGGCGCCAGGGGGTGTGAACCTGGTGTCGCATCCGTCCGCGGCCGGGCCGGTCGCACGGGCCGCGCCGGCCCCGCACGCCCCGCACGCCCCGCACACCCCGCTCGCCCGCGGCGCTCGCCGCCCGCCCGGCCTTGACCGACTAGCTCACTAAGTGATTTAGTCACTTTATGACCACGGGGGAGACGCTGTCGGAGCGGCTGGCCGACGACATCATGCAGATCATCCGGACCGAGCGACTGGCGCCGGGTGACCAGCTGGCGTCGTCCCGCGATCTCGCGCGGCGGTTCGAGGTCACCACCCCGACGGTCCGCGAGGCGCTGCGCCGGCTCGAGGCCACCGGGGCGGTCGAGTTCCGGCACGGCTCGGGCACCTACGTCGGTGACGGGGTCGACCGGCGCCTGCTCGCCAACCCGCACCGGCCGCTCAGTACCCCGGACAGCGTGCTCGAGCTGGTGGAGGCCCGGCTCGTCGTCGAACCGCCGATCGCGGCCGCGGCGGCCCGGACCCGGGACGAGGCCGGGCTCGCGATGCTGACCGACAGCGTCACCAACGCGCTGCACCCGCCCCGCGGCGACCTCCGCCCGGCGGTGCACTTCCACGTCGCGCTCGCCGCCACCAGCGGCAACACGCTGCTGCGGGAGACGGTCGAGGCGCTGCTGCACGTGCGGGCACGGGACCAGATCGAGATCCGGCACCGCTACGACGACCGCGAGCGCGACCACGCCGAGCACGTCGAGCTGCTGGCGGCGGTCCGCGACGGTGACGCCGCCCGGGCGGAACAGCTCACCCGGACCCACCTGGAGTCGATCCGGTCGGCGGTGCGGTCGTGACCCGGCGGCTCGCCGAGATGACGACGGTCGAGGCCGCGGCCGCCGTCGTCGACAGCCCGGTGGTGCTGCTCCCGGCCGGCGCGTTCGAACAGCACGGGCCCGGCCTGCCGCTGGCCACCGACCTGGTCCGGGCCGAGGCGGTCACCGACCGGGTGGTCGCGCGGCTGGACGGGCGGGCGGTCATCGGCCCGGCGCTGCCGGTCGGGGTCTCGCCGCACCATCTCGCGTTCGCCGGCACGGTCAGCCTGAGCACGGCGACGTTCGCGGCCGTCGTGCGGGAGTACGTCGACGGCCTGTACCGGCACGGCTGGCGCAAGATCCTGGTCGTCACCGGGCACGGCGGGAACGACGCCACGCTCACCGCGGTGGCGCAGGACCTGCTCGTCACCCGGCCCGACCTGCAGTTCGCCTGGAGTCCGCTGACCCCGCTGGCCGCCGACGTCGTCGCGTCGGCGGAACCGCCGGAGATCAGCGGGCACAGCGGCGAGGCCGAGACCGCGCAGATGCTCGCGCTGGCGCCGGAGCTCGTCCACACCGACCGGATGGCAGCCGGCACCACGCGGCTGTCCGAACTGGATGCGCTGGGCGAGCTCGCCCGGCGGCGCGGCGGCCCGAAGCTCACGCTGAGCTACGAGCGCCTGTCCGGCAACGGGGTCCTCGGTGACCCCCGCCGGGCCGATCCGGAGCACGGCGAGGCGATCGTCGAGGCGATCGTCACCCGGATCACCGACTTCGTCAGGGCCTGGCTGAAGGCCTGACCCCCACCCACCACCGGCGACAGCACTCCCGTATCCCGCGGCGGCACCATGCGGTGCCCCCGCCGACCGACCCTGCCCCGGAACGACGGGGCAGGGCCAGAACCGGCCGTCGACGACGCCGTCCGAAGGGGAACCAGCATGTCCGCAACCACCCGACCACGGCGCCTGCTCGGCGCCGTCGCCTGCCTGGCCGTGGTCGCCGCCGGCCTGACCGCCGGCGCGGCGAGCGCCGCAGCCCAGGACGCCACGAAGATGCCCCTCACGGGCCGCAGCCCGGGGTGCGCCGCGGCGTCCCCGCTCGAACCGGGGACCAGTACCGACCGGACGCTCGAGAGCGGCGGGATCACCCGCACCGTCCGCGTCCACGTCCCGCCGGACTACACCGCGGACCGGGCGTGGCCGGTCGTGCTCGTGTTCCACGGCCGCGGCAACAGCGGCCCGACGACCGAGGAGTTCTCCGGACTCTCCCGGCTGCCGGCGATCGTCGCCTACCCCGACGGCGTCCCCGGCGGGGAGGGCAAGCGGGCGTGGCAGGGCGCGTCGTACTCGGCCCCCGGCGTCGACGACGTCGCCTTCACCGCCGACCTGCTCGACGACCTGGAGTCGACGCTCTGCGTCGACACCGACCGGGTGCACGCCACCGGCAAGTCCAACGGTGGTGGCTTCACCGAGATCCTCGCCTGCCGGATGTCCGACCGGATCGCCTCGATCGCACCGGTCGCCGGCGCCTACTACCGGGCCGGTGAACCGCCGTGCGAGCCCGATCGGGCCGTGCCGGTGCTGGCGATCCACGGTACCGGCGACGCCACGATCCCCTACACCGGCGACGCCGACCGCGGGCTGCCCGCGATCCCGGCGTGGGTCGAGGGCTGGGTGCGGCGTGACGGGTGCGGGCCGGAGCCCGCGAGCACCCGGATCGAGCCGGACGTGACCGTCTCGACCTGGTCGGGCTGCACCGAAGGGGCCGAGGTGGCACACGTCGCCGTCGACGGCGGCGGGCACACCTGGCCGGGCGCCGACGCCTACAGCGGCGGCGGGCACACCACGCAGACCATCGAGGCCACCGACCTGATCGGGCGCTTCGCCGCCCGGCACACCCTGGGGTCGTCGTGAGCGCGCCGGCGGGCGAGACCCGCCCGGCCGGCCAGGACGACGGGCAGCGGGAGCTGCCGCGGATCGTCCGGGCGATGGCGGTGGTGGAGCGTGCCGGAAACGCGCTGCCGCACCCGTTCTGGCTGTTCTGGGTGCTGTCCGCGATCCTCGCCGTGATCAGTGCGGGGCTCGCCGCCGCGGGGGTGTCGGTGATCGCCCCGGACGGCGAGCAGGTGGTCGTGCGGAACCTGCTCTCCGGTGACGGCATCGCCATGGCCGTCTCCTCGATGATCGACAACTTCGCCGAGTTCCCGCCGATGGCCACGATCGTCACGGTCATCATGGGCGTCGCCGTGGCCGAACGCAGCGGGTTGCTGGCCGCCGCGATGCGGGTCGGCGTCGCGCGGGTCCCGGCCTCGCTGGTGGTGTTCGCGGTCGCGTTCGCCGGCACCGTCGCGCACGTCGCCTCCGCGGCGGCCTACGTCATCCTCGTGCCGCTGGGCGGGCTCGCGTTCCGGGCGGTCGGCCGGTCGCCGATCCTCGGCATCGTCGTCGCCTACACCGCGATCGCGTCGGGCTACGACGCGAGCCCGGTGCCCACCCCGAACGACGCGATCTTCGCCGGGATCACCACGGCGGCGGCCCGGATCGTGGATCCGTCGGTGACCGTCTCGCCGGTGAGCAACTGGTTCTTCAACATCGCCTCGTCGGTGGTGCTGGCGCTGGTGATCACCCTGATGACCCGGCTGGTGCTCGCGAAGCGCACCGATCTCCACGTCGATCCGGACGCCCCGGACGACGACCTCGGCCGGCTCCGGCTCGAGCCCGCCGAGCGGGCCGGGCTGCACCGGGCCGGCTGGGTGCTGCTCGCCGCGCTGGTCCTGCTGACGGCCGCGGTACTGCCCGCCTGGTCACCGCTGCGCGGCGAGGCGGGCGGGATCGTGGAGTCGCCGCTGATCGAGGGGATCGGCGCGGTGATCGCGCTGCTGTTCGGCCTGCTCGGCATCGTCTACGGCCGCCGCGCCGGGACGATCACCTCCGGGGCCGACGTCCCGAAGCTGATGGCCGACGGCATCAAGCAGATGGCGCCCGTGCTGGCGCTGTTCTTCGCGATCGCCCAGTTCCTCGCGTACTTCGACTGGTCGCACGTCGGCGACGTGCTCGCGGTGGTCGCCGCGGACGGGTTGCGCACCACGGGCATCCCGATCCCGGTGGTGTTCCTGATGGTGCTGGCCGTGCTCACCGTGGTGAACGTGATGATCACCAGCGGGTCGGCGATGTGGTCGATCGCCGCACCGGTGATCGTGCCGATGCTCATGCTCGTCGACGTCCCGCCGGAGACCACCCAGGCGCTGTTCCGGATCGCCGACTCCGGATCGACCGCGGTCACGCCGATGAGCCCGTACTTCGTGATGGCGCTCGGCTTCCTGCAGCGGTACCGCAAGGACGCCGGCATCGGGACGCTCGCGTCGTACACGCTGCCGCTGGCGATCGCGATGACGCTGGTGTGGACGGCGCTGTTCCTCACCTGGTGGACGCTGGGAATCCCGCTCGGGCCCGGTGCCCCGGTGCGCTGAGGAGGTCCGGGGCCGTCGGGGACAATCGCGGTGTGCGCTACCTCGACGGCCTCGGGTCCACGCCGAAGCCGTGGTCGGTGATCGGCCTCGGCACCTGGCAGTTCGGCTCCACCGAGTGGGGCTACGGCACGGACTTCGCGGGGGAGGCGGACCGGATCGTCGCCCGTGCCCGTGAGCTCGGGATCACCGTGTTCGACACCGCCGAGCTGTACGGGTACGGCCGCAGCGAGCGCATCCTCGGCGACGCCCTGCGCACGGCCGGTGGCACGGACGACGTGGTGCTCGCCACGAAGTTCCTCCCGGTGCTGCCGCTGGGTCCGGTGCTGCAGCAGCGCGCCGTCGCCTCCGCCGAACGCCTCGGCGTCTCCACCATGGACCTCTACCAGGTGCACAAGCCGCACCCGGTGCTCGGCGACGGCTCCGCGATGCGCGGGATGGCGGCGCTGCGCCGGATCGGGCTGGTCCGCGACGCCGGGGTCTCGGCGTACTCCCTGGACCGCTGGCGCCGTGCCGACACCGCGCTCGGCGCGCCCGTGTTGTCGAACCAGGTCGAGTTCAGCCTGCTGCGGCCCGAGCCGGCCGACGACCTCGTGCCGTACGCGGCGGCGCACGACCGCGTGGTCATGGCGTACAGCCCGCTGGCCCAGGGCCTGCTGACCGGTCGCTACGACGAGACCTACCGGCCGTCGAACCCGGTGCGGCGCAACACCGCCTGGCTGCCGGAGAACCTGCGGGCGCTGCGCCCGCTGCTCGACGCGCTGCGTGACGTGGCCTCCGCGCACGACGCGACGCCCGCGCAGATCGCGCTCGCCTGGGTGGTGCACCACCCGAACACGGTCGCGATCCCGGGGGCGTCGAGCGTCGCCCAGCTGGAGTCGAACGCGGCGGCCGCGGACCTCGCGCTCACCGCCGCCGAGCACGCCGGGCTCGCCGCCGCCGCGCGGCAGGTGCACCGCACCATCGGCCCGCGGGCGTTCCCGGCGCTGGCCCGGGACCTGCTCACCGGCCACTGACCCGGGCCCGGCCGCACGCCCGGCGGCCCGCTGCCGCGAACGGGGCCGAATTCCGTTAGCGTGCCAAACGAGAGAGGTCTATCGTCGCCGTCATGGTGGCGCCCGTCGGTACCGGATCCCGTGTCGCACATGACCGGGCGGTGGAGCAGATGCGCCGTGCCCGGGCCGGGGCCGGCCGGGTCCAGCTGGGCAAACCGTCGTCGAACCTGTTCCGGTTCGGTGATCGGGACACCGGGCGCGGCGTCCGCCGGCTGGACACCTCCGCCCTCGACGGCGTGCTGGAGGTCGACCCGCAGGCACGAACCGCCCAGGTCCAGGGCATGGCCACCTACGAGACGATCGTCGCCGCGACGCTGCCGCACGGGCTGATGCCGCTGGTCGTCCCGCAGCTCAAGACGATCACCCTGGGCGGCGCGGTGACCGGGCTCGGGGTGGAGTCGTCGTCGTTCCGCAACGGCCTGCCGCACGAGTCGGTGCTGGAGATGGACGTGCTGACCCCGGCCGGGGAGCTGCTGCACGTCACCCCCGACGGCGAGCACGCCGACCTGTTCGCGGCCTTCCCCAACTCCTACGGGACGCTCGGCTATGCGGTCCGCCTCGTCGTCGAACTGGCGCCGGTACGGCCGTTCGTGCAGCTCACCCACCACCGGTACACCACCGCGGACGCAGCGGCGACGGCGATCGAGGAGCTGTCCGGATCGGACGCCGACTTCCTCGACGGTGTCGTCTTCGGGCCCGGCGAGCAGTACCTGACCACGGGACGGTTCGTCGACGCCCCGATGCCGGGTGCGCGGATCTCCGACTACACCGGGCAGGAGGTCTTCTACCGGTCGCTGCAGCGGCGCCCGGTCGACCACCTGACGGTCCACGACTACATCTGGCGCTGGGACCCGGACTGGTTCTGGTGCTCGCGCGCGTTCGGTGTCCAGCAGCCGCTGGTGCGCAGGTTCTGGCCGCGCCGCTACCGGCGCTCCGACGTCTACCGCCGCCTGGTCGCCCTCGACCAACGTTTCGGAGCCTCCAACCGGGTACGCGAAGCCCTGGGTGGAACGGCCGAGGAGATGGTCGTCCAGGACGTCGAGGTCCCGGTCGAGCGGCTCGCGGAGTTCCTCGAGTTCTTCCACGAACAGGTGCGGATCTCGCCGGTGTGGCTGTGCCCGATGCGGTTGCGTGGCGAGCGGTCCTGGCCGCTGTACCCGATGGAGCCGGGCCGGCTCTACGTCAACGTCGGGTTCTGGTCGTCGGTACCGGAGCGGCCGGGGGACCGGTGGGCGCACAACCGGCTGGTGGAGGAGAAAGTCGCTGGGCTCGGCGGGCACAAGTCGCTGTACTCGACCGTGCACTACGACGAGGACGAGTTCTGGGGGCACTACGACGGCGCGGCGTACCGGGCGGTGAAGCAGCGTTACGACCCGGACGGGTGCGCGCCCGACCTGTATCGGAAGGTGACCGGCCGCTAGAGCGGCGGGTTCGGAGGGAGGAGTTCAGCGATGACGGGAGTGCTGGAGCGACCGCAGGTGACGACCGAGCCGGTCGCCGGGATCCTGGCCCGGGTGCTCGGACGGGCACCGGAGCTGCGGGTCGAGGCGTTCGACGGTTCGGCCGCAGGCCCGCCCGACGCCCCGGTGACGCTGCGGGTCACCTCACCGCGGGCACTCGCCCGGCTGGTGAACGCACCCGGTTCGCTGGGGCTGGCCCGGGCGTACGTGACCGAGGAGATCGACGTCGACGGCGACCTCTACACCGCGCTGCGCGCGATGGCGGAGGTGACGCTGCACTCGATCCCGCGTGCGGAACAGCTGTGGCTGGCCCGGCGGCTGCTGCCGTACTGGCGGGAGTACCGGATGCCACCGCCCGACCTGGAGGCGCGGCCGAAGGGGCTGCTGCACTCCAAGCGCCGGGACTCGCAGGCGATCTCGCACCACTACGACGTCTCGAACCGGTTCTACGAGCTGGTCCTCGGCCCGTCGATGACCTACACCTGCGCCACCTACCCGGACGCCGCCGCCACGCTCGAGCAGGCGCAGGCCCACAAGTACGAGCTGGTCGCGGCGAAGCTGGACCTGAAGCCGGGGATGCGCCTGCTCGACGTCGGCTGCGGCTGGGGCGGGATGGTGCGCCACGCCGCAGCCGAGCACGGGGTGCGCGCGCTCGGCGTCACGCTGTCGCGGGAGCAGGCGGCGTGGGGGCAGGCGGAGATCGAGCGTCAAGGGCTCGGTGACCTGGCGGAGGTGCGCCATCTCGACTACCGCGACCTCCCGGACGGGGTGTACGACGCCGTCTCCTCGATCGGCCTCACCGAGCACATCGGCAAGGCCAACGTCGACGCGTACTTCCGGGCGATGCAGGCCAAGCTGCGCCCCGGCGGGCGGATGCTCAACCACTGCATCACCCAGCCGCACAAGCCCGACCACCGGCACACCGACGCGTTCATCCGCCGCTACGTCTTCCCGGACGGCGAGCTCGAGCCGGTCGGGACGCTGGTGACGGCGATGAACGAGGCCGGGTTCGAGATCCGGCACGAGGAGAACCTGCGCGAGCACTACGCCCTGACCCTGCGGGACTGGGGCGCCAACCTGGAGCGCAACTGGGCCGGCGCCGTCGCCGAGGTCGGGACCGGGCGGGCCCGGGTCTGGCGGCTCTACATGGCCGCCTGCCGGCTGGGCTTCGAGCTGAACAACATCCAGCTGCACCAGGTGCTGGGCGTGAAGCTGCACGACGACCGGTCCTCCGGCTTCCCGCTGCGGGGGGCCCACGGGGCCTACTGACCCGGTTCGCCGCCGCGCCCGGTCAGGCGTGCCGCTTCACGTACTCGACCAGGCCGGGCATGGCGGCGACGAGCAGCTCGTGGACCTCGGTGAAGCCGTCCGGGCCGCCGTAGTAGGGGTCGGGGACCTCGGCGTCGTCGGGGGCGGCCGGGTCGAACGAGCGCAGCAGGCGTACCCGCCTCGGGTCCGGGACCGAACGCTGCAGCGACCGCAGGTGGCCTGCGTCCAGGGCGACCAGCAGGTCGGCGGAGAGGATCTCGGCGTCGACCTGGCGGGCGCTGTGGGCGACGTCGTAGCCGTGGGCGGTGAGCACCTCGGCGGCGCGGGTGTCCATCGGCGCCCCGATGTGCCAGTGCCCGGTACCGGCGCTGGCCACCCGGACGCGGTCGTCGAGACCGATCGCCTCGACCTCGGCGGCCAGCATCTTCTCGGCGATCGGGGAGCGGCAGATGTTGCCGGTGCAGACGAACACGACGTTCACGGGGATCCCTCTCGGGGGAGCGCGGGTACGGACGTCGACGCTGACCCGGCCATTGTCCCCCATCCGGCCGCGCCGGGCGCCCGCCGGGCTCGGGTGGTGCGGGGCGGCGCGAACCGTCCGCCGTAGGGTGACCGGATGCCGTTCGATCACCACCCCGCCGGTCGCGGGCCCGGTGACCCGGGTGCGCACGACCTGCGCCACCACGGCGACGCCGAGGCGTCCGACGGCCTCGTCGACTTCGCCGTCAACGTGATCGGGGACGGCCCACCGCCGTGGTTGCGGGACAGACTCGTCGGCACCCTCGACGGTCTGGGCCGCTACCCGCGCGCCGACCACGACGCCCGGGCCCGCGAGACCGCCGCCGCCCGGCACGGTCGCGCGCCGGGGCAGGTGCTGCCGCTGGCCGGCAGCGCGGAGGGTTTCGCGCTGCTCCCGGCACTGCGCCCGCGCCTGGCCGCCGTCGTTCACCCCGGCTTCACCGAGCCGGAGGCCGTGCTGCGCGCGGCCGGGGTGCCGGTCGTCCGTGTCCTCACCGACCCGGCGAGCGGGCACGCGCTCGATCCGCGGGCCGTCCCGGCGGAGGCCGATCTCGTCGTCGTCGGGAACCCGACGAACCCGACCGGGGTGCTGCACCCCGCCGCCGACGTCCGCGCCCTCGCCCGCCCGGGCCGGGTGCTGCTGGTCGACGAGGCCTTCGCCGACGCGGTGCCGGGTGAACCGGAGACCCTCGCCGGTGACACCGGGCTCGACGGCCTGCTGGTGTTCCGGTCGCTGACCAAGACGTGGGCGCTGGCCGGGTTGCGAGCCGGGTACGCGCTCGGCGACCCGGAGCTGCTGGCCCGCCTCGCCGCGCCGCGCCCGCCGTGGCCGGTGTCGACGCCCGCGCTCGAGGCGATCGTCGCCTGCTGCGAGCCGGAGGCGCTCTCGGCCGCCGACCAGAAGGCCCGCGAGCTGGCCGCCCACCGGGTGTCGATGACCGCGGCGCTGTCCGGGATCGAGGGCGTCGCCGTCCAGCCGGGCCAGGCCCCGTTCCTGCTGCTGCACCTGCCGGACGACACCGGCCACGACGTGCGACGGCTGCTGCGCGCGGCCGGCATCGCGGTCCGCCGCGGGGACACCTTCCCCGGCCTGGGCCCCGACCACGTCCGGGTCGCCGTGCGTCCACCGGAGGTCGCCCGCCAGCTCGTCGACGAGCTCGACGCCGCCCTGCGCGCGCTGGTCGTCCCGGCATGAGCACGCTGCGCGACGTCCTGGACGTGCTCGAGTCCGCCTACCCGCCGGACCTCGCGATGGACTGGGACGCCGTCGGGCTGGTCTGCGGCGACCCCGCCGAGACCGTGGAGAAGGTCCTGTTCGCCGTCGACCCGACCCCGGAGACGGTCGACGAGGCGATCGGGACCGGCGCGCAGCTGCTGGTCACCCACCACCCGCTGCTGCTGCGCGGCGTGCACGGCGTCGGCGCCGACACCCCGAAGGGCGCGCTGCTGCACCGGTTGATCCGGTCCGGGGTCGCGCTGTTCACCGCGCACACCAACGCCGACGTCGCGGACCCCGGCGTCTCCGACGCGCTCGCCGCCGCACTCGGCCTGGCGGTCGACGGTCCCCTCGAACCGGACCCCGCCCCGGCGCTCGACAAGATCGTCACGTTCGTCCCGGTCGGTCCGGCCATCGCGCAGGTGCACACCGCGCTGTCCGACGCCGGCGCCGGGAACGTCGGCAACTACTCGCACTGCTCGTTCGCCACCGCGGGCACCGGCCAGTTCCTCCCGCTCGACGGCGCCGTCCCGGCGATCGGCGAGGTCGGGAAGCTGGAGCGGGTCGCGGAGACGCGCCTGGAGATGGTGCTGCCGCGGTCGCGCCGCCGCGCGGTCCTCGCCGCGCTGCGCGCCGCGCACCCCTACGAGGAGCCCGCGTTCGACCTGCTGGAGATGGCGCCGGTGCCGTCGGCGCGCGGGCTCGGCCGGGTCGGGACGCTGCCGCGCTCCGAGCCGTTCGCGGAGTTCACCCGGCGCGTCGCGCGCGCCCTGCCCGCGACGGCGTGGGGTGTGCGCGGGGCCGGCGACCCGGAGCGCGAGATCCGCCGGGTCGCGGTGTGCGGCGGGGCGGGCGACTCGGCGCTGGACACCGCGGCCCGGGCCGGCGTCGACGCCTACGTGACCGCCGACCTGCGGCACCACCCGGCGGTCGAGCACGCGCTCGCCGGAACCGGCCCGGACGGGCCCGCCCCGGCACTGGTCGACGTCGCGCACTGGGCGTCCGAATGGCCGTGGTGCGGCCAGGCGGCCGACGTGGTGCGCTCGGCGCTCGGCGGTAGCGTCGCGGTGTCCGTGTCCCGGCGGCGCACCGATCCCTGGACCACTGCTGCGACATCATCCGACCCGGAGGCGAGTTCATGAAGGCCGACCCCACTGCTCAGGCGAAGCTGCTCCAGCTGGCAGAGGTGGACGCCGAGCTCGGCCGGCTCGCCCACCGGCGCAAGACCCTCCCCGAGCACCAGCAGCTCGCCGAGGCCGAGCAGCGGGTGCGGGACGCGCAGGACGCCGTCGTCCGCGCCGAGACCCGGGCCGGTGACCTGGACCGGGACATCGCCCGGCTGGAGCGTGACGTCGAGGGCGTCCGGTCCCGGGTCGAGCGCGACCGGTCGCTGCTGTCCGGCTCGGGCGTCAACGCCAAGCAGGCGACCGAGCTGCAGCACGAGCTCGACACCCTGGCCCGCAGGCAGGGCGTGCTGGAGGAGGAGCAGCTCGAGATCATGGAGGAGCGCGAGGCGGTCGGCGTCGAGCTCGACCACGCCGCCGGGGAACGGAAGACCGCCGAGGACGAGGTCGCCGAGGTGACCGGTCGCCGCGACACCGTCGTGGCCGATCTCGACGCCTCCCGGACCGGCCGCGACCGGGCCCGTGGCGAGCTGGTGGCCGTGCTGCCCGCGGACCTGCTGGCCGACTACGAGCGGCTCCGCGCGCGCGGGCAGGTGGGGGCGGGCGCGCTGAGCGAGTCGCGGTGCGGTGCGTGCCGGCTCGAGCTGGACCGCACCTTCCTCAGCCAGATCCGCGGGAAGCCGGCCGACGACGTGGCGCATTGCGAGGAGTGCGGGGCGATCCTGGTGCGTGCCAAGTGAAGCTGGTCGTCGAGGCGGACGGCGGGTCGCGCGGCAACCCCGGTCCGGCAGGCTACGGCGCGGTCGCGCTCGACGCCGGTCGCCGCCAGGTGCTGGCCGAGGTGTACGACGGCCTGGGCACCGCCACCAACAACGTCGCCGAGTACCGCGGATTGATCGCCGGCCTGACCGTCGCCCGGGAGCTGGGTGCCACCGAGGTCGAGGCCCGGATGGACTCGAAGCTGGTCGTCGAGCAGATGAGCGGGCGTTGGAAGATCAAGAACGATGCGCTGCGGCTGCTCGCCGAACAGGCCCGCGCGCTGGTGAAGGAGTTCGACACCGTCACGTTCACCTGGATCCCGCGCGCGGAGAACGCCCTCGCCGACGACCTCGCCAACCGGGCGATGGACGGCGGGTCGAGCCCCTCGCTCGATCCGGTGGTGGCGGCCGGGCCGGTCCCGAAACCGGCCGCGGTGCCGACCGAGGAGGCCGCGGCGGCCTGGACCGGTCAGGTCGGCACGCCGGTGCGGATGATCCTGCTGCGGCACGGCCAGACCGCGCTGTCGATCGAACGCCGCTACTCCGGGCACGGCGACCCGGAGCTCACCGAGGCCGGCCAGGCCCAGGCCGTCGCGGCGGCCCGGACGATCGCGGCACGACTGCGCAAGCAGGGCGTCGAGCCGGCGGCTGTGCTGTCGTCGCCGTTGCGCCGTGCCCGGCAGACCGCGGCCGCGGTCGCCGAGACGACCGGCGCGCCGCTGCGGGTCCGCGACGCCCTGATCGAGACCGACTTCGGTGGCTGGGAGGGCCTCACCTTCGCCGAGGCCCGGGAGCGCGACGCCGAGCTGCACGGCCGCTGGCTGGGCTCGGCCGACGTCGAACCGCCCGGTGGGGAGAGCTTCCGCGCCGTGGGGAAGCGGGTCGAGGCGGAGCGCAGCCGGATCGTCGAGGAGTTCCCCGGTGAGACGGTGATCGTGGTCAGCCACGTGACACCGATCAAGATGCTGCTGCGAGACGCGCTCGGCGCCGGCGACGAGGTGCTCTTCCGGATGCACCTGGACCTGGCGTGCACCAACATCGCCGACTTCTACCCGGACGGCGGGGCCTCGGTCCGGCTGGTCAACGACACGTCGTATCTGGGCTGACGGCTCGGGCTCAGCGGGGCGCGCATACCACCCCGCTCCGGCGCCCCGCACGCCGGGGGTCGTACTGGATCGATACCGGCATGGCCCGATCGGGCGGTGTCCGCTGCGGACCGTTGTTCCGCTGCCCCGACCGGGCGATGATCAATCGGCACCGTACGGGGCGGGCGGCGTACGGAGCGTGATGTCTCGGAGTCGCGGGGAACGGAGAGACAACGATGTCGGTGCGGTCTGCTGGAACGATGTCCCATGAGCACGACTACGGCTACGACCTGGCCCACGAGATGAAGGTGGTCGCGCGGCTGCCGCAGCAGCGCCGCGGTACCTCCCGCCCGCTCGGTGTGCCGACCCGCGAGGTGGATCCGGACACCGATCTGGGTCACGACATGGCCCACGGCTCCTGACCCGCCGAGGCTGCGACGAGCCCATGATCGCCGGTTCGTGCGGGATAGGTGCCAGATCCGGCACCTATCCTGCACGACTCCGCGATCATCCCCGGCACACCACGCCCGAGAGCCTCAGCCGGCGAGTGTGAGCGAGGCCCAGAGGGCGAGGGTCGCGGCGAGCAGGCCCAGGGGCACGGTGAGCGCACCCAGCGCGGCGAAGGTCCCGAACCGGGGCGCCGCGCCGTGCCCGGCCGCGATCCGCCGCCAGAGCAACGTGGCCAGCGAACCGGCGTAGGTCAGGTTCGGCCCGACGTTCACCCCGAGCAGCACGGCCAGCACCAGACCGGCGTGCGGTGCCGGGCCCAGGGCGGCGAGCAGCACGAGCGTCGCCGGCAGGTTGTTGACCAGGTTCGCCAGCACCGCGGCGAGCACGGCGGTGGCGAGCAGCCCGGCCAGGTCGGGGGAGTCCGGCAGGAGTGCGCCGAGCCACGCGGCGAGTCCCTGCCCGCTCACGCCCTCGACCACGACACCGAGCGCGAACACGAACAGGCAGAACCCCGGCGACGCGGCCGCGACGAGCTGCACCGGTCCGGTCGCCCGCCGCAGCAGCGCCCGGACAGCGAGCACCGCGGCCCCGGCGGCGGCGACCCAGCCCGGCCCGATCCCGACGGCCGAGGACGCTCCGAAACCGACCAGGGTCGCCGCGAGGACGGCCAGCGCGGCCACCGGGGCGGGTCCGGACGTCGCCGCCCCTTCGGGATCGGCGCCGGCCGCAGCGCCGGAATGGTCCGGCCGGCTCGGGCAGCCCGGGGCGCCCGCCCGGTGTTCCGCAGCCCCGGCTCCGGCCTCGGGTTCGGCCCGGCCCGGCAGGTCCCGCGCGAAGAACCACCGCAGGACCAGGTACTCGACGGCGATCACCGCGAGCCACGGCCCCACCATCAGCCCGGCGAAGCCGAGGAAGCTCAGCCCGGACGCGGAGAACGCCAGCAGGTTCGTCAGGTTCGACACCGGCAGCAGGCCCGAGGCCGAGTTGGACAGGTGCACGCAGGCGTAGGAGTGCGGTCGTGCGGGCACCCGCAGGCGCGTCGCCGTCGCCAGCACGACCGGCGTCAGCAGCACGACGGTCGCGTCCAGGCTCAGCACCGCCGTCGTCCCCGCCGCCGCGACGAACACCCACGCCAGCAGCCGCCGCGGGGACCCGCCCGAGGCCCGGGCCAATCGCGAGCCCAGCCAGCGGAACACGCCCTCGGCGTCGGCGAGATGGCCCAGCAGCAGGATCGCGGCCAGGAACCCGACGGTCGGCGCGAGCTCGCCGATCTCGGCCCACGCCCCGGCCGGCGTCACCAGCCCGGCGGCGACGGCGACGATCGCGGCCGGCACCGCCACGACCGCCTCGGACAGCCGGGGCGGCCGCAGCGTGGCCGTGACCAGCACGACCGCCAGCAGAGCGACCCCGAGCAGCAGGCTCACTGCAGGTAGAGCGCCACGCCGACGGCGAGACCGAGCAGCACGACCGCCCAGCGCAGCAGCTTCTCCGGCATCCGCCGGGCGAGCAGCGCACCGACGTAGCCGCCGATCAGCGTCGTCGGCGCCAGCAGCGCGACCGCGAGCCAGTCCACCGGCGCCCCGACCGCGAAGACGGCCGTGGTGACCGTCGCGACCACGACCGACAGCACGCCCTTGAGCGCATTGAGCCGGCGCAGCTCGTCGTGCGCGAACAGGGCCAGCGTCGAGATCAGGACGACGCCGAGCGCCCCGCCGAAGTAGCCGCCGTAGATCGAGGCGACGAACACCGCCACGATCAGCGCACCCGTGCGGTCGCGTTGCCCGTCCTCCGGGTCGCCTATCACGCGCTTGAGCATCGGGCCGACCGCCATCGCCAGGCTGGCCAGGATGACCAGGGCCGGGACGACGGCGTCGAACACCGCGGCCGGCAGCACCAGCAGCAACGCGCAGCCGATCCCGGATCCCAGCGCCGCGGCGATCGCCGTCCCCACGATCCGCCGGCCCTGCCCGGGCAGCTCGCGGCGCGCCCCGAGGACGATGCCGACGTAGCCGGGCCACTGCGCGACCGAGTTGGTGACGTTCGCGGCCAGCGGCGGGAACCCGACGGCGAGCAGCGCCGGGAACACCAGCAGCGACCCGCCGCCCGCGACGGCGTTGATCGCACCCGCGAGCAACCCGGCGACGAGCAGGAACACCAGCTCCCACGGCTGGGATAGGTCGATCACCACCGGACGGTAACCCGACGGACACGTACCGCCATCAGCACGGCCCGTTCGCCCCCGCGTCCTGGTCAGGTGAAAGGCTGCGCCCGTGGGTGGGATGCAGCGGGTCGAGCAGGTGGGCGGCGTCGTCGGGCGGTGGTTCCCGGTCATCGTCCTGATCGCCGGGGCGATCGCGATGGCGGTGCCGGAGGCGTTCGCGGGCTGGTCACCCGCGGTGCCCTGGCTGCTCGCGGTGATCATGCTCGGGATGGGCATGACGCTGCGCCCGGTCGACTTCGCCTACATCGCCCGGCGGCCCTCGGCGTTCGCGATCGGGCTGGGCGCGCAGTACGTCGTGATGCCCGCGCTGGGCTGGCTGCTCACCGTACTCGTGGACCTGCCGCCGGAGATCGCCGTCGGCGTGATCCTGGTGGCCTGCGCACCGGGCGGCACCGCGTCGAACGTGATGGTGTTCCTGGCCCGCGGTGACGTCGCGCTGTCGGTGGCGATGACGTCGGTGTCCACCCTGGTCGCGCCGATCATGACGCCGTTGCTGGTGCTGCTGCTCGCCGGCCGGTTCCTGCCGGTGTCGCCGGGCTCGATGTTCTTCTCGATCGTGCAGATCGTGCTGGTGCCGGTGATCCTCGGCTTCCTGCTGCGGCGCTGGGCGGGCGGGATCGTCGACCGGGTGACGCCTGCGCTGCCGCTGGTGTCGGTCGTCGGGATCACCGCGGTCGTGCTGGCGGTCGTGGCAGGCGCGGCGGACTCGCTGCTCACCGCCGGGCTCGCGATCGTCGCGGTGGTCGTCGTGCACAACGTCGCCGGGCTGGCGCTGGGCTACCTCGTCGCACGGGCCCTGCGGCTCGACGTCGCCGCCCGGCGCGCGGTGTCGATCGAGGTCGGCATGCAGAACTCCGGGCTCGCCGCGACCCTGGGCACCGTGCACTTCGGCCCGGCCGCGGCCCTGCCCGGAGCGGTGTTCTCGGTGTGGCACAACGTCTCCGGCGCAGCGCTGGCCGGCTACTGGTCGCGCCGCCCGGTGCAGCAGGAACCGGTGGACAGCACGGCCCGGGGCGGCTGAGGGCCCACCCCGGGCCGTACCGGGTCAGTGCCGGAGCCCGGCCTCCTTCAGCAGCGGTATGACCCGCTCGCCGAAGTACTTGAGCTCCTCGTTGTAGTCGATCAGCCCGAAGATCATGCCCTCCATGCCCGCCTCGTTGAGGCGGCCGAGCTCCTCGGCGACCTGCTCCGGGGTGCCGACGATCGGGTAGCCGCCCCAGCCCGCGATGAAGCGCTCCTGCATCTCGCGCACGGCGTGGTCGAACGACTGGCTCTCACCGGAACCGGCGATCTTGATGACGTTGCCGGCCGCGCCCCAGTCGCCCTCGTCGACGACCTGCCGGAAGGCCCGCTTGGCCTCGTCCTCGGTGTCCCGGCACACGACCAGGCCGTAGGTCATCGCCTTGATCTCGCGCTGGTACTCCTCACGCGCCTTCGCCCGCAGCGCGTCGGTGTAGCTCTTGATGTTGTCCAGCGTGTCGAGCGAGGCGAAGTTGATGTCGACGTTGCGCGCGGAGAACTCGATGCCCCGCGGCGAGTTGCCCGCGTTGAGCAGCGCCGGGCGGGGTGCCTGGTGCGGCTTCGGGTACGCCTCGAGCAGGTCACCGGTGAAGAACTCCGAGTCGATGCTGAACGAGCCCTCCTCGGTCCAGAGCCGGGTGGCGAAGTCGAGCCACTCCTGGCCGAAGTCGTAGCGCGCGTCGTGCTCGCGCTGCTCGCGGCCGAACATCTCCATCTCCGGCGGCACCCAGCCCATCACCAGGTTGAGCGCGAACCGGCCGCCCGAGATGTGGTCGATCGTGGTGGCCGCCTTGGCCGCGACGATCGGGTGCACGGTCGGCAGGTGCGAGGTGGCACCGATGGCGATCCGTTCGGTGGCCTCGGCCAGGCCCGCGGCCCAGGCGTAGGTCTCGAAGCAGTTGCCGTTGAAGTTGGTCGAACCGCCGAAGCCCTTCCAGCGGGCGACCGGGACCAGCACGTCGAACCCGAGCTGGTCGGCCCGCTGCGCGATCTCCTTGGTGTGCGCCCAGGTGATCTCGTAGGTCGACGGGGCGTGGCTCATGATCAGCCCGTACGAGCAGTTGGTGCCGAACAGGCCCAGCTTCATCTTCTGGTCGCCGAACAGCGGGTTGGTCTGCGTGCGGTCGACCAGCGGCCGGGTCTCCTCGGCCGGCCGGGGGTCGGTCGGGTTGAGGCCGAGGCGCTCGTTGGCGGTGATGGTCACGGTGTCTCCTTCGACAACGGGGGAAAGGGGTTCAGCCGAGCTGGAAGGGGTCGCGGGTGCCGCCGGTCAGCTCGACGAACACGGACTTGTTCTCGGTGTACTCGTTGACCGCCTCGACGCCGTTCTCCCGGCCGATGCCGCTGGCACCGAAGCCGCCGAACGGCATATTGGGGGCGAGCACCCGGTAGGCGTTGATCCACACGGTGCCGGCGCGCAGCTTCCCGGCCACCCGGTGCGCGCGGTGCACGTCCTTGGTCCAGACGGCACCGGCCAGGCCGTAGGGGGTGTCGTTGGCCAGCTTCAGCGCCTCGTCCTCGTCGGTGAACGTGTAGGCGGCCAGCACCGGGCCGAACACCTCCTCGCGGACGATGGTGTTCTCCGGGGTCACGCCGGTGACGACGGTCGGCTTCACGAACAGCCCGCCGCGTTCGGCGTCCGGCTCGCCGCCGCAGGCGAAGGTGGCGCCCTCGTCGGCCGCGCCCCGCAGGTAGCCGAGCACCTTCTCGTACTGCGCCCGGTTCGCCACCGGGCCCAGCTCGGTGGCGGCGTCGGTCGGGTCACCCAGCTTGATCGCGTTCGCCCGGGCGACGACCTTCTCGACCAGCGCGTCGTGCACGTCGGCGTGCACGATCAGCCGGGACCCGGCCATGCAGGTCTGGCCGGTCGCGGCGAACACCCCGGCGACCAGGCCGTTCGCGGCGGCGTCGAGGTCGGCGTCCGGGAAGACGATCTGCGGGGACTTGCCGCCGAGCTCCAGAGTGACCCGGTTGACGTTCGCGACGGCGGCCTGCGCGACCTTGGTACCGGTGGCCGTCGAGCCGGTGAAGGCGATCTTGTCGACCCCGGGGTGGTTCGCGAGCGCCTCGCCGGTGGAACGGTCCCATCCGGTGACGACGTTGAGCACCCCGGCGGGCAGGCCCGCCTCGTAGAGGATCTCGGCGAACGCCACGGTGGAGGCCGGAGCGTGCTCGGAGGGCTTGACGACCATGGTGCAGCCGGCCGCCAGTGCCGGCGCGAGCTTGAAGGTCAGCAGCAGCAGCGGCGAGTTCCACGGCGTGATCGCACCGACGACGCCGAGCGGCTCACGCACGGTGTAGCCGAAGTAGTTCTGGTTCACCGGCGGGACGGTGCGTCCCTCGATCTTGTCGGCGAGCCCGGAGAAGTAGTAGTACCACTGCGGCAGACCGGTCAGCTGGCCGCGCATCTCGCGCAGGAGCTTGCCGGAGTCGTTGACCTCCAGGCGGGCCAGCAGCTCCGCGTTCGCGGCGATCGCGTCCCCGCAGCGGCGGATGATCGCGGCGCGCTCGAACCCGGACATCGCGCCCCACTCGCCGTCGAAGGCGGCACGCGCGGCGGCGACCGCGGCGTCGACGTCCGCGGGGCCGCCGTCGGCGAGACGGGCCCACGGCGCTCCGGTGTAGGGGTTCTGGGCCTCGAAGGTCTGCCCGGACGCGGCGTCGACCGTCCTCCCCCCGACGAACAGTCCGAACTCTTCCAACGTTGTCGTCATCGACCTCTCCTCGACCGAGCGTGGTGCCGGATGCGGCGGACGTTAGGGACAGCCGGGAGGTGCCCGATATCCGTGGACGGCGGCGGCGGAGCCGTTCCGTGCACCCGTCCCGGACGGCCCGCGCAACGGCGCCGCGCGGCTGACGATGTGCGCTCTGCGGCTGGTCGTCGCGGTACCGGCGGCCATAGGCTGCGATCAGGGACAGGAATTCCGGCAGGCCCGAGGAGGTGTCGCCGTGTTGCAGACCCGGCCCGACGACGACGCGGCGGTCCCGCCGCCGAGACTCCTGCGCTACCCGGTCCTCGGCACGAAGAGCCTGGAGGAGGCGCGCGACGCCGTCACCCGGATCTACCTCGACCACGAGCTGACCGCGCCCGACGACCGGGTCGCGATGACCCTGAACGCCACGTCGGACCGGGTGTTCACCGTCGGCTACCTGACCTACGCGTCGTCGGCCACGCTCGTCATGCCGCCGACCGAGGACAACTACCACGTCAACCTCACGGTCGCGGGCTCCACGCGCGCCGACCGCACCGACGGGGAACGGGCGCGGACGGCGGCGCGCGCGTCCGGCATCGTCCTGCAGCCCGACCAGACCAACACGGTCCGCTGGTCCCCGGACGCCGAGCAGCTGATCCTCAAGATCCCGCGCAGGAGCCTGGAGACCCACCTGAGCGAGCAGCTCAACCGCCCCGTGCACGACATCGTCGACTTCGACTTCGACTTCGACTACGGCATCGACCTGACCACGCCGACAGGCCGGACCCTGCTGGCGTCGGTCGAGTTCCTGGCCCGCGAGCTCGACCGGCCCGGCGGCCTGGCCGACATGCCGATCGCCCGCGAGCAGCTCGAGGCGTTCGTGATGACCCAGCTGCTGCACACCGGGCGGCACCGCTACACCGACGCGCTGACCGCACCCGCGGACCCGGTGCGTGCCGGGCGCCTCGGCCCGGTCCTGGAGTACATGGAGCAGCACGCCGACTCCCCGCTCACCCCGCAGGAGCTGGCCCGCGTCGGGCACATGAGCATCCGGACCCTGCACGCGGCGTTCCAGCAGGAGCTGGGGGAGTCGCCGATGAACCACCTGCGCCGGATCCGGCTCGACCGGGTCCGGGCGGAGCTGCTGCGCTGTGACGCGGCGACGGTGCGGGTCACCGACGTCGCCCTGCGCTGGGGGTTCTTCCATCAGAGCCGCTTCGCCCAGCAGTACCGGGAGCGGTTCGGGGAGCTGCCCCGCGAGACCCTGCGACGGCATCGGGGCCAGGCACACCCGGCCGCATCGCCACACGGCTCGTAGCCTGGAGTCATGACAGCTGCCACGGAGATCGCGTTCGAGAACACCTTCGTCCGCGACCTGGAGGGCCTCTACCAGCCGTGGGACGCGGCGCCCGCACCGGAACCCCGCCTGGTGCTGCTCAACGAGGCGCTGGCCCACCAGCTGGGCCTCGACCCGGCGGTGCTCCGGACCCCCGAGGGGCTGGGCCTGCTGACCGGGACGGCGGTGCCCGAGTCCGCGACGACGGTCGCCCAGGCCTATGCCGGCCACCAGTTCGGCAACTACTCGCCCCGGCTCGGTGACGGCCGGGCGCTGCTGGTGGGCGAGCTCGTCGCGCCGGACGGGCAGCGCCGCGACCTGCACCTCAAGGGATCGGGCCGCACCCCGTTCGCCCGGGGCGGTGACGGCAAGGCGCCGCTCGGCCCGATGCTGCGCGAGTACGTGATCTCCGAGGCGATGCACGCACTCGGCGTGCCGACGACCCGGTCCCTCGCGGTCGTCGCGACCGGCGAGCACGTGATGCGCGAGCGCGGCCCGGAGCCGGGTGCGCTGCTGGCGCGGACGGCGTCGAGCCACCTGCGGGTCGGGACGTTCCAGTTCGCCGCCGCGACCGGCGACACCGACGTGCTGCGCCGGCTGGCCGACCACGCGATCGCCCGCCACCACCCGTCCTGCGCCGGTACGGACCAGCCCTACCTGGAGCTCTTCCGCCGCGTCGTCGAGGCCCAGGCCGCGCTGATCGCGCAGTGGATGCACATCGGTTTCGTGCACGGCGTCATGAACACCGACAACATGACGATCTCCGGGGAGACCATCGACTACGGCCCCTGCGCGTTCCTCGACGCGCACGACCCGGGCGCCGTCTACAGCTCGATCGACCAGGGCGGGCGCTACGCCTACGGCAACCAGCCCGGGATCGCGCAGTGGAACCTGGCCCGCTTCGGCGAGGCGCTGCTCCCGCTGCTGGCCGACGACCAGGACGAGGCGATCCGGCTCGCCACCGAGGTGCTGGAGGGGTTCGCCGACCGGTACCTGGCGGCCCGCGACGACGGGTACCGGGTCAAGCTCGGGCTACCCGAGGGATTCGACGCGAAGCCGGTGCTGGAGGACCTCGCGACCCTGCTCGCCCAGCAGAAGCCGGACCACACGTTGTTCTTCCGGCGGCTGGCGTCGGCGGCCCGCGGCGACGAGGGCCCGGTCCGCGCCCTGTTCGACGACCCGTCCACCGCGGACGACTGGCTGGCCTCGTGGCGGGCCGCGGGCCCCGACGCGGACGCGATGGACCGGGTGAACCCGATCTACGTCCCGCGCAACCACCTGGTGGAGTCCGCCCTCGGCGCCGCCGTGGCCGACGGCGATCTCGAACCGCTGCAGTGGCTGCTCCAGGTGCTCGCCCACCCCTACGAGGAGCGAGCAGGCTACGAGCGGTTCGCGCAGCCGGCCGGGCCCGACGCGCCGCCGTTCACGACGTTCTGCGGGACCTGACCCGGCCCGGCCCGCTCCGCGGTTCAGGTGCGCCCCGCCGGCCTCGCTCCGCGCCGAGATGCAGCTCAGCGGGCGTAGGAGATCAACAATTCCCGCTGATGTGCATCTCGGCGGGGGAGCGGTGCGCGGCACCGCTATGATCGTTGTGCGGACGAGTCGGTCGGGCGACCGCGGCGGGGCCCTCGGGTCCCGTCGAGGAAAGTCCGGACTCCACAGGGCAGGGTGGTTGTCAACGGCAACCCGGGGCGACCCGCGGGACAGTGCCACAGAAAACAGACCGCCTCCGGGCCCGCTCGGAGGTAAGGGTGAAACGGTGGTGTAAGAGACCACCAGCACCCCGGGTGACCGGGGTGGCTCGGTAAACCCCACCTGGAGCAAGGTCGAAAGGTCGTACGGAAGTACGGCTGCGCAGGCGCACGAGGGCTGCCCGCCCGAGCCTGCGGGTGGACCGCTGGAGCCTGCCGGCGACGGCAGGCCGAGATGGATGGTCGCCGAACGGTGCACCGTGAGGTGCCCGGGAACAGGATCCGGCTTACAGACCGACTCGTCCGCCCCACACCCCGGCATCAGGCCCGGGGGAGCGGGGTGACGTAGGGCATACCCGAGGCCCGGGGCACCGGTGTTCCCGCCGACGCCCTCGGGCCCACCGGCTCCACACCGGACCCGCGGTGCAGCAACGTCGTGGCATGTCCTTCGCCGCCCGTCCGTATCCGGAGAGGACCGGCACCGACCTGTGCTGGTTCGCGGTCCTCACGCTGCTGATCAGTTGGGGCCCGCTCGCCGTCGCGATCATGCACGGCTCCGCGAGCGGCCCCTGGTTCATCATCGGCACGTCCGGCCCGACACTGGCGGCGCTGTTGTTGTGGCTCGCGGGCCGCCGCCGACCGCGGGATCCGGGCCGTGCGGTGGTGAGCCGGGTGTGGGTCTGGGCTCCTGCCGCGGTCGTGCTCGGGGTGCTGCCCTCGGTCGTCGCGGCCGCACTGGCGCCGGCGCTGGGTGGTCCGCCGTTCGACCCCTCGGCGCCCGGACGCATCGTCGGTGAGACCGGGGGCCTGCTCGCGGCGTCGGTGATGTTGCTGGTCGCCGGTCCCCTCGCGGAGGAGTTCGGGTGGCGCGGCTACGCCCAGCCCCGGCTGCAGCGCCGCTTCGGTCCGCTCGCCACCTCCGTGGTGCTGGGCGTGGGCTGGGCGGTGTGGCACCTGCCGTTGTTCTTCGTCGAGGGCACCAGCCAGGCCGCGATGGGCATCGGCTCACTCGCGGCGGCGCTGTTCCTGCTCGTGTTCGTGCCGCTGACCTACCTGTTCTGGTTCGTGAGCGCGCGCCTGGGCGGCGGGGTCGCCTCCGCGGTACTGATGCACGCCGCGCTCAACGCCGGGTTCACCTTCCTCGGGATCTCCTCCGCCGCGGCGCTGGCCGTCGTGCTGGTCACCGCGACGGCGGCCGCGTTGATCGTCGGCGCCCGGTTGCGCGGGCCTGCGCACACCACGGCCCCCGCCGCCGCCGTGTCGTCGTGAGTCGCCGGACCTGTACGCGTCCGGCCGGCGCCCGCTGCCGGGCCGCCGAGCTCGTCCGCGCCGGCCGGCGCTGTCAGCCCCGCGAGCCGCCCGGAATCTGGAGCACGCAGCCGGCATCCACCCGCAGCTGCTGGCCGGTGACGTACCGGGCCTCCTCGGAGGCGAGGAAGAGCACCGCGTTCGAGATGTCGACCGGGTCGACGTACGGGACGGGCATGGCCTGGAAGCGGGTGAAGGCCGGGAGCACATCCTCTCGGGTCGGGTTCTCCAGGTCCGGCCGGAACGCCGCGTAATTGATCTTGTTGTGCAGCAGCGGGGTGTCGCAGTTGGTCGGGTGCACCGTGTTGACCCGGATGAACCGTTGCGCGAGGTGGGTGGCCATCTGCTCGCAGTAGGTGATCAGAGTCCGCTTCGCCCAGCCGTACCCTGCGCCACCGGGGCCCATGGACGAGCTGCTGGTCGTGGCGGGCATCATGGCCGCCGTCGAACCGGTGATCACGATCGAGGCGAACTCCTGCAGGTGGGGCAGTGCGACCGCAACGGTGTTCATGACGCCGAGGAGGTCGACGTCGACCGCGTCGACGAAGTCCTCCGCGACACGACCGCCCGGGTGGACGGGCAGGATGCCCGCGTTCGCGACGACGACGTCCAGGCGGCCGAGCGCCGCGAGACCGGTGTCGATCGCCTCCCGCAGCTGCGACCGCTCCCGCACGTCGGCGTGCGCCACCACGATCTTCCGGCCGTGCTCCTCGACCAGGCGCCGGGTCTCCTCGAGATCCTCCGGGGTCGCCAGCGCGTAGGGGACGGACTCGATGTCCCGGCAGATGTCGACGCCGATGATGTCGGCACCCTCGGCGGCCAGCCGGACGGCGTGGCTACGCCCCTGCCCGCGTGCCGCGCCGGTGATGAAGGCGACCTTGCCTTCGAGTCGTCCGGGCATGACGAGTTCCTCCCTGGGGCAGTGGCCACCGGTGGCCGTGGTCCACCGATAGGTCTCGCGTTTAAGTATTCTGAAAGTGAACTTATCGGGGTCATCCTGGGGTCGTACGTGTCGAGGACGCAAGTGCTGGCGGAATTGAGGACTAGGTTCTCGGGTTCTGAGGTGCTTGACTGACGGGAGCCCCAGCCACTGTCAGAGCGAGCCGGCGAGCGACGAGGACGACGCGCGATGCTTCATCAACAGCGGACACCCGACACCGGGCCCTGGAACCTCGACGACCTGGAGCCCACCAGGGCTCGCTACCGCGCGGAGCGGGACAAGCGGTTGCGCCCGGACGGGTCCGGCCAGTACCTCGGGACGACCGGGGACCTGTCCGGCTACGGCGAGGACCCGTGGACGGAGCCGTCGGTCGAGCGCACGCCGGTCACCGACGACGTCGATGCCGTGGTCCTGGGTGCGGGGTTCGGTGGGCTGCTGGCCGGGGCGCATCTGCGTAAGGCCGGGCTCGGGCGGATCCGGTTGGTCGACACCGCGGGTGGGGTGGGTGGGACCTGGTACTGGAACCGCTACCCGGGTGTGGCGTGTGATATCGAGTCCTACATCTACCTGCCGATGCTGGAGGAGATCGGTGGGATGCCCAGCCGTAAGTACGCCCCCGGCTCGGAGATCCGGGGCCACGCCGAACGGATGGCCGAGCGTTTCGACCTGCTGCGCGACGCGCTGTTGCACACCGAGGTGACCTCGCTGCGCTGGGACGAGGAGATCTCGCGGTGGCGGGTCGGGACCGATCGGGGTGACGGGTTCACCGCCCGGTACGCGGTGCTGTCCAGTGGGCCGTTCAACAAGCCCAAGCTGCCGGGTATCCCCGGGATCGAGGACTACGCCGGGCACGCCTTCCACTCCAGTCGCTGGGACTACGCCTACACCGGCGGCTCGGAGGACGTGCGGGAATATCCCGGGCTGGCCGGCAAGCGGGTCGCCCTGGTCGGGACCGGTGCGACCGGGGTGCAGATCGTCCCGGCCATCGCCCCGTCCTGCGGTGAGCTGCTGGTGGTGCAGCGGACCCCGTCCACGGTGGATCGCCGCGACGATTGTCCGACCGACCCGCAGTGGTGGGCCGGGCTGGAACCGGGCTGGCAGCGCCGTCGGCGGGACAACTTCATCGCCCTGGTCACCGGTGCCGCGGCGGAGCAGGATCTGGTGGCCGACCAGTGGACCGACACCGCACCGGCGCGGGGGCGGCAACGGCTGATGCGCGGCACCCCGGAGGATCTCGAGGATCCCGCGTTGGCGATGGAGATCGCCGACCATCAGAAGATGGCCGAGATGCGCGAGCGGGTCGCGCAGATCGTCGGCGATCCGGCGACGGCGGCGGCCCTGCAGCCCTGGTACCGGCATCTGTGTAAGCGGCCCTGCTTCAGCGACACCTATCTGCAGGCCTTCAACCGCGACAACGTCGGGCTGGTCGACACCGATGGCCGCGGTGTGGAGCGGATGACGCCGGATGGGGTGGTCGTCGCGGGGGTCGAGTACCCCGCCGATGTCGTGATCTTCGGGACCGGGTTCGAGCTGGGGGTGGCCGCCGCGACGCGTTCGGGCGCCGAGATCCGGGGCCGCGGGGGTATCACGCTGGAGCAGTACTGGTCCGACGGGCTGCGGACCCTGCACGGCGCGGTCAGCCGTGGGTTTCCGAACCTGTTCCATCTGGGCAGCACCCAGAACGTGGTCTCGGTCAACTTCGGGCACATCCTCGAGGACCGGGCCGAGTACCTCGGCGCGGTGGTCGCCGAGGCCGAACGCCGGGGCGCGGCGGTCGAGCCGAGTGCGGCGGCCGAGGACGCCTGGGTCGAGGTCATCCGTGCTCGTGCCCTGGACATGCAGGCGTTCCAGGCCGAGTGCACCCCCGGCTACTTCAACGAGGAAGGCACACCACGCAAGCGCAGCGAGTCCTTCGGCGGCGGCCCCCTGGAGTTCACCGAACTGCTCCGCCGGTGGCAGAACGAGGGCATGGACGAGGCCTTCTCCGGGTGACCGCCGGCAGTTCGTGGCGTGCCCCGGAGTCATCACACACGACCCGATAGCGTCGCGGGCCGTGTCAGAGCTCGATCTCGCGCCGCTTCGTCGTCTGGTCGCGGCGCGGGCCGTCCGTTCCTTCGAGGACCGGCCGGTCCCTGCTGAGACCGTGCACGCCGTCATCGACGTGGCGCGCTGGACCGGGTCGGCGCGCAACCGGCAGCCCTGGCGGTTCCGGATCGTGACCGATCAGCGGACACGCTCCGCGCTGGCCGAGCTCGGCACCTACGCCCGGCATCTCGCCGGGGCCCCGTGCGTCCTGGTTCTTCTCGCGGCGAACGACGGCCGTCGCGACACCGTCTTCGACGTGGGGCGGGTCGCGCAGAGCGTCGCCCTCGCGGCGACGGGCGTGGGCCTCGGCTGCTGCCCGGCGACGATCTACCCGGACGAGAACGTGGCCCGCGCCGGCCGGCTGCTCGACGTCACGGACGACTGGCAGGTCCGCTGGTGCTTCTCACTCGGCTTCCCGCGCCGCACGGCCGGAGGCCGTTCCGCGGTACCGATCGGACGGCATTCCGTCGACGAGCTGTTGATCTGAGATACGCACGGTCAGGAGCCGACCGTGGGCTGCGCTCGCGCCTGGATGCGCGCGCCAAGGGCGAGGGCGGTGACTCTCATCGCCGGAGCCGCTCCGCGATCTCTTCGACCGTGGTCAAGTGCTTGTTCGCCACGTCGAGTGCAAGCTGCACCACGGCGTCCTCGGACAGCGCCAGCCGGGTCCCGTTCAGCGCCATGAACGCGTACGTCGCCGCGACGGCGGTTCGTTTGTTCCCGTCCACGAGACCGTGGTTGGTGGCCAACGACTGCAGCAGCGCAGCCGCCTTCAACTCCAGGGTCGGGTACGCGTCCTGGCCGAGCACCGAGGACTGCGGCCGGTACAGCGCGGACTCGACGAGCCCGGCGTCGCGGACCTCGACAGTGTGTCCGACCGCAGCCTCGGCGACCCGCATGAGCTGGCCCCAACTGAGGTAACGGGTCACAGCTCGGCCAGCCGCCGGAACGCGCCGCCGTAGGTGCCGAGCATGTCGGTGATGATGGCGTCGAGCTCGTCGTCCTCGGCGTTGGCGATGCGGCTGCGAACCGCGGACAGGGCGACTTCCTGCATGGACGTGCCTTCTTTCAAGGCCTGCGCGCGCAGGCGTCGGGCATCGTCCTCGGTCAGCCGAAGGGTCATCGCCATGACCCAATGGTACCGCTTCGCGATACCAAACATCAGATGCGGAAGTTGCCTCCGGCCGACACCGCGTTCGGGCAGGACCTGCCGCCGGAGACAGTTCCTCTGGGATCAGGTCTCGTGCCGCCAGCTTCAACCTATAGCGCACCGGGGGTCTTGCGGCAAGACCCGGGTCGCGCCGCAGACTCTCCGCATCCGGGCCAGGACCTGCGCAGATCACGGACCCGCGCGGCCGGCCGACAGCTGACTCCAGCGAAACGGGTGCTCGATGGTCGACGTCGTCATCGCCGGTGCCGGACCGACCGGCCTCATGCTGGCCGCCGAGTTGCGGTTGCACGACGTGCAGGTGCTCGTGCTGGACAAGGCCGCGGAGCCGACCCGGGTCGTCCGCTCGCTCGGGTTGCACGCGCGCAGCATCGAGGTGATGGACCAGCGCGGCCTGCTGGACCGGTTCCTCGCCCTCGGCACCCGGCATCCGGTCGGCGGCTTCTTCGCCGGTATCACCGCACCCGTGCCCGACGGGCTGGACACCGCGCACCCCTACGTCCTCGGTATCGGGCAACCCACCACCGACCGCCTGCTGGCCGAGCACGCCGTGGAGCTCGGCGCCGAGATCCGGCGCGGCTGCGAGGTGGCCGGACTGAGCCAGGACGACGACGGGGTGACGGTCGGACTGGCCGACGGATCGCGGCTGCGGGCGGGCTACCTCGTCGGCTGCGACGGCGGGCGCAGCACGGTGCGGAAACTGCTCGGCGTCGGCTTCCCCGGCGAGCCGTCCCGGGTCGAGACGCTGCTGGGCGAGATGGAGGTCGCCGCGGCGCCGGAGACGGTGGCCGCCATGGTGGCCGAGGTCCGTGAGACCCAGAAGCGGTTCGGTCTCGGCCCGATCGGGGACGGGGCGTACCGCGTCGTCGTACCCGCCGACGGGGTGGCCGAGGACCGCTCCGCCCCGCCGACCTTCGACGATTTCCGGCAGCAGCTGCAGACGGTCGCCGGCACCGACTTCGGCGTGCACTCCCCGCGCTGGCTCTCCCGCTTCGGCGACGCCACCCGGCTGGCCGAGCGCTACCGGGCCGGGCGGGTGCTCCTGGCGGGCGACGCGGCGCACATCCACCCACCGACCGGCGGGCAGGGCCTCAACCTCGGCATCCAGGACGCGTTCAACCTGGGATGGAAGCTGGCCGCCGAGGTGCGCGGCCGGGCACCGGAGGGGCTGCTCGACAGCTACGAGACCGAACGGCGCCCGGTCGCCGCCGCCGTGCTGGACAACACCCGCGCGCAGATCCAGCTGATGTCACTCGAACCTGGGGCCCAGGCGGTGCGCCGGCTGCTGTCGGAACTGATCGGATTCGAGGACGTGAACCGGTACCTGACCGAGAAGATCATCGCGATCGGCGTCCGCTACGACCTCGGCGACGGCCACGAGCTGCTGGGCCGGCGGCTGCGGGACGTGGGGCTGAAGCGTGGGCGGCTCTACGAGCTGATGCACGAGGGACGCGGATTGTTGCTCGACCGGACCGGACGGCTCTCGGTCGCGGGATGGGCGGATCGGGTCGACCATGTCGTCGAGGTCAGCGAGGAGCTGGACGTTCCCGCGGTGCTGCTGCGCCCGGACGGCCACGTCGCGTGGGCCGGCGACGACCAGCAGGACCTGCTCGACGAGCTGCCGCGGTGGTTCGGCGCGGCCGATCCGGGCAGCGCGCGTCCCTCATCGCCTCGATGACGCCGAGGACACCGTTGCGGCGATCTCCGCGACCCGGGATCGGAGCTGCGCCGCAGCCTCCGGCACCGGCCGGTCGAACGGGCCGGTGGCCACGACGAGCAACCGTGCGCCGTGACCCGTACCCGCGCCGAACTCCCACCGCACGGTCCCGCCCGCGAGCGTGGCCGGCTCCAGCAGCGGCCGGGCGACCTCGGCCGGGGCCGTGAGCTGGCGTTCGATCCGGATCGTGTCGTCGGCGACCGACGGCGCGTCGAGGTCGAACTGCCGGACGTACTGTTCGTGCCGAGCGGTCGTGTCGAACGTCGGCACCGGGTCCTGACCGGACAGCATCTGCGTGAGCCCCTCCACGCAGGCGGTCCATCCCGTGGCGAAGCTCGCCGCGCCGAACCGGTCGGCGAACGCATGGTGCAGCACGAGCAGGGATCCGCCGTCGGCCGGGCGCACCTCCCACCGCAGGTGGTCCTCGTCGCCCCAGCTGAAGGCGAAGAGCCGGGGCGGGTCCAGCGCGGTCACCACGCCGCGCATCGCACCGTCGTCGAAGACGATCTCCCCGCCCTCGCGCAGATCGACGCGCACCGTCGACGGGAACCACGTCGCGAGATGCTCCGGCGTGGTCAGCGCCCGCCACACCTTCTCCGGCGGATGGGGGAGCGACCGCTCCAGCCGGAGCACGGTGCGGCCGTTGTCCAGGGACAGACTGTCGGGGGTCATGGAGTCTCCTCGTCGGGCATCGTGTCGAGGGTGCGCTCGAGGTCGTCGAGTCGGCGGTCCCAGAAACGGCGGTAGGGCGCGAGCCAGCTGTCGAGCTCGGTGAGCGGCTCGGCCCGCAGTGCGTACCTGCGGCGTTGTGCGTCGACCTGCACCTCGACCAGTCCGGCCTCCCGCAGCACCCGCAGGTGCTTGGAGGTGCCCGGCTGGCTCAACCCGAGTTCGGCGCTGAGCTCCCCGACCAGGCGCGGACGTTCCCGCAGCAGGTCGAGGATCCGGCGCCGGGACGGGTCGGCGAGGGCGGTGAACGGCGACACAGCCATAATATACCCAGCTAGTTATATGACTGGCAAGGCATGTACGGCGATCAACCTCGCCGCGTCGGCCGGCGTCAGCTCACGCAGAACTCGTTGCCCTCCGGGTCCCGCAGGGTCGTGTTGAGCGGGCCGCGGTCGGACGTCACCCACAGCACCTCGGCGCCCAGCCCGACGAGCCGCTCGATCTCCGCGGGCGCGGCGTCCGGGCCGAACTGCAGGTCGAGGTGCACCCGGTTCTTCGCCGTCTTCGGCTCCGGCACCCGCTGCACGAAGATCCGCGGGCCCGGCCCGCGGCAGGTGGCGACGTCGCGGAAGGCCCTGCGGTCACCGTCGGCCAGCACCTCGTCCTCGGTGAGATGCCCGGCCGCGAGCAGCCCGGTGACGATCTCGGTGTGGTCCTCCACCTCGTAGCCCAGCGCGGCGGCCCAGAACCGGGCGAGTGCGTGCGGGTCGACGGAGTCGAAGGCGATCTGCAGCGTCGGGGTCATGCCGAGATCCTGGTGGACGTCGAGGACAGGTGTGGTCCTGGTCGTGCACGCGGTCGGTGTAGCCAACGCCGTCGGCCGTGCTGGTGTGTTCATCGGATGGCGACCAGCCCGCGGGCGCGCTCGAGACAGAGCAGGACCGGGCCGGAGGCCAGCCGTTCCCTGCTCACGGCCGCTCACCTCGCGCCCGCTGCAGCGCGACCAGGCGGAACCCGATCACGGCCACCCCGGCGACCGCGAGGGTCAGGAGCAGCACCATGGCCGAGGGGGCGAATCGGACGATGTCGGCGCTGGTCAGGCTGTTTCCCTGGAGAAGCGGACCGATGACCAGGAGGACGGTGGCGAGCGCGGGAGCGATCAGGTGAGGCAGCAGCCGAAGGAGCATCTGCCACCGTGGCCGACCGGTGCGGCGTGCCGCCCACCCTGGGGCACGGCGGACGCCGAGGAGCCCGAGGGCGGCCACGCCGAGAGCACCTGTACCCAGCACCAGATCGGTCAGGGTGGGCACCGGTGTACCGGCCTCGGAGTCGTGGCCCTCGGTGATCTCGATGATGCCGGAGCTGATCTCGTAGGCGTGCTCCTGCCAGGTGGTGTGGCTGTTGAGCAGCACCACGACGCCGAACCCGCTGCTGGGCACCAGGTCCGTCTGGGCCTGGAAGGTCTGTGCCACTCCGCTGTGGCCGACCCGGGCGGGGTCGACGCCCGGGCCGCTGAGCAGCCATCCGAGCCCGGCCCGGTCGGTGCCGGGCTGGGCCCGGTGGGACTGCTCGACCAAGGCGGCTGAGAGCAGTCGCCGGCCATCGGTGGTCGCGCCGTGGCGCTGCTGCATCGCCAACCAGCGCGCCATGTCGTGCGCGGTGCTGACCACGCCACCCGCACCGGCGACCAGCTGCTCCGGCCCCTCGGCGGCGAACGCCAGGCCGTACGCCGTGACGTGGCCATGCGCCAGGCCGGGCACCGGGTCGCGGGTGGTCGGTGTGGTGAGGGAGCCGGTCATGCCCAGCGGCGCGAAGACCCGGTCACGGAGGTGGTCGTCGAACGACCGTCCGCTGAGCACCTCCACCAGCCGGGCCGCGATCCAGGTGTTCGCGTTGCTGTAGGCGTACTCGGTCCCCGGCTCGCTGTCGAGCTGCCAGCCCCGGGTGCGCGCGACGCCCTCGCGTGGCGTCGAGGCCGGCGGGATCACCGTCGGCGTCACGATCCCCGAGGTGTGGCTGAGCAGCTGACGGACCGTGACCTCGTCGATCCGCTCGTCGTCCAGCCCCAGCTCGGGCAGGTACGAGGTCACCGCACCGTCCAGAGTGATCGCGCCGTCGTCGACCAGCTGGAGCACCGCGAACGCGGTGATCGACTTCGAGACCGATGCGATCCGAAGTCGTGTGTGCTCGGTCAGCGGCTCCCCGTTCGAGTCCTTTCCGTACCCGGCCTCGTGGATCGTTCTCCCATCCTCGACCACGGCCACCGCAGCGCCGGGAAGCCCGTGGCGTTCGAGGTAGCCGGACACGTACTCGTCCACTCCGGAGAGGTCCACACCCTCCGGCCGGTCCTGCGCGACGGCCACGCCGGCTGTGCTCCACACCGCCGACAGCGCGACGAGGACGGACACGGCGCGGCGCAGCAACATCGTGAGTGACCCCCTGAATCCGGCACGCCACGAACAATGGGACGGCGGGTTCATGAACTGTCGAGCTACTGGTGGTGGTGGGTGCCGTCCCCCGGTCTTCGGTGTACCGGGCGATGGTGCGACGACCGAGGTTCTCGGCTCCTCCGGTGTGCCCCCGAGCGGCCCCCGGAGATCACCCCGGAGGGGCCCGCGCCGGTCACGGCTCCTGCAGGTCGATCCAGCCGCGCCGGATCGCTGCGGCCACGGCCGAGGCGCGGTCCGGGCTGTCGAGCTTCGAGTAGAGGTGGGCGAGGTGCGTCTTCACCGTCGCCTCCGACACGCGCAGGTGCCGGGCGATCTGCTGGTTCGTCCGGCCGGATGCCACGAGGAGCAAGATCTCCCGTTCCCTGGGGCTGGGGCCGGCCGGTGCCCGGCGTGACCGAAGCAGCTCCGCGGTAACCGCCGGTGAGAGCACGGATCTGCCGCGCGCGGTGTCCCGGATCGCGGCGAACACCTCCTCGCGGCCGGCGTCCTTGAGGACGAAACTGGTCGCGCCGGCATCGAGGGCGGAGGCCACATCGGCCGGCCCACCGAACGTGCTCAGCACCATGAGCGGAAGCTCGGGGAGATGCCGGCGCAGCTCCGTCAGGAGATCGACCCCCTGACCATCGGGCATCCGCAGATCGGTCACGACCACGTCGGGACGGGTCCGGGCCACGATCTCCGGTACCGCTCGGCCGTCCGGAGCCACGCCGACCACGTCGAGGTCCGGCTGGCTTGCGATCAGGGCTCCGAGGCCTTCCCGTACGACGGGATGGTCGTCGACGAGCACCACCCGGATCACACCGCCACCGTCGCGTTCACCGTCGTGCCCGTCCCCGGCGCCGACTCCACGCTCACCGTGCCGCCGAGCTCGGCGATCCGTTCGCTCATGCCGCGCCGCCCGGTGCCGGCGGGTGTGCTGACCGGATCGAAGCCGCGCCCGTCGTCCTGGACGTCGACGGCGAGCAGGTCGCCGAGCCGGGACAGGGTGATGGTCACCGACCCGGCGCGGGCGTGCCGTTCGACGTTGGTCAGTGCTTCCTGCACGACGCGTAACAGTGCGTCCTCGACGTCGCGGGACAGCTCCGGGAACTCGCCGACCTGCTCCACCGCAACGTCCACTCCGGTCCGTTCCTGCCATGTATCGATGACCCCGGCGAGTGCGTCGGGCAGCGACCGGTCCACCAGTACGTCCGGCCGCAACGCGGCGACGGCCCGGCGCGCGTCCGCCACCCCGGCCCGGGCCAGCTCGGCTGCGACCCGCACCCGGCTCCGGGCCTCGTGTCCGGGTGCGAGCTGTTCGTCGACGAGTTCGAGCTGGGTCGTGACCGCGACGATGTTCTGAGCGAGTGTGTCGTGCAGCTCGCGGGCCATGCGTGCTCGCTCGGCCTCGATCCCGGCGCGGCGCTCGCGCCGCAGCAGCTGCTGCTGCAGCTCCGCATTGCGCTGCAGCGCCGATCTCAGCTCCTCGGACACCCGCGCCCGGCGTGCCGACTCCGTCTCGATGCGCCGGAAGGCGGCCCCGATCGCGGATGCCGCCACCGTCCACAGTGCGATCTGCAGCAGCAGGTCCGGTGGTGGCGCCGGGGTGAGCACGAGAGCCGCACACGCTCCGGTGCCGACCACTCCGAGGTGGGCCCACCGACCGGGAAGCGCGACGAACGCGAGTGCGTACCCGCCGACGAGTACGGCGAGGAAGGCCCGGTGCTGGCCGACCAGCAGCGAGCTCAGCGCCAGGTACCCGCCGACGTAGGCGGCCATCGGCGCCAGCCGGCGTTCCTGCCACTCGGGGTGCATCGGCACGAACCAGGTGTGCCAGGCCAGCAGCACCAGCAACCCCAGGACCGAGACGTGCCCGAGCGAACGGGTATCGACGAGCAGCAACACCACGGCCGGCACGGCGAGCAGGTAGGGCAGGGACTCCCAGCCGCGCTGCCAGCCCCACTCGAACCGGCGGGTCCGTTCGATGTCGGCCAGGACATCAGGTTCGTCCATCCGGTGACCTCCCCGGCGCATCCTGCCAGGATGCCTGCCCGGACAACCGGCGCAGCACCAGCTCGGCCGGGCCGGGGCGCCCCGCCCGCGCGAGCCCGGCCGCCAGCCCGACGGCCGCCATCCAGACCGCCACGGCGAACCCGGTCGTCGCCGCGGTCCCCCACCGTTCGCCCAGGCCGAGGCCCAACGGGTGCAGGACGACCGCGAACACCAGTGACAGGAACAGGTAGCCGCTCAACGACCGTCGTCCCAACGCGATCATCGGGGTCGCCCACGAGCCGGCACGGTCGGCGAACAGGACCAGCAGCGCGGCAGCCCCGACCCCACCGGCGACACCGGTGACCGCGTGCACGAACGCGAGCGCGACCAGCCCCACCGGGCCCGGAGCGGGCACGAACCCCGCCACCACGAGCCCGCTCGGCAGGCCTCCCAGCACCGCGGCACCCAGCAGGACTCTCGCCGCGCTGCGCAGCCGGTCATGCAGCTCGGCCGCTCGTTCGGGCAGCCGGTGCCGGGCCGCCAGTACCCCCACCAGCGCGGCGCTGACCACCGGCAGGAGCGCGAACGGCGTCATCAGCCACTCCACTGCCCGCAACGGGAACACCGCCGCCGGGTCGGACAGCGCGAACGACCAGAGGTAAGTGCGCTGCTCGCCGCCGCCGCTCGAGCCGTGCACGATCGCGGTGACCGCACACGCCGGGACCAGCCAGGCCATCGCCCACAGCGTCAGTGTCCGGTCGGTCACCGACCGGCACGCGACGAGGACGAACCCGAGCACGCCGTACAACCCGAGGATGTCGCCGGGGAACAGCAGCACCGCGTGCACCGCACCCACGAGTATCAGGCCGACGCTGCGTCGGCGGAGCACGACCGGCCCGGCATCCGAGCGCTGCAACAACCGGGCCACGCCATAGCCGTAGAGCAGCGCGAACAGCGGATACGCCCGCCCGTCGACCAGCCCGACGACCAGGACGGTCACCAGACGATCGGCCAGGCCGTCTTCCACGACGTGCTGGCGTGGGCCGTAGGGACCGAGCACGAACAGCGCCACGTTCGCCACCGCGATCCATGCCAGCATCAGGCCGCGGCCGAGGTCGGGCGCCACCAACCGACTGTTCACTCCGTGTCGGGTCATACCCCGAAACGCTATGAACATGATCCGGGACCCGGTATCGGTCCATCGGCGCCGCCACTGGCCGATCGGATGAGTTGCGCCGGACCGTCGAGCGTCCGGCGAGCGGGTCACCGGTAGAAGTCGCGACGCGCGCGGCGGCTCCTCACTCAGGCCGGCGCAGCGTTGGCGGTGAGTTCGCGGGCCACGGTGTCGTGCGCCCATTCCCGCCACTGCTCGATCGTCCATCCACGTTCCGTGACGAAGAGCGAGTAGGACTCCGCGGTCACGGTGGCGTAGAGGACGTCGGCGACCCGGCTGGTGCCCGAGCGCGGGACCGCACCCGGCAGGCGGAGCAGGATCCGGGCCAGGCCGAGGCTGAACCCGTGGCGCTGTCTGCGCAGCTCCGCCTGCAACTCGGCGACGCCGGGATCGGCTGCGGCGGCATGGATCACGGTCAGGATGGGGGCCGAGCGCGCCGTGGACTCCGCCAAGTGTGCGGCCGCGTCGGCCCACGCAGCCTCTACCGATTCGGCGTCGGCGAGCGATCGGACCCATGCGTGCGCCAGCAGCGGCGTCGGTTCGGTACTGCCGGCCACGGCGTGGTCATGAGCGGCCGAGAGCAGTCCGAGCTTGCTCCCATAGGCGGCATAGATGGTCTTCACCGCCACCTCTGCCTCCTCGGCGATCGCGCCCACCGTGATGGAGACATACCCGTCGCGCACGAACAGGGACGTCGCCGCTGTCACGATGCGCTCTCTCGCTGCTTCATCGCGGGGCCGGCCGCGTACCGCCATCTGTGGTCACCTCGCTCCTTGACCCTCCGAAGTTTACGCCACTATATTGCACAATCACATTACCCTAATGTGAGGAGTCGTCATGACCGAGAACGTCATGACCGGGAACACAGCCGTTATCTACGAGGGAACGCCGGGCGTCCGCCTGCAGGCGCCCGGCATCACGATCGTCGGCAGCACGGGTGAGAGTCTCGGGTCGACGGCGGCGGAGCTCGTCGATCAGGGATTCGAGCGGATCGAGCTGTGCGGCGGCGTCGGGGCGTCGGAGGCGAACGCGGTGCGCGTCGCGGTCGGCGCTCGGGCCCGGCTGGGGCTGGTTCGGTACGGCTTCGAGTCGCTCGAGCGGATCGCCGAGTTCACGCGGGCGTTCGCCGCAGGGGAGGTCCTCGGGCCCCAGGCGTTCCTCTACCCGGCGGGTGAGGGAACCGAAGAGGTCGAGCATCCGGATGTGGTGATGATCCCGATCGACGGCATCGAGCATGCGGAGTCGGTCGGACGACGCCTCGCCGAGGCGCACGCAGGCCTCGTCGAGCTCTACCGCGGCCTCGACCTCGAGTACGCCGCCGCAGTACTGCGCGGCGGCGGCGGCATGGTCCCGGTGGGATTCGTCGGCTACGACGACTGACACCACCCGGTCCGTCGTTCAACTCCTCCACCGGTGAAGGGAGCCCTACGATCTTCAAGAAGTAGTTCGACACGCTCACGTACGAGCTGATCAGCTGTCCGGGCCAGCACAACGCCAGCGTCGTGAGGAGCCGCATGCAGCGCCGGGCGGGAGCCGCCTTCGTGTTGGGGGTCGGCGCCTTCGCAGTCGGAACGTGTGAGCTGGTGCTCGCCGGCCTCCTACCCGAGCTCGGCAGGTCATTTCAAGTCTCGGCCGCCACGGCTGGACAGGTCGTGACGGTGTTCGGCCTCAGTGCGGCGATCGCAGGTCCGGTGCTCGCGGCGTCAAGTGTGCAGTGGGCGCGGCGTCGCGTCCTGCTGCTGGCGTTGGGCCTGTACCTGGCGGGCACTGGATCGAGCGCGGCAGCCGGAACGTTCGGCCTGCTGCTCGCGGCACAGGTGGTCGCCGCGTGTGGAGCGGGCTTGTTCTTGCCGACGGCGACCGTCACCGCCGCGACCCTGGCCGGCCCGGAACGTCGAGGACGGGCCGTCGCGACGGTCACGACAGGCATGACGGTCGCCATCGCCGTCGGGGCCCCGCTCGGTACGGCGCTGGCCGCGCTTGCCGGGTGGCGCGCCACCATGGTCGTTCTGGCGGGTCTCGCGTTGGTCGTCGCGGTCGCGGTCCTCACCTGGATCCCGCCGGTGTCGCCGGGCTCGGACGAGCAGTTCGGCTTGCGAGAGCGCTTGTCGCCTCTGGTCGATCGACGCGTGCTGCTGTTGCTGGGCACGACCTCGGTGGCGTTCACCGCGATCTACGTTCCCTACACCTACATCTCGGTCGTGGCCGAGGACGCAACCGGCGGGGACGGTGTACGGCTGGCCAGCATCCTGTCCGTCCTCGGTGTGGCCGGGATCGCCGGCAACCTGTTGGCCGGCCGCTTGGCAGACCGATACGGGGGACGTCCGGTCGTCGCCGGCGCCCTCGTCGGTCTGACGATCACATTCCTGCTCACGCCGTACTGGAGCGCGGCGCTGCCGAGCGCACTGATCGCGGCCGCCGCATACGGGCTGATCGGATTCGGGATCAGCGCGCCGCAGACCTACCGGATCCTGGGGCTTGGCGGGCAGGCCCCGCTCACCGTAGCGCTCAACGGTGCAGCCCTCTATCTCGCGATCGCGCTTTCCGGCCTCATCGGCGCCGTAGGCATCACAACCACCGGCGCCAGTGCCCTCGGAGCGCTCGCGGCCGCCGGCACCCTCGCCGCCCTCGGGCTCTCCGAGGCTGCCCACCGCGCGACAGTGCGACACGCTAACCGGATTGCGAGGCCGTAGGGGTGACCGACCGGACCCAGTGTGGACGACGTCCGCACCTCAGCGCCGAACAGCCGTCGGATGACCAGAGAATCGTCGCCCGGTCAGCTCGGGGTCGCAACGGTGACTCCGAAGGAGGGTGCGGGTCGCCGGCGACCGGCGTGCTCGATGCCAGTTTCAGGTGGTGACTGCCCGCAAATAGCCTCTGCATGCTGCCCGGCTCGATCCCGTGCTGCGGAGTATCCCGTGCACTGTCCTCGTGAGCCCTTGTCCACCCCCGATCTCTCGCCCGCCGTCCCGGACGGTGCGGCTGGAGCGGTCCTGCCGGTCGGCGATCGCACCCACGTCCACGCTGACGGGGTCACCCTGACCCGCGGGGCTCGGCAGGTCCTGAACGGCGTGATGGTCGCTGTCTCGCACTGCTCGCGACTGGCGTCCGGACCGCCGCCATTGGCGCGGGCCCGGCGCTGCGCGTCGCCGGCTCCCGCTGTGTCCCTCGAACCCGCAATCCTCCGGAGGCCAGTCATGAGCCACGTCCTGATGTCCACCTCGGCCGCCCACGGTCACGTCTACCCGAACCTGCCCGTCATGGCCGAGCTCGTCGCCCGTGGCCATCGCGTCACCTATCCCGTCCCGGACCGCTTCGCCGACGCCGTGGCCGCCACCGGTGCGACCGTCCTGCCGATCACCACCGACCTACCCGACCCGGCGCGAGGTGAGCAATGGCCCGAGGGCGGGATCGAGGTGATGCGACTGTTCTCCGACGAGGCCCGCAGCGCCTACACCCAGATCACCAGCGCGCTGGGGCCCGATCTACCCGATGTCGTCTGCTACGACGGCAGTGGTTGGGCCGGGCACGCCCTTTCCCGGGCGCACGCCCTGTCGCGAGTCGAGCTGGCCCCGCACATGGTCGCCTGGGACACCTTCGAGGAAGACTTCGCCGAGGCCTACGCCTGCCTCGACGAACCGGAAGGCCTGGCCTGGCAGTCCGATATGGACGCCTGGCTGGCCGAGGTCGGCGTCGCGATGACGAACAAGGAGTTCCTCGGGGCACCGGACCGATCGATTGTGCTCATTCCGGAGGTGATGCAGCCGCACCGTGACCGGGTGGATCCGGACCGGTACACCTTCGTCGGGCCGGTGCTCGGCGACCGCACCGAGCAGGGCTCCTGGCCCGCCCCGAACCGGCCCCTGCTGTTGGTCTCGTTGGGGTCGGCGTTCAACGACCGCCCCGCGTTCTGGCGCGACTGCATCTCGGCAATGCACGGGACCGGCTGGACCACCGTCCTCGCCGTCGGCCCGCACCTCGACCTGGCCGCGCTCGGACCTGTTCCCGACGACGTGGTGGTGCGCAGATGGGTTCCCCAGCTCGCGATACTGGAACACGCCTCCGCGTTCGTCACCCACGCCGGGATGGGCGGCTGCTCCGAAGGTCTGTGGCACGGCGTGCCGATGATCGCCGTCCCGCAAGCCTCGGACCAGTTCGTCAACGGCCCCCGCCTCGCCGAGATCGGCGTCGGCGAGCACCTACCCGCCGAGGATCTCACCCCGCAACGGCTGCGCGAGGCGGTAGACCGCGTCACATCCTCACCCGAGATCGCGCGCCGCTGCCAGGAACACAGGGCCATCGCCCGCACCGCCGGCGGCGCCTGCGCCGCAGCCGACCTCATCGAGTCCCTGACCAACCAGAGTGAGACTGCACCACCAGGTGACCGGACATGAACAGTATCGACTCGCCCTCGCCTGGCTCGAGCCAGTGAAGACCACTCGCGCTCGACCGTCGTTCCACAGGTGAGTCGACGAGACCGGCTGACACCGGGTCGGGCTACACGGTGATCGGGCGAGTGGACGGGTTCCTGAGTCTGGTCGGCGGAGCGCTCCGAAACTGTCGGGGGTCCGGTCCATCCTCGGATGCACGCCGACTCCGGGAGGGCACGATGACCGATTCCGCCGCCGCCGACACCGTCATGGACCCGGTACTGGCCGCCATCACCGAGGCCGTGGAGGCGGGGTGCGCGGGCGACCCCGGGGCGGCCCGCACGCAGCTCGCCGCGATCTGGGAGCGGCTCGGCGAGGACGGTGACCCGTTCCACCGGTGCACGCTCGCGCACTACGCCGCCGACGTGCAGGACGACCCGCACGAGGAGCTGCGGTGGGACGAGCGTGCCCTCGCCGCCGCCGGCGAGGTCACCGACGAGCGGGCACGGGCCCACCACGCCTCGCTGCACATCGCGGGGTTCTACCCGTCGTTGCACCTGAACCTGGCCGACGTGCATCGCCGGCTCGGCCACGACGCCGATGCCCGCCGCCACCTGGAGCTCGCGCGGGAGCGGATCGACGCGCTCGCCGACGACGGCTACGGCCGCATGATCCGGTCCGCGATCGAGCGGTGCGGGCAGCGACTGGAGCGGGGCGATCGCTCCGCGGACTCGTGACGCCCGCCCGCCGTGGCGGACCGCGGGCGCGCGGCGCGGGCCGGAGGGAGCCCGCGCCGCGCGCGTCCGCCGCGTGGCGCTCAGACCACCGCGCCGTCGCCGTTGCGGGTGCGGGACCGGTCGGAACGCGACGGGTGCCGGCGGCCGGCCTTGCCGACCGGTTGCTTCGACTTCCCCGCCTGTGGCGGGGTCCCGGTCCACCGCTGCTCCAGCAGGATCGCCACCGGCCCGGCGACGACGATCGTCGAGACCGTGCCGACCACGATGCCGACGATCAACGCCAGCGCGAAGTCGGCCAGCGTCGCACCGCCCACGAACAGCAGCATCGTGAGGATCAGCAGGGTCGAGATCCCGGTGTTCACCGTCCGTGGCAGCGTCGACAGCACGGCCGATCCGACCACCCGGTGGAACGGTTCCTTGGCCTGCCGGGCCCAGTGCTCCCGCACCCGGTCGAACACCACCACCGTGTCGTTGACCGAGTAACCGATCACGGTCAGCAGCGCGGCGAGGAACACTCCGTCCGCTGTCCGGCCGGTCCAGGCGAACACCCCGATGACCACCGCGACGTTGGCCAGCAGGGCGGCGACCGCGCCGGCACCGAGCGTCCAGCGGAACCGGAACGCCAGGTAGAGGAACTGCGCGGCCAGCGCGACGGTGAGGGCGATGAGGCCGCCACGCGCGAGCTCGGCACCCAGGCTGGGGCCGATCATCTCGTCGCGGAGCACCTCGGCGCCGCCACCGACCCCGCCGACGGCCTCGCGCAGTGCGGTGACCCCGGCGTCGTCGAGCTCGCCCGCCCGCAGGGCGACCGCGCCGTCGCCGGTGGTCGTCACCTGCAGGTCCGGGAAGCCGGCGGCGCCGACCGCGTCCCGGGCCTGCTCGGCGGTGATCGGGTTCGTCGTCGTGAACTCCACGAGACGCCCGCCGGTGAACTCGACACCCAGCTCGAGACCACGCACGAGCAACCCGCCGAGCGCCACCACGACGATCACGCCGGCGACGGCCAGGAGCCGCCCGGCCTTCTTCAGGAACCCGGGGTCGCGGGCCTCGAGCCGCGCGCGGACCGGTCCGATCGAGGCGATGCCGGTGATCCTGGGGCGCTTGCGCACCGCAGGGATCTTCAGCACGGCGAGGGTCAGCAGTCGGGAGAGCACCAGCGCCGAGAACAGCGACACGACGACACCGATGACCAGCGTGACACCGAATCCGCGCACCGGCCCGGAGGCCAGGCCGAACAGCAGCACGGCCGCCAGCAGCGAGGTCACCGCGGCGTCACCGACGGCGGACAACGAGTGTTTGTAGCCGCTCTCCGACGCGCGTTCCAGGCGTGGTCGCGCCGCGTACTCCTCGCGCGATCGTTCGGCGATCAGCACGTTGGCGTCGACGGCCATACCGACGGCGAGCACGAACGCCGCCAGGCCGGGCAGGGTGAGCGTCGCGCCGAGCCCGGTCTGCACCGCGTAGGCGGTGAGCGTGTACCCGCCCAGCGCGACGACCGCGACCAGGCCGACCAGCCGGTACACGACGACGAGGAAGACGGCGGCCAGCGCCGATCCGATGATCGCGGCCAGCGCACTGGCCTCGATCGCGTCCGCGCCGAGCGTCGGGCCGACGGTCCGCTGCTCGATGATCTCGACCGGCACCGGCAGGGCGCCGCCTTCGATCAGCACGGCCAGCTCGTTCGCCTGCTCCTGGGAGAAGTTGCCGGTGATGGTGGTCTGGCCGCCGACCATCCCGATCTGGCACTGGATCGACGGGTCGACCTGCGGCGACGAGATGACCTGGTCGTCGAGGACGATCGCGACCCGGCGCTGCGGGGCACCCGGCGGGGCGCACGCGGCCTGCCCGGTGAGCGCCTGCCAGCGGGCCGGGCCCTCGCCGTCGAACCCGACCTGCACCTCGAAACCGACGGACTGCTGCGCCGGGACCGACTGCGCGGAGCTGATCATCTCGCCCTGCAGCGCGGGTGGTCCCAGCTGCAGCGGCTGTCCGGTCTCGTCGGCGGTCTGCTGGTCGGGCGGGGAGCCCGGAGCGCCGACCCCGAGCACCGGGTGCATGGTCAGCTGCGCGGTGCGGCCGAGCGTGTCGGCGGCCTCGGTCGGATCGGTCAGGCCGGGCAGCTCGACGATGATCCGGTTCTCACCGGAGCGGGTGAGCGTCGGCTCGGCGACGCCGAGCGCGTCGACCCGGCCGCGGAGCACCTCGAGGACGCGGTCGGTGGCCTCGGCGTCGGCCGCCACCTCCTCGGTGTCGCGGGTCTCGAGCACGATCTGGGTGCCGCCGCGCAGATCCAGCCCCAGCGTGGGGGCGACGGTGAGCGCGACGATTCCGGACACGAGGAGGACGGCGAGCGCGATCAGCGCTCGCCACAGGACAGGGCGTTGTTGCACGGGATTCCTCGGGGGAGCGTCCCGGTTCCGGGACGGGCGGCAGGGGAGTGGGCGGAAATCAGGCGGCAGGGCCGGAGCCGGGGCGTGCCGGCGGTGCGGGCGCAGGTCGCGGAACACCTGCGACGCCGCCGGGCACCCGGTCGGGTCAGACCCGCGGCGGTCCGCGCGGATCGGTGGGGGAGCCGTGCCCCGGGTCCAGGCCCGCGGTCGCGCTCCGGTCGACCGTCGCACCGGACGGGCCGGTCGCGGGGACGGCGGGCAACGCGAGGAGCAGGGCGTCGAGTGCCGGGCCGGGGTGCCCGGCCGGGATGTCACCCCCGCCGGTGAGGAAACCGCCGGGGAGGAGTCGCCCGGGGAGTGCGGACTGTGGTCCGGCCGCCCACGGCGTCCCGTCGTTGCCGACCGACGCCGGCACCTGTGTCGCCTCGGCCGCGGCGGGACCGGCGACCGGTGCGAGGACCGCGACCAGGGACAGCAGCAGCACCGCGACCAGGCGCGGTGCGAGTGTGCGGGTCGGTCTCACGTCCGGTTCCGTCCGGTTCGGGGCGAAGGGTGCGGTTCGGTCCCGACGGTACCGGCGACGGGCGGGAGCCGTGCCGGCCGGGCGCTCGACCCGGGGGCCGCCGCGGGCGTCACCGGGGCACGGCAGAATCGCCACGGCCGGACCGCACGTACGCCAGGAGGGAAGAGTCGTGACCACGGAGACGATCGAGTTCCAGGCCGAGGCCCGTCAGCTACTCAGGCTGATGATCCACTCGATCTACTCGAACAAGGACGTGTTCCTCCGCGAGCTGATCTCCAACGCCTCGGACGCGTTGGACAAGGTCCGGCTCGCCGCGTACCAGGACAAGGACCTGGGCGCCGACACGTCCGACCTGCACATCGAGCTGGTCCCGGACACCGAGGCACGCACCCTCACCGTCCGCGACAACGGCATCGGCATGAGCCGCGACGAGGTCGTCGACCTCATCGGGACGATCGCGAAGTCCGGCACCGCGGAGCTGCTCGCCAAGCTCAAGGAGGCGGGCGACGCCGAGAACGCCCAGGAGCTGATCGGCCAGTTCGGCGTCGGGTTCTACTCCTCGTTCATGGTCGCCGACCGGGTCGAGCTGACCACCCGCAAGGCCGGGACGGGCGAGGGCGTCCACTGGTCCTCGGACGGTGAGGGCTCGTACACGATCGAGCCGGTCGCCGACGCACCGCAGGGCACCGCCGTCACCCTGCACCTCAAGGCCTCCGACGCCGACGACCAGATGCACGACTACGCGGACCGGGGCGTGCTGCGCCGGATCGTGAAGACCTACTCCGACTTCATCACCTGGCCGGTCCGGATGCCCGCGGAGGCTTCCGCCGACGAGGCCGCCGACGCGGACGATGCCGCCGACGCCGACGAGGCCGCCGGTGAGCCGGAGACCCTCAACTCGATGAAGGCGCTCTGGGCCCGGTCCCAGAAGGACGTCTCCGACGAGGAGTACGCCGAGTTCTACCGGCACGTCAGTCACGACTGGCAGGAGCCGCTCGAGACGATCCGGCTGGCCGCCGAGGGCACCTTCGAGTACCAGGCGTTGCTGTTCCTGCCGCAGATCGCGCCGATGGACCTCTACATGCGCGACGCCCGCCGCGGTGTCCAGCTCTACGTCCGGCGCGTGTTCATCATGGACGACTGCGAGGCGCTCGTCCCCGAGTACCTGCGGTTCGTCAAGGGTGTTGTCGACGCCGCCGACCTGTCGCTCAACGTCTCCCGCGAGATCCTCCAGCAGGACCGGCAGATCTCCGCGATCCGCCGCCGGCTGGTCAAGAAGGTGCTCTCCACGATCGGCACGCTGCGCGACGAGCAGCCGGAGAAGTACACGGCGTTCTGGGAGCAGTTCGGCCGCGCGCTCAAGGAGGGGCTGCTCTCCGACCCGGACAACCGGGAGACGATCCTCGGCGTGTCGTCCTTCCGCTCCACGCACGACTCCGGGAACGGGGCGGCGACCTCGCTCGCGGCCTACAAGGAGCGGATGCACGACGGCCAAGACGCGATCTACTACATGACCGGCGACTCGCCGGCCGCGATTGAGGCCTCGCCGCACATGGAGGCGTTCCGGGACAAGGGCTACGAGGTCCTGCTGCTCACCGACCCGATCGACGAGGTGTGGGTGGACGCCGTCGAGGGCTTCGACGGGACCGCGTTCCGCTCGATCGCCAAGGGCCAGGTCGATCTCCAGACCGAGGAGGAGAAGGAGCAGGCCGAGGAGCGCAGGAGCGAGTTCGCCGGGCTGTGCGAGTGGATGGCCGGCGTGCTCGGCGAGGACGTCAAGGAGGTCCGGCTGTCCTCGCGCCTGACGACGTCGGCGGCGGTGCTGGTCGGCGACGAGTTCGACATGACCCCCACGCTGGAGAAGATGTACCGGGCGATGGGGCAGGAGCCGCCGAAGGTCCAGCGGATCCTGGAGCTGAACCCGTCGCATCCGCTGGTCACCGGGCTGCGCGACGCGCAGGCGTCCGGGGCGTCCGACGAGCTGGGCGAGACCGCCGAGCTGCTGCACGGCATGGCGCTGCTCGCCGAGGGCGGGGAGCTGGCCGATCCCTCCCGGTTCGTCGGCCTGCTGGCCGGGCGGCTGCAGCGGACCCTGTGATCTACACCTGAACGACTGCACAGGTGTCGAGTCGGGCGGGGGATGGGGTTAGCGTGTCCGCGTGCCCCGCTCCCGTCCGCTCGTGTCACGTGCCGTGGCCCCCGCCGCGCTCCTGATCGCCCTGGGCCTGCTCGCCGGTTGCGGCGCCGGTCCGGTTCCGGCCGGGCAGCCGGCGCCGCAGGACACCGCCGCGGGGTCGCTCCGCAACTGCGGTGTGGACGTCCCGGTCGAGCGTCCCGGCCGGATCGTCGCCATGTTCCAGAACGGGATCGAGGCGGTGCTGGCCCTGGGTGCCGGGGACCGGCTGGTCGGCGCCGCCTACCTGGACAACCCGCTGCCGCCCGGGCTCGCCGGTGACTTCCGCCCCGAGCAGGACCGCCCGGTCTACTGGCCGGAGGAGTACCCGTCCCGCGAGGAGGTGCTGCGGCTGGCACCGGACCTCGTCGTCTCCGGGTTCACCGGCGCCTTCGCCCGCGAGGGCCTCGGCTCCCGCGCCGACCTGGCCGCGGCGGGCATCGACACGTTCCTGTTCAGCTCCTACTGCCCGAGCGTCGACGGGGGCACCCAGGAGTCGCTCGGTGCCGTCGACGTGTCGTTCGAGGGTGTGCAGCGCGACCTCACCGACCTCGGCCGCCTGCTCGGCGCCGAGGACCGGGCCGCCGAGCTCATCGCGCGGATGCGCGCCACCCTCGACGACGTCGCGCGCCGTCTCGACGGGATCACCGAACGGCCGCGGGTCGCGATGCTCAACGCCCCGTCCGACACCGGCGAGTACCGGGTGTTCGGCACCGGCGACGTCGCGACGACGATCATCGAGGCGGCCGGTGGCGTCCAGGCCTTCGGCGAGATCCCGGGCCGCCAGCGCACCGTCTCGACGGAGGGGATCATCGCCGCCCGGCCGGACGTCATCGTCGTCCCGGCCTGCTGCGGGATCGACAAGGGACCGGAGGCGGCGGAGCCGCTGGCCGAACAGCTGCGGACCGACCCGGCGCTCGCGACGGTGCCCGCGGTGCGCGACGGGAAGATCTTCACGACGACGTTCGCCGAGGTGAGCCCGGGAATCCGGAACGCCGAGGCCGTCGCGACACTCGCCGGGCGGCTGCATCCCGAGCGGGTCGGCGGCTGAGAAGAAGTACATCCGCCCGGCGCCGTTGCCGAGCGGACGGGTGCGACCGTAGCCCGTGACCCACCGTCGGCGGAAGGCCGAGTGAACGGTCGTTGTCGTTCAGAGATCCGACGGCGTGGGCAGCGGCGGGTGCCCCGGGCGCAAACCGTCCAGCAGGAGTGCGACGTAGCGGCGCCGGTCGGCCCCGGTCGCGTCGGGCGTGCCCTCGGCACCCTCGGCGACGGCCAGCGCCATGACCAGTACCGCCGACAGGTCCCGCGGGGACAGCTCGGGACGGACGGCCCCGGCGTCGCGGGCGCGGTCGAGCAGCCGGTTCAGGGTGCGGCCGTAGCGCTGGACCGACTCGACGTCGAACACGCCGGCCTCGCGAGCCAGCGTCAGGATCGTCCGGCGTGCGGCGATCGCCTCGACCGCGCGGGACAGCGAGCCGGCGAGATCGGTCCACGGATCACCGTCCCCGGCCGCGGCGGTCGGTTCGATCTCGGCGGCGAACACCGCCTCGAGCACCGCCCGGACCAGCTGGTCGCGGGTCCGGAACCGGCGGTAGAGCGTGGCGACCCCGACCCCGGCCCGCCGGGCGATCTCCTCCAGTGCGACATCGGGGCCGTCCGACTCGAACGCCGTCGCGGCGGCCTCGACGAGGCGGCGGTGGTTGCGAGCGGCATCGGCCCGCAACGGCCGGGCCGGCCCGGCGCCGGTCGCGCTTGTCATCGGAAAACGGTAACCCCTCCGGCCTCAGCCGGAGTGCACGTGGCCGGTCATCGAGCCGGGACGTCCTCGGAGTAGACCTCGACGATCCGGTCCCGCGCACCGGCGATGTGCGCCTCCAGCGCGGCGACCGCGCGTTCCGGGTCGGCGGCCTCGACGGCGGCGACGATCCCGGCGTGCTCCTGCGCGAGTCGTGCGCGGTCGAGCCGGCCGAGTACCTGCACGCGGGCGACGCAGAGCCGGAACTCCGCCATGATCGAGTCGTACATCCGTGACACCCGCGGGCTGCCCAGGGCGTCCACGAAGGCGCGGTGGAACTCGACGTCGGCCTCGACCACCGCTGACACGTCGCCGCGGACGAAGGCGAGGTCGAAGCGTTCCAGGGCCAGCCGGGCCTGGTCGGGGACGTGACCGCGCCCGGCGACCCGCGTCATCGCACCGCACTCCAGCAGGGCCCGTGACTCGTACAGGTCGCGCACCTCGTCGAAGGTCAGCACGGGTACCCGCGCGGTCTTGTTCGCCTGGCGGCGCAGGATGCCGTCGAACACCAGCCGCTCGACGGCGGCCTTCGCGGTGGGCCGGGCGACGGCGAACTCCTCGGAGACCAGCTTCTCGGTCACGGGCGCACCGGCCGGCAGGTCACCGCGCAGGATGCGGTCACGCAGGGCGCGGGTGACGGCATCGACCAGGGAGTGCACGTCCAGCTCGGTGGGCATCGAAGCCTCCTCGTCCGTCCGGGGTCGAGCACATCACAGTGCATGCGAGCCAGGCAAGGCAACTTGTCTGACAAAGACACTTGACGGACGTTTCTCCATGCATCACTCTTCCGGTCGACGCGCAGCGCCACCGCATGCATCAACGCCGATCACGATCACCGCCGATCCCACCGCGGAGTGCACATGTTCCAGCAGCAACTGGCGCCACTCGGGAGCCTGACGCTCTCGGCCCTGGTGGCCCTCCTGCCCCTCCTGACGATCTTCGTGGCCCTCGGTGCGCTGCGCTGGAAGGCACACTGGGCCGCGCTCGCCTCGCTGGGCGTCGCGATCGTGGTCGCGGTCGCCGCGTTCGGGATGCCCGTCCCCATGGCCCTGCTCTCGGCCAGCGAGGGGGCCGTGTTCGGCCTCTTCCCGATCATGTGGATCGTGTTCACGGCGATCTGGCTCTACCAGGTCACCGTGGCCAGCGGCCGCTTCGAGGACCTGCGGGCCGCCTTCCACCTGATCTCCGACGACCCGCGGGTCCAGGCGATCATCATCGCGTTCTGCTTCGGCGGGTTGCTCGAGGCGCTCGCCGGGTTCGGCGCCCCGGTCGCGATCACCGGCGTCATGCTGATGGCACTGGGCTTCTCCCCGGTACGCGCCGCCGTCGTCGTGCTCGTGGCCAACACCGCGCCGGTCGCCTTCGGCGCCATCGGCACCCCGATCATCACCGCCGGCGCCCTGACGGGCATCCCGTACGCCGAGATCGGCGCCGTCGTCGGGCACCAGACCCCGTTGCTCGCCTTCGTGGTGCCGCTGCTGCTCGTGTTCCTGGTCGACGGCGTGCGCGGCATCCGGCAGACCTGGCCGGTCGCACTCGTCATCGGCCTGGCCTTCGCGGTCGCCCAGTGGCTCGCCGCGACCTACCTGTCCGTCGAGCTCACCGACATCGTCGCCTCGCTGACCGGCCTGCTCGCCGGTGTCGTCATGCTGCGCGTGTGGCAGCCCTCCGGCGGGGACGAGGCCATGGAGAGGCTCCGCATCGAGCGCTCCGCCGACGCCCCGGTCGACGACCCGGAGACCGGCGGCGGCACCGGCCTCGTCACCGAGCAGCGCACGCTCTCCTCGCGCGCCGCCGAGCTCACCACCGGGCGGACGCTGATGGCGTTCTTCCCGTACCTGCTCATCATCGCCGTGTTCTCGGTCGCCAAGCTGTGGACCCCGGTCAAGGAGTTCCTGAGCGGCACCGACGTCGAGATCGGCTGGCCGGGACTCGACGGCCGGGTGCTCGACTCGGCGGGCGAGGCCGTCACGACCACGGCCTACGACTTCCAGTGGCTGTCCTCGCCGGGCTCGCTGCTGCTCCTGTCCGGGATCGTGGTCGCCGCGGTCTACAAGGTCTCCCCGCGCGCGGCGCTGCGCGAGTTCACCGGCACCGCCCACCGGCTCCGCTGGGCGTTCCTGACCGTGGCCACCGTGCTCGCGCTGGCCTACGTGATGAACCTGTCCGGCCAGACGATCACCATCGGCACCTGGATCGCCGGCACCGGGGCGGCCTTCGCCTTCCTCTCGCCGATCCTCGGCTGGCTCGGCACCGCCGTCACCGGGTCGGACACCTCGGCCAACGCGCTGTTCGCGACCCTGCAGCAGACGGCGGCCCAGCAGGCCGGGATCGATCCGCACCTCATGGTCGCCGCCAACACCTCCGGCGGCGTCGTCGGCAAGATGATCAGCCCGCAGAACCTGACGATCGCGGCCACCGCGGTCGGCATCGTCGGGCGCGAGTCCGAGCTGTTCCGCAGGACGATCGGCTGGAGCCTCGTGCTCCTGCTGGCCCTCTGCACGCTGATCTTCCTGCAGTCCACCCCGGTGCTGGCCTGGATGCTGCCCACGTTCTGACCCGCGCGAGTCCGCGAGGGGCACACCGGAGCGCTTCGATCATGCGAAGGCTGCGCTGAGGTGCACCTCGCGGGCATCCGGGACGTTTCGCCGGATTCACCCGCGGGACAGGTCGGCGATGGGTTCCCGACATCCGGGCCGACTGGAGTCCGGTGTGTGCAACTGGCGGTCCTCGATCTCGCGGGCACCACGATGTCCGATGACGGGCTGGTGCTCGCGGCGCTGCGCCACGGGCTGCGTGCTGCCCGGGTCCGGGTCGACGGCCCGCGGTACCCGGCGCTGGACCGGCAGGCCCGCGCGACGATGGACCGGTCCACGATCACGGTCTTCGGCGAGCTGCTCGACGGCGACATGTACCGGGCCCGGCGGGCGCACGCGGCCTTCGTCGAGTACCTCTCGGCCGCCGCCGCGGACGGTCGCGTGCACCCGGTGCCCGGCGCGGGCGAGGCGCTCGACGCGTTGCGGGACGCGGGGATGGTCATCGCGCTGACCTGCGGGTTCGATCCCGAACTGCGGGACCGGTTGGTCGCCGCGCTGGGATTCACCGGTCGCGTCGACGTGCTGCTGTCCCCGGCCGACGTCGACGGCCGCGGCCTGCCCGACCCGGACCTGCTGCACGCCGCCGCCCGGCGCGCCGGCGCGGACACGTCCCGGACCGCCGTCGCCGGGGACGCGACCGCGGGCATCGACGCCGCGGTCCGGGCCGGGGCGGGCCTGGCGGTGGGGGTGCGCGGGGGTGCGCACGGCGAGCCGCGGTTGCGCGCGGCCGGGGCCGACGCCGTCATCGACTCGGTCGCCGACCTCCCCGCGCTCCTGGGCCTGCCCAGCGCAGCCGCGCTGCTCTAGGGTCGGTGTCGATGCGGATCGGTGACGAGGTGTCCCGGGCACAGGCGCAGGGACGTCCGGTCCTGGCGTGCGAGTCGACGATCGTCACGCACGGCCTGCCGCGCCCCCGCAACCTGCTCGTCGCCACCGAGGCCGAGGAGCTCGTCCGCTCGCTCGGGGTCGTCCCGGCGACGATCGGGGTGGTGGACGGCGAGGCCGTCGTCGGGCTGTCCGGGGCGGAGCTGGAGCGGCTCGCGACCGACCCGGACGTGGTCAAGCTCAGCGCCCGCGACCTCCCGGTCGCCTGCGCGACCCGGGCCTGCGGTGGGACGACGGTCGCCGCCACCGCGCACCTCGCCCACCAGGCCGGCATCCGGGTGTTCGCCACCGGCGGGCTCGGCGGGGTGCACCGCGGGGCGTCGTCCACCTTCGACGAGTCCGCGGACCTGCCCACGCTGGCCGGGCTGCCGATCGTCGTCGTCAGCGCCGGGGTGAAGTCGGTGCTCGACGTGCCGGCGACCCTCGAACGGATGGAGACCCTGGGCATCTCCGTCGCCGGGTACCGGACCCACGCGTTCCCCGGGTTCTACGTCGCCGACTCCGGGCACCCGGTGTCGCAGCGCGTCGACTCGCCGGAGCAGATCGCCGTCGCCTGGCGCTACGCCCGGCACCTGGGACTCGGCTCGGCGCTCGTGGTGGCGAACCCGGTGCCCGTCGACGAGCAGCTGTCCCCGGCCGAGCACGACGCGGCGCTCGCCGACGCCCTCGCCGCCCTCGACGACGCCGGGATCACCGGGCAGGACGCGACACCGTTCCTGCTGCAGCGGGTCCGCGACGCGACCGGGGACCGGAGCCTGGACGTCAACGTGGCGGTCTACCGGAACAACGTGGCGCTCGGCGCCCGGATCGCCGCGGCGCTCGCCTCCGTGGACTGACCCGGGCGCCGTGCGGGACCTCGGGATCCGTGCGGGACCGGGGCCGAGCGGGGGCGCCCGTCGGAAGACCGGAGGGTCCGTCAGACGACCGGGGTGATCGTCCGCAGTGCCTCGGACGACCGCACGGCGGTGGTCAGGTCGGCCAGCGCGCGCCCGTGCGCCGCGGCCAGTTCCGCGGACTCCGGGGTGAGGGTGTTGCGGTCGACGTAACCGGAGTGGTCCAGGTACAGCCCGGGGGAGAGGACCTGGACCGCGAAGAACCCGGCCAGTACCGACCGCAGCCCGTCGACGGCGAGGAAGTGGTGGCCGCTCGCCCCGGTCAGCACGACCGCGGCGGCCTTGCCCTGCAGCGGGGCGGTCTTCTCGCCCCACTTGCCGCGCTCGGTCGCCTCCAGCAGCGCCTTCAGCGACGCCGTGTGCCCGGCCCGGTAGACCGGGCTCCCGAACACGACGGCGTCGGCGTCGGCGAAGGCCGCGGTGACCTTCTCGAAGGGGGTCTGCGAGAGCTCGATCAGATCGGTCGACGCACCCGTCCCGGCGAGCAGGCCCGCGACCGCGGCGGCGGTCCGCCCGCCCGGTTCCGGTCCGGCGACGACACCGATGATGCTGGTCACGAGAGCTCCCGCTGGGTGAGGTGGTAGCCGCCGCGGAAGAACACCAGCGGCAGTCGTTCGGGGTCCGCGCCGAGCGCGTCGACCCGGGCGGCGACGATCGTGTGGTCGCCGCCGTCGTACTCGTTCCAGAGCGTGCAGTCGACCCACGCACCGACGCCCTCGAGCACCGGTGAGCCGGACGGTGCGGGGAGCCAGGACACCCCGGCGAACTTGTCCGTGCCGGACCGGGCGAACTGCGCGCTGAGGTGCTCGTGGTCGGCGGCGAGCACGTTCACGCAGAACCGGCCGAGCTCGCGGATCCGCGGCCAGGTCGAGGAGGTGCGTGCCGGCGAGAAGCTCACCAGCGGCGGGTCCAGCGACAGCGACGAGAACGACTGGCAGGTGAAGCCGACCGGTCCGTCCGGACCCTGCGCGGTGATCACGACGACGCCCGACGCGAAGCCGCCGAGCGCATCGCGCATGGTCTCGGGGGTCACCGGACCGGGGACGGACGTGGACTGGCTCGGAGAACCGGACATGTCCCGACCCTATCCGCGTCGGCCGCGCCGGCCAATGATCATCGGCGCGAGATCGGTGCCCTGCGCCACACCGGTTCGGACGACCCCGGACCGATCGTTTCCGGCGCGTCCGGCCCGCGAACGACGACGGCAGTGCGGAGCGATCGCTCCGCACGGCCGTCGTGGTCTCCGTGCGTACCGGGTGGGGGAGGGCCCGGGTCAGCTCGCGTAGGCGCGCAGCTTGTCGGCCCGCTCGCCGACCCGCAGCTTGCCCATGACCTCGCGCTCGATCTGGCGGACCCGCTCACGGGAGAGCTTGAAGGCGCGCCCGATCTGGTCCAGCGTGTGCGGCTGGCCGTCGTCGAGGCCGAACCGCATCCGGATGACCCGCTGCTCGCGGTCCTCCAGGGTGGCGAGCACCCGGCGGAGGTCGTCGTGCAGCAGGCTCGAGATCACGGTGTTCTCCGCGTCGGTGGCCTCCGCGTCCTCGATGAAGTCACCGAGCGGGGCCTCCTCCTCGGAGCCGACGGGCATGTCCAGGCTCACCGGGTCCCGGGCGTGGTCCAGCAGGTCCTGGATCTTGTGCTCCGGGATGCCGGACTCCTCGGCCAGCTCGGCGTCGCTCGGCTCGCGGCCCTGGCGCTGGTGCAGGTCCCGCTTGATCCGGGCCAGCTTGTTGACCTGCTCCACCAGGTGCACGGGCAGCCGGATGGTGCGGGCCTGGTCGGCCATCCCCCGGGTGATCGCCTGCCGGATCCACCAGGTCGCGTAGGTGGAGAATTTGAATCCCTTGGAGTAGTCGAACTTCTCCACGGCACGGATCAGGCCGAGGTTGCCCTCCTGAATCAGGTCCAGCAGCGGCATCCCGCGCCCGGTGTAGCGCTTGGCGAGGCTGACCACCAGGCGCAGGTTCGCCTCCAGCAGGTGGTTCTTGGCCAGCAGACCGTCGCGGACGATCGCGCGCAGGTCGCGCCGGTACTGCGGGTCCAGCTCCTCGCCGGTGCCCTCCGCGGCCGCCGTGTCCAGCCGGTGCTGGGCGAAGACGCCGGCCTCGATCCGCTTGGCGAGGTCGACCTCCTCGGCGGCCGTGAGCAGCGCGGTCTTCCCGATGCCGTTGAGGTACACGCGCACCAGGTCGGCGGCCGGGCTCTGGGCGTCCAGGTCCTCGGCCACGGCGGCCGCCGCACCGGGTACGGTGGACGCCAGCGCGGTGTCCCCCGGGGCGACCGTGCGAGCAGACGCCCTCATGGCACTGCGAGCGGGGGCCTCCGTCGTACGGCGGGGGCCGGGAACGGCCGGAGTGTCGGCCGTGGTCACGGCCGGAGCGGTCGTGGTCACCGTCATGTGTCTTTCCTCCCCTGCTCGGGCGCGACGAGCGGTGGATGGGGCACGTCGCATCGCCCTACACCCGGATCAACGCATCGCTGTGGGGGATCGTTCCCGCGAGACGGCCCCGCAGGCCGGAAAAATCGCCTGCGGGGCCGTGTCGTCGCTCACATGCAGTTGCGGAACTCTCAGGATCCTCTTAGGAGATCACGGGGCGGGGACCCGCGGGGTGTCGCGCGGGTTCTCCACCGACCGGACGCTGTTGCGCCGGCGCGATGCCTTACCCGTACCGCCGGCCTTCCGCCGGTCCTCGGGGATCGAGTGCGAGTACACGGCCTCCATCAGGACCGGCCAGTCGTGCCGCAGCGCGTCCCGGCCCATGAACAGGCCCAGGTGCCCGGCGGACGCGGTGCGGTAGGTGATGTCCGCGGGCGGCGTGCTCACCTTCTCCGCCGCGGCGAACAGCTGCGGTGCCGGCGTGATGTGGTCGGTCGAGCCGGCGAGCAGCAGCAGCGGACAGTCGATGGCCGACATGTCGACCTTGCGCCCGCCCACGGTCAGCGTCCCGGCGATCAGCCGGTTCTTCCAGAACAGGTTCTCCACCAGCCACAGGTAGAACGCCCCCGGGATGTCCTGGGTGTACTTGAACCAGTCCTCGAAGACCCGGTAGCGCTCGACGTGCGTCGGGTCGTCGATGTTCTCCAGCAGCTGCAGCTGCCGGGAGATCTCGGACTGCGGCTGGATCGAGATGAAGTTCGACAGCACCGCCGAGCCCGGCATGTTGCCGCCACCCGCTGTGACCAGCGCCTTGTACGGCGCCATGCCCATCGTCCCGGCCATCAGCCGGGTGGAGGCGGCGATCACCGAGTCGCCGGCGTGGAAGTCGATCGGCGCCCCGGCCAGGGTGAGCGTGTTGACCCGCTCGGGGTGCAGCGCCGCGTAGATGGTGGCCAGCCAGCCGCCCTGGCAGTCGCCGACCAGGTTCGCCTTCCCGCCCATCCGGCGGATCGAGCGGTCGATCACCTCGAGGTAGTCGGTGATCGTGACGGTCTTCGTCGCCGTCGTCGCGGGGCGCCAGTCCAGCGCGTAGAGCCGGGTCAGCCCGGCCGCGCGGATCATCGCCAGCTGGCTCTGCTGCGGCGAGTAGTCGATGACGGTGGACGAGTGCCCGGCCTGGGGCGGAAGCACCAGGGTGGGGACGATGTCGTCGTCGCGGTGCCCGGCCTCGGTGAAGTCGCGCAACACCGCGAACGGGGTGGACAGGGCCACCTCGTTCGGCAGGTGCCAGGTCGGCTCGCGCCGGTCGGCCATCGTCGAGAGCCACAGCAGGGACCGGCGCGCGGCGTCGCCGGGCTTCGCGATCCGCTGGACGGCGTCGATCCAGTACGCCCCGGTCGCGCGGCCGACCTCGGTCACCACCTTGGTCAGGTTGTGCGCGTTGTACGAGAACAGGAACCGCAGGGGGTCGATCCGGCCTTCCCGCGCCGGGGTCGAGTCGGCTCCGGGGTCGGGCAGGACGTGCGGGCCACTCGGCGCGTTCGCGCCGGAGGAGCGGGTGATCGCCATGCTCATGGACCTCTCCCATCAACTCTGATGACCGGGCTGGCCGGTTACCGCACGGTAGATCGCGTTCGGGATGTCAAGCAACCGCAGACCTACTCGGGAGTAGTGCTTGCTACATCAAGCGCAGGTGAGAGGGCTCTCAACGTGACGCGCCCGGACAGAGGCTGCCTACCCGTGAGTACACCGTCACGATGGGCGACATCCCTTCGCGTCATCCCGATCGGGGCCGCCGCGACAAGGCACGGACACGACCCGGCCGACCAGGAGTGAGACGAACAGTGAGCACCACGCCCGTTTCCCAGACCGAGCCCGACGACGGGGCGGCCGTCCCGTCCGACCAGGCCGTGGAGGTGCTGCGGCGCCAGGCGGCCGGACTGGTGCGCGACCTGCGCGAGCTCGCCGACCCCTCGGGGTGGCAGGCCAAGGTCGACCCGGTCGGCTTCGGCGGCGCCCTCGGCGAGACGGCGAAGTCGCTCGCCGGCAGCCCGGGTGCGGTGCTGCGGGCCGGCGTCGGCTTCGGGGTCGACTCGGTGAAGGCGGTCGCGGCGGCGGCGTCGCGCGCCGCGGGCGGGACGGCGAACGGTCCGGCGTCGCTGCCGGAGAAGGACAAGCGCTACACCGACCCGGCCTGGGAGGGCAACGCCTGGTACTACCTGGCGCGCCAGGAGCACTCCCTGCTGGCCGACCGGCTGACCGAGCTGTCGCAGGCGGCGCGGGTCTCGCCGACCGCGCGCCGCAAGCTGGACTGGCTGGTGGGGCAGGTCATCGAGGCGTTCGCGCCCCCGAACGGGGTCGTCACGAACCCGGCGTGGCCGAAGAAGGTCGTCGAGACCGGCGGGCTCAACGTCGTGCGCGGTGCCCGCAACCTGCTCCGCGACACCGTCCAGAACCGGGGCATGCCGCGGCAGGTCACCCCGGGCGAGTTCGTCGTGGGCAAGGACCTCGCCGTCACCCCGGGGCACGTGGTCTACCGGAACCGGCTGATCGAGATCATCCAGTACGAGCCGCAGACCGAGAAGGTCCACGAGATCCCGCTGCTGATGAGCCCGCCGTGGATCAACAAGTACTACATCATGGATCTCGCGCCGGAGAAGTCGCTGGTCGAGTGGGCGGTCCGGCACGGCCACACGGTCTTCATGATCAGCTACCGGAACCCGGACTCGGCCCTCGCCGACGTCACGATGAGCGACTACCTGCGCGAGGGGCCGATCACCGCGCTGGACGTCGTCCGGGAGATCACCGGCCGCAAGACGGTCAACCTCGCGGGACTCTGCCTGGGCGGCACCCTGTCCGCGGCCACCACCGCGTGGCTGCACGCCAAGGGTGACGACCGGGTCAACTCGCTGACCCTGATGAACACGCTGCTCGACTTCACCGGCCCCGGCCAGCTCGGCGTGTTCACCGACGAGCAGACGGTGAACCGGCTCGAGCGGTCGATGCGCAAGGACGGCTACCTGCCGTCGTCGAGCATGAAGACCACCTTCGACCTGCTGCGGGCCACCGACCTGGTGTGGAACTACGTGGTCAACGACTGGATGCTCGGCGAGGACCCGAAGCCGTTCGACATGCTGAGCTGGAACGCCGACTCCACCCGGATGCCGGCCGCGATGCAGACCGAGTACCTGCGCACCCTCTACCTGGAGAACCAGTTCGCCGAGGGCAAGCTGGAGCTGGCGGGGGAGCGCCTCGACCTCGGCCAGGTCCGCACCGACAGTTATGTGATCACCGCCGAGTCCGATCACATCGCGCCGTGGAAGTCCGTCTACAAGGGTGCCGCGAAGATCGGCGGCACGGTCCGGTTCGTGCTCTCCAACTCCGGCCACATCGCCGGTGTGGTGAACCCGCCGTCGCCGAAGTCGCGGCACTGGTTCGGGGAGTCCGCGGACCTGCCCGGGTCGGCCGACGACTGGCGCGATGACGCCGGCGAGCACAAGGCGTCCTGGTGGGAGGACTGGGCGCCGTGGATCGCCGAGCGCGCAGGCAAGCAGGTCCCGGCTCCCGAGCGGGTCGGCTCCGAGACCTACCCGCCGCTGGAGCCCTCTCCCGGCCGCTACGTGCTCACCGGCTGACTCCCGGCCGCCGTCGCGTCCACAGTGCTCCGCGTGGGACGGGTGCGTGCGCGACGGCGGGGCAACGGGGACAATGCGCGACCATGGACCGCGTACGCATCCCCTCCACGCGCCGGTGCCTGCCGCGCGGACCGATCCGGGCAGGGGTGGGGCGGTGAGCCGCGCGCACCGGGGCCCGGAGACGAACGGGGCCCGGCGCAACGGCGACCGGGCCGCCGGGGCCGCCGCGAGTGCGGCGTCGGCAGCGGGGGAGCTGCGCGACGCCGGCCGGCAGGTCGCCGAGGATGCCTGGAGCGCCCAGGTCAACGCCCTCGGCGGGTTCATCCGGTCCCAGCGCCAGATGGCGAAGCTCTCGCTGCGTGAGATGGCGGCGATGACCAAGGTGTCCAACGCCTACCTCAGCCAGGTCGAGCGCGGGCTGCACCAGCCGTCGCTCAAGGTGCTGCGCTCGATCGCGGACGCGCTGCACCTCAACACCGACCAGATGCTCAGCCGGGCCGGCTGGTCGGTCCGCGACGACGAGCCCGAGGTTCCGGCCGGCGGGGCCCCGGAGCCGGCGGAGGCGCCCGCACCGCCCGGTGTCGAGGTCGCGATCGCGGCCGACGCGCGACTGTCCGACGAGCAGAAGGCGGCACTGCTCGGCGTCTACCGGAGTTTCGTGGAGCGTTCCTGAGGCGTATCCGGGTGTTCCACCAGCGATGCTTGACATACTTAACGCTGGTGCGTAGTTTTCTTGGCATGGCGGGATGCCGACCGCGTTCCGCCGACCACGACACCCCGTACCCGGAAGGAGACAACGATGACCGCCTCCACCGAGCAGTTCGTCGACATCGCCAAGCGCAGCCAGGACCTGGTCACCGAGTCCGTGCGGAGCTGGACCGACGCCATGCAGGGCGTCACCCGGCAGTTCGCCGGCGGCACCCGCCCGCAGCTGCCGGACACCGGCGCCGCGGTCGACCGCGTCTTCGACTTCTACGAGCAGGTGCTCGGGCAGCAGCGCGAGTTCGCGAAGACCGTCGTCGGGGCAGGCTCCTCGGTCGTCGACCAGTTCACCGAGCAGGCGACCCGGGCCGCCGAGTCCGTCACCGAGCACGCGGCGCAGGACACCGAGAAGGTCTCCGAGAGCGCCCAGAAGGCCGCTCGCACCCCGCGCACGGCCGGCAAGTGACCGTCGCCGGCTGAGCCGCTCCTCCGGCTCACCGCGGCACGGCGCCGCGACAGGCCCTCGCCCACCAGGGCGGGGGCCTTCGTCGTGCCGATCCGCGTCCGTGATCCACGTCTTGGGAGTCCCGGTGCGCCGGACGCGGACGCCGCGCTCCCAAGACAGGGATCTTCACGCCCGGCCTGCTCTACCCTGCGAGGGACTCGCCGATCATGCCGTTGACGCGGCGCTAGGCTGACCGGCATGGGATGCGCACCGGTGACCGCGCCCGGCGAGCCGGCGACCGCGGTGCCATGAGCGGCCCGGCCCGGCCCCGCCGGATCGCGATCGCCTGCCAGGGCGGGGGCAGCCACACCGCCTTCACCGCCGGCGTCCTGGCGCGACTGCTGCGCAGCGACGCCCTCGACGACGCCGAGATCGTCGGCCTTTCCGGGACGTCCGGCGGTGCGATCTGCGCGCTCGTCGCCTGGGATCGGCTGCGGACCGGCCAGGGCCCCGAGCAGCGGGCGGCCGCCGCCACCGCGCTGGAGCAGTTCTGGGCGGACAACGCCGCCCGGTCGCCGCTGGCCCGGCTGCAGAACGTCGGTGTCGTCTGGGCCGGTGCGCTGCAGGGCATGGGGCTGCTGCCCGGGACGACGCCGTACCTGCTCCCACGTGGGTTCGACGGGACCCGGCAGTTCCGCGAGCTGGTCGCCCGGCACGTCGACCTCGACGCGCTCGCTCCCGACCCGACGGGCCGGGAGCCGTTGCTGCTGCTCGGTGCCGTCGACGTCCTGACCGGGGAGTTCCGGGCGTTCTCCAGCTGGACCGACCGAATCACCGCCGACACCGTCCTCGCCTCGGCGGCGATCCCCAACCTGTTCCGGGCCGTGCGCACGCACGGCGGTGTCTACTGGGACGGATTGTTCTCGCAGAACCCGCCGACCCGGGACCTGCTCGCCGCCGACCCCGACGAGCTGTGGGTCGTCCAGATCAATCCGTCCGAGATCGACACCGAGCCGCGCACGCTGATCGAGATCTCGGACCGCCGCAACGCGCTGGCCGGCAACCTCTCGCTCAACCAGGAGCTCGGGTTCATCGAGACGATCGACCGGCTCCTCGCGGACGGTTCCCTGCGCCCGGAGGCCGGCTACAAGCACGTCACCGTCCGGGTGCTGGAGATGCCGCGGTCGGTGCTCGCGTCGCGGGTCGTCGGGTCGGCCTCGAAGCTCAACCGGGACCCGGCCTTCCTGACGGCGTTGCAGCGGCGCGGGGCCGCCCAGGCCGACCGGTTCCTCGGCGCGCTCGCGGTCGAGCGAGCGGTGCTCACCCGGGATCCGGTCGCCCTGGCCGACGTCGTCGCGCCGGGGGCGGTCCTGTACTCCAGTGCGCCGTTCCGCCCGCGCGACCCCGACGGCGTCCGGCTGCACGACCACGTCGAGCAGCTGCTCGACCAGGAGTTCACGATCGACCCGACCCGCAAGCAGGTCGCCCGCGACACCGTCGCGTGGACGGTGCGGGTCTCGGTGGACGGCGCCGAGCCGCAGCTCGGCCGGGCCGAGGCGGAGCTCGACGACGCCGGACGGATCACGGTGCTGCGGCTGGGGCCGGTGGCCTGACCGGCCTCCGGGTCAGAACGGGATGAGCGGCACCACCACGAGCCGGGCGACGAGCACGACGACGAACACGATCAGGACCGAGAGGTCCAGGCCGACGGCGCCCATCCGCACCGGTTGCACGACCCGGCGGACGGGCGCGACGACCGGTTCGGTGATCCCGTGCGTGATCCGGCGGGCGGTGTCCAGAGCGGCGCCGCCGCGGCCGGACCCGAGTACCTCGATCCAGTCGACGATCACCCGGGCGATCAGCACGAACTGGAACACCAGCAGCACGAGGCCGAGCAGGGAAGCGATCACGGTCGCCAGCTCCTTCCGTTGGTCCCCCGATCGTCCCGTCCCGACCTGAGAACAGCATGAGAGTCCCGGTCACACCTCGACGAGCACGGTGAACGGGCCGTCGTTCACCGACTCGACGGCCATGTTCGCCCCGAACTCCCCGGTCTCGACGGTGGCACCCCGGTCGCGCAGCGCGGCCACGAGCGCGTCCACCACCGGCGCGGCGTCCTCCGGGCGGGCCGCGCCGGACCAGGACGGGCGGCGCCCCTTGCGGGTCTCGCCGTAGAGGGTGAACTGGCTGACCACCAGCAGCCCGGCGCCGGAGTCGGCGCACGAGCGCTCGTCGCGCAGGATCCGCAGCTCGTGCAGCTTCCGGGCCATCGTGTGGGTCTTCGTCGCGGCGTCGGCGACGTCGTCGCGGTGCACCCCGAGCAGCACCAGCAGGCCGGCGCCGATCGCGCCGGAGACCCGCAGGGGCTCGTCGTGGTCGTCGCAGATCGTCACCGACGCCCGGCGGACCCGGGCGACGACGGCCCTCACCGGGCCACCACGACCCGCGCCGGGCCACCACGGCCGGCGCCGGGCGCCTCCCGGACTGCCGCGACCCGCGTGCGGCCGGTCATCCGACCGGGCCTGCGGGAGAGGCCGACGCGGCGCCGCTGTTGACCGGGTGCGGCCAGCCGTCCACCGGCAGCAGCAGCCCGTGCCGGACGAACTCGCGCACCGCGGGCAGGGTCGCCTCCACGAGCGCGTCGTAGGGGCGGTCGTGCGCGAAGGACAGCAGCGCGATCAGCTCGGACAGCGGCAGCTCGCCCCGGCAGCCGGCCAGCAGGGCCGCGGCCGGGCCGTCGACCTGGTGTTCCCAGCCGGGCCCGGACCAGCGGCGCACACTCGTGGACAGCTCGCTCCAGCCGCCGTCCGGGTCCACCGACGATGCCGACTCCAGCACCGTCTCCGGCGCGATCAGCAGCGTCGCGCCGAGCAGGTCGTCGTCGCGGGAGTGTGCCCGCAGCCAGTCGATCCGGTCCAGCCAGCCGGTCATCTCCCGGCCGAGCCCCTCGCCGAGCTCGCCGGGCAGGTCCTCGACCACGACGGTCGGCTCGGAGTCGGTGCGGCGCAGCAGCAGGAACCCGAAGCCGACCCCCTCGACGCGTTCGGCGGCCATCCAGTCCAGCCAGGCCGCCGCCTGCTCCCGGGCCGCCGGTGCGGCGACGGCCAGGCCGGCGTCGCGCTGCCAGGTGCCGACGTGCATCGCCGGATCGACGACCTCACGCTGCAGGATCCAGGCGTCGACGCCACCGGGCAGCCAGGAGCGCACCCGGTCCGGCCAGTCCTCGCCGCGCACGTGCAGCCACGAGCCGAGCAGCTGCGCGACACCGCCGGGGTTGAGCAGTCCCGGCAGCTCGCCGAGCAGCCCGGCGAGCGCGGCGTCCCCGGCCTGACCGGAGTCGCGGTAGACGTAGTCCACCCGCGGCGGGCCCGGCACGAACGGCGGGTTCGACACGACCTGGTCGAACCGCTCACCGGCCACCGGGTCGAACCACGGCCCCTCGCGCAGGTCGACGTCCACACCGGACAGGCCGCAGGACAGCCGCGCCAGCGCCAGCGCCCGCGGCAGCACGTCGGTGGCGACCACGTGCACCGCGTGCCGGGAGCCGTGCAGGGCCTGGACCCCGCAGCCGGTGCCCAGGTCGAGCAGCGAGCCGACCGGGCGGCGCACGGTGGCCGCGGCCAGCGACAGCGACGCCCCACCGACCCCGGTGACGTGTTCGCGGTCCTGCCGGGCGGCGGGGGAGTCCAGGTCCGAGACGACCCACCAGTCCGCGCCGGGCTCCCCGCCGTCGCCGGCGCCCTCCCCGTACGGGCGGACGTCGAGCGCGGCACGGATGCCGTCCGGGGTGCGGCGCAGGATCCGGCCGTCCAGGAGCGGGTCGAGGTCGCCCAGCGCCGCCGTCACCGCGGGTTCGGGCTCGACGCCCTCCAGCAGGAACAGCCGGACCAGCGTGCCGAGCTCGCCGCCGTCACGGCTGGCCCGCGCGGCGGGCTCGGGTTCCCCGCGGGTCAGCGCGTCGTGCGCGGAACGGCCCAGCAGGGCACGCACGCCGTCCGGGGTGTAGCCGGCGTCGAGCAGACAGCCGCGGACGCGGTCGGTCTGCCCGGGGGCGAGATGGGGGAGCACCCCACCATTCTGAACCACGCTGCCGTGCCATTCTGTTCCTATGACCGGCATCTGCATCGCTCAGGAGCCCGAGGCCGACGCGCTGTTGGAACGCGAGCCGCTGGCGCTGCTGATCGGCATGCTGCTCGACCAGCAGATCCAGATGGAGGTCGCGTTCCGCGGGCCGCAGAAGCTGTACGAGCGGCTCGGCGGCCTCGACGTCCGGGTGATCGCCGACCACGACCCGGACGAGTTCGCGACGCTGGCCACCACCCCGCCGGCGATCCACCGCTACGGCGGTTCGATGGCCAAGCGGGTCCAGGAGATGTGCCGCGCGATCGTCGACGAGTGGGACGGCGACCCGGCGGCGATCTGGACCCGCGGCGAGCCGGACGGGCGGGAGGTCCTGCGCCGGCTCAAAGCACTGCCGGGCTACGGCGAGCAGAAGGCCAAGATCTTCGTCGCGATCCTGGGCAAGCAGTACGGCGTCACCCCGGACGGCTGGCGCGAGGCCGCCGGCGAGTACGGGCAGCAGGACTCCCGGCGCTCCGCCGCCGACGTCGTCGACGCGCAGACTCTCGTCGAGGTACGGGACACGAAGAAGGCGATCAAAGCCGCGGCGAAGGAGCGGAAATCCGCCGCCCGCGCGTAGACCGCTAGCATCGGTGTCGTGCACAAGGTTCCGGAGGCACTCAGCGGCGCCCGCGTGATCGACCCGGACCAGGTCTGCGACGCCGTCGCCGTCCTCTCCGACGGGGTGAAGGTCGCGGAGGCGGCGACCGTCCTGGACGTCCTGGGGGAGGCCAATCGGCTGTCCCTGCTGCTCGCCCTGCAGCACGCCGGGGACCTGTGCGTCTCGGACCTGGCCGTGGCCGTCGGGATGAGCGACTCGGCGGTGTCGCACGCGCTGCGGCTGCTGCGCGCGCACGGGATGGTCACCGCGCACCGGCAGGGCCGGCTGGTCCGCTACCGGCTGACCGACGGCCTGGCCCGCCGGCTGCTGGAGGTCGTCTCGGCGACGGCGGTTTCGCCCGGCAGGCTGCACGCGCACGGCGGCGACGACACCGACCGGGACCACGCGTGACCCCGGCGATGATCGAGCAGGTCCGGGCGCCGGTCCCGGCCGAGAAGCTCGACCACGAGATCGACCGGCTGCTCGACGCGGCCGACGCCGTCTACCACGACGGCTGGTACCCGGAGCTGGAGGTGGTGCGGCCCTGGTCGGCGCACAACCCGCGGATCTCCGGCGAGTTCGCCCGGCCGTCCGCGATCCGCCGCTACCTGCACCGCGAGCTGCGCGGCCTGGTCGCCGCCGGCGCGACGGTGACGGCGCGGGCGGCCCGCCCGGCCCGGGCCTTCACCGATCCCGAGTTCTTCGCCGCACTCGACGAGGACCGCTTCGACCTGCGGGTGAAGAAGCTGTTCCTGTTCGGCCCCGAGCGGATGGCGCTGTCGCTGGACCGGCTCTCGCACTACACCGGGACACCGGCCGAGTCGTTCCAGCGCCACGTCCTGTTCACCAACTACGCGATGCACGTCGAGTCGTTCCTGGAGCGGTTCCCGGACGCCGAGCGCCCGGACCGCGAGGGTGTGCAGATGCCCGCCTTCCACGCGCGGGGCGGTATCGACGGTGCCGACGGCGTGACCCTGGTCAACATCGGCGTCGGTCCGGCCAACGCGAAGACGGTCACCGACCACCTGGCCGTCCTCCGCCCGGACACCATGATCATGATCGGGCACGCGGGTGGCCTGCGGAACCGCCAGGAGCTGGGCGACTTCGTGCTGGCCACGGCCTACCAGCGGGCCGACCACGTGCTCGACGAGGTGCTGCCCGCGGACGTCCCGGTGATCCCGAGTCTCCGGCTCAACAGCTACCTGATGGGCGCCCTCGAGCGGGCGGAGGCGACCTACCGGCCCGGTGTCGTGCACACGACCGACAACCGGAACTGGGAGTTCAACCAGTCCTCGACGCTGTACCGGATGCGGCTCGCGCGGGCGGTCGCGGTGGACATGGAGTCGGCGACGATCGCGGCGAACGGCTTCCGGTACCGGATCCCGAACGCCACCCTGCTGTGCGTCTCGGACAAGCCGCTGCACGCCGAGCCGAAGCTCGCCGGCGGTGCGCGAGCGTTCTACGAGACCAGCAAGCGCAAACATCTCGGGATCGCGCTCGACGCCGTCGAACAGGCCCGCGCCGAGCACCCGGACGGGCTGCCGGGCTCCGAGGTCCGCTCGGTCGACGAACCGCTGCTGGGCAACGGGCCGGACAGCGCCTGATCGGGTCGGCGAACGGGTGCCGCCCCTCCCACGGGCGGCCGTTGCGCGGTGTCCCCGTACGGGTGTCACCATGGACGTCGGAGGTGGTCACGTGACCGACCCGCGACGCGAGGACCCGGTTCTCATCACGGACGCACAGATGTCCTACGAGGAGGAGCTGGCGGTCCGGAAGCGGCGCTACAAGTGGACGATGGGTCTCCGTTTCCCGTGCATCATCCTGGCCGGCATCTTCTATCAGATCCCGTGGCTCGCGGTGACCCTGCTGGTGATCTCGGTCCCGCTGCCGTGGATCGCCGTGCTCATCGCCAACGACCGGCTGCCGCGCAAGACGGAGGCGCCGAACCGGTACAAGCACGGGCACCGGGAGATCGAGTCCCGGCCGCACGACGTGATCGACTCCGCGGAGGACGACGCGGCGGGCGCAGCCGGCGCGACCGGCCCGGGGCGCGCGACCGACCCTGCGGGCGCGACCGGTCCTGCGGGCGCGACCGATCCGTCGCGCACGACCGATCCGGCGGGTGCGACCGATCCGGTGCGCACGGCCGATGCGGCGGGTACCACCGATGTGGCGGGTACCGCCGGGCGGCGCGACCCGTCCGGCCCCGGCTGACCGGGTTCCCCTCACACACGGCCAGGCTGCGGGAACCCGCGATGGCGGGCGTGGTGCATCATGGGGGGCATGTCCACGACGACACTTCCCGAGGTCGACACCCGGCCGGAAGGCACCGAGAGCACCGACGACGACACGCCGGACGTGTTCCACTACGTCCAGAAGTCCCGGATCACCGAGAGTGCGGTCCTGGGCAACATGGTCGTGGCACTGTGCGGCGAGACCTTCCCGGTGACCAAGTCCCCCAAGCCCGGCTCGCCGGTCTGCCCGCAGTGCAAGGAGATCTTCCAGGGCCTGCCCAAGGGTGGCGACGGCGACTCCTGAGCCCGGTCACCCGCGGGACAGCACCAGCCGCAGCGGCGGCGAGTCCGGGTCGCCCGGCACCGACGGCAGCCGGGTCTCGACGTCCAGGCCCGCCGAGCGGTAGAGCCGCAGCGCCGTGGCGTTGTCCGGGGCGACCTCCAGCCAGATCCGCCCGGCGGCCAGCCACCCCGGCGGCGCCCAGTGGGCGTCGGGACCGAGCGCGTCATCGAGGGGCGGCACCCGGCGGGCGTCGCGCTCGAGCGCGTCGCTGAGCGGCGCTCCGTCGTCGCGCCCGGCACCCGCCGGCAGGTCCCGGGGCTCGCGACGTTCCGGTGCGCGCGAGGCACCCGTCAGACGCAGGGCCGTGTGCAGCAGCGCGCGACCGAGACCTGCGCGGCGCCGGGCGGCCGCGACCACCAGGCGGTGCAGCTCCACACCCGGCTCCGGGCCGCGTGGTGCGGCGAGGACCAGATACCCGGCCGGGCCTGCGCCGTCGTCGAGCACGAGATGGACCTTCGCCGGGTCGCCCGCGGCCGTGATGTGCCAGCCCGGGCTCGACTCCCCGAGCACGGCACGCTCCCCGGCGTCGAGGCTCGCGAGCGCCGCCGCGTCGCTGCTCCGGCCGGGGCGCAGCACGGTTCGGCCACCCGGGTGAGGACCGTCCGCGCTCAGGACGACAGGAACCGGTCGATCTCGGCGGCGAACGGCTCCGGATCCAGCAGCATCTCCAGGTGACCGCCGGGATGGCGGTGGACCTGCGAGCGCCGGATGCCGCGCTGCAGCAGGGTCGCGTTGCCGCGCGGGACGATCGGGTCGTCGTCCCCGGCGATGATCAGGGTGTCCGCGGTGATCGCCGGCAGCAGCGGCAGGCTGGTCCAGCCGGACAGCGCGAGCAGCTGGTAGTAGTAGCCGCGCATCGGGGCCCGCTTCGAGCCCGCCCCGAGCGTCTCCGCGGCCCGCTCCGGGTGATCACGCAACGAGCCGCCGTAGATCCGCGCGGCGACGGCGTCGACGTAGGCCGGGTCCTGATGCCGCTTCGGCGAGGTCAGCACGGCCATCACCCGGGGCGAGGCCGGGATCATCAGCGCACCGGGGCCAGTGGCCGCCAGCACCAGCTTGCGGACCCGCCTGCGCCGGCTGATCGCGAGCTGCTGGGCGAGCATCCCGCCCCAGGAGTAGCCGAGGACGTCGGCCTCGCGCACGCCCAGCTTGGTCAGCACCTGGCCGACGCGGTGCGCCATCCAGGCCAGGTGGTACGGCATCCGGGGCAGCGGCGAACCGCCGATCCCCGGCGGATCGAACCGGATCACGTCGAGATCCGCCGGCAGCGCCTCGACCAGCGGATCGAGGACGTCGGTGGCGGCGCCGATGCCGTTGCACAGCAGCAGCGGGGTACGGCGGGCGCCCGGCCCGGAGGCGGGGCGCCGCACGACGCGCAGGGTGCGACCGCCGACGAGCACGTCGTGCTCCTCGATCCGGGCTCCCGCCGGTCGCGGACGTGGTGAAGTGGTCATCACCGGGGGAGCGTAGGGCCCCGTGGCGGTTCACCGGGGCCGGGAGAGCGGTCGGTCACGTCCGGGCCGGGACGCCCGCAGCCGCGCGGAGATAGGTGCCCGGTGCCGGGAACAGCGGCGGGAGCCGACGCCCGCCGAGCTCCGGTGGTGCGTCCCGCAGCGCCCCGGACCGGTCGGCCAGCCAGCCGGCCAGGTCGTCCCACCAGGAACCCTCGACGTGCTCGGCAGCGGCGAGCCAGGCCTCGGCAGCGCCGTCGCCCGCATCGCAGGGCGCCACCCGGAACGACGTCGCGAGCCGTGGCGGGGCGATCACCGCGCCGGCCCGGTCGCCGGGAGCGAGCACCAGCCGGCAGGACCCGCCGAGCGACCGCGCGGTGCGGTACCCGGCGGTCCACGGGCGGCCGGGGTCGTCGGCGGCGGTGACCAGGTAGCCGTCCCGGCGCAGCCCGGCCGGGTGCACGGGGGTGCCGAGCACCCGGACAGCGGTGTCCGCTCCGCCGGCGAGGGCGGCCATGTCGGCGCGCAACGGCGCCGGCAGGGGCAGGCGGTCCTCGAGCCAGGTCCGCATCGCCCGGGCTGCGCGGCCGTGCGGGCCGCCGTCGCCGTAGCCGTCGCTGTAGCCCGGATCGGACCGCGGTTCCCGGTCGTGCGGCCCGGTACCGGGGCGGGGCGGGGCGCCGGAGCCGTCCAGGACGGTCGCCAGGTAGCCGGCGGCGGCGATCCGGTCGTCCAGCCCGATCGCCGTGAGGTGCGCCTGGACGGCGGCCGTGAGCAGGCCACCGGTGCGGAGACCCAGCAGCGAGACCCGCGGGGTACGGGCGATCCGCAGGCAGGCGTCCACGGCGTCCAGGACGGCGGCGGCGTGCGCGTCCAGGTCCCGCCCGGCGTCCTCGGGGCCTGCCGGGCGCCAGGACAGCGCGAACACCTGCAGGCCCTCGGCGACCAGGTGCTCGACCAGCGAGAAGCCGGGGGCCAGGTCGGCCAGCCAGTACCGGTGCACCAGCGGCGGGACGACGAGGACCGGGGCGTCGTGCACCTGTTCGGTCACCGGCAGGTACTGGAGCAGCTCGAACATCGGGGTGCGCGCCACGACGGCGCCGGGTGCGGCGGCGACGTCCCGGCCCGGGACGGGGCCGCCGCCGGCCTCGCGGGCACCGGTGTCGAACGGCACACCGGGGTCGCCCGGACCGGGTGCGGTGAAGACCCGCTCGGCGATCTCGGCGATCTCGGCGATCTCGGCGGTCTCGGCGGGGGAGGTGGCGGGCGCGCCGGTACCGCTGCCGGTGCTTCCGGTTCCGGCCGGCCGGAAGGACGTCGCGGGGCCGGTTCCGGGCTCGATGCCCGGGCCGGGGGTTGCGGACGTGCGGGGGCTTGCGGGCGTGCCGGGGCCACCGGCCGGCTCCGCGCGCCCGGTGCGCGGTGTGGGGTGCGTGGTGCCGTCCGAGCGCGCCGATCCGGTGGACCAGCGCGCCGATCCGGTGGACCGGGGCGCAGCGTCCACCGTCCCGGGGGCGATCAGCACGGTCAGATCGAGCAGCGGCACGCGCAGCCGCTCGGCGTCCTCCGGTGGGAGAGGCGAGTCCGGTGGGCCCGCGGCGTCGTCGAGTAACCCGGACAGGGCGTCGGCGGTGACCAGGAACGCCTGCACGGCGCGCCGCCGGACCGGGTCGGGCAACCGGACCGGGCCGGTGGACCGGGCGTCGGGTCCGGGAGCGATGCCGGACCGGCCGAGGCCGACCCGCCCCAGCTCGGCCGCCCAGCCGCCGGCATGGCGCAGGAGGAGCGACGGCCGGGCGGTCAGCGCCGCCGCCAGCCGCAGCCCGGCCGCGGGGAGGGCCAGCGGGCCGCCTGCGGCCCGGGCCCCGCCGTCCGTGGCCCCGCCGTCCGTGGCCCCGCCGTCCGTGGCCGTGCCGTTCGTAACCCCGCCGTCCGTGGCTCCGGCGTCCGTAGCAGCGCCGTTCGTGGCCCTGCCGTCCGTGGTATCCCGGCCCGCGGTATCTCGGCGTGTGGCAGCACGGTCCGCGGCAGTGGGGGCCGTGGCGGCGCGGTCCGTGGCGGCGCCGTCCACGGTGCGGCCGCCCTCGCTCGTGCTCATCGCCGCCCATCATCCCCACCCGGGACCGCCGTGCCACGTTCACCCCGTGGTCGTCGGGTGGTCAGCCGGGCCGGGCAGCGTGCCCGGCGCCCGCCCGTCACCAGCGATCCGGGAGCCCGATGACCAGCACCCCTGCCGCCCGAACCCCCGCCGCCCGACCCTCGCCCGTCCCGGCCGGATCCGGTGTGTTCCTGCGCGAGTTCGTCCGCGACCCGCTGCGCACCGCATCCTGCCTGCCCAGCTCGCACGCACTCGCCGTCGCGGCCACCGCGCCGGTGCCGGAGACAGGCGATCCGGTAGTCGTCGAGCTGGGGCCGGGGACCGGCGCGTTCACCGACGTGATCGCCCGACGGCTCGGCGGGCGGGGCCACCATCTCGCCGTCGAGCTCAACCCGCGGCTGGCCGCGCTGCTGCACCGGAGCCACCCGGGTCTGGACGTCGCCGTGGCCGACGCGACGGACCTCCCCGCGCTGCTGGCCGCGCGCGGCCTCGGCGCCGCGGACGTCGTCGTCTCCGGCCTGCCGTGGGCCGCCTACCCGCCCGGGGGGACGCCGCTCACCGCCGTGATCGCCGGCGCCATGGGTCCGGGAAGCGCGTTCACCCAGTTCGGCTACGCCTGCACCCGCTGGACGGTCCCGGCCCGGCGGCTGCGCGCGCGGCTCGGGGAGGCCTTCGAGGAGGTCGTCGTGGGCCGGACCGTGCTCGCCAACGTGCCGCCGGCGTTCGTCCTCACGGCTCGCCGCCCGCGCCCGCGGGGCCGCGGGTAACCGGCCCGGCCGGCACACGGCGTTCCGGGCAGATCCCCGCCGTACCCGCCCGACCGCGCCGGCGCCGGCCCCGGCCCACGGATCGTGGTGGGCCGCCTGGCAGGGGCCCGCGGGTGGTGATCACCGGTTGGGGAGTGTGGCGTACGCGACGCGTGCGCTGTGCTCCTCAACGGGTGATCAGCGCCGCCTGGCCGCGGCCGACGCCCGCCACGGATCGATGCGGGGCATCGGCCTGGGCCGGGCGATACCCGCCACGGATCCGTGAGGCGCGTGGCAAGGGCCATGGGGGTGATCACCGGTTGAGGAGTGTGGCGTACGTGAGCCGTGCGTTGCGCTCCTCAACGGGTGATCACTCGCCCAGGGCCCGGCGGATCAGGTCGTGCCAGGTGGATCGCAGCGGGGGCGGCCGGCGGCGACCAGGTCGCCCGGCGCGGATGCAACCCCGCTGGTGCGGTGGGCGCTCCGGCTCACCCAGCTCGGGCTGGGCGCACTCGTCGCGCCCGGCCCGATCGGCGGCGAACCGTGCCGGGCCCGGCCGTCGAGGGTTCTGGGTGACCGAGCCCGGGCTGCCGGGCGATCGCCCGGGGTGTCGACCTCGCCCGGCCGGCCGAGTGCCGCCCGGCCGACCGAGTGCCGCCCGGCGGGCGCCGTGAGCTTCCGTTCCCGGCCGGCGCCGTGAGCTTCCGGTTCCTGACCTGCACCGCGGGCCCGGGCCCGGACCACCCGGGTGCCCCGGCAGCCGCCGGGATACCCTGATCGGCGCCTCGCAGCGGGTCGAGCGACGACGCCGTCCGCCCGCGGGGCTCGCAGGTTCCCGCCCGGGAACGACCCACGGACCAGGGGAGACGTGTGTCGCAAGCCCAGCTCGTGTCGCCGGAGACCCGCCCGCTGCGCGCCTGGCAGCGCAGTGCACTCGCCCGCTACCTCGCGACCTCGCCGCAGGATTTCCTCGCGGTCGCGACCCCCGGCGCGGGCAAGACGACGTTCGCCCTGCGGGTCGCCGCGGAGCTGCTGCGCGATCGGGTGATCGACGCGGTGACGGTCGTCACCCCGACCGAACATCTGAAGTACCAGTGGGCCGAGGCCGCCGTTGCCGCCGGGATCGCGATCGACCCGGAGTTCCGCAACTCCGCGGGCGGCACGTCGCGGGACTACCACGGCGTCGCCATCACCTATGCCGGTGTCGCGGCTCACCCGATGCTGCACCGCAACCGCACCGAGAACCGGCGGATGCTGGTGATCCTCGACGAGATCCACCACGCCGGCGACGCGAAGTCCTGGGGCGAGGCCGTCTACGAGGCCTTCGAGCCCGCCACCCGCCGGCTGGCGCTGACCGGTACCCCGTTCCGGTCCGACGACAACCCGATCCCGTTCGTCGAGTACGTCCCGGACGCCGACGGCGCCCCGCGCAGCCGCGCCGACCACCAGTACGGCTACGCCGAGGCACTGGCCGACAACGTCGTCCGGCCGGTCGTGTTCCTGGCCTACTCCGGGACGTCGAACTGGCGGACCAGTGCGGGGGAGGAGATCTCGGCGCGCCTGGGCGAGCCGCTGACCCGCGAGCAGACCGCGATGGCCTGGCGGACCGCGCTCGACCCCGCCGAGGACTGGATCCCCAGCGTGCTGGCCGCTGCCGACAAGCGGCTGCAGAGCCACCGCGACGGCGGCATGCCCGACGCCGGCGGCCTGGTGATCGCCTCCGACCAGACCACCGCGCGGTCCTACGCCGCGATCCTGCGGAAGATCACCGGGGACCAGCCGGCGGTCGTCCTCTCCGACGAGGCCGGCTCCTCGGACCGGATCGCCGAGTTCGCCCGCTCGGAGCAGCGGTGGATGGTCGCGGTGCGGATGGTGTCCGAGGGCGTCGACGTGCCGCGGCTGGCGGTCGGGGTGTACGCGACCTCGGCGTCGACCCCGCTGTACTTCGCCCAGGCCATCGGCCGGTTCGTGCGGTCCCGGCGGCCGGGCGAGACCGCGTCGGTGTTCGTCCCCAGCGTGCCGGTGCTGCTCGGGCTCGCGAGCGAGCTGGAGGCCCAGCGCGACCACGTCCTCGGCAAGCCGCAGCGTCCCGAGGAGGTCTGGGACGACGCCGAGCTGAACGAGGCGAACAAGCAGAAGGACGAGCCCGGCGAGCAGGAGAAGGCGTTCACCTCGCTGGGGGCCGAGGCCGAGCTCGACCAGCTGATCTACGAGGGCGCCACCTACTCCGCCGACGAGGAGGACTACCTCGGTCTGCCCGGGCTGCTGGAGCCCGAGCAGGTGCGGACGCTGCTGTCGAAGCGGCAGGCGGACTGGATCGCGAAGGGGTCACCGCGCACCGGTGCCCAGGCCCGCGCCACCCCGGCGACCGAGCCCACGCCACCGCCGCCGTCCGAGCGGGGTTCGGTGAGCGTCCGCGAGCGGTTGCAGACGCTGCGCAAGGAGCTGAACACGCTGGTCGCGCTGCACAACCACAAGACCCGCAAGCCGCACGGCGCGATCCACAACGATCTGCGCAAGTCCTGCGGAGGCCCGCCGGTCGCGATGGCGACCATCGAGCAGCTCGAGGAGCGGATCGCGACACTGCGGTCCTGGCGCTGACGGCTTCGGGCAGGTCGGCGGGGGCAGGTCCGCGGGGCAGGTCCGCGGGGCAGGCCAGCCGAGCGGGTCAGCCGGGGCGGTCGCGGCCGATGGTCGCCTCGCCCGAAGTCGCCGGCTCGGGGACGGGCTCGTCGCCGTCCCTCGACCGCAGCGCGACCGCCGCGATCACCAGCAGGATGCCGAGCCCTTCCAACGCTCCCGGCATCTGGGCCAGCGCGACGACACCGATCACCGTCGCGGTGACCGGCAGCAGCGCCAGCAGGACGGCGAACCGTGCCTGCCCGACCCGGCGCAGCACCACCTGGTCGAGCACGTAGGGGACGACCGAGGACAGCACTCCCAGCCCGACGGAGAGGGCGAGCACGCCCGGATCGGCGAGCGGTCCGAGGTTCGTCACGCCGAAGACCGTGTCCGACCCGGCCGGCCCGACGAACAGCAGCGGTGACAGTGCGACGGCCGCGACCGTGAACCCGGTCGCCAGGTCGTCGATGCCGCTGCCGGCCCGGGCGACCCGTTTGCCGAGCAGGATGTAGGCCGCCCACATCGCGGCCGCGCCGAGCGCCCAGAGCACGCCCTCCGGGCTCCCGGACCACCGGACGTCGGCGATCAGCAGTACGCCCGCCGCGGCCAGGCCGACCGCCCCGACGTCGCGGAACCGGCGCGAGGCCAGCGCCGCGACCAGCACCGGACCGGTGAACTCGATCGCCACGGCGGTGCCGAGCGGGAGCCGGGCGATCGCCTCGTAGTACGCGACGTTCATCAGGGCCGTCGCGAGGCCGAACAGCCCGGCCCGGACCAGCCGGACGCCGCGCCAGGCGTCGCGGCCCGGGCGGCGCCAGGCGAGCAGGATCAGCGCAGCTCCGATCAGCCGCAGCTCCGCGACCGCGGAGGGGGCCAGCCGGTCGAACAGCCCTACAGCAAGTGCCGCACCGATGTACATCGACGTGCCGCCCGCCAGAAAGAGCAGCGGGGCGGGTATCCGGTCACCCGAGGGCCTGGGACGCACCCGGCCACCGTAGCCGCGACACACCGTGTTCACCGGCAGCGCTTGCACGAGTGGCCGATGTCCCCGCATGATTCACACGCAGTCAACTTCATACGTAATCGGTCACCGCGGGTACAACGCGACGTCACCGGCCCGAACGTTGAACTTCAAACGTGACGGTTGTCGCGACGCACCCCGGGAACACGTGCAGGGGCCTCGAGCGTCTGTTTAAGTGTGGGCGACGCACATGGTGCGGTCGTCACAGTGATACGGCGGAGGGGCCGCCCGAGGCCCGCCGCCGCGACGGAGGGAGACCGCTATGCAGCCCGAAACGCTGACCCGGCCCGAACTGACCCTCGCCGACCGCTGTGACCGTTGCGGTGCGGCGGCCAAGGTGCGCGCGATCCTGCCCTCCGGTGGGGAGCTCCTCTTCTGCAACCACCACGGTCGTGCTCACGCCGACAAGCTGCGTGAGTCGGGCGTGGAGGTCCAGAACGGCGAGTGAGGCCCGTACAGACCTGACGGACGGGGCGGGGATCCATCCAGGGTCCCCGCCCCGTCCGTGTCCGGGCCCGAGAAGTTCAGGCCCGAAAGTTCAGGCCCCGAACGGTTCAGGCCCGGAGAAGTTCAGGCCCGGACGAGCCCGGTGACCGCGTTCCCGTTGCGTCGCCCGGTCCGGGCGGGCAGCGGGGCGACCGACGGCCGCGGGTCGGCAGGCAGCGGCGTGTTGCCCAGGACGAGATCGGCGGCCCGCTCGGCGACCATGAGGACCGGCCCGTAGGTGTTGGAGTTCGGCACGTCCGGGAAGACCGACGCGTCGACCACCCGCACGCCGTCGAGCCCGTGCACCCGCATCGAGGCCGGGTCGACGACGCTGCCCTCGTCGGTACCCATCCGGGCCGTGCTCGTCGGGTGCAGCCCGTTCTGGGCGCGCCGGGAGACCCAGTCGAGCACCTGCTCCGGGGAACGGACCCACGGGCCCGGGAACGTCTCGCCGCCGTCCAGCCCGGCGAACGCGGGCTGGGCGAGCACGTCCCGCGCGATCTCCACCGCCTCCACCCAGCGCCGGCGGTCGGCGGGGCTGCCCAGATAGTTCATCCGCAGCGCGGGCGGCACCGACATGTCACGCGACGTGGCCCGCACGGTGCCGCGGGCGTCGGCCGCCATCACGCTGACGTGCATCTCGAAGCCGTGCCCGGCCGGCCGCACGTCCGGCGCGAACCGCATCGCCACCGGCGCGAACAACATCATGACGTCCGGGATCCCGCCGCCCTGCGAGGTCGAGGCGAACCCGCCGATCTCGAAGTGGTTGCTGGCGCCGATCCCGGTACCCGACACGAGCCAGCGGGCCGCGGCGGCGGGCAGCTTGTGGACCCGCCGGTGGGTGGACAGCGAGACCGGCCGCACGCAGGAGTGCTGCAGGTGGATCGCGAGATGGTCCTGCAGGTTCGCCCCGACCCCGGGGAGCGCGGCGCGGACCTCGGCCCCGATCGACGTCAGGTGTGCGGGATCGCCGATCCCGGAGACCTGCAGCAGCTGCGGGGTCGCGATCGCGCCGGCGCAGAGGATCGTCTCGTCGGCGTCCACGTCGTGCGTGAGACCGTCCGCGGTGCGGAACCGGACCCCGATCACCCGCGTGCCGCGGGCGTCGAAACGCAACGTCCGCACGGCCGCACCGGTCCGGATCTGCAGGTTCGGCCGGGACGCCGAGACGGGGTAGAGGTAGGCGTCGGTGGAGGAGTAGCGGCGGCCGCGGAAGATGGTCCGCTCGGTACGGGAGAAGCCCTCCTGCAGGGGCCCGTTGACGTTCTCGACCACGGCGTGCCCGGCCTGGCGGGCCGCGATGAGGAAGGCGTCGTTCAGCGGCCCGGTGGCCGGGGCGCGCTCCAGGATCTGCGGACCGGTGCGGTCGGCGTCGAGGGCGATGCGGTGCTCGGACAGCCGCCGTTCCAGGCGCCGGAAGTAGGGCAGGCAGTGCGCGGAGCTCCACTGGGCCGCGCCGGCGCCGGTGGCCCAGCGGTCGTAGTCGCCGGGGTGGCCGCGCTGGTAGACCATGCCGTTGATGCTGCTGCTCCCGCCGAGCACCTTCCCCCGCGGGACGGCGAGCCGGCGGCCGTCGAGGCCCTCCTCCGGCTCGGTGGTGTAGCACCAGTCGTAGCGCGGGTTGCCCCAGGCGCGCGACAGCGCGGCGGGCATCCGGATCACCGGGTCCCAGCGGTGGTCCGGCCGGCCCGCCTCCAGTACCAGGACGCGGCGGGCCGGATCCTCGCTGAGCCGGTTCGCCAGCACGGCACCGGCCGAGCCACCACCGACGATGACCACGTCGTACCGCACCATGTACCCGTGCCTCCCGTGTCGCGATCCGCTGCCGCGAACGACCCGTCCGAGGGCGCAACCCCCCTTGCGTTCGCTGAGGGTACGCGTGCTCCCCGAACGGGGGACCACGGACCCGTAGGCTCGGCGGCGTGACGACGGCGGAGGAGGGCATCGCAGTGGCGGGTGCGAGCGGTGGGCCCGACGACGCCGACCGAGCACTGGCGGCGCTGAGCGCCCAGCTGGAGGCGTCGATCGCGGATCTGGAGTCCGCCCGGGAACGGGTGCGGGAGCTGCAGGAGCTGCGCGCCGAGGGCACGAGCTGGCGGCAGATCGTGCCGCGGGAGAAGCGGCCGCTGATCGTGGAGAGCGTGACCCGCGCCCTGGACGGGCTCGGCGCCGTCGGCGGGCGCTTCCGCCGGGAGGAGGCGGTGGCGCTGCACGACGAGGGGGAGTCGATCGCCGGGATCGGCCGCCTGTTCGGGGTCAGTCGGCAGCGGGTGTCGGCCTACCTGCAGGAACACGTCCAGGTGCAGGCGGCACGCGCGGCCGAGCAGAGCGCCGACGCGGGCGCCGGGCCGCCGGGTCACTGAGCCGGCGACGCCGCCGGAGCGGTGCGTGGGCGGCCGGTGCGCCGGCGATATCGCGCGTCAGTCGTCGCGGCGGTGCCGGGCGCGCCGCTGCAACGGGATCCGAGGGGCCGCGTGCGTCGCACCCGATTGCCGGGCGGCGGGGACGAGGGCGGTCCGGTCCGTGGGTCGCGGCCCGGTGCCCGGCCCGGGACGGAGAGGGCCGCCGACGGGGTCGCGCGGTGCGGGTAGCCGGGGTACGGGAGCAGGGGCGGACGGCGCCGACGCGGCCCGCTCGGCCTCCCGCTCGAGCCGGGCCAGCTCGCGGACGTCGGCGATCCGGGCCGCCATCGCGGTCACCAGTGGCTGCAGTGCGACGGCGAGCCGGTCGGTCAGCTCGTCCCCGGGCCTGCCCCGGGCCAGCAGCTGCAGCACCCCGGCCGTGCGCCCGGCGACCGGCACCGGGACGGTGAGCGACCGCACCAGCCCGAAGTCCGCCGCGGCTGCGGCGAGCTCGGGTGGACCGGAGCGGGTGAGGTCGGGCGTGAGCAGGACGCGTTCGCCCCGCTCGGCGCTCGGACCGGGGCCCGCGTCGGCGTTCCGCTGAAGATCACCGAGCCGGGTCGCCGCGGTGTCCGAACCGAACACGCGTCGCGCCTCCGGGTCCCGTGGATCGGCCGGCTCGCGCAGGAGCAGCGCGGCCCCCGCGACGCCGGCGGCGGGCACGAGCGCCACGCAGAGCCCGGACAGCATCGCGGCGACGTCGACGTGGGCGACCGAGGTCGCCCCGGCCTGCAGCGCCACCCGCACCAGCGCGGGGGAGGGATCGGGCGAGGGCCGCCCGGGGGCGCCGGAGATCCAGGGGGAGGCCGCCATCTCGTCCCTTCCACGCCGCGCCGGTACCCGTGTCCGGGTACGGGGCTCGATCACGCAGCGTCGTCGTATCGCATCGGAGGATAATGCTCGGCGTCCGGATCGGTGGCACCGGCTCGCGTACCTCTACCAGGTAACCACGTTCGGTGACGAGCCTGTGCGCCAGATGACGGTGGTGGCCGGTGGTCGGGGACCGCCCGCCCGCGTAGGCTGATCGGCGTACCGCGGGAGCCCACGTTCCGAGGCTGAGAGGGCGGCAGGACCGGCCGTCGACCGTTCGAACCTGATCCGGTTGACACCGGCGTAGGGAGGCCTCTCTCGTGCTGTCACGTGCCCGCCCCGTCGTCCTGCTCGTCGCGCTGCTGTTGGTGGTGTCCGCATGCGCGGCCGCCGGGCAGACCGGCGCCGACCGGCCGATCCGGGTCGCGCTGGACTGGACGCCCAACACCAACCACCTGGGGCTGTACGCCGCCCAGCAGGCCGGGTACTTCCGCGAGGCGGGCCTGGACGTCGAGTTCCTGCCCTACAACGCGACCTCGCCGGACACCCTGGTCGGCGCCGGCGCCGCCGACTTCGGGATCAGCTTCCAGGACTCGTTCACCTACTCGAAGGCCGCCGGTGCCGACATCACCTCGGTGATGGCGATCCTGCAGCACTGGGCGAGCGCGATCGCCGTGCGCGCCGACCGGACCGACATCCGGAGCCCGCGCGACCTGGACGGCAAGATCTACGCCGGGTTCGGCGGGCCGGGCGAGGTCCCGAAGATGCAGGCCGTGATCCGGGCCGACGGCGGCCGCGGCGAGTTCCGCACCGAGGTCCTCGACACCGCGGCCTACGAGGCGCTCTACGCGGGCCGGGCCGACTTCACGGAGCCCTTCCTCAACGTCGAGGGCATCGAGGCGACGCTGCGCAACGAGCCGCTGAAGACCTTCCGCTACACCGACTACGGCTTCCCGGACGCCTACAACGTGCTGCTCGCCGGCAACTCGACCTGGCTGCGGGAGAACCCGGACCGGGCGCGCGCGTTCGTGCAGGCCGTCCAGCGCGGGTACGCCCTCGCCGCCGAGAAGCCGGCCGAGGCGGCGCGGATGCTCAAAGAGGCGAACCCGGCTGCGTTCACCTCAGACGCGCTGGTCGACCAGGGTGCGCAGATGCTCGCCCGGGACTTCCTGCGTGACGAGCAGGGCCGCATCGGGTACCAGAGTGCGCAGCGCTGGGAGGGGTTCTCCGGCTTCCTCTACGACACCGGCACCGTGGCCGGGCCGGACGGCGCGCCGGTGACCGGCAAGCCGGACTTCTCGACCTGGTTCACCAACGACTTCCTGGCGCCGTGACCCGCCGCCTCGCGCCGGCCGTCCTGGTGGTCGCGGCGCTGCTGGTGGCCTGGCAGGTCGCGGTGACGCTGACCGGCGCCCGGCCGCAGGTGCTGCCGTCGCCGCTGCGGGTCCTCGAACAGGGCTGGGCGTTCCGCTCGGCGCTGTGGGAGAACGCGCTGCCGACGATCCAGGTGACGGTGATCGGCTTCGCGGTGTCGCTGACCGTGGCCTGGGGGATCGCGATCGCGGTGGACTTCTCGCCGTGGCTGCGGCGCGCGGTGACGCCGTTGCTGGTCGCGTCGCAGACGCTGCCGGTGGTGGCGATCGCGCCGCTGCTGATCATCTGGTTCGGGTTCGGCCTGCTGCCGAAGGTGCTGGTCATCGCGCTGGTGACGTTCTTCCCGGTCACCGTCGGACTGATCGAGGGCTTCGCCGCGACCGACCGGTCGGCGACCGCGCTGCTGCGCAGCATGGGCGCCTCGCGGTGGCAGCGGTTCCGCTACGTCCGGCTGCCGGGGGCGCTGCCGTCGTTCTTCACCTCGCTGCGGATCGCGATCACCTACGCGGTGACGGGTGCGATCTTCGCCGAGTACGTCGGAGCCCGGGCCGGGCTGGGGATCTTCATGCAGCTGCAGAAGAACCAGTTCCGTACCGATCTCGTGCTCGCCGCGGTGGGCGTGACGGCGGTGCTGTCGGTCGCGCTGTTCGGGCTGACCTTCCTGGTGCAACGCCTGGTGACGCCCTGGTACCGAGGTGATCGGCGATGAAGGTGGCGGTGCGGGACCTGTCGGTGTCCTACGGGGCGTTGCCGGTGCTCGACGACCTGAGCCTCGGCGTCGCGCCGGGGGAGTTCGTGTCGATCGTCGGGCCGTCCGGGTGCGGCAAGTCGACGCTGTTCGGCGCGCTCGCCGGGATCCTCGACGGGGCGGATGTCTCCGGCACGGTCGAGGTCGACGGCGGCCCGGTCCGCGGCGCCCCGTTCGGGCTGATGCCCCAGCAGGACCTGCTGTTCCCCTGGCGGACGGTGCTCGACAACACCACACTCGGGCTGGAGGTCGCCGGGGCGTCCCGGCGGGAGGCGCGCGAGCGTGCGCGGGCGCTGTTCGAGCCGTTCGGCCTGGCCGGGTTCGAGCAGTCCCGTCCCGACGAGCTGTCCGGCGGGATGCGACAGCGGGCGGCCCTACTGCGCACGGTCGTCGGCGGGCGGCAGGTGCTGCTGCTCGACGAGCCCTTCGGCGCGCTCGACGCGCTCACCCGTACCGGGATGCAGGAGTGGCTGGAGTCGGTGCGCCAACGCTACGGGTGGACGATCCTGCTGATCACGCACGACGTCCGGGAGGCCGCCTTCCTGTCCGACCGGGTGCTGGTGCTCTCGCCGCGCCCGGCCACGGTGCGGCGGGAGATCACGGTCGATCTGCCCCGGCCGCGCACCCGCGCGGTCCTCACCGATCCACGCCTGGCCGCCGTCGAGACGGAGCTGCTGGACACCCTGCGCGCGCCCTCGGCGGAGTCCTCGGTGGACGGGATCACGGATGGATCAGGCGACGGCGGGTACCCGGGTCGCGCACCGTCCGCACGACGAAAGGGTTCCTCGTGACCGACACTCCGGCCGTCGCCGCCCGCGGGACGGCGTCCTGACGTGGCGACCTTCCTGATCAGCCCGCCCGGGGTCTACCGGCCGCAGTCCGACACCGAGCTGCTGTCCCGGGCCCTCACCCGCTCCGGTCTCGCCCGCGGGCGAGACGTGCTCGATCTCGGTACCGGCACCGGCAGTGCGGCGCTCGCCGCGGCCCGGGCCGGTGCGGCGTCGGTGACCGCGGTCGACGTGTCCCGGCGGGCGGTGCAGGCCGCCCGGCTCAACGCGCGGCTGCACCGGACCCGGCTGCGGGTGCACCGCGGTGACCTGTTCGCCCCGGTGCACGGGCGCCGGTTCGGCCTGCTCACGGCGAACCCGCCGTACGTGCCGTCGTCGACCGACCGGCTGCCCCGCCGTGGCATGGGCCGCTGCTGGGACGGCGGCCGTGACGGGCGCCTGGTGATCGACCGGATCTGCGACGGCGCCGCCGACCATCTGGTGCCGGACGGGGCGCTGGTGCTGGTGCACAGCGCCGTCTGCGGGGCGCAGCGCACGCTCGACCGGCTCGCCGGCCGGGGCATGACGGCCCGCGTCGCCGACCGGGTCCGGATCCCGCTGGGGCCGGTCATGCGGGCCCGCGCCGCGTTGCACGAGGCGCGCGGATTGGCCGAGCGCGGCGCCGTCGAGGAGGAGCTGGTCGTGATCGAGGCCGTCCGTGCCTGCTGAGCCGGCCCGGCCGACCCGGGTGACACTGACCGACGACGGCCCGGTCCTGGTGCACGGCCCGGTGGAGATCGAGCTGGCCGACGGGCGCCGGGTCCGGTCCGACCGCCCGGTCACCGCTCTGTGCACGTGCCGGCGCACCCGGCGCCCGCCCTTCTGCGACACCAGCCACCGCACCCGGGTCCGAGAGGAGCAAGGATCGTGACCACCCTGTCGAGCGCCGCCCTGGCTGTCCGGACCGGGCTCGCGCCGCTGCCCGCCGCGCGGGGCCCGCTGTCGGAGGCCGTGCTCGCCGTGCTGCACGGCTCGGCGGTGGCGCAGCTGCCCGATCCCGCCGCGGCGGATCCGTACGGCGACGACCTGCAGCTGGCCCTGCACTGCTGCTACGAGCTGCACTACCGCGGCTTTGCCGGTGTCGACGACGACCTCGAGTGGGACCTGCGCCTGCTCGCACTGCGCACCGAGCTCGAGGAACGCTTCCTGGCCGCACTGCGCACCGACGTCGAACCCGGTGACGACGTGGCAGCCGCGGTCGACGCCCTGCTGGTCGAGCCGGTCGGGGCCGGAGCGGAGACCGGCGTCTCGCACCACCTGCACCGGCGCGGTGAGCTGTGGCAGCTGCGCGAGTACGTCGCGCACCGGTCGATCTACCACCTCAAGGAGGCCGACCCGCAGGCGTGGGTGATCCCGCGGCTGCCGCCCGCGGCGAAGGCCGCGCTGGTCACCGTCGAGCACGACGAGTACGGCGGGGGCGACCCGGCCCGCATGCACGCGACCCTGTTCGCCGACATGATGGCCGAGCTCGGCCTGCACACCGGCTACGGCCACTACGTCGACGCGGTCCCCGGCGCCACCCTCGCCGAGGTCAACTTCATGTCGCTGTGCGGGTTGCGGCGCAGCCTGCGTGGCGCCCTGGTCGGGCAGTTCGCGCTGGTCGAGCTGACGTCGTCGCCCGGATCGGAGCGGCTGGTGCGCGCCATGCGCCGGCTCGGCTGCGGGCCCGCGGCGATCCGGTTCTACGACGAGCACGTCGAGGCCGACGCGGTGCACGAGCAGATCGTCCGCCGCGGGGTGCTGGCCCCGCTGCTCGCCGAGGAGCCCGCGCTCGCCGCCGACGTCGTGTTCGGCATCCGGGCCGCCGGGTTCCTCGGCGGCCGGCTCGACGCCCTGCTCCTGGACCGGTGGGCCGCGGGACGCACCGCGCTGCGCCACCCGCTGCCGGACGGGTCCGGCCGGTGACCGCCGCCGACGTCGTCGAGCTCGAGTCCGGCGCGGCGTTCTTCGACGACGCCGACGGGCTGCGCGCCTGCCTCACCGAACCGGTCCCGCGGATCCCGCCGTGGTTCGGCTACGACGCGCGCGGCTCGGAGCTGTTCGAGCAGATCACCGAGCTGCCCACCTACTACCTGACCCGTGTCGAGTGGGAGCTGCTGCGGCGCCACGGCGACGACATCGCCGGGCAGCTGGGCTGCAGCCGCGTCGCCGAGCTCGGGTCGGGCAGCGCGAAGAAGACCCGGCTGCTGCTCGAGGCGTGTGCGCGTCGCCGCCGGACCACCTACCTTCCGGTCGACGTCAGCCGGGAGATGCTGGAGCACAGCGCCGACCGGTTCGACACGATCCCCGGGCTGACCGTCACCGGGTTGTGGGGCCGCTACGAGGCCGGGCTCGACCGGCTGCGCGACGACGGCGGCCCGCCGCTCGCCGTCCTGTTCCTCGGCGCCAACATCGGCAACACCACCGCCGCGGAACGGGAGGCGTTGCTCGCCCGGATCGCCGCGACCCTGCGGCCCGGCGACGCGTTCCTCGTCTCGGCCGACCTGATCAAACCGGCGCCGGTGTTCGAGACCTGCTACAACGACCCGCCGGGGCACACGGCGTTCGCCGACTTCCGCCTCAACCACCTGGGTCATCTGGCCCGCCGCTTCGGCGGGCAGGTGGATCTCGCGGACTTCATGCCGGTGGCGCACTACGACACCCGCGCCGAGGTCGTCGAGGGACGGCTGTGGGCCCGCAGCGACCAGCGGGTCGCGCTGCCCGGTCTGGATCTGGACCTCGAGGTGCCCCGCGGCGACGGGATCAACGTCGGCTTCTCCGCCAAGTTCGATCCCGACCGGTTCTGCGCGGACGTCGCGGTGCACGGTCCGCGGTTGCAGGCGCAGTGGGTCGATCCCGAGCACCGCTACGGGATCTTCCTGTTCCGCCGCTGAGCCGCATCAGACCAGCAGCGGCGCGAGCCCGGGCAGCGCGCGCACGGTGAACGTCGGCGCGTCCAGGTAGGCGGGGTAGGACTCGCCGTCCCGGTCGAGCCAGGCCGTCGACATCCCGATCCGCGCCGCGCCGTGCAGGTCCCACGGGTGCACGGCGATCATGACCGCCTCGGACGCGGTGATCCCGCAGGTCCGCAGTGCGTACTCGTAGGCGGCGGGGGCGGGCTTCCAGATCCCGGCATCCTCGACCGAGAGGACGTGGTCGAACTGCGCGCGCAGGCCGTGGTCGCCGAGGAGCTTCTCGGCGACACCGCTCGCGCCGTTGGACAGCGTCACCAGCCGCAGCCCGGCGGCACGCAGGGCCGCGACGCCGTCGTGGACGTCGGGGTGCACGGGCAGCTCGAGGAACCCTTCCAGGACCTCCCGGGCGCGGGCGTCGGCCCAGCGCACGCCGTGCCGGCGCAGCAGCCGGGCCGCGGTCTGGGCGCCGATCTCGGAGAAGGTCCGCAGCTCGCCGCCCGCGGCCAGGGCGATGCCCTCGCGCAGCGTGCTCGTGAACCAGTACGACGCGGCCCACTCGGGTGCGCCGAGGTCGGTGAACCTCTTCGTCAGGGGGGACAGGTCGGAGAGCGTCTCGTTGACGTCGAACACCGCGGTCGTGATCGTCATCCGCCTACCCTGGCGGTCGTGACCGATCCGCGCACCCCCGCCGGCCGCACGGTCCTGGTTCTCGGTGGCACGACCGAGGGACGGGCCGCGGCCGCAGCACTGTCGGCGCAGGCCGGGATCCGGGTGGTGTCGTCGCTGGCCGGGGCGGTGCGCAGCCCCCGGCTCCCGGACGGCGAGGTCCGGATCGGCGGCTTCGGCGGTGCCGACGGGCTCGCGGGCTACCTGCGCGCGGAAGGCGTGACCGCGGTGCTCGACGCCACGCACCCGTTCGCCGCCGGGATGACGGCGAACGCCGCGGCCGCCTGCGCCGCGACCGGGATCCCGCTGGTGGTGCTGCGCCGTCCGGGATGGACGCCCGGGCCGGGGGACCGCTGGCACCGGGTCGCCTCCGTCGCCGACGCCGCGACCGCGCTGGGGCCGCTGCTGCCCGGCCCCGACGGCCGGGTCCTGCTGACCACCGGCCGCGGCGGGCTGGCGGCCTTCGCGGGCGTCGACGCCCGGTTCGTCGTGCGCGCCGTCGACCCGCCGCCCCCGCCGCTGCCGGCCCGGCACACCCTGCTGCTCGCCAGGGGCCCGTTCGACCTGGCCGCCGAGCGCGACCTGTTCGCCGAGATCGATCCGCACGTGCTGGTCACCAAGGACTCCGGCGGGGACGCGACCGCGCCGAAGCTGACGGTGGCCCGGGAGCGCGGGATCCCGGTCGTCGTGGTGGATCGGCCGCCGCTGCCCCGGGGGGTGACCGGCGTGGGGACCGTCGCCGACGCGGTGGCGGCGCTGGGCCTGTGAGCTCGGCAGCGGGGAACCGTCAGCGCGGGTGCGACACATACGCCGCCCACCGCGACCGGAGGTTCCCTACGCGCGCGCCTCCGCGATCCGCCGGTCCGTGGCCGGGTCGAACACCGGCCGGATCTCCACCGGCGCCTGGTCGTCGCGGTCGTCGAGCGCGAGGTAGTCCCGCACCATCACCTCGGCCCCGGTCAGGGACCGAGCCTGCGTGACACCGACCTCGGCGCCCTGGTCGTCGGCGATGTGGAGTTCCCACCCGCGCTCCCACCGGTGCGCGGTCACGACGTAGGTCACTGCAACCACCCTTCCGGCAGGCACTCCATGCGCCGGCCGATGCTGCGAACGACACCGGGCGAGACCACCCGATGTCGAGGCACTGGCGTGGTGTGGGCGCCACCCAGGGAGGATATTCGCTACGGGTGGCACTGCCCGAACCGGTCACGGTCGCCGGCCTTCCACCGCCGGATCGTGTCTCGCATCCCTCGGGCGAAACCTCCCCGGCTCGAACCGGTTCAGCTCCCGCACCCGGTCACGCGCAGCCCCACGGTGCTCCTCCCGGAACCGCTTCCCGACCCGGTTGCAGGAGCTTGCGGTGCCGGCGCGGGTCAGTCGAGGGCGCGTTCCATGACGACCAGACCGGTCGGGTGGCGGGCGCCGTCGCACGGTGCCTCGAGCACCCGGAACCCGGTCTTCGCGTAGAACGCGAGCGCCCGGGCGTTGCCCGGCTCCACCTTGAGCCGCAGCGCCCGGGACCCGTGCCGGCGGGCCACCGCCAGCACGGCGTCGACGAGCTCACCGGCCAGGCCGCTCCCGCGCACGTCCGGGCGCACCCACATGCCGTAGAGCAGGCTGTCGGGACCGTCCGGCCGCCAGCAGACGGTGCCGGCCGGGGCGTCGTCGACGAACGCGCCGAACCGCGCGTGGCCGGCCAGCACGGTGCGCCAGGCTGCCTCCTCGAGCGCCGCCTGCTCGCGGAAGAACTGGCTGCGCTCCCCGAACGCGTCCCGGATGGCCGCCAGCCGCACCGTCCGGGCGGCCTCCCAGTCGTCGGGTCCGAAGTGGTGCACGGTCCTCACCGCGGTGACGCTACTGCGGGATCAGCCGGTCGTCGTCCCCTCGCCGTAGTGGCGGGGGGTGAAGACGATCGGCCCACCGCCGCGCTCGACCACCCGGGTGGTCGACGATCCGACGATCACCAGCGTCCGCATGTCCACCAGCTCCGGGTCCAGCTCTCCGAGCGTGGTGACGGTGATCCGCTGACCGGACCCGCCGACGTCGCGGCCCAGCACGACCGGGGTGCCGGGGGCGCGGTGTTCCAGCAGGACGTCGCGGGCCGCGCCGACCTGCCAGGGGCGGGCCTTCGAGCGCGGGTTGTAGATCGCGATCGCCAGGTCGGCCGCCGCGGCGGCGCGCAGCCGGCCGGCGACGACGTCCCACGGCTTCAGCCGGTCCGACAGCGAGATCATCGCGTGGTCGTGGCCCAGCGGAGCGCCGACCGCGGCCGACACCGCCTGCGCCGCCGACAGCCCGGGCAGCACGCGGACCGGCACGTCGCGGTACTTCGGCCCGGCGGCCACCTCCAGCACCGCGGTGGCCATCGCGAAGATCCCCGGGTCCCCGGCGGAGACGACGGCGACCCGCCGCCCGGCCGCGGCCAGGTCCAGCGCGTGGGCGGCCCGATCGGCCTCCACCCGGTTGTCCGACGGGTGCCGGGTCTGGCGCGGGTTCGGCGGCACCCGGTCCAGGTAGGGGCCGTACCCGACCAGATCGTCGGACCCGGCGAGTGCCGCGGCGACCTGCGGCGTCAGCCAGTCCCGCCCGGCGGGCCCGGTCCCGACCACGACCACCTCGCCCGGTCCGTGCCCCGGCGCGGGCTCCGCCTGCGGGAACCGGTGGTCGTCGTTCTCCTGGTCGGGGACCGAGGCCGCGACCTCGCCGGGGACCAGCGCGATCGCGAAGTACGGGACCCCGCCCGGATCCACATCGGACAGGGCGCCGGTGCGCTGGCCGTCCATGGTGGCCCGCTCGACGTAGCGGGCCCGGCCGAGCTTCCCGGCGTCGGCCAGCGCGTCGCGGACGTTGCCGAACGTCCGCCCGAGCTTCATGACGGCTGCCGAGTCGGTGTCGGCGAGCCGGCGGGCCAGCTCGTCGGGGGGCAGCGTGCCGGGCAGCACGGTGAGCACCTCGTCGCGTTCGACCAGCGGCTGGCCGAGGGCCGCGGCGGCCCCGCTGATCGACGTGACACCGGGGACGACCTCGGTGCGGTAGCGCCCGGCCAGGCGCTTGTGCATGTGCATGTAGGAGCCGTAGAAGAGCGGGTCGCCCTCGGCGAGCAGGACGACGTCGCGTCCGGCGTCCAGGTGGGCGGCGAGCCGGCCGGCGGCCTCGGTGTAGAACTCGTCGATCGCGCCCTGGTAGCCGCCGGGGTGGTCGGTGGTCTCGGTGGTGAGAGGGTAGACCAGGGCCTCCTCGACCGCGGTCCCCGACAGGTGCGGCTCGGCGATCCGGCGCGCGATGGAGCGGCCGTGCCGGGCGGAGTGGTAGGCGATCACGTCGGCGTCGCGGACCAGCCGGGCCGCCTTGATCGTGGTCAGCTCGGGGTCGCCGGGGCCCAGGCCGACGCCGTAGAGGGTGCCGGTGCTGTCCGGCCCCTGGGCGGGACGACGTACGTCGGGGTTCACGCGATGATCTCCTGCTCGTGGGCCAGCGCGTTGAGCGCGGCCGCGGTGATCGCCGAACCGCCGCGGCGGCCGTGTACGACGAGGTACTCCAGGTCGGTGCGCGCGGCGAGGGCCTGCTTGGACTCGACGGCTCCGACGAACCCGACCGGGATCCCCAGGATCGCCGCGGGGCGCGGCGCACCGCGGTCGATGAGGTCGAGTACGTGGAACAGCGCCGTCGGGGCGTTGCCGATCGTGATCACCGCACCCTCGAACCGGTCGGTGAGCAGCTCGAACGCCGCCGCGGAGCGGGTGTTGCCGATCTCCGTCGCGAGCTCCGGGACGCGCGGGTCGCGCAGCAGGCAGAGCACCTCGTTGTAGGCGGGCAGCCGGGCCGCGGTGACTCCGGAGGCGACCATCATCGCGTCGCAGAGGATCGGCGCGCCCGCCTTCAGCGCCCGCCGCACGCTGTCGACGAGGTGCTCGGACGCCCCGATGTCGGTGGGGAGGTCGACCTGTCCGCAGGCGTGGATCATCCGGACGGCGACGTCGGCCATCCCGGGCGGCATCCCGGACAGGTCGGCTTCGGCGCGGATCGTCGCGAACGAGCGCCGGTAGATCTCGGCGCCGTCGGTGATGTAGTCGTGGCCGCTCAGCGGTGGCTCCTCGGTCGGTCCTGCGGGGGTGCGGTCGGGCGGGGCTGTGGTGTCGGCGGGCGCGGCGTGGCCTGGTGCGGCCGGGACGCCCGGTGCGGCGTGCGCTGCGTCGCCCGGTGCGATGGCACTCGGGGGTGCGGTCGTATTCGGGGGTGCGGCGGCTCGGCGCAGGGGCCCCGGTGGGCTCGTGCCGTCGATCTCGTAGGTCAGCGGCCCGGTGGCGACGGCGTCGGTGTGCGGGGTGTGCGGGGCGCCGCAGCGCCGGGCGCACCCGGCGACGTGCACGGGCCCGGTGGGGTCGAGCCGGATCAGCTCGCGAGCGTCGCCGCGGACGTCGGCGAGGGACTTGGCGCAGCCCGGCTCGCCCGCGCAGGCACTGACCCGCAGCGCCGGGTGCCCCGGATCGACGATCAGACCCGCCGCACGGAGCCGATCGATCGCGCCGGCCACCGGCGTGGGGAGGACGAGCGTCCGCCACGGCGTGACGAGCACCTCCGGCGCGACATCGGAGAGCAGCTCGATGTGCGACGCGGACAGCTCTCCGAGCACCACCCCCACCCCCACACTGCCGCCACCGACCTCCCCGACGACGGACGTGTCGTCGAGAGTCACGTGGTTGCTCCCGGGCGAACCATGACGTGACTCTCGGCGGGGTGGGTGCGGTGGCGACGTCGAGTCGAGGTGGGCGCGAGTTCGCGACTCGGCATCGAGGTGCACGGTGCCGCCCTCTGGGGGGCGGGAGTGTGTTCCTCGGGCCGGCGCCTCGCGTAGGAGCGCTCGGGCGATGCGGGAGGGGGCGTCGGGGAGCTCGGTGGCGCGCCAGGCGCGGGCCTCGGGATCGTCGGTGTGTTCGGCGCGCAGGTCGAGGAACACCTCAGCTGCGTCCAGGAGCAGCTCGGGCGCCTCGGCGGGCCCGCACCGCAGGCCGGTACGGGTGCCGGCGACGAGGAGGTCACCGTCGTCCGGGGTGCTCGCCCGCCAGCACAGGTCGGGACGCTCCCCGGCGACGTCGCCGCGGCCGTCGTCGATCGCGATCAGGAACCGGCCGGGCAGCGCCGCGAGCCCCGGGCGGGCGCACAGACCGCGGTCCAGGGCGGCGGCGAGCCCCCGGACGTCGGCGCATCCGCCGGCGATCCCGGACAACGGGGAGGCCAGGACGTTGCGGACCCGCTCGTGTGTGACCGAGGGCAACAGCCCCGCCTCGGTGAGGCGCTGCACCGGGCGCGGGTCGGCCGGGTCGAGGCCCCGCAGCTGCAGGTTGCCGCGGGAGGTGAGGTGCACCGAGCCGTCGCCCGCGTCCCGGGCGAGCGCGGCCACGGCGCGCAGGGCGGACGCGGAGATCATCCCGCCGGGGAGCCGGACCCGGGCCAGCGCACCGTCCGCCGCGAGGTGCGGCGATACGACGCCGGGACAGGCGTCGGTACGGGTGCGGGCGGTCGTCGGCACGCCGCCACTGTAGGCACAGGGAACCGGGGCCGGCCCCGACCGACCGCGGCGGGGTCGGTCACATGGTGCCGGGCAGGTACCGGCGGGCGCCGGAGTACGCGTCGTCGAACCGCACCGGGGTGTGGCGCACCGGAGTCGAGGCGTCGAACGCCTCGATCATCATCCCGTCCCCGGCGTACATCGCGACGTGCGTGGCGGGGGAGTCCCAGAACAGCAGGTCACCGGGCTGCAGCCGGTCCCGCTCGACGGCACGCCCGCCATCGGCCTGGTCGACGGCGTCGCGGCCGATCGTGATCCCGTGCAGCGCGTGCACGAGCCCGGTCAGGCCGGAGCAGTCCGGCGCGAACCCGGACCGGCCACCCCACAGGTAGGGGCGGTCCAGGAACAGCCGCGCCGTGCGCACCAGGTCCGCGCCGGTCGCGGGAGGCGCCTCGCCGACCCGCAGGTGCCGGGCGTCGACCCAGGCGGTACCGCCGTCGGGCAGCGCCAGCTCGACGGACCCGTCGCCACCGGCGAGCACCGGCAGCAGGGTCCCGGCGCTGACCTCGCGCAGCCGGTCGGTGCGGGCCTCGTCGCGGTACAGCCAGGTGGTGGCGACACCGTCGACGGTCCCGGTCGGGAGCGCCGCCGCGAGCCCGGTGAACGCGGCGCCGTCGGTGAGCTGGGCCGAGGGGACCCAGCCGGGGTAGCCGCGGTCGTCCTTGCCGCTGGGCTGGTCGGGCACCGCGATCCGCGTCCAGTCGCCGCGCTGCTCCAGCACCCGGACCGGGGCGCCGTAGAGGACCTGGGTCTGGGTCCGGGACGCCGTCGTCAGCTCTCGGCGGTCGGACGCCGTCATCGACGCCAGCCAGCCCGCCGGGTCGGCGGGGGCACCGAGGGCGTCCCGGTCCCGCTCACGGGCGCTGGTCGGTGTGGTCCACACCGTCGCGACCGAGACGTCGACGATCGCGCGGTCGTCGATCGGGATCTCCGGGGCGGCGTGCGCGGCGGGGACGGTGAGCGCGGTGACCAGCACCGTGCCGAGCAACACGGTGAGGATGCGTCGGGACACGGGGCTCCTCGGCTGGCCGGGACGGTGCGCGGTGAGCGTCGTCGGCGGCCCGCGGCGCGGCAAGGAGGCGCACCGGCCCGGTCACCCGCCCGGGGAAGCGGTCCACCCGGCCGGTGATCAGACCTTCGGAGCCGCCACGGTGCGCCGATCCCACTCGGCGCGGACGTCGTCGCCGGTGGGACGGGTCAGCAGCGACACCGCGACGAACGCGACCAGCCCGGTACCGACCCCGGCGAACACCGGCTCGTTCGCGTAGAGATCGCCGAGCACGAGCATCGTCCCGAGCGTCGCGACGGTCCCGACGGCCATCGCCGCCAGCGCACCGGCCCGGGTCGCCCGTCGCCACACCAGACCGCCGAGGATCGGCACGAGCAGGCCGCCGACGAGGATCCCGTAGGCGAGGGTCAGCGCGGCGACGACGTCCTGCAGCAGGCAGGCGATCACGATCATGATGACGCCGAACGCGGCGACCGCCCACCGGGTACCGGCCACCTCGTCGTGTTCGGGAGACCGCCGGTACCGGCCGAGCAGGTCCTGGTTGAACACCGTCGCCGTCGCCAGCAGCGCACCGCTGGAGGTCGACATCACCGCGGACAGTGCGGCGGCGAGCACCAGCCCGGCCGCGGCGGGCGGCAGGACGGCGCCGACGATCGTGGCGAACGCGTCGTCGCGCTCGGCCAGTCCGGGCACGAGCACCTGCGCGGCCGTCCCGATCAGCGCCCCGGCCACGCCGTACGCCAGGCAGTAGACGCCCGCACCGACGCCGGCCCAGCGGGCGACGCCGGGGGAGCGGGCCGTGAACACCCGCTGCCAGACGTCCTGCCCGATCAGCAGCCCGAACCCGTAGGTGACGAAGTAGGTCAGGATCGTGCCGCCGCCGATGGAGGTGAGTGACAGCGCATCCGCCGGGACGGCCGTGGCCAGGCCGTCCCAACCGCCCGCCCGCCACAGGACGACCGGCAGCAGCACCAGGAAGATGCCCACCGTCTTGATCAGGAACTGGACGAAGTCGGTGAGCGTCACCGACCACATCCCGCCGAGCGTCGAGTAGACCACGACCACGGTCCCGCCGATCACGATCGCCGGCACCCGCCCGATGTCCAGCAGCACCCCGAAGATCGTCCCGTAGGCGATCGTCGAGGTCACCGCGAGCACCAGGGTGTAGGCCCACATGACCACACCGGACGGTGCGCCCAGCCCGCTGCCGTAGCGCAGCTCCAGCATCTGCCCGACGGTGTAGACGCCGAGGCGCTGGATCCGCGCGGAGAACAGCAGCGACAGCACCAGGATCCCGGTGCCGATCGCGACGACCAGCCACATCCCGGAGATGCCGTACTCGTAGCCGAGCCCGACCCCGCCGATGGTGGAGGCGCCACCGAGGACGACCGCGGCCATCGTCCCCGAGTACAGCCACGGGCCGAGGCGGCGACCGGCAACGAGGAAGTCGCTGCGGTTGCGGGTGCGGTGGCGGCCCCAGAACCCGAAGGCGATCATCGCGGCCAGGTAGAGGACGACGACGGTGACGTCCACGGCGATCAGTCCTTCGCGCGGTTGGTGGCCAGCACGGACAGCAGCTCGTAGGCGACGTGCGCCGCGGCGATGCCGGTGATCTCGGCGTGGTCGTAGGCCGGGGCGACCTCGACGACGTCGGCGCCGACGACGTCGACCCCGACCAGCGCACGCAGCACGTGCAGCAGTTCCCGGCTCGTCAGTCCACCGGCCTCCGGTGTCCCGGTGCCGGGCGCGTGCGCGGGATCGAGCACGTCGATGTCGACCGACACGTACACCGGACCGGTGCCGAGCCGCCGTCGCATCCGCTCGACGACCGCAGGCAGTCCCTCGGTCTGGAACGCGTCGGTGTGGATCACCTGGAAGCCCAGGACCTCGTCGTTCGTCAGGTCCTGCTCGGAGTAGAGCGGCCCGCGGATGCCGACGTGCAGGCAGCGCCGCGGGTCCAGCAGGCCTTCCTCGGCGGCGTTGCGGAACGGCGTGCCGTGGGTGATGTCGGCACCGAAGTAGGTGTCCCAGGTGTCGAGGTGCGCGTCGAAGTGGACGACGCCGACGGGGCCGTGCGTACGGGCCACCGAGCGGAGCAGGGGCAGCGCGACGGTGTGGTCGCCACCGAGGGCGAGCAGCGTCGTCCCGTCCGCGCGCAGCCGGTCCGCGGCCGCCTCGACGGTGCTCACCGCCTCGGCGATGTCGAACGGGTTGATGCCGAGATCGCCCGCGTCGGCGACCTGCTGTGCCGCGAACGGCGACACCTGCAGCGGTGGATGGTAGGGCCGCAGCAGCTTCGACGACGCCCGCACGTGCGCCGGCCCGAACCGGGCACCCGGGCGGTAGGAGACGCCGGAGTCGAACGGCAGTCCCAGTACCGCGACGTCCGCGCGGTCGACCTCGTCGAGCCGGGGCAGGCGGGCGAACGTCGCGGGACCGGCGAAGCGGGGGACGGCGCCGGCGTCGGTCGGGCCGATGGGCATGGGGTGACCTCCTCGTGCGGTTCGGCACACCGTCCTCCGCGCGGGCCGGCGGCAGAAGTGACGGAACGTCGAACTTCGGGCGATGCTGTTCGACATGACGTCCATGCCATCCACCGGCGTGACACTGCGGGCCCTGCTGGGCGACCCGGCGCTGCGGCTGGGCCGCGAGGCCGTCGACGACGCCGCCCTCGACGCCACCGTCGCCGCCGCGGCGGTCTCCGAGCTGGTCGAGCCGGGTGACTGGCTGCAGGGAGGCGAGTTGGTGCTGACCGTCGGGTTCCTGCTGCCCGGCGATGTCGACGCCCTGACCGGCTACGCGCGGCACCTGCGTGCGCACGGTGTGGTCGCGCTCGGGGTCGGGCTCGGTGCCGACCTGCCGCACCGGCACACCCCGTCCGCACTGGTCACCGCCGCTCGCCGGGCCGGGCTGCCGCTGCTCTCGGTGCCCGACGGCGTGCCGTTCATCGCCGTCACCAAGGCGGTGTTCGCCTACCGTGACGTGGCCGAGCGGGCGCGGCTGCAGTGGGCGCTGCGCACCCAGCGGGCGCTGACCGCGGCCGCCGTCGCACCGGGCGGAGCGGAGGCGGTGCTGGCCGCGCACGTCGAGGCGACCGGCCGCACCGGCGTGGTCGTGGACCTGCTGGGCCGGGTCCTGGCCGCCGCACCGGTGCAGGGCGCGGCCGAGCTGGCCGACGAGCTGACGACGACCATCGCTGACGTGCGGGGGCAGGGCCTGCTCGGGGCAGCGGTCGAGGTGACGCCCGCACGGCCGGGCGACGCCGGGCGCCGTCGTGAGGTCCATCCCCTCGGCTCACGCCGGATCCGCGCGCTGCTGCTGATCGACGGCCCGGCCACGGGCGCCCCGCCCCAGCAGGTCACCGGCGACCTGGTCTCGCTGCTGTCGCTGGAGCTCGAACGCCGCTCCGGCCTGGACGCCGCATCCCGGCGGGACCGCGAACGGCTGCTCGCCGTGCTGGACCGCGGCGTGGTCGACGACGACGTCGCCGGGCGCCGGCTCGCCGCCGCCGGTCTGCCGGAGGCCGAGTTGCGGGCCGCGGTCGTCGCGGCGCCGCGGCCCGACGAGCTCGCCGCCGATCTCGCCGCGGTGCTGCCGGACGCGCTGGTGCGGGTCGTCTCCGGACCGGACGTCTCCGACGGGGCGGCACCGGCTCGGTCCTGGGAAGGCCGCGTACCGCGCCCTGCCCCGGCAACGGGCTCTTCCCCGGTGCCGGGCCGCCGGCCGCCCGGCGGCGACGAGACAGGCGGCACCGGCGGCCGGGTGGAGCTGGCGGTACCGGCCTCGGTGGACCTGGAAGCGGTGCTCGGGGCGCTCGCCGGAGGGCGTCCGGCCGGGATCGGCATCGCCGTCCGGCCCGGTGCTCTGGCGGTGTCGTTGCGCCAGGCCCGCTCGGCGCTACCCATGGCCCGGTTGACCGGGCACCCCGCGCACGCCGCCGACGTCGCCTCCAGCCGGATGCTGCTCGCGCTGCTGGACCACGACCGGCTACGGGCTTTCGCCGACGCCGTCCTCGGACCGTTCGACGCCGACCCCCGCGGGCCGGACCTGCTGCGCGCGGTCGCCGCGTTCGTGGAGCACAACGGGCACTGGGCGGCGACGGCGTCCGCGCTGGGCGTGCACCGGCACACCGTCCGGAACCGGGTCGAGGCCGCCGAGTGGATCAGTGGGCGGCGGCTCGCCTCGGCCCAGGACCGGCACGAGCTGTGGCTCGCCCTGCGGGCCCGGGACCTCGGCCGGGCCGCGGATCCAGGATGAACCCAGCCGGTCAGGCGGGCCGTGCGCCGACGGTCGTGCTGAGCCGATGTGCTGCGTCGGCCACAGCGGCCGCGCGGGCGTCGCCCTCGGCGCCGGTGAAGTCCTCACTGCGCCCGCCCAGACTGACGGTGGCCGCGAGCGCACCGTCGCGGCCGAGAATCGGTGCGGCGACGGCGGACACACCGCCGAGGTAGTCGTCGCGGCTGACCGCGATACCCGTGGTCCGGACTTCGTCGAGGTGGGCGGTGAACTCCGCCGGGTCGACGTGGGTGACCTCCGTGAAGGCCGCCAGCTCGTCGGCCAGCACACGATTCCGGACGGCGGAATCGAATGCTGCCATCACCACCGGAGCCGCCGCCGCGTTGTACGGCAGCACCGTCCCGATTCCAATACCGGCCACCACCAGCGGCTTCCCGCCCTCGACCCGGTCGATGCAGACCGCCCCCGCGTCCGCGGGCACCATCAGGAAGGCGGTGTCCCCGAACCGCGCGGCCAGCTCCTCCAGCACCGGGCGTGCCTCGGTGCGCAGGTCGAACTCGGCCAGCGCCGCCGCACCGACCGCGAAGACCGGCATCCGGATGCGGTAGGCGCCCGCGGAGTCCCGGTGCACCCATCCCGCCTCGACGAACGACGTCATGAGCCGGTGCACGGTCGGCTTGTTGAGTCCGGTCGCTGCCGTCAGTTCGGCCAACGTGATCACCGGCCGATCGGCGCTGAACTGCTCGAGCAGCCGGCACGCGCGCAGCACCGACCCCACGGTTTCCCGGCTCGTCGCGTCAGTGCCCTCGAGGGGGGCCGCACCGCCCACTGTCACCTCACTCGTCGTGTCGTTCCGGACCAGGTTAGTGACCGGCGCGCACCGACGTCTTGACACATGGCGGGTCGCTCAGCCACATTTTCGGAACGCGTATCGCATCACGATACACGCACAGAGAGGTGGACAGTGTGGAACTGCGCGAGATGATCTCCACGGGCGTGGTCCGGGCCCCCGGCGTCTGGGACGGGCTGACCGCACGGCTGGCCGAGCAGGCCGGGTTCCCCGCGCTGTGCGCGTCCGGCTTCGCGATCTCGGCGGCGCTCGGCTACCCGGACGCTGAGCTGTACACGATGTCGGAGAACCTGCAGGCGGTCCGCACGGTCCGGGAGGCCAGCACGCTGCCGGTCATCGCCGACATCGACACCGGGTACGGCAACGCCGTCAACGCCGGCCGGACCGCCCGCCGGTTCGCCGATGCCGGGGTGGCCGCGGTCTTCATGGAGGACCAACGCTCCCCGAAGCGCTGCCCGTTGATCCCGGGGGCCGAGGTCGACCTCGTCGACCTCGCCGAGGCCGAGGGCAAGGTCCGGGCGGTGAAGGACGCGGCCGGCGACATGATCGTCATCGCGCGCACCGACGCGAAGGGTGACGAGGCTCTGCGTCGCGCCGAGGCATACGTGCGGGCAGGGGCCGACATGATCATGCCGGTCACGAAGACCTTCACCACGGTCGAGGAGTGGGCCCGGTGCCGAGAGGTCGCCGGTGTGCCGCTGACAGCGACCCTGACCGCGTCGGCGTGGACCGAGCGCGAGTTCACGTCGGAGGTCATGGAGCAGATCGGTGTGCGACTGGCACTGCTGCCGACCCAGGTGCTCATGGCCGTAGCCGGTGCGGCGCAGCACTGCCTGGGCCGCTTGGCGGCGGGCGAGCCGCCCGCGTCGGTCAGCGAGGACGGCCTGGGACACCACGACTTCGTGGAGCTGATCGGCATGGCCGAGATCGAGCGCCAGCAGCACGCGTACCTGCCCACGGCGGTGGTGTGACGGTGGGCTCGACGATCACCGAGAAGATCCTCGCCCGGGCAGCGGGCGTGCCGTCGGTACGGGCGGGGGACAACCTCCCGATCCGGCCGGACTACATGATCGCCTACGACTTTCCCGGCTACACCGATGTCATGTTCCGGCAGATGCACGACGACTTCGGAATCCGTGAGCTCGCCGAGCCGGAACGCTACGTCGTGTTCATCGACCACATGCTGACCCGTGGTGACGCCCGTGAGCAGGAGGTGCACCAGGTCACCCGCGACTGGTGCGAGTACTACGGGATCGCGCTGCACGAGGCCCGTGGGATCGGGCACCAGGTGATGGCGGAGCTGGGCTACGCCCAGCCCGGGAACTTCCTCATCCACTTCGACGGGCACATCTCGGGTGCGGGCGCGTTCGGCGCGCTGGGCTGGGGAGTACGTCGGGACCTGTTGGAGGCGTGGGTCTCCGGCCGGATCTTCCTGGACGTCCCGGCCACGACCCGCTTCGAGCTGACCGGGGAGTTCAGGCCCGGCGTCGACAGCCGGGACCTGGTGCACCGCATCATCGGCGATCACGGTGCCGACGGATGCGCTCATCAGGTGATGGAGTTCGGTGGCCCCGGCGCGCGGTCGATGTCGATCGACCACCGGCAAGGACTCTGTGGAATGGCGATGTTCACCGGCGCGGTCTCGGCGGTGTTCGAGCCGGATGCGGCGTCCCTGGAGCATGCACGGCGGGCCGGTGGTACCGACTTCGTCCCGCAGTCGCCGGACGCCGACGCCGAGTACCGGGCCGTCCATCACTACGACCTGGCCACGATCGTTCCGCAGGTGGTCCTGCCGGGATCGGCGCGCTCGGCGAACACCCGCGACGCCTCCGACCTCGACGGCACGGCCGTGACGAAAGCGTTCATCGGTTCCTGTGCCTCCGGCCGCATCGAGGACATCCGCGCGGCTGCCGCGGTGCTCGACGGACGGACCGTCGCACCCGGGGTCGAGCTCAACGTCGTCCCGACGTCGGACGCGGTGCACCGCCAGGCCGAGGACGAGGGGCTGCTGGACGTGCTGCGTTCGGCGGGCGCACAGATCGCCCGGTCGAGCTGCGACTTCTGCTTCGGCTACCAGAAGCCGTTGCAACCCGATGAGAACTGCATCTCCACCGGTGTCCTGAACATCTCCGGCCGGATGGGGAGCACCGGCGCCAACATCTACATGGGCTCGGCGTCCACCGTGGCGGCGAGCGCGCTGGCGGGCACCATCACCGCCGCCCGGGAGGTGACGGGCCGGTGAGCGCCGCGCGGGACTACCCGCCTCCACCGGACGTGATCACCGGACGGGTGGCGTGGGTCTTCGGCGACGACTTCGACATCGATCTGGTGATCGGTGTCGAGAACATCAAGTCCTACGACGCCGAGTTCTTGCGTAGCAAGGTCATGCAGGCCTACGACCCGACCTTCGCCGAACGGGTACGGCCGGGGGACGTGATCGTCGGTGGCCGGAACTTCGGGTACGGCCACCCGCACTACCCGCCGATGGTGGCCCTGAGAGATCTCGGCATCGCCGCGGTACTCGCCGACTCCTTCTCGCCCGGGTTCTGGCGGGGCGAGACCTACAACGGGATGCCCTTGCTCACCGTGCCCGGCATCTCCGGTGCCGTCCGGATCGAGGCAGGCGTGTCGGTCGACTGGCGGACCGCAGTCGTGACCCTCGATACCAGCGACGTGCTGTGTGGCACCCCGCCGAGCGCACGGGTGGCCCGGGTGATCGAGGCCGGTGGCTCGCTGAAGCTGCTGCTCGCCGAGCACGCTCGTACCTGACCCCATTTCCCCCCGAGATCAGCGACGATCAGGAGCTTCATCGTGTCCGAGACGACGTCTCCGCCGGATGGCGCCGGCCCCGGTGCCCATCCCGCATCCGCATCACCACCGTCCGCCCGCCGTGCCGCGCTGGCCGGCGGGGTCGGCACGCTGATCGAGTACTACGACTTCAGCGTCTACGCCTTTCTCGCGGTCACGCTCGGACCGCTGTTCTTCCCCAGCGATCAGCCGGGCGTCTCGATCCTGCTCACCCTCGCCGTGTTCGGGTCCGCGTACGTCATGCGACCGATCGGCGGGTGGTTCTTCGGCCGGCTCGGTGACCGGCGTGGCCGTAAGCACGCGCTGGTGGTCACCGTCGTGACCATGGGCGCCTTCTCCGGGATCCTCGGGATGCTGCCGGACTTCGCGACCGCGGGAGTCCTCGCCCCGGTGCTGCTGGTGCTGGTTCGACTCGCACAGGGTTTCTCCGCCGGTGGCGAGATCGGTGGCGCAGCGACCTACGTCGCCGAGTCGGCGCCGCCCGGTAAGCGCGGTCTCTACGGGTCCCTCACCCCGATCGGATCCACGCTCGGCTTCTCCGTGGCCGCAGCTGTGGTGGGGGTGGTCACGGCGTTGACGACGCCGGAGAAGATGTCCGCCTGGGGCTGGCGGATCCCGTTCCTAATCGCGGTCCCACTCGCTCTGATCTGCCTCTGGGTCCGGGTGAAGCTCGAGGACACAGCCGACTTCGAGGCCATGGCCGAGCGGAACGAGGTCGTCCGCAGTCCGCTGCTGAGCGTGATCCGGGAACGGCCGGGTGCGGTGCTGCGGGTCGTCGGAATCGCGATCGCGATGAACGGCACCGGCTACGTGGGACTGACCTATTTCAGCACCTACCTCATCCAGACCGAGGGCTTCGAGGCCCAGTCGATCTACTGGGCCTCGGCGATCGGTATCGCACTGGCGTGTGCCACCTACCCGCTGGCGGGGATGCTCACCGACCGGTTCGGGCGCAAACCGGTGCTGCTGACTGCGTACGCGCTCTACCTGGTGATCGCCTGGCCGGCGTTCGCGCTGCTCGGTGCCACGTCGAGCATCGTCGTGGTCACGCTGGTCTACGTGGTCTACATGGCAGTGAACGGGCTCGCGCAGGTCCCTGCCTTCCCTCAGTTCACCGAGCTCTTCCCGCGCCGGATCCGCTACACCGGGGTTGCCCTGGGATTCAATATCGGGACGATCCTCGCCGGTGGGACGGCCCCCTACGTGGCCGCGCAGCTCGTGCAGAGCACCGGAAACCCGATGGCACCCGCGTACTGGGTGCTCGGCGTCGCGCTGGTCGGTGCGGTCACCGTGCTGACACTGCGTGAGACCGGCCGGGATCGGCTCCCGGTGTAGGCGCGGCACGTGCGTCCCGGTGCCTCGGCGTGCCGCACGTGCCGCTCACCACCGGAGGCGCGGCGTACCTTGACGTGGGACCGGCACTTTGCGGAAGGTGACCGGACAACCGAAGACGGCGGGTGGGGACGCAGGAAGCCGGTGCGAGTCCGGCGCGGTCCCGCCACTGTGATCCCTCCGGGGAGAGCCAGACACTGCCACCACCCGCCGCTCCACCTCCGCATGGGACGAGGATCCCGAGGAAGGTCCGCCGATGACGCGCGCCCGCACAGCTCCGATGCCCACCCCGCCTGCACTCCGTCGGGTGGGAACCCCGTGATCCTGCTGCTCTCCACCTCGGACACCGACCTGCTCTCCGCCCGCGCGAGCGGCGCCGACTACCGGCTCGCCAACCCGAACCGGGTGCTGCACGACGAGCTGGCCGCGATGGCCGACGAGGCCGACATCGTGATCGTCCGGGTGCTCGGCGGGTACCGGTACCTCGAGGCCGGCCTCGACCTGCTCCGGACCCGGGCCACCCCGCTGGTCTGTCTGGGCGGCGAGATGGCGCCCGACGCCGAGATGATGGAGCTCTCCACCACCTCCGCCGGTATCGCCGCGGAGGCGCACACCTACCTGGCGCAGGGCGGTACCGACAACCTGCGTCAGCTGCACGCCTTCCTCTCCGACACCGTGCTGCTGACCGGCGAGGGGTTCGAGGCGCCGGTCGAGCTGCCGGAGTGGGGCGTGCTGGACCGGGCGGCGATCGAGCACGACGGCCCGGCCGTCGCGGTGCTCTTCTACCGCGCCCAGCACCTGGCCGGGAACACCCGCTACGTCGAGGCGCTCTGCGAGGCGATCGAGGCGAAGGGTGCGCGCCCGCTCCCGATCTGGTGCGCGTCGCTGCGCCAGGCACCCGCCGAGCTGCTCGAGACGCTGCGCCGGGCTGACGCGTTGGTCGTCACCGTGCTCGCCGCCGGCGGTACCAAGCCGGCGTCCGCACAGGCCGGCGGCGAGGACGAGGAGTGGGACGTCGCCGAGCTCGCCGCGCTCGACGTCCCCATCCTGCAGGGGCTGTGCCTGACCTCCTCCCGCGCGAGCTGGGAGGACAACGACGACGGGCTGTCCCCGCTGGACGTCGCCACCCAGGTCGCCGTCCCCGAGTTCGACGGCCGGCTGATCACCGTCCCGTTCTCGTTCAAGGAGACCGACGACGACGGCCTGTCGATCTACGTCCCGGACGCCGAGCGTGCCGCCCGGGTCGCCGGGATCGCGGTCAACCACGCGAACCTGCGGCGGGTCCCGAACGCGGACAAGAAGATCGTGCTGATGCTGTCGGCGTACCCGACCAAGCACGCCCGGATCGGCAACGCGGTCGGGCTCGACACCCCGGCGTCGACGATCGCGCTGCTGCGGACGATGGCGGCCGCTGGTTACGACACCGGCGATTTTCCGGGCGTCGAGACCGGTGACGGCGACGCGCTGATGCACGCGCTCATCGAGGCCGGTGGGCAGGACCCGGACTGGCTGTCGGAGGAGAAGCTCGCCGGCAACCCGATCCGGATCTCGGCGCAGACCTACGGCCGCTGGTTCGAGACGCTGCCGCAGGACTTCCGCGACGGCGTCGAGGGGCACTGGGGCGCCGCGCCCGGCGAGCACTACGTGTCGGACGGGGACATCGTCGTCGCTGCGCTGCGCTCCGGGAACGTGACGCTGATGGTGCAGCCCCCGCGGGGCTTCGGTGAGAAGCCGGTCGCGATCTACCACGACCCGGACCTGCCGCCGTCGCACCACTACCTGGCGGCCTACCGCTGGCTGGCCGCACCGGCGGCCGAGGGCGGGTTCGGCGCGCACGCGATCGTGCACATCGGTAAGCACGGCAACCTGGAGTGGCTGCCCGGCAAGACCCTCGGGATGTCGGCGTCCTGCGGGACCGACGCGGTGCTCGGCGACCTGCCGCTGGTCTACCCGTTCCTGGTCAACGACCCGGGCGAGGGCACCCAGGCCAAGCGGCGCGCGCACGCCACCCTCGTCGACCATCTCATCCCGCCGATGGCCCGCGCCGAGAGCTACGGCGACATCGCCCGCCTCGAGCAGCTGCTCGACGAGCACGCCAACATCTCCGCGCTCGACCCGGCCAAGCTGCCCGCCATCCGCCAGCAGATCTGGACGCTGATGACGGCGGCGAAGATGCACCACGACCTGGGTCTGGAGGAACGCCCGGACGAAGAGGTCTTCGACGACATGCTCATGAACGTCGACGGCTGGCTGTGCGAGATCAAGGACGTCCAGATCCGGGACGGCCTGCACGTCCTGGCCCTGGCGCCGTCGGGGGAGCAGCGCGTCGACCTGGTGCTCGCCGTACTGCGGGCCCGGCAGATGTGGGGCGGCGAGCAGTCCGTCCCCGGGTTGCGCCAGGCGCTCGGGCTGGTCGAGGACGGCTCCGAGACCGGGGCCCGCACCGACGCCGTCGAGCAGGTGGCCAGGGCGATGGTCGCCGGTATGGAGGCCCGGAGCTGGGACGCCGACGCAGCCCCCGCGGTGATCGCCGAGCACCTGGACGTCGCCTCCACCGGCCCCGAGGATGTCCCCGGCGGCACCGGCGGTGGCGCGGCGGTGCTCCCCGGAGCCGACCCGGTGGCCGTCGAGGCGGTGCTCCGCTTCGCCGCCGACGAGGTCGTGCCCCGGCTCGACGCCACCGCGCACGAGCTCGACCAGGTGCTGCACGCCCTCGACGGCGGGTTCATCCCGGCCGGCCCGTCCGGCTCCCCGTTGCGCGGGCTGGTCAACGTCCTGCCCACCGGGCGCAACTTCTACTCGGTCGATCCGAAGGCCGTGCCGTCCAAGCTCGCCTGGGAGACCGGGCAGGCCATGGCCGAGTCCCTGGTCGAGCGGTACCGGGCCGACCACGGCGACTACCCGCGTTCGGTCGGGCTGTCGGTGTGGGGCACGTCCGCGATGCGCACCTCCGGTGACGACGTCGCCGAGGTCTTCGCGCTGCTCGGCGTCCGCCCGGTGTGGGACGACGCGAGCCGGCGCGTCCGCGACCTCGAGGTGATCGATCTCGAGGAGCTCGGCAGGCCCCGCGTCGACGTCACGGTGCGCATCTCCGGGTTCTTCCGGGACGCGTTCCCGCACGTCCTGGCCCTGCTCGACGACGCGGTGCGGCTCGTCGCGGAGCTCGACGAGGCCCCGGAGCAGAACTTCGTGCGGGCGCATGTGGAGAGCGACCGGGAGCGCCACGGCGACGACCGCCGCGCCCGGACGAGGATCTTCGGCTCCAAGCCGGGAACCTACGGCGCGGGCCTGCTGCAGCTGGTCGACTCCCGCGACTGGCGCGGCGACTCCGACCTCGCCGAGGTCTACTCCACCTGGGGCGGCTACGCCTACGGCCGCGGCCTCGACGGCGTCCCCGCGCGGGACGACATGGAGAACGCCTACCGGCGGATCGCGGTGGCAGCCAAGAACATCGACACCCGCGAGCACGACATCGCCGACTCCGACGACTACTACCAGTACCACGGCGGCATGGTCGCCACGGTGCGCGCGCTGACCGGCTCCGCGCCGGCCGCGTACGTCGGGGACTCGACCCGCCCCGAGTCGGTCCGCACCCGCAGCCTGCACGAGGAGACCGCCCGGGTGTTCCGCGCCCGCGTGGTCAACCCGCGCTGGATCGCGGCGATGCGCCGGCACGGCTACAAGGGCGCGTTCGAGATGGCCGCGACCGTCGACTACCTGTTCGGCTGGGACGCCACCACCGGCGTCATCGCCGACTGGCAGTACGAGTCGCTGACCGCCGAGTACGTGCTCGACCCGGACAACCGCAAGTTCCTGACCGACTCCAACCCGTGGGCGCTGCACGGGATGGCCGAGCGGCTCCTCGAGGCCGTCGACCGCGGGCTGTGGGAGTCCCCGGAGCAGTCCACCCTGGACGCGCTGCGGCAGGCGTACCTGGAGAGCGAGGGTGATCTGGAGGAGGGCAGCTGACGGTCAGCCACCGTTGAGGCGGCGGAACTCCTCATCGAGGGTGTGATCGGTCAGCGGGCCACCGTGACCTGCCGCGTTCTTCAGGATCGTGCCACCGGTCCCAGGGCGTCGGTCGGAATGGAAGAGCTCGGGCGACCGGCACACCTCGCAGTTTCGGATGATGATGAAGGGCGTCATGTCGATGGGCTCTCCGCCATCGGGGAAGAGGTACACGCGGTCGTTCTCCAGCGGAAGCGTCACCGTCCACCGGGACGGCTCGAACTCGGGGTGGTCGCCCATGACGAGACGGGCAGCCACATCGAAGGTGCGATCGTGAGTCCGGTAGGAGCTGGACGTGGTGAGGATCCACGGCAGTGAGCCGAGGTAGCTTGCGCCTCGGAGCGCCGTCTCCAAGCTCGGAAGGAGCGTGTCGAGGCGCTCGGCCGCTTGAGCCTGACTGCGCGGGCGCATCCCGTGCGCGGCGTTGTTGCGCTCCTTGGTGAGTTCGTCCAGTTGGTTGAGCCAGGATTTGGTCGGCTTGCGTGCGAAGGCTGTGAGGGCGTGCGGAGCGTCGCCCGACGTCGTCGCTGCCTTCGCCGCCTTTCGGGCGACGCTCACCCAACTTCCTTGGGTGACTCCGCGACCGTAGGCGGTGACGAGCTCGTCGATGGCGTCCGGATCGGCACCGGTGGCGTTCAACCATGCGGCGCCGGTCGCTCCGACCACGATGCAGAGCTCGTCGGCCGCATCGAGCAGCGCCTGGTACTGGTCCAGGGGGGTCGGCGCGGACTGCAGAAACCGGACTGCTCGGGCGACGGGGTACTGGAGCGCGCGGGCTTCCCGAAGCGTCTCTGACGACGCGACGGCCTCGTCAGAGAGCGTGGTGGGTTCACTGATCGTGGTCGGTTTTCTGACCGACGTCGGGCGAGCACCCTCGGGCTGTGCGGAGTCGGTCGCCGGTGGACGAGCAGGCGGAGCAGGCGCGCCGTCGACCGCTTGCGCATTCGCACGACTCGGGAGCGACGCACTGTCTTCGGCCGCTGCAGTGGATGGGGCGTCTCGAGAATCGGTGCTACTTCGCGGTGGAACGCCCCTCCCCGGCCACGAAGGCCCACCGGCGGGCGGCGGCGCGGATGGAGGGGCGACAGGACCGGGCCCAGGACGGGGCCCGACGGCCGGCAACCGGACCGTGCTGTCGTTTCCCGAGGTCGTGCCGGGGCCTGAGGGCGCTCCGTCGGCTGACACACGACGGTTGCGCCGGCTCCAGAGCAGCCTTCGCAGTTGCAGTCGTAGCCACGCGGGAAGTATGCCCAGCAACAGGCTGAAGAACAGCGCAGCCAGTAGTGCGTCCACCAGCGGTGGAAGGCTCGAGGTGCGTGGAGCAGGGCTTGTCAGGATCGCAACGAATGTCAGCACAGCCCACACTGCCGTCCACCACGCCAGCGGGTCGCGGAACACAGGAGCGTCGTACAGCCGCAACAACACGACGTTGCGGTGACGAGGGCGCGGTGGGGGAGGCTGCTTCCAGCCGTCCCCGTCATCAGCCGGCACCGTCCCATGATGTCAGTTCAGCGGGCCGTGACCCAGCTCATAAGCGAACAGCTTCACTCCGACGTCGCGGTGTCCTACTTCGACGGCCCACTCTGCGCCCGGGGCGACTGGACGTAGTCGACGACTTTCCGCATTGCCACCACGTCGTCGGCAGGTCGGCCGGTCAACCGGGTACGTGGTCGCCCACCCGCGTCAGCGCGGCCAGAACGACCTCCACATCGGTCCCGAGGGCGTCGCGGACCTCGCGCTCCACCGCCGCGACCCGGCCGGCGAGCCGGGCGTGCAGCTCACGGCCCCGGTCGGCGATCAGTACCAGCACCCGGCGACGGTCGGCGCCGTCCGGGCGCCGGTAGACCAGCCCACGCTCCGCCAGCCGATCGACGATCTTGGTCAGCGTCGGGGCGGGCACCATCGCGTGCGCGGCGATCTCCGACATCGGGTGCCCTGCTCCGTCGGAGAGGAGTTCCAGGACCCGCCAGCCGTCGAGGCCCGGGCCGTCCGGCGGGCGGACGATCTCGTCGATCCGCCGGTCCACCCGGTGCGCGGCGCGGCCGAGGGCGGCGGTCACAGCGGCGTCGGAACCCAGGCTCGTTGCGCCTGCGCTCCTCTCAGAACCCAGGCTCGTTCCGCCTGCGCTCCTCTCAGAACCCGGGCTCGTTCCGCGTGCGCTCCTCTCGGTGCGCGACTCGGCGGCGGTCACGGTCGCCTCCAGAGCGTTCGGGGTAGTGACGCGGTCGCTGTCATCGTAAACACTGTCACCTTCACGGTTTCGGAGGTGACGCCGGTGACCGCCACGCTCGACGTCGCCTTCGTCGTCCCCCGCAGCGGACCGGCCGGACTCCTGGGACCTGCCTGCGAGGCCTGCGGCGACCTCGCCGGCGCCGAACTGAACAACGACGGGGGCGTCCTCGGCCGTGAGGTCCGGCTGCATCCGGTCGACGGCGGCCGGGCCCCCTCCGAGATCGTCACCGAGATCACCGGGCTGCTCGATACCGGCGCCGTCGATGCCGTCAGCGGCTGGCACATCTCCGCCGTCCGGCAGGCGCTCGCGCCCGTCGTCGCCGGGCGGGTGCCCTACGTCTACGCCCCGCTCTACGAGGGCGGCGAGACCACGCCCGGGGTGTTCCTCACGGGAGAGACCCCGGAGACCCAGGTGCTCCCGGCGCTGCGCTGGATGGCGGCCGAGCTGGGCGTGCGGACCTGGTGCGTGGTCGGCAACGACTACGTCTGGCCGCGCGGCTCGGCTCGAGCCGTGCGTCGCTTCGCCCGGAGCAGCCCGCACGTGCGGGTGCTCGACGAGGTGTTCGTCCCGCTCGGCTGCGAGGACTTCGACCCGGTCGTCGGCCGCGTGCAGCGCTCCGGTGCGCAGGGCGTGCTGATGTTCCTCGTCGGCTCGGACGCCGTGCGGTTCAACCGGGCGTTCGCGGCGTCCGGGGCCGACCGCAGCCGGGTACGGCTCTCCCCGCTGATGGAGGAGAACATGCTGCTCGCGACGGGCTCGGACGCCACCCGCGAGCTCTACGCCGCGGCCGGGTACTTCGAGACCCTGGCGACCGCGTCGGCGCTGGACTTCTCCGGGCGCTACGCCGCCCGCTTCGGGGTGGACGCCCCGGTGCCCGGAGCCCTCGCCGAGTCCTGTTTCGAGGCGATCACCCTGCTCGGCAGGCTCGCCGCACGGGCCGGGTCGGTCGAGCCGTCCGCCCTGCTCGGTGTCGCCGAGGACACCGGGTTCGACGGCCCGCGCGGCGCGGTCTCGATGCGCCGCGGGCACCTGCGCCAGGACGTCTACCTCGCCCGCGCCGACGGCCTGTCGTTCGACGTGCTCGACCGGCTCCCTTGACACCGATACTGTCGATCGACATATTTCCGACTGACAGCACCTCGGAGGTGTCCGTGCCCACTTACACCCACCGCTGCCCGGACTGCGGAGAGTTCGACCAGGTCCGTCCGATGGCCGCTGCCGGATCGGCTGCGCGCTGCCCGGACTGCGGAGCGACGGCATCGCGGGTGTTCGGGGCGCCGGCCCTGCGCGGTGTTGACCCCGGGCTGCGACGGGCACTGGACGCCTCGGCCGCGAGCGGCGACGCCCCGGCCGTCGTCTCCTCGGTGCCGGGACGGTCCCGGCGCGCCACCCCGGTCACCCGCGACCCCCGTCATCAGGCGCTGCCGCGTCCGTGAGCGGCGCCGGCCGCCACCCCGAGCAGCGACGAGAAGGAGCAGGAACCATGCCCGACGTCGTGTTCACCGTCGACCAGGCCAAGTCCATGCGGGACCAGGCCGTGCCCGGCCACAACCGCTGGCACCCCGACATCCCGCCCGCCGTCACCGTCCGCCCGGACACCTCGATCCGGGTCGAATGTCGTGAGTGGACCGACGGCCAGATCGGCAACAACGACTCCGCGAACGACGTCCGCGACGTCGACCTGCGCGGTGCGCACATGCTGTCCGGCCCGATCGCGGTCGAGGGGGCCGAACCGGGGGACCTGCTCGTCGTCGACATCCTCGACCTCGGTCCGGTCCCGCAGGAGAGCGGTCCGGCCCCCGGCCAGGGCTGGGGCTACACCGGGATCTTCTCCAAGCAGAACGGTGGCGGGTTCCTGACCGACACCTTCCCGGACGCCTACAAGGCGATCTGGGACTTCTCCGGCCAGAAGGCGACGTCACGGCACGTCCCCGGCGTCTCCTACACCGGGATCACGCACCCCGGGCTGTTCGGCACCGCGCCCTCGCCGGAGCTGCTGTCCCGCTGGAACAACCGCGAACGCGCGCTGATCGCCACCGACCCGGACCGGGTACCCGCGCTCGCCCTGCCGCCGCTGGATGAGGAGGTGCTCGGCGGGACGGCGTCCGGCGACAGGCTGGCCGGGATCGCCCGTGACGGTGCGCGTACCGTCCCGCCCCGGGAGAACGGCGGCAACCACGACATCAAGAACTTCACCCGCGGCTCGCGGGTCTTCTACCCGGTGCACGTGCCCGGCGCCCTGTTCTCCGGCGGCGACCTGCACTTCTCCCAGGGCGACGGCGAGATCACCTTCTGCGGCGCCATCGAGATGGGCGGGTTCATCGACTTCCACGTCGACCTGATCAAGGGCGGGATGGAGACCTACGGCGTCACCACCAACCCGATCCTGATGCCCGGCAACGTCGAGCCGCGCTACTCGGAGTTCGTGACCTTCATCGGGATCGGCGTCGACCACACCACCGACACCCAGCTCTACAACGACGCCACCGTCGCCTACCGCAACGCCTGCCTCAACGCGGTCACGTACCTGGAGAAGTTCGGCTACTCGGGCCCGCAGGCCTACCTGCTGCTCGGGTCGGCACCGATCGAGGGCCGGGTGTCGGGCGTCGTCGACATCCCGAACGCCTGCTGCTCGCTCTACCTACCCACCGCGATCTTCGACGACGACATCCGGCCCTCGGCGGCCGGCCCGGTGCGCAAGGACCGCGGCAGCTGCGCGGTGTCGTCGTGACCCACTACGGCCGCGACGTCCCGTACGAGACGTTCGAGATCGGGCAGTTCCCCCTCACCTGCGGGCGGACGCTGCGCCCGGCCCGGATCGCGTTCCGCACCTACGGCACGCTGAACACCGCCAAGGACAACGCTGTCCTCTATCCGACCTGGTACTCGGGCCGGCACTGGGACAACGAATGGCTGATCGGGGAGGGGAAGGCGCTCGACCCGGCGCGCTGGTTCGTGATCGTCCCGAACATGCTCGGCAACGGGTTGTCGAGCTCACCGTCGAACGCGCCGCACCCCGACGACGGCCCGTCCTTCCCGCCGATCCGCGTGATCGACAATGTGAACGCCCAGTACCGGCTGGTTACCGAGCGGTTCGGCATCTCCACGCTGGCCCTGGTGCTCGGGTGGTCGATGGGAGCGGGCCAGACCTACCAGTGGGCGGTCAGCCACCCGGAGATGGTGCGGCGGATGCTGCCGTTCTGCGGCTCGTCGCGCACGGCGCCGCACAACCAGGTCTTCCTCGACTCGCTGCGGGCCGCACTGGAGGCCTCGGTCGGTTTCGACGGCGGCCGCTACCCGGCCGACCGGTGGCCGGAGCAGGGACTGCGCGCCTTCGCCCGGATCTACGCCGGTTGGGGGTTCTCCCAGGCGTTCTACTGGGACGAGGTGTGGCGCGAGCTGGGCCACACCTCGCTGGAGGACTTCGTCGTCGGGTTCTGGGAGGCCTTCTTCCTCGACGGCCGGGACCCGGACAACCTGCTCACCATGCTCGACACGTGGTGGCACGGTGACGTCGGCGCGACGCCCGGGTTCTCCTCGACCGAGGAGGCACTCGCCTCGATCCGGGCGAAGGCGATCATCATGCCCGCCGAGAAGGACCTCTACTTCCCACCCGAGGACGAGGCCTGGGCGGTGTCGCACATGACCAACGGGGCCGAGCTGCGGACGATCCCGGGGGTTTGGGGCCACTTCGCCGGGGGCGGGGCGAACCCGGTCGACACGGCGTTCATCGACGCCGCGGTCGCCGAGCTGCTGGCCGGGCCGTCGGGCATCTGAACTCGCGCGGCCGCCGTCCGGGCGAGCACGATGGGCGGCGATGGCATCCGCGCCGCTCACCGTCCGCGTTCACCGGGAGTTGTGGCTGTTCCTCGCCCCGCGTCGCCGCCGGGAGGCCGTCGAGGTCGGCCACGACCCCGGCGCGACGGTCGGGCACGTCGTCCGGTCGCTCGGGATCCCGCTGACCGAGGTGGGGTCTCTGGCGGTGGACGGCGCCGGCACCGGGGCCGCGCACCGGCCCCGGTCCGGTGCGGTCGTCGACATCGGACCGGTCACGAGGCCGCAGCGGGTGCCCGGCGCGACCGGGTTCCTGCTCGACGTCCATCTCGGCACCCTCGCCCGCCGGCTGCGGGTGCTGGGCGTGGACACCGCCTACCGGAACCCGGCCGACGACGACGCGCTGGTGGCCCACGCCGCCGACGAGCACCGGATCCTGCTGACGCGGGACCGCGGGCTGCTCATGCGGCGCGCGCTGTGGGCGGGAGCGCACGTGTGCGGTGACGATCCCGCGGACCAGCTGGCCGACGTGCTCGACCGGTTCGCGCCGGCACTGCACCCGTGGACCCGCTGCCCGGCGTGCAACGGGAAGCTGGCGGCCGTCGCCAAGTCCGAGGTGGCCGACCGGCTCGAGCCCGGCACCCGCCGGTGCTACGACCGCTTCGCCCGTTGCCGGTCATGTGACCAGGTGTTCTGGCACGGTGCGCACGGCCGGGGGCTGGACGCGGTGGTCGACGCGGCGAAGGCCCGGCTCGGGCGGAGCTGAGACTCCGGACGACAGCGGACGGCTCGCCAGCGGCGTGGCGGACCCGTGCCGGGCGGTGACCGGTGGCGAGGTGGCGGCGTGCGCCCCGCGCCGGGATGTGACCGGTCGCAAGGTGGCCGGGTGCCCGCGCGCTCAGCTCCGTCCCAGCGACCAGGACCGGAGCAGCTCGTGGTGCGCCCGCCCGTCCGGCCCGGCCCCCAGCCGGCTGTGCACCAGGTGCAGCTCATCCGCCGTCCACTCGCGTCCCGCGAACCCGCTCAGCGCGGCGACCGCGGGGCGCAGGTCGGCGTCGCCGCGGGCCCGGGCGAGGGTGAGGTGCGGGCGGTAGGGACGGTCCTCGACGGCGATCCGGGAGCGGCGGGCCGCCGCCCGCACCGACGCGGCGAGGCGCCGCAGCCGGTCGACGTCACCGTGCACCCGGGTCCACAGCACCCGCTGCCCGAAGCGTCCCGCCCCGGCCAGCGACAGCGTGCACGGGCCGTGCCGGGCCGCCGCCCGGCCGAGCCGTTCGACCACATCCTGCCGCGCACGGTCGTCGACCTCACCGAGGAAGGCCAGCGTGAGATGCCACTGCTCCGGCGCGCTCCACCGCAACTGCTCCGAGCCGGTGCGCAGAGCTGCCGTCGCCGACCGGAGCTCGTCGATCGCGTCCGGCGGCGGTGTGACCGCGACGAACAACCGCACGGCGGCATGCTCGCACGACCGTTCCCGTGCTCCGGTGGACCGGCCCAGGGCATGATCACCGTCTCGGGAGCCGAAGTGACCGGGAGGTTTGCTCCGTTCTCGAGGATCTTCCGCGAGCACGCCTCCCGTCCGGGCCGCCGGGTGCACGGGCACACCCGCCGTGTCACGGTGACTCCCGTGCAGGAACCCGACGATGTGCCACCCGGGCCGGCGACCGAGGACGTGGACCGGGCGACCGGCCTGCTGACCCGTGCCCGCCGGGTGACGGTGCTGACCGGGGCCGGGGTGTCGACCGACTCCGGCATCCCGGACTTCCGCGGCCCGCAGGGCGTGTGGACACGTAACCCGGAGGCCGAGCGGCTCTCCACCTTCCAGGACTACCGCGACGACCCGGAGGTGCGCCGCGAGTCCTGGCGGCAGCGGGTCGCCCACCCGGTCTGGTCGGCCCGCCCGGGACCGGCGCACGAGGCGCTGGTGTCGCTGGAACGGTCCGGGCGACTGCTGGCGTTGCTCACCCAGAACATCGACGAGCTGCACCAGGCAGCGGGTTCGTCGCCGGAACTGGTGGTGGAGCTGCACGGCACGGTGCACCGCACCGAGTGCCTCTCGTGCGCCGCGCGGGCACCGATGTCCGAGGCGCTGGACCGGGTCGCCGGCGGCGAGCAGGACCCGCCGTGCCCGCACTGCGGCGGGATCCTCAAGTCCGCGACGATCTCGTTCGGGCAGGCGCTGGACCTCGAGGTGCTGGAGCGGGCACACGACGCGGCCCAGAGCTGCGACGTGTTGCTCGCGGTGGGGACCTCGCTCGGGGTGCACCCGGCGGCCGGGCTGGTCGACGTGGCCGCTTCGGCCGGTGCCGACGTCGTGATCCTCAACGGTGAGCCGACGCCGTACGACGACGTCGCGACCGTCGTCCTGCGCGGGGGAGTCGGCGAGCTGCTGCCGCGGATCGTCGGAGGCACTCCCGGCTGAGCACGTCGGGCCCCATGCCGTCTCGTAGCGTGGTGCCCGTGCCACGGCCATCGGACGAGTCACCCGAGCAGGCCGAGCTGCTGCGGCGGTTCCAGGACGAGATCGCCGGGATGAGTCCCGGCGACCTGGGGTCCGTGCTGCAGCAGCTGATGTCGGCACGCCCTGGTGCCGGCCTCGATCCGTTCGAGCGGCCGGCTCCGCCCTCACGGCGACGGGAGCGGCGCGCCGACGTCGTCACCTATCGGGTCCGCGTGGACGTCACCGGTACCAAGCCACCGTTGTGGCGTCGTCTCGAGCTCGCCTCCGACATGCTCCTCGACGAGCTGCACGACGTCCTGCAGGCCGCGTTCGGCTGGACCGACAGCCACCTGCACCAGTTCGGCTCCGGCACCGAGTACTACGGCCGGGACACCGAGTACTACCTGTGCCCGTTCGAGGTGGAGGAGGGGGAGACCGGGATCCCGGAGGGCGAGGTCCGGATCGACGAGGTGCTGGCCGGCCCCGGCGACACGCTGTTCTACCTCTACGACTTCGGCGACGGCTGGCAGCACACGGTGCGGCTGGAGACGGTACTGCCGCGCGAAGGACCGGGACCGCGGGCGGTGTGCACCGCGGGCCGACGGCCGGGCCCGCCGGAGAACATCGGCGGCGTCGCCGGCTACGAGCTGCACAGTGCGGCCACCGACCCGGCCCGCCCAGCCGGGGCCCGTGCCGAGTTCGCCGAGATGTTCGGGCCCGAGGTCGATCCTGCGCGGATCGGTTCCACGCCCTTCGACATCGCCGCGATCAACGCGGAGCTGGCCGCTCTCGGGCCCGCCGCGCCGCCGGCCGTCGATCTGCCCGGCCCGCTCGCGGACCTCGTGCACGCCGTCCGGAACCGCCGGGAAGCCGTCCGGCTGCAACAGCTGATCGGACAGGCGATGCCCGACGAGCCGGCAGCGCTCGACGCGGACACCGCCGCGCGGATGGTCCGCCCCTACACCTGGCTGCTCGACCGGGTCGGCGACCGGGGCATCACCCTGACCTCGGCGGGCTACCTGCCCCCGGCGCACGTCGAGGCGGCGGCGACCGAGCTGGGACTCGACGACGAGTGGATCGGCAAGCACAACCGCGAGAACCAGACCCTTCCGGTGCTGGAGCTGCGCGAGTCCGCGCGGAAGGCGGGTCTGCTGCGCAAGTACCGCGGAAAGCTGCTGCTCACGGCGCGCGCACAGAAGTTGCGCGCCGATCCGGTCGGGCTGTGGTGGCACCTGGCCGAGCAACTTCCGCCGACCTCCCGGGACGCCTGCGAGAACCAGGCGGGGCTGCTGCTGATGATCGGTGTGGCCGCGGGGTCCTCCGAGGATCTCGACGGCACCGTCGCGCGGACGTTGCGTGACGTCGGATGGATGCGTGGCGACGGCACCCTGCTCACCTCCCGCGACGCGCACCTCGCCGCAGGCCCGACACGGACGATGTTGCGGCGGCTGGGTGCCCTCACCGGTAGTCGGTTCCGCGAGCAGGAACGGACGACGCCCGAAGGCATCACCCTCGCCCGCGCCGCCCTGGCGCATTGGCCTGCCGGGTGTTGACGGGTCGGACACCACCCGGCCGGCGAGTTCGTGGAGTTCATACCGGTCGAAGTCGTGGCACCGTCCTCGCCGGAGACAGCGCCCGGTGATACGTCCGCGACCGCCGTGGGGACGACGCTCCTGGGCGCCGACCCGCCCGAGGGCCTGCAGGTACGACTGACCGGTCTCGCACGGCGCAGTGTTCATCAGCGCCTCGCCGGAGAGAACCGCTGAGACCGACGAAGCTCGGCGTGATCCTCCGCTCGCGCGTGCTGACGTGTCACGCCGCGGATCGATGCTCCGACGATTCCCGGTCGATCAGGGGTCGATGTCGCCATCGGCTTTCGCCTTGGGGACAGGCCCGTTCGGATGCCACAGCGCGGAGAAGGGGAGCATCCAGAGTCGCCCACCCAGGTGCCGAGGCTCAGGTGCGGTGCAGAGCACGATGCCCGCAGCGAAGTCGGAACCGAGGCGCTGCTCGAGGAGCCGTAGCCCGCGAAGGTCCTCGGCTCGCACCGTGGCGCCCGCTTTGACCTCGATGCCGACAACGCGGCCATCGCCGGACTCCAGGACGAGGTCGACCTCGGTACCGGTCCGGTCTCGGAAGTGGTATATGCCAGGTCGGGTCTGCGACCACTCGCACTGTGCCCGCAGCTCGCCCGCGACGAAGGTCTCGATGAGGCGACCGGCGAGGTCGGCATCGGTGCGCAGACGACCGCCCAGCAGTCGTGCGGCGAGCCCGGTGTCAGTGATCGTGAGCTTCGGTCTGCAGACGACGCGGGTGGTGAGGTTGGTCGACCAGGCGGGAACGGTTTGGATGAGGAAGACAGCCTCGAGGTGCGCGAGGTAGCTGTCGGTCGTGGGCCGGGACAACCCGAGGTCGCGTGCCAGGTCTGCGATGTTCAGCTCCCCGGAGGTGCGGGCAGCGCACAGGCGCAGCAGTCTGGGCAGCTCGCGCAGGTAGGTGGCGTCGGTGACGGCGCGAACCTCGCGATCGATCACGCCGGCGACGTAGCTGTCGTACCAGGCGGTTCGCCGCCGACCGCTCCGCGCGAGCGCAGGGAGGAACCCACCGGCGCCGGCCCGATCGAGCACCTCGGCCTTGGTCACGGCGGGAGGTCGGAGCCCTCCGATGCTGTCATTGAACGCCCGGTCGATCAGCTCCGGCGCGGCACCCGCGTCACCGAGCTCGGCCTGGGCGAACGGCCAGAGCGTCAGTGCTTCCATCCGGCCGGCGAGGGAGTCGGCGAGCCTGGGGGCGCCGAGGAGGCGTGTCGATCCGGTGAGCAGGAAACGACCCGGCCGACGCTCGCGGTCGATCTCCGCCTTGATCGCGAGCAGAAGCTCGGGTACTCGTTGTGCCTCGTCGATGCCGACCAACCCGCTCCGCCCGCTGATGAACCCGACAGGATCCACTCGGGCCGCATCGAGCATCGCAGCGTCGTCGAGGGTGAGCCACGTACCGTTCGCCTCGGCCACCACGTGTGTGGCGAGAGTGCTCTTCCCCGCCTGCCGTGGGCCTGCCACCACCACGACCGGGGTATCGGCCAAGGCATCGGAGAGCGGGCCGATCAGCAGGCGATGCCGGTACATGGGCTCGAGGGTAGCGAAAGGTCTGCGATTCGCAGGCTTCATTCCTTCATATCGCAGGAGAGCCCGTTGCATAACGCAGGTGGTAGGGAAGCGATTCGCAGGTCTGGGGCCTGCACTCTGCGAACGGCACCTCTGCGATACACCACCCCGCGGCCCGGGCGGGCCGATCGAACTTTCAGGACCGGACGCGGGTGCGGGACGCGGTCACGGCGCCGGCCAGGCCCAGCACCGCCACGATCCCGAGCAGCACCGGCATCGCGACGGCGGGGGAGACCAGCAGCACCAGCAGCGCCCCGCCCAGACCGACGAACGACGCCGTCGCGAGCTGGTCGAGCAACTGGGCCGCCGACGAGTTCGACCCGACGTCGGCCGGTTCGGAATGAGCCAGGGTCAGGTACGCGATCGCGGAGAACGCGACGCCCATCCCGAGCCCGGCGAGCCCCCACGCCCCGATCGCGAACCAGCCCGGGAGCCGGCCCGCCGCGACGGGGATCAGGGCGAGCTGACCGACCACGATCGCCGCGAACCCGGCGCGCAACATGACCGACCGGTCCCGGTCCGGGTAGCGGGCCTGCCAGGCCGCGGCGGCGGACCAGCCCAGTGAGGCGACGATCAGCGGGGTCCCGGCCGCGGCGGGAGACCAGCCGTGGGTGGCGGTCAGCATCAGCGGCAGGAACGAGATCACGGTGAAGAACGCGCCGGCGACCAGACCGCGGGCGGCCACCACCGACGGGACCCCGCGACGCGCGGCGAACGTCCCGCGCGGCAGGAGCCGCCGCAGCGCCGGGACGAGCACGACGAGTGCGATCGCGCCGACGACCGCCCCGCGGACGTCCGGGTTCTCCAGCGCCCAGCTCAGCGACGCGACACCGACGGCGGCGCCGAGCGCCGCGAGCACCACCCCCGCGCCCCCGGTGGCCGGGCGTGGGCCGGGCGGGCCCAGCCGCCGTACCGCGGGCAGGACCAGGAGCAGGGCGAGCGCGACGACCGGCAGCAGGCCCAGGAACACCCAGTGCCAGGAGAACCGCTCGGTGACGAGGCCCGCGAGCGGCGGCCCGACCAGGGACGGCAGCACCCACGCCGACGAGATCAGCCCGAACACCGCCGGCCGTTGCCGCGCCGGATAGACCTCGGCGACCAGCACGTAGACCGCGACGCCCTGCACCCCCGCGCCCAGACCCTGCAGCACCCGGCCTGCCAGCAGCTCCGCCATCGTCGTCGCCCAGCCGGCGACCAGCAGCCCGATCCCGAACACGGCGGGTGCGACGAGCAGCGGGAACCGCGGACCGCGGGCGTCGCACCAGCGGCCACCGAACGCCGTCCCGAAGACGGCGGCGGCCAGGAACACCACGAACGGCCAGGCGTACTGGGTGATCGCGCCGAGGTCGGCGACCACGACCGGCATCGCCGTGCCGACCCCCATCGCCTCGAAGGCGGTCAGGCTGATCAGCAGCAGGATCCCGACGGTCGTCGGGGCCCGGCCCTCCGCCCAGACCCCCGGCTCGCGCCCCGCCCGACCGTTGCCCGCACGTCCCCCGAGAGTCCCGACCACGCGATCACCCTGCGTCCTCGACCCCAGGTGAGGTCAAGCGGATTCGGTGTCCGCCGGAGTCGATCACCCTACGTGTTTCCTGCCGCCCTGATCGGGTATCCCGTCCCATGACCGATCTCACAACGATCATCGTGGTGGCGGTGGTGGTGATCGTCGTCGCGGCGCTCGCCGTGGCCGCGGCGACGATGCTGCGCAAGCGTCATTCGGCGGGTCTGCGCGAGCAGTTCGGGCCCGAGTACGAACGTACCGTCCGTGGGTCCGACGACCCGCGCGACGCCGAGAAGGAACTGGAGCAGCGCCGCAAGCGACACCGCTCGCTGAAGCTCCGCGACCTCGAACCGCAGGAACGCGACGGCTACCGGCGGCGCTGGGCCCAGGTCCAGCAGAGCTTCGTCGACGACCCGGGCACCGCCGTCCGGGACGCCGACCGTCTCGTCGCGGACGTCATGTCCGCCCGGGGCTACCCGATCGAGGACTTCGACCAGCAGGCCGAGGACCTGTCCGTCGCCTACCCGGTCGTCACCCAGCGCTACCGCGAGGCCCGCGACATCTCCCGCGAGCACGCCGCCGGGCGGGCCGGGACCGAGGACCTGCGGCACGCCGTGACCAGCTACCGGGCCCTCGTCGAGGCGCTGCTCGACGACGACCGGCACGCCGGCGACGGCGCGGACGGTGGCCGCCGGGCCGGGCACGACGGCACCGGTGCCGCCGCGAACGGCACACCGCCGCAGTACGACGGACGACGGGAGACGAGGACATGAGCGAGCGGACGGGCAGGCAGCACGAGAGCCGCGCGGCGCGACTGGCCGGCGAGATCAAGGACCGGATCGCGGGACGCGACGACGCGGAGACCGACGCGGGCTGGAGTCCCGACCAGGCCACGACCAACGCCGAGCGCGACGCCGGCTACCGGGACCCGGCCGGGGACGGTGATCCGCGGCACGCGGCACCCGCACAGCCGCTCGACGGCGGACCCCCGCCGGGCGACCGCCCGGGCGATCCGCGGGCCGGCGGTGGTGCCGGTACGGCCCCGCCGCCCTCGTCACCGGGCGGGAACGTGCCCCCGGGTGCGGCGGCCGGTGTCGCCGCGGGTACGGCTCGTCAGGACGCCCCGCCCGCGCCGCGCGGGGCCCCACCGGCCGGCGGGGCTCCGGCTCCGCCCGGCGGCGCCCCGGCGGGTACACCCGGGCCTCCCGGACCGGGCAACGATCCGGGAGCCGGCGGGCCGGGCTATGCGGCCGGACCGGGCGGAGGGCAGGCACCGGCGGGTGGCGCCCCCGGGCCGGGCGGTGATCCGGGTGCCGGCGGGCCGGGCTACGCGGCCGGACCCGGTGGAGGGCAGGCACCGGCTGGTGGCGCGCCCGGACAGGGCGCCGATCCGGGTGCTGGTGGGCCGGGCTACGCGGCCGGACCGGGCGCAGGGCAGGCAACGGCGGGTGGCGCCCCCGGGCCGGGCGGTGAGCCGGGCGCGGCGGGAGCCGGTCACGCCGGCGGGGCCCCGATGGGCGACGAGTCGTCGCTGATCACCCCCGACCGGGCGCAGAACTTCCGGGAGCGGTGGACCGTTCTCAAGGGCGAGTTCGTCGACGAGCCCCGTAGCGCGGTGCACGGCGCGAACCAGCTGGTCGGGGAGGTGCTCGACGAGTTGGAGACCTTGTTCCGCCACCAGCGCGACGACCTGGAACAGCAGTTCTCCCGCCAGGACGCGTCCACCGAGGACCTTCGCCAGGCCCTCGGCCGCTACCGGGAGTTCTTCGACCGGCTGCTGTCGCTCTGATCCGAGGTAGTCCCGCACCGGGTCCGAGGTCCCGCACGAGGACGGGCCTGGTGCGGGACCCTGAACCTCGTGTGGGTCCGTGAACCCCGTGCGGGCGTGCACCGTGGCGGGCGCGCGCACCGTGGCGGGGGCGCGCACCTGCACCGTGGGTGGGGCCCGTGCACAGGCGCGGCGTCCGCGTGAGGCGGGTCATCCCAGGGCGGGGACGATCGCCTCGATCAGGTGCGGGCCCGGCTCGTCGTGCGCCCAGCGCAGCGCGTCGAGCAGCTCCTCGGTCGTCGTCACCCGGCGTGCGGGGACGCCGAGGCCGGTCGCCAGCGACACGAAGTCCGGGGTCGGGTCGGACAGGTCCAGCATCCGGCCGGCGCGGCCGGAGTGGGCGGCCTCCCCGGCGCCGGTGCGGGTCAGCTCGACCCGCAGGATCGCGTACGCCGAGTTGTTGATCAGTACGGTCGTCACATCGAGCTGCTCGCGGGCCTGGGTCCACAGCGCCTGGAAGGTGTAGAGCGCGCTGCCGTCGGCCTGTACCGCCACCACCGGGCGGTCCGGGGCCGCGATCGCCGCACCGAGCGCCGCGGGCGGGCCCTGCCCGATCGCGCCGCCGGTCAGCGCGAGCTGGGTGTGCGGGGCCGCGGTCTGCAACGCGGGGCCCAGCACGGCCGCCGCGGTCAGCGACTCGTCGACCACGATCGCGTCGTCGGGCAGGGTCGCGGCGACAGCGGCGCACAGCGAGCGGACGTCCAGCGGCCCGGGGGCGGGTGCGGGCGCGTCGTGCGGCGCGAGATCGGCCACCGCGTCCGGCGCGACGGCCGCCGCGAGCTCGTCCAGCGCGGCGGCCGCGTCCGACGGCGCATCGGCCAGCGTGACGACCGCGCACCCGTCGGGCACCAGGTCCCCGGGCACGCCCGGGTAGCCGAAGAACGAGACCGGCGAGCGGGCCCCGGCCAGTACCAGCGACGACGCCCCCTCGAGCTGGGCGAGCGCCTGCTCGGCGAAGTAGCCGAGCTTGTCCACCCGCGGGCGTCCGGCACCGGTCTCCCAGCACCGCGGGAACGTCTCGACCAGCAGCCGGGCCCCGGTCGCGGCGGCGATCCGCCCGGCCGCGTCCATCCCCTTCGCGGTCAGCGCAGGCCCGCCGAGCAGGAGCACGCTGCCGGACCCGGCCACCGCCGACGCGGCGGCCGCCACCCGGGACGCGTCCGGCGGCTCGGGAGCGGTGGCCCGGCGCGGCGGGGCCGGTGCACCACCCTCGGACCAGGACACGTCCGCGGGCAGCACCAGCGTCGCGACCTGCCCGCCGCGTTCCGAGGTGGCCGCGACGGCCCGCATCGCGTCGTCGGCCACGTCCCGCACGTCACCGGACGTGTGCACCCATCCCGACACGGTCCGCGCGACGGACGTGATGTCGGACTCCAGCGGGGCGTCGTGCCGCACGTGCTGCGTCGCGTGCGCCCCCACGACGCAGAGCAGTGGGGTGCCGGCCCGTCGCGCGTTGTGCAGGTTCGCCAGCCCGTTGCCGAGTCCCGGTCCGAGGTGCAGCAGCACCGCGGCGGGCTTCCCGGCGATCCGGGCGTAGGCGTCGGCGGCACCGGTGGCGACGCCCTCGAACAGGGCCAGCACGCCACGCATCTCCGGCACGTCGTCGAGCGCCTGCACGAAGTGCATCTCGGAGGTCCCGGGGTTCATGAAGCAGACGTCGACGCCGGCCCCGGCCAGCGATCCGACCAGCGCCTGGGCGCCCCTCACCCGTCGGCCCTCCACCACGTCATCGTCATGATCCCCAGTCCACACCGTGTGCGCCCGCCACGAAACCCCGGGCCCCGAGTTGCGCCGCGCACCGCGAGGACGGGGAATGGACCCCCGTGAGCACCGAACCCGACCCGCGACGCTGGCGGGCCCTGTCCGTCTGCCTGGTCGCCGGCTTCATGAGCCTGCTCGACGTCAGCATCGTCAACGTCGCGCTGCCGTCGATGCAGACCGGGCTGGGCGCGTCCGCGGCGCAGGTGTCCTGGGTGGTGTCGGGGTACGCGCTGACCTTCGGCCTGGTGCTGGTCGCGGCCGGGCGGCTCGGCGACGACCGCGGCCGTCGCCGGATGTTCCTGCTCGGCCTGGCCCTGTTCGTCCTGACCAGCGCCGCGGCCGGGCTCGCCCCGACGGCCGAGGTGCTGGTCGTGGTGCGGCTGCTGCAGGGCGTGGCGGCGGGGCTGCTCTCCCCGCAGGTCGTCGGGTTCATCCAGGACCTGTTCCAGGGCCCGGAGCGGGGCACCGCGTTCGGGCTGTTCGGCGCCGTCGTCGGGATCTCGACCGCGATCGGTCCGCTGCTCGGCGGCCTGCTGCTGGCAGGGGCCGGGTCCGCCGACGGCTGGCGCTGGGTGTTCTTCGTGAACATCCCGATCGGGGTGCCCGCCCTGGTGCTCGCGGCGCGGCTGCTGCCACCGGACGGTGTGCGGGCGGCCGGCCGACGCCCGCTGGACCTGACGGGCACGCTGCTGCTGGGCACCGGTGTGGTGAGTCTGATGCTGCCGCTGGTGCTCTCCGAGCGGGACCCGGCGACCGCGCCGTGGTGGCTGCTCGTGGTCTCGGTGGCCGCACTGGGCGGCTTCGTCGCCTGGGAGCGGCGCGCCAAGCGGACCCACGGCTACCCGCTGGTCGACTTCGCGTTGCTGCGCACCCGCAGCTACGCCGTCGGCGCCACCCTCGGCATGACCTACTTCGCCGGGTTCACCTCGATCTTCTTCGTGCTCACGCTCTACCTGCAGAACGGCCTGGGCTACACCCCGCTGCAGACCGGTCTCGTGCTGACGCCGTTCGCGATCGGCTCCGCGATCACCTCCGCGCTCGGCGGGCGGCTGGTGTCGCGGTTCGGGCAGCCGATGGTCGTCACCGGGCTCGCGGTCGTGCTCGCCGGGCTGGTCGCCACCGACGTCGTCCTCGGGGTGACGGCGGGCAGCCCGGTCACCGGTCTCGCCATCGCCGGGCCGCTGCTGCTCGCCGGGGCCGGTGGCGGACTGGTCATCGCACCGAACCAGACGATCGCGCTCTCCGAGATCCCGCCCAGCTCGGGCGGCACCGCAGGCGGCGTGCTCCAGACCGGCCAGCGGATCGGCACCGCGATCGGGCTGTCCGCGGTCGGCGCGGTGTTCTTCGGACGCCTGACCGCGACCGGGGACTGGGCCTCCGCGATCACCCACGGCCTGGTCATCACGGTCGCACTGGTCGGGCTCGCCCTGATCCTCGGGATCGTCGACCTGGTAGCGGCCCGCCGGCGGCCCCGGGTACCGGCCGGTGAGGGACCCGCGGTGGGGACGACCGGGCCGACCGGCGGGGACTGACGGCGGACACGACCGCCGACGCCCACCCGCCCGGGCCCGCCGGTCCGACCGGCGGGCGCCGACCGCGGGCTCAGAGGCTGCCGGCGACCGTGAGCAGGCGCACCAGGAAGAAGAACGGCAGGGCCAGCAGCGCGAGCTTCACGAACCCCCAGCGCGCCCGGTTCCGGGTGATCAGCCAGACCGCGAGGGCGGCCAGGAGCGACGGGATCACCAGCGCGCCGACCGCGGCACCCGCACCCTCGGCGGAGCCGGGAGCGCCGGCGGTGACGATCAGCACCAGCAGTACGACCCCGGCCCAGACCAGCGCGGCGAGGAACACCCGGCCGAAGCCGTTGCCCCGGATGGTGTCCGTCGTGTGATCGGTGCTCATGGCGTTCCCCCTGGCCGGAGCGGGCTCGCTGCGGCCCGCGACAGATCAGGATCATCCGGCATCCTCGGCGGGGGTACGAGATCAGGGGTGCGCGGGCCGCCGTCCTCGGCGACGGCCGGACTCCTGCCGGGCACGGCGCCATCAGGCTGCAGGCGCCGGCCACGCTCCTCGCGAGCACCGGGGGCGCCCGCAGCAATCGCACCTCCGCGCCGGCATGCACGCGTGGCAGGGTTGGCGCATGCGCGTCGGCGAGCTGGAGTTGTGCCCTGTCTCCGATGGAAGCTTCGTCGCGCGGCCGCGGTATTTCGACGACGACGCGCACCCGGGGGCGCGGCCGGACGTCTTCGACCGCGACGGTGCCGCGTGGTTGCCGATCGGCTGTTTCGTCATCCGCATCGGTGACCGCGTGATCCTCGTGGACGCCGGCCTGGGTCCCGAGCTCCAGTACCTGCCGGATGACATGTACCTGGTCGGAGGACAGTTGCTCACCGGCCTGCGCGCGGTCGACGTGTCCCCCGGGGAAGTCAGCGACATTGTCTGCACTCACCTGCACACCGACCATGTGGGCTGGTTGTTCGACCAGCACGCCGATCCGGTGTTTGCTGCAGCGACCATCTGGCTCGGCGCCAAGGATTGGGACCACTTCGTCGACGGTCCCGGTGAGATGGCCGCCCACATCGAGGCCGGGTTCCGCCGATGCGCGGGCACCCCGCGACTGCGCCTCCTCAACCAGGACACACCTGTCGCCGAGGGGGTGACCGCGGTAATGACCCCCGGCCACACCCCCGGTCACCTGAGCGTGATGGTGGAGTCCGGTGGGAGCCGTGTCCTGCTCCTCGGAGATGCCATCACCTGCCCCGTCCAGCTGGAGGAGCCCGGCTGGCACTCCCTGGGCGACATCGATCCCGTGCTGGCCGAGCGGAGTCGTCAACGGTTGTGCCTCTGGCTCGCCGACGGGCGGACGATCGGCGTGGGCGCGCACTTCCCTGAACTCCGACCCGGGCACCTTGCTACTGCAGAGTGGCAGCCGGTGCTGTCCCGGTGAAGGATATCGGCGGCCCATATCGCGTCGACTGCCTTCGTCGCGGGCCGCCCGTGAGATCAGCCAGAGCATCGGTCAAGGAGCTTGTCGTGTCCGGTCGCCGTCGTGTCGATCGGGGCCGGGCCTCAGCACGACCGCGACCAGCAGCACGACCAGCCCGGCGAGCGGCACGACGAGCAGGCCGACCCGTAGTGCGGTCGCGTCCGCGACCACCCCGACCACCGGCGGGGAGAGCAGGAACCCGACCCGCATCAGCCAGGTGACGACGGTCAGGCCGGTCCCCGGGGCGAGGCCGGGGATCCGGTCGGCGGCCGTCATCGCCGCCGGGACGAGGGTCGCGACACCGAACCCGGCCACCCCGAACCCGGCGATCGTGCCCGGCACGGTCGGGAAGGCCAGTGCGAGCCCCATCCCGGCGAGCACCAGCGCGCCGCCGGCCCGGGCCACCGCGCGCTGTCCGAACCGGTCGACCATCCGGTCGCCCAGCAGGCGGCCGACGAACTGGCAGCCCTGCAGGGCGACGAACCCCAGCCCGGCGACGGCCGCGCCCGCACCGAGGCCCTGCAGGTAGATCGCGGCCCAGGTGGCGCCGGAGTCCTCGACGACCGTCCCCGAGTTCGCGATCACTCCGAACACGAGCAGGAGCAGCACCGTCCGGAGCCCGAGCCCGGCCCAGGGGCGCCGCTGCCCGAGCCGGCCGGCCCCGCCAGCGCCGCCGGTGCCGTCAGGGCCGTCAGGGCGGACAAAGCCGTCGGGGCCGTGTTCGGACCGTTCGGTGTCCTCCGGCCCGGGGAGCAGCAGCGGATACACCAAGACGGCGATCAGCACCGACAGCAGCGACGACAGGCCAAGGTGCAGCCCGAGCGGCAGCGCGATCCCGGCCGCGGCCGCTCCCATGAGGCCGCCGGCGACCGCACCGACCGACCACAGTGCGTGGAACGAGTTGAGGATCGAGCGGCCGTAGCGGCGTTGCACGCGCAGCCCGTGCGCGTTCTGCGCGACGTCGACGATCGAGTCCGCGGCTCCCACCAGGAACATCGCGGCGGCGAACAGGCCCCAGGCCGGGGCGAAGGCGACCAGCACCACACCGAGCGCGATCGCCGCCATGCCGAACGACGCCACCCGCGAGGAGCGGAACCGGGCGATCAGCGCGCCCGCGGTCAGCCCGGCGAGCAGCGCACCGAACGGCATCGCGGCCACGGCCACGCCGAGCTGGGCGTTGCTCAGCCCGAGGTCGTCCTTGATCTGCGGGAACCGGGGGAGCAGGTTCGCGTAGACGAGCCCGTTGGTGAGGAACACCAGGCCGACCCCGGACCGCGCACGCTGTTCGATCCGGCCCGGCAGGGCCGTCGTTCGTTCCGTCACGGAATTTCATGATGCCCCACGGCCCCGGCGCCGGCGTGAGCCGGCACCCGGCCGTCCCGCCGTCAGCCCCGCAGGCCCTGCACCCTGCTCGCGGTGCGCAGCGCCCCGGACATCCCCTTGTAGGCACTGCTGCGGGCGCCGTCGCGCAGGCTCCGCAGCTGTGCCCGCCGCTCGCGGCCCGCGCTGTTCCAGGCCAGCAGCGACCGGCCCCACGAGTCGCGGGCGAGCTCGCGCGTGCCGGCCTCCCTGGCGAGCAGCGACCAGCGGTCCCCGAAGTCGTCCAGGCCGTCGCGGTAGGCGAACACCGCGGGCCGGACGTAGGACATCCCCGGGTGCTGACGGCGCATCGCCGGCGCGTACTCGGCGATCACCTTGTCCAGGCACTCGAAGCGGCGGCGCCGGTTCGAGCTGATCGACCCGGTCCGCATCAGGCGCATGTCGAGCAGGTAGCGGCGGGTGCCCCACATCAGCGGGTAGTTCGAGCCGGTCGCGATCCGCAGCCACATCTCGAAGTCGACGGCCGAGGGCAGCGACGAGTCGAAGCCGCCGACCTGGTCGAAGCAGGCCCGGCGGATCATCAGCGAGCTGCCGTTGTGCGGGGGGTTGTTCTCGACGAGCTGCTTGTCGAGGTCGACCTTCCCGGACGGCTGCCAGCGCAGCGCCACGACCTGGCCGCTCTCCATCATCACGCGGGTGTGGCAGTAGGCCATGCCGACCCCGGGTGGGGCGGTGTGCAGGGTCTCGAGCATGTGCCGCAGGAACTGCGGATGCCAGCGGTCGTCGCCGTCGAGAAACGCCACGAACGGTGCGGCGCTCTCCGCGAGTGCCCGGTTGCGTGCGGCGCCCGACCCGCCGTTCTCGACCTGGATCAGCCGGATCCGGGGATCGCGTTCGGCGCGGGAACGCACCACGTCGGCCGTATCGTCGGTCGAACCGTCGTCGACGATGAGGTATTCGAAGCGGGTCTCGGTCTGCGCGAGGACGGAGTCGATGGACTCGCCGATCCACGACCCCACGTTGTAGGCGGGGGTGATCACCGTCACCAGCACGCTGCTGTTCCGCACGGGCGGCACGCTATCAAGGGTCCTTCCGGGTGTGCGAGCGGAGTAGGGCTACGGGCGGGATGCGTCCGGAGGGGGTAACGCCGAGTAGGGCGGAGGGCGGCTCTGCGCCGACCGTGTGATCAATTCCGGTGAACCGGAACGGCTCCGGATCCGAAGGGTTCCGGACCGACCATGCCGCTGCGTCACCGTTCCGTCGCCGACGGTGCCGGGGTCCCGGGGTGCGAGGGGTCCCCGCTATCCTCCGCAGAATGTCGTTCAATGCCCGGGTGGCGCTGGCCCGGCGCCTCCGATTTCTGCCCCATCGCGCATTCGCGATCGCGCACCACGCATTGTTCCAGGGCGAAATCACGACCTTCCGGAAACCGAAGACCTACGCGCAGCTCCTGGCGAAGAAGAACCTCGCCGAACAGTCCGAGCTGGTGCACATCACGGCGGACAAGTACCGGGTGCGCGAGCACGTCGCCGACCGGATCGGGGCCGAGCACCTCATCCCGCTGATCCAGGTCGTCGAGCGGGCCGAGGATCTCGATCTACGCGAGCTGCGGGAGCCCTACGTCGTCAAGGGCACGCACGGCTGCGACATGACGATCCTGGTCCCGCACCCGGCCGCCGCCGATCACGCACGGATCCGGTCGACGGTCGCCCGCTGGTTGCGCACCGACTTCTTCCGGCACGGCTGGCGGGAGCGGCCCTACGAGGGGCTGACCCCCCGCGCGGTCGTGGAGGAGTACCTGGGTGACGGCACCAAGCCGCCTGCCGACTACAAGTTCTTCGTCTTCCACGGCGAGCCGGCGATGGTCGTCGTCGACCAGGACCGGTTCGTCGCGCACACCTCGACGATGCTGCACCCGGACTGGGTGCCGTTCCGGATCTCCGGCCGGTTCGAGCAGGCGGACGCGCTGCCGGAGAAGCCGGCCTGCTACGACCGGATGCTGGAGATCGCCCGGGTACTGGGCAAGGACTTCACCTTCGCCCGGGTCGACCTCTACGACGTCGACGGCCACGTCTACTTCGGGGAGATCACGCACAACCCCGGCGGCGGGCTGGTGAGGCTGCGCCCGCGTGCCTTCGACCGTGCGCTGGGCGAGCTGTGGCGCAACGGCACCCCGATCCCGGAGCGGCTCATCGACCGGGAGGGGTCCCGGGGCTGACCCCGTTCCCGTCCGGGTGGCCGTTCCCGGACTGCTCCGGGCCCTCCCACACGGGCGGGGCGAGAATGGCGCTCATGCGGTCGAGCTGGTCGCGGTGCAGGGCGCTGAGCTCCCCGAGTACCCGCTCGCCGTGCACGGTGAGGACGACCCGGACGACCCGGGCGTCCGCCGGGTCGGGGTCGCGGCGCACCAGTTCCTGGCCCTGGGCCCGGTTCACCAGCTCGACGGTGCTGTGGTGCCGCAGCTGCAGCCGGTCGGCCAGCTCACCCACGGTCGCCCAGTCGCGTTCCGGGAAACCCTTGAGGGCGAGCATCAGCTGGTACTGCTGCGGGGTGAGGCCGTTGCGGCGCACGGTCTCCTCGCTGAACCGCAGGTAGCGCCGGATCCCGAACCGGAAGCGGGCCAGCGCCTCGAAGTCCGGCTTCGTCAGGGGCGTCGGGCGTTCTTCCGTGGGCACCTGTCCAGTCTGCGGTACCGACCGGGGTCGTGGGACCCCGGCGTGGCAATTTATATCGTAATGCGATATAAATAGGGTGTGCCTGCGAAGTAGGAGGTGTGTCGTGCCGGACGATCGCAATCACCGCGTGCTGGACGACCTGGAGCGGCGGCTCTGTGCCGACGATCCCGAGTTCGTCGCCCGCTTCCATAGTGAGCAGGAGCGGCTGCCCGCCGCCGGGCGGCCCTCCGGCGCCCGGATCGCGGTCGTCGTCGCGGCGGTCACGGGGCTCCTGCTGCTCCTGCTGGGTAGCCCGGCCGGCGCGCTGGCCGCGGTGGCCGGCACCGGAGTCGTCTGGCTGGCCTGGCGCTACCCGGTGCGCCCGCAGGACCCGCGCGGGTTCCCCCTGACCTGACGGGGCCCGATCAGTCCCGGACGCGGGGAATCCGGTCGGTCGACTGGTCCGGCACGCGGCCGATCACCTCGGTCGCGTCCGGGTCCACCGGCTGCGTCCGGGGCTGCACCGGGTGGGTCCCGCGCAGCCAGCGGACGACGACCGGGGCCAGGACGACCGCGAGCAGCAGCTCGGCGGCCAGCCAGGACCAGCCGACGGCGTCGAGACCCACGATCGGGGACAGCAGCGTCGTCCCGGTCAGCACGACGATCGCGTGCACCAGCTGCTGCACCGCCAGCGGCGCCGTGCGGTTCGCCAGCCGGGACCGGGTCATCCAGAGCGTGACGACGACCCGCGGCAGCATCGAGACCATCAGCAGCTGCAGCAGCAGCGAGGCGTTCTCGGCGTAGTCACGGCCGTAGAGCAGCAGCAGCAACGGCGCCGCCAGCCCGATCACCAGTGCCGCGGGCAGCACGATGACGGCGATCCGGCGGGCGATCGAGCGCGCCAGCAGGTGCGCGCGGGCCGGGTCGCGCGAGCCCTCGACCACCAGTGAGGACGTGATCGCGATCGACAGCATGTTCATCGCGATGAACACCGTCTGCGCCGGGAGCAGGTAGGCGCTCTGCTGGGGCCCGAGGAGCCCGATGACCAGCACCGGCAGGAACGACGACGTCGCCTGGTTGAACACCTGGCCCGCGTAGTCGCCCGCCATGTAGCGGCGCAGCGTGTTCTTCTCCGGGGCTCCGGAGCCCGGCTCGGCGGCGGACTCGGCGATGTGCCGGGGCAACAGCCGCCGGGTGATGAGCAGGCTGAACGGCACCAGCAGCGCCAGCACCGGCGCCGACCAGGAGGTGAACACGCCGTCCTCGACGGACGTGAGTGCCACGATCACCAGCAGCACCAGCTTGACCACGCCGTAGACGCCGTTCTTCAACGCCACCCACATCGCCGAGCGCAGCCCGGTGTAGATCTGGTCCTGCAGGTTGAAGATCGACCACGCGGCGGTGGAGACGACGAACCAGGCCGCGAACCCGGGGGAGACCCACAGCGGGTCGCCGGGGGAGCGGGCCAGGTGCAGGTAGGTCATCACGACGGCCGCGACCAGTGCCCCGAGCCCGGTCGAGATCGCGTAGGCGAGGCGTACCAGCCGGGCCGAGTCGTTCCCGGCCGTCGGCAGGAACCGGACGAGCGCCTGGCCGAAGTTCAACGTGGTCAGCACCGAGATGAGCATCATCAGGTTGACCAGCGCGGAACCGCGGCCGACGTCCTCGGGGCTGTAGGTGCGCGCCGCGAAGATCCAGTAGAGGAGCCCGAACCCGGAGTTGACGATGGTGTTCAGCATGAGCGCGTAGGCATTGCGGTAGAGCGGGTTGCTCATCTCCCGCCGCACCGACTGCAGCCGTCCGGCCACCATCCCGCCGAGGCTCACCGGACGCCTGCGCGGGCGTTGCTCACGAACACGACACCACGCTAACGAGGGGGACCTCGGGGTCACGTCCCGGGTCGCGGCGTGGCAGCACACCCGATCGGGGTTCGCAAACCCTGCGCTACCGTGACCTTCCATTGTGTGATGCGGTGAACCGAGGGGGCTTCTGGTGCGTATCGCGTGCGTGGGTGGTGGGCCGACCGGCCTCTACCTGGCGATTCTCGCCCGGCTGCGTTCCGGCGGCCGGGACGAGGTCGTCGTGCACGAGCGCAACGAGCCGGGGCGGACACACGGGTTCGGTGTCACCTTCGGCGAGGACCTGCTCGACGACTTCTATCGCACCGACCCCGCCGGGGCGCCCGCGTTGCGCCGTGCGTCACGGCTGTGGAGCGACCAGATGGTCCGCATCGGCGACCGCAGGCCGGTGCACCTCGGTGGCAAGTACGGCTACTCGATGGCCCGCGTGACGATGCTCGAGGTCCTGACCCGGCGCGCCGAGCAGCTCGGCGTCGACCTGCGGTTCGGTAGCACGATCGCCGACCGGGGCGAGCTCGACGCCGACGTGGTCGTGGCCACCGACGGTGTCGGCAGCCGGCTGCGCTCGGCCAGGGCCGACCATTTCGGCACGACGATCGAGCCGGGCGAGAACCGCTACGTCTGGCTCGGCACCGACCGCACCGTCGACGTCTTCACCTTCGCCTTCGAGCGGACCCACGCCGGATGGGTCTGGTTCTACGCCTACCCCTCCGCGGACGGTGCCAGCACCTGCATCGTGGAGTGCGCGCCGGAGACCTGGGAGGGGCTCGGGCTCGACCGCATGCCCCCCGCCGACGGCCTGCGGATGCTCGAGTCGATCTTCGCCGACGCACTCGGGGGGCACCGGCTGCTCCCGCCCGCCGACGGTTTCGGCGAGGAGCCGTGGCTGCGCTTCCGGGAGATCCGCAACCGCACCTGGCGCGACGGTGACCTGGTACTGGCCGGCGACGCCGCGCACACCACGCACTTCGGCATCGGTTCGGGCACCGTGCTCGCGGTGCAGGACGCGGTGGCGCTGGCCGACGCCCTCTACGGTTCGGCAGGCCCCCGTGACGTCGTCGACCTGGACTGCCCGGACGGCCGGGGCGCCGCGCTGGCCGCCTACGACGCGACGCGCCGCGCCCGGCTCGGCCCGATCCAGGACATGGCGCGCCGCAACATGCAGTGGTTCGAGCGGGCCGGGCGGCGCCTCGACCAGGGCGAGGACCCGATCGAGTTCTCCTGGGCGTTGCTCGACCGGCGCGGGGACATGGGCCGGCTGCACTACGGCCTGCACAAGGCGACCCAGATCGGCCCGCTCCGGCAGGTGCGTCGCACGCTGACCAGCGCTCGGCGCGTCCGGCGGGCGGCCCAGCGCGGCGAACGGGGCGCGATCGGCTGAACGGCCCGCACGTCACTCGTTCCGTCACGTTCCGCAGCGGATCCGGCTACCCCTCGTAGTGCAGGTGTCCGCTTCGTCCCCTACCCTGGCGCCGGTCCTGCCGCCGGGGCGGGCCGGAAGGGACGGCACGTGAAGATCGTGTGCGTGGGTGGCGGTCCGGCCGGCCTGTATCTGGCGATCCTGGCGCGGCTGCGCTCCGCCGGCCGGGACGAGGTCGTCGTCGCCGAGCGGAACGCGCCGGGGCAGGCGTCCGGGTTCGCCGTGACCCTCGGCGAGGACATCCTCGACGAGCTCTACCGCACCGACCCGGTCGGCGCGGAGGGCGTCCGCGCCGCCGCGCACGTCTGGGGCGACCAGGTCGTCGAGGTCGCAGGCGAGACCGTGCACCTCGGTGGGCGCTACGGCTACTCGATCGGGCGGGCGCGGCTGCTGGAGGTACTCACCGTGCGGGCCCGCCAGGTCGGCGTCGACCTGCGGTTCGGCACCGCGGTCGCCGCGGACGGTGATCTGGCCGCCGACCCGCTGACCACGGACGCCGACGTCGTCGTCGCCGCGGACGGGGCGGGCAGCGCGATCCGGAGCGCCCGCAGCGACGACTTCGGCACCCGCCTGACCCACGGCACCAACCGCTACGTCTGGTTCGGCACGTCCAAGGCGTTCGCGGCGTTCACCTTCGCCTTCGAACACACCGAGGCCGGCTGGGTCTGGTTCCACGCCTACCCCGCCGCGGACTGCGTCAGCACCTGCATCGTGGAGTGCACCCCGCAGACCTGGGCCGGTCTCGGCCTGGACCGGATGTCCGCCGACGAGGGGATGCGGCTGCTGGAGACGATCTTCGCCCGGTCGCTGGAGGGACACTCGCTGATCGCCCCGCCCGGGATGGGCGCCTCGCCGTGGCTGGAGTTCCGCGAGGTCCGCAACACCTCGTGGCGGTCCGGGCACGTCGTACTGGCCGGCGACGCCGCGCACACCACGCACTTCGCGATCGGCTCCGGCACCGTGCTCGCGGTGGCCGACGCGATCGTGCTGGCCGAGGAGCTCTATCCGGGTGGCGCTCCGGCGCCGGACCTCGTGGCCGCGCTGGCGACCTACGACGCCCGCCGCCGGGCCGCGATGGCGCCGATCCAGGACATGGCGCGGCGCAGCATGCGGTGGTTCGAGACGGTGCCCCACCGCCTCGACGGCGCCGGCGCGATCGACTTCTCGTGGTCGCTGCTGGACCGCCGCGGCGACCAGGGCCCGCTGCACCGCCGGCTGCACGAGGCGACCCAGATCGGGTCCGTGCGCCAGGTGCGGCGGCGCCTGACCCTCGCCCGCCGGCTGCACCGGGCGCTGCGGCGCGGCGAGGTCGACCCGGTCGGGGTGGTCACCGGCTGCTCCTGAGCCGCCGGTGGTCAGGCCGTGTCCCGGTCGGCCTCCTTCGCCAGGAACGAGTGCTTGCGGCCGTAGAACACGTAGACCAGCAGGCCGAGCACCAGCCAGCCGACGAACCGGATCCAGGTGTCGAGGTTCAGATTCAGCATCAGGTAGAGGCAGGCCAGGGCGGTGATCGCCGGGACGACCGGCGAGAACGGGACCCGGAACGGGCGCTCCAGGTCCGGCCGCGCCCGCCGCAGCACCGGGACCGCGATCGCCACGATGATCATCGCCGCGAGCGCGCCGATCGAGACCATGTCGGCCAGCGCGGTGATCGGGGTGAAGGCGGCGATGATCGCGCAGACCACACCGCCGATGATCGTCATCCGGTGCGGGGTGCCCCAGCGCGGGTGCGCGGTGCCGATCGCCTCGGGCAGCAGGCCGTCGCGGCCCATCGCGAACCCGATCCGGCCGATCGTGACCAGCTCGACCATCATCACCGAGGTCAGTCCGGTGACCGCGCCGATCGAGATCAGGGTGGCCACCCACGGCAGGCCGACGCTCGAGAAGGCGACGGAGAGCGGGGCGCCGGGGTCGATCTCGGTGTAGGGGACCATCCCGGTGAGGACCAGCGAGACGGCGATGTAGAGCACCGCGCAGACGGCGAGCGCGCCGAGCAGGCCGATCTTGAGGTCCCGGTTCGGGCGCTTGACCTCCTCGCCGAGGTTCGCGAGCGCCTCGAAGCCGGTGTAGGCGAAGAACACGATCGCGGCCGCGGTGAGCATGCCGCCGACCCCGTAGACGGTCGGCTCCAGCCCGAACACCCCGGAGATGACGGGCTGGGTGAACACCGTGCCGCCGCCCTCCGGCGGCTGCGCCGGCGGGACGAACGGCGTCAGGTTGGCCGTGTCGATGTAGAACACGCCGACGGCCACGATCAGCACGCACACCGCCAGCTTGACCAGCACGAGCAGGTTCGTCAGCCGGGACGACTCGCGGATGCCGGCCACGGCGACCGCGGTGAGCAGCGCGATGATCCCGACGGCGCCGATGTTGACCGTCGCGTCCTCACCGAACCAGGCCGTCGGCAGCCCGAACAGCTCGGCGAGGTACCCCGACCAGCTGCGCGAGACGACCGCGAGACCGAGCCCGAACTCGAGCAGCAGGTCCCAGCCGATGATCCAGGCGAAGACCTCGCCGAGGGTGGTGAAGGCGTAGGTGTAGGCCGAGCCGGCGGTCGGGACCGACGAGGCCAGCTCCGCGTAGCAGACCGCGGCCAGGCCGGCGACGACCGCGCCGATCAGGAACGACAGGGTGACGGCGGGGCCGGCGTGCTGCTGTGCCTCCACGCCGGCGAGGGTGAAGATCCCGGTACCGATGATGATGCCGACACCGAAGCCGACCATGTCCCGGGCCCGCAGCGTGCGTTTCAGCGGCGAGCCGGATCCGTCTGTGCCCGAGCGGCTCCGCTCCAGGATCCGTTCCACCGGCATCGTGCGTGTCCACCCCACGCCCTCACCCCCGAGTTCGTCCGTCCGACCGTTGCGTGACCGTATGCCGCCACACGGCACCGTCGCCGGACGGGACCCGGGGCCGCCCGGAACATCGGGAAAGTCCGTTTCGGCCTCCTGTCGGTGATAATGCTGCGTGAACGTTCGCCGCGTTCCGCACTCCTCGGAGCCCGGTCGGCGACGCTGCGGGGTGAGCCGGTGTCCCGCGCGACGTGCCACCTCCCACCGGCCTCGGGACGGGGGAGCGGTGTCCGATCGACTGCGTCGCTGCGCCGGTGTGCTGGCGGTGACGGCCGTCGTGGCACTGCCGGCCGTGCTCGGTGCGGGCGCGGCCGGCAGTGCGGGGGAGTCCGGCGCCGGGTCGCCCGTCCTGCAGGCGGCGGATGCGGGCTCCGGGGCGACGGCCACGCGGACCGGCACCGGGATCCCGGACGGCGTCGCGATCGCGGCGGACGGCACTGCCGATCCCGCCGCCCCCGGCCTGCCGGTGACCCGGGAGGAGCTCCTGGCCACCATGGTCCCGCCCGGCGCGGGCCCGGCGGCCGGTGACGTGTTCGCGCACCCTCCCGGCACGGTGCCGGTGCGCCGGGCGGGCGAGGACGGGCTGACGCTGTCCTGGGCACTGCTCGACACGGCCGCGGACCGGTGGGCGGGCTCGGCGAACGCGGACACCGACCGGACCGAGGCCGAGTCCACGATCAAGGCCTGGCTCGCCGCCGACACGCTGCGCGCCGCGGCCGAGGCCGGGCGCGCGGTGACCGCCGCCGAGCGGGCGGACATCGCCGCCGCCGTGCGTGCCAGCGACGACGCCGCCGCCGAGCGGCTCTACCGGGCCCTCGGCCGGGACGCCTCGATCGCCCGGCTGGACACCGAGTGCGGGGTGGCGGTCTCGACACCGCGGCCGGGCTGGTGGTCGTTCACCCGGCTCACCGCGGTCGACGCGGCCCGCATCCTCGCCTGCGTGCGTGACCGGGCCCCGGAGTGGCCCGGCGGCACCGAGCTGCTCGCCGACCTCGCCGCCCTCACCCCGGACGGCCGGTCCGGGATCCACACCGGACTGCCCGGCGAGGTGGCGGAGAAGAACGGCTGGACCCTGCACGGGCACGGGGAGTGGAATCTCAACTGCGTGCTGGCCTGGCGGGAGCGGGCCCTCGCGGTGTTGCTGACCTACCCGGCGGCCCGCGGTGCCGAGTACGGCTGGGCGGTCTGCCGCGACGTCGCGGACGACGTGCTCGATGGTGCGGTGCCGCCCGCCGGCGCACCTGACGGCAGCGTTCTCGCCGGCAGCGTGCCCGCCGACAGGGCGGCGGCCGGCGACGACACACCGGCCGCCGACCTGGGCTGACCGCGCCTCGGCCGGACACCGGCGTGGCCCTGCCGGTTTCACCTGCGGTCGTGCGGGGAAAGCTGCCGATCGGCCGTCCCCGACGAGAGGTGAATGATGACCGGCTTCTTCGGACCGGGTGACCCGCGCGGCCCCGGCGACCCCCGCGGCCCGGTGCACCGGATCGACCTCACCCGCCTGATGAGCGCGGGCGCCCGGGAGATCATGGCCCGGGCGGCGCAGGAGGCGATGGAGCGCGGTGACACCGATCTGGACGCCACGCACATCCTGCTGGCGTGCGCCCGCAGCGAGACCACCCGCCAGTGGATCACCCGGGCCGGCGGCGATCCGGACGCGATCACCCGGACGCTCGAGGAGCGCCTGCCGCGCGCGGACGGCACGGATCCCCGCCCGCCGTCGCTGACGCCGTCGGCGAAGCGGGCACTGCTCGACGCGCACCAGATCTCCCGTTCGATCGGCTCGACCTACATCGGCCCCGAGCACCTGCTGCTCGCCCTGGCTGCGAACGAGGAGTCCGCGGCCGGACGCCTGCTGGCCCGCTCCCGCTTCAGCCCGGGCTCGATGACGTCGGGCGCCGGCGGGCCGCAGCCCGGCACCGCCACGGGAGCCGGACCCGGGGGCGAGCAGAGCGAGACGTCGACCCCGACCCTCGACCAGTACGGCCAGGACCTCACCGCCGCCGCCCGCGGCGGCCGGCTCGACCCGGTGATCGGTCGCGGCGAGGAGATCGAGCAGACGATCGAGGTGCTGTCGCGGCGTACCAAGAACAACCCGGTGCTGATCGGCGAGGCCGGGGTCGGCAAGACCGCCGTCGTCGAGGGCATCGGCCAGCGCATCGCCGACGGCGAGGTCCCCGACACCCTGCGCGGCCGGCGCGTCATGCAGCTCGACCTGGCAGGCGTCGTCGCGGGGACCAAGTACCGCGGCGACTTCGAGGAGCGCATGCGGACACTGATCGAGGAGATCCGCGAGCACTCCGACAGCCTGATCGTGTTCATCGACGAGCTGCACACCATGGTCGGTGCGGGCACCGGCGGTGGGGACGGCGGCGGCGCGATGGACGCCGGCAACCTGCTCAAGCCGGCCCTGTCCCGCGGTGAGCTGCACGTCATCGGCGCGACGACGCTGGACGAGTACCGCCGCTACATCGAATCCGACTCGGCGCTGGCCCGCCGGTTCCAGCCGGTGCTGGTGCCGGAGCCGTCGATCGAGGACACGGTCGCGATCCTGCGCGGGCTGGCCGACCGCTACGAGGCCCACCACCAGGTCAGCTTCACCCCGGAGGCGCTGCGCGCTGCCGTCGAGATGTCCGACCGTTACGTGACCGACCGGTTCCTGCCGGACAAGGCCATCGACCTGCTGGACCAGGCCGGTGCCCGGGTGCGGCTGCGTACCCGCACGCCCACGGTGGACCGCCGGGAGATCGAGCAGCGGATCGAGCAGCTCACCCGGGACAAGGACCAGGCCGTCGCGCACGAGGACTACGAGAAGGCCTCGCAGCTGCGCGACGAGATCACCGAGGCCCGCGAGCAGCTGGCCGCCGACCCCACCGACCCGGACCGCAAGGCACCCGTCGTCGGTGTCGACGAGATCGCCGAGGTGGTCTCGCGGGCCACCGGCATCCCGGCCACCCAGCTCACCGAGGCCGAACGGGATCGGCTGCTCAAGCTGGAGGACGAGCTGCACCGCTACGTCGTCGGCCAGGATGCGGCGGTCACCGCGGTCGCGGAGGCGATCCGCCGTTCCCGCTCCGGTCTCGGTGACGAGGACCGCCCGGTCGGCAGCTTCCTGTTCCTCGGCCCCACCGGGGTCGGCAAGACCGAGCTCGCCCGCGCGCTCGCGGTGGCGTTGTTCGGCGAGGAGGACCGGATGGTCCGGCTCGACATGAGCGAGTACGGAGAGAAGCACACCGTCGCCCGGATGGTCGGCGCACCGCCCGGCTACGTCGGCTACGGCGAGTCCGGCGAGCTGACCGAGGCGGTGCGCAGGCGGCCGTACTCGGTGCTGCTGCTCGACGAGATCGAGAAGGCGCACCCGGACGTGTTCAACACGCTGCTGCAGGTGCTCGACGACGGCCGGCTCACCGACGGCCAGGGCCGGACCGTCGACTTCCGGCACACCGTGATCATCATGACGTCCAACGTGGGGTCGGAGCTGATCACCGGGCACGGGATGACGCTGGGCTTCGGCTCGGCGGCGACCCAGGAGGCCTCGGCGGCCGACCGGGAGGACGCGGTGCTGCGCGACCGGCTGATGCCGCGGCTGCGCGAGGTCTTCCGCCCCGAGTTTCTCAACCGGATCGACGAGACGATCGTGTTCCGCAGGCTCGACATCGACCAGCTCGTCGAGATCACCAAGCTGCTGCTCGAGGACACCCGGGAACGGCTGGCCCGCAAGGACATCGGTTTCGAGATCACCGACGACGCGGTGCTGCTGCTCTCCGAGCACGGCCACCAGCCCGACTTCGGGGCCCGGCCGCTGCGCCGCACCATCCGCCGCGAGCTGGACAACCCGCTCTCTGCGATGCTGCTCGACGGCCGCATCGGTCCCGGCACGACGGTGCGGGTGGCCGCCCGCGACGGAGAGCTCGCGATCGAGGGGGCCGAGCCGGCCGTGCGGTAGTCGGGGAGGTTCGTCGCCCCGTGCTCACCCCTCGATCAGGTGTGTCGACATGCGAATACATGCATATATAGGCTGGCGGGCATGGGTCACGGACACGGCCACGGACAGGGCCACGGACACGCCGGCGCGGCGACCGACCGGCGGCGGCTGGCGATCGCGCTCGCCGTCACCCTGGCGACCGCGGTCATCGGTGCGCTCGGTGCACTGCTCACCGGGTCGCTGGCGCTGCTCGCGGACCTCGGGCACCTGCTCACCGACGCCGGTGCACTGGTCGCGGCGCTGGTCGCGTCGATCCTGGCCGCCCGCCCGGCCACCGCGCGCCGGACCTACGGGATGGGGCGGGCCGAGGTCCTGGTCGCGGCGCTGAACGCACTGACGCTGGTCGCCGTCGTCGTCTGGGTGGCGGTCGAGGCGGTGCAGCGCCTGTTCGATCCGGTGGAGATCCCGGGCGTCCCGCTGCTGGTCATCGGCGTGCTCGGCCTGGTCGGCAACCTGGTCTCGCTGGCCGTGCTGGCCGGCGGTGACCGCGGCAACATGAACATGCGCGGCGCGATGCTGCACGTCCTCGGCGACGCCCTGGGCTCGGTCGGCGTGCTCGCCGCCGCGGTGGTGCTGATGACCACCGGCTGGCCCTACGCCGACACCGTCGCCTCGCTGTTCATCGTCGCGCTGATCCTGCCGCGGGCGGTCGGGCTGCTGCGCGAGGCCTCCCACGTGTTGCTGGAGGGCGCCCCGAAGGGGATCGACGCGGGGGAGGTCCGTGTGGAGCTGCTGGGCGTGCCCGGGGTGACCGAGGTGCACGACCTGCACCTCTGGGCGATCAACGACCGGACCCCGGCGATGTCCGCGCACCTGGTGGTGGACGAGGAGGTCTCGGCGCACTGCGGGGACCGGTCGGTGCTGGACCGGGCCGGGCACGTGCTGCGCGAGCGGTTCGGGCTGGACCACTCGACCCTGCAGGTGGAACACGACGCACACGTGGCCCACGAGAACCACTGCGGCTGACCGGCATGTGGTGGAGCCGCGTCGGCCCCCACCGGAAACCGGTGGGGGCCGACGGGAAGCGACCGGATCAGTCCAGGTAGTCCCGCAGCACCTGCGACCGCGACGGGTGGCGCAGCTTCGACATCGTCTTCGACTCGATCTGGCGGATCCGCTCGCGGGTCACGCCGTAGACCTGGCCGATCTCGTCGAGGGTGCGCGGCTGGCCGTCGGTGAGGCCGAACCGCAGCCGCACGACGCCCGCCTCGCGCTCGGACAGCGTCGCCAGCACCGACTGGAGCTGGTCCTGCAGCAGGGTGAAGCTCACCGCATCGACGGCCACGACGGCCTCGGAGTCCTCGATGAAGTCACCGAGCTGCGAGTCACCCTCGTCACCGATGGTCTGGTCCAGTGAGATGGGCTCCCGGGCGTACTGCTGGATCTCCAGTACCTTCTCCGGGGTGATGTCCATCTCCTTGGCAAGCTCCTCGGGAGTGGGCTCGCGCCCGAGATCCTGGAGCAGCTCACGCTGTATACGGCCGAGCTTGTTGATGACCTCGACCATGTGCACCGGTATACGGATGGTGCGGGCCTGGTCGGCCATCGCGCGGGTGATCGCCTGCCGGATCCACCACGTCGCGTAGGTCGAGAACTTGTAGCCCTTGGTGTAGTCGAACTTCTCGACCGCACGGATGAGACCGAGGTTGCCCTCCTGGATCAGGTCCAGGAACGCCATGCCGCGGCCGGTGTAGCGCTTGGCCAGCGAGACGACCAGCCGGAGGTTGGCCTCCAGCAGGTGGTTCTTGGCGCGCTCGCCGTCCCGGACGATCCAGCGCAGGTCGCGCCGCAGCTGCGGGGAGAGCTTCTCGTTCGACTCGAACAGCTTGCGGATGCGCTCGGCGCCGTAGAGGCCGGCCTCGATCCGCTTGGCGAGCTCGACCTCCTCCTCGGCGTTGAGCAGCGCCACCTTGCCGATCTGCTTGAGGTAGGCGCGGACCGAGTCGGCCGATGCGGTGAGCTCGGCGTCCTTGCGCGCCTGGCGCAGCGCCTCGGACTCCTCCTCGTCCCAGACGAAGTCGGCGGACTTCTGCTGTGACGAGCGCGTGGTCGGAGCCACCCGGTTCTTGCCGGTGTTGGTCTCCTCCTCGTCGTCGTCGGCGTCATCCGGGTCGACGTCCTTGGCCGCCTCGGCCAGGTCCGCCTCGATGTCGTCGCCGGTGACTTCGCCCTCGTCGAGCACGACCTCGGCGTCCTCGGTCTCGCCGTCCTCGCCGTCGGCCTTCTTGGTGGAGGCCTTCTTCGGGGCCGGCTTCTTCGGGCCGGTCTTCGGCGCGGTCTTCGTGGCCGTGCCGGTCTTGCGGGTACGCGTGACCGGCTTGTCGGCGGTGCCGGTCGTCGACGACGTGGCCGTGCCGGCCGCGGACGGTCGGCGGCTGCGGGATGCGGTACCCGACGTCGGCTCGACGGTCGAGTCGCTGCGTGCTGCGGAGTCTGCGGCTGCCACCTGGGCCCTCTCGCTACGTGCGCTGGAGTCGTTACGCGGCGAGCTCGTCGAGCCGACGAGGCCACGAACGGCCGGAATGTTCGGTCCTGGCACCACCTCGGTCGCCGGCGTCGATTGGCGGTCGCCGCGCGTCCCGGAGGCTGGGTGCACGCTCCATTGTAACTGCGCACCGCCGACGGGGTCGCACCTCACGTCGCCCCGCGCGTCCGGGACGGCCCCGGCGTGGTCGGATGGGTGCCGTGAGCCCGCACGAGAGCAGCGATCCCGCCACCCTGCGCGCCGTCGCCGAGCAGGTCGCGACCGAGGCCGCCGAGCACCTGCGCAGCCTGCCCGCCCCCCGCGACGGCGGGGTGTCGACGAAGAGCTCGCCGACCGACGTCGTCACCGAGTCCGACTCGTCGGTGGAGAAGTTCGTCCGGGCCCGGCTCGCCGCGCTCCGTCCCGGCGAGCCCGTGTACGGCGAGGAGGGGGCGGGCGACGCCGCCACCGCACGCTGGGTCGTCGACCCCATCGACGGCACCGTGAACTATCTCTACGGCCTGCCCTGGTACGCGATCTCGATCGCCGCCGTGGCGGACGGGCAGACGGTCGCCGGGGCGATCGCCGAGCCCGCGGCGGGACGGCTGTGGTCGGCCGGGCGCGGCCTGGGCGCGACCTGCGACGGGCGGCCGCTGGCCGTCGCGACGACCACCGAACTGGGCCAGTCGCTGATCGGTACCGGGTTCGCCTACCGGGCCGAGCGGCGCGCCCGCCAGGCCCACCTGGTCGCGGCGATGCTGCCGCAGGTGCGTGACGTCCGCCGGGCCGGTGCGGCGGCGCTGGACCTCTGTGCGGTGGCGGCCGGCTGGCTGGACGGTTACCTCGAGCACGGCTGCAGCTGGTGGGACTGGGCGGCCGGCGCGCTGATCGCCCGTGAGGCGGGTGCCGTTGTGCACATCACCGTCCCGCCGGGGGTGGACGGCCTGGGTGCGGCGGGCGACGGCCTCGGCGGCGACGTCTCGCTCGCCGCCGCACCCGGGATCGCCCGTGAACTGGCCGACCTGGCCCGGCGCAGCGGAGCCGCCGACGTCTGAGCCGGGCCGGCGGGCCGCCGGCGTCAGCTGCAGACGTTCTCGCGGGCCTGGGCGAGCAGACCGGGGTCCGCCTGCGCGGCGCCCTCGCTGCCCGGCGCCGCCAGCTGGTCCAGCGCGTCCCGGGCGGTCCGGCTGGGCGCGACGTCGGTGAACGCCGTCCCGACCACGACGTCCACGACCGCACCGGGCCGGTCGTCGCGGATCAGCTCCACACACGGCAGGGCCAGCGACAGGGTGGCCGCGGCGGCCTCGCCGTCCGCCCCGAAACGCATCTGCCCGATGCAGTCCAGGTCGCCCTCCGGGAACGCCGGGTCGTTGCCCGGGGTGTTCGCCTCGCCGAACTCGAAGTCCTTGAGCTGGGCCGCCACCAGGTTCGCCTGGCCGCGCTGGCCACCGGCGTTGAGCACCTGGAAGCGCGCGTCGTTGGGTGCGGCGGCCGCGACACCGTCCAGGTCGACGCGGGTGATCTCCGAACCGGGCAGCGCCCCCGAGGCGGGTGCGGCGCAGTTCGTCGACGACGGGCCGCTCGACGCGGTGCTCAGCACGGCCGTCCAGGCGACGACCGCGACCGCGGCCAGCACGATCGCGGTGATCACGATGGGTCGGGTGCGGCGGCGCTCGTAGGGCCGGTCGGTGCGGGCTCGCCGCACGCGCATCAGAAGGACCCCCCGTCCAGCATGTGGTGGCCGAGTGCGACCAGTGGCCCGACCGAGCCGTCGAGGCCCTCGGCCATCTCCGCCGGCACCGACCCGGCCCGGACCCGGGCGAGGATCCCGGCGAGGACCACGGCCAGCTTGAACGCGCCGAACGCGACGTACCAGGGCAGCGGGCCGACGTCGAGGCCGGTGCGGGCGGTGTAGGCCGCGACCAGCTCGCGGCGGGTGGGGAAGCCGGGCAGCGCCGTGGGGGAGGGCAGCGGCTGGGCGTGCGACCAGACCCGGTCGTCGCCGTCCTGCTGCCAGTAGACGAGCAGCAGCCCCAGATCGGCGAGCGGATCGCCGAGCGTCGACATCTCCCAGTCCAGGACGGCGACGATCCGGCCCGGGTCGGTGGCGTCGAACACACAGTTGTCGAGCCTGTAGTCCCCGTGCACGACCGTGTGCCGCTGCGCGGCCGGGACGTCCGCGGCGAGCCGCTCGGCGAGGCGGGTGAGTTGCGTCTCGTCCTCGGTGGTGACCGGGACCGGGTCGTCGCCGTCCCGGGCCGCCGCCCACTGCTTGCCCCAGCGCCGGATCTGGCGCTCCATGAAGCCCTCGGGGCGACCGAAGTCACCCAGGCCGACCTCGTGCGGGTCGACGGCGTGCAGCGCGGCGAGCACGTCGACCAGCGCCTCGCCGGTCGCCCGGCGCTCCGCCTCGCCGGTCGCCCAGCCCTCGGGCAGATCGTCCAGCGGGACGACGCCGTCGACGAGTTCCATCACGAAACAGGGCGCGTCCGTGGGGCCTCCCGCGGAACCGTCGTGGGTGGCCAGGACCGCGGGAACCGGCACCGCGGTCGGCGCCAGGGCGGCGATCACCCGCTGCTCACGGCCCATGTCGTGGGCGGTCGCTGCGACGGTGCCGACCGGTGGGCGGCGCAGCACGACGGCGCCCGCGGGGGAGGAGACCCGGTAGGTCAGGTTCGACCGGCCCGCACCGATCGAGGCCAGCTCGGCGTCGGTCCACCGCTCATCGTCCAGGACCCTCGCCAGCCAGGCGCCGACCTCCGCGGGGTCGGCACCGGGGGTGGGCGTGCGGGCGCTCGTCGTCACGCCGACCGACCCTAGTCCGGACGGCCGCGGTGGTGTCGGTGTGACACCCCCGCCCGTCCGCACGCGCAACAGGGGGACTCGGTGCGCGACATGCCGCACCCTGGGCTACCCTCCCCGCCGCCGGTGCGGACCGGTCCCTCCGGACGAATCCGGGTCGAGCACCGCCGGACCGTCGGCGGAGTGAGACCGGCGTCACTTCCGTGACCGGGCACAAACCTGGTCGCCGCGACGTTTCTCAGCGGCACGCGACGACCGACAGATGCGAAGGATCTGCTGCTCACCGGCCGGGAGGAGCAGCACAGACGTGAACGGCAAGGGTGAGACCCATGGCGCAAGACTACGACGCACCGCGTCGCAACGAGGCCGACGAGATGGCCGAGGACTCGCTCGACGAGCTCAAGCAGCGCCGCAACGAGGCGCAGTCCGCGGTCGTCGACGTCGAGGAGACCGACACCGCGGAGAGCTACGAGCTCCCGGGCGCCGACCTGTCCGGCGAGGAACTGACGGTGAACGTGCTGCCGAAGCAGGCGGACGAGTTCACCTGTGCCAGCTGTTTCCTGGTGCACCACCGGAGCCGGCTGGCCAGCTCGTCGGGTGGACAGTTCCTCTGCCGGGACTGCGCGGCCTGACGAGCGAGGACGGGACGGCACAGGCCCCGGCGGACTTTTCCGCCGGGGCCTGTCGTCGTCGGAGGAGCTGCTCAGCCGGTGCGGTGCGGCGCCTGCTCCGCGATCGCCGCCCGGAGTTCCTCCGGACGGCGGCTGCTCACCACCCAGTACGGCTCGTCCGAGTCCTGATCGGTGATCTCCACCCGGACCAGTGGCCCCACCCAGCCGCGGTGCAGGACGTACGCCGTCGGATCCAGGTCGGGGCCCAGGGCCTGCTGTTTGTCGGCCTTCGCCACGATGTCGGTGACGCCGACCACGGACAGCGGCAGCGTGCGTCCGTTCGAGATCAGTTTCCCGTCGCGCACGGTGGTGCGGCTGCGGCCGAGCCACCAGAGGGCGCCGACGCACAGCGGGACCATCGTCACGTAGCCGATCCAGGACCGTAGGCCCGGATAACCCATGTGGATCTGGGCGCCCATCAGGACAGCGAGTCCGAGGGCGAGCAGGTACCACCACACGGGGACCGACAACCGCTCGTCGAACGTAGTGGGGCCGGACGTCGCAGAGTCCGTCTCCGGAAGGCGATCGCTCACGGGTTCCAGGGTAGCGTCGCCCGCCGTGCCCGGTTCCGCCCCCGCTCCCCCGGACGAGCCGCTGGTCGCACCGTCCGTCGACGTGCTGCTGGCCCGGCTCGACCCCGGCATCCCGCTGCCCGCCTACGCACGCCCCGGTGACGCCGGGGCCGACCTGGTGACCACCGAGGATCTGGTGCTCGCCCCCGGTGAACGCTCGCTGGTCGGTACCGGCGTCGCGATCGCACTGCCCGACGGCTACGCCGGGTTCGTGCACCCCCGTTCCGGGCTGGCCGCCCGCTGCGGGCTGTCGATAGTCAACGCGCCCGGCACGGTGGACGCCGGTTACCGCGGCGAGATCAAGGTCTGCCTGGTCAACCTGGACCCGGCCGAGCCGGTGGAGCTGCGCAGAGGAGACCGGATCGCGCAACTGGTCGTACAGCGGGTCGAGACGGCCCGGTTCATCGAGGTCCCCGCGCTGCCGGAGTCCGTACGCGGCACCGCGGGCCACGGCTCGACCGGCGGGAACGCCGCGCTCGGGCACGGGGGAGGTACCCACTGATGCCCGGACGCACCCGCGGGCGGATGTTCGACATCCGGCCCGAGCACGAGACCGAGGTGACCGGCAGCGGCACCTATCCCGGCTACCCGGGCTACGGCGACGCCGACTTCTACGACGACTACGACGACCACTCCGCAGGGCCCGACGCCCACCGCGGGCCGGGCCCGAACGGTGCAGCTCCGAACGGTGCAGCTCCGAACGGTGCAGCTCCGAACGGTGCAGCTCCGAACGGTGCAGCTCCGAATGGTGCAGCTCCGAACGGTGCAGCTCCGAACGGTGTGGGCCCGAACGGCGCCGGTCGCAATGGTGCCGGTCGCAACGGTGCCGGACCCAACGGTGCTGGCCCGAACGGTGCAGGTCCAAACGGTGCGGGTCCGAACGGTGCTGGTCGTAACGGCGCCCCGCAGAACGGCACCCCGCAGAACGGCGCGGGCAACGGCGCCGCGCCGGGCGGGCGCGTGCCGAACGGCGCCGGACGCGTGCCGAACGGTGCCGGACCGGGCCGCGGTGGCCCCGCAGGGGAGGGCGCCGGTCGCAACGGTGCCGGACCGGCCGGCGCCGCCGCGACGACGGCCGTCCGTGCGGTGCGCGAGCCCGGCGCGTCCGGCCGGTTCCGCGCCGGTGACGACCACGAGGGCCGGGTGTCCGCGGACGGCCGGTGGGACGACCGCGAGCCGCCACTGCTCAGCCACCGCAGCGAGCGCGACGAACCCGCCTACGCCCGCAACCAGACACCCCAGGGCTTCGACGGCGGCGACCCCGACGATCCCACCTGGGGCCGCCGCGACGACCGCGACGCCGATGACTACGGCGACGACCACGACGAGGACGACTACGAGTACGACGAGTACGACGAGGACGAGTACGGCGTCGGCGACGCCCCGCTGTCCGTCCCGCCGCCGGGCAGCGGTGGCCGGCCGCTCGGCCCGGCCGACGTGGAGGAGCTCGACCCGTCGATGACGGACGCGCTCGCCCGCGTCGATCTCGGGGCCGTGCAGGTCCCGGTGCCCTACGGCGCCGAGATGACGCTCGAACCGGCTGGCGCGGAGCACCCGCAGGCCGTCCACCTGCTGCTGCCGGAGGGGCGGATCGCGGTGAGCGCGCTGGCCGCCCCGCGGTCGTCGGGCTTGTGGTCCGACCTGTCCGCCGAGATCGAGAAGTCGCTGCGCAACGGCGGTGCCCGGGTCCGCAGCACCCGTGGGGACTGGGGCCGCGAGCTGCACGCCCGCACCGAGAACGCCGCGTCGGTGTTCGTGGGCTGCGACGGTCCGCGCTGGATGGTCTACGGCGTCGCGACGGCGTCGCTGGAGACAGTGGACGCGCTCGACGTCGAGCTGCGCCGGGTGCTGCGCGGAATCATCGTTGTCCGCGGGAAGTCGCCCTACCCACCGCGGACGGTGCTGCCGCTCACCCTGCCCGAGCGTCTGCGGGAGAAGCAGCCCGAGGTCGCGCCGCAGAAACCGAGCATCACGGTCTCCGTCCCGCTACCGGACGGTTCCGCTCCGTCCTCGCCGACCGGTGCGACGAAGTCTCCGTCGACAGGTGCGACGAAGCCGCCGTCGACAGGTGCGACGAAGGCGCCGTCGACGGGAGCGACGAAGGCGCCGTCCACCGGAGCGACCCCGCGCGGGGGCGCCCGTCCGCCGGTGGCGCCCGCGCCGACCCGGCGCGTCCCGGCGGCCGGACCGGTCTCCGCCCCGACGCGCCGGTCGGACGACACCGGTGCCGACCCCATGACCCGCGCGCTCCCGGCGGCACGACGCCGCCCGGCCGCGGCGGCCCCCGGCGCGGTGCCTGCCGAGAACGCGGCCGAGCGGACCGCGCTGGCCCGCCCGATCCGGGCGGAGCAGCCGTCCGGGCGGACCGCGCTGCCCCGGCCGGTCCGAGGAGAGGCCCCGTCCGAGCGGACCGCGCTGGCCCGCCCCGTCCCGCCGGAGGAGCCGGCTGAGCGCACCGCGATCGCGGGCGGCCCGTCCGTCCCACCGGTCGACGAGCCGGACCAGGCTCCCGACGCAGGCCGCCAGAGCCGGCGCCGTGGCAGGCCGGAACGTTCCGACCGCACCGCGGTCACGAGCAGCGGCCGTCGCCGGCTCACCCGGAACGAGCGTCCGGAGCCGGACGAGCTCGCCGACGGGCTCGACGGCCCGGCCCGGCGGCCCCGCCGCGGGGCGACCGGGTCCGACCGGACGCCGGCGGCCGACACCGCTGCCCGTGCGCCCCGCACGCCCGACCCGCAGCCCCGCACACCGGACCCGCTCGGTTCCGCCACGTCGGACCCGTTCGGCTCCCGTTCGTCGGATGCCGTGGGCACCCGGTCGTCGGATCCGCTCGGTTCCGCCACACCGGACCCGTTCGGCTCCCGCTCGTCGGACTCCCTGGGCGCCCGGTCGTCCGACCCGCTCGGTTCCGGCGCGCCGGAACCGTTCGGTTCCCGTGCGTCGGACCCGTTCGGCTCGCGCTCGTCGGACCCGCTCGGCTCGCAGGCTCCGGAGCCCGCGCCGGATGCCGAACCGGCCGAGCCCCCGGCGCGCCGCGACCCCGCGGTGACCGCGCTGTCGGTCACAGATCTGCTCGCCGGGACCGAGGCCGACCCGGCCCGTCGCGACGCGCCTCGGGGCGGCTCCGACACCGGCCGCGGCTCCCGCCCGGCCTCCGGGTCCACCCGGGGAGCCGGCACCGACGACGAATCGCAGTTCGGTGCCGGTGACGTCATCGGTACCGGTCCGGGCGAGCCGGCCGACTCCGCCGGCGGGGACTCCGGTCGCCGGTCGCGCCGCCGTCGTGCCGCCGACCGCGAGAGCGTCGGCCGGATCGACGCGTCCGACCTGCTGGCCGGGCGTGGCACCGGCGACGGGCACCGGCGCGGTGCCGACGCGACGGAGCGGCGTGGCATCGACGCGGCCGATCCGCTGGGCGTCGGCACCCGTGACCGGCGTGGTACCGACGCGGCCGATCCGCTGGGCATCGGCACCCGTGTCCGGAGTGGTACCGACGCACCCGACCCTCTGGGCGTCGGCACCGGTGACCGGCGTGGAACCGACACGCCCGATTCGATCGACGCCGCGGACCTGCCGGGCACCGAGGCCGCCGATCCGGGCCGCAGTGGCACCGGCGAGCCGGACCGCACCCGTACCGACGCCGAGGTCGCCCGCCGGATGTCGACGGCGATCGAGGACATCCCGCTCTCCGATGTACAGCTGATGGACGCCACCCTCGACCGGGTGCCGGTCCCGCCGGCACCTCCGGCGCCCGCGGCGTCCCCGGCAGTGCCCCGGCGGCAACGCCGGGAGCGACCGGCGGCCGAGCAGCCGCAGCCCCGCTCGGGCGACGACGACTGGCTCTCCACGGAGATCGCCGCCAGCCGCCGCGCCGGACGGCACGGTTCGGGTAGCGGCACGTCGGTGGCGGACCTTCTGGCCTCGGCGGCACTCGACGCGCCGGCGAGCCCCGCGCCGCGCCGGGCCGCCGACCACCAGCCCGACCACCAGCCCGACCACCAGTCAGGCCAGTCCGACCACCGGTCAGGCCAGTCCGACCACCAGGACGACCACCGGTCAGGCCGGGCCGATCACGAGCCCGGCCATCGGTCCGGCCACCGGTCCGAGGAGGCCGACCACCGGCCCGGCCGCGAGCCGGCCTGGTCCTACTCGGACGGTGACGATCTGTTCAGCCCTCGGGCGGAACGCCGGGAACGCACCCACGACACCCACGACACCGGCGAACGACCCTCGGCGGACGAAGCCCGCAGTGCCCTGCAGGAACTGCTGCGCAGTGCGGAGCAGGCCGGCTCCGGGCCCCGCAACGGGAACGGCGTCACCGGGCTCGCCGACTACCGGGCCAGCCGGGCCGCAGCGGCCGGACGCGAGTCCGACGAGCGGGACGACGACCGGGACGAGGAACCGCGCGACGAGCCCGGGCGCGCCGTGGGGGGCTCCGGTCTCACCGGCCAGTGGTCGTCCGGCCGGCGCGGCGGCGGCACCGATCCCCGCGACCTCGGCCGGCACCGGCGCGACTGACCGCGGGCCGTTCCGGGCACCGTGTCCGGAACGGCCGTCGCGTGGTCTTCCCTGCCGACCACCGGGCGCACCCGGGCGACCGATCGGCGCCGCCCGGCCGACCGGGCGACGAGTGCCTGGTGAGGGCCCGGGCCGGGACCTCCGCGCGTACCCTGGCGGGGCGATGACACGACACCCGTCGGGGTCGCCACACGAGCACGGACACCGGACGGTCCGCCGACCGCGCGGCCGAGGAGAGACATGGGCAGCACGGATGGCGGGGCCTTCCGCCGGATGCTCCACAAACTCACCAGCGACGTCGACGAGCTCGACGCACGCGATCTCGCCGAGGACGTCGAGGAGACCGGTGCACGGCCGGCCCGCGACACCGCCTGCGGCGAGGAGGTCACGATGCTCGGCCGGATCCGCAGCGTCGAGTTCTGCCCGCAGGGCGCCGACGCGACACTGAAGGCCGAACTGTTCGACGGCACCGACGGCGTCACACTGGTCTGGATGGGCCGGCGCCGGATCCCCGGCATCGAGGCAGGCCGCACCATGCGCGTGCGCGGGCGGATCTCCGTCCGCGACGGTCAGAAGGTGCTCTACAACCCGTACTACGAGATCTGTCCGGCGCAGTGACTCGGCAGACCCGGCAGATCCCCCGAGCGATCGGAACGGCTTGAGCGACCCCCACAGCGTCCAGCACGACGGCGATGCGCCGACCACGCGGATTCCGCGGATCGAGACGCCCGGCGAACCGGACCCGGACACCGCCCCCATCGCTGAAGCCGGCCGGGAGGAGGACCCGGACCGGATGCCGACGCTCATGGAGCAGATGGGCGGTGTCCCCGGGATCATCGCCTCGTCGGTGCCGGTGGCGGTGTTCGTCGTCGTCAACCTGATCGGCGGGCTGCGGGCGGGGCTCATCGCCGCGCTGGTCGCGGGTGTCGCCGTCCTGGTGTGGCGGCTGGTCCGCCGCGACCCGATCCAGCCGGCGATCTCCGGGCTGCTCGGCGTCGGCGTCTGCGCGCTGGTCGCCCGGCAGACCGGTGAGGCCCGCGGCTTCTACCTGCCCGGTCTGCTCTACAGCGCCTTCCTCGGACTGGCCGCGCTGGTGTCGATGGTCGTGAAGTGGCCGCTGGCCGGCGTCATCTGGCACGGCATCAACTCCCGCGGCATGCAGTGGCGCCAGGAACCCGCCCTGCTGCGCGCCTACACCCTCGCCACCGGGATCTGGGCGTTCGTGTTCGCCGCCCGCGTCGTGATCCAGGGTCTGCTCTACGACGCCAACGCCGAGACCTGGCTGGGCGTCGCCCGGCTCGCGATGGGCTATCCGCTGCTCGCACTCGCGGTCGTGGCCACCGTGCTGATCGTGCGGCGCGCCGAGCGCGCTCCGCGCCCGTGACCGGTGGTCGCGGTCCGGACCGCGACCACCACTCACGGGCGATACGCCGGAGCACGGCTGGGGCCCTCGCGGCGGCCCTGCTCCAGTAGCGGGCGCCACCGCGGTGCGACCAGCGTGGACAGGACGACGACGCTGGTGGAGCGGGCCACCAGCGTCGAGCGGCCCAGCGCGAGCAGGGTCGCCTGCAGGTCCTCGTGCGACGACGCGGCGAGCCGGCACACCACGTCCGACGACCCGGTCGTCGCGTACGCCTCGGTCACCGCGGGCAGCGCGGCGAGCTCGGCGGCGACGTCGTCCAGCTCGCCCTGGGCGATCTCGAGCGTCACGAACGCCTGCACCCCGTAGCCGGCCGCCGTGAGGTCGACGTCCGGCCCGTACCCGGTGACGACGCCGGCCTGCTCCATCCGGTCCAGCCGCGCCTGCACGGTGCCACGGGCGACCTTGAGCGTGCGGGAGAGCTCCAGCACCCCGGCTCTCGGGCGGTCCTGCAGCGCGGCGAGCAGGTCGATGTCCAGAGCGTCGGGCGAGAGCACGGGCGGAGTGTAGGCAGCGGCGGTCCGGCACGCCGTTGGCAAGTTCATGGCAAACGTTGACAAGTTTGCGCAAGTCGTTGCACCCTCGTCGGGCCCCACCGCTGGGGCCACTCGAGGAGGAGACGTGGCGCCCACCCTGACCGACGTCGCCCGGACCGCCGGCGTCGCCCTGTCGACCGCGTCGCGGGCGTTCTCCGACCCGGACCGGCTCGGCCACGCGACCCGCCGCAAGATCCTCGCGGCGGCACAGGAGCTGGGCTACGTGCCGCGTTCCGCGGAACCGGGGCCGCAGGCGGCCGACACGGCGACGGTCGCCGCCGTCGTCCCGGACATCGCCAACCCGGTGTTCTCCCGGTTCGTGAAGGCAGCCCAGGCACGCGGGCGGGAGTCGCGCACGACCGTCGTCGTCGCCGACACCGACTACGACCAGGACCGCGAGCGCGAGACCATCAGCGGCCTGCGCGCCCGGGTCGACGGGATCATCGTGCACTCCTCCCGGCTCGACGGCGCCGAGGTGCTGGACCTCTGCGGGACGACGCCGTCGGTGCTGGTCAACCGGGAGGTCCCCGGCGGCGACTGCGTCATCGCCGACTCCACCCAGGGCCTGCGGCAGACCGTCGACCACCTCGACGCGCTCGGTCACCGCCGGATCGCCTACGTCCAGGGCCGCTCGGACTCCTGGTCGAACCAGCACCGGGTCGGCCTGATCCGCCGGCTGGCCGACGAGTACGGCCTGGAGCTGCACCTGCTCGGCTGGCACACCGAGACCGTCGACGGCGGTACCGCCGCGGCGGCCCGGGTCCTCGCCGGCGGCGCGACGGCCGCGATCGCCCACAACGACCTGGTCGCGCTGGGCCTGCTGGCCGGTGCCCGCGCGCTCGGCGTACGGGTGCCCGACGACCTGTCCGTCGTCGGCAGCGACGACATCCCGTTCGCGGCGCTGGCCGACCCCGGCCTGTCCAGTATCGCCACCCCGATGGACCGGGCCGGGACGCTCGCCTGCGAGATCCTCGGCCGCGCCGGCGCCGACCGCACGGCGCCCCGCGTGGTCCGTCTGCCCACCCACTTCGTCGTGCGCGGCACCACCGGCCCGGCGCCGGTCCGCGCCGCCGACGGCGCACTGGAGGTCGCCCCGTGAAGATCGTCGTCGCCGACCAGAACCTGGTCGGGCTCCGTGCCGAGCTGGAGGCCGCGCTGCCGGCCGGGAGCGAGGTCGTGTGGTCGCCGACCCGCGACGCCGCCGACGTCGCGGGGTTGGTACCCGGCGCGCAGGTGCTGATCTCCGGGCGCTGCCCGAAGGAGGTCGCCGCGGCGGGGCCGGGGATCCGGCTGGTGCATGCCGCCGGGGCCGGAACCGACGGGATCGACGTCGGCGCACTGCCCACCGGCTGCGTCGTCGCGAACACCTTCCACCACGAGGACTCGATCGCCGAGTACGTCGCGGCGGCCACGATCATGCTGCGCCGCGGGTTCGGAGCCCAGGACACGGCGTTGCGCGGCGGAGAATGGCCCACACCCGCCTACGACGACACGGCACCCTGGATGCACTCACTGGCCGGTGCGACGGTCGGGTTCGTCGGTTTCGGGCACATCGGCGGCCGGGCCTGGGACCGGTTGCGCGTGTTCGGTGCCCGCGGGGTCGCGGTGAGCAGGCGTGGTGCGATCGACGCCGCCGCGACCGGTCTGGACTGGGCGGGCAGCACCGCCGACCGGCTCGGCGACCTGCTCTCGGTGGCTGACGTCGTCGTGGTCAGCGCTCCGCTGACGCCGCAGACCGAGGGCATGATCGGGGCCGCGGAGCTCTGGTCCATGAAGGACACCGCGGTGCTGGTCAACGTCGGGCGCGGCCCCCTGGTGGCCGAGCGCCCGCTCTACGAGGCGCTGCGTGACGGCGTGATCGGCGGGGCCGCGATCGACGTCTGGTACGGCTATCCCGAACCCGGCTCGTCGCGCGCGGAGCCCTCGGAGCTGCCGTTCCGCGACCTGGAGAACGTGCTGATGACGCCGCACTCCTCCGGGCTGACCCATCAGACCTTCGCCGGCCGGGCCGCCGAGATCGGTGCGAACGTGCACCGGCTGGCCGCCGGTTCCGAGCTGCGCAACGTCGTGGCGGTGGCGCGATGACCGGGGGTCGTATCGTCGCCGCCGAGGTGCTGCTCACCTCGCCGGGACGCAACTACGTCACCCTCAAGATCACCACCGTGGACGGCGTGGTCGGCTGGGGAGACGCCACCCTGAACGGCCGGGAGCTCGCCGTCGCCGCCTATCTGCGTGAGCACCTGTGCCCGCAGCTGGTCGGCCGGGACGCCGCCCGGATCGAGGACACCTGGCAGTACCTGTACCGGGGCGCGTACTGGCGGCGCGGGCCGGTCACCATGACCGCGATCGGCGCGGTGGACCTCGCGCTGTGGGACATCAAGGGCAAGGTCGCGGGCCTGCCCGTCTACCAGCTGCTGGGCGGGGCGGTCCGGGACCGGGTGCGGGCCTACACCCATGCGACCGGCTGGGAGGTCGCGCAGCTGTGCGACGCCGTCGACGCGGCCACCGAGCGCGGGTTCTCGGCGGTCCGGGTGCAGTCCGGTGTGCCCGGCCTGGACACCGTCTACGGCGTCGGCCGCGGTCCGGCCTACGAGCCCGCCGGCCGCGGCACCGTCCCGGCCGAGGAGGTCTGGGACACCGCCGCCTACCTGCGGCACGTGCCCGGCGCACTCGCCGAGGTCCGCGCGCACACCGGCCCCGGCCTGGCGCTGCTGCACGACGCCCACCATCGGCTCACCCCGATCGAGGCCGCTCGGCTGGGGAAGGCCCTGGAGCCGGTCGACCTGTTCTGGCTGGAGGACGTCACCCCGGCCGAGAACCCGGACGTGCTGCGCCGGGTCCGGGCGCACACCACCACCCCGCTGGCGATCGGCGAGGTGTTCTCCACGTTGTGGGAGTTCCAGCAGCTGATCACCGAGCAGCTCATCGACCACGCCCGTGCCGCCGTGACCCACGGCGGCGGGATCAGCGCGTTGCGCAGGCTCGCGGCACTGGCCGATGTCTGGCAGGTGAAGGTGAGCCCGCACGGCCCGTCGGACGTCTCACCGATCGCGATGGCCGCCTCCGTGCACGTCGCGCTGGCCACCCCGAACCACGGCATCCAGGAGTACATGGGCTACCCGGGGCAGGTGCACGAGGTGTTCCGGCACGCCTGGACCTGCACCGACGGGCACCTGCACCCCGGTGACACGCCCGGCCTGGGAGTCGAGGTCGACGAGGCGCTCGCCGCCCGTTTCCCCTACGAACCCGCCCTGCTCCCCGTCGCGCGCCGCCGCGACGGCTCGATGACGGACTGGTGATCACCATGTTCCCGACCGACACGCCGGTCCCGCACGGCACCGGGATCGTGCACATCGGACTGAGCAACTTCCACCGCGCACACCAGGCGGTGCACACCGCCGCCGCGCTGGCGTCCGTCGAGGGCCCGTGGGGAATCCTCGGGGTGGCGCCCCGCTCGGCGTCCGTCGCCGACGCGATGGCCGCCCAGGCGAACCGCTACGCCGTCGTCGAGATCTCGCCCGCGGGGGAGCGGGTCGTCGTACCCGGGGTGCACACCGGCACGGCGGTCGCGGCACGTGACCCGCAGCGGGTGCTCGCCGCACTGGCCGCCCAGAGCACCCGGATCATCTCGCTCACCGTCACCGAGCAGGGCTACACGATCGATCCCCGCACCGGCGGCCTCGATCTCGACCATCCCGGGATCCGCGCCGACCTCGCCGGGGCCACGTCGACCGCGGTCGGGCTGCTCACCCGCGGCCTGCTCCGGCGGGCCCGCGCCCACGGTGCTCCGGTCACCGTGCTGAGCTGCGACAACCTGCTCGGCAACGGCGACGTCACCGCGCGGCTGGCCCGCGAGTTCGCCGCCGCACTTCCGGCGGACGAGGCCGGTGACCTGGTGCCGTACCTGCACACCGTGACGTTCCCGAACTCCATGGTCGACCGGATCGTCCCGGCCACCACCGAGACGACCCGCGCCGCCGCGACCCGGCTGCTCGGCGCGGACGACGCGGTACCGGTGCCTGCTGAGCCCTTCAGCATGTGGGCGCTGGAGGACCGCTTCGCCGCCGGCCGCCCCGCCTGGGAACACACCGGTGCGGGCGTGCCCGGGGCGGTGTTCACCGACGACGTCGCCGGCTATGAGCTGCTCAAGCTGCGCCTGCTCAACGGCACCCACTCGCTGATCGCCTACCTGGGCGCGCTCGCCGGCGAGGATCTGATCGCCCGCTCGGCCGCCCGTCCGAGTATCCGGGGCGCCGCCGAGCGGGTGCTGCACGACGACTACCGCCCGACCGTCCGGGTGCCCGCCGGGATCGATGCCGACGACTACGCCACGACGCTGTTCGCCCGCTGGTCGAACACCGCGCTCGGGCACCGCACGCGCCAGGTCGGTTCGGACGGTTCGCTGAAGCTGGCCCAGCGGATCCCCGGCCCGGCCGCCGAGCATCTCGCGGCCGGACGGATGCCGCACCACCTCGCGCTGACCGCGGCGGCCTGGCTGGCCTGCGTCGCCCCGTCGCCCGGGTTCGACCCGGGACCGCACGCCGCCGCGATGGCCGAGCCGGCGCGGGAGCGGCTGGCCGCAACGGCGTCCGGCCCGGTGGCGGCGCACGTCCGGGCTGCACTCGACCTGCTCGGTGACCCGCTGCCCGCGGCGTTCGCCGAGCGGGTCGTCGAGCTGTTCGGCGTGGTGGTCCGGCACGGCGTGGAGGCCGCCGTCGCCGAGGCCGCCGGGGAACGGAGGGCGGCATGAGCGCCCCCGCGGTCCCGCAGCGCACCCGCGCCGCCGTCCTGCACGGAGCCCACGACCTGCGGGTCGAGGAGACGACCGTGGACGTTCCCGCGTCCGGCGAGGTCCTGGTCTCCGTCGAGGCGGTCGGTGTCTGCGGCTCCGACGTGCACTACTTCACCGAGGGCCGCAACGGTCGCAACGTGCTGCGCGGGCCGATGGTGCTCGGGCACGAGGCGGCCGGGGTGGTGGCTGCCGTGGGTGAGGGCGTGACCGGGGTCGCCGTCGGGGAGCGGGTCGCCGTCGAGCCCGCGGTCGGCTGCGGTGGCTGCACGACCTGCCGGTCCGGGGCCTACCACCTCTGCCCGGCCGGCACCTGCCTCGGCTCACCACCGACCCACGGCGCCATGACCGGCTTCCGTGCGGTCCCTGTCCGTGCGGTGCATCCGCTCCCGGACGGTCTCGGCACGGAGCTCGCCGCACTGGTCGAACCACTCGCCGTCGCGGTGCACGCGGTGCGCCGGGCCGGAGTCGCCACGGGGCACCGGGTGCTGGTCACCGGTGCCGGACCGATCGGCGTGCTGGTCGCGCAGGTCGCCCGGGCAGCCGGTGCGGAGCAGGTCGTCGTCACCGACGTGCACGACGCCCGCCTCGAGCGGGCCGCCGCGCTCGGCGCGACGGCATGCGTCAACACCGCGCGGGACGAGCTCCCGGCGGCCGCGTTCGACCGGTTGCTGGAGTGCTCGGCGGTGCCGGCCGCGCTGTGGCAGGGAATGCATGCGCTCGGCCCCGCCGGCCGGGCGACCGTCGTCGGGCAGGCCTCGCCGTCGGTCGACGGGTTGCCGCTCGCACTGATGCAGCGGTGGGAGATCGACCTGAACGCCTCGTTCCGGTCCGTGCACGCGTTCGGGCCCGCCATCGGGCTCGCCGCGTCCGGGCGGGTGGATCTCGCCGGTGTGCTGACCGGCCGGTTCGCCCTCGACGACGCACCCGCGGCGCTGAGTGCCCCGGGATCCGATCCGCGTCACCTCAAGGTCGTCGTCCGCCCGGGCGACTGATCCGTTTCCGTCCGAGAACCCGCCCCGCAGGGGCCCGATCCATCCGAGGACGCATGGACACCAGCGGAAGCAACCCGAAATCGTCCACAGTAGATCCTGATCGGCCGGCCGACCCGCGTGCCACCCGCAAGGCGGCGTGGGCCGGCCTGGTCGGGACGACACTCGAGCAGTACGACTTCGTCATCTACGGCACCGCGTCCGCGCTGGTGTTCTCGACGCTGTTCTTTCCGAACGTCTCGCCGGCCATCGGCATCCTGGCCAGCTTCTCCGCCTACGCCGTCGGGTTCCTCGCCCGACCGCTGGGCGGCTTGTTCTTCTCCCGCTACGGCGACCGGCTCGGGCGCAAGTGGATCCTCGTGACGACGCTGCTGGTGATGGGCGGCTCGACGTTGCTGATCGGTCTGTTGCCGACCTACGAGACGATCGGAATCTTCGCGCCGGTACTGCTGGTGCTCTGCCGGTTCCTCCAGGGCTTCGGTGCCGGTGCCGAGCAGGCCGGGGCCGCCACGCTGCTCACCGAGACCGTCGGGCGCGGCCGGCGTGGGCGGTATGCCTCGCTGGTCATGGTCGGCGCCGCGCTCGGCACCGCGCTCGGCGCGGTCGTGTGGATCGCCGTGCAGCTCCTCCCGGAGGAGGCCGTACTGGCCTGGGGCTGGCGCCTGGTGTTCATCTCCAGCCTGGTCGTCACCGTCGTGGCGATGGTGATCCGGCGCAAGCTCGACGAGAGCCCGGTGTTCACCGAGCTCAAGGAAGCCCACGTCGCGCCGCGCAAGCCCGCCAGTGAGGTCTTCCAGCACGGTCGGCGTCCGATGCTGCTCGCCCTGTTCATGAACGTCGGTGCCAGTGCGCAGTCCTACACGTTCCAGGTGTTCATCGCGTCCTATCTCGTCTCGACGGTCGGCGTCGACGCGTCGTTCGTGCCGAAGGTGCTGTTGATCGGCGCGATCTGCGGCGGCATCGCCGCGTTCGGATTCGGAGCGCTGTCCGACCGGATCGGCCGCAAACCGGTGTACTCGTCGATCATGCTGGCCATCGTGCTGCTGCCCGGGCCGGCGTTCATCGCGATGAACACCGGCAATCCGACCGCGATCGTGGTGACTCTGATCATCGGCTTCGTCCTGGCGGTGAACGGCGGGGTGGGCGTGCAGATGAGCTACTTCCCCGAGCTGTTCGGCAGCCGGTACCGCTACGCCGGCGTCACCCTGGGCCGCGAGTTCTCGTCCGCCCTGGGCGGCGGGGTCGCCCCGCTGATCTGCGCCGCGTTGCTGTCGGCGTTCTCCGGGTCGTGGATCCCGGTCGCGGTCTACATGTCCGGCATGGCACTGATCAGCCTGATCGCGGCCCGGATGGCCCCCGAGACCGTCGACCGGGACCTCACGGTGCCCGAGGACGCCGGCGCCCCGGCCACACAGCGGACCGAGGCCAGGACCCCCGGCCGATAACGGCCCGCGCCGCGACTCGGAGCTTGCTTCACACCCACGAGCTCGGCCTCACACCTGCGGCAGCGGGTGTGAGGCCGATGCAGCAGGTGTGAAGCCGGTTCCGAGGTTCGCGCCGAGGCGTCACACCACCGTTGCCGGGGTGCGGCGGGCCCAGCCGGGGGCGCGCTCCGGACGGAAACCTACGCCGACGAGGTAAGCAGGGACGATCTGCAGCGCCGGGACCCACCGCATCAACCGGATCAGCGGGGCCGGCGGGCCGTCGAGCTCGCCGGCCAGGGCCGGGCCCGCGAGGTTCGCGTGCATGATCCGCTGCAGCCCCTGGACCAGCGTCGTCGGCACCAACCGGCGGTTGCGGACCCGGGCGAGGTCGCGAGGGGTGACCGCGCGGCGACGCAGTGGCGCGGCGAGCAGGGTGGCGGTGGCGACGGCGTCCTGGATCGCCAGGTTGATGCCCACACCGCCGATCGGCGACATCGCGTGCGCGGCGTCGCCGATGCACAGCATGCCGTCGACGGCCCAGCGGCGCAGCCGGTTCAGCCGCACGTCGAGATGCTTGACGTCGTCCATCGAGGCGAGCTCGTCCACGCGGTCGGCGACCTCCGGGATCAATTCGGCCACGTCGGCGCGGAACGCCTCCACCCCACGCGCCCGCAGCTGCGCGTCGGTGCCCTTGCGGGCCAGGTAGGCGATCTGGAAGTAGCCCTCGCGGGGGATGACCACGGCGAACCGGCCCCGCCCGACCTTCGGCAGCAACGCGGGGTGCGTCTCCTGTGTGTGGCGCGGGAGCCGGAACCACCAGGTGTCGAACGGGACGTCGAACTCGGTCATCGGTAGCCCGGACTCGGTCCGCAGCACCGAGTGCCTGCCGTCGCAGGCGACCGTGAGGTCGGCCCGGATCTCCCCGTCGGTGTGCTCCCCGTCGCCGGTCGCGGTGCGGTAGCGGACGCCGACGACCCGGCCGTTCTCCCGGATCACCGAGGTCGCTCGGGTGTCCATCCGCAGGTGGAACGCCGGCTCGGCGCGACCGGCGTCGGCGAGCAGGTCGAGGAGGTCCCACTGCGGAACGAGCGCGATGTACGGGTGCCGCACACCGACCCGGCTGAGCAGACGGAGGTTGCCGATCCGCTGCAACCCGCCGTTCTCGCCGGGCAGGGCGACCTCGTCGACCCGGCTCTGCGGCAGGGCCGCGAACCGCTCGCCCAGACCCAGGTCGTCGAGCAGCTGCAGGGTGGTCGGGTGCACGGTGTCCCCGCGGAAGTCACGCAGGAAGTCGCCGTGCTTCTCCAGCACGGTCACCTCGACACCGGCGCGGGCGAGCAGCAGCCCGAGCATCATCCCGGCCGGCCCGCCCCCGACCACGCAGCACGTCGTCCGCTCCATGTCACCCACCCCATTTCAACTGTTGTTGAATTAAGGCGAGTATGCGCCCGGAGGGGGCGGTCCCGCAATCGGGAACCGTCAGGCGTCGAACCGGTCGCGACCGTCGTGCGGGATCAGCGGCTGCTCGCCGCGGACCTGCAGTTGCTGCACGCCCCAGGTGTTGCCGTCGGGGTCGGCGAAGCCGAAGAAGGTGCCGCCGTCGCGCTCGTCGAACACGGTGACCTCGCTGCACTCGACCCCGCGCGAGACCAGCTCCGCGCGGGCGGCGTACGCGTCGGCGACACAGAGCTGCAGCCCGCGCATCGAGCCCGGCGCCATCTCGTTCTGCGACGGCAGCGAGCCGACGACGATCGAGCAGCCCGACCCGCGCGGGGTCAGCTGGGCGACGTGCATGTGCTCGTTGCGCGTGTCGTGGTCGAGGTCGAAGCCGACCCGGTCCCGGTAGAACGCGATGGCGCCGTCCAGGTCGGACACCGGCAGTACGACGACCTCGAGCGTCCAGTCCATGGGGGTTCCTCTCTACGAGTGCGCCGCGGCGCGGAACGTGTGGATGAGCTCCGGCCCCTCGGGGCCGGCCCAGAGGACCTGGGTGAGCAGGAGGCTGACGATGCCGGTGGACGGGTCGGAGCGCCAGCCGGTGCCCAGCCCGCCGTCCCAGCCGTAGCGGCCGTCCGCCTCGACGGCCATGCCCAGCCCCCAGCCGGCGCCGTCCAGGAACATCGCGCCGTCGGCCCGTTGGGCGGGGGTGAGCCGGTCGGTCGTCAGCTCGGCGACGGAGCCGGGGGACAGGATCGGGTCACCGCCCGCGCGCAGCGCCCGTGCGAACGCCAGCAGGTCGTCCACGGTGGACACGAGGCCCGCGGCGCCCGAGGGGAAGTCCGGCGGCGCGGACCAGGCACCGTCGATCGGGTCGAACACGCCGAACCCGCCCTCCGGGGCCGCTGCGAGCTGCGGGACGAAGCGGTCCAGACTCGCCTCGGGGACATCGAACCCGGTGTCCCGCATACCCAGCGGGGTGAACACGCGCTCCTGCAGGACCCGGCCGAGATCTGTACCGCAGACCCGGGCCAGCAGTACGCCGAGCAGGTCGCCCGGGGTCTGGTAGAGCCAGCGCCGACCGGGCTGCGCGATCAACGGCAGCTCGGCGAGCCGGGCGAGCCACTCGTCGGGTGGCGGGAGCGGGTAGCTGCCGGGCGGGCCGTCGCTGCCGAGCCCGGCGTACGCCCGCTGGATCGGCAGGTCGAACGTGAGGCGGGGGAGCATCCCGGCGCCGCAGCGGTAGGACAGCACATCGGCGACGGTGATCTCACGCTCGGCGGGGACGGTGTCGTCGAGCTCCGCGGCCTCGTGCGCGAGCACGCCGGGCCGGGCGAGCTCGGGCAGCCACCGCGTGACCGGCTCGTCGAGGTCGAACGCGCCGTCCTCCGCGAGGCTCAGCGCCGCGGCCGCGGTGATCGGCTTGGTGATCGAGGCGATCCGGACGACGGTGTCGCGGCGGAGCGGGCGGCCTGCGCCGTCGTCGCCGAGGACGAGCACCTCGGCGCCGGCGCCCGGCCGGTCGACGGCGGCGACCAGGCCGGGCACCTGCCCGCGTTCGACGGCACGGCGGAGCGGTTCGGTGCTGCGGCCGAGCGTGGCGGTCACGGTGCCTCCCGGGGTCGGTGCGTGTCACCGCCTACGACCGCGGGAGGCTCGGGGAATCATCGGTTCCCCGCCGAACACCTACCGCTTGATGCCGACGCCGCCGACGATGCAGCGCTGGACCGGGTCCTCGGTCCGCAGCTGCGGACCGTCCGGCCACCACTCGAAGCACGGCACGATGCCCGGATCGACCATCTCCAGGCCGGGGAACAGGTCCTCGATCTCCGCCCTCGTCCGGAACCGGCCGCTGCCCATCGGGCTGTGCACGAAGACCTGCTCCATCCGGCGGGCCAGGTCGCTGTCGGCGTTCTCCGGGTCGAAGAAGTGCGCGATGGCGACCACGCTGCCCGGCGCGAGCCGGTCGACGAAGTCGGCCATGACCTTCTGCGGCCGGTCGGAGTCGTCGAAGTGGTGGATCGTGCCGATGTGGAACAGCGCGACCGGCTGGTCCAGGTCGAGGAAGCCCTGCACCGCGGGATCGGACACCACGGCTGCGGGGTCGCGGATGTCGGCGGAGGAGAACCGGGTGAACTCGTTGTCCTCCAGCAGCGCCCGGCCGTGCGCGATGACCGTGGGGTCGTTGTCGACGTAGACGACCCGGGCCTCGGGCTGCAGCCGCTGGACGATCTGGTGCGTGTTCTCGGCCGTCGGCAGGCCGGACCCGCAGTCCAGGTACTGGGTGATCGAGGTCTGGGTGGCGACGAACCGGGCGGCGCGGATCAGGAAGGCGCGGTTGTCCACGGCGAGCTGGTTGACCTCCGGCGCGATCTTCCGGACGCGCTCGATGGTCTCCCGGTCGACCTCGTAGTTGTCTTTTCCACCGAGTGCGTAGTCATAGACCCGGGCGATGCTGGCCTTGGTCGTGTCGATGTACGCGGGAGCGCGACCTTCGGTCGGCTGGGCCATCAATGCTCCTCACACGAGTCGTCGTCGGTGGTCGTGGCGGGCGTCACTGGTCGCTCGCAACGGTAGCGGACGTGCACATCCGCCACGCACGGTGATCGGCCGGAGATCCCGTTGCGCTCGGGACGCCTGCCCACCTGGGGAATGTTGTGTAAGGTGAACCACCCGATCGCGCACCAGGCGCAGCGCAGGTGTGTGGAGCGGCGGTCGGCAGCGACGACAGCGTGCCAGTGAGCCGACCGATCCGCAGGAGAGTCCGTCCCGGTGGTCCCGAGCCCGAACACCCCCACGCCCCCCGGTGCCGACCGCGGCCCGACCGCGCGGCGCATCGTTCTCGGCTCGCATCTCAAGCGGCTGCGCGAGCGCGCCGGGATCAAGCGGGCCGACGCCGCGTACGCGATCAGGGGCTCCGACTCCAAGATGAGCCGCCTCGAGTCCGGCAAGGTCGGGTTCAAGCAACGCGACGTGGGTGACCTGCTCACCATGTACGGGATCGGCGAGGGCCCCGAGCGCGACCAGGTGCTCGAGATGGCCGAGGAGAGCAACGAGAGCGGCTGGTGGGCCCGCTACAACGACGTCGTCCCGGGCTGGTTCGAGGACTTCGTGGGGCTGGAGGCGTCGGCGTCGCGCATCTCGTCCTACGAGCTGCTCTTCGTGCCGGGTCTGCTGCAGACCGAGACCTACGCACGGGCGGTCGCCGGGGGTGGGCACACGGACCTGCCGCCCGCCGAGCGGGCGGACGTGGAGAAGCGGGTCGAGGTCCGGTTGCGCCGCCAGCGGGTGCTGCACCGCAAGGACGCGCCGACGTTCTGGGTGGTGCTCGACGAGGCGGTGCTGCACCGGCCGGTCGGCGGTCGCGCGGTGCACCGGGCCCAGCTCGAGTACCTGCTGGAGCTGACCGCGCTGCCCAACGTGATCGTGCAGCTGCTGCCGTGGGACCTGTCCGGCTACGGGGCCGAGCACGCGTTCACGATGTTGCGGTTCGCCGAGCCCGAACTGCCCGACCTCGTCTACCTCGAGGAGATGACCGGGTCGTCCTACCTGGACAAGCGGGTGGACGTCGAGCGCTACGGCCGGGCGATGGACCGGCTGACGGTCGACGCGCTGTCTCCCGAGCGGAGCAAGCAGGCCCTCTCGAAGCACATCGCCGAGATCTGACCGGCCCACCCCCTCGGCGGGGTATCCGCTCGGCGGGACTGCCCGGCGGCTCGTCGCGGCCGGCTCACGACCCGTCGATGCCCGCCGACCGCTGACACGGGCTGTGCTGCAACCGGGCGCGGCGGACCGACCGCCGAGCGCTGCCGGGCCCTGCGGCGCGATCGGACCTCGAGAACCGGTGCTAATTTCGTCGCAACGGAAAATGCACGTGCAGATGGGGTGAGCATTCGCATGGATCAGATGCATCTGAGCGACCCGGCGTCGATCGACACGCTGGTCTGGCGCAAGAGTGTGCGCAGCGGCTACCAGGGCAACTGCGTGGAGCTCGCCGTGGCGGGCGAGGGCGTCGCGGTCCGCAACTCGCGCGACCCGCACGGCACCGTCCTGGCCTTTCCCGCCGCCGGCGTGGCCGACTTCCTGACCTCCATCAAGAACGGCGAGCTCGACGACCTCGCCTGAGGACCTCCCGCGGGTGGCCGGCCCGACCCCGGCCGCCCGCGGTGAGTTCGGTCCCGCGAGGGACCGCCGAAAGCCGGTTGCCCCGGCGACGAGGGTGTGACCGCGACGGCGGAACACCGTCACGTCTGCGGTGACCGCGTCGACGGCCGACGGTCGAGGACGGGCAGGATCAGCTGGTCGACGATGGCGACCAGGTGCTCCCGGTCCGGCTCGCGGCCGACGTCCACCCAGTGCTTGATGACCATCGCCTCGCCGATGTTCTCGACCAGCGGGGTCACCCGGGCGGGATCGATGTGCCCGGCCCGGACGTGGTGTGCCAGCACGGTCGCGGTGAACCGGCGGCCGGACGCGTCGAACAGCTCGTCCAGCCGGGCGGCCAGCTCCGGGTGCGCCCGCCGCTCGGCGAGGATCGCCTGCACCGCCCGTGCCGACGGGTGCCGTGCCCACCGGACCAGCAGCTCCAGCGATCGGATGAGGTCGCCGCGCAGGTCGTCGCCGTGGGGGGAGGGCGTCTCCACCGGGTAGGCCGTGCCGACGGCGTCGAGCAGCAGCTCGCCGGGATCGGCCCACCGGCGGTAGAGCGTGGTCCGCGCGGTGCCGGCCCGCCGTGCGATGCCGTCCATGGTCAGCCGTCCCAGGCCGACCTCGTCGAGCTCGTCCAGTGCGGCGGTGTGCAGTGCCTCCACCAGAGCCGCCCCGCGGCGGCGAGGACCGGTTCCCACGGTCACCTCCCGGGTATCGCTACAGCTATGTATCTTACTTACATCGCTACACCCGTGTATCTCCAGGGAGTCACCATGACGACGCAGCAGCGGCCACCCGGGACAGCGGACACCGAGCTGCGGTTCAGCGGGAGGCTGCGCCGCATCGGTGCACTGGTCACCGCGGCGTTCGGCCTGGTCTGGGCGCTGACGGGCGCCACCGCACTCGCCGCTCCGGTCCCCGCGATCGCCGCGTCGGTGGTGCTGTCGGCGGTGTGCGTGGTCGTCGCGGCACGACCGCGGGTGGCTCCCCGGCTGCGTCGCCTGCCGGACCGGTGGAGCGCCCGCTACAACGCGATCGGCATCGTGCAGGGCGTCACGATCGCGCTCGTCGTCGCCGCCGCTGTCGCGCTCGGCGCCCCCGGGCTCATCGCCCCCGTGGTGTGTCTGGTGGTCGGGCTGCACTTCCTGCCGCTCGCCGCCGCCGTCGACCAGCCGGGCTACCGGCTCACCGGCGCGGCCCTCGTGCTGGCCGGCCTGGCCGGGACGGTCGTCCTCGTCACCGCCGGAGCGCAGACCGCACAGGCCACGAGCGGTCTCGCAGCGGCGGTCGTCCTGTGGATCACCTCGTGTGCGGTGGCGAGCAGGCCGTGACCGCGTGGGTCAGAGCTGCACTCCGCGGGTGAGCGCGCCGTCCACCAGCAGGTTGGCCCCGCTGATCCGGCTCGCCCGAGGGCTGACCAGGGAGATCACCGCGTAGGCGGTCTCCTCGGGCGTGCCCATCCGGCCGGTCGGGTTCAGGCCCATCGCGTGTGCGAACAGCTCCGGATTTCCTGCCTCGACGTTCTCCCACACCCCGCCCGGGAAGTAGACGTTGCCGGGGGAGACCGCGTTCGCCCGGATCCCCTGGGCCGCCAGGTCGAACGCCAGGCCGGAGACGTAGTGGACCAGCGCGGCCTTCATGACGCCGTACGAGCCGTCCGCGAAGTCGATCTCGCGCCCGGACACCGAGGACACCGCGGTGATCGACGCGGCGTCGCTGCGCTGCAGGTGCGGCAGCGCCGCCTCCACCAGCCGCACGGTGTGCATGAGGTCGACGTCGAAGCTCGAGCGCCAGTTCTCCTCGCCCGGCCCGATCGCCAGCGCGCTGACGTTCGCGACGACGGCGTCCACCGCGCCGTGGCGCTCCGCGCTCGCCGCGACCCAGGCGGCGATCGCGTCACCGTCGGCGACGTCGACCGCGGTGCCGGACACCGTCGCGCCGGTCGAGCGCAGCTCCTCCTCGCACGCGCGCACGCCGTCCTCGCCGCGGGCGCAGAACGCGACCGTCGCGCCCTCCGCGGCGAGCCCGGCGACCACGGCGCGGCCGATGCCGCGGGAGCCACCGGTCACCAGTACGACCCGGCCGTCCAGCATCATGTCCACGGGGGAGTCCTCTCTAGAGGGAGCGGGCCTGCTCACGCAGGTGGCGGTGCACACCGCCGTACGCGGCGGCGCCGGGGAGCAGCGACTTCGCGATCTTGGTGACGGCGCTGTAGTTGGTGTCGACGACGTTGGCCAGCGGTGACTCGGCGGCCTGGGTGAGCAGCTGGTAGGCGTCGAGCCGGTCCAGGCCGTACAGCTCGCCCAGCCACATGATCATGCCGATCTGGCTGGCCCGCCAGGCGTCCTCCAGCGGCCGCGACGACCCGATGACGACGTAGTGCGTGTCGGTCTCGATCCGCGGCCAGGCCGGGGCCGCGGCGGCCGGCGAGCTCTTGATCAGATCGACGATCAGCACGGCATCCATCGCACCCTCGACGGCCGTCCCGCAGCTCTCGCCCTCGCCCTGCCGGTAGTGGCCGTCGCCGACCGAGAACAGCGCACCCTCGACGTTGACCTGCAGATAGCAGGTGGCGCCCGCGCGCATCTCCGGGGTGTCCATGTTGCCGCCGAACACGTCCGGGACCAGCGAGCTGCGCACCTCCCGCCCGGGCGGGGCGACCCCGACCGTGCCGAGCATGGGGTTGCACGGCAGCTCGAGCCGCAGATCCGCGCTGGTCGCCTCGAACAGCACCGTCCCGGCGGCCCGGTCGAGCTGGTAGATCCAGGTCCGCTCGGGCAGCGGCTCGTGCAGCAGCGCCGTCCGCTCGGTCACCGACAGCGCCCCGAACAGCGGGATCGTCGTCGACGCGCCCCAGTCCCGGGCCGGGGTCAGGTCCACGATGTGGATCGCGAGGGTGTCGCCGGGCTCGGCGCCCTCGACGTAGAACGGCCCGGTCTGCGGGTTCACCTCGGTCATGTCCAGGACGTCGGTCGCCCGGTCCGATGTGGAGGTGATGCGGCCGGAGAACGCGTCCTCGGTCCACAGTCGCAGGCAGGTTCCGGGCCGTACCCGGTGGGTCGGGGCGGCGCCGCCGAAGGTCCAGGCGAACTCGTGGCGCTCGGGGCGGTACTCGAGGACCTCCATCGCGTGATCGTCTCGGGAGTGCCGCTCGACCGCAAGAGGCTACGGTCGCGGGTGTGGCCGTCGCGCACGATCTGCTCGTCCATCTGCGGCGGGCGCACGACGAGATCGACCGCCGCTACGCCGAGCCGCTCGACCTGGACGCGCTCGCCGCCGTCGCCGGAGTGTCGAAGTACCACTTCCTGCGCTGCTTCACCGCCGTCTACGGCCACACCCCCGCCGCGATGCTGACCCGGCGCCGGATCGAGCGGGCGCAGGACCTGCTGCGGACCTCGAACCTGACCGTCACCGAGGTCTGCACGCTCGTCGGGTACGCCTCGCTCGGCTCGTTCAGCTCCCGCTTCCGCAAGCTGGTCGGGGTGAGCCCGTCGGCGTACCAGGCCCGCTGGAGCCGGTGCGGCGCCCCGCGTATCCCCGGCTGTTACATCTTCATGCACGGGCTCAGCGACACCGCGATTCTCCCGGACACCGCAATTCCGGAGAAGCCCACGGGTGACTCCCGGCGCTAGCGTCGGTGCATGCTCACGAACATCTCGCTGGTCACGCTGTATGTCACCGACCAGGACGCGGCCAAGCGCTTCTACTGCGACGTCCTCGGGTTCACCGAGGGCACCGACGTGTCGATGGGCGACGGGTTCCGGTGGGTCACCGTGCACCATCCCGCGCACCCGGAGCTGGAGGTGACCCTGATGAAGCCCGGTCCGCCGCTGGACGAGCAGATGGCCGAGGCCGTCTCCCGCTCGCTCGCGGCGGGCCGGATGGGCGGGTTCGGCCTGACCACCGACGACTGTCACGGCGACCACGCGAAGCTCGTCGCGCAGGGCGTCGAGTTCCCGCAGCCGCCGTCGGAGCGGCCCTACGGCATCGAGGCGGTCATGCGGGACAACTCCGGCAACTGGCTGGTGCTGGTCGAGCCGCGTGCCTACGACGGCTCGGACTTCCCGCACGCCTGATCACGCCTCGGAGGTGCCCCCGGTGCTGCGGTCCCGGCTGGCCTCGGCGGCGGCCTGGCCGGCGTCCTTGCCGGTCGAGGCGCGGGCGGCGAGCTCCTTGTAGGTCAGCGGCTTGCGTTCGAACCGGCCCTCGTGCGCGGCGATCGCGTCGCGGTGCTCGTGGTGCTCGGGGTTGCGGGACTCGAACTCCTGGCGTGCCTCCACCGTGCGGCGCCAGTGGGTGATCGTGTCCCGGTCGCCGCTGTTCAGCCCCTCCCAGGACTGTGGCGCCGACGACATCGACGGCGGCGGCGCGGCGCGACCGTGCACCGCGGGCGACGGCGGACGCCGCCGGGTGGGCTCCCCGCAGGCGGGACAGTCGGGCGCGGGGGAGGACCAGGACGGCACCATCAGCTCGAAGCGGGTGCCGCAGGTGCAGGCGAAGTCGTAGACCGGCACGGGTCTCCTTCCGGGAGCGGGCACCGGCCCGGCCGCGGGTGTCCGCGACCGGGCCGGACGCCGGATCAGGTGTAGTAGTTGCCCGGCCCCGTGCGGAGCTCCTTGATCTGGTTCGCGTCGTGTCCGAAGACGACGGTCGCGTCGGTCCGCTCCTGGATGCCGCGGATCTTGTCGACCGAGTTGAACCAGGCGACGGTGTCGTAGACGATCCCGGCCGCGATCGGTGGCGGGCCGTAGGACTCCTTCAGGTACAGCGAGTCCGAGGCGAAGATCATCGTGCCGGAGTCGGCCAGATCGACCTGCAGGCTCATCGTCCCCCAGGTGTGACCCGGGGTGCGCAGCAGCGTCACGCCCGGGAGCAGCTCGGTGTCCTCGGCGATCGTGTCGAGCGCCAGGGTGTCGTAGTCGGACTTGATGTGGGCGCCCTTGTTGTGGCCGTCGAAGGAGAACGCGCCCTCCTTCTCCGCCTCGTCCACGATGATCTTCGTGTCGGCCTTCTCCCAGAACTTCGCGTTCGCCGCGTGGTCCAGGTGCAGGTGGGAGAGCACGAGGTAGTCGATGTCGTTCGGCTCCAGGTTCAGCTGCTTGAGCCGGGAGTCGAGCCAGTCGTCCTCGGTGGCGGCATCGACCGGGAAGAACTGGCCGAGCCCGGACGGCGCCCAGCGCGTCTCCCAGTCCCGGGGGATGCCGGCGTCCCACATCAGCTTCTGCCCGTTCGGGTGTTCGATGTAGACGACGTGGGTGGGCACCTCGACCCAGTCCCGCGTCTTGTCCGGCTGCTGCCGGGTCGCCATCCGGGACGGATCGATGAGCAGCCAGGTCAGATCGGCATGCATGGTGCCGGTCGGGAGGATCGTGACCTTGATCTTGTCGGTGTCGGACATCGCTCTCCTCGTCGAGTGCGTGCGGCCCGGGGGGACCCGGCTCCGTGCCGTGATCGTCGCGCGGACAGGTGCACCTTGCCGCACGTGTCGTGCGGGCGACAAGCGGAGGTCGTCGTGGCAGGCTGCGGGAATGGCGAGGTACTACGACGTGCACCCGCAGAACCCCCAGCCCCGCAGCATCGGCCAGGTCGTCGACCTGGTCCGCGACGGTGGCCTGATCGCGTACCCCACCGACTCGTGCTTCGCCCTCGGCTGCTCGCTGGGCAACCGGGAGGGGCTGGAACGGATCCGCCAGATCCGCAAGCTCGACGACAAGCACCACTTCACCCTGGTCTGCGCCGAGTTCGCCCAGCTGGGCCGGTTCGTGCACATCTCCAACGCGGTGTTCCGCGCCGTCAAGGCCTCGACCCCGGGCAGCTACACGTTCATCCTCCCGGCCACCAAGGAGGTGCCACGCCAGCTGCTGCACCCAAAGAAGAAGACCGTCGGTGTGCGCATCCCCGACCACGCCACCACCCAGGCGCTGCTGGAGCGGCTGGGCGAGCCGCTGCTGTCGTCCACCCTGCTGCTTCCCGGCGCCGACGAACCGATGACGCAGGGCTGGGAGATCAAGGAGGAGCTCGAGAACCAGGTCGACGCCGTGATCGACTCCGGGGATTGCGGGACGGAGCCGACGACCGTGGTGGACCTCTCCGGCGACGAGCCCGAGATCATCCGCCACGGCGGGGGCGACCCGTCCCGGTTCGAGTGAACACCGAGGTCCCGGCCCCGGGGCGGGCCGGCCGGGACCCCGCGTGAGCTGCGACCCGTCGCTGGGAGACGTCCGCCGGTCGTGCCCCGCCGGACCGGCGGGCGCCGCACCTGCGGCACCGGGGCCGCCCGCCCCCATGTGGTCCACCGCCCACCGCACGACGGCGGGTGAAAGGCCACCTGCCGCGTAGGCTCCGTGAGCGACCTGCCCGGCCCCCGTCCCCGTACGGGCCGGGCGAGCGGCGCCCGGCCCGGGTGCCGTACCAGCCGTTCGGAGGACGATCGCGTGGCGCGTGACGACCCGCCGTACAGCCCGTCCGGTCCGCGAGAGGATGCACCGCGCGGGCCGGGCGAGGGCGCCGGTGGCGATGCCGTGCTCGCTGCCATCGCGCACCGGCTGCGTGCACGGTCCGAGCGCCAGCAGCTCCTCACCGAACGACTGCGCAGTGGCGAGCTGCGTCCCGGCGCACTCGCCGACCTCGCCGAGCTCGCCGGCGCCGCGCGGCGCGGTGCCCGCGACGGCGACCACATCCTCGTTCTCGCCGGCGCCCCGCGCGGGCCCCGGATCAGCACCCCGCCGACCCCGCTCGGGCAGGCGTTGAACACGGTCGTCGCGGCGAGTGAGGCCGCCTCCCGCACGGTCGTGCCGCCCACCCCCAGCGTCTCGGTGGATGCCGCCGCCGAACCGGTCCTCGGGCAGATACTGGCCGAGCTGCTCGCCCACGCCGCCGGGGCGACGCCCCCCGGGGAGCGGCTCGAGCTGCAGACCCGCTGGGGTCCGGACGGCGGGGTCGTCGTCGAGCTGCAGTGCGCGTCGGCGCCGCGTTACCGGACCCCGGTCGAGGAGCTGGACCGCGCACTGAACACCGCCACGCCTGCCGGGCCGGTGGCGCCGCAGGAGATCGGCCTGCACGTCGCCGCCCGGCTCGCCCGGGCGATCGGGGCCCGGCTCGGGGTCCGGGGCCCGGCCGGGAACTCCGGCCTCGCGCCGGTGGCCGTGCTGCACCTGCCGCCGGCGGTGACCGGGGGCGGGCAGCAACCCGCACCGGCCGCCGAGCCCGCGCAGCACACCGATGACGCCGGGCCGACCGCGGCGCTGCAACGCCCGTTCTCCCCGGCCGGGGCGGACGGCGATGCGCCGTGGCCGCCCCCGCAGAACGACGGGCCGCGAGCTGCCCCGGCGCCGGACGTCGCGCCGAGCGGGCCGCCGCCGGTCCCGGGCGGGGACCCCGCCGCCGCGCCGACTCCCGAAGAGGCTCCCAACGCGCTTCCGCGGCGTGCGGCGCGGAGCCGCCCGCCGGGCATCGCCGGCGCGATGCCGTTCGGGATGTCGGAGGGCCGCAACGGCTCCGAGCCCCAGTGGCCCGTCCGCCCGGCCCCCGAGCAGACCGGTGCGGCAGGCCCGTTCGGTGTGAGCCCGAACGGTCCTGGTCCGAACGGTGTTGGTCAGCACGGTTCCGGTCAGCACGGTCCTGGTCCGAACGGTCCTGGTCCGAACGGTGCCGGTCAGCATGCTTCCGGTCCGCATGATTCTGGTCCGCACAGCCCCGGTTCGCAGGGCTCCGGTCCGCACGGACCCGGGGCCTTCGGGCCGGGACAGCAGGGCCAGCCCGGACAGCAGGGCCAGCCGGGACACCAGGGACCGCAGGGCCAGCCGGGGCAGCAGGGCCCGGCGGCGCAGCCGGGTCAGGAGCGTCCGCCGAACGGTGTGCCCCACCCCGCAGGCGGCCCCACGCAGGACGACGCGCCGCCGGTCACCGAGGCACTGCCCGTCTCCGGCCGTGCCGGCACCCCGCCGGTCGCGCTGTTCGGCCCCTTCGACTCGGAGGTCCCGGTCCCGGTGGACGACGTCGACGACACCCCGATCTTCGCCGCCGTCGCGTCGGCCTGGTTCCGGGAACCCGCGGCACCGGAGACCACGGCGCTGCCGGTGGCCGGCACCGGCGAGCCGCGCGCGGACGACTGGCGCACGCCCGGCGACGCCGAGTTCGAGGCGGCCCGGATCCGCGCCGACCGGGTCGTCGACCTGCCGACCACCGCCCAGGGTCTGCCGCAGCGGCTGCCCGGCCAGGCGATGGTGCCGCCGTCCTGGCGGGACACCCCGAACGGCACCCAGCAGAGCGGGTCCCGGGAGCGGCAGCCCGACCGTGTCCGTAGTCGCCTGGCCAGCTACCAGCGAGGTCTGCGGGAGGGGCGGCACCGCGCCGCCGAGGAGCAGGTGGAGTCGGTCCACGGCGCCGCCGCCCACGGCCAGGGCAGCAACGGACACGCCGCCAACGGCCACCACCTCAACGGTGAGAGCGGCCGCAACGCCGGCTGACCCGGGGTGTTCAGGCCGGTGGGCCGCCCGCCCAGCCCGCCGGGTTGTCCCAGGCCTGCAGGGTGCGGCGGCTGTCGAACCGGCGCCGCACGCCGGAGACCGGGTCGTCGAACTCCAGCGACCGCGACAGCAGTTGCAGCGGCCGGGTGAAGTCACCGTCCGGGCGCCGGCACAGCTCGGGATAGACGTCGTCACCGAGGATCGGCACGCCCAGCTCGTTCAGGTGCACCCGGAGCTGGTGGGTGCGCCCGGTGCGCGGATGCAGCCGGTAGCGGGCCAGCCCGTCCCGGTGCGTGTCGAGCTCGATCCGCGTCTCTGCGTTCGGCGGCCCCGGTTCGGTCCGGGCCGCGAAGACGCCCGGCCGCTTCATGATCCGCGAGACCACCGTGCGCGGCAGGTCCAGCGACGGGTCGTACGGCGCGAGGGCCTCGTAGGTCTTCCGGACCAGGCCGTCGGCGAACAGCGTCTGGTAGGCGCCGCGCAGGTCGGGGCGCTTCACCAGCAGCAGCACCCCCGCGGTGGGCCGGTCGAGCCGGTGCGCCGGGCTCAGACCGGGCAGCCCGAGCTCGTGCCGGAGCCGGACGAGCACGGTCTGCCGGACGTGGCTGCCGCGCGGGATGGTGGCGAGGAAGTGCGGCTTGTCGACGACCAGCACGTCGTCGTCGGAGTGCAGCACCTCGACCGGGAACGGCACCGTCACCTCGTCGGGCTCCTCGCGGTGCAGCCACAACGTCGTCGACGGGGTGAACGGGGACGCGGGACCGAGCGGCCCGGCCGTGGTGACGATCTCCCCGGCGGCGAGCATCGCGTCGATCCGGGCGGGGTCGACCCGCGGCAACCGGTCGGCGAGGTGCTCGCGCATCGTGGTCCACGCCCCGTCCGGCGGGGTGCGCAGCCGGGCCGGGTCGAGGCCGTCACGACTGGGCAGCGGCGACGTCTCTCGGCCCGCGGCCCGGCGGCGGGCCGCGCGGCCACGACCGGTGCGGGAACTCACGGACGACCACGGTACGGCGGCGTCTACCATCGCCTCACGTGACCTGGGCGGCATACGGTGCGTACCTGCTGATCGTCGTCGGGCTGGTGCTGATGCCCGGCCCCGACACCTTCGTGCTGCTGCGGTCCTCGCTGGCCGGCGGCCGCCGGTCCGGGCTGCTCACCGCGGCCGGCGTGTTCGCCGGGAACGTGGTGCAGGGCTCGGCGGCGGCGTTCGGGCTCGGCGTCCTGATCGCGCAGTCGCACACGGCGTTCACCGTCATCCGCTGGGCGGGCGTGGTCTACCTGTGCGTGCTTGGGGTGCAGGCACTGCGGGCCGCGCGCCGGGGCGACTACCCGGACCTCACCACCGGCGGGGCCCGCGTTCGCGCCCACCGCGCGATGCTGCTCGGGTTCGGGTCGAACGTCACCAACCCCAAGGTTCTGATCATGTACCTGTCGGTGCTGCCGCAGTTCCTGGTGCCCGGCGTGACGACGACCGTGGACGCCCTGCTCCTCGCCGTCACCGTCGCCGTGCTGGGCGGGATCTACCAGACCGGCCTGGTCCTGGCGGTGCACCGGGCGCGCGCGTGGTTCTCCCGGCGCCGGGTGCGCCGGACCGGGGACGTCGTGGCCGGGGTCGCCCTGCTCGGCTTCGGCGGGGCTCTCGCCGCGGGCTGACCGCATAGGCTGGATCGATGCGGCTCGCACCGGTCCTGCTCGTGCTGCTCGCCGCGGTGGCGGGCTGCGCGGGCGAGCCGGCCGGTGCCGGGCTCTCCGGGACGGTCGTGCAGTACCGCTCCGATGTCGCCGCCCGGGTGCTGACCGTGCGGTTGCGTGCCGGGGCGCCGGTGACGGTCGACCGGCTGGAGCTGCGCCCGGCCGGGTTCGCCCCGTCGCCGCCGGTCACACCCGGGGTCGTCCTCGGCGCGGGCACGACCTCCGACGTCCGGGTGCCGCTCGGCGCCCCGGACTGCTCCGCCGAACCGGCGGGGAGCACGGCGCTGGTCACCGCGGGCGGTGTGGAGTCCGTGGTCGTGCTGGCCGACGAGTACGGCGCAGTCGGCGCGCTGCAACGCGCCGAGTGTGCGGAGCGGGCGGTACGGGACCGCGCCGCCGTCACGTTCGACCCGGTCTGGACACGCACCGGGGAACGGCTGCTCGGCACGCTCCGCCTGCACCGCCGGGCGGGCGACGAGCCGGTGACGGTCACCGAGCTCGGTGGGACGACGATCTTCGGCCTGCGCCCGGCCGCCGGGCACACGCTCCCGCTGACGCTCGCACCGGCGGCGTCCGACGCCGTCCTGCCGGTCGAGGTGACGGCCACCCGCTGCGACCCGCACGCACTGGCCGAGAGCAAGCGGGCGACCGCGTTCGTCGTCGCCGCCGTCCCGGGTGGTGGGGAGCCCGCGCGGCTCACCGTCACGCCGGACGACGGTGGGTCGCTGCTCGTCTTCGCCGCGGACAGTTGCGGGGGGCACTGAAGCGGCTCGCATGGTGGGTATATGTTCAGTATGTGAAGCGACACCGTAGTCGGAGTGGGGGCGCAACGTGTCGGAGACCGTGATCCTGGTGAACACGGCCGTGGCGGTGATCGCCACCGTCGTGCTGATCGTCAGGTTCAAGCTGAACCCGGTGATCGCGCTGGTACTCGGCGCCGTCTACCTCGGGCTCACCGCCGGCCTGGGCGTCGAGGGCACCGTGGACGCCGTCACCGGCGGCTTCGGCGACATCCTGGCCGACGTCGGCCTGCTCATCGCCTTCGGAGTGCTGACCGGCGCGATGCTGCACCGGGCCGGTGCGATCGAACGGCTGGTGGCGACGCTGCTGCACGCGTGCGGCCCGCGGGGGATGCCCTATGCCACGGCCGTCACGGTCGGGACCGCGCTGCAGTCGATCTTCGTGGACGTCCTGCTGGTCATCTCCGCGCCACTGGCCCGGCGGATCGCGCCCCGGATCGGGGACCGGGGTCTGCCGCGGATGGCGACCGCGCTCGCCATCGGGCTGGAGTGCGGGATCGTCTTCATGGTCCCCGGGGTCGGCGCGGTCGCGCTGGCCGGCGTGCTCGGCGTGCCGATGGGGCAGATGCTGATCGCCGGCCTGGTCGTGGTCGTCCCGACCGTGCTGATCGCGACGGCGATCATGACGTTCCTGTTCCGGCGCGGCTGGTGGGACCCGGCCAAGGACGAGCAGGAGCCGACCTGGGCCGGGATGGACGCCGGGCCCGCCGGCCAGGACGACGACCGGTCGTCCGGCGCCGGCACGGCTGCGGCGGACGGCGAGGCACCTGCCGGGAACGCCGCAGGAGACGGGACCGACGGTGCCGCCCGCGTACCGGAGCCGGCCGGGGCGGCCACCGTCGTCGCCGATGCCTCCGGCGCGGGCCCGCGCCGCGAGCTGCCGTTGTCGCTGCTCTTCGCTCCGCTGCTGGTCGGCCTGCTGCTCATCGCCGCAGGCGCCGTGCTCGACGCCGCCGGTGTCGTCCACCCCGTGCTGGTGTTCCTCGGCGAGCCGGTGATCGCGCTGCTCATCGGGCTGGTGGGCACGACCGCCGTCGTCGGGCTGTCGCTCGGCCGTGAGGTCGTCGAGGGCGCGGTCGGTGACGGCTTCCGGGAGAGCGGTCAGATCCTGATCCTCACCGGTGTCGGCGGCTCGCTCGCCACCACGATCGCGAACGCCGGTCTCGGCGAGATCCTCGGCCGGTACTTCTCCGCGAACACCGCCGCGCCGCTGCTGATGGTGTGGGTGATCGCCGCCGTGCTGCACGTCGCGATCGGCTCGGTGACGATCTCCGCGATCACCGCGGCCGGCGTGCTGGCCCCGGTCGCGCCGGTGATCGGGCTGGCCCCGGTGCTGATCGCGCTGGCCGCGGGGGCGGGCGCGCTGTTCGCGGTGCACGTCACCAGCAACACGTTCTGGCTGCTGCAGTCGCTGCTCGGCCAGTCCGTGCGCGGGACGCTCAAGACCTGTTCGGTGGGTGTGTCGGTCGCCTCGGTCGTCGCGATCCTGCTGATCCTGCCGCTGTCTCTCGTCTTCTGACTGAAAGGGGCGACCCGTGTCCGATCTGCCGCTGTCCGGCGTCCGGGTATTGGAGCTGGGGAACTACATCGCGGCGCCGACCGCGGGCCGTCTGCTGGCCGACTTCGGTGCCGACGTGGTCAAGGTCGAGCGACCGCGCACCGGTGACGAGCTGCGCAACTGGCGGCTCTACGCGGGCGACACCTCGATGCTCTACCGGACGCTCAACCGCAACAAGCGCTCGATCACGCTCGACATGCGCTCCGACGCCGGTCGGGAGGCCGTCCTCGATCTCACCCGCCGGTCGGACGTCGTGCTGGAGAACTTCCGCCCGGGCACGCTGGAGAAGTGGGGTCTCGGCCCGGGCGAGCTCGACGCCGCCAACCCCGACGTCGTGCTCGTCCGGATCTCCGCGTTCGGGCAGACCGGCCCGCTGTCGGCGCGGCCCGGCTTCGCCGCCGTCGCCGAGGCGATGGGCGGACTGCGCGCGCTGGTCGGGGAGGAGGACCGGCCGCCGTCGCGGACCGGGGTGTCGATCGGCGACTCGATCGCCGGGCTCTACGGCGCCTTCTCCGCGGTGATGGGCCTCTTCCAGCGCGAGTCGAGCACCGACCGGCCGCCGCTCGACCGGCGCTCGATGGACATCGCGCTGAACGAGGCGGTGTTCTCGGTGATGGAGTCGCTGGTACCCGATCACCTGGCCTACGGGGTGGAGCGGCGCCGCGTCGGCGGCCGGATGGAGGGCATCGCCCCGTCCAACGCCTACGAGTGCGGCGACGGCGGCAGCGTCGTCATCGCCGGCAACGGGGACTCGATCTACGGCCGGTTCATGCAGGTCATCGGGCGTCCGGAGCTGGGGACGGAGCCCGATCTCGCGTCGAACGCCGGCCGCTGGCAGCGCCGCGACGAGCTCGACGCGGCGATCGAGGCGTGGACGCGGTCGCTGCCCCGCGACGAGGTGCTCGCCCTCCTGGAGGAGGCGGGCGTGCCGGCCGGGCCGATCCACGCCGCGGCCGACATCGTCGCCGACGAGCAGCTCCGGGCCCGCAACATGGTCCAGTACTTCGACGTCGACGCCGGCGGCACCGAGCCCACCCGGGTCGGTTTCCCGGGCGTCGTGCCCGTGCTGGACGGCACCTCGGTGCCGATCCGGCACGTCGGGCCCGACCTGGGCGCGGACACCGCCGACGTCCTGGGCGGGCTGCTCGGGTATCCCGACGACCGGATCCGCGCCGCGGCCGGAGAGGAGTCCTGAATGGACGTGCAACTGAGGGACGTGACGCTGCGGGACGGCCTGCAGCTCACCGGCAAGCCGTTGTCCACCGAGCGCAAGATCGCGCTCGTGCGCTCGCTGCTGGCCGCGGGCGTGCCGGAGCTGGAGATCGGGTCGCTGGCCCGCGGGGACCTGGTGCCGCCGCTGGCGGACACCCTCGACGTCGTCGCCGCGCTCACCCCCGAGGAGCTGGAGCGCTGCTGGGTGTGGGTCGCGACCCCGCGCCACGTGCAGAAGGCCGTCGCCGCCGGGGCGCGCAACGTCCAGTACTGCTTCTCGGTCTCCGACGCCCACAACAACGCCAACATCGGCCGTGACACCGCGGTGTCGCTGGACGCGATGCCGGACGCGGTCGCGATCGCCCGGGAGGCGGGCGGCCGGATCCAGCTCTGCCTGGCGACCGCGTTCAGCTGCCCGTTCGACGGCCCGGTCGATCCGGATCGCGTCGTCGAGATCGTGGCCGACCCGCGCACGGCGGGCTCGTGCGACGTCGTCGTCTGCGACACGCTCGGGCAGGCGATCCCGTCCGAGGTCGGCTCGCTGGTCGCGCGCGTGGCCGGGGTGGCCGGTGACCGCCGGGTCGCCTTCCACGGGCACGACACCTGGGGCCAGGGCGTGGCGAACGCGCTCGCCGCCGTCGCGGGTGGCGCGACCTTGCTCGACGGGGCGCTCGGCGGGCTGGGCGGCTGCCCGTTCGCGCCGGGGGCCAGCGGGAACACCGCCAGCGAGGACCTGCTGTTCGCGCTGCGCCCCGGCTGGTTGACGCCGGAGGTGCTGGCGGACCTCGTCTCCGAGTCGGAGGACCTGCTCGCGGAGCTGGGGGAGCCGAACCGGTCCCGCGCCGCCCAGGGCGTGCGCTCCACGGCCACCGCATTCCCGTGGACGGCGGGCCCACGGGCCTGATCACGTGCCGCGAGGGGCACATCAGAGCTGTTCGATCATGGCCGGGCAGCCCTGGTGTGCCCCTCGTGCGGCTCTCTCAGCTCAGATCGCGGTGAGCCGGGGTGGGGAGCCGGCAATGCCGGCACGCTCGACGGTCCAGCGCAGCGTGCGCACCCACCGCGACCACGGAGTCCGCGAACAGCCGGCACCCGACTCGACACCGGCCTTCTCCAGTCCGTCGTCGATGAGTGCGTCATGCAGCGGCCGCCACAGCAACGGCCAGCTCAGTACGGTCACGCCGACGGTGTCGGCCGCCAGGACGTGGCGCAGCACCGTGTCGGCACCGCGGGGCTCGACCTCCCACTCGTGGTAGCCGTGCAACCCCTTCGGGCGCAGGAACGCGAACCGCACCCGACGGCCGGGCACGTACTCCTCGACCCGGTAGCCGATCGGCCCGTGCCCACCACGCGCACCGACGCGCAGGGGCCGGTCGAGCCGCATCGCCGGCCACCGCTCGTGCGGCCACAAGCGATCGTCGGGCCCGGCGAGAGTGTCGATGAGCGCACCCGCCGCATCGAGATCGACCGGCAGTACCCGGCTGTGCACGTCGTGGACTCGCACTTCGCCCTCCCAGGATCTAGATGGTAGTCTCTAGTTCGATTGTGGAGGGTAGTCTCTACTTCGTGCCGATGCCCGTCAAGTTCGCCTCCGAGCAGCTCGTGGAAGCCGCCATCCGGCTGGTCGCTTCGGGCGGCCCCGATGCCGCCGGCGCGACCGCCGTCGCCCGCGCGGTCGGCGCACCGAGCGGATCGGTGTACCACCGCTTCGCCACGCGCCGGGACCTGCTCGCCGCCGCGTGGCTCAGTCCCGTCCGCGACTTCCAGGACGGTTTCCTGCCGTTCCTGACGACTGATGACGACACCGCCGGCGACCCCGTCGCGGCCGGTGTCGCCGCGGCGCGCCACGTGGTGGAGTGGAGCGCGCGGAACCCGCAGGCCGCGACGGTGCTGGCCCGGTACGGTCGCGCGGACCTCGTCGCCGACGACTGCGCACCGGCGATCCTCGCCGAGGCGGACGAGCTCGACGTGCGCCTGAACGATGCGCTGACGCAGTTCATCGGGCGGTTCCCCGCCGCGGATCGTGCCCGCATCCTCATGGCCGTCGTGGACGCGCCGCTCGCGCTCGTGCGGCGCCACCTCGCTGCCGCGGGCGTGCCCACGGTGGCGGTCGAGCTGGCCGGGGAGATCGCCGCGACACTCCTGTCGGGCCACAGCGGCGACCAGGGCGACGAGCTGTCGCGGGGTGGCCGGGAGCAGCAGGCTTAGCGCGAGCGTCCGAACGGTTCCTACCGTCCGGTCGGTCGACAGATCTGCTGCTATGGTTCGGCCGTGGTCGGCGAGGGTGGATCGGGTAACACGCGGCGCGCGCAGATCATCGAGGTCGCCGCGGAACTCTTCGATCGGCGTGGTTATCACGAGACGTCGATGCAGTCCATCGCCGATCGCGCCGGTCTCCGCAAGCCCTCGCTGTACCACTACTTCCGCAGCAAGGACGACATTCTCGTCGAGTTGCACGAGACGTTGATGTCCGTGGTGATCGGGCGCCAGGAGGAACGGCTCGAAGCGGGTCGGCCGGCCCCGCGCGAGCAGTTGCGGGCCATGATGCACGACGTCATCGGCCTGATGGAGTCCCATCCGGGCTATCTACGGATCTTCTTCGAGAGTGCCCGCGAGCTGCCGCTGGACGCCCGGACGTCGGTGGCGGCGCAACGCACCCGGTACCGGGGGATGGTCACGGCCGTGCTCGAGGCGGGTGTCGAGGCGGGCGAGTTCGGCGATCTCGACCCGGAACTGACGAGTATTGCGGCGCTGTCGTTGATGAACTGGACCTACCAGTGGTTCCGGCGCAGTGGCCCGCTGTCGGCGGACGAGGTGGCCGATCGTTTCTGGAATCTGCTGATGAATGGTATTTCGGCCTGAACCTCGAGACTTCTCCGGTACGAGAAACAGAAGCGGGTAGAGATGAAAGCGTGCATCGTGGGCGCCGGCGCCTCCGGGGTCACCGTGGCCAAGAGCCTGGCCCAGCAGGGTGTGGACTTCGACTGGTTCGAGAAGGGGTCCGCTCTCGGCGGTCTGTGGCGTTACGACAACGACAGCGGGACGTCGTCCGCCTACCGCTCGCTGCAGATCGACACCAGCTCCCGCAGCCTCGCCTATCCGGACTTCCCGGTGCCGGGCGGCTGGCCGGCGTACCTGCGGGCGAGGCAGGTGCTCGAGTACCTCGAGCGCTACGCCGCCGAGTTCGACGTGGCCGGCCGGGTGCGCACCTCGACGGAGGTCACCGGCGTCGAGCAGGTGGGCGATCGCTGGACGGTCGCCACCGACAGGGGCAGCGGCGAGTACGACGCCGTGGTCGTGGCGAACGGCCACCTCAGCGTGCCTCGCCGTCCGAGCTTCCCCGGGACCTTCGACGGCCAGGAGCTGCACTCCCACGAGTACCGGACCCCGGAGCCGTTCAGCGGGAAGTCCGTGGTCGTGGTCGGCATGGGCAACTCGGGGTGCGACATCGCCGTCGATCTCGCCCGCGTCGCCGGCCAGGTCCACCTGTCGACCCGGCGCAGTGCCTGGATCCTGCCCAAGTACCTGTTCGGGGTGCCGACGGACCGCTGGTCGGGGTTCTTCATGCGGACCCTGAAGCTGCCGACCCCGCTCGCCCGCAACCTCGTCAAGCTGCTCGCCCGCGTCGCGGTCGGCCCGCAGGAGCGGTTCGGGGTGCCCCGGCCACAGCACCCGATCCACCGCGAGCACGCGACCATCGGCCAGGAGCTGCTGCAGTACGTGGCCTACGACTGGATCCGGATGCGCCCCGACATCGCCGCGCTCGACGGTGATCGGGTGCGGTTCACCGACGGCACCACCGTCGACTCCGACGTGGTGATCTACGCGACCGGGTACGACGCGTCGTTCCCCTTCCTGCCCGAGGACCTCGTGACCGGGGCCGAGGGCGGCGGGCGGCTCTACCGCCGGATGCTGCACCCGGACGCCCCCGGGCTGTACTTCGCCGGGCTCGTGCAGCCGGTCGGGCCGACCATCCCGCTGGTCGAGATCCAGGGGCGGTGGATCGCCCGCGCGCTGACCGGCGAGGTCGCGCTGCCGGGCAAGGGGGCGATGGCCGAGGAGATCTCGACCCACCGCCGCTGGGTCGAGAAGAGCTTCGTCGGTTCCCGGCGGTACCGGCTCGAGGTCGACTTCCGCGACTACGCCGGACAGCTCCAACAGGACATGGCGGCCTGACCGCACCACGGCTCGGAACTCGAGGAGGAGACATGCAGGTCCTGATCACCGGGGGCACCGGCATCATCGGGGGCACCACCGGACGGCTCCTGGCGGGGCGCGGACACTCCGTCCGGCTGCTCGACGTGGCGCCCGACCCGGCCACGTCGCCGAGTGAGGGCGACGTCGATGTCGTCCGCGGCGACGTCATGTCGTTCGGCGACGTCGGGGACGCGGTCGCGGGTGCGGACGTGATCGTGCACCTGGCGTACAGCCTCGGCGAGGCCACGAACCGGCGGCCGTACGCCGCGACCCAGCTCAACGTGCAGGGCACCGCGACGGTGCTGGAGGCGGCGCGGCTGTTCGGAGTGCACCGGGTGGTGCTCGCGAGCTCGGTCGCCGTGTACGGCTCCGACGACATGTACGCGCCCGACGAGCTCCCCCTCACCGAGGACGCGGCCACCCACCTCGCGCCGGGGATGCCGCTCTACGGCGCGGGCAAGCAGTACCTCGAGCGCCTCGCCGAGGTGTACCGCACGACCCACGGCCTGCTCGGGGTCGGGATCCGGCCGAGCCCCGTCTACGGCCCCGGCGGCGTCCGCGGCGTGTCGGGCTGGCTGTCCGGGGTGATCGAGAAGGCGGCGGTGGGCGAGACCGTCACCGTCGACCGGGGCGACGCGCGGATCAGCCTGGTGCACGTCGACGATGTCGCGGAGCAGCTCGTGCGGCTGGCGGAGATCGACGCCGCCGCGTTCACCGATCGCCACTTCTTCAACACCGGCGGCGACGCGACGACCATGCGGGAGCTCGCCGCGCTGGTGCGGGAGATCGTCCCGGAGGCGCGCATCGAGGTCACCTCCGATGGTGAGCGCGACGTCGCGGGACTGGTCTCGCAGGTCAGCGGCCAGGCCCTCGCCGAGCTCATCGGCTACGACCGGCGCTACGACCTGAAGGCCGGTGTGCGCGCCCACATCGAGGCCGCGCGTTCCCGCGGCTGATCCACCGCTCCACTGCGACGGCGCCCGAGGACATCGCGGACGCCGCGGTTCCCGAAGCGACAATTGAAGATATGATCAATCCTCGATTGGTTCGTCGTGCAGGTCGCTCGCGCGGTCTGTCGCGGTACTCCGACCGACCAGGAGGAGGGTTCGTGAGCTCCCGTCGTACCGTGGTCCGGCTGGTCGCGGCCGTGGCCGCCGTCGTACTGACCGGTGGGTGTGTGCAGACGACCGGGGGCGGTGACGCCGGCGGCGACGGGCCACCCACCCTGACGCTCGCCACCGGGTTCACGATCGACGACCTCGATCCGCTGGAGAACGGTTTCTGGGGGCCGGAGTTCGGCTACGTCGAGCTCCTCATGCGTCCCGAGCGGTCCGGTGAGCCGACGCCGTGGGTGTTGGAGGATCTCGCCTCCACCGGCCCGACGACCTGGCGGCTGACGCTGCCCGAGGGCGCCTCCTTCGTCAACGGCCGCGCTCTCGACGGCGCCGCGCTGGCCGAGCTGATCACGTTCCAGCTCGCCGAGAACGCCACGCTCGCCGATGCGCTGCCCGGCGCGACCGCGGCCGCGACCGGCCCGCTCGAGGTCACGCTCTCGACCTCGCGGCCCACACCCGGCGTCCCGGCGATCCTCGCCGACGAGGCGATGATCCCGGTGTACGACGTCGCGGCCTACCGGGCGCACCGCGAGTCCGGGGCTCCGGTGTCCGCCCTGCTCGGAGCCGGCATCTACACCGGCCCCTTCGTCGTCGACTCGCTCGACGGGGCGTCCGCCCGGCTGTCCCCGCGCGCCGACCACCGGGACGGTTCGCCCGCGCTGTCGGACCTGACCGTCAAGTTCGTCCCCGAGGCATCGGCCCGGGTCCAGGCGGTGCAGGCCGGTGAGGCCGACATCGCGCTGTACCCCTCGACCTCGACCGCGCCGACCCTTCAGGGCCGCGACGACGCCTTCTACGTCACCGGCGAACCCACCGGGCCGACGTTCCAGCTCGTCCTCAACCAGCACGAGACCCCGTTCGACGACGAGCGGGTCCGGCGCGCCGTGTACGCCGCCGTCGACTACCGGGCGATCGCCGAGGACGTCATGAACGGGCTGTACCTGCCCGCCACCGGCCTCTACGCCGAGTCCCGCCCGTGGGCGGAGAAGACCCAGGTCACCGACGTCGCGGCGGCCGAGCGACTGCTCGACGAGGCCGGCTGGGCCCGCGACGGCGACGGCCCCCGTACGCGCGACGGCGCCGAGCTGCGCATCTCCGTGCTGACCTACCCGCAGCAGCCGGACTCCGACGTCATCGCCCTCGCGCTGCAGGCGCAGCTGGCCGAGCTCGGCGTCGGCGTCGACATCCGCCAGGTTCCCGACCTCGACGACGCCATGGAGCCGGACACCGGGTGGGACGCCGGGATCGCCGGGAACGGGTTCATCTCCTACGGAGGCGACTACGTGGGCCCGCTGAACCGCTACGTCCGCAGCGGCGGCGAGCGCAACCACGGCGGCATCGCCGATCCGGAGCTCGACGCCCTGATCGACCGGGTCGCCGTCGAACTCGACACCACCGCCCGCGACGACCTGCTGCGCCGCATCCAGCACCGGATCGCCGACCGCGGCCACCTCGCCTACATCGGGCTGCGCAAGCCCGGCGTGATCACCGCGCCGCACTGGCGCGGCTACGAGATCGAGGGCTCGAACCTCTGGGTCGGACACGACACCGTACCGACCGGCTGACCGGTGATCACCGTCCTCCGCCGCCTCGGCCAGGCGGCGATCACCCTGGCGGCGGCCGGCGCCCTGGTGTTCGGCATGCTCGCCGTGACACCGGGCGATCCCGCCCAGCGGGTGCTCACGGCCCGCGGCATCCAGGAGCCGTCGCCTGCGGCGGTCGCCGAGGTCCGCGCCGAGCTGCGCCTCGACGACCCGCTGCCGGTCCGTTTCGGACGGTGGGCCGGGGACGCGGTGCGCGGTGACCTCGGGGTCTCCTGGCGGACCGGGCGACCGGTCAGCGCAGAGTTCACCGATCGGCTGCCCGCGACCGTGCGGCTCACCGCCGCCGCGCTCGCCCTGGCCGTCGGGCTCGCCCTGCTGCTCGGCACGGTCGCCGCGCTCGGTGCGCGTCGCCTGCCGGACACGCTGTGCCGGGCGATCGCGCTGGCGTTCCTGGTGGTGCCGAGCTTCGTGCTGGGCGTGGTGCTGCTCGACGTCCTCGTCGTGCGGGCCGGCCTCGGCCGGGTGATCGCCGACGGCACCTGGGCGACGGTGTTCCTACCGGCGCTGGTGCTGGCACTCGGCTCGGTCGCCACCTGGTCGCGGGTCCTGCGGACGAGCCTGCTGGAGGCCGGCTCCGCGGCGTACCTGCGGGTGGCCGCGGCGCGCGGCGCGAGCCGGACCCGGCAGCTGCTGGTGCACCAGTTGCCGAACGCGATCGCCCCGTTCCTGACCATGGTGGGGCTCGGCACCGCGTCGCTGATCGGCGGCGCCGCGATCGTGGAGAGCGTCTTCACCTGGCCCGGGATCGGCCGGTTCACCGTGGAGGCGATCAGTGCCCGGGACATGCCGGTGATCGTCGGGTTCACCCTGATCGCGGTCGTCGCCTACGTGGTGGCGAGCCTGGTGATCGATCTGCTGTGCGCCTGGATCGACCCGCGGCTGCGGGAGCCGCGATGACCGGGGCGGGCATCCTCACCCGGTCCGCCGCACCCGGGTACCGGCCGGTCGACCGGGGGGTGTGGCGGGCGCTGGCGGCGCGGCCGGCCGCGCGGGCCGGGTTCGCGTTCGCCGCGGTGCTGCTCCTCGCCGCGGCCGCCGGGCCGTGGTTGCTGCCCGATCCCGACCTGCCCGACTACACCCGCCAGCTCGCCCCGCCCTCGGCCCGGAACCTGCTCGGCACCGACCAGGCCGGGCGCGACCTGCTCGCCCGCAGCGTCGCCGGGGCGCGCAGCTCGCTCGGCGCGGCCGTCGTGGTGATGGCGCTCTCGGCGCTGATCGGGCTGGTCGTGGGAACGATCGCCGGTGCGGTCGGCGGGGCGGTGGACACCGTGCTGACCCGGATCACCGACGTACTCCTCGGCCTGCCCACACTCGTGCTCACCCTCGCCGTCGTCGGTGTGCTGGGCCCCGGCTTCGCGAACCTGGTCCTCGCGATGGCGGTGACCAGCTGGGCGGGCCTGGCCCGGATCGCGCGCAGCGCCGCGCAGGGCGCGTGGCAGCGACCGGACGTCGTCGCCGCCCGGATGGCCGGGGTCGGCCCGGTGCGCGCTGTGCTGGGGCACGTCCTGCCCGGCGTCACGGCGCAGGTGTCGGTCGCCGCGACCCTGGGACTGGGGGAGGCGGTGCTGGCGCTGGGTGGGCTGTCGTTCCTCGGTCTGGGGGCACAGCCGCCGACCGCCGAGTGGGGCACGATGCTGGCCGCCGGTCGCGAGACGTTCGCCCATGCGCCCTGGCAGCTGATCGGGCCGGGTGTCGGTCTGGTGCTGGCCGTCGCCGCGGCCACCCTGGTCGGGGACGCCCTGCGCGATGTCACGGACCCGGAGTACCGCCGGTGACCGCCACCCGAACCGCGCCGGCGCTGTCGGTCCGGGACCTGACCGTCACCTACGCCGACGGGTACACCGCCCTCGACGGCGTCGACCTGGAGGTCCCGGCCGGTGAGCGCTGGGCCGTCGTCGGCCGCTCCGGTAGCGGCAAGACCACACTGGTCCGGGCGGTGCTCGGTCTGCTCCCACCGGGGACGACGGTCACCGGCAGCATCCGGCTCGACGGCCGCGAGCTCCTCGGCCTGCCCGAACCGCAGCTGCGCGAGCTGCGTGGCCGCGCGATCGGCTACGTCCCGCAGGACCCGTACGCCGCCTGCGATCCGTTGCGGACGGTCGGGCACCACGTCGCCGAGGCATGGTGGACGCACCGGCTCACCCCGCCGCCCGGCCGGATCGCCGCGGACCTGGGCGGCGTCGGGATCGACGACGCCGCGCGCCGTGCCGCGGGCCACCCGCACACCTGGTCCGGTGGGATGCTGCAGCGCGCGACGATCGTCGCCGGGACCGCGCACAGCCCGCCGCTGACCCTGGCCGACGAACCCAGTAGCGCACTCGACGCCGAGCTCGCCGACGACGTGCTGCGCCTGGTCCGAGAACGCAGCGGGGCACTGCTGCTGGTCAGCCACGATCTGACGCTGGTGGCGCGGCACGCCGACCACGTCCTGGTGCTGGCCGACGGCCGGGTCGCCGAGCGCGGACCGGCCGCGACCCTGCTGTCCGCGCCCTGCGCCCCGTCCACCCACGAGTTGCTCGACGCGCACGCGCCGGCCCTGCGCCGCACGTCCACCGGCACGCCCGGCCCGATCCTGCTCCGGGCCCGCGACCTGGTCCGGCGCTACGGCGACGTCACCGCGGTGGACGGCGCGTCGGTCACCCTCCGTGCCGGTGAGGTGCTCGGGGTCGTCGGCCGGTCCGGGTCCGGGAAGTCCACCCTGGCCCGGCTGCTGGCCGGGATGGAACGGCCGGACGCCGGCAGCGTCGTCATCGGCGACGGCGGACGTTCCCGTCCCGGTTTCGTGATGCCCGTCTTCCAGGACCCGGTCGCCTCACTGGACCGGAGGTGGCCGTTGTGGCGCACGCTGACCGAACCGCTGCGTGCGCGCGGGGAGCGAGTGCGGCGGGCCGACGCCCGGCAGGCCGCGGCGAGCATGCTGGCCCGGGTCGGGCTCGCCGGGATCGACCCGGACCGGCGCCCGGCGACCCTGTCGGTGGGGCAGGCGCAACGGGTCGCGATCGCTCGGGCGCTGGCCGCCCGGCCCGGCCTGCTCGTCGCCGACGAGCCGACCGCGAGCCTCGACGTCGTCACCGCCGCGGCGATCACCACGCTCCTGCGCGAGCTCGCCGACAACGGCACCGCCCTGGTCGTCGTCACCCACGACCGGCAGCGGATCGCCGGCTACGCCGACCGCCTGCTGACCATGAGCGACGGGCGGGCGGAGGAGCTCCGGCTCGTGGACACGAGCGCCGCAGACGACTGACCCGCGACGTCGTACGCGGTCAGCCCGGTGGGCGCCCGCCCAGTGTCCGGGTCAGCCGCTCGGCCGCGCTGACCAGCAGGTCCACGTGCTCCTCGCACAGGTCCCGGGTGAGCCGGATCGTCGGCCCGCTGATCGTCAGCGCCGCGGTCACCGCGCCCGAGTGGTCGAAGACCGGTGCGGACAGGCCGGACCCACCGTCGTCGCGCTCGGCCGCGGTGATCGCGAAACCGGTCCGGCGGGTCTCGGCGACCAGGGTCCGGAGCCGCTCCGGATCGGTGACCGTGTAGTCGGTGATCGTCTCCAGCGGCTCGGCCAGCAGCTCGTCGGTCAGGGCGGTGTCCCAGGCGAGCAGCACCCTGCCCGCCGAGCCGGTGTGCAGCGGGATGATCTTTCCGACGTGCATCTCCCGGCGCAGCGCGTGCCGGGTCTCGGCCACCGCGACGCAGACCCGGAAACGCTTCTCGGCGCGGAACAGCGCCGCCGTCTCACCGGTGGTGTCGCGCAGCTCGCGCAGCACCGGCCCGGCCAGCTCCAGCAGGTCGGCGCCCCGGGCGGCGGCGCCGGCCCAGTAGGCCATCCGCACCCCGATGCGCACCCGGTCGCCGACCCGGTCCAGCATCCCCTCGGCGACCATGTTGGACACCAGCCGCTGCACGGTGGAGGTCGGGAGCCCGGTCGCGTGCTGGATCTCGCCCAGGCTGAGCACCGGGCGCTGCAGGGTGAAGGCGTCCAGGATGTCGGTGATCTTGCCGAGGACCAGCAGCGGCCGGGGGCCGGTCTGCTCGGTGGTCACGCGCGCTCCAGGAACTTGTCGGCGGCCTCCCGGTACCGCTCCCAGGTGTGCGGTGCGGGGTCGGCCTCGTAGCGGTCCGGTTCCGTGGCCGGGGCCCAGGACGGGGGAGTGTCGCCGCCGAGCAGCGCCCACGCCGCCTGGCGGGCGGCGCCGTCGGCGACGTACTCACCGGGCTCGGGCACCCGCACCGGCACCTCGAACACCTGGGCGGCGATCCGGCAGACCGCCTCGGAGCGGGCGGCACCACCGACCAGCGTCACCCCGGAGACGGCGACGCCCTGCTCACGCAACGCCTCCAGACCGACCCGCTGGGCGTAGAGCATGCCCTCGACCGCGGCCCGGGCCATGTTCTCCCTGGTTCCGGACGCCAGCGTCCACCCGTGCAGCGACCCGGTCGCGTCGGGCAGGTTCGGCGTCCGCTCGCCCTCCAGGTACGGGACGACGACCAGCCCGCCCGCACCCGCCTCGGCCGCGAGCGCCAGCCGGCCCAGCTCCTCGTGGTCCACACCGAGCAGCCGGCGGGTCGCGTCGAGCACCCGGGAGGCGTTCAGCGTGGCGACCAGCGGCAGGTAGGCGCCGGTGGCGTCGGAGAATCCCGCGACGATCCCGGAGGCGTCCTGCGCGCGGCGCGGTGCCCGCGCGAACACCGTGCCGGAGGTGCCCAGCGAGACGACGACGTCGTCACCGGCGTCGACCCCCAGCCCGGCGGCGGCGTTGTCCCCGGCCCCGGCGCCGACGACGATCCCGCCCGGCCTCTCCACGGACTCGGCGGGCCCGAGCACCCTGGGCAGCGCCGCGGTCCGGCCGAAACCGTGTTCCAGCAGGTCGAGGCGGTAGTCGTCGCCGTCGAAGTAGCCGGTGCCCGACGCGTCGGACCGGTCGGTGACCAGCTCGTCCAACCCGGACGCCCCGCGCAGCTTCCAGGTCAGCCAGTCGTGCGGCAGGCAGACCGCGGCCGTGCGCCCGGCGTGCTCCGGCTCGTGCGAGGCGAGCCAGCGCAGCTTCGTGAGCGTGATCGAGGCGACCGGGACGACACCGGTCGCGCCCGCCCAGCCGTCGGCCCCCAGCTCGCGGACCAGCTCGGCGGCGGCCGGTGCGGAACGGGTGTCGTTCCACAGCAGCGCGTCGCGGACCACCGCGCCGGAGGAGTCCAGGCAGACCATCCCGTGCTGCTGACCCGCGACCGACACCGCGTCGACGCCGTCGAGCCCGCCGGCGTCGTCGAGGGCCTCCTGCAGTGCTGACCACCAGAGCTGCGGGTCGATCTCGGTGCCGTCGGGATGCGCCGCCCGCCCGGAGCGGACGAGCTCACCGGTGTCGGCATCGCGGACGACGACCTTGCAGGACTGGGTGGACGAGTCCACCCCGAGCACCAGCGCCATGGTCACAGCCTGCCATCGGCGGCCGTGGCGCGGCGGGGCGGCACGCGAGCGGCGTCGGTGCCAGGGTGGACGCATGAGCGACGAGCAATGGTTCTACTGCCTCAAGCACAACACGGTGGAGACGAAGGACGGCTGCCGTTCCGCGGACCGGCTCGGGCCCTACCCGGACCGGGAGACGGCCGCGCGTGCCCTCGAGATCGCGCGCGAGCGGACCGAGGCCGAGGACCGCAAGGACCGGCAGTGGAAGAGCGGGGACGCCGACTAACGTCAGCCGGATGGGACACGATCACAGGGTTGTCGTCGTCACCGGCGGGAGCCGGGGCATCGGCCGGGAGGCGTGCCGGGCGTTCGCGGAGCGGGGGGACACCGTCGTCGTCGCCAGCCGCAAGGCCGAGGCGTGCACGGCGCTGGCCGCGGAGCTGACCGCCGAGTTCGGCACGCGTGCGCTCGGCGCCGGCTGCCACGTCGGGCGCTGGGCCGACTGCGACGCGCTGGTCGACCGGGTGCTCGAGGAGTTCGGCCGGGTGGACGTGCTGGTCAACAACGCCGGCATGTCGCCGCTGTACGGCTCGCTCACCGAGGTCACCGAGGAGCTGTTCGACAAGGTCATCGCGGTGAACCTGCGCGGCGCCTACCGGCTCGGTGCCCGCTGCGGGGAGCTCATGGCCGCGGCCGGGGGTGGGGCGATCGTGAACGTCTCGTCGGTCGCCGCCGTCGTGCCGAACCCGGACGAGCTGCCCTACGCGATGGCGAAGGCCGGGCTGAACGCGCTCACCGTGGGGCTGGCCCGGGCGTACGCGCCGTCGGTGCGGGTCAACACGGTGATGCCCGGGCCGATCCGCACCGACATCGCCGACCACTGGACCGACGAGTTCCGCGCCCGCATCGACACCGACGTCCCGGCCGCCCGGGTCGGCGAGGCGGCCGAGGTCGTCGGCGCGATCCTCTACCTGACCGGCCCGGACGCCGGCTACACGAACGGTGCGACGATCAAGGTGGACGGGGGCATGGCCTGGTCCACCTGATCACCGGCCGGGCCGCTCAGCGCGGCGTGAGCCGCACCGGGATCCCGCCGACCGGGACCGGGAGCGAGGTGTTGTCCCAGCGCAGCCGGTAGGCGGGATCGACGGTCCAGGAGTACCGGCGCAGCATCTCGTGCAGGATCGCGGTGACCTCGAGGGTGCCGAAGTGCAGCCCGATGCACTTGTGCACGCCGCCGCCGAACGGGATCCACGCGTCCCGGTCGGAGCGGTCCTCGCGCCGGTCCGGGCCGAACCGTTCGGGATCGAAGCGCTCGGGGTCGCTCCAGCACGAGCGGTCGTAGTGGTTCACCGCCTGCGCGACGATGACGCGGGTCCGGGCGGGAACGTGGTGTCCGGCGACCGTCGTGTCCTTGATCGCCGTCCGCATCACGACCGGCACCGGTGCGTCCATCCGCAGCGCCTCCCGGACCACCAGGTCCAGTGAGGTCAGCGAGCGCAGGGCGGCGACGTCGGGAACGTCGTCGCCGAGCGCGTCGGACTCGGCGCGGCAGCGCTCCTGCCACTCCGGGTTGCGGGCCAGGTGGTAGGCGGCCGCCGCCACGGTGGTGGTCGTGGTGTCGTGCGCGGCCATCATCAGGAAGATCATGTGGTTGACGACGTCGTCGTCGGAGAACTGCTCGCCGTCCTCGGTGCGCGCATGGCACAGCGCGGAGAACAGGTCGGTCCCGTCCCCGGCCCGCTTGGCGGCCAGGTTGGAGCGGAACCAGTCCTCCAGCACGACCCGGCCGCGCAGACCGCGCCGCCACCGGGTGCCCGGGAGGTCCTTCCGGACGAAGGCGTTCGCCGCGCGCACGCAGTCCACGAAGGCCCGGTTCACCGCCTCGGCCTCGGGGCCGGACCGGGCGTCCATGAACACCGCCTGTGCGACGTCCAGGGTGAGCCGCTTGAGTGCCGGGTACAGCCGCAGCTCCGATCCCCAGGTGGGTATGACCTCGCGCACCACCGGCGTGGTGGCCGCGACGTAGCTGGAGATCCGGTCCGCGGTGAACGCCTCCTGCATGATCCGCCGGTGCGCGCGGTGCTCGTCGAAGTCGAGCAGCATCAGGCCGCGGTGGAAGAACGCGTCGACCGTCGCGCGCCAGCCCTCCTGGGAGAACGCCTTGTCCCGGTTGGTCAGCACCTCGCGGGAGGCGGCCGGGCCGGTCACGACGACCGCGCGCCCGAGCGGGGACCGCATCCACCACACCGGGCCGAGCGCCTCGCTGCGGGCGCGGGTGAACCGGTGCCCGAACCGGACGTAGGACAGTGCGTGACCGAGGAAGGGCAGACCGGCGTCGCCGGGGATCTCGCGCAGGTCCTGCGGCGCCGGGCCGAACGACGCGGGATGACGGCCGTTGACCGAGCCGGCCAGCAGCGCCCGGTCGACCTGCTCCGGGGCGGGCAGGGTCAGTACCGACGACCAGCGTTCACGGGCGTGCTGTACCAGGCTCACGGGGTGTGCCTCCTCGTCGTCGACCACGATGTCTCGACCGCCAAGCTAGACAACTCAGGCAAAACTGTCCAGATGCTTGACGAGCCGTGGCACGATGTCGCGGTGGAGCGACGCACGATGGCCCGGCGGGCGCGGGACGACCTGCGCACCGAGGTGCTCGACGTCGCCGAACGCCTCGCCGTCACCGGGGACCGGCTCTCGATGCCCGAGCTCGCCCGCCGGGTCGGGGTCAGCCGGCAGACCCTCTACAGCGAGTTCGGCGATCGGGACGGGCTGGCCGCCGCACTCGTGCTGCGGGCCACCGACGACTTCCTCGACCGGATCGTGACGGCCCTCGACGGGGAGGGTGACCTGCACGCCGCATGGGTCGCCGCGGCCGGTGCAGCACTCACCGAGGCCGCGGCGAACCCGCTGGTCAAAGCGCTGCTGACCGGGGCGCCGTCGGCGTTCGGGGACCGGTCCGGGCCGATCGTGGCGGCCGCCGCCGAGCGGGCCGCCGACTACCTGCGCCGGGTCCGGCCGGACCTGCCCGACGACGACGTGGAGCTCGCCGCCGGCACCGCCACCCGCCTGGTCGTCAGCCACGTCGTGCTGCCCGGCGGCCCCGCCGAGCGGGTCGCCGAGGAGATCGCCACGGTCGTGCTGCGGATCCTGCGGGTCTGACCCGCCGCCCCGTCATCGCGGGCCTGCCATCGCCGCGGCGCGTCGCCCGGCGCGGGGAGGCGTGTTGCGCGCCGGCCGGGGTGGCGCCGGCCCGGGTGATCACCCGTTGAGGAGTGTGGCGTACGCGTCGCGCACGCTGCGCTCCTCAACGGGTGATCATGGGTCGGGTCGGCTCGGCTCGGCTCGACTCGACTCGGCGAACAGGCGCACGGTGGGCACTCCGCGCCCGGGCTCAGCGGCTACCGAGCCCGTGTGATCGCGCGTTGTGGAGTGTGGCGTACGCGTCGCGCACGCTGCGCTCCCCAACGGGTGATCACCGGCTCGGGCGGCCCGGGCGGGCGCCACCTCAACGCCGGTCGGCGACCCCGGGGTCGGCGATCACCCAGCCCGATCACCCAGCCCGATCACCCAGCCCGATCACCCAGCCCGATCACCCAGTCCGATCAGGCCTCCACGATCAGCACGTGCAGGGTCCGTGGGCCGTGCACACCCTCCACCCGGTCCAGCTCGATGTCGCTGGTCGCGCTCGGGCCGCTGATCCAGGTGTGTGGGCGGGCCGGATCGAGCGCGGCGACCGCCTCGGCCACCCCGGGCACGACCTGGTCGGTCCGGATCACGCAGACGTGCAGATCGGGGACCAGTGTCGCCGCCCGGCGGCCCTGCCCCTCACCGTGGTCGAGGATGATCGTGCCGGTCTCCGCGATGCCGATCGCCGCCGTCGACAGCACGCCGTCGCAGCGGTCCAGCTCGGACACCGAGACGTCCGGCCCGTCGTGGACCACCTCGACGTCGCCGGGGACCAGCGCCTCCGGGAAGCCCGGCGGCACCAGGATCCGCAGCGGACCGAGCCCGGCCTGCGGGGCACGCCCGGCGAGCGCACCCGCGACCGCGTCGGCGGCGGTGAGGACGGTGGCCCGCTCGACGACGGCGCGGTAGTCCGCGACCCGCTCGTCGAACAGGTCCACGATCTCCTCCCGCGTGTGGTCGCGGTCCGGCGCCGGCCGGACGACCGGGACGTCCAGCACGGGCTCGACGTCCGGCACGTCGGTCAGTGCCCGGCGGGCCTTCGCGAGGATCGCCTCCCGAGCGCTCATGACTCGTCCCTCTCACCGTCGGTCTCGGCAGGCCGGCTCCGATCGCCCTCTGTGCCGATGGTCCCGCTCCGATCGCCGTCGCCCTCGACAGCCCGGTTCCGACCGCGGTCGCTCTCGCCGGCCCCGCTCCGACCGCCGTCCGTCCGCTCCCACCAGGACCGGAACGACTCCGCGGCCGGGACGGGGACGTCCCGGGAGTCGGACCAGGCGCTCGCCGGGCCGGGCATCGCGCCCAGCACGGTGCGCCCGCCGGGAGCGGGCCGGCCCAGCTTCGCGGCGAGCCTGCCGCCGAACCCGGCGGCCTTCTCGGCCACCCCGGTACGCGCGGCCGAGGACAGCGTCCACGACGCCGCCTTCATCGCCATGTCCTGCACCGACGGGAACCGCGACGCCTTCTGGTGTGCCTCGACGACCTCGCCGCGCAGGTGCACCAGTACCTCGGGGATGTCGATGCGCACCGGACAGACCTCGAAGCAGGCCCCGCACAGGCTGGAGGCGTACGGCAGCGAGTCGGTCTGCGGATCGGACCCGACGCCCCGCAGCTGCGGGGTGAGGATCGCGCCGATCGGGCCGGGGTAGACCGAGCCGTAGGCGTGCCCACCGGTGCGCTCGTAGACCGGGCACACGTTGAGGCAGGCCGAGCAGCGGATGCAGCGCAGCGCCTGGCGCCCGGTCGGGTCGGCGAGGACGTCGGTACGGCCGTTGTCCAGCAGCACCACGTGCACCTCCTGCGGCCCGTCGCCGGGGGTGACGCCGGTCCACGTCGAGGTGTAGGGGTTCATCCGCTCACCGGTCGACGAGCGCGGCAGCAGCTGCAGCATCACGTCGAGGTCCTGGAAGGTCGGCAGCACCTTCTCGATGCCGACGACCGAGACGAGCACCTCGGGCAGGGTCAGGCACATCCGGCCGTTGCCCTCGGATTCGACGACGGTCAGCGTGCCGGTCTCGGCGACCGCGAAGTTCGCCCCGGACACCGCGACCTTCGCCCGCAGGAACTTCTCCCGCAGGTGCTCCCGGGCCGCGGCGGCGAGCTGTGCGGGTTCGTCGGTCAGGTCGGCCGGTGCCGCGCGCCCGGCCCGGCCCATCTCCCGCAGGAAGATCTCCCGGATCTCGGCGCGGTTGCGGTGGATCGCCGGGACGAGGATGTGGCTGGGCAGGTCGTCGCCGAGCTGCACGATCAGCTCGGCCAGGTCGGTCTCCCAGGCGCTGATGCCGGCGGCCTCGAGCGCCTCGTTGAGCTCGATCTCCTGGGTGGTCATCGACTTGACCTTGACGACCTCGTCGGTGCCGTGCCGGCGGGCGATGTCGACGACGATCGCGTTGGCCTCGTCGGCGTCGCGGGCCCAGTGCACGGTGGCGCCGGCCGCGGTCAGCGAGCGTTCGAGCTGCTCGAGGTAGTCGGGCAGGTGCCGCAGCACCCGCTCCTTGACCGCCTCACCGGCCAGGCGCAGCTGCTCCCACTCGTCGACCTCGCCGACCACGCCGGCCCGCTTGGTCCGGATGGTGCCGGTCGCGTGGGCGAGGTTGCGGCGCAGCTGGGAGTCCTCCAGCGCGGCCCGGGCGGCGGTGGGGAACGCCGGGGTACCGAGGAAGGTGGCGCTCATCGGGCCACCTCCGGCGTCTGCGGGGTCGCGCTGCCGGCACTCGTCGGGTCGGCCGCCCGCTCCTCGCGGCCTTCGATCACCGGCTCGGTGGAGGCGAGGATCTCGGCCAGGTGCATCACCCGCATCCCGGAGCGCTGCCGCGACAGCAGCCCGCCGACGTGCATCAGGCAGGAGTTGTCGCCTGCGACGAGCACTTCGGCGCCGGTCCCGCGGACGTGGCGGGCCTTGTCGTTGCCCATCGCGATCGAGGTCTCGGCGTTCTTCACCGCGAACGTCCCGCCGAACCCGCAGCACTCGGCGGCGCCGGGCAGGTCGAGCAGGGTCAGCCCGCGTACCGCGCGCAGCAGCCGGTCCGGCCGGTCACCGACGCCCAGCATCCGCAGCGAGTGACACGTCGGGTGGTAGGTGACCCGGTGCGGGAAGTACGCGCCGACGTCGGTCACCCCGAGCACGTCGACCAGGTACTCGGTCAGCTCGTAGGCCGGCGGGGCGTTCTCCACGCCGCGCACCAGGCCGGGGTCGCCGGAACGTTCGGCGACCAGGCCGTGCTGGTGGCGCACCGACCCGGCGCAGGAGCCGGACGGCGTGATGATCGCGTCGTACCCGGCGAAGGCGTCGAGGTGGTTGCGGACCAGTGGGACCGCGTCGGCGAAGTAGCCGGTGTTGACCATCGGCTGCCCGCAGCAGGTCTGCGCGGTGGGGAACTCGACGTCGACACCGAGCCGCCGGAGCAGGGTGACGACGGCCTTGCCGGTGTCCGGGAACAGGGCGTCGTTGAGACAGGTGACCATCAGGCCGACGCGTGGCATGGAACCTCCGGTGACGTGGTGGGCGGAGGGGGTGTGGTCGGACCAAGGTAGCGCTATGGTCGGACCAGGACAACCTCGAAGCCGATGCTTCGGCGACCGCCGGCCTCAGGGGGACGACGTGACCGACACCCGCAGTGCGCGCCCGGCCACCTACGAGATGGTGCTGGAGTACGTCGAGCAGCGCCTGACGTCGGGGGAGTGGCGCCCGGGTGACCGGCTGCCCCCGGAGCGCGAGCTCGCGGCGCGGCTGGGCGCGAGCCGCCAGGCCGTGCGCGAGGCGCTGCGGGTGCTGCAGGCCCAGGGCGTGATCCGTTCGCAGGTCGGCACCGGCACGGACTCCGGCACCGTCGTCGTCCCGGCGCCGGCGCGGGCGCTCGGCCGGGTGCTGCGGCTGCACCTGGCCGTCGATTCGTTCCCGTTCGACGACGTCACCGAGGCCCGGGTGATGCTCGAGCGGTTCTCCGCGGGGCTGGCCGCCCGCCGGCACACCGCGGCCGGGCTGTTGCGGATCCGCGCGACGCTGGAGGAGATGGACGCCGACCTCGACCGGGCAGCGTTCGGTGAGGCGGACGCCGCCTTCCACGTCGCGATCGCCGAGGCCGCCGGGAACCGCCTGGTGGGGGAGCTGACGACGGCGATCCGCGAGTCCGTGCGCGGCACCCTGCTCGACGCGATGTACGGCGACGGCGACTGGCCGCCGCTGCGGGCGCGGCTGCGGGCCGAGCATCACGAGATCCACGCCGCGCTCGCCGACGGCGAGGGTGACCTCGCGGCCGACCGGATCGAGGCGCACATCCGGGCCTTCCACGGGCGGTTGGGCGGGTGAGTCGGTACCGCGGTTGGGCGGATGAGTCGATTCCGCGGTCGGGCGGGTGAGTCGGTGCCGCGGCTGGGTAGTCGGTGCGGCGGTCGGGTGGGTGAGTCGGTGCGGCGCTTGGGCGGCTGAGGGAGCCGGCCGGCCGGTGTCTAGACCGAGCGGGGGTCGTCGTCCGGTTGCGCCTCCTTGCCCACCTTCTGCGAGGCGACCTCGGCCGCCTGCGGCTTCTTGCTCCCGGCGTGGGCCTCGGCGCGGGCCCGCTCGGCCAGGTGCGGGTAGTGCAGGTCGAACGCCGGGCGTTCGGAGCGGATCCGGGGCAGCTCGGTGAAGTTGTGCCGGGGCGGCGGGCAGGAGGTCGCCCACTCCAGCGAGTTCCCGAAGCCCCACGGGTCGTCGACGGTGACCGCCCGGCCGAACCGGTAGCTGTGGAACACGTTGTAGAGGAAGGGCAGCATCGAGGCACCGAGCACGAACGCGCCGATCGAGGAGATCATGTTCAGCGCGGTGAACCCGTCGGTAGGCAGGTAGTCGGCGTAGCGACGCGGGTAGCCCTCGTTGCCCAGCCAGTGCTGCACCAGGAACGTCAGGTGGAAACCGACGAAGGTCAGCCAGAAGTGGATCTTGCCGAGGGTCTCGCCCAGGAACCGGCCGGTCATCTTCGGGAACCAGAAGTAGACCCCGCCGAAGGTCGCGAACACGATCGTGCCGAACAGGACGTAGTGGAAGTGCGCGACCACGAAGTAGGTGTCCGACACGTGGAACCCGACCGGCGGCATGGCGAGCAGCACGCCGGTCACTCCGCCGAACAGGAACGTGGCCAGGAACCCGAGCGCGAACAGCATCGGTGTCTCGAAGGTGAGCTTGCCGCGCCAGAGGGTGCCGATCCAGTTGACGAACTTGATCCCGGTCGGAATCGCGATCAGGAACGTCATCAGTGAGAAGAACGCGAGGAGTACCGCTCCGGTGGCGTACATGTGGTGCGCCCAGACCACGAGCGACAGCACGGTGACGGCGACGCTGGCGAAGATCAGGCTCTTGTAGCCGAACAGCGGTTTGCGGCTGAACACCGGGAAGATCTCGGTCACGATCCCCCAGAACGGCAGCGCCACGATGTAGACCTCGGGATGGCCGAAGAACCAGAACAGGTGCTGCCAGAGAATCACCCCGCCGTTGTCGGGGTCGTAGATCTGGGCGTCCAGGTGGCGCTGGGCCAGCAGGCCGAACAGGGCGGCGGTCAGGATCGGGAACGCGACCAGGATGAGGATCGAGGTGAAGAGGATGTTCCAGGTGAAGATCGGCATCCGGAACATCGTCATTCCGGGTGCCCGCAGGCAGATGATCGTCGTGAGCATGTTGACCGCCCCGAGGATCGTGCCCAGTCCGGAGACGATCAGCCCGGACGCCCAGAGGTCCCCGCCGACGCCCGGTGAGTAGGTCGCGCTCGACAGCGGGGTGTAGGCGAACCAGCCGAAGTCCGGTGCACCGCCCGGCGTCACGAAGGCGGACAGCACGATCAGCCCACCGAACAGGAACAACCAGTAGGAGAAGGCGTTGAGCCGCGGGAACGCGACGTCCGGGGCGCCGATCTGCAGCGGCAGGATGTAGTTCGCGAATCCGAACAGGATCGGTGTCGCGTAGAGCAGCAGCATGATCGTGCCGTGCTGGGTGAACAGCTGGTTGTACTGCTCGGTCGAGAGGAACTGCAGCTCCGGGCGGGCGAGCTCGGCCCGGATCAGCAACGCCATCGCCCCACCGGCCATGAAGAAGCCGAACGACGTGACCAGGTAGAGGATCGCGATGTCCTTCGGGTCTGTCGTCCCCAGCATCCTCAGGAACCGTGACCCCTTGCCCGCCCGCGGGCGTGCCGGGATCTCGATGGGAGTGGGGGTCGTCGTGGCCACGCTCGATCACCGTGCCCTGCGTCGTGGTCGTCCCGGCACCCGTTGCGCAGGGACCACGACGATGGTGCGCCGCCCCGAGCCGTGTGGCAAATCACAGTCGCCGCGACATCCTGGGCCGGCGATGAGTCGCGGTGCCGCTCCCGGTCGGTACTCCCGGGGGATGCGGAACGACCGCGACCCGACGAGCTGGAGGTTCGACGATGAGCGACGAGACCATGGCCGTGACCCGGACGATCGGTGCAGCACCGGAGAGTGTGTTCGCCGTGCTCACCGACCCGTCCCGGCACGCCGCGATCGACGGCACCGGATGGGTGCGCGAGTCGCTCGACGGGGAGCGGATCACGGACCGCGGGCAGGTGTTCCGGATCGCGATGTACCACGCCAACCACCCGGCCGGGCACTACGAGATGGCCAACCGGGTCGAGGTGCTCGACCCGCCCCGGGCGATCGCCTGGCAGCCGGGGCAGGACGACGGGACGGGCACGCTCGGCTTCGGCGGCTGGGTGTGGCGCTACGACCTCGCCCCGGCCACGGACGGGGCGACCGAGGTGACGCTGACCTTCGACTGGTCGGCGGTGCCGGCCCCGGTACGCGAGTACATCGAGTTCCCGCCGTTCCCGCGGGATCACCTGGTGAACTCGCTGGCCCACCTGGACGAGCTCGCGACCGAGGCCGCGAGCTCGGCGGACTCGGTGCCGTCGTAGCCGGCAGATCCGGTGCCGCCGTAGCCGGCGAGCCAGGTTCCGCCGTAGCCGGCGGGGAGAGATCATCCGATGCGTGCCGATCGGTGCCATCCGTGGCACCGATCCGCAGTCGAACGGCGATCACCCCCGTTCGGGCCCTGGGTCAGCGGGTCAGCGAGCCAGGGTGGCGGCGTACTCCAGGCGGGCTACGGCTGCGCGGTGCAGGCGCAGCCCCACCTCCGGGTCGGCCTCGCCGGCCAGGGACCGGGCGTAGGTCCCCTCGATCACGATGGCGAGCTTGAACCCGGCGAGCACGGTGTACCACTCGATCGCGGACAGGTCCCGGTCGCTGTGCGCGGCGTAGGCCTCGATCAGCTCCGCACGCCCCGGCAGCCCGCCCAGGTCCGCGAGCGGGCCGCCGGTGAGGGCGGCGGGGTCCGCGCCCTCGGGCCAGGTGACCAGCAGCCAGCCCAGGTCGAGCAGCGGGTCGCCGATCGTGCACATCTCCCAGTCGACGATGGCGGCGACCCGCGGCGTCACGGGATCGAGCAGCACGTTGTTGAGGTGGTAGTCCCCGTGCACCAGCCCGGGACACGACTGCTCGGGTTGGTGCTCGCGCAGCCAGTCGGCGAGTTCGGCGACGTGCGGCAGCCGGTTGCCGCGGTACTCGGCGACCTGGTCGTAGGACGCGAGGTGGTCCAGCCACCGGGGGACCTGACGCTCGAGGAAGCCCGCCGGGCGGCCGAGATCGCCGAGACCGATGGCCTCGTGGTCGACGGCGGCGAGCCGGGCGACCGCGGTCGCGGTGTCCAGCGCCGCGCGGTGGCGGGCATCCGCGTCGCTGCGGTACGGCTCGCCGAGCTCCTCGCCCGGGTTGTCGCCGTCGACGGCCTCCATCAGGTAGAAGACCACGCCCAGCACGTCGGTGTCGGTGCAGCCGGCGACGAAACCGGGGTGCGGCACATCCGTGCCGGCCAGCGCGGACAGCACCCGGATCTCGCGCAGCAGCGTCTTGTCGCTGCCGGGGCGCGGGTGCTCGGGCGGGCGGCGCAGTACGAGGTCGCGCCCGTCCCAGCGCAGACGGAGCACCACGTTCTGGGTGCCGCCGCCGATCCGGGTGATGTCGGAGACGGCGCCGAAGAGGCCCTCCCGGTTCCCCCACCGGGTCAGCGCCGCCAGGTCGACGACGTCGGTGGAGAGCCAGTCCGGCTGCGTCGAGATCACCACCCCGGGCACGCTACGGGCCGCGGCACCACCCGTCACCGGGTTGCATGGCGCACGAGGGCGGCGTTTGAAAGAGTCCACAACGACCGCCGAGCACCATGGGTGACAACGATCACGGCGACGGCCAGAGTGCCCGCATGACGAGCCAGAGCGAGACGCCTGCCCAGCCCGGTCCGGCCTTCGGCCTGTGGTACGACTTCCGCAATCCCGACCCGCAGCGGTCGTTCGGCTCGTTCTACTCCGAGGTCCTCGACCAGATCGGCTGGGCCGAGCAGAAGGGGCTCGACTCGGTCTGGCTGACCGAGCACCACTTCTGCGACGACGGCTACAGCCCGTCCCCGTTCGTGCTCGGATCCGCGATCGCGCAGCGGACCTCCCGGATGCGGATCGGCACCAACCTGATCGTCTCGCCGCTGCACGACCCGGTCCGCCTCGCCGAGGACTCCGCGACCCTGTCGCTGCTCTCCGGCGGCCGCTTCGACCTCGGCGTCGGCCAGGGCTACTGGGTGCGCGAGTTCGAGGCGTTCGGGAAGAAGATCACCCAGCGGCCGAGCCTGCTCGAGGAGGGCATCGAGGTCATCCGGCGCGCCTGGTCGGGATCCGCGGAGCCACACGAGGGCAAGCGGTACCGGCTGCCCGCGCTGCCGGTGACCCCGGTGCCCGAGTCGACACCGCAGCTGCTGGTCGGGGCGATGGCCGACCCCGCGATCGAGCGGGCCGCCCGCATCGGCGACGGCTTCCTCTCCACCCAGAACGCGCACCACCGCAGCTACCTCGACGCGCTCGAACGGCTCGGGCGCCCGGTCGCCGACGCCCGGATCTACGCCGGGCAGTGGGCGATCGTCGCCGAGGACCCGGAGAAGGTCTGGTCGCAGATCGGGCAGCACGCGCTCTACCAGCTCAACGAGTACATCTCCTGGGGCGCGTTCGGCCCGCCGGAGTCGACGCCGCGCTTCACCGACCCGGCACAGATCATCGAGGCCGGGGCCTACCAGCTGATGGACGCCGAGGCCGCGATCACCCACTACTCCGAGATGCTGCGCACGACGCCGCAGATCCGCGACGTGCACTTCTGGGCGATGCTTCCCGGTGAGCCGGTGGACAGCGGCTCGGAGCGGATCGCGTACCTCGCGGACAAGGTCGTCCCCGCGCTGCGGGAGCGGGTGCGGGCGGGATCGTGACCGAACTGCTCGTCACCGAGTTCGCCGACCGGGCGCGCCGCCACCACCCGCACCGCGAGATCGTCGGCTACGTCCGCGGCGAGGAGGTGATCCGCTACGACTACGCCCGGTACTGGGAGCGGGTCACCCGGATCGCCGGCGCGCTGCGGCGGCTCGGGGTGCGGCCGGGGGACCGGGTGGGGTCGCTGTGCTGGAACCACCACCGGCATCTCGAGCTCTATGCGGCGGTCCCGCTGGCCGGGGCGGTGCTGCACACGCTGAACCTGCGGCTGTCGGCGGAGGAGATCGCCTACATCGCCGGGCACGCCGACGACCGGCTGATCATCGCCGACGCGGACCTGATGCACCTGCTCGACGGGGTCGACCCGGAGCTGGGCGTGCTCGACTCCGGCGACGCCTACGAGGAGCTCGTCGCCCACGGCCCGCCGGTGACGGCCGCGCCGGAGCGTTCCGAGCACGATCTCGCCGTGCTCTGCTACACCTCCGGCACGACCGGCCGCCCGAAAGGTGTCGGCTACACCCACCGCGGTCTCTACCTGCACACCTTCGCCGCCTGCCTGGCCGACGGGCACGCGATCTCCGGCCGCGACACCGTCCTGCACGTCGTGCCGTTGTTCCACGCCAACGCGTGGGGTGTGCCGTTCGCGGCGACGATGGCCGGTGCGAAGCAGGTCCTGCCCGGTCCGCACCCGAGCGTGCCGGAGATCGCGCGGATCGTGGCGCGCGAGCGCGTGACCTACCTCGGCATGGTCCCGACCGTGGCGACCGACCTGCTCGAACACGTGCGACGTGACGGCACGGACCTCTCCTCGGTGCGCGCCCTCGTGCTGGGCGGGTCGACACCGTCGCTGGAGCTGATCCGGGGCTGGGAGGAGCTCGGCGTGCCCGTGTTCCAGGGCTGGGGGATGACCGAGATCTCGCCGATGGCGACCTTCACCCGCGACATCGAACCGCCCGCGGACGACGAGGACCACTACCGGCGCACCCGCGGCCAGGGGCGGCTGCTACCGGGACTGCAGTGGCGGATCGTCGACGACGACGGCGCCGACCTGCCCCACGACGGCGTCGCGTCCGGGGAGCTGCTGGTGCGCGGGCCCTGGGTGGCCACGTCGTACTACCTCGGTGAGGCCCCCGACCGGTTCGTCGACGGCTGGCTGCGCACCGGCGACGTCGCCACGATCGACCCGGGCGGCCGGCTGCGGATCGTCGACCGGGCCAAAGACCTGATCAAGAGCGGCGGTGAGTGGATCAGCTCGACGGCGTTGGAGGAGGCGCTGCTCGCCGACCCCGACGTCGCCGACGCGGCGGTCGTCGCGGTGCCGCACCGCCGGTGGCAGGAACGGCCGCTCGCGGTCGTCGTCCTGGAGCGGGGGTGCCGGGCGAGCGGGGAGCAGCTGCTGACCCGGCTCGGCGGCCGGGTGCCACGGTGGTGGCTGCCCGAGAACGTCGTCACGGTCGACGCCCTGCCCCGCACGAGCGTCGGAAAAACGGACAAACGGCGGCTGCGCACGCAGTACGCCGAGACGACCGGTAAGGAGTGATCGACATGGCGTTCCTCGAGGTGGAGAACGGCAAGCACGTCTACTACGAACACCACGCGGGAGCCGGACGACCGGTCGTGCTGGTGCACGGCTGGGCCGCGAACGCGCGCTGCTGGGACACGACGCTGACCGCGCTGCTCGCCGCCGGGTACTCGGTCACCACGATCGAGCACCGCGCGTGCGGACGCTCGGACAAGGACTTCGCCGACACCTCGATCGGGGCGATCGCCTCCGACGTGGTCGCCCTGGTCGAGCACCTCGGCCTGCGCGAGCCGGTGCTGAACGGGTGGTCGCTCGGCGGCGCCGTCGTCGTCGAGGCCGCCCGCCGGCTCGGCGCGAACCTCGGCGGACTGGTGCTCACCGGTGGCGCGACCCCGCGCTACACCTCCGCCGAGGGCTGGCCCTACGGCGGCACGCCCGCCGACGTCGAGGGCGTGCTCGCGGGCCTGGCCGCCGACCGGCCCGGCACGTTCCGCGCGGTCGCCGACTCGGTCTGCGTGAAGCCGGTCGGCGAGCCCGTGGTGCAGTCCATCTGGCAGGCGTTCCTGGAGGCCGGCCCGGGCGCCGACGCCACCCTGCGCGACCTCGCGCAGATCGACCAGCGCGACATCCTGCCGGCCATCGACCGGCCGGTGCTGCTGCTGTGCGGCCGGGAGGACGGTTTCGTCTCCTTCGACGCGGTGGCCGCATCGCGCACCCTGTTCCCGGACGCCCGGCTGGTCGAGTTCGGTGGCTGCGGCCACGCACCGTTCCTGGAGGACGGCGAGACCTACCGCACCGAGCTGCTGGGGTTCCTGGCCGGTTCGGGAACCTGACGGTGGGGCGGACCTGGGTGGTGACGGGCGGCTCGCGCGGGATCGGGCGGGCCGTCACCGACCGTGCCCTCGCCGAGGGCGACACCGTGCACGTGCTCGCCCGCTCGGTGGACCCGCAGAGCTGGCCCGCCGCCGTGCGGGACCGGGTGCTCCCGGTCCCGGCCGACATCGCCGACGCCGGTTCGGTGCAGCGTGCGCTCGCCGCTGTCGAGGAGGTCTCGGGGGCGGTCGACGTGCTGGTCCAGGCCGCCGGGGTGCACCGGGGCGGGCGGCTGGACAGGCTCACCGACGACGCCTGGGACGAGGTCCTCACGACCAACCTGACCGGCGCGTTCCGTGTCGCACGCGGGGCCCGCCGGTTGCTGTCGCCGGGCGCCGTCGTGATCAACATCGGGGCGGTCGTCGGGCTGCGCGGCTACCCGGGCGACGTCGCGTACGGCTCGGCGAAGGCCGGGCTGTCCGGCCTGACGCAGACCCTGGCGATGGAGCTGGCCCCGCACGGGGTGCGGGTGAACCTGGTCGTCCCGGGCTTCGTGGACACCACGATGACGGCCGGTATCTCGGAGAGCTCGAGAGAGACGGTCGTGGACGGGATCCCGCTGGGCCGCCCCGGCCGGCCGGAGGAGATCGCCGACGTGGTGTGGGCGGTGGCCGGGGCGAGCTACATGACCGGCTCGACGGTCGCCGTCGACGGCGGTCTGCTGGCCTCCTTCGGGGCTCCCCGGCCCCGGCGGCAGGCGGGCTGAGCTCCCCGGCGAGAGCGCCCCGGCGACACGCGACACGGAAACGCCCCCGCAACGGACCGTTGCGGGGGCGTTCTCGTGTGTGTGTCAGGGGGCGACGAACACCGCGGTGGTGTGCTCGGTGTCCAGGTACTCCTTGACCCCCGCGATCTTCCCGTCCCGCACGGTGAACAGGAAGTGGTAGATGTTGTTGTAGATGCGGCCGTTCTTGAGCTCGGTGTAGGACTCGGTCTCCACCGCCACCCGCTCGCCCTCGGCGGTGAACGCCAGCGGGGTCAGCCGGATCGCGCCGGAGGTCGTCGACTCCGCGATCCCGGACACCATGTCCTTGAACCCGGTCTTGTCCTTGGTGCCGGAGATCCCCGGGATGTTCCCGGCGACCCACCAGGTGGCGTCGTCGGTCATCCGGTCGAGGATGGCATCGACGTCACCGCCGGAGAACACCTCCATGAACTCGGTGACGGTCTGCTTGTTGCGGTCCTCGGGCGTGCTCACGTCGATCACCTCGGGTTCGGGTCGCGCCCCTCGGCGGGGCGGATCGGGGTCAGCTGGCGGACGACCATGTCCGCGTACCGGTCGGCGAGTTCGGCGATCGTCAGCCGGCCGGACGGGTCGAACCACTCGTTGGGTCCGTTGATCAGATCGAGGATGGCCAGGGAGGCCAGCCGGGGGTCCGGGCAGTCGAACTCGCCCGCATCCACCCCCTCGGCCAGGTGCCGGGCGATCCGGCGCTGGTAGTCGCGGCGGAAGGCCTGTACGGCCTCCAGCCGTTCCGGGGACAGGGCGCGCAGCTCGCGCCCGGCGACCCACCACGCGTCGCGGTTGGCGCCCAGGTGCGTGACGTGCGCGCGCACCAGCAGGACCAGCCGCTCGGCGTGGGAGCCCGGACCGTCGAGCAGGGGCATCTGCTCGACGATCATGTCCCGGTCGACGACGTAGATCGTCTCGAGGAGGAGCTCCTCCTTGTTGCGGAAGTGGTGGTAGAGCGACGCGGCCTGCATCCCGGCCGCGTCGGCGAGCGCGCGCATGCCGACGCCGTGGTAGCCCTGTTCCCGGAACATCCGGCTGGCCAGGGCGACGATCTCGGCTCTGCGGGCGCTTCCCCGGGCGGGCCGGCCCTCCTCGCTCCGATCGGTGCGCATGATCGGAGACCGTGTCATCGTTCCCCCTCCGGGGGTCGGTGGGCGTCGGCGGCGGACCGGCGGGACACCGGCCGGCCGCCGACGTCGGGCCGGTCAGGCCGGGATCGTTGCCTTCACACCCATCTTCTTCAGCTCGGGGACGACCTTCTCGCCGAAGAGCTTCAGGCTGGCCCGCACCTTGTCGAACGGCAGCCCGGCGAACGAGGGCGCGACGTTCGGCTGGTGGTCGCCGAACAGCTCGAGGCGGTGCCGGTACTTCTCGATGATCTGCTCCGGGGTGCCCCAGATCTGGGTGTCGGCGTAGCCGGCGGCGGCCGCCTCCATGCCCGCCTCGCGGATCATGTCCGCACCCGCCTGGTAGGCCTCGTAGCCCTTGGTCTCCCGCCAGTGCTTGCCGGCGAAGTCGTAGTGCTTGACCACGGAGAGGAAGTACTTCGCGAGGTACTCGCGGGCGGTCTGCTCGGCGACCTCCGGGTCCTCGTGGCAGTAGATGAAGTCCTGCGTGAGGATCGGGCCGGGCTCGCTGCCGTGCGCCTCGCGGTAGCACTCGCGGTAGCGCTCGATGGCCGGGACGTGCTGCTCGGCCGGGTACTGCATGAACGTCATCATCCGGGCGCCGACCTTGGCGACCGCGGGCACCGAGTCCGGCGACATTGCGACGCCGTAGAGCCGGTCGTTCCAGCTGCGGCCGGCCTCCGGTGCGGGACGCACGGTGACCCGCGGCTGCGGGTAGAAGGGGCCCTCGTTCTCGACGTAGCCGTTCTTCAGACCGCTCAGGATCAACGGGGCGGCCTCGTCGAACCGGCCGCGCGACTCGTTCATGTCCTGGCGGAAGCCCTCGTACTCCATCTTCGCCAGGCCGCGGCCCATCCCGAAGATCGCCCGGCCCTCGGAGAGGATGTCGAGCATCGTGACCTTCTCGACGACCCGCAGCGGGTCGTTCCAGGGAAGGATGACCGCGCCGGTACCCAGCTTGACCCGGCTCGTGCGGCCGGCCAGGTAGGTCATCAGCTGCAGGTTGTCCGGGCACATCGAGTAGTCGTCGAAGTGGTGCTCGGCGGCCCAGACCGAGTCGTACCCGTACTCCTCGGCCAGCACGCCGAGTTCCGCCTCCTGACGGAACATCTCCGCGTCGCTCAGGTCCTCGTGCCAGTTCTGGAAGACAAGCAGGACACCGACATCCATGGCGGTTCGCCTCTCTCGAAGGGGACGGAGGGGTTGCCTAACGAACGTTAGGGCTGCGATGGTAGTTGCCTACGTCACAGCGGGTCAAGGCACCAATGGAGGTGACAGGCAGTCATGGCACGACCTCTCACGATCGCTCCGGCTCCCGTGGTCGCAAGCGCCCCGGTCGTCGTCGCACAGCCGTCGGACCCACTCCCGCGGCTGCTCGGCGGCCTGTCCGAGGCCGTGCTCGACGGCGCAGGCACCGAGCAGCTGGTCGCCCGGGTGGCGAGCCTGCTCGGTCTGCCGGTCGCTCTGCGTGACGAGAACTTCGGGGTGCACTGCTGGTCGGCGCCCGCCGCGTTCCGGCTCGACGGCCCGCCCGCGCTCCCACCGGCCGCGCTCGCCCTGCCGGCGCTGGCCGGCGCCACCGCGCGGCTCGGGCCCGCACAGCGCTCGGTGGTGCTGCCGCCGGTGCCCGTGCACGGACTGGCCCGCCGGCACCTGCTCGCGGTGCTCGTCGTCGAGGGCGCCGTCGCCGGCTACCTCGATGTCGGTGAGCTGGGCCGGGCCCTGACCACCGCGGACTCGCAGCTCGCGGAGCAGGCGGCCGCGCTCCTCTCGGTCCAGCGGATCGGGGAGGTCCGCACCGCGCGGGCCGTCGCGCGCAACCGCGACGACGTGCTGGCCGACCTGCTGCGCGGCGCCCGCCCCGAGTCCGACCTGCGCCGGCTCGCCGAGCAGGTCGGACTGGATCCGACCGCGGGGCACGTGCTGGTGCGACTCCCGGTGAGCGCCGGGCGCTCCGCCGAGGACTGTCGCGAGGCGGTCGCCGCCGCGCTCGGCGCCGTGCTCGGGGCGGTACCCGCCGTGCTCGCCGAACCCGACGCCGTCGTCGCCCTGGTCGAGCTCTCGGGGGACCCGACGCCGGTGGGGCAGCGGGCGCTGCACCGGCGGCTGGGTGACGGCCTGGACGGGGTCGCGGCCGCCACCGGAGTCCGGCGGGCGGTGGTTTCCGGACCGGTCCGCGACGTCCCCGGGTTCCCGGCCGCGCTGGCCGAGACCTGCGAGGTCGACGGCATCGTCGACGCGCTCGGGGGCACGGCCGAGGTCGTCCCGGTGAGCGAGCTCGGCACGCTGCGGCTGGTGCTCAACGGGGACCGGGCGGGCGTCGCCGTCCGGTTCGCCGAGCAGTGCCTGGGCCCGCTGCGGCGCAACGACTCCGAGTCCGGCGGTGATCTCGTCGAGACGCTGCGCCGCTACCTCGCCGCCGGGGCACAGGTGCGCGCGGCCGCGAAGGAGCTCGGGGTGCACGAGAACACCGTCCGCTACCGGCTGGGCCGGATCGAGCACCTGACCGGGTTGGACATGCGCCGGTTCGACGCGTTGCTCGCCGCCCAGCTGGCGTTCCAGGTCGAGGGGATCACCCCGGCGGTGGCCCGGTGACCGCCCCCGGGCGGGTGGCCGGCGGGCTCGACCGGGCCGCACGGTCGCTCGTGGCGGGCCGGCCCGTCGTCCTCGTCGACGACCGCGGCGGCGGTGGCTCGCTCGTCGTCGCCGCCGACCGGGTCGACCGGCGGGCGATGGCGTTCGTGGTCCGGCACACCTGCGGCTTCGTCTGCGTCGCGCTGACCGGCGACGACTGCGACCGGCTCGGTCTCGGGCCGATGGTCCGCGGCGGCCGTGCGGGTCCGGCGTTCACGGTGACGGTCGACGCCGCCGACGGGATCACCACCGGCATCTCGGCCGCGGACCGCGCGCACACCGCCCGCCTGCTCGCCGCCCCGGCGACCGTCCCGGCCGCGCTGACCCGCCCGGGACACGTCGCCGGGGTGCGCGCGGCCGAGGGTGGCGTGCTGACCGAGCCCGGTCCCGCGGAGGCCGCGGTCGACCTCGCCCGGCTGGCCGGCTGCCGCCCGGCCGGGGTGCTCGCGCAGATCGTCCGCGCGGACGGCCGGATCGCGGACGAGGCCGACCTGGCCGCGTTCGGCGCGGTGCACGGCCTCGGCGTCGTCACGACCGCCGAGCTGGTCGAACACCGCCGCCGGTCCGAGACACTGGTCGAGGCCGTCGTCCGCTGCCGGATGCCGACCCGGCACGGCGAGTTCGCCGCGGTCGGCTACCGGTCGTACCCGGATGGCGGCGAGCACCTCGCACTCGTCGCCGGGGAGGTGGCCGGGCGCGCCGACGTGCTGGTCCACCTGCACGACGAGTGCCTCTGCGGCGACGTCCTCGGCTCGCGGGACTGCCCGTGCCGGTCCGAACTGGACACGGCGCTGAGCGCGGTCGCCGGGCACGGCTGCGGCGTCGTGCTGTACCGGCGATCGCCCGGTGGCCTGTTCGGACACCCGCCGGTCGGCGGCGGGCCCGAGCCGGGCCGGGCGCTGCTGGACGCGGTGCTCGCCGACCTCGGCGTCCGGACCTGGCGCCCGGTGATCCCCGCGACCCGGGCCGCCGGAGCGGCGTCCTGACCTCGACAGGCACTGGAGACATCGACAACCGGGCCCGGGGCGACCGGTTGTCCACCCGCACGGGTGTTCCTAGCGTCCCGGACACCACATCGGGAGGACAGCGATGACCGTCAACGACGGCCTGCAGGACAAGACCGCCATCGTGACCGGGGCCGCGCAGGGCATCGGCCGGGCCACCGCGCTGCGGCTCGCGGCCGAGGGTGCACGGGTGACCTGCGCCGACATCCAGGACTGCGGCGAGACGGTGACCCTCGCCGAGAAGGAGGGCGGCCGGGCCGTGGCCGTCGAGCTCGACGTGCGGCGCGCGGCCGACTGGGAGCGTGCCGTCTCCGCGCTGGTCGCCGAGCACGGCCGGGTCGACCTGCTCGCGAACGTCGCGGGCGTGGTGAACCTGCAGAGCCCGGACACGGTCGTCGACCTCACCGAGGACGCCTGGCAGACCGTGATCGACACCGACCTCAAGGGCGTCTGGCTCGGGATGCGCGCGGTGATCCCGCAGATGATCGAGGCGGGCGGTGGCCGGATCGCCAACATCGCGTCGATGGCCGCGCTGCGGGGACTGCCCAACCTGGCGTCGTACTCGGCGGCCAAGGGCGGGGTCGTCGGCCTCACGCAGCAGGCGGCCTTCGAGTACGCGGACAGCGGCGTGCTGGTGAACGCGATCGCACCCGGGACCATCGACACCCCGATCCTGGCCGGGATCACCGACGAGATGCGCGAGGCGAACGCGAACGCGCACCTGATCCGGCGGCTCGGGCGTCCGGAGGAGATCGCCGCGATGGTGGCCTACCTGTTCCGTGAGGGTTCGTTCCAGACCGGACTGACCTTCCCGGTCGACGGTGGCTGGGCCGCGAAGGGGAACTTCTGATGTGGGACTTCAGCACCGAACCCGAGTTCCAGGAGAAGCTGGACTGGGTCGACGCCTTTGTCCGGGACGAGGTCGAACCGCTCGACCTGGTCCTCGGCGACCCCTACGACAAGGCCGACGAGACGGCCCGGCGCCTGGTCGCCCCGCTGCGCGAGCAGGTCCGCGAGCGTGGGCTGTGGGCCGCGCACCTGCGGCCCGAGCTGGGCGGTCAGGGGTACGGGCAGGTGCGGCTCGCGCTGCTCAACGAGCTGCTCGGGCGGTCGCGCTGGGCGCCGTCGGTGTTCGGCTGTCAGGCCCCCGACTCCGGCAACGCCGAGATCCTCGCCCGGTTCGGCACGCCGGAGCAGAAGCAGCGCTACCTGCAGCCGTTGCTGGACGGCGAGATCTCGTCCTGCTACTCGATGACCGAGCCGCAGGCCGGCGCCGACCCGACGCTGTTCACCACCCGCGCGGTGCGCGACGGTGACGACTGGGTGATCGACGGCGAGAAGTGGTTCTCGTCGAACGCGCGGCACTCGTCGTTCCTGATCGTGATGGTGGTGACCGACCCGGACGCCGAACCGCACCAGGCGATGTCGATGTTCATCGTGCCCCGGGAGACCCCGGGCCTGACGATCGTGCGCGACGCCGGCATCGGCACCGAGTCACCGGAGCACTCCAGCCACTCCTACCTGCGTTACGAGGGGGTGCGCGTGCCGGCCGACCACCTGCTCGGGGAGCGGGGTCTGGCCTTCGCGATCGCCCAGACCCGCCTCGGTGGCGGCCGGATCCACCACGGCATGCGCACGATCGCCCAGATGCGCAAGGCGTTCGACCTGATGCTGGAGCGGGCGGTCTCCCGGACCACCCGGCACGGCAGGCTCGCCGAGATGCAGTCCACACAGGACAAGATCGCGGAGAGCTGGATCGACCTCGAGCAGTTCCGGCTGCTCCTGCTGCGGACCGCGTGGCTGATCGACCAGCACCAGGACTACCGGGCCGTCCGCAAGGACATCGCCGCGGTCAAGGTCGCGATGCCGCGGGTCTACCACGACGTGGTCCAGCGGGCGATGCAGCTGCACGGCGCGCTGGGGATCTCCAACGAGATGCCGTTCGCGGCGATGATGGTCGACGCGCAGGTGATGGCGATCGCCGACGGCCCGACCGAGGTGCACCGCCAGACCCTGGCCCGTCAGCTGCTGCGCGGCGCCGAGCCCGGCGAGCCGCTGTTCGGGTCCGGGCACCTGCCCACCCGCACCGACGCCGCCCGCGCACACGTCGCGGCCCGGCTCGAGCACCTGGTCGCGAACGCGTGACGGACGGTGCCGGCCCCGGCGACTGCAGGGGCCGGCACCGGACTACCGCGAGCGCAGCTCCCGGCGCAGGACCTTCCCGCTGACCGTCTTCGGGATCTCGTCGAGGATCTCGAGCCCGCGCGGGTACTTGTAGGCGGCCATCCGTTCCTTGCAGAACGCGATGATCTCCTCCGGTGTGGCGTCCGCCTGCGCCCTGAGTGACACGAACGCCTTCACCGTCTCGCCGCGGTACTCGTCGGGCACCCCGACGACCGCGGCCTCGCGGACCGCGGGGTGTTCGTAGAGCACGTCCTCGACCTCACGCGGCCAGATCTTGTAGCCGCCGGCGTTGATCTGGTCCTTCTTGCGGTCGACGATGTAGAACCAGCCCTCGGCGTCCATGTAGCCGACGTCGCCGGTGTGCAGCGCGCCGCCGGGCAGGGCGGCGGCCGTCTCCTCGGGCTTGTTCCAGTACCCCGCGACGACCTGCGGCCCGGCGGTGACGAGCTCGCCCACCTCGCCGGGAGGCAGGTCGTCGCCGTCCTCGCCGACGATCCGCACGACGGTGTTGTAGACGGGCACCCCGACCGAGAGCGCCCCCGAGGCCGTGTCGACGGGAGCTTCGGCGCCGTGCGGCACGGCGTGCGACGGCGAGGTGGTCTCGGTCAGCCCGTAGATGTTGTGGATGTAGTGCCCGAACGCCTCGCGGAAGGCGTGCACCGTGCTCGGCGGGATCGGCGCCCCGCCCGAGTAGACCTTCCTCAGGGTGGCCAGCTTGGACTTCTCGGCGTTCGGGGCGTTCATCAGGGCGATGAACACCGTGATCGAGCCGACCGAGAAGGTCGCGCCCTGCGCCTCGGCGATGTCGAGGGTCAGCGCCGGGTCGAGCCGGTACATCAGTACCAGCGGCGCCCCGGTCAGCAGTGAGATCGCGACGTGTCCGACGAGGCCGGTGATGTGGAACAGCGGGGCGATGCCGAGCACGACGTCGTCGCCGTCGAGCCCGATCCAGTCCCGGTAGGTCTGCGCGTTGAACACCACGTTGCGGTGCGTGGTCATCGCACCCTTCGGCGGCCCCGTGGTGCCGGAGGTGTAGGTCAGGAACGCCACGTCGTCCGGGCCGAGCCGAACCTGCGGCGGGGTGGCGCCCCTGTGTCGGTCGAGCAGCTCGAACAGGTCCAGGGTGCCGGGGCAGGCGATGCGTTCGATGCCGCCGAACACCGCCGGCTCGTTGCGGGTCTGCAGATCGAGCTCGGACGTGGTGATCACCGTGCGGACGGTGGTGCCGGGCAGCACCGCGGCCGCGACGTCGCGGTGCAGCGACTGCAGGCACACCAGCACGGTGGCGCCCGAGTCGGTCAGCAGCTCGGTGAGCTCGCGTCCCTTGTACATCGGGTTGACCGACACGGCGACGCCGCCGGCCTTCCAGGTGCCGATCTGGGCGATGACGAACTGCGGGACGTTCTGGGTGAACACGGCGACCCGCTCGCCCGCGCGGAAACCCTCGGCGGTGATGGCGGCGGCGAAGGCGTCGGTCAGCTCGTCGAGCTCGGCGAAGCTGATCCGGCCGTCGAAGTAGCGGATCGCGTCGGTGCCCGGGGTACGGGCGACCGTCGCCTCGAACATCGCCAGCGCGTTCTCGAACTCCGGCTCGATGTCGGCCGGCTGCCCCGCGTCGTAGCGCGCGAGCCAGGGCTTCTCGTCGTAGACGGTCATGGTGTCCGCCTCAACGGATCACGACGGGGTTCACCGGGGAACCGGTGCCCTCGACGACGTTCAGCGGGGCCGCGGTGTAGAGGAAGTCCCACCGGCCGTCGGCGGCGCAGGCATCGGCCAGCTTGTCCAGCGCGACGATCTCGGTCAGCACCACACCGAGGTTGCGCATCAGTGCGCAGTGCAGCGGCAGCATCACGCCGGACACCGGGTCCTTGGTGACCTCGTTCGCGATGGTGTCGGTGACCAGGTTCGGGATCTCGCGGTCGGCGAACCACTGCACCAGCTCGCGCGAGTAGGTCAGCCCCGGCTCGACGAAGTCGGCGTAGAACTCCTCGGCGGGGACCGAGTAGAAGTAGCCCAGGAAGCCGGTGCGGATCAGCAGGATGTCGCGCCGGCCGAGCTCCACGCCCTGGGCCTTGGCCGCGTCCTCGAGGTCGGTGTGGTTGAAGGTCTCGCCCTTGTCGAGCCACTGCTTGCCGCGGTGGCGGGCCATGTCGATCAGTACGCCGCGCCCTGCCACGCCGCGCTCGGCGATGGGCTGCACCGAGGCCTTGGCCAGACCGTCCACCGTGGAGCGCGCGTCGTAGCCGTTCCAGATCTTGCCGTCGTACCAGACGTGGCCCAGCGCGTCGTACTGCGTGGATCCCTGCAGGAAGATCTCGGCCTTGTCGTCGGCGTAGTGCAGGCCGCCGGGGAACGCGGGAGCGCCCTCCCTGCCTTCGTCCCACGAGGACTCGTCCAGGACGTTGGTGCGGTTGATGCTCTCCCGGCCGGGGAAGACGGGGTCGCCGTGCGGGTGCCCCATCGGCGCCTGCAGCGCGAACACCTCACCGGACCTGATGTGCGACGCGCCGCGCAGCACCTGCGCGGCGTCGAGGTAGTTCAGCGCCCCCACCTCGTCGTCGGGCCCCCACTTGCCCCAGTTGTTCAGGGCGTCGTCACCGAGGAGTTCACCCATCGTGGGCACGTCGGACATGCTGTCTCCCTTGACACCGGACGCAGACGACGAGCGCCGGAGCGCTCGATCGGTAGATGTTTAAATTATGCTGCAGGCCACATCGGGGAGTGTCAAACATCCAGGTGGCCGGATATCGGACGGTCGGCTGTCCAGGATTTCTGAACACTGCGGAGGGGGACGAGGTGTCTCGCCAGGGGAGACCCAGCGACGACCTGACCGGGGCGCAGATCCGGGTCGCGCGGACGCATCGGGGGCTCAGCCTGCGCGGCCTGGCGCGAGCCATCCATGTCAGCCCGGCGACGGTGAGCCAGATCGAGCTCGGGCGCACCGGCCTGTCGCTCGCCCGGCTCCACCAGATCGCCGCCGCGATCGGTGTGAGCGTCCCGGAGATCCTGGACACCGATCCCACCGGGGCGACGGGACCATCCGCGTGCGGGACGCGGATCGTCCGTCCCGGCCCCGAGGATCCGGGCCCGGGCTCCGACTGGCGCTCGTACGGGCCCCTGCCGTTCGACGTCGTCCTCCGAGCGGCCCTCGAGGAGTTCGTCCACGTCGGATTCCACGGTGCGACCGTGCGCGGGATCGCGGCCCGGGCGGGACTGTCGGTCCCGGGGATCTACCACTACCACGCCGGCAAGCAGCAGATGCTGATGACGATCCTGGAGTACGCGATGACCGATCTCCTCGAACGGGCCACGGCCGCGAGGAGGGACGGCGCCGGTCCCGTCGAACGGTTCGGCCTGCAGGTCGAACACCTCGTCCTGTTCCACACGCACCGGGCCGAGCTCGGGTTCGTGGGTGCGGCGGAGAAGCGGAGCCTCGACCCGGACAACTCGCGGACGATCGCGGCGCTGCGCACGCGGCAACAGCGCTTCGTCGACGAGGAGGTCGCCGACGCGGTCGAGCTCGGCCTCTTCCGCTCCGAGGACGCACACGAACGCGCCCGCTCGATCGTCACGATGTGCACGGCGCTGCCGACCTGGTGGCGCCCCGACGGCCGGTACTCGCCCGAGGAGATCGCCGAGCAGTACGTGTCGATCGCCCGGGATCTCATGCTGACCTCGAGAAGGCGCTGCGTCTGACGGGGCGTTTGCCCGGCCGGCGGGCGGGCAGGCTCCACGGGTGACGAGCGACGCACCGCTGGGCGTGGTCTTCGACGTCGACGGGGTGCTGCGCCTCGCGACACCACGCCGTCAGCTCCGCCGCCTCCGCGCGTGGATGCGGCACAGCACGCACGATCTCCGTTCGGTGCAGGGGATGCCGCAGCTGCTGCGCAGCGTGGTGGAGGCCCGCCCCGGCACGCCGGTGTTCTACCTGACCGCGCTCCCGATCGGCCTCTCGAGCCTGGCCACCCGTCCGCTCCGGCGGGACGGCTACCCGCCCGGCGCGGCGCTCGTCGTCGGTCGCACGCCGGTGCTGCGTTGGCTGGTCGGCGGTGGCCTGGAGAACAAGCGTGTCGCCCTCGAGCGGCTCGCGGAGCAGATGCCGCACGTGCGGTGGGTGCTCGTCGGCGACGACGCCGGGCACGATCCGGCCGTGTACGGCGAGTTCGCCGGGAGCCGCCCCGGCCGGGTCGCGGCGATCGCGCTGCGGCAGGTGCTCGACGTGCACCCGGTGGGGGCCGACGTGCCGTCGCCGCACCTGTCCGGGGCCGGTGTGCCGGTGGTCGGAGCCCCGAACGGCGAGGAACTGCTGCCGCGGCTGCGGAGCAGCATCGGCCTCGAGTCGCGGGGCAACGCGCTGGAGGACTGGTTCCTCACCGGGGAGGAACGAGGCAACGACGCGACGCGGTTGCGGGCGTGGACCGAGGGCAACGCGGTCCGCACGCTGGTGCACGGAAGCAGGTATCTGGGGCGGTTCGCCGATGCCGTTGCGGGCGCCGGGGCCGGTGACGCGGTGCTGTTCGGGGGCTGGCGCGCCGACGCGGATCAGCTGCTCGCCGAGCACGGCCCCACGGTCGCCGAGGCGCTGGGCGGGGCGGCCCGGCGCGGGGTCCGGGTGCGCGGGCTGCTGTGGCGCTCGCACTCCGACCGGCTCGGCTACCACGCGCGGGAGAACCGGACGATGGCCTCCGCCGTCGCCGATGCCGGGGGTGTGGTGCTGCTGGACCAGCGGGTCCGGGTCCTCGGCAGCCACCACCAGAAGCTCGTGGCCGTGCGGCACCCGGGCCGTCCGCGCGACGACGTGGCGTTCGTCGGCGGCATGGACGTCGACCTCGGCAGCCGCGACGACGCCGGTCACGCCGGTGACCCGCAGGCCGAGCAGTCCGGCTCGGACTACGGCCCGCACCCTCCCGTGCACGACACCCAGCTGGAGCTGCGCGGTCCGGCGGTGCGCGACGTGGAGGACGTGCTCCGGGAGCGGTGGGAGGACCCGTCGCCGCTGTCCGGGATGCCGTGGCACCCGGTGTCCGGCCTGGCCGGCGGCGACGGTGCGTCCACGGGGTCGTTGCCGGCCGAGACACCGGATCCACCGCAGGCCGGCAACTGTGCGGTGCAGCTGCTGTGCACCTACCCGAACCGGTGGCCCCGGTACCCGGCCGCGCCGCGGGGCGAGCGCAGCATCGCCCGTGGCTACAGCAAGGCCCTCGGCCGGGCGCAGCGGATCGTCTACGTCGAGGACCAGTACATGTGGTCGATCGACGTCGCCCGGGTCTTCGCCGCCGCCCTGCGCCGTGCCCCACGGCTGCACCTGATCGTCGTGGTCCCGCGCCTGCCGGACGTGACCTCGCGGGTCTACCTCGACACCGCCGGGCTCGGGCACGCCGAGGCGCTGGCCATGGTGCACGAGGCCGGCGGCGACCGGGTGCAGGTCCTCGACGTGGAGAACCACGAGGCGGTGCCGGTCTACGTCCACTCCAAGCTCTGCGTCGTCGACGACGTGTGGGCGGCGGTCGGCAGCGACAACCTCAACATGCGGTCGTGGACCTACGACACCGAGCTGGCCGCCGCGGTCGTGGACGCCGACCGCGACCCGCGTCCACCGGCCGACCCGGCCGGTCTGGGCGACGGCGCCCGCCGTCTCGCCCGCGATCTGCGTCTGGAACTGATGCGGGAGCATCTCGACCTCGACGACGACACGCACCTGCTCGACCCGGACCACGCCGCGGCGACCGTGCGGGACCGGGTGGCCGCACTGGACGCCTGGCACGCCGGCGGTCGGCGCGGGCCACGGCCGCCCGGCAGGCTGCGGTCGCACACGCAGGGCGGTCAGGACGGGTTGCCACGGCGGCACCGGTGGTTCACCGCGCCCGCCTACCGGTCGATCCTCGACCCCGACGGCCGCCCGGTGGGGATGCGCCTGCGCCGCGCCTACTGATGCTGTCCCGGAGTTTCGTCGGCTCGTCCCGCGGGCAGGTCGAGGACATGGCGAACGACGATCAGGCGCACGGCGCGGCGAACGGGCGTCCCCGGGTGGTGGTCGTCGGCGGCGGCTTCGCCGGCTACCACGCCACCCGTGCACTGGCCAGGAGCATGGGTGACGCGGTCGAGATCGTGCTCGTCAGCCCCACCAACTACTTCCTCTACCTGCCGTTGCTGCCCGAGGTGGCCGCCGGGATCCTGGAACCGCGGCGGATCTCGGTCTCGCTCGCCGACGCCCTGCCGGCGGGGGTACGCACGATGGCGGGGGAGGTCGACGAGATCGACCTCGCCGCCCGGACGGTGCGGTGGGTCGACCCGGAGGCCAACCGCCAGGGCATCACCTACGACCGCCTGGTCCTCGCGGCGGGCAGCGTCCACCAGCTCCAGCCCATTCCGGGCGTCTCCGACCACGCGCACGGTTTCCGCGGGGTGCCCGAGGCGCTGTACGTGCGTGACCACCTCATCCGGCAGATCGACCTGTCCGCCGCCTCCGACGACCCGGCGGAGCAGGAGGCGCGCCGCACGTTCGTGGTGGTCGGAGCCGGCTACACCGGCACCGAGCTCGCCGCGCAGGGCCAGCTGTTCACCGAGATGCTGGCCCGGAGCCGGGGGCTGCCCGAACACTCCACCCGCTGGGTGCTGGTCAACCGCAGCCGGGTCCTGTCCGGACTGGACCGTCATCTCGCCGACACCGCGGACCGGGTGCTGCGCGAGCGTGGGCTGGACGTGCGCACGGGGACCACGGTCGAGGAGGCCACGGTGTCCGGGGTCCGGCTGGACACCGGCGAGTACATCCCGACCCGCACGTTGCTGTGGTGCGTCGGGGTACGGGCCGATCCGCTCCTGATGAGCCTGGGACTCGACGTCGTCAAGGGCCGGGTGGTGGTCGAGCCCGAGCTGACCGTTCCCGGGCATCCCGACGTGTTCGCCTGTGGCGACGCGGCCGCCGTGCCCGACCCGGGACGGCCCGGGCAGATCACGGCGATGACCGCCCAGCACGCGGTGCGCCAGGGCAAGCTCGCGGCACGCAACGTCGCGGCGTCGCTGGGCGCACACCGCAGAATGCGCCGCTACCGCCACCGCGACCTGGGCTTCGTGGTGGATCTCGGGGGCACCCAGGCGGCGGCCAACCCGCTGCACATCCCGCTGAGCGGCCTGCCGGCCAAGGTCATGGCCCGCGGCTACCACCTGCTGTCGATGCCCGGGAACCGCGTGCGGACCGCCGTGGACTGGGCGCTCGACGCGCTGCTGCCGCGCCAGACCGCCCAGCTCGGGCTGGTCCGCTCCGACGCGGTCCCGCTCGACACGTCGTCCCCGGAGGTGCCGCAGAGCCCGCTCGGGTTCCCGCCCCGGCTCCCGCCCGAGCCGTCGGTGACATCCGAGCCGTCCGTGACACCCGAGCCGTCCGTGACACCCGAGCCGTCCGTGACACCTGAGCCGCCCGAGCGGTCCGCGGCCGTCGACCGCCGGGACTGAGCGTCAGCCGCTGACGGCGAGCGTGCTGAGCACCGGGTAGTGGTCGCTGGGAAACATGCCGGTGCTCGCATCGTGGTCCCGCACCACGGCGTGGTCCTCGACCCGCAGGCGCTGCCGCCCGCCCGCGACGAGGATCCAGTCGATACGGCGCGCCCCGCGCAGGGCGTCGACCCGGTTCAGCACGGCGTGCCGGAACCCGTGGAAGGCGTGGAAGGTGCCGGTCTCCCGTTCGTGCCCGCCCGCGGCGAGGGCCGTGTCCCGGAAGCCGGCGTCGGCGAACCTGCGGTACGGGGCGGAGCCGGGCCGGCAGTTGAAGTCACCGGTGACGACGGTGGGCAGGTCGTCGCCGTCGCGCAGCGCGGTGATCCGGCGGACGAGCAGGTCGCTGCCCCGCAGGCGGGCGAGACCGCTGAGGTGGTCGAGGTGGGTGTTGAGGTGCAGGAACGGCACGGCGTCCGGCGTGGAGAACAGTACCCAGTTCGCGGACCGGGCGATCCGTGCGCGCCACGCCGAGGAGAGCCGGTCCGGGGTCTCGCTGAGCCAGAAACCGCCCGTCTCGAGGACCTGGAGCCGGGCGGGGTCGAAGAGGATCGCGTTGAACTCGGGTGAGGCCGGCCTGCCCGCTCCGGGGCCGATCACGCAGCTGTACTCGGGCAGCTGTGCCCGGTAGGTCGCGAGGCTCTCGGGGCGCAGCTCCTGCGCCCCGATCACGTCCGGCGCGCTCCGCCGGATCGTGGCGACGTTCAGTGCGGCGCGGTGCTCCCAGCTGTTGATCCCGTCGCGGCGGCGGGAGAAGCCCCGGACGTTGACGCTCATCACGGTGAGCCGGCCCCACCCCGGGCGGTGCTCAGCGACCGGCACGTGCCCCGGGCTCCGGGAGCCTGGCCAGGGCTCCGTAGCCGTTGGCGTCGATGTCGGCGGCCGTGGCCGGATGTTCGGGATCGTCGGGCCGCCAGGCGGGCAGCAGGGTGACCCCGGGTTCGAGGATCCGGTAGCCGGTGAGCATGGCGGCCAGCTGCTCGCGGGTGCGCAGGGTGACCGGGGTCGGGGTCTCGTCGAGCACTTCGTGAACGGTCTTCTGCTGCTCGGTGGAGAAGCTGGTGGCGGCCAGGTGGGACACGGCGAGGTAGCTGCCCGGGCAGCAGGCGTCGCGGTAGGCCGCGAGGACCCCGGCGGGGTCGTCGGCGTCGGGGAGTGCGTGCAGGATCGCGATGGCCAGCACCGCGACCGGCCGGTCGAAGTCCAGCAGCCCCGCCACCCCCGGCGCGGTGAGTACGGCCTCGGTATCGCGGATGTCGGCGTGGGTGATCGTGGCGTTCGGGTTGCCGGCCAGCACCCGGGCGGCCACCCCGACCGCGACCGGCTCGATGTCGACGTAGGCGACCCGGGCGGCCGGGGATGCGGCCTGCGCGATCTCGTGGACGTTGCCGACGGTCGGGACCCCCGAGCCGAGGTCGAGGAACTGGTCGATCCCCTCGGCGACGAGCAGGCGCACCACCCGGCCCAGGAACGCCCGGTTGGCCAGCGCGAACGTGCGGGCGTGCGGCACCGTCCGCACGGCCCGGTCCGCAGCCGCGCGGTCGACGGCGAAGTTGTGCGAGCCGCCGAGGTAGTAGTCGTACATGCGGGCCAGGTTCGGGACCGCCCCGTCCCCGTGTGGGTCCATTGCATCCACCACCCCAGCATCGCTGACCTGCGGTGCGATGTGAAAGACCACGTCCGGCTGAGGAGGGTTTCGACCGGCGGCGGCAACGCCCGGGACCCTGCCCGCGAGGATCGATCCGTGCCAAGCTGGGCCATGGCCGCCGACGACCGACTGACCAAGCCCGGCCCGGGCGACGTCCGGGCCTACCTGGACACGGTGCCCGACGCGCACCGACGCGCCGACGCCGTCGCCGCGCTGGACCTCATCCGCGACGTGACCGCGGCCGAGCCGGTGCTGTGGGGCGACTCGATGATCGGGTTCGGTACCCAGCACTACACGACCGCCGACGGCAGGCGACGCGAGTGGTTCGCGGTCGGGCTCGCACCGCGCAAGGCGGCACTCACGCTCTACGGCCTGACCTACTACGACTCCGACCAGGACCTGCTCGACCGGCTCGGCCCGCACAGCACCGGTAAGGGCTGCCTCTATGTCAAGCGGCTCGACGCGCTCGACCGGCAGGTGCTCGTCGAGCTCGTCGAGCGCAGCTGGGCGGCCAACCACTCCACGGAATGACGCCGGACGACCTGAGGGAGACATCGTGCCGAGCTCGGAACCGGCGGGGCCCGCCCTGCCTCTGCGGGAACCGCACCCCGCCGCCGCGGCGACGATCGCCGAGCTCGGCGCCCGGCAGCTCAACCTGTACAAGGCGCTGGCCAACGCGCCCGACATGCTCGACACCTGGTTGCGGTTCGCCTGGTCGCTGCGCGACGACTGCACGACCCCCCGGGTGCTGCGCGAGCTGATGATCCTCCGCACGGCGAGCGTCATGCGCGCCGACTACGAGTGGCATCAACATTGCGAGATGGCTCGTCGGGCCGGTGCGTCCGACGAGCAGATCGACGGGATCGCCGCCTGGCAGACCTCGGACTGCTACTCGGAGCGCGAACGGGTCGCACTCATGCTGACCGACGCGGTGCTCGCCGGGCACGTCAACGACGGCGTCCAGTACGAGCTCGCCCGGTACTTCTCCGACCAGGAGCGGGTCGAGCTGGTGCTCACCGCGGGCTTCTACACGATGGTGCCCAGGGTGCTCGACGCGCTCCGGGTGCCGATCGAGGACGATCCGCCGGAGCCGGGCCCCGACTCGTGACCCGCGCGTTCGGTATCGCCCGCTCGATCGCGATGTACCACGGGATCCCGGGGCGACAGCGACGGATGCGGGAGTTCTACGCGGCCTTCCTGGGGCCGGGTGACCTGGCCTTCGACGTCGGGGCGCACGCCGGGAACCGGGTCCGGGCCTGGCGCGGGCTCGGCGCCCGGGTGGTCGCGATCGAGCCCCAGCCGGACTTCGTGCGGATGCTGCGGCTGTTCTTCGCCCGCGACGACGACGTCACCGTCGTGCCCGCAGCGCTCGGCGCCCGGCGCGGTACCGGCCGGCTCGGGATCTCCCGCGCCACGCCGACCGTGTCGACGATGTCGCAGGACTGGCGCAGGACCGTCGCCGGCGATGCCGGCTTCGCCCGGGTCCGGTGGACGGACACGGTGCCGGTCGAGGTCCTGACCCTCGACGATCTCATCGCCGTGCACGGCGTCCCGGCCTTCTGCAAGATCGACGTCGAGGGTTTCGAGGCCGACGTCCTCGCGGGCCTGTCGCAACGGCTGCCCGCCCTGTCCTTCGAGTACCTGCCCGCCGCGCACGACGCCGCGCTCGCCGCGCTCGCCCGGTTGGAGGCGCTCGGACGGCACGTCTACCGCTACTCACCGGTCGAGACGATGACCTGGGACCGCGCCGCGACCGGTGACCGGTGGCTGAGCGCCGGTGAGCTCGAGGCCGTGCTCGACCGGCGACGGCCGCTGGCCCGCTCCGGGGACGTCTACGCCCGCCCGGCGAGCTCACGGGGCCCGGCCCGGCCGGCGAGCTGACCGGTCCCGGCCGCCCGGCGGTTCGACCGGGTCCCCGGTTGCGGCGACGAAGGGGCCGTCGCGTCACCGCGGCCGCAATCGGGCACTCTGGACCGCGTGCCCCTCCGCCTCCCCGGCGCCGTGGCCGCCGCTCCGGCACCGACCCGGCAGCTGACGGCTGCCGCGGCACTGCTGGCCTGCGTGCTGGCCGCGCTCACGGTGACGGCCGGTATCGGCGTCGTCCGGGTGACGTTCGGCGTGGTGCTCGCCGTCGCGGGGGCGGCGCTGCTGGTCCGGGGCGCCCGCACGGCCGGGACGCGGAGCCTCGGGCCCGCCGGGTCGGTGACGCTCGCCCGCGGCGTGCTGGTGGTCGGTGTCGCCACGCTGGTCGGTCTCGACGGCGCGGGGCAGGTCGCCCTGGTCGTCCTGTCGGCGCTCGCGCTCGCGCTCGATGCGGCGGACGGACCCGTCGCCCGGCGCACCGGGACCGCGACCGCGCTGGGTGCGCGCTTCGACATGGAGACCGACGCCGTCCTGCTGCTGGTGCTGTCGGTGCACGTCGCGACGGTCACGGGCGCGTGGTGGGTGGTGGCGCTCGGTCTGCTGCGCTACGCCTACGTCGGCGCGGCCCGAGTGCTGCCCTGGCTGGAGGGCGAACTGCCGGTGCGGCGCTCGGCGAAGGTCGTTGCGGCGGCGCAGGGGGTGGTGCTGATCGTCGCGGCAGCCGGGGTGCTGCCGCCGGCGGTCGAGCGCGCGGCGCTGGTGCTCGCGCTGGCCGCGCTGCTGTGGTCGTTCGGGATGTCCGTGGTGTACCGGTGGCGGGTGACCGACGAGCACCCGGTCCGCAGGCGGGCCGCAGTGACGGGCCTGCTGACCGCGGCCGGTGCCGTCCTGGTCGGCGGCGTCCTCGTGCTGCCGGGCGCCCCGCTCGCGCTGGAGCCGCTGGGGTTCGTGCGGCTGCCGATCGAGCTCGTGGTCGGCGCCGCGGTGCTCGCGGTGCTCCCCGCCCGCCCCCGGCGGGTCGTCGCGGTCGTCGCGGGTGTCGTGCTCGCCCTGGTCGGGTTGCTGAAACTGCTCGACCTCGGGTTCATGACGTTCCTGGACCGCCCGTTCGACCCGGTGTCGGACTGGGTGCTGCTGGGCAACGCCCAGGAGTTCGTGCGCGGCACCGTCGGCGAGACCGGGGCGGTCGTGGCCACGCTCGGCGCCGGGATCGCCGCCGCCGGGCTGGTGGTGGCGACGGCGTGCGCGGTGCTGCGGCTCGGCGGTCTCGCCGCGCGGTACCGCGGCGTGACCCTGCCCGGGGCGGCCGTGCTCGGCACGGCATGGCTGGTGATCTGGGCCCTGGCGGGTGGTCAGCTCGTGCCCGGCGCGCCGGTCGCCGCCGCCGACGGCGTCGCCCAGCTGCGCGACCGGATCACCACGGTGCCGGCGGCGATCCGGGACGACCGGGCCTTCGCCGCCGAGCTGGCTCGGGACCCCTTCGCCGGTTCCTCCGCCGACGGGCTGCTCACGGCACTGCGGGGCAAGGACGTGGTGTTCGCCGTGGTGGAGAGCTACGGGCGCTCGGCCGTCGAGGACCCGGCCATGGCTCCCCGCATCGACCCGGTGCTCGCCGAGGGGGACCGCGACCTGGCCGCGGCCGGGTTCTCCTCGCGCACCGGGTACCTCACCGCGCCGATCAGCGGCGGCGGCAGCTGGCTGGCGCACGCGACGCTGTTCTCCGGGCTGCGGATCGACGACCAGCGCCGCCACGACCAGCTCACCGCCTCCGACCGGCTGACCCTGACCCGGGCCTTCCGCGACGCCGGGTGGGAGACGACCGCGGTGATGCCGGGCACGACCCGGGAGTGGCCGGAGGCGGCGTTCTACGGCCACCAGCGGGTGCACGGCTTCGATCGGCTGGGCTACGCGGGGCCGCCGTTCAGCTGGTCGCCGATGCCCGACCAGTACGCCCTGTCGGCCTTCTCCCGGCTCGAGTACGACCGCCCCGGCCGGGGCCCGCTGATGGCCGAGATCGCGCTGACCTCCAGCCACGCCCCGTGGACGCCGGTGCCGCCGCTGCTGCCGTGGGAGCAGATCGGCGACGGCTCGGTCTACCGGCCCCACGCCGGGGGGCAACGGGCCTACGAGTCGATCTTCTCGGGGGACACCGCCGAGATCCGCCGGAACTACCTGGACTCGCTCGTGTACTCGCTGCGGAGCCAGCTCGGCTGGATCGAACGCTTCGGCGACGACGACCTGGTCGTCGTGCTGCTCGGGGACCACCAGCCGGTCGGGGCGGTGACCGGGCCGGGTGCGAGCCGGGACGTGCCGATCTCGGTGGTCACCCGCGACCCCGAGGTGCTCGACCGGGTCGCGGGCTGGGGCTGGGCGCCCGGCCTGAAGCCGCAGCCCGACGCCCCGGTCCGGCCGATGGAGGAGTTCCGCGACCGGTTCCTGGAGACCTTCAGCCGGTGAGCGCGGCCGTCGGGCACGGGGTCAGGAGCCGCGGACCGCGTAGCGCAGCAGGACGAGGTCGCCGATCGGGCGGGCCTCGACCAGCCGCATCCGGTGCTCCGGGCCCTGCGGGAACCCGCCGTCGCGCACGAAGCGGGGTGCGCGGGCGTCACCGACGAAGAACGGCGCGACCACGACCTGCAGCTCGTCGACCAGGCCTGCGGTGAGGAACGCGGTGTGCACCGCGCCGCCGCCCTCGACCATCAGCCGCTCGACGCCCCGCCCGGCCAGGTCGGCCAGCACTGTCGCCGGGTCGGGCGGGTCGCCGGCGTCGACGACCTCGGCCGCGTCGGCGAGCCGGGCCCGCAACCCGGCCACCGCGGGGGAGGAGGCGTACACCAGCGTGGGGGCCACGTCGGGGCGGCGGGCGAACACCGCCGACGACGGATCCAGTCCGCCGCTCGCGGACAGCACCACGCGCAGGGGCGAGGGCGGGCGCCCGGTCGCGACGCGCTCGTCGCGACGGCGCCCCGAGCGCACCAGCAGGCGGGGGTCGTCGGCCCGCACCGTTCCGGCGCCGACCAGGATCGCGTCCACCCCGGCGCGGACCTCGTCCACCCGGTTCAGGTCCTCGGCGTCGGAGAGCACCAGCGTGCAGGGGCCCGCGTCGTCGATGTAGCCGTCCAGCGACATCGCCACCGACGCCAGCACGTGCGGCCGGCCCGCTCGCCCCTCCGTGGCCGTCAGCGCACCCACCGTTCACACACCCGCTCGGCTGCCCAGGTTCTCGAGGGCAGGTCGTGATCCAGCATGCCTCGCATCGCGTGCAAGGCACAGTGCGCCGCGTGGCGCTGCACGGCCCGTCCGTGCTCGACATACACCCGGGTCGGGCAGGTCCGCGTCACGCTCGCGGACGCTACGCGATGCCGACGAAGCGGGCGCACGGTCGCGGGCCGTGCCGGGACCGGCCGGGGCTAGGGTGGCCCGCCATGACCTCCGTGAGCGGTGCGGCGCGCGCGTTCTGGGTGACCGAGCCCGGCCGCGGCGAGATCCGCACGGTGCCGGTGCCCGATGTGGGGCCGGACGAGGTGCTGGTCCGCACGCGGTGCACCGCGGTCAGCCGGGGTACCGAGGCGCTGGTCTTCCGCGGTGAGGTGCCCGAGAGCGAGCACCTCACCATGCGCGCCCCGTTCCAGGAGGGCGAGTTCCCGGGCCCGGTGAAGTACGGCTACCTGGCCGTGGGCGACGTCGAGCAGGGCCCGCCGGGACTCCTCGGGCGCACGGTGTTCTGCCTGCACCCGCACCAGAGCCGGTTCGTCGTGCCCGCCGACGCGGTGACCCCGGTCCCGGACGACGTCCCACCCGGCCGTGCGGTGCTCGCCGGCACCGTGGAGACCGCGGTGAACGCGGTGTGGGACGCGGCGCCGCTGGTCGGGGACCGGATCGCCGTCGTCGGGGCGGGCATGGTCGGGGCGTCGGTGGCCGCGGTGCTCGCCGGGATCCCCGGCGCCCGGGTCGAGCTGGTCGACACCGACCCCGTACGCGCCCCGGTCGCCGAAGCGCTCGGCGTCGGGTTCGCCGCGCCGCAGGACGCGGCCGGTGACTGCGACCTCGTCGTGCACGCCAGTGCCACCGGCGCCGGGCTGGCGCGGTCACTGGAGCTGCTGGCCCCGGAGGGTGAGGTGATCGAGCTGAGCTGGTACGGCACCCGCCGGATCGAGCTCGCGCTCGGCGGCGCCTTCCACAGCAGGCGGCTGGCCGTGCGGGCCAGCCAGGTCGGCACCGTCGCACCGCGCCGGGCTCGGCGCGGCTACGCCGATCGGATGAAGCTGGCGCTGCGGCTGCTCGCCGACCCACGGTTCGACGTGCTGATCGACCGCGAGTGCCGGCTCGAGGAGCTCCCCGAGATGATGGCGGGGGAGACGACAGGTGAACCGCGGGGGCTCGGCATCCGTGTCCTCTACGGAGACTCGTAGCAGTACCGGCATTCGGGAGTCCGCGTTGTACAGCATCACCGTCCGGGACCACGTCATGATCGCGCACAGCCTGCGCGGGGAGGTGTTCGGCCCGGCGCAGCAGCGCCACGGCGCCACGTACCTGGTCGACGCGACGTTCCGGCGTCGCGAGCTCGACGCCGACGGGATCGTGGTCGACATCGCGCTGGCCACCACGGCGCTGGGATCGGTGCTCGCCGATCTCAACCACCGTGACCTCGACGAGCACCCGGAGTTCGCGGGGGTCAACACCACCACCGAGTTCCTCGCCCGCACGGTCGCCGACCGGCTCGCCGAGCGGATCGCCGCCGGTGCGCTGGGCCCCGGGGCGACGGGACTGGACGGCCTCGCCGTGACGCTGCACGAGTCGCACGTGGCGTGGGCGAGCTACGAGCGGGACCTGTGACCGCACCCGCCCCGGAGCCCGGCGTCGCCGCCGCCCCGCCCGGGCGGGACGTGCACGTCGTGGTCCCGGCCGGGATCGACGACCCCGCCTCGCCCAGTGGCGGCGACGTCTACGACCGGCGGATGTGTGCCGGACTGGCCGCCGCGGGCCGCGCGGTGCACGAGCACGCCGTCCCGGGGGCCTGGCCGGACCCCGACCCGGCCGCGCGCGACCGCCTCGACACGGCGCTGACCGCCGTCCCCGACGGCGCCGACGTCCTGCTCGACGGGCTGGTGATCTGCGGAGCACCCGAGGTGCTCGCCCGGCACGCCGGGCGGGTCCGGGCGATCGTGCTCGTGCACCTGCCGCTCGGCGACGAGTGCGGCATCGGCGCGGCCGTCGCGCAGGCCCGCCGCGCCCGCGAGCGCGCCGCGCTGCACCTGGTCTCGGCGGTGGTGACCACCTCCCCGTGGACCGCGCGGCGGGTCGTCGAGCAGCACGGGCTGCCCCCGGCGCTGGTGCACGTGGTGGCGCCGGGGGTCGACCCGGCGCCGTCGACACCGCCCCGGGAACGTGGCACCCGGCTGCTGGCGGTCGGCGCGCTGACCCCGACCAAGGGCCACGACCTGCTGGTCGAGGCTCTGGCCCGGTGCACGGAGCTGGACTGGACGCTGCGGCTCGTCGGTCCCCACGAGCGGGACCGTGAGCACGCCGGCGCGGTCCGAGCCGCGATCGCCCGGCACGGGCTCGGCGGACGGGTCACCGTGACCGGGCCGCTGACCGGTCCGGACCTCGATCTCGCCTATGCGGACGCGGACCTGCTGGTGCTGCCGTCCCGGACCGAGTCCTACGGCATGGTCGTGACCGAGGCACTGGCCCGCGCGGTACCGGTGCTGGCGACCGCGGCCGGAGGGGTGCCGGACACCCTGGGACGCGACCGCACGCACGGGGTACCCGGCCTGCTCGTCGGGCCCGGAGATCCCGAGGCACTCGCCCTCGGCCTGCGGACCTGGCTGACCGTCCCGGACGTGCGCGGGGCGGCCCGATCGGCGGCCCGCGGGCGCCGCACGGAGCTGGCCGGGTGGCCGGAGGCCGTCCGCCGGCTGGAGCGGGTGCTGGCGTGACGCCGCCGCTGCAGGGGCCCGCCGGGACCGAGACCTGCCCGCCCGCGTGGCTCGCGCTGCGCGAGCCCGCCGACGCCGACGCCCGTTCCCCCGAGCTCGCCGCGGTGCTCGCCGGATCGCTCGTCGCATCGCCGGGCGCGGTGCTGGTGCGCGACCTCGGGTGCGGCACCGGGTCGATGGCCCGCTGGCTGGCCCCGAAGCTGAACCCGCCCGGCGGGCAGCACTGGGTGCTGCACGACCGTGACGCCAGGTTGCTCGAGCACGCCGTCGCCACCCTGCCGGCCCGTGTCACCGGCGAGGCCGACGCAGGCGACCTGACCCGGCTCGACGCCGCCGCGCTGGCCGGTACCGCACTCGTCGTCGCCTCGGCGTTGCTGGATCTGCTGACCGCCGGGGAGGCCGACGACCTGGCCGGGGCCTGCGTCGCGGCCGGCTGCCCGGCCCTGCTGACCCTGTCGGTGACCGGACGGGTGCAGCTCGACCCGGTCGACCCGCTCGATGCGGAGCTGGCCGCCGCGTTCAACGCCCACCAGCGCCGACGGGTCGGTGCGAGACGGCTGCTCGGCCCGGACGCGATCGACGCCGCCGTCACCGCGTTCCGCCGGCGCGGTGCCCTGGTCCGGACCGCCGCCGCCCCGTGGCGGCTCGGGCCGGACCGCGCCGAGCTGGTCCGCGAATGGCTGGCGGGCCGGCTGGACGCGGCCTGCGCACAACGCCCGGAGCTGGCCGAGCACGCCGGCGCCTACCGGGACCGGCGTCGGCGCGAACTGGCGCGGGGACGGCTCACGGTCACCGTCGAGCACACCGACCTGCTGGCCGTCCCGGACGGGGCCGCCGTGGCGCAGGACCGTCCGTGACGGCGCGGTGGCCGGGCCCGGTGCTGCGGGCGGTCTGCGGCGTGGGGCTGCTCGTGCTGCTGGTCGTCCACGTCGGCGCACAGCCGGTCCTCGACCGGGTGCTCGAGATCGAGGCCACCACCGTGCTCGCGGCGCTCGCGCTCGGCGCGGCCGGGACCGCCTGCGCCGCCTGGCGCTGGGTCGTGGTGGCCCGCGCGCTGGGGCTGCGGCTGGGCTGGTCCGAGGCGGTCGGGGACTGCTACCGGGCGAGCTTCCTCAACTCGGTGCTGCCTGCCGGCGTCCTGGGTGACGTGCACCGGGCGGTGCGCCACGGCCGCCGCGTCGGGCAGCTCGGTGGCGGGGTGCGTGCGGTGGTGCTGGAGCGGCTGGCCGGGCAGCTGGTGCTCGTCGTGGTCGCCGTGGCGGTGCTCGTCACCCAGCGCGACCTGCTGCACGCGGCCGCCGATCTGGTGCCCGGCGGATCCGGTCTGCTGTTGCTCGGGTTCCTGGTGGCGGCGGCCCTGACCGGCCTGCTGCTGCGGAACCGGCTTGCCGGGCTGTTCGCCGGGGTCCGGGCCGTCACCCGGGCCGGGCCGGCGGCCGCGGTGCTGCTGGCATCGGCCGTGGGGCTGGGCAGCTACCTGGTGATGTTCGTCCTCGCCGCCCGGGCGGCCGGGGCGACGGCCGGTACCGCCGAGCTGCTCCCGCTGCTGGTGGTGGCGATGATGGCCATGACGCTCCCGCTCAACGTGGGTGGCTGGGGCCCGCGCGAGGCGGCCGCGGCGGCCGGGTTCGCCGCCGTCGGGCTCCCGGCCGCCGAGGGCCTGGCCGCTGCGGTGGTCTACGGCGTGCTCGCCCTGGTCGCCACCGCGCCCGGCGCGCTGGTGCTGCTGCTGGGGAACCGGCTCCGGCTCCGGCTCCGGAGCGTGCCGGCGCGGGTCTCAGCCGGTCCCGAGGGCACGCAGGTGGCCGCCGAACGCGGTGACCAGCGCGTCCAGGACACCGCGGCCCTTGGCGGCGGTGGCCAGCGACGGGCGGCCGACCACGCCGGAGCCGGAGTACTCGGCCAGACCGCGGGTGAGCAGGTACGGTCGATCGTCGGCGTCGTGATCGGCGTCGGTGAAGCCGAGCCGGACCTGGTCCGGATGGGTGTGCAGCAGGATCGAGGTCTCGAGCTCCCCGGCGTGCATGTCGGCGGCGTGCGAGGTGACGATCCCGGCCGCCGCGCGGGCCGCGACCCAGTCCTCGTTGCCGGGGAACAACGCCATCGGCAGCGGCCCGACCGAGGCCTCTTGCACGACGTTGCGGAGCACGTGGTTGCCGCCGTGCGCGTTGACCAGCACCAGCGCCCCGACACCCGCGGCACGCAGCGAGGCGGCGACGTCGGTGACGACGGCGGCCAGGGTCGTCGCCGAGATGCTGACGGTCCCGGCCCAGGCGGCGTGCTCGTGCGAGCAGGAGATCGTCACCGGCGGCAGGATGCGGACCGGGTGGGCCCGGGCGATCCGGTCGGCGACGGCGGTGGCGATCAGCGTGTCGGTCACCAGCGGCAGGTGCGGGCCGTGCTGTTCGAAGCTGCCCACCGGCAGGACGGCCGTGGCGACCGGACGGTCGCGGACCTCGAGCGTCGTCTCGGCCGGTACAGGATCCATGCGGGCCAGAATCTCACGGGCCCGCCCGGACACAGGGGAGGCGCAGTGCACGATCCGAACGGTGACGGCGGCCCGATCGAGTACGCGGAGTCTCTGCTCACGACCCGGGCGGGGACCTTCCGGGCGGTCGCCTTCCGGGAACACGCCGGCGACCCCGAGCACCTCGCACTGGTGTACGGCGACCCGGCACCGGAAGCGCTGGTGCGCGTGCACTCCGAGTGCCTGACCGGCGACGTGTTCGGCGCACTGCGCTGCGAATGCGGCGAGCAACTGGCCTCCGCACTGGACGCGGTCGTCGCCGAGGGCCACGGCGTGATCGTGTACCTGCGGGGCCACGAGGGACGCGGTATCGGGCTGCTGGCCAAGATCCGCACGCACGTCCTGCAGGACGGCGACGGCCTGGACACCGTCGACTCGGCGGTCGCGCTCGGGCTGCCGGTCGACGTGCGCGACTTCGGCGCCGCCGCCGTGATCCTGCGGCACCTGCGCGTGGACCGGGTACGGCTGCTGTCCAACAGCCCCGCCAAGGCCGAGGCGCTCGCCGGGCACGGCATCGTCGTCACCGAGATGGTCCCGCTGCTGGAACCGGTCAACGAGCACAACGTGCGGTACCTGAAGGCCAAACGCGACCGCCTCGGGCATCATCTGCCGCAGCTGGACGCAACCGGACCGTGAGGTCGCGCGCCGGTCACCGGGGCGCGATGGCCGGGGTGCTGACCGTCGCCCTGGTCGTCCTCGCCGGATGCGCGCCGGGGCCGGCCGGGCCGGGTGCGCCGCGACCGGTGCGGCTGCTGCAGATGAACCTGTGCAACAGCGGGATCGCCGAGTGCTTCAGCGGACGGTCGGTGACCGAGGCAGCCACGGTGATCCGCGCCCAGATCCCGGACGTGGTCACGCTCAACGAGGTCTGCAGCGACGACGTCTCCGTGCTCGAGCGGGTGCTCGCCGAGGCCGTCCCCGGCGCGACGACCTCCTCACGGTTCCAGCCTGCCCGCGACCGGCGGACCGGACGGCCCTACGGCTGCCTCGACGGGGGAGAGTTCGGGATCGGCGTGGTGATCGCCGACCTGCGGGCCCGCGACGACGACGCTCCGGTCGTCGTCGGCGCGGACCTCAACCTCGGCCCGGACCTGGGAGCGTGTGTGTGACGGTGAGCCGGCTGTGGCTGACACCCAGGCCAGGCATCCCGGGCGGCCGCAGAAGGACTCGTGATTCTTGACACCTACTTCGACGGCTGACTATTCTTCCATCGAAAGGTCTGCAAATAGGCCCAATATGGTCTGCAGGTAGGTCCAATGGAGCGCCGGGCTTGACCTTGCGCGGTCGTTGTGGTGGTCGACCGTGGACAGGGGCGGGCGTCCCGGGTGTCGCTCCAACCTTGAGCAGGGGAGTGAACCGTGGCCGATAAGGCAGAATCGATCGACGACGTCCGCCGTATCATCGAGGACAACGACATCGAGTTCATCTTCGCCTCGTTCGGCGAGGTGCGTGGGAAGTCCAACGCGAAGCTCGTACCGGCGTCGCAGGTCGAGGACCTGTTCAGTCAGGGAGTGGGTTTCGCGGGCTTCGCCGCGGGTGAGATCGGCCAGGGGCCGCACAGCCCGGACATCGAGCTGATCCCGGATCCGGCGTCATTCCGCGTCGTCCCGTGGCAGCCGGGTCTCGCCCACGTGATCGGTGACGCCCGGGTCGAGGGCGAGGCCTGGCCCTACTGCCCACGGCACATTCTGCGTCAGCAGGTGGAACGGGCGAGAGGGCTCGGCTTCGACTTCCGGATCGGTTTCGAAGCGGAATTCATGCTGGTGGATCGGGACGAGAACGGCGGGCTCGTCATCGCCGACCGGCAGGACAACTGGTCGAAACCCTGTTACGACGTCAAGGGTCTCACTCGCCAGTACGATTTCGTGACCCAGCTCTCGCGTTACGTGACCGAGTTGGGCTGGGAGAACTACGCGGTCGACCACGAGGACGGGAACGGTCAGTTCGAGTGCAACGTCACGTTCGCCGACGCCCTCGAAACGGCGGACCGGGCCGTGTTCTTCCGCTACATGGTGGAGACCGTCGCCCAGCAGCACGGGATGCTTGCGACGTTCATGCCGAAGCCTTTCACGGACAACACCGGTAACGGGTTCCACTACACGATGAGTCTGTGGGACCGGGAGACCGAGACGAACCTCTTCGCGGATCCCAACGATTCTCGGGGCCTGGGGCTCTCCGAGCTCGGCTACCGGTTCTCGGCCGGCATCCTCGATCACGCCCGTGGCTATGCCGCGCTCGTCGCACCCACGGTGAACAGCTACAAGCGGTTGAAGGCCGGTACGGACGCGGTCCGGACGTGGGTGCCGGTGTCGATGACCTACGGCGGGAACAACCGGACCCAGATGCTGCGGGTGGCGCGTCAGGGTGCGATCGAGGATCGCACGCCGGACTTCTCCGGTAGTCCGTACCTCGGTTTCGCGGCGGCGCTGGCCGCCGGACTGGACGGTATCGAGCGCCGTCTCGAGATCGGTGAACCGAACACCGCGAACCTGTACGAGTTCAGCCCCGCTCAGCTGCGCCGGAAGGGCTTGGGGGTCCTGCCGAACAGCCTCATCGAGGCGGTTCACTATCTGGAGAAGGACGACGTCTTCAGGGAGGCCTTCGGCAAGGTGCCGACGGACGGGCCGGACGGAAGTCCCGGTGGCGGTTTCGAGGATTTCATCGACTACTACGCACGGCTCAAGCAGGACGAGTTCCATGCCATCAACGACATCGTGACCGCACACGAGGTCGATCGCTACCTGCAGTTCCCATGACCGGACGGTGACGAGGTCGAGGGAGGACGGAACAGTGTTGTTCGTTCGTGCAATCGTGATCGCCGCCGGCGCGGTCCTGTTCATGGTGTTCGGTGCGGGAGTGGCCTTCGCCGCTGTGGAGGAGGGTAGTCAGGAGGCCACCCTGTTCCAGTTCCACCGCGGCCAGGACGTCCTGTTGATGCTGATGCTCGTGGCCTTCCTGATGCTGTTCATCCGCCGCTACGAGTGGGGGGTGTGCCTGGCGACGCTGCTGGTTCTCTCGGTGAGCTGGCCGCTGTATCTCATCGGGTACACGCAGGTGCTGGGGAACCCGCTCGACATCGAGGCGGTGATCCTCGGGGCGTTCGCCTCGATCACCCTCGTCCTCGCGATCGGGGTGTTCCTGGGACACATATCGACGATCCACTTCCTGCTGGCCGGGGTGTTGTTCGTCCCCGCCTACATGGTGAACGAGTGGTTCATCTTCGAGTACCTCGACGGGGTCCTCGACTCCGGTGGCTCGATCCTGGTGCACATGTTCGCCGCCTACTGGGGATGGGGCGTGATCCTCGGGCTGCGCAACAAGGCGGTCGTCGCGGAACCGATGCACACCAGCACCCACAGCGTCTCGTTCGTGTGGCTGGCGAGCATGCTCCTGTTCGTACTCTGGCCCTCGTTCGTCACCGCGTTGCTGCCGCCGGACCAGGTCATCTCCGGGATGATCAACACCTACCTGGCCCTGATGGCGTCCACCCTGTCCGCCTACATCCTGATGTACGTGCTCAGGCGCAAGATCGACCCACTCGCGTACACCTACGCGATCCTGGCGGGTGGCGTGGCGATCGGAGCGACGGTCGACCTGGCCTCGCCCTGGCAGGCCTGGGTGATCGGCGCGATCGGCGGCGTGGTGTCGACGTTGTCGTTCCTCTACCTGAACGACTGGCTGGTCCGCAAGACCGGCGTCCTCGACACGATGGGGGTCCACAACCTGCACGGCACGCCGGGCGTGTTCGGCGCGCTGGCGGCGATCGTGGTCGCCGGCGCTCCGCCGGCCCAGTGGGCGGCGATCGCCGGGACCTTCGTCATCGCCATGGTCACCGGTGTCATCACGGGGCTGGTGCTGCGACTCTTCCCGCGGCCTGCCGAGATGCTCGACGACGCCGAGGCGCTCGACATCGAGGAGACGCGGGCGGCCGAGGCCGCCGACCGGTAGCCGGGCACGTCACCGCGGGGCGGTCACCCATGCAGGGTGGCCGCCCCGCGGGGCGTCAGAACCCGGGCGTCCGCCCGGGGATCCAGTCGGTTCCCGCCAGGGGAACCCGGGCCATCGCCGATGCCTCGATCGTCAGGGCCACGAGGTCCTCCGGCTCGAGGTGCTGCAGGTGGCTCTTCCCGCAGGCGCGGGCGATGGTCTGAGCCTCGAGCGTGAGGACCCGCAGGTAGTTCGCGACCCGTCGACCGCCCTCGACCGGATCGAGACGCGCCGACAGCTCCGGGTCCTGCGTGGTGATCCCGGCCGGGTCCCGGCCCTCCTGGTAGTCGTCGTAGTACCCGGCGGCGGAGCCGAGCTTCTCGTACTCGGCGGCGTGACGCGGGTGGTTGTCTCCCAGCGCGATCAGCGCGGCCGTGCCGATGGCGACCGCGTCCGCGCCGAGCGCCATCGCCTTGGCGACGTCGGCGCCGGTCCGGACACCGCCGGAGACGACCAGCTGGACCTTGCGGTGCATGCCGAGCTCGGACAGTGCCTGCACGGCCTGCGGGATCGCGGCGAGGGTCGGGATGCCGACGTTCTCGATGAACACGTCCTGGGTGGCCGCCGTGCCGCCCTGCATCCCGTCCACGACGATGACGTCCGCACCCACCGCGACGGCGAGCTTGACGTCGTAGTAGGTCCGGGTGGCGCCGACCTTGACGTAGATCGGCTTCTGCCAGTCCGTGATCTCGCGAAGCTCGAGGATCTTGATCGCCAGGTCGTCGGGGCCGGTCCAGTCCGGGTGCCGGCAGGCACTGCGCTGGTCGATCCCGGCAGGCAGGGTGCGCATCTCGGCGACCCGCTCGGAGATCTTCTGACCGAGCAGCATCCCGCCACCGCCCGGCTTGGCGCCCTGTCCGAGGACGACCTCGATGGCGTCGGCCGCGCGCAGGTGGTCGGGATTCATCCCGTAGCGGCTGGGCAGGATCTGGTAGACGAGCGTCTTCGAGTGTCCGCGCTCCTCCTCGGTCATCCCCCCGTCGCCGGTGGTGGTGGAGGTGCCGACCTCGCTGGCCCCGCGGCCGAGGGACTCCTTGGCCTGCGCGGACAGTGCTCCGAAGCTCATGCCCGCGATCGTCACGGGGGTGGCCAGGTGCAGTGGCTGCTGCGCGTGCCGGTCGCCGAGCACGACGTCGGTGTCGCAGCGCTCCCGGTAGCCCTCCAGCGGGTACCGGGACATCGACGCCCCGAGGAACAGGAGGTCGTCGAAGTGCGGGACGGCGCGCTTGGCTCCCCAGCCGCGGATGTCGTAGACGCCGGTCTCCGCCGCGTGCTGGATGGCGGCGATGGTCGCACGGTCGAACGTCGCGGACTCGCGCAGTCCGCGGTCTGCAGGTGAGGTCATCAGTAGCTCCCCGCGTGCTCGCTGGTGAAGTGGTACAGCTTGCGTGCCGATCCGTACCGGCGGAACTCGCCGAGCGCCCCGGTGTCCCCGGCGATGTCGGTCAGTCCGGCGGCGGTGAGCAGCTCGACCAGCTCGGCGCGGTGCTCGTCGCGCAGCTCCTTCTCGACGCAGTCGGCGCCGAGCTCGCCGACCTTCCCGCGGACGTAGATCCGGGCCTCGTAGATCGAGTCCCCGAGCCCGTCGGCGGCGTCTCCGCAGACGACGAGCCGGCCGGCCTGCGCCATGAACGCGCTCATCGGGCCGACGTCGCCGCCGACGACGATGTCCACGCCCTTCATCGAGATGCCGCACCGCATCGAGGTCTTGCCCTCCACGACGAGCAGGCCGCCGCGCGCCGTCGCCCCGGCCGACTGCGAGGCGTCGCCCCGCACCCGGATCGTGCCGGACATCATGTTCTCCCCGAGCCCGGGACCGGCCATCCCGTCCACCACGATCCGGCCGCGCTGGTTCATCCCGCCGCAGTAGTAGCCGACATCGCCCTCGACGTGGACGTCGATGTCGTCGTCGATCCCCACGGCGACCGCGTGCGTGCCACGGGGGGACAGCACGCGATAGCGACGCGCGGCCGGACTGTGCAGTTCCGCGTTGAGCTCGCGCACCGACGACGAGGCGAGATCGATGACGCGGGTCTCCTCGTCGAGCGTCGCGGTCCGGCCGTCGGCGCCCTCCTCCGGGCTCCTCCTCAGCGCTGCCATGCGTACACCCTTCCCGGCTCGGGCTCGAAGATCGTGGCCTCGGACAGCCCGGGCAGCACGGCCAGCGAGCGGAACTCTGATGCCATCGCGACCCAGCGCGGGTGGTCGGCCACGATCGCGGGTTTGCAGGCGATCTCGTCGCGAACCACGGCGAATCCGTCGGCCGTGGTGACCAGGAGCGTGTAGAAGCCGTCGAACTCCTCGCCGAGCCGGTGCAGTGCCTTCTCCAGATCGTCGCCGTCGGCGAGACAGGCGGCGACGAACCGGGCAGCGACCTCGGTGTCGTTCTCCGAGTCGAAGGCGATGCCCTCACGGCGCAGCGTCCGGCGGATCGTGGCGTGGTTGGAGAACGACCCGTTGTGCACCAGGCACTGGTCGGGCCCCACGGAGAAGGGGTGGCTGCCCTCCGGGGTGATCGCCGACTCGGTGGCCATCCGGGTGTGGGCGAGGGCCTGCCAGCCAGTCGCGGAGCCCAGGTCGTAGCTCGCGGCGAGCTCGAGGGGGTCGCCGATGTCCTTGTAGACGACGAGATCGGTGCCGATTCCGACGACCTTGGCATCCGGCACGACCGCCCGGACCGCCGCGGCCAGCGCGTCCGGGTCGACCGGGGCCGTGATCACCGTGGTCGCACCGAACCGACGGACGGTGATGTCCGACAGCTCGGGTAGCACCCGCCGCAGGTCCGCGGCCGGGTCGGCCGGCGCGCCGAGCAGGGAGACCGCGGCGTGGCCCTCCGGGCAGCGCTCCCGGTCTCCGTAGACGGCGATTCCGGCGGCGTCCGGTCCCCGCTCGGTGGCTCCGGCCAGCATGCCCTCCAGCAAGCTGCCCAGCCGGGGGTACAACTCGGGGTCCCGCACGTGCAGTCCGACGATCCCGCACATGGCTGCCTCCCTTCTCGATGCTCGGTCTACGCCTGCCGTCCGTCCTGCCCCGGCGTGGCGGTAGCGGATGGGTCACCCACGGGATCGCCCCTTCGCGGGAATCGTTCACGGCGCCGGTCCGGTCGCTGCCGGTCGACGCCGTGGGGGTCGTCCGCGCGCCGGTGGTGGCCGTGGCCGTGCTCGGCTGGACGGGCGGCTCGAAGGTGTGGTTTTAGTACCATTGCCGAGGCAACACCGAACCCGAGCAAAAGTCAACCCTGGTGGGACGGGTGGGGCGGCCGGGCCGCCGGGTCACCGTCGGCCGTGCGTTCGCCCCGTTCGCCCCGTTCGCCTCACGAGGCGCTGCGGGTGCCCTTTCCGCGGCCTCGGGCAGGAGTACCGGCGGGAGGCTGCGCGGCAGGTTCCCGGCTCGGAGGCTCGGTCGAGTCGTCCTCGTCGCCGAAGACGATGCGCCGGAGCTGGGCCCGGGTGCGGTCCAGGTGCTCGCGCATGATGCGGGCCGCGCTGTCGCCGTCCCGCGCCGTCACCGTGTCGAGAATCTGCTGGTGGTCACGCAGCGTCTCCTCGACCGGCTCGGCGTAGGGGAGCAGGTCGTGCGGGCTGAAGAGGTCGCCGCGCGACGCCTCGATCGCCTCCGCGAGCCGGTCGCTGCGGGCCGCCCGGGCCAGGGCGAGATGGAACTGCGAGTCGGCTTGGCGGAACGTCGCCCGTCCGTCGGTGTCGCGCAGTGCGTCGATCGCCTTCTGGAGGGCGATGAGATCGTTCCGATCGTGCCGGCGGGCCGCGAGGACGGCGGCTTCGGTCTCGAGTGCGATCCGGAAGTCCAGGATGTCGTCGATCTCGCCGTCCTGCGTACGCATCCGGGCCCGCCACGCGGCCGCCGGCCGGCTGAGCTCGGTGACGTAGGTGCCGCCCGTCGCCCCGCGCTTGACCTCGACGTAGCCCTCGTCGCGAAGCTGCTTGATCGCTTCCCGGAGGCTGATGCGTGCCACGCCCAGCTGCTCGGCGAGCTCGCGCTCCGGGGGGAGCCGCTCGGCGGGTCCGACCTCGCCCCGGTGGATCAACGTGCGCAGGTGATCAGCCACAGCCTGCGTCAGCTTCGTGGATGTCACCGGCCGCGCCATGGGTCAACCCTACCTCCGGCCTGCGGCGTCACCCGCCACGTCCGGCCGGGGGCGGGATCGTGGGGGCTGTGACGGGGTTGACATTCCTCGGCCCGGAGTGTTGCCTCGTTAATGGTTCTATAACCACACCTTGGCGGGTGAGTGGTCGCAGCCCCGGCTGCGCCGGACGCCTCACGCGGGGCGGGCCCTCCGATTCGGTTCCACCACGGCGACCCGTCCGACCGGCCGTCTCCCCAGGAGGAAGTTCATGGCCATCTCCAGCAACGGCCACGCCGCGTCCCGCACCAACGGGAACGGCAAGCTCCGTGGTTACTCCGCGTGGAGTCTGTTTCAGCATGGTGTGTCGGATGCGCAGTGGCCGCGGGCGTGGCGGGGTCATGACCTCGCCGATACCTATGACGTGATCATCATCGGTGGTGGTGTGCATGGTCTGGCGACGGCGTATTACCTGGCTGTGAATCATGGGATCACGAATGTCGCTGTGTTGGAGAAGTCCTATATCGGTGGTGGTGGTTCGGGGCGTAACACGGCGATCTTGCGGTCGAACTATCTGACGCCGGAGGGTGTGCGGTTCTATGACCGTTCGGTGAAGTTGTATGAGCATCTGGCCGCGGATCTGAACTTCAATGTGATGTTCTCCCAGCGTGGGCACATGACCTTGGCGCACAACGACTCGTCGTTGCGGACGATGCGGTGGCGGGCGGAGGTCAACAAGCTCCAGGACGTCGATTCGGATGTGATCGATCCGGGCGAGGTGAAGAAGCTGGTCCCGCACATGGATGTGTCGCCGTATGCGCGGTATCCGATCCTGGGGGCGCTGTATCACCCGCCGGGTGGGATCGTGCGCCACGACGCGGTGGTGTGGGGGTACGCGCGGGGGGCGGACGCGCACGGGGTGCACATTCATCAGAAGACCACGGTGACCGGTATCGACGTCGACGCCGGGAAGGTGACCGGGGTGCAGACCGACCAGGGCCGGGTCTCGGCGCCGGTGGTGGTGAACTGCACGGCGGGCTGGTCGACGTTGATCTCGGATATGGCCGGGGTGGAGATGCCGGTGCAGACGTTCCCGTTGCAGGCGGCGGTGACCGAGCCGGTCAAGCCGTTCCTGGACACGGTGGTGGTGTCCGGGACGCTGCACGTCTATGTCAGCCAGACCGACCGTGGTGAGTTGGTGTTCGGGGCCAGTGTGGACCCGTTCGCCTCCTACTCGATCCGGGGATCGTTGGAGTTCACCGAAGGCCTGGGCGGGCACGTCCTGGAACTCATGCCCGCTCTGTCGAAGATGCGGTTGCTGCGCCAGTGGGCGGGTCTGTGTGACATGACGCCGGACTACTCGCCGATCATGGGCCCGACCGGGGTGGAGGGTTTCTACGTCGATGTGGGGTGGGGGACCTACGGGTTCAAGGCCGGTCCGGTGTCGGGGGAGGCGATGGCCGACTGCATCGCGCACGGCCGCCCCCCGGAGATCATTTCGGCGTTCGGTATCGAGCGGTTCGCCGCGGGCCGGTTGGTGGGTGAGAAGGGTGCCGCCGCGGTCGGCCACTAGCCCGAGTCCCGACCGACCCGACCGACCCGACCGACTCGAGCGACTCGAGCGACCCGAGCGAGCCGACGGCCCGAGCGAGCGACCCGAGCGAGCCGACCGACTGTTTCCGGCTGCGTGCGCGGCTGTGGAGAGGTGAACACGTAGATGATGGTGCTGTCGTGCCCGTGGTGCGGGCCCCGCAATGTGACCGAGTTCCGTTATGGCGGTGAGCGTCGGGCGCGCCCGGAGGTGGAGACGGTGTCTGCGCAGCAGTGGCGCCGGTTCCTGTATGCGAAGTCGAACCCGCTCGGGACGGTGGCGGAGTCGTGGTATCACCGGGCGGGGTGCCGCCGGTATTTCGCCGTGGAGCGTGACACCGCCACCAACTCCCACCACGCCCACCGCGCCCAGGGGGCGACCTGATGACCGCGGCCACGACCACGACCACGACGGTCTCGGCGCGGCTGGCTCCGCAGCCCGGTGAGCTGATCGACCGCTCCCGGCTGCTGGAGTTCCGCTGGAACGGCAAACCGTGCACCGCGCACCCGGGGGACACGATCGCTTCGGCGTTGGCGGCGGCGGGGGAGCGGGTGTTGTCGCGTAGCTACAAGTACCACCGCCCGCGGGGGATCCAGACCGCGGATTTCCACGACCCGGGCTGCATGGTCCAGGTCGGTGACGAGCCGAACGTGCGCGGCGCGCATCGGTTGGTGGCCGAGGGGATGGAGGTGCGGTCGCAGAACACGTGGCCGTCGCTGAAGTATGACCTGAAGGCGGTCAACGGTCTGGTGGGCCGGTTTCTGGCGACCGGGTTCTACTACAAGACGTTCATCAAGCCCGAGCCGTTGTGGCCGATGTATGAGAAGGTCCTGCGCCAGTTCGTGCACGCCGGCACGGTGTCCGCGGAGCCGTCCGGGGCGGTGTTCGACAAGCGCTACGCCCACCCCGACGTCGTCGTCGCCGGCGGCGGCCCGGCCGGGATGGCCTCCGCCGTGGCCGCAGCCCGCGCCGGCGCCCAGGTGATGCTGGTCGAGGAAGAACACCAGCTCGGCGGGCACCTGCGCTGGGGGACCGCCGCCGATCTCGCGGCGTTGCGGGAGCTGCGCGCGCAGGTCGCGGCCGAGCCCGGTATCGAGGTCCTCACCAACTCGGTGGCACTCGCGCGCTATGACGACAACTGGATTCCGATCGTGCAGCGCGGGCTGCCGCACGTGTTCGAGCGGTTGATCAAGGCGCGGGCGCGGTCGTTCGTGGTCGCGCCGGGGTTGATCGAGCGCCCGTATGTGTTCGAGGGCAACGATCTGCCCGGGGTGATGCTCTCCACCGCGGTCCGGCGCCTGATCAACCTGTATGCGGTCCGCCCCGGGCAGCGGGCGGTGGTGATGAGCGCCAACGGCTCCGGGGATGCGGCGGTGGAGGACCTGCGGCGGGCCGGGGTGGAGATCGCCGCGGTCGTCGACGCCCGCCGCGGCGAACACGTGGTGCGCGCCGAGGGCCGGGGCGCGGTGCGTTCGGTGACACTGTCCGACGGTTCGCAGATCGCGTGTGACCTGCTGGTCACCGCGACCGGGTGGACCGCGCCGACGTCGTTGCTGAACATGGCCGGGGACCTACCGGTCTATGACCCCGGCTCGGCCCGCTTCGTCCCCGACCCGGCCGCGCTGCCGGACTCGGTGCTCGCGGCGGGCGGGGTCGTGGGGGACGGCTCGTCCGATGAGCTGGTGGCGCACGGCCGCGCGGTCGGGCAGGAAGCCGCGCGCCGCGCCGCGCACACCGCCGGCGTCACCCGCGCACAGCTCCCTACCCGCCCCGACCAGCAGGTCGGCGCCCCCGCCGATACCACCGCTACCGATGCCACCGCCACCGCCACGGTCGGTGCCGGGGCCGCCACGGCTACGGCCGCCACTGCCGGTGCCGCCGCCGGCGCCGACCTTGGGGCCGGTGAGGGGTACGGCCCGCGGCCGGTGCCGCCGTTGCGTCCGGCGCCGCATCCGGAGTTGTTCCGTAGCAGCACGCACGGGTTCGTGGATCTGTGTGAGGACGTGTCGTCGAAGGACATCGTCAGTGCGGTGAAGGAGGGCTACGACTCCGTCGAGCTCGTGAAGCGCTACACCACGGTCACGATGGGCCCGACGCAGGGCAAGCTGGAGACGGTCAACGCGGTCGCGGTGTTGGCCGAGGCGACCGGGCGCAGTATCGCCGAGACCGGCACGACGACGTGGCGCCCGATGTATGCGCCGGTGACGCTCGGTGCTCTGGCCGGGCGGGTCCCGGAGCCGGTGCGCCACTCCCCGATGCAGCCCTGGCACGAGCGTCACGACGCCGCGCCGTTGGTGGCCGGGCAGTGGATCCGCCCCGAGCACTACGGCGACCCCGCCGCGGAGGTGCGGGCGGTGCGTGAGCGGGTGGGGTTGATCGATGTCACCCCGATCGGGAAGCTGGACCTGCGCGGCCCGGACGTGGCGAAGCTGCTGAACCTGCTCTATGTCAACAAGTGGTCGAAACTGCCGGTGGGTGGGGTGCGCTACGGGGTGATGTGTGCCGACGACGGTGTGGTGATGGACGACGGCGTCACCGGCCGCCTCGGTGAGGATCACTACCTGATGTCGACGACGTCGTCGGGGGCGGCGACGGTGTGGGAGTGGGTCGAGGACTGGTTGCAGACCTCGCACCCGGACTGGCAGGTGCACGTCACCCCGGTCACCACCGCCTACGCGAGCATGAATTTGGCCGGGCCCCGCTCGCGGGAACTCCTGGCCCGGGTCACTGACGTGGATCTGGGCTCCGATGCGTTCGGCTACATGCAGGTCCGGACCGGGACCGTGGCCGGGGTCGCCGACTGTGTGCTGTGGCGGATCGGGTTCACCGGCGAACTCTCCTATGAGATCCATGTCCCGGCCTCCTACGGCCTCCACGTCTGGGAACACCTCATCGAGGCCGGCCACGATCTGGGGATCGCGGCGTTCGGGGTGGAGGCACAGCGGGTCCTGCGCCTGGAGAAGGGGCATTTCATCGTCGGTCAGGACACCGATGGGCTGTCCCAGGGCTACACCGCCGGCCTGGGCGGGTTGATCAAACTCGACAAGCCCGATTTCGTCGGTAAACCCGAACTCGTCTGGCAGCAGGAACACGGGGACTATCCGGTGTTGGTGGCGATCCAGCCCGAGGACAGCCGGGTCGTGCCGGCCGAGGCCAGTCAGATCGTGCGGGCGGACGGGCGGATCGCCGGGCGGATCACCTCGTCGCGGATGTCACCGACGCTGCGCCGTTCGATCTGCCTCGGGCAGGTCGATCCCGACCTCGCCGCGCCCGGCACCCGCCTCACCGTGCACCTACCCGACGGGGCCGATATCACCGCGCGGGTGATCGAAGGGCATGCGCATTTCGACCCGAAGGGAGAACGCCAACGTGCCTGACACCGTCGTGGCCCGGACCCCGATCACCGCAGCCGATCCTGTCGAGCGTGACGGATGGCAGATCAGTGCCCGGCGCAGCACCGCCGACCTCACCCTCACCGACGAGTCCGCCCGGGCCAAAGTCCTGGTCCGGGGCCCGTTCGGTGGGGCGCTGCGCGACATCGTCGGTGCCCGGTTCGGGCGGGCCGTGCGCACCGAACAGGCCGGACACCCCGTGCTCGCGGTCGGGTCCGGGCCGGGGGAATGGCTGGTCATCGGCCCACCCGCCACCGCCCGACCGCTGCGCGAACATCTCGAACATGCCGCACAGGCCACGGGTGAGTTCGTGTCGGTGCTGGACCTGACCCACGGCCGGGCCCTGATCCGGCTGCGCGGGCGGCGCAGCGCCGAGGTCCTGGCCAAGATCTGCGGTATCGACCTGCACCACGACTCCACACCGGCCGGCGCTGCGCTGCGCACCTCGGTCGCCGGCCTGGCCACCGACCTGATCCGCGACGACGACCCCGACACCCCCACACCGTCCTACCTGCTGCACTGCGAACGCTCCAGTGGCCAATACCTGTTCGACGTCCTGCTCGACGCCGGCGCCGAGTACGGCATCGACGTGACCGGGCCCGAGCACGGTCACTCACCGCTCCCGCGGAGCTGACGAACCGAATGCAGGAGATCTGATGAACGAGGCGAGGTCAGAGCTCTCCCGCGCCACCGTCGTGGCGCCGGACCGGCGGGACCAGTGGGCCCGGGATGGGGCCCTGCACGACCAGGGGCATCTGTTGATGTCCTGTCAGGACGGTCCGGGGATCGTGGCGTCGGTGACGGCGTTCCTGCAGGCCCGGGGTGCGAACATCGTGCAGGCGGATCAGAACTCCACCGATCACGAGGGTGGGAAGTTCTTCCAGCGGATCGTGTTCCACCTGCCCGGGTTCCTGGATCGGCTGCCCGCGCTGGAACGGGAGTTCGCGGCGGAGGTGGCCACCCGGCTGGGTATGGAGTTCCGGATGACGGCGGCGGAGATCCCGAAGCGGGTGGCGCTGTTCGTGTCGAAGTTCGACCACTGCCTGCTGGATCTGCTGTGGCGGTGGCGGCGTGGTGAGCTGCCGGTGGATGTCGTGCAGGTGGTGTCGAACCATCCGGATCTGGAGAAGGACGTGGCGGGGTTCGATGTCCCGTTCGCCCACATTCCGGTGTTCAAGGCGACCAAGGAGCAGGCCGAGCAGCAGCAGCTCGATCTGCTCGACGGGCGGGTCGATCTCGTCGTGCTGGCCCGGTACATGCAGGTGCTCAGCGGTGACTTCCTACACCGGGTGGGGGTTCCGGCGATCAACATCCATCATTCGTTCCTGCCCGCGTTCGCCGGTGCGGGGCCGTACGACCAGGCGAAGAAGCGTGGGGTCAAGCTCGTGGGGGCCACGGCGCACTACGTGACCGAGGATCTGGACGAGGGTCCGATCATCGAGCAGGACGTCGCGCGGATCACGCACCGTCAGTCGGTGCGGGAGATCGCCCGGCGCGGCGCCGATATCGAGCGGGTCGTGCTGGCGCGTGCGGTGGAGGCGCACTGTGACGACCGGGTACTGCTCAACGACACCACGACCATCGTCTTCTGAGAGGCGACAGCGGGCTCGTCGAGTACCCCGGCCGGTCAGCCGTTCGCATCGCGGCGCACCTTCCCGGCGACCAGCGACCAGCGACCAGCGCCTCGCGTCTGGCCTACACGACCCGCGCGTTTGCTCTCGCTCAGTGCCGGTGTCTGTTCGACGTGGTGACCGTCGACCTCCGGGCCCGTGACGACGGCCGCCAGCACGTCGTCACGACGTCCGGCCTGGTCGTGACCGGCTCCCGGTCGATCGATCTGCGCGGCAGCACCGACCACCCCGCGTTGCTCGTCACGCTCGACCCGTGACGGTGAGCCGACCACGTCTCGGGCCATAACCCGGCATGGAGCTTCACAGCGCTGCTGGTCGCGCTCTACGTCGTCAACTGGAGACGAGGCAGTGCTGGCGTCGGCCGCCCAGCCGCTCGCCGAGGAGCTCGGTCTCAGTGCCTCCCGTTGCCGGCGATCGGCTGGTCGCTCATGATGCTCCCGATCGTCCTGGCGTCGATGTTCTCCGTCGTGCTCACCTGGCTGCCGTCGTGCTTCGAGCTCGGTTCGGGTCAGAGCCGGGTGTAGGCCGGCATCGTGTTCGGGCTCCCGAGCACGGGGCGACGGCCGGTACCGCCGAACTGCTCCCGCTGGGTGCTGGTGATGCCGGCCATGACGTCCCGCCCAACGTGGGCGGCTGGGGCCCGCGCGAGGCGGCCGCGGCGGCGCTCGGCCGGGCCCGGTGCACGGTTGCTCCGCCTCCAGACTTCAAAGTAGTATCCCGCCTACCGATTCACGGTCACGGACGACGGTAACGGCTCGTGTCCCCGGGGCTCTGGGGTTGGTCCACTGCTTCGAGCGCCGGCCTGCCACAGGTCGGCCCGGCGCTCGCCTCATCGAGATGAGCTGGGCGATGAAGCACACGAACCACGCCGACTACGCCGTGCGTGTCCTGCTCTACCTGCGTGTCGCGGCGGACCGCCGTGGCTCGATCGGCGACATCGCCAGTGCCCATCGCATCTCCCGGAACCATCTGGACAAGGTCGTCCAGCGCATGGTGGCGGCCGGCCTCGTACAGACGAGCAGGGGCCGGGGTGGTGGCGTCCGGATGGTGCGCGACCCGGCGACCATCACGCTGGGCGACGTCATGCGGGCGATGGAGGACGACTTTGCCGTCGTCGAGTGCCTCGGGCCCGCACGGTTCTGCCGCGTGGCCGGGGTGTGTGGTGCCCGGAGTGTGTTCGCAGAGGCGTTGGACTCCTACTTCGCAGTTCTCGACGCCGCCACCGTCGATGACCTGGCCGCGAACGACGTGGGTCTGCGGGGCGCGCTCGGACTGATGACCCGCACCGACGCGTCCTGACGACGACGTCACCGGCACCGGCTCGGAGAGCCGGAAAGGAGCGGAGGATCGGATGTCGGTCGATTTCGAGTTGAGCAGCGCCCAGAAGAAGCTGAAGTACGACGTTCGTGAGTTCGCCCGCGAGGTGCTGCGACCGGCCGCGGAGCGGGCGGACCGTATCGATGACCCGCACGAGGCGTTCGTCGCCATGAAACCCGTGTTCGAGCAGGCGCACGCCATGGGGCTCGCCACCGACTTCCTGCCGGCGAAGTACGGCGGAGGCGGTGGCTCGATCATCGACCTCATGATCGCCACCGAGGAGCTCAGCGCGGTGGACGCGGGGTTCCCCACGATCCTGCTCGTGAACGGGCTCGCGCTGATGCCGCTGACCTGGTTCGGCACCCGGGAGCAGTGTGAGAAGTGGATCGGCCTGGCCACCGCGGAGACGAGCACGGACCATCTTGGTGGGTGGGTGGTCAGCGAGCGGGGCGGCACTGCGAACTTCGACCATCCCAGCCCCACCGCCGGGATCCAGCTCGTCGCCGATCACGACCGCGCGAACGGCGAGTACGTGCTCAACGGGGAGAAGCACTGGCCGTGCAACGCCGGTGGGTGGGACCTGCGGGGCGCTGACGCCAACCTGTGCATCGTGCGGACCGACCGCACGAAGGGGGGCAAGGAGGCCTTGAGCGCGATCGTCGTCGAACGGGGAACGCCGGGCATCGAGTACGAGGTCATCGACAAGATCGGTTTACGCACCTGTCAGAACGTCACGATGACATTCCGTGATGTCCGCGTACCGGAGGAGAACCTGTTTGCGGATGGTGACGGCGACCTCGTCATCAATCGGAACTTCACGTGGTCCGGGCCCCTGGCGGGCATCGCGGCGGTCGGTGTCGCCCGCGGCGCGTACGAGTTCGCCCTGAAATGGTCCAAAACCTACACCGGAGGTGGGTCCTCGCCGATCATCGGTCATCAGGCCGTCGGTCACCTGCTCGCCGAGATAGCAGCGAAGATCGAGTCAGGTCGTTACCTGTGTTGGAAGGCAGCCCACTACCTCGACAAATACGACAGCGAGGGGCATGCGCTCGGCGCGATGGCCAAGACATTCTGCGGAGACCTCATGCAGACCGTTGTCGTCGACTGCATGCGGATCGTCGGCGTCAACGCAGTCGACCGGAAATTCGGCATGGAGAAGTTCTATCGCGAGGCGATCGTCTTCCCACTGTACGACTCGGGAAGTCTCGGAATGCAACGGCGTAAGGCCTGGGGGGTGATGGCGGACCCGGGGTTCACCCCTGACATCTTCGTCGACGGCGATCCGTTCACCTACACCAAGTCGATGGAGGGTTACGGCGTCCTCGGCGGTGCACCCCCCGGTCCGTCACGGCACGGATGAGGTCTGGACAGTCGAGGGATGCAAAGGAGCATCGAATGCAGAGCGGCCTCTCGCACTCACGCTCGGGTGCTGTCACCGGCAGCGACACTCTCATCGTGATGCAGCAGTTCGAGGCGAGGGACGCCGGGCCCCCGCCCCGGCGCATCGCCCTCGACCTGGCGGGCAATCTGCTCGCCACGACCGACGATGTCCGGGGCCTGACCGGCGAACATTCTACAGGGCACGGGGAACACCAGTCGCCGTTCCACCGGATCGCACGGGAGTCGTTCGCGAATGCCCGGAATGACCCGTCCTGGCGTGGCGTGGCGGCCATCGGTCCGACGGCGGCCGGTCCCGAGACGTATCTGATCACCCCGGTGGCCGGATCGGCCGGACTTGTCGGATGGATCCTGTCGAGCACCGACGTGTCCGGGCACGACCCGGCCGCGCACACCATCGAGCCTCCGGAGACGGGCCGAGGGATTGCCGCCCGAGTCGCCGCGCTGGCCGGTGACTCCGTCCTGCTCCTGGACCCGAAGGAGATCCGGTTCGCCGAGGCAAGCCGTCACTCCGTCTGGCTCATCACCGACCACGGCCGTTTCCGGGCTGTGCAACGAGGGATGGACAACGCCCAGCGCGAGTTGGGCCGGCACGGATTCGTCCGTGTGCATCGGAGCTTTCTGGTCAACCCGGACCGCGTGCGCCGGGTCGACCACAAGGGGAACGGCCTGATCGCGTTGAGTACCGACTACCACCACGCGGAAGAGATCCCGGTGTCCAGGCGCTGGACGCGAACCGTGCGTCAGGCACTCGGGGTCTGACCCGCACCGGGCGTGGGGTGGCGCCCGGTGCGATCGCGGTGGCTCGCACCCCCGATGGTCCCGGTAGGAGACCTCGCAGTCGGTCGCCGCGACCGTTCGTGCCATCGCCGGCGACGTTCGTGCCGGGTTCGCTGCTCTCCGTTCGTACGTTCTTCATCCGGGGTGATCGGAGTGTGAGACTGGTCATGTTCCGGGAAGTCGTGTTCCCGGTCCCCGCTGGTTACCGAATTGCTGATGTTCGAGAAAGTGGTGTGTCAGATGGCGATCGATTTCACGCTCAGCGATGCGCAGAAGAAGGTTCAGCTGGATGCGCGCGATTTCGCGGAGAGCGTCCTGGCTCCCATTGTTCGGGGCGCCGACCGGGAGCCGGATCCGCTCACGGCGTTCCAGATGACGAAGCCCGCTTATATTGAGGCGTATCGACGCGGAATCGCCTTCTGCATGTTGCCGAAGGAGTACGGCGGTGGCGGGCTGACCAACGTCGAGCTGATTCTCGCGGCGGAGGAGATCTGCGCGGTCGATCCAGGTTTCGCGTGCACCGTTCTGGTCAACGGCCTCGGTCTTCTCCCGGTCTGGTACTGGGGCACCGAGGAACAGAAGGAGAAGGTTCTGGGTGCGGCGACGTCCGACCCGAGCGGCGAGTGGATCGTCGGTTACGGGGCGAGTGAGCCTGCCGGGACGCCGGGCGGTACGGCCAACTTCGACACGCCACTGCCCGCACCTGCGGGTATCGGCGTGACGGCCAGGCTCGACGGGGACCACTACGTGATCAACGGCCGGAAGTACTGGCCCTGCAACGTGGGCGGATGGGACGGCGCCGGCGCCAACACGAGCCTGTACGTCGTGCGCACGAATCCCGAGAAGGGTGGGACCGAGGGCCTCGCGGCCCTGCTCGTCGATCGCGGTACGCCCGGCGTCACGTTCTCCACGATCGACTCGTTCGGTCACCGACTCACGCCCAACTCCGAAGTCGTCTTCGACAATGCGCGGGTCCCCCGCGAGAATCTGGTGGAGGGGACGCAGGGGAACGGTGACCTACTGATCAACCGCAATTTTGCGTGGTCGGGCCCGGTCGCCGGAATCGCGGCGGTGGGCGTGGCCCGGGCGGCGTACGAGGCGGCACTGTCGTGGGCGAAGACCTACACCGCCGGCGGCCCGCACCCGATCATCCACCATCAGTACGTCGGCTACGTGCTCGGGGATGTGGCCGCGAAGATCGAGGCGAGCCGCTATTTCTGCTGGAAGGCGGCCCACTACATCGACCAGCACGACTACCATGGCGAATTGATCGGTGCGATGAACAAGGTCTTCTGCACCGAGTTGCTGTTCGACGCGGTCTACAAGTGTCTCCAGGTCGTCGGTGTGAACAGCGCGGACAAGAAGCACATGTTCGAGAAGTACCTGCGTGAAGCCGCGATCTTCCCGATCTACGACGGCGGGAACTTCGGCATGCAACGGCGCCGGGTGCACGGCGTGATGGCGAGTCCGGGGTTCGAACCCCGGGCGTTGATGAACGACGAGTACGTCGAGTTCACCAAGGATATGGAGACCATCGGCACTGTCTCGCCGCCGACCTCGGTCGGGACACAACGGATCGAGACCGTCCCACCGCCGACTCCGGCCGGGACGGATCGCGTCGGCACCGCCGCGCCGGCCCCTGTGGAGGCCTGATACGTGCTCAGGTAGTACGAGACCTTCCCGGCCCAGCCGGGCCGGGGAGGCCCCGGGAACACGGGACGTCCCGGCCGGTCAGCCGTTCGCGTCGCGGTGCAGGCCGAGCAGGTGGACGTAGCCGGCGGCGTTCAGCGGGATCGAATTCCGCTCGTCGTCGCTCAGCTCGCGGCGCACCTTCCCGGGGAGCCCGGCGACCAGCGACCCCGGTGGCACCTGGGTGCCCTGGGTGAGGACGGCGCCCGCGGCGATCAGCGAGCCCGTGCCGACGTGGACGCCGTTCATGATCACCGCGCCCATCCCGATCAGCACGTCGTCCTCGACGGTGCAGCCGTGCAGCACGGCGCGGTGGCCGATGGTGACGCCGTCGCCGATCGTCGCCGGGAACCCGGGGTCGGCGTGGATCACGGTGCCGTCCTGCACGTTGGTCCGGGCGCCGATCGTGATCGGTGCGAGATCGGCACGGACGACGCAGGTGTACCAGACACCGGACTCCGCGCCGATGCTCACCGCGCCGGCGACGACGGCGCCGGGCGCGACCCAGGCGTCGGGGTGGACGTCGGGGAAGCGGCCCTCGATGGTGATCATGTGATCACCCTACGGCGGCGTCGAACGCCGCCAGGACGTCGTCACTGAACAGCACGAACCGCACCTGCTCGACGGCCGTGTCCGCCCCGCGGACGGTCTCGACGGCGATCCGCGCGGCATCCGGGATCGGCCAGCCGTAGACGCCGGCGGAGATCGCGGGGAACGCGACGGTCCGCGCGCCGAGCTCGTCGGCGACCCGCAGCGACTCCCGGTAGGCGCTCGCGAGCTGCTCCGAACGGTCCTCGCTCTTCGCGTACACCGGGCCGACGGTGTGGATCACCCAGCGGGCCGGCAGGTTCCCGGCCGTGGTGGCGGCGGCCCGGCCGGTCGGCAGGCCTGCCGGGTAGGTGTCGGCGCGCAGCTGCTTGCACTCGGCGAGGATGTCCGGGCCGCCGCGGCGGTGGATCGCGCCGTCCACCCCGCCGCCGCCCAGCAGCGTCGAGTTGGCCGCGTTGACCACGGCGTCCACCTCGGCCTCGGTGATGTCCCCGCGCACCGCGACGATCTCGGGTGTCACTGTCCGGCCTCCTTCCGCAGCCTGCCCAGCAGCGGGATGGCCGCGATCTTCTCCTCGGTCAGCGATGCCCAGACGATGCCACCGTCCGGGCGGGTCCGCCGGTGCTCCCGGCAGTCGATCACCCGGTCCGGGGTGACGACGAGATCGACGGGAGCATCGTGCGACGCCCACGGGATGACGCCGGCGTCGCGCAGCTGCAGCTCGTGCACCGTGGTGACGACGAGCGTGTCGTCCGAGATCAGCCCGGCCTCCCGGGCGAGCGCGAACTCCAGGTCGGCGAAGCCGCCGCCCTTGCCGAGCCGGGCACCGTCCGCCCCGACGGCGACGCAGCCGGTGACGACCAGGTCGACCGGTTCCAGCTCGTCCACCGCGACGCGGCGGGCCGACCGGGTCGCGTTCGAGATCGACACCGCCCGGCGCGGCGGGTCGGCGAGGTGATCGGGGTCGAGGAGGAAGAACGGGTCGTCCTCGGCCAGCCTGGGCACGGCCATGTAAACGGTCTTGCCGTCCTCGAGTGCGTACTGCCGGACCGGGAGCTGCGCGGAGTCCGGGTTGGACTTGACGGTGCGGGCGGCGCGCCAGACGTCCAGCTCGCGCAGCCGCCGGCCCGCGGCCTCGGCCCCGACGAAGTTGGAGATGCGGTTGCGGGCGCCGGGGAAACGGGCGGCCTTCTGCTCGGTCAGCGCGGTCCAGACCTCGTCGCGCAGCTCGGCCTTGCGGGCGAGCGTCTCCGGATCGCCCCCGGCGTCGTGGTCGTGGCGGCGGCTCATGGCCGCGACTCTGCCAGGTCCGGTGGTCAGTGCGTGCGCAGTGCCTCGGTCAGCCGGTCGAGGAGGGGCAGCTGGCCCTTGACGATCTTCTCCCGGGCGGTGGGGAGGTCGAACCACTCGGCGCGGTCGAGCTCGGGGAAGCGCAGCCTGCGCCCGGACCGGGGCGGCCACTCGATCTCGACCCAGCTGCCGTCGTCGGCGCGGTGCGCGACGGCCTCGGCACCGGTGAATCCCGTGCCGTCGAGCGCGAACGCCGTGACGGTCTTGCCGGACCCGCGCACCGAGCCCAGGTCGACCGGCTCGCCGTCGGGCGCCGGGACACCCATCTCCTCGGTGAACTCGCGGCGGGCCGCGTCCAGCGGGGTCTCCTCGGCGCCGTGCTCGCCCTTGGGGATCGACCAGGCGTGGGCGTCCTTGCGGGCCCAGAACGGACCGCCCATGTGGCCGAGCAGCACCTGCACCCCGGACGGCCCGGGGCGGTGCAACAGCAGTCCGGCACTGGTCACGGGAGGCACGCCCGGATCCTCCCAGACCCTCCCGCCCGGGTGATCACCCGTTGTGGAGTGCAGCGTTCGCGTCGCGTTCGCTGCGCTCCCCAACCGGTGATCTCAGGAAGCGACTGCCCGGCCCCGTGCCTGATCAGCGGCGGGTGCCGGACAGATGCTTACTCCCTCGTGGCGTGGTGGCGGCGGTAGTCGCGGGGGCCGAGTCCGGTGGCGGCCTGGAGGTGGGTGCGCAGCGTGGTGCCGGTTCCGAGACCGGCCAGGCGTGCGATGCGCTCGACGGGCAGGTCGGTGGTCTCCAGGAGGCGCCGGGCGTGGGCGATGCGCTGTGCGACGACCCAGGCCAGAGGTGTGACGCCGAGTTCGGAGCGGAAGCGGCGGTGGAGCGCGGCGCGACTCAGGCCGGCGTGGGCGGCGAGGGTCGCGACGTCCAGGCGCTGGTCGAGGCGCTCGCTCGCCCACTCGAGCACCCGGGCGAGCGGGTCGCTGCGAGGGCTGCGGGCCAGCGGGGTCTCGATGAACTGCCGCTGCCCGCCGGGGCGGTGCGCGGCGAAGACCCGGCGACGGGCGACGGCCGCGGCGGTCTGCGCCCCGTGGTCGCGGGCGACGATGTGGAGGGCGAGATCGAGCGCGGAGGCGCTGCCGGCGGCGGTGAGGACGTCACCGTCGTCGACGAACAGCACGTCCGGTCGCAGGTCGACCTCGGGGTGAGCGGCACGGAAGCGGTCGATCCACTGCCAGTGCACGGTGGCCGAGCGGCCGTCGAGCAGGCCGGCTTCGGCGAGGGTGAACGCGCCGCTGCACATCCCGACCATCCGGGCGCCGCGGGCGTGTGCGCGGCGCAGCGCCTCCAGCACCCGGGGCGGGTGCGGACGGTCGGTGTCGGGCCGGTTGGGCACGATCACCGTGTCGACGTCGTCGAGCAGCTCCAGTCCGGCGGTGCCGGTCATCACGAAGAACGCCTGCCGCATCGTCGTGCGCGGTTGCGGTGCGCAGAACCGCAGGTCGTAGAGCAGCCCGCCGACCTCGGGGCGGTCGATACCGAGTACCTCGGTCATGCAGGCGAGCTCGAACGGGTTCGACCCGTCGTCGACCAGGACGCCGATCCGGTGCGACGATTCTTGCGACACCTGCTATTCGTCGCACTCACCGGTCCGGTCGGTCAAGAGCCAGGATCGGTGTCGTGAGCAGCGACGTGACCAACATCGATGACCTACTCGCCTCGTTCGACGAGCTCTGGGCGCCACGGATCGTGGCCAGGGTGAACGACTGGGCCGTCAAGATCGCCAAGGTTCGCGGCGAGCACGTCTGGCACGCCCACGCCGACACCGACGAGGTCTTCGTCGTCCTGTCCGGCGAGCTCGAGATCGCGCGCCGCGACCCCGGCGGCGAACCCGGCGGCGAGGCCCTGGTCCGGCTCGGCCCGCGTGACGTGCACGTCGTTCCCCGCGGGGTGCAGCATCGGCCGAGGTCGGCCGGTGGCGCGGTGGTGATGCTGGTCGAACCGGCCTCCACCCTCTCGACGGGCGACTTCGCCGGGGCGATCCCCGACCACATCACCGCGACCAGCGGCCTGGCCGGGTAGCCCCTCCGGCCCGGACCGGCGAGCTACGCGGTGACCCGTCCTCCCCGGGGACGACGCCTCGGCGCGGGCATCTCGTTCCCGCCGACGAGGTGCGCGGGTGCACCGGCACCTAGGCTCGGTGTCGTGGCGGAACGACGGACCGTCACCGGAGGGGGAGCGATGAGCGGTGACGCGACGAGCGGGCGGAGCGGTCCTCCGGTGCCCGACGGCGGGCTGACGGACGACCGGTCCGCCGCGGGGCAACCGGCTGCGGGGGAGCAGCCGGCCGCTGGAACGGGAGCGGAGAAGACCGGGACCGGCACGGAGGATGCACCGGGCACCGAGGCCGCGAGCGGGAGCACCGGCCGCCGGAGCCGCTGGTCGCGCCGCAAGGCCACCCCCGAGGAGATCGAGGAGGCGAAGCAGGTGTGGCGCGACACCATGCCGTGGGACAGCCCGATGAGCCGTGGCGACAAGGTTCTCGTCTTCTCCACGCTCGGGGTCATCGCGGTGATGGCGTTGTCGATGCCGCTGCGCCCGTTCCTGCTGGCCTCGCACCCGGTCGCGCTGAGCTTCGTGACCGGCAGCCTCTCGGCGATCGGCGCCGGCGCGGCGTTCGCCCGGATCGGCGAGGTCGAGCTGTGGCTGGTGATCTTCGCCGGGGTGTTCGGGATGATCAAGTTCGACTGGCTGTTCTGGTTGGCCGGGCGTCGCTGGGGGCCGAAGGTCGTGACGTTGTTCGCGCCGGGTGACGTCGCACAGCGGTTCGTCGCGAAGGTGCGGGGCTGGCCGCGGTGGGCGATGCCGCTGGTGGTCGTCGGGTCCGCGCTGCCCGGGGTGCCCGCGGTCGCGGTGTTCGCGCTGGCCGGGCTCGGCGGGATGCGGCTGACCACCTTCCTCCTGTTCGACGCGATCGGTGCCGCCCTGATCACCGGCCTGGTCGCCGGGCTCGGCTACGGACTCGGGCAGCACGCCGTGGACGTGGTCCTCGCCGTCGACCAGTACGCCCTCTACATCAGCCTCGCCCTGATCGTGTTCGTCGCCTTCCGGACCGGGCACAAGCAGAGCCGCGAGCAGAAGGCGCGCGCCGGTTCCTGACCGCGGGTCTCAGCCCGGCGCACCGAGCCGCTCCTTCAACCCGCTGGCCCGCCCGGCCGGCCGCGCGATCGCGGCCCGCACCGACTCCTCGGTGCCGATGATCCGGACGTGGCCCCGCGCCCGGGTGACCGCGGTGTAGAGCAGCTCGCGGGTCATGAGCGGCGAGTCGGCGGGTGGCAGGACCACGGTGATCCGCTCGAACTGGCTTCCCTGGCTGCGGTGCACGGTCATCGCGTAGACCGTGCCGACGCCGCCGAGCCGGGCCGGTTCGAACCCGGCGGGCCTGCCGTCCCGGACGAACACCGCCCGCCGCCCCTGCGGGGTCCGGACGACGACGCCGGTGTCGCCGTTGAACAACCCCAGGTCGTAGTCGTTCGTGGTGACCAGCAGCGGACGCCCCGGATACCAGGGAGCCTCGGCGGCGTAGCCGGGGCGGGCGGCGTCGAGCCACCGCTCGATCTCGGTGGTCCAGCGGGCGACGCCGTAGGGGCCGCGGCGGTGCCCGCACAGCACCCGGTGCCCGTCGAGCACGCGCAGCGCCTGGTCGACGTTCCCGTCCTCGGCAGCGCCGATGAGGTCGGTGGCGGCGCCGACGACCTGCTGCCGGAACGGGCCGAGCTGCGCCGCCCCGATCTCGGCCGGATCGGCCGGGACGAACGTGAGCTCCGCCGAGCCCTGCCTCAGCAGCGCCACGGCGGCGTCGCCGTCGGCGTGCTGCACGGCGGCGGCGAACTCCGCGATCGCGCCGCCGAACCGCCAGTTGCGTTCCAGCCGGACGACCCCGTTGCGCACCGGCACCGGGGTGCCCGGCGTCCCGGGGCCCGCGGGCGCCGGGAGCGAGCCGTCCGGCAGCTGTGGCGGGACCGGACGGTCGGCCCGGAAGGCGCCGCACCGCTCGAGCGCGGCCTGCAGGTGCGGTTCCTCGCGGCCGTCGGCGGCGGCCAGGTCACCGAGCACGGCGCCCGCCTCCACCGACGCGAGCTGCTCGGGATCGCCGACCAGCACCAGCCGGGCGTCCGGGCGGACGGCCTCCAGCAGCCGCGCCATCATCGTCAGCGACACCATCGACGTCTCGTCGACGACCACGACGTCGTGCGGCAGCCGGTTGCCGCGGTGGTGGCGGAAGCGCCCCGAGGTGCCCCGGGAGCCGAGCAGCCGGTGCAGGGTGGAGGCCGTCGTCCCCTCGATCGCGGCGCGGTCATCCGGTGCCAGCGCGCGGGCGGCCTCGGCCACCGACTGGGTGAGCCGGGCGGCGGCCTTGCCGGTCGGCGCGGCGAGCGCGACCCGCAGCCCGGGCCTGCCGGGGCGGGCGTCGGCCCGGTGCAGGTCGTGGAGCACGGCGAGCATGCGGGCGACGGTCGTGGTCTTGCCGGTACCGGGGCCGCCGGCGATGACGGTGACCGGACGCAGCGCCGCCACCGCGGCGGCGAGCCGCTGCCGCTCCGCCCCCGGCAGGTCGAGCAGCCGGTCGAGCGCGGCACACAGCCGCTGCGGGTCGACCTCGGTGACCGGCCCGGAGCGGGCGGTGAACTCGCGGCGCACCAGCTCCTCCTCCTGCCAGTACCGCTCCAGGTACAGCAGGTTCCCCAGCAGGCGCAGCGGCCGGTCGGCCGGGGCCGCGGCGCCCTCGGAGACCAGCGGGCTGGCCGCGCAGGCGGCCCGCCACCCGGCCGGGTCCGGCCAGGGCAGGCCGGTGACGTCGACGGCGACCTCGCCCTCACCCGCGGTCGTCGTCGCCACCGTGTCGAGGTCGACGCAGACCGAGCCGTTGCGGATCGCGCGCACCGCCAGCGCGGCGGCGAGCACGACGGCCTCGGGCTCGGCAGACGCGGGGTCGGTCGCGCCGATCGGGTCGCCGCGCCCGCCCAGGCCTGCGAGGCGCCGCGCCACGTGCAGGTCGCCGGGCGCGAGGACGTCGGCCTCGTTGAACGCCGCCGCGATCCCGGTGGCGGTACGCGCCGCGCGCGGGCCGTAGGGGTCGCGTTCGGGCACCGTCGCCCGGTGCGGCGTGAGGGGAGCGGTCGCGGAGCCGTTCACGCGGTGCCTCCGTCCAGGAGATCGGACAGGTCCTCCACCAGCGCGGCCGGCGGCCGCCAGGCGAAGACGCCGCAGGGCGCGGCGAGCGGGCCGTCTCCGGTGATCGGGGTGTCCGGTCCGCACATGCCGCGCAGGAACAGGTAGCCGACCCCGCCCAGGTGGGTCGCCGGGTCGTAGCCGGGCAGCCGCCACCGCAGGTAGCGGTGCAGCGCGACGGCGTAGAGCAACGCCTGCAGCGGGTAGTGGGCGTCGGCCATCGCCTCGGCCAGTCGTGGCGCGGTGTAGTGCGCCGCGGTGAGCGGCTCCCGGCCGGTCGCCCCGACGGGGCCGAGCCAGTTCGTCTTGTAGTCGACGACGAGGAACCGGCCGTCCACCCGCAGCACCGAGTCGATGCTGCCGGTGAGGTAGCCGCGCAACGGCTGCCCGGCCAGGTCGGGGGAGTCGAGCCGGTCGGCGTAGCCGTGCAGGATGTCGCCGGGGCCGAGGTGTCGGCGTACCGCCGCGGCGAGGCCGGCCAGGGTGAGCCGCCCGGACGGGGTGTCACCGCCACACAGCGGCAGCTCGAAGTCCAGTTCGGACAGCCGGTCGGCCGGGGCCACGTCGGCCAGGGACCGCCCGGCGGCGAGCGGTCCGAGCGGCGTGCGCAGCACCGGGACGAGTGCGTCCGCGAGCTGCTCGGGGTCGACGTCGGCCGGCTGGCGGCGCAGCTCGGCGGTGACGTGCCGGATCAGCTCGGCGCGCAGCGCGGCGTCACCCTGCGCGGCGACCGTGGTGTCGAGGTGCTCGAGAACGGCGTGCACGAGTGTGCCGAACCCGGCGCCCATCGGCAGGTCCGCCATCGGGGAGGCGAGCGCGGCCGAGTCCACGGCGGGGGAGGAGCCCCCTGCCGCTGCGGGCTCCGGTTCGTCGCGGACGCCCTCGTCCTCCGGCTCGCTGAGCACACCGGGGACGGCGGACGGGGTGCTGTCGTCGTCGGGCTCGGTGGGCGACCGGTGTGCGGCGTGTGCCGCGGCGGTCAGCGCGGTGTAGGACGTGCGCCGCCAGGCCGTGTCGAGGGTGCGGCGGAACTCGGCCACCTCGGGACGGCCGTGCTCCGGCTCGGCCGGCCGGTGCGTAGGTTCCCGGTCGTGCAGCGTCTCCACGACGGCGCCGCTGCCGGCGAGCCGCTCCCCCAGGAAGCGCACCGCGTCGGCGTCGCCGGGGACCTTGGCCGCGGCCTCCGGCTCGGTACCGGCACCGTGGTGGCCGAACAGCGTCCGGTGCAGCGACGACGACGCCGTCGTCGTCGCGGGCACCCACCAGGCGACGACCTGGCTGCAGGCGCGGGTCAGCGCGACGTAGAGCAACCGCAGGTCCTCGCCCGCCTCCTCGGCCTGGTGCAGCGCCGTGCGCCGGGTGCGGTCCGGACCGGACGCCCCGCCGACGTCGAGCAGCCGGCGCGGCGCGCCCCCGGCGGCGTCGTGGTAGAGGAGCGGGTCGGGGGTGTCGTTGACCCAGCGGTCCCACGCGAACGGCAGGTAGACGACCGGGAACTCCAGTCCCTTGGACCGGTGCACGGTGACGATCTGGACCGCGTCGGCGTCGGACTCCAGGCGCCGGCTCCGTTCCGCCGAGGTGTCCCGCGCGGCCTCGCCGATCCGGTGCCGCAGCCACTCGGTGAGCGCGGTCGGGCCCAGGTGGCGTTCCAGCGCCGCGGAGTGCAGCACCTGCCCGACGTGGCGCAGGTCGGTCAGGTCGCGCTCGCCGTCCGGCCGGGCCAGCAGGCGCTGCGCCGGGGCGTAGCGGACGAACACCGCCTCCTGTAGGGCGGCGACCCCGCGGTCGGCGAGCACCTGGTGCCAGGCGCGCAGGTCGGCGCCGAGCTGGTCGACCAGCCGGTCGGCGTCGGGCCCGCACAGGTCGGCGACCGTGTGCCCGACGAACCGGGTGAGCGCCGCAGACCGCAGCCGCAGCGACCGCTGCGGCTGCTCGACGGCCTCCAGCAGGGTCAGCCACTCCCGGGCGACCGGTGTGGTGAACACGCTGGTGCTGCCGGTCAGCACCGCGGGCACACCGGTCTCGGCGCACGCGTCCCGGACGAGGACGCCCTGGGCGTTGGTGCGCACGAGCACCGCCACCTGACCGGGCCGCAGTGTCTCCCCGGCGTAGCGGGCGGAGCCGTCGAGGAGCTCGGAGAGGTCGACGGCGACGTCCCGGGCGACGACGCGGCGGGCCCCGGCCGCCCGCCCGAGCCGCCGGCCGGTGAGATCGAGCCGGTCCCGGTCGACGGCGCGCAGGCGCAGCGGCGCGTCCCGGCGCGCCTCGAGCCGCCGGCCGTGGTGCGCCGCGTCGACCCGGTGCACCACGATCCCGCCGTCGCCGAGGGCGGCCTCGTCGAACACCCTGTCCAGCGCCTCGAGCAGTGCGGAGTCGCTGCGCCGGTTGGTGTCCAGGGTCCGCCGCCGGGTCGCGGCCCCGGCGGCCCGCAGGTAGCTGTGCACGTCCGCCCCGCGGAACGCGTAGATCGCCTGTTTCGGGTCGCCGATCAGTACCAGTGTCGTCGCCGGGGCCTCGTGGAAGGCGAGCGAGAGGATCTCCCACTGCAGCGGGTCGGTGTCCTGGAACTCGTCGACCAGCACGACCGAGAACCGCGACCGCAGCCGCTCGCGGGCCGCGGGGCCGCGCAACGGGTCGCGCAGCGCCGCCGCCAGCCGGGACAGCATGTCGTCGTAGCTGTAGATCCGCAGCCGGCGCTTGCGGGCGTCCACCTCGCGCCGCACGGCCGTGGCGAACCCGTACCGGGTGGCGGCGACCGAGGCGGGGTCGGCGTCGCGCGGCTCGAGCGCGGCCTGCGGGTCGCCCACCGCGCGGCGGGCCAGCGCGAGCGCCTCGGTCCGGGTGAACGCCGGCTTCCCGGCACTCGGGCTCGCGTACTTGCGGACGTAGAAGTCGTCGACGACCTCGGTGACGACGTCGTCGACGTGCTCGACGAACTCCGCGTCCGGGTCGTTGTCGCCCGCCACACCGAGCCCGGCCAGCATCTGGCTGCAGAACTGGTGGGTGGTCGCGATCGTGGCCGCGTCGAACGACGCCGCGGCGTCCGCCAGCCGCGCGCGCCGCAGCTCGACCTCGGCCGGGTCACCGTCGGCGAGCAGCGCCACCACCGGGTCGGCGGCCCGCACCGGCGCCTGCCCGCCCGCGAGCACCGCGGCGAGCGCCCGCTCGGTGCCGACGAGGCGCTCCCGGACCCGTTCGCGCAGCTCCTGGGTGGCGTCCCGGCCGAACGTCACCAGCATCAGCCGGTCCAGCCCGGCGACCCCCTCGGCCACGTAGCGGGTGGCCAGGGCGGCGATCGTGTAGGTCTTGCCGGTCCCGGCGCTGGCCTCGAGCACGACGGTGCCGTCGGGCAGCGGGCCGTCCACCTCGAAGGTGGGCGCGGAGAGGACGGCGGTCGCGGCGCTCATGGTGCGTCCTGACTCTCGTGGTCGAGCAACGGAGCCCACAGCCGGGCGGCCAGCGCCCCGAACCGGGTCGGCTCGGCCCCGGCGCCGGGTTCGTCGTGCACGATCAGCGGGGCACCGGCCCCGCGGACGAAGACGTGCGCGGCGTCCTCGTGCTCGAACTTCGACCACTCCGCGCCCGCGGCGGCCAGCGCGTTCGCCGGCACCACCCCGCGGGCCCGGTTGCGGGCGTAGACCGCGGCCGCGTCGGTGGGCAACGGCAGCGGCTCGCGCAGGCCCTCCCGGCGCAGCGCGACCAGGTCGGCCAGCGCCGCCCGGGCCCGGGCCGGGTCGACCGGCCCCAGCGTGGAACGGGCGGCGCCACCGCTGCCCCGGCCGATCGTGACCGCCGTCCAGGACCGGTCCGGGTGCGCCGCGGTGAGCGCGAGCAGCTGCACCCAGGCACGCAGCCGGTGCTTGGCCTTGAGCCGGGAGTACTCCACCCGGACGACGACGTCGCCGTGCAGTCCGGGCACGGTCCCGGTCACCGTGACGCCGTCGAGCGGCGTCCCGGTCAGCGACGCCACCAGGTCCTGGGAGAAGGCCTCTCCGGTCCGGACCGCCCCGGCCAGGGCGACCAGCGGCTCCACCCGGCCCCCGACCTCGGACAGCACCCGGCGCCCGAGCCCACCGGGCGGGAGATCGCCGCGCAGCGTCTCGGCCCGCGCGACGGCGGGCGGCGGGGCGCCGGCGAGCCGGTCGGCGAGCAGCCGGTCCCCGATCTTCCAGGCCGCCAGCCCGTCCAGCTCGACCGGCAGCGCGTCGTCCGGTTCCTCGCTCTCCCCGGGCGGCAGCACCCGCACCCGCTGGCGCAGGAACGCGCGGACCGGGTGCTCGACGAACGCGGCCAGCTCGTCCAGCTCGACGGTGTCGGTGTCGACGCCGTCGTCGGGCTCGGGCAGCGGGGCGGCCGGGAACAGGGGCGCCGCGCGGCGGGGGCCGCCCGCGGCCTCGGCGCCGCGCAGCGCGGCCCGGTCGAAGCTGAACGGGCCGCCGGCCAGCAGCGCGCCGGGCAGGAAGTTGTCCCGGTGGTGCGGCTGCAGCGGGTGCCGGGCCCGCAACGCCTCCGACGCGCGCTGCTCGGTTCCGGTGTGCACACAGGCGTCGATCGCGTCGCACAGCTCGCCGATCGGTACGGCGGGCGGCCGATGGGCCCCCGTCCGCTCGTCGGCACCGGAGCTGACGACGACCAGGTGCTCGGTCGCCGAGCAGATCGCGTCGAGCAGCAGCTGGCGGTCCTCGCCGCGCGGGTCCCGCTCGCCGGCCACCGGGTCCCGGGCGAGGACGTCGTCGCCGTCCGCGGCGCCGGCCCGGGGGAAGACGCCATCGTCGCAGCCCAGCAGGCACACCACCCGGTGCGGGACCGCGCGCATCGGGACCAGTGTCGCGACGGTGAGCGTGCCGGTGCGGAAGTTCGCCCGGCTGGGGCGCCCGCGCAGCCGCTCGGCCAGCAGGCCGCGCACGTCGGGCAGGTCGAGGTCGACGGTCGCGGCCTGCGGGCCTGCCGAGTGCAGCACGTCGGCCAGCTCGGCCCGGGCCTGCGTGGCCTGCCAGGCCTCGGACGGCGGCGTGTCGGTCAGCGCGGCGAGCCCCTCCTCGAGCGCGGCGATCCACGACGACAGCGGCTGCGGCCCGTGCAGCGCGCCGAGCACCGTGCCCAGCCGGTCGACGATCTCGGCGAGCCGCCCGACCACGTCGACGTCGGAGGAGTCCACCTCGTCCAGCGGCAGCGCGGTGCCGAGCCAGGCGGGCGCGCCGGGCGTCTCGGCCATCGCGACGCCGACGAGCAGCCGGTCCAGGCCCGCGCGCCAGGTGTTCTGCTCGACGCCCTCGAGCCGGTACGGGGCGCGGTGCCCGGCGTCGAGGCCCCAGCGGACACCGGCCGCGGTGATCAGCTCGGAGAGGCGTTCGGAGGCGTCGTCGTCGAGCCGGAAGCGGCGCCGCACCGGCCCGGAGGAGATCAGGTCCAGCACCTGCGACGCGGTGAGCCGGGACCCGGCGAGCTCGAGCAGCGTGGAGACCGTGCCGAGCAGCGGGTTGGCCTGCCGCAACGCCCGGTCGGCGAGCCGTACCCGGAGCAGGTGCCCGGGGTGCAGCTCGTGGCGGGACGGGCCGGCGCCGTCGTCGCCGGAGGCGTCGGGGGCCAGCCCGAACGACGCGGTGATCAGCGGTGCGAACACCTCGATGTCCGGGCACATCACCACGATGTCGCGGGGTTCGAGGGTGTCGTCGGCGGCGAGCAGCCCGAGCAGCGCCTCGCGCAGGACCTCGACCTGCCGGTCCGGGCCGTGGCAGGAGTGCAGGACGATGCTGCGGTCCGCCCCGTCGAGCAGTGGCCGCTCGTCCGGGGGCGGCGGCGCGACGTCGTCGCGCAGGGACTCCTGCAGCAGCCGCAGCAGCGGCGGCGCACCAGCGGGTTCGGGGGCCGGGTGGTGGGTGTCGACCACCCCGGGCCCCGCCGCGGGCAGCCGCAGCGCCAGCTCCCGGACGTCGCGGCCGAGCGAGCGCAGCAGCGGGGAGCGGACCCGGGCCGCGCTGTCGTCGCCGGCCCGGGCCGGCGGCGCCGCGGGGCGGGCCGACCGCACCGCGTCCCACATGACGGGGGAGGGGTGCGGCAGCCAGAGGTGCACGTCGCGGTGCACGGACAGCGCCTCCAGCACGGCGAGGTGCTCGGCCGCGAGCCGGGTCGGCCCGAACAGCGACAGCCGCTGCGGGACAGCGTCGCCGGCGGAGACGCCCGCGCGCAGTGCCGCGACCGCCTCGTCGAGCCGCTCGGCGGGGCCGGGCACGTCCAGCCGCGCCCGCAGCCGCCGCCACAGCTCCGGTTGCCAGGCCAGGTCGGCGGGGACCCCGTCGGCGCCGCGCTGCCAGCCGTGCAGCAGCGCCGGGCGGTGCGTCGCGTAGGACGCGAACAGGCCGGCCAGCGCCCGGGCCAGCGCGTAGCGGCGGCCGTGCCCGCCGCGCTCCAGGTGCGCGGACAGCCCGGAGAACCGCTCCTGACCGGACCGCACCGCGTCGTCGATCAGCTCCAGCAGCGGCCACACCGCGCGGGCCGGGGCCCACGGGTCGGTCTCCGGGTCGGAGCCGCAGACCGTGTCGACGACCTCACCGAGCAGCGCCGCGGGCGACGGGAACCGGACGTTCGCGCACACCCCGCCGGAGCCCGTGCCGGCGCCGAGCCGGTGCGACAGGCGCTGGGCCAGCCACCGCTCGACACCCCGCTCCGGGACCGCGACGACCTCGGGCACGAACGGGTCCGCCGATCCCGCCCCGAGCACGCCGGCCAGCGCGTCCACGAGGGTGTCGGCGCGTTCGGCCCGATGCAGTTCCAGCACGATCCGCACGGTAGCGGCGAGCCCCGACAGAACCGGGAGGGCCCTGCTACCAGGACGAGGTCCGGTAGTTCTTCAGGAACACCCCGTGCAGGTCCTCGCCCGCCTCACCGGCGACGACCGGGTGGTAGACCCGGGCCGCGCCGTCGGACAGGTCCAGCGGCGCGTGGAACCCCTCCTCGGCGAGCCGCAGCTTCATCGGGTGCGGGCGCTCGTCGGTGATCCAGCCGGTGTCGACCGAGGTCATCAGGATCCGGTCGGTCTCGAACATCTCCTCGGCGCTGGTGCGGGTCAGCATGTTCAGCGCCGCCTTCGCCATGTTGGTGTGCGGGTGCCCGGGCCCCTTGTAGCCGCGGCCGAACACCCCCTCCATGGCCGACACGTTCACCACGTACTTGCGGCGGGCCGGTGACGCGGCCAGCGCCGCCCGGAGCCGGGAGACCAGCACGAACGGTGCCGTCTGGTTGCACAGCTGCACCTCGAGCAGCTCGAGCGGGTCGACGTGCTCGACGTGGTCGACCCAGCTGTTGACGGCGGCGGTGTCGGGCAGCAGCCCGCCGGCGTCGACGGCGGTGCCTGCGGCGATCCGCTCGGGCGAGGCGGACCGGGCGGTGACGGCCAGTGCCGCGAGGTCCGGCCCCGCGATCGCGCCGGCGAGCAGCGCCGGGTGCTCGCGCGTGGTCGTGCTCGTGAACGACACGATCTCCGGGAGGTCACCGGGCGGCAGCGCCTCCTGCTCGGCGGCCTCGAGGGCCGAGTACGAGCCGGGGGAGCGGCGGACCGTCTGTGCCGCGTTGTTGATCAGGATGTCCAGCGGGCCCGCGGCGGCGACCTCGTCGGCCAGCGCGACGACCTGTGTCGGGTCGCGCAGGTCGACGCCGACCACGCGCAGCCGGTGCAGCCAGGCGGCGCTGCCGTCGGCGGCGGCGAACCGGCGGGCCGCGTCGCGCGGGAACCGGGTGGTGATCGTGAGATGGGCACCGTCGCGCAGCAGCCGCAGCGCGATGTACATGCCGATCTTCGCCCGGCCGCCGGTCAGCAGCGCGCGGCGGCCCGTCAGGTCGGTACGGGCCGACCGGTGGGCGTGGTGGCTCACCGCGCAGTCCGGGCAGAGCTGGTGGTAGAACGCGTCGACCGTGGTGTAGCGGACCTTGCACACGTAGCACCCGCGGGCCTTGTGCAGCACCCCGGCCGTGGCACCCGGGGTCGGGGACACCAGCGGGATGCCGGCCGTCTCGTCGTCGATCCGGCCCCGCGCGCCGGTCGCGGTCGCCGCGGTGACGTCGGCGTCGGCCGTGGACTCGCGCTCCCGCTTCTCCGCCCGGCGGCGCAGGCGCACCGACTTCCAGATGTGTGCGGTCGCGCGGCGGACGACGACCGCGTCCGGGTGTTCGGGCTCGAGCTCGTCGACCTGCGCGAGGACCTTCAGCGCGGTCGTGAGCTCGTCCGGGTCGATGCCGGGGCTGGACACCGGGGGCTCTCCTGGGATCGGTCGTCGGGGGGCGGGTCCAGTCTAGGTAGCCCGCTCCCCGCGGCCGGCGGCCCCGGTCGGGTGCCGGAGACCGAACGCCTCCGCGAGCAGGCCGTGGGACCGCCGGCGGTCGGCGGGATCGGCGATGAGGTCCTGGACCATCAGCTCGTCGGCGCCGCTCTGCTCGAGCATCCGTTCCAGCGTGGCGCGCACGTCGTCGGGCCCGCCGGCGACGAAACGGGGCCAGCGGCCGTCGACGATCCCGGTCGGTTCGTCCTCCTCGGCGCCGGTCATCTCCCGGGCGGCGTCCGCCGGGGTGGGGACGAGCACGGAGCCGGCCCGGCGGCCGGCTCGGCCCAGGCGGGCGTAGAAGCCCTTCGCGGACCGGACCAGGTGCCTGCCCTCGGCGGGGGTGTCGCCGACGGTGACGTTGACGGCGAGGATCGAGCGGGGTGTGTCGAGCCCGAAGCCCCGGGACCGGAACCGCTGCCGGTAGTGGCGCAGGGCCGGCGCCGCCGCCTGCGGATTGATGAACCCGGCGAAGGTGTAGCCGATGCCGAGGCCGGCGGCCAGCTCGGAGCCGTCCGGGCTCGACCCCAGCAGCCAGGTCTGCGGGACCCGGGGCACGGTCGGCATCAGCGGGTGCCCGGCGAACGGGTGGTCCTCGGGAAAGGCGCCGTACAGCCAGGCCACGGTCTCGAGCACCTGCTGCTCGTGGTCGTTCCGGACGGGCTGCTGCCGGTCCCTGCGCAGCGCCAGGTCGAGCACCGGCCCGGCGGTGGCGCGGCCCATGCCGAGGTCGATCCGCCCGGGCGCCATCGCCTCGAGCTGCTGGAACATCTCGGCGACCTTGAACGGGCTGTAGTGGTTCATCAGCACCGCGCCCGACCCCAGCCGGATGCGTGAGGTCCGCGTCGCCGCCGCGGCGATCAGCAGCTCGGGATGGTGCGAGGCACCCGAGCGGCTCAGGTGGTGCTCGGCGAACCAGATCCGGTGGAACCCGGCCTCGTCGGCGTGCTCGGCGGTCGCCAGGGAGTCGGCCAGCCCGTCGGTCTCGGTGGTGCCGGGGGCGACGGTCCCGAGATCGACGATCGACAGCTTCACGGTGTCGCTCCCCGCGAACGGCCGGCCCCGGGACGGGCCCGGACACGGTCCGCCGCGCTGCGGGCGTTCAGGACGCGAGCGGCTGGTCGAGCCCGACCTCGTCGGCCATCTCGGACAGCACCTCGATGTTCAGCTCGAACCCGAGGACCGCCTCCGCGGCCACCCGCGAACGTGCTCCGGCGTCCCAGGGTGCCGCGTCGAGCAGCTCCCGGTAGCGGGTGCGGAAACGCGGCGGGGCGCCGAGTGCGGAGAAGTCGTAGAACCGGACCCCGTCGCCGGAGAGCCCGTAGGTGCGCTCCAGCGTCCGGCCGATCACCTGGCCGCCGGACAGGTCGCCGAGGTAGCGGATGTAGTGGTGGGCGACGAACCGCTCCGGGTCGGTCGCGCAGGTGTGCAGCCGCTCCACGTAACGGGCGGTGGCGGGCAGGATCCGCGGGACACCACTGCCGAGGGTGTCCAGATCGTCGTGCAGGGCGGGCAGCCGCCGCAGCTCGTCGATCACGAAGGGCCCGGCGACCGGGTGGTCGGCCATCGTGTCGGATGCCGCCTCGAGCGCGGTGTAGATGGCGCTGTACTGCTCGGCGAGCAGCGTGTAGGCGCCCAGCGGCAGCGCGCCCTCGAGCAGTGCGGCCATGTAGGTGGAGCGGTGCGCTCGCTCGTGCACAGCCCAGGTGGCCTGGCGGAGTTCGGCGGACAGCGTCCCGATCGAGGTCGTTGCGGCGCCCATCGGCCCTCCCGTACGGCGGAGCGTCACGGCGCCGGATATGACACCGTGTCAGATCCGGATCGTAAGGCCTGGAACGCGGTAAGGCTAGCCTCAGCCGGACGCGGATGTCGATGTGTGCGCCCCGTGCGGCGGGGCGACCATCCGCTGCACCGCCCGGACCGCGGTCGCCACCGTGGCGTCCAGCTCGGACGGTCCGACGTCGACGATCCGGCGGCTGGACAGCGCGGCCGACACCAGGGCGGCGAGGACGGCGGGGTCCTCGTCGGCCATCGAGCCGTCGGCCGCCCCGTCGCGCAGGATCGTGACCAGGCGGTCGCCGATCGGGTCGGCGTGCGCGGCGATCCGGCGGTACGCCTGCGGATCGAGGGCCCCGGCGAGCGCCTGTCCCGGCGGGAGGTGGAACTCCGCGAGGCGGCGCAGCTGCATCCGGGCGAAGACGGCGAGGCGCTCCGGCGGGGACGACGCCCCGGTCAGCGCGGTGTCGAGGTCGGTCACGTAGCGATCGGCCTCGGCCTCGACGAAGGCGACCAGCAGTGCCTGACGGTCCGGGAAATGGTTGTACATGGCCGACCGGCCGACGCCGGCCGCCGCGGCGACCCCGGACAGCGTCACCGCCTCGAAGCCGCGCCGGTAGAGCTGCTCGCGCAGCGCGGCGAACACCCGCTCGCGCACCTGCTCGCGGTGTGCGGCGAGGGAGTCCCCGATGAGCTTCGGCACGCGGGCCAGTGTAGGCCCGCGTGCCGCTCGCTCAGGAGCCCGGAGCTGGGATCAGAGCTGCTTCAGGACCGACTCGACGCCCGAGACGTCGACCGAGGGCGGGGCGTCCTCGACGCCGATCCACTGCACGACGCCGTCCTTGATGATCGCGGCGTAGCGCTTCGAGCGGGTGCCGAGGCCGAACTTGCTGCCGTCCATGTCCAGGCCGGCGGCCTTCGCGAAGTCGGCGTTGCCGTCGGCCAGCATGAGGACGGAGTCCTCGACGTTGCGCGCCTCGGCCCAGGCGCCGAGCACGAAGGCGTCGTTCACGGCGGTGCAGGCGACGGTGTCGACGCCCTTGGCCTTCAGCTCGTCGCGCCGCAGCACGAAGCCGGGCAGGTGGGTGTCGGAGCAGGCCGGGGTGAACGCCCCCGGCACGCCGAACAGGACGACGGTGCCGGTGCCCAGCGCGGTGGCGGACTGCACCGGCTTGGGGCCCTCGGCGGTCGGGGTCATGAGGGCGGCGTCGGGGATCTGGTCACCGGCGGTGAGGGTCATGGCTCCTCCACGGGGCTCGTACGGGACTGGACAAGATCGGTCGTGCCGACGCTACCCCGCGCCGCGCGCCCGCCCACCGCCACGGTCGGCTTCAGCCGGCGTCGCCGGGGTGCAGGTCGCGGGCCGGCCAGCCGAGCAGGCGCGCGCCGAGCACCGCGGCCTGCACCGTGAACCGCTGCGCCGGGTCGGCCGGGTCGTGGCCGGTCAGCTCGGCGATCCGTTCCAGCCGGTAGGAGACCGCGCGGACCGACAGGTGCAGCCTGCGGGCCGTCTCGGCGACCACGCAGCCGGTCGCGAACCAGATCTCCAGTGTCTCCAGCAACGGCTCCGCACCGCCACGGGCCTTGGCCAGCGGTATCGCGACGGTCTGCACCAGATCGGTGATCGCCGGCTGGTCGCGCAGCAGCACCCGGTAGACGAGCATGTCCTCGGCCCGCAGGACCGGGGTGCGCAGGCCCAACCGGCCTGCCGTCGTCAGCGTCTCCCTGGCCTCCTCGTAGGACCGGGCGATCCCGTACGAGCCGGGGTGCGGGCGGCCCACCGCGACCCGCCACGGCAGGCCCCGGCCGGATCGGGTCAGCTCGGCGTGCAGCAGCGGCCCCAGTCCGGGGCCGCCGGCGCCCGGTGCGGGAGCGATCACGACGACGCGCCCGTCCTTGGTGGCGACGAGCACGTCACGGTCGCCGACGCCCTGCACGACCGACCGCTCCAGCGCGCCGGGGACCGCGTCGGCGCGGGCGGGACGGGCCGACGGGGAGGCGAGGGCGACCTGGTGCGGCGTGCCGAGGTCCAGCCCGAACGGTTCGGCCCGCTCCACCAGCCCTCCGGCGTCGCCGTCGCCGCGCAGCAGGTCCTCGATCAGCTCGCGGCGCAGCGTCTCCTCGTCGCGGACCATGTCCCGGCGGGCGGCGGTGTAGCCGTCGGCCAGCCCGGCCACCGCGAGGTCGACGGTGCGCAGGACCGCCTCGGCGGCGGTCGCGGTGCCCGCCGCGTCCGGGAAGCGGGCGGTCGCGGGCAGCTCCCGCCACAACCGCCACGCCGCGGACAGGTAGAGCTGCACCGCGTTGCCCGCGGACACTCCGAGCTCGGCCGCCCGACGGCCGTTGCGGCCGACCGCGTCGAGCTCGGCCTGCTCCGGACGCCGCCCCGAAGTCGCGGCGTCGGCCAGCACCCGGAGGAAGCCGCCCAGCAGCTCGGGCGGGACGTCACCGGCGCCGCGGCCCGCCTCCTCGGCCACCCGGCGCAGCCAGGCGTCCGGTACCGACGCGTGGTCGCGCCGCCCGTTGCGGGACTCCACCGGCACCGCCTCCTGCACTGCTCGTGCCGCGGTGCCGCGCTGGCGACGGGGGCACGCGGCTACCGCGCGACCGTCTGCCGGATGGTGCCGCCGCCGTGCAACCGACCGTACCCGGCAGTGCCCGGGGCGCATCCACCCCGTCCCGCCCGCCGGGGCTGCCGGAGCCCGGCAGGGCGGTCAGGTCATGCCGCGTACGGCACGACCCGTTCCAGGGTGCAGCCCGTCTCGCCGCCGTGCGGCAGCTGGTAGGTGACGTGCTGGCCCTGCCGGGAGTCGAGCAGCGCCCGGCCGAGCGGGGAGTCGGGGGAGCAGACCATGGTCGAGCGGGTCCGGTCCTCGTCGTGGGCCAGCAGGAAGGTCTCGACGTCGCCGTCGTCGTAGCGGACGGTGACCTCCATGCCGAGCTCGACGACGCCGTCGTCGGGCGGGCGGTGCCCGACCACCGGGTCGCTCAGGAGCTCCTGCAGCCGCCGGATGCGCTGTTCCCGGTCACGCTGCGCCGCCGTGTCCGGCACGTCGTCCGGCGCGCCCTGAGAGGCGCCCGCCGCCCGCTGCTGCAGCAGATCCCCCAACTCCGCGCGCAGCTCGGCGAAGGTGCTCTCGGTCAGCCAGATCCTGCTCGTGTCGACGGTCATGGTCCTACTCCTCACGTATTTCCTGGTACGAGGACTACCACGACGGGACCAGGAAGCCACGCCGGTTGCCGGGACCCGGCAGGCCGGGACCGGCCGACGTTGCCCACCCCGGCCAGTGACCTCGTGTCGACCCACGGTGACGGGCCGGCCCCGCCCCGGTTCCGGGGCGGGGCCGACCGGTCGGATCAGTGGCAGTTCTTCGCCGCCCCCGGCGGCACGTCCAGCGCCGGGTTGCGGTCGAAGAACCCGGCCGGCTTCAGCGTGAAACCGGTGTAGTCGACCGGCATCACCGGCCAGTCCTCCGGGCGCGGGAAGTGGGTCAGGCCGAAGGTGTGCCACAGCACGACGTCCTGACCGTCGATGTCGCGGTCCGCCGCCACATAGGACGGCAGTCCGGCCCCGCCCGGGTTCTGGTTGACGAAGTCGCCCGCCGAGTAGCGCTGCGCCGGGTCGTAACGGGTCACCCACAGCGCCTTCGTCGCGAACGCCGCCCGGGCCGCGATCGACGACTCCGGATCGGCCAGCAGGGTCGGCTGGCCGTGCGGGTGCAGCACGTAGCCGACCGGCTGCCCCAGCGCGTTCGTCTTCTCGGTGTTCACCACGTGCCACGCCCGGGCGGTGCCGGGGGAGGCGTCGCGTTGCCCACCGGACTCCGAGCGCAGCCGGGTCGAGTTGCGGCTGAACGCGTTGCCGTAGCGGTTCCCCTCGCCCATCGGGACCCGGCCCGCCTCGACCTCGTCGACGGCGTTCGCGAGGCCGTCGACGGTCATGTCCAGCCGCGCGGAGAACAGGTGCTGGTGGAACGGGGCGCCGAGCCCGGGCGCGATCTCGGTCGCGTACTCGCCGGGCGTGCCGGAGGTGAACACGATGCCGGTCGCCTTGCACTCCAGCTCGATGGTGCCGTCGAGGTAGAGGTACCAGTAGAAGCCGTAGTCGTAGTTCCCGATCGGGGTGAAGAACGAGATCACCAGCCGGCGCTGGCGGCGCACCTCGCGGGAGCCGGTGAAGATGTCGGTGTGCTTCCAGAGGACGCCGTAGTCCTCCTCGTGCATGCAGATCGCGTTGCTGATGGTCTTCGGGTTGCCGAGGTCGTCGGCGATGGTGGCGTCGACGTAGTGGATGTCACCCAGGCAGTCGCAGCCCAGCTGCAGCGAGTCGGCGTAGCGGGCGAACATGTACTCGCCGCAGTCGAAGTAGTTCTGCCAGAACCGGACCGGCGCCGGGTCGGCGTAGGGCACCACCATCTCCGCGACCGACGCCCGGTAGCAGACCGGGCGGTCGTCGAAGGCGATCTGGTGCAGGGTCAGGCCCTCGCGCTCGTTGAAGCCGATCCGCAGGTCCCACTTGCCCCAGCGGACGTGCCCGTCGGTCTCGGTGAACGACCGGCCCTCGGGCTGGGTGATCTCGATCGGCTTCAGGCCCTCCAGCGGCGGGCCCTGCACGGCCGGGTCGTCGAAGTTCCCGCTGCCCGCCGGCACCGGCACCACACCGGAGTCGATCACCCGGTCGATGGTGCGGGCGGTGAGGTCGACGTAGGCGACGAGCCCGTCGATCGGGTGCGCCCACGGGTGGTCGGACTCGGAGTCCTGACGGAAGCCGAAGGCGCGGGCGATCCGGCGGCCCTTCTCCTGCGGGTAGTCGTAGACGCCCGCGGACAGCGGGACCGCCCGCACCGATGCCGGCTCGATCCCGCGCTCCGCCAGGGCGGCGCACCATTCCGGGGAGGCGTTGAGGGCGTCCTCGATGAACTCGAACTCCGAGTCGATGATCGGCGGCTGGCCCTCCCGCTCGGGCTCCAGCTCGCGGACCGAGACGAGCTCACGGGCCGTCGCGGAGACGACCGCGTCCCAGGAACGGCCGGTGGACAGGTCCAGCAGCACCACCCGGAAGCGGCGGTCGGGGACGCCGTCGTCGAACGCGAGGACCTCGGCCTTGGCCGGTTCCTCCGGCGCGAAGAACGCGTACCGGACGTGCTCGCCGAGCATTCCGGCCGCGGCGAGCACCTCCCGGACGACGGCGACCTCGGTCTCGGTGGTCATGGTCAGCGGGTGCCCGGAAAGGGTCCGGGGCTCCTCGACTGCGGTCATCGGTCCTCCGTGGTGTCGACGGTGTGCGGAGCTGGGACGAGTGACGGCACGCGCCGGGCCCACAGGGCACCTCCGACGAACGCGGCCACCAGGACGGCGCCGATCGCGGTCGCCAGCGCGGGCGACCCGCCGATCAGCGTCGGGAAGTTCGCGACGGTCAGCGCGAGACAGGTCAGCAGCCCGGCCAGGCCGAGTGCAGGTGCGAGCCGGGTGTGCCAGAGCCTGCGGTCGGCGCGGGACCGGGCGAAGAACACGAGCACGGCCAGGCAGGTCAGCGCCATCAGGGTCAGCACGCCGAGGGTCGCGGTGCCTGCCATCCAGGCGAACACCTGGGTCACGGGGTCCATCCCGGTCAGGGCGAAGACCACGATCAGCGCGAGAGCCGTCCCGGACTGGGCCAGCGACGCCGCGTACGGCGAGGCGTGCCGGGGGTGGCTGCGACCGAACACCGCGGGCATCGTCCGGGCGTTGCCGAGCGCGAAGAGGTAGCGCGCCAGCACGTTGTGGAACGACAGGAGCGCGGCGAACAGGCTGGTCACCAGCAGGATCTGGGCCAGGTCCCCGCCGAAGGGGCCGAGCACCGCGGTGATCGTCGAGACGATCATGTTGCCGGGGTCGTCGCCGGCCCGCGCGACGGCGTCGGCGTCGCCCCAGGCGGAGACCACCGCCCACGCGGAGACCGTGTAGAACCCGCCGATCAGCACCAGCGCGAGGTAGGTGGCGCGCGGCACGGTGCGCTCCGGGTCGCGGGCCTCGTCGCGGAACACCGCGGTCGCCTCGAACCCGATGAACGACGCGATCGCGAACATGATCGCGATGCCGAGCGAGCCGGAGAGGATCTCCGAGGGCACGAGCAGCGCCGTCGACCTGCCGGAGCCGAGTCCGCCGGTGACGGCGACGACGGCGTCGAACACCAGCACGATCGCCACCTCGGCGATCAGCAGGACGCCCAGCACCTTGCCGGACAGCTCGATGTGCCGGAACCCGAGCACCCCGGCGACGACCAGCGCCCCGGCCGCGTAGAGGTACCAGGGCAGCGCGGGCCCGCCGTAGTGCTGGACGACGGAGTCGAGGGTGGCGCCGAGGTAGCCGTACACCGCGGCCTGCACCGCCGTGTACGTGACGAGTGCGAGCAGCGCCGACCCGAGCCCCGGTGCGGCGCCGAGCCCGCGGGCGATGTAGGAGTAGAACGCGCCGGCCTCGGGGACGTGCCGGGACATCGCGCAGAAGCCGACCGCGAACAGCAGCAGGACCACCGCGCAGAGGACGAAGGTGGCGGGGAAGGCGGCCCCGTTGCCCGCCGAGAGACCGAGCGGGACGGTGCCGGCGACGACGGTCAGCGGCGCCGCGGCGGCGACCACCATGAACACGATCGAGCGGGCGCCCAGCGAGCCCCGCAGCCGGTGCTCGGGTGCCCGGGCGGATCCGGTCGGGGCGGGAACCTGCGGGTCGGACGGTGGTGCGCTCATCGGCGCCTCCTCCGGCGAGTGGCGGTGTGGACGGCAGGCACCGTCACGCCTGCCGCACACCGCGCACAACGACCGGTCCCGAGTGGTGCGAATCACCGTGCCGATCGTTCCCGTGCTGCGGGAACCGCCGACCGGGTTTTCTCGTTCGACTCATCGACGCTGGTCACGACGTCGTCATCGGGCGATAGTGTGCCGGTCCGACGATCACCGATGACAGGGACGGAGGTGGGGTGTGGGCGTGCTGCGGGACCGTTCGCCGGTGCACGGGCTGATGCGGCGCCGGCTCGGGCCCGCCGACGTCGTCGCCCAGTCGATCGCCGGGTCGGCGCCGTCGGCGGCGATGGCGGCCACCCCGGTGATCGTCGCCGGGGCGGCCGGGCCGTACACCGTGTGGGCGTTCGTCGCGGCGACCGTCCTCGCGCTGCTGGTCGCCGCGAGCATCGGCCGGTTCACCACGCGGATGGCCGCCCCCGGCGGCCTCTACACCCTGACCGCCCAGGGACTCGGGTCGGCGGCGGCGTTCGCCGGCGGCATCGCGGGTGTCGCCGGTTACCTGCTGCTGTGCGGGGCCGCGCTCGCCGGCGCCGCGCTGTACCTGGGGTCGCTGCTCGCACCGTTCGGTGCGGGCGGCCCGTGGCTCCCGGCCGCCGCCGCGCTCGTCGGCGGTGCGCTGGTGACCGCTCTGGTGGTGCGCGGGGTGCGGCTCGCGGCGCGGGTCGTGCTGCTGGTGGAAGCGGTCGCCGTCGCGGTGCTGGTGGGCGTGTTCGTGCTGCTGCTGGCCGGCGGCCCGCTCGCCGGAGCGGCCGCGCCCGCCGCTCCGGCACCGGGCGTGGGCGGGCTGGTCGCCGGGGTGCTGCCCGCGCTCGCGGCGTTCATCGGCTTCGAGGTGGCGACGTCGCTGGGCGCCGAGGCGCGGCGGCCGTTCCGCTCGGTTCCCCGGGCGGTGATGGCGACCGCGGCCGTCACCGGCGTGCTCTACGTGTTCGCCGCCGGGGTGCAGGTCAGCGGGTTCGCCGGTGTCCCGGGCGGGCTCGCCGCGCAGCCCCAGCCGGTCCAGGTGCTCGCCACGGCCCGCGGCTGGTGGTGGATCCCACCGGTGCTCGACGCAGCGCTGGTGCTGTCGTTCCTGGCCTGCGCCGTGGCGACGGCGACGGCGCTGTCGCGGGTGCTGTTCTCGCTGGCCCGCGACGGCGCGGTCCCGGCGGTACTGGGGCGCACGCACCGGCGGTTCCGGACCCCGCACGTCGCGGTCGGGCTGGGCGTCCCGGTGGCGACGGCGGCGGTCGTCGTTCCGGTGCTGGCGGGCGTCCCGACGGGAACGGTGCTGGTCGCGCTGCTCGCGGGCGCGACGATCGGGTTCCTGATCACCTACGCGCTGGTCTGCCTGGCGGCCCCGCTGTTCCTGCGCCGGATCGGGGAGCTCACCCCGGCGGCGGTGCTGACCGCGGTGGTGGCGGTACCGGCGTTGCTGGCCGCCCTGGCCGGGTTCGTGGTGACGGTCCCGGCCACCGGGATCGTGCTGCTCGCGGCGCTACTGGTGGCCGTGATCTGGTTCGCGGTGCTGCGACGAGCGGGCGGCCTGCGCGATCTCGGCGTCTACGACGAGACCGTCGCCTCCGACGTGTGGGACCGGGCCGCGTGACGGAGCCGGGCGGGCCGCCGATCAGCGGGCGCCAGCCGCGTGCGGTCCGGACGGCGCTGGCCGTGCTGGAGGAGGTCGTCGCCGCCGGGCCGGGAGTGACGGCCAAGGAGATCTCGGCCGCGCTCCGACTTCCACCCGCGACCACCTACCGGGTGCTGAACCTGCTGGTGGGGGAGGAGTACCTGGTCCGGCTGCCGGACCTGCGCGGGTTCGCACTCGGCCGCCGCGCCGCCCGGCTCTCGCCGGTCGCGGTGCCCCGGCTGCCGACGGCGGCCCGCTCGGTGGTCGAGCACCTGCGCGGGATGGTCCGCTGGGGTGTGCACCTGGCGGTGTTCGACGGCGGGCGGCTGCACCTCGCCGATCCCGACCCCGATCACCCGCCCAGCGACCCGGACCTGCTGGCGCGGCTGCCGCAGGCGTCCGCGCTCGGGCGGTTGCTGCTGGCCGAGCAGGCGGACTGGCGGGCGCTGGTCCGCGACCTGCGGCCGGTGACGGGGGCGACCCTCACCGACCCGGACGAGCTGGCCGCGCTGCTGCCGGGCGTGGCCCGCGACGGGTTGGCCGCGCAGACCGGCGGCCTGCGACCCGACCGCGGGTGTCTGGCGGCGGCCGTCCGGTCCCCGGCCGACCGCCGGCTGGTCGCGGGGCTGGCCCTGTCCGGGCCGGCCGGGCGGGTCGCCGATCCGGACCCGGACCTGGTCGCGATGCTGCGGGACCATGCGGACCGGCTCGGCCCGCTGCTCGGGTGAGACCGGCGTTCGGGTTACCGGGCGCTCAGTGCTCCAGCTCGGCCAGGTCCTTGCGCGCCTGCTCGAGCTCCGCCTCGAGCTCGGCGACCCGCGACGCCTTCGCCGCCCGGGCGCTCTCGATGAGCTCGGCGACCGGCCCGGCGAGGTCGGCGTGCAGCGCCGCGGCGGCCGCGGAGACCGCCGAGGCCGTCACCGGCAGACCCCGGGCGACCCAGGTGCTGCCGTTCTTGAGCTCGGCCTGCCAATCGCCGTCGGCCGAGCCGCTCACGGTGAGCGTCATCGTCACGACCCGGGTGGTGCGGGCCGTCGATCCCTTCGGTCGCCCACGCTTGCGCTTGGGCGCCGCCTCCTCGCCGGTGCCCGGCCCGGGTTCCCCGGTCGTGCCGGGCTCCGTCGGCTGTCCGGGCGCGGCCGTCCCGGAATCCACGGTCGCCGCCGGTGCGGTGCCGGGCCCGGTGCTGCTGGTCTCGTCGCCGGTCACCAGATCGTCGTCCACGTGTCCTCGTCCTCCCTCGACTGCGGCTGGTACAAGCGTGAGGTTAGAATATCCGTTCGAGCACGTCGGGCCGGTCGTGCCCCGTGTGGGTCTCGGCCGGCCACGCGGTGTACCGGCCGGTCACGATCTTCTGCTCCGGTGTCACCCACAGGGACATCCTGCGACGATCGCCATCGTGCGCATCGACCACCTGGACCACCTCGTGCTGACCGTTGCCGACCTCGACCGGACGATCGGCTTCTACACCGACGTCCTCGGAATGGAGCCGGTCGAGTTCGAGGGCGGACGCCGGGCGCTCACCTTCGGCCCCAGCAAGATCAACCTGCACGAGGCGGGGAACGAGTTCGCGCCCCGCGCGGACCGGCCGACCCCGGGGAGCGCGGACCTCTGCTTCATCACCCTGGACCCGCTGGAGCAGGTGCAGGCGGAGCTGGCCCTGCACGGTGTCGTGGTCGAGGAGGGACCGGTCGAGCGGACCGGCGCCCGCGGCCGGTTGCGCAGCCTCTACCTGCGTGACCCCGACGGGAACCTGATCGAGATCAGCAACGAGGTCTGACAGTCTGGCGCCTGTGACGACGAGGTCGGTGCGTGCGGTCCGGTTCCACGAGACCGGGGGTCCGGAGGTCCTGCGGATCGAGGACGTCGAGGTGCGCGACCCCGGGCCGGGGGAGGTTCGGATCCGGGTGCACGCGGTCGGTCTCAACCGGTCGGAGGTCAACTTCCGGCGCGGGACCTACCTGGTGGACCCGGTGCTGCCGGCGGGTCTGGGCACGGAGTGCTCCGGCACCGTGCTCGACACCGGCCCGGGCGTCGACGGCTGGGTGCCCGGCGACGAGGTCTGTGTGATTCCGGCGTCGTCGCCGAACGAGCACCCGGTCTACGCCGAGGAGGCGGTCGTCCCGGCCCGCGCTCTGCTGCCCCGTCCGCCCGGTCTCGACGACACGGGTGCCGCTGCGCTCTGGATGCCGCTGCTGACGGTCTGGGGCATGACCCGGCAGGTCGCCCGGCTGCGTGAGGGGGACCGGCTCGTCGTGACCGCGGCGGCGAACAGCATCGGTGCGGCCGCGTTGCAGGTAGCGCGGTACCTCGGGGTGCGGGCGGTCGCCGTCGTCGGCGACGACCGGCACGCGGCGGCGCTGCGGGCGGCGGGTGCGGCGGAGGTGCTGACCGGTGCTCCCGAGCCGGACGAGCTGCGGGCAGCACTCGGTGGCGGCGCAGGCCTGGTGCTCGACGCCGAGGGCGGGCCCGGGGTGGAACGCCTGGTCCGCGCCTGCGATCCCGGCGGCGCCGTGATCGTCCACGGAGGACTGTCCGGGCAGCCGACGCCGTTGCCGGCGGCCGGGTACGCCCCGGTCTGGCTGCGCCGGTTCCACGTCCGCGAGGTCACCGGTGAACCGGACGTGCTGGCCCGCGCCGAGGCGTTCGTCCGGGCCGGACTCGCCGCCGGGACCCTCGCGCCACTGGTCGACCGGATCTTCGATCTCGACGACGTCGCCGCCGCGCACGAGTACCTCGAGGCGCCGGACCGGGCGCCCGGGAAGCCGGTGCTCCGGATCGGCTGACGCCGCGGGTCCGCCGGTCAGGGACGACATGGTCACCGTCGCGGTCGTTCGCATTGCTTACTATCTAGGTTGCGTGCTGCAATCTTTGGTGGCCCGCGACGTCCGCGATCCGCCGGGCGTCGTGCCCGGGGAAAGGCGATGACATGTCCCGAAGTTCCGCACCCGCGCCGAGCCCGTTCCGCCAGCCCAGGGCGGTGTGGGCGGTGGCGTTCGCGTGCGTCGTCTCCTTCATGGGGATCGGTCTGGTCGACCCGATCCTGCCGTCGCTGGCCGGCCGGCTCGACGCCAGTCACGCCGAGGTCGAGCTGCTGTTCACCAGCTACCTGGTGGTGACCGCGATCGCGATGCTGGTGACCGGCTGGGTCTCGTCGCGGATCGGGCCGAAGAAGACCTTGATCACCGGGTTGGTGCTGATCGTCGCGTTCGCCGCGCTGGCCGGGGCGTCGTCGGGGATCTGGGGGATCGCCGGGTTCCGCGCCGGCTGGGGCCTGGGCAACGCGCTGTTCATCGCCACCTCCCTGGCCGTGATCGTCGGCTCGGCCTCCGGCGGGTTCGCCGGTGCGATCGTGCTGTACGAGACCGCGCTGGGTCTGGGCATCGCGGCCGGGCCGCTGGTCGGCGGGCTGCTCGGCACGGTCTCCTGGCGCGGCCCGTTCTTCGGGGTCTCGGTGCTGATGCTGATCGCGCTGGTGGCCACGGTCGTGCTGCTCGAACCGACTCCGCCGTCGCCACACAAGGCGAAGCTGTCCGAGCCGCTCACCGCGCTGCGCCACCGCGCGCTGGCCACCACCAGCGGCGTCGGCCTGCTCTACAACTGGGGCTTCTTCACGATGCTCGGCTACGCCCCGTTCCTGATGGGCGACCTCGACCCGATCGCCCTGGGTGGGGTGTTCTTCGGCTGGGGCCTGCTGGTCGCGGCGTTCGCCGTGTTCGGTGCGCCGCGGCTCAAGGACCGCTTCGGCACCGCCCGCACCCTCTACGGCGCGCTGGCCGGCATCGCCGTGCTGCTGGCCGCGATCGGCCTGTTCGACACCACGCCGGCCGTCGTGATCGTCGCGGTGATCCTCTCCGGGATCGTGGTCGGGCTGAACAACACGCTGGTGACGACGGCGGTCATGTCGATCTCGCCGGTGCCGCGCCCGACGGCGTCGGCCACCTACGGCTTCGTCCGCTTCATCGGAGGTGGCCTCGCACCGCTGGCGGCCGGGCTGCTCGCCGGAGCGGTCGGGGCATCCGTGCCGTTCCTGATCGCCGCCGTCGTCGTGCTGGCCGGGGCCGTCCTGCTGTCGACGATCCACCGCGATCTGGAGGCGGCCGACGCCGGGGCCGCGGCGCCCGGGCCGTCGCACGAGCGGGCCGACGCCGAGGCCGCGGCCGGTGAGGTTCCCGGGCTGCCGACCGAGTCGGTCATCGCCGAGGACGCGCTGGAGCACGACCGACACTGAGCCGGGGGTAGCGTCAGCCGGACGTGGCCGGGCGCGCGGCCGGTGCCTCCAGTGCAGCGACGACCGACTCCGGGGCCGGGCAGCTCACGACGATCTCGTCGTAGCCGAGCCGCTGCGCCTCGGGGCCGGACACTCGCAGCCGAAGTGCCGGCCGGTGCCGCCAGGCACTGACGAAGCGGCGCACCGGGGTCCCGATGCCCCACCGGCCGAGCTTGAGGACCCCGGTGACCTGCACACCGGCCCGGGCGCCGGGCGTGATGGCCCAGCGCGTCGGCTGCTCGACGCGGTCCGCGGCCACGATCGCGTCCCGCTGCACCGCCAGCACGCTCCGGCCGCCCGCGAACGGGCGCTCCCACGCCGTCAGGTGCACCTGTACCTCTGCGGCGTCCACCGTCACCGTCGCCATGGCTGACTCCCTCCGTATTCTGTTCCCGACAGAGACATTATTACCACAATTGGGAACGGTGAGACAGGGATGGTCGACCAGGTGTCGCTGACCGAGCTGCTGCACCACCCGGTGCGCTGGCGGGTCGTCCAGGCGCTCAACAACCGCACGCTGACCACCGGCGGCCTGGCGGCGGAGCTGCCGGACGTGGCGACGACGACGCTCTACCGGCACGTCGCGACGCTGGTCTCGGCCGGGGTGATCGACGTCGTGTCCGAGCGCCGGGTCCGTGGTGCCGTCGAACGGACCTACGCCCTCGCGACGCCGCCTTCGGTGCCCGAGCCCGGGACGGTGTCACCGCAGGAGCTGCGCGGCATGATCACGTCCTTCCTCGCAGGCCTCTCGGGAGACCTGGAGCGCTACGCCTCCGGTGACGACCCCGATCCGGTCCGCGACGGGGTCTCGATGCGCCAGGCCGTCCTGTGGCTGTCCGACGAGGAGCTCGCCGACCTCGGCGGGCGGCTCGCGGAGGTCCTGGGCCCGGTGGTCGACCAGGGCGAGGCCCCCGGACGACGGCGCCGGCTGTTCACCACCGTGGTGGTCCCGGCACCGGACTGATCCCGGGAGCGCGCCGTCGGACCTGCGGGGCGACCCGGCCCGTGCGATGCTGCCGACGGGCCCGAGGGAGCGGGGCGGCCGGGCGCCCGGCGCCGGCGGAGGCCCGCCGCAGCGCGAGGAGGCGTGGACCGTGGTCGTCGTACAGGATCCGATCTCCCGGCGGCGAGGGCCCGGCCGGGGCCTGCTGCTCGCCGTGGTGGCGGCGCTGGTGTTCGCCACCGGGTGCGGGAGCGGTCAGATCGCCCAGACCGCGAACCAGGTCACCGCGACGAACGGGGCGGAAGGCGCCGTCGGCACGATGCTCGTGCGCGACGCGCAGCTGGCCGGGCAGCGTCCGGTCACCGGCGACACCATCCACGAGCCCGGCGCGGACGTGCCGGTCAAGGTCACGATCGTCAACGGTGCCACCGCGGCCGTGCCGGGCGTGCGCTGGGACCGTCTGGTGTCGGTGACGAGCCCGCTGTTCACCGGCGTACGGCTCACCGGGGACACCCGCATCGAGGACGGCCAGGTGCTGGCCGCCGGCTACGACGACCCCGTCTCGTCGCGCACCACGCCGGGCACCCACCGGATCGGGATCACGCTGGTCGGGCTGCGGGAACCGTTGCGCGCGGGCCTGACCTACCCGGTCACCTTCACCTTCGAGCGGGCCGGGTCACTGACCCTGCCGCTTCCGGTGGAGAACCCCGACTTCGTCGTGCCCCGCGCCGACGGTGACCCCCGGACGAATCGGTGACCGCCGGACGACCACGGCTTCGACCACGGCTTCGACCGCGGGTGACGGCACTGCTCGGCGCGGCGTTGGTTCTCGCCGCCGGTGGTCTTGCCGGGTGCACCACCGCCCCACCCGCCCCCGACGGAGCAGCACCGGCACCCGCACCGGCACCGGAGGTCTCGGCGGTCGAGGTGGTCGCCCGGCTGACACCGAGCGTGGTCACCGTGCGCCTGCCGTCCGGCGGGCTCGGCAGCGGCGTGGTCTACCGGCCGGACGTCGTGGTCACCAACCAGCACGTCGTCGGCGACGCCCGCGACGTCGTGATCGACTACGCCGACGGCACGTCGTCGCCGGGAACGGTGCTGGCCACCGACCGCATCAGCGACATCGCCGTCGTCCGGACCGCGCGCGGCGGGCTGCCCGTGCCGGAGTACCGCACCGAGCTGCCGCGGCCCGGTGAGCCGGTCCTGGCCATCGGCAGCCCGCTCGGGCTGGAGGGCACGGTGACCTCGGGCATCGTGTCGGCGGTCAACCGGCAGGTCCCGGGATCGGCGACCGGTGGGACCCCGCTGGTCGACATGATCCAGATCGACGCGCCGATCTCGCCCGGGAACTCCGGTGGTGCGCTGCTCGACGGCTCCGGGCGGGTGATCGGCATCAACGAGGCCTACCTGCCGCCGCAGTCCGGCGCCGTCGCCCTCGGGTTCGCGATCCCCGCCGCGACCGCGGTGGACGTCGCCGACCAGTTGCTGGCCGACGGCACCGCGTCCCACTCGTACCTGGGGCTCGTCCCGGCCCCGCTCACCCCGCAGATCCGCTCCGCCCTCGGCGTGCGCGCCGAACAGGGTGCTCTCGTCGCACGGCTGGACCCGGACGGTCCGGCGGCCGCGGCGGGGGTCCGGCCCGGTGACGTGCTCGTCGCGATCGGGGAGAGCCCCGTCGCCACGGTCACCGACCTCCACGCCGCCCTGCGCGCGATCGAGCCCGGGACCGCCACCACGCTGACGGTGCTGCGCGGCGAACAGCGCAGCGAGCTGCCCGTCACCATCGGGAACCGCCCCGGCTCGTGAGGGGCGTTCAGGTCTGTGCCGCTCCCACCCCGCCGACCAGCGCGGCGAACCGGTCCAGGTCGACGTTCCCGCCCGAGATCGTCACGCCGATGCGCGCCCCGGCGTAGCGCTGCGGGTCCGCGGCGATGGCGGCACGCATGCCGGCGAACGCCAGTGCCCCGGTCGGCTCCACCAGCACCTTGTAGCGGGACGCGAACAGCCGCATCGCCTCGACCAGCGCGTCGTCGGGCACCGTCAGGACGTCCTCGACGTGCTCGGCGATGATCGGGAACGTGCGGTCGCCGAGGTGCGTGGTCGCGGCACCGTCGGCGAGCGTGCGCGGTTGGTCGATGGTGACGATCCGGCCCGCGCGCAGCGACTGCCGCCCGTCGTCGCCGGCCTCGGGTTCGACGCCGAACACCGCCGTCGCGGGGGAGAGTGCCTGCACCGCCAGCAGGGAGCCGGACAGCAGCCCGCCCCCGCCGAGGCAGACGAACAGCGCATCGAGCGGCCCGTGGTCGGCGAGCAGCTCGTACACCGCGGTGCCCTGTCCTGCGATCACGTGCGGATGGTCGTACGGCGGGACGAGGGTGAGCCCGCGCCGCTGCGCCAGGTCCGCGGCGATCGCGGCCCGGTCCTCGGCGTAGCGGTCGTACGGGACGATCTCGGCGCCGTAGCCGCGGGTCGCGGCCAGTTTGGACGCCGGGGCGTCGGTCGGCATCACGATCGTCGCCGGGATCTCCAGCAGCTGCGCGGCGAGCGCGACGGCCTGGGCGTGGTTGCCCGAGGAGAACGCCACGACGCCGGCGCGGCGCTGGTCCGGTCCGAGCCGGGACAGCGTGTGGAACGCCCCGCGGAACTTGAAGCTGCCGGTGCGCTGCAGGTTCTCGGCCTTCACCAGCACGGACGCGCCGAGCTCGGCGTCGGTCAGCCGGGAGGTCAGCACCGGGGTGCGGTGGGCGGCGCCGCGCAGGATCTCCGCGGCGGCGGGGACGTCGTCGGGGGTCGGGAGGTCGTCCGGTCGGGCGTTCACCCGAGCAGCTTCCGCCGTCCGTCGTAATCGGTCCAACCCGCCCCGGCGAGTTCACGATCGGGTGTAACGACGGACACGTCCGCGACGCTCTACAGGCGAGGGCTCCCCGGCTCCACCCCTCGATTCCGTTCCCCGGAAAGGTTCCCCCGAATGCGCTTGCGCACCTTCTCCGCCGCTGCCCTGCTCGCGGCGGCCGCCACCATCCCCCTCGCCGGCGTCGCCTTCGCCCAGGACCGTGACTGCGCCGACTTCGCCACCCAGGCCGACGCCCAGGCCGCCCTGCAGCCCGGCGACCCCGAGCGGCTCGACGCGGACGACGACGGTCAGGCCTGCGAGACCCACGAGTACGCCGCCGTGGCGTCCACCGCGGACGACAGCGCGACGAGCCAGGTCACGGCCACGCCGGTCGGTGGCGTCGAGGCGGGCGGCGGCCCGTCCGACGTCCTGCCGATCGCGCTCGGTGCGCTGGCCGCCGGCGGTGTCGGGGCCGTGGCCGCCCGCCGCGTCGTCGCCTCCCGGCGGAGCTGAGCACCGGACCGCCGTGACCGACCCCGCCGCACCGGGCCGTGCCCGCGTCCCCTTCGCGGTGCCGCGCCGGCGCACGTCGCCGGGGCGCCGCGTCGTGCGGATCGCGGCCCCCGCGGTGGTCGCGGTCCTGGCGCTGCTGGGCGCGGACCCGGCCACGGCCCCGGAGCCGGGCGGTCCGGCATCGGCGGCCGCCGCGCCGGTCGTGACGGCGCAGACCCCCGCGGGCCCCGGTGCGGTGGGCGGCGCCGCGGCTCCGGCCCTGATCCCGCGGGGGCCGGCGCACCTGGTCCGCTCGGAGCCCGTCCGGCTCCGGGTGGACCGGCTCGGTGTCGACACCGAGCCGGTGCCGCTCGGCCTGCACCCGGACGGCGCCATGCAGGTCCCCGACGACGCCGGCACCGTCGGCTGGTTCACCGGCGCGCCCACCCCGGGCGAGCTCGGACCCGCGGTGCTGGCCGCGCACGTCGACTGGAAGGGCCTGCCCGGCGCGTTCGCCGACCTGCACACCCTGGAGCCCGGCGACGAGATTCGGGTCGACCGGGCGGACGGGTCCACGGTGGTGTTCGCGGTGACCCGCGTCGGGCAGTACGCGAAGGCGGATTTCCCCACCCGAGAGGTGTACGGCGACCTCGACCACGCGGGCCTGCGCCTGATCACCTGCGGCGGTGTGTTCGACCGGTCGGCGGACAGCTACTCCGACAACGTCGTCGTGTTCGCCGAGCAGGTGCGCTGACCCCGATCGGTGACTGCGATCAGCGGCGCCGGCCGGTGCCGCGCCCGGGGACGGCTGCCCGCGGGTCCTCCGGCCAGGCGTGCTTCGGGTAGCGCCCGCGCAGCTCGGCCCGGACCTGCGGGTAGCCGGTGTCCCAGAACGAGTCGAGGTCCGCGGTCACCGCGGCGGGCCGGCCGGCGGGGGAGAGCAGGTGCAGCACGACGGGGATCCGGCCGCCACCCACGGTCGGCGACCCGGTCCAGCCGAACACCTCCTGCACCCGTACCGGCAGTGCGGGTGCGTCTCCGGAGTAGTCGAGCGCGATCCGGGACCCGGAGGGGACGGCGAGGCGCTCCGGAGCCAGCTCGTCGATCCGCCCGATCGCCGCGCCGACGTGTGCCGCCGCGTACGCCCGCAGCGCCTGCCCCGCGTCCACCCCGGCCAGGCCGGCGCGCTTGCGGACGGTGGCCAGCGGCCCGGCCAGCCAGCCCGCCGGGTCCGCGGCCGAGTCGAGCAACGCCTGTTCCCCGACGTCCGGCCACGGGTCGCCGAGCACCCGGTGCAGGAACCCGAGCCGTTCCCGCAACGACGACGCGCCGGCCGTCCAGCGCAACAGTCCGGTGCCCTCGGCCCGCAGGCCCGCGACCAGGGCGTCGCGCACCGCGCCGGGATCGGGCCGGGGATCGGGCTTCGCGGCGAGCACGATCGCACCCAGCCGGTGGACGGTGCGGGCCCGGACGTCGCCGTCGGCCCACGCCACCTCCGGGCCGGAGGTCATCAGCGGCGCGCCCGCGCGCTCGGCGGTGTCCCGGTCGGTCACCGCGGCGAGCCGGACCCGCCCGTGCACCTGCCCGGGGCGCCGGTCCGCGACGGCGACGGCCAGCCACTCGGCGTCGCGCAGCGGACCGGGCGGCACGTCGACCGCCGTGCCGCCCGCCATGAGGTACACCCCGGACCCGGCCTCACGCCGCCGCGCCAACCGCTCCGGGTGGGCGAGCCCGGTGACGAGCGGGAGGAGGTCAGCGCGATCGTTATGAACAGCGCTGCCGCCCCGGTCGTTCTGAGCTGTGCGCTCGCCGCCCGGGCCGGTGCGGCGCAGGGCTCCGGCGAGCCGGTCCCGGTCGGCGCGCCAGCGCCGCGAACCCGGTGCGTCCCCGGCCCGCAGCCGGGCCAGCGCGGCGGCCAGGTCGTCCGCCGGGCCGGCGAGGGTGTCGTCGTCCAGCACCGCGACGATCCCCGCGACGTCCCGGGGGTGCCCGCCCGCCGCGACACCGTCGAGCAGCGCCCGCGCCAGCCGCGGGTGCAGACCGAGAGCGGCGATCCGCCGTCCGCGATCGGTGACCGCGCCGCCCCCGTCGAGTACACCGAGCGCGGTGAGCACGGCCCGCCCGGCGGCGAGCGGGCCCGGCGGGGGCTCGTCCCACCAGCGCAGTCCGCTGCCGTCCGGGGTGCCCCAGACGGCCAGGTCCAGGGCGAGCGCGGTCAGGTCGGCGGTGCGGATCTCGGGATCGGGCGCGGCGGTGAGTCCCTCGCCCTCGGGCCAGCAGCGGTAGGCGGCACCGGGTGCCTCCCGCCCGGCCCGGCCCGCGCGCTGGGTCGCCACCGCCCGGGACACCCGGCGGGTGACCAGCCCGGACAGTCCGCGCCGGTGGTCGGTGTGCGGCACCCGGGCCAGCCCGGAGTCGACGACCGCCCGAACCCCCGGCACGGTCAGGCTGGACTCGGCGACGGACGTCGCGAGCACGACCCGGCGTCGCGGTCCCTCGCGCAGCGCGGCGTCCTGCTCGGCGGCCGGCAGCCTGCCGTGCAACGGGAGCACGTCGGCGTCGATGTCGCCCAGTGCCGAGGCGACCCGGCCGATCTCGGCGACACCGGGGAGGAACGCGAGCACGCTGCCGTGCTCGCGGGCGCGCCGGACGGCCCGGACGACCGTCGCCTCGATCCGTTCGCCGCGTACCGGCGGGACGTGGGTGACGGCGACGTCGTGGGTGCGGGCGGCGACCTCGAGCACCGGAGCGGGCGTGGCCCCGCCGAGCAGCGCGGCCGGCCGTGCGGCGTCCAGGGTCGCCGAGGTGGCGAGCAGCCGCAGGTCCGGGCGCAGGCCGTCGCGGGCGTCGAGCAGCAGGGTGAACAGCAGGTCGGCGTCGAGGTGACGCTCGTGCACCTCGTCCAGCACCACGGTGGACACCCCGCCCAGTTCGGGGTCGGCCGCGAGCCGGCGCAGCAGCAGCCCGGACGTCACCACCTCGATCCGGGTGTCCGGGCCGGCGCGGGCGTCACCACGCACCCGGTAGCCGACGGTGCCGCCGACCGGAGTGCCGAGCAGTGCCGACATCCGGGCCGCGGCCGCGCGGGCGGCGACCCGGCGGGGCTCGGCCACCAGCACCTTCCCGGCCGGGGCGTTCCCGGACGGCAGCCCGGCCAGCGCGAGCGGGACGAGCGTCGTCTTGCCGGTCCCGGGCGGCGCGACGAGCACGGCCGCACCGCGGTCGTCCAGCACCCGGCCGAGCTCGTCGAGCACGGCCCGGACCGGCAGGTCGGGGAGTGGGGAGGCCATCGCCCCCAGTATCCCGGCCCGCCCGCACCGTCCCGGAGCCGGAGCTATCCGAGCCCGGAGGGCAGCAGCAGGATCGTCGCCACCGCCAGCGCCAGCACGGTGGTGATGAGCAGGACGACCCAGGTCGGGAGGACCTGGTCGGTGAGCAGGGGGGAGCGGGTACGCGGCGGTGCGGTCATCGGTGTGCTCCCGGCTGCGGTGGTGGCGGGCCGGCCGGTGGTCCCGCCACCGCCTCGGCCTCGGATGGAGGGGGTCGCGGACGGAGCGCCGGACGTTAGCCACGGTCGTCGAAATCGATGACGACGACCTGTCCGGTGGAGGAACGTGGGTACTACGTTCGTGAGCGACCGCAACGACGCCGTTCCCGGAGGTGTGATGAGCCCGCCCGCCACCACGACCGACAGCCCGCCCGCCACCACCGACGCCGCCCGCGTCGAGGAGGCGACGCGCGCGGTGGTCGCCGCCCACGATCCACGCACGGTCTCCCGGGAGGAGCTGTTCGGCGCCCTCTACGACGCCGGCCTGGCCTGGGTGCACCACCCGGAGGGCCTCGGCGGGCTCGGCGTCCCGCGCGGCCTGCAGGCGGTCATCGACGGGATCGTCACCGATGCCGGCGGCGACCGGATGTTCGCGGTCAACCCGATCGGCTACGGCATGGGCGCACCCACCGTCGTCGAGTACGGCCGGGACCGCGAGCAGGTCGCCGCCTGGCTACGCCCGATGGCCACCGGGGAGGAGATCTGGTGCCAGCTGTTCAGCGAGCCCGGTGCCGGTTCCGACGTCGCCGGGCTGGCGACCTCCGCCGTCCCCGACGGTGACGAGTGGGTGGTCAACGGCCAGAAGGTCTGGACGACGCTCGCGCACATCTCCCGGTGGGGGATGCTCGTCGCCCGCACCGACCCCGACCAGCCCAAACACCGCGGGCTGACCTACTTCGTGATCGACATGGAGCAGCCGGGCGTCGAGGTGCGGCCGCTGCGCCAGATCACCGGGCAGGCCGAGTTCAACGAGGTCTACCTGAACGACGCCCGGGTGCCCGACGCGCACCGGCTCGGTGAGGTCGGCGCCGGCTGGCGGGCCGCGATCACCACGCTGATGAACGAGCGCACCGCGATCGGCGGCGTCACCGGCCGGCGCGGCAGCGGCGTGATCGCCGAGGCGCTGGGCCTGTGGCGGGCGTACCCGGAACGGCAGACGCCCGTCCTGCGGGACCGGCTGGCGCAGCTCTGGACCCGCGCCGAGACGCACCGGCTGACCCTGGCCCGGGCCCGCCGCACCGCGACGGTGGGGCAGCCCGGACCGGAGGGTTCGGTGTCCAAACTGGTCGGCGCCGAGCTGAACCAGGAGGTCTACGAGTTCTGCATGGACCTGCTCGGCCCGGAGGCGCTGCTCTACGACGACTACACGATGAGCCGGGACCGGGTGCACACCGATTCCGGCTCCACGCTGCAGCAACGCTTCCTGCGGTCGCGCGCGAACACCATCGAGGGCGGTACCTCGGAGGTCATGCGCAACATCCTCGGCGAGCGGGTGCTCGGCCTGCCCGGCGCACCACGGTCCGATTCGGACCGTCCCTGGAAGGAGGTCCCCCGTGGCTGAGCCGCAGGAGTTCGACGTCACCGACGAGCAGCGCGAGCTGCGGTCCGCCCTGCGCCGGTTCTGCGAGCGCGCGCACGACGAGGCGACCCTGCGCCGCCTCATGGACTCCGAGGACGGCTGGGACCGCGCCCTGTGGGCCCGCCTCGGCGGTGAGCTGGGCGCGCTCTCGCTCGCCGTGCCGGAGGAGCTGGGCGGGGCCGGCGGCACGCTGGTCGACCAGGCGATCGCGGCCGAGGAGCTGGGCGCAGCACTGGTCACCGGCCCGCTGCTGGGCACGGTGGCCCTCGCGGTCCCCGCGCTGGTGGCGGCGCTCGCGAGCCCGGAGCGCGACGCCCTGCTGGCCGAGCTCGCCGAGGGCACCCGTACGGCGGCGCTGGTCGCCGACCTGTTCTCGCCCTACGACGGCGCGACCGCCTCCGGTGTCTCCGCCGACGGGAGCACGCTCACCGGCGCCGTCGACCTGGTCCCGGACGCGGCCGCAGCCGACGTGTTGCTGGTCGCCGCGGCCGGGCCGGACGGTCCGGTCCTCGTACTCGTCGACCCCGCCACGACCGGGGTGACTGTGCAGGAGCGGGGCTCCCTCGACCCGGCCCGGCGGCTCGCCCGGGTCGCCCTCGACGGCGCCACCGGCACCGTCGTCGCCGCAGGTGGGGACGCCGACCACGCCCTGGCCCACGCGTTCCGGACCGCCGGAGCACTGCTGGCGGCCGAGCAGGTCGGCATCGCGGCACGGCTGCTCGAGCGCTGCGTCGCCTACGCGAAAGAACGGCTGCAGTTCGGCAGGCCCATCGGGTCGTTCCAGGCGATCAAGCACCGGTGCGCGGACATGCTCGTCGGCGTCGAGCACGCCCGCACCGCAGCACTGCACGCGGCCTGGGCGGTCGCCGACCCGCGGATCGACGACCCGGACCTGGCGGTCGCGATCGCGCAGGCCCGGTGCTCGGAGGTCGCCTACCGGGTTGCCGCGGACACGATCCAGCTGCACGGCGGGATCGGGTTCACCTGGGAGCACTCGGCGCACCTGTACTACAAGCGCGCCATCGCCGACGCCGCCCTGCTCGGGTCGGCCGAGGCCTACCGGGAGCGGATCGCCGCGGCCGTGCTCGACACGCTGCCCGAGGACCTCGTGACCCCGCAGGTGGCGACCGGGCAGGCGTGAGTGGGTCGTCGCGGTCCGGGCACGTCGAACGGGCCGCGACGACAGCTCACGCGCGCGTCAGCGCGCCCCCGTCCGGCACGACGAACGACGCCGACGTCCGCACCGGCGCCCCCGGTTCGCTCACCTGCTCGACCACCCGGAAGTCGGCGCGGAGCTCGGTCGGGGTGAACCGGGTCAGCAGGTAGCCGCGCCGGTCCTCCCGGTAGCGGATGTGCGGGTTCTCGTCCCCGCCGTCCCCGTCCCCGTCTCCGCCGTCCCCGCCGGAGGTGACCGAGGTGGTCACGAGCTCGGTGCCGGCCGGGCGGTCGTCGAGCGTCAGCTCGTTGGCGTGGTGGACGTGCTCGTCGCCGGTCAGCACCACGGCGTTGCGCACGGGCGAGTCCAGCCAGCCCGCCATCACGCGTTCCCGGGAACCGGCGTAGCTCTCCCAGGTGTCGCTCTTGTGGCCGTCACCGCTGCGGGGCGCGAAGAACACCTGCTGCCCCAGGACGTCCCAGCTCGCTCCCGACGTGCGGAAACCGTTCAGCAGCCAGCGTTCCTGGTCCAGGCCGGTGATCGATCCACCGCTGCCGCGCGGAGCCCGGTACTGGCGGGTGTCGAGCATGTGGAAGGTCGCGAGCGACCCCCAGGCCACCCGGCGGAACAGCTGCAGGTCCAGCCCGCGCGGCACCGAGGCCCGGCGCAGCGGCATGTGCTCGTAGTACGCCTGGAACGCCGCGCGCCTGCGGTCCGGCGAGCGTCCGCGGTCGCCGCCCGCCCAGTTGTTCACCAGCTCGTGGTCGTCCCAGACGACCAGCCACGGGGCGACGGCGTGCGCGGCCCGCAGGTCGGCGTCCGAACGCTGGTGCGCGTGCCGTCGCCGGTAGCCGGTGAGATCGGTCGGTTCCGGCCCGCCCGGGTCGCGGACCTCGCCCTCGTCGGACTCGTAGAAGTAGTCGCCCAGGTGCAGGACGAGGTCGGGGGCGTCGTCGGCGAGCGCGCGGTAGGCGGTGAAGTACCCGGCACCGAACTTCGCACAGGACGCCGCGGCCACGGTCAGCGCGGCCACCGGTGCCCCGGGTGCGGGCGCGGTGCGGGTGCGCGCGGCGGGGGAGAGGTGCCCCGCGGTGCGGAAGCGGTAGAAGTACTCGCGGTCCGGGGCGAGTCCTGCGGGCTCGGCGTGCACGCTGTGCGCGACGTCCGCCGTCGTGGTCTCGGTCCCGCGCCGGACGACCCGGGTGAACGCCTCGTCCTCGGCGATCTCCCACTCGACGTCGACCGGCCGGTCCGGCATCCCGCCGAGGCCGTCCTCGGCGTCCGGCCGCGGCGCGAGCCGGGTCCAGAGCACGACCCCGTCCGGGGACGGGTCACCGGACGCGACGCCGAGCGTGAACGGGTCCGGGAGCGACGGCTGCCGGGGCGCCCGGCGTGATGGGTTCGCCGGTTCCGGGTACGGGAGTGCCCCGGACAGCGCACCGGCGAGCGTGCCGAGCAGCACGGTGCGGCGCGGGAGGGCGGGCACGGGGGTCTCCTCGTCGTCGGGGCCGGAGGATCCATGGTCGATCGTGGCCTGCGTGCGGCCGGCCCGCACGCGCCGGGCGGGGCGGTCCCGGTCGGGTGAAAGTCCACATCTGCTGTGAGCTGCGTCACAAACCGTGAGATGGTGAACCAACCCGAGGGCGGCGAGCGAAACACGTGATACGGGTCACTCGACAGAGTGTCCCCCGGGTCAGGGCGGGTCCGAACCGTCATTCGGACGCCGTGCCGTCGCCGGTGGTGGCTGTTCCGTGGGCCCGGATGGACGGAAATCGGCTTGCTGTAACACGTTAGAAACGTGGGGCGAGGCCGAGGAACAAGAACGATCGTCGACTGAGGGGGGACGGCGATGTCGATTTCCCGCGCCACAGGAGAAATGCCCGTGTCGTCACCCGTCACGATCACCGCACCGTCCGTCGAGGACGAACTCTGCGCGATCCTGGCGGAAATGATCGGTACTCCGGTCGTGCCGACCGACCATTTCTTCACCGACGCCGGTGCCGACTCGATGGTGCTCGCGCGGTTCTGCGCGCGGGTCCGCAAGCGCTCCGACCTGCCGCACGTGGCGATGACCGACGTCTACGCCCACCCGAGCGCCCGCGAGCTCGCGGTGGCGCTGGCCGGGACCGGACCGGGGGCCGGTCCGGCGCCGGTCGAGACCGTGCGCGATGGCTACCGGGCGGTGCTCGCGGACCTGCTGGGGGCCGAGGTGGCGGCCGACGCGGACGTGTTCGCCGACCTGGGCGCCGACTCGATGACCATGACCCGGTTCTGCGCGCGGGTCCGGCGCCGCGACGACCTGCCGGACGTCGCCATGACCGACGTCTACGCCCACCCCACACCCGCCTCGCTGGCCGAGGCGCTCGCCGTCGAGGCCCCGGAGCCGGCCGGTGCCGAGATGCCCGCCGGTCCGCCTGCTCCCGCGCCACGGGCCTCGACCACGGCCTACGTGCTCTGCGGCGCCGCGCAGCTGTTCACCTTCGTCGCCTTCACGATCGGCTACGGGACCATCCTCGGCGCCACCTACCTGTGGATCGCCCAGGGCGTGGATCTGCTCGGCTTCTACCTGCGCTCGCTGGCGGCGGTGTCGGTCGCGTTCGCCGTCTTCGCGGTGCTGCCGATCGCCGCGAAGTGGCTGCTGGTGGGACGCTGGACCGAGCGGGAGATCCCACTGTGGAGCGTCGCCTACTACCGGTTCTGGTTCGCCAAGGTGCTGGTGCGCACCAACCCGTTGCTGCTGGTCGCGAGCGGGTCCCCGCTGCTGCCGCTGTACCTGCGCCTGCTGGGAGCCCGGATCGGGCCCGGCGTGGTGATGCTCTCGCGCACCATCCCGGCCTGCCCCGACCTGCTCACCATCGGTGCCGGCACCGTGCTGCGCAAGGACTCGCTGCTCTCGTGCTACCGCGCCGAGCCGGGGCTGATCCGGACCGGGCGGGTGACGATCGGCGCGGACGTCGTCGTCGGCGAGACGACCGTGATCGACATCGATACCGAGATCGGCGACGGCGGCCGGCTCGCCCACTCGTCGTCGCTGCACGCCGGGCAGCGGATCCCGGCGGGCGAGACCTGGTGGGGCACCCCCGGGCGGCGCGGCGGCGGCGACCCCGGTGCCCCGGCGGCGAGGGCCAGCGGGTCGCTGCGCCGGGCCGGGTACGCGGGTGCCCAGCTGTTCATGGCGGTCGCGGTGTGGCTGCCGCTGGGTACCGGCGTGATCGATGCGGTGCTGGCGTACGTCCCGACGTTCGAGCCCGTGCTCGGCCCCGCCGCGGTCGGGCTCGACTCGCCGCTGTTCTACCTGGAGGTGCTCGGCGTCTCGGGGCTGCTGATGGTCCTCGGGATCGTGACCGGGCTCTTCGTGACCGTCGTCCTCGCCCGGCTGCTCTCGCTCGGCGTCACCGAGGGCCGGGTGTACCGGATCTACGGGATCCGCTACACGCTGCACCGCACGATCCTGCGGATGACCAACATCAAATTCTTCACCCACCTGCTGGGCGACAGTTCCTACATCGTCGGATATCTGCGGCTGATCGGATACGATCTACGCCGGACCCCGCAGACGGGAACCAATTTCGGTACGGCGGTGAAGCACGAGACGCCGTTCGCGAGTTCGATCGGCACCGGCACCATGGTCGCCGACGGAATCTCGATCATGAATGCGGATTATTCGAACAGTGCATTCGTGATCAAACGGACACGAATCGGTGCGCGCAGTTTCTTCGGCAACCGGATCGCCTACCCGCCCGACGCGCGGGTCGGCGACGACTGCCTGATCGCGACCAAGACCCTGGTGCCCACCGACGGCCACATCCGCAGCGGCGTCGGGCTGCTCGGCTCGCCGCCGTTCGAGATCCCGCGGTCGGTCAGTCGCGACTCCGCCTTCGATCACCTGCAGAGCGGTCTGGACCTGCACCAGCGGCTGCGGGGGAAGAACCGCTACAACCGGCGCACGATCGGGCTGGTCCTGCTGATCGGCTGGGGCGCGATGTTCGGGATCACCCTGCTGACGCTGGCGCTCGCCGACGTCCTGCTGCCGCTGGGCCCGGTCGCCGTCGGCGTGGTGTTGCTGGTCTCGCTGCTGTACACGATGACCTACACGCTGGTGATCGAGCGGCTCACCACGCTGCGCCGCCCGCTGCGGTCGCGGTTGTGCTCGGTCTACGACCCGTACTTCTGGTGGCACGAGCGCTACTGGAAGCTCGTGGTGATGTGGGACAAGATGCTCGCCGGCACGCCGTTCAAGAACGTCGCGTCCCGCCTGCTCGGCGTCCGGATCGGCCGCCGGGTGTTCGACGACGGCGGCGCCATGACCGAGCGCACCCTCGTCACGATCGGTGACGACGTCGTCCTCAACGCCGGCTCGGTCATCCAGTGCCACTCCCAGGAGGACGGCGCGTTCAAGTCCGCGGGCATCACGGTCGAGTCCGGTGCCTGCCTCGACGTCGGTGCGTTCGTGCACTACGGCGCCGTCGTCGGCGAGAACGCCCGGATCGGCTGCGACGCCTTCCTGATGAAGGGCGAGGAGGTGCCGCCCGGTGACTTCTGGGAGGGCAACCCGGCCCGCGCCGCCCGGCACCCCGCGCCCCCGGCCCCCGCTCCTGCCCCCATGATCGCGATCGGAGAGACCGCACGATGACCCGCACCGTCGACACCACGCCGGACACCGCAGGCGACGCCCGGTCGTACTGGACCCGGGTGCTGCACACCGGCGGTGCGACCGCCGCTCCCCGGTGGACCACCGATCCGCGGCCCGGCACCGCCGTGCACGACGAGCCGCTGCCGCCCGGCGCCCTCGCCGCCGTCGCCGCGGCCACCGACGCCGGCCCGGATGCCGCACTGCTCGCCGCGCACGCCGCCGTCCTCGCCGCGCTGTCCGGCGACGCCGAGGTGACCGCGGGCGTCCCGGCCGTCCCGGGTGGACCGCCGCTGCCGGTCCCGCTCGCCGTCACCGGGACCTGGGCGGACCTGGTCGGTGAGGCGCAGGCGGCGATCGCCGGGCTGCGCGCGCACCCCGACGTCGACCCGGCCGCACTGGCCGCCGAGCTGGGCACCGCGGTACCGGACTTCGGCACGGTGCTGGATCCGGTGACGCCCGGCGATCGGTGGCCGGGCGCGCTCGGCCGGTCCGGTGCCCGGGGTCACGCAGCGGATCGCCCGGCCACCCGCGGCGCCCTGCGGATCGTCCCGGCCGGCGACCGGCTGCGTCTGGAGTACCGCCTCGACCACCTCGACGCCGCCGCCGCGGCCCGGATCGCCGGCTACCACGGCACCGCGCTGGCGCTGGCCGCCGCCGGGCCCGACGCACCGGTGCGCCCGTCGGCCCTGGTCGGGTCGGCCGAGCGGACCCACCAGCTCGACGAGCTCGCCGGCCGGCCGCGTCCGTTGCCGGACCGGCGCGCCCACCGGTTGCTCGCCGACCGGACCGCGACCGCGCCGGACGAGATCGTCGCCGAGCACGCCGGCGTGACCCTGACGCGTGCCGAGCTCGACGCCCGCGCCAACCGGGTCGCCCGGACCCTGCGCAGCGCGGGGGTGGAGCCCGAGGACGTCGTCGCCGTCGTCACCGAGCGGGACCTGGACTGGCTGGTCGCGGTCCTCGCGGTGCTGCGCGCCGGCGCGGCGTACCTGCCGGTCGAGCCGCACTTCCCACCGGAACGGATCGCCCGCACGCTCGGCCGGGCCGGGTGTCGCCGGGTCCTGACCAGCCCGGGTTCCCGGGAGAACCTGGACGCGGCCGCGCTCGCGGCGCAGGTGTGGACGGTGGCCGAGGCCGTGGTGGCGAGCGACGACGCGTCCGACCCGGGCGTCGACGTCCCCGCCGACGCACTGGCGTACCTGTACTTCACCTCCGGCTCCACCGGCGAGCCGAAGGGCGCGATGTGCGAGCACGCCGGGATGCTCAACCACCTGCTCGCCAAGATCGAGGACCTGGAGCTGGGCGAGGGGTGCGTGGTCGCCCAGACGGCGCCGCAGTGCTTCGACATCTCGCTGTGGCAGCTCCTGGCGGGGCCGCTGGCAGGTGGGCGCACCCTGCTCGTGGAGCAGGACACGATCCTCGACGTCCGCCGGTTCGTCAGCACGCTGGCCGACCACCGCGTCACCGTCGCGCAGCTGGTGCCCAGCTACCTCGAGGTCGTCCTGACCTACCTGGAGCAGCACCCGACCCCGCTGCCGGACCTGCGCATGGTCTCGGCGACCGGGGAGGCGCTGAAGAAGGAGCTCGTCGAGCGCTGGTTCCGGGTGCTGCCGGGAGTCCCGCTGGTCAACGCCTACGGCCTCACCGAGACCTCCGACGACACCAACCACGCCGTCCTGCGGTCCGTGCCGGACGGTGACCGGATCCCGCTCGGCCCGCCGGTGCCCGGCGTGCGGGTCTACGTCGTCGACCCGGACCTGATGCCGGTCCCGCTCGGCGCGCCCGGTGAGATCGTCTTCTCCGGTGTGTGCGTCGGCCGCGGCTACGTCAACGACCCGGAGCGGACCGCCGCCGCGTTCGGCCCCGACCCGCACCGGCCCGGTGAGCGGCTCTACCGCAGCGGCGACCACGGGCGCTGGCGGCCGGACGGCCAGCTCGAGTTCCTCGGCCGCCGGGACAACCAGGTGAAGATCCGTGGCTTCCGGATCGAGATCGGGGAGATCGAGAACGCGCTGCTACGGGTGCCGGGTGTACGCGACGCCTGTGTCGTCGTCGCGGCGGCACACGGCGGCCCGCAGCTGGTCGCGTTCCACGCGGGGGAGGGACCGGACCAGGCGCAGGTGCAGGCCCGGCTCGCGCAGAGCCTGCCCGCGTACATGGTGCCGGCCGCGGTGCATCGGCTCGACCGGCTGCCGGTCACCCCGAACGGCAAGATCGACCGGAAGGCGCTGGCGGCCCGGGCCGCCACGGCACCCGCCGCACCGGTGCCGTCCCCGGCCGACGGCGGCACCGCCACCGCGGCGCAGCAACGCGTGCTCGACGCCGTCGCCCGCGTGCTGGACCTGCCCGCCGTCTCACCGTCGGACCACTTCGTCGAGCTCGGGGGGAGCTCGTTGTCCGCGGTGAAGCTGGTGATCGCGCTGGACCGCGCCGTCACGGTGCGCGAGGTGCTCGATCACCCCGTCCTGTCCGACCTCGCCGGGTTGCTCCCGGCGGGCCCGAACTGACCACCACCACAGGGGGAGAACGATGACCGGATCACTACTGGGGGTGCAGCTGCACCCCGGACGCCCACCGGTGCTCGACGCCGGTCCGGCCGGCGACGCGGCCGGCTGGGTGGAGCGCCACGGCGAGCCCCTGCGCGACCTCGTCGACGACTACGGCGCCGTCCTCGTACGCGGGCTCGGCCTGCGCACCGTGGCCGACGTCTCGGGCGTCGCCGCCCGGCTCGGGAGCGGCTGCTACGTCGAGCGGGAGGCGTTCGCCGCGCGGACCCTGCTGTCCGACGGCGTCTACTCGGCCACCCCGTGGCCGGCCCGCCAGCCCATGTGCGCCCACCACGAGCTGTCCTACCTGCTCGACATCCCGGCGACGCTGCTGTTCGCCTGCCTGCGCGCTCCCGCCTCCGGCGGCGCGACGCCGCTGGTCGACACCGCACGCGTCGTCGAGGACCTGCCCGCCGATCTGGTGGCGTGGGTCGAGCGGCACGGCTGGCTGCTGACCCGCAGCTACGGCGACGACATCGGCGCCTCCTGGGAGCAGGCGTTCGGTACGACCGAGCGATCCGATGTGGATCGCTACTGCCGGGCCAACGGGATCGCGACCGAGTGGCTCGACGGCGGTGGATTGCGCACCCGGCAGCGCCGCTACGGCGTGCTGGTCCACCCGGTCACCGGGGAGAAGGTCTGGTTCAACCAGATCGCGTTCCTGTCCGAGTACGCGATGGATCCGGAGGTCCGGGAGTTCCTCCTGGAGATCCACGGTCCGGACGGACTGCCGTTCTCCACCCGGTTCGGCGACGGTTCGCCGATCCCTCACGATGTGGTCGATCTGATCAACGACATCCACGAGCGGCACACCGTCCGCGAACCCTGGCAGGACGGTGACCTGCTCGTCGTCGACAACCTGCGGGTCGCGCACGGCCGCGAGCCCTACGCCGGCGAGCGGGAGATCGTGGTCGCGATGACCGACGGCGTCGCCGTTCCGGCCTTCGAGGAGGCGTGATGGACCACCCCGTTCCCCCGTTCTCGGTGATTCCCGGCGCGCAGGTCGCACAGGCCCTGCACGGGCGGGAGAAGGAGATCGTCGAACTGGTCGAGGACACCTACCGGGTCCACGGTGCCGGTGCGACGGTGAACCCGCCGTCGTACTTCCTGCGGTTCCCGGACCGCCCGTCGTCGCGGATCATCGCGCTGCCCGCCTCGCTCGGCGGCACCGACGACCGGTCCGGTGTGGACGGCATCAAGTGGATCTCCAGCTTCCCGGGCAACATCGAGCACGGCGTGCCCCGGGCCTCGGCGGTGCTGATCCTCAACGACCCGCACACCGGCTACCCGTACGCCTGCCTGGAGAGCTCGATCATCTCCGCGACGCGGACCGCGGCGTCGGCGGCGTCGGCGGCGGACCGGCTGTCCACCGACCGCGGGCGCCCGCGCCGGGTCGGGTTCGTCGGGACCGGGCTGATTGCGCGCTACATCCACACGTTCCTGGACGGGACCGGCTGGTCGTTCGACGAGGTCGGCGTGTTCGACCTGTCGCCGGACTCGGCGGAGGGTTTCCGCGGGCACGTGACCCGCACGGTCCCGGGATCGTCGGTGACGATCCACGAGACCGCCGAGTCGCTGGTCCGGGGCAGTGACCTCGTGGTGTTCGCGACCGTCGCCGGCAGCCCGCACGTGCACGACCCCGGCTGGTTCGCCCACCACCCGCTGGTGCTGAACGTGTCCCTGCGCGACCTCTCAGCGGAGATCGTCCTGGACTCGTTCAACGTCCTCGACGACGTCGAGCACTGTCTCAAGGCGGACACCTCGCCGCACCTGGCCGAGCAGCGCACCGGCAACCGCGACTTCGTCCACGGCACTCTCGACCAGGTGATGTCGGGTGCCGTGCTCGTCCCCACCGACCGCACAGTCGTCTTCTCCCCGTTCGGCCTCGGCGTGCTGGATCTCGCCGTCGGGCGCTACGTCCACGAGTGCGTCGCGCGCTCCGGGGAACTGCACACGGTCGACGACTTCTTCCACGAGCTGAGCCGGCACGGCTGAGTTCTCCGGCCCTGGAGGTCAACGATGACCGTCATCTCCGCCCCCGAACAGTTCAACACCGACGACCTCTACGTCGACCTGGCCGCCACCGTCGGCCGGTCGCTCTACCTCAAGTGCGAGGGCTTCAACTTCGCCGGTTCGGTGAAGCTCAAGGCCGCGCTCGGGATGGTGGCCGAGGCCGAACGCACCGGTCGGCTGCACCCCTGGTCGGTGCTGGTCGAGTCCTCGTCGGGGAACCTCGGCGTCGCCCTGGCCATGATCGCGGCGAGCCGCGGTTACCGGTTCGTCTGCGTCACCGACCCGCGGTGCAACCCCACGACCTACCGGCTGATGGAGGCACTCGGGGCCGAGGTCCGGGTGGTCGACGTCCCCGACGCGGCCGGCGGTTTCCTCGCCGCCCGGATCGCGCTGGTCGAGTCGCTGGTCGCGGCCGACGAGCGCTACGTCTGGCTCAACCAGTACGCCAACCCGGACAACTGGGGCGCGCACGCGACCCGGACCGGTCCGCAGATCGAGTCCGCGTTCCCGGAGCTCGACGTGCTCTTCGTCGGTGCCGGGTCGACCGGGACCCTGATGGGCTGCGCCCGCTACTTCCGGGCCCGCCCCCGCCCGGTGCGGGTGGTGGCCGTGGACGCCGTCGGCTCGGTGACCTTCGGGCAACGACCGTCGCCGCGGCTGATCCCCGGCCTGGGCACGAGCGTCCGGCCGTCGATGCTGGACGAGTCCTACGTGGACGACGTCGTGCACGTCGCCGAACCGGACACGCTCGAGATCTGCCACCTGCTCGCCCGGCGGGGGTTCCTGTTCGGAGGGTCCACCGGGACCGTCGTCGCGGGGGCGCTGGCCTGGCTCGCGCGGCACGGGGACCCGGCGACGACCGCCGTCGCGCTGGCCCCGGACCTGGGGGAACGCTACCTGGACACGGTGTACCGGCCGTCGTGGCTGCGCGAGCACTTCGGCGACGACGTCGCGGCCGGCGCGGGCAGTGGCGTGCCCGACCCGCGGTCGGCGGTGGCGCTCTCGGGTCTCGAGACCCCGGGCGTCGACGGGCCGCTGCCGGTGCGGAGCCTCTGATGGGCCGCACCGTCCGGGCCCCGATCGTCCCGCCGCGACCACCGGCGCGGTCGTCGCCGGACCCGGCCGACGACCCCGCTACCGCGGCGATCGGAACCGGCTTGGCTGGAACCGGCTCGGCTGGAACGGGCTCGCCCGGAACCGGCTCGCTCGGAACGGGCGCGGCCGGAACCGGGGGTGGAGCCGGGGGTGGACCGGCCGTGCCCGAAGGGCGGGCACGACCGAGCCCGTTCCCGCGTGGGTCCGCCGGGGCAGGAACGAGCTCGGCGACGGCGCCACCCGCGCCGGGGCGGCAGGGCACCGACGGGCCGGCCGGGGGACCGGCGGATACCGAGCGACTCGGACGGGACCTGCCGGCGGGGGACGTCCCGGGGCGGCAGGGCAGGAACGGGCAGGCCGGGGGACCGGCGGACACCGAGCAACCTGGAGGGAACCGGCCGGCGGGGGATCGGCCGGGGTCCCGCGGGGAACGGCCTGACCGCGAGCAGGTGGACGCGCGGTACCCGCTCAGGGAACCTCGCGGCCGGGCACCGGTGGCCCCACAGGTACCGGGCCGAGTGCAGATGTACCCGGAGCACCGGGGCGGGCAGCCGGGAGGTAGCGAAGAACGGCCGGCAGGTGTGCCGGAGGCGAACGGCCGGTCATCGACCGCTCAGGGCCAGGGCAGCGCACCGCCGGCCAGGGAGCCGACAGCCCCGGAGCGACCGGCCGCGCATCGACCGGCAGGTGAGTCTCCGTCGACGGGACGATCGGCCGGCCCCGCACCTGCACGTCCGGCCACATCCGCCGCGGCCCCCACGACCGCACGTCCGGCCGGTTCCGCCGCGGCCGCCACGCCTGCACGTCCGGCCGCCACCGGCACCGGATCTGCGCGCGCGGCACCCTCGTTGCCCGCAGTGGCACGTCGCGCCCCCGGAGTCCCCGTGCCTGCGCGTCCGGCGTCCGCGGAGCCCACAGCGGCACGTCCGACCCCCGGCGTCCCTGCGCCTGCGCGTCCGGCGCCCGCGGAACCCACACCTGCATCTCCGAAGTCCACCGTCCCCGCAACGGCGCGTCCGGCATCCCCCGGGCCCGGACCCACCGGTGCCGGCGAGACCCCGCACCCCGCGGCGCCGGCCTCCGCCGCACGGCGGGCCCACCCTCCGGCGCGCAACGGCCCGCTGCGCGAGGCACGCACGGCACTCGGTCGTCGGCGCCGCCCGGTCGCACTGTTGGCGCTGGTCGCCGCGGGCGTCGCGGCCGGCCTGGCGTTGCTGTTCCCGCCGGCCGTCGTCGCGACGACGTCGGTGCAGGTCGGTGCGGTCGGCACTCCCGACCCCGGGCCCGCCACCGCCAGTGCGCTCGCCGCGGCGTCGACGGCCGCGTTCACCGATCGAGTCTCGGCGCTGTCCGGGGCCACCCCGGCCGAGATCGACGCGCGGGTGAGCGTCTCCTCGCCGGCGCCCGGTGTGGTCGACATCCGGGTGGCGGGGACCGACGCGGCGGCCGCCACGGCCGTGGCCAAGGACGCCGTCACCGCCCTCGGCGCGCGGGTCAGCGCCCTCGACACCGCGGTCACCGCCGCGGGGACCGACCCGCTGCGGGCAGAGCTCGACCGCAAGGCCGCACTCGGCGACAGCACCAACGGCGGGGACGGCAGCGGCCTCGGCACCGGCACCACCCCGCCCCCCGACCCGTTCGCCGAGCAGCTCGGCCGGACGCTGGCGGAGCGCACCGGGCTGGCGACCGTCGTCGTGCCCGGGCCGGAGCCGGTCGTCGCCCCCGAGGTGCCGACGGCGGTGTGGGTCCTGGGTGCCGCAGTACTGGCCGGGCTCGCCGTCCCGGTCCTGGTGGCGGTGGGGGTTCCGGCCGTCCGCCGGGGGCGTGGTCTGCTGCCCGAGGCGGATCCCGCGGGCGCGCTGCGCGACGAGCTGGACGTGCCGGTGCTCGCGCCCGGCCACGCGCCCGGCGCGGTGCCGGTGCTCGCCGACGCCTACCGGACCTCGCTGCGCGGGCTCGAAGCCGTCACCGTCGTGCAGCTCACTGCCGAACCCGCCTGCGACATCGCCGGCGAGCTGGTCAAGGCGGCCGCACTGGTCGGTGACCGGAGGGAGTACGTCGACCTCACGCCGGGAGCGGAGCCGGTCCCGCCCGAGGCCGGTGTGCCGGTGATCCGCGCGTTGCGCACGCCCCGGCTCGCCCACGAGGACCTCGGCGAGCTGCGCGACTCCGGGCCGACCGTCCTCGCGGTGCAGACCGCGGGGACCCGCCCGGGTGACGTGGCGAGCGTGGCCGCGGCCCTGCGCGCGGTCGGGGCGCCGCCGGTGCTGTGTCTGGTGTGGACCGGGCGGCTGCCGGACGACCCGGCACGGGTGCCGTTGCCCACCGACGCCCGGATCCGGGCGGTCATGCCGTGACACCCGGCCCGGCGACGCGTGGTGCACAGCATGGCCGATTCACGACGGCCCCGCTGACATCCGAGACTCGGGACGACTTCGAGCAGGTCATGGGCTCGAACGGTGGCACGCCGCAAGAAGGACCGCCCGGCGTTGCCCCGGGTCTCCGGCCACCTTCACCCGGGGCCGGGAGGGTGTAGCGCCGCACTCCGCCGGCCCACCGGTCGGTGATTGTCATGGATGGACCAGTGGCGCCCGCCCGGGGATCAGATCAGAACGGCGGCGGCTCGTCCCGTGCTTCGCCGCCGCGGGGCGTGGTGTCGCCGGGCGGTGTGTCCTCGGGTGGTGCGTGGTCCTCGCCCGGTGGGGCGCGGTCGCGTCGGCGCAGGTCGGGCTGTTCGTGGTCGATGTCGTAGGCGGGGTGGTCGAACCAGGGTTCAGGATCACGGTGGACCGGCCGGATCGGGGGCGGCAGGATCGGTTCGGGCCCGACGGGGTAGTGCCGCCCGAGGGGGCTGATCCAGATGAAGTGGCCGGGTTCGGGCTGCTCGAGGCGCCATCCGCCCTTGGTCTTGAGCATGTGGTGGTGGCGACACAGTGGTGCCAGGTCGTCGTGGGTGGTGGTGCCCCCGTGACCATGGTTGATCGTGTGGTCCTGGTCGCAGCGCCGGGCCGAGGTACGGCACCCGGGATGCACGCAGGTGCGGTCGCGGACCTCGGTGTGGCGGCGTAGCGGCGCGGACGGGAATCGGGCGGTGGGGTCGGCGTCGAGTTCGGCCCAGAGCTCGTCTTGTTGACGGTGGAGCTGGTAGCGGGCGGCGATGTCGGTGATCACCCCGGCCCAGCGGCCGTGCTGCGCCGCGGTAGCGGCCAGGGCGGCGAGCTGGGTTTCGGGGATCTGCAGTTCGACGACCCCGCCGGGCGGCCCGCTGGGGTCGCGCGGTGTGGGCCGGTGGCGGGTGATGCCTTCGGCCAGCAGATGTCCGTGGTCGTCGACGATGACCCAGCGCCATTGGGCGCGGCGTTGGCGGGCGACGATGCGGCAGGCAGTGTGGGCGGGGATCGGGCCCCAGCCGGGTAGTTCGGCGGCGCGGTCGTCGAGGCCGAGCAAGGTGCTCAGCGGGACCCGCACCTCCACACCGACCCCGGTGCCCCGGGACGCGGCGGCGCTGCCGGCCGGTCGGGTCCCGCGATCGCGGCCCCCGGTCGGCGAACCACCCGTGTCCGGTCCGTCGGTCTCGGTGCCGCCGGGATCAGGGGCAGAGCCGGGCTCAGAGCCGGGTCCGGGGCCCGGTGCATCGGGTCCGGAGTCGTCCGGCCCGGACCCGTTGGGCTCAGGCTGCCCGTCCTCGGGCTCGTCGAGCCCGGGATCGTCGGACTCGGGTTCCTCGGGCCCTGGCTCGTCGGCCCGGACTTCGCTGGACGTGGGCTCACCGGACGTGGGCCCGTTCGACTCGGCCTCACCGGACTCGGTGTCGTTCACGGTCGTGCCGGGATCGGCGTGTCCGGCGAAGCGCTCCAGCAACGCCTGCAGGATCTCGGCCCGGTCCAGCCCGTGCAGTGATCCGTCGAGCAGGCCCAGTACGAGGTCGGCCCGGACCTGGTCCAGGGTGTCGGGGTGACCGTCGTGGCGGGCGGCGCGGGCCAGGGCGTCGAGGCGTTCCCAGGCGGCGGCAGCTTCGTCGGCCGGGAGCCCGCTCGCCGAGAGCACCGCGGTGCCGTCGGCGCACAGGTAGGCCACGACTTGGCGGTCCCGGATCGCCTTGCGGTAGCGGCGTTCGTAGTAGGCCGGGTCCAGTTCCAGGACCAGGCGTTTGATCCGTTCCGCGATCTGTCCGGTGGTCAACCGGGGTGCGTGGGGCAGGACCGCCGCGCAGACCGCGGCGATCTGGTCGGCGGGTAGGTCGCCCAGGTGCTGGGCGAACACCCGGGCCTTGCCGCGGTCGATGTGGCCCTGCAACAACGCCGCCTGCACCTGCGGCAACGCGTACACCAGCACGAACGCTAAATCGGTCTCCGACTCTGCCGCGCGCCGGGTCCAGGCCAGGGCGGCGCGGACCTCGTCGGCGCCGTAGAGCTCGGGGGTGTCGGCGCGGCGGACCTCCAGGGGCCCGGCGAACGGGCGCCGGCACACGACCTCGGCCATCGTGGCGAACATCCGGGCCTGCTCGTGGGCGAGCTGGCGGGACTGGGCGACCAGGACGTCACCGATGTCGTCGTTGGGCACCCGGTCAAGGTCGAGGCCGGCGAGTGTGGTGGCCAGCTCGGGGCCGGGCGACAGCGCCGCCAGCCCTTCTGGAATCACCTGCCCGACCACCATGAATCGAACATACCGTCGACCACCGACAGTTTCGGTCCACGACCAGGCGGTGACGAGATCGGGGACTCAGTGCCCGGGCAGGAACGGCGGGTCGGTCCACTCCAGGACCAGCACCCGCGGCCGCCGGTACCCGCGGACGGCCGCGCCGACGGCATCCCACCGGCCGGAGAGACCCGCCACCAGCTCGGCCGCCGCGCCCGGAACACCGGCCGCCGCACCGACATCGGTGATCATCTGCAGGACGTCCGGGAGCCGGTGCAGGTTCAGCGACAGCAGCTCGCCGAGGTTAAAGAGCAAGCTCGGCGCCGGGTACCGATCGTCTCCTGCGCCTCGGCGATCGTCGCCCCGGGCAGGGCGCAGACCGCACAGTGAGGATGGGATCGGGATCAGCGGCCGCGAGCGTCGCCCGGTCGAGTTCGTACATCGCCGGCCCGGCCGTGGCCCGCTTGCGGACGATCGCATCGATCTCGGCCGGGGTCGCATCGGCTGCCAGAGCGGTGTCCACCACCACCGGCACCCGGTCCCGGATGCCGGGCGGGTCGTCACACTCGAAGGTCACCCCGACCAACCGGTCGGTGAGGCCGAGCCGCCCGGCGATCTCGGTCCCGGCGGGCAGCAACGATGCGATGCGTCGCACCACCGCCGACAAACGGCTGACCCCGTGAGCCGGAGCCGGGTCAGGCCGGGGGAGCGGCGCGCTCGGCGAACAGCGGCACGTTCCGGCCGGTGCACCGCCCGTCGGGATGCAGCAGCCACCCCATCCGCTTGCGGGTCCGCAGGGTCACCGAGGTGTCGACGATCTCGGCCGCCGGTAGCGCGCGCTCGATCTCCGACTGCATCCCGACGAGCTCCGGCAGCGCGTGCGTCCAGGCGTTGACCAGGAAGTTCGCCGGGCCGGTGAGCGAGAGGCACAACCGTACCCGGGGGTCGGACCCGACCCGACGCACGGCCTCGCCGACGTCGGCGGTCGGCAGCCGGATCCACCAGGCCACGCTGATCGGCCACCGGGTCAGCAGCTGCGCGATCTCGCACCGGAACACGAGCGAACGCGAGCGGACCAGCGTCGCGAGCTGGCGCCGCACGGTCGAGGCCGGGCGCCCGATCCTGGCGGCGATCTCCGCTGCGCCGGCCCGCCCGTCCGCGCCGAGCTCGCGCACGATCGGGCCGTACACCGTGCCCCGCAGGTCCACCGGATCGGCGGGCGGAGCGGTGTCGGCCCGGCGCAGTGCGCGGACCGCCTCGATCTGGTCGCCGTCCAGTGCGTCCAGCCGCCACCGGCTGCCCTCGACGTGCACGGCGGCCGCGAGGTGCGTGCGGGTCGAGGTCACGCCGGGGACATGCCCGAGCCGGTCCAGCACCAGGCCGGACAGCTCCGTGAACGACGGTGCGTTCACCGTCAGCAGCAGGTCGCGGCCGCGGGCGGCGTACTCGATCGACATCACCGCCGGCATCGCCTCGAGCGCTGTGGCCGCATCCTCCAGCCGCCCGGGTGCGCAGTCGACCTCGACGAGCGCGACCTGCATCGCGCTACCCCGCACCACCGGGTAGCTGTTGACCCAGGCGTGGCCGGACTCCCGGAGCCGCTCCCAGCGCCGGGCGAGCGTGACCGGTGCCGCGTCGAGTACCGGAGCCAGCCTGCTCCAGCTCACGCGTGGGTACAGCTGGAGGGCGTGCGCGAGCGCGAAGTCCGCCTCGGACAGGGTCTGCTGCGCGTTGTCGTCCATCATCCGCCCTCGTCGGATCGAATCCATCGATTCCAGCTACCGGAACGATCGCATGCGCAGACTCACCGGCGCCGCACGGCGGGCACCGTGGCCCGCCGGGACGAGACGAGGAGACGGCATGGATCTTCGGGACGACGCCCGCGCGCTCCACCCGGATCTGGTGGAGCTGCGACGTGCTCTGCACCGCGAACCCGAGGTGGGACTGGACCTGCCGCGCACCCGGGACCGGGTGCTCGCGGCGCTGCAGGGGCTGCCGCTGGAGGTACACGAGGGCACCTCGACGACGTCGGTCACGGCCGTGCTGCGCGGTGGCGCGCCCCGCGACGGGGACGGTCCGGTCGTGCTCCTGCGCGGGGACATGGACGGGCTGCCGGTCGCCGAGGACAGCGGGGAGGGCTTCGCCGCGCAGACCGGCACGATGCATGCCTGCGGCCACGACCTGCACACCGCCGCCCTGGCCGGTGCCGCCCAGCTGCTCTCGGCGCACCGCGACCACCTCGCCGGGGACGTCGTGTTCATGTTCCAGCCCGGTGAGGAGGGGTGGGACGGCGCCGGCCGGATGATCGACGAGGGCGTGCTGAGCGCCGCGGGCAGGCGGGCCGACCACGCGTACGGCCTGCACGTGTTCGCCAACCGGATGCCGGCCGGGCTCGTCACCACCCGCCCCGGGGTGTTCCTGTCCGCCTCGCACGCGCTCGACGTGACCGTGCACGGCGCGGGCGGGCACGGCTCCAACCCGCACAGCGCCCGGGACCCGATCACCGCCGCCGCGGAGATGATCACCTCGTTGCAGACGATGGTGACCCGCCGGTTCGACATGTTCGATCCGGTCGTGCTGACCGTCGGCGTCGTACGGGCCGGGTCCCGGCGCAACGTCATCCCGGACACCGCCCGGTTCGAGGCGACCGTGCGCAGCTTCTCCGACGCGCACGCCGAGCAGCTCCCGGCCCTGGTCCGGGAGGTGTGTGCAGGCGTCGCGGCCGCCCACGGCGTGCGAGCCGAGGTGACCTGGCGCGACGAGTACCCGCGGACGGTCAACGACGCCGACGAGGTCGGCTTCGCCCAGGGCGTCTGCACCGAACTGCTCGGCGAGGAGCGCTTCACCCTCGCCCCGGACCCGGTCAGCGGCTCCGAGGACTTCTCCCGGGTGCTCGCCGCGATCCCGGGCGCGTTCCTCGGCATGGGTGCCTGCCCGTCCGGCACCGACCCGCAGGACGCCCCGATGAACCACTCGCCGCTGGCCCGCTTCGACGACGCCGTGCTCGGCGACGCCGCCGCGCTCCACGCGTCGCTGGCCACCACCCGGCTCGCCCCGGCGGGGGTGGTCGCGTGAGCAGCACCGAGCAGGCCGCCGCCCGCACCGAGAAGCGCCGCACGATCCTGGGGATCGGCACCGGCAACGCGATGGAGTGGTTCGACTGGAACGTCTACGCCACCTTCTCCGCCTTCTTCGCACCGCAGTTCTTCGCCGGTGACGACACCGGCACCGCCCTGCTCAAGACGCTCGCGGTGTTCGCCGTCGGGTTCGTCGCCCGCCCGTTCGGCGGCTTCGTCTTCGGCTGGATCGCCGACCGGCGCGGCCGGAAGCTGTCGATGGCCCTCTGCGTCGCGACGGCGGCGGTCGGCAGCCTGGTGATCGGCATCGTCCCGACCCACGCGACGATCGGGATCGCCGCGCCGGTCGTGCTGGTACTCGCCCGGCTGGCCCAGGGGCTCGCGCACGGTGGCGAGCTCCCGGCGGCGCAGACGTACCTCGCCGAGATGGCGCCGCGGCACCGGCGGGGACTGTGGTCGAGCCTGATCTACTTCTCCGGAACCACCGGGATCCTGGCCGGGACCGTCCTCGGCGCGATCCTGTCCAGCGCGCTGACGCCCGAGCAGATGGCGTCCTACGGCTGGCGGGTCCCGTTCGTGCTCGGCGGTGTGTTCGGGCTCTACGCCCTGGTCATGCGGCTGCGGATGCGCGAGTCCGAGACCTACGCCGAGGACGAGGCCGTCCGGACGGCCTCGAGCGGTGGCGAGCCCGCGCCCTCGCTCCTGCGCCAGATCCTCGCCCGGCCGAAGGCACTGGCCCGGGTGGTGTTCCTGACCAGCGGGATGACCATCGTCTACTACGTCTGGTCGGTCGCCGCCCCCGCCTACGCCATCACGTCGCGCGGTGTCGACCCGGCCGCCGCGCTGTGGGCCGGTGCGGGTGCGCTGGCGATCTTCATGCTGACCCTGCCCGCCTGGGGTGCGGTCTCCGACCGGTTCGGCCGCCGCCCGACCCTGCTGGTCCCCGGCGCCCTGCTGGCCGTGCTGATGTTCCCGCTGGACGCGATGATCCACGACGGCTGGTCGCTGTTCGCCGCCATGACGATCGCGCTCGCACTCGTCGGGGCCGCGTGCGCCGTCGCGCCGGCGCTCTACTCCGAGATGTTCCCGACCGGGATCCGCGCGGCCGGGCTCGGCGTGCCCTACTCGATCTCGGTCGCGCTGTTCGGCGGGACCGCGCCCTACCTGCAGACGCTGTTCGCCGAGATCGGCAGGCCGGGTCTGTTCCTCGGCTACGCCATCGTGCTGCTGGTCCTGTCCGGGATCACGGTGTACCTGCTGCCCGAGACGAAGGGGATCGACCTCGCCACCGCCGGTACCGAACCGGTCCGGCGCCGGCAGGCTGCCGACCGGGCCGCGGGGGCTTGACCGAACTCTCTCGGAGGACCACGATCAGTACACTCTTCAGTCGCCCCTAGGGCGATGTCCGAAGGGGAGGTCCACGTCGTGCACGCCATGGCCGACCGGACATCAGGCCAGCTCTCGACGAGGAGTGGATGTACGTGAACACGGTCGTACCCGGCAGGCGAGGCGCCAGGGAGGGCAAGGAGCCCATCCCGCCCGCTGCGCGCAAGGCGGCACTCGCGGGCGGTATCGGGACGTTCATCGAGTACTTCGACTATCTGCTGTTCAGTGTCCTGACCGTCTACATCGCGCCGCTGTTCTTCCCGTCCAGCGACCCGTCGGTCTCGGTGCTCGCCGGCCTGGCCGTCTACGGCGCCGGGTTCGTGGCCAAGCCCCTCGGTGCCATCGTCTTCGGGCGGATGGGCGACCGGCGTGGCCGGCGCGCCACCCTGCTGTTCACGGTGGTCCTCATGGGGGTGGCCACCAGCCTGATCGCGATCCTGCCGACCTACGCCGCGATCGGCGTCACCGCGCCGATCCTGCTCGTGGTGCTGCGGGTGCTGCAGGGCGCCTCCAGCGGCGCCGAGCTGCAGGGCGCGGTGACCTACGTGCTGGAGTCCGCGCCGAGGTCGCGGCGGGCGGCGCTGGCGTCCTGGGTCAATCTGGGCACCGGCCTGGGTGGCGCCTCCGGCGCGCTGGTCGCCGCGATCATCGGCATGACGGTGTCCCCGGAGACGATGCTCGCCTGGGGGTGGCGGATCCCGTTCCTGGTCGCCATCCCGCTGACCGTTCTCGCGTTCGTGGTCCGGCGCCGGCTGGAGGACAGCCCGGACTTCCAGGACCTCGTCGAGAAGAACCAGGTCGCGAAGTCCCCGGTCCGCGACACCTTCGTCACGTACCGGCGGATCCTGCTGATCACCGGGCTGGTGGGGCTCGCCTACTCGATGTTCGGTGGTCTGCTCGGCTGGCTGGTGCCCTACCTGACCGGCATCCGCCGGCTCGATCCCGCGCCGATCTTCCTCGCCTATGCCCTGAGCCAGGCGCTCGGCAACTCGATCGTGCCACTCATGGGCAAGGCGACCGACCGGTTCGGACACCAGAGGACGATCGTCACCGCCTTCACCGTGTCGGTGGTGCTGATGGTCCCGATCCTCGGGGTCCTGGGGACGGCGACCTCGCCGTGGGTGCTCGGGGTCGCGATCACGGTGTTCATCGCCCTGATCGCCGGCACGGGCCCGCCGGTCTACACCTACATCGCGCTGCACTTCCCGGTGTCCGCGCGGTTCACCGGCTCGAACATCTCCACCCAGATCGGCGCGGCCCTCGGTGGTGGCACGGCGCCGCTGATCGCCAGCGCGCTGGTGCTGGCGATCGGCTCACCGTTCGCGCCACTGCTGGTGCTGGTCGCAGCGGCCGTGGTCGGGGTGGCGGCCGTGCTGGTCGCGCCGAGGTACCTGGCCGGCACCGACTCCCCGCTGGACGGCGTCGGCTCCCGTGCGGCCCTCCACGAGGTCCGGACCGGATGACGACCGCGCACGCCGGCAGACGCGTCCCACCGAGCGGAATCGGATGTCGAACCCCCGCCCGGCCCGTGCGTACGGTCGCCCGGTGACCATTATCTTCGGTGATCTCATCGAGGACTCGGACTGGATTCCGATGCCTCTCGCGGGGCAGCAGGAGCATCCGCGGTACTTCTGGAACGACGGCGGGATGCTGGCCGATGCGCCGGTGGACTTCGCGGCCACGTTCGGTGAATCGATGTTCGTGACCACCAAACCGATCGACGTACCGCGGTTCAACCGCAACCCGCTGCGCGTGCTCCCGAACTTCACGGTGCCACGCCACCACCACAACATCGACGAGATGCTCTTCTGCTTCGCGGGCGAGTACTTCATCGAGCACTACGACAACGGTGTCCCGGAGACGGTCCGGGTCGGGCCCGGGGACGTCTTCCTCAGCCGGGCGGGAACGCCGTACACGATGACCGCGGGACCGGAGGGCGTGACCTACATCGAAACCTGGCCGGTCCCGGTCTCGCAGATGGAGACCCACTGGCACGACTTCGGATGGGTACGGCGCTGAGATGACCGAGCTGACGCACGACGGCACCGCGAAGACGATCGACACCGCGCGGGGCCCGCTGCACTACCACGAGACGGGCGACGGCCCGCCCCTGCTCCTGCTGCACGGTTCCGGCCCCGGCGTGAGCGCCTGGGCGAACTACCGCGGGAACCTCGCGGTGTTCGCCGAGCACTTCCGGGTGCTCGCGCTGGACTTCCCGGGTTTCGGCAAGAGCTACTCGCCGGACGGCAATCCGATGCCCGCCGCGCTCCCGGCCGTCGTCGACTTCCTCGACGCGCTCGGGCTGGACTCGCTGCCGGTCCTGGGCAACTCCATGGGCGGCAACGTCGCCGCACGGCTGGCGGGCACGCTGCCCGAGCGGGTGAGCAGGCTGGTGACGATCGGCGGCATCGGCCTGCCGGTGTTCAACCCGTCGCCGTCCGAGGGCATCAAGCTGCTCGTGCAGTTCGTCGAGGACCCGACGCGGGATCGGCTCATGGCCTGGATGGAGTCCATGGTCCACGACACCGCGATCCTCACCGAGGAGTTCGTCGAGCTGCGGTGGCAGGCGGCGTCGGACCCGGCCGCACTGGCCGACGTGCGCAAGCTGTTCAACGCCGGCTCGCTCGCCGCCATGCGCGACCGCAACGCCGGCGCAGCCGACGCGGTCGGGTTGCTCACGAAGATCCAGGCGCCCACGCTGATCACCTTCGGCCGGGACGACCGGGTGACCCCGTTGGACAGTGCGCTGCTGCCGATGCGCCTGATCCCGAAGTGCGAGCTGCACGTCTTCCACGACTGCGGGCACTGGGCCATGATCGAGCGCAAGGACGAGTTCGAGAGCACGGTGCTCTCCTACCTGCTCCGCGACCTGAAGAAGCCCGAGCTGCTCTGAGCCCGGACACCCGAGAGGGGGCCTCCCACCGGGAGGCCCCCTCTTGCTGTGTGCGGCGGGTCAGCGCCCGGGCGGTGGGGTGAACGCGTGGCCCCAGAATGCGCCCTCGGTGATCTCGTAGACGGGCTCCTCCTGCTCGACCCGCAGGCCGTTCCAGCCGAACTCGATCGCGTGGAGCTCGGGGGAGTACACGTAGAAGGACACCATCTGGTCGTTGGTGTGCTTGCCCAGCGTGTTCATCATCGGCACCTCGAGCTTCGCGGCGCGGTCGATCGCCAGGCCCACGTCGTCGAGGCTCGCGACCTCGACCATGATGTGCACCAGCCGGCCGGGCCCTGGCTTGGGCGCGACGCCGAAGGTGTGGTGCCGGGCGTTGCACCCCATGAAGTGGGTGGGGCCCATGGTGTTGCGCTCCACGAAGCCCAGGACCCGCTGGTAGAAGTCGAACTCGGCCTCGGAGTCCTCGGCGGTCACGATCACGTGCCCGAAGCCCTGGTCCCCGGTCACGAAGCTGCTGCTGATCAGCGGGGTCTGCACCCGGACGTGGTCGAGGACGGCGCCGTAGAAGAGCTCGACGGGGTTGCCGCCGGGATCGAGGAAGCTCGCGAAGCCGGTGACGCGGCGCTCGGCGCACTCCTGCGCGGTGCCCGGCGTGACCTTGATGCCCTCGGCCTCGACATCGGCGACGACCTGAGCGAGGTCACGGGCGTTGAGCACCTCGAAGCCCATCGCGGCGAGCCCGGGCTCGGCGCCCGGGGTGATGACCAGGCGCGGCGGGAAGTCGTCGATCCGGAAGTAGAGCGAGCCGGGATCGGCGCCCTCCACCCGCATCATGCCGAGGAAGTCCTCGCCGAACCTGCGCCACGCCTCGATGTCGGGCGAGTTCAGCCGTACGTAGCCGAGGGAACGGACCCCCATGGCTCATCTCCTGTCGGTGGGTTGGGTGTCGGTGGGATGGTCACCGAGCCGGGTTGGCGATCGACCGCGGCGCCCACCGACGGAACCTGGCAGACACGACAAAGAGGTCAATGTTCTTCGGTGCGTCGAGGGCGGTCGACCCATCCCGGCGTCAGTATAGCCAATACATGGTACTGAAATGGTCGATGCTGCCGAGTCGGCGACGCCTTCCCGTTAAGCGGAACGGCGCGTTGTGTGCCCTGTTCGGTTGGCTCTAGCTTCGACGCCACCACCTGCCGGGGCGACCCGGTGTTCCCGACGGACGCCCGCACGCCCGGACGATCTCCGGGGTGTACGGGCGCCGATCACCTGCCCTCCCGTGGAAGTGAGTCGCATGGTGCTCTCCATAGCGAGACGCGTCGGCCGCAGCGCCGTCGTCGTCCTGCTCGTGACGATGGCCGCCGTGGGTCTGCTGAGCCTCGCTCCCGGCTCCGCCGCCGCCGTCATCCTCGGTGAGAACGCGACGCCGGATGCGGTCGCCGCTCTCAACGCCAGTCTCGGACTGGACCTGCCGGTCTGGCAGCAGTACCTGACCTGGCTCGGTAACGCCGTGACCGGTGACCTCGGCACCTCGCCGATCACCAACGAACCCGTGGTCGACGCGCTCCTCGCCCGGCTGCCGGTGACCGTCGAGCTGGCCGTGCTCGCGCTGCTGATCTCGATCGTGGTCTCGGTGATCCTCGCCCTCATCTCGGCGACCTGGCAGGACACGGTCGTCGACCGCGCGATCACCGCGTTCTCCTCGGTGCTGCTCTCGGTCCCGGCCTTCATCGCCGGACCGCTGCTCGTGTACTTCCTGGCACTGCAGCTGGGCTGGTTCCCGGTCAGCGGCTGGGCGCGGATCGGTACGGACGGGCTCGAGGCCAACCTGGCGAGCGCGATCATGCCGGCGGTGGCGATCTCGCTCATCGAGATCGCGGCCTTCCACCGGATCCTGCGTTCGGACCTGATCTCGACACTGCGCGAGGACTTCGTCGGTGCCGCCCGTGCCAAGGGCATGAGCCGGTTCTACGTCATGTTCCGGCACGTGCTGCGGCCCTCGTCCTTCTCCCTGATCACGTTGGTCGGCATCAACCTCGGCCGGCTGATCGGCGGGACGGTCGTCGTGGAGACGCTGTTCTCACTGCCCGGCCTGGGCCAGCTGGTCGTCAGCTCGATCACCTCCCGGGACGTGATCTCGGTGCAGGGCATCGTCGTCTTCATCGCCGTCGTCTACGTGGTGCTCAACATGCTGGTGGACCTCAGCTACAACTGGCTCGACCCGCGGGTCCGGAAGGCGGCGGTATGACCAGCGTGGATCCGGCCGTGAAGACCGTCCCGGCCGTCACCCCCTCCGCCGCGGACCCGCACGTGCCGGTCGTCCGCAAGCAGCGGTCGGTGCTCGTCGCCTTCTCCTACGTCTGGCTCGGCCTGCTGATCCTGGCGGCGATCCTGGCGCCCCTGCTGCCGATCGCGCCGTTCGATGCCGCAGCGGGCCCGCCGCGCGAGTCCCTGCAGCTGGGCTCGATCGATCTGCTGCTGGGCACCGACCAGCTGGGGCGCTCGCTGCTCTCGCGGATCATCAACGGAGCGCAGGTGTCGCTGGTGGTCGGCGCCGTCGCGGGGCTCGTCGGCGCGGTGGTCGGCGGGGTGCTCGGCATGGTCGCGGGATATCTCGGCGGCCGGGTCGACAGCGTGATCCGCCTGCTGGCGGACGCGATGCTCGCCTTCCCCCCGCTGATCCTGCTGCTCGCGCTCGCGGCCGTGCTCACCCCGAGCGTGTCGACGATCCTGATCGGACTGTCGCTGCTGGTCATCCCGACCTTCATCCGCCTCGCCAGGGCCAACACCCTGGCGTGGGCATCACGCGAGTTCGTCACCGCCGCCCGCAACGTGGGCGCGGGCAGCGGCCGGATCCTCTTCCGGGAGATCCTGCCCAACCTGCTGCCGACCCTGGGTGCGTACCTGCCCATCGTGATGGCGGCGCTGATCGTGGCCGAGGGCTCGTTGAGCTTCCTCGGGATGGGGATCCCGCCGCCCACGCCGAGCTGGGGCGGGATGATCTCCGACGGCAAGGACTCGATCGGTGACTACCCGCACATGGTGTTCGTCCCGTCCTTCTTCATCTTCTGCACGGTCTTCGCCCTCAACCAGGCGGGCGACCACCTGCGCCGGCGGTTCGACCGCGGCCTGAGCTAGCGACACCCGCGGTCCGTCCCGGACCGCCCCCGACTGCGCGCGGTCCAGCGGGCCGTCCGACGAGAGGTCAACGATGATCCGTAAGTGGCGTGTGCCAGGCGCGGCGATGCTCGCTGCCGCCGCACTGGTTCTGACTTCCTGCGCCGGAGGTGGCGGTGTCGCCGGCTCGGCGGCGGCGGGTGCGGACGCGGACGCGGGCGCGGGCACCGAACCGGTCCAGGGCGGATCGGCGACCGTGGTGTACCTGAACGAGCCCCGCACGCTCGACCCGACGGCCGGCAGCAACAACACGCCGGGCAATGCGATCGTCGGTAACGCGCTGTACGGCACGTTGCTGATCACGGATCCGGAGACCGGCGAGATCGCTCCGTCGATGGCGTCGTCCTTCTCCACCCCCGACGACGGCAAGACCTTCGAGCTGACCCTGCGCGACGGCCTGACGTTCAGTGACGGCAGCCCGTTCGAGGCGTCGGCGATCAAGGCACAGTGGGAACGGCACAAGGACCCGGCCGCCGGTTCGAGCTACTTCGCCGACGCCAACCAGGTCGAGAGCATCGAGGTGACCTCGCCGACCACGCTGCGGGCGACGATGGCCACGCCGGTGCCGAACTTCGGCTACTCGATCGTCACCTCGGGGCTGAACTGGATCCCGAAGCCCGAGGCGCTCGCTGCGGGCGCCGAGGCCTTCGACGAGAACCCGATCGGTGCGGGGCCGTTCACCCTGCAGGAATGGCGCCGTCAGGACGCCATGGTGCTGGTCAAGAACCCGGCCTACTGGGACGCGCCGCGGCCCTACCTCGACCAGCTCACCGTCCGGGCCGTTCTCGATGCGAGCCAGCGGATCAACACGGTCATCAGCGGCGGGGCCGACGTCGGCGCCGAGAGCAGCTGGGAGAACGTGCAGAAGGCAAAGGATGCGGGCCTGGTGACCGACATCCAGCCGCTCAGCGGGGGGAACTACCTCGCCCTGAACATGCGGCGGGCACCGTTCGACGACATCCGCGCCCGGGAGGCCGTGGCCGCGGCCCTCGACCCGGAGGGGCTCAACGTGTCCGTCTACACCGGCGCGGCCGAGCTGGTCGACACGCTGTTCGCCCCGACGTCGCCGTTCCGGACCGACATCCCGACCAACGAGCCGGATCCGGCCCGGGCACAGGAGCTGTTCGACGAGCTGGCGGCCGAGGGCAAGCCGGTCTCCTTCACCTTCACCTCGACCTCGAACTCGGAGAGCCGGGCGACCGGCGAGGCGATCCAGGCCCAGCTCAGCGCCTTCCGGAACGTCACCGTCGAGGTCAAGACCATCGACTTCGCCGAGCTCAGGACCCTGCAGTCCAGCAAGGACTTCGATGCGACCGTCAGCTCGGCGGCCTTCCTCGATCCGGAGCCCCGGATGTGGACCGCCTTCCAGGGTGACTCGCCGGTGAACATGTCGGGGATCGACGACCCCCAGCTGAACGAGGCACTGCTCAAGGGGCGCACGTCGACGACGGTCGAGGACCGCAAGGCCGCGTACACGGTCGTGCAGGAGCGGCTGAAGGCGCTGCACCCGAACATCTGGATGACCCGCAACGCCAGTACCGCCGTGTCCGGCACGCATGTCGGCGGCCTGACCCAGTACGGCTACGGCTCGCTGCGCCCCGAGATGCTGTGGGTCCAGGAGTGACCGGCCCCGTGCCCGCCCTGGAGGTACGCGGCCTCAAGGCGTTCATCGGCACCGCGCGCGGTGCCGTGCGGGCCGTCGACGACGTGTCCTTCTCCCTCGGCCGGGGGGAGGCGCTCGGGGTCGTCGGCGAGTCCGGGTCCGGCAAGTCGGTGATGGCGAAGGCGATCATGGGTCTGCTGCCGCATCGCTCCGGCTGCTCGGGAGAGGTCGTGTTCGAGGGGCGCGACCTGCTCACGCTGCCGCCCAAGGAGCGGGAACAGGTGTGGGGCAAGCAGATCGCGATGGTGTTCCAGGATCCCGGGCGCTCGCTGAACCCGGTCGTGCGGGTGGAACGGCAGCTCACCGAAGGGATGCGCAAGCACCTCGGGATCAGCGGTTCCGAGGCGCGGGAGCGGGCGCTCGGGCTCCTCGCCGAGGTGGGGGTCCCCGACCCGGAGGAGCGGCTGCGGAACTACCCGCACGAGCTCTCCGGCGGCATGCGCCAGCGCGTGATGATCGCGATCGCGCTGGCGTGCGAACCCGACCTGCTCATCGCCGACGAGCCGACCACCGCGCTCGACGTGACCGTGCAGCGCCAGATCCTCGACCTCCTGCGGGGTATCCAGCGCAGCCGCGGGACGTCGATGATCCTGATCAGCCACGATCTCGCGGTCGTCGCGGGCCGGACGGACCGCACGGCCGTGATGTACGCCGGGAAGCTCGCCGAGATCGGCGCGACCCGGCAGGTGTTCGAGGCCCCCCGGCACCGCTACACGCACGCCCTGCTGGGAGCCGCGCCGACGATCGACCACGAGCGGCACACCCCGCTACGGCTGATCCCCGGATCGCTGCCCGATCCGGTCTCGCCGCCGTCGGGCTGCCGGTTCGCCCCGCGCTGCGGTGCGGCAACCACCGGGTGCACCGATCCCGGCCCCGTCGTGACCTCGGTCGGCTCCGACCACGACGTCGCCTGCTGCCATCCGGTGGCGGCGCCCGCGCACTCCGGAGGTGATCTCGTTGACCGCTGAGCACACCACGAACGGGTCGGTGGACACTCTCGAGAGCCCGGGCCGCGCCGCGCACCTGCGCGACGGCGCGCTGCTCACCGTCGAGGACCTCGTCGTCCGCTTCCGCACCGAGGGCGGTGTGGTGCAGGCGGTCTCCGGGGTCAGCTTCGACGTGCTGCCGGGCGAGACCCTGGGCATCGTCGGGGAGTCCGGCTGCGGAAAGTCCACGACGGGACGGGCCGTGCTGCGGCTCAACCGGCCGGCGGGCGGCACCATCACCTACGCCGGGGAACGCATCGACCAGGTCGGCGACGCGCGGATGCGCGAGCTCCGCAGGTCGATGCAGATGATCTTCCAGGATCCGGTCGCGTCGCTGAACCCGCGCCGGCCGGTCAAGGAGATCGTGGTGGAGGGCCTGGCCGTCGCGGGAGCCGGATCGCAGGAACGGGCCGCGACGGCGAAGCGGGTACTCGAGCAGGTCGGTCTCGGCGGCGAGCGGTTCGCCGAGATGCTGCCGCGGCAGCTGTCGGGCGGGCAGGCGCAGCGCGTCGCCATCGCCCGCGCGCTCGCGCTGAACCCGTCGCTGTTGATCTGCGACGAGCCGGTCTCCGCGCTCGACGTCTCGGTGCAGGCCCAGACGCTGAACCTGATCGAGGAGCTCAAGGCGGAGTACGGACTCACCGTCCTGTTCATCGCGCACGACCTCGGGGTGGTGCGCGCCATCAGCGACGACGTGCTGGTGATGTACCTGGGCACGGTCTGCGAGTTCGGCGATGCCGACATCGTCTACGGCGAACCCGCCCACCCCTACACCCGCGCGCTGATGGACTCGGTGCCGCTCATCGACCCGGACCGGGGCTTCGCGGGGCCCGCGCTGGAGGGCGACGTGCCCTCGCCGCTGGACCCGCCGTCGGGCTGCCGGTTCCGGACGCGCTGCCCGCTGGCCCGGGAGCGGTGCGCGGTGGAGGAGCCGCAGATGCGGCAGGTGCGGCCGGACCAGAGCGTCGCCTGCCACTTCCCGCTCGTGGGCCCGACCGCGCCCGACCCGATCCCGACAGCAGGGAGCACCTCATGACCACCGCCACCGGGCCCTCCGTCTCCGCCGACGTCGCGGAGGGTGTGCGGGCCACGCTCGCCGCCTACTGCCACGCGCTGGACGACGGCCGGACCGACGACCTCGTCGCCCTCTTCACCGCGGACGCCGTCTCCGTGCTGCCCGGCATGGACCCCGTCACGGGGACCGACGCGCTGCGCACGCTCTACGCCGCCGTGGTCCCGACCGGCCCGCAGCGGCACCTGACCCTGAACACGCTGGTCACCGGGGCGGGTGACGAGATCTCGGCGATCAGCGATCTGGTGTTCCTCAAGCACGGCGAGGCCGGCTGGGGCGTCGCCCGTGTCGGGCGCTACGACGACGTCCTGCGTCTCGAGGACGGCGCCTGGCGCCTTGCGAGGCGGACGCTGACCTTCCAGCCGTCCTGATCCTGCTCCCGACTCCGACCCGAGAACACGTCATCCCGGTCCGCCGACGGACCGGGACGAGAGGACATGATGATCCGAAAGCGGTCGCTCGGCCTGGTGACAGGTACGGCGGCGGTACTGGCGATGCTGCTCACCGCGTGTGCGGGTGGCGGCGCTGTCGCCGGCGGTGGTGGTGGCGCCGCCACCGGTGAGCCGGTCTCCGGGGGCTCGGCGACGGTGCTGATGCCGAACGAGGTCCGGACGCTGGACCCGGCGAAGATCGGCAACAACACCGCGGCCGGTGGCTTCATCGGCAACGCGCTCTACAGGGCGCTGTTGCTGACGGACCCGGAGAACGGCGAGATCGTGCCGTCGATGGCCACGGCGTTCACCACCGACGACGGCGGGAAGACCTTCCGGCTCACGCTGCGGGACGGGCTGACGTTCAGCGACGGCTCCCCGCTCGACGCCGCCGCGGTGCAGGCGAACTGGGAGCGGATGCGGGACCCGGAGACCGGGTCGCTCTACCTGAGCGAGGCACGGCTGGTCGCGTCGACCGAGGTGACCGATCCGGCGACGCTCGCGGTCACGATGGCCGAACCGACGCCGAGCTTCCCCTACTCGATCGTCACCTCCTCGCTGAACTGGATCGCCTCTCCGGCGGCGCTGGCGCAGGGCGGGCAGGCGTTCGACGCGAACCCGGTGGGCGCCGGTCCGTTCACGCTGAAGGAGTGGCGCCGCCAGGACGCGACGGAGTTCGTCCGCAACCCGCGGTTCTGGGACGCGCCGCGCCCGTACCTGGAGACCCTCACGACCCGGCCGTCGAGCGACGGCAACCAGCGGTTCAACACCGTCGTGAGCGGCGGCGCCGACGTGGCGGTCGAGCCCAGCTGGCGGAACCTGCAGAAGGCCGAGGAGTCGGGACTGGCGCGGGACGTGCTGTCCCTCAACGGCGGGGTGTACGTCGCGCTGAACACGCGCACGGCCCCCTTCGACGATCCGCGGGCCCGCGAGGCGTTCGCCGCGGCGATCGACCCGGCGGCGGTGAACGTGTCGGCCTTCAACGGCGCGGCGTCGCTGGTGGACACGGCGTTCACGCCGTCGTCGCCGCTGCACACCGGAAAGCCCGCGGGCTCCCCGGACCCGGCCCGGGCGCAGGAGCTGTTCGACGAGCTGGCGGCCGAGGGCAAGCCGGTGACGTTCACGTTCATCTCCTCGTCGTCGACCGAGTCACGGTCGCAGGCCGAGGCCGTCCAGGCGCAGCTGAGCGCGTTCACGAACGTGAACATGGAGGTCACCACGGTCGACTCCGGGGCGATCCAGGGGCTGCAGACCAGCCACGACTTCCAGGCGACCATCAGCACCGCCGCGTTCGTGGACCCCGAGCCGCGGATGTCCAACGCGTTCTCCGGTGACTCCGCGCAGAACATGACCGGGCTCGACGATCCGGAGGTGAACGCGCTGCTCGCCACGGGCCGCAGCGCCACCGACCCCGCCGAGCGCACGGCCACCTACGACGCGCTGATGCAGCGGTTGAACGAGCTGCACGTGCTCCCGTGGCTGACCCGCACCGCGAGCGGCGCGATCTCGGGCACGAACGTCGGTGGGCTCGCCCAGTACGGGTTCGGCTCGCTGCGGGCCGACACACTCTGGGTCCAGCCGTGACGACCGCGTAGCGGGACGGCGGGTCAGACCTTGCCGAGCATCTCCAGCAGGTGGAGCGCCAGCTGCACCTCGAGCGTGCGCGGCGCCCGTCGCCAGCCGTCGCCGAGCAGGGCGGTGACCCGGTCCAGCCGGCGGTAGAGCGTGTTCGGGTGCACGTGGAGCTCGGCCGCGGCGCGCGTGTGGTTCTGGCCGATCGCGAGGAAGGTGTCGAGCGTCGGGGCCAGCTCGCTGCCGTGCTTGCGGTCGTGCTCGAGCAGCGGGCCGACCGTGTGCTCGACGAAGGCGCGGATCTCGCCGCGTCCGGCCCCGCTGAACAGCGGGCGGTAGAACCCGAGTTCCGCGGCCACGGCGCACTCGTCGTCGCGGCCCAGCGCCCGCAGCACGGTCACGGTCTGGTGGGCGACCTCGAAACCGTCGCGGATCGCGGCGATCCCGCCACCCACGTCGACGATCCCGACCGTGGTGGCCAGAGTGGACCCGGCCAGCCGGGTCAGCCTCGCGCGTGTCTGCTCGGCCGTGGCCCCGGCGACCAGCGCGACCGCGAGACCGGCGTGCTCCGCGCTCCACCCGTCCAGCGTGTCGGCCAGCCGGTGCGCGAGCGTCGTCACGACCCGGCTGTCGCGGTCCTCGAGCTGGAACACCGCCACGGCGGAGACCCGGTCGACGGCGACCCGCGCGAGGGCCGCCCGGCGCAGGACGGTCTCCTCGGGGATGTCCTTCGACAGCAGCGCGCTGAGCAGCGTGCCGCGGGTGCGCAGCTCCGCCTCGGAGATCGAGAGCTGGGCGGCGATGTAGAGCGCCATCGAGGTCGCGCCGACCGAGAGCAGCGCGGCCAGGTCGTCGATCCGTTCGCCGCCGGTCGCGACCCCGGCCAGGCAGCCGCCGTATCCCGTCGGCGACCAGATCCGGGTGACGACCGCCGGTCCGTCCGGGCCGTCGAGGCAGAGCTGGGCCGAGGGGCTCGCGGCGATCTCGGCGCCGGCGGGGCCACCGGTCAGCCCGCTGAGTGTCAGCCCGGGCTCGCCGTCGACCAGCTCGTCGTTCCGGCCGAACACGGCGATCGTCCCGCCGACCTCGCGCCGCAGCTCGCGCACCAGGTCGGCGAACCGGCAACTGCCGAGCAGGTGCTTGTTCAACCGGTCCCGCAGCTCGTTGAGCTGCCGGCGGGAGGCGACGGTGCCGCGCAGCGCCGCGTTGGCCTGCTTCAGCTCGCTCACGGCCTCCCGGTACTGCTCGAAGAGCTGTGCGTTCGAGATCGCGACGGCGGCGTGCGAGGCCAGCCTCGACGCCAGCTCGATGTCGCGGTCGTCGAACCGGCGGGGCTCGCGCGCGGAGGCACAGAGCACCCCGATCGTCTCCGCACCGACGCGCAACGGGACCGCGAGCATCCCGACGAGTCCCTCGCCGGCCGCGGCCAGGTCCGCCTCCGCGACGTGCGGGAACGTCGGATCCGCGAGGTAGTCGCGGCTCGTCCAGGGCCGCCCGGTGCGGAGCACCTCGCCCGCCATCCCGGCTCCCCGGCGCAGGACGATGCCGTACAACGCGGTGCCGTAGGCACCGGACACCACTTCGGTGCGCAGCGCGCCGTCGGCCTGGAACAACATCAGGTAGGTGACGTCGACCGACAGCAGCCGGCGGGCCTGCACCGAGACCTCGTCGAGGACCTCGCGCGGGTCGCGCAGGGTGGTCAGCCGCCGCGCCAGGTCGTCGAGCACGGTCAGCTCGTCCACCTGCCGCCGGTGGTCGTCGAGCTGACGCCCGATCCGGCGGGCGCGCGCGGCGTCCGCGTCGACCGTGGCGGCCTCGGCTCCCTGCTCGAGGAGGCTGCGGCGGTGGTCCTCGATCGCCTCCGCCGGGCGGTGGTCGTCGAGCAGATGAAGCCAGCTGCGGACATCGACGGTGGTCACGGGCGGAGTATGGGTCGGCCGTGGGGGAGGTTGCACCATCGCGTCCCGCAGAACGGGTCAGTTCCTCCATTCCTGCCCCGGCATGGCGGTGGTCACATGGCGAGGCCATCGCCGGCGGGTCGCCGGACGCCACTGGCGCCGAACCGGAGGAACGACGTTGACGCAGGAATCCACGCTCGGCTTCACGTCGTTCGAGATGCCGGTCACGAGCATCCCGGACACGGGGCCCGCGACCGAGGCCGAGGTCGCCGTCCGCCGGGATCTCGCCGCGGCGTACCGGCTGTGTGCGGACTTCGGCTGGGACGACCTGATCTACACCCACATCTCGGCGCGCGTGCCCGGCCCCGAGCACCATTTCCTGGTCAACCCGCTGGGCCTCGCGTTCGACGAGATCACCGCCTCGAACCTGGTGAAGATCGACATCGAGGGACGGGTGGTCGGGGAGAGCCCGTACGCGCCCAACGCGGCCGGTTTCGTGATCCACGGCGCGATCCACGGCGCCCGGGCGGATGCGGGCTGCGTGATGCACCTGCACACCGAGGCCGGAATGGCACTGTCCATCCTGGAGGAGGGGCTGCTGCCGCTCACCCAGCACGCGATGCGGTTCCACGGCAAGGTCGGCTACCACGACTACGAGGGCATCGCGCTCACCCTCGACGAGCAGCAGCGGTTCATCGCCGATCTCGGCGCCAACACCGCCCTGATCCTGCGCAACCACGGCACGCTGACCGTGGGCCGCAGCGTCGCGCAGGCGTTCGTGGAGTCCTTCTACCTGGACAAGTCGGCGCGTACCCAGCTGCTCGCCCAGGCGACCGGGCGTCCGCTGCGGGTCCCGCCGGTCGAGGTGATCGAGCAGACCGCGCTCACCTGGGCCACCGATCTCACGGGTTCCAACGACCGCGAGTGGCCCTCGCTGCTCCGCCGGCTCGAACGCACCCAGCCCGGCTACCGGGACTGAGCCGGCGACCTCCGTCCGGCGAACCATCTCGAGGAAGCAGACAAGATGAAGATCCTGATCGACGAGGACAGGTGCGTCGCGGCCGGGCAGTGCGTCGCGGCCTCACCCGAGGTGTTCGACCAGCGTGACGAGGACGGCGTCGTCGTGCTGCTCGCCGAGGAACCGTCCGCCGAGCTGGCCGAGGACGTCCGCCAGGCCGCGGCCGTCTGCCCGGCGCTCGCGATCACGGTCGTCGACTAGCGCCCGCCGTCGCCCACCACCGACGCCGCCCGAGGAGAGCTGATGACCGAGACCACGAGCACCAGGGCCACCGAGTCCACTGAGTCCACTGAGGATTCCCGATTCACCGAGGACACGGCAGGCCTGCCGGAGTACCCGTCCACGCGGTCGAAGGAGAACCCCTTCGCGCCGCCGCCGGCGATGCGCGCCCTGCACGATGCGGAGAAGAAGATCCTCCGCGTCCAGACCTGGGACGGGCCGACCTGGCTCGCCACCTCGCACGAGGCCGGCCGGGAGCTGCTGCTCAGCGACAAGCTGAGCGCGAACATCGGCACCGCCGGTTACCCGATCACGAGCCCGGCGATGAAGGCCCACGCCCCGCACATGGAGCCGGGCCTGAACAACACCGACGGTGCGGAGCACACCCGCTGGCGCCGGATGCTCACGAACTCCTTCACCCGCAAGCGGATGGCGCTGCTGCGTCCCGAGATCCAGCGGATGACCGACGACCTCATCGACGACATGCTGGCCGGGCCCAACCCGACCGACCTCGTCGAGTCCTTCGCACTGCCGGTGCCGTCGCTGCTGATCTGCGCGCTGCTCGGCGTTCCCTACGAGGACCACCGCTTCTTCCAGAAGCACGCCGCGGTCGTCACCTCGGTGACCAAGACCCCGGAGGAGGGGGCGGCCACCCAGAAGGCCCTGTGGGACTACATCACGGGCCTGATCGAGCAGAAGATGGACGACCCGCAGGAGGACGTCCTCACCGACCTCGGCGAGAAGATCCGCGAGGGCGTGCTCGCGATGGACGAGGCGCAGCGCCTCGGCCTGATGCTGCTGGTGGCCGGGCACGACACCAGCGCCAACATGATCACGCTCGGCACCGCGATCCTGCTGAGCAACCCCGACCAGCTCGCGGAGCTGCGCGAGCGGTCCGACGACGAGCGCTACGTCGCCGGCGCCGTCGAGGAGCTGCTGCGCTACCTCACCATCCCGCACCTGCTGGCCCGCCGCGCCGTCGTCGAGGACGTCGAGGTCGCGGGGGTGACTCTGCGCAAGGGCGAGGGTGTGATCACCTCGCTGGCACTGGCGAACTTCGATCCCACGGCGTTCCCGGACCCGGAGACCCTCGACCTGACCCGGCAGGCCGCGCACCACCTGGCGTTCGGCTGGGGGCCGCACCAGTGCGTCGGGCAGCAGCTGGCGCGCATCGAGCTGCAGGTCGTGTACAGCACCCTGTTCCGCCGCATCCCGACCCTGAGCCTCGCCGCGGACTTCACCGAGCTGCGGTTCAAAGAGGACTCCCAGGCGTACGGCATCTACGAGCTCCCCGTGAGCTGGTGAGGACGACCATGACCGGACAGTCGGGAACCCAGCGCTGGAAGCAGCGCCCGCCCGGGTCGAACTGGGGCGAGTTCGGCGAGGACGACGAGCTCGGCCGGATCAACCTGCTCACCCGGCAGAAGGTGCTCCACGGGGTCGCAGAGGTCGAGCACGGCATCAGCTTCAGCCTCAGCCTGCCGCTGGACCTGCCCGGCGGCTCGTCGAGCAACCAGCGGCGCTACCCGCCGATCCTCAAGCCCACCGAGGACCTCGCGCACAACCCCGAGGTCTTCTACAACATGCGCGCCCGCGAGTTCGCGCACCCCGGCTACAACGACGTGTGGTCGGATGACCAGGTCACCATGTGGATGCAGTACTCCACCCAGTGGGACGCCCTGTGTCACCAGGGTGCGGAGTTCGACGCGGACGCCGACGGAGTGCCGGAGGCCGTGTACTACAACGGGTTCCGCGCGCACACCGACATCATCGGCCCGGTCACCGACGCCAAGGGCGACGGCAGCGGCACCACCAGCTTCGCCCGGCACCTGGGTATGGAGCACATGGCCGCGCACGGGGTGCAGGGCCGCGGGGTGCTGATCGACCTCGCACACCATCTCGGCACCGAGAACCAGCCGGTCGACAACGCCACGTTGCAGGACGTCATGGCTCGCGACGGGATCGTCGTGGAGCCGGGCGACATGGTGCTGCTGCACACCGGCACCGACACCCAGTTGCTCGAGTGGAACGGCAGGCCGGACCCGGAGCGCGTGAACTCGATCGGCCCGTACCTCGACGGGTACGACCCGGCACTGCTGCAGTGGATCACCGACTCGCAGCTGTCGGCACTGGTCGCGGACAACGTGGCCGTCGAGGGGGCCGGGGTCTCCCGGCCGGCGCCCGACGCCGCGAACCCCGACACGTTGCTGCCGATCCACCAGCTCTGCCTGTTCAAGCTCGGGATCCCGCTGGGGGAGCTGTGGCTGCTGGCCGAGCTCGCGGACTGGCTCCGGGAGAACGGCCGCAGCCGGTTTCTGCTCACCGCCCCGCCGCTGCGGCTGCCCGGAACGCAGGGCAGCCCGCTGACGCCCGTCGCGACCGTCTGACACCCGGCACCGGCCAGGAGGGCACGCTGTATGACCACGTTCCAGCAGGTCTGGGACTCGGCCGTCCGCGAGCACGGTGACCGGACGTTCCTGCTCTTCCGCTCCGAGTCCGGGGTGCGTTCGGAGTGGACCTACCGGGAGTTCGATCTCGTGGTGGCCGCGGCGGCGGGAGCGCTGCGCGCTGCGGGCGTCGAGCAAGGATCCGCGGTGCACGTCGTGCTGCGCAACTGCCCGGCGTTCGTGGCGCTGTGGCTCGCGGTGTCGCGGCTGGGGGCCTGGCTGGTCCCGGCCGACCCGGAGTCGGCCGCACGCGACGTCGCGAACCAGGTCCGCCGGGTCGCCCCGGTGGTCGGCGTGTGCGCGACCGCCCGTGCCGGCACGTACCGGGAGGGTGCGGCCGGGCAGGTGGCGACGGTGCTCGAACTGGCCGAGGACGCGTCCGACGTCGTGGCCGGCGCTCCGCTGGACGGGCCGGCCGGCGAACCGGCCCGGGTGGACCCGCTCGACCGGCTGGCCGTCATGTTCACCTCCGGCACCACCTCGGCGCCCAAGGGCGTGGTGCTCACCCAGGCCACCTACGCCACGGTCGCCGGGGTGATGGCGCGGGCGTCGGCGCTGGAGCCGCGGCACCGCTGGCACGTGACGCTGCCCCTGTTCCACGCCAACGCCCAGTACTACTGCTTCGCCCCGGCCATCGCGGTCGGCGCGAGCGTGGCGCTGAGCGCGGTGTTCAGCGCCTCCGGCTGGGTCCGGCACGCCCGCGAGCTGGGTGTCACCCACGCCAGCCTGTTCGCCGCCCCGATCCGGATGATCCTGGCGCGCTGTCCGGCCGACGAGGAGCCACTGCACCTGGAGCACGTGTGGTTCGCCCAGAGCCTCGGGGCCGAGCACCACGCGCAGTTCGCCGGGCTGGCCGGGGTACGGCCGCGTCAGCTCTACGGGATGACCGAGACCGTCGCGATCGTCTGCGCGGACACCTCCCATCCGGCCCGGCACGACGTGATCGGCCGGCCGGTACCCGGCAGGCGGGTCCGGGTCGAGCCGGCCGGCACCGGCTCGGGGCCCGATGCCCCGGGCGAGCTGATCGTGCTCGGCACTCCCGGCGTCGACCTGTTCGCCGGGTACCTGGACGACGAGGCCACCACGGCGAAGGCGTTCCGCGAGACGGACGAGGGGACCTGGTTCGCCACCGGCGACCTGGTGTCGCAGGGTGCCGACGGCGTGCTCCGGTTCGTCGGCCGGGTCGACGACGTGATCAAGGTGTCGGGCGAGAACGTCAGCCTGAGCGAGGTCGAGGCGGCCGTCGCCCAGGCCCCCGGGGTCCTCGAGGCGGCTGTGGTCGCCCGGCCCGATCCGATCCGTGACGTGGTCCCTGTGGCCTATGTGGTCGCGCGCGACCCGGCGCGCCCGCCCGACCCGGCTGAGCTCGAGGACTGGGCGCGCCACAACCTCACCCCGGCCTCCCGCCCACGGGACTGGACCGTGATCGACGAGCTGCCCCGCACGAGTGTCGGCAAGGTCCGCCGGTTCCGGCTCGCGACGACCTGAACACTCCCCACCACTCCGAGAGAAGGACACAGCATGGCCGAGTACGACTTCGGGGGCCGCGTCGCGGTGGTCACCGGCGCCGGGCGGGGCATCGGCCGCGCCTACGCGCAGCTGCTCGCGGCGCGCGGCGCGCAGGTGGTGGTCAACGACCTGGGCGGCACCCAGGAGGGCGACGGCTCCGACGCCGGTCCCGCCCAGCAGGTGGTGGACGAGATCATCGCGGCGGGCGGGCGCGCCGTCGCGAACGGGTCCGATGTGTCCACACCGGGGGGTGGCGCGCAGATCGTGGACGCCGCCCTCGACGCGTTCGGCCGGATCGACTCGTTGGTCGCCAACGCCGGGATCATGCGCTGGATGGGCCTGCCGGAGGCGGACGCCGCGTACCTGCAGTCCCATCTCGACGTCCACCTGCTCGGTTCCTTCAACGTGATCCGGGCGGCCTGGCCGCACTTCACGACCCAGGGCTACGGGCGGATCGTCACCACGACGTCGGTCGGGATGTTCGGTGTCCCGGAGAACCTGGCCTACGCCTCGGCCAAGGCCGGGATCATCGGCCTGACCCGCAACGCCGCGATCCGTGGCGCCGAGCACGGCATCAGGGCGAACGTGATCTCGCCCAACGCCTGGACCCGGATGGCGGGGCACCCGAGCACGAACCGGGATGACGTGCCGCCTGCGGGCGACGACAGCGGCCCCGCCGCCGCGATGGACCCCGCGCTGGTGGCGCCGATGGTGGGGCTGCTCGCGCACGAGAGGTGCCCGTGCACCGGCGAGATCTTCGCCGCGGGCGCCGGCCGGTTCAGCCGGATCTTCATCGGTGCGACACCGGGCTACCTGCACACCGACGGTGCCCCGACCATCGAGGACGTCGCCGCCAACCTCGACACCGTCGTGGACGAGAAGGGCTACACGGTCCCGGCGGATCTCGGCGACTTCGTCAGCGCCTTCATGTCCCACCTGCGCCCGGCGGAGTGAGGCCGGCCGGCTCCGCCGGCGAACCCTGACCACCCGATCCACTCGACGAAGAGGAGAAACATGTCCATGGAAGGCAGGAACGCCGTCGTCACCGGCGGAGGCAGCGGCATCGGCCGGGCGTGCGCGACGGTGCTCGCGTCCCACGGTGCCGCGGTCGCCGTGTGGGACCTGAACGCCGCCGGCGCGCAGGAGACCGTCGCGCAGATCCGTGAGGCGGGGGGCAAGGCCATCGCCGTGGCCGGGGACTGCGCGAAGGCGGCCCCGGTGGCCGAGTCCGCCGCGCGGACCCGCGCCGAGCTGGGACCGGTGTCGATCCTGGTCAACAACGCGGGCATCACCAAGCCCAAGGCCTTCCTGGAGCTCACCGAGCAGGACTGGGACGAGACCGTCGAGATCGACCTGAAGGGCCCGTACCTGGTCACCAAGGCGATCATCCCGGACATGGTCGAGGCGGGCTGGGGCCGGATCGTCAACATCTCGTCGTCGTCGGCGCAGAGCGGCTCGCCGAACATGGCCCACTACGTCGCCGCCAAGGGCGGGGTCATCGGCTTCACCAAGGCGCTCGCGATGGAGTTCGCCGAGCAGGGCATCACCGCCAACAACGTGCCCCCGGGCTTCGTTGACACCCCGCTCATGCGGTCCAACATCAGCGACCCGGCACAGGTCGCCGCGCGGATGCCGATGAAGCGCTCCGGGCAGCCCGAGGACATCGCGCACGCCGTGGCCTACCTGGCGTCCGACGAGGCCGGCTACGTCACCGGGCACACGCTGAGCGTCAACGGCGGCCGCTACCTCAACTGAGTCCCGGCGGCGGGGAGAAGGGACGGCCATGCGGCTCAAGGGCAAGGTCGCGCTCGTCACGGGCGCGGGATCGGGCATCGGCAGGGCGACGGCGCTGCGCTTCGCCGAGGAGGGCGCGAGCGTGGTGTGCGTCGGCCGCAGCGAGAACGCCGGGCAGGTCGCCGAGGAGATCGGTGAGCAGGCCGTGGGCGTGCGGGCCGACGTGGGGGAGGAGGACGACGTCCGGCGGATGTTCGCCGAGGCCGTCGAGCGGTTCGGCCGCGTCGACGTCCTGGTGAACAACGCGGGGTTCGGCGGCGGGCTGATGCCGCTGCACGAGCAGACGACGGAGAACTTCGACCGCGTCCACGGCACGAACATCCGCGGCACGTTCTTCTGCATGAAGTACGGCGTGCCGGTGCTGAAGGAGGCCGGCGGCGGGTCGATCGTCAACGTCTCCTCGGCGACGTCGCTGGTCGGCTTCCGGCACCACGCCGTGTACGGCGCGGCGAAGGCCGGGGTCAACCAGATGTCGGTGTCCGCGGCCCTCGACTACGTGGACGACGGCATCCGGGTCAACGTCGTGGCACCGGGCTCGATCTGGACCGGCCTGCACCCCATGAGCAGGCAGCACGCCACCCCGCCGGAGGGCATCGGCCGGCCCGCCGGGGTCCCGATGGACCGCTGGGGCCTGGCCGGGGAGATCGCGAACGCGGTGCTCTTCCTGGCCAGTGACGAGGCGTCGTTCATCACCGGCGCGGTGCTGCCGGTCGACGGCGGCTACGCCATCGGCTTCCCCGGCATGGGCAAGCTCCGCCCCGGGACGGCGAGCCCCGAGTTCCTCGCCTCGCTCGAGGCGGAACCCACCACGTGATGCGCAGCGGCCCGGGCCACCCGACGAGCGACGACGAGGACGTGACACGGATGAATGCGACCCCGACACCGGACAACGGATCATTGCTGCCCGAGGACCTGGAGGCGATCCGCGAGCGGTACCGCGCCGAGCGGGACAAGCGGATCCGGCCGGACGGCGCCGCCCAGTACCTGCGCCCGACGGGTGATCTCGCCGGGTACGCGCAGGACCCCTGGTCGGACCCGCCCGCGGCGCGCGAACCGGTGAGCGACGAGGTCGACGCCGTGATCCTCGGTGCCGGGTTCGGCGGCCTGGCAGCGGGTGCCCACCTGCGCAAGGCGGGACTGGACCGGATCCGGCTGGTCGACACCGCGGGCGACGTCGGCGGGACGTGGTACTGGAACCGCTACCCGGGCGTGGCCTGCGACATCGAGTCCTACATCTACCTCCCGCTGCTGGAGGAGATGGGCGAGATGCCGAGCCGCAAGTACGCGCCCGGCTCGGAGATCCGGCGGCACGCCGAACGCATCGCCGACCACTTCGACCTCCGCCGGGACTCGTTGTTCCACACCGAGGTCACCTCACTGGCGTGGGACGAACAGGCCGGCCGCTGGAAGGTCGGCACCGACCGCGGGGACGCGTTCACCGCGCGGTACGTGGTGGTGTCCAGCGGGCCGTTCAACAAGCCGAAGCTGCCCGGTATCCCCGGCATCGAGGACTTCGCGGGTCACGCCTTCCACACCAGCCGCTGGGACTACGCCTGCACCGGTGGCACCGAGGGTATGGCCGACTACCCGGGGCTCGCGGACAAGCGGGTCGCGGTGATCGGGACCGGGGCGACGGGGATCCAGGTCGTGCCGACCATCGCGCCGCACTGCCGCGAGCTCGTCGTGGTGCAGCGCACCCCGTCGACGGTCGACCGCCGCGACGACCGGGAGACCGACGCGGGGTGGTGGGCAGACCTCGAGCCGGGCTGGCAGCGACGCCGGCGGGAGAACTTCCTGCTGCTGGTGACCGGGGGAGCGGCCGACGAGGACCTGGTCGGCGACCGGTGGACGGACTCGGCGCCGGTCCGCGGCCGGCAGCGGCTGCGCAGCGGCACGGAGGAGGATCCCGCGCTGGCCATCGAGCTGGCCGACCACCAGAAGATGGCGGAGCTGCGCGCCCGGGTCACCGAGATCGTCGAGGACCCGCAGGCGGCGGCGGCCCTGCAGCCCTGGTACCGGCAGATGTGCAAGCGGCCCGCGTTCAGCGACCGCTACCTGCAGGCCTTCAACCGGGACAACGTGCGGCTGGTGGACACCGCCGGGCAGGGCGTCGAACGGATGACCGGCGGCGGCCTGGTGGTGGACGGCGTCGAGCACCCCGTCGACGTCGTCATCTTCGCGACCGGATTCGAGATCGGGTCGGACCCGGCGGTCCGGGCGGGTGCCGACGTGCGCGGCCGCGGGGGGATCACGCTGGCGCAGTACTGGGCGGACGGGTTGCGCACGCTGCACGGCTGGGTGAGCCGCGGCTTCCCGAACCTGTTCCACCTGGGCAGCACGCAGAACGCGGTGTCGGTCAACTTCGTGCACATCCTGGAGGAGCAGAGCGAGCACGTCGGCGCGGTGGTCGCGGAGGCCGAGCGGCGCGGCCGGGTGCTCGTCGAGCCGACCGCGGAGGTCGAGGATGCCTGGGTCGGGACGATCCGGGAGCGGGCGGTGTCCATGCAGGCCTTCCTCGCCGAGTGCACGCCCGGGTACTACAACTCCGAGGGCAGGCCGCGCAAGCGCAGCGAGGGCTTCGGCGGCGGCCCGGTGGAGTTCACCTCACTGGTCCGGCGGTGGCGCGCCGAGGGCGGGATGGACGATGTCCTGTCCCGCCGCCCCCGGTGATGTGGCGCTCAGGGCTGGAAGTGCAGGCGCAGGCCCGGCCAGGGCCACGGCATCTCGTAGACGGTTCCGCGACCACCCGAACAGATGTAGGCGGTGTCGCCCGCGGGGCCGCCGAAGCAGAGGTTGGTGACGTAGCGGTCCGGAACCGGGAGGACGACCCGGCCGCGGACCTCCCCGTCCGCACCGAGCACCAGTACACCGGACTCCGGCCCGTCGGCGACGCAGACGTTCCCGGCGCCGTCGACGGCGAGGCCGTCCCAGTGGATGTGCAGGTCCTGCCCGGTGTGCTGGTAGAGGTCCGGGAGCTCGACGAGTGCGCCCGGGCCGGTCACCTCCCAGACCCGGACCCGGCCGGAGTAGGTCTCCGAGACGTAGAACCGGGTGCCGTCCGGGGAGAGCCCGGCTCCGTTGGGGCCCCGCAGCCCCGACGCCGCCACCCGGATCGTCCCGGCCACGGGATCGGCGTAGTGGATCGCGCCGACCGTGGTGTCCGCGATGTAGCAGCCGCCCGCGGCGTCGAACACGATGTCGTTGAGGCCGCCGAGCCGGACGCCGCCGGACTCGGTGAACACGGTGTCCACCGCGCCGGTCGCCGGGTCGACCCGCTGCACCGACCCGCCGGCGTAGCCCTCGGCGGCACCGACCGGGAACCGCACCCCGTCGGCCTCGGCGAAGACGTACCCGCCGTTGTTGCTCACGTAGATCGCACCGTCCGGGCCGAAGGCGCAGCCGTTGGCGCCGCCGCCGACCTCGGCGATGGTCTCCCGGGTGCCGTCCGGCCGGACCCGCACGAGGGCCGCCCCCTCGATCTCCGGCACGACCAGCGATCCGTCCCGGTCGGCCGCGGGGCCCTCCGGGAACCGCAGGCCCGCACCGAGCGTCCGCATCGTGGTCAGGTCGATGGTGCTCCGTGCGTTCATCCGCTGCTCCCTCGATCGGCGGCGCCTCCGCCGGACCGCACGAGAGTAGCTGACACTGACGCCAGTGACAGTAATACTGGTGTTCTTCCCGAGAGAGCCGACCGGTCGACGACGACCGGATCGTCCGACGAGACAGAGGTGACCATGAGCGAACCGTCGAGGGCGCCGGATGCGGTGGACGGGATCCGGGACGAGGAGATCGTCGACGTCCTGATCATCGGTGCCGGAGTGACCGGATTGGACCAGCTCTACCGGACCCTCGACGCCGGCTTCACGGTCCGGCTCCTCGAGGCGGGTGGCGGTGTCGGGGGTACCTGGTACTGGAACCGCTATCCGGAGGCGCGATTCGACTCGGAGAGCTACTCCTACGGTTTCCTGTTCTCCGCCGAACTGTGGCAGGAGTGGGAGTGGACCGAGCGGTACGCCGGGCAGCCCGAGATCGAGAGCTACTTCAACTACGTCGTCGACCGGTTCGACCTGCGCAGGCACATCCGGTTCGGCTCCGAGGTCGTCTCGGCGGTGTTCGACGAGGCCACCGGCACCTACACGGTCGAGACCGGGGCCGGCGACGTCCACCGGACCCGCTTCCTCGTGGCGGCCAGCGGCAACCTGTCCGTGCCGTTCGTCCCGGCGATCGAGGGACGCACGGATTTCGGCGGCCCGCAGTTCCACACCGGCCGCTGGCCCGCCGAGCCCGTCGACTTCCGTGGGAAGCGGGTCGCGCAGATCGGGACCGGTTCCAGCGGGGTGCAGATCGTCCCGGCCATCGCGGGCGACGTCGCGAACCTGACCGTGTTCCAGATGAAGGCGGACTGGGTCACCCCGCTGAACAACGCACCGATGTCCCCGGAGGAGAACGCCGGGATCAAGGCGGGCTTCGACCGGATCCGCGAGGTGCTGCTGACCTCGCCGAGCGGTTTCGACCACCAGATGCGCGGGATCAGCTCCACCGAGCACACCGCCGAGGAGCGGGCCGCCCTCTTCGAGGTGCTGTGGAACTCCGGCGGCTTCCGCAAGCTCACCGAGGGCTACATCGACCTCACCACGAACCCCGAGGTCAACGCCGAGTGGTGCGACTTCGTGGCGGCCAAGGTCCGTGGCCTGGTCGCCGACCCGGTCACCGCGGAGAAGCTGATCCCGACCGACAGCGGGTTCGGCGGCCGCCGCCCGCCGTTCGGTACGGGTTACTACGAGGCCTACAACAACCCGAACGTCGACCTGGTCTCGCTGCCGGAGACACCGATCACCCGGATCACCGAGACCGGCATCGAGACCGCCGACGGTGCGCACCGCGAGTTCGACATCATCATCTGGGCCACCGGCTGGGACTTCGGGACCGGCGCGCTCAACCGGCTCGGCCTGCGTGGGCGCGGTGGTCTCGCCCTGGAGAAGTACTGGGCGGACGGCCCGCTGACCTACCTCGGCATCCTGACGGCCGGCTTCCCGAACCTCTTCTTCCCGGGTGGACCGCACGGCGCCACGGGCAACAACCCGCGCTACTCCGGTGACCAGGTGGACTACACGCTGGCGGTGCTGTCCTACGCGCGCGAGCACGGCCACCGCGTCGTCGAGGTCGACGAGGCCGCCGAGCAGCGGTGGACCGACATGATGAACGACAACGCCGGCCGGTCGTCGTTCCTGTCCAGCAGCTACTTCTACGGCGCCAACATCCCCGGTAAGCCGGTCCGGCAGCTGCTGAACCCGACCGGGCGCCCGACACTGCAGAAGATGATCGCCGAGGACGAGGCCGGGGGCTTCCCGACCCTGCGGTTCGACCGCGGCGTGCTGGAGGACTGACCGAACGGCCCTGAACGCATCATGACGTCGGCCCCGGGTCCATATGGACCCGGGGCCGACGATTCGGTTACCTCGGATTCAGCGAACTCAGACGGAGACGGGCCCCGCGTTCGTGGCCCGGTCGGGCGTCCTGGCGACCTTCTTGCTCGAGTCGAGACCGACGAGCCCGGCGAGCGTGTGGCCCAGGATGACGGCCTTCTCGTCGTCGGGCACCCCGGCGAAGTTGTCCGCCACGCAGTCCTCGCTACCGCGGAACGTGCCCTCCGCGTGCGGGTAGTCGTTGCCCCACAGCAGGGTGGACATGCCGGTGATGTGCCGCGCCTGGACCGCGACCCGGTCGTCCGCGAACTGGACGTGGATCTGGCGCTGCAGGTACTCGCTCGGCTTGAGCGGGTACGGCCACTGCCCGTTGATGTTGAACAGCTGGCCCATCGCCGGCTGGTCCTTCGGCGCGCGGTCGTCGTCCCAGAAGCCCAGCCACCAGTCCGGGTCCTGCCCGATCCCGGTCCGCCACGCCTTGTCCATGAACCCGAAGTAGGACACCAGCCAGTTGGCGTTGAACTCGATCAGCGAGAAGTGCAGGTCCGGGAACCGCTCGCACACACCGCCGCCGATCAGCTCGGCGATGAGTCGCTGCGGGACCTCCGCCCCGGTGGTGCCCGCGCCCTGCGTGCGGCCGGCGACCATGTCGTCGCTCAGGTTGCCCTTGCCCATGTTGACCGCGGTCATCATGCCGCGCACGGTCGATGCCGTCTCGGAGCTGTTCTCCCGGGCCATGACCCCGCCGGTGGCGCAGTGGAAGAACACGGTCATCCCGTTGGCGACCGCGGCGGACCAGACCGCGTCGTAGTGGCGCCGGTAGTAGGGCTCGGTGTGGGTCGCGGGCAGCATGATGCCCTTGATCCCCAGCTTCGCCACCCGCTCGATCTCGGCGACCGCGTCGGCGACGTCGGTCATCGGGATCGCCGCGACCGGTCGCATCCGGTCGGTGTAGGGCACGTAGCGCTCGGCCACGTAGTCGTTCCAGACCCGCGCGTGCGCCATGGACAGCTCGTGGTCGTCGGTGAACAGCACGAACAGCGACAGGTTCGGGAACATCACCGACGCGTCGACGCTCTCGGAGTCCATGTCCCGGATGATGTTCTCCGGGTCGCCGTCCGGCGTCGGGCCGCCGAACTGGCGGTACTTCGACACGGTCCAGCCGTCGAAGCCGATGGTGTGCAGCTTCTTGAACTCGGTGTGCCCGCCCTCGACGATCGGCTCGTCGAGCGTGAACTCCTCCTCCCACAACGCCCGGTCACGCAGGTTCTTGGGCAACCGGGTCTTGAACAGGTCGGCGGGTTCGATGATGTGGGTGTCGCCCGAGACGACATAGAAATCCTTCAGCGACAACTCTGTCTCCTGACTTCTCACGTGCTCCGCTGCGACGGGCACTGCGACGTGATGGGCACTGGAACGCGCCAGCAGAGGTGAAACTGAGTATCAGGATAAGGATTTACTCTCAGAGAGGCAACCACGTCTCGATTGCTAGACTCAGGTCCATGTCCGCACCCGCACACACCCGCACGATCGCCAGGGACGCCGTTCGTGCGGCGCTCTCCCGGACCGCGTTCGAGCTCTCCAGGGAACGGGGCTTCGACAAGGTCACGGTCGACGAGATGGCCGCGGCCGCCGGTGTCTCGCGCAGCACGCTCCTGCGCTACTTCGGCACGAAGGAGGAGGCGGTGCTCAGCGCGTTCGACGACCACGCGATGGGTTTCGCCGAGGAACTGCGCGCGCGCCCCGCGGACGAGGACCACTGGACCGCGCTGCGCCGGTCCCTGGAGGGTGTCGTGCCCTTCTACCTGCAGGATCCCCAGGCGGCCCTGGCCATGACCCGGTTCATCCTGGGCACCCCCGCCCTGCAGTCGCGGCAGGCGGAGAAGCGGCACGGCTGGCGCCCGGTCCTGACCGCGGCGCTCGCCGAACGGGCCGGGCACAGCGGCCGGCCCCCCGTGCGGCTCGCCGTGCTGGTGGCTGCGGCACTGGACTGTATGGACATCGCCGTCGCGCACTGGGCGGACTCGGACGGCCAGGAGGACCTGGCGGTGCTGCTCGCCGAGGGGTTCGACACGCTGACCTCGCTGTCCGTGGGGTCCGCGGCGAGGTAGGCGGGGGGCGTCCCGGTGGACGCGCCCGTCGCGGGCGTGGGCCGGTGTGACACCTTGATTCGCGTTTCGGGTAGCTATAGAGGAGCCGGAGTTGCTTCCGGCCGAACCGGTGGAGGTGCGGTGGGCCCGTTGCAGTTCGGTGATCGCCGGTGCCCGGATCATGGACGCGCCGCGATCATGGCGATCGTGAACCGGACCCCGGACTCGTTCTACGACCGTGGCGCGACCTACGGGCTCGACGCCGCGATGGCGGCGGTCGATCTCGCGGTGGCCGGCGGTGCGGACATCGTCGACATCGGCGGGGTCAAGGCCGGTCCCGGTGACCCGGTGGACGCGACCGAGGAGACCCGGCGGGTCGTGCCGTTCGTGGCCGCGGTCCGTGAGCGGCATCCGGACGTGGTCATCAGCGTCGACACCTGGCGTTCCGAGGTCGCCCGCCGGGCGTGTGACGCGGGCGCCGACCTGCTCAACGACTCCTGGGCGGGTGCCGACCCCGGCCTGGCCGAGGTCGCTGCCGAGTACCGGACGGGGATCGTCTGCTCGCACACCGGGGGCCTGGTCCCGCGTACGCGTCCTCATCGGACCCGCTTCGACGACGTCGTCGGCCAGGTCGTCGACGAGCTGGAGGAGCGGGCCCGGTCGATGGTGGAGCTGGGGGTGCCGAAGGAGGGGGTCCTGATCGACCCGACCCATGACTTCGGGAAGAACACCTGGCACGGGCTGGCCCTGCTCCGGCACTGCGATCGTCTGGTCGCGACCGGCTATCCGGTGCTCATGTCGCTGTCGCACAAGGATTTCGTCGGCGAGATGCTGGATGCGGAGCTGGCCGATCGGCTGGAGGGCACGCTCGCGGCCACCGCCGTCGCCGCCTGGTCGGGAGCCCGAGTGTTCCGGGTGCACGACGTGCCCGAGACGCGCCGGACCCTGGAGATGGTCGCCGGTATCGCCGGTACGAGGGCGCCTGCCCGGACGGTCCGTGGGCTGGCCTGAGCAGCGGGAGTGAGGTTTCGCCTCCCCGGAGTGAGGGCACGCCCTCGCATGGCCAACACATATCGCGTGACCGAGATCGTCGGCTCCTCCCCGGAGGGCGTCGACGCGGCGATCCGCAGCGGCATCAGCGACGCGTCGAAGACGTTGCGCAATCTCGACTGGGCAGAGGTGACCCAGATCCGGCTGCACCTGGACGAGGGCGCGGTCCAGCACTTCCAGGTCGGCATGAAGGTGGGATTCAAGGTCGAGGAGTGATCCTCGGGGCGCGGGCGGCGCCCGGCGGGCACCATCGGGTGGGGGCGCCGGGTGTCGCCCCCGCTCCGGAGGAGGCTCGCATGCCCCAGGACCCGTTCCGCGACGCGTTCGGCCCGCTGGAACCGCTGCTCGGGCGGCTGTTCGAGACCCTGGGGGACCTGGACGAGCCGTCCGCCGACACCGATCGGCGCCCGCCCGGTAGCCGCGGGACCCGCGGGCTGGACCGGTTCGGCCGCGACCTGACCGCGGACGCGGCGGCCGGGCGGCTCGACCCCGTGATCGGGCGGGAGACCGAGATCGACGCGGCGCTCGAGGTACTGGGCAGGCGGGCCAAGAACAACCCGGTGCTGGTCGGGGACCCGGGCGTGGGCAAGACCGCGATCGCCGAGGGGATCGCCGCCCGGGTGGCCGCCGGCGACGTACCCGCGGTATTGCGGGGCGTGCGGGTGATCGCGCTGGACCTGGCCGGGATGGTGGCGGGCACCAAGTACCGCGGTGAGTTCGAGGAGCGGCTCACCGCCGTCATCGACGAGGTGGTCGCCGCCGAGGGGCGGATCGTGGTGTTCGTCGACGAGCTGCACCTGGTCGTCGGTGCCGGGGGCGCGGCCGACGGTGGCGCGATGGACGCAGCCTCGATGCTCAAACCGGCGCTGGCCCGGGGCGCGCTGCGCCTGGTGGGGGCGACCACCACCGAGGACTACCGCCGTCACATCGAGCGCGATGCCGCGCTGGAGCGGCGGTTCGAGCCGGTCGTCGTGCCCGAGCCGACCGAGCCGCAGACGGTGGCGATCCTGCGCGGGTTGCGTGCCCGCTACGAGAGCCACCACGGCGTCCGGCTCACCGACGGTGCGCTGGACGCCGCGGTCGCGTTGTCGGCGCGCTACGTGCCGGACCGGTTCCTGCCGGACAAGGCGATCGACCTGGTCGACCGGGCCGCGGCCCGGGCCGGGATGCGCACCACCTCCGGGGACGCCGCCACGGCGGCGACCACCCGTCAGGCCGGCGAGCTGCGCCGGGCGCGTGAGGTCGCGATCGACTCGGAGGACTTCGAGCGGGCCGCGATGCTCACCCGGGAGCTGGACCGGCTCGACGCAGCGAGCCCGGCCGACGGCCGCCCGGTGATCACCGCCGACGACGTCGCGGAGGTCGTCTCCCGCCGTACCGGTATCCCGGTCGCCCGGCTGGGCACCGACGAGCGGGACCGGCTGCTGCGTCTGGAGGAGCACCTGCACGCGCGCGTCGTCGGGCAGGGCGAGGCGGTGGAGGCCGTCGCCGACGCCGTCCGGGCGGGCCGGGCCGGACTGGGGCACCCGGACCGGCCGGTCGGGTCGTTCCTGTTCCTCGGGCCCAGCGGGGTGGGCAAGACCGAACTGGCCCGGGCGCTGGCGGAGACCCTGTTCGGCTCGCCGGACCGGATCGTGCGCCTCGACATGAGCGAGTACGCCGACCGCGCCTCGGTGACCCGGCTGGTCGGCGCCCCGCCCGGCTACATCGGTCACGACGACGGCGGCAGGCTCACCGAGGCGGTGCGCCGCACCCCGTACTGCGTGCTGCTGCTCGACGAGATCGAGAAGGCGCACGTCGAGGTCACCTCGACGCTGCTGGGCGTGCTCGACGCGGGCCGGCTCACCGACTCCCGTGGTCGCACCGTCGACTTCCGGCACACCATCGTGATCATGACCAGCAACCTGGGCTCGGAGCAGCTGCTGGCCGCCGCGGCGGCCGGTACTCCGGCGGACGACGTCCGGGAGCCGCTGCTGGCGCTGGCCCGCATGCACTTCCGGCCCGAGTTCCTGAACCGGATCGACGAGGTCGTGCTGTTCACCCCGCTCGCCCCGGACCAGCTGCGCCGGATCACCGAGATGATGCTGGCCGAGACCGGTGAGCGGCTGCGCGCCCAGGGCGTCACCCTGCACACCGACGACGACGCCGTCGATCTGCTCGCCCGCCGCGGGCACCGGCCCGAACACGGTGCCCGGCCGTTGCGCCGCACGATCGGGCGCGAGGTGGAACGCCGGTTGTCCCGGCTGTTGCTGTCGGGGGAGCTGCGGCCCGGCGGCACCGTGCGGCTCACCGTCTCCGGCGACGAGCTGCAGGTGCGGCCGGGGGAGTGAGCCGGCGGCCGCACACCCGTTCGGCGCGCCTCACACCTGCTGCGACGGGTGTGCGGCGCCGCGAACGGGTGTGACGTGCCTGGGTGCGTCAGCCGGTGGCGGCGTCGGTGACGGCCGTGAGCGACGGGATGCCGAGGATCCGGCGGCGCAGGGCCTCCCGGCTGCCGTCGGCGGGGGCGGTGTCGTCGACGAACTCGCGCAGCAACGCGGCGAACCGCAGCGGCTGCTCGGCATGCGGGAAGTGCCCGGCCCCGCCGACGACCTCGAGCCGGCTGCCCGCCAGCCGCTCGTGCGCCGCGAGCGTGTGCTCGAGCGGGATCACCTTGTCGCGGTCCCCACCCACCAGCAGTACCGGGACCTCGCTGAGCAGGTGCAACCGCTGCGCGCCGTCCAGGCGCTGACCGGAGGGTTCGAGGGCGCCGCGTGCGGTCTGCACGAACGCGCCGCGGGTGCCGTGGTCGGCGAACGACTCCCAGGCCGCGTGCACACCGTCGACATCGGAGCGCGGGACGCTGCCCACCGCGTGCGCTATCCGTTGGACGGTGCGACGCATCCAGCGTGGGGTCAGCGAGGCCGCCGACCGCAGCACCAGCCCGGTGCCCGGCAGGCTGGCCGCGCGCAGGGCCAGCGTGAGGTCGTGCCCGAGCCCGCCGCTCGAGACCAGGACCACCCGCTCGGTCATCTCGGGGAACTGGTGGGCGAACTGCATCGCCACGCCACCGCCGAACGAGTGCCCGACGATCGTGACCCGCTCGACGTCGAGGGCGACCAGGAAGTCGCGCAGCCCGGTCGCGAAACCGCCGAGCGAGTAGTCGCCGCTGCGCGGTGCCTCGCTGGAACCGTGCCCGAGCAGGTCCGGGGCCAGTACGTGCAGGTGGCGCCCGAGAGGTGCGATCACCGGCTCCCAGGTCAGCGAGCTGGCGGCCAGGCCGTGCACCAGCAGCACGGCGTGCCGTGCGCCCCGACCGGCCTCGCGGTAGCTGACCCGCTGCCCGTGCAGGAGCATCTCCCGCTCGATCGACGACTCGTCCACCATTCGACACCTCCGTTCCCGGGCGGTACGCCGCACCGGGTCTCTCACGACCCACGTTACGGATGGGTAATGCCCACGACCGGGCGGTGTGGTGTGCCCCTCGCCCGGGCGTGCGGTGTGCGGGGCTGCCGCACGGGTGATCGGCACCGAGGCCGGCCTGTACGGGCGACGGCCCGGGCCGATGACGACGTGGTCGTCCTGCGGTGCGCGGCCGGACGCAGTAGTAGCCGCACATCAGAACGGGGGAGGGGTCTCGTCGGCGCCCGCGACACCGGCAAAACCTCCGGCTGCGTCCTCGGCGGCGTCCGTCGGGGCAGCTCCGTCGGCCTCGTCGGCCTCGTCGGCCTGGTGGGACGGGCCGTTCCGGTCGGGCGTCGGGTCGGTGAAGGGCCGGTAGTCGTGGGGGTGGGTGGTGCGTCGGCGTCCGCAGGGGCTGATCCAGGTCAGGGAGCCGTCGGGGTGGGCGAGGACCTGCCAGCCGGGTGCGTCTTTGAGTTTGTGGTGGCCGAGGCAGTAGCCGTTGAGGTTGTCGGCGTCGGTCGGGCCCTGGTCGGCCCAGGGGATGTGGTGGTCGAGGTCGCGGATGGGTTTGGCGCACAGTGGGCCGCGACAGGTGCAGTCGCGGGCGCGGACGTGGTCGTCGGTCGGTTCGGGTGGGCTGTAGGTGGTGCGGCCGTGGTTGATCAGGTAGCCGGACAGGGGGTCGGTGACCAGGCGTTTCAGGACGCCTTCGGCGGCCAGCGCGCGGGCGGTCAGGGCGGGGATGGGGCCGTGTCCGACGAGTTCGCCGGGGGTGTCGCCGCCGAGCAGGGTGTCGAGCCCGACCACGACATGGATCAACGGTTTGCGCCCGATCACGGTGTTCGGGTCGGGCTTGTGTGCCAGGGCCAGGGCCAGGGCTTGGGCGACGGCCTCGGCCACGACCTCGGCGGATACCCCCGTGACCTCTGCTCGGGCACCTGCCGGGACCTCCGCGGGGGTGTCGCTGCCCGGCTGGTGCTGTCGTGCGGCGACGGTGGCGAGGACGTGGTCGACCACGGCTTGCACGTCGGTGAGGTCGGTGAGGGTCAGGGTGCCCTGCAGCAACTCGTGGGCGGTGTCGATCCGCTTCTGGTCGAGCGTGCGCGGGTCCGCGGCGTCGACGGCGCGGGCGAGGCGGTCCACCGACCGCCAGGACGCTTCAGCTTGTTCGGCGGTGCCACCGAGCCACAGCGACGCCATCCCCTCCTCGCCGTGGCTGATCGACATCCGGCGGTCGGCCTTGGCCCGCTGGTGGCGCCGCGTGGCACCGTCGGGGTCGGCCTTGGCGACCGCGCGACGCAGCCGGTCCTGCAGCAGCCGCCGCGGGACCTCCGCGGCGCCGGTGAGGACTTTGGCCTCGACCTCGCGGGCGAGGTCGTCGTCGAGGACGATGGTGGCCTGGGCGATGGCGTCGGCTTTGCGTTCGTCGATCCGCCCGGCCTCCCAGTCGGCCAGGGTGGCGGGTAGCACGTGGGCGAAGCGCTGTGCCCCGGCGATCTCGCCGAGGGCCTGTTCGCGGGAGAGGCTGAGCACCATCGCGACCTGATCGGGTAGCCACCGGCTCACCGGTGCGATCGCGCGGGGATCGGCATCCGGGGGTGCGGCGCGGCTACCGGCGGGGTGGCGGTCGGCGAACACCGCGATCATCCGGGTCCGCAACGCCGAGACCCAGCGTTGCAGGCGTTCGGCGCCTTCGACGACGTCGAGGATCTGGGCGTCGGTCAACAGGTGCGGGGCGGCGCCGGCGAGTTGGCAGTCCAGCGCCAGGGAGTGCCCGACCGGACGGTCCAGGTGCACGGTGGCCACCGCGGTCGGATCGCCGCTGCACAGGGCTGCGCACAGGTCGACCGGGATGCCGTGCGGGCACGGGTCCTCGACGATGATCGGGCGCTGCAGGTACTGGTCCAGCAGGTCTTCCTCCAGTACCGGGTCCAGCACCGCCGCATCGCTCATGTGTTCGATTTTACCGGCTCGGCCATGGTGTTCTCTAGAACAATTTTCGGTCGTTCGGCGCTGGGGGTGGACCGTTCGTCGTGCGAACCCGGAGGTGCGCAGCCGGATGGGACGACCGGTACGTACGGCTCCGCCGCTGAACCACAGCTCCGCCGCTGAGCAGCTCGCCCGCCCTGCCGTCAGCAATCTGCGAGCCGTGCATGCCTCGTCGGGATTTCCTCCTGCCCTCCGATGAGTTCGGTCCGGCCCGCCGGTCTCCCCTTCGTCAGCCACCGTCTCGAGGAGAGAAACACGTGGAACAGCTGTTGCGGGTCCAGAACTTCACCGTCTCGCGCGACGGGTTCGGAGCCGGTGAGAACCAGAGCCTCGAGCGACCGTTCGGTCATGCCGATCCCGGCGACATGTTCGCGTGGGCCGGCGCGACGGCGAGCTGGCCCCACCGCACCGATCCCGGCGGCGGCCGTGGACTCGACGACTACTTCACGCGGGACTTCGACCGCAACATCGGTGCCGAGATCATGGGGCGCAACAAGTTCAGCCCGCACCGCGGCCCGTGGCTCGATCACGAGTGGCTCGGCTGGTGGGGCGACGAACCCCCGTTCCGCACTCCGGTGTTCGTGCTGACGCATGACGAGCGGCCGTCGTTCACCTTGTCCGACACCACATTCCACTTCGCGAACGCCGATCCCGCCGAGGTGCTCGAGCGGGCCCGGGAAGCGGCGGACGGCAAGGACGTCCGACTCGGCGGCGGTGCCACCACCATCCGCCGGTTCCTCGACGCCGACCTCGTCGACACGATGCACATCGCGGTCTCGACGGTCGAGCTCGGCGCCGGGGCCCGGCTGTGGGAGTCACCGGACGAGCTGCGCGACCGGTTCCACCTCGACGTCGTCCCCAGCTCGAGTGGCGTGACGCATCACCTCTTCTGGCGCAGGTGAGCCGGCGTCCACACACCCCGTGACCGCGCCGCACACCCGTTGCTGCAGGTGTGAGGTGCGGCGAACGGGCGTGACGTGGCCCGGGGAAGAGACCGGGGAGCCGGAGCGTTGATCCGGAGCGTGCGAGGGATCGGTGTGATGTTGGTGCGGCGTCGAGTGATCGACTTCTGCCGGCGGGGGACGACGGGGTGTCGCGGCTGAGCCCGGCCGCCCCACCCGTCTCGGAAGGAACCCACCCGTGTCACTCGTCGTCCGTGCGGCACGCGCCTGGCGTAAGCCCCGCGTGTTCGCCGTCCTCACCCTCGCCGGTCTCGCCCTCGGCGCGCTGCTCGGGGTCGCCGCCCGGCTCACCGGCGCCGACTGGCTGGCGACCACGCTGGACACCGTCGGCAGCCTGTTCACCGGGCTGCTGCAGTTCACCGTGGTCCCGCTGGTCTTCCTGGCCATCGTGGTCGGCATCGTCAGCCTGCGCGATCTCGGCGGCGGGCGTGCCGCGGCCCGGCTCGGCGGCCGGACCGTCGCCTGGTTCGCCGGGACGTCGCTGATCGCCGTGCTGATCGGACTCGCGATCGGCCTGATCGGCCGGCCCGGGGAGGGCGTGACGATCGCCGCCGACCCGGCCGACGTCGAGGCCGTCGGTGAGCGCACAGCCGGTTCCTGGCAGTCGCTGCTGTCCGGTCTGATCCCGGACAACCCGGTCGCCGCGTTCGCCGAGAACGAGGTGCTGCAGGTCGTCGTCTCCGCGCTGCTGGTCGGTGCGGCCGCGTACGCGCTGAAGGAGAAGGCCGACCCGTTCGTCGCGTTCTCCCGGTCCGCGTTCGAGATCGTGCTGACGATCGTCGGGTGGATCATCGTGCTCGCCCCGATCGGCATCGTCGGCCTGATCGGCAATGCCTTCGCCACCTACGGCAGCGGCGTCGTGAGCTCGCTGTTCGGGCTGATCGCGGCGGTCTACCTCGGCTGCGCGCTCGTGTTGTTCGGCGTGTACCCGCTGCTGCTGAAGTTCGTCGCCGGTGTCGGCCCGCGCCGCTTCTTCTCCGTCACCTGGCCGGTGCTGCAGTTCGCCTTCGTCTCCCGGTCGTCGGGGGCGTCGCTGCCGCTGTCCCGGCAGGCCGCGATCGACCTGGGTGTCGACCGGAACTACGCGGGCTTCGCCGTCCCGCTGGGCACGACGACCAAGATGGACGGTTGCGCCGCCGTCTACCCGGCCCTGGCGACGATCTTCATCGCGCACGTCGCCGGCTACCCGCTGGCGGCCTGGCAGTACCTGGTGATCATCGCTGTGGCGGTGTTCGGCGCGCTGGCCACCGCGGGGACGACCGGCTGGTTCACGATGCTGACGCTCACCCTGGCCGCGGTCGGCATGCCGCCGGAGGTCATCGCCGTGGGCATCGCGGTGGTCATCGGCATCGACCCGATCCTGGACATGATGCGGACCGCGACCAACGTGGCCGGGCAGATCACGGTGCCGGTCCTCGTCGCGGGGCAGGAAGGACTGCTCGGGCAGGACGACGACGAGCACGAGGCCGACGAGCACGGGACCGGCGAGCACGGGGCCGGCGAGCCGGAGCCGCGGTCGGCCGACGCAGCCGCGGCACCGCAGCACAGCCCGGCCTGAGCATCACGTCCCGGGAAGCGGCCGGGGATCGGACATCCCGCGCCGCGGGGTGGGGGAGCGGACGGTTGACCTCGAGTCGACTCGAGGTCGCAGACTCCCCCGGACACGGGCACGCTGACAGGGGGCGCGCCGCGCTCGACGAGGCGGAGGACGACCGATGACCACACCGACCCCCCGGGCGGTCGACCCTCCGAAGGGCGCGGCGACACCGATGCAGGAGCCGCCCGCACCCCGGATCCGGCTGCTGCTCGCGGTGCTGGTCACCGCGGTGACCGTCTCCGTGATGAACAACAGCATGGTCATCGTGCTGCTCCCGGAGATCGGCCGGGACTTCTCGGCCTCGGCCGCGGCCGTGAGCTGGGTGGTGACCGGGTTCTCGCTGGCGTTCGCGGTGGGCACCCCGCTCTACGGGCGGATCGCGGACGTGTTCGGCATCCGGTGGGTGTTCTGCGCCGGCCTGGTCCTGTTCCTCGCCGGGTCGCTGCTCGCCGGGCTGGCCACCGAGCTCTCGGTGCTGCTCGCCGCGCGGGTGGTGCAGGGACTGGGCGGAGCCGCGGTCCCCGCGCTCGCGTCGGTCACCGTCGCCCGGGTGCTGCCGGACGGCCGCCGGGGACTGGCGTTCGGACTGATCGGCACCGGAGTCGGCGTCGGGCAGGCACTCGGACCGGTACTCGGTGGCCTGGTCGCCCAGGTGGCCGGGTGGACCGCGCCGTTCCTGGCCGCCGCCGCGATCACCGTCCCGCTCATCGTGTTCGCCGCGCGCGTCCTGCCCGGTGCCGGTACGGCCGCCCGGCCCGGGTGGCGCAGCATCGACGTCCCGGGTGGGTTGCTGCTGGGGTCGGCGGCGGCGGGGGTGTTGTTCGGGGTCACCGAGGGCCAGCGTGCCGGTTTCGGCGCGGTCTCGTCGTGGGGCGCCATCGCGGCGGGCGTGGTGCTGGCCGTGGCGTTCGCGGTCCGGATCCGCTCGGCGAGGGAACCGTTCGCCCCGCCCGCACTGTTCGGGAACGCACCGTTCGTCGTCGCGTCCCTCGTCGGGTTCCTGATGATGGCCTGCTACCTGGGCGTGCTGCTGCTGATCCCGCAGCTGGTCACGAGCGTGAACGGATTGGGCGTGGGGGAGGTCGGGCTCGTGCTGCTGCCCGGCGCGGTGGTGGTGGCGACCGTGTCGGCGCCGTTCGGACGGCTGTCCGACCGGGTGGGGGCGCGCCTGCCGATCATCACCGGACTCGGCGTCCTGCTCGCCGCGGTGCTCACGTTGTCCACCCTGGCCGGCGGCCCGGTGCTCGCGATCGCCGCGACCACGTCGGCACTGGGACTCTCCCTCGCCATGGTCACCTCACCGCTGATCAACGCGGTGTCCGCAGCCGTCCCCGCAGCGCACTCCGGGGTCGGGCTGGGCATCTACCAGGGCGCGTTCTTCCTCGGGGGCGGTACCGGAGCCGCGGTGGTGGGAGCCGTGTTGTCGGCCCGCTCCGGTGCGGGCGACGGGACGGCCTGGAACCCGCTGCACTCCGGCGCGGCGGCGGAGTTCTCCGACACGCTGCTGGTCGTCGCGGCCGTCCTGGTGGTGACGGTGCTGCTCGCGCTGCGCCTGCCGGGACGCACCGAGCGGTCGCGCGCGGCGGGTGCGCGGGGCAGCGGCGCCCCGCGCTGACCGGGCGAGGGCGATCACGTACCGGTCCGGCCGCGTTCCGTGTCCGGCGTGTGGGTGCTGGGGTGGAGCTGTGGCCCGGTGACCGCGCAGTGCGGCAGGGCCGCGAGCGGCAGCCGGCCTCCACCCGGCACGCGGGCCGGAGCCGACCCCGTCGTGCCTGTCGAGGTGCGGGGCGGGGTGGACTCGTCGTCGGGGCCCGGTCGTCGGGGCCGGTCGGTACGGGACCGTTCGGCGCGGTCCTGAGAGGGTGCGGGTGCGGCGCGCAGCGGGCCGCGGATCAGGGCGAAGGCCAGCAGCGCGCCGGCCGCCAGCAGCGCGGCGGACAGCCCGATCGCGCTGCGGAACCCGGCGGCGAAGGCGACCGGGTCGGTGTAGTCGTCACCGGTCAGGCCGACCGCTGCCGGCACCACGGCGACCGCGAGCAGTCCGGCGGCGCGGGCGATGGCGTTGTTCACCCCGGAGGCGACCCCGGCGTGCCGGTCCTCGGCGGAGTCGAGGACGGTGGCGGTCAGCGGCGCGACCATGGTGGCCAGCCCCAGGCCGAACACCATCATCGCGGGCAGCACGTCGAACACGTAGGACGCATCCGCGTCGACGCGCAGCAGCAGCAACATGCCGGCGGCGGCGACGAGGAGCCCGGCGGTGATCGGTATCCGCGGGCCGATCCGCGCGGCGAGGGCGCCGGCGCGGGCAGAGAACAGCAGCATCAGTGCGGTCACCGGCAGCAGCGCGGTGCCCGCCGCGAGCGGGCTGAACCCCGCCACGATCTGCAGCTGGAGCACCAGCAGCAGGAACACCACGCCCATCGCCGCGTACACGAGCAGGGTGACCAGGTTGGTCGCGGTGAACCGGGTGTCGGCGAACAGCTCACCGGGCACCAGCGGGTGCGGGGAGCGTCGTTCGACGAGCACGAACAGCCCCAGCGCGGCGATCCCGGCCGCGGCGGCGCCGATCACCAGCGGATCCGGGCCGCTCTCCCCGGCCGCGGTCAACGCCCAGGTCAGCCCGCCCAGCCCGAGTACCGCGAGCAGGGTGCCGGCCACGTCGAGGTTCGGGGCGGCCTGCGGGTCGCGGGTCTCCGGGACGTGGCGCAGCGCGACGACCACGATCACGATCGCGAACGGGACGTTGATCAGGAACACCGCCCGCCAGCTCCACTCCACGAGCCAGCCACCCACGAACGGGCCGATCGCACCGGCGACCCCGCCGAGCCCGGACCAGGCCCCGACCGCCGCCGCCCGGTCCGGCCCCGAGAACGACGCGGAGATGATCGCCAGACTTCCCGGGGTCAGCAGCGCCCCGCCGACGCCCTGCAGGGCACGCGCGGCGATCAGGGCCTCGATGTTCCAGGCCAGCCCGCACAGCAGCGAGGCCGCGGCGAACCACACCACCCCGATCAGGAACACCCGGCGCCGCCCGAACCGGTCGCCGAGCGAACCGCCCAGCAGAATCAGGCCGGCCAGCGTCAGGGTGTAGGCGTTGATCGTCCACTGCAGCCCGGCGAAGCTCGCCCCGAACTCGGCGCCGATCCGCGGCAGGGCGACGTTGACCACGGTGGCGTCCAGCATCGCCAGGCCTGATCCCAGCACCGTGGTCAGCAGGACCCAGCGGCCCCGCGCGGTGCCCATCCGGATCCCCGTCTCCGGACCGGCGACCGGGCGAGGGGAGGGGTCTCCGGACCGTGGCTGCGCCGGCTCGGACACGAGAGGCCTCCCCGGGGGAACGACTGGGTACGACGGAGGGCCGAAGGTACTCGGCCGGCACCGGGATGAGTACGGATGCGCCCGGCCGGCCCGAGCGGACCCCGTGTGACGCGGCTCAACCCCGAGACCCCACAGTCAGTGCTGACTGTTTCTGTTACCGTCGGGTTCGTCGACGGCGCTCCGAGCGCCGAACCACCCGTCGCGAAGGAGCATGGGACGTGCGAGACGCAGTCATCGTCGAGGCCGTGCGCACACCTGTCGGCAAGCGCAAGGGCGGTCTGGCCGGGGTGCACCCGACCGACCTCTCCGCGCACGTGCTGAAGCAGGTCGTCGAGCGGGCGGGGGTCGATCCCGCGCAGATCGAGGACGTCATCTGGGGCTGCGTGTCCCAGGCCGGTGAGCAGACCTTCGACATCGCCCGCAACGCGGCGCTGGGCGCCGGGTTCCCGGAGTCGGTGACCGGCGTGACGGTGGACCGCCAGTGCGGGTCCAGCCAGCAGTCGGTGCACTTCGCCGCGGCAGGCCTGATCGCCGGGCAGTACGACGTCGCCGTCGCGGGCGGGGTCGAGTCGATGACCCGGGTGCCGATGGGCGCGGCGATGATGGACCAGAACCCGTTCGGTGAGGGGTTCATGGAGCGCTACGGCTCCTTCCCGAACCAGGGCGTCGGCGCCGAGATGATCGCCGAGAAGTGGGGCTTCTCCCGTACGCAGCTCGACGAGTTCGCGCTGGCCTCGCACGAGCGCGCCGCGGCTGCGCAGGACGACGGCCGGTTCGACGGCCAGATCGCTCCGATCGCGGACGTCACCGCCGACGAGGGCGTGCGCCGCGGCGGCACCCTGGAGGCGCTGGGCCAGCTGAAGACGGTGTTCAAGGACTCCGACCAGGGCGGCGTGATCCACGCGGGCAACTCCTCGCAGATCTCCGACGGCTCCGGCGCGCTGCTCATGATGACCAGCGAGAAGGCCAAGCAGCTGGGCTTGACCCCGATCGCGCGGGTGCACACCGCGGTGCTCGCCGGCGCCGACCCGGTGATCATGCTGACCGCGCCGATCCCGGCCACCGAGAAGGCGCTCGCGAAGTCCGGGCTGTCGCTCGCCGACATCGGCGCGTTCGAGGTCAACGAGGCGTTTGCCCCGGTGCCGCTGGCCTGGCTGGCCGACATCGCGGGCGACGACGCCGCGGTCGCCGAGCGGATGAACCCGAACGGGGGCGCGATCGCACTCGGCCACCCGCTCGGCGGTTCCGGTGCCCGGATCATGACCACCCTGGTGCACCACATGCGCGACAACGGCATCCGCTACGGCCTGCAGACCATGTGCGAGGGCGGCGGTCAGGCGAACG